>NZ_CP136695.1:0-4132234 GCF_032923285.1 Cobetia amphilecti
ACCGCCCCTGCAGCAAGGCTGCAGGGGCGGTTCGGTATAAGTGCCTGACGATGACCTACTCTCACATGGAGAAACTCCACACTACCATCGGCGCTAAGCGGTTTCACTTCCGAGTTCGGCATGGGATCGGGTGGTTCACGCTCGCTATGGTCGTCAGGCGAAACGGTGGCATCTTGCGATGCCTGAGTCTCGAGGCTTGTGGCCTCGCGACTCGCAATATGAATCATGCTGACCGATATGTCTCGATCCTGTCGCAATCCCGGCGGTTTGCCTGCGCAAACCCCTTGGGTGTTATATGGTCAAGCCTCACGGGCAATTAGTACTGGTTAGCTCAACACATTGCTGTGCTTCCACACCCAGCCTATCAACCTTGTAGTCTTCAAGGGCCCTTCAGGAGGCGCAAGGCCTCAGGGAAGTCTCATCTTGAAGGGGGCTTCCCGCTTAGATGCTTTCAGCGGTTATCCCGTCCGAACGTAGCTACCGGGCAATGCCATTGGCATGACAACCCGAACACCAGAGGTTCGTCCACTCCGGTCCTCTCGTACTAGGAGCAGCTCTTCTCAAACTTCCGACGCCCACGGCAGATAGGGACCGAACTGTCTCACGACGTTCTAAACCCAGCTCGCGTACCACTTTAAATGGCGAACAGCCATACCCTTGGGACCGACTTCAGCCCCAGGATGTGATGAGCCGACATCGAGGTGCCAAACACCGCCGTCGATGTGAACTCTTGGGCGGTATCAGCCTGTTATCCCCGGAGTACCTTTTATCCGTTGAGCGATGGCCCTTCCATACAGAACCACCGGATCACTAGAACCTACTTTCGTACCTGCTCGACGTGTCTGTCTCGCAGTCAAGCACCCTTATGCTCTTGCACTCAATGCACGATTTCCAACCGTGCTGAGGGTACCTTCGTGCTCCTCCGTTACTCTTTAGGAGGAGACCGCCCCAGTCAAACTACCCACCATACACTGTCCTCGATCCGGATAACGGACCTGAGTTAGAACGCCAATGATGTCAGGCTGGTATTTCAAGGTTGGCTCCACCGCATCTGGCGACGTGGTTTCAAAGCCTCCCAGCTATCCTACACAGACAACATCAGCATCCAGTGTAAAGCTATAGTAAAGGTTCACGGGGTCTTTCCGTCTAGCCGCGGGTACACAGCATCTTCACTGCGATTTCAATTTCACTGAGTCTCGGGTGGAGACAGCGTGGCCATCATTACGCCATTCGTGCAGGTCGGAACTTACCCGACAAGGAATTTCGCTACCTTAGGACCGTTATAGTTACGGCCGCCGTTTACCGGGGCTTCGATCAAGAGCTTCGCGTGAGCTAACCCCATCAATTAACCTTCCGGCACCGGGCAGGCGTCACACCCTATACGTCCGCTTGCGCGTTTGCAGAGTGCTGTGTTTTTAATAAACAGTTGCAGCCACCTGGTATCTTCGACCGGTAAGAGCTTACGGAGCAAGTCCTTCACTCGAACCGGTGCACCTTCTCCCGAAGTTACGGTGCCATTTTGCCTAGTTCCTTCACCCGAGTTCTCTCAAGCGCCTTGGTATTCTCTACCTGACCACCTGTGTCGGTTTGGGGTACGGTCGCATGTGATCTGAAGCTTAGAGGCTTTTCCTGGAAGCGTGGCATCGATGACTTCCTGACCGTGGTCAGTTCGTCTCGCATCTCGACCTCAGAGGAACCGGATTTGCCTGATTCCTCGGCCTACATGCTTTCACCAGGACAACCAACGCCTGGCTCACCTAGCCTTCTTCGTCCCCCCATCGCAACCACATCCGGTACGGGAATATTAACCCGTTTCCCATCGACTACGCGTTTCCGCCTCGCCTTAGGGGCCGACTCACTCTGCTCCGATTAACGTAGAACAGAAAACCTTGGTCTTCCGGCGGGGGAGTTTTTCACTCCCCTTATCGTTACTCATGTCAGCATTCGCACTCGTGATACCTCCAGCAGACTTCTCAATCCACCTTCATTGGCTTACACGACGCTCCTCTACCGCTCATCCATAAGGATGAACCCGTAGCTTCGGTACCTGATTTAGCCCCGTTATATCTTCCGCGCAGGCCGACTCGACTAGTGAGCTATTACGCTTTCTTTAAAGGATGGCTGCTTCTAAGCCAACCTCCTAGCTGTCTGAGCCTTCCCACATCGTTTCCCACTTAATCAGGATTTTGGGACCTTAGCTGACGGTCTGGGTTGTTTCCCTTTTCACAACGGACGTTAGCACCCGCTGTGTGTCTCCCACGCTGCACTCACTGGTATTCGGAGTTTGCCTCGGGTTGGTAAGTCGGGATGACCCCCTAGCCGAAACAGTGCTCTACCCCCAGCGGTGATACGTGAGGCGCTACCTAAATAGCTTTCGAGGAGAACCAGCTATCTCCGGGCTTGATTAGCCTTTCACTCCGATCCACAGCTCATCCCAGCATTTTTCAACATACTTGGGTTCGGGCCTCCAATTGATGTTACTCAATCTTCACCCTGGCCATGGATAGATCGCCCGGTTTCGGGTCTATACCCTGCGACTGGTCGCCCAGTTAAGACTCGGTTTCCCTACGCCTCCCCTATACGGTTAAGCTCGCCACAGAATATAAGTCGCTGACCCATTATACAAAAGGTACGCGGTCACACCACGAAGGTGCTCCCACTGCTTGTACGCATACGGTTTCAGGATCTATTTCACTCCCCTCGCCGGGGTTCTTTTCGCCTTTCCCTCACGGTACTGGTTCACTATCGGTCAGCCAGGAGTATTTAGCCTTGGAGGATGGTCCCCCCATGTTCAGTCAAGGTTTCTCGTGCCCCGACCTACTCGATTTCACGTGACTCAGACTTCGACTACGGGACTATCACCCTGTATCGTCAAGCTTCCCAGCTTGTTCGTCTGTCAGTTGTCACGCTTAAGGGCTGGTCCCCGTTCGCTCGCCGCTACTTGGGGAATCTCGGTTGATTTCTTTTCCTCCGGGTACTTAGATGTTTCAGTTCCCCGGGTTTGCCTCTATAGGTTATGTATTGGCCTATAGATACTCACCTGATGGTGAGTGGGTTTCCCCATTCGGAAATCGTTGGGTCGCAGGGTATTTGCCACCTCGCCAACGCTTATCGCAGGCTATCACGTCCTTCATCGCCTCTGGCTGCCAAGGCATCCACCGTATGCGCTTAATCGCTTGACCATATAACCCCAAGGGGTCTGTCAAGGATTACGAATCTGTCGGACCTCTCCGACATATCGTTTTGATAGACATGCGCTTGGCGCACACATCTATCGTCAGCATGATTCACATTGTTAAAGAGCGGCTGTTCAGAGAACAGTGAGAAGTCACACAACCTTCACGAGGAAGGCGATATGCTTGTCACTGTGGACTGTGCAGCGTTATCAGGTAGTAGAAGCTGAACCGGACTTTCATGGTGGAGCCAAGCGGGATCGAACCGCTGACCTCCTGCGTGCAAGGCAGGCGCTCTCCCAGCTGAGCTATGGCCCCAAAGTCGGCAAAACCGTGTCGACAAAAGCACGAAGCTTTTGGTGGGTCTGGGCAGATTTGAACTGCCGACCTCACCCTTATCAGGGGTGCGCTCTAACCAACTGAGCTACAGACCCGACACTACTACTCGATAAACTAACTTGATCAGGTAATTCGTTGTGAGCACTTGCCGCGAGCAGTAGACAGTGTCGATAAGGAGGTGATCCAGCCCCAGGTTCCCCTAGGGCTACCTTGTTACGACTTCACCCCAGTCATGAACCACACCGTGGTGATCGCCCTCCCGAAGGTTAGGCTAACCACTTCTGGTGCAGTCCACTCCCATGGTGTGACGGGCGGTGTGTACAAGGCCCGGGAACGTATTCACCGTGGCATTCTGATCCACGATTACTAGCGATTCCGACTTCATGGAGTCGAGTTGCAGACTCCAATCCGGACTGAGGCAAGCTTTATGGGATTGGCTCCACTTCGCAGTATTGCAACCCTTTGTACTTGCCATTGTAGCACGTGTGTAGCCCTACCCGTAAGGGCCATGATGACTTGACGTCGTCCCCACCTTCCTCCGGTTTGTCACCGGCAGTCTCCTTAGAGTTCCCGACATTACTCGCTGGCAAATAAGGATAGGGGTTGCGCTCGTTACGGGACTTAACCCAACATTTCACAACACGAGCTGACGACAGCCATGCAGCACCTGTCTCAGAGTTCCCGAAGGCACCAATCCATCTCTGGAAAGTCCTCTGGATGTCAAGGGTAGGTAAGGTTCTTCGCGTTGCATCGAATTAAACCACATGCTCCACCGCTTGTGCGGGCCCCCGTCAATTCATTTGAGTTTTAACCTTGCGGCCGTACTCCCCAGGCGGTCAACTTATTGCGTTAGCTGCGCCACTAAGTCCTCAAGGGACCCAACGGCTAGTTGACATCGTTTACGGCGTGGACTACCAGGGTATCTAATCCTGTTTGCTACCCACGCTTTCGCACCTCAGTGTCAGTGTCAGTCCAGAAGGCCGCCTTCGCCACTGGTATTCCTCCCGATCTCTACGCATTTCACCGCTACACCGGGAATTCTACCTTCCTCTCCTGCACTCTAGCCAAGCAGTTCCAGATGCCGTTCCCAGGTTGAGCCCGGGGCTTTCACACCTGGCTGACTTAGCCACCTACGCGCGCTTTACGCCCAGTAATTCCGATTAACGCTTGCACCCTCCGTATTACCGCGGCTGCTGGCACGGAGTTAGCCGGTGCTTCTTCTGCGAGTGATGTCTTTCCTCGGGAGTATTAGTCCCAAGGCGTTCTTCCTCGCTGAAAGTGCTTTACAACCCGAAGGCCTTCTTCACACACGCGGCATGGCTGGATCAGGCTTTCGCCCATTGTCCAATATTCCCCACTGCTGCCTCCCGTAGGAGTCTGGGCCGTGTCTCAGTCCCAGTGTGGCTGATCATCCTCTCAGACCAGCTACGGATCGTCGCCTTGGTGAGCCATTACCTCACCAACAAGCTAATCCGACATGGGCTCATCCGATAGCGCAAGGTCCGAAGATCCCCTGCTTTCTCCCGTAGGACGTATGCGGTATTAGCCTGAGTTTCCCCAGGTTGTCCCCCACTATCGGGCAGATTCCCATGCATTACTCACCCGTCCGCCGCTCGACGCCTCCTAGCAAGCTAGGATCGTTTCCGCTCGACTTGCATGTGTTAAGCCTGCCGCCAGCGTTCAATCTGAGCCATGATCAAACTCTTCAGTTGAAAGCTTGATAGTCTGTTAAGCAGACCAAACTTGGTTCAGAGTCAAACTTCTCGTGAGAGGCTTGCTCCGATATTTGGTGACCTTGTCACCACTCATCGGCAAGCGCTCACACGAATTACCTGATCAAATTTTTAAAGAGCGTCGCCGTTAAGCGAGGAGGCATATTCTACCCGGAACGCTTGAGAAGTCAAGCACTTGATGATGAGTCAGTCGACTGCCTCTAAGCATCATCAAGCGGTGAGGAGCATTGCTCGATCACCTGTTCCGTAAGGAGTGCGGCGTATTCTAGCGAATCGCCCGGGATTGTCAATCGATGACTTCGAAGCGGACTTCAAAAACCTCAAGCAAAACAATCACCTGCAAACCTCTTTCACCGCTGGTAACGCCATGCGTCCCCGGCAGCGGATGCGTACTTTACGCAGGAATCGGCTTGATGGCAAGGGCTTTTTGGCCAGATATCGCTATCAATTCAAACAAGCTCATGCAGGCACTGCGTGCTCCAGCATCAACTGCAGTGACTCTCTCCCCCGCCAGCGATTGCGCGACAACTTGTAAGCACACTTCAGAGAGGCCCCCACGCCAAATGCCGGTGATTCCCCCGGTGACAGCGCACGGAACCAGATCGCCTTGAGGCGTGTACGCCCGAGCGAGAGCTCCAATGACAGGTGCGTGCCATCGGCGCCTACCGGCCTGAGGCTCTCGACCAGGAAGCTGCCCTCGAAGAGAGGCGCCTCGAACTCACGCCCGAAGGGCGCCAGACGCTCTAGCTCATCCAGCGTCTCCAGACTCAACTGCCCTTCCACCAGCTCACCATCACTGAGAATCAAGGGATTGAGCGCCCTCTCCCCCAACTGCTCCGCGGCTGCCTGTTGCAGGGCACGAGTGAAGGTATTCTTTTCCGTCAGCGGCAAGCCCACCCCGGCGGCGCCGCGATGCCCACCGAAGCGCGGCAGGCACTGCGGTGCGAGATCATGGGCGCGCTGCAGCGCATCCCGCAGGTGCAATCCTTCGATGGAGCGCCCGGAGCCCGTCAACATGCCGGGCACTGCAGCTGGTGTCAGCACGACGGTCGGTCGCCCGAACTGCTGCACCAGACGCGAAGCGACAATGCCCTGCACCCCGGGATGACCATCCTCCAGATGGACCACGATCACCTGATGCCCTTCCCGCAAGGAGGTAAGCGCCAGGGCACGCGCCGATTCGACCATCTCGGCTTCGATCGCCTTGCGTGACTGGTTGTCCTGATCGAGCACTTCCAGCGCACGCTGCGCCGCGTCATCTTCCCGCGCCAACATGAAATGCAGCGCGGCGTACGGGTCATCCAGACGCGAGCGGGCATTGATACGCGGCCCCATCTGGAAGGCCAGCGTCTCGGCATTGAAGGGCACGCTATCCGCCCCGAGCCGCTCTGCCATCGCGCGCCAGCAGGGTTCCTGCATGCGGTTGATCAGCGTGAGGCCCAGATTGACGACCGCACGATTGATCGCACTGCCCCCCAGTGACACACAGTCCGCCACCGTCCCCAGCGCCACATACGACAGCCACGGCGACAGCTTGGGGGCATCGCTCGGCAACCTGCCCTGCTCGATCAAGACGTTACGGGTCAGTGACATGGTCAGCCAGGCAACCATGCAACCGGCAATGGTCGCGTCGGGATAGGCGCAGTCATCTCGTGTCGGATTGACGGTCGCGTAGGCGGAAGCCGGCGGCCCTTCCTGAGGCAACGCATGGTGATCCGTCACCACCACCTCTATCCCCGCCTCCTTGAGCAATGCCAGACGCGCCTCATCACTGGAGCCGCAGTCCGCGGTCACGATCAGAGACGGACGCGGTGACAGCGTCATGATGCGCTCGACCAGCGGCAGACTGATGCCATAACCATCATGGATGCGATGGCCGATCAGACTGTGCACGCGATCGTTGGGCACATCGAACAGCTCGGTCAGCGTGCGCAGCATCACCACATGCGAGGTGATTCCATCCACGTCATAGTCGGTGAGGATGCCGATATGCTCCCCCTCGGCGACGGCGCGCGCGATGCGCTCTGCCGCGCTCCGGCCATCGGCCAGCCGTTCGGGATGCTCGATATGCCGGAGCGCCGGCGTGACCAGCGCCTCCAGGGGCGCCTTGCAGCTCTCCAGCGTCAGGCGCCCTGCCAGCACACGTGCCTGCAATTCGCTGAGCCCGGTCGCGATGCCCTGCTGATAGAGACGCTCGTCACGCACGCGCGGTTGAATGACCCGCGCAATGCTGGCCGCAAGCGTGCGCTCGTCCGGACGACTCATGGAGTCTTGCGAGAATGGGGGCGACACGGGGGAAGTGACAGACATGAGGAACTCCTGACAAACGACATGGCCGTCATCTCGGCAGCGGACTGCAGACATGACGGCCATGAAAAGATGACTGCCGATCACCCCGAACGGGCCAACCGGCAGTTGTTGCAATCACCCGCGGCGATTCTCGCGCACGAAGTCCTGCACTGCCGCCAACTCCGCCGGCAGTACGCTGTAACGCTCCTCGCGCTCCAGCAGGTCATGCAGATGCGGCGGCAGATCGACGCCAGCAAAGCCGGCACGCGCCACGGCTTCGGCAAACTTGGCCGGATGCGCCGTCGCCAGCGTGATCATCGGCGTCGCGCTATCGGTGCGGCAGACCTCAGCCGCACGATAGCCGGTTGCCGTATGCGGATCGAGAATCTCACCGGTGCGATGGTGCGCCTCTCGGATGACCTCGAGGATCGTCTCGTCATCGACACTGTGGCTGGAGAACAGCTCACGCAGCTTCGCCAGCGGGGCATCCGCCAGTGCTGCCGGTTCCCGCGAGAAGTGCTCGAGCAGCTCACGGATCGCCTGACCATCGCGGCCATAGGCTTCGAACAGCAGACGTTCGAAGTTGGAGGACACCACGATATCCATCGACGGTGCCAGCGTCGCCTTCAGCTCCTGACGTGAGAAGTCATTGGAGGAGATGGTGCGATGCAGGATGTCGTTGGCGTTGGTGGCGATCACCAGCTGGCGCACCGGCAGCCCCATGCGCGAGGCCAGATAGCCGGCAAAGATGTTGCCGAAGTTGGCCGACGGCACCGTGAAGCTGACCTGACGCGCCGGAGCGCCCAGCGCCACACCGGCGGCCACGTAGTAGACGGTCTGGGCCATGATGCGCGCCCAGTTGATCGAGTTGACCGCGACCAGACGCGTGCCGTTCAGGAAGTCCTGATCGGCGAAGCTGGCCTTCACCATCGCCTGGGCATCATCGAAGTTGCCTTCGATGGCGATGTTGAAGACGTTGGGCGCCAGCACGGAGGTCATCTGGCGACGCTGCACTTCGGAGACACGGTTGTGCGGATGCAGAATGAAGATATCCACATGATCGCAGGCTCGGCAGCCTTCGATGGCGGCAGAACCGGTATCACCGGAGGTCGCGCCCATGATCACCGCACGCTCGCCGCGCTTGGCAAGGAAGTGATCCAGCAGGCGCCCCAGCAGCTGCAGCGCGACATCCTTGAAGGCCAGCGTCGGGCCGTGGAACAGCTCCAGCAGGTAATGGTTGCTGTCGAGCTGATTGAGCGGCACGACGGCATCGTGACTGAAGGTCGCGTAGGTCTCGCGCACGATGTCACGGAAGGTCTCGTCATCGATGGCGCCATCGACGAAGGGCTTCATGACACGGAAGGCGATTTCCGCGTAGGACTCACCGGCCATCGCCGTCAGCTCTTCGGCGCTGAACTGCGGCAGGGTTTCCGGCACGTACAGGCCACCATCGCTGGCAAGCCCCGTGAGAACCACATCTTCAAAACCGAGCGCCGGCGCCTGGCCGCGCGTGGAAATATAACGCATGTCGTGTCTTCCCGTGGCTCTTGCCACCGTTATGATTCTTGCTCTTCCGGCCTGCGCCGGCTGCCCAGCGGGGCGGTGCCATCACCGTCGACAGCCCCGCCCCGTTTGCCCGCGATCAGGCGTTGTCGTCGAGATCCTCGACACGAATGCGCACCACGGAACCGGCGACATCCACCAGCGCTTCCAGCTGGCGAATCGCTTCGTTCATGTGCAGTTCGCGCGCACGGTGCGTGAGCAGAATGATCGGCACCAGCTCCCCTTCGGTGGCTTCCTTCTGGATGATCGCCTCGATGGAGATGCCCTGCTCGGAGAGGATCGACGCGACACGCGCCAACACGCCCGGGCGGTCCACTGCGTGCAGACGCAGATAGCAGGCCGTCTCGATCTCTTCCATCGGCAGGATCGGCAGGGTATCGCCGTGCTGATTGATCTCGGCGAAGGCCAGATACGGCACGCGGTAGCGGTGGTCGGTGGCGATATCGCGCGCCACGTCGAGCAGGTCCGCGACCACGGCAGAGGCCGTCGGCTCTGCACCGGCGCCGGCGCCGTAGTAAAGGGTCGGGCCGACAGCGTCGCCCATCACCTCGATGGCATTCTTGACGCCATGCACGTTGGCCAGCAGACGTTCCTTGGGAATCAGCGTCGGATGCACGCGCAGCTCGAGGCCCTTGGCCGTGGCGCGGGTGATGCCCAGATGCTTGATGATGTAGCCCAGGTTATCGGCCTGCTCGATGTCCTCGGCCGTGATGCGCGAGATGCCTTCGGTGTAGGCCTTGTCGAACTGCAGCGGCACGCCGAAGGCGATCGAGGCCAGGATGGTCAGCTTGTGCGCGGCATCGATGCCTTCGACATCGAAGGTCGGATCGGCTTCGGCATAGCCCAGCGCCTGCGCCTCGGCCAGCACGTCCTCGAAGCTGCGACCTTCATCACGCATCGCGCTGAGGATGAAGTTGCCGGTGCCGTTGATGATGCCGGCCAGCCACTGGATGCGGTTGGCACCCAGGCCTTCACGCAGCGACTTGATGACGGGAATGCCACCGGCTACTGCGGCTTCGAAGGCCACCATCACGCCTTTCTCAGCCGCGGCACGGAAGATCTCGTTGCCGTGGACGGCGATCAGCGCCTTGTTGGCGGTCACGACATGCTTGCCGTTGGCGATGGCTTCCATCACCAGCTGATAGGCGACATCGTAGCCGCCGATCAGCTCGACCAGCACGTCGACCTCGGGATTGCGCGCGACCTCGAAGATGTCATGCGTGCGGCTGACGCCGGTGATATCGCAGTCAGGATTGTCGCGTCGTGCGCCGACCTGTTCGACGATGATCGGGCGTCCAGCACGACGCGCAATCTCATCGGCATTGCGAATCAGCACGTTATAAGTGCCGCCGCCTACGGTCCCTAGACCACAGATTCCTACTTTCACCGGTTTCAACGTCGCTTTCCTCTCTTGTTACGGTATCCAGCCTTGAGGGCCGCGCCACTGTCAGCGACGGCCTTGCCGATCTCACGTCGGTCTATTATCCAGACATCCTGCACGTACGTCTGTCGTGACCACGGTAGCAAGGCAGGACGCCCTGTCAACGCGCAGTCTTGTCGCCTGTGGCTCAGTCATCAATGCCCAGCATGCTGGCAAGACGCTCCACCGGCAGGTAGCCCGGCACCATCTGGCCATCCGGCATCACGATGGCCGGGGTACCCTGCACCCCCATGCGCGTGCCCAGCTGATACTGGCTTTGCACCGGCGCATCGCAGCTGGCTGCCTGCTTGGGCACTTCGCCTTCATTCTTGATCTGGTTCATCGCCTCGGTGGGATTGTCCGCACACCACACCTGCGCCAGCTCACGCGCGCCCTGCGAGCGCATGCCACCGCGCGGGAAGGCCAGATAGCGGACTTCGATGCCACGTGCATTGAGTTCCGGCACTTCCTGGTGCAGCTTGCGGCAATACGGGCAGGTGGTATCGGTGAAGACACTGATCACCGCCTTGACCTCACCCGCCGGGCGGAAGATGACCATATCATCTTCACTGACCTCGGCCAGCAGCTCGAGGCGCTCGCCATTGGCCTTCTGCTCGCTGAGATTGACCAGCCCCTTGTCGCCATCATTGCGGTACATCTCACCCACGATCAGATGCTTGCCGTCGATATCGGTAAAGAAGCTCTCGCCACTGGTCAGGCGCACCTCATAGAGACCGTTGATGGGGCTTGAGGCCAGTGATTCGACCGGCAGCGGCTGGCCATTGACGACGAGCTTGTCGCGCAGATCATCCAGCGCATCAGCCTGGGCCAATGGCGCCACAAGCGTCAGCATGGCGCCGGCGCTCAGGAGGCTGATCGCACGGGACAGGGCCTGCGGACGACGGAAAGACTTGCTCATCAAACACTCCTTGGCGTCCGCGCGCAGAGAGAAGGACACTCAGCCACGCGGATGATGTTCGGCATGCAGACGCTCCAGACGCGCCTGGGCCACATGGGTATAGATCTGGGTCGTGGAAAGATCACGATGTCCCAGCAACAGCTGCACGACACGCAGGTTGGCACCGTGATTGAGCAGGTGCGTGGCGAAGGCATGGCGCAGCGTATGCGGTGACAGAGGCTTGCTGATGGCCGCAGTCACGGCGTGACGCCGGATGCGATGCCAGAAGGTCTGTCGCGTCATGGCCTTGTCGTGTCGGCCGGGAAACAGTGCCGGACGCGTCTGGTCGGCCATCATCGCAGGTCGGCCAACGGACAGCCAGCGTGACAACCAGTCACAGGCCTCCTCGCCCAGCGGCACCAGCCGCTCACGATCGCCCTTGCCGGTGACACGCACGACACCCTGGCGCAGATTGAGCGCATCGACACTCAGGTTGACCAGCTCGCTGATGCGCAGCCCCGCTCCGTAGAGCACTTCGAGCATGGTGCGGTCACGCAGCCCGATGGGCGTCTCGAGATCCGGCGCCTCCAGCAGGCGCTCGACCTCTTCCTCATCCAGCGTGCCCGGCAGGCTGGGAATCACGCGCGGCAGACGCACCTCATGCAGCGGGTCCGCCTCGATCATGCCTTCGGCCAGCGCCCAGCGATAGAAGCGCCGCAGCGCCGACAGCAGACGCGCCGTGGAGCGCAGCGCATGCGACTCACGCCGCGAGTCACAGAAGGCCTGCACCTGCTGCGGTGCCACGCTCAGCAACGGCACCGCGTCAGCACCCGCCTCCGCCTGATCGACCAACCTGCGCCGCCAGGCCGTGAGATCACTGCGATAGGCGCCGAGCGTATTGTCACTGGCACCCCGCTCTAGCCACAACGTATCGAGAAAGGCCTCGACCAACGCATCGTCGTCCATCATTCCCGCTTCCCCGTCCTCAATGACGCGTCATCCGCGCTCGCTGTGGCCGTCATGTACCGCGGCACCTGGCCTGCGTGAGCCTCGATTCTACCGTGATGCCCTGACGATGAAATGAACCCGCTGCAAGTCATAGCGGATTTCCCTGGTGCACAAACACGAAGACCCCGCCATGCGATGCATGGCGGGGTCTTCATATGGCGGAGGAGCAAGTGGCAATTCGCTCCCCCGCAGTACTGCCGAGTTCTGCAGTCAGGGAATGCGGAGCGCTTAGCCCAGCTTTTCCTTGATGCGTGCAGACTTGCCGCTACGCTCACGGAGGTAGTACAGCTTGGCCTGACGGACGTCACCACGACGCTTGACGTCGATAGCGGCAACCTGCGGGCTGTAAGTCTGGAAGGTACGCTCGACGCCCACACCGTGGGAGATCTTGCGGACGGTGAAGGCGGAGTTCAGACCGCGGTTACGCTTGCCGATCACCACGCCTTCGAAGGCCTGCAGACGCTCGCGAGTACCTTCGACGACCTTGACCTGGACGACGATGGTGTCGCCCGGTGCAAAGGCCGGGATTTCCTTGGCCATCTGCTCGTTTTCGATCGCCTGGATCAGTTTATTCTTGCTGCTCATCGCTAGCTCCAAATTCGTTAGCATCAATCCTGGGATTGATGTTCGTCATGACCCCGGCACCGCAAACGGCCTTGAACACGGGGATCGACCTTGTGTGTGACGCGCCACGGAACTCCCGCAAGATGACTCCGGGCCGTGCCGCACCTCCGCCACGGTGGCGGCCTTCTCCTGACAGCGAACCTTCGGTTCGCAGCGGTCAGGCCTTGCCTTTCCGGGCGTGCTGCGCGATGAACTCGTCGAGCAGCTTGCGCTCCTCACGAGTCAACGTGCGACTCTCCAGCAAATCCGGACGCCTGAGCCAGGTACGTCCCAGAGACTGCTGCAACCGCCAGCGCTTGATCAGGGCATGATTGCCACTGAGCAGAACATCCGGCACCCGCTTGCCGTCGATGACTTCAGGGCGGGTATAGTGCGGACAATCGAGCAGGCCATCGGTGAAGGAATCCTCCTCCGCGCTGGCTTCATGCCCGAGTACGCCCGGCACCAGGCGTGCCACCGTATCGATCAGGACCATGGCCGGCAGTTCCCCGCCAGACAGGACGTAATCGCCGATCGACCACTCCTCGTCGATCTCCTCTTCCACCACGCGCTCATCAATGCCTTCATAGCGTCCGGCCACCACGATCAGACGCTCTTGCGTCGCCAGTTCGCGGGCACCGGCCTGATCCAGCTTGCGGCCTTGCGGGGAGAGATAGATCACACGAGCGTTGTCACCGCCAGCGGCGCGGGCGTCACGAATGGCGCCACGCAGGGTCTCGACCTTCATCAACATGCCGGGACCACCGCCGTAGGGACGATCATCGACCGTACGGTGCCTGTCGGTGGCGTAGTCGCGAGGATTCCAGAAATCGACCTCGAGCAGGCCCTTGTCGACCGCTCGGCCGGTCACGCCACTGGCGGTAATCGCCGTGAACATTTCCGGAAACAGGCTCACTACACCAATCCACACAGGCGTCAGCTCTCTGTGCTTAACATCAGAATTCGGGATCCCAGTCGACGCTCATGCGCCCAGTGGTGAGATCCACATCGCGAACCACCTGATCGGGAAGGTACGGCACGAGCCGTTCCTTCTCATCGATGCTGTCGTCGTTCGGCTTTATCACCAGAACGTCGTTGGCACCGGTTTCCATCAGGGTGCTCACTTTCCCGAGGCGCTGGCCATCCAGCGTTACCACCTCGAGACCTTCCAGTTGATGCCAGTAGTACTCACCGACTTCCAGCTGCGGCAGGTGCTGCTTGGGCAGGAGAATCTCCGCCCCGGCCAGCTCCTGTGCTGCTTCGCGACTGTCGATACCTTCGAGCTGTGCCACCAGGCCCTTGCCATGGCGACGTGCCTGAGCGAGGCGGGCGGGAATCTGCTTCCCGTCCAGCTTCAGCATCCAGCCAGCGTAATCGAAGATGCCGTCAATCGGGCTGGTGTAGGAATACACCTTGAGCCAGCCTTTGACGCCATAGGGGCTGGTAAGCTTCCCCATTACCACGACATCATCGTCATGCGATGACGCTGCGGTCGGCTGCGGGTTGTTCGGTTGAGTAGGCATCCTGGAATCAAGCCTGCTGCTTGCCAGCTTCCTTGATCAGCTGAGCGACACGGTCAGAGACCTGTGCGCCCTGCTGCTGCCAGTGAGCGACGCGCTCGAGATCGACGCGCAGACGCTCTTCCTGGCCGCGAGCGACCGGGTTGAAGAAGCCGACGCGCTCGATGAAGCGGCCATCACGGGCTGTGCGGGAATCAGCCACAGCGAGGTGGTAGAAGGGACGCTTCTTGGCGCCACCACGTGCCAGACGAATGGTAACCATTGCGTAATCTGTCCTTCGTGTTGAAGTGAAAATCGTGCCACAGAACTCGTCTTCGCATGGAGGGTCCACACGAAGAGGCAACATTCTACGGAAATTGGCAAGCCTTGGAAACCTTTTTCCAAGGCCATACACACGCTCCGCGACACGGGACGTGCCACGGAGCGCAATTCCTGGTGTCAGCGCCCATGTCTCATCAGCGCTGCATCGGGCATCGGGTCAGCAATCAGCGACGCGGGAAGCGTCCGCCGCCCATGCCGCCGGGGCCACCCATACCGCCCATGCCACCCATACCGCCGGGGCCGCCAGGACCACCGCCACCGCCCATCATGCCGGACATGCCACGCATCATCTTCTGCATGCCACCTTTCTTGCCGGCCTTCTTCATCATCTTGGCCATCTGCTTGTGCTGCTTGAGCAGACGGTTGAGGTCCGGCACCTGGGTACCGGAGCCCATGCAGATGCGGCGCTTGCGCGACCCATTGATGAGGTCCGGGTTGCGGCGTTCCTTGGGCGTCATGGAGTTGATCATCGCCTCCAGCTTGCCCAGCTCCTTCTCGCTGGCCTGGCTCTGGGCGACTTCCGCCAGCTGACCCATGCCCGGCAGCTTGGACATCAGACTGCCCATGCCACCCATGTTCTTGAGCTGCTGCAGCTGGTCACGGAAGTCCTCGAGATCGAAGCCTTCACCTTTCTTGACCTTGCTGGCCAGCTGCTCGGCCTTGCTCTTGTCGACGGTGCGCTCGGCTTCCTCGATCAGCGACAGCATGTCGCCCATGCCGAGGATGCGCGAGGCGATCCGGTCCGGATGGAAGGGTTCGAGGGCGTCGAGCTTCTCCCCCATGCCCATGAACTTGATCGGCTTGCCGGTGATGTGACGTACGGACAGGGCCGCACCGCCACGCGCATCACCGTCGGCCTTGGTCAGCACGACACCGGTCAGCGGCAAGGCTTCATGGAAGGCCTTGGCGGTGTTGGCGGCATCCTGACCGGTCATCGCATCGACGACGAACAGCGTCTCGTCGGGGTTGACGCTGCGGTGCAGGGCGGCGATCTCGTCCATCATGTCGGCATCGACATGCAGGCGACCGGCGGTATCGACCAGCACCACGTCGTGGAACTGGATACGCGCGTGCTTCATCGCCGCTTCGGCGATGGCCACCGGCTGCTGGGAGGAGTCGGAGGGGAAGAAATCGACCCCGACTTCCTTGGCCAGCGTTTCCAGCTGGTCGATGGCGGCCGGACGATAGACGTCGGCCGAGACCACCAGCACCTTCTTCTTCTCGCGCTCGCGCAGGTAGCGTGCCAGCTTGGCGACGGTGGTCGTCTTGCCCGCACCCTGCAGGCCTGCCATCAGGATGACGGCCGGACTGCCCTTGAGCGTCAGGCCTTCATTGGCTTCGCCCATGATCGCTTCCAGCTCCTGCTGGACGATCTTGACGAACTGCTGGCCCGGCGACAGGCTCTTGGACACTTCCTGACCGACGGCACGTTCGCGCACTCGCTCGATGAAAGCCTTGACCACCGGCAGCGCGACATCGGCTTCAAGCAACGCCTTGCGCACTTCGCGCAGGGTGTCCTTGATGTTGTCTTCCGTCAGCTTGGCCTGGCCGGTAATCGACTTCAGCGTATGCGACAGGCGATCACTCAAACTTTGAAACATGGGCCTCTCCGGCTAGGGACGTCTGGGGTCCGCGCTGCGGGGACGAGGGCGTAAGCCACCTCGTGACCGGCGCACGGCATGACGCCCCAGCGCGTGAATGGTTATCCTGTCGCGCATTATACGCACAGGGCGGCCGTGTCTCCATGCATGCAAGGCTTGCAAGTCGCCATCCTGGCGATGACATGCATGAAGGAAGCAGCGCCGACAATCGTCATGCAATGCGGAGTCTGTCGCCGCGCAGGCCTCATCGCCCGCGAGAGCACGCGACAGGACACCGCGAGTGGATGCAATCCCGGCGGCGCATTCGGTATAGTCTCTGCAGATAGACAGTGCCTCATGCGAGGCCTGATCTCCCGCTACCCTCCGGCACCTGGACAACAGCACATGCAGGCTCTGCCTTTTGCCTTTCTGGCCATCATCTTCTATCTCGGCGCCGGCCTCTGGCAGGGCCTTACCCTGACACGCCGCGTCCCGGCACGCACGCGTCTGGTGCGCAGTCTGGCGCTGATCGCCGTCGCCTGCCATGCCGTCATCGTCTGGGTCACGCTCAACCACGGTGGCGCGCTGCACCTTGGACTGTTCGAGAGCGCGTCGCTTGTCAGCTGGGCCATCTGCCTGCTGCTGGTCATCGCCAGCCTGTTCAAGCCGGTGATCGCCGGGGGCGCGGCGCTGTTCCCGGTCGCCGCCGCCTGCGTGCTCGGCGTGATGAATCTGCCGAGCGCCACCACCGAGAACCCGCTCTCCCCCGGCCTGGTCGCCCACATCTTCACCTCGGTGGCGGCGCTGGCCTTCTTCAGCATCGCGGCCATGCAGGCCGGGCTGCTGTCGCTGCAACAGCACGCGCTCAAGAAGCGCCATACCCGCGGCATCGTCCAGGTGCTGCCGGCACTGACCAGCATGGAGCGCGCGCTGTTCGAGCTGATCTGGGCCGGCATGATCCTGCTCAGCGTGTCGATCATCAGCGGCACCATCTATCTGGACAACATGTTTGCCCAGCATCTGGCTCACAAGACGGTGCTCAGCCTCGGCGCCTGGATCATCTTCGCCGTGCTGCTGTTCGGGCATCACGTACTGGGCTGGCGCGGCCAGCGTGCCGCCCGCTGGACACTGGGCGGCTGTCTGGTACTGGCGCTGGCCTTCTTCGGCACCAAGTTCGTGCTGCAAGTGGTATTTTCCCACTAAGCCCTGCCACCCCGACAGAGATCGCTCGCTGCGCCTGATGCATTGCAGCGAGCGTGTCAGTATCATGCGCCTAAATCCGCCACCGAGGACCCTTCACTCTTGAGCGACGACACCCCGTTGGGGCTGCTGTTCGGCCTACTGGTCATCCTGATCATCCTGTCTGCCTTCTTCTCGAGTTCCGAGACCGGCATGATGTCGATCAACCGCTACCGTCTCAGTCACCGTGCCAAGGGCGGTGAGCGCGGCGCCAAGCGTGTTACCCGCCTGCTTTCCCGTCCGGACCGCCTGATCGGCGTCATCCTGATCGGCAACAACTTCGTCAACAACCTGGCCGCCTCGCTGGCGACCATCATCGCGATCCATTACTTCGGTGATGTCTCGGGCCCGGCCGTCTCGACCGCCGTGCTGACCATCGTGGTGCTGATCTTTGCCGAAGTGACGCCCAAGACCATGGCCGCCGTGAACCCGGAGCGCATCGCCTATCCGGCCTCGCTGGTGCTGGAACCGTTGCTCAAGCTGCTCTACCCGCTGGTCTGGCTGGTCAATGGCATCTCCAATGGCCTGCTGCGCCTGTTCGGCGTGCGCGATGTCAGCGGCGGCGCCGACAGCCTGACCCGCGACGAGCTGCGCACCGTGGTCCACGAAGCCGGCAGCATGATCCCGCGTCGCCACCAGGGCATGCTGCTGTCGATTCTCGATCTCGAGAACGTCACCGTCGATGACATCATGGTGCCGCGTCAGGAGATCTTCGGCATCGACCTGGACGATGACCTCGACATCATCCTCAGCCATATCCGCGCCAGTCAGCACACGCGGGTGCCGGTCTACAAGGGTGACATCAACAATATCATCGGCATCCTGCACCTGCGCAACGCGGCGCGTTTCCTGTCGCTGGACGAGGTCACCAAGGCCTCCATCATCCAGGAAGCCCGCGAGCCCTACTTCATCCCGGAATCCACGCCGCTGCATACCCAGCTGCTCAACTTCCAGAAGCAGAAGCGCCGCATCGGCATCGTGGTCGACGAGTATGGCGATGTGCAGGGGCTGGCGACGCTGGAGGACATCCTCGAGGAGATCGTCGGCGAATTCACCACCGATGTCGCGGGTACGCATCAGGAGATCCACCCGCAGGACAACGGCAGCTACGTGATCGAAGGCACCGCCAACATCCGCGAGATCAACAAGGCCATCGGCTGGCAGCTGCCGACTGACGGTCCCAAGACGCTCAACGGCCTGATTCTGGAACATCTGGAATCCTTCCCGGATGCCCCGGCCAGTCTCGCCATCGGCACCACGCGCATCGAGATCCAGCAGGTGAAGGACAACCAGATCACCTCGGCACGCTGCTGGCAGGCGGCTCGCACCACGCGCAGCTGACGCCCACCCGCATTGCCACGCAGCACGGCACTCTCGACGACAGGCCCGCCAATTGGCGGGCCTGTCGCGTCTGGGGCACGCCAACTCGCCCAGGTGCTCATTTGCAGGGGCTCAGACGCAGCTGCTCAGGTGCAAGAACCAGCTGCAATACGGTGTTGCAGACCACGACACGCAAGCGGCCCGAACCCACGCTATGCTGTGCGCGTTCGCGCTGCCCGCCAGCGCCAGACGTCACGGACCTGCGCCAGAGCAGGCTGACTCACCGCTCCCGCTGCAATGCCCCACAACCTTCGAATGGCCCTCATGACTTCAGCTTCCGCCCCAACGGCGACCCCCGCCCTGCATCGACAACCTCACTTCACCGTGCTGCTGGCCCTGATGGTGGCGCTCGCCCCGCTATCGATGGATGCCTTCCTGCCCGCGATCCCCGCCATGGCCGCGGAATTCGGTGTCGATCACTCCCGCCTCGGTCTGACCATCACCTTCTTTTTGGCCGGCTACGCCTTCGGTCAGCTGAGTGGTGGCCCGCTGTCGGACAGCCTGGGCCGTCGCCCGATCGCGCTGGGCGGCATCATGCTGTTCTTGATCGCGAGTCTCGGCTGCGCCATGACGCATAGTCTGGAATGGCTGATGGTCTTCCGTGTCCTGCAGGGAATCGCGACCGGCATGACCGGCGGCGTCTCTCGCACCGTGGTGCGCGATGTCGCGACCGGCAAGGACGCCGCGCGCCTGATGACCAACGTCATGATGGTGCTGATGGCAGCACCGCTGGTCGCCCCCAGCCTCGGCGCTCTCATCCTGGCGCTGAGCACCTGGCAGATGGTCTTCATCGGCCTGGCCGTCTATGGCGTGATCGCCGGAGTCGCCATTCGCCAGTGGCTGCCGGAGACCCTGCCTGCCAGCGAGCGTTCACCGCTCAGCCTGCGCGGCGCACTGGCCAGCTATCGCACGGTACTGACCACGCGCGGCGTCCCCGGGCACCTGATGCTGCTGCTGTGCGGACCCGGCATCATGTTCACCTTCCTGACCAACGCGAGCTATCTCTATCAGGGCGTGCTGGGACTGAACTCCGGTGAGTTCGCGCTGGCCTTCGGCGCCAATGTCGGCGCGATGCTGATCGGCAACCGCCTCAACCACTTCGGCCTCAAGCATCTGCGCACGCGCAAGCTGGTTCAGGTGGCGCTGTGCATGCAGGGGATCGGCATCACCTGGCTGATCTCGCTGGTCATCACCGACAACGTCCAGGTCGCCACCCTGATTCCGGGCATCCTGTTCGTGCTGGGCGCCGGCAGCATGATCACGCCCAACGTGATGGCCGACTACCAGTCGCTGTTCGCACGTGGCCATGGTGCCGCCAATGCCATCTCCGGCACGGTGCTGTATCTCGGCGGCGGCCTCTATGGCGCCCTGGCCAGCCTGTGGCTGAGCGGCGATGACATGCTGGCGGTGCCGCTGGTCATGCTGGGCGCCTGGGCCATCGGTGGCTTCGGCTTCTGGGTCACGCGCCACACCGCACCCTACGAGCAGTCCAGCGACTGACGCGACGCCACGCTCACCACCAGTGGCCATTTGCTGGTCGCCAGAACGTGAAATGCCGCCCCTGCCTGACGATCGTGTCGGCATGGGCGGCATTTTCATGCAGCACTGAAAAAAGTGAGGGGCTAGCGGGAGCGCGCCAGGCGTGTCGCCTTGCGATGCAGATCACGCACCGCCTCTTCGAGCTCCACCGCCTTGGTGCCGACAGGGTCGAAGGTACGCCCGACACACAGCTCTACCCGCCCGCGCAGGCGCCGCGGAAACTTGGCGAAGGCAGGCCCGCCGCCGTGGGAGAACCAGGAGCCCCACAGACCGCCCAGCGCCATCGGAATCACCGGCACCGGGTCACGCGCCAGAATCAACTCCAGCCCGCGCCGGAAGCGACCGACCTCACCGTCGCGCGTCAGCTTGCCCTCGGGGAAGATCATCACGACCTCTCCCTCGCGCAGCGCCTTGCCGACTTCCTCCAGCGAGCGGCGCACCCCTGCCGGGTCCTTGCGTGAAGAATCCACCGGAATCGCCCCGGCGATGCGGAAGAACCACTTCAGCCACGGCGAGTGATATATCTCGGCATCCATCAGGAAACGCAGCGGGCGCGGACTGGCCCCGCCCAGAATCAGCGCATCCATGAAGCTGACGTGATTGCACACCACCAGCGCCGCCCCTTCCGCCGGTATCCGCCAGCGCCCCTTGAGGTGCAGGCGATACATCAGGTGGATGAGGATGAAGATATTGAGGCGCAGGAAGGGCCGCGGGTCACGCAGCATGCAGACCACCGCGATCAGCCCGCTGATCAGGGACAGCAGCAGCAGGAAGTCCGGAATATCTCGCCCCATCACGCCCAGCACCAGAATGCCGGCACCGGCCGACAGCACCATCAGCAGGGCATTGAGCACGTTGTTGGCGGCGATCATGCGCGCGCGGTGATCTTCAGGACTGCGAATCTGCAGCAGGGTATAAAGCGGCACGATATAGAGGCCGCCGCCGAAGCCGATGACACCGAGATCCAGCCACATGCGCCAGAAACCGGCGATGCCCAGCAGCTCGATCAGCGGTGTGGCCATCTGCGCCTCGGCCAGTGCCGGGCGCAGGGCAAGATCCAGCCCGCCAGCGAAGATGATCAGCGCGCCGAAGGGCACCAGCCCCGTCTCGAGACGCCCGCGCGAGACACGCTCACAGGCCAGCGACCCCAGCCCGATACCGATGGCAAAGGCCGCCAGCAAGGCAGAGGTCGCCCCTTCGGCCCCATGCACGATATCGCGCGCATAGGCCGGCAATTGCGTCAGATAGCTGGCGCCGAGGAACCAGAAGGCACTGATGCCCAGTAGAGCCCAGCGAAGCCGGCGATTACTCAGCCCTTCACGCATCACCGCGATGCTGCCGGAGAGCGGACGCCACGGCACGGGGCCGGGCGAAGCGGAGGGTGCCGACGGAATCTTGCCGGCCGCCATCACGCCCAGCAGGGAAAGCGAGACCAGCGACGCGGAGAGCGCCCAGCGTGCCAGCTCGCCGCCCAGCGCCATCAAGGCCGCGGCGGCAAGGGTACCGATCAGGATGGCGAGGAAGGTGCCCAGCTCGACCCAGGCATTGCCGCTGACCAGCTCATCCGGATTGAGGTGCTGGGGCAGGATGGCGTACTTGACCGGGCCGAAGAGTGCCGACTGGGTGCCCATCATGAACAGCAGCGCCAGCAGCAACTCCCAGGCCTCGAAGATCAAGGCGCCGGCCGCCACGCTCATGGTGGCCAGCTCCAGCCACTTGAGTCGCACGATCAGGCGCTGCTTGTCGAGGCGGTCAGCCAACAGGCCGCCCCAGGCGGAGAACAGCAGAAAAGGCAGGATGAACAGACCGGCCGCCAGATTGTTGACGATGCCGGTGTCCCAGCCCCGCTGCTCGATGACCACGAAGGTCATCAGCAGCAGCAAGGCGTTCTTGAACAGGTTGTCATTGAAGGCCCCGAGGGCCTGGGTCCAGAAGAAAGGCGCAAAACGGGGTCGCCGGAGCAGTTCTCGACTCATTTGCCAGCTTCCGTGGCATCCCCCGCACACGCAGCCTCGCTGCGTACCTTGAGCCCCGCCAACATGGTGTCCAGCAACTGATCGAGCAGCTCCGTCACTTCCAGTGGCTGCCCCTGCCAGAGTCCCAGACGCTCGTTCATGCCCAGCTGCACCAGACCGTGCACGCTACCCCACAGCGTGCGCGCCATGCGCTTGGCCTCGACGGACTCGACGCGTGGGGCGTACTCGACCAAGGCCCCCTCCACACGTTCGAACAGCCCTTCGATCATCGCGTTCTGACGCTGGTCCAGCTCCCCTTCCTGCGCAAGCGGGAAGTCGAACAGCAGCTGCCAACGGTAAGGGTCGCGCTGGGCGAAGCCCCAGTAGGCGCGCGCCAGTGCCTTGAGGCGCTCCGAAGGACTCGGCGTCTCCTGTCCGGCTATCGCATCGCGCAGCCTGTCCAGCGTCGCCAGATTGACGTGCTGGAGCAGGTTGCCGAAGCTGCCATAAAGCTTGAGCAGGGTGCTGGGCGCACAACCGACTTCGCGAGCCAGGTTGCGCAGAGACAGGGCGTGAACGGGCTGCTCTTTGAGCCATTCATCGCAGGTCTCCATTACCCGCGCATGCAGCGCTTCCGGTGCATGCTGACGTGGACGGGCCATCGAATTCCTCTGATGCTTGAGATGCGTTACCGCGTAGCGAATCTGACGCGGTGTGTGTTCGGACAGCACGGGTGGGCAAAGGGTTGCGACGCCTTGCGGGCATCTCTTGGAGCACCCCGTATCGGTCATTGAATCGAACAGTGTTTCCGTCCAGCATATCGAGACTGAGCACAAACGCAAGCACCACCAAGGTGTGGCATGCTGGCATCCGTGGCGTGCAGCGCGATCCACACCCCATCTCAGGCAGCAGCTGCCGCTGCATGTTCCCTTCGCCTCATCGCCTCAAAGGATTCTCGTGGCCGGTCGTCTGTATATCCCCCCCTACCCCGCTGACCTGCCCCCCGACGAACTGTTCGGGTCGCTGGCGACTCCCGCGCTCGAACGCCAGTTGCGCAGCGAACTGCTGGTCAGTGCCAATCGCGCCCCGCGCATGCCCGCCTCGATGCTGCGACTGGAAGGCCCCCGCCTGCGCCTGGTGCCGGCACTCTGGGGCCTGACTCCCAGCTGGCTGGAGATCATGAACCACGCCCCGCACGTGGCGCGGGCAGAGTCGCTGGAAACGCGACGCATGTTCCGCGAGTCGTTCATCAGCCAGCGGGCACTGATCCCCGTCGGCGGTGTCTATGTGTGGAAGGAACAACCGCGCATGAAGCAGCCGTTTCTGGTCACGCACCCGACCCGCGCCCCGCTGTTGCTGGCCGCCCTGTGGACGCGCCACTTCAGCGCCCCCCTGATGGAGGGGCTGCCCCCCGAGGGTCGCGACAGCTTCGCGCTGATCAGTGTCGAGTGTGCCGGGGTCACGTCACGCCTGACCGATCGCATGCCCGCCGTGATCGCGCCGCATCAGGTACGCGACTGGCTGAATGCCGAGACGCCGCTGGAGACGGTACGCAGCATGCTGACGCCGAACGCCAGCCTGGCCGCCTTCCCGGTCGCACGCCTCGTCAACGACCCCGAGCATCAGGAGTGGAGCGTCGCGCACCCCACCGGCCCGATGCTGACCTGAATCCGCCTGCGCCGACGGCACGTATCGAGGATGGCGGCACTGCATCGCTCTACCGCCTCGCGCGCATGTTCGCCCAATGAGAACCATCACCGAGTCAGCGCCACCTGCCCGAGCAGCGGTGGCGTGAATCAGGAGAGAAGATGTCACTGCCTTCAGGATTTCGCCCTCTTGCACTGAGCACGGCCATTGCCGCCATCGTCATGAGTGGCCTGGCGCCGGCCATCAGCCATGCCGACACCCGCCCGGCTTCTGTGCCCGCGTCGTCCCTCGCGCCGGCCGCCAACTCCGCCTCAAGCACGGCGCCCGCCAGGGCCGAGCAGGCCAGTCCCGTCATCAAGAGCGAGAACGACCAGCGACTCTATCGCAGCCTGACCCTCGACAACGGCCTCAGGGTCCTGCTGGTCAGTGATGCCAAGGCCGACAAGGCCGCCGCCGCCGTCGATGTCGAAGTCGGCAGCGCCCAGGACCCCGACGATGTCCCGGGGCTGGCACACTTCCTGGAGCACATGCTGTTCCTCGGCACCGATCGCTATCCGAAGCCGGATGCCTACCAGGACTTCATCACCAAGCATGGCGGCCAGCACAACGCCTTCACCGCCAGCCAGGACACCAACTACTTCTTCGACATCGACCCGGATGCCTTCGATGAAGCGCTGCCGCGCTTTGCACGCTTCTTCGTCGCGCCGCAGTTCAATGCCGACTACGTGGATCGCGAGCGCCATGCGGTCAATTCCGAGTATCAGGCGCGCCTGCAGGACGATGGCCGCCGTATCTACGAGGCTGTCGAAGCGGCCCTCAACCCGGAACACCCCTTCAACCGCTTCAGTGTCGGCAGCCTCGAGACCCTCAAGGACACCGAGGCCGGCAGCCTGCGCCAGCGTCTGGTCGACTTCTATCAGGCCCACTACGGCGCCAACGTGATGCGCCTGTCACTGGTCGGGCCGCAGTCATTGGAAACGCTCGAACAGCTGGCCCGTGACAACTTCAGTGATGTGCCCGACCGTGGACTGTCGCGCCCCGAGATCACCACGCCCCTGGCCAGCGGTGACGAGCTGCCGGCACGCCTTGAGGTCAAGGCGCTCAAGCAGGAGCGCAAGCTGTCGTTCATGTTCCCCATCGACGACCCGATTGCCCACTACCGCTCACAGCCGGTCAGCTACCTGGCCAACCTGATCGGTCATGAGGGCGAAGGCAGTCTGCTCGCGGTGCTAAAGGACAAGGGCTGGGCAGATGGCCTCTCGGCCGGCGGTGGCCTCAGTGATGGCGAGCATGCCCTGCTCAGCGTCGACATCAGCCTGACCCCGGAAGGCGCGCAGCATCAGGCGGAGATCCGTGCCGCGCTGTTCGACTACCTGGCGCTGATCCGTGATGAGGGCATCAACGACTGGCGCTATACCGAACAGGCGCAGCTGGGCGAGCAGAGCTTCCGCTTCCAGCAGCGCAGCTCGCCGGTCAATCTGGCCAGCAATCTGGCGATGATGATGACGCGCTATCCGATCGAGGACGTGCTTGCGGCGCCCTACCTGATGCAGGACTTCGATCCGGACCTGATCGAGGACACCCTCGCTCGCCTGACACCCGACAACCTGCTGGAGGTCTACTCCGGCCCGCAGGTGGAGGGGGATCAACAGGGCGAGTGGTTCAAGGCGCCCTACACCCTGACGCGTCTGACGGCGGATGCCGCTGCTCAGACCGCCGGCGGCGACACCCTGACCAGCCAGCTGGCGCTGCCCAGTCCCAACCCCTATCTGGCCAAGGACTTCCGCGTACTCGACCTGCCCGACGCCAAGCCGAGCCAGTTGATCGATGAGCCCGGTGCCGAGCTCTGGTATCAGGGCGATGCAAGCTTCGGCGTGCCGAAGGCCGAATGGCGCTTCGGTCTGCTCAATCCCGACGTCAGTCGCTCGGTGGATGACCAGGCCATGAGTCAGGTGCTGGCGGCATGGCTGAATGACAGCCTCAACGCGCGTCTGTATCCGGCGCGTCTGGCCGGGCAGGATGCGCTGGTCTATGCCCATGGGCGTGGCATCACGCTGCAGTTCAGTGGCTGGCGCGATGGTCAGCAGCCGGAAATGCGCGAAGTGCTCGACCAGCTGGTGAATGGCGAGATGGCCCCCGCCACCCTGGAGCGCATCACTCAACGCCTGCGTCGCAGCCTGCAGAACCGCGTTCAGGCACCGCTCTACACGCGCCTGGGTCGCAGCCTCAGTGAAACGCTGGTCGGCCTGCCGAGCACCGCCGAGCAACAACTGGCGGCCCTGGACAAGATCGACGCCCAGTCACTGGACAGCTTCCGCAAGCGCTTCCTTGCCAAGCTGCACGTGCAGGCGATGGTGACCGGCAATCTGACCGCCGACCAGGCCCGCGAGACCGGCCAGCTGGTGATCAACGGGCTTGCGCCGCGCATCACGCGCGAGGCGGTGCCAGACCTGGAAGTGCGTCAGGTCACCCAGCACATGGTACTGCGCCCGGACAGCACACGCGGCGATGCCGGTGCCCTGCGCTACCTGCAGGGCAAGGACCGTACGCTGCAGACCCAGGCCCGCATCGCGGTGCTGGGTCAGCTGCTCGAAGCGCCCTTCTACAGCCAGCTGCGCACCGAGGAGCAACTCGGCTACATCGTCTCCGCACGCTATTCGCCCATGCTGGATGCGCCGGGGCTGAGCCTGCTGGTGCAGTCGCCATCCAAGGACAGCAAGACGCTGTTTTCGCGCATGGATGCCTTCCTCACCCGCTTCGACAGCCGCGTGCAGTCGCTGGATGAGGCCGCGCTTGCCAGCTACCGCGACGCCGTCGTCGACAGCCTGACCCAGAAGCCCCGCAAGCTGTCAGAGCTGGCAGCGCGCAACTGGAGCGAGCTGAGCTTCGGCTGGACAGGCTTTGACCGTCGCCAGCAACTGGTCGCGGCCGTCGAGCAGGTCAGCGCGCAGGATATCCGCGCCATCTGGCAGCAGCTGAATGCCTCCAGCGCGCTGGAACTGGCCTTCGACCCCGGCACGCCCAGTGATTTCGACCAGCGCCTCACGGAACTGGACCTGCCGCCGCTGCCCGAGGCGCCGCGCGCCGAGACAGGCGCGACCCTGGCGGCACCCTCTGCCGAGGCCAGCGGCAATGCCCAGCATTGAGTCTCGCCGGCCCGCCAGCGGCTTGGCGGGCAAACAAGGCACCGGCCCTCACCGGACGGGCGCCTGAAACGACAAGACCCCGACGCGGTGCAGTTCAATAACCGCGTCGGGGTCTTGTTCATTCATGCCTTGCCGGCAAGCACAGCGGGCCGGCTAGCCCGTCATCAGCCGAAGGCCTGCGGCGGCATGATGCCTTCCACGTACATCGCCAGTTCTTCGAGAATCTGCACGCGGTCCGGGTCCTGCTCGCTCTGGGCCAGACGCTGGATCTCGCTGACGAAGCCCTTCACGGTCAGGCTCGCGACCTGCTCATCGTTCATGCGCTCCCAGCGCCACTGCTCCCAGCGTTCGCGCTCGGCGGAGTTGAGCGTGTAGCCGTAGCTGCGCGCACGATAGCGGAACAGCATCTCCTCGAGCCGACCATCCTGGAAGGCGAACGGCGTATCATCCAGCGCCTCGGGATGAGTGGCACGCACGCGCTCCATCTCCTTGCGGTCCGCGGGCGAGAAGAAGCCACCGGAATAGAGCATCAGGTCCGGATCGGCCGGGCCGGCCGACGGCGCCTCGGCGAATACCTGCGCCACCTTCACGCCGACACCGGCGTTGTCCTTCAGCCACTTCCAGTGCACGCGACACTGGGCGGGGTCGATCTTGAAGCGCGCGGCGATCTCGCCGTACTCGCCCTCATGCGGCCCGGACACATCCTTGAGCGCATTGGCCGGCAGCAGCACCGGGCTCTTGTTGAGATGGATGACCTTGAGCGGAATCCGCTCCTCGCCTTCCGCGAGGTCATCGGCACTGGCGAAGACACGGGCACGAATCTCTTCCGGTGACAGCTCCATCAACGGCGCCGGGTCGACCGAGAGGTCATAGACGATCACGCCATTGGCATTCGAAGGATGCTCCGCCAGCGGCACCACCAGCGCGCCGCAGGCCCGCGAGGCCGGATAGCGACGCGAGATGTGCAGCATCGGCTTGCGTGCGCCGATATCCAGCAGGCTGGCGACATGGCGCTTGTTGCGCAGCTTGAGCAGATAATCGAACAGCCGTGCATTGCGCGACTTGAGCAGGCGTGCCAGCGCGATGGTGGCGCGCACGTCCACCAGCGCGTCATGCGCGCCGGCGTGCTCGATGCCATTGGCCGCCGTCAGGTGCTCCAGACGGAAGCTGGGCGCACCATCTTCACGCTTGGGCCATTCGATGCCTTCCGGGCGCAGGGCATGGAAGGCGCGCACGACATCGATCAGGTCCCAGCGCGAATTGCCGTTCTGCCACTCACGTCCGTAGGGGTCGAGGAAGTTGCGGTAGAACAGATGACGGCTGACTTCATCATCGAAGCGCAGGCTGTTGTAGCCCAGCGTGCAGGTCCCCGGCACGCTCATCTCGTCATTGATGCGCCCGGCGAACTCGGCCTCGGGGATGCCGCGACGCTCGGCCTGCTGCGGGGTGATGCCGGTGATCAGACACGCCATCGGCTGGGGCAGGAAGTCATCGGCCGGCTTGCAATAGAGGGTCAGCGGCTCGCCGATCTCATTGAAGTCAGCATCGGTACGGATGGCCGCGAACTGCGAAGGACGATCACGGCGCGGGTCGGCGCCGAAGGTCTCGTAGTCGTGCCACAGGAAGGTGGGCTCTGCCACAGGATGTCTCCACGCGGGCGGTCGAAAAATGAACGTGCCAGAGCACCGTCTCCAGCAAGGCTGGCACGGTGCTCTGGCAGGCAATGGGCATGGGCTGGGTCGGGACGTCGCAGGCGCTGCCCGCTCGGCAACGCCTCAGGTGGCAAGCACCCGGCGCCCCGCGAACTCAGGCCTCGCCGGGGCGCGGCAGAGTGACGTTGAGTTCCAGCACCGAGCAGTCGTCTTCGCGGTCCAGCGAGATGTTGATGGCATCTTGGTCGACCTGCACATACTTGCGAATCACCTCGAGCAGCTCACGCTCCAGCATCGGCATGTAATCCGGCTGGTCACGCTGGCTACGCTGGTGCGCGACGATGATCTGCAGCCGCTCCTTGGCGACATTGGCGGTCTTCTTGCGCTCTCGCTTCAGAAAATCCAGTAATTTCACTTGCGCCCCCCTCCAAACATTCTGGCCAGCAGACCGCGCTTCTCGACTTCATGGAAACGCAGCTGCACTTCCTCGCCCAACAGGCGGGACACGCAATCCACGTACGCCTGGCCGGCATCGCTCTTCTGGTCATGCGTGACCGGCACGCCCTGGTTGGACGCGCGCAGCACGGCGTCGGATTCCGGAATCAGGCCGATCAGCGGGATCGACAGGATTTCCTGGATATCGGTCAGGTTGAGCATGTCACCGCCGGTGACGCGCGCCGGATGGTAACGGGTGATCAGCAGGTGTTCACGCACCGGGGTGTCGCCATTCTCGGCGCGGCGCGTCTTGGAAGACAGCAGGCCGATGATGCGGTCGGAGTCACGTACCGAGCTGACTTCCGGGTTGGTCACCACCACGGCCTCGTCAGCGAAGTACATCGCCAGCTGGGCACCGCGCTCGATACCGGCCGGCGAGTCACAGATGACGTAATCGAACTCCTCGCGCAGCGCGTCGAGCACCTTCTCGACGCCTTCCAGCGTCAGCGCGTCCTTGTCACGGGTCTGGGAGGCCGGGAGGATGTGCAGGTTGTCGATGCGCTTGTCGCGGATCAGGGCCTGCTTGAGATTGGCTTCGCCCTGGATGACGTTGACCAGGTCATAGACCACACGGCGCTCGCAGCCCATGATCAGGTCCAGGTTACGCAGGCCCACATCGAAATCGATCACTACGGTCTTGTTGCCGCGCAAAGCCAGTCCGGTGGCAATGGCGGCGGCGCTGGTCGTCTTGCCGACTCCGCCCTTGCCTGACGTCACTACGATAATCTTGGCCAAAGGTATCTTCCTTGCTGAGAGTCCCTCGCCGAGCGAGGATCACCTGTAAATATTGGATATCGTTCAGAACACAGTGCTGGGGTCAGCCGAGTCGTGCGATACAGAGTTGGTCGTGTTCAAGCACGACTTCGACATTGGCACCCAGCAGGCGATTGTCGATGTCATCGAGTCGCTTGTAGGTTCCGGCCACCGAGAGCAGCTCGGCGTGCAGTTCCTTGCAGTAGATGCTGGCGTTGCGATCGCCATGGATACCCGCCAGCGCGCGACCACGCAGAGCGCCATAGATATGCACGCTGCCGGCGGCCAGGATCTCGGCGCCGGCATTCACCGCGCCGATGATGACCAGATCGCCCTCCGGTGCGCTGACCTGCTGGCCCGAGCGCACCGTGCCGCGATACACCTTGCTGGCGTGGGCTGGCTCCGCTTTCTCGGCCGCGCTGTCCGCGACCGTCCCGGCAGGCTCGGCGACCGGTTCAGCAGCCACCGGCGGCACGGACTCGAGGGAGCGCCCGCGATTCTCCTGCGGCGGGAACCACCCCAGCCCCAACGCCCAGGCGGACTGACGCACCGGGTCTCCACCGCCACGCACCGCGACCGGCAGCAGCTTGTGCCCTCGGCAGACGGCACAGATGCGCTCCAGCGCCAGATGCGGCTCGTCGAGCTTCTCGACGCTCAGCACCACCGGCGTATGTTGAAAGAAGGCCGGCGACTGGCTGAGCTTGCTGGCCAGCTGAGCACGGATCTGCTCCGGATCACCGCTGACCAGCTCCATGACCGTCATCGGCAGCATGCCGCCCTTGAAGGTGAAGGCCTGAGGGGCCCTGTCCGTACTGAGACTCATGACCTGACTCCGGTTGCGTAAGGAGTGTCGAAGCCCTCCGACACTCTTGATGATGCACGTGCTGTTCACGGCATCCTCAAGGCGACCCTCGATGGGAAAGGCCACCTGAATAACATAGCTCGCCGTCGCACACGGCACAGCGACTGCTTGATAGATGCCGAGCATGAATGACAGACACTGAATGGCATAGCGGTAACGTACAAAACTATGTGAGCGAACACAGTGCTGCAACTGATGATACGGCCAGCAGAAGGCACTGTCAGGTGTCGCGAGCCTACGACGTGGCTCCCTTGCCGACCTGTCACCCGCCGCCGGTCGCCCTGCACGCCGCCGCGCGCGTGCAATAAGGCACATCGATCGACATGCGATACCACACAACGGGGGGCTGTGACTGGTAAGATAGCGGGGTGACGAAATTCATGCGCCGTCACTCCGCCCACTCCGTCGTGCCCACCCGATTGCACCCGCCGAGTGTGCGGCCAATTGTTGCGCCCCTCTATTTTTTGCCTGGATAACCGCTCTCTCATGACCGGACTGCTCTCCCGCCTCACTGGCCGCCTGTTCACTCCTCGCTGGCAACACGCCAACCCTGCCATTCGCTCCGCTGCCACTGACCAGCTTGATCCGGAGATTCCAGACCAGCGCAAGATCCTGGAGACCCTGATTCTCGAAGATGACGCCCTGGAAGTGCGCCATGCCGCCCTGACGCGCATGCAATCTCCCGAGCGTCTGCTGCCGCTGCTCGACCGCGCCGATGGCCTGGTACGCGAGCGCCTGATCGAACTGTTGAGCGGCGGCCAGGATGCGCCCTCACTGTTGAGCCGTGAACAGCTGGTCGAGCGCTTGGACGATAGCGAACTGCTGTCCGCCGTGGCGTCCCGCGGCGACAACCAGCAACTGCGTCTGACCGCACTGAGCCGTCTGGAAGATGAAGAGGCGCTGATCCATCAGGCCTGCCACAACACCATCGCCGCCGTGCGCCATGCCGCTGCCGCCCGCATCACCAGCCAGGCCGGCCTCGAGCGCCTGGTGCGCGATGCCAAGCGTGACCGCCACGTGCAGCGTCAGGCGCGCGACACCCTCGCCCAGCGCCGTGCCGATGCTCAGCAGGCCGACGCGCTGGCCGCCAGCCGCGACAATCTGCTGCGCCAGATGGAGAAGCTGCCGCGTCAGGCGTGGGAAGACAGCGTGCCCTCGCGTTACCGCTCGCTGCTGCGCGAGTGGGAGCGTCTGCCGGCCGCGGACTACGAGATTCAACAGCGCTTCGAAGAGGCGCGCCAGCAGGCGCACAAGGTCATCAGCGACCATGAGGCCCGCGAGGAAGCCATTCGCGCCCATGAGCGCCTGAGCGCCAACCTCAATACGCACCTGGAAGAGATTCTCAGCGCCGTGGATCAGGCGCGGGAAGACCTCTACAGCCGCGACTGCGTCAATGACCACGACTTCGCCAGCCTGCAGGCCCAGCGCCGTCTGCAGGGAGAGCGCTGGCGCGAGTTGACCGACCAGTTCTCGGCCCCGGCCGAACTGCTCGAACGTCAGCAGCGCCTGCAACAGCAGCTGCAGGATGCCCTCGATGCCTGGCATCGCCATCAGCTGTGCCAGGGCGAGCTGGATGCCGCGCTGGTCGACAATGACATCGACCAGCTGCGTCGTCTAGAAAGCGAAGTGGCCTGGCCTGCGGGTCTGCCGCAGACCGCCAGCCTGAGTGCGGTGCGTCAGGCGATCAGCGCGGCGCAGCCGGAAGAGCCGGAAGAGGCAGCGCAGGAGCAGGACTCGCTCGATGGCAGCCCAGCACAAGACGCCGAGTCAGCTGACGCCTCCCGCGCGGCCGACGGCAAGGCGAGCCTGGATCTGGACGCACTGGATGCCGAACTGGCACGCCTGGAAGCGGATCTCGATGCCGGCAAGCTCAAGCCGGCCAGCCGCCTGCATCGCTCACTGCGCGATCGTACCGAAGGCCAGCTCGACAATGCCCGCCAGACCCGCCTGCGCCAGCTGGGCGCGCGGGTCGCGGAACTCCGTGACTGGCAGAACTTCGTCGCGGCGCCCAAGCGCGAGCAGCTGCTCGAGGCCATCACCACCCTGAGCGAGCGCGATGACATCAGCGATGAGCAGCGCGACCGCCAGCACCAGCAGCTGATTCAGCAATGGCGCGAGCTGGGTGATGCGGCCGCCAGCCGCGATGCCAGCCAGGCGTTCCGCACCGCCTCTGACGCCATCAAGCTGCGCCTGCGGGATTACCGCGAATCGCGCAAGCAGCTGCGTGAACACAATCTGGCCATGCGCGAAGCGCTCTGTGAGCAGCTCGAATCGCTCAACGGCCACGCCATGGACGATGCCGACCCCGACTCCCTGCGCCAGATCCGTGATCGCGCCCGTGAGGAATGGCGTCGCCACACGCCGGTGCCCGCAGGTCCCGGTCGCCAGCTGTCGCACCGCTTCGGCGAGGCACTGACGGCACTGCAGGGGCTGATCGACAGCCGCGCGGGCCAGATCGCCGCCGCCAAGCAGGCACTGGTCGACGCCGTCGAGGCGCTGGCCAATGAGGACTCGCCGGCACGCGCACGCGCCGAGCAGGCCAAGGCACTGCAGAGTCGCTGGCGCGAGATGGGCCGCGCGCCCAAGGGCGAAGAGCAACGCCTGTGGGCCGCCTTCCGCGCGGCGTGTGACCGTATCTTCGCTGCACGCGATCAGGACCGCGAAGACCGCGACAGCCGCGAGCAGGCACGCCTGGATCAGTGGCAGGCGCTGATCGAACGCCTCGACAGCTGGGAGCCGGAGACACTGGAAGACGCCGCCCTGCTCGATGACGCCCTGAAGGAAGCCGACACCCTTGGCCCGCTGCCGCGCGGCAAGCGGGGCGACGGCATGCGTCGTCGCTGGACCGGCATTCTCAAGCGTCGTGAGCAGCGTCTGGATGAACTGCACGCCCTGCAGCTGCGCGAGGAATGGCAGCAATGGCGTGATCTGCTCGAACAGCACGCCGTGGCGGATGCCAGCGCGCGCAACGGCGACGTGCAGGATGTCGAGCTGCCGAACACCTCGGCCTTCGACGACAACAGCCGTCAGGCCAATGCGGCGCGCAACCAGATGCGCCAGGCCCTGCCGAGCAACTGCAGCGCCGCCAACGAGCGCCTGGCCGAGCTGCGTGTCCACCTGGCCATTCTGTTCGAGGCCCCGCTGGGCAGCGAAGATGAATCACGCCGCCTGACAGTGCAGGTCGCGCGCATCAACCAGCAGCTGGGTGAGCGCATGGAGCGTGAAGAAGAGCTGGATGAGGTGCTGGATGCGCTGCTCGCCAACGGTCCGCTGGACTGGGACGCCTGGCAGACCGAACTGCCGCGCTTCGATGCGCTGTTCAATCACTGAGCCAGTGCTCTTGAGCTGGTGACGACGCGCTCGCAAGACTGAAGTCATGGCAACGAAAAGCCCCCGTCTCGATAGAGACGGGGGCTTTTTCATTCTCTCGCCAGGCGGGGCCGGGTGCCAACCCTGCTCTGGCTCGCGCTAGCGCAGAGCATCAGCCCATGAACTGGCCGCCATTGATATCCAGGTTGGCACCGGTGATGAAGCCGGATTTCTCGTCGGCCAGGAAGGCGACCGCACGTGCGATCTCGTCCGGCTGACCATAACGCTTGACCGGGATGGTCTCGCGGATCGATTCACGGATCTCTTCGGGGATCTTCATGATCATGTCGGTGGCGATGTAGCCCGGTGACAGGGTGTTGACGGTAATGCCCTTGGTCGCGGTTTCCTGCGCCAGCGCCATGGTCAGACCATGCATGCCCGCCTTGGCGGCCGAGTAGTTGACCTGCCCGAACTGGCCCTTGCGGCCATTGATGGAGGAGATGTTCACGATGCGGCCGTACTTGTGCTCCAGCATGTCATTGATGACGGCACGGCAGGTGTTGAAGACGCTGTCGAGGTTGCAGTTGATGACTTCGCGCCACTGCTCATAGCTCATCTTGCGCATGGAGGTATCACGCGTGATGCCGGCGCAGTTGACCAGAACCGCGATCGGGCCGAAGCGCTCGCGGATTTCGTTGACGCCTGCCTGACAGGCTTCGAAGTTGTCCAGCTCGATGCCGGACAGTGCGATGTTCTCGAACCCGGCAGCGCGCTGTTCCGACAGCCACCCCTCTGCCTTTTCCTTGTTCCTGTAACCCGCAATTACCTGATACCCCTGGTTCGCCAGCTCGCGGCAGATAGCGGAACCAATGCCACCGGTACCACCGGTAACCCATGCGACGGGTGCTGTTTGTGTCATCTTATTGTGTCTCCCTAATCCTGGAACGTCCTGTGTCCTTGGCTTGGGCACAGCTTGGCGAATCTGCGGACACCCCCGCCCTGAGAAAACGAGAATGCCTGCAACGACAACAATGACCCGCGCCTCTAACAGCCTGATGACAATCGTGCACTCTGTGACGCCTGCCATCCGCCTGCGCGAGGCGCGTCCTCCTCAGTATGGACAGGATGCAGCGGGAATGTATGTAGCAGATCTCTCACACAAGATGCCGATTATCGCTCGAGGTACGCAGACGGGTTGGTGTCGACTCACCGGACACGAGAAGTTTGCGTCAATTACGGGATAACGGTTGACGCAGCACTGTATATCCTTATACTACGCCCCACGTTGATGCGGGGTGGAGCAGTCTGGTAGCTCGTCGGGCTCATAACCCGAAGGTCATCGGTTCAAATCCGGTCCCCGCTACCACTGACAAGTCGTTGCCTATCAGGCAATTGCCGGTCAGACACCAACGTGATGTTGCGGGATGGAGCAGTCTGGTAGCTCGTCGGGCTCATAACCCGAAGGTCATCGGTTCAAATCCGGTTCCCGCTACCAACCTCTGATGCGTCAGAGTTGGAGCAAAGGCAGTACCCAGTGTTGCGGGGTGGAGCAGTCTGGTAGCTCGTCGGGCTCATAACCCGAAGGTCATCGGTTCAAATCCGGTCCCCGCTACCAAGAATTCGAAAGGCCTGATGCCATGCATCAGGCCTTTTTCGTATGCGTGAAATTCCTGTGCGATGATGGCGAGGAAGCCGGTTCTCGGGCCTGGCTACCCCTATCCACACCGGGCCCCTTCACACCTGGCCCTTCACACTCATCACGTCAGTCCCAAGGGAGTGCCTGCATGCGCCACTGGCTGGTCAAGACCGAACCCGATGCCTTCTCGCTGGATGACCTGCGCCGCGAATCACCGGCGCTCTGGGATGGCGTGCGCAACTATCAGGCGCGCAACTTCCTGCGTGAGATGCAGCTCGGTGATGTCGTGCTCATCCAGCACTCCAGCTGCAAGGTGCCTGCGGTGGTCGGACTGGCCGTCGTCAGCGAACTCGCCCTGCCCGACCCGACGGCCAGTGACCCCGAGCACAAGGGCTTCGACCCACGTCAGGTGGCGGACATCGATGCCGACAAGCCTCCGCGCTGGGTCGCCCCGCGTCTGAGCTACCTTCGCCCGCTGCGCACCACCCTGCCCATCGCGCGCCTGAAGGCCCGGCCCGAGCTGGCGGACAGCCACCTGGTCCGCCGCGCACGCCTGTCCGTGATGCCGCTCAGCGAGAGCGAAGCCGCCTGCATCGCCAGCCTGGCCGGCGACACCCTGCTGCCGTGAACCGATGCGCCCGGGACGCTCGCGCGAGGAAGTGTCCGGCAGCGCCTTGAACTCCACTGCGACGGGCCGCATCATCAGGCCAACCGGCTCGCGCGCGAGCCTTGAATCGCAGACAGAATTTCGGGGCATGCACCATGATCATCGATCCCAATACCGGCCAGCCACTGACCGGCAATGACACCACCGCCGCCCAGCCACAAGGGGTGGTCGGCGGCGGTGCCGCCAGTGCACCGCGCCAGGCAGAAGACGCCAACACCTACATCATCGATGTGGACATGAGCAATCTTCAGCAGGTGCTGGAAGCCTCACAGCAAGTGCCGGTACTGCTGGATTGCTGGTCGCCGCAGAGCGAGCATTGCCTCGTCCTGACGCCGATCCTCGAGAAGCTGGCACGTGAATATGCGGGCGGCTTCATCCTGGCCAAGCTGAACGCCGAGGAACAGCAGGACATCGCCGCTCAGCTGGGCGTGCGCTCGGTGCCGGACGTCAAGCTGGTCATCCAGGGCGGTCTGGCAGGCAACTTCACCGGCGCGCGTCCGGAAGCCGAGATTCGCCAGTTCCTCGAGCAGCACAAGGTCCAGCCGGCGGCAGGAGCAGGCCCCAGCCTCGCGGAGCAGGCGGCCACTGCACTGGAAAGCGGCGACCTCGTCACCGCCAAGGCGCTGTATCAGCAACTGGCGCAGGAATCCCCCGAGACACCGGAATACCGCATCCACCTCGCCTCGGTGCTGGTCGCCGAAGGCAATGGTGAAGAGGCCCGTCAGCTGCTGGACTCCCTCAAGCCGGAAGACCGTGACGGTGCCCAGGCGCGTGGCGTACGTGCGCGCATCGACTTCATCGCCGAGGCACCGTCTCCCGAAGAGGTGCAGGCGATGATCGAGCGGGACGACAGCGAAGCCCGCTACCAGCGCGCCATGCGTGACCTGGCGGATGGCCATTACGAGCTGGCGCTGGATGCCCTGATCAGCCTGGTGAAGACCGACCGCCAGTACGGCGATGATCTGGCACGCAAGACGCTGCTGCGTGTCTTCGACGCCCTCGGTGCGACCCATGAGCTGACCGTGCGCTTCCGCCGCCAACTGTTCGCTCTGATGTACTGATCGTGCTGATGAGTTGATCACGCCACGCAGACGACAAGGCCCCGCCTCCTATACCGGAAGCGGGGCCTTGTCATTGAGGGCCAGCAATCGCGCCGACTCAAGGGCTAACGACGGCTCCAGCCCTTGAGAAGCGAGGGGCGAGCACGCGATTCACGCACGCTGGGCGGAAAGTCCACCTCAAGCTCCTGGCCCGCAGACTTCACGGCGTCTGGCGCAGGCGGGGTGGCTGATGACGCCGCGGAAGCACGGCAGCGGGAAGATGGCGGCGATGAACGCGCCAGGCGCAGGCTCCCGCCCTGACAACACCATTCACGACAGGCCGTCACGCCTGCATCCCTGCTTGCTGGCCGCCCCTGTCGCGGCGTCTCTGCCACCTCATGTCTCATCGTCGCATCTCCTGATGACAAGCCCCTCCCGATGAGCGGCCTGACTTCAGAGTTGACGATAATGATTCTCAATTCAAGTTTGCGATGAGCGATAGCTGCCAACGAAACGCCGCAGACTGACCCAGATCAACTCCGGTACTGTCGACTGCCCTTCTCGGCCGCTTCGCTCGCCCCCCTCTCGATCTCTTCGCCAACCTCAGCCTTTCTGCAGGCGCTCATCCATCTGCTGCAGCGCCTTCTCCAGCTGCACGCGCGTGGTGCCGTAGTTCAAGCGCACGAAGCCCGGCCAGCCGAAGTCTGCGCCATCCGACAGCGCGACATCGCATTCCTCGAGCAGGGTCTGCTGCGGAGACTCCCCGAGCCCTGCCTTGCGCATATCCAGCCAGGCCAGATAGGTGGCCTGCGGGCGCGACATGCTGACGCCGTCCCAGCGTGCCACATGGCTCTCCAGCAGATCGAGGTTGTCACGCAGCACGCTCAGCAGCTCCTGACGCCACGGCTCACCCTCGCGCCACGCCGCTTCGGTCGCGGCCATGCCCAGCACATTGGTATCGGGCATCAAGCCATTGGCGGCGCCGGTGAAGCGTGCACGCAGCTTGGGATCGGTGATCACCGCGCAGGCGAATGTCAGCCCGGCGGTGTTGAAGGTCTTGGAGGGTGCCCACAGGGTCACGCAGCGCGCCGCCAGTCGCTCGTTCAGGCTGGCCAGCGGAATATGGCGGGCCGTCGGGTCCACCACCAGATCAGCATGCAGCTCATCGGAGACCACCAGCAGATCGTGACGCTCGACCAGCTCCGCCAGCGCCTCGAGCTCTTCCTCGCGCCAGACGCGGCCGGTAGGATTGTGCGGGTGGCACCATAGCAGCAGCTCGGTCTCGGGCGTGATGGCTGCTTCCAGGGCCTCCAGATCCAGTCGCCAGGGGCCGCCTTGCGTCTCGGGCTCTGCCAGCGGTGCCATCTGCGCCAGTCGTCCGGTCTTCTGGGCCACCTTGAGGAAGGGCGGGTAGATCGGGGTCGTCGTGACCACGCCCGCGCCGGGAGAGGTCAATGCCAGACTGGCCAGGTGCAAGGCCGGCACCACGCCCGGCAGCCAGACGATGGCGTCACGCGGCACCTCCCAGCCATAATGCTCGCGACTCCAGTCACACAGGCTGTCATCGAGGCCCTCCGACGGCTTGGCATAGCCGTAGACCGGGTGCGCCACTCGCTCGGCCAGCGCTCGCGTCACGGCGGGCGGGGCGCTGAAGTCCATGTCGGCGATCCAGAGGGGCATGACGTCCGAGGCGTAGCGATCCCACTTCTGGGAAGGATACTGGCGTCGATCGAGCGGGGTGATGAAATCGAATGGCAAGATGGAGTCTCCCTGTGGCGGGCAAATTTGGCAGGCAACGCGAGCAGTGCGCTCGACTCACGCCGCCCGAGGGCGGCGAGAAGAATACCTGTGGACCAACTACAGCATAAGGCTTTGTGCATGTCTGAAGACACCTTTTACCCACAGGCCCAGCGCGGGCTGCCCGGTCTGTTGCGTGCCTGGCTGACCCATGGCCGTGGCGACAGCGAGCGTCTCGCCGTGCTGCTGGCCGATACCGCGCGCGTCGCAAGTCTTGGCCAGCCCGCCAGCAATCCCGATGGCGAGACGCTGGAGCAGTGGGCCGCCGAGGGCGGTGCGCCGCTGTGGGCACCCAAGGCAGCGCTGTTCCTGTTGATGCAGATGCCGGCACGCCCGGTGCCGCAGGGGCCGGATGACGCCTGCGCCTGGGCCTATTGCTGGTTGCGCATGCGCGAACACGACAGTCCCACGGCCGCCCTGATGGCGCTGCCGGAACACCTGCGTCAGCCGCTGGCCTGGCCCATCGAAGCCGCCTGGCAAGACCTGACGCACCAGCGGCTGATCTAGCCGCGTCGATCTTGAACACTCGCAGCGCTGTTGGTGAGCAGCGCTGCGTTTCTCTCTACTCTCCTTCCTCACCTCCCTCACCTCCCTCACCTCCCCACCCTCTGCTTTCCCTCCCCTGTTTACCCTCTCTTGCCCGCCCTATTCTCTTGTCCGCTCCCGCCCGTTCCTGTCCGCTGTGCTCTATCTCTGCCCGCACTCTCCTTGCCGCTCCTCCTCCTTGCGGCTCCCTCTCCTTGCGGCTCCCTCTCCTTGCGGCTCCCTCTCCTTGCCCCTGCGTCACTCCCTGGACACATCCTCTTCACTCCCACTCCCCCCCCTGCCACTGATGGCGATTCTGATGGTGACCCTGCTGGCGCCCTCAAAGGACAGCTCGTCCCGCTCTCGGCATTGCTGACAGCCATGGGTAGCAGTTTTCTCAGCGAATATCGTCATCACCGGCTAATGGCGTAGCGGAAACCTGAGACTCGTCAACGCGTAACTGACGCCATTTCGTTTAATCATCGTTTTGTGAAGCGATACACCCGAAGGGATTTCTTGTGTGAGCGAGGAGTAAAGTTCTTTCAACCGCAACGAAACGGTAATTCAACAAGAATCCGCTGGCGCGACACGACGACCAGCAAGCTTCAGGAGAAGCTCCATGACCACCTCCCTGATTGTCGGACTGGATGGAACCCCGGGCGGCGACAGTGCCATTGCCTATGCCAAGCGCGTCGCCTCTCTGGTGGGCGCGGAAACCAGGATCATTCTCTGCTACGTGGTCGAATGGTCGCCCTACAGCTTCAACACGCCGGAAGAGAACGCCCAGCGTGCCAGTCGCCGTGAGAACGAGATCAAGCTGGCCCGCGAGCGTGTGCTGACGCCTGCCATCAGCGAGCTGGAAAAGGAGGGCTATCAGGTCGAGGGCCGTGTCCGCCACGGCGATGCCGCCGAGATCCTCAGCCTGCTGGCGCGTGAAGTGAATGCCGAGCAGATCATCGTCGGCCGCAAGGGGGAAAGCGTGCGCTCACGCATCTTCGGCAGCGTCACCGCCCATCTGATTCAAGAGGCCTCGGTGCCCGTCACCATCGTTCCCTGAGACAGGCGCCTCCCGCACCCGCCGCCTGCAGAGATTCGCACCAGACAATAACGACAATTCGCTTTTCGAGGTTACCTCTCATGAGTCGATTCCGCTCCCTGGCCCCCTGGGCTGCCGCGATGGCAGCCCTCATGGCCGCAAGCTCTGCCCGTGCCGAAGGCATGGACCAGGCCATCAGTGACATCGTCGGACCGATCGTCAATCCGATCGTCTCGACCATCTTCTATTCCGTGCCGGTGGCCGGCACCCAGTTCCCGCTGATCGTCGGCTGGCTGATCATCGCGGCCGTCATCTTCACGCTCTATTTCGGCTTCGTGCAGTTCCGCCTGTTCGGCCATGCCATCCGTCTGGTCAAGGGCGACTACACCGACCCGAAGGATGAAGGCGAGGTGTCCCACTTCCAGGCATTGGCCACGGCGCTGTCCGGCACGGTCGGCCTTGGCAACATCGCCGGCGTCGCGGTCGCCGTCTCGCTGGGCGGCCCGGGCGCGACCTTCTGGATGATTCTGGCCGGCCTGCTCGGCATGGCTTCCAAGTTCTGTGAATGTACGCTTGGCGTGAAGTACCGCAACGTCAACGCGGATGGCTCCATCTCCGGCGGCCCGATGTACTACCTGTCCAAGGGCTTCGCGGAAAACGGCAAGGCGGGTCTGGGCAAGATTCTGGCGATCTTCTTCGCCATCTGCGCCATCGGCGGCTCCATCGGCGGCGGCAACATGTTCCAGGCCAACCAGTCCTATCAGCAGGCCGTCAACGTCACCGGCGGTGATGCCAGCTTCCTGGTCGGCTACGGCTGGCTGTTCGGTCTCGTGATGGCCGCCATCGTCGGCATGGTCATCATCGGCGGCATCAAGTCCATCGCACGTGTCACCGAGAAGCTGGTGCCGATGATGGCTGTCATCTACGTGATCGCGGCACTCATCATCCTCGGCTTCAACTTCAGTGCGATTCCGGCCGCCTTCGGCGCCATCATCGAAGGTGCCTTCGCACCGGTCGCGGTCGGCGGCGGTATCGTCGGCGTGCTGATCCAGGGCTTCAAGCGTGCTGCCTTCTCCAATGAAGCCGGTATCGGCTCCGCGGCCATCGCCCACTCTGCCGTCAAGACTTCCCAGCCGGCGACCGAAGGGATCGTCGCCCTGCTCGAACCGTTCATCGATACCGTCGTCATCTGCACCATGACCGCGCTGGTCATCGTCATCACCGGCGCCTACCAGGTCGAAGGCCTCGGCGGCGTCCAGCTGACCTCCTACGCCTTCGAGACCGCCTTCCCGTGGTTCCCGTATGTGCTGGCCCTGGCGGTGCTGATGTTCGCCTTCTCCACCATGCTGTCCTGGTCCTACTATGGCCTGAAGGCCTGGACCTACCTGTTCGGCGAGAGCAAGGGCTCCGAGATCGTCTACAAGCTGATCTTCCTCGCCTTCGTGGTCATCGGTTCCTCCATGAGTCTCGGCCCGGTCATCGACTTCTCCGACGCCATGATCTTCGCCATGTCCATCGCCAACATCATCGGCCTCTACTACCTGATGCCGGTCGTGAAGCGTGAGCTGGCCCAGTACATGGCCAAGCTGAAGTCCGGCGAGATCGCACCGGTCGACAAGGAGGCCAAGCGCCAGAACGCGTGATCCCCATCACGCCCAGGCGGGCCTGACACAGCCGTCAGCCGCCGCATGACCCAAGGCCCCTGCCCATCGGCAGGGGCTTTTTCGTTGTCGATCATGCAATTCCGTGCATTGGACGGCTGAAACCACCCAAGTCGGATTGCCGCAACGCAGCGCAATGGGTAGGGTGTGGCGCTCACTGGCCACACTGGCCGGAACCCGTATCAACGAGGACGTCTCATGCTCGCTTCCATGCATGCCATGGTGCTGCGCAACCCCGGCCCGGATGCCGACTTCGTGGCGACCGAATGCCCGCTACCCACTCCCGGCCCCGGCCAGGTGCGCATTCGCGTCGCTGCCTCCAGCGTCAATCCACTGGATCTCAAGCTGGCCAGCGGCCAGGTGCCTCTCCTGCCGCCAGCGCCCTGCGTGCTGCACGGCGACGTGGCCGGTGTGATCGATGCCGTCGGCGATGACGTGCTGGCCTTCTCGCCCGGCGACGAGGTGCTCGGCTTTGCCGGCGGTGTCGCCGCTCATCCGGGCGCGCTGGCGGATTACATGCTCGCCGATGAGCGCCTGATCACCCGCAAGCCGCGCCGCCTGAGCTTCATGGAAGCCGCCGCGTTGCCGGCAGTGTTCATCACCGCCTGGCAGGCACTGGTGGAGCGTGGCCAGCTGGAAGCGGGGCAGCGCGTGCTGATCCACGGCGGCGCCGGTGGCGTCGGCCATGTGGCATTGCAGATCGCGCGTTGCATCGGCGCGGAAGTCGCCACCACGGTGTCCAGCGATGACAAGGCCCGGGCGGCACGTGACTGCGGCGCGGACCACGTCATTCGCTATCGCGAGGAAGCCGTGGCCGATTACGTGGCCCGGCTGACGGGTGGCGAAGGCTTCGATCTGGTCTTCGATTGCGTCGGTGGCGACAACCTGGCCGCCAGCTTCGCGGCCAGCAAGCTGGGCGGACGCATCGTGACCATCAATGCGCGCACCACGGTGGATCTCTCGCCGCTGCACGCCGGCAGCCGCAGTCTGGAAGTGCTGTCGATCCTGCTGCCGCTGACCGCTGGCATCGGGCATGAGCAGCAGCGCCAGGCGCTGGGCAAGCTGGTAGAGCTGGTCGAGGAAGGCGAATTCAAGGTGCGCCTCGATGAGCGTCAGTTCGACTTCAGCGAGGTCGCCGAGGCCCATCGTCATCAGGCCTCCGGCACGGCGGTGGGCAAGATCTCGCTGGTGCGTCGTCAGTTCTGGGACGCCGCCCAATGAGCGCAGCGCTTCAGGGTGAGCTGGGCCTGCAACTGCTCAAGCTGCTGATCTCGGTGGCGGTGGTGATCGGGCTGTCATTGATCGCGGAGCGTCTCTCGACGCGCATGGCCGGACTGCTGTCCGGCTACCCGCTCGGCACGGCCATCACGCTGGGCTTCATCGGTGTGGAGATCTCCCCCGAGTTCGCCGGCCAGAGCGCCGTCTACACTCTGGCCGGCTTCTCCTCGACGCTGGCGCTGGGGGTCGGCTACTGGCTATGCGGGCGCGCACAAGGGCTGCGCGGCGTCATCAACGGCACCCTGGGCGGCCTGCTGGGTTGGCTGCTCGCCAGTCTGGTGCTGGCGCAGTTCGAGTTCACGCGCGTCAGCGGCGTGATCGTGACGCTGATCGCCATCGTGCTGTGCATGCGCCTCTATCGCGGCGTACCGGAGAGCACGGCGCGCAAGTCGCCCTTCTCCTGGGTCTCGCTGCTGGCGCGCGCCGGACTGGCCGCCGGCATCGTGTTCGGCATCACCGCGCTGGCCCATCTGCTGCCGCCCTCGTGGGCAGGCCTGGTGGCGGCCTTCCCGGTCACCATGTACCCGCTGCTGGTGATTCTGCATCTCACCCAGGGGCCGGTGGCCGTCGCGACCGTCATCAAGCACTACCCGGCCGGCCTTGGCTCGCTATTGTGCTATGCGCTGGTGGTCTCGCTCAGCTACCCCGGCATGGGGGTCGGCCTGGGCACCCTGCTCGGTTTCATCGTGGCGACGGCGTGGCTGGGCGTGTTCACGCCGTTGCAACGTCGACTAGCCTCACGACGTACAGCCAGCGCCTGAGCTTCCTGATAGGCTGAAATGCCGCATGGATGCCCAGGAGCGATGACATGTACTTCAAGACGCTGGAACCGGCCTTCTACGACACCGATGCCCTCGGGCACGTCAACAACACGCGCCTGCCGGCCTGGTTCGAGTGGGCGCGCAATGACCTGTTCCGCGTCTTCGTGCCGGACCTCGACCCGCGCAAGTGGCCGCTGATCATGGCGCGCATCGAGGTCGACTTCCTCGCCGAGCTGCAATACGGCCAGCCGGTGGAGATTCGCACCTGGCTGTCGCGTCTCGGCGGCAGCTCCTTCACCGTGACCCAGGAAGCGTGGCAAAGCGGTGTCTGCGGCGCACGCGGTCACTGCGTGCTGGTGCAGTTCGATCATCATGCCAAGCAGTCGCTGCCCATCGAGGGCGAGCTGCGCGCGACCCTGGTCAGCCATGTGCACGAGCACACCGACAGCGCCGAACTGGATGTCTCGGCCCTGCGCGAGGCCGCCCGGGCACTCGGGACGCACAGCGCAGCCTCCGAGGGGAGCGTGCCGGCATGACACCCGCGCTCAAGCTGCTCAAGGGCAAGCCGCACCGCACACTCGAATATGCCCACGACCCACGCGCTCCCGCCTACGGGGAAGAGGCCGCCCGCACGCTGGGGCTTGAGCCCGCCCAGGTCTTCAAGACCCTCGTCTGCCAGCTGGAAGGCGGCAATGCACGTCAGCCGCTGGTGGTCGCCGTGGTGCCTGTCAGCGGTACGCTCGACCTCAAGGCACTGGCACGCGCCTGCGGGGCACGCAAGGCGGCGCTGGCCGCGCATGAGGCCGCCGAACGTGCCACCGGCTATGTGGTCGGCGGCATCAGTCCGCTGGGTCAGAAGAAGCGCCTGCCACTGTGGGTCGATGACAGCGCCGCGACACAGGCGGAAATCTTCATCAGCGGCGGCCGTCGTGGGCTGGAGATAGCGCTCGCCCCCGCGTTACTGTGTGAGCTGGGCAATGGCCAGTTCGCCCCGCTGGCCCGTGACGACTGAGGGCCACGGGCCTGGCACTGCATGATGGACTCTCCATGACGAGCATCCGCCACAGCACCGCGTCAGCGAGGAGGCCCGATGGGCATTCGCTACAGCAAGTGGATCTACCCGGACATGACCGAGCTGCATGCGCAGGTCGAGGCGGCGCTGGAACACTGGTTCAGTGAGCGCTTCGCCGACTACCCGCACATCAGCTTGCCGGGCCTTGACCCCTACGATTATGATGGCTGGTTCAATCGTCTGGCCCCGGAGCTGATGGCGCGCGGCAGTGACTACTGCGAGCGTGAGTGGCATGGCTATGTGCCGAGCCCCCAGCAGCTCAACCAGGCTTTCTTCCGGGCCGTATCCCGGTCCAACAAGTGTGTGCTGGAGCCTGACCGCAAGCATGGTGATCCTGACCAATCATAGTCCCGACGCACGGGAGCTCGAGATCATCGAGCGCCAGCTCGGGCGCAAGCCGCGCGGCATCCAGGCCGTGGCCGCCACCGATGGCGAGGGCACTCCGCTGGTGCTGCGCATGCATTCGCTGGTGGACGGCAAGCCCTTTCCGACCCTCTACTGGCTGTGCGATGAACGCCTCAAGATCTCGCTGTCACGCATCGAGGCCGAAGGCGTCATCAAGGGGCTGGAAGAACGCCTCAAGACCGACGAGGAACTGCTGGCGCGCTATCGTGCCAGCCATGAGGCCTACGTCGCCGAACGCTGGAGCTTCATGAGCGAGGCCGAGCGCAGCGCCATCGAGTCCCAGGGCTTCGCCGACCTGATGCGTGAACGTGGCGTCGGCGGCATCCGTGACTGGAATCAGGTGCGCTGCCTGCACACCCAGTACGCCCAGCACCTCGCCTACGCCGAGGGCAACGCCATCGGTCACTGGGTCGATGCCCATTACGACGTGCTGTCCGAGCTGCCCTGAGCCCTGACGACGATCGAGCCGATGCCGTCGGCTTGAAGGCAGAAGATGAAGAAGCCCGCCAATTGGCGGGCTTCTTGCGTTGGGACGAGCGTCAGATCTACAGCGAGTGCGCGAAGACCAGCGCGATGCACAGCGGGCAGATCAGGCGCACGTACCACGGCCAGATCTTCCAGAACAGGCTGGACTCGATGTCCGGCGCCCCGCTCTGGATCTCCTTGAGCAGCGCATGGCGCGACATCGCCCAGCCGACCAGCAGGCACATCACCAGCGCGACCAGCGGCTGGCTGTACTGGGTGGTCAACATGATCACCAGGCCGAACAGTGCCCCGAAGTTGGCGGCGATGGTCAGGCTGATGGCCATGATGGCGGCACCGACGGCCAGGGTGGCGGCACGCCGACCCAGCCAGCCACGCTCGACCACGAAGGATACCGGCACTTCCAGCATCGAGATGGAAGAGGTGATGCCCGCCACGCTCATCAGCGCGAAGAACGCCACCATCAAGATGTCACCTGCGCCACCCATCTGGCCGAACAGCGCCGGCAGCGTGTCGAACAGCAGGGTGTCCGAGCTCTTGAGCAGGCCATCAGCATCGAAGATCTCGACGCCCAGATGACGCGCGGCGTACATGGCCGGAATCACCAGCAGGCCGGCGAGGAAGGCGATGCCGACATCGATCAGCGTCACCAGTACGCCCAGACGCGGCAGGTTCTGCTCCGGCCCCAGATAGGAGCCGTAGATCAGCATCGCGCCCACGCCGAGAGACAGCGAGAAGAAGGCCTGGCCCATCGCGCTCAGCATCAGGTCGGCATCGAAGATACGGTCCCACTGCGGCGTCAGATAGACACTCAGGCCTTCATCGGCGCCCGGCAGGGTCAGCACGTAGCCGATCAGCCCGACCAGCAGCATCAGCAACAGCGGCATCAGACGCGTGGACCACTTCTCGATCCCGCCGCGCACACCACCGACCACGATCGCCATCGTCAAGGCGAGGAAGACCGCCGTCAGCGAGACATTGCGCGTGAAGTCGAAGGTGGTCAGCCAGCTGGCGGCGGAGCTCATGCCCAGCGCCTCGCTGACCGGTGCGGCGGTATAGCCCAGCAGCCAGCCCGCGACGATGGCATAGAAGGCCAGGATCAGGCTGGCGGTCAGCATGCCCGCCCAGCCCGCCAGCGCGCCGAAGCGCTTGGTGATGCCTCGACCGAGACTCATGCTGGTGACGATGTTGGCCTGACCATGGCGGCCGATGACAAGCTCAGCCATCAAGGCCGGCCATGCCAGCAGGAAGGCCAGCACCAGATACATCACCACGAAGGCCCCGCCTCCGTTGTTGGCCGTCTGGGACGGGAAGCCCCATACGTTGCCAAGTCCTACTGCCGAACCAGCGGCGGCCATCAAGAAGCCCAGCCGACTGGCAAAGCGTCCGCGCACCTGCGCCATCTGCCTCTCCTGCCTTGTTGTTCCGCGCCCGTCGAAGACGACGTCGCGATGAGTTGGGGTGCATCCCGATGCAAGCTCACGGGGCGCCAGCGCCCGCCAGCCGTCGCCTGCGGGGGCGGCAAGGGTAGCAGAGCAGGCCCGCGAATGCAGGCGACAACGCCGAAAGTCAGCACGTACCCGCGATGGCCACGGGGCAATGCCGAGTTCCTCACCGGCGTCATAGCGTCGCCGCACAACTCGCGTAGGATAGGAAGGACATGACATCAAGGCACGGCAGCCAGCAGTGAGCGCCGCCGAGAAACATTCAGGAGAGCAATATGCATCGCATCTGTGTCTATCTGGGCTCCCGCGAGGGCGTCTCCCCACAGCACCGCCAACTGGCCGAAGCCTTGGGCACGGCCATCGCCGAGCGCGGCTGGGGACTGGTCTACGGAGGCGCGCGCGCCGGGCTGATGGGGGCGTTGGCAGATGCCGCGCTGGCAGCAGGCGGTGAGGTGATCGGCGTGATCCCCCAGGCACTGGTACGCAACGAGAAGGCGCATACCGGTCTGACGCGCTTGATCGAGGTGGCGGACATGCATGAGCGCAAGGCGCAGATGGCCGCTCTGGCGGACGCCTTCGTGACCCTGCCCGGCGGGATTGGCACCCTGGAGGAATTGTTCGAGACCTGGACCTGGCAGTACCTGCGCTTTCACGCCAAGCCGATCGCCGTCCTCGACAGTGACGGCTTCTTCGCACCCCTGCTCGAGTTTCTGGACCGCACCGTCGAGGCGGGCTTCCTCGATGCAGACACTCGCGCGCGCCTGATCAGCGAGCGCGAGATCACGCCCCTGCTGAAGCGTCTGGCGCCTGAGACGTAAGGCTTGAGACGTAAGACCTGAGACCTGACAGCCTAGCGCGTCACTCCCCATCAAGCGCATGACGCCGGCGCCATGGGGAGTGACTCTGCGAGCGGCCGTCTCAGCTCAACGCGCTATCTCAGTAGGGCGCCACCTCAGTTCAGCGCCGTCTCACCAACAGCCTCAACGGCATCTTCCGAGGCGGCCTGCTGCTGAACGGGTTTGCCGATATAGCGCGCCCGTTTGCTGGCGGTGACCTGCTCGACATCGACCATCACCAGGCCGTCGATGCAGTAACCGAAATCGGCGTCGACACTGAAATCGAGGAAACGGGTGCCGCCGGGCTCGGTGACCTCGGCGTACTGCTTGTAGAGCGTCGGCACCGTCACGCCCATCGCATCCAGCTGGGCACGCAGGCGGCGGAAATCGCCATCGGCGTCTTGACCATCGAACAGGCGCTCCGCTTCATGGGCGGCGCTGCCCGGCACGCTCTGGGCGACCGGTGCCCGTGCGCGCGCCAGCCCCTCATCATCCCCGTAATAGTGACGGTAGTAGCTGACGATCAGTGCCCTGGCGGCCTCCGGATAGCTGTTGGAGAGCGTGACCGGGCCGAACAGCCAGCGAATTTCGGGATGACAGCGCAGATAGGCGCCCAGCCCCTGCCACAGGTAATCGAGGCTGCGCCGCCCCCAGTAACGCGGCTGCACGAAGCTGCGCCCCAGCTCCAGGCCGTCCTGCATGCGCTCGAACATCTCGGGCGTGAAGCGGAACAGGGTCGGGCTGTAGAGCCCCTTCTCGCCATGTGCCGCCATGATCTTGCGTACCTCTCCGATGCGATAGGCACCGGCGATCTCGAGATCGGCGTCATCCCACAGCACCAGATGCCGGTAGTGAGCGTCATAGCGATCGATATCACGCCGCTCGCCGGTGCCCTCGCCGACCCGCCGGAAACTGATCTCGCGCAGTCGCCCGATCTCGCGCATCACGCTGGAGCCGGGGAAGGCATCGAACAGATAGATCTTCTTGCCGTCGCGGGTCTCGCCCAGCAGTTCACAGGGCGTCAGTTCCTCACGCAGCGCCTGGCGCTCCTCGGGATGGCCGATGGCCTTCTCGGTCACGAACAGGCCACGCTTGCCGCGCCCGATGCGATACAGGTGCTTGCGCAGCAGACGCGTCTTGGCGTTGGTATTGAGGGCATCGCTGTCGAGGCGCTCCAGCGGGATCAGCTCGCCGATGCGCAGCTTGAGCTGCCGTTCGCGCTGACGAAACATCTCATGCGCCAGCAGAGGCGTGCCGAAGCTGCGGTTGATCGACGACAGCGCATAGAAGAGCGTCGAGTTGCGCCCGCTGACGTGGATAGGCAGCACCGGCGCGTTGGTCTTGCGCGCGAAATGCAGAAAACCCGACAGCCACTTGCCATCGCGTGGCCCGGTCGGGCCTGCACGCGAGACCTCGCCGGCCGGGAAGATGATCACGGCCTCTTCATTCATCAGCGCATCGCAGATCTGACCACTGCTCTTGCGATAGCCACGGCGACTGAGGTTGTCCAGCGGCAGCAGCAAGGGGGCCAGCGGCTCGACCTTCATCAGGATGTCATTGGCGACGATCTTGACGTCGCGGCGCACTTCGCCGACCAGCTTGAGCAGCGCGAGGCCATCCAGTGACCCCAGTGGATGGTTGGCGACGATGACGACACGCCCGTAGGCCGGAATGTTCTCGCGCTCCCGCGAGGACACCGAGTAGCCGAAGGAGAAGTGATCGAGCACGCGGTCAATGAAGTCGAAGCCGCGCTGGTCCGAGTTCTCGCCGAGGAAGGCATTGATCTCGCCCTCGTGTACCAGGCGCCGCAGCATGGCCAGAGCTGGCCGTCGAATCAGCGGGTGACGTTTGGCAAAGGCAGGATACTTGGCAGCGATGACGCGGGCAGTATCGATCATGCTCTCTCCTTGGCCGCACGGAGTGCGGAACGCGATGTCTGGATCATGGGGCTTGATATCACGTCAGGTTCGCGCCACTTCATGACAGATGCGTCACAGTCCCCGTACAGTGAGATGACAGTCGCCCACGTGGTCCGCGGCCGATGCGCCCCGGCACAGATATCATCCGCGTACGAACAGGCAGCGCGACTGCCACGCCAAGGAGAGAGCGAATGTTTGCGATAGCCGTCGAGAATGAATCACTGGTCTGGCAGGAAACCGAGGCCCCGCACGGGATCGCCTCGGATGAGGTGCGTATCGAGGTGGCCTGGGCCGGCGTCAACCGCGCCGACCTGATGCAGCGTGCCGGCCAATATCCGCCCCCCGAAGGTGCCAGTCAGATCCTGGGGCTGGAGGTCAGTGGCACCATTCGTGAGGTCGGCCGCCACGTCGAGCGCTTCAAGGTCGGTGATCCGGTCTGTGCGCTGCTGTCCGGTGGCGGCTATGCCGAGGAGGTGGTCGTCAACGCCCTGCAGGTGTTGCCGGTGCCGGAGGGCTATAGCCTGCGAGACGCCGCCGCCCTGCCGGAGATGTTCGCCACCGCCTGGCTGAACCTGTTCATCGAGGGCAACCTCAAGCACAAGGAGCGCGTGCTGCTGCACGCCGGTGCCAGCGGCATCGGTACCACCGCCATCCAGTTGTGCGGGCTGTTCGGGCATCCGTGCTTCGTGACCGTCGGTAGCCAGGAGAAGCTGGAGACCTGCCTGCGCCTCGGCGCGGATGCCGGCTGGAATCGCCACGATGGCAGCTTCGTCGAGGCCGTGAACGACTGGGGTGGCGCCGACATGATTCTCGACCCGGTGGGCGGCGGCTATCTGGCCGACAATCAGCAGGTGCTGAAACAGGATGGCCGCATGGTATTGATCGGCCTGATGGGCGGGCGCATGGATGAGCTGGATCTGGGTCGCATGCTGATGAAGCGTCAGCGCCTGATCGGCTCGACCCTGCGGTCGCGCTCCCCCGATGGCAAGGGCATGGTACTGGATGCGCTCTACGTGCATGTGTGGCCACGCCTGGCACGGGGTGAGCTGCGCCCGCATATCGACAAGAGCTGGCCGATCCAGGAAGCCGATGCCGCGCATGCCTATGTGCAGGACAACGCCAGCACCGGCAAGGTGTTGCTGGCGGTGACGGGCGCCTGAGCCTCGTCATGGCGCTGATGACATCAGCATGAAAAAAGCACCAGCATAAAAAAGCGGCAGCCCAGTGGGCTGCCGCTTTTTTGGCTTTATTGGCGCTATCTCGTGCTCACTGCTCCGCCTGACAACACCCGGCCTGACAGCAGTGTCGCTCATGCCGCCAGGCGTAGACCCCGAGGCATCCGGCGGAGGCTTATTCGCTTCGCCCGATCGACTGGGCTTTCTGCCAGGTGAGTTGCAGCAGACGGGCGTCATCTCCGGCGCGATGGCGCTGGATGCCGCCCTCGGCGATCACCGCTTCCTTGAGCTCCGCCCAGCAATTCAGTTGCTCCTCATCGAGCAGCCGCCTGAGCGCCTCGAGACGAAAGCGCGGCAGCATGCCGGCATGATAGAACAGCAGCGAGAGCCAGGTATTGTCGTAGCCCCAGCTGTCGCTGTAGGCGATTCCGGCCTCACCCAGCTCATCATTGACCCACTGCGCCACCTCACGCACTGGCCGCCCTTCGCGTGCCAGCCGTGCCCGTGAGATGCCGTGCAACAGCTCCGCCTTCGGGTCCCAATGCACCCACTCATCAAGAGGCTGTATCAGGAAGGCGCAACTGCTGCCGTCGGCACGCGCCAGCCCGATCTCGATCGGATAGCTACCACGGCCAAAGCCGGAGGCTTCAATATCGAGCAGAATAGGCAGCGTCACACGAATCTCCCAAGGTATCTCAGGCAGACAGGGCCCGGGCGAGAAGAGGTTGAATGTCCTCAGGTTACGGGAATTGCCCCCTGCTTGGCGAGTCCTGAGCGTGACGCTGTCAACGCAGGCATCAGGTCAATCTGCTCCATCACGCTGGCATCACGTTCAAGAGACGCGCGCGGGAGGGCCAGAGACGACAACGCCCTCACGAAGAGGGCGTTGTCAGTGGCAGCGAGGGCAGTACAGCAGCTGGTACATCAGGTCAGTACATCAGCTCAGTGCAGGTCTGCCTCACCACCCGTGCGGGCGTGGGCTTCCCACTGCTCGGCCTTGTGCGGGCAGACCGCCAGACCGAGGGAGCCTTCACGATAGGCACGCGCCAAGCGCTGGGCCGCGAGAGCATGGCGGCACTCGGCGGCACGTGCGTACCAGGTCACGGCCTTGGCCGGATCGCTCTGATACTGGGCACAGCCATACTCATAGATACGCGCCGCCTGATACTGGGCATGCACGTCACCGGCCTGTGCGGCCTTGATGACGAAACGCGCGCCCTTGGCCTTTTCCTGAGCGGAGTTGCCGCGCTGGAACAGCATGTGCCCGTACAATGACAACGCACCGGTGTGACCGGCATTGGCGCAGTGATTGAACAGACGCATGGTCAGACGATGCTTCTGCTGAGAGCCGGACAGCCAGGAGGCGTGGAACAGACGCTCCGCCAGGCGGTATTTCAGTCCAGTCATCAGGGTTGGGGCCTGCGGCATGACGAGTAACCTTGATACAGAATAAGAGGGGTGACGCCGTGTCCTGGCCCGATCCTGAGCCCGCGACGCTATTCTCCTTGCCAACACTGTCAGTTTGCCCTTGCGGGCGGCCTAGAAAGACTGCTCCCCTGACAGCGGGGCGCCAAGCATACTCGCGCAATCGGGGGGACTCAAGCCCGCCTTGTGGGTTTTTGTTACGCTGCTAATATGTGCGCCATCCTTGGGGTAAAGTACGCGCGCGAACCGCGCGCCACGCGCGTGCTGGAAGCACTCGTCCTGCCCGCTACATTGACACCTACCCGATAGGGGAATCCTGCATGCAACGTAGAGCTCTTGGCCGTACTGGCATCGACGTCAGTCTGCTATGCCTTGGCACCATGACCTTCGGCGAGCAGAACAGCGAAGCCGATGCCCACCAGCAGCTGGACCGCGCGCTCGACGCTGGCATCGACTTCATCGATACCGCCGAGATGTACCCGGTGCCCCCGAATGGCGAGACCCAGGGCCGTACCGAGGAATACATCGGCAGCTGGCTGGCGGCACGCGGCAATCGTGATCAGGTCAAGATCGCCACCAAGGTCACCGGCCCGGGCATGGATTACCTGCGCGGTGGTTCGCGCCTGACGCGTGAGCAGATCATCGCCGCCTGTGACGACAACCTGCGTCGCCTGGGCACCGATTACATCGACCTCTATCAGCTGCATTGGCCGGACCGCAAGACCAACTTCTTCGGCAAGCTGGGCTACCAGCCGACCGAAGAGGAAGACATGACGCCGCTGGAAGAAAGCCTGTCGGCCCTCGGCGAGCTGGTCACCGCCGGCAAGATTCGTGCCGTGGGTCTGTCCAACGAGACGCCGTGGGGCGTGATGCAGTGCCTGAACCTGGCCGAGCGCCTGAACCTGCCGCGCGTGGCCAGCGTCCAGAACCCGTACAACCTGGTCAACCGCAGCTTCGAAGTGGGCCTGGCCGAGTTCGCGCACCGCGAAGATGTCGGCCTGCTGGCCTACTCGCCGCTGGCCTTCGGCACACTGTCCGGCAAGTATCTGGACGGCGCCCGTCCGGAAGGCGCTCGCCTGACGCTGTTCGAGCGCTTCCAGCGCTACAACGCCGAGCCGGCTCAGCACGTCATCGCCTGCTACGTGGACATCGCGCGTCGTCACGGCCTGAACCCGGCCCAGATGGCTCTCGCCTTCGTCAACACTCGCCCGTTCCTGACCAGCAACATCATCGGTGCCACGACGATGACTCAGCTGGAAAGCAACATCAAAAGCCTCGAGGTGGAGCTGAGCGAGGAAGTGCTGGCCGAGATCGAGATGATCCACAACACCGCACCCAACCCGTGCCCCTGAATCGCCTCTGACCCGTAACGGATACACAACCCCGACAGGCCGGTCATCATGACCGGCCTGCTCGTGACCAAGGACCCCTCATGAATCCCGCTGAATTGAGCATGATCCTCATGGCTGTCGCCGCCGGTGCCATGATGCCGATTCAAGCTGGCGTCAATTCCACGCTGGCCCTGCAGACCCACAGTTCACTCATGGCTGCCATGGTCAGCTTCGTGGTCGGCTCGATCGCGCTGGTCGTCATCGTGCTGGCCATGCGCCTGCCCATGCCGGGCGTCGGCGCCCTGAAAGCGGCCCCCTGGTGGAGCTGGACCGGCGGCCTGCTGGGCGCCTTCTTCGTCGCGGCCAGCGTGATACTGGTGCCCAAGCTGGGCGCTGCCACCATGATGGCCACCTTTCTGGCGGGGCAGCTGACGGCCTCGGTGGTGCTGGACCACTTCGGCTGGGCGACCTTCCCGCAGCATGATCTTTCGCTGGGGCGCGTGGCAGGCGTGTTGCTGCTGTTCGCGGGGGTTTTCCTGATCCGCCGCTATTGATGCCTCTGGCGTCACGCAGTGCAATCTATGGCCCCGATAGTCCTGGCGGACTCGGGGCCATCTTGTCTGCCTGATATACTGAGACCTTTCCCTGCCAGGAGGTCTACATGCTGAGTGTGATTTCGCCCGCCAAATCGCTGGATTTCGACAGCGCCCCCGTGACCTCCCGTCATAGCCAACCCGATTTTCTCGAGCAGGCTCAACCGCTGATCGACATCCTGCGCGAGCAGTCGCCGCAGGACATCGCAAGCCTGATGAAGCTCTCCGACAAGCTGGCCGGCCTCAATGCCGCTCGCTTCCAGGAATGGCAGCCGCCCTTCACGCTAGATAATGCCAAACAGGCGGTGCTGGCCTTCCAGGGGGATGTCTATCAGGGCATGGCGGCGGATTCGTTCAGCGAGGAAGATTTTGAGCGCGCACAACGCAAGCTGCGCATTCTCTCCGGCCTCTATGGGCTGCTGCGCCCGCTGGATCTTATCCAGCCGTACCGTCTCGAGATGGGCACGCGTCTGAGCAACCCGGCCGGCAAGGACCTCTACGCCTACTGGCGCAAGACGCTGACTCCGGCACTTGAGCAGGCGGTGGAAGACAGCGGCACGCCGATACTGGTCAACCTGGCCTCCAATGAATACTTCAAGGCCATCGATGCCAAGGCGTTCCGCCACCGTATCGTGACGCCGGTCTTCAAGGACGAGAAGAATGGCCAGTCCAAGATCATCAGCTTCTACGCCAAGCGTGCACGCGGCCTGATGAGCGCCTGGATGCTCAAGCACGACATCGAGACAGCCGAGGACCTCAAGGACTTCGACGTGGCCGGTTATCGCTTCTCCAATGCCGCCTCTGAGGGCGATACGCTGGTCTTCACGCGCAGTGAGGCCGACGCGGCACGCGCCTGATACGTGACCGGCGGGTCACTTAACGCCTCATCCGCCCAGCCCCGGGAAAGTCAGGTGTTCTGCGGCACGCGGTTTGAGGTAACGGCGATGAATATCGCCGAACAGGACGTGATCTGCACACCCAAGCCATTCATACGCCACCATCTCGGCACTGACGACACTGGCGCCCGCGGCCTCGCAGCGGGCCACCCCCAGCGCCGCCTCCCGCGGGCGGCGACTGGCGACCCCATCGGCGACCAGCGCCACTCGATAGCCTGCGCCACACAGGGACAGCACGGTCTGCATCACACAGACGTGCGCCTCGGCACCACATATCACCAACTGGTCACAGCCACTCTGCTCCAATGCCTTGCGAAAGTCCTGCGCATCCAGCGCACTGAAACTGCGCTTGGTGAAGCAGCGGGTGCGCTCGCTCAGTAGATGCGTCATCGGAGCACTTGCGCCCAACTTGTCGGGACAGTGCTCGGTCAGCCAGACGGGAATTTCCAGCGCCTGGGCGATTCCGCCCAGCCAGATGGCACTGTTGATGGCCTCGGTTCCGCCACTCAGAACCGGCATCAGGCGAGCCTGGAAATCGATCAGCAACAACAATGATCGCCTCGCCATCAGGTGTTGAGACTTTTCGTCGTCCATTGGTCCTCCCACGACGATTCTAAGGCTAGAATGGAGCTTCCACTTACACGCTAGCGCATCCAAGGAGATCCCACATGCGCCATCTGTTCATCATGCTGATGGTCGGCTTGCTCGGCTTCGGTCTGAGCGTCGAACACGCAGAGGCCAAGCGCCTCGGCGGCGGCAAGAGTTTCGGTAGCTACTCACGATCCGCTGACAGCGGAAAATCCTCCAGCTCACTGTTTGGCAGCAACAAGGCCACCAACAGCAGCACCGCAGCGAAGTCCAAGCCCTCCAGCGGCCTGTCCAAGTTTGCCGGACCTCTGGCAGGCCTGCTGGCAGGCGGCCTGCTGGCATCGCTGTTCTTCGGCGGCGCCTTCGATGGTCTGCGCATGACAGACTTCCTGATCATCGCGGTGATCGCCTTCATCGCCTTCAAGTTCCTCAGCGCGCGCAAGAAGGCCGCCATGGCGAGCGGCGGGCCGGCAGGTAGTGGTGGTGGTTCCTCTACACGCCACGATGACCAGCCGCGCAATGTGCAGGCGCGTGAAGCGCATCAGCCGCAAGGCGAGTCGCTGGCTCCGGCCGGTGGTATCGGGGCAGGCCTGACAGGCGGTGCCCCGGCCAGCGAACCGGCCTGGTTCGACAAGGAGCAGTTCCTCGGTGGCGCCAAGGAACACTTCATGACGCTGCAGCGCGCCTGGGACAACAACGACCTGCCGCGCATTCAGGAGTACGTCACGCCAGAGCTCTACAATCTGCTGCGTGAAGAGCGCGCTCAGCAACCGGCCAACAACCGTACCGAAATCGTGCGTCTGTTTGCTGAACTGGGCAGCGTGCAGGAGATTGGCAAGCAGGCGGAAGCGACGGTCCTGTTCCATGGCGTGCTGGATGAAAATGGCGAGCAGAACGAGTTCAACGAGACCTGGCACCTGGTCCGTGAACTGCGTGATGGCGCCGACTGGCACATCCAGGGCATCGAGCAGAACAGCTAAGGCGCTCCTCTCACTGACGTGACCTTCACTCCGTGAGGGCCACATCAGATGCCAAAGCGGCCGGATGATCACTCATCCGGCCGCTTTTTTGTGTCTCGCTGCAGATGATCTACCAGGGCTTTGCAACAGCTCGCCGAAGACCACAAAGGCATCGCCCGAATGACAGGCATAAAAAAACCGGTCACTGGGGAAGTGACCGGCGGATAGGCTGCTCGACTGCAAGGCAGGAGCGCCAGATCGCAAAAAGTCTGCTGATGGGATAGCACAGACAAGTTTCTAAGCAAGGGAACGTCGAAACTCACATACTCAGAGTCGCCGATTGAGCTTTAGTTCAGACTGATCGTAAAAAACATGAGCAACCCTGAGGTGCAGAACCCGCGACGCCTGATCAGCTCCCACCATCAGCCGGCTGTACCCAAGGTTTCAGCAAGGCTTGCCTAGTCCTGGAAACTCCTCCTGCTCGACAAGCCCTTGTGGATAATTCAGGTGCCAGCTCCCAGATTCCGGTTGTCCACAGGCGGATCTCTGCGCGCTTCCCTTCCTCAGCAGGGCACCTTGCCCCCCTATGCACTGCCACAGACAGCACCGCCCCTGCAGCAAGGCGACAGGGGCGGTGCGGGACAAGTGCCTGACGAGCTTTTCATGACTGTCGTGGGGCGGCCATCCGCGACTCTTGCAGGGAGAAACTGTTCTAGCCGCATTCTTTCCTGAGCAGCACTTTTCCTGCGCACAAAGAGAACCGCCCCTGCAGCAAGGCTGCAGGGGCGGTTCGGGATAAGTGCCTGACGATGACCTACTCTCACATGGAGAAACTCCACACTACCATCGGCGCTAAGCGGTTTCACTTCCGAGTTCGGCATGGGATCGGGTGGTTCACGCTCGCTATGGTCGTCAGGCGAAACGGTGGCATCTTGCGATGCCTGAGTCTCGAGGCTTGTGGCCTCGTGACTCGCAATATGAATCATGCTGACCGATATGTCTCGATCCTGTCGCAATCCCGGCGGTTTGCCTGCGCAAACCCCTTGGGTGTTATATGGTCAAGCCTCACGGGCAATTAGTACTGGTTAGCTCAACACATTGCTGTGCTTCCACACCCAGCCTATCAACCTTGTAGTCTTCAAGGGCCCTTCAGGAGGCGCAAGGCCTCAGGGAAGTCTCATCTTGAAGGGGGCTTCCCGCTTAGATGCTTTCAGCGGTTATCCCGTCCGAACGTAGCTACCGGGCAATGCCATTGGCATGACAACCCGAACACCAGAGGTTCGTCCACTCCGGTCCTCTCGTACTAGGAGCAGCTCTTCTCAAACTTCCGACGCCCACGGCAGATAGGGACCGAACTGTCTCACGACGTTCTAAACCCAGCTCGCGTACCACTTTAAATGGCGAACAGCCATACCCTTGGGACCGACTTCAGCCCCAGGATGTGATGAGCCGACATCGAGGTGCCAAACACCGCCGTCGATGTGAACTCTTGGGCGGTATCAGCCTGTTATCCCCGGAGTACCTTTTATCCGTTGAGCGATGGCCCTTCCATACAGAACCACCGGATCACTAGAACCTACTTTCGTACCTGCTCGACGTGTCTGTCTCGCAGTCAAGCACCCTTATGCTCTTGCACTCAATGCACGATTTCCAACCGTGCTGAGGGTACCTTCGTGCTCCTCCGTTACTCTTTAGGAGGAGACCGCCCCAGTCAAACTACCCACCATACACTGTCCTCGATCCGGATAACGGACCTGAGTTAGAACGCCAATGATGTCAGGCTGGTATTTCAAGGTTGGCTCCACCGCATCTGGCGACGTGGTTTCAAAGCCTCCCAGCTATCCTACACAGACAACATCAGCATCCAGTGTAAAGCTATAGTAAAGGTTCACGGGGTCTTTCCGTCTAGCCGCGGGTACACAGCATCTTCACTGCGATTTCAATTTCACTGAGTCTCGGGTGGAGACAGCGTGGCCATCATTACGCCATTCGTGCAGGTCGGAACTTACCCGACAAGGAATTTCGCTACCTTAGGACCGTTATAGTTACGGCCGCCGTTTACCGGGGCTTCGATCAAGAGCTTCGCGTGAGCTAACCCCATCAATTAACCTTCCGGCACCGGGCAGGCGTCACACCCTATACGTCCGCTTGCGCGTTTGCAGAGTGCTGTGTTTTTAATAAACAGTTGCAGCCACCTGGTATCTTCGACCGGTAAGAGCTTACGGAGCAAGTCCTTCACTCGAACCGGTGCACCTTCTCCCGAAGTTACGGTGCCATTTTGCCTAGTTCCTTCACCCGAGTTCTCTCAAGCGCCTTGGTATTCTCTACCTGACCACCTGTGTCGGTTTGGGGTACGGTCGCATGTGATCTGAAGCTTAGAGGCTTTTCCTGGAAGCGTGGCATCGATGACTTCCTGACCGTGGTCAGTTCGTCTCGCATCTCGACCTCAGAGGAACCGGATTTGCCTGATTCCTCGGCCTACATGCTTTCACCAGGACAACCAACGCCTGGCTCACCTAGCCTTCTTCGTCCCCCCATCGCAACCACATCCGGTACGGGAATATTAACCCGTTTCCCATCGACTACGCGTTTCCGCCTCGCCTTAGGGGCCGACTCACTCTGCTCCGATTAACGTAGAACAGAAAACCTTGGTCTTCCGGCGGGGGAGTTTTTCACTCCCCTTATCGTTACTCATGTCAGCATTCGCACTCGTGATACCTCCAGCAGACTTCTCAATCCACCTTCATTGGCTTACACGACGCTCCTCTACCGCTCATCCATAAGGATGAACCCGTAGCTTCGGTACCTGATTTAGCCCCGTTATATCTTCCGCGCAGGCCGACTCGACTAGTGAGCTATTACGCTTTCTTTAAAGGATGGCTGCTTCTAAGCCAACCTCCTAGCTGTCTGAGCCTTCCCACATCGTTTCCCACTTAATCAGGATTTTGGGACCTTAGCTGACGGTCTGGGTTGTTTCCCTTTTCACAACGGACGTTAGCACCCGCTGTGTGTCTCCCACGCTGCACTCACTGGTATTCGGAGTTTGCCTCGGGTTGGTAAGTCGGGATGACCCCCTAGCCGAAACAGTGCTCTACCCCCAGCGGTGATACGTGAGGCGCTACCTAAATAGCTTTCGAGGAGAACCAGCTATCTCCGGGCTTGATTAGCCTTTCACTCCGATCCACAGCTCATCCCAGCATTTTTCAACATACTTGGGTTCGGGCCTCCAATTGATGTTACTCAATCTTCACCCTGGCCATGGATAGATCGCCCGGTTTCGGGTCTATACCCTGCGACTGGTCGCCCAGTTAAGACTCGGTTTCCCTACGCCTCCCCTATACGGTTAAGCTCGCCACAGAATATAAGTCGCTGACCCATTATACAAAAGGTACGCGGTCACACCACGAAGGTGCTCCCACTGCTTGTACGCATACGGTTTCAGGATCTATTTCACTCCCCTCGCCGGGGTTCTTTTCGCCTTTCCCTCACGGTACTGGTTCACTATCGGTCAGCCAGGAGTATTTAGCCTTGGAGGATGGTCCCCCCATGTTCAGTCAAGGTTTCTCGTGCCCCGACCTACTCGATTTCACGTGACTCAGACTTCGACTACGGGACTATCACCCTGTATCGTCAAGCTTCCCAGCTTGTTCGTCTGTCAGTTGTCACGCTTAAGGGCTGGTCCCCGTTCGCTCGCCGCTACTTGGGGAATCTCGGTTGATTTCTTTTCCTCCGGGTACTTAGATGTTTCAGTTCCCCGGGTTTGCCTCTATAGGTTATGTATTGGCCTATAGATACTCACCTGATGGTGAGTGGGTTTCCCCATTCGGAAATCGTTGGGTCGCAGGGTATTTGCCACCTCGCCAACGCTTATCGCAGGCTATCACGTCCTTCATCGCCTCTGGCTGCCAAGGCATCCACCGTATGCGCTTAATCGCTTGACCATATAACCCCAAGGGGTCTGTCAAGGATTACGAATCTGTCGGACCTCTCCGACATATCGTTTTGATAGACATGCGCTTGGCGCACACATCTATCGTCAGCATGATTCACATTGTTAAAGAGCGGCTGTTCAGAGAACAGTGAGAAGCGCGCTCTGATGAGCACGCTTGCCACTGCCGGCTAAGCCAGCAATAAGATCAGGTAATTCGTTGTGAGCACTTGCCGCGAGCGATAGACAGTGTCGATAAGGAGGTGATCCAGCCCCAGGTTCCCCTAGGGCTACCTTGTTACGACTTCACCCCAGTCATGAACCACACCGTGGTGATCGCCCTCCCGAAGGTTAGGCTAACCACTTCTGGTGCAGTCCACTCCCATGGTGTGACGGGCGGTGTGTACAAGGCCCGGGAACGTATTCACCGTGGCATTCTGATCCACGATTACTAGCGATTCCGACTTCATGGAGTCGAGTTGCAGACTCCAATCCGGACTGAGGCAAGCTTTATGGGATTGGCTCCACTTCGCAGTATTGCAACCCTTTGTACTTGCCATTGTAGCACGTGTGTAGCCCTACCCGTAAGGGCCATGATGACTTGACGTCGTCCCCACCTTCCTCCGGTTTGTCACCGGCAGTCTCCTTAGAGTTCCCGACATTACTCGCTGGCAAATAAGGATAGGGGTTGCGCTCGTTACGGGACTTAACCCAACATTTCACAACACGAGCTGACGACAGCCATGCAGCACCTGTCTCAGAGTTCCCGAAGGCACCAATCCATCTCTGGAAAGTCCTCTGGATGTCAAGGGTAGGTAAGGTTCTTCGCGTTGCATCGAATTAAACCACATGCTCCACCGCTTGTGCGGGCCCCCGTCAATTCATTTGAGTTTTAACCTTGCGGCCGTACTCCCCAGGCGGTCAACTTATTGCGTTAGCTGCGCCACTAAGTCCTCAAGGGACCCAACGGCTAGTTGACATCGTTTACGGCGTGGACTACCAGGGTATCTAATCCTGTTTGCTACCCACGCTTTCGCACCTCAGTGTCAGTGTCAGTCCAGAAGGCCGCCTTCGCCACTGGTATTCCTCCCGATCTCTACGCATTTCACCGCTACACCGGGAATTCTACCTTCCTCTCCTGCACTCTAGCCAAGCAGTTCCAGATGCCGTTCCCAGGTTGAGCCCGGGGCTTTCACACCTGGCTGACTTAGCCACCTACGCGCGCTTTACGCCCAGTAATTCCGATTAACGCTTGCACCCTCCGTATTACCGCGGCTGCTGGCACGGAGTTAGCCGGTGCTTCTTCTGCGAGTGATGTCTTTCCTCGGGAGTATTAGTCCCAAGGCGTTCTTCCTCGCTGAAAGTGCTTTACAACCCGAAGGCCTTCTTCACACACGCGGCATGGCTGGATCAGGCTTTCGCCCATTGTCCAATATTCCCCACTGCTGCCTCCCGTAGGAGTCTGGGCCGTGTCTCAGTCCCAGTGTGGCTGATCATCCTCTCAGACCAGCTACGGATCGTCGCCTTGGTGAGCCATTACCTCACCAACAAGCTAATCCGACATGGGCTCATCCGATAGCGCAAGGTCCGAAGATCCCCTGCTTTCTCCCGTAGGACGTATGCGGTATTAGCCTGAGTTTCCCCAGGTTGTCCCCCACTATCGGGCAGATTCCCATGCATTACTCACCCGTCCGCCGCTCGACGCCTCCTAGCAAGCTAGGATCGTTTCCGCTCGACTTGCATGTGTTAAGCCTGCCGCCAGCGTTCAATCTGAGCCATGATCAAACTCTTCAGTTGAAAGCTTGATAGTCTGTTAAGCAGACCAAACTTGGTTCAGAGTCAAACTTCTCGTGAGAGGCTTGCTCCGATATTTGGTGACCTTGTCACCACTCATCGGCAAGCGCTCACACGAATTACCTGATCAAATTTTTAAAGAGCGTCGCCGTTAAGCGAGGAGGCATATTCTACCCGGAACGCTTGAGAAGTCAAGCACTTGATGATGAGTCAGTCGACTGCCTCTAAGCATCATCAAGCGGTGAGGAGCATTGCTCGATCACCTGTTCCGTAAGGAGTGCGGCGTATTCTAGCGAATCGCCCGGGATTGTCAATCGATGACTTCGAAGCGGACTTCAAAAACCTCAAGCAAAACAATCACCTGCAAACCTCTTTCACCGCTGGTAACGCCATGCGTCCCCGGCAGCGGATGCGTACTTTACGCACGAACCGCCGTGAGGGCAAGGGCTTTTTCAAGAGATTGTCATTCTCGGGACATACGGGTGACATCTCTGCTCTGCCTTTCTCTTCTCTCCTCATTCTGCCTCTCTGTTCTTCTTGTCCTCGTCGCGCCGTTGCTTGCTGACATCTTCCCCTGGCCAGAAACACATTCGGCCCCGCCAGGTATGGCGGGGCCGAATATCGATCATCACACTGCTGGCAGCTGACGCTTACTTGTTGCCGCGCAGCTTGCGCCCCAGCGCCATGATCGGGCCACTGGCGACATAGCAACCGAACAGGCCCAGCAGCATCACGGACGGCTCCAGCGAGATGACCACGAAGGCCAGCACGATGGCGAGCAGCGCCACGAAGGGCACCGGCCCCTTGAGGTCGATTTCCTTGAAGCTGTAATAGCGGATGTTCGACACCATCAGGATACCGGCAGCCGCGACCACGAAGACCATCAGCGACTTGAAGGCGAAGGTCTCGGCGTCGAAGTTGTGCATGGTCCATACGCAGCCGGCCACGAGTGCCGCCGCTGCCGGGCTCGGCAGACCGATGAACCACTTCTTGTCGGTGGAGCCGATCTGGACATTGAAGCGCGCCAGACGCAGCGCAGCGCCTGCCACGTAGACGAAGGCGGCGATCCAGCCGATCTTGCCGACATCCTGCAGAATCCAGCTGAAGGTGACCAGCGCCGGCGCCACGCCGAAGGACAGCATGTCCGCGAGGCTGTCGTACTCGGCACCGAAGGCGCTCTGGGTGTTGGTCAGGCGCGCCACACGACCGTCCAGGCCGTCGAGCACCATCGAGACGAAGATGGCGATGGAGGCGTTGGCAAACTCCCCGTTCAGCGCACACACCACAGCGAAGAAGCCGGAGAACAGCGCGGAGGTGGTGAACAGGTTGGGCAGCAGATAGATACCACGCCGACGAACGGGCTTGCCGTCCTCGATGGCTTCTTCCACGACTTCGCTGTCGTCGGTGAACTCCTCCACTACCTTGTCCAGCACTGAACTGCTGCGGCGTGTCTGTGCTTCGGGGGCTTCTTCTGCGCCGGGATGTCGATTTTCGTCTGTCATGGGATTCCTTGCATCATGCCTCGTCGTGGCAGGGTAACCACATTCTACACCTGCCAGTGAGCGCGAATAGTGGTGACACCCTAGCGGCCTCACCGTCGACTGTCACTTCCCTCTCCCATTCGATAGCGCTTATAGAGCAACAACGCAAGCGGGGCGCCCTCCTGATGGAGAGCGCCCCGCTCATTTCACGCCGGATCCAATAGCCAGGATCAGTTACGTGACTTGTCGACCAGCTGGTTGGCAGTGATCCACGGCATCATGCCGCGCAGCTTCTCACCAGTCTGCTCGATCGGATGCTCGGCGTTCTGGCGACGACGGGCCGTCATGGACGGGTAGTTGGTGTTGCCTTCCTGGATGAACATCTTGGCGTATTCACCGCTCTGGATGCGCTTGAGTGCATTGCGCATGGCGACACGGGACTGCTCGTTGATGACTTCGGTGCCGGTCACGTACTCGCCATACTCCGCATTGTTGGAGATGGAGTAGTTCATGTTGGCGATGCCACCTTCGTACATCAGGTCGACGATCAGCTTGAGCTCGTGCAGACACTCGAAGTAGGCCATTTCCGGTGCGTAGCCCGCTTCGGTCAGGGTCTCGAAGCCCATCTTGACCAGCTCGACCGCGCCACCACACAGGACAGCCTGCTCACCGAACAGATCGGTTTCGGTCTCGTCCTTGAAGGTGGTCTCGATGATGCCGGTACGGCCGCCGCCGACGCCTGCCGCGTAGGACAGTGCGATGTCCTTGGCCTGGCCAGTCGCATCCTGGTGGATGGCGATCAGGTCCGGGATACCGCCGCCCTTCACGAACTCGGAACGCACGGTGTGACCCGGTGCCTTCGGCGCGATCATGATGACGTCGAGGTCAGCACGCGGCACGACCTGGTTGTAGTGGACGTTGAAGCCGTGAGCGAAGGCCAGGGTCGCGCCCTGCTTCAGGTTCGGTTCCACCTGGTTCTCGTAGATGGCCTTCTGGTTCTCGTCCGGCGCCAGGATCATGACCAGGTCGGCAGCCTTGACCGCTTCCTCGACTTCAGCAACCTTCAGGCCAGCCGCTTCGGCCTTGGCCCAGCTGGAGGAAGAGCGACGCAGGGCTACGGTGACGTCGACGCCGGATTCCTTCAGGTTGTTCGCGTGGGCGTGGCCCTGGGAACCGTAACCGAGGATGACCACTTTCTTTCCCTGGATGAGGGAGAGGTCACAATCCTTGTCGTAATAGAGTTTCATCGTCATTGCTCCTGGCGGCTCACCCCGTCAGCGGGATGGCGTGAGATCTTGAAAGAGTGTCTGTTGTTCTTGCGACCCTTCCCGCGAGGGAAAGGCGTATGACAGTGTCCAGCGCCGACGGCCATCTGTCTCGGCCGCTCTGCGTCCTGGGGAGGTCGTGCGCCTTGGATCAAGGTCTGCCGTCCTCCTCCTGCGCGGCGATGAGTCCACCTTACCTGCACCTCGACATTGCGTAAAATGCTATATTTGCACCATCATATGCCATATTACGCAACGCGGGGCATTTCCCCCATCAGCACTCACCGACAGCGGACTCCGGCATGGACAATCGTCAACTCAAGCAATTCCTGACCCTCGCCGAAACGCTGCATTTCGGGCGCGCCAGCACTGCCTGCCACCTGAGCGCCTCTGCCCTGTCACGCGCCATCCGGGCCATGGAGGAGGAGCTGGGCGTCAGCCTGTTCGAACGCGACAACCGCAGCGTCGCGCTGACACCGGCGGGTGAACGCTTCCGTCGTCATGCTCGCGAACTCCTGAGTCAGTGGGATGACATTCGCCAGTCACTGCTGGAAGACAGCGATGAACTGCGCGGCGAGCTCTCCCTGTATTGCTCGGTGACCGCCAGCTACAGCTTTCTCTACGAGATTCTGGCCACCTTCCGTGTCCGCCATCCGCATGTAGAGCTCAAGCTGCATACCGGTGACCCCGCCGTGGCATTGGAGCGCGTCCTGATGGGCCACGAGGACCTGGCGATCGCCGCGCGCCCCGACGTGCTGCCTTCCCGACTCGCCTTCACCGACTTCGCCGAGTCGCCGCTGCGCTTCATTGCCCCGCGTCGTGATGGCCCCGGCCAGCAACTGGAAGGCATCGGCGAGGCGGACGATTCGGCGGCGGGCGACGACCACATCGACTGGACGCGCGTGCCGATGATCCTGTCGGAGACCGGCCTGGCGCGCGAGCGCTTCGATGCCTGGTGCCATACACGCGGCATCAAGCCTCGCCTGTATGCCCAGGTCGCCGGCAACGAGGCCATCGTCAGCATGGTCGGACTGGGCTTCGGGATCGGCGTGGTGCCACAGATCGTGCTCGACAATTCGCCGCTGGCCGACCAGGTGCGCATCCTTGATGTCGATCCGCCGCTGACCCCCTACAAGGTCGGCCTGTGCGTACAGGAAAAACGCCTGCGTCACCCGCTGGTGCGCGCGTTGTGGGAGCAACTACCCGGCTCGCCGCAGCGCCCCGCTGACTGATACCTGGTAGCGAGCCAACGAAAATGGCACAGCAACGAAAACGGCGCCCCGAGGGGCGCCGTTCTTGTCTTGCGATTCCACCACCACCGTCTTACAGGCTCAATACCTTCTCACCGCGGGCAATGCCGGAGACACCGGTACGTGCCACTTCCAGCACGCCCACCGGCTGCATCGCCGCCAGGAAGGCATCCAGCTTGCCACCGTCGCCGGTGATCTGGATGGTGTAGAGGCTCGGCGTGATGTCGACGATCTGGGCACGGAAGATGTCCGCCGTGCGCTTGATCTCGTCACGCTGGGCGCCCAGCGCCTTGACCTTGACCATCATCAGCTCGCGCTCGATGTGGCTGCCCTCGGTGAGATCCACCAACTTGACCACATCCACCAGCTTGTTGAGGTGTTTGGTGATCTGCTCGATGACGCGATCTTCACCGACCGTGGTGACGGTCAGACGGGACAGGGTCGCGTCTTCGGTCGGGGCCACGTTGAGGGTCTCGATGTTGAAGTTGCGCTGTGAAAACAGGCCGACGACCCGTGACAGCGCGCCCGGTTCGTTTTCCATCAGAATGGAGATGATATGGCGCATCAGGTCCGCTCCGTCTTCGTAAGCAGCATGTCACGCATGGAGCCGAGAGGCACCTGCATCGGGTAGACGTGTTCACGCGGGTCGACATAGATGTCGAGGAACACCAGCTCGTCCTTGTTGCGGAAGGCTTCTTCCAGCGCAGGCTCGAGCTCCTCCACCGTGTGCACCTTGATGGCACGGAAGCCATAGGCACCCGCCAGCTGCACGAAGTCAGGCAGCGACTCCATATAGGAATGCGAGTGACGGGACTTGTAGTTCAGGTCCTGCCACTGACGCACCATGCCCAGCGACTGGTTGTTGAGGTTGATGATCTTGACCCCGATCCCGTACTGCTTACAGGTCGAGAACTCCTGCATCATCATCTGGAAGCTGCCTTCACCGGTGAACAGCACCACATCGTCTTCCGGGTAGGACATCTTGATGCCCATGGCCGCCGGGAAACCGAAGCCCATGGTGCCCAGGCCGCCGGAGGTGATCCAGCGGTTGGGGCGCTGGAACTTGTAGTACTGGGCGGCGAACATCTGGTGCTGACCGACATCGGTGGCAACGAAGGCTTCACCACGCGTCGCACGGTGCACGGCTTCCACCACCTGCTGCGGCTTGAGCGGCTCACCCGGGGCGGACGGCTCATACAGCTTGCCTTCACGCTCGGCACGCCAACCATCGATCTGGGACCACCAGGCCTCCAGTGCATCGGGGTTGGCCAGTTCACGGCCCTGCACCAGGCTGATCATCTCGTTGATCACGGCATCGGCTGGACCGACGATCGGCACATCGGCGCGCACGGTCTTGGAAACCGAGCTCGGGTCGATGTCGACGTGGATGATCTTGGCCGTCGGGCAGAACTTCGAGGTGTTGTTGGTCACGCGGTCATCGAAGCGCGCACCGATGCAGATGATCAGATCGGTGTGGTGCATGGCATTGTTCGACTCGTAGGAGCCGTGCATGCCGGGCCAGCCCAGACATTGCCGATCGCCCTGCGGGTAGGCACCGATGCCCATCAGCGAGGTGGTGATCGGGAAGTTGAGGCGGCGCACCAGGTCAGTCAGCGCTTCGCTGGCACGCCCGGACACCACACCACCGCCGGTGAAGAACAGCGGGCGACGTGCCTTGAGCATCAGCTCGACGGCTTTCTTGATCTGGCCACTGTGGCCACGGGTGACCGGGCTATAGGAGCGCATGCGTACCTTCTTGGGGTAGCTGTACTCATAGCGTTCGGTCGGGGCGGTCATGTCCTTCGGGATATCGATGACGACCGGCCCCGGGCGACCACTGGAGGCCAGATAGAAGGCCTTCTTGATCACCTCGGGAATCTCGCTCGGGTGCTTGATCGAGAAGCTGTGCTTCACGATCGGGCGGGTCACACCGACGATGTCGGTTTCCTGGAAGGCGTCTTCACCGATCAGGTGGCTGGCGACCTGACCACACAGCACGACCATGGGGATCGAGTCCATGTAGGCCGTGGCGATACCGGTGACGGCATTGGTCGCGCCCGGGCCTGAGGTGACCAGCACCACACCCGGCTTGCCGGAGGCGCGCGCGTAACCATCGGCGGCGTGGGTCGCGGCCTGCTCGTGACGGACCAGAATGTGCTGGACCTTGTCCTGGCGGAACAGGGCGTCATAGATATGCAGCGCCGCTCCACCGGGATAGCCGTAAATATATTCCACGCCCTCGTCATGCAGGGCGCGGGCGATCATGTCAGCGCCGGAAAGCAATTCCACTTGGTTATTCTCCCCTGGAGGTCTCGAGTGCGTCCGGCGGCAATGCGCAAGCCGGATCGAGTGCGACCTGAATGTCGCTACCGCAGAAATTGCGGCACCTGATGCCAAACCCTGGCGTCTGCGGCCCGGTTAGGGCCTGCACTCTTGTCGCATCGGTTGGATGCGGTCGGGGCTGATGGCCGGTCGGTACGGTTGGCGTACCCGGACCGGCGTATCCTTTGACAGGCGGACAGCGACTCAGCGTCTGTCCTTCACGCGGCGCTTCGAGGGTCGCCCGAATGGCCGCGCCCGCAATCAGGAATGGTCAAGAGTCCAACAGCCGCAAGGGGCTGTCAACTCAACCTTACGCCAGTGTGCGCCGCCTGCGCCAAATGCCACACCGATAACAACGAATCCGGCCATAAGCATGCGTAAAACCTCACCAATGGCGATAAATTCGCAATTTTCTGCCTCGTGAATTTCAGCCTGCCTCACGCCGGGTTGTCTTTTTGCGCCCGGGCGGCAGACACGAAAACGCCCCACCGCAAGCGGAAGGGCGTGCTTCCGTCACGGTGGGGCGTCACTCACGGGCGCACGAATCAGCGCGTGAAGGTCAGCTCCCCGCCCTCTTCGCCGACACGGATGACGTCACCGGGCACGAAGTCGCCGCCCAGCAGGGCCTGGGCCAGCGGGTTCTCGATGCGGCTCTGGATGGCGCGTTTGAGTGGGCGAGCGCCATAGACCGGATCGAAGCCGGCCTTGGCCAGCAAGGCCATCGCCGGGTCGGTGATCTCGAAGCCGAGATCACGCTCGGCCAGACGCGCCTTGAGACGCTCAAGCTGAATGCCCGCGATGGAGGCGATCTGCGCCTGTCCCAGCGCGTGGAACACGACCACTTCATCGATGCGGTTGATCAGCTCCGGACGGAAGTGATTGCCGACGACTTCCATCACCGCCGTCTTCATGTCGTCGTACTGGAAGGCCGCCTTGCGCTCGGCACGCTCGTCGGCGCTTTCCGTACTGCCCTCGTCTTCCGCCAGCTCGCCATTGAGGCCGCTCATGCGCTGGATCATTTCCGAGCCCAGGTTGGAGGTCATCACGATCACGGTATTGCGGAAGTCGACGGTGCGCCCCTGACCATCGGTCAGGCGGCCATCTTCCAGCACCTGCAGCAGGATGTTGAAGACATCCGGATGCGCCTTCTCGACCTCGTCGAGCAGCAGCACGGAGTACGGCTTGCGGCGCACGGCCTCGGTCAGATAGCCGCCCTCTTCATAGCCGACATAGCCGGGAGGCGCGCCGATCAAGCGAGCCACGGAGTGCTTCTCCATGAACTCGGACATGTCGATGCGCACCATCGCCTCTTCGGTGTCGAACAGGAAGTTGGCCAGTGACTTGCAGAGCTCCGTCTTGCCGACACCGGTCGGGCCGAGGAACAGGAAGGAGCCGTTGGGACGATTCGGATCGGACAGCCCAGCGCGTGAGCGACGCACCGCATTGGACACCGCGATCACCGCCTCGTCCTGGCCGATCACCTTCTCGTGCAGCGCCTCTTCCATGCGCAGCAGCTTGTCACGCTCGCCTTCGAGCATCTTGGCGACCGGAATGCCGGTCCAGCGCGAGACGACCTCGGCAATCTCCTCCTCGGTGACATTGGAGCGCAGCAGCACGTGGGCGGAGGTATCCGCCTCGCCGTCGCCGGCTTCGCTGATCTGCTTCTCGAGCCCCGGGATCACGCCGTACTGCAGTTCCGACATGCGGCTGAGGTCACCGGCGCGGCGCGCCTGCTCCAGATCGATACGCGCCTGTTCCAGCTCGGCCTTGAACTGGGCCGCGCCCTGGATGCTGGACTTCTCGGCCTTCCAGACCTCATCGAGGTCGGCGTATTCCCGCTCCAGCTCCGAGATCTGGTCCTCAAGCGCCCCGAGACGCTTGAGCGCCGCCTCGTCGGTTTCCTTCTTGAGCGCTTCACGCTCCATCTTGAGCTGGATCAGGCGGCGGTCGAGACGGTCCATCTCCTCCGGCTTGGAATCCAGTTCCATGCGGATACGTGACGCGGCCTCATCGATCAGGTCGATCGCCTTGTCCGGCAGCTGACGGTCCGTGATGTAGCGCGAGGACAGCCGTGCGGCGGCAATGATGGCGCTGTCGGTGATGTCGACCCCGTGGTGCACCTCGTAGCGCTCCTTCAGGCCACGCAGGATGGCGATGGTGTCTTCCTCGCCGGGCTGGTCGACCTGTACCTTCTGGAAGCGGCGCTCAAGTGCGGCGTCCTTCTCGATGTACTGACGATACTCGTCAAGCGTAGTGGCACCGACACAGTGCAGCTCGCCACGCGCCAACGCCGGCTTGAGCATGTTGCCGGCATCCATCGCGCCTTCGGCCTTGCCCGCGCCGACCATGGTGTGCAGCTCGTCGATGAACAGGATGACCTGGCCTTCTTCCTGCGCCAGCTCCTTCAGCACCGACTTGAGGCGCTCCTCGAATTCGCCGCGGAACTTGGCCCCCGCCAGCAGCGAGCCCATGTCGAGAGACAGCACGCGCTTGTTCTTGAGGCCTTCCGGCACCTCGCCATTGACGATACGACTGGCCAGCCCCTCGACGATGGCGGTCTTGCCGACGCCGGGCTCACCGATCAGCACCGGGTTGTTCTTGGTGCGACGCTGCAGCACCTGGATCGTGCGGCGAATTTCCTCGTCACGCCCGATCACCGGGTCGAGCTTGCCATCCCGCGCACGCTCGGTGAGATCCAGGGTGTACTTGTTGAGCGCCTCGCGATTGTTCTCGGCATCGGCATCGCCCACGGCTTCGCCACCGCGCAGTGCATCGATGGCGGAGGTCAGGGCGGGCTTCTTGATGCCCGAGGAGGTGAACAGCTTGCCCAGATCACCACCCAGCTCCAGCGCGGCCAGCAGCGCGAGCTCGGAGGCGATGTATTGATCGCCGCGCTTCTGCGCTTCACGATCGGCCAGATTCAGAAGCTTGCCGAGGGCCTGCGAGGGCGCGACATTACCGTCGAACTGGGACACGGTGGGCAGGTCATCCAGCTGGCGCTTGAGGCCGCTCATCAGGCTGGAGGCATCGCCGCCCGCCTTGTTGACCAGTGCCTTGAGGCCGCCATCGCGGTCTTCCAGCAGTGCCAGCAGCAGATGCTGCGGGTGAATTTCATTGTGGCCTCGCCCGACGGCGAGCGACTGGGCATCCGCCAGAGCGTTCTGCAGCTTGCTGGTGAGTTTGTCGATGCGCATGGTGCCTTCTCCTGAGAGTCATGGCGGTACTCCTTTTCTCAGGAGCTTCGCCTGTAACATTTCGTATCTGACTCTCAAGATGGGGGCTGGCGCACGGCTTTCAAGGCAGGATTCGCCGCGCTGCAGCATGTTGTGGCATTTGCCTGATCCAGGTCAGATTCCCGCCACCACGACGACGTTCCGCCGCTCTCGCCGGTCATCACCTTTGCCACACACAGAAACGCCCCGCCAACCTGAGATATCAGGTCAACGGGGCGCTTGTAGATGCTGCATGTCAATGCGCTGATCAGCGCCTCAGCGCAGCCAGATCACCGTGGCGAGGCGTCCGGTCACGCCATCATCCCGCCGGTGGGAATAGAAGCGGGATTCAGAGGCGGTACAGAAGTGGCCGCCACTGACATGACCGACCCCGGCACGCTCGAGACGCAGGCGTGCCAGCTTGTAGAGATCACCCATGTAGTGACCGAGCCGGTAGGGGCTGGCCTCGAAGGCGTCATCGGCCTCAGGCAAGTCCGCGATGAAGGCGTCACGCACCTCGGGGCCGACCTCGAACTGCGCATTGGAGATCGCCGGGCCCAGCCAGGCCATCAGCTCGCCGGGGTCATCACCGAGACGCTCGATGGTGGCTTCCAGCACGCCTTCGACCAGCCCGCGCCAACCCGCATGCGCCACGCCGACGCGCGTGCCCTGCCGATCACAGAACAGCACCGGCAGGCAGTCCGCCGTCATCACCACACAGGCCTGCCCGGTACCGGTACTGATGCAGGCATCCGCCCGTGGCGGGGCATCCGGCCGGTCTTCGGCGTGGCAGACATCGAAGGCATCCACCACCTGAGTGCCGTGCACCTGATCCAGCCACGCCAGCGGACGACCGTCATCGACCTCCGCGGCGAGCAGCTCACGCACCTGCGCCACCATCGCCGGGTCATCGCCGACATGCAGCGCCGGATTGAAGCCGGCATACGGCCCCTGGCTGGGGCCGCTCTCACGCGTGGTCACGAAGGCCTGCACCGGGCTCGGCGCGGGCCAGTCCGGCAGTATCAGGGTCGGGCGTAGACTCTCGTCGTGCATAACCTCTCCTTGTGCGGCGTGTCGCGCGAGCCTGCCGCCTCAGCGAGCGATGTCTTCCTTGAGATAGTCGATCAGCACCAGCATGTCGCCCGGCATCTCGGCGCGGAATTCGACTTCCTTGCCCGTGATCGGGTGGATGAAGGCGAGACGACGGGCATGCAGTGCCTGACGCGGGAACTGACGCAGCAGCTCCTTGAGCGGGTCACTGGCCCCCGGCGGCAGCTTCAGACGCCCGCCGTAGACCGGGTCTCCGACCAGCGGATAGCGCTGGTGCGCCATGTGCACGCGAATCTGGTGGGTACGCCCGGTTTCCAGCTTGCAGCGGATATGGGTGTGACCCCGGAAACGCTCCACCACGCGGAAGTGGGTAACCGCCGGCTTGCCACTGTGAGTGACGGCCTGACGCTTGCGGTCCTTGGGGTGACGCCCGATGGGCGCATCCACGGTGGCACCGGAGGTCAGCACGCCCGTGACGACGGCATCGTACTCGCGCGACACGGTACGGGCCTGCAGCTGCTCGACCAGGTCCGCCTGGGCGGTCAATGACTTGGCCACCACCATCAGTCCGCTGGTGTCCTTGTCGAGACGGTGCACGATGCCGGCACGCGGCATCATGGAATTGCCCGGACAATGATGCAGGATGGCGTTGAGCAACGTGCCATCGTGGTTGCCCGCGCCCGGGTGCACGACCATGCCGTGCTCCTTGTTGATGACCAGCACGTCGTCGTCTTCATAGACGATCTCGAGCTCGATATCTTCCGGCTCGTGGCTGACTTCCTCTTCAAGCTCGGCGGTCAGGGCCAGACGTTCACCGCCATAGACCTTCTCGCGGGGTTTGACGGCGGCACCGTCGAGGGTCAGCGCACCGGTCTTGATCCAGTGCTTGAGACGCTCGCGGGAATAGTCGGAGAAGATCTCGGCGCAGGCCTGATCAAGGCGCATGCCAATCATCGCCTCCGGGATCCGCTCTTCGCGGTTGATGGTGTCTGCCATATTGCTCTCTGAGGCCGTTTCGCACGAAAGGGCCTTTGCTTTATAGTGAGTGCGGATCGGCGGATTCTAGCATGCCCGCCATGGATTGCCCGAGATGAGGAAACCGATGCGCGCCCTTCCCTTGACTGCCCTCGCCCTGGCCAGCACCTTGCTGGCTGGCTGTGCGTCCAACGAGCCGGCACCGGATCTTCAGGAGCAGGACCTGTATCGTCAGGCCCAGGTTTCCCTGGATACCAGCCGCTTCAACTCCGCTGTGCAACAACTTGAAGCCCTGGATACTCGCTTCCCGTTCGGCAGCTACGCCGAACAGTCGCAGCTGGAGCTGATCTACGCCTATTACCAGGTCGACAACTGGGAGGCGGCACGCGCCGCGGCCAGCCGTTTCATTCGCCTGCACCCCGATCACCCGCAGGTCGATTATGCCTACTACATGCGTGGACTGGCAGCGTACAGCGCGGGTCGTTTCAGCCTGGAATCCCTCGATCTGATCGATATTTCCAAGCGTGACCTGGGCGCGACACGCGATGCCTACGTCGACTTCGGTGAGCTGGTACGTCGCTTCCCCAACAGCACCTACGCGGCAGATTCCCGTCAGCGCATCATCTATCTGCGCAACGTACTGGCGCGCGGCGAGCTGCAGACAGCCGATTTCTACCTGCGCAAGCAGGCCTATCTGGCTGCCGTGAAGCGTGGCGAGTGGGTCATTGAGCACTACCCTAACACTCCTGCCACCCGCGATGCGCTGGCCGTGATGGTCGAGGGCTATCTGGGCCTCGGTCTGCGTGACCGTGCAAGCGAGACGCTCAAGGTGCTGATCCAGAATGATCCGGACAACGAACGTCTGGATGGTCGTACCTTCGAGCCGCGTTACGTGAAGGCTGACGACCTGACGGTCTGACGACCGGCAGGCGTCACCATCGAAAAGCCCGTGATCATCGATCACGGGCTTTTTCGTGCTGCCAGCATGGCCAGAATCGTTAGATTCAGGCGTTTTCAGCGTCTTGCGCAAAGAATCCGCAATCCGTCATTCGCCGGCCACCCAGCCATTGACGATCGGGTAGCGGCGGTCCCGCCCGAAGCCGCGCGGCGTGACGCGCACGCCTACCGGTGCCTGACGACGCTTGTACTCGGTACGATCGACCAGACGCACCACGCGATAGACATCCTCTTCCTCGAAGCCTGAGCGGATGATCGCCTCGGCGCTCATGTCACCCTCGATATAGTGGGTGAGAATCGCATCCAGGGTGTCGTAGTCCGGCAGCGAATCGCTGTCGAGCTGGTCTTCGGCGAGCTCGGCGGACGGCGGGCGCGTGATGACGCGCTCCGGAATCGCCGGGCCCATGGTGTTGCGCCAGTTGGCGAGACGGAACACCCAGCTCTTGTAGACATCCTTGAGCGCGTTGTAGCCGCCGACCATGTCGCCGTAGAGCGTGGCGTAACCCACCGCCATCTCGCTCTTGTTGCCGGTGGTCAGCACCATCAGGCCCTTCTTGTTGGAGATGGCCATCAGCAGCACGCCACGGCACCGCGACTGCAGATTCTCCTCGGTGGTGTCGCGCTCGCTGCCGGCGAAGCTCTCCGCCAGGGTCTCGGTGAAGGCCTCGACCATCGGCGCGATGGGCATCACCTCGTAATTCACGCCCAGCAGCCTGGCTTGCTCGGCGGCGTCTTCCTTGGAGATGTCCGCGGTGTAGTGATACGGCATCATCACGGCGTGCACGCGGTCCGCGCCCAGCGCATCGACGGCGATGGCCAGCGACAGGCCGGAATCGATGCCCCCGGAAAGCCCCAGCACCACACCCTTGAAGCCGCTCTTGTTGACGTAGTCACGAAGCCCCGTGACCAGCGCACAGTAGAGCGACTCCTCCGGCGACAGCAACTCGGCGATCTCGCCACTCTGCGGCACCCAGTTGCCACCCTCTGCCTTGAGGAACTGCACCGGCATCAGGCCGACATCCCACCACGGCGCCTGCACGCAGGTCTTGCCGTCGGCATCGATGGCGGCAGAGCCCCCGTCGAAGACCAGCTCATCCTGACCGCCGATCTGATTGACGTAGACCAGCGGGCAATTGACCTCGGCTGCCCGCTCGGCGAACAGCTGATTGCGCTCGGCCGGCTTCTCCAGGTGATAGGGCGAGGCATTGAGGCTGACGAGAATCTCGGCACCGGCATCGCGTGCCTGACGGATCGGCGCGCCGTCCCACAGGTCTTCACAGATGACGATGCCCAGGCGGGCACCACGGCACTCGACCACACACGGCTCGCTGCCCGGCGTGAAATAGCGCTGCTCATCGAAGACCTGATAGTTGGGCAAGGCCTGCTTGGCATACTCGGCGATCCACTCACCATCCTTGAGCACGCCGGCCAGGTTGTAGCGCTTGCCGTCACGCATGCCGGGGTAGCCGACGATGACCATCACGCCCGGCGCGACCTTCTTCGCCATCTGGGCGCGCGCCTCCTCGAGGCGGGATTCCATGGACTCGCGCAGCAGCAGGTCTTCCGGCGGGTAGCCGGTCAGACACAACTCGGGCAGCACTACGACATCGGCCTTGTGCTCAAGACTCGCTTCACGCACCGATTCGATGGCACGCGCAGTGTTGCCGGGAATATCACCGACCAGCGGGTCGAGCTGGGCCATCACCAGAGTCAGATCTTGCATGCGGTAAGGATCTCTCGATTGGCGGTTCGATAAGGGGCCAGTACACTGTGGCCAGACATCTGGCTCAGATCACGGAGCCGTGCACCGGCCCACCTGTCATCATGTTGGCCGCCATTGTCCCGCAAGGTCGCGCCGCTGGCAAAAGCCACGCGCGCCGCCTCATCTGGGAGTCATATAGGAATGAGCCTGTTGATCATCCGTCTGCTGGTTTTCGTCGCCCTGTTCTGGGCCGGCCTGCGCCTTTACCGCATGTATCGCCAATGGAAGCTGAGCCAGGACGACTACGGCAACGACAGCCCCGCCGAACGCGAGGCGCAGAACATGGTGCGCTGCGCCTACTGCGACCTGCATCTGCCGGAAAATGACGCCATCCGCCATGAGGCGCTGCACTTCTGCTGCCAGGAACACCAGCAGCACTTCCTCGACGAAGGACCGCGCAAATGACTCGCCACCGAGGCGAAGCGCTCGATGGCGAAAGACAACACGAAAATACTCAGGCCCAGCGGGTCTCGCCGGCATCTGACGACGCATCCAGCGCAGCGATCTCGGCCAGCAGAGTCTCGGGCTGGTAAGGCGCGGGGTCGATGATTGGCGTGCGCCCGAGCAGTTGATCCGCCAGCAGGCGGGTCGAGGCCGGCGCCAGTACCAGCCCATTGCGGTAATGGCCGGCATTGACGTGCAGGTGGCGGCGTTCAGGCACGGCACCGATGAAGGGCGTGCCGGTCGGCGAACCGGGGCGCAGTCCCGCCCAGTGGTGCTCGACCTCACACTCCGCCAGCGCGGGGATGATCTCGCAGGCGCTCTTGAGCAGTGACTCGCGCGCCTCGGCGGTGGTCGCCTTGTCGAAGCCGACCTCCTCCAGCGTCGAGCCAGCCACGATGCGACCATCGCCCCGCGGTATCACGTAGCGACCATTCTTGAGCACCACGCGCTCCACCAGCCCCTTGGGTGCCTTGAACAGCACCATCTGGCCGCGTACCGGCCGTACCGGTAGCGCAAGTCCTGCCTCACTCAGAATCTCTCGACTCCAGGCACCACCGCAGACCACGACCTGCCCGGCAGACAGCACCGAATTGGTGGTCTGTACGCCGATGGCGGTGTCGTCCTGCAGCAGAATGCCCTGCACCGCGACATTCTCCAGCAGGCGCACGCGCGGGTGAGCGTCGAGCGCGGCACGCAGTGACTTGCCCAGACGCGGATTGCGGATGCTGCCCAGCGTCGGCATCCACAGCGCCGACTCGCAGCCGGGCGCGACCGCCGGAGCCTTGTCATAGACGAAGTCGGCGTCCACGCGCGTCAACGGCTTGGCATATTCCCGGGACCAGGCCAGTGCCTGCTCGGCATCCTCGACATTCAGGTACAGTAGGCCCTGCTGGCGATATTCGGGGTCGATGCCGGTGGTCTCGATCAGGCGCTCGGCCAGCGCGGGGTAGAAGCCTTCCGACCAGGCAGACAGGCGCGAGATCGGCGCGCTATAACGCCACGGATACAACGGCGAGACGATACCGCCGCCCGCCCATGACGCCTCACGCCCACACTGGCCTCGCTCGACCAGCGTGACCTCGGCACCGCCATCCGCCAGCTCCAGCGCGGTCAACATGCCGATCACGCCACCGCCTACCACCACAAAGTCATTCACGCCTGTTCGCTCCTGCCATCAGCCCGGGAAAGGGGTCAAGAATACGCCGCCCGCAAGGCGGTGCAAGCGAGCCGCGTGCAATCCAGCATTGCGCAGAGCCTCCAGCATTGAGCAGAGCCGAGCGCTTCACGGCTACCAGCAATCGCCATCGCCGGTCGTATCGCGGACACCGGTATTGGTGAGGGTCAGCGCGGGGCAGTCGGCATCGGCGCTTTGAGGCGCCACCGCGGTCGCGATGAGCGTGAAACGGGTGGTCGTGGCGCCATCCTCCAGGCTCAGGGTGTAATAGCCTTCCGGCGACTCGGTGGCACGCCCCAGTCCTTCCTCATCACAATCACTGTCGCCGGCGATGCTGGTCGCGTAGCCGCCGCAACGCGCCATGTAGCGCTCCTGAGCCTGAGCCAATGACATCAATGCCGCCTGCCCATCGGCACGACGCGAGCGAATTACCTGGTCCTGATAGCTCGGGTAGGCGATCGCCGCGAGAATGCCGACGATGACGATCACGATCATGATCTCCGTCAGCGTGAAGCCTGAGGCGTAGCGGCGCCGAGACAGACGCGAACGGGAAGAGAGAAGACTGGCCATGGAGTGCTTCCTTGGAGAACGTGAATGAAGGGCTTGAGTGAAAGACTCGGGCGCAAGACTCGTCTAAAAGGCACCGAGCAAGCCTGCCTGAAGGAAATAAACCTTGCTGAAAGGCAAGGCGCCGCCACCCGGGGAAGGCGTGGCGGCGCAGCGTGTCATCCTTGCCTCATGTCCGAGGCAGGCTCAGCGCAGCTGATACCAGGAGACACGGCCGGTGTCCGTTGAGCTGGACACGTTGAGATCATAGGAGGAGACACCGCCCTCCTCGCTGCCCAGCGAACTGGTGCCCACGTAGACCGTATCGCCCACACTGACACTGGACGTCGGTGTACCGCTCAACTTGACGCTGACGATGACATTGCCGACGGCGACGGTGTCATCAACGAGGGTACCGACCAGGTCATCAGCACTGAAGGCCTCATCCTGATTGAAATCGAAGATGGTCACGTAGCTGCCTTCGCTATCGTCATAGGTCGGCAGGCCTGTCTCGGTGTCCAGCGCGACCAGCCAGCCACCGCCGGTACTTTCACAGAAGTTGGTTCCGGTACTGGACGTACTGGTGGAGAAGACCACCAGGTTGGAGAGCAGATTGGCCGGCTCGACCAGCTCTTCCTGCTCGGAGGCGTCCAGATCCAGATACCAGCCGAAGCGATCCGTGTCTTGATCCTCGAGCTGGCTGGGATAGTAGGCAAAACTGTCGCCGCCAAGGGTCCGGCCTGTCAGCTCGCCGTTGGTGTAGCTTCCGCTGACGAAGTTGCGTGCCTCAAGGTCACTGCGTGTCAGACTGGTATGACTGCCGCCGGTATCCAGCACGGTGTAGAGGCTCTGCGTGACCCAGGCTTCATCTTCAGCGTCGGCATACATGTCCTGGCCGGTCCCGAAGGACACCAGCAGATTGGGCGAGGTCATGGTGTGCGTCTCGCCGGAGTAGCGACTGAGTGTCGGCTTGACGGTGATCGGCTGCAGCGCGTCCGTCTGGCACTCCCCGCCGGTCAGGCTGGTAGCACAGGCCGTGAACAGGCGCGTGACACTCCACTTGCTGCTGTCGTCGTCACTGAGGTCAAACTTCCACAGTCGCCCTTGCAGGTCTCCGCCATAGGCGAAATCGACGGTGCCATTGCTGTCGAGGTCCGCGACCTGCAGGTTTGCCAATCCGCCGGTCACTCCGCTGGGGGACAGCTTGGCGATCACGCCACCGGCATTGACTCCATCAAGCTCCAGCGCGAACAACGTCGGCGCAGCGTTCTCATCGGCCGTTTCCAGTCCGTTGCCGACCAGCACCGCGCTGTCGCCGTTGTTGAGAGTGACGATATGCGCGCTGCCGTAGACATGCCCCATGTCATCATCGTCACTGGCACCGAATTCCCAGCGCACCACATCATCTTCGTCGAAGTCTTCGCCTGCCACGGCCTTGGTGACATTGAGCGCGAACAGGCCGCGCCCACCACCGGCGAGACCGGATACCAGCCACTCCTCACCATTCAGGCTGGCCAGACGCAGCTCACCGTCGACATAGTAGCGATGCTGATAGCCCGGGTCCGTCAGATACCCCAGCCCTGCGTCGTCCTCTTCGCTGTAGAGCAGTTCCGGAATATAGGCGAACTGCTCGTTGCCAGTCTTGAGGTCGAAGGCATGCAGCATGCCGTCGTTGGCCCCGACGAAGACACTGCCCTCTGTCGTCGAGTCGTCACGTGTCACGACGACAGGCGACGAGCCGATGATGTCGCCCAGCTGGACGCCAGTGCGATTGCGCAGACCATCGCCTTCGTATTCATCGCTGCCCCGCAACCATTCGATCGCCGCCTCCACATGGTCATCGGTGGAGTTGCCACCGACCTCCATGCGCGCGAGATCATTGCGCTGGCTGGAGCTCAGACGGCCCGCGTTGTCGGTCGTGAACTCGACTCCGTTGCCGCCGGACATGGTGAAGACCGTACGCGACTCAACACCATCCTTCTCTTCCAATGCCTCACTCAACTGGGTGGCAGCACTCCAGACCTGGTCGTCATCCTCGACGTCCTTGCCCTCCTGTACCGACGAGGCCACCACATCCCCCGTCCAGGTCGAGGCGGAATAGCGGCTCTCGATCAGTCGGCTATCCGTCTCGACACTGGCCGTCGTCAGGTTGGTGGAGAGGCCGCTGACACTGTTGCCTACCGCGACGATCTCGGAGGCGATCGCCGCCAGGGCCGAGACGAGGTCCGTTGGACTGGAGGCATTGAAGTAGGAGCCCCCGCCATCGATGGCCGCCTGCTCCAGGTCATCGATGGTGCTGGAACTGCTCTCGGTGACACGCTTTTTGCTGCTCCACTCATCACTGTCGGAGTCCACACCAAAGGCGACGGTATACGTCGTCATCACCTGCTTTTCATAGGTGCCACTGCCAAGGTTTTTGCGTAAATCAATATTGGCATAATAATAAGCGACATCCGCCAAGGTGGCATCGCCACCAGATCGGCCATTGCTTTGACGCCAGGTACGACCATCACCATTGGCATCACGAATATCTTTTTCAATCGCAGTGGAGTATGAAGAGTCCTCGGAATTCCAGAAACCATCGGTTATGAGGACAGTGAAATTCTGCTGACACATACCGCCTTCATCTGCAGAAATTATGGGGGAATCCCCGAGCCCCCTATAATCACCCTGGTAATATTTACCGGCACGATGAAGAGCCTCACGCAGTGGAGTTCCACGATAGGAATTATAATTGTATTCAGTATTCGGTATGATTTTGGAGCCAACGATAGCATCCTTCACTTCATCCAGATGATCATTACCACTGTCAGAGCTTGTTATTATTGAGACTATTGTTCCGATAGAATTGATGACCTCGCTTATCAATGTATCATATATATCATCAACTTCAGCTTGCTTGGCAGTAACAGAGTCTGGATTGATAGTCAAAAAGCCAGTGCGAAAATTAGTGCCTGCCAACAACTCCAAGGCAGCAGCCTTACCGACACCCAAACGATCACGATAGTAGGTAAACCAATTGGCGTAATTGATTTTTTCTTGTTCCGAAAGACTGTCACCTGAGAGTCTTACCTCAGTATCCGAATTACAGTTACTTCCAGTGTAGTAACGATAGTTCAAATCTGGATCGGTGAGATCAACCAGGTTACTGGTAACATCTCCTAAGTTGAAATCAACCCAGGTAGCAGTAGGATCCATATTGTCATAGCGTTCATCCCCATCCCCCTTTTTCCAAGGAAGATAAGTCTGATGAGGGTTATATGCTTGAGTATTTTGTGTGTAGCAGAAATACTTTCTATCCAAGTCAAGAGGCTTGAAAACAGTATCACATTTCTTTTGTTTTCCCCACCACCTCTGTACCCACTCACACTCTTTCTGTTCGGCATAGACCAGGTCATATTTCTGAACAGAATCCCCACCCTCAAAAGTGTCTTCAAAAGACATCGAGCCCGAATCATCCAGCACCAGCAGGACGTTGGGAGTGACGCCGACACTCTGGGTGGTGGGCAACTGAAGTAGTGTGTCGCTGTCTGCCAGCACGGGCAAGGAGACCAGCAGTCCACCTGACAGCAAGACCGGCAGGTGAATACGACGCAAGCCGCTGCAGCGGGGTGAGTGCTTCGATTTCATCGATAGATTCCCTTCAATCGGCCATCATGATTTCGCTTTGCACCACTGCCAGTGCACGCTTCTTGCTATCAGGGTCACCTGCGCTCTCAAGACTCCAACCGGCGGCCGTGATGCGGAAGGCATTCAACAACTGACTGCTGCTCAGGTTATCGTCATTCAGAACGCCTTCCGTCGTCTCTCCGAGATACTCGATGACATAGTTGCCGTTGTCAGCCGCATCACCACTCAAGACACCTTCCCCCTCCCAGGCGTCTGCCTGCAGAGGATCGAAGTCCAGGTCCTCCCCCGCCGTGACGTCATAGAAGCCGTCCCCACCGAAATCATCCAGGGTCAGCTCCCCCTCGAGCAGACGACTCTCCGCCTGTTGCTGAAGGCTCTCGGCCTCCGCGTAGGCGTTGTCGTAGAACTGGGTATTCATCAACATGCGGGTCTGCAACTGGGTATCTTCATTGCCTGTCACCGCCATCACGCCCACCACGATCAGCATGATCAGCACGACCAGCAATGCCATGCCTTGCTGGCGTGGCGGCCTGGAAGAACTTGCCTGGTTCATAGACCGATATTCCTCGGGCTCAGGGTGATATCGAAGGTGCGTTGCAACTCACCGTCCCCCTCTCCCTCGACGTTGATCGTCGGGGGCGTCTTGAGGATCAGGCTGATGTGGATCCGTCTGACGCTGCTCCAGTCGTTCGCGGCTTCCACTTCCGCCACGCTGCGCTCCACGGCAAAGCGACTCGCGCTACCGCTGCCGGAGGCCGTATCGAAGGTCAGGTCCAGCGCTTCGACATATCGCGCCACTTCTTCGCCACAGCCTGCCGCCGGATCGCCATCGACATCCTCGCCGTTCAGGCAGAGCCTAACGGGGGAGTCGTCATCGGCCTGTGACAGCAACAGGTACCAACGCTGCAGCGGATAGACATATGCCTGGGTCTGTATGGTGCCGCCATAGCCGTGCTCGACGGCGCTCGACAGATCGAGCGAGTTGTTGCCATCGCCCGAGAGGCGTGCGATATCGCCGCTCTCACAGTCGCTGATCAGCACGACGCTATCCGTCTCCAGCGTGCCGGAGGTGTAGTCCTCCAGGGTCAGCGAGGTATCGCCCTGGGCGACGCTCGCCCCGAGCTGCCAACCGCGCTGCGCTCCCAGCGCCGGTACCTGCAAGGCCAGACGGTCGTAGGTGATCCCCGCCACCGTGTCGGACTCGGCCGTCAGAGGAGAATCGGACAGCGCATGGCTGCCGGTACCATCACTGACACTGCTCACCGACGCACAGCCGGAAAAGCCGGCATTGCGCACCAATGGCTGCAGGCGACGCGTGACATGGCGCGCAGACTCCTGCAGGTAGGACACGGCAGACGTGGTGTTGAGGGTAGAGCGCGAGGCCAGAAAGTATTCCAGTGCCATGGCGGAAATGAACAGTCCCAGCACCAGCGCCAGCATCAATTCGACCAGGCCGACGCCCTGCTGGGCACGCCGTGAGGGAATCGAGCGCGGCGCCCGAGGCGAGCGCGACGCGAAGGCTCGCAGCGGGAGGGAGGCTTTCGACGACATCAGGGTACCACTCGTATCTGTAGGGTCTCGCTCAATGCCTGAGCATCGGCGTCCATGCTGTCTTCGTTCTGCCCGAGCTGCGCGGCACCGCTCCAGCCGAGGGTCAGGGTGAGAAGGTCACTGCCGCTGCTGGCGATGGACCCGACCGGCGCATTCAGACTGCTGTCCTCAAGCCTGTCCGCCCACACCGCCACATCACGGGCCGCCAGCTCGGCAACACTGCAGGGACAACCGCCCGGATCTCCTGCCCCCGCAGTGGAAAGCTCATCGTAGTCATCCACGCCATCGGGATTGGCCTGAATGCGCTCTGCCATGCTGACCAGGAGAATACGGGCTTCGGTACGCGCGTAACTCTCGTTGTTGGCCTGCAGACTTTCCATCTGCATGAGCCCGAACCCCAGCAATGTCAGCCCCATCAACAGCAGAGCGATCAACGCCTCCAGCAGGCTGGTACCTTGCTGGCTACCGCTTGCGCGGGGCATGCCAAGCTCAGCAACTCTGGTCATCGCTGCCATAAGTCTCCGTCACTACTCGTCCGATGGGAGTCAACTCAAGCTGGCGATGGCCCTGCCCGCCCGACTGATCGCAGACCAACAACCAGGTGGAATCAGAGGTCGCGCCCTGATCATCGAAAGTCACGCCGGCAACACCCGCCTGCACGGTGATGGCGGCATCAAACACACGCAACAGGTCATCGCCCAGCGACGCCCGTGCCTCGGCCTGACTGCCCTGCACCACCGCCCAGCCATTGCTCCAGCTGGTGGAATTCATGCAGGCGTCACCCTGCGCATTCAGGGGGCAGAGCGTGATGTCGTTGCCGCTGGCCACTGCCTCGCTACGCGCATAGTTGATGGAAGTCACGAGCGTCTCGGCCGTGCCGGTGACGGCGTTGCGCGCGACCACCCCCTGCCAGGCGGGAACGGCAATCGTGATCGTGATCACGAGAATGGCCAGCGTGATCATCAGCTCAATCAACGTGAAGCCTTGCTGGCGGCCCTGCTGACATCCATGCCGAAGTGCAGGAAAAAGCTGCATCGTCTTACCCCTGAAAGCCACGCAGGCCAAAGCACCCTGCAGGGCGTGAAATTGGGCAATTTAACGCCTATGAACCACAGATGGAATCATTATGTTACACAAGATTACCCATCATTCCGAAAACTCCCCATAATCACCGTTATTCCATATTTCTCGACTGGGCCTCGCCTACCAAACAAAAAAAGCCCCGATCATCGTAGATCGAGGCTTCAGGCGCTTGCCATGCAATGTCGGCTGTCAGTGCCTACCAACAATCACTGCTATCGGTGTCTTCCGAGTCCTCAAGAACTGCCGCTCCCTTCACTCCCAGCTCCGTGAGCGTAAAGGTGGCGCAGTCCTCATCATTGGCCTGACTGCCGGTAGCAGTGGCAGTCAGGGTATAGCTGTCTGCATCCCCTGCGACGGCCAGGTTGTAGAAGCCTTCCTCGCTGACGGCATCTGCCTGGCCCAGCCCGATACCACCGCCACCGCCTCCAAGCGCATCTCCACAGCTGGTCGCCGCTGTCACGCTGGCCGTCGCATATTCACCGCAGGTTGCCATGATGCGCTCCTGGGTCTGGGCCAGCGCCAGCAAGGCGGTGGTGGCGTCGGTGCGACGTGAACGCTCCACCTGATCCTGATAGCTGGGATAGGCGATCGCCGCCAGAATGCCGATGATGGCCACGGCAATCATGAGCTCCAGCAGACCGAAGCCGCCTTGTGCCCGAGCCCCCCTGTTCGCCTGATCATCAGCGCCCCCGACGCAGCAGCGTGATGTCGATGACCTGCTTCGGCTCACCACGTGGGTCGAAGCGCACCTCGACCTCCTGCCCCGGCGTAAGGTGGAAGGCCTTCAGCTCGCGCCCATTGCGATTGAGTATCCGGCTATCCGGCTGAAGCACGAACCCCATGTCGTCGACGAGCAGCTGATCTCCCTCTCGCTCGTCGATGACGCCGGTGACGCTCTGCTCCATGACCAGCGGAATCGGAGTATCTTCCGCCAGGGCCTGGGAGCTCCAGCTCGTGAAGAGCAAGCCCGCCGCCAGCATCAGTCCACTACCAGTCAGCTTGAGTCGTGATGTCTTCATGGTCTCTCTCCTAGCGCAGCTGATACCAGGCACTACGGCCTTCCAGCCCATCGATCCCGAAGTCCATGGCCATTTCGACCACCTGATTGGTGCCACCCTGACCGACATACTGGGTATCACCCAGGAATTTCGGTGAGGTGGGCTCGCCTTCTGTCTTGATCGAGAGTATGACCTGATTGTTGACGTTGTCGCTCGCGTTGACCTCGCCATCATCGTTGTAATCAAAGACCTGCTGCACATTGTTGTAACTGCGTACCGGCTGCAGGCCGTTGCGCAAGCTGAGCGCATTCAGCCAACCACTGGCACCGCCAGTACAGGGGCCATTGGAGCCCGGGATGGTGGTATTGAAGACAATCAGATCACCACGGACAGCCGGGATGGTCACCAGACGCTCACCGGAGTCCGGTAGCTCCAGGTACCAGCCATACTGCATACCATTGTTGTTCTGATTGGAATAATCGACGCCTACCCCCGTGACCGTCCGCGCGTCACTCACGCCGCTGATATTGGAGAAGCTCTGCTTTTCCAGCTGGCCATGATGACGGCGAGTCGAGGACCCGGTATGCAGCACGCTGTAGAAGGATTGCGTCGAGGTATCGACCGCATCCTGCAGCGTCAGCAATTGCCCGGTGCCCCAGTACACATTCAGGTACGGCGTATCGACGGTGCTGTTGAAGACACCACTGCGTGCCACGGCTACCCGCGATGTGATGGGCTGTCGGGAAGCTGCCGGACAGGTCGATGACGTGCTGTTCAAGGCAACGGCACATGACTGGAACAGACGCGACATTTCGCTGCTGCCGATGGTGCTCAGCGAGAACTCGCGCATGTCGAACACCCAGACATTGCCATGCAGATCGCCGGCATAGACCCAGTCGGTGATGCCATCGGCATCGACGTCGGCCAGCTCAGGACTCGACATGCCATTGCAGTCACTGCTGCCAGAGGTGCACGTCCCACCGGCATTGCTACCCTGTTGAGAATCCAGCAGCGCATAGTTGTCGGGGTCTTCCAGGTCCACGATGAACAACTTGGCACGCCCATCGCTGTCGGCGTTGTAGCCATTGCCGAAGATGGCATACCACTTGCCGTCATCCAGACGCGCTACCTGAATATCGCTGAAGGTATAGCCGAGGTCCTCGTGCGTGAATTCCCACTGCACGATCTCGGCCGGCGAGGTGCCGTCGGATTCACCCAATGATTCGAAGCCTTCAGGATCGGTGATATCCAGCATGTAGACCGCCTTGCCACCAGCGCCCAGCCCACCCAGCAGGACCGAGTGCCAACCGGGCGCATCCTCATCCCCCAACTGGACATGCACGTCACGCGCGACCGGAGTGGCATCGACATAGTACTGGTGCACATAGTTCTGATCAGCGAGCTGGCGAATACCGCGCCCGCTCTCGATGCTGAAGGCGGCATACGGCATGTAGGCGAACTTCTCTTCACCGGTCTCCATGTCGATGGCGTGCAGCATGCCGTCGTTGGCACCGATGTAGATCATGTTCTGGCGGTCCTCATACAGCGTCTTGAAGGAGCGGTACGAAGACACTTCCATGTCATTGCGATAGCTGGCCGAAGGAGGCCCGACGATCGCCGGCGAGGCATGCACGATATCCCCGAGATAGTTGTCGTCACGCTCGCGGAACAAGGTGCCTTCGTAGGCATCGTCACCCTTGAGGTAGCCGATCAGATTCTCGAGATCCGACGTTCTGACGCCAAGATCAGCGCCATCCAGCTTCAGGAAGGTACCGGTAGTATCCAGGACGCGTCCCGTCAGCTGAGTCACGCCACTGGTGACGCCTCCGACCACTGAGCCGACTCCGCCAAGAATGCCATCATCATCATCATCATCATCATCATCATCGTCATCGTCATCGTCGTCGTCGTCGTCGTCGTCGTCGTCGTCGTCATCATCCCGGACGGTTCTCCGCAGCGTTGCCAACAGCGTTTCTGACAGCAGGGTCTCATCGAGGAAGCCCACGAGGTCCAGTACCTGTTCGGCCTCCAGTGATCCGGCCTCCTCGATATTGAAGAAGAACGCCTTCTCATCCACTTCGGAGATCCCCGGGTTGTAGGTGATCACCTTGCGGCTGGAGCTACGGCTATCATCGTCACGCAACCACTCCGCGACGGACCAGTCCGAGGTGGCGCTCAAGGCGCCATTGGTGCCGATCTTGCGTGCAACGACATCGCCCGACCAATCGGCGGGGTCATAGATGGTCTGAATCACATAAGCGCCGCTGGTCTGCCCACCACTGCTGATGTCCAGGCTACCGGTGCTGGCCGCGCGCCCTGCGATGGACTGCGCGATATTGTTCAGCGCATCAATCAATGCCTGCGGATTGGCGGCGCTGAGATATTCACCACGTCCGTTCCAGGCCGCATGACGCAGATCATCGATGGTGGTATTGGCATTGGCGGAAGGCTGCGGCCAGGTGAAGGCAGACTCGAGATCAGCAGGGTTCTCGGACAGCGAGCCATCCACACCGAAAGCGACGGTGTAGGTCACCATGTGCTGAGCAGAGTTTTCGTCCACTCCCGGTATGGTAGGCACGCTGTCGATCAAGTCAGTCCGCAGGTCCTCGCGATAATATTTCATCGCGACATCGCCAAGCGTATTGGAATAGCTGTCACGGTGACTGGCACTGATGAAGTCGCCGCTGCCACCGTCGACGTTGCCGACACTGGGGCTGGAGCCATTCCAGTAGCCATCGGTCATCATGATGGAATAGTTCTGCTGGCACATGCCGCCCTCATCCGCACTCAGGATGGGAGCCGAGCGACCAGTGCTGGAGTAATACTCACCGGCATTCTTGAGCGCGGTACGCAGAGGGGTGCCACCGGAGGGATAGGCGGTAAACAGCTCCTCCAGCAGGTCTTCACGCTCATCGACATCCGTCATGTCCGCAACGTTGCGATTGTTGCGGCCCTGGATGGTGCGCAGCCCCACCCGGGACTCGTTGGCGTTGATCACACCGGCCATGGCGGATTTGGCAACCAGCATACGGTCGCGATAGTAGGTAAACCAGTTGGCGAAGTTGACTTGCTGAGCCGCGGACAGGTCTTCCACTTCAACGACATGATCTTCGTCTAGATACAAGCGCCCCGAATTGTTGCTATAGACGCCGCATTCACCATAGTCATAGTCCCCGTCGCCATTGTCGTCCCAGCGAACGTAGTAGACATCATCCTTCATCCTGGCCGAGCTGGTGGGCTCGTAAGGATCCTCACGGACATTCGACAGGCTCATGTTTTGATAGGCGATTCCCAGTCGGTCTGCCCCCGCCCACGGGGTGTAGGTCAGCGCTGGGTTGTAGGCCATGACATTGAAGCCCATGCAGGCCCCGACCGCCCCGCCAAGGTCCGAAGAGTAAACGATACGATCATCGGCATCGTGGTTGTTCTCTATCCCGGTCCTGCTATTGGAATACACCCCGGTGTAACCCATCAGCGAGGAAGCCGGCTGATACCCCCAGTGTTCCACCCCCTTGTTGAGAGTATCCTCCCAGGCCATGCTGCCCGAATCATCCAGAATGAACAGGATATTGGGCTGAACCCCGGTCGCTTCCGTGACCGGGGCGCGGGCGATTTCCCCGGGGGCCGCCAGACAGGGCAAGGCGACAAGGCACAAGGCACCACTCAGCAGATAACGCATATTCATGCTCCTCTCAGAAGTAAGGGCCCAGTTCCATCTCGCTTTGCACTACTGTCCAGGAGGCACCATTGCCGCCCCCCGTGCCCATCGCGTTGATACGGAAGGCATCCAGGCGCGTGCCCACCGCATTCACTTCGTTGCTGGCATTCAGCGGCGGCTCGCCGACCTTGCCCAGATACTCGATCACATAGGCTCCGATGACCGCACCGGTATCACTGTCCAGCGTCTGGATACCGCTGGCTTGCCAATCCGCTTCCGAGAGCGGGTTGATCGGCGGTGCATCCTCGGGCAGTGCCAGCATCAGGCCGGCCGAGTCATCGAAGCTGTCCAGGCTCCAGGTGCCATCCTCCAGGCTTTCCTGCAGCGCACGCTCACCGATGCTCAGGCTGGTTTCCGCGTTGTAATAGGACTGCTCGAAGTTGCGGCTGTTGACGGCCATGCGTGTCTGCAGCTGACTGTCCTCGACCCCGGTCACGGCCAGCAGGCCGATCACGACCAGCATGATCAACACGATCAGCAAGGCGATGCCTTGCTGACGTGCCGGCCCCCGGGTGACCGCGCAGACTCTGGACGTTGAAGACGATGTATTCATCAGCTGCCCCTCAGTTGCAGATTGCGCGGTGTGAACGTGAGATTGAAGGTTCGCGTCAAACGCCCATCGTTATCCCCGCCCGGCACCACTCCCGGCAGGCTCTCGAGCGTGAGTGCGATCTCGATACGGCGCACCTCATCCCAACGGCCTTCGCTGCGCACCGTGGCGGCCGGCACCTTGACGCGGTCGACACTGCCATTGCCGGTGGTATCCAGACTGAAGCTGACATCGAAGCCCTGTACGCCGGAGGCCAGTTCTTCGCGTGCGAAAGCGGCATCGATACGGTCGATATACAGTGAACGCACCGAAGAATCGTCAGCCTGGTCATCCAGCCGCAGCTCCCAGGCCTGCACCGGGTAGAGATAGGCGTTCGAGGACTGAGAGCTGCCGTAGGAACGTGACAGGGTGTCATTGGTTTCCACATTGCCCTGGGTGGTGCCCGACACCCTGAAGACATCGGTGCTGCTGCAATCACTGACCAGCGCATACTCGTTGGTCACGAAGGCATCTTCGCTGCCGTTGCGCACGGACAGCGGGCCGCCCAGCGACGTCATGCTGCTGGTCAGCGTGGTTTCATCGCCGTCCTTGCTGGCAGCGACGAACGTCAGATTGAAATAGCTGAGGCCCCGCTGGGTACGCTGCTGACCACCGAAAGGCGCCGTGAGGTCATGGGAGGCATCCACCGAGCTGGCATTGGTGATATCGCGGCTATTGGCACAGCCTGCGTAGCCCACATTGCGCATCAGTGGCTGGAGCCGGAAGGACACGTAACGGGCCGATTCCTGCAGATAGGAAAGCGCCTCCTGGGTGCTCACGGTGCTGCGTGAGGTCGAGAACATCTGCACGGCCATCGCCGTGATCAACAGCCCCAGCACCAGGCTGATCATCAGCTCGACAAGCCCCACACCCGCCTGGCGTTTCATGCCATGAGGGCGGGTGGCGGCGGGGGCGAAGCGTCGGCGGACCGATGCAGGGGAACAGCGATTCATGGCTCTACCTCGAAACGATAGGTCTGCTGGTCAACTCCCCCGCTGATGGGGTCACTCCACTGCACCTGGACACTGACATCGTGAACGCCGATACCGGCGCCGCCGACAACACGCTCGTCGACGTCCACGCTGCCGACGCCGCTGGTCAGCGTGGATCCGATGATGGCGTCACGCCAATCAATGATGTCCTGGTCCGCCAGCTCTGCGGGCACGCAGTCCGAGCTGCATCCATCCGCGGGTGCATTGGTGGTATCGGCATCATCATATTGATCGATGGCCTCAAGGTTGGCGCGGATACGCTCAGCCATGTCCAGCGACAGCAGTTGTGCCACGGTATTGCTGTAACTGACCCGCTGATGTTGAAGCGTCTGAACTTGCAACAACCCCAGCCCCAGCAGGGAACCCCCCAGCAGCATGACCGCGACCAGCGCCTCGATCAGGCCGACGCCGCGCTGTGAATGCCGAGCGGAACGCCGCCGCTGCAGGCGAGACAGCAATGTCTTCCTCAGCGCTCGCGGCTGCAGGGCTTGCTTGAGGGATGTGGTCATCAACGATGCTGTCATGAGCAGTCCCCTCCTGATTCAAGGCGTACACGGCCTGAAGGCGCCACTACCACAGAGGTAGCATCGGATGCCGCACAGAACACCAGCGTACTGTTGCCACTCGTCAGCGTGCCGCGATCGTTGTACGTGATCCTGGAAGCGCCCCCCGACTGGGCAACCGCATTGCTGTCCTGATGGATCCACAGGCGGTCGTCGAGGGTGAAGTTGGAAGCATTCCCGACATAGACGACCCAGCCATTCGCCCAGTCATCGTCACAGGTCGTGGGATTGGGGGTGGCAACGCTCGGCGCATAGGGACAGACACTCACATCCACACCGCGCGTGGTGGCGGTGCTGCGCGCCATGCCGAGCGCATGGGTCAGGGCACGCACATCGGACTCCACCTGAGAGCGCTGCACCAGGCCTTGCCAGGCCGGCACCGCCCAGGTCGCGATGATGGCAATGATCGCCACTGTCACGACCAGCTCGATCAGGGTGAAACCACGGGATTGGCGCATGAGAGATACTTCTCCTTGCCGCTGAGGGTCGACCGGCCATGCCGGACTCGAGTCTGTCTTCTGGGGGCCCACCATCACCAGCACCGACCTCCTCCTTCGGCACCGGTATTCATGTCCTGGTCCATCCACAGCACGCCGCAGTCATCATTGATTTGTGCCCCTTGAGGCGTCGCCTGCAGGACGAAGGCCGAGGCAGACAGACTGCGATACGTGATCAGGTAGCGAAGATTGCCACCGCCGTCCTCTATACGGCTGACGCCATCCGTCGGCTGGTCATCATCCCCCACGGGCGCCTCGGAAAAATTCTGGTAGTAGAAGCCATGCAGCTGTCTGGCCTGCTGCCCCAGTGCCTGCTGGGCATGCGAGCGCCAGCTGCGCTCCACATAACCGAGATAGGAGGGAATGGCGACCGCCGCCAGAATGCCGATGATCGCGACCACCATCATCATCTCGATCAGGGTGAAGCCCTGAGACCAACGCCTGCCAGCTGCCCCGCGCCCCGGTCTCGGCTTGCGGCGTGCACCTGCACTGCTGACACCGGTGACCGAGAACAGTCGTGGCATGGGGAATTCTCCAGAGTACGAACCATACCTCTATTATGTATCATTTTGGTAACTGCGCATTACATTTTTTTTCAATACGCACCATTTTGATCAACGATCGTGCTCAAGAATGCCGTTTCTTATACAAGAAACTGCTGAATTGAATGGCAAAATGCGAATGGCGCGCACAAAAAAGCCGCGACAGGGTCGCGGCTTCTTCACTGGCAGAAACTTACAAGGCGTTACAGCTCGCGGATCTGATCCGAGGCGATCAAGCGCTCCTTGAGCTCCTTGGGCATCGAGAAGACGATGTTTTCCTCCTGGCCCTCGAGCTCCTCGGGCGCCGAGGCTCCCAGCGCCATCAGACGATCGATCACGCCCTGCACCAGCACTTCGGGGGCACTGGCCCCGGCGGTGATACCGATGCTGCCGATACCCTCGAGCCAGCTGGCCTCGATCTGCTGCGCATCATCGATCAACCAGGCGGGGGTCTGCATGCGCTCGGCCAGTTCGCGCAGGCGATTGGAGTTGGAACTGTTGGGACTGCCGACCACCAGCACCACATCGCAGGCTTCCGCCAGCATGCGCACGGCGTCCTGGCGATTCTGGGTCGCGTAGCAGATGTCATCCTTGCGCGGGCCCTGAATCGCCGGGAAGCGTTCGCGCAGCGCGTCGATCACCCGCGCCGTGTCATCCATCGAGAGCGTGGTCTGGGTGACGAAGGCCAGCTGCTCCGGGTCCTTGACCTCCAGACGCGCCACATCGGACTCGTCTTCCACCAGATGGATGGTGCCACCCTTGGAAGTGTCATAGCGGCCCATGGTGCCCTCGACCTCCGGGTGGCCCTCATGACCGATCAGCACGCAATCCTGGCCCTTGCGCGCATAGCGCAGGACTTCCATGTGCACCTTGGTCACCAGCGGACAGGTGGCATCGAAGACCTTGAGGTTGCGACGCTCGGCCTCTTCCTGCACGGCACGCGAGACACCGTGCGCCGAGAAGATGACGATGACGTCATCCGGCACTTCGTGCAGTTCCTCGACGAAGATGGCGCCGCGCTCCTTGAGGGAGTCGACCACGAAACGGTTGTGCACCACCTCGTGACGCACGTAGATCGGCGGCCCGAACACGTCGAGCGCCCCGTTGACGATATCGATGGCGCGATCCACTCCGGCGCAGAAACCGCGCGGGTTGGCCAGCTTGATCTGCATGACAGGCTCCGCTTGATGGCGAGGTACGCTCACGGGGAGCGCACCTCTGGAAAGAAGACTCAGTGCGTGGTCGCGGGGGCGACTGACAGTACCTCGACCTCGAAGGTCAGGGTACGCCCGGCCAGCGGGTGATTGAAGTCGACCTTGACGTCACGCTCGTCGATCTCGCGGATGATGCCCGGCAGCTCCGAACCCGACGGCTCGGCGAAGGACATCACCATGCCGACCTCGATCTCTTCATCGAAGCTCTTGCGCGCCACGGTCTGGACGTTCTGCGGATTGTGATGACCGAAGGCATGCTCCGGCGTGATCGTGAAGCTGCCGGTCTCGCCCGCCGCCATGCCCATGATCGAACGCTCGAAGCCCGGCGGCAGATTGCCGTCACCCACCTGGAAGGTGGCCGGTGTCTTGTCGAAGGTGGAGTCCACCTCGGTGCCGTCTTCCAGACGCAGACGGAAATGGAGGCTGACCTCCATGTTATCGGCGATACGATGCTCGCTCATGCTGACCTCGCTTGTGGCGCTCATTCGGAGCGGCCACGGAAAGATTCAAGAATCAGTGCCACGGCTCCCAGGCTGATGGCGACGTCCGCCACGTTGAAGGCCGGGAAGAAGGCATTGCCCCAGTGGAAGGACAGGAAGTCCACCACGTAGCCATGCACGACACGATCATAGAGATTGCCAAGCGCGCCCCCCAGCACCAGCGCGATGCCCAGCGCGGTGAAGGTCTCGTGACGCTTGAGGCGCGCAAGCCAGATGCTCAGGCCGATGGCTGCCACCACCGCGATGCCCGCAAACAACCAGCGCTGCCAGCCATCATGGCCAGCCAGAAAACTGAACGCCGCGCCGGTGTTGTGGAGCAGCGTCAGATTGAAGATCGGCAGCACTTCGTTGGCCTGACCATAGACCAGCGAACTGCTGGCCAGCCACTTGGTGGCCAGGTCCAGCACCACGATCACCAGCGACAGCCACAGCCAGCGCAGCGGCGAGCGCATCGGCTCACTGCCGGCCGAGGGGGTATCCGTCGCGGGGCCTTGTGAAGAAGACGTCATGTTACCTTCCTGTCGTGAAATGAGTCTGCGACCGGCAAGACACGAACGCCGGGCCAGAGCCCGGCGTTCGATATCAGCGCTCAGCGGAGGCTGAACGATGCCGCGGTCGCATCAGCGATCAAGCGAAGTGACGCGTCTCGCCTTCGCCATCCGGCAGGTTGGTCACGCAGCGGCTGCACAGCGTCGGATGTTCCGCCAGGGTGCCGACTTCCGGACGGTGGTGCCAGCAACGCTCGCACTTGGCATTCTCGCTGACCTTGACCGCCACCTTGAGGCCGGACACTTCGGTCTCTTCCGCCTCACCGGCCGCCTCGAGAGGCGCCAGGGTCACGCCGCTGGTCAGCATCACGAAGCGCAGCTCGTCGCCGAGACTTGCCAGCAGCGTGTTGAGCTCGTCATTGACGTAGAGGGTGACTTCCGCCGCCAGGCCGTTCTTGACCAGACCGGCGTTGCGCGCGCCTTCCAGCGTCTTGTTGACCGCCTGCTTGACGTGCAGCACCTGCTCCCAGAACTCACGCCCCATGGCTGCATCATCCGCCAGAGTCGTCAGGCCGGTGTAGGCCGTCTCGAGGAAGATGGTGTCCTTGCGCGGGCCCGGGATGTTGGCGTAGATCTCTTCACCGGTGAAGGAGAGGATCGGCGCCATCCAGCGTGCCAGCGCCTCGATCACGTGATAAAGCGCCGTCTGGCAGCTACGACGCGCACGCGAGTTCGGCTGCGTGGTGTACTGGCGGTCCTTGATGACATCCAGATAGAAGCCGCCCAGCTCACGCGAGCAGAAGGTCAGCACCTGCTGATAGATGTCGAGGAAGCGGTATTCCTCGTAGGCCAGTTCGACACGTGCCTGCAGCTGGGCGGCACGATCGACCACCCACTGGTCCAGCGCCAGCATGTCGTCAAAGGCCAGCGCATCACGCTCGGGTTCGAAGCCGTTCAGATTGGACAGCAGGAAGCGCGAGGTGTTGCGGATACGACGATAGGCATCGGCGGTCCGCTTGAGGATCTCGTCCGAGACGGCCATCTCGCCGGAGTAGTCATTGGAGGACACCCACAGGCGCAGGATGTCGGCGCCGAGCTTGTCCATCACCTGCTGCGGCGCGACCACGTTGCCGACGGACTTGGACATCTTGCGACCCTGCGCATCCACGGTGAAACCGTGAGTCAGCAGCGCCTTGTAGGGCGCGTGACCGTCGATGGCACAGCCGGTCAGCAGTGACGAGTGGAACCAGCCACGGTGCTGGTCGGAGCCTTCCAGGTACAGGTCGGCACGCGGACCTTCCTCATGACCATGCGGGTGCGAGCCACGCAGCACATGCCAGTGGGTCGTCCCGGAGTCGAACCACACGTCCAGCGTGTCAGTGACCTTCTCGTAGTTCTCGGCCTCATCGCCCAGCAGCTCCTGGCTGTCGAGTGACCACCAGGCATCGATGCCGTGCTCGGCGACGCGATCGGCGACCGCTTCCATCAGCGCCACGCTGTCGGGGTGCAGCTCCCCCGTCGCGCGATGCAGGAACAGCGGGATCGGCACGCCCCAGTTGCGCTGACGCGAGATGCACCAGTCCGGACGGTTGGCGATCATGCTCTTCAGACGCGCCTGCCCCCACGCCGGGATGAAGGCGGTGTCCTCGATGGCGGACAGCGCCTTGTCACGCAAAGTCACGCCGTCGGTGCCGGCAATGTCCATGCCGACGAACCACTGGGCCGTCGCGCGATAGATGACCGGCGTCTTGTGGCGCCAGCAGTGCATGTAGCTGTGGCTGATCTTCTCGTGCGCCATCAGCGCGCCGAGCTCTTCCAGACGCGCGACGATGTTCGGGTTGGCCTTCCAGATGAACTGGCCACCGAATTCCGGCAGGTCCGGCACGTAGACGCCGTTGCCCTGCACCGGGCTTTCGATCTCGTCGAAGCTCATGCCGTAACGACGGCAGGTATGGAAGTCATCCTCGCCGTAGGCCGGCGCGGAGTGGACGATACCGGTACCGGCGCCAGTCTCGACGTAGTCGGCCAGATAGACCGGCGACAGACGATCGTAGATCGGGTGACGGAAGTTGATCAGCTCCAGCGCCGCGCCATTGACGGTCGCCAGCGTCTCGCCGCTCAGGCCGAAGCGCGCCAGGCTGTCCTCGACCAGTTCCTCGGCGAGCACCAGCAGGCGCTCGCCGGTGTCGACCAGCGAGTAGACGAAGTCCGGGTGAACGTTGAGCGCCTGGTTGGCCGGGATGGTCCACGGGGTGGTGGTCCAGATCACGATCGCCGCCGGCTTGCTTAGTGACTCGAGGCCGAAGGCCTTGGCCAGCGCCGCGCTATCGTCTGCCGCGAAGGCGACGTCGATGGCATCAGAGGTCTTGTCGGCGTACTCGACTTCCGCTTCCGCCAGTGCAGAGCCGCAGTCGAAGCACCAGTTGACCGGCTTCAGGCCCTTGAAGACATAACCGCCCTTGACCATCTCGGCCAGCGCACGGATCTCGCCGGCTTCATTGGCGAAGTCCATGGAGCGATACGGGTTGCCCCAGTCACCGACGATGCCGAGACGGATGAACTCGTGCTTCTGGCCTTCCACCTGCACGCCGGCGTATTCACGGCAGAGATGACGCGCCTTCTCGGACTCGAGGTGCTTGCCGTGGGTCGTCTCGACCTTGTGCTCGATGGGCAGACCATGACAGTCCCAACCCGGCACGTAAGGCGCGTCGAAGCCCGCCATCGTCTTGGACTTGACGATGATGTCCTTGAGAATCTTGTTGACGGCATGACCGATGTGAATATTGCCGTTGGCATAGGGAGGGCCGTCGTGGAGCACGAAGCTCGGACGGCCCTTGCCTGCTTCACGCAGACGCGCGTAGAGGTCAATCTCGTTCCAGCGTGCCAGTTGGTCCGGCTCACGCTTGGGGAGATTGCCGCGCATCGGGAAGTCGGTATCGGGCAGATTCAAAGTGTGCTTGTAGTCGCTCATAGCCTTTCGGGTCAGCCGTCGTGGGGGCGGGAAGCCTGGGCTTCCCGAGCTGTGGAATCAGACACCTCAGCAGTGCCGTGTAAGGGTGCCGTCGGCGCATCCGTCATCAGTGCGCTCAGCGGACGGCTGGCCAGCGGCAGGTCAGCCATCGAGGTCATGCAATCGAGCAACGCCTGCTCATCACCGGCAGGCGTCTCGCCCGCGGCCAGCGCGAAGAAGCGCTTCGCCAGGGCGATGTCGGCGTAGATGGCGGCCTTGAGGGCTTCCAGGCCATCGAAGCGCTGTTCACCGCGCAGGAAGGCGCAGAAGCTGACGCGCATCGACTGCCCATAGAGGTCTTCCGCGAAGTCCAGCAGATGGACCTCGAGCACCGGCCGCGGCGTGCCGACCGTCGGGCGCCAGCCGATGTTGGCCACCGCCGGACAGTCGCGGCCGTCGGCAAGGTGCGCCATCACCGCGTAGACGCCGGAGACCGCCAGCGGCGCATTCGGCAGCGGCAGGTTGGCGGTCGGCACGCCCAGCGTGCGGCCCAGCTGGCGGTCCGCGACCACGCGTCCCTGCCAGTGGTGGGCACGCCCCAGCAACCGGGCGGCCAGCGCCATGTCGCCTGCGGCCAGCACCTCACGCACGCGGGTGCTGGAAACACGCTCACCGGCGATCTCGAAGGTGCGGGTATGCTCCACCGCGAAGCCTTCGGCGGCGCCGATGCGTTCCAGCAGCGCGAAGTCTCCGGCGCGATCGCAGCCGAAGCGGAAGTCGTCACCGACCACCAGATGACGCACGCCGAGCCCATCGATCAGCACCTGCTCGATGAACTCACGTGCCGACAGCGAGCGCAGCGTCTCATTGAAGGGCAGACACAGTACGCGCTCGGCGCCATGGCTACCCAGCAGACGCACCTTGTCCGCCAGACGCGTCAGCCGCGGCGGCGCCTTGTCACCCGCGAAGAACTCACGCGGCTGCGGCTCGAACACCACCACCGTGGCGGGCAGGCCATAGGCCGCCGCGCGCTCGCGAAGTTGCTCCAGAATCGCCTGGTGGCCGAGATGCACGCCATCGAAATTGCCGATGGTGGCCACGCAGCCGCGACTGCCATCCTGCTTGCGCAGGCGGGCGAGATTGTGGAGTCCTCTGATCAAGTCCATGCGTGCATCACACAAGCCGCCGAAAGTGGTCGATTATAGCGAAGGGGCACGGCGCTGACAGCCACCGTTGCCCCGCCAGGGAGAAAACAGCTGGAACCGGGGGCACCAACCTACATGGCACCCCGGCAGCAGACTCAGCTCTGCATGCGGAAATGGCGCGGGCGGACACCGCACAGCCCCAACCACACCGCATAGGCCAGTACACCGCCGACGACCAGCGCTCCCATCATCGCACAGCGCTCCCACAGGCCCCAACCAAGCCAGGTGGTCCAGTCCGGTGACAGCCACATCAGGCCGCCGCCCATCAGGGCGCAACCGCCGATCAGGGTCAGCGAATAGCGTCCCCAGCCGGGCTGGAAGCGCAGCACGCCGTCACGATACAGGCCGCGTGCCAGCAGGCCCGCATTGAGGAAGGCCGACAGCGCCGTGGCCAGCGCGAGCCCGGCGTGCGCCAGCGGCACGATCAGCGCCAGGTTGAAGGCCATGTTGGCGACCATCGCGATGATACCGATCTTGACCGGCGTTTTCGTGTCCTGACGTGCATAGAAGCCCGGCGCCAGCACCTTGATCAACATGAAGGCCAGCAGACCGAAGCTGTAGGCACGCAGACTCTGGGCCGACATCACCACATCGTTGTCGGTCATCGCGCCGTAGTGGAACAGCGTGATCAGCAGCGGTTCGGCCAGCACGCCGAGCGCCAGCGCCGCCGGCACACCGATCAACAGCACCGAGCGCAGCGCCCAGTCGAGCATCTTCTGGAAGTGCTCCAGTGATTGCTCGGCGTGGCGCTTGGAGAGCGCCGGCAGGATCACCGTCCCGATGGCGATGCCGATGATGCCCAGCGGCAACTCGACCAGACGGTCGGAGTAATAGAGCCACGACACGCTGCCGGTGACCAGGAACGAGGCCAGCACGGTATCCAGCAGCAGATTGATCTGCGAGACCGAGACACCGAACAGCGCCGGGGTCATCAACCTGAGGATGCGGCGCACGCCTTCATGGGCGAAATTCGGCCATGGCTTGGGCATCAGGCCAAGCCGCAGCAGGAACGGCACCTGGAACAGCAGCTGCACGCCACCTGCGATCAGCACGCCCCAGGCCAGCGCCATGGCGGGTGTCTCGAAGCGCGGGGCCAGCAACAGTGCCGCACCGATCAGGCTCAGGTTGAGCAGTACCGGCGTGATGGCCGGCACCGCAAAGCGATTCCAGGTATTGAGCACGCTGCCCGCGAAGGCGGTCAGCGAGATCAGCAGCAGATACGGGAAGGTCAGGCGCAGCATGTCGCCGGTCAGCGCCAGCTTGCCGGCATCGTCACCGAACCCGGGCGCGAAGACCCACACCAGCCAGGGTGCGCACAGCATCGCAAGCGCGGTGATCAACGCGAGTATGACGCCAAGACTGCCGCTGACGGCGTCCAGCAACTCGCGGACCTCTTCCCGTGTCCGGCGAGTCGCATACTCCGACAGCACCGGAATGAAGGCCTGGTTGAAGGCACCCTCGGCAAACAGGCGGCGCATGAAGTTGGGGATCTTGAAGGCGACGAAGAAGGCGTCCGCCCCGCTGCCGGCACCCAGCAGGGATGCGATGGTCACATCGCGCGCCAGTCCCAGCACGCGCGACAGCATCGTCATCACGCTGACGATCAACCCGGAGCGCAACAGACCACCCCGCACCGGCAGGCTGTCGCCCGAGCGGGTCTCGCCCTGGGCACTCGCCTGTGAAGCGGACTGCGCGGCGGCCTCGGCCTTGCCATCTTCTCCCCTGACTTCCTTCTCGCCTGCGGGCGACTCATCCTGCGGCTTGCTCACCCTGACACCCCTCTCGCTTCCCTGACCTGACACCGATGTCATCCACTCGACAGACAGACACAAAAAAACCGGCCGAAGCCGGTTTTTTCACACTCACACGTCTTAGACAGCCAGTGCCTTGACGCGAGTGTTCAGACGGCTCTTCAGACGAGCGGCCTTCTTCTTGGACAGAATGTCCTTGTCGGCGTAACGGTCGAGGACCTTCTGCGCGACATTGAAAGCGGCCATGGAAGCAGCGTGATCGCCAGTCTTGACGGTCTTCAGCACGTTCTTGATGCTGGTACGCACGGCGGAACGCTGTGCGGAGTTGTGCTGACGACGAACTTCAGCCTGACGAGCGCGCTTACGTGCTTGCTTGGAATTTGCCACTTTGATGCTCCTTATGAGTCCACCCGTAGGCGCGTACTCATGAACTTGAATTTGGAAGACGTTGTCGCACCGCGACAGCGAGTCCGATCACCTCTCGCCTTTCGACACTGATGTGAAGACTTTCGAGAAATCAGCGACTTGACGTGGAAGCCCCGTCAAACCTTCGCCATCGGGGCGGACCAGCACCCGACAGGACGGCAGAGTCTAGCATGACCCGAGCGCATATCGCCAGTCTGAGCTTGCCTGCGCAGGAGTCGGGCACAGAGCTAGGAAGCAGGCCTCATGGGTGCTACAGCACGATGAGGTTGTCGCGGTGGATCAGTTCCGGCGCCTCGATATAGCCCAGCGTGGCTTCGATCTGGTGGCTGGGCAGGCCGAGAATCCGCCCGGCATCTTCGGCGCTGTAATTCACCAGTCCCTTGGCGATGCGCTGACCGGATTCATCGACGCACTGCACCAGGTCACCGCGCTTGAAGGCGCCCTCGATCTTCCTGACGCCCACCGGCAACAGGCTGGAGCCACGCGTGGTCAACACATTGACGGCGCCGGCATCCAGCGTCAGGGTGCCGCGCACCTGCAGCTGCCCCGCGATCCAGCGCTTGCGCGCCGCGATCGGCGCATGCTCCGGCAAGAGGAGCGTGCCGAAGCGCTCACCGGAAGCCAGCCGGGTGATCACCTCGGGCTGACGACCAGAGGCGATCACGGTCAATGCGCCACTGCGCGCCGCCAGACGCGCCGCACGCACCTTGGTCGCCATGCCGCCACGCCCGAGCACGCCACCGCCGCCGGCCACCTTGACCAGTATCGGGTCATCGGCCTGGGCTTCCTCGATCAGGCTGGCCGCCGGATCATGCCGCGGGTCGGCATCATAGAGGCCTTCCTGATCGGTGAGCAGCAACAGCGCATCGGCCTCGAGCAGGTTGGCGACCAGCGCGCCGAGAGTGTCGTTGTCGCCGAAGCGGATCTCGTCGGTGACCACGGTGTCGTTCTCGTTGATCACCGGCACCACCCGCAGGTCGACCAGGGTGCGCAGCGCCGAGCGTGCATTCAGGTAGCGCTTGCGGTTGGAGAGGTCATCGTGGGTCAGCAGAATCTGCGCCGTGGTCAGGCCATGACGATGGAAATGCTCTTCATAGCACTGGGTCAGGCCGTTCTGACCGACCGCCGCTGCCGCCTGCAGTTCATGCACGCCGCTGGGGCGAGCCGACCAGCCCAGCCGCGACATGCCGACCGCGATCGCCCCGGAGGACACCACGATCACCTCGACACCCCGCGCGTGCAGCGCCGCGATCTGATCGACCCAACGGCCGATACCGGCATCATCCAGCCCGCGGCCGTCATCGGTCAGCAGCGCACTGCCGATCTTGACCACCACGCGTCGTGCATTGGCCAAGGCCTCGCGCCCCGATTGACTGCCCAGTTCCGCCACTTCCGCCACCTTCTGCTCCGACACCGCGCTCTCTCCTGTCATGTAATCCCTCGCCCGGCAGGCTCTGCCTCCCTGCTTGCCATTGTCTGCTCCCGCCAGCCCGCTGTCATCACTCCTCGCCGGCCCCGACAACGAAAACGCCCCGCCGCGAGACCATGAGGTTCGGGGCGGGGCGTGAATCGCGAAGCGGGTCGCTCGTCACTCGGTGACTGCCGCGCAGGACAGCCACCGGACGAACTGAGACCTCAGGGCGCGTATTCGACTTCGACGTCGTAATCGTCGTCATTGAAGTCGTCATCGTCCTCTTCTTCGTCATCCTTCTTGCGCTTGCGACGTGTCAGGCGCTCTTCAGCGCGCTCCAGCGACTCGTTCTCCATGCGCGCCAGCAGGGCGGCATGCGCCTCGGCAGCTTCCGGATCTTCCGCCAGCTGCAGGCGTTGCTCGCCCAGCCAGCGGTGAGCGGCCTGCACCAGCTCCTGAGTGCCGATACCGCTGGCCGCGGAGACGACGAACAGCTCGCCCTCCCAGCCCAGGCGCTCGACGAGATCCTTGACCATCGCGTCGCGATCATCCTCGGGCAGCAGGTCGATCTTGTTGATCACCAGCCAGCGCGGCAGCTCCGTCAGTGCCGCGGAGAAGTTCTTGAGCTCCTTGAGGATCGCCTCGACCGCATAGGCCGGGTCGCTCTCATCAAAGGGCGCAATATCCACCACATGCAGCAACAGGCGCGTACGCGTGAGGTGCTTGAGGAAGCGCAGACCCAGGCCAGCGCCGTCAGCAGCACCTTCGATCAGACCGGGGATATCGGCCATCACGAAGTGCTGGTGGCTACCGATCTTCACGACACCGAGGTTCGGCACCAGGGTGGTGAACGGGTAGTTGGCGACCTTGGGCTTGGCGGCGGAGACGGCGCGGATCAGCGTCGACTTGCCGGCATTCGGCATGCCGAGCAGACCGACATCTGCCATCACCTTCATCTCGAAACGCAGGTTGCGACGCTCACCCCAGGTTCCCTTGGAGGTCTGGCGCGGCGCGCGGTTGGTCGAGGACTTGAAGTGGATGTTACCCAGGCCACGACGTCCGCCCTGCGCGACCAGCAACAGCTGACCGATTTCCGTCACGTCACCGATGATCTCGAGGGTTTCCTCGTCGATCACGGTGGTGCCGACCGGCACCTTGACGATCAGATCCTCGCCCGCCTTGCCTGCCATCTGGCGGCCTTGACCGGCATCGCCGCTCTCCGCCTGATAGTAGCGCTGGAACTTGAAGTCGATCAGGGTATTGAGGGAGTCATCCCCGATCAGGTACACACTGCCGCCGTGCCCGCCGTCGCCCCCATCGGGACCACCGCGCGGCACGTATTTTTCACGGCGAAAACTCAGGCAACCATTGCCGCCACGTCCGGCCTCTACAATGATCGACGCTTCATCAAGGAACTGCATGCTGCTCTCTCCTGACGACGACCCGGGCCGTCATGCGACAAAAAAGCCCCGCCTGAGCGGGGCTTCCTTGCAGACTGCCATGCGACACCGGGGCATCGAGCAGTCTGCGTAAGCTGTCAGACGTTTCAGGCAGAAACGATGCTGACGAACTTGCGGTTCTTCGGACCCTTGGTCTCGAACTTCACGTGGCCGTCGGCCAGCGCGAAGAGAGTGTGGTCCTTGCCGATGCCGACGCCAGTACCAGCGTGGAAACGGGTGCCGCGCTGACGCACGATGATGTTGCCGGCGATAGCCGCTTGGCCACCGAACAGCTTCACACCAAGGCGCTTGGATTCAGAATCGCGACCGTTGCGGGTAGAGCCCGCCGCCTTCTTATGTGCCATTGGATAATTCTCCTATGGTGGGTAGCACTGCAATTAAGCAGAGATACCAGTGATCTTGACTTCGGTGAACCACTGACGGTGGCCCGCACGACGCATGGAGTGCTTCCGGCGACGGAACTTGATGATGGTGACCTTGTCGCCACGGCCGTGAGACACGACCTCGGCAGAAACCTTGGCACCTTCAACCAGCGGAGCGCCGACCTTGATGTCGTCGCCTTCAGCGACCATCAGGACTTCGTCAAACTGGATAGCTTCGCCAGTCGCGACTTCAAGCTTCTCGAGCTTCAGGGTCTGGCCTTCCTGAACGCGGTACTGCTTGCCACCGCTCTTGATAACTGCGTACATGATTCTCTCCATCGGACTCATCAAGGGTGTGCTCTTGGGTGGCCTGCTGCGAGTGGCGCCCCTTCTGGAGCCATCTGACAGGGAGCGGGATGAGTCACGGCCGCGTATTATAGCGCCACGTGCCGCGACCGACAAGCAATGTCAAGGTTTACGCGACCAATCGGCCGCCAGCCAGCGTCCTTGCGCGGGTGCACGCCTTGACGGCCATAGGGGTGCCCCATAGCATTACCGCCAAACGGCACGCCACGGCGGCCTCACCTCTCGCTACGGGCACGACGATCTCATGCAAGCCGACGCATCGACCCTTCACGCGGCAGTGGCAGATGACTTCGCCGCCGTCGACCGCACCATCCTCGCGCAGCTCGAGTCGCGCGTGCCGCTGGTCCAGACCATCGGTCAGTACATCATCCAGAGTGGTGGCAAACGCCTGCGCCCGGTACTGGTGCTGCTGGCAGCCCGCGCGCTGGGCTATCAAGGCGAGAAACACGTCCATCTGGCCGCGCTGATCGAATTCATGCACACCTCGACCCTGCTGCACGATGATGTCGTGGATGAATCCAGCCTGCGGCGTGGCCGCTCCACCGCCAATGACACCTGGGGCAATGCGCCTTCGGTGCTGGTCGGTGACTTCCTCTATTCACGCTCCTTCCAGATGATGGTCGAAGTCGGCTCGATGGACGTGATGGCGATTCTCTCCGCCGCCACCTGCACCATCGCCGAGGGCGAAGTCCTGCAGCTGACCAACATCGGCAATGCCGACATTGATGAAGCCGCCTACTTCGAGACCATCCACGGCAAGACCGCCATGCTGTTCGAGGCGGCCGCACATGCCGGCGCGATTCTGGCCAGGGAAACCGACGACACCGTCACCCCGGCACAGGTCAGCGCGCTGCAGAACTATGGCCGCTACCTGGGCCTCGCCTTCCAGCTGATCGATGATCTGCTCGACTATCAGGGCGATGCCGAGACCATGGGCAAGAACGTCGGTGATGACCTGGCCGAAGGCAAGCCGACCCTGCCGTTGATTCGCGCCATGCAGGTCGGAAGCCCGGCCCAGGCCAGTCTGGTGCGCGGCGCCATCGAGAAAGGTGGGTTGGAGCAGCTCGACGAGGTACTGGAAGTGGTGCGCCTCACGGGTGGCCTCGACTATACCCGCAGCCGTGCCCAGGAGATGGCCGACAACGCCCTGAACGAGCTCAAGGCACTGCCGGAGAGCGAATTCCGCGACAGCCTCGAGCGCATCGCGCTGTTGAGCGTCGGCCGCCAGGCCTGATACCCGCATGGTGATGGCCTGCCTGGCAGGTCGTCAGCCAGTGGGTCAGTCAGTCCATCATGACAGCAGAAAAGCGCCGCCAACGTGGCGAGAAGCGCCGGCAGGATGAGATGAAGAGAAGCGCGCTTCTCGACAGCGGAACTGTCCCTTGAGACTCAGATAAAACTTTTTGACCTCAAGGGCTTGCAAAGCAAAGCTGCCTGCGTATAATTCACCTCCGTCGAGACAAGCTCACGACGCATCGGAGTATAGCTCAGCTTGGTAGAGCGCTGCCTTCGGGAGGCAGAGGTCGTAGGTTCGAATCCTGCTACTCCGACCAGATATATGAAAAAGCCGCTGATCACTGATCAGCGGCTTTTTTGATGCTGGAAGGTTTTTCCTGCCTCACAAGCCTGCTTCTGCTTGCTCGCGTCTGCGACGCGCTACATCCCTCAGGATGCCCCATGCACACACTGCGTCTTGCCTTGCTGTCCCTGCTGCTGACCTCACTGCTCTCCGCCTGCGCCAGCCCGCGCGCCCAATGGGAAAAGCCCGGCGCCAACAGCACACAAGCCCACAATACCTATGCGGGCTGCCAGTACGAGCTTGGCCTGACCGACAAGCCCGCCAACGAGAAGCAGACACTGCTGAAATACTGCATGGAGCGCGACGGCTACCGCCTGCAGAGTTACTGATTCATGGCGCGCACTGAACCATATCGAGCGGCGAGTCAGTCGGACATCCAGCTGTCACTCGCCTTGCGGGCCCGCTCGCGACCAGCACGTTCACGGTCGCGGCGGGCCTTTTGCTTGAGGTAGTAACTGCGCAGGGCAAGGCCGAGACCGAAGGCCAGCATCAGGGCGAACACCAGCCCCTGCCAGGGGCGGGCGGCATCGCCAAGCCAGGTCTCCAGCGCGACGATGGCGATCAGGCCGCTGGCCTGACTGGCAACGGCGATCGCACGGCTACGGTCATAATGATGTGACAGCATGGGGATATCCTTGCAGCGTCCTCGGCGGCAGAGCAATGCTCAGCGCGAGGCGTGGATGTCGAAGTCCGTCGATTATCGCATACTCGAGCCTCGCGACTGCAGCGCCTGCTGAGCGTTTGCCAAGCGCCTGCCGAGCGCCTGCCGAGCGCTTGCCACATACAGGCCGACAGGTATTGCTGCCCCGAACGCTCCCCCGGACACCGCCAGAGGATAACCGCATGGATGCCATCGCCCTGGGCCCTGCCCTGATTTCCGTCGAACGCCTCTATGCCTTCGTGGCAGCCCTGGTGATGCTGATCGAGTTCTCGCTGCTGATTCGTCTGCTGGCACGCATGCACGCCAGGGGCACGACCGCGCCCGCTCACGATTCTCCCCCGCTGAGCCCCTCGCGCTGGTTCAATCGCATGCTGGTCAGCTGGGTGATCGGTGCGCGCCTCACTCATGTCGCACTGCACTGGGCAAGTTATCAGCAGGCACCGCTGGATATCCTCAAGCTGTGGCAATCGGGCTACCACCTGCTCGGCGGCATGCTGGCCGCGACCCTGGCCAGCCTGTGGCTGTTGCGCCGGCATGGCGCGATTCGCCAGGTCATCGCGCTGGGCAGTCTGACCCTGGGGCTGACCGCCTTCCTCAGCCTCAAGCAACTCGACCCGCTGGGCAATGACTCCGCCATCGAGGCGATGCCTGCCATCACCCTCAATCATCTGGATCGCCGCCCCGTCGCGCTGAATGACATCCGGGACGAGCGCGTAATCGTCAATCTGTGGGCCACCTGGTGCCCGCCCTGCCGGCGCGAGATGCCACTGCTGGCAGAGGCCGATCAGACCCCCGGCGTCACCGTGGTACTCGCCAATCAGGGCGAGCAGGCACTGGCGGTGACCCGCTTTCTGCAAAGCGAACAGCTGACGCTCGAGTACGCGCTGCTCGACCCCGCCATGCAACTGATGGCGCTGGCCGAGGCGCAGGGACTGCCCGCGACCCTCGTCTTCGATGGCGACGGACAGCTGATCGAGCGTCATATCGGCGAGCTGAGCCGCGCCCAGCTGGACACCCTGCTACCGGCGTCACGGCCATAGAGCGACACGCCGCTGGCCTCGCTCGGTGCGACAAAGACGCTCGCCGCAAGAAAAGGCGCTTAAGCCACGGCGTCTGATCCGGTAAGATACCGCGCCCCTGTATTCCCGATTCCCGTCTTTGTCCTACCCCGAGGCTTCATGAGCGACTTCATTCCCGGTCAGCGCTGGATCAGTGACGGCGAGGCTGATCTCGGCCTTGGCACCATCCTCAATGTCGACTTCCGCACCGTCACCGTGCTCTTTGCCGCCAGCGAAGAAACCCGCACCTACAGTCTGCGCGAAGCGCCCCTTACCCGGGTGGCCTTCGGCAATGGCGACCGCATCCAGTCCGACGATGGCGAATGGCTGATCGTCGATGACTTCAAGGAAGTGCGCGGCCAGATCGTCTACATCTGTGAACGCGGCGGCGAGCATGCCGGCGAGCTCATCGAGCTTCCCGAAGCCCGCCTGAACGACAAGATGCAGTTCAATCAGGCGCGTGACCGCCTGCTGACCGGCCAGGTCGACCGCAATGACTGGTTCGACCTGCGCTACCGCACCCTGCGCCACTTCCATCGTGTCGAGCAGAGCCCGGCGCTGGGCCTGTCCGGCCCCAAGGTCGATCTGGTGCCGCACCAGCTGTACATCGCCGATGAAGTCTCGCGCCGTCACGCACCGCGCGTACTGCTGGCCGATGAAGTCGGCCTCGGCAAGACCATCGAAGCCGGCCTGATCCTGCACCGCCTGCTGCTCAGCGGCCGCGCCAGCCGTGCGCTGATCCTGGTACCGGCGAGCCTGACCCATCAGTGGCTGGTCGAGATGCTGCGCCGCTTCGCGCTGGATGTCTCGCTGCTCGACGAGGAGCAGTGCAAGGCCTACGGCACGCGCAACCCCTTCGAAGGCAACCAGATCATTCTGGCCAGCCAGGACTGGCTGTTCGCCAACCCGTCGCGTCAGGTCCAGGCTGCCGCCTGCGATTGGGACATGCTGATCGTCGATGAGGCCCACCACCTCGACTGGAGCGAAGACAAGGTCGGCCCGGGCTACGCCTGTGTCGAATCCCTCGCTCGCCAGACCGCCGGTGTGCTGCTGCTGACCGCCACGCCGGAGCAGATGGGGCTCGAGAGCCACTTCGCGCGCCTGCGCCTGCTCGACCCGGAGCGCTATCACGACATCGAGCGCTTCAAGGCCGAGGAACAGGGCTATGTCGCCGTCGCCAGCGCCATCGATGCCCTGGAAGCGCTGCCCGCCGATCAGTCCGGTCTCGACAGCCTCGCCAGCGTGCTGGATGACAGCGACAGCCGCGCCCTGCTCGACACCCTGATGGACAGCGATGCCGACGATACCCAGCGCGACAGCGCGCGTCGCCAGCTGCGCGACCAGCTGCTCGATCGCCACGGCACCGGCCGCGTGATGTTCCGCAACTCACGCACCCATGTCGCCGGCTTCCCCGAGCGTCGTCTGCACGTCCACGAGCTGGAGCTGCCCTCCTCCTACCGTCGCGTGGTGCGCAAGCTGGAGCGTGACGAGGACTATCTCGATGACCTGCTGATCGAGACCGGCATGAACCACCCCGAGGTGGTGCTGTTCCTCGACGAGATGTATCGCGCCCTGCCCGATGACCGCATGAACGCGGAACCCTGGTGGCAGATCGACCCGCGCGTCATGTGGCTGCTGGAAACCCTGACCGACCTCGGCAACGAGAAGGCGCTGGTGATCTGCCATACCGCCGATACCGCGCGTGAGCTGTCCGAAGGCCTGCGCGTGCTGGGCGGCGTGCATGCGCCGGTCTTCCATGAGGGCATGAGCCTGGTCGAGCGCGACCGTGCCGCCGCGGCCTTCGCCTCCGAAGAGGAAGGCGTGCAGCTGCTGGTGTGCTCGGAAATCGGCTCGGAAGGTCGCAACTTCCAGTTCTGTCACCACCTGGTGATGTTCGACCTGCCGGTACACCCGGACCAGCTCGAACAGCGCATCGGGCGTCTGGATCGCATCGGTCAGCAGTTCCCGATCGAGATCCACGTGCCGGTCTTCGAAGGCTCGCCGGGCGCCCAGCTGCTGCGCTGGTACCGTGACGGCATGGATGCCTTCAGCGCGCCGCACGGCATCGGCAGCGAGCTCTACGCCCAGTTCGGCGACGAGCTGGAAGAAGCCCTGCTCGACAGCGAAGAGATCGACAGCATCATCGAGCAGACCCGCGAGCGCTTCGACGCCCTGCAGGAAGAGCGTCAGTCCGGCCGCAACCGCCTGCTGGAACTCAATGCCTGCCGTCACGAGCGCGCCGAGGAAGTCATCGCCGCCATCGAGACGCTGGACAACGACAAGGCGCTGCCCGGCTATCTGGAGCGCGCCTTCGACATCTTCGGCATCGAGAGCCGGGACCTCGGCGACGGCATCACCTATCTGGCACCGGGCCCGCACATGCTCGACGGCCTGCCGGGGCTGGTGAAGGGCGAGGAAGGCTTCAGCGTCACCAGTGACCGCGCCACCGCGCTGTCACGCGAAGACGTGCAGCATCTGTCGTGGGAGCACCCGCTGGTACGCGAGATGCTGGTCCGCATCCTGGATGGCTCGATGGGCAACACCGCGCTGGCGCTGCTCAAGCACCCGGCGATTCCCGGTGGCCGCCTGATGACGGAAGTGGTGTTCCGCACCCAGTCCACCGCGCCGCGCGGCCTGCGTCTTGGCCGCTTCCTGCCGCCGACCGCCATCCGTGTCCTGCTGGATGAAACCGGCAGCAACCTGTCCGACAAGGTGTCCTTCGGCGGACTGGCCAAGAACCTCAAGCCGGTCAAGAAGGCGGTCGCGCGCGACCTGATCAAGCAGAGCCACGCCACGCTGCGCAAGCTGATGAGCGATGCCGAGCAGGAAGCCGAGCGCGAACTGCCGACCATCGTCGAGCAGGCCCAGCAGCAGATGCGCGAGCAGCTCAGTGCCGAACTGGCGCGCCTGGAAGCCCTGGCCAGCCACAACCCGGCCGTGCGCGAGGAAGAGCTCGAAGCGCTGCGTCAGGAGCGTGCCGCGCTGGATGGCGCCATCGAGACCACCCGTCTGCGTCTGGACAGCGTGCGCGTCATCGTCACCGTGGATGCCCACGAGCGTTGAGCTGACCGCAGGCGTCAGCGATGAACCTGAAACGCCCCACCTGCCATCGGCAGGTGGGGCGTTTTGCCGTGTGCGCCAGCGACAATGGTCCGCTGGACTTGCCAGATCGACCAGCGGCCGCGACAATTCCATCGCTTGCGTGTCACGATTCGCGGTCCGTCACTTGCGCCTCATCACTTCCGCTTCACCCTTTTCGTTTCATCCTATCGTTTCATTACTGCAGAGCACCCTCATGGCGAGATCATATCCAGAGAGCGACGAGGCAGCGTCAAGGCAGAGCTGGCAGGGAGAGCGCCTGGCCGAGGAAGGCGAGCGTGTCGCGAAGGTGGGGCTGTCGCTGCTGGCCGCGGGCGATGACTGGTGGGCCATCGACAAGCCGTCCGAGCTGCCCTCGGTGCCGGGGCGTGATCCCTCGCGCTTCGACAGTGTCCATTCGCGCCTGTGCCAGCTGAGCGACGACACCCGCGCCGTGCACCGTCTGGATGTGGCGACCTCCGGAGTGCTGCTGGTGGCGCGCAACGTCGAGGGCCAGCGGCGGCTGTCGCGGCTCTTCCAGTCGCGCACCATCGAGAAACGCTATCTGGCCGTGGTGGCAGGTCATCTCACGCCCGCCGAGGGCAGCATCGCCCTGCCGCTGCGCTGTGACTGGCCACGCCGCCCGCGTCAGATCGTCGACTTCACGCATGGCAAGCCGGCACTGACGCATTATCGGGTCGAGCAGCAGCTGACGCTCGAGGGCCAGCGCCCGGATGGTACGCCTCAGTCCCTCGCCGCCAGCCGTGTAGCGCTGACGCCGCATACCGGGCGCTCACACCAGCTACGCCTGCATATGTTGGCGCTCGGCCATCCGATCATCGGCGATGGCTTCTATGCGCGCGGGGCGGCTCTGAATGCCAGCCCGCGCCTGTTACTGCATGCGGCGCGCCTGGTGATTCCGCCAGCCAACGACAGCGATGCACCGCCACTGGTGCTGGAAGCGCCGCTGCCCTTCTAGCGTCGCCTTGCTGCCAAGGCTCACTTGTGTGACAGGATATCGGCGAAGGCCACGTCGAGGGTCGGATAGTCGAAGGTGAAGCCGGCAGCAAGCAGACGCGCCGGCACCATGCGGGCGCCTTCCAGCAGCAGGGTACTCATCTCCCCCAGCCCCAGCTCAAGCGCCTTGGCCGGCAGCGGCAGGATCGCCGGACGCCCCAGACCGCGCGCCAGAGCGTGGGTGAAGCCCATGTTGGTGACCGGATGCGGCGCGCTGGCATTGAAGGCACCGCTGAGACTGTCATCCGCCAGCAGGCGCTCGATGATGCGAATCATGTCGTGGCGGTGGATCCACGGCATGTAATGGCGCCCATCACCCAGCCGCCCCCCGAGCCCGAGCTTGAAGGGCGTCAGCAGCTTGGCCAGTGTGCCGCCATCGGCCTCCATCACCAGGCCAGTGCGGATGATGGCCAGTCGCACGCCGTATTCAGTGACGGGCATGGCGGCCGCTTCCCAGTCGCGACACAGGCGATGATTGAAATCGTCGTGGGGCGTCGCCTGCTCGTCGATCTCGACATCCTCCGGCTCGCCCGCCTTGGGCTGTGCGCCGTAATAGCCCATCGCCGAGCCGGACACCATCACCTGCGGCGCATGGCCTTCGGCGGCCAGCTGCTGACACAGCATCACCAGATGCTCGGTGGTCTCCAGCCGCGAACGCCGTAGCTCACGCTTGTGGTCCTCACTCCAACGCCGTCCGGCTATCGACTCCCCCGCCAGATTGACGATGCCCTCAGGCTGCCAATCCTTGAAGGCCAGTGACGAATCCGCCGCGACCACCGTCAGCCCCAGGTCGGCAAACTGGCGCTCAGCACGCTCCGGGCGGCGCGATACGACCGCCAGCGAGTGGCCCGCCGCGGCCAGTGACTGACACAGCGCCTGGCCGACGAACCCCGTTGCACCTGTTATCAATATTCGCATGTTGCCCTCCTCGGCGATGAAGCATCGAGTGTGCCGACTTCCGCCACAAATCTATACTTATATTGTACAATCATGCGCAAGAAGTTAACTTTAGCGTATCTGCTGTCGGGTCACATGACGACCCGTACCCCCTGAACACCGCCCGCGCAGGAGTCGCCTCCAGATGCCAGTATCGTCCATCGCCATCATCGGTGCCGGTATCGCCGGATTGTCAGCCGCCACCCGACTGGCCGCGCAGGGCCATGCGGTGACGATATTCGAGAAGGCACGCGGCCCCGGCGGACGCCTGGCCAGTCGCCGCACGAGCGAAGGCCCCATCGACATCGGCGCGCAATACTTCACGGCGCGTGATCCACGCTTCCAGTCCGCGCTCGAGCAGTGGCGGGCCGCAGGCGTCGTCGCAACTTGGGGTGAGAGGCTGTTGAGTCTCGGCAAGTCGCCCTCTGACGAGAGCCAATGGCAGCGGCTGCGCGATGATTCCACCCGCTACGTGGCCAGTCCGCGCATGAGCGCCCTGAGCCGCCACCTCAGTGAACAGCTGCCGGCCCACGCCAGTCTGCACAGCGAAACGCGTATCACGCGCCTGATCGCGGACGAGGGCACAGCGCCAGGCAAGCGCTGGCGACTCGAGGACAGCGACGGTGATCAGCACGGCCCCTTCGATCACGTGGTGATCAGCGCACCGGCGCCGCAGGCACGCGCCCTGCTGAGCACGGCCGGCACCGACGCCCGGGGGGCGGCGCTCGCCGAGGACTCGCTGGCCCCGGCCCTGAGTGAGGCGCTGGCGCAGGTGGAGATGGCGCCGACCTGGACATTGATGGCCACTCTGGAGACGCCGCTACCCGCGCTGGGGGGCGACGCCGACTGGCAAGGGTTGCTGGTCAGTCGCGGTGATGATGGCCCGCTGCGCTGCGTGATGCGCCAGCATTCGCGTCCCGGCCGCCAGGCACCGTCACATGCCAGGGAGACCCTGAGCAAAGAGACCCTGAGCCTGCTGGCGACCGCCGGCTGGAGCCGAGCGAATCTGGAGAAGTCGCCACAGGAGGTCGCGACCTTGCTGTGGCAGGCCTTCGAGGCACTGCCGGAGCTCCGCGAGCTGGCGCCGGGCTGGAGCCAGGGCAAGGTCACCCTCACGACGCACCGCTGGCGCTACGCTCACCCGACCCAGACGCTGCCGCAGACCTCAGCGGCAGCCGGCCACAATGTCTATGTCCACAATGTCTATGACCAGAAGGGCTATGGCCAGGGGACATCCGGGCTATGGCTGGCCGGAGACGCCCTGCGTGGCCCGCGCGTCGAGGACGCCTGGCTGTCAGGGCACGAGGTAGCCGAACAGCTGCTCAACACCCTCGCCGACAGCTGATACGCTGCCGCGCCCCCTCATCGCCCACAGGATAGCTGTATGACTACGTCCACAGATCACGACAACGCCTTGATTCTATTGGCCCATGGGTCACGTGACCCGCGCTGGCGCGAGCCCTTCGAGGCACTGGAAGCCACGCTGGCTTCCCGCCTCAAGCGCCCGACGCGTCTGGCCTATATGGAACTGTGCGATCCGCTGCTGACCGACACCATCGATGCCCTGGCGGCAGACGGTGCCACGCGTATCGACATCCTGCCGCTGTTCTTCGCGGCCGGCCGTCATCTGCGTGAAGACGTGCCCGCCATGCTGGAAGGCTCGCAGCGCCAGCACCCCGACTGCCCCATCAGTCTGCTTGACCCGGTGGGTGCACATCCGGCCTTTGTCGAGGCCTTGATCCAGATTGTGGAGCAACAGGACAACGCCTAGACGGCCGATTTCATGACGGGACCTTCGGCGTCAAAGGCGCTGTGATGCACCTTCAAAACATGCGCACCGGGGATGCGACGCAGCTTGCCTCTTGTCAGGCTCTGGCGGCTGCGCCATCCTGATGCCCACATGTACAGCTAGTGCACAAGATGCATTGCCGGTATCCCACAGCGCCCCAAGTGACGACACTTCAACTTTACCCTGTGTGTCGTCCTCACCTGTGCTTCACCCGGGATGCCTCGTCACCGCCAGAGGTAACACCATTCATGACTGACAAGGCCACGGAAACTGCCAGTTCGCCGCTGTTTCCGATCCGCGAAGTCTCTCGCCTGACCGGCGTCAATTCGGTCACGCTGAGAGCCTGGGAACGCCGCTACGGACTGATCGAGCCCCGCCGCACGCCCAAGGGGCATCGCCTGTATGCCCGCGAGGATATCGAGCGGATCGAACACATCCTGCAGTGGCTCAACCGCGGAGTACCTGTCAGCCAGGTACGCGAGCTGCTCGACCAGCCGCAGCCGGAAAGCACGCCGATACCGGACGAAGGCAGCTGGAGTGGCCAGCAGCAGCTGGCGCTGGCCGCCATCGACGCCCAGGACGAGGCGCGCCTGGCCGAGCTGTACAACCAGAGCCTGGCGCTGTACCCGGTCAGCAGCGTGGTCGAGCGCCTGTGGCGTCCGCTGCTCGAGCAGCTCGAGGAGCGCGGTACCGCCACCTTCGGTACCCGCCTGGCCCAGTGCTTCTTCGAGAGCTTCCTGCGCTCGCGCATCGGTGCCCGGCTGGTGTTTGCCAATCAGGAGCGTCACGCCCCGCATATCACGCTGACTCGCCTGCCGGAAGAACCTGGCCTGAGCTGGCTGCTGCTGTTCGCGCTGGTCGCCAGCGACGCCGGCTATCACGTCAGCCTGCTGGATGGCCCACTGCCGCTGGCGGAACTGCCGCTGGCCGCAGAGCGTCTGCAGGCACAGGCCGTGGTGCTGGTCGGCACCCAGGCCGAGCGCTCGGATGTCATGCGCCGTCAGTTGCCGCGGGTCGCAGAACAATTGAGCGTGCCGCTGGCCATCGCTGGCCCGGCCGCCCAGATTCGCCAGCAGGAGCTGGTAGACGGGCCCATTGAAGGCCTGGGGGCCGACCCGATTCAGGCGGTCGCTCGCCTGAGGTCCTTGATGGCACGTTGATCGCAGGCTCCTGCTCGGCATTGGTTTCACCGATCGCCAAGGAGCCCCGATGTCATCTGACTCACCATCCGCCTCTTCCCCCGCCTCCGCGCCAGCGGGGGCTCCCCTGCAGCTGGTCTGGCTGCGCACTGACCTGCGCGTACACGACAACACTGCTCTCTCGCAGGCCGCCGCACGCGGCCCTGTCGTGGCCGTCGTCGCCCCCTGCCTGGCGCAGTGGGTCGAGCACGGCCACGGCGCCAACAAGCTCGACTTCCTGCGCCGCGGCCTGCATGTCCTGCAACAGGCACTCGCCGGCTATCACATCCCGCTCAAGGTGCTCGACTGCGACACCTTCGCCGAGGTGCCCGAGGCGCTGGCCGCGCTGTGCGATCAGCTGGGGGCCCAGGCTCTGCACTTCAATGACGAATATGCCGTCAATGAGCGTGAGCGCGACCGGCGCGTGCGTGAGCGCCTTGCCGAGAGCGACGTCCGCCTGCATCGCTACACCGACATGCTGGCCTTCACGCCCGGCGAGCTGCTGACCGGCAAGGGCGATTACTACGGCGTCTTTACACCCTTCTCCAAGCGCTGGCACAAGGAAGTCGATTCCCGTCGTCTGGCGCTGAACGAGGCACCTGAAGTGCAAGCCACGCCCCGTGACGCCCAGGGGCGCGAGATCCACGGCGACGCCATCCCGCCACTGCCCGAGACGCTCAAGGGCGAGCCGGCGACAGCGCTGGACGCCGAGCTGTGGCCGGCCGGCGAAGAGGCCGCGCAGGAGCGTCTGGAACGCTTTCTGACCTTCCGCGCGCGCCGCTACCACGAGCAGCGCGATATCCCCGCCACCCGGGGCACCAGCGAGCTCTCGCCCTATCTGGCACTGGGCATGATCTCGGCCCGCCAATGCTACGCCGCCGTGCTGGCAGAGAACGGCAGCCTCGCCGATGGCGATGTCGGCCTGACCAGCTGGGTCAACGAGCTGATCTGGCGTGAGTTCTATCAGCACATCCTGGTCGGCTTCCCGCGCGTCAATCGCCACCGTCCCTTCCAGCGTCATACCGAAGCCCTGCAGTGGCGCGATGACGACGCAGGCTTTGCCGCCTGGTGCGAGGGCCGTACCGGCTACCCCATCGTCGATGCCGCCATGCGTCAGCTGGTGCAGACCGGCTGGATGCACAATCGCCTGCGCATGGTGACGGCGATGTTCCTCACCAAGCATCTGCTGATCGACTGGCGGCGTGGCGAGGCCTTCTTCATGACCCATCTCGTCGATGGTGAGCTGGGCGCCAACAATGGTGGCTGGCAATGGGCGGCCTCCACCGGCACCGATGCCGCGCCCTATTTCCGCATCTTCAATCCGACCACCCAGGGTCAGCGTTTCGACAAGGACGGCGAGTTCATCGCGAGCATGGTGCCGGAGCTGACCGAGCTGCCGGCCAAGCGGCGCCACCAGCCCAGTGCGGATGACTGCCAACAGACGGGCTACCCACGACCGATCGTCGACCACAAGGCCGCCCGCCAGCGGGCGCTGGATACCTTCAAGGCGCTGTCAAAAAGCGAATGACCCCTCAAGCGGCCTGCTGATCTTCAGCAGGCCGCTCTTGCATCCCTCCCCTTCAGGAGCATTGCCATGCAATCGCTACCCGACGAGATGAGCCCGGCCCTGACTCGGGTATGTCGTCTTTACGAAAAGCTGGACAAAACCTCTACAGAACTGCTCAAATCAGTCTACAGTGACGATATCGTCTTCCGCGACCCCCTGCATGAAGTCCGCGGCCTGACGGCACTCAACGCCTATTTCTCAGGGTTGTACATGAATGTCGCCGCCATCGACTTCGTCTTTCATCACCCGCTGGGGCCGATGCCTGCGCAAGCCGCCGGCCCTGCGGATGAAGGCAATGAACAGGGACTCGCCTGGCTCAGCTGGACGATGACCTATCGCCATCCCCGTCTGAACGGGGGCAAGGACATCAGCGTGCAGGGCGCCTCACGCATCGAGTTCCGAGACGGTAAGGTCATCCAGCACCGTGATTTCTTCGATGCCGGTGAGCTGCTCTACGAGCAGGTGCCCGTACTGCGCAACGTGATCGGCCTGCTGAAACGTCGCATGGACTGAGCAGCAGAGGGTTTGGCCACTGGTGACATCCATACGGACAAACCCAGCGTTCTCTGAATCAGTGCCATCCAGATTCGCCAGGCCAGACAGGCAAGGCGCAGACACGCACAGGCACACACATGCCAAGGAGGGGAAATGGCCAGTCATGGTTCGAGCACCACATCGACGACCGCATCGACGTCCACAAAGGCTCGCAAACGCATCTGGCTGACCGGCGCCAGCTCCGGCATCGGCGAAGGGCTGGCGCGCCGGCTGCTGGCGGATGGCCACCGGGTCGCCCTGAGCGCGCGTTCCACCGACAAGCTGGAGGCCATCGCAGCCGATGCCGAGCAAGGCCCCGGGGAAGCGCTGGTCATGACGCTCGACCTCACCGACCGTGAGGCCATCCGCGCGGCGGCCAGTCAGATAGAGGCCCGCTTCGGTGGACTCGACCTTGCACTGCTCAACGCTGGCACCTGCGAATATCTGGATGTACGGGAATTCGAGGCGGACCTGGTCCACCGCGTGTTCGCGACCAATTTCCAGGCCGTCGTGGATGTGATCGAAAGCGCCTTGCCGCTGCTGCGCATGGCAGCGGCAGACGGCGGTGAGCGACCGCAGCTGGCTGCGGTCTCCAGTGCCTCGGCCTACCTGCCGTTGCCACGTGCGGAGGCGTATGGCGCCTCTAAGGCCGCGGTGAGCTACTTCCTGGAGTCGCTGCGGCTGGACCTAGACAACCAGGGCATCGATGTCAGCGTGATTCACCCCGGCTTCGTCAAGACGCCGCTGACCGAGCGCAATGACTTCCCGATGCCGATGCAGGTCACTGTCGACCAGGCGGTCGAGGCGATCGTGGCGGGGCTCGCGCGTCATCGGCTCGACATCCATTTCCCGCGCCGCTTCACGCTGCTGGTCAAGTTGCTGGGCATCCTGCCCGCCCCCTTGCGACGCAGCATCGGCCTGCGCATGACCCGCGACTGACGATTCATTGCCGGTGAGGCAAACAGGCCTGCCAGTGCACCTTCCCGCAGCCCAGCTGCTGACGACATGGTTCGACTCGTTTTCCTTCTGGAGTGGCATGAATACAACAACGACACACGCGACAGCACCTCTGGACCGCCAGCGCATCGCCGTCATCGGCAGCGGCGTCAGCGGCATGTCAGCGGCCTACTACCTGAGTCGCAAGCATGAAGTACATGTCTTCGAGTCAGCCGAGCGCCTGGGCGGTCACACCGCCACCATGGATGTACAGTGCGCCGATGGCAGCGACTGGGCCATCGACACCGGCTTCATCGTCTTCAATGACCGCACCTACCCGCATTTCCAGCGCCTGCTGGAACGCCTCGACGTGGCCTATCAGCCCACCGAGATGAGCTTCTCTGTCCATACCACCGCCGAGGACTTCGAGTACAACGGCCATACCCTGCTGTCGCTGTTCGCCCAGAAACGCAACCTGCTGCGTCCGCGCTTCTATCGCCTGCTGCGCGACATCCTGCGCTTCAACAAGCAGGCTGCCGCCGATCTGGACAACGGCAAGCTCGCCGAGGGCGCGACCTTGGCCAGCTATCTGGATGCCAATGGCTACTCGCAGGTATTCCGTGAGCATTACCTGCTGCCGATGGGCGCGGCGATCTGGTCCGCCAGCATCGCGGATATCACACAATTCCCGCTGCTGTTCTTCGTGCGCTTCTTCCGCCATCACGGCCTGCTGTCGGTCAATGACCGCCCGCAGTGGTTCACGCTGGTCGGTGGCTCGCGCGCCTATATCGCACCGCTGACCGAAAGCTACGCCGAGCGCATTCAGCTCGACAGCAAGATCACCCGGATCCTGCGCGATGCCGACGGCGTGACGCTTGAGCATGCCGATGGTCGCCGCGAGCGCTTCGACCAGGTCGTGCTGGCCTGTCATGCGCCACAGGCACTGGCGCTGCTCGGCGATGCCAGCGAGCAGGAGCGCGAAGTGCTCGGGGCGATCACGACCCAGCGCAATGACGTGGTGATGCATACCGACACCTCACTGCTGCCCAGGCGCAAGGCAGCCTGGGCGAGCTGGAACTATCGCCTCGACGGGCGCGACGACGCCCAGCGGGCCAGCGTCACCTACGACATGAACATCCTGCAATGCCTTGAGGAGCGTACGCACCCGCCTCGTGAGACCTTCTGCATCACGCTCAATGACAGCGACGCGATTGATCCCGATCGGGTGCTGGGGCGTTATGCCTATGACCACCCACGCTTCACGCTGGCTGCCGAAGCCGCCAAGGCCCGCTTCGAGGAGATTTCCGGTGTTCAGGCAACCCCGAACGGCAAGGTCGGCCACACCCATTTCTGTGGCGCCTGGTGGCGCAATGGATTTCACGAGGATGGCGTATGGAGTGCGCTGCGGGTCGCCGAGGCACTGGGCGCTCGCGAGGCAGACGATTGAAGGCGCCCGCCAGCCGCATCGGCTATGGCACGCTGCGCCACCGTCGTCACGCGCCGCGCCTGCATGCCTTTCGCTATCGCGTCGCCATGGCATGGCTGGCGCTGGATGAGTTGCCGGCACTGATGGCCGGCAAGCGCCTGGTGAGCGCCAGTCATGCCGCACCATTGGCCTTTCGCGACAGTGACCATCTGCCGGCTGCGATCCACGACATTGCCGATGGCCCACTCGAGGAACGGGTGCGCGCCGCCTGCCAGCGCGAGCTTGCCCGCAGTGGCGATCACGCGCCGCTGCCACAGGGGCGCATCTTTCTGCTGACGCAGCTGCGCCACTTCGGGATCGGCTTCAACCCGATCCGCCTCTATTACCTCTATCACGCCTCAGGCCAGCTGGGCGCCGTGCTCGGTGAGGTGACCAATATCCCCTGGGGAGAGCGCGTACTGTATGCCGCCCGCACGGACCCGCAACGACGCATGCAGGCGGCGCAGTTCGACAAGCGCATGCATGTCTCGCCCTTCATGCCGATGGGCATGCGCTATCACTGGCGCTTCAACGACCCCAGCGCGGATGAGCTGTTGCTGCACATGGAAAACCATCCCCTCACCGGGGATACGGCGCGGATAGCGCAGCACTCGCTGTTCGATGCCAGCCTGAGCCTGCATCTGGAACCGGCTACCCCACGCGCCTTTCATCGCCTGCTGCTGCGTTTCCCCTGGATGACGCTCAAGACGGTCGCAGGCATTCATTTCGAGGCGCTGCGTCTGGCGCTCAAGCGCGTGCCGATCTTCGACCATCCGCGCTCGCCGTCTTCATCATGAGGAACTCATCATGAGCCAATTCGAACCCGCTCCCCCCACACTGGCCGCGACCCGGGCACCGGCAGACCGCCTGACTCGGCTGCTGCGGCCACGCCTGCTGCGCATGCTCGACAAACTCGAGGGTGGCAGCCTGACGGTGCTGGAAGGTCGTGAGCGCCACGTACTGGGCAAGGGCGGCGCGCGTAACGTCACGCTGCGTATCCATGACTCACGCGCGTGGCGGCGCATGGCGCTGGGTGGCACCGTCGCGGCGGCGGAGGCCTACATGGATGGCCAGTGGGAGACGGATGATCTGGTCGGGCTGGTGCGCCTGTTCGCCTACAACCTCGAACAGGTCAATGACTCGGTGGACAGCGGGACGTCGCGCCTGTCCAAGTGGGCGCTGAGCGTCGCCTACGCGCTGGCGCGCAATACGCTGGCGGGTTCGAAGCGCAACATCTCGGCGCATTACGATCTCGGCAATGATCTCTTCGAGCTGTTCCTCGATCGCGAGCACCGCATGTATTCCGCGGCGGTGTTTCCCTATCCCGAGGCCAGTCTGGAGGCGGCCTCCACCCACAAGCTGGAGAAGCTGTTCAACCTGCTGGAACTCGGGCCGCAGCATCACCTGCTGGAAATCGGCACCGGCTGGGGCGGGCTGGCGATCCATGCCGCAAGAACACGCGGCTGCCGCGTGACCACCACGACCATCTCCGATGAGCAGCACGCCTATACCCAGGCGCGCATCGCCGCGGAAGGGCTGGAGGATCGCATCACGCTGCTCAAGGAAGACTACCGGGCACTGGAAGGCCGCTTCGATCGCATCGTCTCGGTGGAGATGATCGAGGCGGTCGGCCATCAGTATCTGCCGACCTACCTGAAGACCCTCGAGCGCCTGCTCGAACCGGCAGGCCTGATCGCACTGCAGGCCATCACGATTCGCGATCAGCGCTTCGTGGCCGCCAGCCGCGAGATGGACTTCATCAAGCGCTACATCTTCCCCGGCGGCTTCCTGCCGTCCCATGCGGCGATTCTCAGCGCCATGCAGCAGGACACCCAGCTGAACCTGTTGCAGCTCGAGGATATCGGCCTGCACTACGCCGCCACGCTCAAGGCCTGGGGGCAGCGCTTCGAGGCGCGTCTCGGGGAGGTCTATGCGCAGGGCTACGACGAGCGCTTCGTGCGCATGTGGCGTTACTACCTGGCGTACTGCGAGGGGGGCTTCCGCGAGCGCACCATCGGCACCTGTCAGCTGCTGCTGGGGGGGCCGGGGGCGCGTCCGGTCCAGGCGGGACTTCAGGATTGGGACGCCTGAACATGCCGTCCGAGCGCTATGGAGCACTGCTCAATGCCGGGCTCTTCCAGCTCGGCTGGTTATGCTGCGTACTGGGCGGCTCGACAGTCGCCCTGCTGGCCACGCCGCTGATACTGGCCGTGCATCTGTGGCTGATCGTGCCGATGGGTGAGCGTCTGCGCGAGCTGCGCTGGCTGGCCGCCTTCGTGGCGCTGGGCATGGTAGTGGATGGCAGTCTGTCACTGGCCGGTGGCTACACCATCACCTCGGACACGCCTGACTGGGCGCACTGGCTGCCCCTGCCTGTCTGGATGTGGTGTCTGTGGCCGCTGTTCGCCAGCACGATCCATCATGCGCTGCGCTGGTTGTGGCAGCGGCCCTGGCTTGCGGCGGCTGGCGGCGCCATCAGTGCGCCGCTGTCCTATTACGGCGGGGCGCAGCTCGCCAGTGTGACCCTCGCCGACTGGCTGCTACCGGCCCAGGCGCTGATCTGGGGCGGCCTGTGTCTGGGTATCGCACGCCTGCAGGGACATGCCGAGCGCGCCTGAGCGCCTCAGGCAGCCTTGATGGCCAGATTGCCGGCCTCGTAGCCATTGAGCCGCTCGATGACCTCCCCCGGGGATGCCGGCCGCGAGAAGTAGAACCCCTGGATCCAGCCGCAGCCATTCGATACCAGATATTCACGCTGTTCGGCGGTCTCGACGCCTTCCGCGATCATCTCCATGCCCAGGCCCTTGGCCATCGCCAGCACCGCCATGGTGATGGCGGCATCCGCACGCTCGCCGGGCAGACTGCGGATGAAGGCGCGGTCCAGCTTGAGCTTGTCCACCGGCAGGTCCTTCAGATAGGCGAGTGAGGAATAGCCGGTGCCGAAGTCATCCACCGCGATCTGGTGGCCGCGAGCGCGTAGTGCCGCCAGGCGCCGTGAGACGTCACCGGCACGCTCATCCAGCAATACCGATTCCGTCAGCTCCAGCCCGATGGAGCTGGCAGGCACGTCATACTCCATCAACAGGCCCGCCAGCGAGGCCTCAAAGCCCCCCTGGATCAGCTGCAAGGCCGAGACATTGACCCAGATGCACAGGCGGTGACCGGCGCGCCGCCAGCTGGCCTGCTGCTGTACTGCCTCGCGCAGCACCCAGTTGCCCAGGCGCAGCATCAGGCCATGGCGCTCGGCCAGCGGCACGAATTCGGCCGGTGAGATGGCACCCCGCAGCGGGTGCTTCCAGCGCAGCAGCGCCTCGACACTCGCGACCTTGCCGGTGCTGGCGTCGTGCTGACATTGATAGTGCAGCTGCAATTGCCCCTGGCTCTCGATGGCGACCCGCAGGTCATTCGCCAGCCCCAGCTGCAGGTCACCGCCCGCGTCCAGTGCGGGCTGAAAGCGCATGTCGGTATTGCGGCCATGCCGCTTGGCGGCATACAGGGCGCTTTCCAGGCGCTGCATCAGCACATCGGCGTCAGCGCCATCCTCCGGGGCGCGGCAGCTGCCGATCGACAGCGCAAGGTGCAGCGCCTGATCGCCGATCTCGAAGGGCTTGGTCAGTACCTGACGCAGCTCATCCACCCAGACGGTATGCTCGCCCCCTGCCGTGGAGCGCAGAATCACGAACTCGTCGCCGCCGATGCGCCCGACCACGCCGCCCCGCGCCAGCGCCGTCAGACGCTGGGAGAACTGCTGCAGCAGACGATCGCCCCCTTCCGCGCCCAGGGCATCATTGATGCTCTTGAGCGCATCGATATCGATCAGTGCCAGGTCCATCGCCTCCCCGGCGCGCAGGCCATTGAGGCGACTGACCAGCAGGTCGCCCAGCCGGCGGCGATTGGGCAGGCCCGTCAGGGCATCTTCCAGCCCCAGGCGCTGCAGGTCCTGCTCGCGTGCCTTGTGGCGGGTGATGTCGGTAAAGAGAGCGACATGAAAGACGTCGCCGCCCTGCTCGATACGGCGTGCCCGCAGCCACTCGGGGTATTCATCCCCCTGCTTGCGCCGATTCCAGACCTCGCCCTCCCAGTGGCCATTGACCTCGAGCGCCTGGCGATAACGGGCGTGAAATTCCTCGTCATGGCGCCCGGAAGACAGCAGGGAAGGGTTGCGACCAATGATCTCTTCCGGTGCGTAACCGGTGATATGACTGAAGGCGGCGTTCACGGCCAGCACCCGATTGTGGCGATCACTGATCACCAGACCATCACTGCTCAGGTGCACGGCGGCTTCCAGCAGCTGACGATGCAGCAGCTGGCGACGACGCTGGCGCGCGATGTCCAGCCCCGCCAGAACGGCAGGCAGCAACGCGGCAAGACGCAGCTCGAGCCCCGGCAACCAGGGCAGCGCTGTCAAGGCAACGAGCGCCCCGATGATCAGGGGCCGATTGAAGTGGGCTTGCGGCCACATAAGCAGCTCTCGGTGGAAGGGGTCATCGGGGATGATCCTGCATTTGCAGGGAGCAGGCCACTCTCGGCACGGCTCCAGCGGATTGCGACCGATGCCGGCAAAGAGGATCCCGCGCGAATCACACACTAGCTCCTATCGACCACTTTCCCGCCAGCTGTAGGACTTATTTGCACCCGCCCTTGCTGCCCTTTAGTCTGGCCCCCACGTGCATTCAGGGGTGCCAGCCATTAGACTAGCCCCATTCAGGCGCTCAGGTGCCTCGTACGGCATTACCATCCCGCTACTCGGAATGACTCAGTGACCAAGCAACACTCCTTTACTCGCGACGAGCTGCTGGCCTGTGGCCAGGGCGAACTCTTCGGCCCGGGCAATGCGCAACTGCCTGCTCCCAACATGCTGATGCTGGATCGCATCACTCACATCAGTGAGGAAGGCGGTAGCCACGGCAAGGGTCAGCTGATTGCTGAGCTGGATATCTCTCCGGACCTGTGGTTCTTCGACTGCCACTTCCCGGGTGATCCGGTGATGCCGGGCTGCCTGGGCCTCGATGCCATGTGGCAGCTGGTGGGCTTCCACCTCGGCTGGCTGGGCAATCCGGGCCGTGGCCGCGCGCTGGGCTGCGGCGAGGTCAAGTTCTCTGGCCAGGTGCTGCCGACCGCCAAGAAAGTGACCTACACCATCAACATCAAGCGAGTCATCACTCGCAAGCTGATCCTCGGCATCGCCGATGGTACAGTGACAGTTGACGGTCGCGACATCTATCAGGCCAACGACCTGCGCGTCGGTCTGTTCACCTCCACTGCGAACTTCTGAACGGGAGGCTCCCATGCGTAGAGTGGTAGTCACCGGGCTGGGCATTGTTTCCTGCCTGGGCAATGATCGCCAGCAGGTCCTGGAATCGCTCCGCGAAGGACGTTCTGGTATCCGCCGCAAAGAGGAATACGCTGAGCTGGGCTTCCGTAGCCACGTGGCCGGCGTTGTCGACATCAATCTCGAAGACCACATCGATCGCAAGCAATTGCGCTTCATGGGGGATGCTGCGGCCTATGCCTACATCTCCATGGCGCAGGCGATTGCCGATTCCGGTCTCACCGAAGCGCAGGTTTCCCACGAGCGTACCGGCCTGATCGCCGGTTCCGGTGGCGCTTCCTCCGCGAACCAGGTCGAGGCCGCAGACGTGATGCGCGCCAAGGGTCTGCGTCGCGTCGGCCCCTACCGCGTCACTCGCACCATGGGCTCGACCGTCTCTGCCTGTCTGGCCACGCCGTTCAAGATCAAGGGCATCAACTACTCGATCTCCTCGGCCTGTGCCACGTCTGCCCACTGCATCGGTAGCGCCGTGGAACAGATCCAGCTGAACAAGCAGGACATCGTGTTTGCCGGTGGTGGCGAAGAAGAGCACTGGACCCTGTCCTGCCTGTTCGACGCCATGGGCGCCCTGTCCACCAGCTACAACGACACGCCGGAAACCGCGTCGCGTCCCTACGACAAGACCCGTGATGGTTTCGTCATCGCGGGTGGCGGCGGCATGCTGGTACTCGAGGAGCTGGAACACGCCAAGGCACGCGGCGCGAAGATCTACGCCGAAGTGACCGGCTATGGCGCGACCTCCGATGGCCACGACATGGTGGCACCGTCCGGCGAAGGTGCAGCACGCTGCATGCGTCAGGCGATGGCGACCGTGAATGGCGATATCGACTACATCAACACCCACGGCACCTCGACGCCGGTGGGCGATGTGGCCGAGCTCAAGGCCATCCAGGAAGTCTTCGGCACCGCCAGCCCGGCAATGAGCTCGACCAAGTCGCTGACGGGTCACTCGCTGGGCGCCACTGGCGTGCAGGAAGCCATCTACTCCATGCTGATGATGGAGAACGACTTCATTGCCGCGTCTGCCAACGTCAGCGAGCTGGATGACCGCGCCGAAGGCCTCGACATCGTCACGACCCGTCGTGATGGCGTCAAGATCGACCGTGTGCTGTCCAACAGCTTCGGCTTCGGTGGCACCAACGCCTGCCTGATTCTGGAACGTTTCCAGGACTGATCCAGCACGCGTTCAGCAGGCATGCAGTCTGCAGATATGCGCTGGTGTGAGACACGAAAAGGCCGCCCTTCGGGGCGGCCTTTTTGGTGGCTGTCCGGTACTCGCTGGCGGGCACCGGATGCATCAGAAGCGCGACAAGCTGTCAGGCGCCGACGCTATCGGCCGCCGCTTCCTCTTCCAGCGGCGGACGCTGGACGCTGGAGATTTCCTGCAGCTTGGTCTCGACCCAGGCCTCGACATCGGCGATCACCGCATCCGGCTTGCGCCCCGCCGTCTCGATGGCCGGGCCATAGGCGACATGGATGGTGCCCCGGCGCTTGATCCAGCTGTCGTTGGGCCAGATCTCACCGGCATTGTGCGCCACCGGCACCACCGGCACGCCGGCACGGCAGGCAATCGCGGCGCCGGACTTGTTGAACTTCTTGCGCGTCCCCGGCGCAATGCGCGTGCCTTCCGGGAAGATCAGCACGGTAAAACCGTCCTTGAGGCGCTGGGTACCCACTGACAGCACCTGCTTGAGCGCCTTGGCCGGCTGGGTGCGATCCAGCGGAATCGGCTCCAGCAGTTTCAGCCCCCAGCCGAAGACCGGAATCTTCAGCAGCTCCTGCTTGAGCACGGTGCATAGCGGGCGCTTGGCCACCTGCAGATAGATGGTTTCCCACTCGCTCTGGTGGTTGGCCAGCAGCACGCAGGCCCCCTCAGGCAAGGCGTCACGTCCAGTCACCTGCACCTTCACGCCGCAGGTCAGACGGAACCACCACAGCACGATATGGTTGTAGCTATGCAGGACACGGTAGCGCGCCTGTAGCGGAAGGCAGGCCGCCAGCGGCACCAGCACCACGGCGCTGAGCAGCAACGCCATGAAATAACCTACATAAAACAGCACGCTACGCAGCGCATTCACAGGCACAGTCTCCACAGGTCAGATCGAATCAGGGCGAGATGAGCCGGAGGCGCGCTGCGCGATCCAGTCATCCATCAGGCGGGATAGTTCGAGGCGCCACGGCTTCTGATGCACACCGAAGGTGTCCAGCACGCGACGGCAGTTGAGCACGCGCCGCAGCGGCGTACCGGCATTGAGGGTCAGCGCCTTGAGCGGGCCTGCGGCCACCGTCTCGCCCAGCCCCTCGAGGCGGGTGATCAACTGGGTGCGTACGACACTGACGAAGGCGTAGGTGCTGATGGGCTCGGTGCCGGCCAGATGGTAGGCCCCCCAGGCATCCGCACCGCAGCGCTGCTGCTGGAGCATGCCGATCAACGCCATCGCCACGGCATCGACACTGGTCGGGCACAGGATGACATCCTCGGCGGCACGCACCTCTTCCCCTGCCAGCAGACGCTCGATCAGTGTCGGCAACCAGGCATCGCGCCCTTCCGGACCGAACAGCGGGCCCAGACGCACGATCAGGTGATTGGGCAGCTCGGCACGGATGCGATCACCTGTCGCGATGACGCGGCGCAGCGCCGTATCGATCGGCGAGGGCACCTCGTCCTCGTCGAGCAAGCCTTCGCCGCCCTGCTCGAACATCTGATCTGCCACGCACCACACCAGCGGTGTGCCGGTCTCGATGCAGGCGGCCAGCACTTGCTCCACCGCCTCGGCATGCGCCATCACCTCGGCAGGTGCGGAATCGGCCGGGCGTGCGAACGGCGGCACGATGACGACATCCGCCTGGCTGGCGCGGATGTCATCGGCACCAATACGGTCAGACTCGACGGCGTTGAGCTCAAGATCGGCGCGCGTACCGGCCGCACGAATCAGACCCAGGCCAAGACAATGCCCGGCATCTAGCAGCAAGAGTTTCACAGGCAGGCTCCAGCAAACAGGCGCATCGCCGCAAGAGGCGACGATGCAAAGGTGTCATTCTATCAACCTTGCAGACTGGCTGCAGGCCCGTTGTTGCGTGGAGTGATGGGGATCAACGGGGCGCCGATCGGGTGAGGACGGCCGATGCCGTAGCCTTGCACGAAGTCGACACCGATCAGCTCGAGGGCGGGGATCAGCTCAAGGCGCTCGACATATTCCGCCACCGTGATGATGCCCATCTGGGCACAGATGCCACAGATGGCGGAGACGATGGCGGCGTCGAGGCTATCGCGAGTCAGGTTGCGCACGAAGGCGCCGTCGATCTTGAGCTGGTTGACCGGCAGCTCCTTGAGGTAGGCAAAGGACGACATGCCGCTGCCGAAGTCGTCCAGGGCGAAGCTGCAGCCGAGCCGGCGCATGCTGTAGATGAACTCGCGCGCCTGGGCCAGATTGCTGATGGCCGCCGTCTCGGTGATCTCGAAGCACAGCCGCTGGGGGCATGACGGAGCTTTGCGTGACCAGCGCCGCCAGCTGATCGCGCATGCGCAGGTCACCCATGCTCTGACCGGAGAGGTTGATCGCCAGCACGGCATCCGATTCGATGCGGCCATCATCGGACTCCAGCACCTGCAGCGCCTGGGTGACGACCCAGATATCAATCTCGGGCATCAGGCCGAATCGCTCCGCCGTCGCCATGAAGTGCGCCGGGGCCAGGTGCTCGCCCGAGTCGTTGACGTAGCGCAGCAGCACCTCATAGTAGGGCTTGCTGGTGGCATCACTCAGCGAGCGGATCGGCTGGATGTACAGCGTGAAGCGATCATTCTCCAGCGCCTCGTGCAGAAGCGGCAGCCATTGCACCTCGCGCTGGGCACGCTCGAACCCCGCATCTCCGTCATGGTAGGCATGTACCTGATTGCGCCCGCTCTGCTTGGCCATGTAGCAGGCACCATCCGCCTGACGCAGGACTTCGGAGGCCTGGACACCGCCCTCGACCGGCGCGACCCCGATACTGACGCCCAACTGGAATGGCCGCCCCTCATCGTAGTAGCGATAGGCACTGACGGCCGCGCACAGCGCTTCGGCACGCTCGATGGCCTGCTCGCGAGAACAGCGATAGAGCAGCACGGCGAATTCATCGCCCCCCAGGCGTGCCAGTACATCCGTTTCCCGCACATGCGCTCGCATCAGCGCGGAGAGCTCGCGCAACACGGTGTCTCCGGCCGCGTGGCCGCAGGTGTCGTTGACCACCTTGAAGAAGTCGAGATCCAGGTACAGCAGCTGGTGAAAGCCGCCATCGGCCAGCGCCGCGGTGAGTGAGTCATCGAAGGCGGTGCGATTGTGCAGGCCGGTCAGGCTGTCGTGATGCGCCTGGAAGTTGAGGCGCCGAATCATGGCCTGGCGATAACTGATGTCGCGGAAGACCAGCACGGCCCCCTCGACATCCCCACTGCGACGGCGCACGGGCGAGGCCTTGAGTTCCACGGCACATTCACTGCCATCACGTGCCACCAGCAGCGTCTGGCTGGACATGTGCACCACTTCGCCACGCTGCAAGACCCCTTCCAGCTGGCTGGCGACCGACTGCAACGTACCTTCATGGCGCAGCTGCAAGATGCGCGCCCAGGGGCGCCCGCGGGCCAACGACGGGTCCCAGCCACACAGTTCGGCAGCGATGGGATTGATGTGCTGGATATGGCCCTCGCGATCGAGGCTGATCACTCCTTCATCGATGGAATCCAGCATGACCGCCACCTGATCGCGCTCATGACGCAGCTCCCGGGTCCGATACTCCAGCAGGCCATCAAGACGCGAGCGGTAATGGCGACTGCGACGCATGCGCTGCTCGGCACTGATGGCCAGGAGTGCCAGCCCCAGCACGGCCAGGGTCGCGATCGCGATGGCCAGGGCCAGCCACAGATTCTGCCCGGAGTTCATGCCCACCCCGGCGGGAGAGATGATGGGCGTGGTCAGCGGCATCATCTCCATCGCCGCCATGCCGATGTAATGCATGCCGGCGATGGCAAGACCCATCGCACCGGCCGCCAGGGCCTGATAGATACGATTGGGGCGGCGCTGGCGCAAGAAGAAGCCTCCCAGCCACAGGGCCGCCGTCGCGGCCACCACCGCCACCACGATGGACACCGCGAACAGCAGCGGGTCATAGCGGTATGGCATGTGCATCTGCATCGCCGCCATGCCGGTGTAGTGCATCGTGGCGATGCCGCCGCCCATGATGGTCCCGCTCGTCATCAACAGCATCGGCGTCAGGCGTGGCAACGTATTCACCCAGAGTGCCAGCCCCGAGGCCAGCATCGCGATCAGCACCGACAACGCCGTCAGGCCGGGCGCATAGGTGACCGAAGCCGGGCTTTCATACGCCAGCATGCCGATGAAATGCATGGCCCAGACACCCAGCCCCATTGCCACGGCTCCGCCCACCAGCCAGCCGAGGCTGGTGGCGCGCGAAGGGGCCAGCGCGACCTGACGAATCAACTGCAGCGCTGCATGTGAAGCCAGCACTGCAACCACGATTGACAGGGCGACCAGTGGATAGGAATAACTGCCATGCATGAATAACCTCAATCATCAGGGGCATGCCACAGTCGGCAAGATAGGGGCGGAAATCCGACAACGGCGTCATGTCGCCAGCACCCCCTCTGGAGTACCACGACAGGCTTCTCAGGCCATGGATTGCCACCCGACAACACTGGCAGTCCAACGGCGAGATACCAAGAGAATACGGCCATGAAGCGTTTTTTGCACAACGCTCGTTTGCAACGCATGTATGAGCCGCAATGGACTGGCGCTCAACCTCCCTTACGCGCGGCACTAGCCACTGGATGTCGCGCTCGGAATCATTTCTCATGATCGGCGATAATTCATGAAAAACAGTCGCTTACATAAAAAATATCGCGAACATCTCATGGTTGATTCAAAAAAAAGCCCTCGCTGAACGAGGGCCTTTTCATCGTTATCGCTTGCGCGCTCTATCGGCGCACAGGCGAAAAACTTTATTCAAAACGGGATTTCATCATCGAAATCATCGAAGCTGCCCGCGGGCGGCGCACCGAAATTGTTGTTCTGGGAGTTGTTCTGCTGGGCAGGCTGCTGGCCACCGAAGTTGTTGCCCTGCTGAGGGGCCGGCTGCTGACCACCGAACTGACCGCCTTGCTGAGGGGCCGCCTGCTGACCACCGAACTGGCCACCTTGCTGCGGGGCCGGCTGCTGACCACCGAACTGGCCACCCTGCTGGGGGGCTGCGGCCGGTTGCTGGCCACCCTGCTGAGGCGCCTGCTGCGGGCGACCACCAGCGAAGTTGCCGCCGCCACCTTCACCACGCGTATCCAGCATCTGCATGTCGTTGGCCACGATTTCGGTGCTGTAACGGTCATTGCCGTTCTGATCCTGCCACTTGCGCGTCTGCAGGCGGCCTTCGATATACAGGCGTGAGCCTTTCTTGACATATTGCTGGGCCACTTCAGCCAGCTTGTTGAACATCACCACACGGTGCCATTCGGTACGTTCCTGACGCTGACCGCTCTGGCGATCATTCCAGGTGTCCGTCGTCGCGAGGTTCAGGTTGCACACCGCACTACCGGACGGGGTGAAGCGAACTTCCGGGTCTTGACCGAGATTACCGATCAGAATGACCTTGTTTACGCCACGAGCCATGAAGATTACTCCTGCAAATAGACCGGCGCGCCATGGGCACCGGAGAAGGTATCGAGTGCACCGGCAATGTGTTGCCGATGTCAGGGTTCAGCTGGCAGGCACTTCCGCGCCTGCCGGAGTTTCGTCATCACGCTGGCGAGTGAAGCGGGCCAGCGCCTTGTCATCCAGTGTATCGCGTGTGACCTTGAGATAAGCGACCCGTTCCTCACGCACCACGAGCGCCTCTTCCACGCCGGCGATCGCCAGCAGGCGTGTCTGCAGCTCGACGGCCGACAATTGCGCGGCCTCGGGTGACAGGCCGATCACTTCACTGCCCAGATGTCGCGGCGGTTGCATGCCCCACACCACGGCCAGCCACAGAATGGCGACCAGCCCCATGGCGAAGAACACGCCGCTCAGTCCGAAATGCCCGGTCAACCAGCCGCCCCCGACACCGCCCACGAAGGCGCCCAGGAACTGACTGGTGGAATAGACCCCCATGGCCGTACCCTTGGCACCGGCCGGGGCCAGCTTTGAGATCATCGACGGCAAGGTCGCCTCAAGCAGATTGAAGGCGACGAAGAACAGCCACAGCAGGCCGAGGAACATCGCCAGCCCCGCATGCTCGATGCCATCGACTCCCAGCAGCAGCAAGCTTGTCGCGATGGTCGCGACGGCCCCCAGGAAGACGGGCTTCATGCGCCGATACTTCTCGGCCACGATGACCAGCGGCAGCATGGCGACAAAGGCCAGCCCCATCAATGGCAGGTAGATCCAGCCATGATGCGCCGGGGCGATGCCGAAATTGACCAGCTGCTGGGGAATGGCCACGAAGCAGGCGGTCAGGATCATGTGCAGCGCAAAGATCGACACATCCATGCGCAACAATGCGGAATTCGCGAGGATACCCTTGAGCTGGCGCCTATCAAGCCCCACATCCTGATGTTGACGCCTGGGCGCAGCTGGCACCAGCTTCCAGAGCACGAACAGGCTCGCGACGGCCATCACGGCGGTCAACCAGAAGACCCCCGACAGGCCGAAGGCATCTGCGGCCAGTGGCCCTGCGACCATCGCCAGTGCAAAGGCGACCCCGATCGACATGCCGATGGAGGCCATCGCCATGGTGCGAACCTCCTCCCGGGTCTGATCGGCCAGCAGTGCCATGATCGCTCCCGCCACTGCGCCGCTGCCCTGCAGACAGCGCCCGAGGATGATCATCTCGATGCTGTCGGCCGTCGCCGCGACCAGCGAGCCCAGAATGAACAACCCGAGCCCGAAGCCGATCACGGCCTTGCGCCCCAGCCGGTCTGACAGCCAGCCGAACGGAATCTGCAGCAATGCCTGGGTCAGCCCGTAGCCACCCAGCGCCACACCGACCAGTGTCGGCGTCGCTCCGGCGAGGTCACGGGTATAGAGCGCCAGCACCGGCAACACCATGAACAGCCCCAGCATGCGAGTCGCATAGAGGCTGGCAAGGCCGACGATGGCGCGGCGTTCCGGCGCGAGCAGTCGAGAGGTTTTCATGGGCGGCGGCGGGCTCCGGAGCATGACAGTCAAGAATGAGGGAGGCCGACCACGTGGGTCGCCGAGATGTGACGTCCAACGGTGGTCGCCCACCAATGGACTGCATATTCTAAGGCCCGCTTGGCGGCTTTGAAAGCATGCAGCCTTTGCCGGGTGTTTCACCCGCGCCTTATAATCGTTGCTTTTATCGACGCAGCCCGAGGTGGCAATGGACAGGATTCAGGTGAGGGGTGCGCGCACCCACAACCTCAAGAACATCGATGTCGAACTGCCGCGTGACAAGCTGATCGTGGTGACCGGACTTTCCGGTTCCGGCAAGTCATCACTTGCCTTTGACACTCTCTATGCCGAGGGACAGCGGCGCTACGTCGAATCACTGTCCACCTACGCACGTCAGTTCCTGTCGATGATGGAAAAGCCGGACATCGACCATATCGAAGGTCTGTCACCGGCGATTTCCATCGAACAGAAATCGACCTCGCACAACCCGCGCTCCACCGTCGGCACCATTACCGAGATCTACGATTACCTGCGCCTGCTGTATGCACGCGCAGGTACGCCGCGCTGCCCGGACCACGCGATCGATCTGGAAGCCCAGACCATCTCGCAGATGGTCGATCAGGCGCTCGCCCTGCCGGAAGGCAGCAAGCTGATGCTGCTGGCTCCCGTGGTCAGTGGCCGCAAGGGTGAGCACCTCCAGCTGCTGTCAGAGCTGCGCGCCCAGGGCTTCGTGCGGGCCCGCATCGACGGCGTGATCGTCGAGCTGGATGATCTCAAGCCGCTGGAGAAGAACAAGAAGCATGACATCGACGTCGTCGTCGATCGCTTCAAGGTGCGCGAAGACCTCAAGCAGCGTCTGGCCGAATCCTTCGAGACCGCGCTGAACCTGGCCGACGGCAGCGCACGCCTGCACTTCATGGATGGCGAACAGGAAGACCTCGTCTTCTCCTCGCGCTTCGCCTGCCCGGTGTGTGGCTATGCGCTGGCCGAGCTGGAACCGCGCCTGTTCTCCTTCAACAACCCGGCGGGCGCCTGCCCGACCTGTGACGGCCTCGGCGTGAAGCAGTATTTCGATCCCGAGAAGCTGATCAGCCATCCTGAGCTGTCACTGGCCGAAGGCGTCATCAAGGGCTGGGACCGCCGCAGTGTCTACTACTTCAGCCAGCTGCAGGCCGTTGCCGAGCATTACGGCTTCGCGCTGGAAGCGGCCTGGGAGTCGCTCAGCGATGAAGCGCGTGATGCCGTGCTCAATGGCAGCGGCCGCGAGGACATCGCCTTCAGCTACGTGAATGACCGTGGCCGCAAGGTGACTCGCGAGCACCCCTTCGAGGGCGTGCTGCCCAACATGGAGCGCCGTTACCGCGAGACCGAATCCAACATGGTGCGCGAGGACCTCGCCCGCTATCTGGCGGTCCAGCCGTGCCCGAGCTGCGACGGCTCGCGCCTGCGTCGTGAAGCGCGCAACGTCTATGTCGATGACCGCACGCTCTCCGAGGTCGTGCGTCAGCCGATCGGTGAAGCGTGGGAAGAGTTCGGCAAGCTGAGTCTGCCGGGACGCAAGGGCGAGATCGCCGCCAAGATCGTGCATGAGATCCAGGCGCGCCTCGAGTTTCTCGTCAATGTCGGCCTCGACTATCTGACTCTGGAGCGCAGCGCCGACACCCTGTCCGGCGGTGAGGCGCAGCGTATCCGTCTCGCCAGCCAGATCGGTGCCGGCCTGGTCGGGGTGATGTACATCCTCGATGAGCCGTCCATCGGCCTGCATCAGCGCGACAATATTCGCCTGCTCAAGACGCTGATCCATCTGCGCGACCTGGGCAACACCGTGATCGTGGTCGAGCATGATGAGGACGCGATTCGCGCCGCCGACCACGTGCTGGATATCGGCCCGGGCGCCGGCGTGCATGGTGGCGAGATCGTCGCCCAGGGCACGCCGGAGCAGATCGAGGCCACGCCTGGCTCATTGACCGGGCAATACCTGAGCGGCGAGCGCGAGATCGCCGTGCCGCCCTACCGCCTTCCGGCCAACCCTGACAAGGTGCTGCGCCTGACCGGTGCCACCGGCAACAACCTGCAGGATGTGACGCTGACGCTGCCGACAGGCCTGCTGACGTGCATCACCGGGGTCTCGGGCTCAGGCAAGTCGACGCTGATCAATGCCACCCTGATGCCGCTAGCGGCGCATGAGCTCAATCGGGCCACCACCCTGACGCCCGCGCCCTACGGCACCATCGAAGGGCTGGACCTGTTCGACAAGATGGTGGATATCGACCAGAGCCCCATCGGGCGGACGCCGCGCTCCAACCCGGCGACCTATACCGGCATCTTCACGCCGATTCGCGAGCTGTTCTCCGGCACCCAGGAAGCACGCGCCCGCGGCTACAAGCCGGGCCGCTTCAGCTTCAACGTCAAGGGCGGCCGCTGCGAGGCCTGTCAGGGCGACGGCCTGATCAAGGTCGAGATGCACTTCCTGCCCGACATGTACGTGCCCTGCGATGTCTGCAAGGGCAAGCGCTACAACCGCGAGACGCTTGAGGTGCAGTACAAGGGCAAGAACATCCACGAAGTGCTGGAGATGACCATCGAGGAGGCGCTGGAGTTCTTCTCACCGGTTCCGGCCATCGCCCGCCGCCTGCAGACGCTGATGGATGTCGGCCTCTCCTACGTCCGCCTCGGCCAGAGCGCGACCACGCTGTCCGGCGGTGAAGCCCAGCGCGTCAAGCTGGCACGCGAGCTGGCCAAGCGCGATACCGGCAAGACGCTCTATATTCTCGATGAGCCGACCACCGGTCTGCACTTCGAGGATATTCGCCAGCTGCTGGTCGTGTTGCACCGTCTGCGCGATCACGGCAACACCGTGGTCGTGATCGAGCACAACCTGGATGTGATCAAGACCGCCGACTGGCTGATCGACCTCGGACCGGAAGGCGGCTCAGGCGGCGGCCAGATCATCGCCGAAGGCACGCCGGAGCAACTGGCCACGCAGGAGATCTCGCACACCGGTCGCTTCCTGGCCCCGCTGCTGGAGTGCCAGAAAGCCACCAGTGCCACCGCGAGCAACAAGAAGAAGGCCGAGACCAGCAGCTAAGGCACTGGATCACGTCCCTTTCAGCTCCTCTGACTCACCTCGCCCCAGCACACTCTCAACACACCCCGGGGCGAGGTGAACCGTTCGGCAAATGACACGGGCGTGTCACCCGGCCAACTGCCAGGCATAAAAAAAGGCCAACCCGCGAGGGTTGGCCTTTTCTTGTGGACGAAGCAAGCCGAAGCTTACTCTTCGCCCGCTGCCTCGGAGGCAACCGGGCGATCGACCAGCTCGACGAATGCCATCGGGGCATTGTCACCGGCGCGATAGCCGCACTTCAGGATGCGCAGGTAACCGCCCGGACGGGAGGTGTAGCGCGGGCCGAGCTCATTGAAGAGCTTGCCGACCGCTTCCTTGGAGCGCGTGCGAGAGAACGCCAAACGGCGGTTCGCAACGGTGTCCTGCTTGGCCAGGGTGATCAGCGGCTCGATATGACGACGCAGTTCCTTGGCTTTCGGCAGGGTAGTCTTGATGACTTCGTGCTCTACCAGAGAGATGCACATGTTCTTGAACATGGCTTCACGGTGAGAGCTGGTACGGTTCAGGTGACGACCACTCTTACGATGACGCATGGTTGTGATTCCTTACCAGTCTGGGGCTTGAGCCGACCGGGCTTCCTTAAGCGGAAGCCTTGTCGTCCTTCAGGCTTGCGGGCGGCCAGTTTTCCAACCGCATGCCGAGGGACAGACCACGCGCGGACAGCACGTCCTTGATTTCATTCAAGGACTTCTTGCCGAGATTCGGGGTCTTCAGCAGCTCAACTTCGGTGCGCTGAATGAGATCACCGATGTAATAGATATTCTCGGCCTTGAGACAGTTCGCACTGCGAACAGTCAGCTCAAGATCGTCTACGGGACGGAGAAGGATCGGATCGATTTGATCTTCCTCTTCTTCGACTTCCTGTTCCTTGTCTGCTTCCAGATCAACGAAGGCGGCCAGCTGCTCCTGCAGGATAGTTGCGGAGCGGCGGATCGCTTCTTCCGGATCCAATGTGCCGTCGGTTTCCAGGTCGATCACCAGCTTGTCGAGGTTGGTGCGCTGTTCAACACGCGCAGCCTCGACGGCATAGGAGACCCGACGAACCGGGGTAAAGGTCGCATCCAGCTGGAGGCGGCCAATGGCACGTGATTCGTCATCAGCAGAGATGCGAGCATCTGCCGCTTCGTAGCCGCGGCCACGAGCGATCTTGAGCTGCATCTTCAGCTCGCCACCATCATTGAGGTGAGCGATGACGTGATCCGGATTCACGATTTCGAGATCGTGGTCGCCAGCGATGTCGCCAGCAGTCACGATACCCGGGCCCTTCTTGTTCAGCGCCAGCACAGCTTCGTCGCGACCATGCATCTTGATGGCCACGTCCTTGAGGTTCAGCAGGATTTCGATTACATCCTCCTGCACCCCTTCAATGGCGCTGTACTCGTGCAGAACGCCTTCGATCTCAGCTTCCACGACGGCACAGCCGGGCATGGAAGAAAGCAGGATGCGACGCAGAGCATTCCCCAGGGTGTGGCCGAAACCACGCTCGAAGGGTTCGAGGACGATTCGCGCGTGATGGGCGCTGACTTCCTCGACCTTGATATCGCGAGGACGGAGAAACTCTGTCACTGAGCGCTGCATAAGAACACCTTTAAGGCTGCCAAACGGATAATCTGGGTACTCCAGCCGGGCCGACGAATCGGCCCGGCGTTACATTACTTGGAGTACAGCTCGACGATCAGGTTTTCGTTGATATCGGCAGACAGGTCGCCACGCTCGGGGACAGCCTTGAAAGTGCCTTCCATCTTCTTGGAGTCGACGTCGACCCAGGAGACATCACCGCGGTTGGCAGCGAGTGCCAGAGACTGCTGGATGCGAGCCTGGTTCTTGGCCTTCTCACGAACGGTGACCACATCGCCAGCCTTCACTTTGAAGGAAGCAACGTTGACGGTACGGCCGTTCACGGCGATCGCCTTGTGGCTGACCAGCTGACGTGCCTCGGAACGCGTGGAGCCGAAGCCCATGCGGTAGACGACGTTGTCGAGACGAGTCTCGAGGAGCTGGAGCAGAACCTCACCGGTCGCACCCTTGAGGCGAGCGGCTTCTTTGTAGTAGTTGCGGAATTGCTTTTCCAGCACGCCGTACATGCGACGTACCTTCTGCTTTTCACGCAGCTGCAGGCCGTAGTCTGAAAGACGCTGACGGCGCTGGCCATGAACACCCGGGGGTTGTTCGGATTTGCACTTCTTCTCGAACGGAGTCACGCCACTCTTCAGGAAGAGGTCGGTGCCTTCACGACGAGACAGTTTGCACTTCGGTCCAATATAACGAGCCATGAGTCTGTCTCCTTAAACGCGGCGTTTCTTCGGCGGACGGCACCCATTATGCGGGATGGGGGTCACGTCGGTGATGCTTTGCACGCGGAAGCCTGCGGCATTGAGAGCACGCACGGCGGACTCACGACCCGGACCCGGGCCCTTGACCAGCACGTCGACGTTCTTCACACCATATTCGGCTGCAGCGGTCGCTGCACGTTCACTTGCGACTTGCGCAGCGAACGGGGTGCTCTTGCGAGAACCACGAAAACCCGAACCACCGGCAGTTGCCCAGGAAAGAGCATTGCCCTGGCGGTCTGTGATCGTCACGATAGTGTTGTTAAAAGAGGCGTGGATATGCGCGATGGCATCCACTACCTGCTTTTTAACCTTCTTGCGCTTACTCGGGTTAGCCATTAGATGTTTCCTGTCTAAACGCCAGTTCGTTTACTTGCGAATCGGTTTACGCGGACCTTTGCGTGTACGTGCGTTGGTCTTGGTGCGCTGACCGCGCAACGGAAGACCACGACGATGGCGCAGGCCACGATAGCAACCGAGGTCCATGAGACGCTTGATGTTCAGCGTGATCTCACGACGCAGGTCGCCTTCGACGGTGTACTTACCCACCTCGGCACGAACCAGGTCCAGTTGTTCAACAGACAGATCAGCGATCTTGACGCTCGGTTCTAAACCGAGAGCGGCGCAGATCTGCTGTGCACGCGTACGGCCAATCCCGAAGATATAAGTCAGCGAGATCGCCGCGTGCTTGTTGTCCGGGATATTGACGCCAGCAATACGGGCCATCAGTTTTCTCCGAAAGGTTAGCGGCGGATTTTACATCCACAAAGGGCGCAATAGCATACCCCTTGATCCCATTGGGAACAAGGGGGTATGCCAGCACCCGAGCTTGTATTCAGCTAAGCGGGTCGAGGGAATTAACCCTGACGCTGCTTGTGGCGGGGCTCAGTGCAGATGACCCGCACTGCGCCACGACGCCGAATGATCTTGCAGTTACGGCAAATTTTCTTGACGGAAGCTCGAACTTTCATCGTTCTCTCCAGTTTGCTAACAGGGGCTGCGCAATCAGCGCATCATGCCACCGCTGCCATAGCCTTTGAGGTTGGCCTTCTTCATCACCGACGCATACTGATTTGACATCAGATGCGACTGCACCTGGGCCATGAAGTCCATGACCACCACGACCACGATGAGCAGAGAGGTGCCGCCGAAATAGAACGGAACCTGCCATGCAACAACGAGGAATTGAGGCATCAGGGAGACTAGGGTGATGTAGAGGGCGCCGAACAGCGTCAGGCGAGTCATCACCTTATCGATGTAACGGGCGGTCTGTTCGCCTGGGCGAATACCCGGCAGAAACGCTCCTGACTTCTTGAGGTTGTCAGCAACATCCTTCGGATTGAAGACCAGCGCCGTGTAGAAGAAGCAGAAGAATACTACAGCGGCAGCGAAAAGCAAGATATACAGTGGCTGACCCGGCCCGAGAGCCTGAGATGCCGTCTGCAACCATTGCATGCTTTCACTCTGGCCAAACCATTGACCCATCGACGCAGGGAACAGCAGGATGCTTGACGCGAAGATCGGCGGGATGACCCCGGCCATGTTGACCTTCATCGGCAAGTAGCTGCTCTGACCTGCATACATCTTGTTGCCAACCTGACGGCGCGGATAGTTCACCGTGATGCGGCGTTGGCCGCGTTCGATGAACACCACGAAGGCAACGGTAATGACTGCGAGCAGCGTCAGCGCCAGCAGCGGAAGCACATTCCAGGCACCATCATTGCGCGCCAGTTCGAAAGACTGGCCGATGGCACTCGGCAGCCCGGCGACAATACCAGCAAAGATGATCAGTGAGATCCCGTTGCCGATACCCTTCTCGGTGATCTGCTCTCCCAGCCACATCAGGAACACCGCACCAGCCACGAACGTACTCACGGCGGTGAAGTAGAAGCTGAAGTCAGCGGAATAGGCGACACCGTTTCCGACCAGTCCGACTGCCATGCCGATCGATTGGACCAGGGCCAGTACTACCGTGCCGTAGCGCGTGTACTGGCTGATCTTGCGACGGCCGGCCTCGCCTTCCTTTTTCAACTGCTCAAGCTGAGGCGAGACCACCGTCAGGAGCTGCATGATGATCGACGCGGATATGTAGGGCATGATGCCCAGCGCGAAGATACTCATTCGCTCCAGTGCACCACCGGAGAACATGTTGAACATGCTCAGGATGGTGCCCTGGTTTTCCCTGAACAAGGCAGCAAGCTGGTCAGGATTGATACCGGGAACGGGGATGTGTGCACCGATTCGGTACACCACGATGGCGATGAACACGAAGCGCAAACGCGCCCAGAGTTCGCTCAACCCACTTCCCTGCATCGCCGGTACGTTTCCTGACTTAGCCATTTAGTCCTCTACCTTGCCACCGGCAGCTTCGATCGCAGCACGGGCACCTTTGGTGGCCTTAATGCCGCGAACCGTGACTGCCTTGTCCAGTTCGCCGGAGAGCATGACCTTCGCGAACTTCGTGGAATCACGAAGCACGTTGGCCTTCTTCAGCGTTTCGAGGTCGACGATCTCGCCGTCTACCAGTGCCAGTTCGCTCAGGCGCACTTCTTCGGAAATCAGAGACTTCGCGGAAGTGAAACCAAACTTCGGCAGGCGACGCTGCATAGGCATCTGACCGCCTTCGAAGCCCGGCTTGACGCTGCCACCGGAACGGGACTTCTGGCCCTTGTGGCCACGACCGCCGGTCTTACCAAGACCGGAGCCGATACCACGACCGACACGCTTTGCAGCGTGCTTGGAGCCCGGGGCCGGACTCAGGGTATTCAATTTCATGGATTACTCTCCCTCAACACGGACAAGGTAGTGAACCTTGTTGATCATGCCGCGTACCGCGGGGGTGTCTTCCAGCTCGACAGTGTGACCGATGCGGCGCAGGCCAAGACCTTTCATAGTGGCCTTGTGCTTTTCGAGGACGCCGATGGTGCTGCGGATCTGGGTTACCGTGATCTTAGCTGCCATGGTGCCTTACCCCGCAATCTTGTCGACAGACAGGCCACGCTTGGCGGCGATGTCTTCCGGAGATTTCATGGCAGCGAGACCGTTGATGGTCGCGCGCACCACGTTGACCGGATTGGTGGAACCGTAGCACTTGGCCAGGACGTCATGGACGCCTGCCAGTTCGAGCACGGAACGCATCGCACCGCCGGCAATGATGCCGGTACCTTCGGACGCTGGCTGCATGTAGATCTTGGATGCGCCGTGACGAGCCTTCACCGGGTACTGCAGGGTGTGGCCCTTCAGGTCAACCTTGATCATGTTGCGACGAGCTTGGTCCATTGCCTTCTGGATCGCGACCGGCACTTCACGCGCCTTGCCACGGCCGAAGCCAACACGACCATTGCCGTCACCAACGACAGTCAGAGCGGTGAAACCGAAGATACGGCCGCCCTTGACTACCTTGGCGACGCGGTTGATCTGCACGAGCTTCTCTTGCAGGTCACCGCCCTTCTGTTCGATATTCGCCATCGTAAAACCCTTTAGAATTCCAGGCCGCCTTCACGTGCGGCATCGGCCAGGGCCTTCACGCGACCGTGGTACTTGTACCCGGAGCGATCGAAAGCCACTTGCTTGATACCCGCTTCCTTCGCGCGCTCGGCAATCAGAGCACCCACCTTGGCGGCGGAGTCCGAGTTACCGGTAGAACCTTCGCGCAGGCTCTTGTCGAGCGTGGATGCGGTGGCCAGGACCTGGCCGCCATCCGGCGAGATGATCTGCGCGTAGATGTGACGCGGGGTGCGGTTCACGCACAGGCGAAACACGCCCAGCTCGCGGATTTTCGCACGAGCGCGGCGGGCACGACGGAGACGAGATTCTTTCTTCGCGTTCATAACCCTGCCTTACTTCTTCTTGGCTTCTTTACGACGGACGACTTCGTCGCTGTACCGAATACCTTTGCCCTTGTAGGGCTCCGGCGGACGGAATGCGCGAATCTCTGCGGCGACCTGACCCAAAGCCTGCTTGTCAGCAGACGTGAGGACGATCTGAGTGTTCTTCGGCGTTTCAGCCGTAACACTTGCCGGCAGTTCATAGTCGACCGGGTGTGAGAAGCCCAGTGTCAGGTTGATTGTCTGGCCTTTGGCCTGGGCACGATAACCCACACCATTGATTTCCAGAGACTTGGTGAAGCCTTCGGAAACACCAGACACCATGTTGTTGACCAGAGCACGAGTGGTACCAACCATCGCCCAGTTCTTGGCGGTCTCGGACGGAACGAAGGTCATTTGACCTTCTTCCATAGAGATGACCACGTCCTGGTGGACGGTCAGTTCCAGCTGGCCTTTGCTGCCCTTCACGGTCAGCTTGTCGCCGTCGAGCTTTGCCTCGACGCCGTTCGGCAATTTAACCGGATACTTGGCTACGCGGGACATTCCAAACTCCTAGAATACGGTGCAGAGGACTTCGCCGCCGACACCAGCTTGACGGGCCGCACGATCGGTCATCACGCCCCGGGAGGTGGAAACGATCGCAATACCCAGGCCATCTGCGACTTTCGGAAGCTCACCCTTGCCTTTGTACTGGCGCAGGGACGGCTTGGAAATACGCTTGATGCTCTCGATAACCGACTTGCCTTCGAAGTACTTGAGGGTCACGGTCAGTTCCGGCTTGGCGCCTTCTGCGACGGCAAACTCGGAAATATAACCCTCTTCCTTCAATACGCGGGCCACTTCAACCTTGAGCTTGGAAGACGGCATGGTAACCGTCTCCTTGGTGGCCATCTGCGCATTGCGGATACGAGTGAACATATCCGCCAGAGTGTCTTGCATGCTCATTTACGTTGCGCTCCTGAATTCTTGCAGTGGTGTTACCAGCTGGACTTGGTCAGACCAGGCACGTCACCACGCATAGCGGCTTCACGCAGCTTGTTGCGGCTCAGGCCGAACTTGTTGTAGTAGCCGTGCGGACGGCCAGTGATACGGCAGCGGTTACGCTGACGGACCGGGCTGGCATCACGCGGCAGCTGCTGCAGCTTCAGCTGTGCGTCGAAGCGCTCTTCTTCAGAAGCGTTGACGTCGTTGATGATGGTCTTCAGTGCGTCGCGTTTGGCGGCGTACTTAGCGACCAGCTTGGTGCGCTTGAGCTCGCGCTCAACCATGCTTTTCTTTGCCATGATCCACCCTTATTTCTTGAACGGGAAGTTCAGCGCGCCCAGCAACGCACGACCTTCATCATCGGTGTTGGCGCTAGTGGTGATGGTGATGTCCAGGCCACGAATCCGGTCGATCTTATCATACTCGATCTCCGGGAAGATGATCTGCTCACGCACACCCATGGAGTAGTTTCCACGGCCATCGAAGGACTTCGGGTTCAGACCACGGAAGTCACGAACGCGCGGGATAGCCACGTTCACGAGACGGTCCAGGAAGTCCCACATACGATCGCTGCGCAGGGTCACCTTAACACCGATCGGCCATCCTTCGCGGACTTTGAAGCCAGCGATGGACTTGCGTGCCTTGGTGACGATGGGCTTCTGACCAGAAAGCATCTGGAGATCGGCAAACGCGTTGTCGATCAGCTTCTTGTCAGCGGTGGCTTCACCGATACCCATGTTCAGGGTCACCTTGGTGATGCGGGGAACCTGCATCACATTGGCGTAGCCGAACTGCTCTTTAAGCTGGGCGGCCACTTCGTTCTGATAACGTTCTTTCAAGTTCGCCATGTTGTACCCGACTCGCGTTAGGCGTCGATCAGCTTCTGAGTCGACTTAAAGATGCGTACCTTAGTACCGTCTTCCTGTACCTGGATTCCGACACGATCCGCCTTGCCGGTCTCCTGGTTGAAGATGGCCACGTTGGACGCGTGAATCGGAGCCTCGCGCTCGACGATACCCCCCTGGGTGCCCAGCATCGGGTTGGGCTTGGTGTGACGCTTGATCATATTCACACCGGACACGAGCAGACGCTCACCTTTCAGCACCTTGCTGATGGTACCGCGCTTGCCCTTGTCCTTCCCGGCGATGACGATGACTTCATCGTCACGTTTGATCTTTTGCATATCCGCTTCCGCTCCTTACAGCACTTCGGGCGCCAGGGAAATGATCTTCATGAACTTCTCACTGCGAAGTTCACGGGTAACCGGGCCGAAGATACGGGTACCGATCGGCTGTTCGTTGGTGTTGTTCAACAGAACGGCCGCATTACCGTCGAAGCGGATCACGGAACCGTCATTACGACGGACACCGGCTTTGGTACGAACGACCACTGCCTTCATGACCTGGCCTTTCTTGACCTTGCCACGCGGGATAGCTTCTTTGACGGTGACCTTGATGATGTCTCCAACACGAGCGTAACGGCGGTGTGAACCACCCAGCACCTTGATGCATTGCACCCGGCGCGCGCCACTGTTGTCGGCGACATCCAGCATTGTCTGAGTCTGAATCATCGGTTTTCTCCAAACCTAATCTGACTGCCTGGTGGGAACTGGCCTAGGGATTAACCCTTGGCCTGTTCAACCACCTCGACCAGGGTCCAGGCTTTCTTCTTGGACAGCGGACGAGTCTCGGCGATAGAGACGGTGTCACCGATCCGAGCCTGATTCGCCTCATCATGGGCGTGCAGCTTGGTGGAGCGTCTCAGGTACTTGCCATAGATCGGGTGACGCTCACGGCGCTCGACCATGACAACGATGGATTTTTCCATCTTGTCACTCACCACCTTGCCGGTGAGTGTGCGTGCTTTAGTTTCTTCGGCCATTTTACTCACCTGACTTCTGGTTGAGCACAGTCTTAACCTGAGCAATTTGGCGACGAGTCTGCTTGAGCAGGTGAACCTGGCTCAGCTGGCCTGTTGCCTTCTGCATGCGCAGATTGAATTGCTCACGCAGCAGTTCGAACAACTGCTCCTGGAGCGCCTCGACTGACTTTTCACGGAGTTCTTGGGCTTTCATCACATCACCGTCCGCTTAACAAAGGTGGTGGAGATCGGCATCTTCATAGCGGCCAGGCTAAATGCTTCACGGGCCAGCTCTTCGGATACACCTTCGATCTCGTAGAGGACCTTGCCGGGCTGGATCTGAGCGACCCAGTACTCGACAGAACCCTTACCTTTACCCATACGAACTTCCAACGGCTTGTTGGAGATCGGCTTGTCTGGGAAGACACGGATCCAGATCTTACCGCCACGCTTGACGTGACGAGTGATGGCACGACGGCCAGCTTCGATCTGACGAGCGGTGATACGACCACGGCCGGTGGCTTTCAGGCCAAACTCACCAAAGCTTACCTTGCTTCCGCGATGCGCCAGGCCACGGTTGCGACCTTTCTGCATCTTGCGGAATTTCATACGCTTGGGCTGTAACATCGATTACCCCCTTACTTGCCTTTCTTCTTGGGTGCGGACGCGGGCTGCTTCGCCTTGGCTCGCACCTCTTCGATGCCACCGAGGATCTCGCCTTTGAAGATCCAGACCTTGACACCAATGATGCCGTAGGTGGTGTGAGCTTCGAAGGTGGAGTAATCAATGTCAGCACGCAGGGTGTGAAGCGGAACGCGGCCTTCGCGGTACCATTCGGTACGGGCGATTTCGGCACCGCCGAGACGACCAGAGAGCTGAATCTTGATGCCCTTGGCGCCCAGACGCATTGCGTTCTGCACAGCACGCTTCATCGCACGACGGAACATGACACGACGCTCGAGCTGACCTGCCACATTGGCAGCAACCAGCTTGGCATCGAGTTCCGGCTTGCGAATCTCCTCGATGTTGATGTGGACGGGAACGCCCATCATCTCGGAAACTTCACGACGAAGGCGGTCGACATCTTCACCTTTCTTACCGATCACGATACCCGGACGGGCGGTGTGAATGGTAATACGGGCGTTGTTTGCCGGACGCTCGATGCTGATGCGGCTCACGGAAGCGCTTTTCAGACGCTCTTCCAGGAATCCACGCACCTGCAGATCGTTGTTCAGTTTGTCGGCATAGGTAGCGCCTTCGGCGTACCAGACAGAGGTATGATCCTTGACAATACCCAGTCGGAAACCTGTCGGATTAACTTTCTGACCCATTGGTCGTCTCCTACTTCTCGGCTACCTTGACGGTGATATGACAAGTGCGCTTCAAGATACGATCCGCACGGCCTTTGGCACGTGGCTGGATGCGCTTGAGCGTCATGCCCTCGTCGACACAGATAGTCGAGACGCGAAGCTCGTCAATGTCCATGCCGTTGTTTTCTTCCGCATTCGCGATCGCGGACTGCAGAACCTTGCGAACAATCTTCGCGGCCTTCTTCGGTGAGAAAGCGAGCAGATTCAGCGCCTCGGCGACCGGCTTACCGCGCACCTGGTCAGCCACCAAACGGGCCTTCTGGGCGGATAAACGAGCGCCGCGCAGCTTAGCAGCTACTTCCATCTCTTAAATCCTCTCTGGCTTACCGTTTGGCTTTTTTATCTGCAGCGTGCCCGCGGTATGTGCGGGTGGCAGCAAACTCGCCGAGCTTGTGACCGACCATTTCCTCAGAAACGAGAACCGGGACATGCTGGCGACCGTTATGGACGGCAATGGTGAGCCCGACCATGTTCGGCAGGATCATGGAACGACGCGACCAGGTCTTGATCGGTTTGCGGTCGTTCTTTTCCACTGCTGTCTCAACCTTCTTCAGCAGATGAAGGTCAATAAAAGGACCTTTCTTCAGTGAACGTGGCACAGCCGTTACCCCTCAATATCTGTTACTTGGCCTTGCGGCGACGGACGATAAGCTTATCGGTGCGCTTGTTCTTGCGAGTCTTGTGACCCTTGGTCGGGACGCCCCACGGGCTGACCGGGTGACGGCCACCAGAGGTACGACCTTCACCACCACCATGCGGGTGATCGACCGGGTTCATCGCGACACCGCGAACAGTCGGGCGCACGCCTCTCCAACGCTTAGCACCGGCCTTGCCCAGTTGACGGAGGCTGTGCTCGGAGTTGCCCACTTCGCCGAGAGTTGCACGGCATTCGGACAGCACCTTACGCATCTCGCCAGAGCGCAGACGCAGCGTGGTGTAGTTACCGTCACGTGCCACGACCTGGGCACTGGTACCTGCACTACGAGCGATCTGGGCGCCCTTGCCTGGCTTCAGCTCTACACAGTGAACGGTGGAACCCACCGGGACATTGCGCAGCGGCAGAGCGTTGCCTTTCTTGATCGGTGCGTTAACACCAGACTCGAGACGATCGCCAGCAGAGACACCTTTCGGTGCAATGATGTAGCGACGTTCGCCGTCAAGGTACTTCACCAGCGCGATGTTCGCGCTACGGTTCGGATCGTACTCCAGACGCTCAACGATGGCCGGAATGCCATCCTTGTTGCGCTTGAAATCGACCAGACGGTAATGGTGACGATGACCACCGCCGATGTGGCGAGTAGTGATGCGACCATTATTGTTACGACCACCGGACTTTGACTGCTTTTCAAGCAGCGGAGCGTACGCGCGACCTTTGAAAAGTTCGTCATTGACGACCTTTACCAGGTGGCGGCGACCGGCGGAGGTAGGTTTTGTCTTAACAATTGCCATGTTCCGTACTCCTGCCTTACTCGGCGCCAGAGAAGTCTTCGATGGTCTCGCCGGCGGCCAGAGTTACATAGGCCTTGCGATAACCAGCGCGACGACCAACACCGCGAGCGGTGCGCTTGGTCTTGCCTTTCATGTTCAGAACCTGAACACGATCGACTTTCTTACCAAACAGCGCTTCGACGGCTTTCTTGATTTCGGGCTTTGTCGCGTCGCTGGCAACCTTGAACACGTACTGGTTGTTCTCGGCAGCGACCGCGGCCTTCTCGGTCATGTGAGGACCAAGCAGGACCTTGAATACGCGTTCCTGATTCATCCCAGGTTCTCCTCGAACTTGCGCAGGGCAGCGACAGTCATCAGCACCTTGTCGTAACCGACGAGGCTGACCGGGTCAGCGCCAGCGACATTGACGACGTCAACATACGGGATGTTGCGCGCGGCCAGGTACAGATTGACGTCCTGCTCTTCAGTGACGATCAGCGCTTTCTCAAGGCCCAGTTCCTGGAGCTTGGCGATCAGCAGCTTGGTCTTCGGAGCTTCGACGCTGATAGCGTCGACCGCGACCAGGCGATCCTGACGGACCAGCTCGGACAGGATGGAACGCATGGCAGCGCGATACATCTTGCGGTTGACCTTGTGCGAGTGGTCCTGAGGACGCGCTGCAAAGGTCACACCGCCAGAACGCCACAGCGGGGAACGGATGGTACCGGCACGTGCACGACCAGTACCTTTCTGACGCCACGGCTTCTTGCCACCGCCGGACACGTCAGAACGGGTCTTCTGAGCCACGGTACCTTGACGTGCACCAGCCAGATAGGCGGTGACGACCTGGTGAACCAGAGCCTCGTTGAAGTCCTTACCAAAGGTGGCATCGGAGACGTCTACTGCGCCGCCTGCACCTGCAAGATTAAGATTCATCGGTTAATTCCCCTCAGCGAGCTTTCACAGCGGAACGCACGATCACTTCGCCGCCCGGAGCACCTGGAACGGCACCCTTGACCAGCAGAAGATTGCGTTCAGCGTCGACGCGGACCACTTCCAGGCTCTGGACGGTGGAACGGACGTTGCCCATCTGGCCAGCCATCTTCTTACCTTTGAAGACGCGGCCCGGGGTCTGACAGTTACCGATGGAACCCGGCGCGCGGTGCGACAGTGAGTTACCGTGGGTAGCGTCTTGGGTGCGGAAGTTCCAGCGCTTAACTGCGCCCTGGAAACCTTTACCCTTGGAGGTGCCGGTCACGTCAATCTTTTGACCAGCTTCAAAGAGGGATACGGTGAGTTCGCCGCCCACTGCAGGAGCTTCGTCGCCTTCGTTCAGGCGGAATTCCATCAGGGTACGGCCAGCCTCAACACCCGCCTTGGCATACTGACCAGCAGTTGCCTTGGTGAGGTGCTTGGCTTTACGAGAGCCAGTTGTCACCTGAATAGCATTGTAGCCGTCAGTCTCGAGAGACTTGATGGTCACGATGCGGTTCGGCTCAACTTCAATCACGGTAACCGGCACAGAGGCGCCAGCTTCGGTGAAGACACGGGTCATCCCGGCCTTCTTACCGACTAAACCGATAGACATGTTCAGTCTCCTTTAGTGTACGGGGCTGTCACCCGCTATGGCTGCCCTTTCCAGAGCATTCCACTAGCACATTGTATGACGCCATCCCGGCGTGGCGGCTGCTGCTCTATCAGTGAGAGCGCTGGGCCGCAGTGACTAGTGAGGTATCAGTCAACCTTGATCTGGACGTCCACACCGGCAGCCAGGTCAAGCTTCATCAGCGCGTCGACAGTCTTCTCTGTCGGCTCGACGATGTCGAGAACGCGCTTGTGGGTACGAATCTCATACTGGTCACGCGCGTCCTTGTTGACGTGCGGAGAGACCAGGATGGTGTAACGCTCGCGACGGGTCGGCAGCGGGATCGGGCCACGAACCTGAGCACCGGTACGCTTTGCAGTTTCAACGATCTCTGCAGAGGACTGGTCGATCAGACGGTGGTCGAATGCTTTCAACCGGATGCGAATCTTCTGGTTTTGCATTGCCCAAAACTCCAATGGATGTCGACGGCGTAGGCCGTCACCCACGCATTCAAAGGATGCGCATTATAGGCAGACTGACATCAGGTGTCAAACATGCGAGAAAAGGGGGCCCATCAGGGCCCCCTTCTGTGTCAGGTAAGGAGAACCTTACTCGACGATTTTGGCCACGACGCCAGCGCCGACGGTACGACCGCCTTCACGGATAGCGAAACGCAGACCATCTTCCATGGCGATCGGAGCGATCAGAGACACGACCATCTGGACGTTGTCGCCCGGCATGACCATCTCGACGCCTTCCGGCAGCTCACAGGTACCAGTGATGTCAGTGGTACGGAAGTAGAACTGCGGACGATAGCCTTTGAAGAACGGAGTGTGACGACCGCCTTCTTCCTTGGACAGGACGTAGACTTCGGCTTCGAACTTGGTGTGCGGCTTGATGGAGCCCGGCTTGGCCAGAACCTGGCCACGCTCGACGTCATCACGCTTGGTGCCGCGCAGCAGGGCGCCGACGTTTTCGCCAGCACGACCTTCGTCCAGCAGCTTGCGGAACATCTCGACACCGGTAACGGTAGTCTTGGTGGTGTCACGCACGCCGATGATCTCGATCTCTTCGCCAGTCTTGACCAGGCCACGCTCGATACGGCCAGTGACGACGGTACCGCGGCCAGAGATGGAGAAGACGTCTTCGATCGGCATCAGGAACGGCTGGTCGATAGCACGCTCCGGCTCCGGGATGTACGCATCCAGGGCCTTGATCAGGTTGGCAACGGCGGTAGTACCCATGCCGTTGTCGTCCTTGCCTTCCAGAGCCATCAGGGCAGAGCCGATGATGATCGGAGTGTCGTCGCCCGGGAAGTCGTACTCGCTCAGGAGTTCACGAACTTCCATCTCGACCAGCTCGAGCAGTTCTTCGTCATCGACCATGTCAGCCTTGTTCAGGAAGACAACGATGAACGGAACGCCGACCTGACGGGACAGCAGGATGTGCTCGCGAGTCTGCGGCATGGGGCCGTCAGCAGCGGAACAGACCAGGATAGCGCCGTCCATCTGGGCAGCACCGGTGATCATGTTCTTGACGTAGTCGGCGTGACCCGGGCAGTCGACGTGCGCATAGTGACGCACTTCGGACTGATATTCCACGTGAGCGGTGGAGATGGTGATACCACGCTCACGCTCTTCCGGGGCATTATCGATGGAGTCAAACGCACGCGCGTCACCACCGAAGACTTCTGCAGAGACGCGAGTCAGAGCCGCAGTCAGAGTGGTCTTGCCGTGATCGACGTGACCAATGGTGCCGACGTTGACGTGCGGCTTCGAACGCTCAAATTTTTCCTTAGCCACTGCTATAACCTCTTTCGTTAGCTAATCGGTTACTTCTGATTGATGACGGCTTCGACGATGCTGTTCGGTGCTTCGTCGTATTTCGCAAACTCCATGGAGTAGCTTGCGCGGCCCTGGGTCTGTGAGCGCAGGTCGGTCGCATAACCGAACATCTCACCCAGCGGCACCAGTGCATTGATGATCTTGCCAGTGGAAGAATCATCCATGCCCTGAACGAGGCCACGACGACGGTTCAGGTCGCCCATGACGTCACCCATGAAATCTTCAGGCGTGACGACTTCGACTTTCATGAGCGGCTCAAGCAGCACTGCACCCGCTTTCGGGGCACCGGCCTTGATCGCCATGGAAGAGGCGACCTTGAACGCAGTCTCGTTGGAGTCGACGTCGTGGTAGGAACCATCGAACAGCGTGACCTTGACGTCGATCATCGGATAACCGGCGATGACACCATTCTTGAGCTGCTCAGCGGCGCCCTTCTCGACGGCCGGCACGTATTCCTTCGGAACCGCACCACCGACGATCTCGGACTCGAACTTGAAGGTCATTTCTTCGTCGTCGCCCTTGTCCTCTGCAGTGAGAGGCTCAATGCGAAGCCAGACGTGACCGAACTGACCACGACCGCCGGACTGACGAACGAACTTGCCTTCCTGCTCGACCTTGGTACGGATGGTCTCACGGTAAGCCACCTGCGGCTTGCCGATGTTCGCCTCGACATTGAACTCGCGACGCATGCGGTCGACGAGGATGTCCAGGTGAAGCTCACCCATACCGGAGATGATGGTCTGACCGGACTCTTCGTCGGTCTCGACGCGGAAGGACGGATCTTCCTGGGCCAGCTTGCCCAGTGCAACACCCATCTTTTCCTGGTCGGCCTTGGACTTCGGCTCGACAGCGACGGAGATGACCGGCTCAGGGAATTCCATGCGCTCAAGCACGATCTTGTGATCCGGGTCACACAGGGTGTCACCGGTGGTCACGTCTTTCAGACCGATACATGCGGCGATATCGCCAGCATAGACTTCCTTGATCTCCTCACGAGAGTTGGAGTGCATCTGGACGATACGACCGACACGCTCCTTCTTGCTCTTGACGGAGTTGAAGACGCCATCACCAGACTTCAGCACGCCCGAGTAGACGCGGATGAAGGTCAGGGTACCAACGAACGGATCGGTCGCGATCTTGAACGCCAGCGCCGCGAACGGAGCCTTGTCGTCAGCTTCGCGGGTCTCGATGGTACCGTCCTTGTCGTCAAGCTCACCTTCGATGGCCTTGACTTCAAGCGGAGACGGCATGTATTCGATGACCGCATCCAGAACCGCCTGGACACCCTTGTTCTTGAAGGCAGAACCACAGGTCACGAGGCAGATTTCGTTGGCCAGGGTACGCTGACGCAGCGCAGCCTTGACCTCTTCCTCGGACAGCTCGCCTTCTTCAAGGTACTTGTCCATCAGCTCTTCGGACGCTTCAGCAGCAGACTCGAGCATGTGTTCACGCCATTCGGCAGCTGTATCTTGCAGCTCGGCCGGAATGTCGATCAGCTCGTAGTTCATGCCGTGATTGTCTTCGTCCCAGACAATGGCCTTCATCTTGATCAGGTCGATGACGCCCTTGAACTCGTCTTCCGCACCCCAGTTGATCTGGATCGGGACGGCGTTCGCGCCCAGGCGCTTGCGCACCTGCTCGACGACCATGAAGAAGTCCGCGCCAGCGCGGTCCATCTTGTTGACGAAGATCATGCGCGGAACTTCGTAACGGTTGGCCTGACGCCAGACAGTCTCTGTCTGCGGCTGGACACCGGAAGAACCACACAGCACCACGACCGCGCCATCGAGAACACGCAGTGAACGCTCGACTTCAACAGTGAAGTCAACGTGCCCCGGAGTATCGATGATGTTGATACGGTGCTCGTCGAACTGCTTGCTCATGCCCTGCCAGAAGCAGGTGGTCGCCGCAGAGGTGATCGTGATGCCACGTTCCTGTTCCTGCTCCATCCAGTCCATGGTGGCAGCACCATCGTGGACTTCGCCGACCTTGTGAGACAGGCCGGTATAGAACAGGACGCGCTCGGTAGTGGTAGTCTTACCGGCGTCGACGTGGGCACAGATACCGATGTTGCGGTAACGCTTAAGTGGAGTCTTGCGTGCCACGGTGAGTATCCCCGTTGTTTAGAAGCGGTAGTGGGAGAAGGCCTTGTTGGCTTCTGCCATGCGGTGCACGTCTTCACGCTTCTTCACAGCAGAACCCTTGCCTTCAGCGGCATCCAGGATCTCGCCAGAGAGGCGCTGCACCATGGTCTTTTCGCCGCGCTTGCGCGCAGCGTCCACCAGCCAACGCATGGCCAGTGCCTGACGACGGGAAGGACGAACTTCAACCGGCACCTGGTAGGTTGCACCACCAACACGACGGGACTTCACTTCGACCATCGGCTGAATGGCTTCCAGCGCCTTGTCGAAGAGGTCCAGCGGCTCGTCATTGGAGCGTTCGGCAACACGATCGAGAGCACCGTAAACGATGCGCTCAGCTGCAGACTTCTTGCCGCTGATCATCAGGTGGTTCATGAACTTGGCCAGGCGCTCGCTTCCGAACTTCGGATCCGGCAGGATTTCGCGCTTAGCTGCTACACGTCTTCTAGGCATGATAAGCCCTCAGTAGAAGGGTCCTTCAGGTAAACCCGGGACGCCTCGCGTTGGACGCGACGCCCGACCTTACTCTTATCAGACCGATATTAAACTTTGAATTACGCCTTCGGACGCTTGGCGCCGTACTTGGAACGGCCCTGCTTACGGTTCTGCACGCCAGAGGTATCCAGTGCACCACGAACGGTGTGGTAACGGACACCCGGCAAATCCTTCACACGACCGCCACGGATCAGAACAACAGAGTGTTCCTGAAGGTTGTGACCTTCACCGCCGATGTATGAAGTGACTTCGAAGCCGTTGGTCAGGCGAACACGGCAAACCTTACGGAGTGCGGAGTTCGGCTTCTTCGGGGTAGTAGTGTATACACGGGTACACACGCCACGCTTCTGCGGACATGCCTGCAGCGCAGGGACGTCGCTCTTGGACGCCTGACGCTTGCGCGGCTTGCGCACGAGCTGGTTAACGGTTGCCATTTGCTTGCTCCAATGGGTTGTACTGCCTTCCAACAACAGGGCAGGGTGCACCTGCCCTACTGTTAAAGGCTGCATATTCTAGGGCTTGGGCCACAAGGGCGTCAACCCCGCCGTCAGAGACGGCGGGGCGCAAGACCTCAGAGGTCGTCGTCGTCCGCGTCGAGGGCAGTGAGCTGAGCGCCCAATTCCTGCTCGACGTCCTGTGCCGACGGGGCCGGTGCGAGCGGCAGGCCATCGCGACGGCGGCGACGCTCGTCGTGATAGGCCAGGCCAGTACCCGCCGGAATCAGGCGACCGACCACGACATTCTCCTTCAGACCACGGAGATAATCGCGCTTGCCGGTGACAGATGCCTCGGTCAGAACTCGCGTGGTTTCCTGGAAGGACGCCGCGGAGATGAACGATTCAGTTGCCAGGCTCGCCTTGGTGATACCGAGCAGGATGCGATCGAACTTGGCCGGGAACTTGCCGTCGGCCTCGAGACGCATGTTTTCTTCGACGACGCGGGCGTATTCCACCTGGTCGCCTGTGATGAAGGTGGAATCGCCAGAATCGGTGATCTCGACCTTGCGCAGCATCTGACGCACGATGACTTCGATGTGCTTGTCGTTGATGCCGACACCCTGGAGGCGATAGACCTCCTGGACTTCGGTGGTGATGTACTTGGTCATTTCCGCGACGCCGAGCAGACGCAGGATATCGTGCGGGTTGCTCGGGCCATCGGAGATGACTTCACCCTTCTCGACCGTTTCACCTTCGAAGACGCTGATCTGGCGCCATTTCGGGATCAACAGCTCGAACGGATCACCTTCCACCGGCGTGATGGTCAGACGACGTTTGCCTTTGGTTTCCTTGCCGAAGGTCACGGTGCCGGAGATCTCGGCCAGAATGGCCGGCTCTTTCGGACGACGTGCTTCGAACAGGTCGGCAACGCGCGGCAGACCACCGGTGATGTCCTTGTTACCGGACGCTTCCATCGGGATACGTGCGATGACGTCACCCACGCCGACGGCTGCGCCATTCTCGGCGGACACCACGGCATTGCCCGGCAGCAGGTACTGGACCGGCGTGTTGGAGCCCGGCAGTGTCACGTGCTTGCCGCTACCGTCTACCAGCATGATCATCGGACGCTTGTCACGGGCCGCGGACGGACGTGAAGCGCTTTCGATGACCTCGATGGAGGACAGGCCGGTCATTTCGTCAGTGGTACGGTTGATGGTCTGGCCATCTTCCATGTCCGTGAACTGCACCTGACCCGCGACTTCCGCGACGATCGGGTGAGTGTGCGGATCCCACTTGGCGACGGACTGACCAGAGGCCACCGGATCGCCGTCACGTACGGACAACTCAGCACCGTACGGGAGCTTGTAGAATTCGCGCTCACGGCCGTGGTCATCCGCCACTGCCAGTGCGCTGGAACGCGAGACGACAATCAGCTTGCCATCGGCACGTTCGACCGACTTGATGTTGTGCAGACGCACGCTGCCGCCATGCTTGACCTGGACACTGTCCACGGCGGAGGCACGCGAAGCGGCACCACCGATGTGGAAGGTACGCATGGTCAGCTGGGTACCCGGCTCACCGATGGACTGTGCCGCGATGACACCGATGGCTTCACCGACGTTGACCTGATGGCCACGCGCCAGGTCACGGCCGTAACAGGCCGAGCAGACACCGTGCACGGTTTCACAACCGATGGTGGTACGCACGATGATCTCATCGACGCCCATGGTATCGAGCTGTGCACACCAGGCTTCGTCGAGCAGCGTGCCGCGTGCGATCAGGACCTCATCAGAGACCGGATCGATCACGTCCTGCGCCACGACACGACCCAGCACGCGCTGGGACAGCGGGACGATGATGTCGCCGCCTTCGATGACCGGGTGCAGAATCAGACCTTCCTGAGTGCCGCAATCCGCTTCGGTGATGACCAGATCCTGGGCAACATCGACCAGACGACGAGTCAGGTAACCGGAGTTGGCGGTCTTCAGTGCCGTATCCGCCAGACCCTTACGGGCACCGTGCGTGGAGATGAAGTACTGGAGTACGTTCAGGCCTTCACGGAAGTTGGCGGTGATCGGCGTCTCGATGATCGAGCCATCCGGCTTGGCCATCAGGCCACGCATACCAGCCAGCTGACGAATCTGTGCGGCGGAACCACGCGCACCGGAGTCGGCCATGATGAAGACGCTGTTGAAGGAGTCCTGCTCCATCGGCTTGCCGTCTTCGTCATTGACCACTTCGCCTTTCCAGTTGACGACGGTCTCTTTCGAGATACCTGCCATCATCTCCTTGGCGACACGGTCGTTGGCACGCGCCCAGATATCGATGACCTTGTTGTACTTCTCGCCCGCGGTCACGAGACCGGAGGAGAACTGGTCTTCGATCTCTTTCACTTCGTCTTCGGCCGCATCGATGATGACCTTCTTCGCGTCCGGGATGACGAAGTCGTTGACGCCGATGGAGGCGCCGGACCAGGTCGCGAGACGGAAGCCGGTGTACATCAGCTGGTCAGCGAAGATGACGGTGTCCTTCAGACCGACACGACGGTACGCCTCGTTGATCAGGCCGGAGATGGCTTTCTTCTTCATCACCTGGTTGATCAGCTCGAACGGCATGCCCTTCGGCAGAATGCGGAACAGCAGTGCGCGACCGATGGTGGTGTCGTGCAGGGACGTCTTCTCGTACAGCTCGCCGGACTCTTCGTCCTTGAGCGTCTCGGTCAGACGGACCTTGACCATCGCGTGCAGATGAGCGCTGTGCGTACCGAAGGCACGCTCGACTTCACCCAGGTTCGCGAAGGCCATGCCCTCACCCTTGGCACCGATCTTCTCGCGGGTCATGTAGTACAGACCCAGCACGACGTCCTGGGACGGCACGATGATCGGCTCGCCGTTGGCCGGCGACAGCACGTTGTTGGTCGACATCATCAACGCACGCGCTTCCAGCTGGGCTTCCAGCGTCAGCGGTACGTGGACAGCCATCTGGTCACCATCAAAGTCGGCGTTGTACGCAGCGCAGACCAGCGGGTGCAGTTGGATGGCCTTGCCTTCGATCAGCAGCGGCTCGAACGCCTGGATACCCAGACGGTGCAGAGTCGGGGCACGGTTCAGCAGCACCGGGTGCTCGCGGATGACGTCGGCGAGGAAATCCCAGACTTCCGGGGCTTCGCGCTCGACCATCTTCTTGGCGGCCTTGATGGTGCTGGCGTGACCGGAGGCCTGCAGCTTGGCGTAGATGAACGGCTTGAACAGTTCAAGCGCCATCTTCTTCGGCAGACCACACTGGTGCAGACGCAGGGTCGGGCCGACGGTGATGACGGAACGACCGGAATAGTCGACGCGCTTGCCCAGCAGGTTCTGACGGAAACGACCCTGCTTGCCCTTGATCATGTCGGCCAGCGACTTCAGCGGACGCTTGTTGGAACCGGTGATGGCGCGACCGCGACGACCGTTGTCGAGCAGTGCATCCACGGATTCCTGCAGCATGCGCTTCTCGTTGCGCACGATGATGTCCGGCGCATTGAGGTCGAGCAGACGCTTGAGGCGGTTGTTGCGGTTGATCACACGACGATACAGATCGTTCAGATCCGAGGTCGCGAAGCGGCCGCCGTCCAGCGGTACCAGCGGACGCAGGTCCGGCGGCAGCACTGGCAGCACTTCCATGATCATCCAGCCCGGCTTGTTGCCGGAATAGTAGAAGGCTTCCAGCAGCTTGAGGCGCTTGGACAGCTTCTTGATCTTGGTCTCGGAGTTGGTCTGCGGAATCTCTTCACGCAGGCGCTCGACCTCTTCTTCCAGCTCGATGTCCTCGAGCAGCGCCTTGATGGCCTCGGCACCCATGCGGGCGTCGAAATCATCACCGAATTCTTCCAGCGCTTCGAAGTACTGCTCATCGTTGAGCAGATGACCCTTCTCGAGGGTCGTCATGCCCGGATCGATGACCACGAAGCTTTCGAAGTACAGCACGCGCTCGATATCACGCAGAGTCATGTCGAGCAGCATGCCGATACGGGACGGCAGAGACTTCAGGAACCAGATATGCGCGACCGGGCTCGCCAGTTCGATATGAGCCATACGCTCACGACGCACTGCCGCCTTGGTCACTTCAACGCCACACTTCTCACAGATGATGCCGCGATGCTTCATCCGCTTGTACTTGCCACACAGGCACTCGTAGTCCTTCACCGGGCCAAAGATCTTGGCACAGAAAAGACCATCACGTTCCGGCTTGAATGTCCGGTAGTTGATGGTTTCAGGCTTCTTCACTTCACCAAAAGACCACGAGCGAATCATGTCCGGAGACGCCAGGGTAATCTTGATGGCGTCGAATTCTTCGGACTGCGCCTGCGATTTGAGAACTTTCACCAAATCTTTCATGGGTCGCTCCGTTGCGGAGTTGTCATGGGCAAAGCCTGGCTGCTGACACCAGGCTTTGCGGACCGTCAATACTTGTGGCTTTTCGGCGTCAGCCTTCCAGCTCCATGTCGATACCCAGCGAGCGGATTTCCTTCACCAGCACGTTGAAGGATTCGGGCATGCCCGCCTGCATGGTGTGATCGCCATCTACGATGCTCTTGTACATCTTGGTACGGCCTTCCACGTCATCGGACTTGACCGTGAGCATCTCCTGGAGGGTGTAGGCAGCGCCGTACGCCTCGAGGGCCCAGACCTCCATCTCACCGAAGCGCTGACCACCAAACTGCGCCTTACCACCCAGCGGCTGCTGCGTGACGAGGGAGTAGGAGCCGGTCGAACGCGCATGCATCTTGTCATCCACCAGGTGGTTGAGCTTGAGCATGTACATGTAACCGACGGTCACCTTGCGATCGAACTTCTCGCCGGTGCGGCCATCGTAGAGGTCCATCTGTCCGGAATCAGGGATACCGGCCAGCGTGAGCAACTGCTTGATCTCGTGTTCCTTGGCGCCATCGAAGACCGGCGTCGCCATCGGCACGCCCTTCTTCAGGTTGTGCGCCATGGTGATGATTTCATCATCGCTGAGCACGGAGAGGTCTTCCTGGCGACCGCCGACGGTGTTGTACACCTTGTCGAGGAATTCGCGGATCTGCTTGACCTGCTCGGCACGTTCTTCGCGCAGCATGTGCTCGATCTTCACGCCCAGACCACGCGCGGCCATGCCGAGGTGGGTCTCGAGGATCTGACCGACGTTCATGCGCGACGGAACACCCAGCGGGTTCAGCACGACGTCAACCGACTCGCCATTGCCATCGAACGGCATGTCTTCGACCGGCATGATCGCGGAGATGACACCCTTGTTACCGTGACGACCGGCCATCTTGTCACCCGGCTGGATACGACGCTTCACGGCGACGTACACCTTGACGATCTTGAGCACGCCCGGTGCCAGATCATCACCCTGGGTGAGCTTGCGCTTCTTGTCTTCGAAGCGCTCGTCCATCTCGCGACGACGGATCTCGAGCTGCTCATCGGCCTGAGCCAGCAGTTCGTTGAGAGACTCGTCCTGCAGACGCAGCTTGAACCACTCCTGGCGCGGCAGTGCTTCCAGGTAGTCATCGGTCAGCACGTCGCCCTTCTTGAGCTTCGGACCACCGTTGACGGCCTGACCGACCAGGTTGCGCTGCATACGCTCGAAGGTCGCCTCTTCCGCGATGCGGTAGGTTTCCTGCAGATCCTTGCGGACCTCGGCCAGCTGCATCTGCTCGATGGAGAGCGCACGCTGATCCTTCTCGACGCCGTCACGGGTGAAGACCTGAACGTCGATGACGGTGGCCTTCATGCCGGTCGGGGCACGCAGAGAGGTGTCCTTAACGTCGGACGCCTTCTCGCCGAAGATGGCACGCAACAGCTTCTCTTCCGGCGTCAGCTGGGTCTCGCCCTTCGGCGTGACCTTGCCGACCAGGATGTCGCCCGGGTTCAGCTCGGCACCGATGTAGACGACACCGGACTCATCCAGCTTGGAGAGTGCGGATTCGCCGACATTCGGGATATCGGAAGTGATTTCTTCCGGCCCGAGCTTGGTGTCACGCGCGACACAGGTCAGTTCCTGGATGTGGATGGTGGTGAAGCGATCTTCCTGCACCACACGCTCCGAGAACAGGATGGAATCCTCGAAGTTGAAGCCGTTCCAGGGCATGAACGCCAGACGCATGTTCTGACCCAGGGCCAGATCGCCCATGTCGACGGACGGGCCGTCGGCCAGGATGTCGCCGATGGCGACTTCGTCGCCAGGACGCACGATCGGGCGCTGGTTCTGACAGGTATTCTGGTTCGAGCGCACGTACTTGGTCAGGTTGTAGATATCAACGCCGGCTTCACCGCCGATGATCTCTTCTTCCCGCACACGTACGACGATGCGCTTGGCATCGACGGAATCGATGACGCCGCCACGACGTGCCACGGCGCAGACGCCGGAGTCACGCGCCACGAAGCGCTCCATGCCGGTACCGACCAGCGGCTTGTCAGCCTTCAGAGTCGGAACGGCCTGACGCTGCATGTTCGCACCCATCAAGGCGCGGTTGGCATCATCGTGCTCGAGGAACGGGATCAGTGCGGCAGCGACAGAGACGACCTGACGCGGAGACACGTCCATCATGGTGACCTTTTCCGGCGCCATGAAGGTGGTCTCGCCACGGTGACGAACCTGAACCAGGTCGTCGACCAGACGGCCGTTCTCGTCGACGGTCGCGGAGGCCTGGGCGATGATGAAATCGCCTTCCTCGATCGCGGACAGATCGACGACATCGTCGGTGACCTGGCAATCCACGACCTTGCGGTACGGCGTCTCGAGGAAGCCATAGCTGTTGGTCTTGGAGTAGGTCGCCAGCGAGTTGATCAGACCGATGTTCGGGCCTTCCGGCGTTTCGATCGGGCACAGACGGCCGTAGTGCGTGGCGTGAACGTCACGAACTTCGAAGCCGGCGCGCTCACGGGTCAGACCACCCGGACCAAGCGCGGAGACACGGCGCTTGTGCGTCACTTCGGACAGCGGGTTGTTCTGATCCATGAACTGGGAGAGCTGGCTGGAACCAAAGAATTCCTTCACCGCCGCCGCAACCGGCTTGGCGTTGATGAGATCCTGCGGCATCAGGCCTTCGCTCTCGGCCATGGACAGACGCTCCTTGACCGCACGCTCGACGCGGACCAGGCCGACACGGAACTGGTTTTCCGCCATTTCGCCCACAGAGCGAATACGACGGTTGCCCAGGTGGTCGATGTCATCGACATCGCCATTGCCGTTACGGATGCTGATCAGCTCCTTCATGACGGTCAGGATATCGTCCTGATCGAGCACGCCGCTGCCGGTATCGCTTTCGCGACGCAGGCGACGGTTGAACTTCATGCGGCCCACGCCCGACAGGTCGTAGCGGTCTTCGCTGAAGAACAGGTTCTGGAACAGTGACTCTGCTGCATCCTTGGTGGGCGGCTCGCCCGGACGCATCATGCGGTAGATCTCGACCAATGCCTCGAGCTGGTTACGCGTGGTATCCAGTTTCAGGGTATCGGACACGAACGGACCGCAATCCAGGTCGTTGGTGTAGATGACTTCGAACTGGGTGATCTTGGCCTGAGCCATCTTCTCCAGCAGTTCCGGAGTGATCTCGCTGTTGCTTTCGCAGACCAGCTCACCAGTGGCCGGATCGATCTGATCCTTGGCCAGCACCTTGCCGTACAGGTAGTCCATCGGCACTTCGAGACGCTCGAGGCCGGAGGCTTCCATCTGACGGACGTGCTTCTGTGTAATACGACGACCTTCCTCCACGATCACGCTACCGTCGGCATCCTTGATGTCGAAGGCGGCGGTCTCGCCACGCAGACGTGCCGGCACCAGCTCAACGGAGAAGCCGCTGCGCTCGATGTGGTACATCGTGGTGTCGAAGAACGTACCGAGAATCTCTTCGCTGGTCATGCCCATGGCACGCAGCAGAACGGAAGCCGGCAGCTTGCGACGACGGTCGATACGGACGTAGACGTTGTCCTTCGGATCAAACTCGAAGTCCAACCAGGAACCGCGGTAAGGAATCACACGTGCGGAGTACAGCAGCTTGCCGGACGAGTGGCTCTTGCCCTTGTCGTGGTCGAAGAACACACCCGGCGAGCGGTGCAGCTGTGACACGATGACACGTTCGGTACCATTGATGACGAAGGTACCGTTCTCTGTCATCAGGGGGATTTCCCCCATGTAGACTTCCTGCTCCTTGATGTCCTTGATCGCCTTGTTCGACGATTCCTTGTCATAGATCATCAGGCGCACTTTCACGCGCAGCGGTGCAGAGTAAGTGACTCCGCGCAGCTGACATTCCTTGACGTCGAACGCCGGCGTACCGAAGCGGTAGCTGACATACTCGAGCGCTGCGTTGCCAGAGAAACTGGCAATCGGGAACACGGACTTGAAGGCAGCGTGAAGGCCGACTTCCAGGCGCTGTTCTGGCGCCCTGTCCTGCTGGAGAAAGTCGTGGTAGGAATCAAGCTGGATGGCCAGCAGGTAAGGCACATCCATCACTTGGGGCAGTTTGCCAAAATCCTTGCGGATGCGTTTTTTCTCAGTGTATGAGTAAGCCATCTGTATTCCCCAGCTTGTTCACCTTGGGTGACCGATGCGTGGTCGGCTCATCCCTGATGGCACGGCGATGTCCATCAGGCGCGGACGGCAAGCCTCCCTTGCGGGCTGGCTCGCCGTCATAATTCGTCTTGCAACAGAAAAAGGCTGGTGGCGGAGTCCGCCACCAGCCAGGAAGCTTACGCAGCGTGCGCAGCCTGGAACACGAGTTACTTGAGTTCCACGGACGCGCCAGCTTCTTCCAGCTTCTTCTTCGCTTCTTCAGCGTCTTCCTTGCTCACGCCTTCTTTCAGGGTGGCCGGAGCGCCGTCGACAGCTGCCTTGGCTTCTTTCAGACCCAGGCCAGTCAGTTCACGAACAGCCTTGATGACGTTGACTTTCTTGTCACCAGCAGCAGTCAGAACGATGTCGAACTCGGTCTGTTCTTCAGCGGCTTCACCAGCAGCGGCCGGGCCAGCGACGACGGCGGCAGCGGCGGAAACGCCGAACTTCTCTTCCATTGCTTCGATCAGCTCAGCCACTTCCATGACGGTCATGTCAGCGACGGCGTTGATGATGTCTTCTTTGGTCAGTGCCATTTTAGCAATCCTAAACTTTGCGGAGCAAAGATGCTCGGTCAAACGGAAATCGATTCAGGCTGCACGAGACAGCCAGGAGGTCAAAGCGCTGCTTACGCGGCGGCTTCGGCTTCCTTCTGATCGCGCAGTGCTGCGATAGTACGGACCAGCTTGCCTGCAGAAGCTTCCTTCATGACAGACAGCAGCTTGGACAGTGCTTCATCGCGGGTCGGCAGAGATGCCAGACGGTCGATATTCGCCGCCGGGATGAACTCGCCTTCGTAGGCCAATGCCTTGACTTCGAACGCCTCGACCTTCTTGGCAAATTCCTTGAACAGACGAGCGCCAGCGCCCGGGTGTTCCATGGAGAATGCAAGCAGAGTCGGGCCGACGAAGGACTCGTTCAGCACCTCATAAGAGGTACCGGACAGCGCACGACGAGCCAGAGTGTTGCGAACAACACGCAGCTGGACGCCCGCTTCGCGGCACTGTTTGCGCAATTCGGTCATTGCACCAACAGTTACACCACGAGAGTCGGCAGCGACTACGGAGAGAGCACCCTTGGCGGTTTCGCTGACCTCAGCAACAATTGCCTTCTTGTCTTCGAGACCTAAAGCCACGGTGTTGACTCCATTTCGTGCCGGGGAACGAATTCCCCAGTGGTTTACCATCTCTCTCACCAGAACTGCGCGGGAGAGTCTTGGAGGATGGCTGCCACCAGCAGGGCTGGGACACCATCTGCGCAGGCTACGCGCAATGCAAGCATCGCGGCGCGATTAAGCCGGCCCCGTCACCGAGGTGACAAGGCCAGCGCCTGCGGTCTTTGACGGCGCCCCGCGGCTGAGCACGGGGACCGCAAAGTGAAACATTCTGAGACTGCCTTACGCGTACTTGGCGTGATCGACAGTCAGACCCGGGCCCATGGTGCTGGACAGGGTGATCTTCTTCAGGTAGATACCCTTGGAAGTGCTCGGCTTCAGCTTCTTGACTTCGGCCACCAGGGCGTCAATGTTACCCTGAATGGAGTCAGCACTGAAGTCGATCTTGCCGATACCGGCGTGAATGATGCCGTTCTTGTCAGTACGGAAACGCACCTGACCAGCCTTGGCATTCTTCACGGCAGTCGCGACGTCAGGCGTCACGGTACCGACTTTCGGGTTCGGCATCAGGCCGCGCGGACCGAGGATCTGGCCCAGCTGACCGACAACGCGCATGGCATCCGGAGAAGCGATGACGACGTCGAAGTCCATCACGCCTTTCTTGACCTGTTCTGCCAGGTCGTCCATGCCGATCACGTCTGCACCGGCTTCCTTCGCTGCTTCAGCGTTGGCGCCCTGGGTGAAGACAGCGACGCGCACTTCGTTACCGGTGCCATTCGGCATCACGGTAGCGCCGCGAACGACCTGATCGGATTTACGCGGATCAACACCCAGGTTCAGAGAGACTTCGATGGTCTCCTTGAACTTGACGGTGGACAGCTCGGACAGCAGAGCAACAGCTTCTTCGACGCTGTAGACCTTGCCGGATTCAACTTTCGCGTTGATCGCCTGGGCGCGCTTTGAAATCTTGGCCATGATCAAAGACCCTCCACGTTCAGGCCCATGCTACGGGCAGTACCGGCGATGGTGCGAACAGCAGCGTCCAGATTGGAAGCTGTCAGGTCCGGTTCCTTGGTGGTCGCGATCTCTTCGAGCTGAGCGCGAGTCACGGTACCGACCTTCTTCTTGTTCGGCTCGCCAGAACCGGACTTCAGACCAGCCGCTTTCAGCAGCAGGACGGCCGCAGGCGGCGTCTTGGTGACGAAAGTGAAGCTACGGTCGGAGTAGACAGTGATGACCACGGGAGTCGGGAGACCCGGCTCGACGTTCTGGGTAGCGGCGTTGAACGCTTTACAGAACTCCATGATGTTGACACCGTGCTGACCGAGGGCAGGACCCACGGGCGGGCTCGGGTTAGCTTTACCGGCTGCAACCTGCAGCTTGATGTAAGCCTGTACTTTCTTGGCCATGATAGGACTCCAGTATGGGTGGTAGCGCCTTGCGGCTCCCCGTAAAACCGGGCCGCCTCAGGCGACCCGTCGTGTTGCCGTGATGCTCGTATTCAAACAGGTGAGATGATGACCCTGAGATCAGTCCTTCTCGACCTGGGAGAACTCGAGCTCCACCGGCGTAGCACGCCCGAAGATCAGTACGCTGACCTGCAGACGGCTCTTTTCGTAATTCACTTCTTCGACTACGCCATTGAAGTCCGCGAACGGACCATCAGTGACACGCACCGTTTCACCCGGCTCGAAGAGAGTCTTCGGACGCGGCTTGTCAGTGCCATCCTGAACGCGACGCAGCATGGCGTCGGCTTCTTTCTGGGTAATCGCTGCCGGCTTCTCCGGGGTTCCGCCAATGAAACCCATGACGCGCGGGGTTTCATTCACCAGGTGCCAGGACTGATCATTCATGTCCATCTCGACCAGCACGTAGCCCGGGTAGAACTTGCGCTCGCTCTTGCGGCGCTTGCCGTCACGCATTTCGACGATTTCTTCGACCGGCACGAGAATCTCACCGAAGTGATCTTCCATGGCGTAAAGCTTCACACGCTCGTTGAGCGAACGCATGACCTGCTTTTCGAAACCGGAATAGGCGTGTATGACATACCAACGCTTGGACATGGAAACTCCGTTAACTGACGATGCCGGACATCAGCCAGCCGAGGGTGGTATCGATGAGCCATAGCAACAGGCCCACGATAAGCACGGCACCCAGCACGATGGCAGTTGTCTGGACAGTTTCCTGTCGGGTCGGCCAAACGACGCGCTGGATCTCGCGGCGCGCACTACTTGCCAGCTCGACAACATCACGACCTTTGTTGGTCGTGATCGCCAGAGCAGCCGCTGCAACACCAAGCACGACGACGCCAAGCACGCGATAAAGCAGCGCTTGGTCAGCAAAATAGGCGTTGCCAGCAACAGCCAGCACAAGAAGAATGACAACGACCGACCACTTGAACCCGTCGTGGCGCGCTTCCTGCACCTCGGCGTTCTGTTTCATCAAAGAGACTCCTCAAGGGTGCAGCGATCGCTAGAATCGAGAATCGGTAAGAAGTCGAATACCATCCTGGGGAAGGATGGCAGGCCAGGAGGGAATCGAACCCCCAACCTGCGGTTTTGGAGACCGCTGCTCTGCCAATTGAGCTACTGGCCTGTAACACTTGCGTGTTCCAGAGACTAAAAACAAGGCTGAATGAACAGCGGGCGCCATCATAGCTGAGACAACCCAAACTGACAAGCCTTATCTTTGACCGCGACCTGGGAGGTCGTCGGAAACGAAAAAGACGAGCCAAACTGCGACTCGCCTTTCCGTTGTATGGAGCTCGTGGGCGGATTTGAACCGCCGACCTCACCCTTACCAAGGGTGTGCTCTACCCCTGAGCTACACGAGCAAAACCTTTGCGCAATCTCGACTGGCGAGATGAACTGGAGCGGGCAGCGGGAATCGAACCCGCGTCATCAGCTTGGAAGGCTGAGGTTCTACCATTAAACTATGCCCGCTTTCCAACTCTTGCTGCCCTGATGCACACGGCATCATAAGCGAATCTGGTGGTGGGGGAAGGATTCGAACCTTCGAAGCTTTCGCGGCAGATTTACAGTCTGCTCCCTTTGGCCACTCGGGAACCCCACCATCTGTGACGACGAATCTTACGCCGCTTGGGATACGCTGTCAAGTGCTTGATTTCATTCTACTTCAAGCGCTTGAGGGAATGTATCGCCTCAGAACGGGACGTAGTATGTCAAAGCATCTGGGTGAGCGCAAGCCCTGAGCGAAGTTTTTCTAGATCAGGCACTCGCGGCTGGTCGGGCGCACCTGACAGGCGCCCTGCCCGCTCGGCAGCGGTCAATGGATACAGCGCCTCCAGGCCGGCATACACCATGTCCGGCCACAGCGCATGCGGCACCCGCAGACCGCGCGCCACCACCCGCGCATCACCACCGGTCAGCAGTAGCGGCAAGGCTACCCCTTCGCGATCACAGACCTCGGCATAGAGACGATTGACCGCGCTGACGGCCGCCATGTAGATGCCGTGATTGACGGCCTCTACCGTATTGCGACCCGGCGCGAGCAGCGTATCCACCTCGGTATCCGGATCGATGGCCACATTGCGCGTACCCAACTTGAGGCTTTCCTTCATCAGACGCAGCCCTGGCAGAATATACCCCCCCAGATGCTTGCCACCCGGCAGCACGAAATCCACCGTTATCGCGCTACCGCAATCGACGCTGCAACAGCCCCCGGTGAGATGATGGCCGGCGAGTGCGCCCAACCAGCGATCGACGCCCAGGCGTTGCGGCTCTTCATAGCCGCAGGTGACGCCCAGCGCCTCCCGCGTCGAGTGCGCGACATGCACGACGCCGACCTGCTTGCGCAGCAACTCCACCGTCTCATCCAGCACCTGCTTGCGCGCCACGCTGGAGATGCGCACGGCCGTGACGACATCCAGGTCAGGAATGTCAGCGCCCGGCCGCCACTCCTCTCGCGTCCAGACGGCGCCGCGCGAGCGGATCTCGCTGGAAACGGTGTCCTTGAGACGCCATTTTGACAAGGTGTTGCCGATATCAAGATCCAGAATCATGAGACGGCGCGCAGACTGATCTCGCCACCGGCGAGAGTGATGGTTTCGCCGTTCATGCGCACCTCGAGATTTCCATTGATATCAACACCTTCTGCCACGGCTTCTTCTCGTCTGTCTCCGCGCAGAATCACCACATCACGCCCCTTGAAGGCATTGCGCTCATTCCAGCGCGCCTGCCATCCGGCAAAGCCCTGCGACTCGAACTCGGGCAACAGCGCCAGCAATGACTCCATCAGACGCGCGGCATAGCGATTGCGCGAAGCACCGGGAATGATGTCACGTACCGCAGCCACCGGTTGAGTGATCGCCTCGCGTCGGGAGGCCGGCAACTCGATGTTCATGCCGATACCGATGACGACATCACAGGGACCGGACACATCACCTGTGACCTCGACCAGGATGCCGGCGATCTTGGGTTGATCCTTCTGTATCTGCAGCAGGACATCGTTGGGCCACTTGAGGCGCGCGGGCAGGCCATCGGCCTCGAGCACCTCCGCCACCGCCACGCCGATCGCCAGACTCAGGCCCTCAAGCGATGCGGCGCCTGATTCGAAGCGCCAGCCAAGCGAGAAGACCAGGCTGCGGCCCCAGGGAGTCTCCCACTCACGCCCACGACGGCCACGCCCAGCCGATTGCACCTCCGCCAGACAGACCTCGGCATGGCCGGCTCCCTGACGAAAGCGCTCGCGGATGAAGGTATTGGTCGAGTCCACCGACTCCTCGACGAACAGGCGCGTCAGGTGTTTGCGAGTCTCGCGCGGCAGCGCCTCGATGATCTGTTGACCATCGAGCAACTCGATGGGGTTGGCCAGTCGATAGCCAAGCCCCTTGATGGCTTCCAGCGGAATGTCGAGCGCCTCAAGTTTCTTGAGCTGCTTCCAGACCGCCGTACGCGACACCCCGAGCTCTTCGCCCAGGGCCTCTCCGGAGTGGTAGCCACCATCTCCAAGCAGACGAATGAGATCACGGATGGTCATGCGGAGGCCTGTCCCTGTGCAAAAGCGCACATTCTATCGGATTCATGGGCTTGCGAGCCAAGAACAACGACCAAAGATAACGCTCTTTTCGTCAATTCCGCTCCCCGGCACGCATTCCCGCCCCCGCCAGGCGATTGAACAAGGCGGAAAGCAGCATCAGGACACTGCCCAGTCCCAGCCATGAACCTACTCGCCACAGCCCCTCAAGGGTGGCGGTATCCCATACCCCCACCTTGATCACGGTGAGGATCAGGATGCCCTGGCCGATACGCTGCCAGTGCTGCTGCCCCACCTTGGCGCCACTCACGACCAGCGCCGCCGCGACGACCAGCATCAGCACACTGTAGGCATATAGCTCCGCCTGCTCGATGCCCTGCCATAGCCCCAGCCCAGCGCCATGCCAGCAGTGACGCAAGTTGAGCGCCAACCACCATCCGGCTGACAGCAGACCGAGCACTTCACTTAGCCCGCGTATTCGTGAGCGTGTCGCGGCGCTTCCCGCATCCACGTCCGGTGCGCGTCTGGATGTCATGCGCCAGAGCATTGCGGCCCCGAGTGCAGGCAGGCCGTATGCCGGCAGAAGCCAATTGACCAGCGGCCAGCTACCGACATCCCCCGGGTGCCAGAGCGGATTGAAGATGCCCAGCACGCCGACACTCCAGAGAACCACAGCCGCTCCGCCGACCACCAGCGCCAACACGCGATACAGCTGCGTCCCTGCCCGCGCCTCAGCGTCGACACCACGAGCACGCCAGGCGTAGCTTGCCGCCACCCCGGCCAGCGCCAATACCTGCAGGGAAAGCTCCGCCAGGGTGAGGCTGCCCTCGAAGGGCTTTCCACCGGTCAACACATAGCGGATTTCCATCACCACCGTCGCGACGGCAAGCTGGACAACGGCACCTTCCAGCCAGCGCTGTGTCCGCGGGCGGTGGCGCATGCCGAGACTGGTCATGGCAACACAGGCCAATACCGGCAGCAGTATCTGCAGTGGCCAGTGCGCGATATCGGCATAGTCGTCATGCGCCATGCCATACATCAAGCGAGCCACGACACCCCACGCCAGCAAGCGTGACAGCTCAGCAAACACGGAGCGCGCCGCGGTATGCCCCTCGCGATACCAGCGCCATTCACAAGCGGTCAAACCCAACAGCTGCAACGCCAGCGCCAGGGTCAGCGATGGCCCCTCCAGCACTGCCACCAGGGCAAGGAATATCCCGGCCTGCGCCGGCAACCACAGTCCTGCGGCAAGCTGAGCGCCTTCACGCGCCTGGAAGCGCATGGCACCTGCCCAGCACACCAGCCCCCAGATCAATGGCGGTAGCCCTGTGTTGACCAGTTCTGTGTTGATCAGCCTCCCTGCATCGCTCGCCTCGGTCGTCCATGGCATGACGCCCTGCCAGAGAGCCAGAGCCCATGCCAGCAGCGGCACCATGGTCGCCAATGCCCACCAACAGGCTGCAAGCGGCCTCTCTGCTCTTTCACCCGCATCATGACGCGGTCGCCAACGCGCCAGCGACAACAGGCCGACACTCAGCATCAGCGGACTGACCATCGCGCTGCTCGACAGCGGTGCCGTCAGGGCAAGCCCCCACACCAGCAACCAGAGTCCGTTGCCAGCAACCACCATCGACCACAGCACCGCGTGGCGGCGACTAGACCAGGCAATCACCAGCATCGGCATGAGGCTAGCCAGCCACCCCCGATGCCACAGGGACACACCGGAGCCGGCCATATCGGAAGGCGCCACCAATGAGTCAAAGGAGACGCCATGCACGAGACTTCCCAGCCAGGGCAGCCAGAGTCCCAGCACGATACTCACTGAGACAAGCCCCCCGGCGAGCCAGTGCCGGCGCAGCTCAAGAGATGCGCGCCAGGGCAACCAGGTCGCAAGTGAGGTCTTCGACTGTCGCTCATCCTTTTCTGCGGCGCCCGTGGATGGCTCCCACACCTCCTCCCACAGATACCCCAACGCCAGCACGGCCAGCCAGACACCACCCACCCAGGGCAACAGCCCCACCAGCAATGTCGCGCCAGAAAAGATGCCGAAGGGCATCAACAGCAACCACCAGGCGAGCGCTCCCACCAGACCGCCCCAATACAGCCAGCTCACCGCGACCTGGCGGTACAGCACACGACACGCTGCCGCGATCACACCCGCATGCCCCAGCAATAGCAAGGTCGAGGCTTCCTGCCACTGCTGGTGAATGGGCAGCGCCAAGGGCAGAGCATATCCGCCCAACATGCCCAATGCTGCAAGCCACGGCCCATGATGCCGCGCACGCTCCAGCATCCACAGGCTCAAGGCTGCCAGCAGTACGAAGGTGACCGGCATGGACACCAGCGAAAGCAGAAAGTGACCAGCCAGCAGGCTCGCCGCGAGCACCAGACTGCCGGCACCACTGACGGCGCCGGTCAGACTCGATGACTGGGACGTACGTAGTCTCAGCCACTCGGCCAATACCGTCATGCTCAGGCCGAACCCGAGACCCAGCGCCAGCCGTACCCCCGGCCCCAGCAAGCCCTGCTCAAGGGAGTACCCGACGAGCAGGATGCCTGCCATCACCAGAGACAAGGCACCCACAAGAATCATCCAGTGTTCCTGAAGCAGCGTCAGCAGACGTGACATGCCCCCCGGCAGCACCTCTGATGCCTTTCTTGCAGGGGCTTCGCCCTGCCCCTTCTCACCTGAACGACTGGAGGCAGCGCCATGCAACAAGCGCTGAAGTAGCCGGTAGGACAGAGAGTGGCCGCCACTGGATGATGCAGTGGTCCGCGAGTCGCTGATCGATGGCGTTGCACCGGATGCTGCCAGTCCTTCCCGGGGCGGCACTTCGGCAGGCGATTTGTCCACACCCCCTTCTTGCAAGGGGGTGTGCATAACCGGAGCGCCATGAGCAGGAAGCTCGCGAGCAAGCCTGGCCTCCATATCGCGCAGTCGCTGCTCCAGCGCCTTGATGCGCAGCATGCTGAGCCACCCCATCAAGGAACCACCCAGTACCAGCAACGCCATCATGACGCCCACCAACATCAGCTCATCCATCGCCCAGCCCGTCATCGAAGAGTCGTGCTCAGAGACTACGGCATTTTGCCTGGCACCTCATGCTGTCAGTCTCTCAGCACCGTATTTGCACATTGAACGCAAAAAGCCCGACTCCCCCAGGAGTCGGGCTTTCTTTTCCTGCGCACAAAGAGAACCGCCCCTGCAGCAAGGCTGCAGGGGCGGTTCGGGATAAGTGCCTGACGATGACCTACTCTCACATGGAGAAACTCCACACTACCATCGGCGCTAAGCGGTTTCACTTCCGAGTTCGGCATGGGATCGGGTGGTTCACGCTCGCTATGGTCGTCAGGCGAAACGGTGGCATCTTGCGATGCCTGAGTCTCGAGGCTTGTGGCCTCGCGACTCGCAATATGAATCATGCTGACCGATATGTCTCGATCCTGTCGCAATCCCGGCGGTTTGCCTGCGCAAACCCCTTGGGTGTTATATGGTCAAGCCTCACGGGCAATTAGTACTGGTTAGCTCAACACATTGCTGTGCTTCCACACCCAGCCTATCAACCTTGTAGTCTTCAAGGGCCCTTCAGGAGGCGCAAGGCCTCAGGGAAGTCTCATCTTGAAGGGGGCTTCCCGCTTAGATGCTTTCAGCGGTTATCCCGTCCGAACGTAGCTACCGGGCAATGCCATTGGCATGACAACCCGAACACCAGAGGTTCGTCCACTCCGGTCCTCTCGTACTAGGAGCAGCTCTTCTCAAACTTCCGACGCCCACGGCAGATAGGGACCGAACTGTCTCACGACGTTCTAAACCCAGCTCGCGTACCACTTTAAATGGCGAACAGCCATACCCTTGGGACCGACTTCAGCCCCAGGATGTGATGAGCCGACATCGAGGTGCCAAACACCGCCGTCGATGTGAACTCTTGGGCGGTATCAGCCTGTTATCCCCGGAGTACCTTTTATCCGTTGAGCGATGGCCCTTCCATACAGAACCACCGGATCACTAGAACCTACTTTCGTACCTGCTCGACGTGTCTGTCTCGCAGTCAAGCACCCTTATGCTCTTGCACTCAATGCACGATTTCCAACCGTGCTGAGGGTACCTTCGTGCTCCTCCGTTACTCTTTAGGAGGAGACCGCCCCAGTCAAACTACCCACCATACACTGTCCTCGATCCGGATAACGGACCTGAGTTAGAACGCCAATGATGTCAGGCTGGTATTTCAAGGTTGGCTCCACCGCATCTGGCGACGTGGTTTCAAAGCCTCCCAGCTATCCTACACAGACAACATCAGCATCCAGTGTAAAGCTATAGTAAAGGTTCACGGGGTCTTTCCGTCTAGCCGCGGGTACACAGCATCTTCACTGCGATTTCAATTTCACTGAGTCTCGGGTGGAGACAGCGTGGCCATCATTACGCCATTCGTGCAGGTCGGAACTTACCCGACAAGGAATTTCGCTACCTTAGGACCGTTATAGTTACGGCCGCCGTTTACCGGGGCTTCGATCAAGAGCTTCGCGTGAGCTAACCCCATCAATTAACCTTCCGGCACCGGGCAGGCGTCACACCCTATACGTCCGCTTGCGCGTTTGCAGAGTGCTGTGTTTTTAATAAACAGTTGCAGCCACCTGGTATCTTCGACCGGTAAGAGCTTACGGAGCAAGTCCTTCACTCGAACCGGTGCACCTTCTCCCGAAGTTACGGTGCCATTTTGCCTAGTTCCTTCACCCGAGTTCTCTCAAGCGCCTTGGTATTCTCTACCTGACCACCTGTGTCGGTTTGGGGTACGGTCGCATGTGATCTGAAGCTTAGAGGCTTTTCCTGGAAGCGTGGCATCGATGACTTCCTGACCGTGGTCAGTTCGTCTCGCATCTCGACCTCAGAGGAACCGGATTTGCCTGATTCCTCGGCCTACATGCTTTCACCAGGACAACCAACGCCTGGCTCACCTAGCCTTCTTCGTCCCCCCATCGCAACCACATCCGGTACGGGAATATTAACCCGTTTCCCATCGACTACGCGTTTCCGCCTCGCCTTAGGGGCCGACTCACTCTGCTCCGATTAACGTAGAACAGAAAACCTTGGTCTTCCGGCGGGGGAGTTTTTCACTCCCCTTATCGTTACTCATGTCAGCATTCGCACTCGTGATACCTCCAGCAGACTTCTCAATCCACCTTCATTGGCTTACACGACGCTCCTCTACCGCTCATCCATAAGGATGAACCCGTAGCTTCGGTACCTGATTTAGCCCCGTTATATCTTCCGCGCAGGCCGACTCGACTAGTGAGCTATTACGCTTTCTTTAAAGGATGGCTGCTTCTAAGCCAACCTCCTAGCTGTCTGAGCCTTCCCACATCGTTTCCCACTTAATCAGGATTTTGGGACCTTAGCTGACGGTCTGGGTTGTTTCCCTTTTCACAACGGACGTTAGCACCCGCTGTGTGTCTCCCACGCTGCACTCACTGGTATTCGGAGTTTGCCTCGGGTTGGTAAGTCGGGATGACCCCCTAGCCGAAACAGTGCTCTACCCCCAGCGGTGATACGTGAGGCGCTACCTAAATAGCTTTCGAGGAGAACCAGCTATCTCCGGGCTTGATTAGCCTTTCACTCCGATCCACAGCTCATCCCAGCATTTTTCAACATACTTGGGTTCGGGCCTCCAATTGATGTTACTCAATCTTCACCCTGGCCATGGATAGATCGCCCGGTTTCGGGTCTATACCCTGCGACTGGTCGCCCAGTTAAGACTCGGTTTCCCTACGCCTCCCCTATACGGTTAAGCTCGCCACAGAATATAAGTCGCTGACCCATTATACAAAAGGTACGCGGTCACACCACGAAGGTGCTCCCACTGCTTGTACGCATACGGTTTCAGGATCTATTTCACTCCCCTCGCCGGGGTTCTTTTCGCCTTTCCCTCACGGTACTGGTTCACTATCGGTCAGCCAGGAGTATTTAGCCTTGGAGGATGGTCCCCCCATGTTCAGTCAAGGTTTCTCGTGCCCCGACCTACTCGATTTCACGTGACTCAGACTTCGACTACGGGACTATCACCCTGTATCGTCAAGCTTCCCAGCTTGTTCGTCTGTCAGTTGTCACGCTTAAGGGCTGGTCCCCGTTCGCTCGCCGCTACTTGGGGAATCTCGGTTGATTTCTTTTCCTCCGGGTACTTAGATGTTTCAGTTCCCCGGGTTTGCCTCTATAGGTTATGTATTGGCCTATAGATACTCACCTGATGGTGAGTGGGTTTCCCCATTCGGAAATCGTTGGGTCGCAGGGTATTTGCCACCTCGCCAACGCTTATCGCAGGCTATCACGTCCTTCATCGCCTCTGGCTGCCAAGGCATCCACCGTATGCGCTTAATCGCTTGACCATATAACCCCAAGGGGTCTGTCAAGGATTACGAATCTGTCGGACCTCTCCGACATATCGTTTTGATAGACATGCGCTTGGCGCACACATCTATCGTCAGCATGATTCACATTGTTAAAGAGCGGCTGTTCAGAGAACAGTGAGAAGCGCGCTCTGATGAGCACGCTTGCCACTGCCGGCTAAGCCAGCAATAAGATCAGGTAATTCGTTGTGAGCACTTGCCGCGAGCGATAGACAGTGTCGATAAGGAGGTGATCCAGCCCCAGGTTCCCCTAGGGCTACCTTGTTACGACTTCACCCCAGTCATGAACCACACCGTGGTGATCGCCCTCCCGAAGGTTAGGCTAACCACTTCTGGTGCAGTCCACTCCCATGGTGTGACGGGCGGTGTGTACAAGGCCCGGGAACGTATTCACCGTGGCATTCTGATCCACGATTACTAGCGATTCCGACTTCATGGAGTCGAGTTGCAGACTCCAATCCGGACTGAGGCAAGCTTTATGGGATTGGCTCCACTTCGCAGTATTGCAACCCTTTGTACTTGCCATTGTAGCACGTGTGTAGCCCTACCCGTAAGGGCCATGATGACTTGACGTCGTCCCCACCTTCCTCCGGTTTGTCACCGGCAGTCTCCTTAGAGTTCCCGACATTACTCGCTGGCAAATAAGGATAGGGGTTGCGCTCGTTACGGGACTTAACCCAACATTTCACAACACGAGCTGACGACAGCCATGCAGCACCTGTCTCAGAGTTCCCGAAGGCACCAATCCATCTCTGGAAAGTCCTCTGGATGTCAAGGGTAGGTAAGGTTCTTCGCGTTGCATCGAATTAAACCACATGCTCCACCGCTTGTGCGGGCCCCCGTCAATTCATTTGAGTTTTAACCTTGCGGCCGTACTCCCCAGGCGGTCAACTTATTGCGTTAGCTGCGCCACTAAGTCCTCAAGGGACCCAACGGCTAGTTGACATCGTTTACGGCGTGGACTACCAGGGTATCTAATCCTGTTTGCTACCCACGCTTTCGCACCTCAGTGTCAGTGTCAGTCCAGAAGGCCGCCTTCGCCACTGGTATTCCTCCCGATCTCTACGCATTTCACCGCTACACCGGGAATTCTACCTTCCTCTCCTGCACTCTAGCCAAGCAGTTCCAGATGCCGTTCCCAGGTTGAGCCCGGGGCTTTCACACCTGGCTGACTTAGCCACCTACGCGCGCTTTACGCCCAGTAATTCCGATTAACGCTTGCACCCTCCGTATTACCGCGGCTGCTGGCACGGAGTTAGCCGGTGCTTCTTCTGCGAGTGATGTCTTCCCTCGGGAGTATTAATCCCAAGGCGTTCTTCCTCGCTGAAAGTGCTTTACAACCCGAAGGCCTTCTTCACACACGCGGCATGGCTGGATCAGGCTTTCGCCCATTGTCCAATATTCCCCACTGCTGCCTCCCGTAGGAGTCTGGGCCGTGTCTCAGTCCCAGTGTGGCTGATCATCCTCTCAGACCAGCTACGGATCGTCGCCTTGGTGAGCCATTACCTCACCAACAAGCTAATCCGACATGGGCTCATCCGATAGCGCAAGGTCCGAAGATCCCCTGCTTTCTCCCGTAGGACGTATGCGGTATTAGCCTGAGTTTCCCCAGGTTGTCCCCCACTATCGGGCAGATTCCCATGCATTACTCACCCGTCCGCCGCTCGACGCCTCCTAGCAAGCTAGGATCGTTTCCGCTCGACTTGCATGTGTTAAGCCTGCCGCCAGCGTTCAATCTGAGCCATGATCAAACTCTTCAGTTGAAAGCTTGATAGTCTGTTAAGCAGACCAAACTTGGTTCAGAGTCAAACTTCTCGTGAGAGGCTTGCTCCGATATTTGGTGACCTTGTCACCACTCATCGGCAAGCGCTCACACGAATTACCTGATCAAATTTTTAAAGAGCGTCGCCGTTAAGCGAGGAGGCATATTCTACCCGGAACGCTTGAGAAGTCAAGCACTTGATGATGAGTCAGTCGACTGCCTCTAAGCATCATCAAGCGGTGAGGAGCATTGCTCGATCACCTGTTCGGTAAGGAGTGCGGCGTATTCTAGCGAATCGCCCGGGATTGTCAATCGATGACTTCGAAGCGGACTTCAAAAACCTCAAGCAAAACAATCACCTGCAAACCTCTTTCACCGCTGGTAACGCCATGCGTCCCCGGCAGCGGATGCGTACTTTACGCACGAACCGCCGTGAGGGCAAGGGCTTTTTGAAGATCAGGCCAGATTTCGCCTTTACACCCCTGATTCTGGCACCTGGAGCACTCCAGCCAGCCGATCTCTGGCAACAAGACTCGTCTTGAGCACCCTTTTCTTCACCTGGCGGCGCACGCAAAAAACACGGTCTTGCGCATAAAAAACATCCTGAATGACACCACTCCCGACCCAGACATGATGGAAATGAGCATCCCTCTGATGAACTCCGACGCCGACAGACCCATGCGAGGTGCCTCAAGCCGCACAAAAAACGCCCCCACAACAAAAGCTGCAGGGGCGTTTCTTGGCAAAACCAGGGATAAAGAAAAAGCGCACATCATTTTTCGTCAATGACAGAACCATCACAACACGATGATGAGCCAAAGACTTTCTTCCTGTGCAGCCTGGGAAGGTTATCTCTCGCACCACTTTTCCATGCACGTCTTTCTGCACACGGCTTTTCTATTGCGCCAGTTTTTCCTGAGCACAAAGAGAACCGCCCCTGCAGCAAGGCTGCAGGGGCGGTTCGGGATAAGTGCCTGACGATGACCTACTCTCACATGGAGAAACTCCACACTACCATCGGCGCTAAGCGGTTTCACTTCCGAGTTCGGCATGGGATCGGGTGGTTCACGCTCGCTATGGTCGTCAGGCGAAACGGTGGCATCTTGCGATGCCTGAGTCTCGAGGCTTGTGGCCTCGTGACTCGCAATATGAATCATGCTGACCGATATGTCTCGATCCTGTCGCAATCCCGGCGGTTTGCCTGCGCAAACCCCTTGGGTGTTATATGGTCAAGCCTCACGGGCAATTAGTACTGGTTAGCTCAACACATTGCTGTGCTTCCACACCCAGCCTATCAACCTTGTAGTCTTCAAGGGCCCTTCAGGAGGCGCAAGGCCTCAGGGAAGTCTCATCTTGAAGGGGGCTTCCCGCTTAGATGCTTTCAGCGGTTATCCCGTCCGAACGTAGCTACCGGGCAATGCCATTGGCATGACAACCCGAACACCAGAGGTTCGTCCACTCCGGTCCTCTCGTACTAGGAGCAGCTCTTCTCAAACTTCCGACGCCCACGGCAGATAGGGACCGAACTGTCTCACGACGTTCTAAACCCAGCTCGCGTACCACTTTAAATGGCGAACAGCCATACCCTTGGGACCGACTTCAGCCCCAGGATGTGATGAGCCGACATCGAGGTGCCAAACACCGCCGTCGATGTGAACTCTTGGGCGGTATCAGCCTGTTATCCCCGGAGTACCTTTTATCCGTTGAGCGATGGCCCTTCCATACAGAACCACCGGATCACTAGAACCTACTTTCGTACCTGCTCGACGTGTCTGTCTCGCAGTCAAGCACCCTTATGCTCTTGCACTCAATGCACGATTTCCAACCGTGCTGAGGGTACCTTCGTGCTCCTCCGTTACTCTTTAGGAGGAGACCGCCCCAGTCAAACTACCCACCATACACTGTCCTCGATCCGGATAACGGACCTGAGTTAGAACGCCAATGATGTCAGGCTGGTATTTCAAGGTTGGCTCCACCGCATCTGGCGACGTGGTTTCAAAGCCTCCCAGCTATCCTACACAGACAACATCAGCATCCAGTGTAAAGCTATAGTAAAGGTTCACGGGGTCTTTCCGTCTAGCCGCGGGTACACAGCATCTTCACTGCGATTTCAATTTCACTGAGTCTCGGGTGGAGACAGCGTGGCCATCATTACGCCATTCGTGCAGGTCGGAACTTACCCGACAAGGAATTTCGCTACCTTAGGACCGTTATAGTTACGGCCGCCGTTTACCGGGGCTTCGATCAAGAGCTTCGCGTGAGCTAACCCCATCAATTAACCTTCCGGCACCGGGCAGGCGTCACACCCTATACGTCCGCTTGCGCGTTTGCAGAGTGCTGTGTTTTTAATAAACAGTTGCAGCCACCTGGTATCTTCGACCGGTAAGAGCTTACGGAGCAAGTCCTTCACTCGAACCGGTGCACCTTCTCCCGAAGTTACGGTGCCATTTTGCCTAGTTCCTTCACCCGAGTTCTCTCAAGCGCCTTGGTATTCTCTACCTGACCACCTGTGTCGGTTTGGGGTACGGTCGCATGTGATCTGAAGCTTAGAGGCTTTTCCTGGAAGCGTGGCATCGATGACTTCCTGACCGTGGTCAGTTCGTCTCGCATCTCGACCTCAGAGGAACCGGATTTGCCTGATTCCTCGGCCTACATGCTTTCACCAGGACAACCAACGCCTGGCTCACCTAGCCTTCTTCGTCCCCCCATCGCAACCACATCCGGTACGGGAATATTAACCCGTTTCCCATCGACTACGCGTTTCCGCCTCGCCTTAGGGGCCGACTCACTCTGCTCCGATTAACGTAGAACAGAAAACCTTGGTCTTCCGGCGGGGGAGTTTTTCACTCCCCTTATCGTTACTCATGTCAGCATTCGCACTCGTGATACCTCCAGCAGACTTCTCAATCCACCTTCATTGGCTTACACGACGCTCCTCTACCGCTCATCCATAAGGATGAACCCGTAGCTTCGGTACCTGATTTAGCCCCGTTATATCTTCCGCGCAGGCCGACTCGACTAGTGAGCTATTACGCTTTCTTTAAAGGATGGCTGCTTCTAAGCCAACCTCCTAGCTGTCTGAGCCTTCCCACATCGTTTCCCACTTAATCAGGATTTTGGGACCTTAGCTGACGGTCTGGGTTGTTTCCCTTTTCACAACGGACGTTAGCACCCGCTGTGTGTCTCCCACGCTGCACTCACTGGTATTCGGAGTTTGCCTCGGGTTGGTAAGTCGGGATGACCCCCTAGCCGAAACAGTGCTCTACCCCCAGCGGTGATACGTGAGGCGCTACCTAAATAGCTTTCGAGGAGAACCAGCTATCTCCGGGCTTGATTAGCCTTTCACTCCGATCCACAGCTCATCCCAGCATTTTTCAACATACTTGGGTTCGGGCCTCCAATTGATGTTACTCAATCTTCACCCTGGCCATGGATAGATCGCCCGGTTTCGGGTCTATACCCTGCGACTGGTCGCCCAGTTAAGACTCGGTTTCCCTACGCCTCCCCTATACGGTTAAGCTCGCCACAGAATATAAGTCGCTGACCCATTATACAAAAGGTACGCGGTCACACCACGAAGGTGCTCCCACTGCTTGTACGCATACGGTTTCAGGATCTATTTCACTCCCCTCGCCGGGGTTCTTTTCGCCTTTCCCTCACGGTACTGGTTCACTATCGGTCAGCCAGGAGTATTTAGCCTTGGAGGATGGTCCCCCCATGTTCAGTCAAGGTTTCTCGTGCCCCGACCTACTCGATTTCACGTGACTCAGACTTCGACTACGGGACTATCACCCTGTATCGTCAAGCTTCCCAGCTTGTTCGTCTGTCAGTTGTCACGCTTAAGGGCTGGTCCCCGTTCGCTCGCCGCTACTTGGGGAATCTCGGTTGATTTCTTTTCCTCCGGGTACTTAGATGTTTCAGTTCCCCGGGTTTGCCTCTATAGGTTATGTATTGGCCTATAGATACTCACCTGATGGTGAGTGGGTTTCCCCATTCGGAAATCGTTGGGTCGCAGGGTATTTGCCACCTCGCCAACGCTTATCGCAGGCTATCACGTCCTTCATCGCCTCTGGCTGCCAAGGCATCCACCGTATGCGCTTAATCGCTTGACCATATAACCCCAAGGGGTCTGTCAAGGATTACGAATCTGTCGGACCTCTCCGACATATCGTTTTGATAGACATGCGCTTGGCGCACACATCTATCGTCAGCATGATTCACATTGTTAAAGAGCGGCTGTTCAGAGAACAGTGAGAAGCGCGCTCTGATGAGCACGCTTGCCACTGCCGGCTAAGCCAGCAATAAGATCAGGTAATTCGTTGTGAGCACTTGCCGCGAGCGATAGACAGTGTCGATAAGGAGGTGATCCAGCCCCAGGTTCCCCTAGGGCTACCTTGTTACGACTTCACCCCAGTCATGAACCACACCGTGGTGATCGCCCTCCCGAAGGTTAGGCTAACCACTTCTGGTGCAGTCCACTCCCATGGTGTGACGGGCGGTGTGTACAAGGCCCGGGAACGTATTCACCGTGGCATTCTGATCCACGATTACTAGCGATTCCGACTTCATGGAGTCGAGTTGCAGACTCCAATCCGGACTGAGGCAAGCTTTATGGGATTGGCTCCACTTCGCAGTATTGCAACCCTTTGTACTTGCCATTGTAGCACGTGTGTAGCCCTACCCGTAAGGGCCATGATGACTTGACGTCGTCCCCACCTTCCTCCGGTTTGTCACCGGCAGTCTCCTTAGAGTTCCCGACATTACTCGCTGGCAAATAAGGATAGGGGTTGCGCTCGTTACGGGACTTAACCCAACATTTCACAACACGAGCTGACGACAGCCATGCAGCACCTGTCTCAGAGTTCCCGAAGGCACCAATCCATCTCTGGAAAGTCCTCTGGATGTCAAGGGTAGGTAAGGTTCTTCGCGTTGCATCGAATTAAACCACATGCTCCACCGCTTGTGCGGGCCCCCGTCAATTCATTTGAGTTTTAACCTTGCGGCCGTACTCCCCAGGCGGTCAACTTATTGCGTTAGCTGCGCCACTAAGTCCTCAAGGGACCCAACGGCTAGTTGACATCGTTTACGGCGTGGACTACCAGGGTATCTAATCCTGTTTGCTACCCACGCTTTCGCACCTCAGTGTCAGTGTCAGTCCAGAAGGCCGCCTTCGCCACTGGTATTCCTCCCGATCTCTACGCATTTCACCGCTACACCGGGAATTCTACCTTCCTCTCCTGCACTCTAGCCAAGCAGTTCCAGATGCCGTTCCCAGGTTGAGCCCGGGGCTTTCACACCTGGCTGACTTAGCCACCTACGCGCGCTTTACGCCCAGTAATTCCGATTAACGCTTGCACCCTCCGTATTACCGCGGCTGCTGGCACGGAGTTAGCCGGTGCTTCTTCTGCGAGTGATGTCTTCCCTCGGGAGTATTAATCCCAAGGCGTTCTTCCTCGCTGAAAGTGCTTTACAACCCGAAGGCCTTCTTCACACACGCGGCATGGCTGGATCAGGCTTTCGCCCATTGTCCAATATTCCCCACTGCTGCCTCCCGTAGGAGTCTGGGCCGTGTCTCAGTCCCAGTGTGGCTGATCATCCTCTCAGACCAGCTACGGATCGTCGCCTTGGTGAGCCATTACCTCACCAACAAGCTAATCCGACATGGGCTCATCCGATAGCGCAAGGTCCGAAGATCCCCTGCTTTCTCCCGTAGGACGTATGCGGTATTAGCCTGAGTTTCCCCAGGTTGTCCCCCACTATCGGGCAGATTCCCATGCATTACTCACCCGTCCGCCGCTCGACGCCTCCTAGCAAGCTAGGATCGTTTCCGCTCGACTTGCATGTGTTAAGCCTGCCGCCAGCGTTCAATCTGAGCCATGATCAAACTCTTCAGTTGAAAGCTTGATAGTCTGTTAAGCAGACCAAACTTGGTTCAGAGTCAAACTTCTCGTGAGAGGCTTGCTCCGATATTTGGTGACCTTGTCACCACTCATCGGCAAGCGCTCACACGAATTACCTGATCAAATTTTTAAAGAGCGTCGCCGTTAAGCGAGGAGGCATATTCTACCCGGAACGCTTGAGAAGTCAAGCACTTGATGATGAGTCAGTCGACTGCCTCTAAGCATCATCAAGCGGTGAGGAGCATTGCTCGATCACCTGTTCCGTAAGGAGTGCGGCGTATTCTAGCGAATCGCCCGGGATTGTCAATCGATGATGTCGAAGCGGACTTCAAAACATCAAGTAAAACAATCACCTGCAAACCTCGTTCACCGCTGGCAACGCCATGCGTCCCCGGCAGCGGATGCGTACTTTACGCACGAACCGCCGTGAGGGCAAGGGCTTTTTCAAGAGATTGTCATCAGGGTGTCATGCATCTCGAACACCACCCATCACCTTGGTGCCGATGCTCTATCGACCAGACCGAGAATCGATTGATAGCTGAGCCCGGAGTGCTCACTCAGCCCTATTTCGCAGGTGCGCGAGTTGGAAACCCCGTAGTCGCAATCGACCACTACCTCCTTCAGCCCCTTCAATGCCGAGGCATTGAGCTCCGGTGTACTGAAGCCCTTGTCGCCGGCGAAGCCGCAGCAGGTGATCTCTTCCGGCACGACGACTTCACTGGCGCACTGCCGCGCCAGCGCCACGAACTGCTCTGCCAGCCCCATGCGGACACTGGAGCAGGTGACATGCACCGCGACTCTCGCCTTGAGCGGTGTGATCGAGAGATAGGGCAATAGATAGTCGAGCACCAGCTGCACCGGCTCGACCAGAGTCAGCGACACCTCGAGATGCTCGCGCGCATAGGCCTGAGCCTGTGCCAGGCACGGACTGGTATCACAGAAGATCGGCAGCCGTCCGCCGTCACTCGCCTCCACCAGCGCCGTTGCCAACTCGGCGGCCTTGGCATCTCCCGCCTCGAACTGCCCCTTGGACTGGAAGGCCATGCCACAGCACAGCACCTCCACCCCTTTCGGCAGCACGACCTCGAAGCCTGCCTTGTCCATCAAGGCCAGCGCCATCTCCGTGACACTGCGCGGATCTCGATCAGCAGCAGCGACCCCGAAGACACGCGTGGCGCAGGACGGGAAGTAGACGACATGCCCATTGGGCGCTGCACTGCGCCCCAGTGGCTGTGCGAGATGCTTGAGATAATCACGCGGAGCGGCGGCCGGCATGCTGGGAGTCCATTGCTGCACCCTGTCGCCGGACACCTTGCGAGCAGCCTGGGTCAGGCGGCGCATGTTGCGCGTGCCGACGGCGCCATGCAGCCCATCCGCCAGCCTGAGCACGCCACGCATGCCACTGGTGACCCGAGTGAAGTGCTCACCGGCCCAATGCGCCACCTTCATCTTGCCTGGATGATCGGCACCGGCGTTCTCCTCATGACGCAGCCCCCGGATCAGATCACCGGTATTGATACCGACCGGACACTGGGTCGCACACAGGCCATCGCCCGCACAGGTCTCCATGCCCTGATAGGCGTATTCCTTCCTGAGCACTGCCAGCTGGTCGCGCTGTGCATCATCCGGTGCCTCGAGCGCAGCCAGGCGTGCGATCTCCCGTCGGATGACGATGCGCTGGCGCGGCGTCAGGCTCAGGTTCTTCGACGGACAGACCGACTCACAGAATCCGCACTCGATGCAGCGGTCCACCAGCGGGTCCGCCGCCGGCAATGGCTTGAGGTTTTCCAGATGCAGGCGAGGATTGCGCGTCAGGATCACTTCCGGGTTGAGCAGGTTGTCCGGATCAAAGGCCTCCTTGATACGCCACATCAGGGCATAGGCATCCTTGCCCCACTCAAGCTCTACATAAGGCGCCATGTTGCGACCGGTGCCATGCTCGGCCTTGAGCGAGCCACCATATTCCTGCCCCACCAGCTGCGCGACGTCATCCATCAGCGCCTGATAGCGCGCCACCTCGCCTTCGCGCTCGAAGCCCTGCGGGAAGACGAAGTGAAGATTGCCCTCCAGCGCGTGGCCAAACAGGATCGCCTGGGAGTAACCATGCCGCTGGAAGACCTCCGTCAGCGCACCGACGCCTTCCGCCAGCCGCTCGATGGGGAAGGCGACATCCTCGATGATCACGGTGGTCCCCAAGTCACGCACTGCACCGACCGCCGGGAACAGCCCCTTGCGGATCTTCCAGTACAGCGCATAACGCTGCGCATCCTGAGTGAAGGCCCACGACTCGCAGGTCTCGATGCCTTCCAGCACGCGGGCAACCTCGGCCATGCGCGCCTCCAGCTCCTGATGATGCGCGCCCCGCACATCCACCAGCAGCGCGACCGCCTCTTCCGGCAGGGTGCGCAACACGTCCGGCATGCCCGGTGCGTCCTCCACGGAGCGCAGCGCCGCACGGTCCATCAGCTCCACCGCCGCGACCGGCGCCGTCTTCAGCAACATGGTGGCGCGACAGGCCGCATCGATATTCGGGTAGTACACCAGCGCCGCCGCCTTGTGCGGCTCCTCGATCACGGTGCGATAGGTAATGGAGGCGATGAAACCCAGCGTGCCTTCCGAACCGATCATCAGATGCTTGAGGATCTCGAGACCATCGGCATAGTCGACCAGCGCATTGAGGCTATAGCCGGTGGTGTTCTTGAGCCGGTACTTGTGGCGGATGCGCTCGGCCAGCTCAGGGTCGGCGCGCACACTGGCCGCCATGCGCTCCAGCTCCGCCAGCAGACCACCATGACTGGCGCGAAAGGCCTGCACGCTCTCCGGCGAGGCCGTATCCAGGCAGGTGCCATCGGCGAGAATGACGCGCAGGTCCTCGACGGTGCGATAACTGTTGTGTGCCGTGCCGCAGCACATACCGGACGCATTGTTGGCCGCGATGCCGCCGATCATGCAGCTGTTGATCGAAGCCGGGTCCGGGCCGATCTTGCGCCCGAAGGGTGCCAGCAGCTGATTGGCACGCGCCCCGATCACCCCCGGCTGCAGGCAGATGCGACTGCCCTGCTCCAGCACCTGTGCCCCTCGCCACTCACCGCCCAGCTGGATGAGCACCGAATCCGTCAGCGCCTGGCCGGACAGTGACGTCCCTGCCGCACGGAAGGTCACCGGCAACTTGCGCGCCCGGCACTCGCACAACACATACCCCAGCTCCTGCTCGTCATGCACCCTCACCACCAGCTGCGGCACCAGCCGATAGAAGCTGGCATCCGTGCCGTAGGCCAGGGTGCGCAGCGGATCATGGATCAGGCGCTCACCGGGAATGTGCTGCGCCAACGCCTCGCGCAGGGCTTCATAGGCAGCGGCACGCGCCTGGGGTGAGGCATGCCCGCCCATGGCAGGGTGAGAAGTGGAGTCAGGGGCAGCAGCGGCGGTCATGGCCAGTCTCTTTATCAGTCAGTCAGGATGTCTTTCAGGGTATCAGTCAACACGGATCACGCTTACGGCAGCAGCGGATCACTCAGACCCACCAGGTGGAACGCCAACATGCCCAGCACGCCGGAGGCCAATAGATAGTAGGCGGTCGGAATCGCCGTCATGCGCAGGGTACGACCCTCACGCCCCAGCAGACCGACGGTCGCCGAGGCCGCCACGACGTTGTGGATGGCGATCATGTTGCCGGCCGCGGCCCCGACCGCCTGTAGCGCCACCATCAGCGCTCCCGACAGCCCGAGCTGGGCGGCGACGTTGAACTGGAACTGGGACAGCATCATGTTGGAGACCGTATTGGAGCCGGCGATGAAGGCGCCCAGCGCGCCGATGCCCGAGGCGAACAACGGATAGGCCTGACCGAGGCTATCTGCCACCACGTCCGCCATCACCACCGGCATGGACGCCAGGTCGTTCAGATTGACGCCGGAGTTGATCAGGATGCGCACCATCGGAATGGTGAACACCAGCACGAAGCCGGCGCCGACCAGTGTGCGCCAGGATTCGCTGGCCGCCGCCACCAGCTGGCGAGAGGCCATGCGATGCAGCAGCAGCGTGATCAGCGCCACGAAGACCATGATGCCGCCAGGCAGATAGAGCGGCTGTATCGCGCCGGAGATACCGCTGGCACCCAGCAGGTCAGTGGCACTGAATTGCACGCTGACCAGCCAGCCCTTGAAGTCACTCGATACGCGTGAGGCGACCAGCAGCAGCGCGATCAGCCCATAGGGCAACCACGCCAGCCACAGAGGCAGCGGCTTTCTGCCCGCCGCGGCGGCCTCGACATCATCACGCTCCAGCGTCAGGTCACCCAGCCAATGCCTGGGCCACTCGGCCTCGGGCGGAAAATCCCAGCTGTCCTTCGGCAGTAGAAAGCCGGCACGCGCCGCTGGCACCACGAGGATCAAGCCGACCAGAGCGCCGATCAGTGACGGGAACTCCGGGCCGAGGAAGATACCCGCCGCCACGTAGGGCAGCGTGAAGCACAGGCCGGCGAACAGCGCGAACGGCGCAATCGACAGCCCCTCGCTCCAGCTTTTCTTCGCGCCGAAGAAGCGCGTCATCATCACGGTCATGAACAGCGGCATCAGCAGGCCGACGATGCCATGCACGATGGCGACCTCCGAGGTGATCAGCTGCATGAAGGCCTCCCAGCTGGAATGGTTCGCCAGTAGCTGCTCACCGAGATTGGCCTTGTCGAGGCCAGCATTCACGCCGATCACGATCGGCGTGCCCACCGCCCCGAATGATACCGGCGTCGACTGGATCATCATGCCCACCATCACCGCCCCCAGCGCCGGGAAGCCGATGGCGACCAGCAACGGCGCCGCGATGGCCGCAGGCGTACCAAAGCCGGAAGCCCCCTCGATGAAGCTGCCGAACAGCCAGGCGATGATGATGGCCTGTACGCGACGGTCGGGACTGACGGTGGTGAAGGCGCCGCGGATCACCGCGATCGCCCCGGAATGCTTGAGCGTATTGAGCAGGAAGATGGCGCCGAAGATGATCCACAGTACCGAGACGGTCACCATCAGCCCTTGCAGCGTGGAGGCCAGAATGCGCGTCAGCGACATCTGCCACACGAAGTAGCCGATGGCAGCGGTGACGAGAAAGACCAATGGCATGGCGCGACGCGCGGGCCATTGCAGACCGACGAGCAGGATGCCCGCCAGCAGGATAGGGGTGAAGGCCAGCAAGGCCAGCAGTGGCTCGGACATGACGGAAACTCCGCAGGCGAATTGTTGTGATTGTTGTCTGGCACGGCAGTGAAGGACTCGGGGGTTGGCGCACCCTTGGGTCAGGCCTTCCGATAAATTGGTCTTACCAATTTACCCTGCTGTGCTTCGGCATAATCTAGGCTTCGCCTCGAAAGGGGTCAAACATCATGTAGCACAAGGTATCTAGACATTGGTCAAAGAAGCTTCATTGCGTAAAATTGGTCTTACCAATTATTGATAGCACTCATCTCCCACGCGAGGCGTGGTTATCACACATATTGGTAAGACCAATGTCGGCTGTGGCGTGGAATGCCCACGGGCCACACTGATCATCGGCAGCGCCGCAAGCGCCCCTCTCTTGCATGCCGCACACCGGCATTCCAGCGTTCGGCGCCGCCTTTCACCTTTGCCGCAAGGACACTTCCATGCGTTACGCCCCCGTCCGCCAACCCCGTATCGCCGATGTACTCACCGAGCGCCTCGAAAGCATGATCATCGAAGGCAGCCTGAAACCCGGCGAGCGCCTGCCACCGGAGCGCACCCTGGCCGAGCAGTTCGAGGTCTCGCGCCCCTCCGTGCGGGAGGCCATCCAGAAGCTGGCAGCGCGCGGACTGCTGACCTCACGCCAGGGCGGCGGCACCTATGTCTCTGAAGAGCTGGCGCGCGCCTGGTCGGACCCGCTCAGCGCGCTGCTGGGTCGCCACGGCGAGTTCAATCTCGACCTGCTGGAATTTCGCGATGCGCTGGAGGGCATCAGCGCCTACTACGCCGCCATGCGCTCCACCCCTGCCGACAAGGCAATGCTGCGCCAGCGCTTCGAGGACCTGGAGAAGAGCTTCGAGGGACGTGACCCGGAGCGCGAGGCCGGTGCCGATGCCGCCTTCCACCTCGCCATCGCCGAGGCCGCGCACAACGTGGTGCTGCTGCACTCGATGCGCAGCCTGTTCCAGTTGCTGGAGAAGAGCATCGTGGCCAACCTGCGCCACCTGTTCGAGAAGCCGGAATCACGCCCGCGCCTGATCCAGCAGCACCGCAGCCTGTTCGAGGCGATCATGGAAGGCCGCGCCGAAGATGCACGCAACGCCGCCCATGAGCATCTGGTATTCGTCGAGGATTCGCTGCTGGAACTGGAACGCGCCGAGACTCGTGCCCAGCGCGCCTTGCGCCGTGCCCAGGCGGCGCCGGATGGCGCATGACGCTCAGTCATGACGCTCTGGCTGAATATGAAGTTCCGGATATGCAGTGCTTGAGATGAGGGCCTGAACATGAAGGCTTGCCGATGAAGGACACGCGCCTGCCCCAGCTGTGGCGTCTCGTACTGGCGGTCATGCTACCGCTGGGGCTGATGCTGTGCGTGTGGCAGGCGGTCTCGATGGCCCGCAGCCACGGTCTGGAGCGCCTGGGGCATGAAGCAGACAACGAACTGCGCCTGACCGCCGCCAGCCTGCGTGGCCAGCTGAATCGCCACGCCTATCTGCCCAGACTGGTGGCAGAGAATGACCAGCTGCGCGACTTTCTCGATCACCCAGAAGACCCCAGCGCGGAAGTGGCACTCAATCAGCGCCTGGACCGCATGCGTGAGCTGGCCGGTATCTCGGACCTCTATCTGGTCGATGACACCGGCACCACCATCGCCGCCAGCAACTGGCGCTCCGCCAACACCTTCATCGGTCAGAACTACCGCTTCCGCCCCTACTGGCAAGACGCCATCAATGGCGGCGAGGGGCGCTTCTACGGGCTGGGCACCAGCTCCGGGGAGCGCGGTTATTTCTTCAGCGCTGCCGTCACCAGCCCGCAGGGACGACGTGGCGTGGCCGTGGTCAAGGTGCAGATAGAGGCGCTGGAGGCGGCGTGGCTCGACCAGAATGCTGACATCATGGTCACTGATCCGCATGGCGTGATCTTCATCGCCAGCCAGGCGCAACGGGTACTGCGCACGCTGGAGCCACTCAGCGAGGAGACACGCAACCGGCTGCTCGACACCCAGCGCTATGCCAATCAGCGCCTGCGCCCGCTGCGCCTGCATCATCGCGAGGCGCTGCCGGAGCTGCTGGGCCCGCCCTTTGAGTCGCGCCGCGACACGACCTCCATCGAGCTGTTGCAGCTGACACCGGGGGATCTCTGGCAGCACGCCTGGTTGAGCCTGTCCCAGCCACTGCCGGACATCGGCTGGCGCCTGCATGTGCTCAAGCCACTGGCACCGCTGCGCAGCGGTATCTGGCAAGCGGCCGGACTCGCGGCCGGTGGTTATGCCTTGCTGTGTCTGCTGGCAGGGCTGGGCTGGCAGCGACTGCGCATCCTGCGTGAGCGGCGCCTGTTCGCCGAGCGCGAGCGCCAGAATCTCGCCAGCAGCCAGCAACGGGTGCGCGGCATCATCGACCGCACTCAGGCTGGCCTGTGCATCCTCGATGAGCGGGTCCGGCTGGTGTATCTCAATCCGACGGCCATCGCGCTGTTCGGCTCGCCCTTGAGCGCCGATGCCTCACCGGGCGGCTCACCCCGCCAGCCCAGCGCCCGCGAAGGGCGTGATCTGCGCGAGCTGTTCCTGCCGGCCGAGCGCCACCTGCTGGACCGCCTGACCCAGCCCCGCTCCGTCGGGCCGCTGGAAGTACATGGCCTGCGCGAGGGTGTCGCGGTACCACTGGAGCTTTCCTGCTCGCCGCTGCCCAGCCCCAATGGTCCGCGCTGGCTGGTCACGGTCTTCGATGTCAGCGAACGCCGTGCCCAGGCCGAACAACTCGCCCAGGCACGCGATGCCTTCGAGCAACGGGTGGTCGAGCGTACCCGCGACCTCGCCGCCAGCAACACGCGCCTGAGTGCCGAAGTCGAGGAGCGCACCCGCGCCGAACGCGAGCTGCGCGAGACGCGCGATGAATTGATCCAGACCGCCAAGCTGGCGGTACTGGGGGAACTGGCCGCCGGCATCAATCACGAGCTCAATCAGCCATTGGCCGCCATCCGCGCCTATGCCGAAAACGCCAGCGCCTTCCTCGCCCGCGCCCAGACCTCCCAGGTCGAGAGCAACCTGCGCCAGATCACCGAGCTGACCCAGCGCATGGGCGAGATCAGCGCGCAGCTGCGTCAGTTCTCACGCAAGAGCGGTGACCGCCTGGAAGCCATCGATCTCACCACCAGCCTCGACTACGCCCTGCGCCTGCTGCATGCACGCTGCGAGGCACTCGGCGTGACCCTCATTCGCGAAGCGAGTCCAAAGCTGGCCCGGGTGCGCGCCGAGCCGGTACGTCTGGAGCAGGTGTTGGTCAACCTGATCGGCAATGCACTGGATGCGCTTGCCGACATGCCCCCCGAGCGCACGGAGCCTCCCAGCATCCAGCTCAACCTGCATGAGCAAGCGGGCAGCGCCGGCAATCAGGTCGTGCTGGAAGTCCACGACAACGGCCCCGGCCTCGAGCCATCGCAACTGGTGCGCGTGTTCGAACCCTTCTATACCCAGCGCGCCGACGGCCAGGGGCTCGGGCTGGGGCTATCGATCAGCGCGCGTATCGTCGCCGACCTCGGCGGCACCCTCGAGGCGCACCCCTCGCCGCTGGGTGGCGCACTGTTCCGGCTGACGCTGCCGGCACTCTCGATGCCCTCACTGGCGATGCTCTCACAAACCCCGATGCCACCCACCGCCAACCATTCACAGGAGCCGTCATGAGCGACGTCACGAATACCGACATGCAGGTGCTGGTGGTGGATGACGAACCACACCTGCGCGACAGCCTGAGCCAGAGCCTGATGCTGGCCGATTACCGCACTCACCCGCTGGCCAGTGCCGAGCAGGCACTGGCGATCCTGCGCGCCGAAGCGCCCTTCGAGGGTGTGGTGATCACGGACATTCGCATGCCGGGCATGGATGGCCTGAGCCTGCTGCACGCGGCGCATGCCGTGGATGACGAGCTGCCGGTGATCGTGATGACGGGACATGGCGACATCGACACCGCCGTCGCGGCCATGCAGGCCGGCGCCTGGGATTTCATCGAGAAGCCCTTCGATCGCGAGCGCATGCTCGATGGCGTTCGGCGTGCGGTGGCCGCCCGCCGGCTGGCGCTGGAGAACCGCTCGCTGCGCGAACAGCTGGATACCCAGCGCAACAGCGCCGGCCCCAGGCTGGTGGGCAGCAGTGACATCATGCAGCGCCTGGATGCTCAGGTGTCACGCCTGGCGGCGGTCGATGCCGACACCCTGCTGTATGGCGAAACCGGCGCCGGCAAGGACCGTGTCGCCCGCTGTCTGCACGAGCGCAGCGCTCGCGCCAGCAAGCCCTTCGTGGCGCTCAATTGTGGCGGCATGCCGGAGACGTTGATCGAGTCGGAACTGTTCGGCCATGAGAAAGGTGCCTTCACCGGTGCCAGCGAGCGCCGCATCGGCAAGCTGGAACACGCCGACGGCGGCACCCTGTTTCTCGATGAGATCGAATCGATGCCGATGTCATTGCAGATAAAACTGTTGCGGGTGCTGCAGGAGCGCAGCATCGAGCGGCTCGGCAGCAATACGCCACGCCCCATCGATATCCGCGTCATCGCCGCCACCAAGCGGGATCTGCGCGAAGCGGCCAGCGCCGGCGAGTTTCGCGAAGACCTCTACTACCGCCTGAACGTGGTCACGCTGTATCTGCCGCCACTGCGCGAGCATGCCGAGGACATCCTGCAGCTGTTCCGGCACTTCGCGATCCTGGCCAGCGAACGCACCAGTCTGGAAGTCCCGCCGCTGGACGCCACCACCCTGCAGGCACTGCTGGCGCATGACTGGCCGGGCAACGTGCGTGAACTGAGAAACTGTGCGGAACGCCATGTGCTGCTGGGCGGACTGGAGGGCAACATCGGCGACAGCATGGCGGAAGGGCGACCGCTCACCGCGGGCACGAGTGGCCCGGCCGTGAACAGCACGGAAGCCGCAAGAGAGGCGGTCAGAGTAGACATCACCGCCGGCACGGGCGAGCGGCATGCTTCAGGCGAACCGAGGGAATCAGGCGAGCTGGGGGAACTGGAGCACAACGTGAAGGCAGCCACGCAGGCGCAATCGCTGCCGCAGCGCATGGAGGCGTTCGAGGCCGCGCTGATTCGCGAGGCCCTGGCGGCCAGCAAAGGTCAGGTGGTGATGGCCTGCGAACGGCTGGGGCTGCCGCGCAAGACGCTCTACGACAAACTCAAGAAGCACGGCCTGAGTGCCGAGCCCTATCGTGCCTGATGCATCACAACCAAGGCATCACAACTAAGGCATCGCAACGGAGATTCGCGCCGGCCTTCAGCCAGACGGCATCAGACGCCGGCCATCAGCCGTGACAGGCCTGCACCGAACACGGACAGCGGCCCCTGCAGGTGCATGATGTCGACCAGTACCGACAATGGTGGCAGCCAGGGCGTCATGGCGGCGATCACCGCCACCATCGCCAGCGAGTTGCCCGGCTCACGATAATCGAACAGCTTGAAGGCGGTGCCGAAGCTGCGCTTCAGGCGTGCGCCGACCATGTCGACGCTGTACATCTCATCGAGCAGCAGGTGGATCATGGCGCCGAACAACAGGGCCGCGCCCTGCCACCAGGCCTGTTCTTCACTCTGGCCCAGCACATGCAGGCTGGCGGCCGTCACGCCCAGCGAGCACAGCAGTGACGCCAGCAGCGAGTGCCAGATACCGCGATGGACGGTGAAGCGCTTGAAGATGGCGCTGGCCACATAGCGCACGCCCAGATAGGTGGCGCCGCCTGCCATCATCAACGAGCCCGCCAGCAGGCGGTCCTGCAGCAACAGCACGCAGGCCATGGTCGCCAGTACCGCAAACAGCGTGAACAGGATACGGATGGCACGCGAGTTGTCGGAGTCGATATCCGGCAGGATACCGCCGAAGGTGGTCAGGCTCGCCAGCGGAACCCCCTCCGCCAGCGACCACAGGCCGCCCTGCCAGCCCGCCGCCGCGACGATGCCGCCGGCAAAGGCCGCTACGGTGATATGGGTACGAAAATTGGCCATGAAATACGGGTCGCGAGCCCTCGACGATGTCACTGGACCAGACGCCACACGCAGGCACTGGATATACGTCCAGATTATGACGCAAGCATTTCATGAAAAACAATGGCTTGTCCTGGTTTGTGCGCGCCACTGCCACATCTGCCTTCTTAAGCTCGTGGAAAACCGACCCTGGCTTGCGGCAAATCCGCCCCTGGCTTGTGGAGAATCCGGCCCTGAAACGAGCACTCCCCCGCCGGCCTGAGCCAACGGGGGAGTGATCATTGCTGCGTCTGCCGCTCTGTGCGAGGGAGACTCAGTCGACGTAGTCTTCGGCCAGATGCTGATCCTTCAGCTTGACGTAGTTCACCGCCGAATAGGTGAAGAACTCACGCTCACTGTCCTTGATCGGGCGCAGTGCCTTGGCCGGGTTGCCGGCATACACATGCCCGCCCTCGAGACGCTTGCCCGGCGGCACCAGCGCACCCGCCGCGATGATGACTTCATCTTCCACTACCACGCCGTCCATCACGATGGCGCCCATGCCGACCAGCACGCGGTCGTGAATGGTGCAGCCATGCAACACGGCCTTGTGACCGATGGTGACGTCATCGCCGATTTCCAGCGGATAGCCGCCCGGATTGAAGTCACTGGCGTGAGTGATATGCAGTACCGCGCCATCCTGCACGCTGGTACGCGCACCGATGCGGATACGGTGCATATCGCCGCGAATCACCGCCAGCGGCCATACCGAGCTGTCATCCCCGAGGGCGACATCACCCAGCACCACACTGGCCGGATCGACGAAAACCCGCTCGCCCAGTCGCGGCGTCAGGCCCTTGAAGGATCTAATGCTCATGCCTTACCTCCTGAATTAGGCAACCAGCCTACTGCGCCAAACACCGGGATGCCAATAGCGCAACGGCCTGACTCGCGTTGCGATGTTTTCGACACCCCGTCCCGACGCCCCGCTTTCAGGCTCGTCGCTCCCCGTGCATCGCACCACGCCGCGAGCTGACTCAACGACAGATTCACGCACCGATTGCGCAAGCGGGCTTACTTGAAGAAGCTCCAGCCCAGCACGACGACGACCAGCGGAATCGAGATCCAGCGCAGCACCCAGCGCCAGGTGCGGAAGAAGCCACGCGAGGTGCCGAGGCCTGCCAGCGCACGATTCTGCGGCATCACCCAGGCCGCGAAGATGGCGATCAGCAGCCCGCCGATCGGCAGGAAGAAGTCCGGCGGAATCGTCGTCACCGCATCGAAGACATTCATCTCGCCCAGCACGTGCACGTCCTTGAGGCTCGAGAAGGACAGCACCGACAACAGCCCCATCGCCCACACCGAGACACCGACCACCAGTGCCGCGTGGCGACGCTTGAGACCCCAACCCTCCAGCACCTCGACGATGGGCTCGGCGATGTTGATCGAGCTGGTCCAGGTCGCCAGCAGCAACAGCAGGAAGAACAGCGCCAGCAGCACGCTGCCGCCCGGCAGATTGGCGAAGGCGATCGGCAGGCTGACGAACATCAGGCCGGGGCCGGAGGCCGGGTCCATGCCCTGGCTGAAGACCGCCGCGAAGATGGCGATCCCTGCCAGCAGCGCCACGCCGATATCCAGTGCCGCCACGGCGATCGCGGCCGTCGGCAGACTCTGGCGCTCCGGCATGTAGGCGCCGTAGGCCATCAGGGCACAGGCCCCGACCGCCAGAGTGAAGAAGGCATGCCCCATGGCATTGAGCATCACGTCCAGCGTGATGGCACTCGGGTTGGGCATGAACAGCCAGTTCAGCGCGGGGCCGAAGCCGGGCGTGCTGATGCTGTAACCGGCCAGCGCCAGCAACAGCACGTAGAGCAGCGGCATCATCAGGTTGTTGAGGCGCTCGAGCCCGGAAGAGATACCGGCGGCCACCACGCTCATCGTCATCAGCATGAAGACGGTGTGGTTGAAGGTCATCGTGACCGGGTCTTCCAGGAAGGCACCGAAGGAAGCGCCGATCTCCGGCGGACTCATGCCACTGAAGTCACCCTTCAGCGAATCGACCAGATACTCGATCGACCAGCCCGACACCACCGAATAGAACGACAGGATGAAGAACATGGTGATGGCGCCGAACAGCCCCAGCCAGCGCCAGTGCGGGGTGCGGCCACCGCTGACGGCCAGATGGGCCAGCGCCTGCATCGGCCCGCGACGTCCGGCACGCCCGATCATGATCTCGGCCATCATCACCGGCAGGCCCAGCAACAGCACGAAACCGATATACAGCAGCAGAAATGCCGAACCGCCGTTCTCACCGGTCATGTAGGGGAAGCGCCAGATATTGCCCAGCCCGACGGCTGCGCCGGTCACGGCAAGAATGAAGGCTCGGCGACTGCCCCAGCGTTCGGTGGTTTCGCTCATGTCTGCTCTCGTGGTCAAGGAACGTTGGTAAAGAAAGGCGGGTCCAGCAACAGTGATCAAGGGCAGCAAGATAGCAGCCGTACCGGCCTCGGCCAATGCGACATGCGCGTGGCAGCGCCCGCCTATCGAGGCGATAGATTGAATAACGCGCGCCGAGGCCTCACATTCAAGGTATCCCCGCAGTCACGGTGATGCTGTTTCCCGATGTGCCAAGGCACCTCCTTCTTCATCGCATCCCGCGACTGCCCACCTGAATCGTGCGAGGTACCCCATGTCGATCAATCCCCTGCTGGAACGCAACACCCTGCCGCCATTCGATACCCTCAAGGCCGAGCACGTCGAAGACGCGATCAGCGAACTGCTGGAGCACAACCAGCAGGAGATGGAGCGCCTGATCGAGGCCACCCGCGATGACACGCGCTGGGACAACTTCGCCGCGCCGCTGGAAGCGCTGGGTGATCGCCTGAGCCAGGCCTGGTCGCCGGTATCGCACCTCAACTCGACCATGAACTCGCCCAAGCTGCGTGAAGCCTATCAGGCCTGTCTCGCCAAGCTGTCGGCCTACTCCACCTGGGTGGGTCAGAACAGCGACCTGGCCGCGGCCTATCAGCGCCTCGCGGACAGCGATGAGTTCGCAAGCCTCGATGAAGCCCAGCAGAAGGCGATCACCAACAGCCTGCGCGACTTCCGCCTCGCCGGTGTCGATCTGCCGCAAGACAAGAAGCAGCGTTACGGCGAGATCCAGGCGCGCCTGTCCGAGCTCTCCAACACCTTCTCCAACCATGTGCTGGATGCCACCCAGGCCTGGCACAAGGATGTCGGTGAAGAGGCACTGGCGGGCGTACCGGAAAGCGGCCTGGAAGCGCTCAAGGCCAATGCCGAAGCCAAGGGTCTGGAAGGCTATCGCATCACCCTGGACTTCCCGAGCTTCTTCCCGGTGCTCAGCTATGCCGACAACCGCGAGCTGCGCGAGGAGGTCTACACCGCTTTCGTCACGCGCGCCTCGGAGAAGGGTCCCAACGCCGGTGAGTTCGACAACGGCCCGGTGATCGAGGAGATTCTGGCCCTGCGTCAGGAGCTGGCCGCGCTGATCGGCTTCGACGACTACGCCTCGCTGTCGCTGGCGACCAAGATGGCCGACTCGCCGGCGCAGGTCATCGCCTTCCTGGATGACCTCGCCACCCGCGCCGTGCCGCAGGCGCGTGAAGAGTTCAACGAGCTGGCGGCCTACGCCACCGAGAGCCTCGGTATCGACGACCTGCAGCCGTGGGATGTCGGCTACGCCAGCGAGAAGCTGCGCGAGTCGCGCTACGCGATCAATCAGGAGCAGCTGCGCCCCTACTTCCCGGCGCCGCAGGCCATCGACGGGCTGTTCGAGGTCGTCAACCGCCTCTACGGCATCACCTTCAAGCAGCGCGAAGTGCCGGTATGGCACGAGGACGTCAGCTACTACGAGGTGATCGAGAATGACACCCCGATCGCCGGCTTCTATCTCGATCTCTACGCGCGTGAAGGCAAGCGAGGCGGTGCCTGGATGGATGAGTGCCGCGTCCGTCGTCGCCGCGAGGATGGCAGCCTGCAGTTGCCGGTCGCCTACCTGACCTGCAACTTCACCCGCCCGGTGGGCGATCGCCCGGCACTGCTGACCCACGATGAAGTGGTCACGCTGTTCCACGAGTTCGGTCACGGCCTGCATCACATGCTGACCCGCCAGGAAGTCGCCGAAGTCTCCGGCATCAATGGCGTGGCCTGGGACGCCGTCGAGCTGCCCAGCCAGTTCATGGAGAACTTCTGCTACGAGCGTGAAGGGCTGGATCTGATCGCACGTCACGTCGACACCGGCGAGCGCCTGCCCGACGACATGCTCGAGCGCCTGCAGGCAGCCCGCAATTTCCAGGCGGCGATGACCATGGTCCGCCAGCTGGAGTTCTCGCTGTTCGACTTCCGCCTGCATCATGAGCTCGACAAGCCGTCGGCCAGCGATGTCCAGGCGCTGCTCGACGAGGTGCGCAGCAAGGTCGCCGTGGTGCCGGCGGTCGAGTTCAATCGCTTCCAGAATGGCTTCAGCCATATCTTCGCCGGCGGTTACGCCGCGGGTTACTACAGCTACAAGTGGGCCGAGGTGCTGTCGGCAGACGCCTTCAGTGCCTTCGAGGAAAGCGCGGTCTTCGATACCGCCACCGGCCAACGCTTCCGTGACGAGGTACTGGCACGCGGTGGCTCGCGTGACGCCGCCGAGCTGTTCCGCGCCTTCCGTGGCCGTGACCCGCAAGTCGATGCCCTGCTGCGTCACTCCGGCATCGGTGCCCAGGCGGCCTGATCTCGCCCCGTCTCGTGATGGCGCAAGCCTGACCACGAGCTGCTGACCATGCGCCCCTGACCTTTACCGGTCGGGGGCGTATCATATGGCGCATCATCCGCCCGAGGCGGGATTGCCAGACCTACCCTGACCCTGACTGGAGGCACCATGTCTACCATCAAGCGCTTCATCGCCGGTGCCGTCTGCCCGCGCTGCGGAGCAATGGACCGCCTGCGCACCTGGGAGCAGAACGAGACCCGCTACCGTGACTGCGTGTCCTGCGACTTCTTCGAACAGCAAGCCATCGAGGAACCGCCGACCCTCGCCGAGATTTCCACGCGCGTGAGCGACCCCCGCGAGACGCCGGCGAGCGATGAGGTTCAGCCAGTACGCATTCTGGACCCCGGCAAGCTGCACTGACATCTGCTGTAGCGCTGTGACATGAAAAAGCCCCGCCAATTGGCGGGGCTTTTTCATGTCATCTCGGCAGGTGGCTCAATTGACCACAGACCAGTCGAACGCTGTTCTGTCGACCACCGTTCAATCGACCATCATTCAGTCGACCACACCGCAGGCGACGCGCGAGCCGCCACCGCCCAGCTTGGGCGTATCGGTGTAGTTGTCACCGCCGGAGTGGATCATCAGCGCATGGCCGCTGAGATCGCTTTCCTTGAGGCGCGGTGCCAGCACCGGCAGCGAGATCTTGCCATCGGCATCGACGCTCAGCGCCGGAAGGTCACCGAGGTGGCCATCACCGTAGGGGCCCTGGTGGGTACCGGTCTCTTCTGGATCGAAGTGGCTACCTGCCGCGGCGGCGGCGACGGCCTCGCCATCCTTCTCGGCCGGTTCGCAGCTGGCATTGGCATGCAGGTGGAAGCCGTGGATGCCGCTCTCGAGCCCCTCGATCTTCGGCGTCAGCAGCAGACCATCATCGGTATCCTCGGCCATGACACTGCCGACGGACTCGCCGACGCCATCACTGCTGACGCGATGCATTTCCACCTCGGTGGCGGCCTGGGCGACGCCGCCGAACAACCAGGCGCCGAGCGCCAGCGTCGCGGCGGTCTTGAGGGGCTTTCTGGACGAGGTCGTAAAGGATGCCGTGTGCTGTGTCTCGTGATTCATGAGCAATCTCTCCATCACTGAGGCCGGCGTCACTGCCGACGCCTTGAGTGGCTTGCGGGCCGCTGTCACAAGCGGCTACCCGTCAGACCTCAGGGCGAGCGACGCCACATTCAATGCCGCTCTTCCAATTACTTGCCGCGCACACCCAGCGCGCGTGACTCAACGAGAAGAGATCCCCAGATTTTCCAGCACCTTGAGACACGGCTCGGCCTGATTGAGGGTATAGAAATGCAGGCCCGGCGCGCCACCATCCAGCAGACGCTGACTCATGCGCGAGATCACCTCGGTGCCGAAGGCCTGGAGGCTCTCGCTGTCATCGCCATAGCTCTCGAGCTGCCGGCGGAGCCAGCGCGGGATGTCCGCCCCGCAGGAATCAGAGAAACGCGCCAGCCGGGTGTAGTTGGTGATCGGCATGATCCCCGGGATGATCGGCTGCTGAATACCGGCGGCACGCGCGCGCTCCACGAAGTGGAAGTAGGCATCGGCATTGAAGAAGTACTGGGTGATGGCGATATCGGCGCCGGCCTGCATCTTGCGCGCGAAGTTCTCGAGATCGCTGTGGTAGTTGTCGGCCTGTGGATGGCACTCCGGATAGGCTGCCACCGCGATCTCGAAGTGATCGCCGGTCTCCTCGCGCACGAACTCGACCAGCTCGTTGGCGTAACGCAGCTCGCTGCGCGAGCCCATCCCGGAGGGCAGGTCCCCGCGCAACGCCACCAGGCGCTTGACGCCCTGCTCGCGGTATTGCGCCAGGATCTCGCGCAGCTCACCGCGGTCACTACCGACACACGACAGGTGCGGCGCGGTACAGATGCCGCTGGCGCTGACCGACTGCACGGTGTTGAAGGTGCGCTCACGCGTGGAGCCACCCGCGCCATAGGTGACGGAGAAGAACTCCGGCTCCAGCGCCGCCAGCTGATCGCGAACCCCCTTGAGCTTTTCACGCCCGGCCTCGGTATTCGGCGGGAAGAATTCGAAGCTGATCCCTGACGGATGTTCGCTTGCACTCATGGGGCGGCCCTCGCGGTCGTCGTGTCCGGCATTGATGTCGTTATCGCCGCACACTTCGCGGTGTGCGTGCAGCAATACACGTCCGGCGCGTCACGCCACCGCCCTTGCACTGCATATCGAGCATTCTGACCGCCGCCGCCGACCCCGGCCAATGAAAGGTTTTCGCCTCAACTTCAATACCATTCATATAAGAAAGTGCGTGTTTATAACCATTGCTGACAGTGGCGTCCTGCCCCTTAGTCCTGCCCCTCACCAGCCGCGCAACCACGCGATGCGCAGCCGGATCAAGGAAAGACGCAATGCGCGTCATTCATGGGATGACGCTGACAGGGGCCACACGGCATGATGAGCCAAAAGGACAATGACGCTTCACAAGGAACCGTGATGGACCACATCGATCTGCAGCAACCGCTCTGGATGCTGATCACCTTCGTCGCCCTCGGCGCCCTCTGCGCGCGCCGCCTCGCGATCGACCCGCGCCCCATCGCCACCTTGCTGATCTATGTGATCGCGCCGCTGACCTTCTTCCGCGGGCTGGTGCTCGGCGAGCCATCGCTGAGTGATCTGGGCCTGACGCTGGGGCTGTTCTCGCTGGCCAGCAGCATCTGCCTGCTGGTGCGCCCGCTGGCCGCGAAGTTCTTCCCGCCGCAGGAAGCCGCCCTGCTCGCCTTCTCCTCCGGCACCGGCAATACCGGCTACTTCGGCCTGCCGGTCGCGATGCTGTTGCTGCCGCCGGAAGGCGTGACCCAGTACCTGTTCTGCCTGCTCGGCATCACGCTGTATGAGTTCACGCTGGGCTTCTACGTCAGTGCGCGCGGGCAGTTCTCGATGCGCCAGAGCCTGGTCAAGATCGTGCGTCTGCCGCTGATCTACGCCTTTCTGGCCGCCCTGCTGGTGGGGACGCTGGGGCTCGAGGTACCGGGGGCGGTGATGGAGGGACTCGACTACTTCAAGTACAGCTACACGGTGCTGGGCATGATGATCATCGGCATGACGCTGGGCGGTGTCAGCCTGCGCGAGATCGACCCGCGCTTCATTCTGGCCGCGACCGGCCTGCGCTTCGTGATGTGGCCGCTGCTGAGTCTGGGCAGCGTGATGCTGCTGGGCAGCCTGTTCGCCCTCGACCCGGTGCTGGCGCAGGTGTTGCTGCTGCTGGGCGTGGTGCCGATGGCCGCCAATGTGGTCGTGCTGGCCATCGAGCTGAATATCCAGCCGGCCAAGGGCGCGATCGCGGTGATGCTGACCACCCTGGCGGCGCCGCTGATCATCCCGCTGTATCTATCATGGATGCTGGCGATCAGCGGCCTGGGGTGAGGTTCAGGCACCAGCCATCTCGGGCGTGACGGCGTCGGGCGTCGCGGCCGGCGCCTGACGCGGCATCAGATGGCGCGGCGCCGTCTCGATGATCTGACCCTGCCAGTCAATCAGGTGCAGCGCGCCTTCGGCATCTTCCGCCAGCGCGGTGCAGTGCTCGACCCAGTCGCCGTCGTTGCAATAGAGCACACCTTCCTCGACCCGGAAGCCCGCCTGGTGGATATGCCCCCCGACATAGCCATCCAGGCCTTCGAGACGCGCCTGGCGCATGGCGGCTTCCTCGAACTGGGCCACATAGCGCTGGGCCGTGCCGCTACGACGCTTGAGCGCACTGGCCAGCGACCAGTACGGCAGCCCGAACATGCCACGCGCGCGGTTGCACCAGCGATTGAGTGACAGGATGAAGCCGTGCATGCCATCGCCCAGCTTGAGCAGCCACGGCGCGATGCGCACATGGGTGTCGAATTCGTCGCCGTGGGAGACCAGCAGGCGACGACCGCTGCCAGTGGTATGGATCGCGCGCCGCTCGATGCTCACGTTGTGCAGCTTCAGGCCGCACAGGCGACGGAAGGCGGCATCATGATTGCCGGGAATGTAGATGACCTCACAGCCACTGCGCGCCAGACGCAGCACCCGCGCCACCAGCGCCTGCTGGTCCTTGTCGAGCACCGCACGCTTGCGCATCGCCAGCAGGTCGACGATATCGCCGACCAGATACAGGCGTTCGGGGCGCACGCGACGCAGCAGCTTCGCAAGCAGCGCCGCCTGGCAGTCCGGGGTCCCCAGATGCACATCGGAGATGAACAGCGTGCGAACCTGACCGAGAGCGTCGGGAGCAGGCGGCATTTCAGCACGGGGAGCCGATTGCGGAGCGGTCATGTCAGTCACCTCTGGGTTGCCAGGCGGAATCGACAGGCGAGGCCCAGATGGCCCCTGTCGTTGCCCAGCAAGACTGAGGGGAGGCGATGACATACCCGTAACAGCGACATGAAAAAGCGATGACAGCCGTTGCCATCAATCACTTGCAGCATGAAAGAAGGGAAGATCGCGGGCTTTCTCACGCCTGAGGGTCGTTGGCGCCCGCCATGGCCCGCCGCCGAGCGCGCTTCTGACGATACATGCGGTCATCCGCGATATGGATCAGATCATCGACATCCACATCGCCCTGCAGTACCGGGTCGTGGGTGACGCGCCCGATGCTGACCTCGACCGGGAAGGGGATTTGCTGCTCCAGGCGTTGCTCCTGAAGATGGCGCATCAGCTGGGTCGTCGCCTGCTGGCTGGCCATATCACAGGCACCGGGCATCACGACCAGGAATTCATCGCCGCCCAGGCGGCATGCCAGACCATCTTCACCGGCCGCCTGGGCGACACTCCGGGCCACCAGCTGGATCAGACGATCGCCCTCGGCGTGCCCGAAGCTGTCGTTGACGTGCTTCAGGCGATCGACATCCACGAACAGGATCGACATGCATTGCCGAGTGCTCGTGCTCTCGGCCAGCATCCGCTCGAGAAAATCAAAGCCGAAACGACGGTTGGGCAGCCCCGTCAGCAAATCATGATTGGCGCGGTATTCCAGCTCGTTCTGCTGGGTGAGCAACCGCTGATTCATGTCGTGCAATTCGAGATTGCGCGCCTCCAGCGTGCGCTGCAGCCGGATGGTGCGATGGAAGGTCGAGGCTCGTGCGTGCGCCAGTGCCGGCGCGATGAAGAGGGTCCCCAGGATGTAGGCACCACCCGCACCGGCCAATGTCGTCAACGGCAAGGGACTCAGCCACACATAGATGGGCACATAACACAGTATCAGCGGCAGGCTGCTGGCCAGCTGGTAGCGCCAGCCCCACACCAGCCAGGCGGGCATGGCAATCAGCATGCAGGTCGAGAAACTCAGGTTCCACAACGTCAGCGTCAGTGCATCCGGAATCAGCGCGGCACCGAAGCAGAAGAACAGATTGGCGGGTATCGCCCCGGCCAACAGGATCTTGTCCGAATGCACGCCGCCGCGGCGCAGCTGGAGGATGCACAGCAGGCAGCAGAGGAAGATGATCAGCCGCCCCACCCACAACGCCTGCCAGGCAGACGGCACCTGGAAATAGTCAAACAGCAGGAAGCAGGCGAAGCACGCCATGGCGAACATGATGAAGGTATTGTTGATTCGCGTGCGATAGTGCTGCGCTTCGAGATCCGAACCGTCCCTGCCCGGCAATATCAGATGTTCATGAAGCAGCATGTTCCATCCTCGACACTCGGTAGCATCAGCCAATGTTACACCGCGCGCAGAGCACACCTCACTGGAATAAAGAGTTGATCAGTAAACGCAAGATTACCGTCTGCCTGATAGAACAATGTGCTGCGTCATCAGGCCGGCCAGGCGGAACAAGGGCAAAGAGGTGTCGGCAACACGAACGAAAGCGCCCTGCTGTCGCCATCGAGGTGGATGACGACAGCAGGGCGCTGAAGGTAAAGCCAAGGCAATGCCAGCTCACGGCCTGAGCGTCATGACATCTTCTGGCGTACCCCGGCCGGCACATAGATGCGTGCAGAGGCGGCATCTCCCAGCCAGTACCCCGAGAAGATGCCATAAAGCCCTGCCGCCATCAGACCGCCGATGAACAGCGTGAAGTGGGTGATGTCGCCCAGCGGCAGGAAGCTGATGATCAGCGTCACCGCCGAGGAGACCAGCAGCGCCTTGACCGCCGCGACGTTGACGCCCTTCTCGAAGAAGTACTCGCCTTCCGCGCTGTCAGTGAACAGCGCCTTGGTGTTGATGCCGCCCTTGTTGACCAGATAGTGGTCAAACAGGATCACGCCATACACCGGGCCGATGGCTGCGGCGAGGATGCCCACGGTGTACTGGATGATCTCCGGGTTGTTGAACAGATTCCACGGCGTGATGAAGATGGAGCCGACGGCAGCGAGCATGCCGCCCATGCGCCAGCTGATGCGGGACGGTGCCACATTGGAGAAGTCGAACGCCGGGGACACGAAGTTGGCCACGATGTTGATGCCGATGGTCGCCAGCACCAGGGTCAGGATGCCCAGCGCTGCCGCGACGCCATTGTCGATGCGGGCGACGGTCTCCATCGGGTCATGCAGCATCTCGCCGAAGATGGGCTGCGTGCCGGACACCACCACCACGGTGATGACGGCAAACAACAGAAAGTTGACCGGCAGGCCCCAGAAATTGCCGCGCTTCACATCCCCGGGGGTAGCGCAGTAGCGCGAGAAGTCCCCGAAGTTGAGCGTCGGCCCCGCGAAGTAGCCCGCCACCAGCGCCGCGGCGATCACCATCTGCCACAGGGCGTCGCTGCCCGAGAGCGTCTTGCTGCCCAGCGTGAAGCTGATGTTGTCCCAGCCGGCCTGCCAGACGATCCAGCCCGCCAGCGCGAACATCACCACATAGACGGCTGGCCCGGCGAAATCGATGAAGCGCCGCACCGCATTCATGCCCCACCAGAACACCAGCGCCTGCAGCACCCACATGAACAGGAAGCAGTACCAGCCCAGCTGCGAGAGCCCGAACAGCTGGGTCTCGGTCAGCCCTTCCAGCGACGGCACATAGCGCAGCAGCACCAGCATCAAGGCATGCGCCGCCAGATACGTCTGGATGCCGTACCACACCACCGCGATCAGCCCGCGGATGATCGCCGGAATGTTGGCACCATAGATGCCGAAGGACTGACGGCAGACCACCGGGAAGGGCACCCCCGTCTGCTGACTGGGCCGCGAGATCAGATTGGCGAACACCTGCACCACCAGAATGCCGACCAGCATCGAGACCAGAATCTGCCAGCTGGCCAGCCCCAGGGTGAACAGACTGGCGGCAAAGACGTAGCCACCGACGCTGTGCACATCGGACATCCAGAACGAGAAGATGTTGTACCAGTTCCAGTTCTGCTCGCAGGGGGCGAGGTCCTCATTGATGAGCCGCTTGCTCGCGCTGCTCAGATCAGGGGGAGTCTGGGGTGTCATTGTTGTCTCCAGAGGGGCTTGTGGGCCATGGGCCAGTCACGAGGCGTCATGCCTCGCCATACCCTCCCCTTATCAACAAGCGTGCCAGTGAAACACTTGTTGCGGATTTTCAGTCTCCAAGCGTTTTCCCCAAGGCCCGATCTGCGTGACACCCCTGCCAGCAACGTCATGTGCGTGGCAACTCCTGAGACATTAGGCACCATCAACTTCCGCTGTATTAGCCATATGCACCACAGCAGCGCACCGCCAATGAAACGAACGTTGCGCCAGCAGGTGTCGCCGGGACTGGCACGGATGCTGCTCGTGTTTTGTGTGCTCCACTCGTACGGCCGCATCCGACGCGCGCCATCACGAGAAAGCCCGTCACGAAAAAGCCCGTCACGCGAAAGTCCATCACGAGCCCACCATCATGAGAGAGCCCGCCATGTTGCGTCTCAAGGTCATCAATCCCAACACCAGCCAGGCGATGAGTCAGCAGATGGCGCACTCGCTGCAACGGCAGCTCGCCCGGGACGTCCACCTCGAGGTGCTGACTGCCGAGCATGGCGCCCCCAGCATCGAGACCGCCGTCGAGGAAGCCATGGCGGTGGTCGCGCTGCTGGCGCTGATCGCCCGTGATCGTGAGGGCCTGCTGGAGACTCCGCCCGCCGATGGCTATCTGCTGGCCTGCTTCGGTGACCCCGGCCTCGAGGCCGCCCGTGAACTGAGCCCCGTGCCGGTGATCGGCATCGCTCAGGCCGCCATGCACATGGCCACGCTGGCGGCTCCCTCCTTTGCCATCGTCACCAGCATGACCAGCACGCTGCCGATGTCCGAGCAGCTGCTGGAGCGCTATGCGATGCGCCCCCTGTGCAAGGCGCTGCTGGCCTGTGACGTACCGGTACTCGCGCTGTCCGAGGCGCGCACTCCCCCCGCGGCATTGCTGGAGGGCTGTGAACACGCCAGAGCCAGCGGTGCCGGCAGCATCGTGCTTGGCTGCGCTGCGATGGGGCCGCTGCGTGATGCCATCGCGTCAGAGATCGGCCTGCCGGTGGTCGACCCGCTGCTGGCGGGGCGCGATCTGCTGCTGACCCTGATGCGCCAGCTCGCTGTCGCTCGCGCGAAGCAAGCGGGTGAGGTGAAACCCCTCAGCGGTGTCTTTGCCCGGGGCCTGGCGGCTCTTTGAGTCGCCAGCAAACTGCCCTTGGCTGGCGCCTCGCGACCGAAACGAAAACGCCCCCTCACTGCTGTCAGTGAAGGGGCGTTTGCATTGGCCGACTCTGACTCAGTGCTTGTCGTTCGACTCTCCCGAGTGGCTGCGATCGCCGACCACCGCCGTCACCAGCTTGCCGATGCTCAATCCCTGCACGAGGATCGAGAACAGCACGATGATGTAGGTGGTGACCACCAGCGGCTCGCGGAAGTCGCCTTCGGGAATCGCCAGTGCCAGCGCCACCGAGATGCCGCCGCGCAGGCCACCCCAGGTGAGCACGCGCGTAGTGCCGGGGCGGAAGGTGTACCAGCGACGCAAGAGGCTCAGCGGAAGACCGATCAGCGCCAGGCGCGAGAGCAGAATCACCGCCACCAGCACCAGCGCGATGCCGATCGAGGTCAGCGTGATCGGCATCAGTACCAGTTCGAGGCCGATCAGCACGAACAGCACCGCGTTGAGAATCTCGTCGACCAGCTCCCAGAAGCCGTCCAGATAGCGGCGGGTGTTGTCGGACATGGCGCCATCACGCGCCATGTTGCCGATGATCAGCCCCGCCACCACCATCGCGATGGGGCCGGAGACATGCAGCGCCGAGGCCAGCGCATAACCGCCCAGTACCAGCGCCAGACTCAGCATCACCTCGACCTGATACTGGTCGATGCTGCGCATCAGCTGATAGACCAGTGCGCCCAGCGCCAGCCCGAGCAGGATGCCGCCGCCGGCTTCCTCGAGGAACAAGAGCCCCATGTGACCGAGCTCGACCTCACCGCTGCCGGCCGACGCCGCACTCAGCAGCGCGGTGAACAGCACCACCGCCACGCCATCATTGAACAGCGATTCGCCGACGATGCGGATCTCCATGTCGGCAGGCGCGCCGGCACTGCGCATGATGCCGAGCACGGCGATCGGGTCGGTGGGCGAGATCAGCGCACCGAACACCAGGCAATACAGGTAGGGCACCTCGATACCGGCCCACTGGAACAGCCACCAGGCGGCGGAGCCGATCACCAGCGTCGAGATCAGCACGCCCAGCGTGGCCAGCAGGCCGATGGAGCGCCGGTAGGCCTTGAGGCGCGAGAGGTCCACGTGCAGCGCGCCGGCGAACAGCAGGAAGGACAGCATGCCGTCCATCAGCAGGCTGTTGAAATTGATGCGCCCCAGCCAGTCTTCCGCGGTATCGGCCACGACGGTGGTCACCGCGAAGTGATCGAGCCCGATCACGCCCAGCGACAGCACCAGGCCGATGGCCATCACGCCGATGGTCGGCGGCAGCCGCAGGACGCGATGATTGAACCACATGCACACGGCAGTGATGGTGATGAACAGTGCAGCGAGATTGAGCATCCGAAAACGGTCCTTTGCAGTGGCGCCGATACCCCTGATGGCATGACGTCCTTGTCATTCTTTCCAGTTCTTCTGTCGCGTGAGCGGCCGCGTGGCTGTCTGAACTGAGCGTGACTGCCCAGAGCGGCTCATGGCTACCAGAACGGAGCGCGGCTACCAGAGATCGCCGTGGCGTTCACGGTGGCAGAGATAGAGACGCAGCTCGAACTCACGTTGATGATACTCCGGCTGCATGTGACAGCAGAGCCGGTAGAACGCCTTGTCGTGGGCCTTCTCGCGCAGATGCGCCAGCTCATGCACCACGATCATGTTGAGCAGCGGCTCCGGCAGCCGCCGGAACAGCGACGAGATACGGATCTCGTTCTTGGCCTTGAGCTTGTTGCCCTGCACCCGCGACACGAAGGTGTGCAGCCCCAGGGCGTTGTCGATGACGTGAATCCGGTCGTCGTAGATCACCTTGCTGATCGGCGCCGAGCTGCGCAGATACTGATTCTTCAGCGCCATGGTGTAGTCATGCAGCGCCCGCGCACCCTGCAGCTGATGAGGCTCGGGATACTTGCCGAGAAAGAAGGCTGCCGTCTTGCCCGACGCCAGCAGTTCACTCGCCTGCTGTTGGATCTCGGGGGCGTAGCCCTTGAGATAGCGTAGATCAGCCACTGGGCATCTCTCCTGTTGCTGTCCGAAGGAGGGCCAGAGACAAGAAAACCCGCCGAGGCGGGTTTTCTTGTCATGGCGCCGAAAGCGAGGGGCGAGACGTCCGCCACCTGCCAGGCCTGTCGAGCTGGCGAATTTACAGGCCAGCCGCAGCCTTGAGGCCAGCGGCACGATCGGTCTTTTCCCACGGGAAGGCGGTGAAGGTTTCGGTCTTCTGCTCGCCGCTCACGTCGGTCCAGCTGTAGCTGTGCTCGAACGGCTCACGACCGAAGTGGCCGTAGGCAGCGGTCAGCTGATACATCGGGTGCGCCAGGTCCAGCATGGTAGTGATGGCGTACGGACGCAGGTCGAAGTGCTCGCGCACCAGCTCGACGATCTTGGCATCGCTGATCTTGCCGGTGCCGAAGGTGTTGATCGAGACGGAGGTCGGCTCGGCGACACCGATGGCGTAGGAGACCTGGATCTCGCACTTGTCGGCCAGGCCGCTGGCGACGACGTTCTTGGCCACGTAGCGACCGGCATAGGCGGCGCTGCGGTCGACCTTGGACGGGTCCTTGCCGGAGAAGGCACCACCGCCGTGACGGGCCATGCCGCCGTAGGTGTCGACGATGATCTTGCGACCCGTCAGACCACAGTCACCCACCGGGCCGCCGATGACGAAGTTGCCGGTCGGGTTGATGTGGTATTCGGTGGTCTCGGACAGCCACTCGGCCGGCAGCACCTGCTCGATGATCTCGCGCTTGACCATCGCGCGCAGGTCTTCCTGGGACACTTCCGGGTCATGCTGGGTCGACAGCACGACGGCTTCGACGGCGACCGGCTTGCCGGCTTCGTCGTAGCGGAAGGTGACCTGGCTCTTCGCATCCGGACGCAGCCACGGCAGCATGCCGTTCTTGCGCAGTTCCGCCTGACGCTCCACCAGACGGTGGGCGTAGTGGATCGGCGCCGGCATGAAGGAGTCGGTCTCGTTGGTGGCGTAGCCGAACATCAGGCCCTGGTCGCCCGCGCCCTGATCTTCCGGCTTGGTGCGATCGACGCCCTGGGCGATATCGATGCTCTGCTTGCCGATCAGGTTGAGGACACCACAGGTCTCGCCGTCGAAGCCGACGTCGGAAGAGGTATAGCCGATATCGGTGATGACACGACGTACCAGCTCCTCGAGATCCACCCACGCGCTGGTGGAGATCTCACCGGCCACGATGGCAACGCCTGTCTTGACGAGCGTTTCGCACGCCACGCGTGCCTGCTTGTCGCGCGCGATGATGGCATCGAGCACGGCGTCGGAAATCTGGTCGGCAATCTTGTCCGGATGCCCTTCGGACACGGACTCGGATGTGAAGAGTGAGTATTCGCTCATTGGTCCTCGACCCTCTTTTCGGATGCGGGGATGATTCGGCCACTGACGGCAGACTGCGTTGACGACCGAGTAGAAACACGCTTGCGGCGCACGATGAAGCTCAACACGGGCGGTTGAGCCTCGGGGGGGCGAGTTTACACGCCACTTATGTGAGTTCCTAGCGCAATGGGGCCCGTGGGGCCGTCCAATCGAGACCTTTTTGCGACAAGCGCTGCACACAGGGTAATAAGCCGTTGCCACCTTTGGACGAGCGCACATCCCGGATGCGATTTGCCGCGCCCTGTCATCTCGGTGACAATACCCGCCCGGAGATCACGCTCGGACGCGAGTCCGCGCGTACAAGGTTCACGCGACGCACTGTCCTTTCCGGCGCACTGTTTCAGGCGCACAGTCCTGAAGGAGACCCAGGCAGCAGCATGCCCTGGCTCTCGGGATGCACTGAGCGTCCGGCGCAGCACGCCGTGATTCATTGCCCCACTCTTGACGCCCGCAGGCGAGGAGCTACTGCATGCCTTCCCGTTTTGACCTGGCCAACGCCATCCGTGCACTTTCCATGGACGCCGTTCAGAAGGCCAAGTCTGGCCACCCCGGCGCCCCCATGGGCATGGCCGACATCGCTGAAGTGCTCTGGAACGACCACCTCAAGCACAACCCGGCCAACCCGAACTGGGCCGATCGTGACCGCTTCGTGCTGTCCAACGGCCATGGCTCCATGCTGCTCTACTCCCTGTTGCACCTCTCGGGTTATCAGCTGAGCCTTGAAGACCTGCAGAACTTCCGCCAGCTGCACGCCAAGACCGCCGGTCACCCGGAATACGGCTACGCGCCGGGCATCGAGACCACCACCGGCCCGCTGGGTCAGGGTCTGGCCAATGCCGTCGGCATGGCGATCGCCGAGAAGACACTGGCGGCGCAGTTCAACCGTCCGGGTCACACCGTCGTCGACCACACCACCTGGTGCTTCCTGGGTGACGGTTGCATGATGGAAGGCATCTCCCACGAGGTCGGCTCGCTGGCCGGCACCCTGGGTCTGGGCAAGCTGATCGCCCTGTATGACGACAACGGCATCTCCATCGATGGCGAAGTCGAAGGCTGGTTCACCGATGACACCGCCAAGCGTTTCGAGTCCTACGGCTGGCACGTCGTCTCCAACGTCGACGGCCACAAGCCGGAAGAGATCAACGCCGCCATCGCCCTGGCCAAGAGCCACGACGACAAGCCGAGCCTGATCATCTGCAAGACCGTGATCGGCTTCGGCTCCCCGAACAAGGAAGGCACCGAGTCCTGCCACGGCGCGCCGCTGGGTGATGACGAAGTCGCTGCCACCCGCGAGAAGCTGGGCTGGACCCACGCACCCTTCCACGTTCCGGAAGACATCTATCAGGGCTGGGACGCCAGCGAACGCGGTGCCAAGCTCGAGAGCGACTGGGATGCACGCTTCGCCCGTTACGCCGAAGCACACCCGGAACTGGCCGCCGAGTTCACCCGTCGTCTGGAGGGCAAGCTGCCGCACGCCCTGACCAGCGAGAAGATGATCGAGGATGCCCAGGCCGCCGGCGACAGCCCGGCCTCGCGCAAGGCGTCCTTCGAGTGCCTGAACCAGCTCGGCCCGCAGCTGCCGGAACTGCTCGGCGGCAGTGCCGACCTGGCCCCGTCCAACCTGACCTTCTGGAAGGGCGCCCAGGCGATCACCCGCGAAGACTTCAGCGGCAACTACCTGCACTACGGTGTGCGTGAGTTCGGCATGGGCGCGATCATGAACGGCGCCGGTCTGCACGGCGGCTTCATCCCGTACGGCGCGACCTTCCTGATCTTCATGGAATACATGCGCAACGCCGTTCGCATGGCCGCCCTGATGGGTCAGCAGGCCGTCTACGTCTTCACCCACGACTCCATCGGTCTGGGCGAAGATGGCCCGACGCACCAGCCGATCGAACAGCTGACCAGCCTGCGCACCACGCCGAACCTGTCCACCTGGCGTCCGGCGGATGCCGTGGAGACAGCGGCAGCGTGGGATGCAGCCATCAAGCGTCACTCCGGCCCGACCGCGCTGATCCTGTCGCGTCAGAACCTGCCGCACCAGAACCGCGACAAGGCCCAGCTGGCCAACATCAGCCGTGGCGGTTACGTGCTGAAGGACGCCGCCAACGGCCAGCCGGAAGTGATCCTGATCGCCACCGGCTCCGAAGTCGGCCTGGCGATGGATGCCGCTGCCGAGCTGGAAGCCGCCGGTCGCGCCGTGCGTGTCGTGTCCATGCCGGCCACCGACCTGTTCGATGCGCAGGACGCGGAATACCGCGAATCCGTGCTGCCGTCTTCCGTCACCGCACGCGTGGCGATCGAAGCCGGTCATCGTGACTACTGGTTCAAGTATGTCGGCCTGAACGGCGACATCATCGGCATGGAGACCTTCGGGGAATCCGCGCCGGCTGGCGACCTGTTCAAGCACTTCGGCTTCACGGTCGAGAACGTGGTCGAACGCGCCAACAAGCTGCTGGGCTGATCACCGCCTGACCCACCCCGTCGATGACGGAGTGGGATGCAGATCGACGCCGCCGCCTCCCGCTGGGAGCGGCGGCGTTTTCGTCTGTGCGACACTCGAGGAGCCCTCAAGCGTCACCGGCTGTCGCCTGTAGTCGACGTGGCTCACACGAGTCGCGGCTTGATGACACGATTCATCCTGCATGAGCGGTCATTCTCCGGCGATCATGCCCACGACAGACAGCGCAGACGGCGACTACACAACCCCTCCAGTTGGGTAGTGTGACTACGTGCCCTTAGACGAAAAAAACCAGAAATCAGGCGCTTGCGCGCCTTTCGCTCCCTCCGCCCAGCAAAGCGATGCGCTACCATGGACCCCCTGAAAAACACTCGGAACTCAACATCCTTGAACCACCAGCCGCCTCTGCCCAACGCCGACGCTCCCCAGGGAGACAAGGTGTCCCGACGCCAGGGAAACGCTCCCTTGCGAGTGGCCATCAATGGCTACGGACGCATCGGTCAGTGTGTGCTGAGAGCGCTGGTAGAACGTGAAGCACGCGGTGAGGCACTGCCGCTGGAAGTGGTCGCGATCAACGAGCTGTCAGATCTGGACACCATCACCTATCTGACCCGCTACGACACCACCCACGGCCGCTTCCCCGGCACGGTGGAACAGCGCGACGGCCAGCTGGTCGTCAATGGCCATGCGATCAGCATCCTGTCCGAGGCCAATCCAGATTGCCTGCCCTGGCGGGCATTGGGGATTGACCTGGTGCTGGAGTGCTCCGGCAGCTTCAAGGACCGCGCCACCGCCGAGCGTCATCTGGCGGCAGGCGCCGGCCGGCTGCTGTTCTCCCAGCCCGGCGATACCGACGCCGATGTCGATGCCACCATCGTGTGCGGCATCAACCAGTCGGCGCTGGCCCCCGCCGAGGCGGGGCAGGCAGGCAGCGGCATGCGCATCGTCTCGGCGGCGTCGTGCACCACCAATTGCCTGATTCCGATTCTGACGGTGCTGGAAGAGGCCTTCGGACTGGAGCGCGGCGTCACCACCACGGTGCACTCGGCGATGAACGACCAGCCGGTGATCGACGCCTACCACCAGACGGACCTGCGCCTGACGCGCTCGGCGATGAGTTCGATCGTGCCGGTGGACACCGGCCTGGCCAAGGGCATCAACCGCCTGATGCCGCACCTGGAAGGACGCTTCGAATGTCTGCACCTGCGCGTGCCGACCATCAACGTGTCCTGCATGGACATGTCCATCGAGGTGAAGCGTGACGTGAGCGCCGCTGAGGTCAATGACCTGCTGCGCGAGGCCTGCGCCCAACGACTGCAGGGCCTGATGGGATTGAGCGAGGAGCCGACGGCCTCCATCGACTTCAACCACGATCCGCGCTCGGGTATCGTGGATGCGACCCAGACCCGTGTTGCCGGCGGCCGGCTGATCAAGATGCTGTGCTGGTTCGACAACGAATGGGGCTTTGCCAATCGCATGCTGGACGTCGCCACCCATTGGCACGCCTGCGAGATGACAACGCCTCTGGCGAGGGAAGCTCTCTCCACCGATTCACGACCAAGGAACCCGTCATGAACGTGCAAACGATGACCGCCCTCGACCTGTCCGGAAAGCGTGTGCTGATCCGCGAAGATCTCAACGTGCCGATCCGCGACGGTCAGGTGACCAGCGACGCGCGCATCCGTGCCAGCCTGCCGACCATCAAGGCGGCACGCGACGCCGGCGCACGCGTGATGCTGATGAGTCATCTGGGCCGCCCCACCGAGGGTGAGCCGGAAGACCAGTTCTCGCTGGCACCGGTCGCGGCACATCTGGGCGAGCTGCTGGGCAGCCCGGTGCGCCTGATCAACGACTACCTCGACACGGCACCGGATGTCGCCGAAGGCGAGGTCGTGCTGCTGGAGAACGTGCGCTTCAACAAGGGCGAGAAGAAGGACGAGGAATCCCTGTCGCGCGCCTACGCCGCGCTGTGCGATGTCTACGTGATGGATGCCTTCGGCACCGCGCACCGTGCCCAGGCCTCGACCCATGGCGTGGCACGCTTCGCCCCGGACGCCTGCGCCGGCCCGCTGCTGGCCGCCGAGCTGGAAGCCCTCGAGAAGGCACTCGCCGCACCGCGTGCGCCGATGGTCGCCATCGTCGGTGGCTCCAAGGTCTCCACCAAGCTCGACGTGCTCAAGGCGCTGTCCGACAAGTGCCATCAGCTGATCGTCGGTGGCGGCATCGCCAACACCTTCATCGCGGCGGCCGGTTACAACGTCGGCAAGTCCCTCTACGAGGCTGACCTGCTCGATACCGCTCGCGCGCTGATGGACAAGGTCGAGATTCCGCTGCCGACCGACGTCGTCGTCGCCACCGAGTTCTCCGACAAGGCCGAAGCCGTCGTGCGTGCCGTCGCCGACGTCCAGGACGACGAGATGATCCTGGATATCGGTCCGGAGACCGCCTCGCGCTTCGGAGCGCTGCTCAAGGACGCCGGCACCATTCTGTGGAACGGTCCGGTCGGCGTGTTCGAGATCGAACAGTTCGCCAACGGCACCGAGCAGCTGGCGATGGCCATCGCCGAGAGCGACGCCTTCTCCATCGCCGGCGGTGGCGACACCCTGGCGGCCATCGACAAGTACGACGTCGAGTCGCGCGTCTCCTACATTTCTACCGGTGGCGGCGCCTTCCTCGAATACGTGGAAGGCAAGGTACTGCCGGCCGTTGCGGCATTGGAAGCCGCAGCAAGCTGAACCCGCCTGTGTCCTCATTGGCGCAGGCTTAGAGTCACGGCCACAAGGTCGCTCCCCGTCAGCTGACGGGGGGCACCCGACGCTTCTCCACTCGATTCCTCAAAAAGACAGGTGATGTCATGGCATTGATCAGCATGCGCCAGATGTTGGACCACGCAGCCGAGTACGGATACGGCATCCCGGCGTTCAACGTCAACAACCTCGAGCAGATGCGCGCCATCATGGAAGCCGCCGATCACACCGATTCCCCGGTGATCGTCCAGGCCTCCGCCGGCGCACGCAAATACGCGGGCGCGCCGTTCCTTCGCCACCTCATCCTGGCTGCGGTGGAAGAATTCCCGCACATCCCGGTGGTCATGCACCAGGATCACGGCACCTCGCCGGCAGTCTGCCAGCGCTCCATCCAGCTGGGCTTCAGCTCGGTGATGATGGACGGCTCGCTGGGCGAAGACGGCAAGACCCCGACCAGCTACGAATACAATGTCGATGTGACCCGTCGCACCGTCGAGATGGCCCACGCCTGTGGCGTGTCCGTCGAAGGCGAGCTGGGTTGCCTCGGCTCGTTGGAAACCGGCATGGCCGGTGAAGAAGACGGCATCGGTGCCGAAGGCAAGCTGGACCACGACCAGATGCTGACCGACCCGGAAGAAGCCGCCGACTTCGTCAAGAAGACCCACGTCGATGCCCTGGCCATCGCCATCGGCACCTCCCACGGCGCCTACAAGTTCACCAAGCCGCCGACGGGTGACACCCTGTCCATCCAGCGCATCAAGGAAATCCACGCCCGCATCCCCGAGACTCACCTGGTGATGCACGGCTCTTCCTCCGTGCCGCAGGACTGGCTGGAAATCATCAACGAATACGGCGGCAAGATTCCGGAAACCTACGGCGTGCCGGTCGATGAGATCGTCGAAGGCATCAAGCACGGCGTGCGCAAGATCAACGTCGACACCGACCTGCGTCTGGCCTCTACCGGTTCCATCCGTCGCTTCATGGCGCAGAACCCGTCTGAATTCGACCCGCGCAAGTATCTGAAGGAATCCGTGAAGGCGATGCGCGACATCTGCATCGCCCGCTACGAAGCCTTCGGTGCCGCCGGTCATGGCAGCAAGATCGACCCGATCAACCTCGAAGCGATGTTCGAGCGTTACAACCGTGGCGAGCTGGACCCGAAGATCAATTGATCGGGCGGCACCCGCCAAGGTCTCCCTGCCTGCCCGCACGCGAGCAGGCAGGGAATGAAGAGAAAGGCGACCCTTCGGGGTCGCCTTTTTTATGCGCCTCAGGGTGCCAGCCTCTCGCGCACGCAGGTATCCTTTCGAGATTCCGTTTGGCATTGATCATTCATCACCGTATCGCAGGAGACATCATGGCCTCGCTCAAGGATCAACTGTCCGGGCTTGTCTATTCCACCGAACATGGCGCAACCTGCCCTGAGTGTCGGCGTGCCGAAGCCGAGTGCGAATGTGCCGACCTCGCCGAGCGTGAACGCCTGGCAAGCCTCGATGGCGTGGTGCGTATCCGTCGCGAGACCAGCGGTCGCAAGGGCAAGGGCGTGACCACCGTGAGCGGGATTCCGCTCGCCGAGAAGGAACTCAAGGCCCTGGCCAAGACTCTCAAGCAGCGGTGCGGCACTGGCGGCAGTCTCAAGGATGGCATCGTGGAGATCCAGGGCGATCACCGCGAGACGCTCAAGGCTGAACTCACGCGGATGGGCTATACCGTCAAGCTGGCCGGTGGCTGAACGACTGCTGCGCGCACCTTTGCCTTCCATCTCGCTGCACAAGGGATTTCCATGCTGAACTTCATCACGCCACGCCGGCCTTCGGCTCGCACGCTCTCGCTCTCTGGCCTGCTGCTGGCCACGCTCGGGCTGGGTGGCTGCATGACCGGCCCGGACTTCACGCAGCTGGAGGCACGCGTGGTGCCACAGCAGGCCTTCACGGCACCGCCGGATGCGATGCTGGAAGTGCGCCTGGTGGATGTCTCCCGCGCCGATGCCGAGGCCGGACTGATTGCCAGTACCCGCTATGGCGGCCTGCGTGAAGGGCCTTTCCCGGTCAGCCTGCAGTACGACCGCAATGCCATCGAGGAAGGCCATCGCTATGCGCTGCAAGCCGATGTGCGCAGCGAGGGTCGCCTGTATTGGATCAATGACAGCGCGGTGCCGGTGCTGGGTGACGCCAGCACCTCGCAGGGCGAGGTCGAGATCCCGCTCACGCCGCTGCCGCGTGCGCTGGGCCACTGATGGCGCGTGCGCCCGGCCCGATCAGTACGTTCGACTTGACCAGTACGCTCGACTTGACCAGTAGGCCCGTCTCTCACCGATAGGACACCCCAATGGATTGGCTGGAATACCTGTTACCTGTCTTCTTCCTTACCCCTCTGGGTGCCATCGCGCTGGTGGTGCTGGGCATGCGCGGCCTGCATGAGCGGCGCATCCAGTCGCCGCTGACCCGCCGCCAGCTGCGTGAACCGGGCCAGAGCCTGCGCGATCGTCTCGACGAGGCCTTCCAGGCGCTGTTCCTCGACGGGGCGCTCGGGCCGCTCATCACCTTGAGTCCGCTGGTCTACGGCATGGGGCGCATGGTGTTCGGCGAAGAGCAGAACTGGCTTGAGTGGGCCGCCTACGGTCTGGCCTGTGCGCTGCTGGTGCTGGTGTTCGCGCTGCGCCTGACGCGTCACTTCCAGCGCATCCGCAAGCTCAAGCTGGGGCTGGCCTGCGAGCTGTCCATCGGTCAGGAACTCGACCAGCTGATCCGCCCGGAACAGCTGACCAGCATGGTCTATCACGACGTGCCGGCCGATGGCTTCCATATCGATCATCTGGTGGTCACCCCCGCCGGCGCCTACGCCATTCGCACCAAGGCGCGCTCGCGTCCGCTGGATGCGCTGGGCGCACTCAAGGATGAGGTCAAGCTCAAGGATGGTCGCCTGTACTTCCCGGGCTATCGCGAGCGCAAACCGCTGCGCGAGACACGTACCGCACGCGACTGGACGGCCGCCTGGCTGAAGCGTGAATGCGGTGTCGACGTGCCGGTGCAGGGGCTGCTGGCGCTGCCGGGCTGGCAGATCGTGCGCGAGGGGACCCAGCGCGAGAATGACCCCGAAGTCGTCAATGGCGAGGGCCTGGCCGAGTGGCTGAGCACCCATTGCATGGCCCCCGAAGAGGGTTGCCCGACCCTGGATGACGCCCTCAAGCAGCGCATCAACGAGGCGATTCTCGACCGCGTCCAGGCCGAGCGCCTCGCCACCAACTGATCCTCCGCCATGCTCCGGCCCCTTGGAGCATGGCAGCGCCAGACAAAGGCTTGCCAAGGCGCCCCGCCCGGCGTTAAATACGCGCCGGTCCAGCCTTGGCAACCTTATCGCGCTATCGCAATGATGGCGCTCTTGGCGACATATCCCGCATGAAACTCATCACCTTCGACGCTTTTCGTACCCTCGGCATTCCCGGTGTTCGTTATATCAAGCCGAAGCGCATGCTGGATCACCTCGACGAGATCCGCGCCGCCGACATCCTGCTGTTTCCCGAATACTGGCAGATCACCACCCTGGTCTACGGCCTCGGCAAACGCATCTTCCCCAGCCTGCCCAGCTACGCGATCGGCCACGACAAGGTCGAGCAGACGCGCGTCTTTCAGGCCATCTGCCCGGACAACGTGCCACCGACCGAGATTCGCGGCGCCAGCCGTCAGGCAATCGACGATATCGAGGCGCGCTTCGGCTACCCGCTGATCGTCAAGGAAGTCAAAAGCTCGATGGGCGTCGGCGTGAAGCTGATCCAGTCGCGTGGCGAACTGGAAGCGCATGCGGCGGAGCATCCGGTGCTGTATGCCCAGCCGCGCCTGGAGATCGACCGCGACCTGCGCATCGTGGTGGTGGGTGGCGAAGTCATCACCGCCTACTGGCGCGTCACGCCGCTGGGCGGCTATCGCTCCAATGTCAGTCAGGGCGGCGAAACGGCCTACGACAATATCCCGGCCCCCGCCATCGCCCTGGCCCTGCACCTGGCCGAGGCATTGAGTGTCGATCATGCCGGCTTCGATATCGCGATGGTCGATGGCCATCCGCTCGTGTTCGAGTTCAACCGCCTGTTCGGCAATCAGGGCATCCCGGACAGCTCGCGGCGCATCGGTGCCGCCATCCTCCGCCATCTGGCGCTCGACAGCAGCGACAACGACCCGACGCCACCGCTACTGACGCCGCGCCGCGTGCGCCGCACGACACTCAAGGAGACCGGCTGACATCTTGCGGGCGCGTCATCACGCTGCCCCTTGCCTGCCCTGAACGACAAGACGCCGCCCAATGGGCGGCGTCTTGTCGTCTGACACTGGCCGTTCAACTGGCCGGCCGGCTCATCTCCTCACAGGCGTGAGGGACGGCTGTGCGGGTCGCCTTCGATATGATCCTTGGGCGGGTCCTGCCGCGGCTTGCCTGCTGCCGGCACGTCCTCGTCGGGTATTTCCCAAGTGCCGTCTTCGGTCCAGGGGTCGTCTGCCGGGAACTCCTCGATGTTGATTTCCTTGACCGTGTAATCCGGCTGGTAGCGCAGGTCATAGTGCGCGGCGCGCACGATGGAGATGCACAGCATCAAGGCCACTGCCAATAGCGGCACACCCCCGATGATGGAGGCCGTCTGCAGGGTCTCCAGCCCGCCGATGAACATCAGCACGATGGGCATGAACGACAGGGCGAAGGCCCAGAACAGGCGGTTCCAGCGCATCGGCTCTTCATCGACTTCCTTCTGGACCACAGCGGCCAGAATGTAGGAGATGGAGTCGAAGGTGGTCGCGGTGAAGATCAGCGCCAGCAGCGTGAAGGCGAAGATCACCACGTAGTCCAGCGGCAGCGTGTGCAGCATCGCGAAGATGGCCGCGGTCGGGCTCTGGTCATTGAGGATGGTGACCACGTCCAGCTCACCGGACAGCTGCAGGTAGAGGCCGTAGTTGCCCATCACCATGAAGAACAGGAAGCAGCCCATGGTGCCGAAGAACATCGAACCGGCGACCATGGCGCGGATGGTGCGGCCCCGCGAGATACGCGCGATGAACAGCCCCACGCTGGGCGCGAACACCAGCCACCAGGCCCAGTAGAAGATGGTCCAGTCCTGCGGGAAGTGCGTGTCCTCGAAGCCCTTGAACTCGGCGAACGGTTCAAGCCAGGTGGCCATGTGGATCAGGTTGCTCATCACGCGGCCCAGCGCATCCAGGCCGGTATTGGCCATGAACAGGGTCGGCCCCGCGATGAAGATGAACAGCAACAGGCCGACCGCCAGCCAGAAGTTGATGTCTGACAGCAGCTTGATGCCCTTCTTGAGGCCCACGTAGGCGCTGTAGCCGAACAGGGCGGTACACACCAGCAGCACCACGATCTGCGTGGTCAGCGACTTGGGCACCCCGAACAGCTCGTGCACCCCCTCGTTGATCATCGGTGCCGCCAGACCCAGGGTGGTCGCACCGCCGCCCAGCATGCCGAAGATGAAGCTGATGTCGATCAGCTTGCCCAGCCAGCCATGCGCCAGCTTTTCACCCAGCACCGGCATCAGCGCCTCGGAAATCTTCAGCACGCTGTGGTGACGTACGTAGTAGAAGTAGGCGATCGGTACGGCGGGAATCAGGTAGATCGCCCATGCCAGCGGGCCCCAGTGGAAGATGCCGTAGGCCGCGGCCCATTCCGCTGCCTCCGGTGTCTGGCCTTCCACATGGAACGGGGGCGACTGGTAGTAGTAGACCCACTCGATCATAGACCAGTACAGGATGGAGGCCCCGATACCGGCACAGAACAGCATCGCCGCCCATGAGACGATGGAGAATTCGGGCTTCTCCTCGGCATCACCGAGCTTTATCTGACCGATGTCGCTGAAGATGATGTAGATCATGAAGCCGCCGGCCCCCACGCCGAGCAGCAGATAGAGCACGCCGAGCTTGCTGGTGACGAAGTTCTTGGCCGCCGATACCCACATCGCGCCCTGCTCGGGGAAGATGACCAGGGGCAGCGTCACTGCCAACAGCAGGAAGATCGAGCCGAAGAAGGTCGGCTTGTCGATCATGTCGAAGGGCTTTTCCGGCCGATCCCCCGCCGTCTTGGCGGATACCTTTCGGGTTTCCTTGCTCATATATAAGCCTCATTTATCGTTATTGCCATGCATGATAACAGCTTATCATGAGTGATTGCGATACACGCATCCCCACTGCGTACAATCCTAGTACAACGATCCAAGCGGCTACGTAAAGTTAATTTAACGCAAGCAAGTCATTTATTAGCGCTTGGCAGGCCTTGGCGTTCAGGCCAAGAGAAGAGCAGGAAGCACGACGACAGGGCTGGCAGCGACAGGCAAATCAGCAGGGAAGACACAGTCAGTACAGCCCAGAACAGGCAGCGCAGAGGTGGATAGCAGGAGGGAGGACGCAGAAAAGACGCAGAAAAGGCAGCAGATGGCAGATGTCAGCCCGGAGAGCAGGCATCCACCAGGGAACGGCACTGCTGCCGTTCCCTGGTGGAAGTAATCAGACTTGAGATGATCGAGCTGATGGCGCCTCGGGCTCAGTCGCCGCGCAGGCGCCCGCCCATCTCCTGGGCGAGATCCACCGCGAAGTGGTCCGTCATGCCGCCGATGAAGTCGAGCATGCGCCGGTAGCTGCGGTAGAGATCCCAGTCCTTGGTCGGCGTGTTCTCGCCGATCAATGCCAGCACACGTTGATGCTTGAAGCTGGAGCGCCCCTTGGTATGCAACTCATGCGCAGCGCCGATGAAGGCCTCGAGCAGGATGCCCAGCGTGGTGTAGGCGCCGATCTCCAGCTTGGCCTTGCGCTCGTTGCGGAAGATCTTCTGGCGCGCCAGATTCTTGGCTTCCCGCACGCCCCAGCCGAGGTCGGGGTGGCACAGGTCGAGCAGGTCTTCACTGAGCGTGCCGGCCAGCAGTTCCGTCTCGCGCTGCACGAAAGCCTCGGCGACATCATTGACGGCACGCTCCATCGCCGCGCCTCTCAACGCCGCCACCTTGCGCCGCTGGGAGGTGCCGCGGGCGACCATCTCCTGATATTCGCGCGGCTCGCCACCGCTGATGCCGGTGAGAATCTCGAACACTTCCTCGAACTGCAGGATGCCCATCTCGAGGCCATCTTCCAGGTCCAGCAGCGCATAGCAGATGTCATCGGCGGCCTCGACCAGCCACGCCAGCGGGTGACGGCACCAGCGGCCATCGGCCCGCGCCAGCAGCCCGCAACGCTCGGCGACCTGATCCAGCAGCACGCGCTCGCTCTGATAGCAGCCGAACTTGCCACCGGCCGTGGCGTGCTCCACCGTCCACGGGTACTTGAGCAGCGTGCCCAGCGTCGCCGCCGTCAGGCGCATGCCGCCATGGAACTGGTTGTATTCGATCTGGGTGACGATGCGAAAGCCCTGGGCATTGCCTTCGTAGGTGAGCAGGTCCTCGCGCTCGGCATCGCTCAGCCCGGCCAGCCGACCGTGATCACTGGCGGCCTCGGCGGCGAACCAGTCACGGATGGCGTACTCCCCCGCATGCCCGAAGGGCGGGTTGCCGATGTCATGCCCCAGACAGCCGGTCTGGACGATGACGCCGAGATCCGACGGTGTGATCCAGTCGGGCAACTGCTCCTTGAGCTTCTCGCCGACCATCATGCCCAGCGAGCGGCCGACACAGCCGACCTCCAGCGAGTGGGTCAGCCGCGTGTGGATATGGTCGTTGTCGGTCAGCGGGTGGACCTGGGTCTTGCGCCCCAGGCGACGGAAGGAGCCCGCGAACACGATGCGGTCGTGGTCCTTGTGGAAGGGTGTCCGCCCCATCTCACGCGATACGGTGCCCGGTGCGTCATGCAGGCGACTCGGTTCCAGCAGTCGCTCCCAGCTCATCGATGACATCAGGCAACTCCTTGGCAGGCGCCGAGCACTGGCGCCGGCGAGCAGATAACAGGTGAATGACGCGCATAAAAAAAGAGAACAGGGATTGTGGCACCCTGTTCTCCTTGTCTCCAGCCCGCTCAGGCCATCCTCAGCTCGCCAAGGCTATCCCCAAACCCGCTCAGGCTGTCCTCAGTCCTCGGCCAGCGCCGGCAACAGCACCTTGAGCTTGCGGGTCAGGGTGTTGCGGCCCCAGCCCAGCAGCTCGGCGGCTTCGCCCTTGCGGCCACCGGTATGCTTGAGAGCCGTCTCGATCAGGATGCGCTCGAAATCGGGCACCGCCTCTTCCAGCAGATGGGTGTGGCCGGCGGCGAGTGCGCGGTCTGCCCACTCGCGGAAGGCACCACGCCAATCGCCGGAGGCCGCCTCGGTGCCGCTGGCATCGCGCAGCTCCGGCGGCAGGTCCTCGATCATCACTTCACGCCCCGAGGCCATCACCGTCAGCCAGCGACAGGTGTTCTCGAGCTGGCGCACGTTGCCCGGCCAGTCGAAGCGCGTCAGGTGCTTCTCCGCGGCCTCCGTCAGCACCTTGGGCTCGGTCGACAGCTCACGCGCGGCCTCGCCCAGGAAGTGGCTCATCAGGCGCGGAATGTCTTCGCGACGCTCCGACAGGCGCGGCAGGTGCACGCGAATCACGTTGAGGCGGTGGAAGAGATCCTCACGGAAACGCCCATCCTCGACCAGCTTTTCCAGATGCTGGTGCGTCGCGGCGATGATGCGCACGTCGACCTTGACCGGCGTGATGCCACCGACACGATAGAACTCGCCATCGGCCAGCACGCGCAGCAGGCGGGTCTGGGTCTCGGCGGGCATGTCACCGATCTCATCGAGGAACAACGTGCCACCATCGGCCTGCTCGAAGCGTCCGCGGCGCAGCGCCGTGGCGCCGGTGAAGGCGCCCTTCTCGTGGCCGAACAGCTCCGATTCCATCAGGTCCTTGGGAATCGCCGCCATGTTGAGCGCGATGAACGGCTTGGCGGCGCGCGGCGAGTGCTGATGCAGCGCCTGGGCCACGCGCTCCTTGCCGGTACCGGACTCGCCGTTGATCAAGACGGTGATATGCGACTGTGACAGGCGGCCGATGGCGCGAAAGACTTCCTGCATCGCCGGCGCTTCGCCGATGATTTCCTTGGTCAGCCCTTCCGGCACGGCGGCGGGCGCCTTGGATTCACGAGCATGCGCCACGGCGCGCCGTACCAGCGCCAGCGCTTCATCGACATCGAACGGCTTGGGCAGGTATTCGAAGGCGCCGCCCTGATAGGAGGCCACGGCGCTGTCGAGGTCGGAATGCGCCGTCATCACGATGACGGGCAGGTCCGGGTACTTCTCGCGCACGCGCGCCATCAGGTCGAGACCATCGGTTCCGGGCATGCGGATATCGGTGATCAGGACATCCGGGCACTGGCGCATGATGCTGGCTTCGGCCTGATCGGCACGCTCGAAGGTTTCCACCTCGAGGTCGGGTTGTGCCAGAGCGCGCTCCAGCACCCAGCGAATGGCACGGTCGTCATCGACGATACAGACGCGGGCAGTCTCGCTCATGTGTGATCTCCAGAAGTGCCGGCTAGCGGAATGAGTAATCGGAATTCGGTATGGCCGGGGCGCGAGTCACACTCGATCAGCCCCTGATGCTGGTGCAGGATGCCCTGGGCGATCGACAGCCCGAGCCCTGAGCCTTCGGCGCGCCCCGAGACCATCGGGTAGAACAGCGTCTCGCGCAGGCTCTCCGGTATGCCGGGGCCGTTGTCGATGATCGCCAGCTCGCAGACCAGCCGATGGCGCTCATGGCCCAGCGTGAACTGCCGGCGAGCGCGGGTCCGCAGCGTGATCTCGTAGGGAGCGGCGTCAGGCTGCGGTGAATCGGGCTGTGGCTGCTCATTGAGGGCCTGGGTGGCATTGCGCGCGATGTTGAGCACCGCCTGGATCAGCTGACCTTCGTCGCCGATCACCTCCGGCAGGCTCGGGTCGTAGTCGGCGCTCAAGGTGATGGCGCTGCCTTCCGCCTGCAGCAAGGCCCGCACCCGCTCGGTCACCGCATGCACATTGACCGGCGCCTGCAGCGGCGGCCGGTTCGGCCCGAGCATGCGATCGACCAGATCACGCAGGCGGTCCACCTCCTCGATGATGATGCGCGTGAACTCCACCATCTGCGGTTCGGGCAGGTCACGTTCGAGCAGCTGGGCAGCGCCACGAATGCCGCCGAGCGGATTCTTGACCTCATGCGCCAGACCACGCGTCAGCACCTTGACCGCCTCCTGGCGTGCGATCAGCGCTTCTTCGCGCGAGATCTGCATCAGGCGGTCACGCGGTTCTATCTCGACCAGCAGTTCATTGGCGCTGATGGGCGTCGCGGTGAAATCCACCGTCAGCGCTTCATTGGCCGCGTTGATGATCTCGGCCTCACGCTGGGTGTAGGGATGCTGTTCCTCCAGCGCCTTGCGCAGCACATTGATCAGGGTGTCATCCAGCCCGGTCATGTTGTCGGGCGTACTGCCCTTCACACGCACCAGACTCACCGCCAGCAGCGTCTCCGCGGCGGGATTCATCCAGACCATCTGCAGCTGTGAGTCCAGCACCACCACGGCAGTGTTCAGGTGTTCGAGCAGTCGTTGATGCATGGGTTTGTTCGCCATCTGCAGTACGTCTCCCTGTTCTGCAATAACCGCGCCAGTCTGGTGCAGGCACCGAGAACACGGCGTCCGATGCTGTGCAACCATTTCTGGCCTCCCATATTGGCACCAAAATGGTGCAGGCGGAAAAACGCGCTCGAATCCGCGTTGCCTCACTTCGCTGCCAGGTGGCCCGACATCGACTGGCCCAGACACGAAAAAGCCGCCCGAAGGCGGCCTGTCAGCGAAGGAGAAACGCGCGAAGCAAAAGGCCGCCCAGACGCTGCTAGCCACCGCCAGCATTGGCAGGGTTGTTGGGATTGCGAGGCAGATTGACGCTGGCGCGCTGCACATAGACCACCTTCGGCTCACTGGTCTGGCGCACGCGGCCGGTGGAATCCAGTAGCTCCGCCTGGATGACATGCTTGCCACGCTCCAGCGCCGGCACCATGAAGACGGTGCTGTGCATGGCGGATTGAGACGGCGCACCGTCCACGGTCACGCGCACCTTGTCTTCCGGGCGCAGCTTGGGCTCGATCCCCAGGCGCACCGCCAGATTGCCCGCCTGCCCGGTCTGCAGCGTTTCCTCGTTGGACGGGCTCTGGATGGTGAAGGTGGTATAGCCACGGAAGGCCACATCCACCGCAGGCGCTCGGGTGCGGGTGCTCTCGCTGGATGAGGAAGAACTCACGCGCGACGGCGTGCTGCGCCGCGGCGGCAGGGATTCCGTCGACGGCACCACGCTGAGCGGCGTCAGCTGCACCTTGCTGCCGCCCGCAGGCTGATCACTGAAGACGACGTTGCCGTTGGCATCGACGTGACGATAGACCTGGGCCGCCTGAAGATCGAACGACAGGCTGGACAGCATCAGCGTCGCTGCCAGCAGCAGGCACTGCAGTGGCTCGGGGCGCGCTGCTGGCAGTGCACGCGAGTCAGTCGCGGGGTTCGCGACGCGCAGGGAGGATACGAAGGGCCACATCCGAAGATTCCTGAAGAGAGTCATGGGAGGCCAGAAGCCGCAGGCAGCTCCAGCGGGTTGGGTCTATCGACAGGCGATCCTGCTGCCTGAAGACAAGGCTAACAAGTTACAAAGCTTACCGCGTTGATGCCAGCATTTGGGGCCTTCGACAAGACGCCTGTGTGCATTGACTGTCACGCAAGGCTACCACTGCGCCCTGCATATCTGTCAGCAGCATGACCGATCTCAGGGAAAAGGATCAGGGGCAGAGCAAAGGAGCAAAGGAGCAAAGGATCAGAGCAAAGAGATAGAACGAAGCAGGACCATAATGACAAACAGGGCCACAGCGAAAACAGGGCCACAACGAAAAACAGGGCCACACCTGTCGGTATGGCCCTGCTGTCGTCATCGTTGTGGGCTTGCCTTCACCGGGAAGGCACTCCGTCAGATGGCGTGACTAGCGAATGTCTGCCTCAACCCCGGCAGTACTTAGACGCTGTAGTACATGTCGAATTCGAGCGGGTGAGTCGCCATGCGCAGGCGCTGGACGTCTTCGCCCTTCAGCTCGAGGTAGGCATCGATCATGTCGTCGGTGAAGACGCCGCCCTGGGTCAGGAACTCACGATCGCCGTCCAGCGCGGTCAGGGCCTGCTCGAGGCTCTCAGCCACGGTCGGGATGGACTTGGCTTCTTCGGCCGGCAGGTCGTAGAGGTTCTTGTCCATCGCGTCGCCCGGGTGGATCTTGTTCTTGATACCGTCGATACCGGCCATCAGCATCGCGGAGAACGCCAGGTACGGGTTGGCCGTCGGATCCGGGAAACGCGCCTCGACACGCTTGCCTTTCGGGCTGGCGGTGTACGGGATACGGATGGAAGCGGAACGGTTGCGGGCAGAGTAGGCCAGCATGACCGGCGCTTCGAAGCCCGGCACCAGACGCTTGTAGGAGTTGGTGGACGCATTGGTGAAGGCGTTCAGGGCACGAGCGTGCTTGATGATGCCGCCAATGTAGTAGAGGGCCATTTCGGACAGACCCGCGTACTCGTCACCGGCGAACTGGTTGTCGCCATCCTTCCAGAAGGACTGGTGAACGTGCATGCCGGAACCGTTGTCACCGACCAGCGGCTTGGGCATGAAGGTCGCGGACTTGCCGTAGGCGTGAGCCACGTTGTGGATCACGTACTTGAGTTCCTGAACCTCATCGGCCTTCTTGACCAGGGTGTTGAACTTGACGCCGATCTCGTTCTGGCCGGCGTTCGCCACTTCGTGGTGGTGAACTTCGACTTCCTGACCGATGGCTTCCAGAGTGTTGCACATGGCAGCACGGATATCGTGGAAGCTGTCGATCGGCGGGACCGGGAAGTAGCCGCCCTTCAGACGCGGACGGTGACCCAGGTTGCCGCCTTCCGGCGTGGAATCGGTCGCCCAGGCACCTTCTTCGGAAGAGATCTTGAACATGGAACCGTTCATCTCGTTCTTCCAGTGCACTTCGTCGAAGATGAAGAATTCCGGCTCCGGACCGAAGAAGGCGGTGTCGCCCAGACCGGTGGACTTCAGGAATTCCTCGGCGCGCTTGGCGACGGAACGCGGATCGCGCTCATAGCCCTGCATGGTGGCCGGCTCGATGACGTCGCAGCGCAGCACCAGGGTGGTGTCTTCGGTGAACGGGTCGAGGAAGGCAGTGCCGTCGTCCGGCATCAGGATCATGTCGGATTCGTTGATGCCCTTCCAACCTTCGATGGAGGAACCATCGAACATCTGGCCGTTCTCGAAGAATTCCTCATCCACTGTACGCGCCGGGATGGAGACGTGCTGCTCCTTGCCCTTGGTGTCGGTGAAGCGCAGATCAACCCACTTGACTTCGTGTTCTTCAATCAGGGCAAGTGTCTTCTCAGCCATGGTAATTCTCCGATGGAGCCGGCGGCTCTGGTTACAGTTGGTGTCAGCGTTGTCTGGGGTTATTGCTCTATTTTGTAAGCCTTTTCTCTCATGGTCGGCGTCGTTATGCCAGCCATCAGACAGGATGCTCTAACAATGCAGCGAGCGTGCCAGAATGGCGCACGCCGCATCGCTCATTTCAGTAAGCTAATGAATATACTGAAAAAAAACATCACCATCTTCATGCATGCAGCACGAAAACCCGACCAAAGATGGGCCGACAAGGTGCAAAAATTCTTGCCGCGCAGTGCAGATTCATCATTTGAGTGCACCAAAAAACGCCATTGCTCCACATTGGTGCAAAGCGCTGAATCCCGGGGATTTCTCCGCTCACACCCGATGATCACGTCAGCATCACATTGCGGTCATTTCTTCCTTTCATCCTCATGTTTGCCTCGACTCACAAGTTTTTTTCATCCGCGACAAGGGCGCGGAAAAGACTTGAGAGACAACCATTTGGGCACTTCAGGCCAATTGAAGGCACTCGCTGACTCGCCTCGTGAATGCACGATGCTGGCAGGAGGCATGCCATGCCCCCTATAATGCGCCCCAAATCACAAGCGCCCGGTACGCGAGCGCCCATTTTCCGCACAGGTTCCCGTCGTGATCGAGAAACTTCGCAACATAGCCATCATCGCCCACGTTGACCACGGTAAAACTACCCTGGTCGACAAGCTCCTGAGTCAGTCTGGCACCCTGGACCGCAAGGCCGAGGGTCAGGAACGCATCATGGATTCCAACGACCAGGAAAAAGAGCGCGGCATCACCATTCTCGCGAAGAACACCGCGATCCAGTGGAACGACTACCACATCAACATCGTGGATACCCCTGGGCACGCTGACTTCGGTGGCGAAGTCGAGCGCGTGATGTCCATGGTCGATTCCGTGCTGCTGCTGGTCGATGCCGTCGATGGCCCGATGCCGCAGACTCGCTTCGTGACCCAGAAGGCATTCGCCCAGGGCCTGAAGCCGATCGTCGTCGTCAACAAGATCGACCGTCCGGGCTCTCGTCCTGACTGGGTCGTTGACCAGATCTTCGATCTGTTCGACAACCTGGGCGCGACTGACGAGCAGCTCGACTTCCCGATCATCTACTGCTCTGCCCTCAACGGCATTGCCGGTATGGATCCGGAAGACCTGAAAGACACCATGGACCCGATGTTCCAGTCCATCGTCGACATCGTCGAGCCGCCGAAGGTCGAGCTGGACGGTCCGTTCCAGATGCAGATCTCCGCACTGGACTACAACAGCTACGTCGGCGTCATCGGTCTGGGTCGCATCAAGCGCGGCGCCGTCAGCCCGGGTCAGCAGGTTTCCATCATCACCAAGGAAGGCGCTGTCCGTAAGGGCAAGATCGGCCAGGTCATGACTCACATGGGTCTGGACCGCGTGCAGACCGACAAGGCGACTGCCGGCGACATCGTCTGCATCACCGGTATCGAGAACCTCGCGATCTCCGACACCATCTGTGACACCGCCACTGTCGAGGCGCTGCCGCCGCTGACCGTCGATGAGCCGACCGTCTCCATGACCTTCCAGGTCAATGACTCTCCGTTCGCCGGTCAGGACGGCAAGTTCGTCACCAGCCGCAACATCCGTGAGCGTCTGGACCAGGAACTGATCCACAACGTCGCACTGCGCGTCGAACAGGGCGAGACTCCGGAGAAATTCGTCGTCTCCGGTCGTGGTGAGCTTCACCTCTCCGTTCTGATCGAATCCATGCGTCGTGAAGGCTTCGAGCTGGCCGTGGGCCGTCCGGAAGTCATCATCAAGGAAATCGACGGCAAGAAGCAGGAGCCGTACGAAGAAGTCATCATCGACTGTGAAGAGCAGCACCAGGGCTCCATCATGGAAGAGCTGGGCTACCGCAAGGGCGAGCTGACCAACATGAACCCGGATGGCAAGGGTCGTGTGCGTCTGGACTTCATCATCCCGTCTCGCGGTCTGATCGGCTTCCGTGGTCAGTTCCTGACCCTGACCTCCGGTACCGGCATCCTGACCAGCCGCTTCGATCACTACGGTGATCTGAAGGAAGGCGCAGGCGTCGAGCGTCGCAACGGCGTCATGATCTCCATGGTGCCGGGCAAGGCGCTGTCCTACGCCCTGTACACCCTGCAGGAACGTGGCAAGCTGATCATCGGTCACGGTACCGAAGTCTATGAAGGCATGCTGGTCGGTATCCACAACCGCGCCAACGACCTGGTCGTGAACCCGACCAAGGCCAAGAAGCTCGATAACATGCGTTCTACCGGCAACGATGAAAACATCGTGCTGACGCCGCCGATTCGCTTCACCCTGGAACAGGCGATCGAGTTCCTGGATTCCGATGAGCTGGTGGAAGTCACTCCGCTGCACATCCGTATCCGCAAGAAGTACCTGAAAGAGAACGAGCGCAAGCGCGCCAGCAAGTAAGCTGGCCCAGCCAGCCCCCTGCCTGATGGCAGGGGGCATCGTGCTCAAACGCAAAAGACCCGCCAACTCGGCGGGTCTTTTGCGTTTGAGCACTTTTCGCTGTTGCCGCAAAGGGCAGCATGACCATCTCTCTAATACTTATGAATGTCATTGCAGGAAGTGCGTCGCTATTAGGGCTCGCAAAATAAGGGAACTTTGCGCGATACCTTGGCCTGAGGCATCTCTAACACTTAAATGAGGGTTACATGAGGCATATTCGTGTTGCGCATATAGCGTCTTCATTCAGAGCATGCCACACGCGGACAACGCCCCTGCGCAACGTAATGTCTTGATCTATTGATAGCGCGCAATCACACGTCACCGAGCGAGGATAAATCGTCGAATTCTAATGATGCGTCGCGTTTGGACGACGCAAAAACGAGACGTCGATGCGCAGTCACTAGGGTCAACGCAACGGAGCAGGTATCTTCTGCCGGAGCTTTCTTTATGCATATCCTGCAGTTAACGAAGACTTGTTCGCCACACGCCACCCGGAGCAGGGTCCTCTTACCGATCCTCGTGAGCACTCGCCATGTGTCGCCATTGCCAAGCCCGGTGTGTGCAATGCGTCACGAATACGCTCCAGAAGACCCGTATGAAAGGATTCAGCAATGAGCATCAAGCAACGCCTCGAAGTCCTGCCATGGGACACGCTGGCGCGTTACCGCCTGATCGAGATCATCGCCTTGTGGGAGGGGCGAGTCACTTCGCGCCATCTGGGCAACGCCTTCGGTATCGCCAGACAACAAGCCTCGCGCGTCATGAAGACCTACCGCGAGACGGTCGCCGAGAACAATCTCGAGTATGACCCCGTCATCAAGGGCTACCGTCCGTCGGCGAATTTCTGCCCCATGCTGACGCGGGGTGAGGTCGATGAATACCTGCAATTGCTGGGCAATCACGACAATCTGAATCCGCATTTCACCGGGTTGGGGCTAGGCCAGGCAAACACCGAGGCCCTGCGCCTGCCGTCACGCAGCGCCAGTCCGCCGGTGGTCAGGGCCTTGATCGAAGCCGCCAGTCAGGGCGCGCGTCTCGAAGTGACCTATGCCTCTCTCAACTCTCCCCAGGGGGAGGAGCGCATCCTGTGTCCGCATACGCTGGTCTACGCCGCTGGCCGCTGGCATGTGCGCGCCTTCTGCGAGAAGAACCGGGCTTTTCGTGACTTCGTGCTGTCTCGATTCCGCGCGGTGCCGGAGCTGTTCGGTGAAGCCCTCGAGGGCAGCCAGCGCGAGTGCGATGAAGGCTGGGAGACGCGAGTCACCTTGAAGCTGGGCGCCGACCCGCGCCTGACACCCGCCGAGCGCGGCCTGATAGAGCAGGACCACGGCATGGTGGATGGCGAGCTGCACCTGCCGACACGCGGCGCTCTGGTGCAGTACGTCCTGCGCGAGCTGGGCATCAACCCGGACCACCTGGAAGAGTCTCCGCGCGCCCAGCAGCTGGTCGTGCTCAATCGCGACGAGATCACTGACTGGCTGTTCGTCAGCTCCAGCGCCTGACGCGGGAGTGAGCGGGTCTGCCCTCGCGCTGACCTCAGTTGCCTGAATGGGCTATCCATCGCCGAGCGAAGTTTATATGATGACTTCTGCACACAGTCCTTCGCCCTTCCCGGCGGAGGGCTGTTTTTTTGGTGTCCAGCAAGGCCTTGCTCGCAAGGGGCTGACACCACGACTGACAGGAGGTCTCATGGCCACACTTCCCTCGATCATCATCAATCGTCTGGACGCCGAACGCCTCGAGCGCCTGATTGATCGCGTTGCCGCCGCCGACCGTCAGGTGGCAGACCAGCTTGAGGACGAGCTGGAGCGCGGCGAGGTCGTCGAGCCTCACGAGGTGCCCGCCGATATCGTCAGCATGAACAGCCGCGTGGAGTTCACGGACCTGACCCGCCAGCAGACTCTGGTGCGCACGCTGGTCTATCCGCATGCGCTGCCCGACCAGCAGGATGGCCTGTCGGTGCTGGCGCCACTGGGGGCTGCCCTGCTCGGCCTCAAGGTCGGCAGCCTCATCGAGTGGCAGCTGCCGGATGGCAGCCTGCATGAGGTGCGTATCGAGGCGCTGCATTACCAGCCGGAAAGTGCCGGCGACCTGCACCGCTGACAGCGCCTAGCGCATCAGCAGGCGGCGGATAAGACCATGGATGGCGCGCGCAGTCGGCCCATCGGCATAGGGCGGATACATCAGTCGCGCGCCATTCATGCGCCCCTTGGCGAAGATTCCCTTGGCCTTGCTGAGCGTCTGGAAGCCTTCCTTGCCATGGTAATGGCCCATCCCGGATGGCCCGATACCGCCGAACGGCATGTCATCCTGCGCCACATGCAGCAGGGTGTCGTTCAGACACATTCCGCCCGCATGCGTGCCTTCGGTGACCCGCTGCTGTTGGTGCTTGTCGTGGCCGAAGTAATACAGCGCCAGCGGCCGGGGCCGAGCGTTCACATAGGCCATCGCGACGGACAGCGTGTCCGCCGGTGCCTCCAGCAACGTGCCCTTCACACTCGTCTCGCCCTCCGCCACATCCGCTGCCCCCGGGTCCGCCAGGCCGACGATCGGCAGCAGCGGGCCGAAGATTTCTTCCTGCATCACGCGCATCTCATCCGTCACCTCGAGCAACGCCAGCGGCGGCATCAGACGCTTCTCGACCAGCTCGGGGTCATTCCAGTCGGGGCTATCGACCAGAGGCCTGAGTGTCGCGCCCTTCGCCAGGGCATCCTCGAGCACCTCTCGCAAGCGCTGGTACTGACGCTGATTGATGATGCGCGAATAGTCCTGCGTCTCGCAGAAGCGAGGATAGAAGCGCTGGAAGGCCTCGCCCAGTGCCGTGACCAGCAGCGGGACCTGGTCCTCACTGCACAGCACGTAGTCCGGCGCGACGCAGGTCTGGCCGGCGTTCATGCCCTTGCCGAAGGCCAGCCGCCCCGCGGCTTCACGACGCTGCGCCTCATCCGCCATCAGTTCACGCGACATGATCACCGGCGACTTGCCGCCCAGCTCCAGCGTCACGGGGGTCAGGTTGTCCGCCGCGGCGCGCATCACATGCTTGCCGACCGCCGTGCTGCCGGTGAACAACAGGTGGTCGAAGGGCAAGGCCGAGAAGGCCGCCGCCACATCGGCCTCACCGATCACCACGGCCACCTGCACCTCATCGAAGGCATCGAGCAGCATCACGCGCAGCGCCTCGGCGGTCTCGGGGGTGAACTCGCTCATCTTGATCATCACCCGATTGCCGGCACTCAGGGCGCTGATCAAGGGGCCGATCGCCAGATAGAGGGGATAGTTCCAGGGCACGATGATGCCGACCACGCCCAGCGGCTGATAGACGACGCGCGCAGAGGCCGGCTGGAAGGCAGCGCTGACATGGCGCTTGGAGGGCTTCATCCAGCCCTTGAGGTGACGGCGTGCATGACGAATGCCTTCGTAGCTCGGTACCAGTTCGGCCAGACGCGTCTCATGGGCGCTGCGGTGGCCGAAATCGGCGCTGATCGCCGCGATCAGGGCCTCTTCGTGTGACTTGAGCGCATCACGCAGCGAAGTCAGCCAGGCCTGGCGCTCGTTGGCGCTGGGCATCGGCGACAGGCCGTAGGCGGCGCGCTGGTCTTCCAGCAGCGCCTGCATGCGCGTGATTTCCCGGGTAGCAGCCTCGCTGCTCTCATTAGACGAGCCAGCAGGCGAGGCAGCAGACGAGACAACAGACTCAGGCGAAGCAGGGTCAACAGGGGCGGCAGTCGTCATGAGAACATCCAGTGAGGGCCAGCGAAGCCAGCAGCGAAGGCAGACAGCCACGAGTATGGCGTACCAGGCGGTAGCGACCGGCGCGAGGAAAAGCGCCGGCGTAGCTCATCCCGTTTTAGAACACTCGTTTGATGACGTCAAAGAAAGTCGCCTGCGCCGCTGGTGCACGCCGCAATGCAAAAAGCCCCCGCACCGTGAGGTACGAGGGCTTTTCAGGTGTCGACCGGCGATGGCGCCGGTGACGGGAATTCGTTGGCGCGCCCAGCAGGATTTGAACCTGCGACCCCTGCCTTCGGAGGGCAGTACTCTATCCAGCTGAGCTATGGGCGCGCATGCCAGGGTTGCAGTGAACCGAGGCGCGCTTATGGTAACGTCTTGATTCTACGATGTCGAGATATCCCGCCAGCCACGCGGTTGCTGCGCCTCCGGCGAGCGCTATACTGGCTCGATACACAGCCCCAAAAGGTGCACGCCATGCAAGCTCGCCGGCCAGCTGCTTTTCCCCTCAAGCGCTCTTCCCTGTCACTCTCATTGAGCGCGATGCTGTTCAGCGTGCTTGTCAGCGCGTCCGCACAGGCCGCAGACAACTCCCGCGAGGCGATTGCCGAGCGACTCAAGCCGGTGGGCGAGCTATGCGTGAAGGGCGATGCCTGCGCCGGTGATGGCTCGGCAGCGAGCTCGCAGCCGGCGGACAGCGGCGCTGGCGGGCAAGCCAGTGCCGCCAGCGCGATAGACGGCGAGAAGGTCTACGGTGGCATCTGCATGGCCTGTCACACCACTGGCGCCGCCGGTGCCCCGCGCCTGGGCGAGGCCGGCGACTGGGAAGGCCGTCTCTCCAAGGGCGACGAGACGCTCTACACCCACGCCATCGAAGGCTTCAATGCCATGCCGGCCAAGGGCGGCAATCCGGCGCTTTCCGATGAGGAAGTGAAGGCCGCAGTGGATTACCTGCTCGACTCCGTGCGCTGAGTTTCAGCGCACAGTACCCGACAATCAACATCAGCCCAGCAGCGAACGCAGGCCCGCGATGGCATCCCGCCCGCGGGCCACTTTCTTCTCCTGATCCTGCGGCTTGTCGGCCCGCCCTTCCCACTCGAGGTCTTCCGGCGGCAACTCATCCAGGAAGCGGCTCGGCACGCAGTCCATCATCTCGCCGTAGGTCTTGCGCTGGCGCGCCAGCGTCAGCACCAACGTACGGCGGGCACGAGTGATACCCACGTAGGCGAGGCGGCGCTCCTCCTCCACTGTCTCCATCTCGATGGAGTTGCGGTGCGGCAGCAGGTCTTCCTCCAGCCCCAGCACGTAGACATGCGGGAACTCCAGACCCTTGGAGGCATGCAGCGTCAGCAGCTGCACACGGTCGGAGTCATCTTCCTCGGCCTGCTGCTCGAGAATGTCGCGCAGCACCAGGCGTGAGATGGCCGCCGCGACATCGCCGGTCTCGGTATCGCCGATCATCGCCTCGCTGCCCTCCAGCTCCTCCACCTCTTCCTGCGGATTGCCGCTGATCGACTTCTCGAGCTGATCGACCAGGATCCAGACGTTGGCCATGCGCCGCTCGGCGATCTTGGGCGCACTGGCGTTCTGATACAGCCAGCCTTCGTAATCCACCTCGCGGAACAGCTCGCGGATCGCGCTGATCGACTGGCCAGCGTCCATCTCGCGGCGCACGCGGTCCAGCGTATGGGTGAAGCGGCCGAGGCGGTCCAGCGCCCGCTCGCTCAGCTGCTCGCGCAGGCCCATCTCGCTGCAGGCGGCGTAGAGCGACACGCCACGCCCGGTGGCGTAGTTGGCCAGCTTCTCCAGCGTGCCCGGCCCGACTTCCCGCCGCGGCACATTGACGATACGCAGGAAGGCGTTGTCGTCCGCCGGATTGATCAGCAGACGCAGGTAGGCCATCGCGTCCTTGATCTCGTTGCGCCCGAAGAAGGAGGTGCCACCGGAGAGCTTGTAGGGAATCTGGTAGTGCTGCAGCTTCAGCTCCAGCAGGCGCGCCTGGAAGTTGCCGCGATAGAGCACCGCGAAGTCACGCCATTCGGCGCCTTCCTTGATGCGCCGCGTGAGGATCTCGCCCGCCACGCGCTCGGCCTCGGCCTCTTCGTTGCGATTCATGATGATGCGGATCGGGTCGCCATCGCCCATCTGCGACCACAGCGTCTTGTCGTAGACGTGGGGGTTGTTGGCGATCAGGGTGTTCGCCGCGCGCAGGATGATGCCGGTGGAGCGATAGTTCTGCTCCAGCTTGATCAGGTTCAGGCGCGGGAAGTCCTCACCGAGGGTGACGAGGTTCTCGGGGCGTGCGCCGCGCCAGGCGTAGATCGACTGGTCATCGTCGCCCACCACCGTGAAGGTCTGGCGCTCCTGCATCAGCATCTTCACCAGCAGGTACTGGCTGATGTTGGTGTCCTGATACTCATCGACCAGCATGTAGTGGATGCGCCGCTGCCAGCGCGCCAGCACCTCGGGGTGATCACGGAACAGCACCACCGGCAGCAGGATCAGGTCATCGAAGTCGACCGCGTTGTAGGCCTTGAGATGCCGGTTGTAGGCCTCGTAGATCACCGCGGCGTACTGAGCGTCTTCATCCTCGGCATGCGACAGCGCCGCCCCGGGCAGGATCAGGTCATTCTTCCAGGTGGAAATCTGACTCTGCACCGCGTTGATCTGCTCGGCGTCGGTGTCGGCTTCCTTGTGCATCAGTTCCTTGATCAACACCTTGGCGTCATCGGTGTCGAACAGCGAGAAGCCCGGCTTGTAGCCCAGCGTCTTCAGCTCGCCGCGGATGATGGTCAGGCCGAGGGTGTGGAAGGTCGAGACGATCAGCCCGTGGCCCTCGCGGCCCTTGAGCATCTTGCCGACACGCTCCTTCATCTCGCGCGCCGCCTTGTTGGTGAAGGTCACGGCGGCGATGTTGCGTGCCTTCATGCCGCATTCCTGCACCAGATAGGCGATCTTGGTCGTGATCACGCTGGTCTTGCCTGATCCGGCACCGGCCAGCACCAGACAGGGGCCATCGATGGCGCGCACGGCTTCCTGCTGGCGGGGGTTGAGCTTGGCGAGGCGATCACGGATCTCGGTCATCACGGTGTCCTGCTGGGCGAAGAAAGGGAGCGGAAATGCATCTCACGCGGGGCGATGGTCGATCAATCGAGGACTGGCCGTTCAATCGAGGGCTGGCCGATCAGTCGAGCGTTACGGCGCCGGCGAAATCGAGCTGACGCCAGCTTTCATAGACGACTACGGCGACGGCATTCGACAGGTTCATGCTGCGGCTGTCGGCCAGCATCGGCAGGCGCAACACCTGCTCGCGGGGCAGGCTGTCGAGCATCGCCTGCGGCAGGCCGCGCGTCTCGGGGCCGAACACCAGCGCATCACCGGCCTGGAAGCTGGCCTCATGCGGCGCGGTGCGCCCACGCGTCGAGAGCGCGAAGACCCGCGAAGGTGTCACGCTCGCCACGAAGTCATCGAGACTGGCATGGCGCTGCACACGTGCCCACTCATGATAATCGAGACCGGCACGGCGCAGGCGCTTGTCATCCAGCTCGAACCCCAACGGCTCGATCAGATGCAGGCGGTAACCGGTATTGGCACACAGCCGGATGATGTTGCCGGTATTGGGCGGAATCTCGGGCTGATAGAGCACGATATCGAGCATGAGCAGACTCGCGGCAGAAGGCGAAAACAGGGGGCTGGCCGGCGATGCTCACCTGGCCATGACAACGCAAAGCGGGCCCCGAAGGGCCCGCCATCTTACCGCAATGCGTGACTCACGCGGAGCACGCGTTGCCGAGAACCACCCTCAGAACTGCAGACGCATGCCGACCAGCGGGCCGGAATCCAGCGTACGGTCGTTGCGGTTCTCGAAATCAGCCTTCACCTTGCGGTAGCCGACATAGCCTTCGACATTGTCGATGACCTGATAACGGGCGCGCAGGCCGTATTCGTAGCTGTGCTCGAGGTCGTTGCTGGTCGCGACGTCCGGGGTCACGTAGCCATAGCCACCCAGCGAGACGCGCGGTGCGCCCGGCAGGTAGTAGTAGCCGTAGCCGCCGAGGCCCAGACCGCCGCCGTCACCGTGGTCGGTGTCGTACTGGCTCCAGCGTGCGCCGAGGCCCACGTCGTATTCGCTGGTGCGCTCGGTGCCCAGCAGCTGGACGTGACCGGCTGTGACGTCGTCGTGGTCATCGCTGGACAGGATACCGCCGCCGAGCTGGACGCCATTGCCGATCTCGCCATTGATTTCGCCCTGAACGGCTTCAGTATTCAGGTTGAGGTCAGCGTTGCCGGCCATGGCCGGGGCGGACAGACTGGCAGCGAGGATGGCTGCCGAAAGGCCGAGAATGTTACGGTGAGCTGTCATGTATGCACCTCTGTACGTGACTGGGAAGGTAATGCTGCGCGGGTCATGAACGCTCTCAGGCGCCCTGGAGACCGTATTGCGCACGGTAGTCGCGAATCGCGACCGCATGCCCAGACAGTTCCTGCTGTGCGTATTGTTCCAGATATTCGAGCACCTGGTCGAGCGTCACGATACTGACCACGGGCATGGAGAAACGTGCCTCCACTTCCTGAATGGCGCTGTTCGCCTTCAGGCCTCCCTGACCATCGGGAGCGCGCTCCTGACGGTCCAGTGCGATCACGACGCCCGCCGCCTTGGCACTCTCGGCGTGGATGATCTCCATCACTTCGCCGATGGCGGTGCCGGCGGTGATGACATCGTCGATGATCATCACGCGGCCTTCGAGGGGCGCGCCGACCAACGAGCCCCCTTCACCGTGGGTCTTGGCTTCCTTGCGATTGAAGGTGAACGGCATGTCACGATCATGATGATCAGCCAGCGCCACGGCCGTCACGGCACCCAGCGGGATACCCTTGTACGCCGGGCCGAACAGCACATCGGCCTCCAGGCCTGATTCGACGATGGCACGCGCATAGAAGCGTCCCAGACGCGCCAGGGCCTGTCCGGAGCGGAATAGACCAGCATTGAAGAAGTAGGGGCTCACCCGCCCGGACTTGAGCGTAAACTCGCCAAACCGCAGCACGTCCTGCTCGATGGCAAACTCAATGAACTCCCGCTGGTAGTCCTGCATCCGATATCACCTTTGAATTCGTTAGCCATTTACCAAATCGTCTAAAGCTCGGGTATCATACAGGCGCGACGAACCAGGGACCACGTATGAAAATCGCTACAGTTAACGTCAATGGTATTCGAGAAGCGGTCAGCCGCGGCTTCCTCGACTGGCTTGCCAGTCAGGACGCCGACGTCGTCTGCATCCAGAACCTCAAGGCCAAGAGCTTCGAGCTCGACGACAGCATCCTCTACCCGGAAGGGTACGAAGGCTACTTCCTGGACGCCGAAAAAGACGGCTTCTCAGGGGTTGGCCTCTATTGCCGCCAGATCCCCAAGGCCATCATGTATGGACTGGGCTTCGAGCAGTGCGATAACGAAGGCCGCTACCTGCAGGCCGATTACGACCGCTTCAGCATCTGCTCTTTCCTGATGCCTGACGGAAGTGATCCGGCTGCCAAGGGCGCCTTCATGGAGCAGTATCAGGAATACCTCAGCAAGCTGCGCCGCAAGCGTCGTGATTACATGATCTGCGGCACCTGGCATGTGGCCCACAAGACTGTCGACCTCGCCAACTGGTCCGACAATCAGATGACGCCGGGCTTCAAGCCGGAAGAGCGCGCATGGATGGATCAGGTCTTCGGCCCGATCGGCTTCATCGACGCCTTCCGCGAAGTCAATCGCGATGCCGACCAGTACTCCTGGTGGCCAGCGCTGGACAGTGACCAGCCGCGCGCCCGTCAGGAAGGCTGGCGCCTCGACTATCAGGTCATCGACCCGAACCTGCGTCGTCACATCAAGGACGCCTGGATCGACACCGATGCCACCTTCAGCGAGTTCGCACCGGTCATCGTCGAGTACGACCTCGAGCTGTGATGCACGCTGTCACCCCTTGAGCGTTCGGCCTCGGGCCACCCTGCCAGTCGCATGATGTGCCTTCGGGCACTGACGAAAACGCCCCCATCGCGCAAGCGGTGGGGGCGTTTTCTGTCTGGCATCAAGCGCTCATGTCGCAGAACTCACGACACAGCACTCACGACACAGCACTCATGACATGGCACTCATGGCACAGCGGCCGTGCCGCAGGGCTCAGGCGTCGGCCGGCATGCCGAGTGCGGCGCGCTGCGCGGCGAACAGCTGCTCACCGGTACGCTCGGCGAGATCCAGCAGGGCATTGAGCTCGGCGCGATCGAAGGCCGCGCCTTCGGCCGTGCCCTGCACCTCGATCAGTCCCTTGCCTTCGGCCATCACGACATTCATGTCGGTATCGGCCTTGCTGTCTTCCGGATAGTCGAGATCGGTGACCGGCACGCCCTTGTACATGCCGACCGAAACGGCGCTGACCAGACTCACCAGCGGGTCGGTCTTGATCTTGCGCTCACGCTGCAGGCCCTGCAGCGCATCCACCAGTGCCACACAGCCACCGGTGATCGCCGCGGTACGCGTGCCGCCATCGGCCTGGAGTACATCGCAATCGATGGTGATGGTGTATTCGCCCAGCTTCTTCAGGTCTACCGCGGCGCGCAGCGCACGGCCGATCAGACGCTGGATCTCCACCGTGCGGCCACCCTGCTTGCCACGTGCCGCCTCACGATCATTACGGGTATGGGTCGCACGCGGCAGCATGCCGTACTCGGCGGTCAGCCAGCCCTTGCCGGAACCTCGCAGCCAGCGCGGCACGCCCGCCACGACAGAGGCGGTGCACAGCACGCGGGTCTCCCCGAACTCCACCAGCACCGAACCCTCGGCGTGACGAGTGAACTCACGGGTCAGGCGGATCTCGCGCGGCTGCTCCGGGGTACGGCCACTGGGACGGGTCACGTTGGCTTCGCTCATGGGGATTCCTTGTTGCAGTATTCGGGAGGCCAGAGTCTACACGCCGCAGCCACGGGCGACGACCTTCGCGCCGCGCGGGCCAGGCCTGCTCCTGATCACTGGGCGCTCAAGAGCGGCACGCGTACACTTCAGGCTATCAGCGCGGTCACTCATGTACCGCCTCTCTTCTGACAGCCAACCGACAAGGAGCACGTCATGGTCCACAGCATGACCGCCTTCAGCCGCCAGACCCATGAAGCCGACTATGGCACCCTGACGCTGGAGCTGCGCTCGGTGAACCAGCGCTATCTCGAACCGCACTTCCGCCTGCCCGACAGCCTGCGCGAACTCGAAAGCGCCTTCCGCGAAGGCCTGCGCAAGCGCCTCAACCGCGGCAAGGTCGAACTCTCGCTGCGCTTTGACGCCGAAGCCGGTGCCGACAGCCTCGCCGTCGATGCCAGACGCCTGGGTGAACTCAGCCGCGTGCTCGCCGAAGTCGGCCAGCACTGCCCGGACGCCCCGCAGCCCTCACGCCTCGCCCTGCTCGACTACCCCGGCGTGCTGGTACGCGAAGGCGCCGATCAAGAGCGCATCAAGGCCGATGCCCTCAGCCTGTTCAAGCGCGCGCTGGACGAGCACATCGAAGGCCGCGCCCGCGAAGGCGAACGCCTCGCCGAACTGATCAGCGCACGCCTCGATGGCGTCGACACCCACGTCGCCGAAGTCCGCCGACTGATGCCCGACATCCTCGCCCGTCAGCGCGAGAATCTGCTCGCTCGCCTCGAAGAAGTCCGCGCCACCCTCGACCCGCAACGACTGGAAGCCGAGCTGACCCTGATGGCCCAGAAGGCCGACGTCGACGAAGAGCTGGACCGCCTCGACACCCACGTCGGCGAAGTCCGTCGTCAGCTCACCCAGAAAGGCCCCATCGGCCGCCGTCTCGACTTCCTGATGCAGGAACTCAACCGCGAAGCCAACACCCTCTCCTCCAAGTCCGTCGTCGCCGACACCACCCGCTGCGCCGTCGAGCTCAAGGTGCTGATCGAACAGATGCGTGAGCAGATTCAGAATATTGAGTGATAGCGCCAACAGTATTAAGAAACTGGCGGATGCCATTGCCAAACTGCCTTTATAGCTTAAGGTAAATTATTCATGGCCTCCGCCAGTCACGGCTACACCATTGCCTCATTGTAAACTTTCTCTACATCCGCAAAAGTTGTTACGCTCTCTAACTGAGTTAAAGTAGTGAGTTTCATTGAATGAGCTATTGGTCGATGTGGCACACGCGTTACCGGAACGTGTAATGTAAGTGGCTTTCCAAGCTCAAATAAATAATATAGCTCAGACGCATTAGAAGCTTTTCCAGCCTGCTCTTCGTCGATCTCATATCGAGGGAGGAGCCTTACGCGCTTAACTGGCCAAAGCTTATCTATTTTTTTGGTGCTAGTTTGGACATCAGATGTAGATGCCAAAGCCAGGTAGCGAATTTCTTCTACAACATGCTGCTTAAATTTACCCAAGAAAGTACTTTGCGGCATGTGATACCAGCGCGCAACCCCTTGTTCAAATGCCTCAAAGTAGCCATTATCTCGCTTACGCTTACCACTTAATGCTACTGTCATTGTTAAATCTGAATATAGTACTTGCTGCATACCAGAATAGGGTATACGTGAAGCCTCTTGTACATATAGATTTTCTTTTATACTTGAGGAGGAATATTTAGTCATTTCTACCGCAGGGGCTACACCAATTTGAGCCCTTAGAAATTCCAATAACCATTGATGCCCACAATACTTCGTCTCAGCTTGACTAGGAAGCAATGCAAAAGCCCCGATTCCAACCTCCTCAATCGCACGAGCATATGGATTATCATGTGCTTTCTGATCAAAAAATCCAGGATAAAGAGCAAATGCTCCAAAAACGGGCCGACTTTTTCTCACTAGATAAGAAGCATCAAACTTATCACTTTTTTTATTGGGATCAGTTAAGCGGATTAACGCGTCACGATATCGGTGCATCTGATTGATTGCATCATCTGGCACTCGGTCTATATTGTCGACATCTTCAGACTGATCATCATAACGTCCCTTATAATTCTTTATGCGGTACTTCGCATCAAATATCCAAATAAACTTTTGTGCCTCTTCCGATTGATTATCCCCTGGGATCGTGACTTCTAATACAATATCGGGTTCCTGGCTCACCAGATAGGAACGTATGTCTTTGCCTTTTTTGGTGAACTTTGGCTCATGAGCTAACCTCGCTGTTACACCATCACTTCGCTTGAAACAAAAGGCGCCTGCAAACCCATCTCTTAATTGTTACTCAAAATAATCATTTTGATCTAAACTTATTAATTCACTATCAACCACATTAAAACCAAGCTCATCTTCAAGAATTTTCTTCAGGCATAAAAAACACCATACCTCATAAATCTCAGACACCGACTTCATAGACATACTAGATTGACTGTCAAAGGCATCGAGATAGTATTTCAACTCTTGCCAGACTCGATAAACTGCACTATAACCAGTTTTTTGCTGTAGCACCAATGACTCTCGAGTCATTCCAGAGAAAGAGCCGACCTCGCTAATAAAGCTTTGAGTTAATACTTTATTTAAAGGCTTCTGCCAGCAATGTAACTCATCTAAAAAATAATTTGATAACCGCTGGTTCTCAGGCGCACTATTATTAGCGCGCAACTTGTTTTCGAAATTTGCTAGTTTTCGCTTACTTTGGCTTACCGCCATCTTGATAAACCTGTTTTCGGGAGTATCAACACTAAGCCTTTTTTTATTCACTCTATATCGCTTATCATATTGCCCAGAAGAAAAATCCTGTTTCACGCGCTCAGCTAGCTTTCTAGGAAGACGCCCCTTTAACTTTGAAGCCTTGATACTATCAATATGCGACTTCAGGCGACTATGGGGTGCTGCACAAACCACTTTGAGTCCCTGCTCAAAACGTAACCTTAAAGCAGCAAAATTCGCTAGCCACATTAAAGGGAAATGACCTCGCTGATTCCCTAGCGCTGTATCTTGCTCAGTTTTTTCTACAAGGCTGAAACGCCACAACGGATAAATAGAATCAATCGCTCGATACATACATGGGAGATCACGATGCAACATCATCTTGACTGGCAGCACTTCGAACGCGATATTTTGTAGATAGATCTTGCCTTCAATTTCAAAAGATAAAGGCAAGCGCATCCATCCTATATCGTTCCCAGTATTTATAGTTCCTGTCAAACGAGCCGGCATTGGCCCTCGTTGCTTTGAGAATCGAAAGGTGTCATTAACATTTTGACTACGGTGCTTTATGCATGCAAACGTCACTTTAGAAAAGAAAACCCACTCAAACTGATATTGGGTATTCTCAAAAAAAATTGGTGAACTTAATAATATATTATCTTTCTTTTTAGGTCCTAAAACACTTGTGGATAGCTCTGTTGCCACAGAAGTACTTGTATTCTCCAGGTTTGAACTTGGTTCTAAATGAAAATCAACAAGCTCGATTTCAGGTGAAAAGCGTAACTGGTAACTAGGAGTCGACATATCCTCTGTAAGTACCGCAGAAACATTATTCTCCTTCCAATCCCCATTAGAACTACTAGTGGTCGAACTAGAATTTCTAGCCATAGTGGTATTATACATTTTGACACGCTGACTAATATCACTAGACCAGACTGAAAACTCGTAATCAGGAGTTTGTAATCGAAATAACTCTGGCATAGCTAGACCTCCATATTGTCTATTGCCACTATAAGCAGAAGGTCAAGGCCAGAAGCTGGTGAAGGTAGCGCTAACTAATCTTTGCTGCATCCACTCCAGTTTGCTTATAGAGCGACACGGGATATTTAATGTCTTTTCGCTATTACTATCTGTTATTATTTTTTCCCGATAAAGATCTGGCCGCTGAATTAAATCGCTATCGCTTCGATTAAAAATAGATGCGAACTGACTCTGCAGCACAGCTTTCAGCTTTATTAGTATCTCCTCCCCTCCTACAGTTGTAAGTTTATCCCTATCTCCCTCAATGCGAGGAAGCACCTTGCACATCATAAAATCATCCCACACCGCTATCAGACTTTTATCGTCTTGTGGCTGCGCACAAACAACTGCTAATAACAACTCATTAAGTACACGATACGCCAGCTCGAAAGGCGTACTTTCCAAGCTTTCATTAATCGCCTTCAAAAACACAATACTTTTTTCACCATTACGATCACAAGTTGATTCCAAGTCTAATTGACTTACTTGTGCCTGTAGCGGATAGCTCAAAGCTTTATTTTGAATGGTAGGTGAAAAGAATTCATCAAAGCTATTTGGGAAAAAAGCGCCAAAATCAAAACTAATCGCTCTATCTATCACTTTCCTAGAAAAGCCATGGGTTGTTTCATCCATATTAACCGTGCCTGCAACGATTAAGTTGAAAGGTATTCCGATGCCATACTGCTCAAACATCTCCCATGCCATATCGTAGGTAGAGCCTTGAAGCCCAAGATCTTCTCTTAATGTGGAGTCTTCTCCTAATTGAGATATTGTAGATGACTTGAGTAACAGGTCGCTACTATATGAGAATGACCCGCCCCTCCATGACCATGAACGTGTCTCTAATATTGAAAGATAATCAGCAAAATACTGCTCTACTGGTGCTAAATTCATCTCATCAAGGCAAAGCCAATAGGGTCTAATTAAGCCAAGGTCTTTGTTATCACCGATAACCTCTAACTGGCCGTTTTTTGATACTTCAAACTTTACTTTTGCAGATAATATTTCACGCCATGCCTTAATTATGAAAAATAGCACATCTGTAACTATAAACTGCGGCGTGCCATTAAGACGAGATATGTATCCTAGAAGATCACTTGGCTCATGCCAGTCTGGGCGCACAGAGCTTAGACAATAAGTATCAGCTAGTGACCCAGTTGCCTCTGCTTGTTTACGCACAAATCTAGTTTTTCCTGTTCCTGAAATACCAGCAAGCAAGAGAAACGGCTTATAAACAAATATATCAGGAGTAAAGTTCACAGATAAGCCAACATTATCTGGCTCGTCTACATTATTTGTATTAAAACCGAGCTGCTTAGAGTCATTGACTTCACTCAACTTGGTATCAATGCTGTCAAGAATAGATAACGTCTCAACTCGCTTATAATAGTACAACAATTCGGTAAGATCATTAAAAAGCTCTTCTTCTTCGGGAAGATTATCAAATGCATAAAATTTAGCGGCAATATTTGGCTTTTCATATGATTGCCCAAGACTGGTGGAAGCATTTAGCTGTACACAATCTACATTTTCCCAATCTATTAGTTCGGGTATTTCATTTCGAATATGCTGTACGATAACTTCAGACCTTTTCTCTGAAACAACCTTACCATACTTATCTTTAGGGTTAGTCGTGCCTTGATTAAGTGACAAATAAAAGCCAGAACCATCAGCTTTAAAAAGATATACTGGATATACCCCATCTTTAGTGCTAGTGGTTATTCTCGGATTTAGCATCGAAATCCAAGGTACATTTGCCCAATTACCAGCACCAACACTAGCCTTGACAATAAAATCTGGGTGCTTTGTATGAACAAAGGTCTTAACTCGACCACCTATATCAACTTTAAATAGTGCAGCAATCGCATGATTAGTAAATGTTTCTTTACAAGCATCCTCCCAGCTACTCAAAAATCTCTCTATATCTTGTATAAGCGGCATAACACTTTACCTGGAATTAATTAATTTGAACTCAAAATTAGACTGCTTAGATTAGCAAAGTTAACTTAAAAACCTATCCCAATGTAACCTTGATTTTTCTTTCAGAGCCACCATCTTGTTTCCACCCCTCGACTGAGGGCTTTTCCGCTCAAGGAGTCAGGCATGTCTATCGAACAAGTGCTGTACCGTGCAGAAGCCACTACCACTGGGGGTCGTGAGGGCAAGTCGCGTTCTTCCGATGGGGCGCTGGATGTCACCCTGAGCACGCCGAAGGAGCTGGGTGGTGGTGGCGGTGAAGGTACCAACCCGGAGCAGCTGTTCGCGGCGGGTTACTCTGCCTGCTTCATCGGTGCCATGAAGCACGTGGCCAGCACTGACGACGTGACGCTGCCAGAAGGCCTGGAGATCACCGGCAAGGTGGGCATCGGCCAGATTCCGGCCGGTTTCGGTATCGAGGTGGCGCTGGATATCAGCCTGCCGGGCATGGACAAGGCCGAGGCGGATGCGCTGGTCGAGAAGGCGCATCAGGTGTGCCCGTACTCCAACGCGACGCGTGGCAACATCGATGTGACGCTGAACGTCAGCGTCTGATGGCTGACGACTGATCGCCAGACACGAAAACGCCGCCCCTCGGGGCGGCGTTTTTGATGGTGCGAGACGCGCGTTGCTTTCGAACGGAGCCGATCAGACGCCCTGCTCGCGCGCCATGCGGCGGGCAATCAGCGGAGCGTTCCACAGGCTGGGCAGCAGAATCAGCGACACCGGCACGGCGGTGACGACGATAAAGGATTGCAGCGCGTTGATGCCGCCATCGCCCATCGAGATCAGCAGCGCCGCGACCACGCCCATCATCAGGCTCCAGAACACGCGCACGCCGCGCGGCGGGTTGTCGTGGCCGCTCATCACCATCGAGACCGCGTAGGTCATCGAGTCACCGGTGGTGGCGACGAACAGCGTGGTCAGCACCAGGAACAGCACCGAGATGGTGAAGCCGAACGGCAGCTGCTGGGTGATGGCGATCAGCGCTGCCGGCAGATTGAAGCCGGTGAACGGACCGGAGACGCTGCCCGGGTTGCTCAGCTCGAAGGCCAAGCCGCTGCCACCGATGATGGTGAACCACAGGCAGGTGACCAGCGGCGAGATGACCGCGATCAGCAGCACCATCTGACGCAGGGTGCGGCCACGCGAGATACGCGCCACGAACATCGCCATCAGCGGACCATAGCCGATGAACCAGCCCCAGAAGAACAGCGTCCAGCCATTCAGCCAGCCATCGTCACCCCGGAAGGAAGACATGGCGACGAAGTCACCGACGTAGCGCGCCAGGCCCTGCGGGAAGGCTTCGAGCAGGAAGCCGGTCGGGCCCATGATCAGGATGAACAGCAGCAGCGCGCCGCCGAGCAGGACGTTGGTGCTGCTCAGGAACTGGATGCCACGGGTCACGCCGCTGACGGCCGACAGGGTATAGATGACGGTCAGTACGAGCAGCAGCGTGAGCTGGGTCGCGTAGGTATCGGGAATGCCGAACAGCGCATTGAGGCCATAGCTGACCTGCAGGCCGAGGAAGCCGATGGGGCCGACGGTACCGGCCACCACTGCCAGCACGCAGCAGGCATCGACCAGCGCACCGATGGGGCCACGCATGACGCGGTCGCCGAACAGCGGATAGAGCAGCGTGCGCGGCTTGAGCGGCAGGCCCTTCTCGTAGTGCAGGTACATGAAGATGATGCCGGTCAGGCTGCCGAGCATCGCCCAGGCCAGAAAGCCCCAGTGCATGAAGCTCTGCGCCAACGCGTTGTAGGCGGCATCGGCGTTGCCAGTCGGGGCGTCCGCGCCGAACACCGGCGGCGGCGAGGTGAAGTGAGCGATCGGCTCTGCCGCTGCCCAGAAGACACCACCGCCCGCCAGCAACGTGCACAGGATGATGGCCATCCAGCGCAGCGTCGAGATATCCGGCGCCGCCAGCCCGCCCATGCGCACCCGTCCGGTACGGCCGATGGTCAGCACGATGGCGATGACGAAGGTCGCCAGCATCAGCGCTTGCCAGTAGGCACCGAAGTATTGGGTCGAGACACCGAAGGCACTCTGGATGAGCGCGGAGACAGCGTCGAGATCCACCAGTGCGGCGATGGCAAACACTGCCAATACGCCACCACTGATGATGAAGACGGGCCAGTCGATACCTTGCGGGGTGTGGGCGGGTTCAGCGGGGGGATTTACCGGTGTGGCGGAGCCGGACGAAACAGTCCGGGAAGAATCCGTCATTAGTCAGCCTCTGGGCATGATCTGAGTGACGGTGCAGTGTATCAGCCGTAAAACGCTGAACTATGACACAAGCCGTTGTTTTTACACCTATGTAACGCGACGTATCACCAAGCCTACAGCCGTTTTACATCCGGGCATCGGTGATAACAACTCATGACCTCCCTCGGCTGCCATCTTCGGGCCATGCCAGACTGATCCGTGCGTGACGACATGAAAAGGCCGCCCGAGTGGGCGGCCTTTTTCACATCAGCCAGTTACAGCCCTTGCTCACGCGCCATCTGCCGCGCGATACGCGGCGCATTCCACAGACTGGGCAACAGCACCAGCGAGACAGGCACCGCGGTCACCACGATGAAGGATTGCAGCGCATTGATGCCGCCATTGCCCATCGAGATCAGGATCGCCGCCACGACACCCATGATCAGGCTCCAGAACACACGCACGCTGCGTGGCGGGTTGTCGTGCCCGCTCATCACCATCGAGATGGCGTAGGTCATCGAATCCCCGGTCGTGGCCACGAACAGCGCCGACAGAATCAGGAACAGCACCGACATGATGAAGCCGAACGGCAGCTGCTGAGTGATGGCGATCAAGGCCGCCGACAGATTGAAGCCGCTGAACGGGCCCGAGACGCTGCCCGGGTTTTCCAGCTCGAAGGCCAGGCCGCTGCCGCCGAGAATGGTGAACCAGACACAGGTCGCGAGCGGCGACAGGATGGTGATCAACAGCACCATCTGGCGCAGGGTACGCCCCCGCGAGATACGCGCGACCAGCATCGCCATCAGCGGACCGAAGCCGATGAACCAGCCCCAGAAGAACAGCGTCCAGCTATCCAGCCAGCCGCTGTCGCCGCGGAAGACCGCCATCGGCACGATATTGTCCAGGTAGTCGACCATGCCCAGCGGGAAGGCCTTGAGCAGGAATTCGGTCGGCCCGAAGAGCACGATGAAGAACAACATCGCGCCGCCGATCAGCACGTTGGCACTGCTCAGGAACTGGATGCCGCGCATCACGCCACTGACGGCGGACAGGGTGTAGACGAGGGTCAGGATGGCCAGCAGTACCAATTGCGTCGCGTAGGTATCGGGAATGCCGAACAGCGCATTGAGCCCGTAACTGACCTGGATGCCGAGGAACCCGACCGGCCCCACGGTACCCGCGATGACGGCCAGTACGCAGCAGGCATCGACCAGCGCGCCGATCGGCCCATGCATCACGCGCGCGCCGAGCAGCGGATAGAGCAAGGTGCGCGGCTTGAGCGGCAAGCCCTTCTCATAGTGCAGGTGCATGAAGACGACGCCCGTCAGACTGCCCAGCACCGCCCAGCCGAGAAAGCCCCAGTGCATGAAGCTCTGCGCCAGCGCATTGTAGGCCGCATCGAGATTGCCGACCGGAGCCTCCGGCCCGAAGACGGGCGGCGGCGAGGCGAAGTGCGCGATGGGCTCTGCGGCGGCCCAGAACACGCCACCTCCGGCGAGCAGGGTGCACAGAATGGTCGCCATCCAGCGCGGCGTGGAGATGTCAGGCGTCGCCAACCCGCCCAAGACCACGCGCCCCATGCGCCCGAAGGTCATGCCGACGGCGACGAGGAAGGTCACGATCATCAAGCCCTGCCAATAGGCACCGAAGTAGGTGGTCGAGAAGTCGAAGGCGTGATTGATCAGGGCCGACACGCCGTCCAGGTCGATGAGTGCGGCGGCGACGAACAGCGCCATCACGCCTCCACTGAGGAGGAAGACCGGCCAGTCCAGACTGCGGGAGCTGTTGAGCGCTGTGGGTTCGGAATCAGGCAGTGATGCGGCTTGATCAGGAGAGGATGTGGTGTGATCAGCAAGAGATGCGGCGTGATCGGAAAGGGGAGCTGCTTGGGTTGCGGAGCCGGACAAGGCAGTCCGGGTGGTATCCGTCATTAGTCAGCCTCGGGGCATGATCTGAGTGACGGGGCAGTCTAACAGGCGCGAAAGCGCCGAATATGACACAAGTGATTGTTTTTACACCCATGTAACGCGACGTATCATCAAGCCAACAGCCTCATTACATGCCTGCCACCCCGTAACCGCCAGCGAGAGGCTCGCCGCGGGAGCGCGCAGCTGCGAGGATGGAGTCTCACGGTGGCCAGCCTGCCGGTCGCCTTCGATCCACTGCCGCTCGCGGCCCCTGCAACGAACGCAAGCCATGACCTCGCCCCGTCGCCGCGACTTCACCCCCGCGATGAAGCGTCGCAACCAGCATCTGCTCAAGGACGTGACCTGTGCCCAGAGCGCACCGCTCAATGTCGCCTTCATTCTCCTGGAGCATTTCTCGATGCCCGCCTTCACCAGCGCCCTCGATGTGCTGGTCACGGCCAATCTGCTCCGCGATATCCCCTTCTATCGCATTCACACCTTCGGGGTGACGGCGGGCAGCGTGCGCAGTGATCTGGGCATCGACATCATGGCCAGCGCCGGGCTCGAGTCGCTGGGGCAGGCGCAGATCGACATGATCATCGTGTGTGGCGGCTACCGGGTGCAGCTGGACGAGATTCCCTTGCTGAGCGAAGTCTTGCGGCGAGCCGACCACCAGGGCTGTCGCCTCGGCAGCCTGTGGAATGGCAGCTACTTTCTGGCAGCCGCCGGCGTGATGGCGGGCCATCGCTGCACCATCCATCCCGAGAATGCGGCGCTGTTCAGCGAGTCATTCCCCCAGCTGGAGCTGTCGCGTGCCCCGCTGGTGGTGGAAGCAGCGCGCTTCAGCTGCACCAATGCCGGCAGCGCGCTGAACATGATGCTGGAAGCCATGCGCCAGCGTCACGGCGATGACCTGGCGCGCAGTGTCGAGGAAATCCTCGCCTGCGAGCGCCCCGCGACGCCCAGCCCCTGGCATCCGGACCAGACGCTGCCCGCGCCGGACAGCCAGCACCCGGAGGCACTGCGCACCATCCTCGAACTGATGAGCAACAACCTCGAGGAGCCTTTGAGCATGAGCGAGATCTCGCACTGCGTGACGCTGTCACGCCGCCAGATCGAGCGCCTGTTCACCCGCCATCTGGATACCACGCCCTCGCGCTACTATCTGGAGCTGCGCCTGACGCGGGCACGCCAGCTGCTGACACAGGGCAACGCCAGCATCACCGAGGTCACCGTGGCCTGCGGCTTCGTCAGCACCACCCACTTCAGTCACTGCTTCCGCGATTACTTCGGCATGTCGCCGACGCGCGCGCGTCAGCAGCGCTGACGCTGCCCTGTCACTGACGTGCCGGCGCCGCTCCACAGACTTTCCGCCACCGCAACGCAAGACGCCGCCCCGAAGGGCGGCGTCTTGCGTTGCGGCTTGTGCTCACGTGGGGGTTCTTGCCCCGCGCTCACAATCTCGCTTCAGGCCCACATCAGGCAGAAGCCGTCTGCAGCTCGCGGCGCTCATGACGCTGACCGAGCAGGAAGACGATCAAGCCCGCGATGGCCATCGCCACCCCGACCAGGCCGATGGAGGAATGCGACGGGCCATAGGCGAAGGCCATGCCACCACACCAGGCGCCCAGCGCATTGGCGATGTTGAATGCCGCATGATTGAGCGTCGCCGCCATGGTCTGGGCGTCTTCCGCCACATCCATCAGGCGCATCTGCAGCGCCGGTGCCAGACCGATGCCGGTACCGACCAGCCCGACGAACAAGATGCCGCTCCAGACACCATCGGCGGCGAAGTAGAAGCCACCCTGCACCAGCGCACTCCAGATCAGCACGGCAGGAATGGTGCGCATCAGGTCGATGTCCGCGGCACGGCTACCGATCAGGTTGCCGATGATGGTGCCTACCCCGAAGACGGCCAGCACCATCGGCACCAGGTTCTGGGACAGCCCGGCCTGGACGTTGAGCGTCTCCACCGCATAGCTGTAGACACTGAACATGCCGCCGAAACCGATGCAGGCGATGCCGAGGGTATAGAGCACCCGCGGCTTGATCAGCGCGGCCAGCTCGGTGAGCGGGGTCGCGTCCTGATTGCCGGCCTGATAGGGCACGAAGCCGCGCACCAGCACCGCCGTAGCCAGCGCCAGCAGACCGACGACGAGAAAGGCGGAATGCCAACCGAACAGGCTGCCGAACCAGGTCGCCGCTGGCGCCCCGATCAGAATCGCCACCGTCAGGCCCATCATCACGCGACCGACGGCCCGCCCGCGCTCGCCGGCGGGGGCAGCATCCGCCGCCACCAGGGCCGCGACGCCCAGATAGACACCATGCGGCAGGCCGGCGATGAAGCGCAGCGCGGCAAAGCTGGTCAGCGACGGTGCCAGCAGGCTGGCCACGTTGCTGACCGCGAACAGCAGCATCAGGCCGATCAGCAGGCCACGCCGCGGCAGGCGCGCGCCCAGCGCCGATATCAGGGGCGCACCGACCACCACGCCCATCGCATAGGCACTGATGGCGTAGCCGACCTGCTGCGAGGACACATTGAAGTCCGCCGCGATGTTGGGCATCAGGCCCATGATCACGAATTCGGTAGTGCCGATGGCAAAGGCACCGAGCGCCAGCGCCAGTTCGGCGATGCGCGGATGGCGCGCAACGGGGGAGGCAGACATGTCCGGGTCTCCTGAAACTTGAAAAGGGGGTATCACCCGTGGCCGTACTCAGCCGTGGCGCCGCTGTCAGGGCAGGCCACGGCTGACATTGCCCGCGCATGGCTGGCGCTACGCAGGGCAAAAGACCGCGCGCCATTCATCATCAGCCGGAAGGCAGGAATGAATGGCGCGCGGGACAGGTAACGGGTGATGCGCTCGTGCGCGGCCTCTCTGGCGGAGGCCTGCGGCACGTCTGGCGCTGCTCTATCGACTTATGTACGCGGCTTGCGAAGGACGGTTCACGAACCTCTTCTGGCAAGGCGCGTTGGGAATCACGGGAGTGCGCAAGCTCAGGCCAGCGTGGCGAGGCGGCGGCAAACCCTGTGTCCCTTCAAGACCCCAGGCCGGCGCGAGAACTGGCTGACGCGAGAACTGGCCGACGCTTGAGTGATAACTGAAATATACGACCATTGTTGCAGATAACGCCACGCCAACCCAGCCACTTCGCGACGACAACTGTGATGCCCGAGCTGCAACATTGCATCACGGGACTGTCATGCGCGCGTGCAGCGGAAGCGGGGTGGATTATGCGATAATGCCGCGATTCAGCGACAGCAAGCGGATCACTTCCATGTCTTCGACTTCTTCAGCATCTTCCTCGGCGGCCAGCAACGCACGTGGCACGCTCTACATCATTTCCGCGCCGTCCGGCGCCGGCAAGACCACCCTGGTCAAGGCACTGCTGGAGCGCATGGACGGTATCGGCGTGTCCGTCTCGCACACCACCCGCGGCCAGCGCCCGGGCGAGCAGGATGCCGTCAACTACCACTTCGTGGATGTCGATCACTTCAAGACCATGATCGAGCAGGGCGACTTCTTCGAGCACGCCCAGGTCTTCGACAACTTCTATGGCACCTCGCGTCCGGCGGTAGAAGCTCGCCTGAGCAAGGGCGAGGACGTCATCCTCGAGATCGACTGGCAAGGCGCCCAGCAAGTGCGCGCCCAGGTGCCGGAAGCCGTCTCCATCTTCATCCTGCCGCCGTCGCGTGAAGCACTGCTCGAGCGTCTGTCCGGCCGCGGTACCGATGGTGAGGACGTGATCGCGCGTCGCATGCGCGATGCGGTCAGCGAGATGTCCCACTACGACGAATACGACCTGATTGTCATCAATGATGACTTCGAGCAGGCCCTCGACGAGCTGTGCGGACTCGTCAATGCCCAGCGTGCGCGTCTGCCGCGCGTGCAGCATCGCCACGCGGCACTGCTCGATTCCCTGCTGGCCGACTGATGACGGCGGCGGGAATCCGGCTGCTCGGTCAGACGCTCAGTCAGCCGCGCGGCCGGCCGTTCTGACAGCAGTTCGGACAGCCTGACAGTCGGGCAGGACTTGCCGGCTTTCGTGCTGATCATGCGCGCTGTGGTCGCGTACGCCGCCGACAGACGCGCCAGGCGAAGGAGTTGATCGCGCCTGACTTGTCATGCAACAACGGCGTCGAGTAGACTCGATTCCCTTTCAGAATCATTGGCCGCTGAGCCGTCTCGCCCCTGGCGGGCCGGCTCGGCGGCATTGTGCTTGCGTCGTGTGCGAGATACTGTCAGATGATCAGGGTAAGTGACCCCTAGCGGTCGCGGCACTCTGCGCTGATTACACGCCGACAGCGAACCCCGAATATCCCGCTATTGATAGGTGCACCGCCATGGCTCGCGTAACCGTAGAAGATTGCCTCGAGAACGTCGACAACCGCTTCCAGCTGGTGATGATCTCCACTCGTCGTGCCCGTCAGCTGTCACGCGGCAGCCGCAACGCCCAACTGCCGTGGGAAAACGACAAGCCCACCGTCCTCGCCCTGCGCGAAGTGGCGGCCGGTCTGGTCGGTCGTGACATCCTGAACGAGCCGGTCGAAGCTCCGATCCAGCGCAAGCCGGTAATGCCGCAGATCGAAGACTGAGCCCACGCTCAACCTGCCGACTGCATGTGTGCTTCCGCACCTCTGCCACTCCCGCCCTCGCGGCCGGAGCACGGGGTGCGGGCCCGGAATCACTCTGAGCCAAGGCCGCTGAATGTTCACGATCGATGACCTGGCAGACCGCCTGGGCGGTTATCTTCCCGAGGAAGAGATCCGTCAGGTTAGGCGCGCCTTCTATTACGCCGAGCAGGCCCACGATGGCCAGCGCCGGCGTTCCGGTGAGCCCTATGTGACCCACCCGCTGGCGGTGGCGAACATTCTCGCCAACATGCACATGGACCATCAGAGCCTGATGGCCGCCATGCTGCACGATGTCATCGAAGACACCAGCGTGACCTTCGAGGCACTGGCAGGCCAGTTCGGCGAACCCGTCGCCCTGCTGGTGGATGGCGTCTCGAAGCTGACCCAGATCACCTTCGAGGACAAGGCCGTCGCCCAGGCCGAGAACTTCCAGAAGATGGTGCTGGCGATGTCCCAGGACATCCGCGTCATCATCGTCAAGCTGGCCGACCGTCTCCACAACATGCGTACCCTCGGCGCCCTGCGCCCCGAGAAGAAGCGTCGCATCGCCCGTGAGACGCTCGAGATCTACGCCCGCGTCGCCAACCGTCTTGGTATCAACACCATTCGCGTCGAGCTGGAAGACCTTTCCTTCCAGGCGCTGCACCCGATGCGTTCCGAACGCATCAAGCGTGCCGTCACCGCCGCGCGTGGCAATCGTCGTACCCTGATGCGCGAGATCCAGGCCAGTCTGCAGAACGCGCTGGAGCGCGATCAGCTGCCCGGCTCGGTGATCGGTCGTCAGAAGCATCTGCTGTCCATCTATCGCAAGATGCGTGACCAGCAGAAGCCCTTCAATGAATTGATGGACGTGTTCGGCTTCCGCATCATCACCGATGACGTGGACAGCTGCTATCGCATCCTCGGCGTGGTGCACAATCTCTACAAGCCGGTGCCGGGTCGCTTCAAGGATTACATCGCGATCCCCAAGGCCAACGGCTACCAGAGTCTGCACACCACGCTGTTCGGCATGAACGGCATGCCCATCGAGGTACAGATCCGTACCCGCGAGATGGAAGCGATGGCCAACAACGGCATCGCGGCGCACTGGCTGTACAAGGCCGGCCAGACCGACCGTCCCATCGGCGCCGGCAGCCATGCGCGTGCCCGCGAATGGGTGCGGGGTCTGCTCGAGATGCAGCGCCATGCCGGCAACTCGCTCGAGTTCATCGAGCACGTCAAGAACGACCTCTTCCCCGACGATACCTACGTGTTCACCCCCAAGGGCGACATCATGGAATTGCCGCGCGGCGCGACGGCGGTCGATTTTGCCTATGCGGTGCACACCGATGTCGGCAACAGCTGTATCGCCTGCCGCATCGATCGTCATCTGGCACCGCTATCCTCGCCGCTGGAGAGTGGCCAGACCGTCGAAGTCATCACCGCGCCGGGCGCCAAGCCCAATCTGGCGTGGCTCAACTTCGTCACCACGGCCAAGGCGCGCTCTGCCGTGCGCCATTACCTCAAGCATCAGCAGCGCAGCGAATCCGTGACCCTGGGCCAGCGTCTGCTCAACAAGGCGCTCTCCGGGCTGGACTCTTCCCTCGAGCAACTGCCGCCCAGGCGTCTCGATACGCTGGCCGCGGAGCTGGAGCTGGAAGGCGGACGTGATGATCTGCTCGAGTCCATCGGGCTCGGCACCCGCGCCGCCTACAGCGTGGCCCAGAGCCTTCTGAGCGACACGACCAGCGCCACGGCGCAGCAGCCCAAGTTCTCGGCCAAGGACGGCAACGTCCAGGCGGAGAACAGTGGCAACAGCCCGATGCAGGTCAGCGGTGGCAACAGCATGGTCACCAGCTACGCGCGCTGCTGTCACCCGCTGCCCGGCGAGCCGATCATGGGCCACCTGTCGGCCGGCAAGGGGCTGGTGGTCCATCGTCAGGAATGCAGCAACATCACCGAGCTGGCCAGCGACCCGGAACGCGTCTTCCCGCTGACCTGGGCCGATCAGGTCGAAGGCGACTTCACGGTGGCGCTGCGTATCGAGGCACAGACCCAGCGCGGCCTGATCGCCGAGCTGGCCGAGCTGGTCACCGATGCCGAAGCCAATATCGAGCGCATCGGCATCGAGGAACGCGACGCCCATCTGGCCATCGTCAATCTGACGCTGGCCGTGCGTGATCGCATTCATCTGGCGCGCATCATCAAGCGCATGCGCAACCTGTTGCACGTGGAGCGAATCACCCGCGTCCTCAGCTGATCTACCGTACTGGCCGCGTCGTCCGCCACTGGCGGGCGGCGCGGTTTTTGTTTTCAAGGCTGCCGCAGAGCGGCCATCGGACACGTTCTTCTGAACACCCGTGTCGCGGTCAAGGCCGACTGCAGTGCAGGACCTTGACCGCGACCGAACTCGCCGTGGACGGCGAGACCCTATAACCACAATCGTAACCCGCTGCTGAAGGCCGCCACCGCACAACACTCGCAACCGGCAAGGCTTGAGCGCAGTCACAAGGAGCATGTCATGAGCAATCGCGCGATCATCAACACCGACAAGGCCCCTGCTGCCATCGGTCCGTATTCCCAGGCGATCAAGGCGGGCAACACCGTCTATCTGTCCGGCCAGATTCCGCTGGATCCGCAGACGATGGAAGTCGTCGAAGGCGGTATCGAGGCGCAGGCGCGTCAGGTCTTCACCAACCTGAATGCCGTGTGCGAAGAAGCCGCCGGCAGCCTGGGCGACATCGTCAAGCTCAACCTCTACCTGACCGATCTGGACGACTTCGCGCGCGTCAACGCGGTGATGGAAGAGTTCTTCACCGCGCCCTTCCCGGCGCGTGCCGCGGTTGGCGTCAAGGCGCTGCCCAAGGGCGTGGCCTTCGAAGCCGAAGGCGTGATGGTCATCGGTGACTGAGCACCCGCTCACTGACGATGGCAGGTCACCCGCGAGGAGTGGCTGACGCAGAGACGACAGTGCCCGCCCCGGGATCCCGGGGCGGGCACTGTCAGTTGGCGCTTCGCCTGGGCACTGCGTCACTCAATAACTGGCCGCTCGTCAGCCAGTCTTGGCGAGCAACTTACCCACACCCGGTCAGGCGACTCAGTACGCAACCGCATGTGGATAAGTGAAAGCGGCAGTGATCAGCGGCCCGACAATTCGCTCTTCGGCACCGTCACGCCGTGCTCCTTGAGCACCTCGGCATAGCCTTCGCGGAAGGTCGGGTAACGGAAGGTGTAGCCGCTCTCGAGCAACAGGGCATTGCCGCAGCGCTTGCTGGAACGCCGCCGCAGCGGTGACTGGATCACCTCGGTGGACTCGACCTTGAGCTGGCGCGCCAACCAGGCCATCACTTCGTGCAGCGGTGCGCCATCGCAGTCGGTGGCCAGATAGATCGGCTCGACCGGCTTGCCCTCGAGGCTCAGCGCGATCAGGTGCGCCAGCACGCCCGCGCAGTCGTCACGGTGGATGCGGTTGGAGTAGAGTGGCGGGTTGCTGGCGGCGATGCGACCATCACGCGCCTGGCGAATCAGCATGTCGCGGCCCGGCCCGTAGATGCCGGAGAAGCGCACCACGGTGCCGTTGAGCGAGGAATCGAGCAGTGCCTGCTCGCCTTCGCGCATCAACTGGCCCGAGAAGCTGGTGGCATCGGTGGGTGACTGCTCGTCGACTTCCTCGCCATCCTTCTGGGCGTAGACCGAGGTCGAGGACACGAACAGCACGCGGGTCGGCGGTTTGGCGCGCGACTCGAGCTCCGTCACCAGCGCCCGAATGCCATCGACGTAAGCGGCGCGATAGGCCTCTTCGTCGAAACGGTCGGCGCTCAGCACATGTACCACCGTGTCGGCATCTGGCAAGCTGGCCAGTGCACCTTCGGCAGTGATGTCCAAGGCCAGCGTCTCGATGCCGAGATCCGCAAGCTTGGACACATCGCGCCTGACACCAATGACGTGCTGATCGGCCTTGAGCAGTTCGCGCGCCAGCGCGCTGCCAACGTCGCCACAACCGAGGATGAGACTCGTCTTCTTCACCTTTGCCGTGCTCCTTGGTAAAACGAATCGGTACCCACCGCATCCCAGGATGCCAGTTCCGGGCAGGAATCATGACTCTAACAGAACTCCGCTACATCGTAACCTTGGCCCAGGAGCGTCATTTCGGACGCGCCGCAGAGCGCTGCTTCGTCTCGCAGCCCACTCTGTCGGTGGCCGTCAAGAAGCTTGAGGAAGAGCTGGGAGTCGCACTGTTCGAGCGTTCCAAGTCCACCGTACAGGTCACACCGCTCGGCGAGAAGATCGTTCAGCAGGCTCAGCGCGTGCTGGAGCAGTCCAGCGTGATCAAGGAACTGGCCAATTCCGGCAAGGATCAGCTCTCCAGCCCGTTGCGCATCGGCGCCATCTATACCATTGGACCGTATCTTTTCCCGCACCTGGTGCCGGAACTGACGCGGCGTGCGCCGAAGATGCCGCTCTACATCGAGGAAGGCATGACCGGCGACCTGCGTCGCAAGCTGCGCAATGGCGAGCTGGACGTGATCATCGTCGCGCTGCCGTTCACCGAGACCGACGTGCTGACCAAGATCCTCTACGAAGAGCCCTTCGAAGTCCTGCTGCCGGCCGGCCACCCTCTGCTCGAGCAGGACAGCATCGCCAAGGAGCAGTTGATCAACGAGCGTCTGCTGATGCTCGGCGAGGGCCACTGCTTCCGTGATCAGATTCTCGAGGCCTGCCCGGCCATCGGCAATCAGATCAACAACCCCGAGAATACGCTGATCGCCGAAGGCGGCTCGCTGGAAACCATCCGCCACATGGTCGCCTCCGGCCTCGGTATCACCGTGCTGCCCTACTCGGCGACCGGTACCGGTCATTACGAGAGCGGCGTGCTCGAGACGCGTCCCTTCAAGGACCCGGCGCCCAGCCGCAGCGTGGCGCTGGCATGGCGTGCCAGCTTCCCGCGCCCCAAGGCCATCGACGTGATCAGCCAGGCGATCGCCGAGTGCTCCAATCGTGCGCGCCAGAGCAATGAGAACGGCATGCAGGGCTCCGCTTCCCAGAGCCACGAACCGGCATGAGCAGGGCGGGCACGGAAGCCTCATCTGCCGGGCCCGCCAGCGCCGGTGTCTTTGCCACCGGCGCGCTGGCCCAACCGCTGGACAGCCTGAGCGGCGTCGGCCCCGCGCTGAGCGAGAAGCTGTCGCGCCTGGGGCTGGAGCGCGTCGCAGACCTGCTGTTCCATCTGCCGCTGCGCTATCAGGACAGAACCCGCGTCACGCCCATCGGCACGCTCAAGAGCGGCATGGAAGCGGTGGTGGAAGGCGAGGTGACGGCCTGCGACATCGTCAAGGGCCGCCGCCGCAGCCTGCTGGTACGCCTGCGCGATGGCAGCGGCATCCTCAGCCTGCGCTTCTTCCACTTCTCTCCCGCCCAGCAGCAGCAATTCCAGCGTGGCCATAGCGTACGCTGCTTCGGCGAGGCACGCGCCGGGGCCACCGGTCTCGAGATCTACCATCCGGAATACCGCCTGCTCGGCCAGGGTGCCGCGCCGGTGGAAGACCACCTCACGCCCATCTATCCGGCCACCGAAGGCCTCAATCAGGCGCGCCTGCGTGCCCTGATCGCCCAGGCGCTCAAGCAGCTCGAGGAGACGCCCCATGAGCTGCCGGACCTGATTCCCGAGGCGCTGCGCACGCGCTTTCGCCTGCCCGGCGTGATCGAGTGCCTGCGCTTTCTGCACGAGCCACCGCCGGATGCGCCCGTCGACCAGATGAGCGATGGCGTGCACCCGAGTCAGCGCCGCCTCGCCCAGGAAGAATTGCTCGCCCACCAGCTGAGCCTGCGTCAGGTGCGCGCGCGCATCCAGCAGGATGGCGCGCCCTCGCTGAGCGCCAGTGGCGGTCTCAGCACGCGCTTTCTCGCCCAGCTGCCCTTCTCGCTGACCGGTGCCCAGCATCGTGTGCTGGAAGATGTGCGCCGCGACCTGGCGCGCGAAGTGCCGATGCTGCGTCTGGTGCAGGGCGATGTGGGGTCGGGCAAGACGGTGGTCGCCGCACTGGCGGCACTGATCGCGATCGGCGGCGGCTGTCAGGCTGCCTTGATGGCGCCTACCGAGATTCTCGCCGAGCAGCACTATCGCAACTTCCGCGAATGGCTGGAGCCATTGGGCATCGAGGTGGCGTGGCTGGCCGGCAAGCTCAAGGGCAAGGCACGGCTGGATGCCAAGGCCGCCATCGCCGATGGCCGGGCACGCATGGTGGTCGGCACGCATGCGCTGTTTCAGGCCGATGTGACCTTCCAGCGCCTGGGGCTGGCGATCGTCGATGAGCAGCACCGTTTCGGCGTGCATCAGCGCCTCGCGTTGCGGGCGAAGGGGGAAGCCGGTGGCCTGACACCGCACCAGCTGATCATGACCGCGACGCCGATTCCGCGCACCCTGGCGATGAGCGCCTACGCCGACCTCGACCTGTCGGTGATCGATGAGCTGCCGCCGGGACGCACCCCGGTGCAGACCGTCGCGGTGGCCGACCCGCGCCGCCCCGAGGTGGTCGAGCGCATCCGCGCCGCCTGCTCCGAGGGTCGTCAGGCCTATTGGGTGTGTACGCTGATCGAGGAATCCGAGGTGATGACCTGCCAGGCCGCCGAGGTGACGCGTGACGAGCTGACCGAGGCGCTGCCGGAGCTGTCCATCGGCCTGGTCCATGGCCGCATGAAGGCAGCCGAGAAAGCCGAGGTGATGGCGGCGTTCAAGGACGGCGAGCATGACCTGCTGGTGGCGACCACGGTGATCGAGGTCGGGGTCGATGTGCCGAATGCCAGCCTGATGGTGATCGACAATCCCGAGCGTCTTGGCCTGTCGCAGCTGCACCAGCTGCGTGGCCGTGTCGGGCGTGGCAGCACCGAGAGCTTCTGTGTGCTGCTCTATCATCCGCCGCTGTCGCAGCACTCCAAGCAGCGCCTGGCGGTGATGCGCGAGACCACCGACGGCTTCAAGATCGCCGAGAAGGACCTGGAGCTACGCGGGCCCGGCGAAGTGCTGGGCACGCGTCAGACGGGGCTGGCGGGGATGAAGATCGCCGATCTCGAGCGTGACAGTGACCTGATCGCCCCGACCACCACGCTGGCCGATGCCATCCTCAGCGAGGCCCCGCAGGCCGCGGAGCCCCTGATTCGCCGCTGGCTGGGCGAGGCGGCCGGGCAATACGGCGCCGTCTGAGCGCGCTGCCCGCTGCTCACCTGGCGCCCTTACCGATTCAACCCGGGCACTCGATCACTCGGCCCGCCGCGCCAGTCGCTCAGACAGCACTTGTCTTACAGTACATGTCAGTTGGCGCGGCTGGCCTTGATCAGCTGGGTGCCGGCGCTTTCCAGCGGCTGCAACAGCCGCAGCACCAGAATCAGCTGTGACAGCGCCAGGCGTCCGGTGGTGGATTCGACCTGCTCGACCTCGGCTTCCAGTGCCGCGATCTCATCTTCGCTGTCCAGCGTGACGGCGATCTCACCGCCCGCCTCCAATTGCTCTCCCAACGCCGTCAGCTGCTGACTCAGGCGCTCACCATGGCGCAGCAGCGTCTCGATGCCGCTGCTGGCCGAGGCGGTCGATTCCAGTTCGCCGCGATGCGCTGCCAGCGCCGAGAGATAGCCGAGCACGGTGTGCGCGTGGAGCAGGAAGCCGAAGCCCGGCTCGACATCGCGCCGGAAGTGGCCGGGCTCCTTGCGGGCCGTGGCCAGCAGATTGGAGAAGGCCGCGTCGGCATTGTGGGCATTGCGCCGCGCCAGGCGGTAGGCCAGATCATCACGCTTGCCGTGGCGGTACTGGGACAGCACCTCGCCCAGATAGCGGCCGCTGGTCTTGAGACTGACGCCGGCCTGGCGATAGAGCTTGCGGCCCTGCCAGTCCGGCAGGATCAACACCACCGAAAGCCCAGCCAGCAGGCCGCCGACCAGCGTATCGAACAGGCGCGGCCAGATGAGATCGAAGCCATCGCCGACCTGGTTGAAGCACGCCAGCACCATCAGCGTGATGGCGGCGGTGGCCAGGGTATAGCGCGAGCCACGGGTGGCGAAGAACAGTACCCCCGCGACCACGGCGATACCGGCCTGGATCGTGGGCGCCGGGAACAGGCTGATCAGCGCCCAGCCGGCGACCAGACCGATCAGCGTGCCCAGAATCCGCTGCGCCAGCGTGCGGCGCGTATCGCCGTAGCTGGGACGACACACGAACAGCCCGGTCAGCAGAATCCAGTAGCCCTGGGTCGGGTGTACCGCCAGCAGCACGCCATAGCCGGCCACCAGCGTCGCGGTCAGGCGCAGCGCATGGCGGAAGATCGGCGAGCGCGGCGTCAGGTGGCTGCGGATACGCTCGAACATGTCGCGCGTGCCGTGGGGCGAGCGGTCCAGCAGGCTGTTGTCGCTTTCATTGCTGACGGCTTCGAGATCATTCAGGCGCGCGATCTGACCTTCGATCAGGCGCAGGTTGCTGGCCAGTGCCTCCAGCGCCTGCATCAGATGGTGCCACTCGGGCCGCTGCTGTTGCTTGAGATAGACGAGCGAGGCATTGAGGTCTTCCAGCGCCTGCTGGCTGTCACTGGCATCGAAGGGCTGGCGCATCAACAGCGCCTTGCCGAGCCCGCGACAGGCGCGCCCCTGCTGCTCCAGCAGGCGCTGACAGCGGAACAGGATATCGTGATGGAAGAAGGCGTCGGTGAGCTGGCTGTAGGGATAATGGCTGGAGCTGGCGCGCTCGTGGAGGTCCTGGGCGATGAAGTAGAGCCGCAGGTAGCGGTCGAGCTTGGTGGTATCGCGCCGTCCGGCGAGGCGCCGGAAGACCATCTCCTTGGTCTGGTTGAGCGCCACCACCACGCGGCCGTTCTGCTCGGCCAGCGCCAGACGGCGGGCGGACTGGTCGACATTGCGCAACGGCTCGAACAGCTGCGCCTTGAGAATCAGGTAGCGCCCCAGCTCACGGTAGAGCGTCGCCATGCTGTGCTTGAGCGGCTGGCGCGAGAACAGCGCGCACCACACGACCGAGAGCAGGCCATACCAGGTCGCGCCCACCACCAGCAGCAACGGCTGAACCAGATTGATGCCCAGCCCCGGCTCACGCAGCCATTCGGGCAGGCTGCGCTCCAGCACCGCGATCTGACCATCTCCATGCTGCTGCTCGAGGCTGATCATGGTGTAGACGGCCAGAATCAACGAGGCGCGCGCGATGGCGCCGTAGCGGGCATCGATGGCGCCCAGCATCGGCATCGCGAAGGTGGCCAGCGCCAGCCCGATCACGAAGGGCAGCGGCATGCCGAACAACAGCTCCACCGAGACAGCGGCGATGCTGAAGCAGGCCAGCGTCATGCCCAGCGCGCGCAGTCGACCGCGCCAGTGATCATCGGTTTCCGCCAGCCCCGAGGCGATCACGCCCAGAAACAGCGGGATCACCACCGCCATCTCGTCGAGCCAGAACCCCACCGCCATCACGCCACCCAGCGCGATCAACATGCGCAGCGAATAACTGAAGGCATCCAGCGTCCACAGACGACGCAGGGAGTGCATGAGGGAGTCCAGGAGAGAGCGTGTCATGAAGTGTTCCGTGACCAGGGCGCCGGGCAGCGCATTAGACTTTAGATTTATATCGCTAGCATAACACCCCGTTCTGCCGTGTCCGAGAGCCATGGCGCATGCAAGCGTTGGCGGGCGCGTCGAATGTCGAATCGCCGCGACGTGCCACTCTGAAGACTCCTGACCTCATTGGCTTTCATGGAGAATACCGATGCATCCTCTTATCGAACGCGTCACTGGCTCCCTCGGGCTGTCACCGGAAATCGCCGAGCAGGCGGTCGGCATGGTTCTCAAGTTCGTGCGTGAGCAGGGGCCGGATGGCCCGGCCGCCTCACTGCTGGGCGCCATTCCGGGAGCGGAAGGCCTGATCGGCAGCGCAGGCGAGGAAGCCGCCGAGTCCGGTGGCGGTGGCCTCATGGGCGGCCTGATGGGCGCCGTCAGCGCCTTCACCGGCGGCAGTGGTGGCGGTGCGCTGGAACTGGGCCAGAAGCTGATGGGGCTGGACCTGAACATGGACCAGGCGCGCGGCGTGGCCGATGAGACACTGAGCTATGCGCGCGAAGAAGCCGGCGATGGCGTGGTCGATCAGGTGCTCGAAGGCATTCCGGGCCTCAAGCAGTTGCTGTGACGCCTCGAGGGCGTTGAGAGGGTCTTCTCGAACAGCCCCTCGCAAGTAAAGGCTCGCAAGAAAGGCTCGCGACAACTGCTCATGACAACAGCTCGTGACAAAAACAACGCCCCGCTGATTCTCTCAGCGGGGCGTCTTTCGTTCATGCAGGCACGGCACAGGGCCATTCAGCGAATGCGCTTGAGCAATGACTGCAAGCGGTTGAGCTGGGCCGAATCGCCGACCAGCCGCACGCGCTGGTCCATCAGGCCTTGCAGGAAGGCACGCGGCGAGGGCTTGAGCAGGAAGGCCACCGCACTGTCGCTATCGGCGAAGCGCAGCTCAAGCTCGGTATCCACCGGCAGGCCACTGCCCGTGGTGACGCCCGCGTGGGACATGCGGTAGTGACGCGCGATGCTCATGTCTTCGGTCGCGACGCCCCAGTCCAGCGGACGCTTTTCCAGCTCGGCACGAAATTCGGGGTCACGCTTGAAGGCCCGCTTGAGCAGCAGACCCAGCACCCACAGCAATATCTTGAGCTTCATGGTGTCATTCCTTGAATCGCGAAGCGTCGGTCACGCAGGCCATATGAAAATGCCACCGGCCCCGCAGGGCGGAACCGGTGGCATCAGCATGACAGCCGACAGGGCTTTTGATGACGACGATTGAAAGCCATGGCGACAGCCACCCCGGGTCTGCGCTGAAGCACGAGCCGAGGTTACTTGGTCACTGCATCCTTCAACGACTTGCCGGGTTTGAAGGCAACGGTCTTGCTGGCCGGGATGGTCAGCGGCTTGCCTGTCTGAGGGTTCTTGCCGGTACGCGCCGCACGCTGGCGCACGGTGAATGACCCGAAACCGATCAGTGAGACGTCATTGCCTTTGGCCAAGGTATGAGTGATCTCGTCGAGAATCACGTTCAGTACCTGACTGGCCTTGTCCTTGGATAGATCCGCACGCTCGGCGATAGCCGCAGCGAGTTCTGGCTTGCGCATGAAAAGCCCTCCTGGTTTGGCATTCTGCACGGGCGGCCAAGCCGCCGTTTCCATTGTTGTTCTTGCACTTGCTAGCGGTGGCGTATGGCGGCGACGCAATCCGCTCCCGGCAAGCTTTGCCGTATCAAACCTGTCGATGGCAGCAACCTGTCAGACGACGCCCGCTGAGCAGCATGTCTGACGGAGCATTCACTATCGTGCCTGACCGCGCTGGCAGCAAGGGATTTACGACCATCGATCATGGCATCGCCTAGCCTAGCAACGGCGGTGCCTGCCGCGCTAGCTCGACTTTCCTGCGAACGGCGGCGCCTGTCAACGCATATCCAATCAAGCGTTCGTTCATATCCAGCGCACGCGCTTCGAGGTCATCGCCTTCACCGGTGATTTCCCAGCGCGCCACGGCCGAACGCGGCGGATAGGCCACCACCGGCAAGGCCGGTGTCTTGACCAGCACCGGCCACGCCTTCCAGTCGAGCACGCTCGGCTCGCCACACAGGTTGGCCGCCAGGGTGCGCGCAGCCATCTGCAGCGGCTGGACATACATGGCATTGACGCCCTCGACACTGGCGCAATCGCCCAGCGCCCAGATATGCGGCTGTGAGGTGGCCAGGTGACGGTCGACACGGATGCCGTCACCGCCGGCGCTCAGGCCCGCGGCCTGCGCCAGACGAATGCGCGGCGCCAGCCCGGTGGCCAGCAGAACCACGGAGCCCGTCAGGCGACGACCGCTCTGCAGGCGCACCTCGACCGGCGCGGCCTGACGTTCGGCCTCCTCGCCTGAGCTGGCGGCGATGGTCTCGACCATCTCGCCCTGGCGACGCGTCACACCGAGTCCATCCAGCGCCGCACCCAGACGCTGCCCCAGTGCTTGCGGCAACAGTCCATCCAGCGGAGTTTCCTCAGGCGCGACCAGCGTGACGCGGTGGCCGGCGGCCGTCAGATCATTGGCGTATTCACAGCCGACCAGTCCGGCACCGACAATCACCACGTGCCCGTCTTCCCCGCGCTCGCGGGCCTTCGCCAGCGTCGCGCAGAAGGCCGCATAGTCGTCGAGGTCATTGATGCTCTGCACGCGTGAGGCCACTTCCGCGGCGACGGGGAAGGGACGACGCGGCGCGGCACCGAGTGCCAGCACCAGCTCGTCATAGGCCAGACACTCCTCGCCCAGCCATAGCTGGCGGGCATCACCGTCGATGGCAGTGACGCGTTGATGGGTACGCAGCTCGGCATTCAGCTCGTCCACCAGCGCCACCGGCGCCTGACGCGACAGGTCGGTGGCCGACATCTTCTTGGCGAAGGCGGTGGACAGCATCGGCTTGGCGTAATCGTGGCCGCTGTCCTGGCTGATGAGGATCAGCCGGCTGTCCTTGTCACGCGCACGCAGCGCGCGCGCCAGACCAATGCCCGCCATGCCGGTACCAATGATGACAAGGGTGCGAGGGTCGCGCATGGCACCATCTCCTGAGATCGATCCGAGGGAAGCGCTGATGAAAGAGCGCCAGCAGCGTCCGTCATGAACGCCGATGAATGCGCCCAGCATACCAGCCCGCCAGCAGTGCAGGCATGCCTGAGCGGGAGGCCTTGCCGCCCGGCCATGCTAGACTCGCCATTTCGTCATCCTGACAGGGAATTCACCGTGGTCCGATGCCCAGCAGGCGAGCCTCATCGCGCAGCGCTCACGCCACAGACCTCCACCTGTGAGGCGCCTCATCCGTCAGCCGAGTCCCTGTGCCAGCCTGCGCCTCGCTGGCCTTCGCCCACGCGCGCGGCACCCGCTGCTTCGGCGGCGGTGCGCCGTCATTGGCAGCCGGCTGCCGCGCTGCAAGGTGTCATGCCGGCCGGCTGGTGGGCGTGGCTCTCCTCGACGGACTCGCTGACCCAGCGTCTTGCCAGCGCCATGCAGCAGCAGGATGAACGCGATGGCCAGCCCATTCAGGGCCTGCGCGTGCGCCTGCTGCTGCAGGACACCGGCCCCGCGCGGCTGGATGAGGCACGCCTGCTGGGCATCGGCCCACGCCGGCATGTCTGGCGACGCGAAGTGGCACTCTGTCATGGCGATACACCATGGGTGATCGCACGCTCGCTGGCGGCGCTGGACCTGGCCCACGGTCATCGCCTCTCGACGCTGGGCGAGCGCTCGCTGGGCCATTGGCTGTTTCGCCAGCCCGACCTGACCCGCAGCGCCATCGATGTCAGCCGCGCCCCGCTGGTGCTTTCGAGCCCCAGGCCGCTGGCCCGCACCACCAGCCTGTGGATGCGCCGCTCGATGTTCTCGCATGGTCGCTTCAAGGTGCTGGTGCAGGAGGGCTTCACACCGGCCTTCCAGCACGCGCTGCAGCTGGCCTGAGCCTTGCGCCCGACTGGCCTCGTATCCCTCTCTTCCCTTGCCCACTACCACCCGCCCAGGAGCCCCGATGACCGCGTCATCCACTTCCGCCGCTTCGCGTCCTTCCAGACTGGCCGACTACCTCGCCCTGACACGGCTGGACCGCCCCATCGGCACCTGGCTGCTGATGTGGCCGACCCTGTGGGCACTGTGGCTGGCGGCAGATGGCATTCCCGAGCGCACGACCCTGCTGATCTTCATCGCCGGGGTCTATCTGATGCGCGCCGCCGGCTGCGTCATCAACGACTACGCCGACCGCCATTGGGACAAGCATGTCGAGCGCACGCGTGACCGGCCGCTGACCTCGGGCCGCATTTCGGAGCGCGAGGCGCTGACGCTGTTCGGGGGGCTGGTCGCGGCCGCCTTCGTGCTGGTGTGCTTCACCAACCTGACCACGGTGCTGCTGTCGATCGTCGCCGTGCTGCTGGCGGCCAGCTATCCGTTCATGAAGCGCTTCCATCATCTGCCCCAGGTGGTGCTGGGCGCCGCCTTCGGCTGGGCGATTCCGATGGCCTTCGCCGCGACGCTGGAGGAGGTACCGACCTACGGCTGGTGGCTGTTCGCGGCCAACCTGATGTGGACGGTGGCCTACGACACCGCCTACGCGATGGTCGATCGCAACGACGACCTCAAGGTGGGCATCAAGTCCACCGCCGTGCTGTTCGGGCGTGCCGACAAGCTGATGATCGGCCTGTTGCAGCTGGGCATGCTGGCGGTGTTGATCGGCATCGGCCTGCAGCTGGCGCTGGGCATCTTCTACTGGCTGGGGCTGGCTGCTGCCGCCGTCACCTTCGTCTGGCAGCAACGTCTGATCCGTGAGCGTGAGCGTGCGCCCTGCTTCCAGGCATTCCTCAACAATCATTGGACGGGTCTGCTGATCTTCGCCGGTATCGCCCTGGCGACCTGGCCGATGAGCTGACTCCTGCATAAACATTAGTATTATTTAATCTAAAGCGACCCCTGCCCTCTGTTGCTCCCCAGCCCACGGTTCATGCCTGCCTGCCGCGCCTCCAAGGCGGCTGGCAGGCTTGCGTGCAAGCTGCCATGCTGGCAGTTGTCATCTCGTTGTCATATAAGCGGGTTGTAATCGTCATCGACTTGTCATTCTGGCGCGTGCGCCGACTGCTGCATGGGATCTAGCGATGAGCTCCAAGACCGTACTGATTGTCGACGATGAATCCTCGATTCGCGAGATGATCGCCGTTGCCCTCGAAATGGCGGATTACCGCGTGCTGGAGGCAGACAATGCCCAGGACGCCCACGCCATCGTCGTCGATGAAAAGCCCGATCTGCTGTTGCTGGACTGGATGATGCCGGGCACCAGTGGCCTGGAGCTCGCGCGGCGCCTCAAGCGTGACGAGACCACCTCGGAGCTGCCGATCATCCTGTTGACCGCCAAGGGCGAGGAAGACAACAAGATTCAAGGTCTGGAAGCCGGTGCCGACGACTACATCACCAAGCCCTTCTCGCCGCGCGAGCTGGTCGCCCGTCTCAAGGCCGTGCTGCGTCGCACCACTCCCAAGGGAGTCGAGGAGGCGGTGGAAGTCGAAGGCCTGATGCTCGACCCGGCCAGCCACCGCGTCACCGCCCACGGCAACTCGCTGGATGTCGGCCCGACCGAATATCGCCTGCTGCAGTTCTTCATGACGCATCAGGAGCGTGCCTACACTCGCAGCCAGCTGCTCGATCAGGTATGGGGCGGCAACGTCTATGTCGAGGAGCGCACCGTGGACGTGCACATCCGTCGCCTGCGCAAGGCGCTGGGCACAGGCCATCAGCATCTGATCCAGACCGTCCGCGGCACCGGTTACCGCTTCAGCGCTCAGGCCTGAGGGATTCATGCGCTATTGGACCAACGAGCTATGGCGCCTCGGCTACCTTGCCGGTGGCTTCGGCCTGATCGGTGGCCTGCTGGGTCATCTGGGCTGGGGCCTGGCGCTGGGTCTTTCGCTGTATCTGTTCGTCCATCTCAAGCACTTGAAGAGCCTCTACACCTGGCTGATCACCAATCCCCATGAAGAGCCGCCGCCCGGCGATGGCGTCTGGGGAGACCTGCTCGATCGTCTCTACCGCTACCAGAAGGGCCAGCGTCAGGCTCAGGAGCGACTGCGCAGCATCCTCAACCGTATCCAGGAATCCTCCGAGGCCATGCGCGACGGCCTGGTGATGCTGGACAACCACGGTGACATGGAATGGTGGAACAGCGCTGCCGAGCAGCTGGTCGGTCTCAAGGCCAGCCACGACCGCGGCCAGCACATCACCAACTATCTGCGTGACCCCGTCTTCATCGACTACTTCAATCGGCTGGCCTACCGCGAGCCGCTGACGCTCCAGTCGCCGCTGTCTGACAACCTGACGCTGCAGATCTCCATCACCCTGTTCGGTGACAACGAGCGTCTGGTCATGCTGCGTGACGTCACCCGCCTCTATCGTCTTGAAGAGATGCGCCGCGACTTCGTGGCCAATGTCTCCCATGAGCTGCGCACGCCGCTGACGGTGCTGGCAGGCTATCTCGAGACCTACTCCGATTACGCCGATGACCTGCCACCGCGCTGGCAGCGTGGACTGGGCCAGATGCAGAGCCAGACCGACCGCATGCAGCACCTGGTCGAGGACCTGCTGACCCTGTCACGCCTGGAAACCGACGAGCTGTCCGACAATGGTCGCTGCATCGACATGAGCGCCCTGCTCGGCCATATCCGCGACGACGCCGAAGGCCTGTCCCAGGGGCGCCACACCTTCTCCATCGAGGCCGATGCCAGCCTGTCTCTGCGCGGTGAGGAGCAGGAACTGCGCAGCGCGATCTCGAATCTGGTCTTCAATGCGGTGCGCTACACCCCCGAAGACTGTCATATCACCCTGCGCTGGAAGGCGGATGACCAGGGCCTGCTGGTCGAGGTGGAAGATGACGGGGACGGCATCGACCCGGTCCACCTGCCGCGCCTGACCGAGCGCTTCTACCGCATCGACAAGGGCCGCAGCACCGCCACGGGAGGCACCGGCCTCGGGCTTGCCATCGTCAAGCATGTGCTGATTCGCCATCAGGGCCATCTGGAGATCGACAGCCACCCCGGCGAGGGTGCGCGCTTCCGCTGTCACTTCCCCGACGAGCGAGCCTGTCAGGCGAGCGCTCCCCAGGCCAGCAGTGCGCTAGCCCAGTGATGTGCTGATTCCGTGATGATCTGACCCGGACGCCAGCCCAACGCAGAACGCCCCGCAGCCACCTCGAAAGGAGGCGACTGCGGGGCGTTTCGTTTGGTCAATCAGACGACGCTGCGGCTATTTCAGCGACGAGCCAACTTAGCGACGAGCCAGTTCAGCGACAAGCCAGCTCTGCGACAGGCTGTCTCAACGACGCGGCGCCGGCAACTGACGGTAGTGGCTCTGCCACATCAGTACCGCCCCGGCGACGGCGCCCGGGATGAACAGCAGATTGGCCAGCGGCACCAGCGTCATGACGAACACCGCGGCGCCGAAGGTCAGTGAGGGCCACCAGCGCGCCTTGAGGCGCTGCTTCATGTCACCGAAGCTGACCTGATGGTTGTCCATCGGGTAGTCGAGGTACTGGATCGACATGCTCCAGGCCGAGAACAGCCCCCACAACAGCGGCGAGAGCAGGTTCAGGCCCGGGATGAAGCCGATGATGAACAGCGCGATCATGCGCGGGATGAAGTAGCCCAGCTTGGCCATTTCACGCCCCAGCGAGTCGACGCCGATCTTCATCAGGCCGCGGTCATCATCGATCAGGGTGCCATCCAGACGATGCTCGACCTTCTCGGCCAGAATGCCGTAGAAGGGCGCGGCGATCAGGTTGGTCACCAGGCTGAAGGTGAAGAACACCACCAGCAACAGACTCACTACCAGCACCGGCCAGATCAACCAGCTGAGCCACTCCAGCCACGCCGGTACCTTGAGCATCCAGTAATCGATCCAGCCACCGAACTGGTTGAACAATACCCACAGCGTGATGCTGTAGAGCACCAGGTTGATCGCCAGCGGTACGAATACGAAGCGGCGCAGCCCGGGGGTATAGACCATGCGGGTCCCGCGGACCAGCGCCGATACGGCATCAATCATGCGACGTCCTCGTCATCTCAAAAGAACCGGTCAGCCAGCGGGCTGACCGGAGCCACACCCTAGCACTCCCGCCTGCGCGGCGCAGCTGTCGGCCGCCTGACATCGCTCGCGCTCCCACGACGCAATCGCCCCGCGACCTGCCGGTAAGCAGGAGCGGGGCGAAAGAGGCGACACAGGGGCAGGGAAGCGCGTCAGCTCACTTCTTGTCCAGGTCCTGCGGCTTCAGGTCATGGGTATCGGTGTGACGCACGTCCACGCCCTTGACCAGGAAGATGACGTACTCGGCCAGGTTGTCGGCGTGGTCACCGATGCGCTCCAGCGCACGCAGAATCCACATCACGTTGAGCACCGGCGTGATCTGGCGCGCGTCTTCCATCATGAAGGTCATCAGCGAGCGCATCGCGCTCTGATATTCCAGATCCACCGAGGCGTCTTCACGCAGTACCTTGAGGGCAAGGTCGGTATCGAAGCGCGCGAAGGCCGTCAGGGAGTCACGCACCATGCTGCGCACGTGCTGACTGAGGTGACGCACCTCGACCATGCCGCGCGGGCTCTGGCCGTTCTCGACCAGCGAGATGGCGTTGCGTGCGATCTTGCTCGATTCATCACCGATACGCTCGAGATCGGAGGTGGCGCGGATGACGGCCAGCACCAGGCGCAGGTCGGAGGCCGCCGGCTGACGGCGGGCCAGCACCCGGGTGCACTCGTCATCGATCTTGAGCTGCATGTCGTTGACAGCCTTGTCGTTGTCGCGCACCCGCGTGGCGGTTTCACTGTCGCCTTCCAGCAATGCCGTGACGGCATCCTGCAGCTGCTTCTCTACCAGTCCGCCCATGGCCAGCAGGTGTGTCTTCAGTGCATCCAGCTCGTGATTGAACTGCTCTGAGATATGCTTGCCGTGCGAATCGCTGGTGATATCCATTTCCCTCTCCCGGAAAGTCGCCCACCGAGTCAGGGGGCGTGACATGAATGACGTGACAAGTATGGCCCACTACTGACTGACACAGCGGGCTCCCCCTCAGCATGCCGACACTTGATTGCAGTTATGTTTCACCCCTGGCGCAAAGGCGCTATCTGGCCGCCATCGTCAGCAATATCAGGGCAAAAAGGCTACCTGGCTGCACGTTCGCGGCTGAGCGCGCTAACCGAAACGCCCCGTGATGTAGTCTTCCGTCTGGCGGCGCCGCGGGTTGGTGAACAGCTGATCCGTCGGGGCGAATTCCACCAGGCGGCCCTCATGCAGGAAGGCGGTATCGTCTGACACCCGCGCGGCCTGCTGCATGTTGTGCGTGACGATGATCAGCGTCAGGCGCGAGCGCAGCGAACGGATCAGCTCCTCGATCTTGAGCGTCGAGATGGGGTCCAGCGCCGAGGCCGGTTCATCCAGCAACAGCACCTCCGGCTCGACCGCCAGCGTCCGCGCGATCACCAGCCGCTGTTGCTGGCCTCCCGAGAGCCCCAGCGCGCTGTCGTGCAGGCGGTCCTTCACTTCTTCCCAGAGCGCCGCGGAGCGCAGACAGGATTCGACCTTGTCATCGAGGTGGCGCTTGTCATTCTCGCCGACCAGCCGCAGTCCGAAGGCCACGTTCTCGTAGACCGACATCGGAAAGGGGTTGGGCGTCTGGAAGACCATGCCGATCCGGCGGCGCAGCATCGGCACGTCCACGCCGCGCGCATGAATGTCCTCGCCCTCGAGCAGTACCTTGCCGGAAAGACGTGACTGTTCGTCGAGATCGGTCATGCGATTGAAGGTACGCAACAGACTCGACTTGCCGCAGCCGGAAGGGCCGATGAAGGCCGTCACGCGCTTGCGTGCGATCTGCAGGCTGACATCCTCCAGTGCGCGTCGCGTCTGGTTCTCCTTGCCGACACGTGCCTGATAATCGAGGCTCAGGTGGCGGGTTTCCAGGCAGATGTCCTCAGCCGGCCGCGCAGGCGTCTCCTGAAGAAACAACTGGGGCTTGGGCTGTTCAGAGTCACGCCTCATTCGGTGGCTCCCTTGTAACGTTGTGCCAGCATGTGACGCAGGCGAATGGCACTCAGATTGAGGCATAGAATCACGACCACCAGCACCAGCGCGGTCGCGTAGACCAGCGGCCGACTGCTGAAGGCATCGCTGCTCTGGAAGGCCAGATCATAGACCTGATGCCCCAGATGCATGAATTTGCGGTCCAGATGCAGCCACGGGAAGCTGTCATCCAGCGGCAGGTCCGGGGCCAGCTTGACCACCCCGACCAGCATCAGCGGCGCGACTTCGCCCGCCGCACGTGCCACGGCTAGAATCAGCCCCGTCATCAGCGCCGGCGAGGCCGCCGGAATCACCACGCGCTTGAGCGTTTCCAGGCGTGTCGCCCCCAGCGCCAGCGCGCCTTCGCGCAGACGACGCGGCACGCGCGCCAGCCCCTCTTCCGTGGCGACGATCACCACCGGCAAGGTCAGCAGGGCCAGCGTCAGCGAGGCCCACAGAATGCCGCCGGTCCCGAAGGTCGGCGTCGGCAGCCGCTCGGAATAGAACAGCTCATCGATTCCGGCGCCCAGGCCATAGACGAAGAAGCCGAGGCCGAACACGCCATAGACGATGGAGGGCACCCCGGCCAGGTTGCGCAGCGCGATGCGCGTCAGGCGCGTCAGGCGTCCCTGATGGGCCACCTCGTGCAGATAGAGCGCCGCCATCACGCCGAAGGGCATCACCATGATCGACATCAGTACCACCATCAGCACGGTGCCGAAGATGGCGGGCCAGACGCCACCGAAGCCCTCGGTAGGCGCGCCGGCCACGAAGTCGCGGAAACGCTTGAAGGTCATCATCAGCCGGCCGCTGAAGCCCATCGCATTGGGTCGCCAGGCATTGCGGATATCATCGAGCGCGATGCGGCCTTCGTAGCCGCCATTGCCGCCCAGCAGCAACTGACCGCCCGCCAGCGCATCACGCAGGGCACTCAGCTGACCTTCACGCTCGATGAAGGCACTGCGCACCTCTTCCAACTCCTCCTGCATCTCCTGCTCGAGCTCAGCATCCTCTTGAGTCCGCGCCGCGTCACCATCAGCAGTGGCGCTGCGCCGGGATTCGAGCGACTGCTGCAGCGCCTGATAGCGACTGCTCAAGGCTTCACTGTCCAGGCGCAGTGCCTGCAGCTGGCGGCGCTCGCTCTCGATCATCTTCAGGCGGGCAAAAAGTGGCTCGGCGTCTTCGGACAAGGGCCGGGCAGGCCCGTCGCCGACGTCAGGCGTGTGGTCCATCTCCCCCGTCATCGGGTCACTCAGCGCCCGTGGCATGCCGTAGAGAGTGCGGCCGTCGCGCATTTCCAGCATCAGCGCCTGGCTGGGGAAGGTCATCCTGTCGAGCAGCGTCTCCGGCAGCCACTGCCAGCTGGCCGCGGCCCCGTCACGCGAGGATGTCTGCAGCAACCACCATTGCTGGCGAGCGTCATCCCCCTCGCCCGAGGTAACACGGCGCATCTCCTCGTGCATCAGTTCGCCGAGCAGATGGCGATTGTCGGCCGCCGGCTCACCGCGCGTAGTGGTCAGGGCCGTGGGACTCTGGCCCGGCTGTGCCGACAGCTCCACCTCGACCAGTCGAGAGGGCCAGAAGTGACTGAAGGAGCCCACCACCAGCAGGCTGAGCAGGCCCAGCACCAGCACCAGCGAGACACTGACCGCCATGGCATTCAGCCAGCCCCACGGGCCGCCGTCGCGCCAGTAGCGCTGCAGGCGCCCGACCAGCGGCTCGCGCGGGCGCAGCAATGAGGAGCTGGCGCGATTGGTGTCAGGGTGACTCATCCCCAGCTCCCCTGATTGGGTGGCGTGAAGCGCTGTCGCAGCACTTCCGCCAGCGTATTGACCACGAAGGTGAAGACGAACAATGCCAGGGCGGCGAGGAACAGCAAGCGGTAGTGGCTGCTGCCGACCTCGGCCTCTGGCAGCTCGATGGCCAGGGTCGCGGCCAGTGAACGCAGGCCCTCGAACAGGCTGGCATCCACCAGCGGCGTATTGCCGGCTACCATCAGCACGATCATCGTCTCACCGACGGCGCGCCCCATGCCGATCATCATCGCCGAGAACAGCCCGACCGCAGCGGCAGGCAGGATGACTCGGCGCAGGCTCTGCCATGGCGTCGCGCCAAGCGCCGCGGAGCCGGCGGCCAGACCGCGCGGCACCGACGAGAGAGCATCCTCGCTGAGCGTGAACAGGGTCGGCATCACCGCCAGCCCCAGCGCCATGCCGGTCACCAGGGTATTGCGCTGGGCGTAATCGATGCCGTAGTGGCTGAACAGCCACTGACGGAGGTCGCCGTCGAACCACCACTGCTCGACCTGGCCGGCGATGGTCACATCCAGCCACAGCAGCACGAACAGCAGCGGCAACAGCCCGAAGGCCGCCATGTTTTCCGGCAGCAGATTGCGCCATACGCGCGGCGACAGGGTCCACAGGAAGCCGGCCACCATGGTGCCCAGCGGAATCAGGACCAGCCCCAGCAACACCGCCATCAGCTCACGCTCGACGAAGGGTGCGACCACCAGGGCGGCGATGAAGCCGATCACCACGGTCGGCAGCGCCTCCATCATCTCCAGCAGCGGCTTGATGCGGGAACGCTGGCGCGGCGCCATGAAGCAGGCGACATGGATGGCACAGCCGAGCCCCAACGGCACGGCAAACAGCAGCCCGACCAGCGCCGCCTTGAGCGTGCCCCACATGATGGGCACCAGCGACAGACGGGGTTCGTGGGTGCCGGTGCTCTCCAGCTGCCAGATCCACTCCGGCGCAGCGCGCCCCTCATACCAGACCTTGCCGAAGATGGCGTCGAGCCCGACGGCCTGATGCGGGTCGTGTATCGCAAGCCCGGCATAGGCCTTGCCGAGCGCCCCCAGCGGCGCTTCCTGAGCGGGCAGCCTTGTCTCCCGGGTCGCCGATGCCAGCAAGCGGCGGTCATCATTGTCAAATTCCAGCGTCACGCCAGCCGCGACCCGGGCGGCGTCCAGCCAGTCCAGCACCTGACGGCGACGCTCGCTGGTGGCCAGATAGAGGCCAAGGCGGCCGTTGGCGTCCAGCGCGGCAAAGCCGAGGCTGTGATGGGCGGCGGCCATCGTCACCACCGGCGCCGACAGGTCACTGTCAAAGACGCCGGCCTTGACCAGCGGCTGCGCGTGCGCCGGCAACAGGTAATGGCTCAGGCCACCTGCCGCGTCCCCGACGATCAGGCTTCTGCCGCCACGCAGGACGCTGATCGCGGTGATCGCCGGCGATGACGCGGAGGCAGAAGAGCTCACAGCGTGATGTGCCAGCTTGCGCGCCAGCGGCTTGGTTCCGGTGGAGGCCTCGCTCAGTTGCCACTGGGTGAAGCCATCGCGGTCAGCGGTGACCAGCAGACGCCCCTGCTGCGAAGACAGCCTGGCCGTGCCCGGCAACCACTGCTGCTGCCACTCGGAGTGCGGAGTCTGGCTTGCTGCATCGTCCTCCAGCGCGCCTGCGGCGCCGTGCGACGCCGACAACGTCAGGCGCGCCAGCCACAGGCCATCGCCCTCCTCGAACGGAATGCGCAGCCACAGCTGGTCACGGCTGAGCACCAGGCTTGCCTGGCGGCGCTCAAGCCCAGCGGGAACCTCGATGGCACTGCCGCGCAGGCGAACGCCGGCGGCGGACTGCTGAACCAGCTGCAGGCGATCATCCGCGAGCCAGACACCCGCCAGCGGCGAGGTGCGCGAATCCGCCGTCGAATCATCTCTGGCCAGCACGGGAGGCAGCCCGTCACGCGCGGAAAGCGGCATGTCAGGCAAGGCGCTCAGCCAGTCAGGGTCGCTCAGCCAGTCAGGGGCGGTCTGAGCGGCAGGCATCTGCTGGTCGCTCGCTTGCTGTTCGAGCGCCTGCTGAGGAAGCGACGTGACGCTGGCGGGCTTGAGCAGCGGCCACGACACGCTGACCAGATAGGCCAGCATCACGACGACGATGACCATCACGCCCAGCCCGGCCGCTGTCAGCCACAGACTGGCAAGACGGTCATGCCGCAGACGACGACGCTGCATTCGGGAGGCATCAACTGCCGACATGAAATATCACCACGAAAGGATGTGCGCCCTGGAGTGTCGACTCCGCAGACGCATGAAGCGGGTATGGCACCGAGATTATGTCCAAGTGATGACAGAGAGATGACAAAGGCGAATCAAAGGGCATCCACATCCTCCAGCCCCAATTGCTGACGCCAGTGCAGCAGCTGCTTTTCCGGCAGTGGCACATAGCCACCGCGCAGGATGGCCTGCTGGCCCTGGCGCGACATGATCAATGACAGGAAGGCCTGCTCCAGCGCCGGGAGCGGCTCGTCAGGCACGCGATTGACGTAGATGTACAGCGCGCGGGTCAGCGGATAACGGCCATCGCGAATGCTGGCCCGGCTCGGGAAGACGGCGTGGCCACCCGCCTCACGGCTGACGGACAGCTGCTTCACCAGCGGCGAAGAGGTGCTGAAGCTGGCATAGCCGATGCCATTGGGTGAGGAGCCCACCGCACCGATGATGGAGGCCGAGCCCGGCTGTTCGCTGACATCGAGGCGGAAGTCACCATCGCACAGCGCGATACGGCGGAAGGCGCCGTAGGTGCCCGAGGTGGCACTGCGCCCGAAGCGCGTGATCTGGCGGTCATTCCACTCATCGCTCAGCCCGAGCTGGCCCCAGCGATTGGCCGCCTGGCCACCACAGTTGTGCGTGGCGGAGAAGATGGCATCCAGCTGCGCGATGCTGATCTCCTCCAGCGGATTGCTGCGATGCACGATGATGCCCATCGCATCCAGCGCCACGGGCACACCCAGCGGCGGATAGCCGAATTCACGCGTGAAGTCCTGACGCTCCTGATCGCTCATCGGACGCGACATCAGGCCGATGCGGGTGGTGCCGGCGATCAATGCCGGCGGCGCCGTCGAGGAGCCCGCGGCCTGCAGCTGCACGCGCACCCCCGGATGATAGCGGCGCAGCTGGGCAGCCCAGCGCGTCACCAGCACCGACAGGGTATCCGAGCCCACCGCCGTCAGGTTGCCCACCACCCCGGACACCGGGCGATATTCGGGCACCTTGTCGGCCAGCGCCGGAGCCGAGAGCGTCGAGAGCCCCAGCAGGCAGGCAAGCGACATCAGCCGCAGCGACGGCAGACCTGAGCGCAGACGGGGCGCGCAGGAGGAAGGCACATATGAGGAGGACGCGGATGACCCGCGACGCGACGCGAACACGGCGCGAAAGCCTGAACGAACAAGCGACCCGACGGAAACTGACATGGCGACTTCCCACCAGAGAATGAACAAGATGACGATGCGACACGGAGCTGGCCACGGCTTGCCACGCCCGTGGCGACGGGCACGCGACGGTGGATCAAGGCGGCCCGTGCAGCATGGCGAAAGACAGCGAGTATCCGTCATTGCTGCGTTGAGGAACGATACTCCATGCTGCAGCGCAAAAAATCTCCTGACAGTCCCTTGTCAGTGAGGACAGTGCTTTGTCCGCCGGAGTAGGATACAGGAGATGATGAAGCCGCTGCGGCTCATCCGCCATGGTCTGCGTCGCGCTGATGCTATCGATGGTACCCGGTGACTTTCTTCGGCGATTGCCGAAGTGCCCTGTATAAGGCCCCCTGTACAAGGAGGCCCCCTGTGCAAGGCAGCGCCCTGCGCCAAAAGACGCACCTTTTTCAGACGCAAGGGTGCAGAAATGAAATGACCATTTTATAACAACAAGATAGCGAGTCATGACATGCAAGCTCTGGATGATATCCCGACGCCGAACGGCACACTGACGCTCAAATTGATCGCCCAACGCCAGGACACCAATCTCTATGGCGACATCAGCGGCGGCTGGCTGATGCACCGCATGGACGAGGCCTGTGAGCTGGCCGCCGGGCGCGTCGCCCACGGACGCACTGCCACCGTGGCCGTCGAAGGCCTCGATTTCCTGTCGCCGGTGCGTATCGGCTCGGTGGTCAATATCTTCACTCAGGTGGCCGAGGTCGGGCGCAGTTCGATCAGGCTCTCCGTCGAGGTCTGGATCCGCCCGCCGCAGGAGCGCAATCAACACGCGATGACCAAGGTGACCGAAGCCTGCTACGTGATGGTGGCACTCGATGACAATGGCCGCATCCGTGCCGTACCGGAGCAGGCCAGCACCGCCATCATCGAGGAGCAGGACTGATCCTGAGCAGGACTGAGCCAGGCGCCTCGCCTCTCTTCCTGTCAGTCACACGCCAAGAAAAAGCCGCCCTCACGGGCGGCTTTTTCGTCAACAGTCAGTCACGCGCTCAGACAGTCAGGCAGACAGTGCGGCAGGCAGTCCGAAAGAGGCTCGCTCAGGCTTCGCCCAGCACCCGACCACGCGCATCCAGATAGGCCTGCTCACCGATACGCGACCAGGGCGCGACCTGCTGCTGGAAGGCGCGGTAGGACTCATAGACGCGCCTGGCGTCCTCATCCTTGGCGATGAACTCGTCCAGCACCTCGTTGGAGGCATCGAACAGCGCCGCATAGACGTCCTGGGGAAATTCACGCAGTTCCACACCGTGCTCCTCGACCAGCGAGGTCAGCGCGGTGGCGTTGCGCAATGCGAATTCATCCACCATGGCGTGATTGGCGATTCTGGCCGCCTGGATCACCACCTGCTGCAGGTCTTCCGGCAATGCCTGCCAGGCCTCAAGATTGACGGTGCCTTCGAGGATGGCGGAAGGCTCGTTCCAGGCCGGCGAGTAGTAATACTTGGCCACCTGATGCAGGCCGAAGGCCAGATCATTGTAGGGGCCGACCCAGTCGGTGGCATCGATCACGCCGGTTTCCATCGCGGTGAAGATCTCGCTGCCCGGCAGATTGACCGCGCTGGCGCCGATGCGATTCATCACTTCGCCCGCCAGCCCCGGCAGGCGGATCTTCAGGCCCTTCATGTCGTCGAGACTGTTCACTTCCTTGTTGAACCAGCCGGCCATCTGGGTGCCGGTGTTGCCCACCGCCAGCGGCTTGAGGTTGTGGCGCGAGTAGATCTCGTCCCACAGCTTCATGCCATCGCCGTGATACAGCCAGGCGTTGGTCTCGGTGGTGTTCATGCCGAAGGGCACCGCGGTGAAGAACTGGGCCGCGGGCACCTTTCCCTTCCAGTAGTAGGAGGCCGAGTGGCCCATCTGGGCGGTACCGGAGGACACGGCATCGAAGACTTCCAGCGCCGGTACCATCTCGCCGGCGCCATAGACCTTGACCTGCAGGCGACCACCGGAGAGCTGGCCGATCAGGCTGGCGAATTCATTGGCACCGGTGCCCAGTGCCGGGAAGTTCTTCGGCCAGGAGGTGACCATCTTCCAGTGGATGGTCTCGCCCTCGGCGGCATTGGCGGTGGACACGAAAGGCGCGGCGGCGAGGCCGGCAGCACCGGCCCCCAGAGCAGAGAGAAAACGGCGGCGTTGCATGGGACTTTCCTTGTTCGAGTTGTGGGCAATGCATGACGCGGCATCAAGACAGCAGGTTGTCTGCCACTATGCCGCGACCCATGGATGGCCCACAACTGCACCAAGGCCGTAATGGCGAACGAATACCGCGCCCGCTGTGCCCGCTTTTCACTTCTTGCCAGCGCCCGCTGTCAGCGCCTCATGTCTGCGCCTGCCATCAATGCAGGATCAGCTCAGCACTTCCAGCTTGGCAAAACCCAGCACCAGCCACTTGTCGCCTTCGCCCTCGAAGCTGATCTGCACGCGCGCTCGCTCGCCCTGGCCTTCGGCATTGATGACCACGCCTTCCCCGAACAGCGGATGGCGCACCAGGCTGCCGAGCGAGAGTGCCGGCATGTCGCCATTGGCCTCGACACTCTCCTGACGCGGGCCGGAAGGACGACGATTCGGCGTGGCGCGCTGGGTGGAGACCGGACGCGAGACCTGGCCACGCAGACGCACCTCTTCCATCAGCTCTTCCGGCAATTCACGCAGGAAGCGCGACGGCCGCTGGAAGGTCTCCTTGCCGTGCATGCGACGCAGCTCGGCGTAGGTCAGGTAGAGGCGCTGCATGGCGCGGGTGACACCGACGTAGCACAGGCGACGCTCTTCCTCGAGGCGCCCCGGCTCCTCCAGCGACATCTTGTGCGGGAACAGCCCCTCCTCGACCCCGGCGACGAATACCACCGGGAATTCGAGCCCCTTGGCGGAGTGCAGCGTCATCATCTGCACGCATTCCTCGCCTTCGGCGGCTTCGTGATCGCCGGCATCCAGCGCGGCTTCGGCGAGGAAGGGTTCCAGCGCCTCGGCCCCTTCGCTGGGGGCTTCCGGGTCCATGCGCTCGCCCTGACTGAAGGCGCGGCAGGCGTTGACCAGCTCCGAGAGGTTCTCGAGGCGCGCCTGGCCCTTCTCGCCCTTCTCGGCGGCGTGATGCTCACGCAGGCCGGAGACGTGGATGACGTGCTCGACCAGCTCATGCAGCGCCATGCCGGCGGTGTCGTTGTCGAGGCCATCGATGATGTCAGCGAAGGCACGCACGGCGGTGGCGGCGCGTCCCTTGAGGGCGCCATCGGAGACCGCATCGCTCATCGCCTGCCACATGGTCAGGTTGCCGTAGCGTGCGCGCTCGCGCAGCTGCTCGACGGTGCGCATGCCGATGCCACGCGCCGGCACGTTGATCACGCGCTCCAGGGCGGCATCGTCCTCGCGGTTGTTCATCAGGCGCAGATAGGCGAGCGCGTTCTTGATCTCGAGACGCTCGTAGAAGCGCTGGCCGCCATAGATGCGATACGGCATGCCCTGGCGGATCAGCGTCTCCTCCAGCACGCGTGACTGGGCGTTGGAGCGATACAGGATCGCGATCTCGTCGCGGCTGTAGCCATGCTCATTGACCAGTTCACGGATGGTATCGGCGATGTAGCGCGACTCGTCGATGTCATTGAAGCCGGCATAGACACGAATGCGCTCGCCGCGACCGCTGTCGGTCCACAGCTCCTTGCCCATGCGCCCGCCGTTGTGGCTGATCAGGGCATTGGCGGCCTCCAGAATGGCGCTGGAGGAACGATAGTTCTGTTCCAGGCGCACCACGCGGGTGTTGGCGAACTCCTCGGTGAAGCGCTGGATATTCTCGACCCGCGCGCCACGCCAGCCGTAGATGGACTGGTCATCATCGCCGACCACGGTCATGCACTCGCGATCACCGGCCAGCAGCTTCAGCCAGGCGTACTGCAGGGTGTTGGTATCCTGGAACTCGTCGACCAGCAGGTGGGCGAAGCGCTCGCGGTAATGCGCCAGCAGGTGCGGCGTATCGCGCAGCAGCTCCAGCGAGCGCAGCAGCAGCTCGCCGAAATCGACCAGGCCGCCGCGTTCACAGGCGAGCTGATAGAGCTCATACATCTCGACCATCTTGCCCATGTAGGCATCGCCATGGGTCTGCACCTGATGGGCGCGCAGACCTTCCTCCTTGCAGCCGGCGATGAAGTACTGGACCTGCTTGGGCGGCCAGCGCTCGTCATCGACGTTGTGCTCCTTGAGCAGCCGCTTGACCATGCGCAGCTGGTCATCGCTGTCGATGATCTGGAAGTGCTCGGGCAGGCGTGCCTCCTGCCAGTGGGTGCGCAGCAGACGGTGACTGATGGAGTGGAAGGTGCCGACCCACATGTGGCGCAGGCTGCTGCCATTGAGCGCCTCGAGACGCGTGCGCATCTCCCGCGAGGCCTTGTTTGTGAAGGTCACCGACAGGATGGCGTAGGGCGAGAACTGGTATTGGTCCATCAACCAGGCGATGCGGTGAACCAGCACGCGGGTCTTGCCGGAACCGGCCCCCGCCAGTACCAGCATGTTGCCCGGCGGCGCGGACACGGCCTCACGCTGATGCGTGTTGAGGTGATCGAGGAGGGGCGATTCGGACATGCAGGGCTCACCACAGGGCAGAGGAGTCGAGGAGCGGAGCAGCGTGAGATTCGCTGCCCCTGTTCAGGCATCCACCTTATCACAGCGGCCTGCCCTGCTCTTCCCCGCGCCGGCCTTCCTTGCACATAGGTTCCTTGCACTTGCCCTGAGAGACAGATGACGCCCGGGCGGTGCTCAGTGGGTATCGAAGTCGTGGTCGTCGATGCGCAGGGTGGCGAGGCTCTTCTTGACCGCCTCCAGCTGCTCCTTGAGCTTGGGTCCGCGCGCCTTGGCGACACCGACCGCCAGCGTATCGACGATCACCAGATGCGCGATACGCGAGCTCATCGGGGTGTAGATCTCGGTGTCTTCGTGCACATCGATATGCAGCGGCAGCGTGACTTCATCCGCCAGTGGCGAGCCACTCGGACACAGCCCGATGACGGTCGCGCCGGCGTCACGCGCCAGACGCACGCTGGCGATCAGCGCCTTGGTGCGGCCGGTCTGGGAGATGGCCACCACCACATCGCGCGGCCCCAGCGTCACCGCTGACATGTTCTGCATATGCGGGTCGGTGTAGGCGGCGGTGGAGATCTGCAGGCGGAAGAACTTGTGCTGGGCATCGTGAGCCACGGCGCCCGAGGCACCATAGCCGTAGAACTCGACCCGGCTGGCGGAGGCCAGCGAGTGGATGGCGCGCGCGACGGCTTCGGCATCCAGGCGGTCACGCACCGACAGCAGGGTGCCGATGGTGGAATCGAACAGCGAGTGCGAGAACTCGGCCACGCTGTCGGAGTCATTCATGGAGAACTGGGCGAACTGGGTGCCGGTGGCGAGGCGTTGCGCCAGCTGCAGCTTGAAATCCTGGAAGCCGGCAAAGCCCATTGCCCGACAGAAACGCACGACCGTCGGCTCACTGACCGATGACTCGCTGGCCAGATCGACGATCCGCATGTGAATCACTTCCTCCGGATGGCGAAGGACATAGCGTGCGACCTTTTGTTCAGAGCGGCGGAAATTCTCCATCCGGCTCCTCAGGTCGTCGAAGATGGCATGGCTCACGGCACACTCCTTGCAGACTTCATGGGCATGCCTGAGCTTACGTCATCCCCCCAGGGGTGTCGCCTGCACAGGCAGGCGATAGTCACAATTTTGTCAAGTGAGCTATAGTAAAACGGTGTGGCGCCAGTGAAAGCCCACATCCTTTGGATGCCATGGAGGTCGAATCATGCGTAATTCAGAGCAGGTAGATACGCTCAAGAAAGAGCTTCTCGATATTTTCATGACTCTCGGTGCCGACGAACATCAGGCCCGCAAGAAACAAAGCGCAGTCCGCCATCTCCGCGCCCGGCGTGGAATAGAATTGCACAACGAAATCAAGCGCCTAAGCGAGGATTTAAGCGACATCGAAGTGCTGGAAATGGATACTGAAAGCGATATCGACACCCACTGATTCCAGGCGGGGAGGCGATACGCTCCCCGCCGATCAGTGATGTTTTCACGCTCTGATCCGCCAGGGTTCGGGCTCCATGCGACACCTTCCACCATCTCTTTCGAGCATGGTCGTACCCCCCTCTGGCGCAATTTCAGCATCATCCCCCCTGACTGAAGTGCCTTCTGCGCTGTCATGCCCGGTGTCCTGCTCATCAATCCCGAAATATTCGTTTTTTCTCACCTCATTTTCCGCCCCACCGCTCTTCTTCTGTTTGTCACATTTCTCCTCTATCGCGTGCCGCCATCATCCTTGATGCACCATTTCAGTGCGCATCCGCCGCCATGCGCCTCTCAATACCTGAAACCAGGCTCACGCCTGATGGCGACTTTCCCTCTCGGAAAGGATGAATCTTCTACGTCAAACGCATGACAGACGACGGCCACGCAGCGCAGCGCTACCCAGCCATGACGCCTGCCAGGCAAGCACGCGACCGGGTTGAGATTCTCCAGGCTCAGAAACAGGAAAGGCCCGCCGGATGGCGGGCCTTTCGCATTGCCTGCCATGACAGGCCTGAGACAAGTCATGGCAAGTGTTTCACGAGATCTCTCTATATCTCTCGAGATCTCACTAGACCTACAGGCTGGACGCGAACACCACGACCACACCGATCGGGGCGATATAGCGCGCCACGAAGCTCCACAGCGAGAAGGCCGAGTCGCTCATGTTGAGCTGGCTGCGCACCTCGTCACGGCCCATGAACCAGCCGACGAAGACGATGGTCGCCAGACCGGTCAGCGGCAGCATCAGCTTGCTGGTCGCGTAGTCGAGCAGGTCGAAGATGGTCATGCCTTCGAACTTGGCGAACATGCCCAGCGGCGCCACGTCACTCCACAGGTTGAAGGACAGGATGGTGGCGATGCCCAGCAGCCAGGTGGCGATACCCGCGACCCAGGCCGAGCCGACGCGCGACATCGGCGTCTTCTCTTCCAGCCATTCGACGATGGGCTCCAGCAGCGAGATGCCTGAGGTCCAGGCCGCGAATACCAGCAGCACGAAGAACACCACGCCGAAGACTTCACCGCCCGGCATGTGGCCGAAGGCCAGCGGCAGGGTCTGGAAGATCAGGCCCGGGCCCGCTGCGGCGTCGAGGCCGTTGGAGAACACCACCGGGAAGATGGCCAGACCGGCCAGCAGGGCGATGACGGTATCCAGCACCACCACGACCAGCGCGGTACGCCCGATGTTGACGTCATCGGACAGGTAGGAGCCGTAGGCCATCATGATGCCCATGCCCAGTGACAGGGTGAAGAAGGCATGCCCCATGGCCGCCAGCACACCATCCTTGTCGAGCTTGGAGAAGTCCGGCGTCAGCAGCCAGGCGGCGGCATCAGCGAAACCATCGGTGGTGGCGGCGTAGCCGACCAGCACGATCAACATCACCGCCAGCAGCGGCATCAGGATCTTGGCGGCACGCTCCAGGCCACCGGCGACCCCGCCAGCCACGACCAGGATCACCATCAGCATGAAGGCACTGTGCCAGGCCAGCAGTGTGGTCGGGTCCCCCAGCAGACCGCCGAACAGGCTACCGGCCGTGTCGGAGGTCAGGGTTTCGAAACTGCCACTGGCCGCGTCGGCGATGAAGGCCAGCGCCCAGCCACCGATGACGCTGTAGAAGGACAGGATCAGGTAGGCACCTAGCACGCCGGCCACCCCGATCAAGACCCAGGCGGGACTGCGTTTGAGCCGGGCACTGATGTGACTCATGGTCGAGATGGGGTTCTTCTGCCCCAGACGGCCCAGCAGCCATTCCGACATCAGGATCGGCAGACCGATCAGCAGGATGCAGATCAGATAGACGAGGACGAAGGCACCGCCGCCGCTCTCACCTGTCATGTAGGGGAATTTCCAGATATTGCCCAGACCGACGGATGAACCGACGGCAGCCAGGGTAAAGGCCAGGCGAGAAGACCACTGTGCGTGGGAATGCGGTTTGGATGACATGTGAATCCCTGATTCGTCGCGAGGGTGCCAGTCGCTGGTAGCGACTTCGGGCACCTTGTTGTGCTTGTTGCATCATGCTGCCAATGCGGACGGATCATCCGTGGCCAACACGATGGCGTCGCAGGATCACTGCTGTGGTGCTCCCGGCATTCACGCTGACCGGGTAGGTCGTGGGGAATGACAGGCAAGTGCCGATAGGCACGCCGGAACGGGCAGACTGCCCATCTCCGGTAAATATCGCCGCGGTAACGGCAACATGTGGCTAAAGCTACTCGATTGAGGGGGCATCTGCCAGCAAGCCACCATCAGACCATGGCCTCACAGGAGAAACCTCACGGCCAGGTGGAGCGTCAGAACAGGCTTCCCTGCCCCTCTCCCGGAAAGGCCCCGATCAAGGGGCGGTCCAGTTTCGCCAGCACCTGGTTGGCCAACAGGCGTGCCAGCGCGGGCGCTGCCTTGTTGTCCGGTGTATGTACAAAGAGAAACGGGCTTTTCCCCTGACTTATCCACAAGAAAAGTCGCTCTACCCAGGGAGCGAACAGTGCCCGGTTGGTAGCTTCATCGTAATGACCGATGAAGCGCACCACGGGATGTTGTCCGCTGGAGAACACATGCAATGGGCGGTGAGGCTTTTCCGAGCGCGCCACCGCAAGGCCCGGATGCGCGGTGGTGGGGCCACTGAAGAGTGGACGCACATCCAGCATCACGCGATCGACTGCGTGAGTTATCAACAAGCGATTCAACTGTCGTTCCGCCTCGCCCTTGGCGAAGAATACCGGGTCGCGGGGCTCCACCGACCAGGCAAGCCCTGCTCCCTTCACCGACTGCAGAAATTGCTCGAGGCGTGGCAGGACTTCCGCCCCGAGGTCACGCGGCAGCTGAATCATGATCGGACCGAGGCGGTCCTTTATCGGCGCCAGGCAATCGAGAAACTCCGCCAGCTCCTGCTCGATGCCCTGCAGGCGCAATTCATGAGTCAGTCGGCCCGGCAACTTGAAGCAGAAGCGAAAATTGGCCGGCGCCTGACGTGCCCAGCTGGCGATGGCAGCAGGCGTGGGTTGGGCATAGAAACTGGTATTGCCCTCGACGCTATCGAAGACCCGGGCGTAATCCGCCAGATGTTCCCGCGGGCCGCTGCCCGGCAGCAGGCTGCCGCGCCAGTCATCATTGGCCCACATCGCGAGCCCGAGATGAAGATGCCCCGCCGAGTGCGAGGTATCCGACGGTGCGGAGGCTGCATGAAAATGGTGCATGAAGAGGCCAGAACTAGAGGAATATAAGGGTCAAAGAGCCAACAAGCCGAAGAATATCGTCTGCCAGAGCGACGTAAGCACAATAAAAACTGTCATCACGGCATGCTATGGTCCGCATCCTGCATGACACGTCAGCAGGCGGTCCACCCACCGCCCTGACTCCGCTTCCAGCCAGCCACAAGCCACGCCGGAAGACACTCTTGTTGACTGCCCATACCCCGGAGCCTGTCATGACTGCTTTCCAACGACTCATTCTGCGCGCCAGCGGCAGCCGCTCACGCGCGGCAAATGCCATCACCCTGCGCAGCCTGATCACGCTCATCGAGGGCTGCCTGCTGGTGGCGCTCGGCGTACGCCTGCTGCAGGCCGGTGGCCTGCTGGTCAGTGGCACTGCCGGCATGTCGTTGCTGGGTGCCGACCTGACAGCACTGAGCTTCGGCAGCCTGTTCTTCCTGATCAACCTGCCCTTCTACGGCCTGGCCTGGAAACAGCTGGGGCTGAATTTCACCCTGCGCACGCTGGGCTGCGTCAGCCTGCTCTCCGTGCTGTCCGATGTGTTGGCGGTCAGCTTGCCGCTGGGTGCCGTCAGCCTGCCGGTCGCGGCGATAGCCGCAGGCCTGTTGATCGGCCTGGGCATCACGCTGCTGTTTCGCGAGAATGCCTCGCTGGGCGGCCTGAACATTCTGGCGCTGCATCTGGAGCGACGCTTCGGCATCCATGCCGGTCGCACCACCTTCGCCTTCGACCTGCTGCTGATCGCGATCGCCGCGCTGGTCTACCCCTGGCCACAGGTCATCTGTTCGGCGCTGGCATTCGCGACACTGTCCTTCGTGCTGGGCCGCTATCATCGCCGCACGCCTCATACCGCACAGCCTGCCTCACCGGAGCATGACAAGCAGGTGCAGACGGCTCACTAGCGGCGACCGCGTCCCCCGTTGGAAGAACCGCCACCCTTGTACGAGGCGCCCTTGCCAGCCGGGCTGTTTTTCCCCGAGCTCGTGTTGCCGTAACTCTTGCTGCTGCCGCCCTTGTTGGCAGAGCCCTTGTTGGCAGAGGTCTTGCTGTTGGCCGCGCCACGCTCATTGCGGCCATCGCTGGCATTGCCACGCGTGCGCGGCTTGAGGCCGCTGGCGAGCTTGCCGGCGCCGCCCGCACTCTTGGTGGCATTCCTGCTGGAATTCCTGCCGTCGCTTCTGCCTTCCTGATTGCCACGACCCGTGGTGCGCTCGTCAGAACGCTCGCGACGCCCTGCACCCTCTTGCTTGGCTCCTGCCTGAGGAGTGCCTGAACGCTGGCCCGGATGGCGTTGATCAGCACCGCGCTGACGTGTATCTCGCTTATCAGGGCTGCGCTGATCTGAACTGCGCTGACGTGTGTCGCGCTGGCCGGATCCGCTCTTGCCACCTTCCTGACGCCGAGTCCCGCTACGCCGGCCAGCATCCGTATCCTGGGCGGCGCGCTGATGGCGCGCGGCCGTCGCATGCTGGGAAGGAGGCGGTGCCGCCGCCAGGCGCGAGGCTTCCTCAGTGCCGCTGGAGCCCTCGATCATCTGCTGGATATCCGCCATCTCGCGCTGGGTGAGATACCGCCATTCGCCGACTCCCAGCCCGTCCAGGCTGACATTCATGATGCGCACCCGCTTGAGCTTGAAGACCTCATAGCCCAGCGCCTCACACATGCGGCGGATCTGACGGTTGAGGCCCTGGGTCAGGATGATGCGGAACACATAGGTCGAGATCTGCTCGATGCGACACGGCTGGGTGATGGTGTCCAGAATCGGCACGCCAGCGGCCATGCGCTTGAGGAAGTCGCCGTTGATCGGCTTGTCGACCCGCACCACGTATTCCTTCTCGTGGGCGTTGCCAGCACGCAGGATCTTGTTGACGATATCGCCGTCACTGGTCAGGAAGATCAGGCCATCGGAGGGCTTGTCGAGGCGACCGATCGGGAAGATACGCTTGGGATGACCGATGTAATCGATGATGTTGCCATCGACATGGCGCTCGGTGGTGCAGGTGATGCCCACCGGCTTGTTGAAGGCCAGGTAGACCGCTTCCTGCTTGGCTTTCAATGGCTTGCCATTGACCAGCACCTCATCGCCCGGCGCGACCTTGGTGCCCATTTCGGGCACGACACCATTGATGGTCACTCGCCCTTCGGCGATGTAGCGATCCGCCTCGCGTCGCGAGCAGAAGCCCGTTTCGCTGATGAACTTGTTGAGGCGGGTAAGCGATGCGTCGCGATCAGTCATGGCAGGTCACGTGCGTGCGCCGGGCGATGAACGCGCAGCGGACGGAAGGGGATAAGAAGGCAGGCGCACAGGATACCAAAAACGGCAGCCCTGAGGCTGCCGTTGGCACAATGAGACTGGGCTCATCTGCTGCTGCGCCAGATATGGCGCAGCCGTCTTGCATCGCAAATTACTCGACCGTGACACTCTTGGCCAGGTTGCGCGGCTGATCGACATCGGTGCCCTTGAGCACGGCGACGTGATAGGACAACAGCTGCAGCGGCAGGGTATAGAGAATCGGCGCCAGCACTTCGCTGACATGCGGCATGCGCAGCACACGCACGCCTTCGCTCTCTTCAAGGCTGATGTTCTCGTCAGCGAACACATAAAGCTCGCCGCCACGCGCGCGCACTTCCTGCAGGTTCGACTTGAGCTTCTCGAGCAGCTCGTCGTTCGGTGCCACCGCCACTACCGGCATGTCGGCATCGACCAGTGCCAGCGGGCCGTGTTTCAGCTCGCCCGCCGGATAGGCCTCGGCGTGGATGTAGGAGATTTCCTTGAGCTTGAGGGCGCCTTCCAGTGCGATGGGAAACTGGGTGCCACGCCCGAGGAACAGTGCATTGTGCTTGTCGGCGAAGGCCTCGGAGAGACGCTCGATCTCGCTGTCCATGGCCAGTGCCTTGGTGACCAGCGACGGCAGCTGACGCAGCTCACGCACCACCTCGGCTTCACCGGCCTCATCACCGCCACGCACACGACGCAGCGACAGTGTCAGCAGCATCAGGCCGACCAGCTGAGTGGTGAAGGCCTTGGTGGAAGCGACGCCGATTTCCGGGCCGGCCATGGTCATCAGGCTGAGGTCTGATTCCCGCACCAGCGAGCTGCCCGGGACGTTGCAGATCGCCAGACTGCCGAGGAAGCCACCCAGCGACTGGGCATAACGCAGCGCGGACAGCGTATCTGCGGTCTCGCCGGACTGGGACAGGGTGACAAACAGGGTGCCATCGGCGACCACCACCGGACGGTAGCGGAACTCGGAGGCGACCTCGACCGCCGCCGGAATGCCGGCCAGGCGCTCGATCCAGTAACGCGCGACCATGCCGGCGTGGTAGCTGGTACCACAGGCGACGATCTGCACCTGCTTGACCTGGCGGAAGAGGTTTTCCGCCTCGCTGCCGAAGCTGCGCACCAGCACGTGATCGCCGTTCAGGCGGCCTTCCAGCGTGGCGGCCAGCACACGCGACTGCTCGTGGATTTCCTTGAGCATGAAGTGACGATAGTCGCCCTTGGAAGCGGCATCCTGTGCGTGCTCGAAGGTCTGGACCGGACGCTCGTTGGCCTCGGTGACCAGACGCTCGCCCTGCTCGAAGATCTCGATCTGCTCGGCGGTCATGCGCACCAGATCGCCTTCCTTCAGGTAGATGAAGCGATCGGTGACCTGCAGCAGCGCCAGCTGATCGGAGGCCAGGAAGTGCTCGTCGATCCCGACACCGATCACCAGCGGGCTGCCCTGACGCGCGCCGATCAGCACGTCCGGCTGGGCGCGATGCACCACGCCCAGCGCGAAGGCGCCATCGAGCAGCGCCACGGCCTTCTGCACCGCGGTCAAAAGGTCCTGACTCAGGGTGTATTCCCGCGCCAGCAGGTGGGCGACGACCTCGGTGTCCGTCTCGGAGGTAAAGACATAGCCCTGGCCTTCCAGCTCGCGCTTGAGGGTCTCGTAGTTCTCGATGATGCCGTTGTGGACCACGGCCAGGCTATCGCCGGACTGGTGCGGGTGAGCATTGGCTTCGCTCGGCGCGCCATGGGTGGCCCAGCGGGTGTGCGCGATGCCGACACGGCCCTTGAGCGGAGCTTCCTCGAGGCGGCTCTGCAGCGCCCCGACCTTGCCCAGCGCGCGCACGCGGTTCAGGCGACCTTCTTCGGAGAGGACGGCCATGCCCGCGCTGTCGTAGCCACGGTATTCGAGGCGGTGCAGGCCCTCGAGCAGGATGTTCTGGACGTTACGACTGGCGACGGCGCCGACGATGCCACACATGAGCGATCTCCTTATACAGTTGCTGGCTCGATGAGCGGGGCGATCAACACCTCGACGCCATGAGCACGAATCTGGTCACGCGCAGCATCAGGCAACGCGTCATCGGTTATCAGGGTACTGACGCTGGACCAGGCCAGCTCCAGGTTGGGAATGCGGCGGCCCAGCTTGTGGGATTCCGCCATCACCACCACTTCACGCGACACCTCGGCCATCACGCGCGACAGGCCGATCAGCTCGTTGAAGGTGGTGGTGCCACGCTCGAGATCGAGACCATCCGCGCCGAGAAACACCTGATCAAAGTCATAGCTGCGCAGCACCTGCTCCGCCACCTGCCCCTGGAAGGAATCGGAGTGCGGGTCCCAGGTGCCACCGGTCATCAGCAGCACCGGCTCGTTTTCCAGCTCGCGGATGGCATTGGCCACACTCAGCGAGTTGGTCATCACGATCAGGTCGTCCCGGCCCTTGAGCTCGGGAATCAACACCACCGTGGTGGTGCCACTGTCGATGATGATGCGCTGGTGCGCGCGAATACGGCTCGCGGCGAGACGGGCGATGGCCTGCTTGGCGGCGCTGACCGGCTCGTCATGCACCAGCAGCTCACGCGGCATGGCCACGGCGCCGCCATAGCGTCTGAGCAGCAGGCCACTCTTCTCGAGGAAGGCCAGGTCCTTGCGGATGGTGACCTCCGAGGTGGCAAGCTCCCGCGCCAGTGCCTCGACACTGACCTCACCGTCACGCGCCAGCTGATCAAGGATCTGATGACGCCGTTGTGGTGTCAGTCGCTTTGACATCGGGGACTCCCATAAAGTTTCGAACCGAAAGATAAGAGAGATGAATCGAAACATCAAGTGAAAGATGCTAGAGGATGAGGCGATTCACTCCCGGCAGGTCGTCCAGCACAATCTGCCGTGACGAAAAACGGGGAGACACCTGTCGGTGCCTCCCCGCCGGTGATGCTCATCTCCCCTCAGGGGCAAGCATCGCTACCACTACTGCCGATCACTGCAGCCGATCACTTCTTGGTCGGACGCGGCCATTCCGGCTTGTCGATACGCTTGCCACGCGCCACGCTCAGCGCGCCCTCGGCGACATCGCGGCTCAAGGTAGAGCCGGCACCCACGGTGGCACCGGCTCCGATCTTGAGCGGTGCCACCAGCGCCGAGTTGGAGCCGATGAAGGCATTGGCGCCGATTTCGGTGCGGAACTTGTTGGCACCATCGTAGTTGCAGGTGATGGTGCCGGCGCCGACATTGACGGCCTCACCGAGGGTGGCATCGCCGACATAGCTCAGGTGATTGATCTTGGCATCGACACCGACCTGGGCATTCTTGGTCTCGACGAAGTTGCCGATGCGTGCGCCACGCGCAAGCTCGGTGCCCGGACGCAGACGCGCGAACGGACCGACGTTGTTGTCACCGGCCAGCACGGCGCCGTCGATGACGCTGTGCGGCGCGATGTTGGCGCCGGCACCGATGGTGGCATTGCGGATCACGCAGTGGGCGCCGATGACCACATCATCCGCCAGGGTGACGTCGCCTTCGAAGATGCAGCCCACATCGATGCTGATGTCAGTGCCGATGGTCAGATTGCCGCGCACGTCGATGCGTGACGGATCGGCCAGGCTGGCGCCTTCGGTCATCAGGCGGTTGGCCTCACGACGCTGGAAGGCACGCTCGAGATCGGCCAGCTGCAGGCGGTTGTTGACGCCCTGCACTTCCTCGACCGCCGCCGGCTGGGCGGTGGCGATGTTGACGCCTTCGCTGGCCGCCATGGCGATGATGTCGGTCAGGTAGTACTCACCCTGGGCATTGTCGGCGGACAGCGCCGGCAGCCAGCGCTTGAGCTGGGCACCGGTGGTGGCGAGGATACCGGTGTTGCCTTCCTGGATGGCCAGCTGCTCCGGCGTGGCATCCTTGTGCTCGACGATGGCGCTGACGCGGCCTTCGGCGTCACGCACGATACGGCCATAGCCTGTCGGGTCTTCCAGAATCACCGTCAGCAGGCCCAGGGTCTGCTCACTGACTTCGGCCAGCAGCGCCTCGAGGGTCTCGCGACGAATCAGCGGCACATCGCCATACAGGATCAGCACCTTGCCATCACCGATGGCGTCCAGTGACTGGGCCACGGCGTGACCGGTGCCCTTCTGCTCTGCCTGCACCGCGAAGCTGGCGCCGGTATCGGCCAGCTGCTGCTGGACGCGCTCACCACCATGACCGATGACGACATTCAGATGCGCACCGTCCAGGCCTGCAGCGGTGTCAGCCACATGACGCACCATCGCCTTGCCTGCCAGCGGGTGCAGCACCTTCGGCAATTTGGAACGCATGCGGGTGCCCTGGCCTGCGGCAAGAATGACGACGTCGGTACGCTCTGCGCTGCTCATCGGTGAACTCCTGTAGAAAGCGGGTCTTCATACCTGAAGCCCTGAAAATAGTGGCGCCATGATAGCAGCTGATCCGTGACCTGCCAGTGACGAGGTTTACCCACGGGACTGTCGCCGAGAACAGACCCGAGAAAGTAGCAGTGCTCCCGCAAGAGCTCTCAGCCAAGCGGCTCAGCGCTCAAGGTGCTGACGGATGAGCACGCTCAACCTTGAATCGCGCCAGGCTACCCCAGCGGCAAGACGGGTAATCCCCTGGTGACGAGCACAAAAAAAGGCGACCCGAAGGTCGCCTCTTTCCTGTCACTGGCCGTCATGGCCCAGTGCATCTCAGCGCGTGTGACGACGCATCTGCTGCACGGTGCGCAGCTTGGCCATCGCCTCGGCCAGTTCGGCCGTGGCGCGTGAGTATTCCAGTTCGGAAGCCTGGTCGTTCATGGCCTTCAAGGCCACTTCCTTGGCTTCCTGGGCTGCCGCCTCATCCAGATCGTCGGCACGTACTGCGGTGTCGGCGAGGACTGAAACGAGGTTCGGCTGCACTTCGAGGAATCCGCCACTGACGTAGTAGATTTCCTCGGCCCCACCCTGACGCTGAACGCGAATCGGGCCGGGTTGCAGCTCGGTCAGCAGCGGAGCGTGGCCCGGCATGATGCCGAGGTCACCTTCGCTGCCGGCAGCCACGAGACGCTCGACCAGGCCGGAAAAGATGCCTTTCTCAGCGCTGACGATGTCGCAATGGACGCTCATAGCCATACCTGTTTCCTCATGCCTGAACAGGGAAATTACATGCCCTTGGCTTTCTCGACAGCTTCGTCGATGGTGCCGACCATGTAGAACGCCTGCTCCGGCAGTGCGTCATATTCGCCGTCCAGGATACCCTGGAAGCCGCGGATGGTGTCCTTGAGGGACACGTACTTGCCCGGCGCGCCGGTGAAGATTTCCGCAACGAAGAACGGCTGTGACAGGAAGCGCTGGATCTTACGCGCACGTGCCACGGTCTGCTTGTCTTCGTCAGACAGCTCGTCCATCCCGAGAATGGCGATGATGTCTTTCAGCTCCTTGTAGCGCTGCAACACACCCTGAACGTTACGGGCAGTGTTGTAGTGCTCTTCGCCAACGACCAGCGGGTCGAGCTGACGAGAGGTGGAGTCGAGCGGGTCAACGGCCGGATAGATACCCAGCTCGGCAATCTGACGGGACAGTACGACAGTCGCGTCAAGGTGCGAGAAGGTGGTCGCCGGAGACGGATCGGTCAAGTCATCCGCGGGGACGTAAACGGCCTGCACGGAAGTGATCGAGCCAGTCTTGGTAGAAGTGATGCGTTCCTGCAGGACGCCCATCTCTTCCGCCAGAGTCGGCTGATAACCTACCGCGGACGGCATACGACCCAGCAGTGCGGACACTTCGGTCCCCGCCAGGGTGTAACGATAGATGTTGTCGACGAACAGCAGAACGTCACGACCTTCGTCACGGAACTTCTCGGCGATGGTCAGACCGGTCAGTGCCACGCGCAGACGGTTACCCGGCGGCTCGTTCATCTGGCCATAGACCAGGGCAACCTTGTCGAGAACGTTGGATTCCTTCATTTCGTGGAAGAAATCGTTACCTTCACGAGTACGCTCACCCACGCCCGCGAACACGGAATAACCGCTGTGCTCGGTGGCGATGTTGCGGATCAGCTCCATCATGTTGACGGTCTTGCCGACACCGGCGCCGCCGAACAGACCGACCTTGCCGCCCTTGGCGAACGGGCAGACCAGGTCGATGACCTTGATGCCGGTTTCCAGAAGCTCGTTGGACGCTGCCTGTTCCGCGAAGCTCGGGGCTGCACGGTGAATCGGCATGTGCTCTTCAGCACCCACGTCGCCAGCTTCGTCGATCGGCTGACCCAGCACGTTCATGATGCGACCCAGAGTCGCCGTGCCGACCGGCACGGAGATCGGAGCACCGGTGCTCTCAACTGCGAGACTGCGCTTGAGGCCTTCGGTCGAACCCATTGCGATAGTACGGACCACGCCGTCGCCCAGCTGCTGCTGGACTTCGAGTACGGTCTCGCTATCGGCGACGTTCAGGGCGTCGTAGACCTTGGGCACTGCGTCCCGCGGAAACTCGACGTCAATCACCGCGCCGATGATTTGTACGATACGTCCGCTCATTCCTGGTTCCTCTTAAACCTGCGATTGAAACCTGCTTGCCTGTTGCCACGCTGTCATCAGACGGCGGCGGCACCGGATACGATCTCGGAGATTTCCTGAGTGATCGCTGCCTGGCGGGCCTTGTTGTAGACCAGCTGAAGGTCGTCGATCAGGTCGCCGGCGTTATCGGTCGCACTCTTCATTGCGATCATTCGCGCTGCCTGTTCGCAGGCGATGTTCTCGACCACGGCCTGGTAGACCTGGGCCTCGACATAGCGCTTGAGCAGCTTGTCGAGCAACGAGACGGCATCCGGCTCATACAGGTAGTCCCATGTAGTGGGACCGGTTTCTTCGTCATTCAGATCAGCTTCGAGAGGAAGCAGCTGACGCACGACCGGCTTCTGCGTCATGGTGTTGACGAACTCGTTGAACACCACGTACAGACGGTCGAGGCTGCCCTCGTCGAATGCGTCCAGCATGGCCTTGACGCTACCGATCAGATCCTGGGTACCCGGGGAATCCCCGAGACCGGACTTGGCGGCAAGCAGGTTGCCACCGTAGTTGCGGAAGAAGGTACCGGCCTTGGAGCCGAGGGCACAGAAGTCCACCTCGACACCCTGGTCGCGCCAGCTTTTCGCATGCTTGGTGACAGCCTTGAACAGATTGGCGTTCAGGCCACCACACAGGCCGCGATCACTGGAGACCACGATATAACCGACACGCTTCACATCGCGTTCCATCAGATACGGATGGCGATATTCCGGGTTGGCCCGGGCGATGTGTCCTACAACCTTGCGGATCTGATGAGCATAAGGCTGGCTGGCCGCCATGCGATCCTGCGCTTTACGCATCTTGGACGCAGCCACCATTTCCATGGCGCTGGTGATCTTTTGCGTATTTTTGATGCTCCCGATCTGGGAGCGAATCTCTTTTGCAGCTGCCATAGCGATCTGCCTTATTCATGCCACCCGAAGGGAAACGACAGGGCCCGGACTGGCCGGGCCATGCCACTTACCAGCTTTGAGTCGCCTTGAACTTCTCGACGCCAGCCTTGAGACCATTCTTGATCTCGTCATCGTAGCCGCCGGACTGATTGATCTTGTCCAGAAGATCCGCGTGCTCGGAGCGCATGAAGTCCAGCAGCGCCTTCTCGAAGCCCAGCACCTTGGCGACGTCGACGTCATCCAGGTAGCCTTCGTTGGCCGCGAACAGCGAGATCGCCATGTCGGCCACGGACATCGGAGAGTACTGCTTCTGCTTCATCAGCTCGGTGACACGCTGACCATGCTCGAGCTGCTTGCGGGTCGCTTCGTCCAGATCAGAGGCGAACTGGGAGAAAGCTGCCAGCTCACGGTACTGAGCCAGTGCCAGACGCACACCACCACCCAACTTCTTGATGATCTTGGTCTGAGCAGCACCACCGACACGGGAAACAGACAGACCCGCGTTGATGGACGGACGGATACCGGAGTTGAACAGGCTGGTCTCGAGGAAGATCTGACCGTCGGTGATGGAGATCACGTTGGTCGGAACGAACGCAGACACGTCGCCACCCTGGGTCTCGATGATCGGCAGCGCAGTCAGGGAGCCGGTCTTGCCTTTCACTTCACCCTTGGTGAACTGCTCGACATAATCGGCGTTGACGCGTGCGGAACGCTCAAGCAGACGGGAGTGGAGATAGAAGACGTCACCCGGGTAGGCTTCACGGCCCGGCGGACGCTTGAGCAGCAGGGAGATCTGACGATACGCCCATGCCTGCTTGGTCAGATCGTCATAGACGATCATCGCGTCTTCACCGCGGTCGCGGAAGTACTCACCCATGGTGCAACCGGCGTACGGTGCCAGGAACAGCATGGCAGCTGGGTCGGAAGCGCCAGCAGCGACGATGATGGTGTGTTCCATCGCGCCGTGCTCTTCGAGCTTGCGCACGACGTTGGCAATGGTGGACTGCTTCTGGCCGACGGCGACGTAGACGCAGGTAATGCCCTTGCCCTTCTGATTGATGATGGCATCAATCGCGATGGCGGACTTACCAATCTGACGGTCACCGATGATCAGCTCGCGCTGACCACGGCCGATCGGCACCATGGCATCGATGGACTTCAGACCTGTCTGCACCGGCTGGTCGACCGGCTCACGGGCGATGACGCCCGGAGCGACCTTCTCAACCGCGTCAGTCAGCTTGGCGTCGATCGGGCCTTTGCCGTCAATCGGGTTACCCAGCGCGTCGACCACACGGCCGACCATTTCCGGGCCTACCGGCACTTCGAGGATACGACCGGTGCACTGCGCGGTCATGCCCTCTTCGAGCTGGAGGTAGTCACCCAGAACGACAGCACCGACGCTGTCGCGCTCAAGGTTAAGCGCCATACCAAAGACGCCACCCGGGAATTCAATCATCTCACCGAACATGACGTCTGCGAGGCCGTGGATCTGCACGATGCCGTCGGAGACGCTGACGATGGTGCCCTGATTACGGGCTTCGGATGCGACGTCAAGCTTTTCGATACGCTGCTTGATGATGTCGCTGATCTCGGAAGGATTCAGTTGCTGCATGCCATGTCCCTCGGACTCAGGAGTTCAGTGCTTCGGAAAGCCGGGCCAGCTTGCCGCGCACGGAGCCGTCAATGACGGTATCTCCGGCACGGATGATGACGCCGCCGAGCAGCGTACTATCCACCTGAGTGGTAATGGAGATGTCGCGGTTCAGACGCTTGCGCAGGGCAGTGGCGAGCTTTTCTTCCTGCTCACTCTCCAGTGCAAAGGCAGACACCAGGGTCACCTCGACACGCTGTTCCTGCTCGGCCTTCTGGGCCTCGAACAATTCGGCCACGGAGGGCAGGGCCGCAAGGCGGTCCTGCTCACCGAGAGTCCGGATGAAGTTGCGGGCGCTGTCATCCAGCGCCTCACCGCACACGTCCAGGAAGGTGCCAACCTTGTGCTCGGTGGAGAGCTTGGGGTTGTCGAGCACCGCCTTGACGTTTGCGTCGACAGCGACGAGCGCCGCTGTCGACAACATGCCGGACCAGGCCTCTAGCGCCTGCTGGCCGCGTGCAAACTCGAACGCCGCCTTGGCGTACGGGCGAGCCGCGGTGGAGGTAGACGTTTCAGCCATGGAATCAGTCTCCTCAGAGCTCGGCAGCGAGCTTGTCAATCAGCTCGCGGTGCTTGGCTTCGTCGATGGAGGATTCCAGGATGCGCTCGGCGCCGACCACTGCAAGAGCAGCGACCTGACCACGGAGCTCGTCCTTGGCCTGGTTGATCTCCTGGGAGATTTCGGCACGGGCCTGCGCAACGAGACGCTCGCCTTCCGCACGTGCAGTTTCACGTGCTTCCTCGATCATCTGGTTGGAGCGCTTATGGGTCTGCTCAATGATGCGTGCTGCTTCATCCTTGCTTTCCCGCAGAGTCTCGGTGGCTTTTTCCTGCGCCAGTTCGAGGTCACGGGTAGCACGGCTGGCAGCATCCAGACCATCTGCAATCTTCTTCTGACGTTCTGCCAGAGCCTGTGTGACCGGCGGCCAGACATACTTCATGCAGAAATAAACGAAGACCGCAAAGGCGATGGCCTGACCAATCAGGGTTAAGTTCAGATTCACGCCAGCACCTCTCGCTTCACGATTGTTGGGTCAAAAACACGGTAGGCCGGAGGCCAGCCGATGTTTAACCGACAAACGGGTTGGCGAAGGTGAAGAACAGCGCGATACCAACACCGATCATGGTCACGGCATCCAGCAGACCAGCGACGATGAACATCTTGACCTGCAGCTGCGGGATCATTTCCGGCTGACGCGCTGCGCCTTCCAGGAACTTGCCACCGAGGATACCGAAACCGATGGCGGTGCCCAGGGCGCCCAGGCCGATCAGCAGGGAGACGGCGATAGCGGTCATGCCAAGAACTTGTGCTTCCATTGTGGAACTCCAGTTTTAGTCAAGTTTAAGTCAAGGGTTGAGGGTGTGAGCAGAGCTCGGAAATCTTGCCCCACGCCACGGATGGCGTGGGGCGAATTACATCAGTGGTCTTCGCTGGCCATGCTCAGGTAGACGATGGTCAGCATCATGAAGATGAATGCCTGCAGGGTGATGACCAGGATATGGAAGACCGCCCACGGGAAGTGCAGGGGCAGCTGCCAGATACCGACCAGCGAGATCAGGATGAAGATCAGCTCGCCTGCATACATGTTACCGAACAGACGCAGCGCCAGAGAGATCGGCTTGGCGATCAGCGTCACGAACTCAAGCAGGAAGTTGACCGGAATCAGTGCGATCTGTGCCAGCTTGTTCGGGGTGTTGAACGGGTGCAGCGTCAGTTCGGCCAGGAAGCCCTTGAGGCCCTTGACGCGAATGGAATAGAAGATGATCAGCGCGAACACGGACAGTGACATGCCCAGCGTGGCATTGATGTCAGTGGACGGCACCACCTTGAAGAACACGTGAGCCGGATCGGCGCCGAACATCTCACCGACCTTGGCAGCAACGCCAGGCAGCCAGTCGACGGGGATCAAGTCCATCAGGTTCATCAGGAAGATCCAGCAGAAGATCGTCAGTGACAGCGGTGCGATCAGGCGTGAACGACCGTGGAAGGTCTCACGCACGGACTGATCGACGAACTCGACCATCAATTCGACGAAGTTCTGCAGACCGCTGGGAACGCCAGTGGTGGCGGACTTGGCGACCTTGCGGAACAGGCACAGGAAGATCAGGCCCAGACCGATGGACCAGCCCATGGTATCCAGGTGGATGGCCCAGAATCCCATGTCGGCCGCTTCCTGAGCGCTGTGCGCCAGTGACCATCCGTGTTCCGGGTGGTTGCCGTACGTCAGATTCTGCAGGTGGTGCTGAATATATTCGGAGGGACTCGGGTTGGTGCCTGCCATGACTCTGCCTCAGGTTCGTGTGTACGGTGTTCGCTTCACCAGCCAGGGGCCCAGCCAGTGAACCGCCATTGCCGCCACGTAAGCGCAAAAAAATAAAGCGGGGTTTGAGGGCGGCACTGCAATGAAGAAGAACGCAAACAATACGGCCGTCAAACCGAACTTACCGGCCTCGGCCTGATAGAAGGCCTTGACCATTGCCTGGGCGTAACGTGCACCGGTCACACGCAGTGAACGCCAGGCGAAAAACAGATTGGGCAGCAGGCAGACCAGCCCACCACACAGCGCGGAAAGCGCCGCACCACTGCCTTTCATCACTCCCGCCAGCAAGACGGCAATCACGATGACCAGCGCCTGGCCCCAGAGCAATCGAGCCACCTGAGGGCGTTGTAGAGCAGCGGGTGTCGTCTTGTGCATCTTGGACCTGTGTCTCGCAATGATGGCCTTCGCCATTTCTGGCGCTGCGCTAGACACAGCCCGGGAGCAAACTCGCCGGATTATAGGGGAGCGCTTCACCGCCATCAACCAAACGACAAGCTAAATTCCTTGATCTTTCGCAAGCTTACGACCAAAGCCTCACTATCTTGCGGGAAACCGATGACAGTTTGCTTACGTTGACAGTCGCTTGCGGTGCGAGCGACACAGGGTTGCATGAATCACAACCTGACGTCAGCAACATCCTTCAATATCTTGAATGTCAGATGCATTTCGCGCCCCTGCGACAATGAGTCACAGGGGCGCGAAAGAGGATCGTGATCCATCACGCGGAAAATTTCCGTCAGGGGGAGTGACGCGTGGTCAGCCCACCCCTGCTCGCCCACTAGTGGATATGGCCGAGAATGCCGTCCAGCTCATCCAGACTGGTGTAGGAGATGGTGACCTTGCCCTTGCCACTCTTGCCGTGACGGATATTGACGGCGGCGCCCAGTTGCTCCGAGAGGCGCGTTTCCAGACGCTGGATGTCGGCGTCCGGTCGTGCCGGTGCCGGCTTGGGCTGCTCACCCTTCTGCACGCTTTTCACCAGCGCTTCGGTCTGGCGCACGGTCAGCTCGCGCTCGACCACTTCATGGGCCAGCTTGCGCTGGCGTGCCGGGGTCAGGCCGATCAGGGCACGCGCATGGCCCATGTCGAGCTCACCGCGCTCCAGCAGGGTCTGCACTTCCTGTTCCAGCGTCAGCAGTCGCAGCAGGTTGGTGACCTGGGCGCGTGAACGCCCGACGGCGTCGCCCACCTGCTGCTGGGTCAGCTCGAATTCCTCGAGCAGGCGCTTGAGCGCCAGGGCTTCCTCGACCGGATTGAGGTTCTCGCGCTGGATATTCTCGATCAATGCCAGCGCGAGCGCGATCTCATCGCTGATGCCTTCGCGGACGACGGCAGGAATGGTATCCAGCTCCGCCAGCTGCGAGGCACGCCAGCGGCGCTCGCCGGCGATGATCTCGTAGCGCCCCTCCCCCACCGGCCGCACCACGATGGGCTGCATCACGCCCTGAGCCCGGATGGAATCCGCCAGCTCCTCGAGCGCTTCCGGCTGAATGTCACGCCGTGGCTGATACTTGCCACGCTGCAGCTGCCCGAGCGGCAGGCGCTCGAGACGCTCGCTGGGCAATTCCGCCGTGGCAGCGGCCGGATTCGCGGCCAGCGCGGTATCCGGTGACGCATCGATGGCGTCGCCATCGACAGCTTCTATATCGGCTTCGACATGGCGGCGGCGGTTACCGGCGCCAATCAGGGCATCCAGGCCCCTTCCCAGGGCACGCTTACGCGTCATGGACCTTCCTCGGTGAAGTTACAGCGAGAGACGACGAATCAATTCCTTGGCGAGCACCCGATAGGCCTGGCTGCCACGCGACAGACGCGCATACTTGGTCACCGGCAGGCCGTGGCTTGGCGCTTCCGCCACCCGCACGTTGCGCGGAATGGTCGCCTTGATCAGGGTATCGCCAAAGTAATCGGAAAGTTGCTTGCTGACATCGCGGGTCAGACTGTTGCGAGCGTCGTACATGGTACGCACGATCCCGAACACGTCGAGGGCCGGATTCACGTTGCCTTGAATCTGCTCGACGGTATCGAGCAGCGCTGACAGACCTTCCAGTGCATAGAACTCGCACTGCAGCGGGATCAGCACGCCATGGGCGGCGGTCAGGGCATTGACGGTCAACATGTTGAGCGAGGGCGGGCAGTCGATCAGTACCACGTCATATTCCGCGGCGATCGGCGCCAGAGCTTCCGTGAGGCGGCGCTCACGCCCCTCGACACCGAGAAGATCGACCTCGGCGGCGGTAAGGTCGCCATTGCCGGGCAACAGGGCGTAGCCGGCATCGGGACAATCGAGAATCACGTCACTGGCACGCAGCTCACCCAGCAGCACATCCAGCACGCTGCCTTCGAGGTCGTGCTTGTCGATGCCGCTGCCCATGGTGGCATGGCCCTGCGGGTCGAGATCGATCAGCAGAACGCGGCGATCGAGTGCCGCCAGCGACGCCGCCAGATTGACGGCAGTGGTGGTCTTGCCGACGCCACCCTTCTGGTTGGTCAGCGCGATGATCTTGGTCACGAGCGACTTCCTTGGTTCCTTGAGAAGCGGGGCCATTGGCACCAGCCACATGCTCACGAGGACAGATCAATGATCTGCCCTCGTGAAAACATCAGGCTGCCTGCCTTTTGCGCCCGGCACAATCCCTGCGCACGCCTTGAGGCGCTTTATCAGTCGCGCTTGAGGCGCAGAAGGTGACGCTCCCCTTCCTCGCCCGGCACTTCCAGCACCAATGTCTCGACCAGCGAGACACCCATCGGCAGGCGGGCAATCTCATCACTGGGGATGCGCCCTTTCATGGCCAGCCATTCGCCGCCCTCGGCGAGCACGGCCGCCGACAGATTGACGAAGGCATCGGTATCGGCGAAGGCACGCGAGATGATCTGTTCGAACGGCGCGCCATCATAGGCTTCGATACGGACCTGGGTCGGGCTCAGATTCTTGAGGCCCAGCTCATGGCCGGCCTGAATCTGGAAGCGCACCTTCTTGCCATTCGAATCCAGCGGCACGACGGCGATGTCGGGACGCATGATCGCGATCACGATGCTGGGCAGGCCCGGGCCGGCGCCGACATCCAGAAGGCGTGGCCCACTGATATAAGGCAGCACACTGAGGCTATCGAGCAGATGGCGAGTCACCATCGCCTCCGGCTCACGTACCGCGGTGAGGTTATAGGCGCGATTCCACTTGTGCAACAGCACCAGCAACGTCATCAGCTGGGCGTGCTGTTCCTCGCTCAGCGCCACTCCCATGGCGCTGGCACCACGACTGAGCAGCTGAGCGCAACGTTCACGCTGTGTCTCGTTGAGCGTCTGGCTCATTGCGCGACTCCCGTGTCAGTCGTTGCGGCATCTGCGGGTGTCTCCGCCTTGATCAGCTGACGCTTCTTCAAGTGAATCAACAGGATAGAGACAGCTGCCGGCGTGACACCGGAAATGCGACCGGCCTGGGCCAGCGTCGCCGGGCGCGCTTCGTTGAGCTTCTGCTTGATCTCGTTGGAGAGACCATCGACGGAATCATAATCGAGGCTGGTCGGCAGTTCGGTGTGCTCGTGACGGCGCAGGCGGTCGATCTCTTCCTGCTGACGCTGGATATAGCCTGCGTACTTGGCAGTGATCTGCACCTGTTCGGCGATGCGCCAGTCGTCGACCCCTTCCCCTTTCAGGCCTGCCACATCCGGATACTCGAGCTCCGGACGCTTGAGCAGCTCCATCAGGCTGGCTTCGCGCTTGAGCGGCGAGCTGAGCTTGTCGCTCAACGGGGCCAGCTCCGGGCTCTTCGGCGTCAGCCAGGTGCTCTCGAGACGCGCGGTCTCGCGGGCGATGGCTTCACGCTTGCGATCGAAGGCTTCCCAGCGTGCGTCATCGATCAGGCCCAGCTCGCGACCCTTGGCGGTCAGACGCAGATCGGCATTGTCCTCACGCAGCAGCAGGCGATATTCGGCACGCGAGGTGAACATGCGGTACGGCTCGCGCGTGCCGAGGGTGATCAGGTCATCGACCATTACACCGGTATAGGCCTCGTCACGCAGCGGATGCCAGGACTTGTCGTCAGTGGCGCGCAAGGCGGCATTGACGCCCGCCAGCAACCCCTGGGCACCGGCTTCTTCATAGCCGGTGGTGCCGTTGATCTGACCAGCGAAGTACAGGTTCTTGATGAAACGCGTCTCCAGGGAGTGATGCAGGTCCTGGGGATTGAAGAAATCGTACTCGATGGCGTAGCCGGGACGCGTGATGTGCGCGTTCTCCATGCCACGGATCGAGCGCACCACCTCGAGCTGCGTATCGAAGGGCAGCGAGGTGGAGATGCCGTTGGGATACAGCTCATGGGTATTCAGGCCTTCCGGCTCGATGAAGACCTGGTGGCTGTTCTTGTCGGCGAAGCGATGCACCTTGTCCTCGATGGACGGGCAGTAACGCGGCCCGATGCCATCGATGACGCCGGAGTACATCGGCGAACGGTCGAGATTGGCGAAGATGATCTCGTGAGTGCGCTCGTTGGTGTGCGTGATGTAGCAGTTGACCTGCTCCGGCTGCATCTCACGGCTGCCCATGTAGGACATCACCGGACGCGGCGTGTCGCCCGGCTGGGCTTCCATCTTGCTGAAGTCGACGCTCTTGGCATCGATGCGCGGCGGGGTGCCGGTCTTGAGGCGATCGACCCGGAACGGCAGTTCACGCAGACGCGAGGCCAGGCCATTGGCGGGCGGATCACCGGCACGGCCACCGGCATGGTTGTCCAGGCCGATATGGATCACGCCGCCGAGGAAGGTCCCGGTCGCCAGCACCACCGTGGTGGCGTGGAAGCGGATCCCGGTCTGGGTGACGACACCCCGCACGGTCTCGCCTTCGACGATCAGGTCTTCCGCACCCTGCTGGAACAGCGTCAGGTTCGGCTGGTTTTCCAGCACGTTGCGGATCGCGGCCTTGTACAGCGCCCGGTCAGCCTGTGCGCGAGTGGCACGCACTGCCGGCCCCTTGCGGGCATTCAGGGTACGGAACTGGATACCCGCCATGTCGGTGGCCAGGCCCATGGCACCGCCCAGCGCATCGATCTCCTTGACCAGATGGCTCTTGCCGATCCCGCCGATGGCGGGATTGCAGGACATCTGGCCCAGCGTCTCGATGTTATGGGTCAGCAGCAGGGTCTGACGGCCCATGCGGGCAGCAGCCAGTGCGGCTTCCGTACCGGCATGACCGCCGCCGATGACGATCACGTCAAAGCGGTTCGGGTAATCCACGTTGGCACCTCGGGGTATCACGAAACTTGGGTGAAGCGCTGTTCGCTGGTTGGCGAAGCAGGCAAATCGGCCAGGCAGGGCGATGAATCGATGCCTGGATGAATCAAGGACTGCCAGACGGCATGGCGAATGATGTCCGTCGCCGAAGGCATGTGCTCGACCGGTGAGGGAGCTTGCAAGCCAGCAGGATGACGTCCGGGCCGCACAGTATAAACCGCCTGTGGGTAAGCGTCAGGAGTTTTCCACAGCGCCTTGCCCTGGCAGCCCATGAGCGAATGCTCGGGTTGTTTCTTCTGGGGCATCAATCCACGCCGTAACGATTCACGAGTCTGGCGGATACGACGTGTCGATTTTCCGGCGAGGGATGCGCTACCCAGACAGCCGTTCGTTATCCCGAACACTTCGGATTCGGCGAGTTCACTTCAGGTCGATCGTGAGGTCTCGGTCCGTCCTTCGGGTTTCCGGATAACAAGATTATATAAAGAAAAGAAAAAGGGGTTCTGTTGATGTTGTAACTACTGTTGTGGACAAAATCAGTGGGAAATCGACTTTATCCGTTACAAATCAAAAGCTTACGATGTTGATATAGTTGGGGAGAAAATGCGGAGTACCTGAGGACGCCACCGGTCGCTTCCTGTGGATGAAATGCGCCCTTGTCCACAGCCCCGATTATCCCCTGATTCATACCGAGCTGGTACCCGACTTTTCTGCCCTGCTGTGCACAAGTGGCGTTGTTACCCACAACCCCTAGTGCTGCATGGCCTGACGGCAAGAAGGCCGCGGATAATGCCGGAAAATGTCCACAGAGGCAAATGTCGATTTCCTGCGCTGCCCAAGGCTGTAGACAGTCATGGGATAAGTGGTGCGTGAATGGCTACAGCCCTCGCCAATGGTGCCAATGACGCGACGCGCCCCAGCCTGTGGATACTTTTTCGCTTGTTTTGCCCGTGTCGGCCGCTGAGACTGCCTGAACGCTGTCCCGGCGGCTCACGGTGCACGTTATCCTCGTGTGGTTTTCCGGCTAGGCCCCTGATTTATCCCTGTTTTTCACACGCTCAAACGACGCCTCAGTGAGGACTGCCAGGCGGGGAAAGCGTCATTCCTTCGAACGCCAAGGCGTGTTTGCGTGACCTGGCAAGGGGGTGGCCGGGGCCAAAAAAATTCGTTTTTTTCTTCTCGAAATGCCGACAGATGGCGTGGAGGGAGAAGATTTTTCATCGTTTGGCGACCCGTAGGGCTCGCAAGCCTCTCTGGGGACAAAAAAATGCCCCGACCTGACGGTCGGGGCATGCCCGCTGCACGCATGGCAGCGGGTAGGGTCATCACGTGCTCAACACTTGTCTGGGCAGTGGCTCAGCGAGCCTTGTGGAAGGCGCTCAGTGGGACAGTACGCGGGCCAGGAAGCTCTGGGTGCGTGGATGCTGCGGCGTATCGAAGACCTGCTCTGGCGTGCCTTCCTCGACGATGCTGCCCTGATGGATGAACACCACCCGGTCTGCCACTTCACGGGCAAAACTCATTTCATGGGTGACGATCATCATCGTCATGCCTTCGCGGGCCAGCTTGCGCATGACATCGAGCACCTCGCCGATCATTTCCGGGTCCAGTGCCGAGGTGGGCTCATCGAACAGCATCAGGCGCGGTTCCATCGCCAATGAGCGGGCAATGGCCACGCGTTGCTGCTGGCCGCCGGAGAGCTGCCCCGGGTACTTGTCGGCCTGCTCGAGGATATTGACCCGCTCGAGCAGCGTATCGGCTTGCTGCTTGGCCGCCGGTCGCGAGGTACCGCGGACCTTGATGGGGGCCAGGCTGACGTTGTCACGCACGCTCATGTGCGGGAAGAGGTTGAACTGCTGGAAGACCATGCCGACTTCGGTGCGTATCGCCTTGAGCGCCCGGTGGCTCTTGCCGTGGGGGATCAGCGAATGCCCATCCACCTCGATGTTGCCGTCCTGAAACTCCTCCAGGCCGTTCACGCAGCGAATCAGTGTCGACTTGCCGGAGCCACTGGCGCCGATGATCACCACCACCTCCCCCTGGGCGACCTCGAGCTCGATGTCCTTGAGGACATGCAGGCTGCCGAAATGCTTGTTGAGCTTGTGCATCTTCACGATGGCAGTCATGGGGCACTCCGAACCGGCGCTGCATGCCGGAAGGTCGTCAGAGGAATGAGGTCAGGCAGAAGGAGAGATGGCGCGGCTATATCCGTCGCGTGTGGGGGGCAGAGAGACATCATTGGCCCACCAACCCGCGGCGCTCGAGCATCCGCAAGCCAAATGACAGGCTGAGGGTGATCACCAGATACAGCAGCGCAACCATGAAGTAGGTTTCCAGCGCATTGAAGGTCGTGGCGATGTAGATCTGCCCCTGACGCACCAGCTCACCGACGCCGATCACCGAGAACAGCGAGGTGTCCTTGATCGAGACGATGCCCTGGTTACCCAGCGCGGGAATCATGCGGCGCAGCGCCTGAGGCCAGATGACATAGCGGAAGGTCTGCGGGGTGGAAAGGCCGAGTGACAGGCCGGCTTCCCGTTGGCCACGGGCGATGGACTGCACGCCACCGCGCACGATTTCCGAGATATAGGCCGCCGAGTTCAAGGCGATCGCGGCGATGCCGGCGGTCAGGGCATCGATGGGGCCACCGATGATCTGCGGCAGGCCATAGAAGATGAAGAGCACCTGGACGAGTACCGGGGTGCCACGGAAGATCTCGATATAGGCGGTGGCGACCCAGCGCAGGATGCGGCTGGGAGACAGGCTCAGTAGTCCGAACAGGATGCCGAGCACGAAGCCGATGGCGAGGCCACCGAAGGAAATGGCGAGGGTCCAGGGAATGCCCTCGAACAGGTAGGGCACCGAATTGAGTGCGGCCTGCCAATCAAACTGGAACTGAACGTCCACGGGGGGCTCCTTGGCACGAACCTCTCATGCGCCGCTGGGCGAGCCGGAGGTTCGAGACGACCGACATTCCGGCAGGCTGTCGCTGCCGAAATGTCGTGATGATGATCTGCACTACGCGACGCGAGGCGCCTGAGACGAGTCGAAAGCGGCTTACTGGCTGTCGCCGGGCATGGCGCCGAACCACTTCTGGTAGATCTCGGCATAGCTGCCATCGGACTTCATCTCGGCCAGCGCCTCGTTGGCGGCCTCGGTCCACTCGCTGCCTTCGGTGAAGGCGATGCCGTATTGCTGGCCTTCATAGAGCGGCCCCACCGTCTTGACGCGCCCATTGCCCTTGGTCTTGGCGAAGTAGCCGACGTTGGGGGCATCGTAGAAGACGGCATCGACGCTGCCGGACATCAGGGCCATGTACATGTCGGCGCTGCCCGGGTAAGGCGTGATGGTGGAGTCACCGAGGTTGGCGGTGAGGTAGTCGTAACTGGTGGAGCCGATCTTGGTGCCGATCTTCTTGCCTTCCAGGCCCTCGATATCCTCGATGTCGCCGTTGTTGGCCGAGGTCAGAATCTGCAGGCCGGAGTCATAGTAGGGATCGGTGAAGTCGACGATCTTCTCGCGCGCCTCGGTGATGGTGATGCCGGCGATGGCGACATCGACGCTACCGGTCTGTACGGCCGGAATGATGCCATTGAAGTCCATGGTCTTGAGGTCGATATCGAAGCCGGCGCGCTCGCCGATGGCATTGAGGATGTCGATATCGAAGCCGACCATCTCGCCGCTTTCCTGGTCGAGCATCTCGAAGGGCACGAAGCTCGGGTCGGTCGCCGCCTTGAGGGTGACGGCATGGGCAGCGCTGGCCATGAAGGTGGCGGCCGCGAGGCCAGAGAGGGAGGCCAGCAGGTGAGATCTGCGCATTTTACATTCCTCTTTATATTTAGATTTTAGGATGTATAGCGTTTTTAGATTGACGAGCACACCGGACCCCGTCAAGTCTCCCGGCGCTGCCATGCGGCGAAGGGAAGCTTGCAAGCCACTGAGATGACGAAAAAAAATCGCCCCCTACCGGTTCCCGGTAGGGGGCGATCAGGCGTCAACAAGGCGCCAATGTCGTGCGCGGGCCTGTCAGCCCTGACGGTCATACGCTCTCTGGTCAGACCCTCAATGATCAGACCATGAAGGAAGACCCGCAGCCACAGGTGCTGGTGGCATTGGGGTTCTGGATCATGAAGCGGGCGCCCGCCAGACCTTCCTCATAGTCGATCGTCGAGCCGACCAGATACTGGTAGGACAGCGGGTCGATCACGATGGCGGCTTCGCCCAGCTCGACCACGGTGTCGTCATCGGCCAGATCGGTGGCGATATCGAAGCCGTACTGGAAGCCGGAACAGCCGCCGCCAGTGACATAGACCCTGAGACGCAGCTCCGGGTTGGCTTCTTCCGCGCGCAGCGCTGCAATCCGGGCACTGGCGCGCTCGGACAGGTACAACGGCGTCGGGATGAAGCTTTGTGCTTCGCTCATGCGGGCCTCCTGGAAGGAGTCGGAGGCCGGACGCTGGAGACAGCGCCCGGCACGGTATAGAGAACGGAATGACGCCTATTATCCCTATATCCGAGCAAAAGGGTCAACTTTGTCTGACGTGCTGCCTTGCGGGCGTACGCTGGCGGTTCAGGGCATCATCGCCGGCGCGCCGATCCCCATCATCTCATCGAGACCGAACATCAGGTTGAGGTTCTGGATGGCCTGACCTGATGCGCCCTTGACCAGGTTGTCGATCACCGACAGCACCACCAGGGTGTCGCCGTTGCCCGGACGATGCAGGGCGATGCGGCACAGGTTGGTGCCACGCACGCTGCGCGTCTCCGGATGGCTGCCCAGCGGCATGACATCGACGGCGGGGTGATCGGCGTAGCGCTGCTCGAACAGCGCCTGCAGATCTTCCAGCGTGCCGCTGGAGCCGCTCAGACGCGGATAGAGGGTGGAGTGGATGCCGCGGATCATCGGCGTCAGGTGCGGGACGAAGGTCAGACCGACCGCGCTGCCGGCTGCCAGGTCCAGCCCTTGGGTGATTTCCGGCAGGTGACGATGGCCGGAGGCGCCGTAGGCCTTCATGGACTCGCCAGCTTCACACAGCAGCGAGCCGACCTTGGCACCGCGACCCGCGCCGGAGACGGCGGACTTGCAGTCGGCGATGATGTTGTCAGTCTCGATCAGGCCGGCTTCCAGCAGCGGGATCAGCCCCAGCTGCACGGAGGTCGGGTAGCAGCCCGGCACCGCGATCAGGCGCGCTTCGCGGATGGCATCGCGATTGACTTCCGGCAGGCCGTAGACGGCTTCGCCGAGCAGCTCCGGCGCGCCATGCGGCTGGCCATACCACTCGGCCCAGACGTCGGCGTCCTTGATGCGGAAGTCCGCGGACAGGTCGATGACACGCGTGCCGCGTGCCAGCAGATCGCCAGCCAGGGCGTGAGCGACACCGTGAGGCGTGGCGAAGAACACGGCGTCGCAGGCGGCCAGCACCTCGGCATCCGGCTCGCTGAACGCGAGGGTGTCGTAGTGGCCGCGCAGATTGGGGTACATCTCGTCGACACGCACGCCCTTCTCGCTTCGCGAGGTGATCACGGTCACTTCCACCTGCGGGTGGCTGGCCAGGAGCCTGAGGAGTTCCACTCCGGTGTAACCGGTGCCGCCGACGATACCTACCTTGATCATGCTGCCTCCCCGCCTTCGGGCGGTGTCCTGTTGATGCGAGATGTAATCTTGTGTCCGATCTGCTGCTGCGACCTTTGGTGGCCTGTGCGCGAGACAGGCGTTGCGCCATGCTGTGCCGAGGTTGTCGGATTGCGCACGGTCGCGACGGTTCGCAATCGATATGATACACAGGTGTCAGGCGGGCAGTAATGCGCTGCCGACATGGATGTCCTCTGTCATTGCCAGTGCCTTCAAGGAGTCGTGAGTGTCACGCCTGACGCGTCCGCATCTGCCTCGTCCCAGTCTCGACAATTTTCGGCGCAAGCTGGCGGCGGTCGATGCACTCCCGCAACTGTGTCTGCTGGGGCTGGTGGCAGGGCTGCTGACCGGCTCATTGATGGTTGGCTTCCGCCTGCTGTTGAGCGCCGGTGCCCTGGGCTTCATGCCCGATGACAACCCGGAGAACTTCGAGGGGCTTGCTCCCTGGGTGCGCGCCTCGCTGCCGCTGCTGGCGGTGCTGGTGATCGGCATCGTGCTGGGGCGACAGCATCCGGCGCAGCGCAAGCTGGGCATCGGTCATGTCATCGAGCGCCTGACCTACCATCAGGGCAAGATGCCGCTGCGTGCCTGGCTCAATCAGGTCGTGGTCGGGGTCGTGAGCGTGCTCGGCGGCCTGTCGGCGGGGCGTGAAGGCCCGGCGATCCACCTGGGCGCCGGGGCCTCGAGCTGGATCGGCGAGCGCCTCAAGCTGCCCAACAACAGCCTGCGCGTGCTGGTCGCTTGCGGCACGGCGGCGGGCATCTCTGCCTCCTTCAATACGCCGATCGCAGGGGTCATCTTCGCCATGGAAGTGGTGATGATGGAGTACACCCTGATGGGCTTCATGCCGGTGATTCTGGCCTCGACCACCGGCGCGGTGGTCACGCAGATGGTCTACGGCTCGGCACCGGCCTTCGCGGTGCCGTCTCTGCTGCTGCATTCCCTGCTCGACCTGCCCTGGGTCATCGTCACGGCGCTGGTCATCGGCCTGCTGGCGGGGGGCTTCGTGCATCTGGCGCGTCAGCAGGCGCGCGTGGCACACCTGTCATGGGGGATGCGCATGGCGCTGGTCGGGGTCTCGACGGCCGTCGTGGCGTGGTGGTATCCCCAGGTGCAAGGCATCGGCTATGACAGCCTGGCCCAGCTGCTCGACGGCCAGCTGGCGCTGGATATCCTGTTGGCGCTGGTGATCGGCAAGCTGGTGCTGTCGGCACTGTGCGTGGCCTGTGGCGTGCCGATCGGCATCATCGGTCCGGTGGTGGTGGCGGGTGCCGCTGCCGGGGCATTGATGGGTATGCTGGGCGGCTGGCTGTTGCCGGACCAGGCCTCGGACATCGCGCTTTACGCCCTGCTCGGCATGGCGGCGATGATGGGCGCGGTGCTTCAGGCGCCACTGGCTGCCCTGATGGCACTGCTCGAATTGACGCATTCGCCGAATATCATCCTGCCCGGCATGCTGGCGGTGGTGGTGGCAGGCCTGACCTGTCGCCAGCTGTGTCACTGCCAGGGCTTCTTCATCTCGACGCTGACGGCGCAGGGCCTGCATCCGCTCCAGCAGCCATTGATGCAGGCGCTGTCGCGGGTGGCGGTGCCGGCGGTGATGGAGCGCTCGCTGGTCAGCGTGCCGCGCCGCATCACGCGTGAGCGTGCTCGCGCCCTGCTCGACAGCAAGCCGGTCTGGCTGGTGGTTACGCGCTCGACGCCGGAAAAGCCGATGGTCGCGCTGCCGGCGGCGGATCTGGTGCGTGTGCTGATGGATGAGCACTGGCTGGAGCAGGAAGAGCTCGACCTGCTCGAGATCCCCGCTCAGCGTCTGGATCTCGCGCCCATCCACCTGCAGGCTACCTTGTCCGAGGCCTATGAGCGGCTGCTGCCCAGCGATGTCGATGCCCTCTATGTCGAGCACACCACGGCACCGATGATTCGCAAGATTTCAGGTATCATCACGCGGGATGCAATAGAGAGCTACTATCGCTATACGCCCTGAAGCGTGGCGTGGCAGCTGTCTCTCAGGCGTGAATTCGCTCTGCGTGCGCCTGGCCGCGACTGCATACCGCATGGGCCTTGGCGGTGCCACATGCCATCGTGGCGATCCGATTGCATCATCCGTGCGTCCACTTTCTGACCTTCCCGACCCTGACTGACGGAGCTCCCTCATGTATCTGTGGATCAAGGCTTTCCATCTGATTGCCGTAGTGTGCTGGTTTGCTGCCCTCTTCTATCTGCCCCGGCTGTACGTCTATCACGCCCAGGCGCGTGATGCCGGCGACCACAAGGCCATCGAGTACTTCAAGACCATGGAGCGCAAGCTCTATCGCGGCATCATGATGCCGTCGATGATCGCGACCCTGGTGCTGGGGATCTGGCTGCTGGCGCTGGTGCCGAGCTTCATGAGCATGGGCTGGATGCACCTCAAGCTGACCATGGTCGTGCTGCTGGTCGGCTATCACCATGCCTGCGGCCTGTATCTGAAGCAGTTCGCCGCCGATACCTGCAAGAGAACCTCGCGCTACTTCCGCTTCTTCAATGAAGTGCCGGTGCTGATGCTGGTGGTGATCGTCATCTGCGTCATCGTCAAACCGTTCTGAGGGATGGTTCAGCCATGACCGAGTGCTCAGCGCAACTGCCCTACGTGCTGGTATTGGCGGGGCATGATCCCAGTGGCGGCGCGGGTCTGATCGCCGACAGCGAGGCGATCCGTGCCGGTGGCGGCTGGGCGCTGACGGTGCCGACGGCACTGACGGTGCAGAACTCCTGCAATGTGCAGGCGGTGATCCCGCAATCGGGCGAGTCGATGCTCGCCATGGCCCGCACCCTGTGTGAGGACTTCCGCCCGGGCGCGCTCAAGATCGGTCTGCTCGCCAGCGAAGCGGCGCTCACGGCGTGCGTGATGCTGATCGAGGAACTCCAGCAGCGCTGGCCGGGGTTACCCGTAGTATGGGACCCGGTGCTCAAGGCGGGCGGCGGGCTGGAGCTTTCCACCGAGTCGCTGATCCATCAGGCGCGTGAGAGCTTGCTGCCGCATGTGGATGTGCTCACGCCCAACCGCGCGGAGCTTGCGCGGCTGGCGGCCTGCCCCACGGGGACGGGCGACGGCCGACTCGCCGAGCATCTGCTGGCGGCAGGCGCCGGGGCCGTGCTGGTCACCGGTACCGATCCTGTCGAGCGCGATGCTGATTCGCTGACTGAGCCGTCGGTGATCCATCGTCTGTATCGCCGAGACCACGCCACGCTCGCATTGGACTGCCCGCGACTGACAGGCAGCTTCCATGGCAGCGGCTGCACGCTGGCCTCGCACCTGGCGGTGCGTCTGGCACGCGGCATGACGTTGCCATCGGCATGGCAGGCTGCCCAGCAGGCCACTTGGCAGAGTCTCGTCGATGGCCAGCAGCGTGGGCGGAAAGGTGCGTTGCCCGAGGCCCAGTTTCTGCCCTGGCGATAGCGCTATTGCCCCTTTCGACGCCGGCACCCCTTGCGCTCGCGCGGCTGCAACTCACCCGTGAGTCGCGTTAAGCTGTCGCCATCGATGGCATTCGGGTTATCCACACCCCCTTGCCGCCCTGAGGCTATCGGGCCGTTTCATCGGCTGTGGACAAGCTGCATTCACGTTATCCACAGCGTCTTTATGTCTGATCACCCTTTTCTCCATTTTCGCGGCCGATGTGCCGCTCGCCGCTTATCAAGAGGTATGTCATGACCACGTCCGCTGCCCAGTTCGAACGCGCCAGCCGTCATATTCCCGGTGGCGTCAACTCGCCGGTCCGCGCCTTCAAGGGACTGCATCGTCCGCCGGTGTTCATCGACCATGCCAAGGGCGCGTATCTGTTCGATGTGGAGAACACGCGCTATATCGATTACGTCGGTTCCTGGGGACCGATGATCACCGGTCACGCCGATGAAGATGTGCTCAGCGCCGTGCGCGAGCGTCTCGAAAGTGGCCTGTCCTTCGGTGCGCCCACCGAGATCGAGTCCGAGATGGCCGAGCTGATCTGCGAGATGTTGCCGAGCCTCGACATGGTGCGCATGACCAACTCCGGCACTGAAGCCACCATGTCGGCGATCCGCCTGGCGCGGGGCTTCACCGGTCGCGACAAGATCGTCAAGTTCGAGGGCAACTATCACGGTCACTCCGACTCGCTGCTGGTCAAGGCCGGCTCCGGCGCGCTGACCCATGGCGAGCCCAGCTCCCCGGGCGTGCCGGCCTCGCTGGCCGAGCACACCATCACGCTGGACTACAACGACGCCGAGGGTGTGCGCCGTTGCTTCGCCGAGCTGGGTGACGAGATCGCCTGCATCATCGTCGAACCAGTCGCCGGCAACATGAACTGCATTCCGCCGGTTCCAGGCTTCCTCGAAAGCCTGCGTGAAGTGTGCGATGCCCACGGCAGCGTGCTGATCCTCGATGAGGTGATGACGGGCTTCCGTGTTGCCCTGGGTGGCGCTCAGGCACATTACGGCATCACGCCGGACCTGACCTGCCTGGGCAAGATCGTCGGCGGCGGCATGCCGGTGGGTGCCTTCGGCGGCAAGCGCGAGATCATGCACCATCTCTCGCCGCTGGGGCCGGTCTACCAGGCCGGGACGCTGGCAGGCAATCCGCTGGCGATGGCCGCTGGCGTCGCGCTGCTGCGCAAGCTCAAGGCGCCCGGCTTCCACGCCGAGCTTTCACGCAAGGTCGAGATGCTGTGTGAAGGCCTGGAAAGCCGTGCCAAGGCGGCAGGCATCCGTCTGATCACCCAGCATGCCGGTGGCATGTTCGGTGTCTTCTTCACCGATGACGCAGAGGTCAGCAATTTCGCCTCCGCCACGCGCTGCCGTCAGCAGGATTTCGTGACCTTCTTCAACGCGATGCTCGCCGAAGGCGTCTATCTGGCGCCGTCCGCCTATGAAGCCGGCTTCATGTCCGCGGCACACACCGATGCTGATATCCAGGCCACGCTGGATGCGGCTGAGCGGGTCTTTGCGCAGATGTCCGCATCGAGCTGAGGGCGACGCAAGACAGTAACTGAGTCCGCGGGTTGGCCAACGCGGACAGGAACCCGCTCGGCAGGCTGCCGGGCGGGCTGCCATCCGGTACACTTGTCGCCAACGATAGCGATTGCGCTAATGACCTTATAGCCAGCTTGCCTTAGCGGAGATGACCTTGAGCCAGGCCTTGATTCGAGCCCTTCACACAGCCGATTGCTTCGATCACCCCGTGAAGGATATCGAAGTGCACGAGACGCATATCTCGTGGATCGTGCTGACCGGCGACTACGCCTACAAGATCAAGAAGCCGCTGGATTTCGGCAGCTTCCTGGATTTCTCGACCCTTGAGCGCCGCAAGCTCCTGTGTGAACAGGAAGTGCGCCTCAACCGCCGTCTGGCACCGACGCTGTACCTGGATACCGTGGCGATCTCGGGCACGCCCGAAGCTCCGCGCATCGGAGACGACAGTGCTGTCTTCGAGTACGCGGTCAAGATGCGCCAGTTTTCCAATCGCCACCTGTTCAGCGCCCTGCAGGCCAGTGGCGAGCTGTCGCTGGAATTGCTGGATGATCTGGTCGACCAGCTGGTGGCCTTCCACGAGCAGGCCGAGCGCATCCAGGGCGATAGCGAGCTGGGTAGCCCGCAGATGGTTAGTCGTACCATCGACAACGAGTTCGAGCTGATTCGTCCGCGCCTCGGTGATGATGCCGAGGCCATCAAGCGACTCACGCTGCTCAAGCAGTGGACCGAAGAGACCTTCCAGCGCCTCAATCCCGAGTTCGAGCGTCGCTGGCAGGAAGGCTTCGTGCGTGAGACTCACGGCGATATCCACCTGGGTAACGCCGTGCGCCATGAAGGCCGTGCCCTGCTGTTTGACGGCATCGAGTTCAATGAAGAGTTGCGCTGGAATGATGTCGGTTGTGACCTGGCCTTCCTGGTGATGGATCTCGAAGCGCGTGATGAGCAGGCCTTTGCCCATCATGCGCTCAACCGTTATCTCGAGCTCTCCGGCGATTACTCGCTGGTGCGTCTGCTGCCGTACTACAAGATCTATCGCGCCCTGATCCGGGCCAAGGTGGCGATGATTCGCTATCACCAGCCGGACCTGTGTGAAGCGGATCGCGCCGATGTGCTGGCCGAGTATGAGCGCTATATCGGGCTGGCGGAGCGCTATAGCGAGATCCGCTTCCCTTACATGATCATCGGTGTGGGTGTCTCCGGCAGCGGCAAGAGTCGCTTCACCGAAGAGATGGTGCGTGAACTGGGTGGTGTACGCATTCGCAGCGATGTGGAGCGCAAGCGCCTGTATGGCTTTGCGGCGGATGCCGATACCGAGTCCGGGCTCAATGGCGGCATCTATACCCCCCAGGCCACCCATGCGACCTACGAGCGACTCTCGAATCTGTCCGCCACGCTGCTGGAATCGGGCATCCCCGTCTGCATCGATGCCACCTGCCTGAAGAAGGTGCAGCGTGATCGCCTGCGTCATGAGGCAGAAGCCCGTGGTCTGCCGGTGCTGATGATCAGCTTCGAGGCCGATGACGAGACGCTGCGCAAGCGCATCATCAAGCGTAGTCAGCGCAGTGGCGAGGCTTCCGAAGCGGGTCTGGAAGTGCTCGACAAGCAATTGGCCAATCGCGAGCCATTTGCGCCAGAAGAGCATGGTCAGCTGGTCCATATCGACACGACAGCGCCCAACGCCAATGTCACCTTGGCTCGCCTGATTCGTGAGCAGCTCAGGCTGCATTGATACGAGCGATCGATGTCATGGGGCATGGCGGGATGACCGCCATGCCCTTTTTTGTATTGCATAGTGCACTCCCGAGTGAGCCTCGGCTTGGGTTGGGAAGCTATGCATCTGGAAAGGAAATATCATGCGCCAACAATGGGTAAATACCGCCGCCGCTGCCATCAGTCTGGCACTGCTCGCGGGCTGCTCCAGCCAGCCGACAACCGCTGATCTCATGCGCGGTCAGGCTGAGGAAGCCAAGGCCGTCGCCAAGATGCGTGATCAGCTGGCCGATAATTGGGAGAGCGGCAAGTCTCTGGTGGCCGCGGGTGAGAAGCAGATCGTCAGTGGTGATAATCTGGTCAATGATGGCGAATCCAATATCGCCAAGGGCCAGGCGCTGATCGATAAGGGCAATGGTCAGATCAAGAAGGGCAAGGCGCGGATCGCCAGCGGTAACAAGCAGGTCAGCAAGGGCCGTCAGATGGTGGATGAAAGCCTTGAGAGTTATCGCAAGTCCTTCCCGGAGAATGTCGTGACACCGCCAAAGAAGTAACTTGCCGCTGCGATAGATGTTTCGCGGCTGGTACTGGAAGGCCGCTGACACCCTGTCAGCGGCCTTTTTCATTATATGGATCCACCGAGCGGAAAAACGAAAAACCCCGCTTGCGCGGGGTTCTGTAAGACATCCTGGCTGGGGCGTGATCAGTACTGCATCACGTTGGCTACGTTGCCACCGCCAGTCTGGGTGATGGTGGAAGAGTTGGTGAAACCAGTCTGCGTCACATTGGCAGTATTCGGCGCAAAGCTCATGAAGCCGCCAGCCTGCTGCAGAATGGTGGATTCGTTATGTCCGCCTACCTGCAGCACGGTCGCACTGTCGTTGTAACCGGTCTGGGTAATGTAGGACTCGTTATCAACCGCCCAAACCTGCGTGACATTGGCATCGTTGTTGAAGCCGCTTTGCTCAGTCATGGCCAGATTGCCCAGGCCAGCCTGCTTGATATCAGAATCATTGAAGGCACCGCTCTGAATGACCATGCTACGGTTACCGTAACCGTACTGGTCTATCTCGGAGTCATTGTGGAAGTCAGACTGAGATACGCTGGCACGGTTGTAGCCACCCGCCTGATTGATCTCGGAATCGTGTGACTTGTCGCTTTGCATGACACGAGCTCGCTGATGCTTGCCGGATTGTGCGATGTCCGAGTCACTGAAGGCCCCCGTCTGCATGACACGTGCCTTGCTGTACTTCCCGCTCTGCAACACGCTGGAGTCATGGTAGATGCCGCTCTGGCTGACGGAAGCGACGTTGTAGTCACCGCTCTGTTCGACATCCGAATCATGGCCGAGGCCCATCTGGGTCACGGTCGCTTTCTCGTGACTACCGCTTTGCGTGGCAGTGGACGAGTTGAAGGCGCCTGTCTGGGTCACGGTCAAGTCATTGAAACGACCACTTGAGTTCGGGCCGCTATCGCCTTGCTTGGAGACGGAGTTGTTGCGCAGGCCTTCCTGGGTGATGGTGGCCGTGTTCTTGAAGCTTTTCTGGTCGACATCAGCGTGGTTGCGGCGGCCATCTTGGTAGACAGTTGCTATCTGTGCCTGACCCCTCTGCAGGACATCCGCCATATTGGCCAGGCCTTGCTGGTTGACACTGGCAATGCTTGCGACGCCGCTCTGGTAGACAGTGGCGCCGTTGAAGGCCCCTGTCTGGTCGATATCACTGGTATGCTCGCCGGCGTTGAACGGGTTTCCATTGCGATCACCTTGGGTGACCGTCGCGCCATTGGCGAAACCGGTCTGATCGATGTCGGAAGCATTGTCCACTGCCATCGCATGTGAAGAGAAAGCGACAGCGGCAGCCAGCAAGCTCATTTGGATTTTCATGGTTTGTTCCCTTGTGTAGATCGTTTTTTGAGTTGTGTTTTTATTATTGATTTGCTTCTGGTCGTGCATCCCCTGACATGATGACGGTCTGGTTTTTCGTGATTCGCGACATCATGTTGTACTGCTACTGCTCTTTTGTGCCCTTTCCAGAAGGTTGTGTTCGTCATGCAGAACTCTTGACTACATGAAAGCGAGAACACCTCCTGGCCAGGCAAAATCCGTATTGGTGATTCGACGAAAGCGAATATTCAGCTACCACCTTCACAAGCATCATCTTCATAGAGCGATGTCATGCGAGCCATCGTGGTAAAGATCACTGTTGTATGACCTGGACACGCATATGGCCCCGTGAATATTGAGTGATACTTGCCGGTACCTGACTACTGGCCTGTTGTAGAAGCGTGGCGCTTCCCCCGATGCCTGTCTGCTGAATGCTGGCGCTTTGCCCAACACCTTGCTGAATGATCAGCGCATCATGATATTGGCCATGCTGAAGAATGCTGGCTTCATGCAGGGCACCCTCTTGCAGCGTATATGCCGTGTTTCCATTGCCATATTGATCGACCCCTGCTTCATTCAGGGCACCGCTCTGGTCAATCAATGAGGCGTTGCCATTGCCATGCTGAACGATCATCGCTGTGTTGTACGTGCCAGATTGCTCGATGACTGCCACTGAGTGGCTGCTTCCCAATTCGGAGGTGGTCGCCAGGTCATTGGCCAACACCCACAAGCTGAATGTCAGTGATGAGAAGAAAAGGCAGGCCTGTAGCATTCTTCTTTGTTGATGCTTTGCCGAAGCCATGGCGTGAGTCCATCCAGGTGACCGTCTAAGTGCTCTAACTATTGGTCTTTATCGAGGCCATCACCATCAGTCCTTTTCGGGTTTATGAGGGCTAGAGTTTGCTACTTATAATGTCTTGCCCAATAGCGGTGAGTAATGACAAAGGGTGGCCAGATTTTCAGCACCGCTCAGGGAGGTATTACTGTTGACGGTATTAGGCGCATGATATTTCATGCTTTGTTGTTTTATTTATTTCTTATGTTATGCGCCGATACGAAAAAGGCAGCCACCTCTTGTGAGGTGACTGCCTTTTGAGGGAAAGATAAACACCGCGAATACCACGATGCTCTCTACGGGGTCTTGAATGTGGGCTGGCTCTACAACATCGGGGTCGGGGCTTGCAGGTAATCCATCAGCTCTGATGTCTGAAGGCTCTCCGGGTCCTGGAGAACCCAGAGCTGACGTTCGACGCCTTGCGCAATCAAGTGAATCACGGCAGATTCGATGGCAGACATGACCGCCATCTGTACGGGTTCATTGCTGGTATACCCCGCTTCCATCTCCAGCAAGCGACTGAAATCGATGAAGCGATAGACGCCCGCCCTCAGCTCGCGTGAGTAGATTGTCTTGCTGGTATTGACGTTGGCGATGACCTGCCCCGTGGTGATATCGACAGCGCGCAGATTGACCGTCACCTGGTCCACCTGATACTGACCAGAGGCGCCGATCCCGAAGTATTCCGCGCCTGCTCCGCCTGTTCTGACATTGGAGTCGAAGGCAATGATGCCACCCTCGAACAGCAGGTTGGCGGCTTGCAACGCGGCAAGATCATTCTGGCCCGTGCGCTCCATGTTGGCGCGGATGATCTTGCGCTCTGTCAGCAGGTTCTGCAGTCCCACGCGCTCGAGGGGGATGAACCAGCCGGAGTCCGACAATGCGGCGCTCAGCATGGCGGCGCCGCCCTGGGTGACCGCCGTAGAGAAGGTACTGGCAGGGGCAGGACGGTACTGGCCCGTCTGGTCACGGAAGTCATAGATGGCGACCGGAATACGTCCGGCGGGAGGCGGCAGACTGATCAGGTCTTGATAGGTGGCGGTTCTTGGCATCAAGGTGCTGGGCACCCCTTCAAGACCCTGGGTATTGGCGACCATCGGCGCACAGCCTGCAAGCGCCAGGCTGGCAACGGCCAGCATGGGAGTGAGTATCTTCATTGGACGAAACCCTTCATCAGTAGCGGATCAGAATGTATTGCCTGATGTGCCGAGGTTGATGACGGTGGTTTCACCTGTGGCGCGGTCAAGCACCTGCATGGAGAAACCGCCATTGCCGTTGCTGACCACTTCAATGCGTAGCTGCGCACTGTCGATCACGCTGGAACGGCCGGGTTCCGTAGCTTCTACGGCGTCGGTGATGGCATCAGAGACCAGGCTGTTGCGCAGGTCATTGATGAAGATTTCGGTATCGGAGAGGCTATCGAAGGAGTAGGCATCAGGATCCTCATGGGTGTCCTGGGCCTGGGCCTTGCCAAGCAGGTAGCTGCCATTGAGAGGGTTGCCACCAAAACTCGGGTTGATGGGCTGATAGATGAGTTCACCGGCATATAGCGGCATCGCCGACAACAGCAACGACACCGCGAGTGTCTGATGCTTCATGATGTTCCCCTGTTCCCTTGCGTATTGTCAGGGTCTCCGTGACTGGAGCCCATTTATTATGTCGGTCTTCAATACATCAGAATTCGTCACCGGCCATGTCCGGGTCATTGCGCAGGGCTTCCATGACCTTGCGGCGCAGGAACTGGTCGGAGACGCTTGATACGGCGGCGCTGGCATACATATCCACGTCATTCAGGCGCGGAGGGAGCGTCGCTTCATACAGAACGTTGTTGCCTTCGGTGATCCAGATGAGGCTGCCCCAGCGTGCTGAGGGGCGTTCATGGATGCTGAGGGATGTGTTGCGGATGGCCGGGCTATCGAGGCGTTGCTGGCTGAACTGGCGGAAGAAGGTCTTGCCGATCATGGTCATGGTGCGATCGATCATCACGCCGCTGAGACCGTCGGAGAGCGTGGGGCGAGCGCGCTGGATGGCGACCCCATCTTCCCCCTGACGGCGAGCCTGCTGCTTTTCACTGGCAACGGATACCTCGGGTCGCACCGCCTCCGGCGCGGATTGCGCGAAGGCGGGCGACAGACTGAAGCATGTCAGTCCCCAGGCGACCACCTGGCGGCTTGTCATGCCCCGACCGTTCACGACATCTGTGCTCTGCGAGCGATGCGTGGGGTGCGCGAGACAGGCATTGCCAGGTTCTGACGTGCCCAGTTCATGGCCTGAATGCGGTTATGCACCTTGATCTTGCGGAAGATATTGTAGAGATGTGACTTGACCGTGTGTTCACTGACGAACAGCTGGTCAGCAATCTCGGTATTCGAGGCACCCGTGCCCAGCAAGCCGATGATTTCCACCTCACGCTGGGTCAGACCACAGACCGGGCGATAGGCGTTGAGCTGCTGACGGCGATAGAAATCCAGCAGGCGGGTCATCAGCGGTCGGGACATCCACATGTCGCCTTCCAGCAGTTTCGCGATGCCCTTGCTGATCAGTGAGAGGCTGTCCTGTCGGTAGAACACGCCTTGAAGATGGGTGCTGACCAGCAGGCTGGCAGCTTCCTCTTCATCACTGATGTTGATAGCGGCCAGCTCTGCGCTGGCATCCTGGCTGGCATCTGCATCCCAGCGTTGCATCGTGCCTTCATCGACGTGGTCGGTGTCCAGCAGCACTATCGTTCTTTCTGCCTGCCCGGGTGTGTAATCCTCGTCGGGGCTTGCGGAAGCCACCTGACACTCAAGCTGCTGGCGAATGTAATCCATGAAAAGCGCTGACTGCGGATTGCAGTCAGTCACCAGCAGCACCATTGCGTTCCCTGTAATCATGGTGCGAGACCTCTGAGTTGTCGTACCGATTTTTCTTGGCGGAGCCATATCTGAAGTGTGGTTGGGTGAGTCGTGTAGCACTGCACTCATTCACGTCGGGCATTACGCGCTGAGCACCTTTATAGGATTGCGCGATAGTGGGGATAAGGCAACCTCTAATCAGCACTTGCTAAAATAACCAGTTTATCCTTCCCCTCCAGTCCTGATTTGACCCAGAAAAAGAATAGGAAAAACAGTACGTAAACCTGATGAAAATAGCGCTGGTCATGATGACCCTTCTCGAGAGTGCAATGAAAACCAGACCTTTGCGCTTTTTTTACCAAGCTTTCCACTGGTTCAAAGGTACCATGAATCTAATGCTGGGAGGCGTCTCTTTAATGTCATTATGTAACCGGGCTTGTCTTTTTGTATCTCTTGATTCGAAGGGTGTCAGGAATGCGACGCGGCTCTGAGCATGAGCCATTTCACCCTTGATAAGTGAAGCGTTTACTACGCGTAGCCGGCGTGGGACATGCTCTGCTGCGGTGATGACCCCAAGGCTCCATCTCCTGGTGGCAGTACTCTTCCAGCGTCATCTGGGCCTCAGGATTCCGGCTCCGTCGTGCGCTTGGGGATGTAAAGGTTGAGATGCTCATGGGCCCACTGGATCGCCTGATGACGGTTGTGGACTCTGATCTTGCGAAAGATGTTATATAAATGAGACTTCACGGTGTGCTGGCTCAACATCAATCTATGCGCGATATCTGCATTACTTTGCTGTGACGCTATGAGTGACAATATTTCCAGTTCTCGTTGTGTCAGTCCCATGACAGGCTGGAAGGCAATCTGTTGTTGTTGACGATAATGACGAATCAACGTCTGCATGATATTGCGAGTCAGCCAGTTTTCATTCTCGAGTATCTTGCCGATACCCTTGCTGATTTGTTCAAGGCTGTCCTGGCGATAGAAGATCCCGCTGAAAGGAATATTCAGAAGTAGTGAGATGGCATCGTCTTCATGTTCGACATTGAAGGCAGCGATCTTGTCTATATGGCTCCATCGCATCATCTGGGCCAGACTGCACTGGGTGCTGTCGATCAGCACCAGGCAGGGAGATGACGGAAGTGGGGCTTCATGGTGGCAGGCCTCGACGACACATTTCAGTGTCTCTTGCAGGTACTCGACGAACAGTTCGGTCTGCGGTGAAGGGCTTGTCACGAACAGGACTCTGGTAGCAGTCATGGGGCGCTCCTGTCGCAAGCGTTTGGGGGGCTCATCATCAGCAGGCTGAGGCGGAGACATGAATCCACGGTGATTCGATGGTTGTCTTGAAGTCTAGTCGAGTGACACCTGGGGGCTGGCGCTGCGCATAGTGTTAGATGGCATAACGCACATTTCTTTTATTTCCCACTTAAAGGCTATACAAAACATCGAGTTACGGGATTTTTTCGGTTGATGTTTACTTGCTTGAGCCGCGAGGCACAGACAAATCCTGCACAGGCATTAGCCCGCGCTGAGGCAGATAGCCTGTATCGGCCTGTCAGTCATCAAGTTGAGCACATGAGTGACATCGGCCCATGACATCATGGATCTCAGTCGTGCCTGGCGCAGACCCCTCGCGTGTACGCACCGGACTCACGCGCTAGAATGGGGTGCTGCAAGCGCCTTGCCCGTGTGACTCACACGCGGCCGCATTCTCGTTGTTCCTATCCCGGAGATTCACATGTCCGCTTCTTCTCTCGTACTGGCCAGTGGCAATGCCGGCAAGCTACGTGAATTTTCCCACCTGCTCGCACCGCTGGGGATCGAACCGATGCCTCAAGGGCAGCTGGGAGTGAGTGACGCCGAAGAGACAGGGCTGACCTTCGTCGAGAATGCGTTGATCAAGGCGCGCCACGCCGCAGAGGTCACCGGCCTGCCGGCGCTGGCAGATGATTCCGGGATCGAAGTCGATGCGCTGGGCGGGGAACCGGGCATCTATTCCGCACGCTTTGCCGCGCGGCGTCAGCAAGGTAGCGGTGATGGTGACAACAACGCCGCCCTGTTGGCAGCGCTTGAGGGCGTGCCTGAGCAAGCGCGTACGGCGCGCTACTGGTGCGTGCTCGTCTATCTGCGCCATGCAGCAGACCCGGTGCCGACCATCGTACAGGCCAGTTGGGAGGGGCGTGTCCTTGACGCGCCACAAGGCGAGGGTGGCTTCGGCTATGACCCGCTTTTCTGGCTGCCGGAACATGGCATGACCGCCGCGGCCCTGGATGCCGAGACCAAGAACCGTCTCAGCCACCGGGGACGTGCGATGCAGCAGTTGCTCGAGGCGCTTGCCGCGCAGAGCGGTCAGGCGTGATGTCCGCCGCGAACCTGCCGCCTCTGTCGCTCTATATTCACGTGCCGTGGTGCGTGCGCAAGTGCCCCTACTGTGACTTCAACTCCCACGGGGTCGGGCGTGATGCCGGCTTGCCTGAAGAGGAGTACATCACGGCGCTGCTGGCCGATCTCGATCAGGACCTGCAGTTGCTGCAGGGCCAGCCCGAGCGTGAATTGCACAGCATCTTCATCGGCGGCGGCACGCCGAGTCTGCTGAGCGGGGCGGCTTACCAGCGACTGTTCGATGGCCTGCGGGCGCGCATGACGTTCTCTGCCGACTGCGAGGTCACGCTGGAGGCCAATCCCGGCACGCTGGAGCAGGGCCGCTTTGCCGCCTATCGCGCCGCCGGCATCAATCGCTTGTCATTGGGCGTGCAGACCTTCCAGCCGGAGCAGCTCGAGGTGCTGGGGCGCATCCACTCCGCTGAAGAAGCCGGGCGCGCGGTGGCCAGCGCACGGGCGGCGGGCTTCGACAATTTCAATATCGATCTGATGCATGGCCTGCCGGGCCAGACATTGGAGACGGCGCTGGATGATATCCGGCGTGCCCTGGCACTCAAGCCGACCCATCTGTCCTGGTATCAATTGACGCTGGAGCCGAATACCGAGTTCTATTCGCGCCCGCCGGTACTGCCGGAAGATGACCTGCTGTGGGATATCCAGGATCACGGTCACGCCGAGCTGGAGGCTGCCGGTTTCCGTCGTTACGAGATTTCCGCCTATGCCCTTGAAGGGCGCAGCGCGCGTCATAACCTCAATTACTGGAAATTCGGTGATTACCTGGGCATCGGAGCAGGCGCGCATGGCAAGTTGACGTTGTTGAAGACCGACTCGGCTGGGAACTTGAACGGCGAGTTGCAACTCCAACGCCGTTGGAAAAGTCGTCAGCCTGAAGCGTACTTGCGCAGGATGCAGGACCCTCGCGGGTTCGTGGCGGGTCAGCAGGAAATTGACCGCGATGAGCTGGCGCTGGAGTTCATGATGAATGCACTGCGCTTGACCGGGGGTGTCAGCTTCGAGGATCTGCGTCGCACGACCGGGCTGGATCGCGAGGCATTGGAGCCGGGCCTGAGCCAGGCGCGCGCGCGCGGGCTCATCGTTGAGGATGACGTGCTGTTGCGCGCCACGCCCCAGGGCTTATTGTTCCTCAATGACCTGCTGGCCATGTTCGACACCTGATTGATCAGGCATTATCGGAGGCATGACGATTATTTGCGCAATTGTCGTCTTGCCTTTAATGAGTGTGTAGATAGGGAGCGTTACCATGAAGAAGTCTGTACTCCTGGCCCTGCCGTTGGCAGCCGCCGTCGCGATGGCGGGTTGTTCCACGACCAACCCGTATACCAATGAGCAGCAGACCTCCAGTGCGGCGAAGGGTGCCGGCATCGGCGCGGTCGTCGGCGCAATCGCCGGGGCGACCAAGAGTGGTAACCATCGTCTCGACAAGGCGCTGATCGGCGCTGCTGCGGGTGCCGCCGCGGGCGGTGGTATCGGCTATTACATGGATGTTCAGGAAGCCAAGCTGCGCGATCAGCTGCAGGGCACCGGTGTCAGCGTGACCCGTGTCGGCGACCAGATCATCCTCAACATGCCGTCCAACGTCACCTTCGGCTCCGACTCCAGCACCCTGTCCGGCCAGATTCAGCCGGTCATGGACGGCGTCATCACCGTGCTCAAGGAATACGACGAGACTCGCGTCAACATCGCGGGCTATACCGATTCCACCGGTGCCAGCAACTACAACCAGAACCTGTCCGAGCTGCGTGCCCAGGCTGTCGGCAACTATCTGGCCAGTGGTGGCATCGCCTTCAACCGTCTGAACATGCGCGGTTATGGTGAAGCCAGCCCGGTGGCATCCAACGACACCGCCTCCGGGCGCGCCCAGAACCGTCGCGTCGAGATCACGCTGACGCCGATGGAAAGCTGAGACCCATCAGCTGTCATGGCGACATGACGGTGAATGACCACGAGGCCTGCGCATTTGCGTGGGCCTCGTTGCTTGGCAAGCACGGCTTTTGGGGTGACAAGTGATCATCTCTGCTATCCTTCAGCCCCTTCGGCGGCCTTGTCTGGTTTTTCCTCTCGTCGCCGCCCCCCGATTTCTATCTGCTGCCTCGCTGGATGTGGCAGATATCGCCGTATCAAGGAGGCGCTCTTGCTCGCCTATCAGCACGCCTATCACGCTGGCAATTTTGCCGACCTGCACAAGCACCTGCTCGCCACCACCCTGGCCGAGCAGCTATTACGTAAAGAATCTCCCGTTACGTTTATCGACACTCACGCCGGTCGTGGCTGGTATCCGCTGGCGGCCCGCGAGACGGAACAGCTGCGCGAATACGAGCAGGGCGTTCTGCCGTTGTGGCAGGTGCGTGATCGCTGGTTGACCGATGCAGGTGAGCCGAAGTCTCCGTCAGCTGACAAGCCGCTGGCTCGCTGGCTGGCACGTCTGGCGGACATGCAGCCGGATGCCGCCAAGGGCAGCGCCAGCGAGCTGAGCGTCTATCCCGGTTCGCCCTGGTGGCTGAGCCAGTCGCTGCGCCGCGGCGATCGCCTGTTGGCCTATGAGCTGCATCCGGGCGAGATCTACCACTTCGATCAGGCCCCGGTGCAGCGTGACAGCCTCGGCAAGGTCATGCGTCGTCAGCAGGATGGTCTGTCCGGTCTGTTGGCGGCCGTGCCGGTCACCACGCCGCGCGTCGCCGTGCTGATCGACCCCAGCTATGAGCTGAAGAATGATTATCGTGATGTCGCCGAGGTCGTGGTCGAGACCCTGCGCAAGTCACGTCATGCCACCATCATGATCTGGTATCCGCTGCTGCCGGCGGGTCGTCAGCATGATCTGCTCGAGCGCCTCAAGAAGCATTCGCCGGCACCGATGTGGCGCAGTGAGCTGACGATCGATTCGCCGGAAGGCGAGCACGGCATGTACGGCTCCGGCATGCTGGTGATCAACCCGCCGTGGCAGTTCGATCGTCAGTTCTCCACCGCCATGCAGGAAGTGGTCGAGGTGCTCAAGGGCGCGTTGCCGGCTCCGCAGTCGGTTGCCGTCGAGCACAAGGGCCTGTGGTGGCTGTCGGAGGAGATCGCACGCGAACGCAACGAGCCCAAGCCGATGCCGCGTGAGCGCCTGCTGTCGCTGCGCAAGCTCAACCAGAAGGTCAAGCGCGACAGCGATGTCGAGGTGACCCAGGCCAAGCCCAAGCGCGAGAAGCTCAAGCGCGGTGAAGGCTGGGCCAAGCCTCGCGTGCGCAATGACAGTGCGACGCCCAAGGCCAAGGGCAAGCGCCATTCCGCGACTGCCAAGCCCAAGACCAGCATCAAGGCGCAGGTCAAGGATGAGGTGCATGGGCATTCCGCGCCGAGCCAGAAGCGCGTCAGCGAGAAGCCTGCCGAGCGCAAGTCGACGGCCGCTGTCGAGCCGACTCGTCCGCGTGGCAAGGGCGAGACGGCTGGCAAGGGGGCGGGCAAGGATTCTGCCAGCTGGAGCGACTGGTCCTCCAGCGTGCCAGGCAAGGGCCGCCGCGAAGGTTCCACGCGGGTCAGCATGCGCAGCACGCCGGCGATCGGTCGTGATGGTCAGGTCAACCCGAACAGCACGACCAAACTGCCCAGAAAGTACGCGGCCAAACAGCGTCCTGAAGACAACAAGGATGTCGGCAAGCCGCTGGATGCGCGTGAAGCGCGTGCCCTGCGTGAGAAGCAGGAAAGCAATGCCATGAGAGGCAAGGCTGCCAAGGGAGGCGCCAGCAAGGCAAATTCTGACAAGGCAGCCCCAGGCAAGGACAGCTCTGGCAAGACAGCGCCTGGCAAGACCACTTCTGGCAAGACAGCGCCTGGCAAGACACAGGGCAACAAGCCTCGCGGCCCGCGCAAGCCGTGATGACAGGTGTGAATGCAGAACGCTGAGTGCCATATCAAGAGCTCGGACTGACAATGCCCCCATAGGCCATGCCTGTGGGGGCGTTTGCATTGTGGGGCGTCTAGATCACGGGGTCGTTTGCATCGTGGGGCGTTTGTATTGTCGAGGATGTTGGCCTGCCTGATCAGTGCGCGATGTCTTCTCGCCATAGCCGCCGATAGAGGCCGGGTTCTGCCATCAGGGCATCATGGGCCCCCAGCTGGGTGATGCAGCCCTGTTCCAGCACCAGCAGGCGGTCCGCATCGCGTACCGTGGCAAGCCGGTGTGCCACCACGATCAAGGTCACTTCGCCACGCAGCTCATGTAGTGCCTGCTGCAACAGGGCTTCGGTATGGCTATCGATGCTGGCGGTGGCCTCATCCAGCAACAGCACGCGTGGTGTCGTGACCAGTGCGCGTCCGAGCGCCAGCAATTGGCGCTCACCCGTGGAGAGACTGAGGCCGCGCTCGCCCAGCAAGGTGTCGAGCCCCAGCGGCAGACTATCGACCAGCGGCGCCAGATGCGCTTTGTGCAGAACCCGTGACAGGTGCTGCTGGCTGATCTCACGCCCCAGCAGCAGGTTGTCGCGCAGTGTCGTGGCGCGGATGAAGGGCTCCTGCGGGACGACGGCTATCGCGGTAGCGCGTTGTTGAGCCGACCACTCCATCAGCGGACGACCATCCAGCAGCAGCTGAGACGCCGGGGCAGGGCGCTGCCCGCTGAGCAGATCGAGCAGGGTGGACTTGCCGCTGCCCGTCGGGCCGACCACGCCGAGAAACTCACCGCTCTCGATGGCAAGCGTCAGGCCATTGAGGGCCGGACCCTCCGCACCTTGGTGGTGGAAGGTCAGCTGCTCGAGCTGATAGTGACCACTCGCTATCACGGTGTTGTCCGTGTGCCCACGCGTGGCTGCCTGCGCGGCGCGCGTGTCTGGCTCAGGCGTCTCGCGTGGCCGGTCCAGCACCTCTTCCAGCCGGCCAGTCGCCACCAGCGCCGACTGGAAGACCTGCAGTCGCTGCGTGATCTGGATCAGGGGCTCGCTGATGCGCCCCAACCAGGCGATGAACGCGTAGAGCACTCCCAGTTCCGCACCGCCTCCCAATTCGCGCAGCCCGAACACGGCGACCAGCGAGAGCGTGATCAGCATCGCCATCAGGTCGATGGCCGAACGCAACAGCAGCCCCGACACACGCACCGTGCGCATGCGCGCCTGATACTGGGAGACGTTGAGGTGGTGATAGCGCCGACTGAAGCGTTCGGTCTGGTCGCTTGCCTGCAGCACACTCATGCCGCCGATCGCCTCGGCGATTCTGGCATTCTGCAAGGCACGCAGGCGGCGTACCTCGCGTGCAGCGCGCCCGGAGAAGCGCTGATACAGCCAGATCATGCCGATGGAGAGCGGGACCAGCGCCGTCGCGATCATCGCCAGGGTGCCATCCATCAGGGCCATCGCCGACAGGATGCCGATCAACAGCACCACATTGCCGATCAGTGTCGCCAGCACCCCGATATACAACTCCTTGAGCGACTCGGTGTCGTTGGTCACGCGGGCCACCAATTCACCAGCAGCGATATTGTCGAGGGTCGATAGTGGTTGATGCAGCAGGTGTGTGAAGACTCGCTCACGGATATCGCGCACGCTGGCGAGGGCCAGGCGGGCAAAGCGCAGCTGCTGGAAATAGCGTCCGGCGGCGGCGCCCAGCTGGGTGATCACGTAGATGGCCACCAGTCCTGCCAGAGCCTCGGGAGCGAGGTTGCCGGGAATCAGGTAGTCATCCAGATAGCGCTGGGTCAGCCAAGGGCCAAGCACATCCAGTACGGTCGCCGCGATCAGGATCAACAGCGCGCGCAGGACCTCTGCGCGGCGCCTGCCCAGCGGTTGCCAGAGCAATGCCAGTCGCCGTCGGCTGAGCAGGCGAGTGCCGCTGAGGGTGTCGGGTCGTGTCGCGGCATCGTGGCTCATGAGCGCTCCGCCTTGGCATCGTCTTCGCGGTTGACCTGCTGGGCCTGCCATAGGCGCCAGTAGGCGCCGCGGGCGGCCAGCAGACTGGCGTGATCGCCCTGTTCCAGGATGCACCCGTCCTCGAGCACCAGAATCTGCTGGCAGGCCTGCACGGCAGACAGACGATGGGAATTGATGATCAGCGTGCGCTTGAGGCCGTGGTGATCGGGTTGCTGCAGGCGCGCGAGAGTCTTCAGCAGGGTGCGTTCGGTGACCTGGTCGACCGCCGACAGTGTATCGTCCAGCAGCAGGATCGGCGCCTCGCTGAGCAGGCTGCGTGCCAATGCCAGCCGCTGACGCTGGCCACCGGAGAGTGTGATGCCTCGCTCACCCACCAGCGTCTCCAACCCCTGGGGAAGGCGGCGCAGATCTTCCTCGAAGGCTGCCGCGCGCAGCGCCTCTCGAATTCGCTCGTCAGAGGCCTCGGGGCAGGCGAGGGCGACATTGTCGGCTACCGAGAGCGCAAACAGGAACGGGTCCTGGGGGACCAGTGAGAACTGCTGGCGCCAGGCCGATAGTGTGTACTCACTCGCTTCTCTGCCGCCGAGCGTCAGGACCCCTTGCTCAGGCGTCAGAGGCCAGCTGCGCGACAGCAGACGCAGCAAGGTGGACTTGCCACTGCCGGTCGCGCCGACGATCCCCAGACTGCCCCCTGCCGCCACCTGCAGGGAGAGGGGCCCCAGAGCACGTTGCTGGCTGCCCGGGTAGTGGAATTCATTGATCTCAAGGCGTAGTGAATGGTCACTGACCTTGTCCAGGGTGCCGCTATCTTCAAGGGCTTGTGGCGCGGCGTGGAAGGTGGCCAACCGCCGTGCGGCTGCCGCGCCGCGCTGCAGGATATTCAGGCACCAGCCAAGCGCGAACATCGGCCAGATCAACTGCGCCAGATAGAGCGTGAAGCTGGTCAGTTGGCCCAGGGTGATGGCGTCATCCAGATAGCGCCAGCTACCCACGCCCAGCGTCAGCAGCGTCGCCGCCGAGAGCGCAATGAACACCACCGGATCAAAGGCCGCCTCCAGCTTCTGGACGCGATAATCGACGGCTTCGGCGGCGGCGGCACGCTGCGAGAATCTTGCGCCTTCATCCTCCAGCAAGGCATGGCTTCTGAGCATGCGAATGCCGGCGAAGGCTTCCTGGGTCTGGTCATTCAGGTCCGAGAAGCGCTCCAGCGATTCGCGGAAACGCTCTCCGATCCGTCGCGAGATGCGTGCGAAGGCCCAGGCCATGAAGGGGAAGGGCAACAGGGCGAGCAGCGTCAGCGGCACATCGATGGCGATCAGCATGATGCCGAGCACCAGCACGAAGGTCATGGCGCCATCGACGCTGGACAGCACGCCTTCCGCGGCGGCCATCTCCACGGCATCGATGTCCTGACTGGCGTGCGCCATCAGGTCTCCTGTGCGGTGGCGCTGATAGAAGCCGGGGTCCAGGCGCGTCAGCTTGGCATGAAAGGCATCACGCTGTTCCGTCCCCAGCTGATAGGCGGTGCCGAATAGCGTCACGCGCCAGGCATAGCGCAGCGCATAGAGCGCGAGCCCCGCGCCTACCAGCCACAACAGGCGGCTCAGCAAGGCGTCGTGGTCGAGGCTGCCATCACGCAACGCATCGATGGTGGCGCCGATCGCCCACGGCAGCAGCAGATTCAGCCCCGCGACCCCGATCAGGAACGCGATGGCCAGCAGATAGCGGGGCCAATGGCGGGTGAAGAAGTCGAGCAGCAGGTGGCGCAACGGGGCCTCGGGGAGAGGCCCGGTAGTCAGCTCGGCGGCGGGGGCCGGCGGGGGAGAGGCACTGGAGTCACGGGACTCGCGATGGGCATCCTGCGGTCTGTTCGATGTCGCGCGTCCCGCCATGTCGGCTCCCGGTCTGCCCCTGCCCGCCTCCGCCACTCGGAGGGGTCGGCAGAGGCAGTATAACGAGAGGGAGACAGCCAGACGCAAGCACTGTCGGCAAGAGAGCCCGCCTGCGGGCGGGAGTCAGCTCGGCGCGATCACCTCGGTGCGATCACTTGCCGATGCAGAAGCTGCCGAAGATTTCCCCCAGCAGGTCATCGGCGGAGAATTCGCCGGTGATCTCGGACAGCGCCATCTGGGCGGCGCGCAGGTCTTCGGCCAGCAGTTCGCCGGCGCCGGCGCCATGCAGCTGGGCGTCGCCGTTGTCGAGGGACTCGCCAGCGCGTTCCAGCGCATCCAGGTGGCGGCGGCGGGCGCTGAAGCGACCCTCTGCCGTGCCGGTGAAGCCCATGATGTCCTTGAGGTGATCGCGCAGCGCATCGAGGCCCTGATTGTCGCGCGCCGAGATGCGCACCACGCTGGCCTGGTGGCGTGCCTGCTCGGCATCGCCATCCTGCGTTGCGGTGATGGCGGTCAGCCCGGGCGTCTCGCCGCTGGTGTCGATCTTGTTGCGGACCAACGTCAGGCGGGACGGGTCCGGCAGGCGCGCGACGAATTCCGGCCAGATTTCCATCGGGTCCGTCGCCGAGGTGGTCGCGGCATCGACCAGCAGCAGGACGCGGTCCGCCTTCTCGATCTCGTCCCAGGCGCGCTGCACGCCGATGCGCTCGACGGCGTCCGGCGTGTCGCGCAGCCCGGCGGTATCGATGATATGCAGCGGCATGCCATCGAGATGGATGTGCTCACGCAGCACGTCGCGGGTGGTGCCTTCGATATCGGTGACGATGGCGGTGTCCTGCTCGGTCAGCGCATTGAGCAGGCTCGACTTGCCGGCATTCGGGCGGCCGGCGATCACCACCGTCATGCCTTCGCGCATCAGGGCGCCCTGGTTGGCAGCGGCTCGCACGCCCACCAGCTCGGCCTTGACCTCATCGAGGCGCGCCGCGACATGGCCGTCGGCCAGGAAGTCGATTTCCTCTTCGGGGAAGTCGATGGCGGCCTCGACGTAGATGCGCAGCTCGATCAGGCGCTGCACCAGCGCGCTGACGCGCGTCGAGAACTCGCCCTTGAGCGAGCGCAGCGCATTCTCGGCCGCCGCGCGTGAGCTGGCGTCGATCAGGTCGGCGATGGCTTCGGCCTGGGCGAGATCCAGCTTGTCGTTCAGGAAGGCGCGCTCGCTGAATTCACCGGGGCGTGCCAGACGTGCGCCCAGCTGCACGCAGCGCTCCAGCAGCAGGTCCATGATCACCGGGCCGCCGTGCCCTTGCAGCTCCAGCACGTCCTCGCCGGTGAAGGAATTCGGGCCCTGGAAGTAGAGCGCGATGCCTTCATCGAGGGCGATGGGATTGCCCTGGGTATCCAGTCCCATGAAGGGACCATAGTGGGCGCGGCGTGCCGGCGGGCATTGGCCCAGCATGGCCTGGGCGATGGCCTGACAGGCCGGACCGGAGACACGGATGATGCCGACGCCACCACGGCCGGGCGGAGTGGCCAGGGCCGCGATGGAGTCAGGCTGGTAGGCGGTAGACATGCACAATCCTCGGGCGCGAAGCCGGAATGAAGATGAAGATGAAGGAGATGGCGGCTATTGTCGCGGCTGGAGGCCCGTGACAGCAAGCGGGGTGACGGGAAAGGCGCCTTGCGGCGGGAGTGTCGGCGCAGCCCCCGGAATCAGGGCCCTGAAACGCCACGACCCCCGCCGAGGCGAGGGTCGTGGGTGAGTCATGTCAGGCGAACCTGAAAGGCATCATGCGCCTTTCTTGGTTGGCTCGGCATTCTCGATCTGACGGGTGATGACGTACTGCTGAGCGATCGACAGCGTGTTGTTGACGATCCAGTACAGCACCAGACCTGCCGGGAACCACAGGAAGAAGAAGGTGAAGACGATCGGCAGCATCTTCATGATCTTCGCCTGGGTGGGGTCCGGAGGCGTCGGGTTCAGCTGCTGCTGGATGAACATCGTCAGGCCCATGATGATCGGCAGGATGAACAGCGGGTCCTTCACTGACAGATCCTGGATCCACAGCATGAACGGCGCGTGGCGCAGTTCGACGGATTCCATCAGCATCCAGTACAGGGCGATGAAGACTGGCATCTGGATCACGATCGGCAGACAGCCCCCCAGCGGATTGATCTTCTCCGTCTGGTAGAACTTCATCATCTCCTGGGAGACCTTCTGGCGGTCGCTGCCGTACTTCTCCTTGATGCGCTGCATCTCGGGGCCCATCTTGCGCATCTTGGCCATCGAGCGGTACGCGGTCGCGGACAGCGGGAACAGCACGACCTTGACCAGAACGGTCAGCAGGATGATGGAGGCACCCCAGTTGCCGACCAGCGCGTGGATGTGCTCCAGCAGCCAGAACAGCGGGTTGGCCAGGAACCACAGCCAGCCGAAGTCGACGACCAGTTCCAGGTAGGGAGCGGTCGCTTCCAGCTGGTCCTGATCCTTCGGGCCGACGAACAGGGTCGCGCCGAGCTCAGCCTGCTGGCCCGCGGCGATCTGGGTCGTCGGGCTCGCGAAGGCGGCGACATTGCGGTTCTGCTTGTCGACGTTGGCGTAGTAGAGGTTCTTCTGGTTGTCAGCCGGCACCCAGGCAGACACGAAGTAGTGCTGGATCATGGACACCCAGCCACCCTGGACGTCGACATTCTTGAAGCTGCCGTCCTGGATGTCTTCGAAATCGACCTTCTGGTAGTGGTTCTCTTCAGAAGAGAACGCCGCACCCAGATAGGACTTCATGCCCATGCCGCCACCGCTGGTCGGGTCCGCGCTGTTGTCACGGGCCAGCTGACCGATGAAGCGAGCATTGACCGGCTGCTGGGACTGGTTGTCCAGCAGGTAGTCGACCTTGATCTGGTAGCTGTCCTGGCTGACGGTGAAGCGCTTGATGACCGCAACACCATTGATGTCGGCCTTCAGGTCCACTTGCAGGTTGTCGTCACCCTCGGCAAGGGTGTAGCTGTTGCTGTCGGCAGAGAAGGCGATACGGCCCTTGTGGCCATCCAGCTGCAGGCCGGACTTGGCCACGTAGCTGCGTGACTGATTGTCGGACAGCAGCACGAAGGGCGACTCGGAAGCATTGTTCTGCTTGTGCTCGAGCAGCGCTGCATAGACCACGTCACCGCCCTGCGGATCGATACGCAGGTCCAGCACGTCAGTCTTGACTTCAATCAGGTTGTTGCTCGGGGTGCTTGCTGCGCTATCCGGCGTGGAGAGGCCGGTATCGCCATTGGCAGTCGTGCTGCTGCTTGGGGCTTCAAGGCCTTGCGCAGTGGCATTGGCGGCCTGAGAGGCAACCTGGGGAGCCTGTGTTTCCGCAGCCGGCTGGTCGTAGTCCTTGTTCCACTGGACCACCATCAGATAGGCGACAACCGCAAGCGGAATCACGAGGAGTAATCGTTTGACGTCCATGGTGTATACCCGTTGGAGGGTGAATCAATCTGGCGGGGAGTCAGATGAGTCCGGTCACGAACGGTAGGGCGTATAACGAAAAAAACGCCACATGCCGGACGCACCGGGCAGGTGTCGCGTCAGGCAGGTGGCGTTGACTTGGCCGCTTTCTGGCGTCTGGCGTCCTTCTCCAGACGAGCCCACATGCCGTCCAGCTGGCGATGCAGAGTCTCGTTGTCCAGCTCGGTCACGCCTCGCTTGGCCAGTACGACGATGTCGACGGCCGGAAGGCGCTGCTGGCGGAGGCGAATGGATTCGCGCGTCAGACGTTTGAGGCGGTTGCGATCTACGGCACGGCGCACGTTCTTCTTGCTGAACACCAACCCCAGGCGGGCATGTCCCAGGTCATTCGGACACGCCAGGGCCAGAAGCCCCTTGCCGTGTACCTTGAGGGTGGTGTGATCGAAGACGTGCCGGTAATCCCCGGCAGTCAGCAAGCGAAGCTGCCGGGGAAATCCCTGACGGGACATCCGGGCCTCGATCAGGCGCTCAGACGCTTACGGCCTTTCGCACGACGACGCTGGATGACCTCACGGCCACCTTTGGTCGCCATACGAGCACGGAAACCGTGTGTGCGCTTGCGCTTCAGGACGCTCGGCTGAAATGTGCGTTTCATAGCTGCTTCTTCCCACGTGGTTGTTTGGAAAAGGTCAACGAATGTTGCCCTGTATCCACATGAGGACAGGGCAGATTGGTCAGGGGCAGGGATTCTAGTGAATCTGCAAGTGGCTTGCAATGTCGCGTTGGAAGTTGTCCACAGCCCGTTCGCGGCATTTGACGACAGATATCGTCTACGCCGCCCGCCATATGGCGCTTCGTGTCTCACGCGGATCACGCGCAAGACAGGCCTTCGGGCACAAAAAAATTCGATTTGGCGTCCTTGAGCCTACAGGCACCGCTCGCCAGGCAAGCGATCAGCGCTTTTTCAGCGCTCAGTGGGGCTGAGTGATCGGCATCGCCCGCCATGGCGATGCACGGGAAGGCGCAAGTCCTGTGTTCGGTCGTGAGCCTCAAGGACTCGCGTTTCTGACGAGCGGTTGTGCACTCCCGACCCTGGCGTGTCAGGCGTGCCGAAAAGTCGCAGTGGATAACCCGGGATTCTGTCGGCGCGATCGCAGCCCCTCGCACCTCGCGTGATTCGAAGATCGCGGGGCTGCTGTCATTACTACAGAGAAGTAGTTCTGAATAACCAATAACTATTAAGGAAGGCAGTTGCTGTGGATAACCTGTTTTTTCCTATCTTGCTCAATTGCATGTCGATAGGACAGCTCTGGCGATAAGTGGTGGGCAACCTGCGTTCAGCCTGTGCATGGCCATGTGCATAACTGTCGTCTTGTCCACAGTCGAAATCTTGTGCGCGGATACTCCCCAGCCTGTCCCGATGCGGATACTTGAAGAATACCGATGTTGTCCACAGTGCTTTTTGCGGCAGATGTCGTGTGGATAACTCGTGGCTTGGCCTATACAATGGCCGCCCCTTCGACAACTGGATGTGAGGTCGCGTGTCGCTCGCACTTTGGCAACAATGTCTTGACGCCCTGCAAGACGAGCTGAATTCACAGCAGTTCAATACCTGGGTTCGTCCCCTGCAGGCTGAGGAAGGCGACAGCGGAGAGCTGTGCCTGCTCGCCCCCAACCGCTTCGTGCGTGATTGGGTCAATGACAAGTACCTCAAACGAATTCACGAGCTGCTGCGTGAGCTGGCACCGGGCAAGCCGCCCAAGGTCGAGCTGAGCGTCGGTAGCCGCCGGACCGTCTCGAACCCGCGTCCGGAAGGCGCGGCTGCGTCGCCGGTATCTGCCCAGGCGCAAGCGCCGGGCCAGATGCCGAGCCCGCGTGCCCCTTCCGTGCATACGCCGCCGCGGGGCAATTTCGCGGAAGAGCGTGAGATGGCCGGCGATGGCGCCCGGGAACAGGCGCCGCGTCGCAACACGCGCCAGGTGCAGGTAGAAGGTAGCCTCAAGCATTCCAGTGGCCTGAATCCGAACTTCACCTTCGAAACCTTTGTCGAAGGCAAGTCCAACCAGCTGGCCCGCGCGGCCTCGCGTCAGGTCTCGGAGAACCCCGGCGGCGCCTACAACCCGCTGTTCCTGTATGGCGGCGTGGGTCTGGGCAAGACCCACCTGATGCACGCGGTGGGCAATCATCTGGCCAAGCAGGGCGGCGAGAATGCCAAGGTGGTCTACCTGCATTCCGAGCGCTTCGTGGCGGACATGGTCAAGGCGCTGCAGCTCAATGCCATCAATGACTTCAAGCGTTTCTACCGTTCGGTGGATGCGCTGCTGATCGATGACATCCAGTTCTTCGCTGGCAAGGAGCGCTCCCAGGAGGAGTTCTTCCACACCTTCAATGCGTTGCTCGAGGGTGGTCAGCAGATGATCCTGACCTCGGACCGCTATCCGAAGGAGATCAATGGGGTCGAGGAGCGTCTCAAGTCACGCTTCGGCTGGGGACTGACCGTCGCCATCGAGCCGCCGGAGCTCGAGACGCGCGTCGCGATCCTGATGAAGAAGGCCGATCAGGCCAAGGTCGATCTGCCTCACGATGCCGCCTTCTTCATCGCGCAGAAGATCCGCTCCAACGTGCGCGAGCTGGAAGGTGCCTTGAAGAAGGTCATCGCCGACTCCCACTTCATGGGCCGCGCGATCAATCAGGACTTCATCCGTGAATCCCTGAAGGACCTGCTGGCACTGCAGGACAAGCAGGTGGGTGTGGACAATATCCAGCGCACCGTGGCCGAGTACTACAAGATCAAGATTTCCGATCTTCACTCCAAGCGCCGCTCGCGTTCCGTCGCCCGTCCGCGTCAGGTCGCGATGGCGCTCGCCAAGGAGCTGACCAACCACAGCCTGCCGGAAATCGGCGATGCCTTCGGTGGGCGAGACCACACCACGGTGCTGCATGCCTGTCGCAAGGTGGCTTCGCTGCGTGAAGAGAACGCCGATATCCGCGAGGACTACAAGAATCTGCTGCGTCTGTTGACCAGCTGATCGAATTGCAGCGGCAGGTCGGGTTGGCGACAATCACGCTATCGGCCTGCTGTGCTCCGGGCTTGCCTGTCGCGGCCCCGAATTTCTTTTGCGTGCGCGCTGCCTGTCAGCGAGCATTGCCCCGTTTCCAGAGAGTGGAGTCTCCATGAAATTTGCCATTTCGCGTGAAGCCCTGCTGCGCCCGCTGTCCCTGGTGGCGGGTGTCGTCGAGCGTCGCCAGACACTGCCGGTGCTGTCCAATGTGCTGCTTGAAGTGTCCGATCAGCAGCTGTCGCTGACCGGGACTGACCTTGAGGTCGAGCTGATCGGGCGCGTCGAGCCCAGCCGTGTCGATGAGCCGGGTTCCGCGACGGTGCCGGCGCGCAAGCTGATGGATATCTGCAAGTCACTGCCCGAAGGCAGCGAGATCATTCTCGCGCTGGAAGAAGGGCGTGCCATTCTGCGCAGCGGCCGTTCACGCTTCACCCTGTCGACCTTGCCGGTGGCCGAGTTCCCGAACATCGATGATGGCCAGGGCGATATCACCGTCAGCCTGCCGCGCGGCACCCTCAAGCATCTGATCGACGCGACCTCCTTCGCGATGGCGCAACAGGATGTCCGGTATTACCTCAACGGCATGCTGCTGGAACTGACCAGCAACCTGGTGCGTACCGTGGCGACCGATGGTCACCGCCTGGCCGTCTGTGAGCAGGCCGCTGACATCAGCGTGCCGGAAGCGCAGAAACTGATCATCCCGCGCAAGGGTATCCTTGAGCTGACTCGCCTGCTCGACGGCAGCAACGAGCTGATGACATTGACGGTCAGCGGGACGCACGTGCGTGCCCAGACCGGCGACTTCACCTTCACCTCCAAGCTGGTGGACGGCAAGTTCCCGGATTACGAGCGCGTTGTCCCGCGTGGCGGTGACAAGGTCATCGTGGCCGAGCGTGCCGAGCTGCGTCAGGTACTGTCGCGTACCGCGATTCTCTCCAACGAGAAGTACCGTGGCGTGCGCCTCTATCTGGAGGCAGGCAACCTGCGCGTGCTGGCCAACAACCCCGAGCAGGAAGAGGCCGAAGAGAATATTGCCCTTGATTATCAAGGGGCTGGCCTCGAGATCGGCTTCAACGTCGGTTACCTGATCGATGTGCTGGGAGTGCTGGATGCCGATCGCGTACAGCTGACGCTGTCCGATGCCAACAGCTCGGCGCTGCTGGAAGAGCCGGGTGGTGGTGATGCACGTTACGTAGTGATGCCGATGCGTCTGTAATATCGTAATTGCTATTTAAATCAGCATCTTGAATCGTAATTGTGACGCAATTGTCGCGCGGAATCGCAGAATGAGCCTCGACAACACCCGCCATTTTCACTCCTGAATGGCGGGTGTTGTCGTATTTGAGCCCCGAAGGCGGCCATGGCTCTTTTTCTCTATCGAATGAGGCCGTCATGGCGCTTGAACGACTCCAATTCCAGAATCTGCGCAACCTGGCGACAGTCGATATGGCGCCGGGAAAAGGGGTGAATCTGGTCAGTGGTGCCAATGGCAGTGGCAAGTCGAGCCTGCTGGAAGGTATCCATGTGCTGGGGCTGGCGCGCTCTTTTCGCACGCACAAGCTCAAGCATGCCATTGCGCATGACACGGCGGGAATGACGCTGTTTGGCCGCCTGGCAGGCGATCCGCCGCGCCCCCTGGGGGTAAGGCGTGATCAGGCTGCAGATGGGCTGGAGATGCGGCTGGATGGCGAGAAGGTCGAGCGAGTCGCCCAGCTGGCTCAGGCCTTGCCGTTGCAGCTGATCAACCCTGATGCCTTCCGGTTGCTGGAGGGTTCACCCTCTGCCCGACGTGAGTTTCTAGATTGGGGTGTGTTTCACGTGAAACACGACTTCTTCGACGTCTGGCGCCGCGTGCGTCGGGCGCTCAAACATCGGAACGCACTGCTCAGGCATGGTAAGATGGACGTTCAGGCACTTAACGTCTGGGATCGAGAGTTTGCTCACTGGAGCGAGCGTCTTGATGCCCTGCGCATGGAATATATGCAGGCGCTGGCGCCTCTGTTTCAAGCCACGCTTGCCGAGCTGATTGATTTACCCGAGCTGACTCTGCGCTATCAGCGCGGTTGGGATGCCAAGCGCCCTCTGGGCGACGTGCTGGCAGCAGGGCGCGACAGTGATAGCCATATGGGCTTTACCCAGACTGGCCCACAACGCGCCGACTTGCGTATTCGCCTGGGGCGACGCCCTGCAGTCGAGGTGTTGTCTCGCGGCCAGCAGAAGCTGGTGGTCAGCGCTCTCAAGCTGGCTCAGGGTCGCTTGCTCGAAGAAATGAACGGACGTACCTGTGTCTACCTGATCGACGATCTGCCGGCGGAACTGGATGGCGAGCATCGCCGTCTGTTCTGCCAGCTGTTGGCAGGCCTCGAGTGCCAGGTCTTCGTGACCTGCGTCGAACCCGAAACATTGGATCGGGTATGGTTGCCGAACACTGATGTCAGGATGTTTCACGTGGAACACGGGCGACTGCACACGGAATGATTTCACGACGGAGAAGCCAATGAGCGAACAGGCTTACGACTCATCAAGCATCAAGGTCCTCAAGGGCCTGGATGCCGTACGCAAGCGCCCCGGCATGTATATCGGTGATACCGATGACGGCACGGGGCTGCATCATATGGTGTTCGAGCTGGTGGATAACTCCATCGACGAGGCGCTGGCCGGTCACTGTAGCGAAGTCCGGGTCGTTATCCATGCCGACGAGTCAGTTTCCGTCAGCGACAACGGTCGTGGTGTGCCGACCGAGATCCATGAAGAGGAAGGCGTCAGCGCAGCGGAAGTCATCATGACCGTGCTGCACGCAGGCGGTAAGTTCGATGACAACTCCTACAAGGTTTCCGGCGGTCTGCACGGTGTGGGTGTCTCGGTCGTCAACGCGCTATCCGAAGAGCTCAAGCTGACCATCTGGCGTCAGGGCAATGTCCACGAGCAGATCTATCGCCATGGCGAGCCGCAGTCGCCGCTGGGCATCGTGGGCCAGACCGAGAAGACCGGTACCCTGGTGCGCTTCAAGCCTTCCCCGCTGACCTTTGCCAATATCGAATTCCACTACGAGATTCTGGCCAAGCGTCTGCGCGAGCTGTCCTTCCTGAACTCCGGTGTCGCCATCCGTCTGATTGACGAGCGCAGCGGCAAGGAAGAGCTGTTCCATTACGAAGGTGGCCTCAAGGCGTTTGTTGACCATATCAACACCAACAAGGCGCCCTTGAATCCGGTGTTCCACTTCGAGATGGAGCGCGAGGATGGCATTGCCGTCGAAGTGGCGATGCAGTGGAATGAAGGCTTCGCCGAGAATATCTTCTGCTACACCAACAATATTCCTCAGCGCGATGGCGGGACTCACCTGGCCGGTTTCCGTGCGGCACTGACGCGTACGCTCAATAACTATATTGAGGCGGAAGGTCTGCTCAAGAAATCCAAGGTCGGTACGACCGGGGATGATGCCCGTGAAGGTCTGACCGCGATCATCTCGGTCAAGGTACCGGACCCGAAGTTCTCCTCGCAGACCAAGGACAAGCTGGTCTCTTCCGAGGTCAAGACAGCCGTCGAGCAGGAAATGGGCCGTCTATTCTCCGAGTATCTGATCGAGAAGCCCAACGAAGCCAAGGGCATCGTCAACAAGATGCTGGATGCGGCGCGGGCGCGTGAAGCTGCGCGCAAGGCGCGTGATATGACGCGTCGCAAGGGCGCCCTGGATATCGCAGGCCTGCCGGGCAAGCTGGCTGACTGTCAGGAGAAGGACCCGAGTCTCTCCGAACTGTACCTGGTCGAGGGTGATTCCGCTGGTGGCTCCGCCAAGCAGGGGCGTGATCGTCGTACCCAGGCGATCCTGCCGCTAAAGGGCAAGATCCTCAACGTCGAGAAGGCGCGCTTCGACAAGATGCTGTCGTCTGCCGAGGTTGGCACGCTGATCACCGCGCTGGGTTGCGGTATCGGTCGTGAAGAGTTCAATCCCGACAAGCTGCGCTATCACTCCGTCATCATCATGACGGATGCCGACGTCGATGGTTCGCACATCCGTACGTTGTTGCTGACCTTCTTCTTCCGTCAGATGCCGGAGCTGATCGAGCGCGGTCATATCTTCATTGCCCAGCCGCCGCTCTACAAAATCAAGCGCGGCAAGCATGAGCAGTATCTGAAGGACGAGCAGGCGCTGCAGGACTATCTGACCGCTACGGCGCTGGACGGCGGCAAGTTGCATGTCAACGCTGATGCCCCGGGCATCGCCGGCGCTCAGCTGGAAGCACTGGTCAACCAGTATCGTGGCGTGATGAAGCGCATCGATCGTCTGGCGCGTGTCTATCCGTCTGCCGTGCTGCGCAAGATCGTGCACGCTCCGCATCTGGATGAGGCCGCACTCGCGGACCAGTCTCAGGTGCAAGGCTGGATCGATGGTCTTCAGAAGGAAATGGATGACCTGATTGCCTATGAGGGTGGCCCGCACTACAGCTTCACTCTCAGCCACGACGGCGAGCGCAACCTCTATCTGCCGGCGGTGACGCTGACGGCACATGGTGTCAGCAGCGATTACCTGTGGGATGTCGACTTCTTCAAGTCCGCCGACTACCGCGAGATGAGTGAGCTGGGCAACATGCTGGAAGGCCTGCTGGAAGCTGGCAGCTACGTCTCGCGCGGTGAGCGCAAGAAGGAAGTCGTCACCTTCTACGAAGCCCTCGACTGGCTGATGAAGGAAGCGGCACGTGGCTTCAGCATCCAGCGCTACAAGGGGCTGGGTGAGATGAACCCGGATCAGCTGTGGGAAACCACCATGGATCCGGAGTCCCGTCGCATGCTGCGTGTGACCGTCGAGGATGCGATCGGTGCCGATCAGATGTTCAACACCCTGATGGGTGATGAAGTCGAACCGCGCCGTGACTTCATCGAGCGCTTCGCGCTGGTGGCCAACCTCGACGTCTGATGGCGTTGAGCTAGCGCTTGGCGGATGTCTTGCCAAGCCGGGCTAGAAAAACGGCCCCTGATCTTCGATCAGGGGCCGTTTTTGCATGTGCGTGTTGCTGCAATCAGGGGCAAGGATAACAGCGAGGGGCAGGGCTCGGCTCGGTCACGACCGTGGAGGGGCGTCTCAGCCGGGCGTGTCGTCCTGATCGGTGCGTTGCTCGGCCAGCCACGCGGTGATTCGCTCTGCCGTGGTGGAGGACGTCGCAAGCCCCAGGTGATCGATTGTCTCGAGGACTTCCACCTGCGCCGCGGGGTGGTGGGGTTGCAGACATTGAGCAAGGCGCTCGGCATGAAACGCCTCGTCATGCTCGCCGATCAGCGCCAGCACTGGCACCTGATGATGGGCGAGCGCCTTGAGGTCACTTTGATAGTCGCGAGGATTGAGGCCCGTCATCAAGCGCCACGAGTAGGCGTCGGTGGTATGTGCATCGCGGTACTCTGGCGGGATATTGAAGCCAAGGACCTCAATATGATCCAGGCGATGGATGCCGAGCCGGTTCAGCAGCGCGCAGGCCAGCATCCGCGCGATGCGTGGCTGTGCCCAGCGCGAATCACGGCGCATGTTGGGCGCGAGATGATGCAGGTACGGTGCCAGCAATATCACGCCGTGCAGCGGAATGCTGGCACGCTGGCGCTGACAGACAGCGGCCGAGAAGCGCAGTGCCAGGCCGCCTCCGGCAGAGTGGCCAGCGACAATGACTCTGGCATCGACTGGTAGCTCAAGCGACAGGATCAGGTCCTCGAGATCCTCCTCGAGCTGGAGCAGGTGGTCGATGTCGCCACGTCGCTGCGGAGCTGGACCGTGGCCGCGCAAGTCCGGCGTATGCACATGATGACCGGCCTCAGCCAGGCGCGTTGCCAGCGATGCGAGATAACGGCTGTCAGCGCTGGAGCCATGCAGCAGGATGAGGTGTGAGCGGCCCCCTGACATGCCTGCTGCGGGATAATGGCGACAGCCCAGGCTGCTGTCATCGCGGCAGCGGTAGGGGGCGAGTTCATTCGGCGCTGACCACGCTTCCTTGTCTGCCAGGAAGGTCGTGAAATCAAAGGCATGGCTGCTGGAATCTGGCATTGGCTATACTCGCTCGGATGTCACGTCATGAAAAAAGCCCGCTATCTGATCCGGTCAGATAGCGGGCTTTTTCGTTCAAGTGCTCGGCGCACTCGACAGGCTGATCAAGCCCGGTGCCTCAAGGCTCGATGTCTCAAGACTCAGTGCGCCTGATTGAGGAAACCTTCATCCAGCTTCAGCTCGTCATTGCGGTTGACGCCGATATCGCGGGACAGGATGTTGCTGGCGATCTGCTTGGCTTCTTCCAGAGAGTGCATCTGTGCGGTGCCGCACTGATAGACGTTGAGCTCCGGGATCTCTTCCTGACGCGCCACGTTGAGCACGTCCTGCATGGCAGCAGACCAGGCTGCGGCAACGCGAGCTTCTTCCGGTTCACCGATCAGGCTCATGTAGAATCCGGTACGGCAACCCATCGGTGAGATATCGATGATCTCGACGTCATCACCGTTGAGGTGCTCGCGCATGAAGCCGGCGAACAGGTGCTCGAGGGTGTGAATGCCTTTCTCGGAGAGAATCTCTTCATTCGGCACGCAGAAGCGCAGGTCGAAGACGGTGATGTTGTCGCCTTTCGGGGTGCCCATCTTCTTGGCCACGCGCACGGCAGGCGCCTTCATGATGGTGTGATCGACAGTGAAACTATCCAGCAGTGGCATGTGAAGTCTCCAGCATGAGGAAGTGAGACAGGCAGGCAGTCGCCCGCCCGGATTCATGTCTGAAGGGTAGCATATCGCCGCTACTGATTAGAGAGGCAAGCGCGCCGTGCGCAGGGTTATCGCCGGGCAGACGCGCCTCACAGATAGCTTTCGGCAGCGGCTTCACAGCTCACGCAGCGGCGCTGGGACTTTCCCGGCTCACCATCCGACATGGGGTGGTTGAGCTCACCATCGAGCAGGCGGTTGGTGAAGTCGGCCAGGTTGGCCACTACCAGCACGTCCTTGAGTCCCTCGCCATCTGACAGCGTCTTCTGGCCCTTGCCGGTCATTACCAGCGCGGCGCGACAGCCGGCCTTCTGGCCCGCGATGAGGTCACGCAGGCTGTCACCCAGCATCCAGGCCCCTTCGAAGTCGGGAATCTGCAGGGCATCCTGAATCTGGTGGAGCAGACCGGGTTCCGGCTTGCGGCAATCGCAGCCGTCGTCCGGGCCATGCGGGCAGTAGGCAATGTGAGCGATATCGCCACCGGCTTCCTTCACCAGCTGCATCATCTTGGTGTGCATCTGGTCGAGTTCGCGGTGGCCGAAATGGCCACGGGCGATGCCGGACTGATTGGTCGCCACGGCCACGGTATAGCCCGCGCGGGTCAGACGGGCGATAGCCTGGATGGAAGTGGGGTATTCGATCCACTCCTCGGCGTTCTTGACGAAGGCATCGGAGTCTTCATTGATGACACCATCACGGTCGAGCACGATCAGTTTTTGCATGGTCAACTCTTCACTTCAGGGCAGTCAGGGGCGTCAGCCGGGCTGCTTGTCAGGGGTCGCCGCTTTGCCTGGAAAATTGTGAGCCGAGTCACAAGATGACGCTCGCACGTGGGGATGGGCAAATGGCGCCGAGTGGTCGAAGTGCGTGGTGCGACAGGCTGCCGCGCTTTTCGAACACTGTTTCTATACTGGAATACTAGTGCGACCTAGGTAGGGGATCAAGGCAGAAATTGTGACATCGCTGCCGTGTTGCGTGAAATCCTGTCACGCAACACGGCATTTCGGGACCCCGGATGCAAAAGAACCCCGTTGTGGCGGGGTTCTTTTGCAGAGACTGCGATTTACCGATGTCAGGGACAGCGTGGATCGGCAGTTCTTATTGGGTCAGCAGACTGATGTCGGCCACACCCATGAACAGGCCTTGCAGACTGGCCAGCATCGCCAGACGATTGGCGCGCACGGCGGCATCGTCGGCGTTGACCATCACCTGATCGAAGAAGGCATCGACCGGCTCGCGCAGGCTGGCCAGTGCATCGAGGGCCTCCTGGTAGCGCGCCGCGGCGAACAGCGGTGCCACTTCCGCACCACGTGCCGTCAGGGCCTCTGCCAGTGCCTGCTCGGCCGGCTCGCTCAACAGGCTCGCATCCACCTCGGTGCGACCATCGTGCTCGGCCTTGGCGAGGATGTTGGAGACGCGCTTGTTGGCTGCAGCCAGAGCAGCGGCTTCCGGGCGTTCGCCGAAGGCGTGCACGGCACGCAGACGACGTGCGAAGTCCAGCGGATTGCTGATCTTCAGGGTACGCACGGCCAGGTACAGCTCGGCACCCATGCCTTCATCGCTGGCCCAGGCGCGGAAGCGATCGAGCATGTACTCGAGCACGTCCTCGACCAGTCCTTCGGCCTTGGGCAGATCACGATGCTGCTCGGCGCTGACGGTCAGCAGCTCGCGCAGGTCGAGGTCCAGCTCACCCTTGATCAGGATGTTGAGCACCCCGATGGTGGCGCGACGCAGTGCGAACGGATCCTTGGCGCCGGTCGGACGCTGACCGATGCCGAAGATGCCGGTCAGGGTGTCGAGACGGTCGGCCAGGGCAATCGCCATGCCGGCCTTGGTCGTGGGGATCGCATCGCCGGCGAAGCGCGGCAGATACTGTTCTTCCAGCGCGAGAGCGACGGTGGCATCTTCGCCATCGTGACGGGCGTAGTAGTGGCCCATGATGCCCTGCAGTTCCGGGAACTCCAGCACCATCTCGGTGACCAGGTCGGTCTTGGCCAGCTGTGCGGCACGTGCGGCGTGGTCGACATCGGCACCGATGCGTTCCGCGATGTGGCGTGCCACGGCTTCGCTGCGGCGGGCCTTCTCGGCCATGCTGCCCAGCTTCTGCTGGAAGACGACGCTCTCGAGCTTCTCGCGACGCGATTCCAGCGTGCTGCGCAGGTCGGTCTCGTAGAAGAAGGCGGCATCGCCCAGACGCGGACGAATCACCTTCTCGTTACCGGAGATGACCTGTTGCGGGTCCTTGCTCTCGATATTGGAGATGGTGATGAAGGCCGGCTTGAGCTTGCCGTCGTTGTCCAGCAGGTGGAAGTACTTCTGGTTGGCCTTCATGGAGGAGATCAGACACTCCGCCGGCACTTCCAGGAAGCGCTCGTCGAAGGTGCCCGTCAGCGCCACCGGCCATTCCACGAGGCCGTTGACCTCGTTGAGCAGGGCTTCCTCGATGACGGCATTGGCACCATAGACTTCCGCCTCGGCCTGGACCTGTTCGCGGATACGCTCACGGCGCACCTCACGGTTGGCCAGCACGCGGGCATCTTCCAGCGCGTCGAGATAGTCCTCGGCGTGCGCCAGCGTGATGGCCTGCGGCGCATGGAAGCGGTGGCCGAAGGTGGTGCGACCGGAGTCGAGGCCGAGCACGCTGGCCTCGATCACTTCGCTGCCGTAGAGCGCGACCAGCCAATGCACCGGACGCGAGAACTCGATGCGTGAGGCACCCCAGCGCATGTTCTTCGGTACCGGCAGGCGAGCCACGACCTGCTCCAGCATGGCCGGCAGCAGGGCGGAGAGATGCTCGCCCGGCTGGGTGTGACGATAGCCGAGCCAGGTGCCCTTGTCGGTTTCCAGCTCGATCAGATCACTGACTTCGACGCCGCAGGAGCGGGCGAAGCCCTGCACCGCACGGGTCGGTTCGCCATCCTTGAAGGCGGCGGCCTTGGCCGGTCCGCGCTTCTCGATCTCGCGGTCCGGCTGGCGCTCGGCCAGGGATTCGATCATCACCGCCAGACGACGCGGTGTGGCGTAGGCACGTACCTGACCGAAGGCGACTTCGGCGTCGCGCAGGCCATCGGCGAGGCCGTTGGCGAGGCTGTCAGCGAGTGCGTCGATGGCGCCCGGCGGCAGTTCTTCGCAGCCCAGTTCGATCAGCAGGGTATTCACGGAGGCCATGCTTACGCGTCTCCCTCGGTAGTGGTGTCATCGGCGGCGAGCAGCTCATCACGCAGCGCCTGCGGGGCCAGCGGGAAGCCGGCGGCCTTGCGCGAATCGTAATAGGCGTGGGCCACATCACGGGCGAGAGTGCGCACGCGCAGGATGTAGCGCTGACGCTCGGTGACGGAGATGGCGTGACGCGCATCCAGCAGGTTGAAGGTATGTGATGCCTTCAGTACCTGCTCGTAGGCCGGCAGCGGCAGGTTGGCGGTCAGCAGCTTCTGGCACTCGCTCTCGCAGTGATCGAAGGCAGCGAACAGCTCCGGCACGGCAGCGTGCTCGAAGTTGTAGGCCGACTGCTCCTTCTCGTTCTGCAGGAAGACGTCGCCATAGGTCACGACAGAGCCGTCCGGCGCGGTGGTCCAGATCAGGTCGTAGACGCTGTCCACGTCCTGCAGGTACATCGCGATGCGCTCGAGGCCGTAGGTCAGCTCGCCGGTGACCGGGAAGCATTCGATGCCACCTGCCTGCTGGAAGTAGGTGAACTGGGTCACTTCCATGCCGTTGAGCCACATTTCCCAGCCGAGGCCCCAGGCGCCCAGCGTCGGAGATTCCCAGTTGTCCTCGACGAAACGGATGTCGTGGACCAGCGGGTCGATGCCCAGACGCTCCAGCGAGCCCAGATAGAGCTCCTGCAGGTTGGCCGGTGACGGCTTCATCACCACCTGGAACTGATAATAGTGCTGCAGGCGATTGGGGTTTTCGCCGTAGCGGCCGTCGGTGGGACGGCGGGAAGGCTGCACGTAGGCAGCGTTCCAGGTTTCAGGACCGATGGAGCGCAGGAAGGTCGCCGGGTGGAAAGTCCCCGCGCCAACCTCCATATCCAATGGTTGCAGGATGATGCAACCCTGTTCGGCCCAGTATTGCTGCAGGGCCAGAATCAGGCCCTGGAAGGTTTTCACGTCTGGCTGTGTCATTGGTGAAGCCCGTTGGCCCATGAATTCGAGAACTGCCGAGTATACAATCCCCGCTTATCGGGTTATAGGCCGCAGACGAAACCGAGTGCGTGCCATTTCCAAATTCTGATGTGTCGCGTTACTGAACGCGCGCGTTGCCTACAAGCCTCTAGAGGCTCTGGGAGCTCAAATGATCGTCGTTACCGGAGGCGCCGGCTTCATCGGTGCCAATATCGTCAAGGCACTCAATGACCGCGGCCGTACCGATATCCTGGTGGTGGATGACCTGAGTGACGGCACCAAGTTCGTCAATCTGGCGGACCTGACCATCGCCGATTACCTCGACAAGGACGACTTCCTGATTCGCGTCCAGTCGAGCCTGATGGGCGAGTATGCCGAGTTGCCGAAGATCGAGGCGATCTTCCACGAAGGCGCCTGCTCGGACACCACCGAGTGGGACGGCCAGTTTATGCTCGAGAATAACTTCGAGTACTCCAAGGTGCTGCTCAACTTCTGCGAAGCGAACCAGATTCCCTTCCTCTACGCGAGCTCCGCGGCGACCTATGGCGACAGCCAGGTCTTCAAGGAAACGCCGGAGTTCGAAGGTCCGCTCAACGTCTACGGCTACTCCAAGCTGCTGTTCGATCAGCACGTGCGCCAGCGCTGGGACAGCCTGACCACCCAGGTCGTCGGCTTCCGCTATTTCAATGTCTACGGCCCGCGTGAGCAGCACAAGGGCAAGATGGCCAGCGTTGCCTATCACCACCACACCCAGGTGAAGGCGGGCGAGAATCCCAAGCTGTTCGGCGCCTACGATGGCTACGATGCCGGCATGCAGAGCCGTGACTTCGTCTATGTCGGCGATGTGGTCGACGTGAACCTGTGGTTCCTCGACCACCCGGAAGCCTCCGGCATCTTCAATCTGGGCACCGGTCGCGCCGAGCCGTTCAAGGCGATCGCCGAGACCGTCATCGAGTACTACGAGAAGGGCGAGATCGAGTACATCGACTTCCCGGAAAACCTCAAGGGCCGCTACCAGAGCTTCACGCGTGCCGATATCGGCAAGCTGCGCAAGGCCGGCTGCAACGTCGAATTCAAGACCGTTGCCCAGGGCACGCGCGCCTATCTCGAATGGCTGAATCGCTGAGTCCGAGCCCGTGTGGACCGAGCGCGTGGGGACTGAGCACGTGCGGACTGAGCGTGTGTGGATTGAGGGTGAGCGCCTGCCTCGCAAGGGCGATGGGGCAGGGCAAGCGCACCCGCAAGGAGGATTGGCCGTGAAGAGGAGCAAGGCATGAGTGAGCGCATTCTGGTGGTCGGGCCCAGCTGGGTCGGCGACATGGTGATGGCGCAGAGCCTGTTCATGACGCTGAAGCAGCGCTCGCCCGGCTGCCGGATCAGTGTGCTGGCGCCCGCCTGGTCGCAGCCGATCATCGAGCGCATGCCCGAGGTCGAGGAGGCACTGGCGTTGCCGGCGGGGCATGGTGACTTCGCCCTCAAGGCGCGCTGGCAGCTCGGGCGTTCGCTGCGAGGGCGCTTCGACCGCGCCATCGTGTTGCCACGCTCGTGGAAGGCAGCGCTGGTGCCGTTCTTCGCGCGCATTCCTGTGCGCGTCGGCTTCACCGGTGAGCAGCGCTACGGTCTGCTCACCGAGTGTCGCAAGCTCGACAAGTCGGTGCTCGATCAGACCGTCAAGCGTTTCACGTCGCTGGGCTTGCCCGTTGAGGAGGCCAATCCGCCGGCGGGCATCCCGGAGCCCGCTCTGGTCACTGACAGCGCCAATCAGCTGCGCTTGCGCGGCGAGTTGGGGCTGGTGGCGCCGCCGGCACCCATCATCGGCATGATGCCCGGGGCGGAATATGGCCCGGCCAAGCAGTGGCCGCTGGCGCACTTTCGCGCGCTTGCCGAGTCATTGACCCGCCAGGGGGCCGAGGTGCGTATCTTCGGTGGCCCCAAGGATGTCGCGGCGGGGGAGGAGATCGCCCAGGGGCTTGCGGGCGTTCACAACCTGTGTGGCAAGACGCGGCTGGCGGATGCGGTGGACCTGATCGCCGAGTGTCGGGAAGTGGTCAGCAATGACTCCGGCCTGATGCATGTGGCGGCCGCGGTAGGGGCCCGTATCCAGGGCATCTACGGTTCCTCGTCGCCGCATTACACGCCGCCGCTGACGGCCAATCGCGAGGTCCACTGGCTGGCGCTGGAGTGCTCACCCTGCTTCAAGCGCGTCTGCCCGCTGGGGCATACCAATTGTCTGAACCATATTGCTCCCGAGCGATTGTTGACGGCGATCTCGCTGGATGAGGATGCGCGGTGAACCTGCCGAGAAACCGTACGACGGATGATCTGATCCACCCGCGCATGCGCGGGGCCATGCAGCGTGCTCAGCGGATCGAGGCGCTGCGCGCCTGGTGCGAGCACCACCTGATACTGCCGTTCAGTCGTTGCTGGTTGATGCGCTGGAAGCGCCAGCGTGCACGCCATCAATTCCTTGAGCGCCGTGGCCTGCCGCGTCATGCGCTGGAAGACGTGATGGGGCAGGAGGCGTTGACGGTCTGGGTCAATCCGCGTGAGCTGGTGCGCGACGTCAACTTCGGGCGTGACAAGCGCAACCGGCCTTCCTCCAACGCCTTCATCTGGGATGGCGACTGGGACCTGCGGCGCGGTGCCTTCCGCTTCGGTTCACGCTCGCGGCTGATGCGGGACCTGATCGAGCATGGCGATGACCTGACGGTGACGAAGCGCTATCAGCACTTGAAGGCCTTGCTGGAAGCGGGCAAGCCGTGGTCGTCACCGCGTGATGGGCTGTTGATGGACAGCGAAGAGCAGATTCTCGGCTATCTGCGCTGTTATCGCGGTTATCTGCAGGACATGGCCAGCAATGGCTTTCGTCAGGGGGTCACCAAGGACGAGATGGGCGTCGCGGTGACGCGTGAGGGGCGCCTGCTCAAGATCAACCGTGGCCTGCATCGTCTGGCCATGGCGCAACAGGTCGGTGTGCCCAGCGTGCCCGTCGTCATCAAGGCGGTACATCGTGAGTTCTGGGACAGGGTGACCGCTGGTGCCGAAGGCGATGAGGCCCTGCAGCGGCTGCAGGCTGCGCTACGTGAGTGTCGCCCCGAAAGCGAACCAGGCCCGCTGGATCCCCGGACCTATCCCGTGCTGGGTGTGGACGAAGGCTGGCCGGATCTGCGCGGCCTGGAGGACGCTGGTTCGCGCGTCTGAGTTGCTGACCTGCTGTTTGGAAAGACGAGAAAAGCCCTGTTTCATTGTGATGTTTCACATGAAACAGGGCTTTTTTTATTCTCTAGCCGGGCGATAGGTGCCTGGACGATAGGTGCTTGTGGGCCAGGTACTGGGGCGATAAGTATCTGAGATGAAAAGCGGTCTAGCGTGCCAACCGCTGATAAAGCCCCAGATAGGCCTCGCCCATGGCGCTGGGAGTGAAACGTGTCAGATGCGCACGCGCCCCCGCGACCAGCCGCTCCCGACGTGGTGCATCAGCGACGAGTGCCACGATGGCGGCAGCCAGTGCCTGGGCATCGCCGGTGGGCACCAGCACGCCGGTGCTGTCGTCATGCACGATATCGGGGATGCCATCCACATCGCTTGCGATGATCGGGACGCCGTGATCCATCACGTCGAGCAGAATCGAGCCGAGACCCTCGTTGCGCGACGGGAAGGCGAACAGATCGAAGGCTTCCAGATAGTCGCCGACATTGGTGTGGAAGCCTTCCCAGACCAGATTGTCGAGATCGGCACTTTCCGCCTTGAAGGCCGCTTCGTCCTCGCCGGCGCCCAGACAGACGAACAGCAGCTGCGGGTGGCTGTCGCGCAGCCTGCGGGCCGCCTCGATCAGCACTCGCTGGCCCTTGTGGCGGTCCACCAGGGCGCCGACATGCCCGATGACGATGCGATCCCCTGCGGGCGCATTGCCGAAGCGCTGGCGTAGCTCGGCCACGGCTTGCTTGTCGCTGGGCAGGTGGGCGAGGGTGCTGGGGATCAACGCCGTCTCACCCCATTGGCGCTCCCGCAGGTGAGATTCGATCACCGACGAAATCGCCACCCGGCAGGCGGCCGCGCGATAGGTCAGGCGATTGAACGGCTTGTCCTTCACCGGTTGGGGCACCCGGCGTGTCAGCAGGTAGGGCGTGCCGGTGAGGCGCTGATGCAGCCATGCCCAGTGCACGGCCTTGGCTTCGTGAGCATGCACGATATCGGCACGGGGCTGGCCGAGATGGCCCTTGAAGCGTCCGCTGATCTCGATCACGTCCACCGTGACGGCCAGCTCAAGCGCCGCCAGTTCGCTGATCAAGGGCGAGCCCCGCAGGCACACCAGTGACTGGCGGATCGGCGCGCCGGCTTCGCCGTTCTCCCACGGGCTTGCGCGTCGCGCCAGGTCCGCGATCAGGTTGAGCGTCTGGCGCTCACCGCCGCGAAAGCCGCGTGCCAGATTGACATGGCGTACGTGAAGCGGGCGCGTCACACCTCGCGCGGCAGTCGGCTCACAGCTAGAGGTCATGGTCACCATACCTTGTTGAAATCTTCGGCCTTACGCACCTTGGCGTCGCGCTGGAATTCCAGCAGCTTGGCGTATTTCAGGTAGGCATTGACGCTGGCCGACAGCGCCACCGAGAAGCCATCGACGCCATCGCGGAAGCCGGCCTGGAAGACGAACTTGCGCATGAAGGCATTGCTGGCATGCAGGAAGGGAGTGAAGGCGTTGGCGCGTTTTCCCTTCTGATACATGATCTTGGCGGCGCGGTTCGAGAAACGGCCACTGGCCTTGACGAACAGTTCACCGAGATTGGCGAAGCTGTAATGCTCGAGATCGGCGTCCAGCTCGCAGGGATGGTTGGCCTGCACCGAGCTGTGCTGACGCGAATCGCGGAAGGCGAGTTTCTCGCGGTCATACAGGCGCAGGCAGTAATCGGGATACCAGCCGGCATGTCGCACCCAGCGCGAGCCGATGAAGTTGCGACGGCGTAGCGCGAAGCCATCATGGGGCGTGCTGTCGAGTGCCAGTTCCCGGATGGCGCTGACGGCGCCGTCGGTCAGGCGCTCGTCGGCATCCAGAGACAGCACCCAGCGGTGGCTGGCATGGCTTGGCCCGACATTCTTCTGCGGCCCGTCGCCCAGATAGGGTTGATCGATCACCACGGCGCCCATGTTGCGCGCCAGCTCGCAGGTGGCATCGGTGGAGCCGGAATCGACCACGATCAGCTCATCGCAGACCTGGGCCAGCGAGCGCAGGCAGTCCTCGATGTTGTGGGCTTCATTGAGGGTGATGACACAGCCGGTGATGGGCACCGCGGTGCGCAGCTTGCCATCGGGTGAAGGGGCGGCCGAGGCCTCGACGCTCGTGTTCATGACGGTCTCTGTCTGAAGAGCGCCTGCAGCACGACGGGGTGTGGCAGGCGCCGATGGGACTCAGTGGCAGGCTCAGTTCGCGTAGAAGCGGCGCATGGTCTCCATCACTTTCATGACGGGGTTGGCGCCTTCGCCGAGCGCCTGCCGACGATTCATGTCGCCATCGTACACTGCATAGCCGCCGGTGCCTTCCAGTGCATAGATGCGATCGCGCTGAATGATACCGAAGTCCTGATAGCTACCGGAGAGCACCCATTCGTTGTCGACCTCTGGTTGATGGTCGAGAGTGCGAAGCAGGTCATGGCCCATGCTGTAGTCGCTGGGGGGATTGCTGATGCCCATCACATGGCGTAGCAGTGTCGGGACGACATCATAATGTGCGGTGACGGGAGGCAGTGGCAGCTGGCTTCCATAGTGGCCGGCAGGAATGCCGGGGCCGCGCAGAATCAGCGGTACCTGGGTCTGGTAGCGAGTGAAGTTGCCATTGTGTCCCCAGAAATTCTTGCCGCTGTCATTGAACTCCTGAGCATGATCGCCGGTGACGACCAGCACCGTATTGTCCCACTCGCCGTGTTCTTTCAGGTCCTGAATCACGCGCGCCAGTTGCCTGTCCAGATGATACAGCGAGTTCAGGTACAGGTTGTGCACAGGCGTCGGGTCGGTGTCGGGACCCAGGGTCAGATAGTCCATGCCGGTGGCGCTGGGCTGGAAGGGAGTACTGGCACCTCTTGGCAGCGAGTAACCATGCGGAGCATCGTAGAACAGCACGCCCAGCCACGGTTTCAGCGCATGAGCGTCCTGCTGCAGCGCTGTCTGGCGGCGCTGGGCCTGCCAGGCGAGCCAGTCGGTCGTCATCACGCGGTCCCGCATGGCGGGGCTATCGCCCAGGGTGCGCAAGCGCAGATCTGGCACTTTCGGGAAGAGGCTACGGTCCAGGCCGACACCATTGAAGCTTGCCGAGGAGAATAGCCCCAGCGGCCACTGGCGCTGCAGTGCCTGATTGACCAGCACGCTGCCCAGGCCGTCATTCTCCATCGGGGTGACGTAATTGGCGGCCAGGCCAGATAGCAGGCTGAAGAAACCGGTGCGGGTGCTGTTGCCGCCGGAGATGTGATCCGGGAAGTGCAGACCATCCGCCAGGGCGGCGTGCAAGTGGGGCATCGCCTCGGCAGTGAAGCTATCGGCGCGCCAGGAGTCGATCACCAGAAACAGGATGTTGGCAGGCTGGCCGTCGACACCTCTGCTGGTGATGACATCGTCATCCTGTTCAAGCGGTACGGCAGGATAGGCCAGCGAACCCGCCCCGAAATTCTGGATATGCACCTTGGCCGCTTCTGCAGTCCGGGCATCCAGCCACCCGTGGTCTTCCATGAAGTCGCGCGCTGTGGCGGGGAACAGCAGCGGGAAGGCTGGCGCTTCGCGTGTCACCTGCAGGTTGTGATGGGCATCCGACACGATGTGCTGGATGTGGCTTGCCAGCAGCATGAGGAACAGCAAGGCATGCAGCTTGCCTGTCGGCAAACGGTGAGCGCGCTTGACTGCCGCAGGCCCACTCAGTCGATAAGCCAGCCCGCAGCAGAGCGCGATCAAGCCGAGCAGGGTGCAGGCACCCAGTAGCCAGGTCGTGGCATCGAACTCGAAGATTTCACCGTTGCTGTCATTGAGGAACATCGACAGCATGAAGCCGTTGAGATGGAAGCGGTACTGGGCATAGACGAGGCTGTCGATGATCAGTGCGCTCAGTGCACTGCCGGCCAGAATGCCCGCAGGGAGCCACAGCCAGCGGCGAGCGCTGCGCGCGGGCAATATCATGCCGAGCAGGCCAACTGGTAGCCACAGTAGTTGGGCAAGCAGTCCGTAGTGACCCAGCCAGGTGGTGGCCAGGTAGGCCCAACCGCTCAGGCTGGCGGCACTCACTCCTTGCGGGAGTGGGGTAAAGGGCAGATAGCGGGTTGCGACCAGCCAGATCAACACCAGGATGGCGAGAGAGAAGGTGGCGCTGTCGCGAAGATAGCGGCGGCGGCTGTCACGAGGTCGGGCGTTGGCGGGCGCAGGCGAGTCAGGGGTCTTTGCGGTCATCGGTCATATCCGGCGGATAGGAAAAAGCGCGATAACCCATCAAGCGTGGGGATCGGCAAGATAGTTATCATGCATAATATATTGTTAGCATGATACCTTGTTTTGCGCGCCGGATGACCACTTTGTCAGTAATAGAGTTGAACGGAGTGTCAGCAAAGAGTGAAACGGAGCGGGCGCCTACCCTTGATAGGCGCTGCGGATGCGGGCCAGGCACGCCGCATGATGTGTCGGGGTGAAGCGGGCCAACGAACGCCCCAGGCGGGAGAGATTGCTTTCGCGCCAGCGTGCATCCGTGGGAGCCTCGGCATGCAGCTGGCAGCGATCGAGATCGATCACGTAGACGCGTTCGCTTTCATCGATCAGCAGGTTGCGTGCGTTGAGGTCGACATGCTCGAGCCCGGCGTCATGCACGGCGCGGATGGCGTGACCTGTCGCGTCGAGCAGGCGAAGCAGGGCTTCGGGCAGCTCGGCCCCGTCAGGCAGGTGCTGTGCTTCGAGGGCGATCAGGTCATCGGCGAAGGCGCGTGCGCCGGGAATCAGCACCGTGATCAGGGCGGCCTCGTAGGTCAGGCCATGCCGCCACACGCAGGCACCGACGGGCTCTGGCACCGGCAGCCCCTGGCGATACAGGCGCTCCGTCAGGCGCAGTTCGGCGAAGGCGCGGGTGCGCTCAAGGCCGGTATAGAGGTAGCGCTGACTGGCGAGCTTCGCGATCAGGCCGCCGCGACGATAGGGGCGCAGTGCCCAGCGGCGAGCCGGTGTCGCGGTGGTATTGGCGGGTTGCAGTTCGGCGGGCAAACGACAGACATCGAGGAACAGACTCGCCCCGCGCCCCGGCGCTTCACCGGTCACGGCGTCGTGTTCACGCCAGAACGATGGCATGAACCAGTCCGGCGTCATTTGTGGCGCTGTTTCGCCATCATATAGAATGTGGGCATTCTCATTTCGGAAAACTGCCATCCGCATGAAGCATCCTCTCCCTGCCCAGCCCGCACATATCTGCGTGCTCCGGCTCTCCGCTCTCGGCGATGTCTGCAATCTTGTGCCAACGGTACGCGCCTTGCAGCGTCAGTGGCCTGAGGCCCGCATTACCTGGATCGTCGGCAAGGGGGAGCACAGTCTACTGTCCGGCCTGACCGGGGTCGAGTTCGTGGTCTATGACAAGTCCACCGGTCTTGCGGGCATGCGCGCCATCTGGCGACAGCTCAAGGACACGCACTTCGATGTGCTGCTGCACATGCAGCAGGCACTGCGCGCCAGTGCGCTGTCGCTGGGCCTCAAGGCCAAGGTGCGCATCGGTTACGACCGTGCGCGCGCCAAGGACTGGCAGTACCTCTTTACCTCCCATCAGCTGGCCCCGCGAGAGCGCGCCCACGTGCTGGAGTCGTTCATGGACTTCGCGCGTACGTTGGGTGTCGAGGACTGCCGCCTCGACTGGCGTCTCGATGTGCCGCCCGAGGCCTACACCGAAGCCGCACGCGTCACCGGTGAGGCGCCGTATCTGATCATCAGTCCGTGTGCCAATCCGCGACTGCGCAACTTCCGCAACTGGTCGCCGGAAGGCTATGCGGCGGTCGTCGATCATGCCTGGCAGCAATATGGCATCCGCAGCGTGATGACCGGTGGCGGCAGCCCGCAGGAACGTGAAATGGGCGCGCGCATCAAGGCGCTGGTCAGCGAAGGCGCGGTCATCGATGCCATCGGTGGCACCTCGCTCAAGGGCCTGCTGGCGATGATCGATCGCGCCGTGGCCGTGATCGCGCCGGATTCCGGCCCGGTGCATATGGGCAATGCGCTCAACACGCCGGTGATCGGCCTGTACGCCACTACCAATCCAGAGCGTGCGGCACCGTACTGCTGGCAGCATCTGGTGGTCAATCGCTATCCGGACGCCGTGAAGACCTATCTTCACAAGCAGATGGACGAGATCAACTGGGGTCAGCGCGTGCGCCATCAGGACGCCATGAGCCTGATTCGCGCCGAGGATGTCATCGCGCGCCTCGCTGAGCTGCTGGCGGACACCGATGGCGTCATTCGTGGCCAGAGCTGCGAACGTCTGCCGGTCGCGGCTGTCTCCTCTACGGATACCTCTTCTTCCCAATCCCCCTCTGCACGCGGAGACGCCTGATGAAGCTTGATCTGACTGCGCTTGAACAGGCTCGCCTGCTGGTCGTGGGTGATGTGATGCTCGACCGCTACTGGCACGGTGGCACCTCACGCATCTCGCCGGAAGCACCGGTACCGGTGGTGCGAGTCGGCGAGAGCGAAGACCGCCCCGGCGGTGCCGCCAACGTCGCGCTCAACATCGCCTCGCTCGGCGCGCACGCCACCCTCGCGGGTGTCGTCGGTGAGGATGACAACGCCGCCATCCTGACGCGCGCGTTGGAAAACGCCAACGTCATCACGCGCTTCCAGGCCAGTGACAGCGTGCCGACCATCACCAAGCTGCGCGTGATGAGCCGCAATCAGCAGCTGCTGCGTCTCGATTTCGAGGAGCCGCTGCACGAGGTGGATACCAGCGCGCTGGTGAGCCAGGTCGAGGCCGAGCTGGGCGCCAGTGGCGTGATGATTCTCTCCGACTACGGCAAGGGCTCGCTGAATCAGGTCGAGGCGCTGATCGCCGCTGCGCGTGCGGCGGGCAAGCGTGTGCTGGTCGACCCCAAGGGCAGTGATTTCTCGCGCTATCGCGGCGCCAGCATCATCACCCCCAACCTGACCGAATTCGAGACCATCGTCGGGCCGTGCCGCAGCGATGAGGAACTGGCCGAGAAGGGCGAGGCACTGCGTGCCGAGCTCGAGCTGGAAGCCCTGCTGGTGACGCGCAGCGAGAAGGGCATGACCCTGATCCGCGAGGGTTATCAGCCGCTGCACCTGCCGACGCATGCGCGTGAGGTCTACGACGTCACCGGTGCCGGCGATACGGTGATCGGCGTGCTGGGTCTGGCGCTGGCGGCCGGTCACGCCTTCCCGGAAGCCGTGATGCTGGCCAACCTGGCCGCGGGCCTGGTGGTCGCCAAGCCGGGTACCGCGACCCTGTCGGTGGCGGAGCTCTACACCGCGCTGCACGGCGACAAGCTGGCGGAATTCGGCGTGATCCAGGAGTCCGCGCTCATCCCGGCAGTCAAGGCCGCCCAGGCACGCGGCGAGCGTGTGGTGATGACCAATGGCTGCTTCGACATCCTGCACGCCGGCCACGTGGCCTACCTGCAGGAAGCGGCACGCCACGGCGATCGCCTGATCGTGGCCGTCAATGACGACGACTCGGTGGCACGCCTCAAGGGGCCGACACGCCCGATCAACCCGGTGCTGCGCCGCATGCAGGTGCTGGCAGGCCTCGGTGCGGTCGCCTGGGTGGTGCCCTTCAGCGAGGACACCCCGGCACGCCTGATCGAGGCCGTGCTGCCGGATGTGCTGGTCAAGGGCGGCGACTATCGCCCCGAAGAGATCGCCGGAGGAGAGGCAGTGATCGCCAATGGCGGTGAAGTTCGCGTGCTCGGTTTCGAGGACGGCGTCTCCACCACCGCGATGATCGCCACCATTCTCGATCGCGAGGACTAGGCGTGAGCCTTGCCCGCAGCCTCTACAGCACCGCGCTGACCCTGCTGTCGCCTCTCATCTGGCAGCGGGTCTGGCGCGAGCACGATGCCCAGCACCCGCGCCTGGAACGGCTGGGCATCATCCCCTCCACGCCGAGCACCACGCCCGACAGTGAGCGCCCCATCTGGCTGCACGCCGCCTCGCTGGGCGAGGTGGTGATGGTGGCGAGTCTTGTCGAGGCACTGCGTCAGCGCTACCCACGGCGCCCGCTGGTGCTGACGACCATGACGGCCACCGGCGCTGCACAGGCCACACGTCTGCTGCATACGCCGCAGGGCTCGTCAGAGCTGGCCCCGGCCCGTCACCATTACCTGCCGCTGGATTTCCCGCTGAGCGCGCGGCGCTTCGTGCGTCGGCTGCGTCCGGCGCTGGCGATCATGGTGGAAACCGAGCTGTGGCCCAACCTGATGGCCGCCTGTGCGCGGGAGGAGATTGCGCTGTGCGTCATCAATGGCCGCCTGTCACCGCGCGCCTTCCAGCGCTATCGCAGGATCGGCGCCCTGATGCGCGACAGTCTTGCTCACGTCAGTGGTCTGTCGGCCAAGTCGCAGCAGGATCTGGAGCGTTTCATGGCGCTTGGCCTGCCGCCAGCGTGCGGCACGGCCGTCGGCTCGCTCAAGTTCGAACTGGGCATTGCTGAACAGGTCATTGCCGATGGCCAGGCGCTGCGCCAGTCGTTCGCGCAGCGGCCGGTATGGATCGCCGCCTCGACGCATGACGGCGAGGATGGCCAGATACTCGCGGCGCATGCCGCGGTACGAGACCAGCATCCTCAGGCCTTGCTGCTGTTGGTGCCGCGCCATCCGCAACGCTTCGAGGCAGTGGCCGCTCAGGCGGCGCAGTGGTGCCAGGCGCGCGGCGAGAGCAGCCTGCGGCGCAGTGCCATGTCAGAGAGCGGCACCGGTGTGGCTGACGCCGTATCGGTACTGGTCGGTGACAGTCTCGGGGAATTGCTGACGCTGTATGCGGCCACTGATATCGCCTTCATCGGCGGCAGCCTGGTGCCCATCGGCGGGCACAATCTGCTCGAGCCCGCTGCGTTGGGACTGCCACTGCTGAGTGGCCCATCGCTGGACAACTTCAGCGAGATCGCCGAGGTGATGGCCGCGGAAGGCGCGCTTCAGGTCGTTGCGGATGACGCGGCATTGGCCGAAGCGGTGAATGCGCTGTTCTCGGATCAGGCCGCGCAGCAGATGGCAGGCCAGGCGGCCAGCCAGGTCGTGGAGCGCAATCGCGGCGCGCTGAGTGGCACCTTGGCGATGCTCGAGCACCACCTGCCGCTGTGACATCCCCGCGCACGCAAAGTGTGCATTGACTGTCTGGTCAGACAGAAAACGCCGCACAATCGTGCGGCGTTTTCTGTTTGTCAGTGGTCTGGCGCTGCGAGTGGCCTGACTCTTTCCAGCAAGGCAATCTGCAGCTCAGCAATCGACAGTTCAGCAGTCGACAAGCTCGGCTGTCACGCCCATTTCTGCCTCCAGCGCCCCCAGACAATCACGTGCGGCGGGGCTGGCATTGCTGATCACCACATCAAAGTCACTCAGTGGGGCGATGAAGGCGGGGCGCACCATCTCGAACTTGCGCGCATCGACGATCAAGAAGCGCTGCATCGCGCTTTCCAGAGCGGCCTGCTTGGCCGCGACCTCATGGAAATGGAAGCAGCTGACGCCTCGCTCGGCATGCACTCCGCCCGCCGAGAGAAAGGCCTTGTTGATGCCGAGACGGCGGATGGCCTCCGGCATGTCGGTGGCGGTGAATGACTGGGTGGCCGGGTGAAAAAGGCCCCCCAGCATCACCAGCCGCACCCCGGGCAGATGGCCGACCGCGTTGGCCACATTCAGGGCGCAGGTCACCAGGGTCAGCGTCTGCTGGCGGTCGATGGCGGCTGCCAGATGGACCAACGTGGTGCCGCAATCCACATACAGGGTGTCGCCATCCTCGATATGACTGGCCAGCTGCTGGCACAGCGCTTGCTTGATCGGGGCGCTGGCGTCGATCTCGCGATCCAGGCGATAGACGCTGCCGGCGGATGAATCGACCAGCAACAGGCGGCCACCCAGAATTTCCAGCAGTCCGTTGCTGTGCGCCACGTCGCGACGAATGGTCATCTCCGAGACGGCGCATAGCTGTGCGGCGTCGCTCAGTTGCAGAGGGCTGCCTTCGCGCAGAATGGCCTGCAGGCGGTCGAGTCGGGCGGCGCTGTGATTGTTCATGCGGCTTTTGTCCTTTGATGCCGGTTCCGATGAGGGAGCGTTGGCGAAAAACTGGGCTGAAGCGCCACGTCCCACGTCAGAAGCAGATGATAAACCACTGACACACAGGGAGAACCTCAAAAATGCCCCTGACATTGCCAGTCTGGCACTGGAAGACAAGAGGGCGTGAGGTAAAACGGACGTATTGACTATTTGGTCAGGCTGTGACTTTTTGAACATGGTGAGAATGCAGGATAACACTGCACGACGTTGATAACGGGTCGTCGCAGCCCTGCACGCAGCACCCATAACAACCACAAGAACCCTCAGGATCTTCCCAATGAATCCCCTCATGAGTCTCGTCGGGATGGCTTCGCTCATCCTCATTGCCGTGGCGCTGTCGTCGAATCGACGCGCCATTCGCCTGCGCACCGTGGGTGGTGCCTTTGCCATCCAGCTGGCCATCGGCGCCTTCGTGCTCTACACCTCCTTCGGTCAGGGAGTGCTGGCCGGTGTCTCCGGTGCCGTCAGTCAGGTGGTCAACTATGCCGATCAGGGCATCAACTTCCTGTTTGGCAGCCTGGCCAATCCGGGCAGTGGTGTCGGCTTCATCTTCGCGGTCAAGGTGTTGCCGATCATCATCTTCTTCTCGTCGCTGATCGCGGTGCTCTACTACCTCGGCATCATGCAGTGGGTGATTCGCCTGCTGGGCGGCGGCCTGCAGCGTGTGCTGGGCACGTCGCGTACCGAGTCGCTCTCGGCCACGGCCAACATCTTCGTCGGTCAGACCGAGGCGCCGCTGGTGGTCAAGCCGTATCTGGCCAGCATGACGCGCTCCGAGCTGTTCGCCGTGATGTGCGGTGGCCTGGCCTCCGTCGCCGGCTCGGTGCTGGGCGGCTATGCGGCGCTGGGCATTCCGATGGAGTACCTGGTGGCGGCATCGTTCATGGCAGCGCCCGGCGGGCTGCTGTTCGCCAAGCTGCTGTTCCCGGAGACGGAGAAGCCGGACGACTCGATCGCACTCGCCGATGCCGCCCTCAAGGATGATGATGCGCCCTCCAATGTGCTGGACGCTGCGGCCTCCGGTGCGTCTTCCGGCCTCAAGCTGGCGGCCAATGTCGGGGCGATGCTGCTGGCCTTCATCGCGCTGATCGGCCTGATCAACGGCATTCTCGGCGGCGTGGGTGGCTGGTTCGGCATGGACACGCTGAGTCTCGACATGATTCTCGGCTGGTTGTTCGCGCCGCTGGCCTTCCTGCTGGGCGTGCCGTGGAGCGAGGCGACCCTGGCGGGTTCCTTCATCGGCCAGAAGCTGGTGGTGAACGAGTTCGTCGCCTACATCAATCTGGCGCCCTACCTCAGCGGTGACAGCATCGTCGCGGCCACCGGCGCGGTGATGACGCCCTACACCATGGCAGTGCTGTCCTTCGCGCTGTGTGGCTTCGCCAATCTGTCGTCGATCGCCATCCTGCTGGGGGGGCTGGGCAGCCTGGCACCGACACGCCGTCATGAGATCGCAAGCCTGGGGCTCAAGGCGGTACTCGCCGGCACGCTGTCCAATCTGATGTCGGCGGCGATTGCCGGTTTCTTCCTGGCGCTGGCGGCCTGATGCATTCCTCGCTCTCCGCCCGGTCAGTCGACGGGAGCCATCCTGCCGGCATGCGCCGGGCGGCAAGCGAGGAAACATCGGGATGTCAGCTCGGGGAAGCCGGGAGTGGCAAGGTGCTTGGCGAGAGTGTGAAAAGGTTCACATTGTCGTCGATGGCACGTTGATCATCCCCGAAATGTCGCTCTGTCGTTTTTGCGAGGAAGTGCTAACATCGCCGCCTTTCCAGACTGGGCCCCGTGCGAGTTTCACTCCCGCGCCTTCGTCGGACTTCATAGCGACAAGACCCGCTCAGCGGGCAAGACCACAAGAATTCGAACAGTCTCAACATTCAGGACAGGATCGTTACGCGATGACCATGCTCAAGACCCTCGCGGCCAGCACTCTGGCTGCCACCACGCTGCTGACCGCTGCAGCACCGGCGCAGGCCACTGACTTCAATGGCGATATCCACGCCAATGATTACAAGTGGCTGACCTTCAACCTGATGCGCAGTGAAGACAACCGCCTGCCGTTCCGCAACAGCGAAGATACCTACCTGGAGATGGAGTTCGGCGGCCGCTCGGGCATCGTCGATCTCTACGGGTATGTCGACTTCTTCGACCTGCTGGACGACAGCTCCGATGACCTGAACGACGGCGACAACTTCTTCGCCAAGCTGGCGCCGCGCTTCTCGCTGGACGCCATGACCGGTTATGACCTGTCGTTCGGCCCGGTGGATGAGCTCTACATCGCCACCGTCACCAACATCGGTGACAACGGCGCATTCGGCGGTCTGTGGGAGCACTACGTCGGCCTGGGCAGCGATGTGCAGGTGCCGTGGTTCGGCAAGATGGGCTTCAACCTCTACGCGCGTTACGTGCGTGAGAACTACGGCGGTGAAGACGAGAGCAAGTGGGACGGCTACATGGCCTCCACCAACTGGTTCAAGCCGTTCGTCAACTTCGATGATGGCAGTTTCATCGCCTATCAGGGCTACCTGGACTACAAGTTCGATGCCGACGAAGTGGGCAGCCAGGCGGGCCGCAGCGTCAACAGCATGGAGTGGTTCAACGGCATCTACTACCACACCCAGCGCTATGCGATCGGCTATGGCCTGAAGTACTACAACAACATGGCGTTCTTCACCGATGGCTCCACTGCCACCGGTGTTCGCCAGGACACCACCGGCTTCGGCAACTACTTCAGCATCAACTACAAGTTCTGATCACCGCTTCGCTCTCGCTGAGCGACCGGCGCTAAAACAGAAACGGGAAGCCCCTCAGGGCTTCCCGTTTTTCGTCTGGCTGCTGTGGCATCTGACACCTGGAAGCTGGCATCCGGCATCCGGTGATCAGCGGAACTCCACCTCGGTGACTTCCACGCGCACCAGCTGGCGTGACCACTCACCCTCCGGCAGCGAGACGCGCACTTCGCGGCTATCGCGTGTCTGGCCGGGGCGCAGGTAGGTCTGGGGCAGGCGATATTCACCGACCCACAGCGGCACCTCACGCGTCGCGAGCAGATGGCCATCATCGGCATACAGGCGCAGTCTGGCCTGCACGCCGATGACACTCTGGCCGGCCGTGTTGTCGAGGCTGAACTGCAGAAGCGCCTCGTCATCCTCTTCGCTCACCGAGGACAGGCGCGCGACCAGACCATCGCGGTGGCCTTCACTCAACAGCCGCGGATTGGCCAGCGCGCTGCTGTTGAGGCGTGACGCGCTGTCAGGCGCTGCGTTGCCGGCACTGGTAGAGGCCGCACCGGCTGATGGTGAGGCCGAGTCGCCAGCCGGAGCGACCGCCGCCGTCACCGGCACGGCCGTCGAGGTCGGCACCAGCGCGCTGCCAGCGCCAGTTTCCACGGACGGTCGTGTGGCCGGGGCGGAAGCGGCCTGTACCTCATCCAGCTGATATTCCCAGCTGTGGTCCGGCTTGAGCAGGATCTTGACGCCACTGTCGAGCGTCACGGTGACTGGCTGGCTGATCGGCAGGCTATCGGCCAGCGCCAGCGGACTTGCGCTGGCTGCCAGCAGCAGTGCGGTCGCCAGGCGCAGTCGTGGGCGCAGATTCATCGTCATGCCAGCTCCTCAGGCAGTGATGCGTTCGACGCCACTTTCGCGTCCCACCAGCAGCACATCGGCACCGCGTGCCGCGAACAGGCCGTTGGTGACAACACCGACGATGGCATTGATGCGCGCTTCCATGGCGATCGGGTCCTCGATCAGGAAGTTGTAGCAATCGAGGATGCGGTTGCCGTTGTCGGTCAGCACGCCATCGCGGTAGACCGGGTCTGCGCCCAGCTTGACCAGCTCACGCGCGACATAGGAGCGCGCCATCGGGATGACTTCCACCGGCAGCGGGAAGCCGCCGAGAATATCCACCTGCTTGGAGCCATCGGCGATGCACACGAAGCGCTCGGCGCAGGCCGCGACGATCTTCTCGCGGGTCAGCGCGGCGCCGCCGCCCTTGATCATCGCCAGGCGCGGGTCGATCTCGTCGGCACCATCCACGTAGACCGGCACGGTGCCGACATGGTTGAGTTCGAAGACGTCGATGCCATGGCCCTTGAGGCGCTCGGCCGTGGCTTCGGAGCTGGCGACGGCGCCGGCGAAGTCGTGACGCACTTCCGCCAGCGCATCGATGAACAGATTGGCCGTCGAACCGGTGCCGACGCCGATGATGGTGTCGCGGCTCAGCAGTGGGCGAATCTCGTCAAGGGCGGCGCGGGCCACGGCCTGCTTCAGCTCATCCTGGGTCATGTGATACCTCGGGTCGGTGGGGCGGTGGTGAAAGTGGGCATTGGCGCGGTCTTCCCCGTGTGGCCAGCAGTTTACCGCCGGCAGGCACTGGAAAACGGCTTGACGTGAAGCGCAACGCCGGAAAACGCCACATTATAACGGCAAACCCGGCGATGGCGCTGGACGCTCTCGCCAGCGGTCTGATAACAATGGGGGTTCGGTCGCGCTCATGCGGCCCGCGCTGTGACACATCAGGACATTCCTATAATGCTCGAACATTACGTCAAGAAAATCCTGTCGGCTCGTGTCTACGAAGCCGCCCATGAAACTCCGCTCTCGCCGGCACCCTTGTTGTCGCGTCGTTTCGGCAATCACATCTTCATCAAGCGTGAAGACCTGCAGCCTGTCTATTCCTTCAAGATTCGCGGCGCCTACAACAAGATGGCCCAGCTGACGGATGAACAGAAGGCGTGTGGCGTGATTGCGGCCTCGGCCGGCAATCATGCGCAGGGCCTGGCGATGGCGGCCAAGCTGATGGGCGTCAAGGCAGTGATCGTGATGCCGCGCATTACGCCGGAAATCAAGGTGCAGGCCGTGCGCGAGCGCGGCGCGCGGGTGATTCTCAAGGGCGACGCCTTCCCCGAGGCGCTGGCCCACGCGCGTACCCTGATGGATGAGCACGGCTATACCTTCATCCCGCCCTATGACGACCCGGATGTCATTGCCGGCCAGGGCACCGTCGGCATGGAAATCCTGCGTCAGCATCCCGGCAAGATCGATGCGATCTTCGTGCCGGTCGGGGGCGGTGGCCTGATCGCCGGTGTCGCGGCCTACGTGAAGTACCTGCGCCCCGAGATTCGCGTCATCGGGGTCGAGGCGGAAGATGCCGCCTGCCTCAAGGCAGCCATGGAAGCCGGTGAGCGGGTGGTGCTGGACCAGGTCGGCGTGTTCGCCGAGGGCGTGGCGGTCGCGCAGATCGGCGCGGCACCGTTCGAGCTCATCCAGCACACCGTCGATGAGGTCATCACCGTCAATACCGACGAGATGTGTGCAGCGGTCAAGGATATCTTCGAGGATACGCGTGCCGTCTCCGAAACCAGTGGCGCACTGTCTCTGGCGGGCCTCAAGAAATATGTCCAGCAGTCAGGCGCGGAAGGGGAGACGCTGGTGTGCATCAACTCCGGCGCCAACACCAACTTCGATCGCCTGCAGCACATTGCCGAGCGCACCGAGCTGGGCGAGCAGCGTGAGGCGATTCTGGCCGTGACGCTGCCGGAGCGCCCGGGGGCCTACAAGCAGTTCTGCAAGGTGATCGGCAAGCGCATGGTAACCGAGTTCAACTATCGCTATGCCAATCCGGAGGAAGCGCATGTCTTCGTCGGCGTGCAGGTCAAGCCGGGCGGTGAAGACCGCGCTGCTGTGGTCGAGAAGCTGCGTGAGGCGGGCTATGCGGTGGAAGACCTGACCGACAACGAACTGGCCAAGCTGCACACGCGTCATCTGGTCGGTGGGCGCACGACCAGCGATCTCGAGGAAGAGGTCTATCGTTTCGAATTCCCGGAGCGCCCTGGCGCCCTGATGAATTTCCTCACCCACCTGCCGGCGGACTGGAATATCTCGCTGTTCCACTACCGTAACCACGGCGCGTCGCATGGCCGGGTGTTGATCGGCATGCAGATCCCCAATGGCGACCGCGCGCGGGTCGAGGAATATTTTAATGAGATCGGCTATCGCTTCTGGAAAGAGAGTGACAATCCCGCCTATCGCCTGTTTCTGTCCTGAGCGAGGCAAGCGATGGGGCGATGATGGCTATATGAGTCATTTGCGTTGAAGGCGGCGAGCTGAGGCGCAGCTCATCATGCTTCATTGGTCATATTCGTGGAAAGAAAAGCCCCGGCCTTCGCGTGGAAGGTCGGGGCTTTTTCATGCGTATCCGGCGGGCATGCCGCAGGAAATTCCACATTCCATGCCGAGCGCGAAAAAGAACAGTGTTTTTGACGAAAGTACTTGTCGGCTGGGGCGAGCAGACATCAAAAGCTGCGTGGAAAAGCGTCCATTCAAACGATTGCATGGTGATTGTCATACAGAAGTCAGATGCCTATCATCTGGTCACTGTCAGGAAGACAGTCATCGACAACCGTCACGCGAAAGCCACTGACGATATAAGAAGAAGCCCGCTCTCATGAAACGTAAGCCCGATCTGGTCATGGCCCTGGTATTCATCTTCGGGATTGGTGTAGTGGCAACCGGCTACGCCCAGACCGTAATGGGTTCCTGAATCCTGCGCTGCTGCCCTCACCGGCGGTAGCGGTGCTGCTGGCGTCAGTCTCTCTGGCGCCACGCACCCATGTCATGACCCTCCTGCCAGGCTTTCCAGCGTTTCTGCTCCCCGCTTTCCAGTTCCCCGACTCCCCTTAAGCTTGCCCCCGGCTGGCTTCACTGCGTTGCTGCTTCGCCTCCTCACAGATAGCCCCTTTCTGCCTGCTTTCACCCTCGTGCTCCGTCGTGTTGTGGTCGTTTCGCGGTCGTGCCATCGATCTCGTCACAAAGCCCAGCGCCTCATTCAGGGCGGGCAGGGCGCACGACTTCGCGATCACTGACGATGGCGTCCAGCGGGACATCCCAGGGCTGTACCGGCAGGGCGGGGACCTTCTGACAGTGGTGGGCGAGGCCGATCAACAGCGGCCGTGGGCCGGGACGGCGGGTAAAGGCGAAGCTGCGATCGTAGAAGCCGCCGCCCATGCCGATGCGAGCCCCGCGCCCATCGAAGCCGACCAGTGGCATCAAGACGACATCCAGCGCCCAGGCAGGCAGGCGCCGCGCCCTGGAAGCCCCATGACGGGTGTCCGGTTCGGCGATGCCGAAGCGGTTGCTGACCAGGGGTGTCTGATCGTCGTAGCGCACGAACCATAGCGAATTGGCCGCGAACGGACGCAGTACCGGCAGATAGACCTTCGCCCCTCGTCGCTGCAGCCAATCGCACAGGCGCGTGGCATCGATCTCGCCATCGTAGGGCAGATACAGGGCGACGTGGCGGGCGCGCAACAGTTCCGGCAGCCGTTTCAGCTGACGCAGGAGCGCATCTTCGGCTTGCAGACGAATGGCAGGTGGTAGCTGACGGCGGCGTTGGCGCAGCAGACGGCGAAGCGCACGGCGGTCGGCCTGAGGGTGATCGAGCTCGCTGGGCAGTGCCCAGAGCGTGGTATCGAGTGCTGCAGAAGGGAGTGGCGAGCGTGGGCTCGCGGGTGCGGCATAGACCGCGGGGGGCTTGCGCATGCCTGACAATCTCCGTCAGACAGGGTTCTCCAAGGTGCCGGTGTTACCGGGGGCCCTTGAACCCAGCGGTTCAAGGTGGGTAGTCCCGCGCAGCGCATCAGGCGTTCCGACGCACGGACATGCACACAGCACTGCGCAGTGGACTCCCTGGGAATAGCTTATAAGCTCGAGGGACATCGGCAACTGTCGTACACCCCAGAGAACTCATTCAGTCTACCAAACCCCGCCTGCCTGCCCAAGGGCTAATCCTGTCGGGAACAATCTGTTGCCTGAATGTATCAGTTGTTTGATTCTGAAGCGTTTTTGCGCTCAGCGGCGCGCGCCTTCGCCTGATCGGCATAGTCGGCTGGCAGCTGACTGAGCGCGGCATCCAGTTGACGGTCCAGCGCGGTGAGGCGAGTCTCGAAGTCGCGCTGCAGGGCGCGCTCGCTGTCACGGCTGTTGATCAACTCATGCGAGATATTGAGCGCTGCCATCAGGGCGACCTTGTCGGCGCTGATGGTGTTGCCGCGTTGCTGGATGCCTTGCATGGCGAGATCCAGATAAGCCGCCGCACGGGTCAGGCCATCTTCCTCGCCGGGCTGACAGCTGACGGTATAGCTGCGGCCGAGCAGGCTGATCTCGGTGGTATTGCGTGGGGTGGCGGAATCGCTCATGTAGATCCTCTCGGGCCTTGTCCGGCGTCATCCAGATTGATGCCGACGTCCTGCTGTCAGTGCGTCACCGTCGCAGTCAGGACGGCAAGCCAGAAGGAGGGCCAGTGCGGTAAGATGGGGGCATTCTCGAGCCACTATAGAGAGCCGCTTCTGGAGGGTCAACGCGCCGCGCGGCGCGGCTGCCTTGTGCTGCAGCACATCCTTCAGATGCCATTCTCCCGCTACAGAACCACTTCTCACTGACTCAATGGGGCCGCATCATGGCGATCATCAACGATACCTTCGACTTCTCGCTCGTCGCAGACCACTTCCTGGCTCACGGCAGCCTCAACAATCCCTCCTTCCTCGATGGTCAGCTGGTGGCCGCACTGGCGCTGGATGACATCAGTGCCGAGGATTGGCTGGCGCGCGTCTGCGCCTCGCTGGGGGTCGAGCAACCGGCCACGCGTGAGGCCGGTGAAGTCTTCCTCACCTGGCGCACGCGCAATCAGGAGCGCCTGGCCGCCAGCGAGATGAGCTTCGAGCCGCTGCTGCCGGATGACATGTTCTCGCTGGCCGAACGTGGTCAAAGCCTGCGCGAATGGACGCTGGGCTTCCAGGAAGAGCTGGCCGGTGCCGATGACGATGTCCGCAGTGGCTGGAGTCAGGCGCTCAAGGATGCGCTGAGCGATGTCGAAGCCATCTCGAGTGGCCTCGCCAACGCCGAAGACCTCGACGACGACAACGCCGAGGACGAGGCCGACCTGTTCGCGCTGGCTGACCATGTGCGCATGGCGGCCTTGCTGCTGTATACCGAGCAGCACCCGGGCAACCCGGACGTCGAGAAGCCCAGCGATGACCAGCTGCCGGAAGGCGGTCTCGAGGGCAGCCTCGGCGTCAGCTCGCGTACCGATACCCACTGAAACGATGGTCACCCACCGCTTGCGCCGCATCTGATGCAAGGCTGGTACAAGAGGGCGGGTGACCCCATCTACAGCATCACGCCTGTTTGTCACTCGAACGCGCCATGCCCGGCGGGTTCTCGACGGAGATTGCCATGACTGCCCCAGCCATCCTGCCCGCACCTGCTGCCCTGACGGCAGAGGATTTTCGTGCACGCCGCCAGCGCCTGATCGCGCAGCTGCCGCAGGGGGCTGCCGCATTGGTGGTCTCGTCGGGCCTGGCCCAGCGCAACCGCGACAGTGAATACAGCTTCCGTCAGAACAGCGACTTCCACTATCTGACCGGCTGGCCGGAACCCGAGGCCGCCTTGCTGTTGCTGCCCGGGCGCGCCGAAGGGGAGAGCGTGCTGTTCTGTCAGGAGAAGGACCCGCTGGCCGAAGCCTGGACCGGCATCCGCATCGGCGCCCAGGGGGCCGTCGCCACGGCAGGCTTCGATCAGGCCTTCACCAATGAGGCCCGTGATGAGGTGATGGCCAGCCTGCTGGATGGCCGCGAGCGTCTCTATGTGCTGTTCGAGGATGATGAAGCCCTGGCGCTGGCTCAAGCGCTGCGCGATGAGCTGGCCGCCGCGGTGCGTCGCGGAGCACGGCCGCCGGCCGCCTTCGAGGATCTCGCGCCGCTGCTGCATGAGCAGCGCCTGATCAAGGATGAGCGTGAGCTGGCACTGATGCGTCACGCCGCCGAGATTTCCGCGCGCGCGCATGTGCGTGCGATGCAGATCAGCCGTCCCGGCCTGCACGAGTATCATCTGCAGGCCGAGATCGAGCATGAATTCCAGTGGCAGGGGGCGCCGGCCCCGGCCTACACCAGCATCGTCGGGGCGGGTGTGAATGCCTGTGTACTCCACTACATCGAGAATCGCGCGCCGCTGGAGGATGGTCAGCTGGTGCTGATCGATGCCGGCGCCGAGTACGCCCTGTATGCCGGTGACATCACGCGTACCTTCCCGGTCAATGGCCGCTTCAGTGAGCCGCAGCGCCGTCTGTACGAGATCGTGCTCAAGGCGCAGGAGCGCGCGGTAGCCGCCGTGGCACCGGGTGCAACGTTGGTGGGCATTCACCAACAGGTCGTGCATGACCTGACCACGGGGCTGGTCGAGCTGGGCCTGTTGCAGGGGGAGGTCGAGGAATTGATCAGCAGCGATGCCTACCGTCGCTTCTATCTGCACTCCACCTCGCACTGGCTGGGGCTGGATGTGCACGATGTTGGCAGCTATCGCGAAGCGGGTGAGCCGCGTCCGCTGGTGCCGGGCATGGTGCTGACCATCGAGCCGGGTCTCTACATTCCGCAGGACGGCGACATTCCCCTTGAGTATCGCGGGATCGGCATTCGCATCGAGGACGACGTCGCAGTGACTGCCGCGGGCCACGAGGTGTTGAGTCATGGCGTGCCCAAGTCCGTCGAGGCCATCGAGGCGCTGATGCGCGCGGAGGCCTGACGCCATGAGTGAGCCTGAAGCCATGAGCGGGCGTGATGCCGAACACTTCGACATCGTGATCATCGGCGGCGGCCTGGTGGGCGCCAGTCTGGCCTGCGCGCTGGCACCGCTGATGGCGCGTGTGGCCGACGAGAAGGGCCGTGAGGCAGCAGCGTTGCGTGTCGCCGTGATCGAGGCCAATGAGCTGCCCGCGGCGACGGCAGACGCCCAGCGCTTCCAGCCCAGTTTCGATGCACGTGCCAGCGCCATCGCGGCGGGCTCACGCCAGCGGTTCACCGCCTTCGGGGTCTGGGAGGCGATGTGTGAGCACGCCACGCCGATTCGCACCATCCATGTCAGTGAGCGCGGCCACCTGGGCGCGACACGCATGCGGGCCTCAGAACTCGAGGTAGCCGCGCTCGGCCACGTGATTCCCAATGCCTGGATGGGTCAGGTGCTGCATCGCCAGCTGGCTGAGCTGCCGCTGGCCTGGTATTGCCCGGCGCGGGTGGCAGAAATCGCTGTCACGGCGCAAGGCCATCGCCTCACGCTTGAGGATGGTCGTCTGATTGAGGCTGAGCTGACCGTGCTGGCGGATGGCGGTCGCTCCGGACTCAAGGAGCGCCTCGGTATCCACAGTGCGGCGCAGGACTATGAGCAGCATGCCTTGATCGCCACGGTGGAGATGAGCCAGCCTCACCAGGGAGTCGCCTACGAGCGCTTCACCAGCGAAGGCCCGATGGCGCTGCTGCCGCTGGCCGGCAAGCGCATGGAGCTGGTGTGGACACGCTCCCCCGCGGACACGGAAAGCCTGATGGCGCTGCCTGACAGCGACTTTCTGCAGGCACTGCAGCGCGCCTTCGGTGAACGCGCCGGGCGCTTTCGCCGCGTCGGGCAACGCCACTCCTATCCGCTGTCGTTGGTGCGTGCCAGCGAAGGCACGCGTCCCGGCCTTGCGGTGCTCGGCAACGCCGCCCACGCCCTGCACCCGGTGGCAGGGCAGGGCTTCAATCTGGCGCTGCGCGGCGTGACCGACCTGGTCGCGGCCATCGAGGCGGGCCTGACGCGTGGCGAGTCGCCGGGGGCCGCCAGTGTGCTGAGTGACTTCGAGGAACGGCGCGGCGCGGATCGCGACAATGTGGTGCTGTTCAGCGATGGCCTGATCCGCCTGTTCGGGGTCGAGAGTCGCTGGCTGGGGCATGCACGGGCAGCGGGCCTGATCGGGCTCAATCTTGTCTCGCCGCTCAAGCGCCTGTTGGCCAGACGCTCGATGGGCATTGAGCGCTGAGATTGGTGGGCAATCACTGACTTGGCTCGTGGGCAGAGCCTCGCAGGCAGGGCGTCACTGACAGCGCCTCACTGACAGCGCCTTGGTGTCGAGCCACGAGATTGGTCTTCGAGATCAGGCTACGAGACAGAACTACGAGACTGAACTACGAGACAGGGAGCAGGCATGAAGGACGGTCGATCAGCAGGTAGCGCACATGACGCCGATGTCGCCATCGTCGGTGCCGGTATCGTCGGTGCCACCCTGGCGCTGCTGCTGGGGCAGGCGGGACTGCGGGTCATGCTGGTCGAGGGGCGTGAGTCCGCGACCCGCTGGCAACCTGATAGCGCCCCCGAGCCACGGGTGAGTGCATTGACGCCGGTCTCTCAGCAGCTGTTGAGCGGTCTGGGTGTGTGGCCGACGATCGCCGCCAGTCGCCTGATGCCCTATACCGGCATGCAGGTGTGGGACGCGGAGGGCAATGGCGAGATCCAGTTCAGCGCCGAGGACAGTGGCGTGCCGGTGCTGGGGCATATCGTCGAGAATCGGGCCACGCTCGCCGCGCTGGAGCAGGCCATCGATGCCTGCCCGGCGATCACGCGCTGCTTCGGGGCGCGTGTGGCAGGCATGGCACTCCCATGCTCGGGTGCTATGTCAGTAGTGAGTGCTTACCAGCTCGATACGGCGGAAGCGACCAGCCTGACGTTGACCGATGGCCGGACAGTCACCGCGGCGCTGGTGGTCGCGGCGGATGGTGCGCGCTCACGGCTACGCGAGCTGGCCGGGATCGCCACGCGGGAACACGACACCGGCCAGGTCGCGCTGGTGGCCACGGTGCGCACCGAACTCGCGCATCAGGCCGTCGCGCGTCAGCGCTTCCTGCCGACCGGGCCGCTGGCCTTCCTGCCACTGGCCGTCAATGATGCCCTGGCTCAGCCGGCCGAGGGAGCCTCGGCTGCAGAGCGGCATTGCTCCATCGTGTGGTCGACCACGCCAGAAGAGGCCGAGCGCCTGCTGGCACTGTCACCGGCGGCATTCTGTAGTGAGCTGGAAGACGCCTTTGAAGGTCAGCTCGGCGCCATCGAATGGGCGAGTGAGCGCTTCAGTTTCCCGCTGCATCAGCGCCACGCCGAAGACTATGTGCTGCCGGGGCTGGCGCTGGTGGGGGATGCTGCGCATGCCATTCACCCGCTGGCAGGCCAGGGCGTCAATCTGGGCTTGATGGATGTGGCGGTGTTGGCGGACGAGCTGCTGGCAGGACATCGCCGCGGGGTGGCGCTTGGCGACGAGCGCTGGCTGGCGCGCTATCGCCGCCGGCGTCGCAGCGACAATGCCATGATGCTCAAGATGATGGATGGCTTCCGGCTGTTGTTCGGCAGCCGTCAGCCGGGCGTGCGGCTGCTGCGCAACTTCGGGCTTGGTTTCGTCGACGGCCAGGGCGAGTTGAAGCGCATCCTGATGCGTCAGGCGATGGGGCAGCGGGGTGAGTTGCCCGCCAGCTGCAAGCCGTAACAAGAGTGAAGGTGATGTAGTACCTGGCCTGCCGGGTATGTGAGTGCCTACCATCATTTCTTGGGCGCAGGATTGGCCGATCGCCGCCACACAGCGCTATATATCTCCATACAAGTGCGCATGTCATGCCCCCTGCAACGACAAGGCCCCGCCAGATGGCGGGGCCTTGTCGTTGTGGCCTGATGATCGGCAGGTCATGGCGTGATGCTTACTCGTCGCTTGTGGGCACGGTGGCCTTGAGCGCCGCGCTGCGCCCCAGCACGTTCATGCCCTTGAGCAGATTGAGCGCCTCACCCAGCTGATAGTCACTTTCCGCCACCACCGGGCTGTCGGGCGCCTTGCTGCTGGCGGACTCGCTGGCGGCGTTGGCATTGTCGAGGCGCCCGTCGAGGTCTGCCTCGCGCACACTGAAGTCACGCCGCGTGTCGCGCTCGAGGCGGCCTCGCACGACCTCGACATCCGGGCGAATGCCCTCGGCCTGGATCGAACGTCCGCTGGGCGTGAAGTAGAGCGCGGTGGTCAGCTTGAGCCCATCGCCATTGCCCAGCGGCATCACCGTCTGGACCGAGCCCTTGCCGAAGCTGTCGGTGCCCATGATGATGGCGCGGTGTTGATCCTGCAGCGCGCCGGACACGATTTCCGCGGCCGAGGCCGTGCCGCCATTGATCAGCACCACCAGCGGGGTGTCGCCCGCGGGGGTAGCGGGCTTGGCCGAGAAGGACAGCTCGCTGTCGGGCAGGCGGCCTTCGGTGTAGACGATGCGGCCGCTGGACAGGAACAGGTCACTGATCTCGACGGCGGCCGAGAGAAGCCCGCCGGGGTTGTTGCGCAGATCCAGCACCAGCCCCTTGAGCGGCTCGCCATCGTTGTCTTCCCGCAGTCTGGCCAGCGCCGTGTGGGCCTCGTCACCGGTCGCGCTCTGGAACTGGCTGATGCGCAGATAGCCATAGCCCGGGTCCAGCAGGCGCTGACTGACGCTGCTGCTCTTGATGATGGCGCGCTCCAGCACCACTTCGCGCGGCATGTCGGCGCCCTCGGACAGAATCAGCAGCCGAATGCGAGAGCCTGCCTCACCGCGCATCAACTTGACCGACTCCGACATCGACAGGCCGTCCAGCGGTGTATTGTCGATCTTGAGGATGACGTCTCGCGGCTGCAGGCCCGCGCGCGCCGCCGGGGTGTCGTCGATGGGGGCGATGACGGTCAGCTGGCCATCGTCGCCGGTGCCGACCTCGATACCGATGCCGCCAAACTCGCCATCGGTATTCTCGCGCAGGTCCTGCCAGTCTTCCTGATCCAGATAGGCGGAGTGCGGGTCCAGCCCTTCGAGCATGCCGCGCATGGCATTCTTGAGCAGCGTGCGATCATCGACCTGATCGACGTAGGTGCGCTTGATGCGCTCGAAGACCTCGGCGAAGGTGCGCAGCTCATCCAGCGGCAGGTCCGTGCCCTGACGGGCATCCTGAGCGCTGTCGGCCGGTGAGGTGACATCTTCTGCACTGGCCGGCAGTCCGCCGCCCAGCAGGGCAAGGCTCAGCGGCACGCTGACCGCCAGCTGACGCAGGCGGCGCGGGGCAGGACGGAACGGCGACATTGCAGACATGCGATTTCCTTCTCGACGGATACTGACTCGACTGGTACCGAAATGCGCTGAGCGCCGGGGCCGGATGTCGAGGCATGGCAGGGGGGGAACACCGCCCAGCATGCTCGCAGTCACAGGCTACTGCGAGCATATCCCGCGCGAGTGCCTGGCGACTAGCCCGCTGGCTAGCGGTGGCATTCAGCGCTGGCTGACAATCAGACGATGCGCGAGGTGCCGCTGCCAGGCACTTCAGCGGCGCGAGAGCCAGCGACTCGGGTCTGTCGGCTGACCGCTGCGGCGCACTTCGAAATAGAGCGCCGGGCCATCACGCCCGCCGCTGCTGCCGACACTGCCCAGCTGCTGGCCACGTGACAGGCTGTCGCCCGGGCCTACGCTGAAGCTTGCCAGGTGGGCGTAGAGCGTCAGCACGTTGTCACCGTGATCGAGTATCAGCAGGTTGCCATAGCCACGCATCCAGTCCGCGAAGACCACGCGACCGGCGTGCGGCGCCGTGACGGCGGTGCCCTGAGTCGCGCGAATCAACACGCCATCACGGTTGACGCCCTCGCCACGCCCATAGGCGGAGATCACCTTGCCCGGCGCCGGCCAATCCATCTTGCCCATCGCACGCGTGATGCGGGTCTTGGGTGGCGGCGCGCTCTTGATCGACTTGAGGCGCTTCTCGAGGGTCTGGATCAGCTGATTGGCATGTGCGCGGTCCTGGTCCAGTTCGGCGATCTTCGCCTCATGGCTGGCATAGCGCGCATCCAGCTTGCGCAGCAGGGCGGCGCGTTCATTCTGTTGCGCGATCAGCTGACTGGCCTGCCGCTTGAGTCCTGCCTGCACGTCATCCAGGCGTGTCTGGCGGGCCAGCAGTTGTGCGCGGGTGTCGGCCAGTGACTGGTTCAGCTCGGCCAGGCGCTCCAGTGCCGCACGCCGTGATTCGCTCAGGTGGTTCAGATAGACCTGCAGGCGCTCAAGACGTGCGGGATCATCCTGATTGAGCAGCAATTTCAGTTCAGGCTGACGACCGAGGCGATAGAGGGCGGCCATCTCTTCGGCGACCGCCGCCTTCTGGGCCGTCTGCTGCTGACTGAGGGCTTCACGCTTGCGCGTCAGTGCCACCAGCTGCTGCTTGATGTCATCGCGCTCATCCTCGAGCTTGCCGGTCTGCTGGCGCGTGGCGTTGAGCTGGCGTTCGATCTTCTCCAGCCCGTTGCGCGTGTCGCTGCGCCGCGCTGCCGTGGCCTTGAGCTCGCCCTGCATCGCCTGGATCTCGCGCTTGAGGCGCTTGAGGTCTTCCTGGGAGGCCTGCTTCTTCTGGGTCAGGGTGGCGGTGTCGTCAGCGGCCTGCGCGGTGGTAGCCACCACGGGGCCGAGTGCCAGCGGGGCGAGACTCAGCAGCCAGGCAGACAGCACAACGCCGGAGACTCGGCTCCGGCGCTTGAAGATTCGGGGGCGGTCGCCCTGCCCGAGCGGCTTGCTCGGGCAGGGCGAGAGGCACGACGCACCGAAGGGTGCGCCATGCAGCCTGCTATCAGGCCTCGGCATAATCGACCAGCACCTTGCCATCCATCTCTTCCGGCACCGACTGGCCCATCATGGTCAGCAGGGTCGGGGCGAGATCGCACAGACGCCCGTCGGCGGCCAGCTTGGCATCGCGCTGCGTCACGTAGATCAGCGGCACCTCGAAGGTGGTGTGCGCGGTCTGCGGATTGCCGGTTTCCGGGTGCACCATCTGCTCGGCGTTGCCGTGGTCGGCGGTGATCAGGCATTCGCCTCCAACCTTCTCCAGCGCCTCGACCACGCGTGCCACGCACTTGTCGAGGAACTCGACGGCCTGGACGGCGGCGTCGAACTTGCCGGTGTGGCCGACCATGTCGCCGTTGGCGTAGTTGCAGACGATGAGGTCGTAGCCGCCGGACTCGATGGCTTCCACCAGCTTGTCGGTGACTTCGCCGGCGCTCATTTCCGGCTTCTCGTCGTAGGTCTTCACGTCCTGCGGGGACGGCACGAGGATGCGCGTCTCGCCGGGGTATTCCTCTTCACGGCCACCGGAGAAGAAGAAGGTGACGTGCGCGTACTTCTCGGTCTCGGCGATGCGCAGCTGGGTCAGGCCACGGTCGGACACGACCTCGCCCAGGGTGTTGTGCAGCTCGGACGGCGGGAAGGCTGCCGGCGCCGGGATGTCGGCGGCGTACTGGGTCATCATCACCAGGCCGTCGTGGGCCAGCTTGGGCGGTGTGCGCTCGAAGCCTGCGAAGTCCGGCTCGACGAAGGCGCGGGTCAGCTCGCGGGCACGGTCGGCGCGGAAGTTCATGAAGATGGCCGCATCGCCTTCCTGCATGGCGACGGAATCGCCGATGCGGGTGGCGGTGACGAATTCATCGGTCTCGTCGCGCTCGTAGGCGGCAGCCAGCCCGGCGACGCCGGTGGCGGCTTCATGCTCGGCTTCGCCGTTGGCGATCAGGCGGTAGGCCTGCTCGACGCGGTCCCAGCGGTTGTCGCGGTCCAGTGCGAAGTAGCGACCGACCAGCGTGGCGACACGCCCGTCTTCCAGGCCCAGGCCCGCGAGGTGCTCATCTGCACGCGCGATGGAGGCCTCGGCGCTCTTGGGCGCGGTGTCACGGCCATCGGTGATGGCGTGGATATAGATGCGCTTGGCGCCCCGCTCGGCGGCCAGGTCAGCCATGGCCAGGGTGTGGTCTTCGTGGGAGTGGACACCACCCGGAGACAGCAGGCCGATCAGGTGCACGGCACGCCCGGCCTTGACGGCGGCATCGATGGGCGCGGTCAGGATGTCATTGTCCTTGAGGGCATTCTCACGCACCGCCTTGGTGATGCGCGTGAAGTCCTGATAGACGATGCGACCGGCACCGAGGTTCATGTGGCCGACTTCGGAGTTGCCCATCTGGCCGTCCGGCAGGCCGACGAAGCCACCATCGGTGTGAATCAGTTCGCTGGGATATTCACGACGCAGGCGGTCCATCACCGGCGTGTCGGCGGCGAGGATGGCGTTGTCCTTCTCCTCTTCGCTGTGACCGTAGCCGTCCAGGATGATTAGGGCGACGGGACGCGGACCTTGTGCTTGAGCTGCCATGACTTCCTCGCTGTGATGACGAATGATCTGGGGTGAGCAGGGGCCGGGATGACAGGATGATGTTCGACGGACGACACATCATGCAGCTGTCATGTCCTGCGGCCATGCTGTGGCGCATCCGTGGGGCAGAACCCTCGGCGGAGACGACATGTAGTGATAAAACTACCTGCTCGTTCTGCCCTCTATTAGAGGGGTGGTAAGGTGCCGAGTGCAAGTGCCGCAAGTGTATCGCCGGGATTGGGTAGCGCTATCGGTGGATCACCCCGTCCCGGCTGAGCTGACAGCAGCCGGCGCATCGCCCGGCTACGCCTTTTTGATGCCATGCAGCGGCATTCATGCTTGGGCCTGTCATGTATAATGCTGGCTCCGTTACCTCAGGTAGCGGTCTATTTCCTTTGCCGCGTACGCGTCGGCATGCACGTCACAGCGGAGTTAGCCCGTCTCATGATCGAACAGCTGCTTCAGTTCGCGCAGAATCATCCCTTGCTGGTCGGCGCCTTCGTCGCCCTGCTGGTCGCCCTCATTGTCATGGAAACCATGCGTGGCAACCACGGCGTCAGCGTCAGCGAGGCCACGCGACTGGTCAATCGCGAAGAGGGTGTCTTCATCGACATCCGCGACAGCAAGGAATTCAAGGCCGGTCATATCGCCGGTGCCGTCAACGTTCCCAGCAGTCAGCTGACCAGCGAGACCACTCCGCTGGCCAAGTACAAGGAACGCCCGGTGATCATCGTCTGCAAGCACGGCCAGACGGCGGGACCGCTGGTGGCGCGCCTCGAGAAGGATGGCTTCAAGCAGGCCGTCAAGCTCAAGGGCGGCATGGGCCAGTGGGAAGCCGACAGCCTGCCGGTCGTGACTCGCTGAGTCGCAGACTCGCGCGTCGCGTGTCTGCCAGCTGTCATTGCCCCGCTGGCTGGGCAAGTTTGCGGGTCTGCTGGAGGCAGGCTCGCAACCAAGAATAAATCTCCGAACCCTCAAGGATATGTCTCATGGCTGAAGAACAGAACGCACAGGCTGCAGCAGGCGCAGAACAGGCTCAGGATCAGCTCCAGTTTGCCCTGCAGCGCATCTACGTGAAGGACGTGTCCTTCGAAGCCCCGAATTCTCCGGCGGTCTTCTCCCAGCCGTTCCAGCCGAAGGTTGCGCTGGAGCTGGATACCGAGCACCAGCAGGTCGGTGAGGAGCTGTTCGAAGTCTCCATCAAGGTCACCGCTCAGGTCACCAATGGCGAAGACAAGACCACAGCCTTCCTGGCGGAAGTCGAGCAGGCTGGCCTGTTCCGTATCGCGGGCCTGTCTGTCGAGCAGCTGGACCACACCCTGGGCGCCTTCTGCCCGAACGTGCTGTTCCCGTATGCGCGTGAAGCCATCGACAACCTGGTCAACCGTGGCAGCTTCCCTCCGCTGATGCTGGCTCCGGTCAACTTCGAGGCCATGTACGCGCAGCGCAAGCAGCGTGAAGCCCAGGGCGCCGCCGAGGCTACCGCTCACTGATCAGTGAGCCGGCCTTGATTGGCCACATGACAGGTACGACCAGCGACGGGCCCCAGTGGCCCGTCGCTGCGTTTTTGGGCGACAATGGCCGCCGCCTTGCCTGCGATGCTATATCGACTCATCGCGGCCCACTTTCACTGCTTCTTAGTCCGCGAGACCCCGTCCATGGCCATCCGTCTGCACTGCCCCGATCTTGATCTCAATGTCAGCGCCGGGGCGTCCTTCGCGCTCCCCGAGGGGCCTGCACGCCACCTCGGACTGGTGTTGCGTGCCAAGGTCGGCAGTGAGGCGCAGCTGTTCGATGGCCGTGGGCAGGAGGTACGCGTGTTGCTGGAGGAGGTGACCCGCAAGGGCGTCAGCGTGCAGGTGATCGAGGCGGTGCCCAATGACCGCGAGGCGCCGCTGGCGGTGCATCTGGGGCAGGCGATCTCCAAGGGCGATCGCATGGATTACGCCATCCAGAAGGCCTGTGAGATGGGCGTGGCTGCCATCACGCCACTCTATACCGCGCGGGGCGACGTCAAGCTCAAGGGCGAGCGCGCCGACAAGAAGCTGGCGCACTGGCAGGGCGTGGCGGCCAGCGCCTGCGAGCAGTGCGGAAGAAGCGTCGTGCCGGTCGTGCATGCCCCGGTGGCGATGACGCAGTGGCTGGCCGAGCGTGATGAGTCGCTGCGCCTGATTCTGCAGCCGGGCGGTGCCGAGGCGCTGAACGTGGCCGAGGCCGAGGGCGGCGTGACCCGTGCCAGCCTGCTGATCGGCCCGGAAGGCGGCTTCACGCAGGAAGAGGTGGCAGAAGCCGCCGCCGCCGGTTGTGAAGTGCTCGGCCTGGGGCCGCGTATCCTGCGCACCGAGACGGCGCCGGTGGTGGCGCTGACCTTGCTGCAGCAGCGATTTGGTGACCTGCCGCGCTGATCTCCCATCATCTGGCACCCGGGCGGAATTGTTGATCTGCCGGCAACACAGCGTGAGCCGGCAAGGGCGTTTCGCCAGTGGTGAGCAGCACGGCGCTGCTGCATACTTGTCCCATCGCTCCCGCGCCATGGTGTCATGTCGCGACGGGAGTCTCCGTTATCCCCGCTGCCGGCCGCGTACCAGGCTGGCAGTGTTGTCACAAGGTTGCCTCAATGACTGCTCGCAAGCTCAAGATCGGCGTGGTGATGGACCCGATGTCCAGCGTCGCCTACAAGAAGGACACCACTCTGGCCATGTTGTGGGCCGCCAGCCAGCGTGGCTGGTCGCTGCACTATCTCGAGCAGGAAGGCCTCTATCTCGAGAATGGTCGCGCCATGGGCCGGATGCGTGATCTGGAGGTCTACCACGACCCGGACAACTTCTATCAGCTGGGCGAGGTCGTCGCGACTCCGCTGGCCGAGCTTGACGTGATCCTGATGCGCAAGGATCCGCCCGTCGACGAACACTTCCTGAATGCCGTTCACCTGCTGGGCTTTGCCGAGCGGGAAGGCGTGCTGGTGGTCAATCCGACGGCCGCGCTGCAGACCTGCAACGAGAAGCTCTTCGCTCAGCAGTTCCCGCAGTGCATCCCGCCGACCACCGTGTCGGCCAACGACAAGGTGCTGCGCGCCTTCCACGCCGAGCATGGCAACGTGATCTTCAAGCCGCTGGATGGCATGGGTGGCAGTGGCATCTTCCACGTCGCCGAAGATGGCCGCAATCTCGGCTCGGTGATCGAGCAGCTGACGCTGCGGGGCACCCGTCAGATCATGGCCCAGCGTTATGTGCCGGAAATCAGTGCCGGCGATACGCGCATTCTGCTGGTGGATGGCGAGCCGGTGCCGTTCGGCCTGGCGCGCATCCCGAGCGCCGGTGAGACGCGCGGCAACCTGGCGGCTGGCGGACGTGGCGAATCGCGTGAGCTGACCGACCGCGATTACTGGCTGATCGAGCAGGTCAAGCCGGTGGTGAAATCATTGGGGCTGATGTTCGTCGGCCTGGACGTGATCGGCGACTACATCACCGAGATCAACGTCACCAGCCCGACCTGCGTACGCGAGATCGATACCCAGCGTGGCACTGATATCGCCGGTCTGTTGATGGATGCCATCGAAGCGCGTCTGGCGGCGCAGCCCTCCGCCTGATCAACATCGCGGTGAGGTCGGCACCAGTTGGCTGACCCGCAATGGATTCGCAGTAAACGGCAGGGAAGCCGAAGCTGCCAATGAGGTTCCGTGGACAGGGAGTGGGGTATGGCAGCACCCGTCGAATGGTGGGCAGGCAATCATAGCGTCACCGACCCGATCACCTATGTTCCGGTGACGCGGGTGCATCGCCGTGTGGTGGCGTGGGGCGCGGCACTGGCCGTCCATGCCGTCATCGGCTGGTGGTTGCTGGGCAGCGGCCTGCTGGCGCCGCCCGAGGTGCCGCCGATGCCCAAGCCGGTGATGCTCGATGTGACGCTGGTCAGTCAGGCCAGCACCACTGCCGTCGACTCGCAGGTGGTGGCCGAGCAGGACCAGCAGGCCAGTGGCAGCGGGCGCGAGGCGGCGGTGCAGGCCGGGCCAACCAATCAGGCGCCCCCGCAACCGGGTGAGCAGAGTGCGTCCGAGGCCAGCGAGCCGGCCGTGGCGGAAGCCCAGGCCCCGGCCACGCAGGCACTGGTACTGCCGGAGCGCATCCCCGAGGTGATCGCGACCCAGCAGGCGTCGTCACAACAGGTGATGCGTTCCGAACTGCTGCCGGATACGCCGGACAACGAGCAGCAGGCCAGCGAGCAGGACGTCCAGCGAATCCAGGCCTCCGGCCAGTCGCGTGAGGTGGTGGGTGACACCGCCTCACGCAAGGCGGCGCGTGCCTCGGCCCGCGCGCGCTATATCAATGACTGGACCGGCACGGTGCAAGCGTTCGGCAACCAGCACTATCCGGCGCCTGCCCACCTGAGCGGCGAGCTGCGGATTCGCGCCGTCGTGCTGCCCAGCGGTCAGCTTGAGTTCGCGGAAGTGTTACAATCCTCGGGACATGCTGAACTCGACCAGGCGGCTCTGGATACGGTCTACGGCGCGGCTCCTTATGCGCCCTTTGATGAAAGTCTCAAGGGGATGAGCCAGCTGACCATCACCCGCATCTGGCGATTCGGCCCCGGCAACGATTCTGGCGCGCCCTGACGCCTCGGGAGGACCATGCAAAGTCTGCGAGACTATTTCCTGCTGGCGATGCCGCATCTCGATGATGACAATTTTTCCGGCTCGCTCAGTTACCTCTGTGATCATGATGACAAGGGCACCCTCGGTGTCATCGTCAACAAGCCGATCAAGCTGACCATGCGCGGTCTGTTCGAGCAGCTCGAGATCGCTGCCGACAGCTGTGAGCGCCTCGATGAGGTGGTCTATTACGGCGGCCCCGTCCACAAGGACCGCGGCTTCATCCTGCATCGTGGCAAGGCCAGCGAGTGGGATTCCAGCCTGCAGGTGACCGACGAGCTGGCGCTGACCACCTCGTTGGACATCCTGAAGGCGATAGCCGGCAACGAAGGCCCTGATGACTTCATGGTCTGCCTCGGCTGCGCTGGCTGGGAGCCGGACCAGCTCACCAACGAGCTGAAGGAAAACAGCTGGCTGATCGTCGAAGGCGACAGCGGCATCCTCTTCGATGCCGACAGCGAGTCCCGCCTCGAAGCGGCTGCCAGCAAGCTGGGCGTCGACATGAATCTGATGTCGCGGGAGATCGGGCATGGCTGAGCGGCAAGTCAGCCGTACGGCGCTGGCGTTCGATTTCGGCACGCGCCGCATCGGTGTCGCGGTGGGCACCGAGATGCTCGGCACCGCGACGCCCCTGGTGCCGCTGCATGTGCGGGACGGCATTCCGGACTGGAATGTCGTCAATCGCCTGATCGAGGAATGGCAGCCCGACCTGTTCGTGGTCGGCCTGCCGCTCGAGCTGGACGGCAGCGAGACACTGATGTGCAGCCGAGCCCGCAAGTTCGGCAAGCGCCTGTATGGCCGCTACGGCAAGCCGCTGGAAATGTGGGATGAGCGCGGCTCCACCAAGGCGGCCAAGGGCTTGGCGCGCGAGCGCGGCCACCGCGGCAATTATCGCGATGATGGCGTGGACGGCCTCGCTGCTCAGCTGATTCTCGAGAGCTGGTTTGCAAGCCAGCGAGGCGAGGGCGACCTTGTCGGTTACTGAATACTCCACCCGCTTCCTTTCCGGAAGCGGGTTTTTTTTGTCTGTTTGCCGCCATCCGGCAGGGAAGATAGGAAGCGATATCCATGCAAGAGTCTGAGATGCACGAAGGACATGAGGCACTGCCAGAGGTCGAGGCACTGCTCGAGGCCATGACCGAGGAGCTCGAATTGCTGTTCGAGCGCCGTGAACTTGATCGTGAACGTCTGATTCCGGTCGGCATTCATACCGGCGGTGTCTGGGTCGCCCAGGCACTGCGTGAGCGGCTGGGGCTGGAAGAGCCCCTCGCGACACTGGATATCGGTTTCTGGCGCGACGACTTCGGCCACAAGGGCCTGCCGGATGGCGGCCAGGGGTCACAGCTGCCGGATATCGAGAACCGCGATCTGCTGCTGGTGGACGATGTGCTGATGAGCGGACGTACCGTGCGCGCGGCGCTCAATGAGCTGTTCGACTATGGCCGTCCGCGCCGCGTGCTGCTGGCCTGCCTGGTAGAGCTGCCGGGGCGTGAACTGCCGGTGCAGCCGGACGCCCTGGGTGCCAACCTGGCGCTGGCGCCCGGCAAGCGCATCAAGCTGGAAGGCCCCGACAACCTGCGCCTGACACTGGTCGATACCGGAGAGGTGACGGCATGAACCTGTTTGATCTCTCGCAGGCCAGCGCGGACGTGCGGGCTGCCTCGCCGGCACAGGTCCAGCTGGATGAGCAGGGCCGGCTGCGTCACTTTCTGGATATCGAAGGCCTGCCGCGCAGCGTGCTGACCGAGATTCTCGACACCGCCGATCACTTCCGTGGTATCGGCGATGCCGAGGTCAAGAAGGTGCCGTTGCTGCGCGGGCGCACGGTGGCCAATCTGTTCTTCGAGAACTCGACCCGCACGCGTGCCACCTTCGAGCTGGCCGCCAAGCGTCTGTCGGCGGATGTGCTCAATCTGGACATCAAGACCTCGTCGGCCGCCAAGGGAGAGTCGCTGATGGATACCCTGGTCAATCTCGAGGCCATGCAGGCGGATGCCTTCGTGGTCCGTCATGGCGACTCCGGCGCGGCGCACTTCATCGCCAGCCAGATCACGCCGCATGTGGCGATCATCAATGCCGGCGACGGTCGCCATGCGCACCCGACCCAGGCGATGCTCGACATGCTGACCATCCGCCGCCACAAGGGCGAGTTCGCCAATCTGCGCGTCGCGATCGTCGGTGACATCCTGCATTCGCGCGTCGCTCGCTCGCAGATTCAGGCGCTCAATACGCTGGGCGCAGCGGAGGTGCGGGTGGTCGCGCCGCAGACGCTGCTGCCCATCGGGGTCGAGACGCTGGGCTGTCAGGTCTTCACTGAACTGGCAGCAGGGCTGAAGGATGTCGATGTCGTCATCATGCTGCGCCTGCAGAAGGAGCGCATGGATGGCGCGCTGCTGCCCTCGGAGTCGGAATACTACCGCCGCTATGGTCTGACCCGCGAAAGCCTGGCACACGCGCACCCTGACGCCGTGGTGATGCATCCGGGGCCGATCAACCGGGGTGTCGAGATCGAATCCGCCGTCGCGGATGGCCCGCGTTCTCTGATACTCGATCAGGTCACCAACGGTATCGCGGTGCGCATGGCGGTGCTGTCGATGGCGGTCTCCGGACAGATGAAGGCGCGCGCCGAGCGCAGGGGTGAACGTTCACGAGGAGCTGGCGCATGAAACGCAGCCTGATCAATGCACGGGTGATCGACCCGACCAACGGCCGCGATGGCCAGTACGACCTGCACCTCGACGGTGGTCGCCTGATCGCGATCGGCGAAGCACCGGCGGATTTCAGTGCCGAGCAGCGCGATGACCTGGCGGGCAAACTGGTCACGCCGGCCTTCATCGATCTTGGCGCGCACCTGCGCGACCCGGGCCCGCGCTACAAGGGCAGCCTGGTCAGTGAGTCGGCCGCCGCACTGGCGGGTGGCTACGCGACCATCCTGCCGCGGCCTGATACCAGCCCGGTGCTCGACAGCGCCTCGCATATTCGTACGCTGCTGGACCGTGCGCGTGATGTGGCGGGGGTGCGTCTTGCGCCGCTGGGGGCACTGACGCAGGGACTGGAAGGTGATCTGCTCGCCAATATGGCCGCGCTCAAGTCCGCAGGCTGCGTGGCACTGACCAACCTGCGCCAGCCAATACGCGATCTCGGCGTACTGCGCCGTTGTCTGGAGTACGCGCGGACCTTTGATATCACCGTCGTGTTCCAGGCCCAGGAGGCCGCCTTGGCCGGGCAGGGCTGCGCCCATGAGGGCGCCATTGCCTCACGTCTCGGATTGGCCGGCATTCCGGAATCAGCCGAGACGGTCGCCCTGACCCAGTGGCTGCTGTTGATCGAGCAGACCGGCGTACGGGCGCATGTGTCACTGCTCTCCAGTGCACGGGCCGTGGAGCTGGTACGTGATGCCAAGGCCAGAGGGCTGGATATCAGCGCGGATGTGTCGATGGCGCAACTGCACTGGACCGATGAGCAGCTGGAAGGCTTCAACGCCAATTTCCATCTGGAGCCGCCACTGCGCAGCGCGGCAGACCGAGATGCGCTGCGGGCCGGTGTGGTCGATGGCACCATCGACGCCATCGTCAGTGATCATCTGCCCCATGAAGCCGCAGCCAAGAGCGCGCCCTTCGCAGTATCCGAGCCCGGCATGACCAGCCTGGAAACCATGCTGCCGCTGGGGCTGGCGCTGGTGGAGGCCGAGCTGCTCAGCCTGCCTCGCCTGATCGAGACATTGACGTTCAGTGCCAGACGCTTCGGACTCAAGGGCGGCATGCTGGAAGTGGGCGAGTACTGTGATCTGGCGGTGATCGATATGGAACAGGAATGGCGTGTCTCAAGTGAGACGCTGGTCAGTGCCGGCCATAACACGCCGCTGCTTGGCATGCTGTTGAACGGTCGCGTCGAAGAGGTGCTGCTGGGTGATTCCTGCTACGCCTAAGCAGTGTTTCACGTGGAACATGATGCTTGAGATATTTGGCTAAAGCGCGCCAACAGACTGATAGCCAAGCGATTTTTTGAATGACGTATGGAGTGAATTGGCTGCTTTATTGTAAAGCAGCCAATTTCTTTACCAGCCTACGGCGCAGAGTGACATCGCTGGGCTGCGCTCTTTGCTGCCGGCAGATGTTTCACGTGGAACAATGGCTTCAGGAGCGATTTGCGAGAGCCCATTGGCCACAGCGCCTTAAAGCGGCTGTGGCAATAGTGAGCAAGGCAGCTGGCCAGGCTGATCTGGCATGCAAAAAAGAGATTTGAACAACAAGGAGAGAAAACCATGCCGATGATTCGTGCGGAATTTCTGACGGGCAAGACACAGGAACAGAAGCGGGAGCTGGTGGAGGCGTTGACTCGCGAGACGGCTCGCGTGCTGGGTGTGCGTGAGCAGTCTGTCTGGGTGGTGCTGCAGGAAGTGGAGCCGGAAAACTGGGCTGTCGCTGGCACGCCATTGTCAGAGCGCTGAGAGACGAAGTTTCAACTGGGCGCCTGTTCTCAACTATCTGATTCAGAGGGTGTTTTACGAGGAATCAAGATGTTCCACGTGAAACACGCCCCTGGTCTTGGCCCGGCATTGCCAGTCTATGGGAAACCGGCTGAGGCATGACGGAGGCATGACAGAGGGGAGTGGGACGCAAGGCGCGGCGAGCAACGCGCTCGGTAATCCGGAACAAAAAAACGCCGCAGCCATTTCTGGCTGCGGCGTTTTCATTTGCCTGCCCTCTGCTCCACGGCCATGAAGCAGAGCACGGACTCAGTTCTCGAAATCAGCTTCCGAGTAGAGGGTCCGGATACGCAGGGTATGGTCGACGGTCTTGAGCGCTTCGAGCGCTTTCTTGCCGTAGGCCTTGTCGACATCGATGACCACATAGCCGACCGTGTTGTTGGTCTGCAGGTACTGGCCAGAGATGTTGATGCCTTCCTCGGACAGCACCTGGTTGATGCGTGACAGCACGCCCGGGACGTTGTCGTGGATATGCAGCAGACGGTGCTTTTCCGGGTGCGCCGGCAGGGCGACTTCCGGGAAGTTGACCGAGCCGATGGTGGTACCATTGTCGGAGTAGGTCACCAGCTTCTCGGCGACTTCGACACCGATGTTTTCCTGGGCTTCCATGGTGGAGCCACCGACGTGCGGCGTCAGGATGACATTGTCGAACTCGCGCAGCGGAGACACGAACTCTTCGCCATTGCCTTTCGGCTCTACCGGGAAGACGTCGATGGCGGCGCCCAGCAGCTTGCCGCTGGAAAGGGCTTCGGCCAGGTCTTCGATGACGACGGTGGTGCCGCGTGCCGCATTGATGAAGACGCTGTTCTGCTTCATCAGCGCGAACTGCTGCTTGCCCATCATCCACTTGGTGGAGGGGATTTCCGGCACATGCAGGGTGACGATGTCAGCGCGCGCCAGCAGCTCTTCCAGGCTTGCCACCTGACGGGCATTGCCCATGCCGAGCTTGGTGACGGCATCGTAGTAGATGACGTCCAGGCCCAGGGATTCGCTGAGCACGGACAGCTGGGAACCGATGCTGCCGTAGCCCACGATGCCCAGCGTCTTGCCGCGGACTTCATGGCTGTTCTTGGCGGATTTCATCCACTGGCCACGATGTGCCTTGGCGCTCTTCTCCGGCACGCCGCGCATCAGCATGATGGCTTCGGCCAGTACCAGCTCGGCGACCGAGCGAGTGTTGGAGTAGGGCGCGTTGAACACGGGGATACCGCGCTTCAGTGCGGCTTCCAGGTCGACCTGGTTGGTGCCGATACAGAAGCAGCCGATGGCGGTGAGCTTCTCGGCAGCGGAGATCACGCGCTCGTTGAGCTGAGTGCGGGAACGAATGCCGATGAAGTGCACATCGCGGATCTTCTCGATCAGTTCTTCCTCGGCCAGCGAGGTCTGAAGCAGTTCGATGTTGGTGTAACCCGCGTTGAGGAAATTATCCACGGCGGATTGGTGGACACCCTCGAGCAATAGAATCTTGATCTTGCTCTTGTCCAGGGACGTCTTGGCCATTGTCGGATCAACCCTCTCGCCGGTCATGCCGGCGTTTCTGTTCGTTTGGTCTTTTTCATGACCTGCTGGCGTGTCACACCTCAAGAAAATGCCAGAGAAACAGCGGGGCGTGCTGTCAACAGGGGAGCAAAGAATATCACAGCCGACGGGGCCTCCGGATGAAATGTCCGCGTGCCGGGCATGAAAAATTCACAGCACAGCCGTTTGATGTGACTCTTCCTCCGTGCGCAGGGGGTGGGCAGCGTCGTGAAGCCCTTCGGGTTATACTGGCGCTCCACACAGAGACACCGGGCCCGCCCGGTCGGATGAGCGAGAGCACCCATGGCCGAAAAGGAAGTGCCACAGGATTTCGCCGCCACCCTGGCCCGTCTTGAAGGGTTGGTGACGCGGCTCGAGGCTGGCGACATGTCGCTGGAAGCGTCACTGGGCGCTTTTGAAGAGGGCGTGGGCTTGGCGCGTGAGGCGCAGCAGCGGCTCGACAGCGCCGAGTTGCGCCTGCAGGCATTGGTGGAAGGCCCGGAGGGAGCGCTGACGCCCACGGCGTTTACGGCGCCCGATGCCGCAGGCAGCATGGCGGGTGAAGCGGACGAGGAGAAGGACTGGTGATGTCAGGTGGATTGAATACGCAAGTCACGCCGACAGCATCGCAGGCCAGCGAGCTGATCCGCTCTGGACAGGCGCGCAGTGAGGCCGTGCTTGAGGCGTTGTTGACTCCCGGCAGTGCGGCGGTGAGTGAGCGTCTCGAGGACGCCATGCGCTACAGCGTGCTGGGTGGCGGCAAGCGTCTGCGCCCCGTGCTGCTGTATGCGGTGGGTCGTGCCCTGGGCTGCGATGAGGAGGCCGCTGACCGCGCTGCGCTGGACGCGGCGGCAGCGGCGCTCGAATTGGTGCATGCCTATTCGCTGGTCCATGATGACCTGCCGGCCATGGACGATGACGACCTGCGGCGTGGCCGTCCCACCGTGCATCGCGCCTTCGATGAGGCGACCGCCATTCTCGCGGGCGATGCCCTGTTGACGCTCTCCTTCGAAGTGATGGCGACGACCGGCCATGTACGGACACCGGCCCTGGTGCGTACCCTGGCCGAGGCCTCCGGGCGGCGCGGCATGGTGGCCGGTCAGGCGCTGGACCTCGAGGCGGTCGGCCAGTTCCGCGAGGTAGAGGCGCTGTCACGCATGCATGCCTACAAGACCGGCGCGCTGATTCGCGCCGCGGTCCGTCTGGGCGGATTGGTGGCAGTCGACGAGCAGGATTCGCGTCTTGCTGCCCTGGAGCGCTACGCTTCGGCTATCGGCCTGGCCTTCCAGATTCAGGATGACATCCTGGACGTGACGGGCGACACCGCAACGCTTGGCAAGACGGCCGGTGCTGACGCTGCGCGCGACAAGCCGACCTATCCCTCGCTGCTTGGACTCGAAGGTGCTCAAGAGCGAGCAGGTCAGCTACTGCAAGAGGCCCTGGATGCCCTGGCACCGTTGGGAGAGGCCGCAGAGCCACTCGCGGTGCTGGCGCGCTACATGATCGAGCGAGACCACTGATTCCTGACGCCTATGAAGCTGTTTGACGAGATACCTCAGGCGCGCCCCGCGACGCCACTGCTCGATGCGGTCGAGACACCTCAAGCGCTGCGCGCCATGAGCGCGGCACAGCTGCGCCAATTGGCTGACGAACTGCGCGCCTACCTGCTTTACAGCGTCGGCTGTACCGGCGGGCACTTCGGTGCCGGGCTCGGTGTGGTCGAGCTGACCGTGGCCCTCCATCATGCGCTGGAAACGCCCCATGACCGTCTGGTGTGGGACGTGGGGCATCAGGCCTATCCGCACAAGATTCTGACCGGCCGTCGTGAAGCCATGTACAGCATGCGCCAGTACAACGGCCTGTCTGCCTTCCCCAAGCGTGCCGAGAGCGAGTTCGACACCTTCGGGGTGGGCCATTCCAGTACCTCGATCAGTGCGGCGCTGGGCATGGCGCTCGGCGCCCGCACGGCGGGTGAGTCACGGCGCGCCTGTGCGGTGATAGGCGATGGCGCCCTGACGGCTGGCATGGCGTTCGAGGCACTGGCGCATGCCGGGCACGTGAAGGCCAATATGCTGGTCGTGCTCAACGACAACGAGATGTCGATCTCCGAGAACGTCGGCGGCCTGGCAAGCTATCTGGCACGTATTCTGGCCAGCAAGCCGTATACCCAGATGCGCGCCAACGGCAAGCGACTGCTGTCGCCCTTGCCGGGTGCGCTGGAGCTTGCCAAGCGTACCGAAGAGCACATGAAGGGCTTCATCAGCCCGGCGACGCTGTTCGAGGAGATGGGCTTCAACTATATCGGCCCCATCGACGGTCATGACCTGCCGGCGCTGGTGCAGACATTGCGCAACATGCGTGATCTGGATGGCCCGCAGTTCCTGCATGTGGTGACGCGCAAGGGCAAGGGCTTCCTGCCGGCGGAGCGTGACCCGATCGGCTATCACGCCATCACCAAGCTCGAGAAGGCCGCGCCTCAGGCAGCCGAGCAGGCGCCTGCCGTCACCGACGCGCCGGCTCCCAAGCCGCAGAAATACTGCAGCGTCTTCGGCAACTGGCTGTGTGACGCCGCCGCCGCGGATGCGCGCGTCATCGGCATCACGCCGGCCATGCGGGAAGGCTCGGATCTGGTGCGCTTCTCGAAGGAATATCCTGATCGCTACTACGATGTCGCCATCGCGGAGCAGCACGCGGTGACAGTGGCAGCGGGCATGGCCTGTGAAGGCATGAAGCCGGTGGTGGCGATCTATTCCACCTTCCTGCAGCGTGGCTATGATCAGCTGATCCACGATGTCGCGGTGCAGAAACTGGACGTGACCTTTGCCATCGATCGTGCCGGTCTGGTCGGTGAAGACGGCCCGACGCATCACGGCAGCCTGGACATGTCATTCCTGCGCTGCGTGCCGGAGCTGGTGTTGATGGCGCCGGCCGATGAAGCCGAGTGCCGTGGCATGCTGAGCGCGGCACTGGCCCACCCCGGGCCGGCTGCGGTGCGCTATCCGCGCGGTACCGGGCCGGGGGTGGCCACCGATGCCGACCTGACGCCAATGGCCATCGGTCAGGGGGAATATCGTCGTCGTATCAGCGGCAGCCCCGAGGTGCGTGTCGCCATCGTCGCCGTGGGCAGCATGAACACGCCGGTGGCCGAGGTCGCCGAGGCGCTGGACGCGACCCACTTCAATCTGCGCTCCATCAAGCCGCTGGACCGCGAGGCATTGCTCGAGATCGCCGCGGAGCACGACCTGGTCGTGACCGTCGAAGAGAATGCCATCGCGGGTGGCGCGGGCGCCGGCGTGGCCGAGCTCTACCTGAACGCGGGACTGGCTCAGCCCATGTTGCTGCTGGGGCTGCCGGATGGCTTCGTCGAGCATGGCAAGCCGGTCGAGCTGCTGCGTGATTGCGGTCTGGATGCCGCCGGCATCCGCGCCAGTATCGAGGCTCGCCTCGGCGGCTGATCCTGGTGGCATGCAATACCGAAGCGCCTGTGGATGACTCGAGAGTTCGAGTTGCCCACAGGCGTTTTTCGTTGCGTGACTGCCTGCGCCGAGACGGCGAAGGATGCATGGAAACTCCGCGACTTCCCGCCCATGCTGGATGACCATCAAGCCCTCTGCTCAAGCAGCCAGGGCCTGGCTGGTGCGAAAGCCGTCACCTGCGCCAGTCACCACCGCAACGCCACGGAGTGCGCCCGACCATGTTGACTCTCTACAGCTATCCGAATTCCCGCTCGCTGCGGGTCGCCTGGACGCTCGAGGAACTGGGGCTCGATTACCGGATTCATAGTCTGGACCTGAAGGCCGGTGAGGGGCACAGCCCTGAATATCTGGTCATCCATCCCGACGGCAAGGCGCCAGCCCTGGTGGATGGTGAGCTGGCCCTGTTCGAGTCCAGTGCCATCAGTCGCTACCTGGCGGCGCGTGAAGGGCGCCTGCTGCCACAATCTCTGGCCGGGCAGGCACAGATGGATCAATGGCTCAGTTTCCTGACCACCGAGCTTGAGCAGCCGCTGTGGACATTGGCCAAGCACACCTTCGCGCTGCCGGAGGACCAGCGCTGTGATGCCATCAAGCAGACAGCCCAATGGGAATTCCAGCGTGCTCTCAAGGCACTTCAGCGCCGCTTCGGTGGCCAGGGCTGGCTGGTGGCCGATGAATTCAGTGTCGCCGATATCTTCCTCGCCCAGACCCTCAGCTGGGCGCAGATGGCCGGGCAACCTCTGCCGGCCGTGCTTGAGCACTGGGGCGAAGAGGTGCGGGCGCGTCCTGCCTGCGAGCGGGCCCGCCAGCGCGAGCAACAGGCCGCCGAGGAGCGTCAGCAACACTGAGCCCTGTTGCCGGGAACGTCATCGAACGCCGCCACAGGCCAAGCTGACGGGCTGACCTGTCCTGCATATCCTGTAGTGAAGCCATGAAAGCGCTCTGAGAGCGCGCACACGCCACGAGGCGCCATCCTGATATCAGGGTGGCGCCTTTTTCGTTTCTGGGTCTCAGAGGCGCTTGCAGGGCGCCTGACGAGGTTGAGAGGTCGTCTTTCTCGTTCAGCGGTGTCAACTGTCTGGGGCGCGCCCCAGGCTGTCTGGTGGCGGGCTGACCCAGGTCGGTTCGAGACAGGTCGGTTCGAGGCAGGGCGGTTCGAGGCAGGGCGGTTCGAGGCAGGGCGGTTCGAGGCAGGGCGGCGCGAGGCAGGCCCTCGATCGAGGGCGGGTTTCAGGCATCCGGTGGTGAATGATGCGCTGTTGAATATTTTGAGTATCTATTAATGATCCGGTAATTGGTTGTTTTCGTCATGGTGGTCAAGTGTTGATCGTGATGAGGGCGAGGGTAGTACTCATGCGTTGTGAGTGGCGACATATCCGATGAAAATCATGGGGTTGAGAGGTTTATTAGATTTTCATGACATGATATTGATCAAATCAAGAGCGGTGAGCGCATCTTGCCTGTTTTGCGCATCATCAAATGATTCGATATGTGGTTTATTGCGGATCTTTTTGATAAGATGTTGGTGAAAACCTCAATGGGAATAACAACTTATGTGGATCTGGCAGCAGCCTGACTGGCCACGGGGGCGGTTGGAGGTCATGCCCTTGATGGGGCAGTTGGCGGCGACCCAGGCGGTGATGTCGCCGCTGGTCGCTCAGGGACAGAATCTCTATCCCCGACAACGCCTGCGTCTCGAGGCGACGCTCCTCAGCGAAGAGATGGAAGCCAGTGCCCAGCTGTCCGGCGTGGTGCTCGGGCGGGCGGCGTTGCGTGATGCGCTTTATCAGGCGCTGGGGCTGGAGTCCGGCCATCAGGAGTCACCGCGCGGGCCGGCACCTGGCGTCGACGTCTTCGTGGATGTGACGCTGGAAGTCGTGCGCACGGCATTCCAGCCTCTGACCCGCCAACAGGTGCTCGAGTGGCATCGGCGTCTGGGGCCTTTCCTGCCGCGCAGCAGTGGTCAGCCACTCGGTGCATGGCGCGAGGCGCGCTACGAAGCGGTCAGCGGTCGTTACGGTCTCAAGCGCTTGCGCTATCGCGCCCCGGCGGAGAACCCCGATGCGCTGGACCGGGAGCTGGATGTCTTCTGGCAGCGTCTGGCGACGGAAGAACCGGATGTGGATAACTCAGGGGTGTTGAATGCCCTGCAGCTGCATGCGCACTGGCAGGCGCTCGCACCGCTGGCCTTGGGCAACGGCTTGATCGGGCGCTTGCTGCTGATGCGCTGGCTGACACGAATCGATGCCCTGGCCGCGTTGCAGCAGCAGGGCGAGTTTGTCGGCAAGGTCGCCGAGCGCTGGGAGCCGGAAGCGCTGGAGCAACTCTGCTGGCGCCGCCAGGCGCTGTTCTCGGTGGTGCTCGAGCATCAGGATGAATTGCGCGAGCTGGAGCAGCGTTATCTCGGCAAGCCCCAGACCTCGGCCAGCGGCCATCAGCTGCCGCCGCAGCTGGACCGCGCGCTCAATGGTGAGGTGGAGGATGCAGCGCCCGGTGACATGAATGTCTGGGCCGAGTGGTGGCTTTTGCGACTGCGCGACGCCGGCCGTCGGACGGCCTTCCATTACCAGCGCGTCCAGCGCGCCGAGCGACTGTGGCTGGAGCACGCGCGTACGCCGCTGAATGCCCGCCAGCGCGAGCTGGTACTGACATTGTTGGAGCGAGATGACGAAGAGGGCGTGGGGCGCGCCGAATACCGTGCCCTGGTCGATACCTCCGACCCTACCGCTGCCCGCGATCTCGCCGACCTGACCGCCAAGCAGGTACTGGAAAGTTACGGTGTCGGGCGCGGTACCCGGTATCGCTTGCCGGTCTTCGCCCCTCAGGGAGATAGCCCTGTGAGAGACGAGCCCTGAAGCGTCAAAAAAATCGCGAAAAAAAGCGGGAAGGGTCATGACGACCCTTCCCGCTTTTTTGAGGTGGCTTGCCGGTGTTCTCAGTTCCTTGTTCTCAGTGCCGTGTTCTCAAGCCAGTGTGCTCGAGAGCGCCGGCCAACGTGGCGGCCCCGATCACGTCATACGGAATACGGCAGCACTGCGGTATAGATGGCGAAGAAGTGGCAGGTACTGCCGCCAAGCACGAACAGGTGCCAGATGGCGTGGTGATAGCGCAGGCGCGTCATCAGAAAGAAGATCACGCCCAGGGTATAGGTGATGCCGCCGGCGACCAGCAGGATGAGCCCCGTCTCGGAGAGCTTCTCGACCAGCATCGGCGAGGCGAACACGATCAACCAGCCCATCAGCAGATAGACGCTCACGCGCAGGGCGCTGAAGCGTTCAGGCCAGCGCAGCTTGAGGAAGATGCCGCCCAGCGCGAGCGACCAGATGATGGCGAACAGCGTCCAGCCGGTCGGGCCGCGAAGATTGACCAGCAGGAAGGGCGTATAGGTGCCGGCGATCAGTAGATAGATGGCGCAGTGATCCAGCAGCTGGAAGGCATATTTCAGGCGTGGATGACGAATACCGTGATAGAGCGTCGAGGCCGCATACAGCACCACCAGAGTCAGGCCGTAGAGGCTGACGCTGACGATCTTCCAGGGGTCGACTTCGGCGGCGAGGCTGGCCATCACGATCAGCACGATCATGCCGACGAGGCCCATGACGGCGCCGATGCCGTGGCTGGCGCTGTGCAACCATTCTTCCAGCCGGGTATAGAGAGCAGGCGTCGCGGAGGTATCGCGTGAATTCGCGTCATCGGCAGGCGATGCGCTGGAAGAGGGCGATGCCTGAGGAGGTGTCGAGGCGGGCCGTGTTGACGAAGGCTGTGATGACTGAGGTTGCGATGAAGAAGGCTGTGATGATGCAGCCGTTGAGTCTTTGCGCATGGCGATGTCTCCGGCGCGGGTTCGACTCCAGCCTACTCTCTGGCGGGTGACGTCGTCATGTCACGCTCGCTGTGCCAGCCAGTCAATTTGCCTATAAAGGAAGGGGGAGCCCATCAGGCTCCCCCTGCGCGCGGCTACTCGCTGCGCTCGATATCCACGTCGCTTGCCTGGGTGAAATCATCCAGTGCCATCATGTGGCCCAGCTTGCCCGCCTTGGTCGAGAGATAGTGCTCGTTGTGCGGGTTCAGGCCGGTGGTGATCGGCTGGCGCTCACTGATGGTGACACCATCACGGGTCAGGGCATCGACCTTGCGCGGGTTGTTGGTCATCAGCTTGAGAGTGCTGACGCCGAGATGCTCCAGCATCGGCACACAGATATCGTAGCGGCGCATGTCAGCCCCGAAGCCGAGGCGCTCATTGGCTTCGACGGTATCGGCGCCGCCATCCTGCAGCTCATAGGCGCGAATCTTGTTGAGCAGACCGATGCCGCGGCCTTCCTGACGCAGATAGAGCAGCACGCCGCGGCCTTCGGCGGCAATGCGCTTGAGCGCTTCCTGCAGCTGATAGCCGCAGTCACAGCGCATCGAGAAGAGGGCGTCGCCGGTCAGGCACTCGGAATGCACGCGGCCCAGCACCGGTGCGCCGTCATCGATGTCGCCCAGAGTCAGGGCGATGTGGTCCTTGCCGGTGGTCTCATCCTCGAAACCGTGCATTGTGAAGGTCGCCCAGGGCGTTGGCAGCCGCGAGGCGGCGATGAATCGAATGGTCACTGTTCACCTCGAACGCCCGGACAATCGCCGGGCTGAAAAAGCGCGGGCATGCGGTGGTCCGGCAATGTCTCGATGAGTCGCTCGAGATACCGGCGGCCAGCATGCAGTCATGTGGCGAGTTTACCAGTCTGTGGCCGATGACTCATCGCTCTGTATGGAAAAGCGTTGTTGCCGCCACCACCACAATGGCCGGATGACGCCAGCAAAGGGACTACAAAGGCGGGGCGATTTGCCAATGCATTTGTTGCATCACCACGATGGGCGGGATTTTTCTCAGGCTCTGATAGAATGCCGAGACATTCCCCGAGCTGATGTGTGATTCCGATGACCTTGAAGAATGATCGCTTCCTGCGCGCGCTGGCCCGTCAGCCGGTCGACCGTACTCCCGTCTGGATGATGCGCCAGGCTGGCCGCTATCTGCCGGAATATCGCGAAGTCCGCGGTCAGGCCGGTGGCTTCATGGACCTGTGCATGGACACCGCGCGTGCCTGCGAGGTGACGCTGCAGCCGCTGGAACGCTTCCCGCTGGATGCCGCCATCCTGTTCTCCGACATCCTGACCATCCCGGATGCCATGGGGCTGGGCCTTTACTTCGAGACTGGCGAAGGCCCGAAATTCCGCAAGACAGTGCGGACTGCCGAGGAAATCGCGGCGCTGAGCGTGCCGAATGTCGAGCGTGATCTCGATTACGTCATGCGTGCCGTGTCCACCATCCGCCGTGAGCTGAACGGCCGCGTGCCGCTGATCGGTTTCTCCGGTAGCCCGTGGACACTGGCCACCTATATGGTCGAGGGCGGTTCCAGCAAGGACTTCCGTCATGTGAAGGGCCTGATGTATTCCAATCCGGAAGCCATGCATCAGTTGCTCGACACCCTGGCGCAGGCCGTCACCGACTACCTGAACGCCCAGATTGCCGCGGGTGCTCAGGCGGTGCAGATCTTCGATACCTGGGGCGGCACCCTGTCCACGCCGGCCTACCTCGAGTTCTCGCTGCGCTACATGGAGCAGATCGTCGCTGGCCTCAAGCCGGACAGCGAAGGCAACCGTGTACCGGTGATCCTGTTCACCAAGAATGGTGGCCAGTGGCTCGAACACATCGCCGCCACCGGCTGTGATGCCGTCGGCCTCGACTGGACCACCGAGATGTCCAATGCGCGTGAGCGTGTCGGCCATCGTGTGGCCCTGCAGGGTAACCTGGACCCGAATGCGCTGTTCGGTACGCCGGCCGCCATTCGTGCCGAAGTCGGGCGCATTCTCGACAGCTACGGCCAGGGCCCGGGCCACATCTTCAACCTGGGGCACGGCATCAGCCAGTTCACCGACCCGGGTAACGTCAATGCCCTGATGGACGCGCTGCACGAGCTGAGCCCGGCCTACCATCAGGATGACGCCGCCAATGCGACACCGGTCGCCCGCGGCTGATGGGAGAGCCCTTCATGGTCTTCTCTGCTGCCACCCCTGTTGCTGCCTATAGAAGGTGGCAAGCAGCAGGGCGGCCAGCGGGGGTGTCAGCATGACGCCGGTCGAGCAGCGTCTCATCCCGCGCCGCGGTTGGGCCTTCGTGGCTCTGCTGTGCCTGTTGCTGATCCTGTTCGGCACGCTCTCCCCGGGCGTGCCGCACCCGGAGCAGACCTTCCCCTGGGACAAGCTGCAGCATTTCTCCGCCTTCGCGTTGCTGGCGCTGACGACACGGCTGGCGGGCTTGACCAGCTTGATCATCCTGCCGCTCCTGCTGCTGCTGGGCGTCGCCATCGAATGTCTGCAGCTGGCGATTCCCTATCGCGGCGCTGAGGTGCTGGATGCGCTGGCGGACCTCGCCGGCATCCTCATCGGGCTGGGGGTGTTCCAGTGTGTCAGGCTGATTCTCCATCTGGTCCGCCTCGGGCCGGCCTCTCGCTGAGCCTCTCCCCCGGGCCGCGTGTCATCGATATGCGGCCTGTCTGAAATTGTCATGCATCAACACTTTCCACTCTGGCCGTCTTTGGCTATGGTGCAGCGCCTGCGCCATGTTGGCGCTTGCCCGGCATGTCGCGTATCACGACATCACGCCGCGTGGTCGTCATGCGGGCCGTGAACTGCCGGCCTGACGCTGGCGCTGTGCTGATTGGCGCAATTTCCGATGGCCATCGTGCCGTCTCTATCCATACCTTGATATCCCGTCTGTGATATCCAATGCGAGGGTCCCCCATGACCGAACGTCTCGATGGCTCCTGGTTTACCGAAATCTTCGATCGCCACGGCAGCGCCTTCTCGCTCAATGTCAGCCACAAGCTGCATGACGAGCAGACCCCTTATCAGCACCTCGAAGTCTATGCCACCGAGACCTACGGCAACCTGATGGTGCTGGACGGCTGCGTGATGCTGACTGACCGTGACAACTTCCTCTATCACGAGATGATGTCGCATCCGGCGCTGTTCGCTCATGCAGACCCCAAGCGTGTCGTCATCATCGGCGGTGGCGATTGCGGCACCCTGCGTGAGGTGCTCAAGCACCCGGGCGTGGAGAAGGTCACCCAGATCGATATCGATCCGGCGGTCACGCGTGCCTCCGAGCAATTCTTCCCGGCGCTGGTCGAGTCCAATGACGACCCGCGCGCCGAGCTGCTGTTCGAGGATGGCGTCAAGTGGGTCGACAACTGCCCGGACGAGAGCATCGACGTATTGATCGTCGATTCCACCGACCCGGTCGGCCCGGCGGAAGGTCTGTTCAAGACCGACTTCCTCAAGCGCTGCCATCGTATCCTCAAGCAGGGCGGCCTGATGGTGCAGCAGAGCGAGTCCCCGCTCTATCACACCGATTCCATCATCAAGGACCTGCGCAACGACATGGGCGAAGCGGGCTTTGATAGCGTCGCGACCCTGCCGTTCCCGCAGCCGGTGTATCCGTCCGGCTGGTGGAGCTGCACCCTGGCGGGCAAGGGCTGTGACGTGAAGTCCTTCCGCGAGGAAGATGCCGCTGCCGCCACCTTCGCGCGTGACTTCTATACCGTCGAAGGCCATCGCGCCGCCCTGGTGCTGCCGCCCTTCATGCAGCGCCTGCTGGAGAAGTGATCTGCATGCACCTTGCGGTGGCAAGGGAGTCCCATCAGGCACGAAAACGTGCCTGATGGGATGAACAAGCGTTGAGTCAGGCAGACCGAGACATTGGTCGCAATCTGCCACTCGCGCCACATCGCTGCACCGCCAACGGCCGTTTCGCAATGAAACGGCCGTTTTTATTTTGCACCGATATGAGGCGAACTGGTCTCGCCATGAGCCTAACTGCGCGGCAATCGCGCGGAATGATCCGCCGCCCCACCCCGAGGCTTTGGCCTATAACACTGGGTTTTAGCGCTTTTTTCAGCGTTGAACGCAGCGGATCACGCGATAGGCGGAAATTGGAACGCGGCTTGCTATTGTCGGTAGGTGCCATGCAATGCATTGCACCACTTCTGACTCGAGGCTGATCGAGCGGACTCCAGACTTTCGCGAGGGAATCACGATGCATAACAACAAGAAGCCACTGCTGATCGCTAGCGCCGCTGTCCTGGCCGCCTCCATGGCGACAGGCGCCAGTGCCGCGACCCTGGATAGCGTCAAGGAAAAGGGCTTTGTCCAGTGTGGCGTCAGCACCGGCTTGCCGGGCTTCTCGGCACCGGATGACGCCGGTAACTGGCAGGGCCTCGATGTCGATGTCTGCCGCGGCGTCGCGGCAGCCGTGCTGGGCGATGCCAGCAAGGTGCGCTATGTGCCGCTGACGGCCAAGGAGCGTTTCACCGCGCTGCAGTCCGGCGAGATTGATGTCCTGTCCCGCAACACCACCTGGACGGCGACCCGTGACACCTCACTGGGCCTCAACTTCGCTGGCGTGAACTATTACGACGGCCAGGGCTTCATGGTCAGCAAGGACCTGGGCGTCTCCAGTGCCAAGGAGCTGGACGGGGCAGCCGTCTGCATCCAGTCCGGCACCACCACCGAGCTCAACCTGGCGGACTACTTCCGCCTGAACGACATGTCCTTCGAGCCGGTCGTCTTCGATACCTCCGACCAGACCGTCAAGGGTTTCGAAGCCGGTCGTTGTGACGTCCTGACCTCCGACCAATCCCAGCTCTACGCGCTGCGTATCAAGCTCTCCGATCCGGCATCCGCGATGGTGCTGCCGGAAGTCATCTCCAAGGAACCGCTGGGCCCCGTCGTCCGTCAGGGCGATGACCAGTGGTTCAACATCGTCAAATGGACCCTGTTCGCGCAGATCAACGCCGAAGAGATGGGTCTGAGCTCCGACAACATCGAAGAGAAGAAGTCGGACACCAACCCGAACGTCGCGCGCCTGGTTGGTGCCGATGGCAACTACGGGGAAGCCATGGGGCTGCCGGCTGACTGGGCCTACCAGGTCATCAAGCAGGTCGGTAACTACGGCCAGATGTTCGAGCGCAACGTCGGTACCGGCTCCGCACTGGGTATCGAGCGCGGCTTGAACGCACTGTGGACCGATGGCGGCGTCCAGTACGCCCCGCCGGTTCGCTGATGCGCGGGCTCGCCCTGTACTGCGGGTGGGCCTTGCCCCTCATGACAGGCTGAGCAAGGACGCTGGCCAGGGGAAGTGAGCGTCTTGCTCCACTTCCTCTGGCCAGCGTCATGTGGGCCCCGGTTAATGAGCCCCAGCCTGTACCTCGTGACCCATTCATCGAGTGCCGAGAGATAACTGATCTGCCGTTCGATAGGACGGCAGGCGGAAGTCGCATAGCTTTCCGGCGGAGATTGCCTGTATGACACAACCTGCTTCTCGCCCGCCGGCCACGGTCAAGCCGCCATTCTGGCGTGACCCGGCCAAGCGGGCACTGATCTTCCAGCTATTGATGCTGGCAGGCGTGTTCGGTGTGTTGGCGATCATCGTCAGCAATACCCTGACCAACCTCGAAAGCCGTGGCATCACCACCGGCTTTGCCTTTCTGGACAACACCGCAGGCTTTGGCATCCTGCAGAGCCTGATCGACTATTCCGAGCAATCCACCTATGGCGATACCTTCATCGTCGGCCTGCTCAATACCTTGTTGATATCCGCGCTGGGTGTCATCGCCGCGACCGTGATCGGCTTCGTCATGGGGGTCGCGCGTCTGTCCCCCAACTGGCTGATCTCACGGCTGGCGGCGGTCTATATCGAAGTCTTCCGCAACATCCCGCTGCTGCTGCAGATCTTCTTCTGGTATTTCGCCGTCCTGAGAACCCTGCCGAGTCCGCGTGGCTCGCTGTCGCTGGGCGAGGCGTTCTTCCTCAACGTGCGCGGTCTGTTCGTGCCGGCCCCCATCACCTCCAGCGGTTTCTCGGTGGTGATTGCGGTGTTCGTGCTGGCCGTCGTCGCCAGCGGCATCTTCAGCTACTGGAACCGTCAGCGTCAGGCACGTACCGGTCAGCGCCTGCCGGCAGGCTGGATCTCGCTCGGCCTGATCATCGTGGCGCCGCTGCTGGCCTACTTCGCGATGGGCATGCCGCTGAGCTGGGAGCTGCCGGAACTCAAGGGCTTCAACTTCCGTGGCGGTATCACGGTCGTCCCCGAGTTCCTCGCCCTGTGGGTCGCGCTGTCGGTCTATACCGCTGCCTTCATTGCCGAGATCGTGCGTTCCGGCATCGAAGCGGTACCGCACGGCCAGACCGAAGCGTCACGGGCGCTGTCGCTGTCCGGTGGCATGACACTGCGTCTGGTGGTGGTGCCGCAGGCGCTGCGCGTCATCATCCCGCCGCTGACCAGCCAGTACCTGAACCTGATCAAGAACTCGTCGCTGGCCACGGCCATCGGCTATCCCGATCTGGTCTCGGTCTTCGCGGGTACCACGCTCAACCAGACCGGTCAGGCCATCGAAGTGATCGCCATGACGATGCTGGTCTATCTGACCATCAGTCTGCTGGTCTCCATGTTCATGAACTGGTTCAACGCCCGCATGGCGTTGGTCGAGCGCTGAGGGTCTGCCCATGTCGATTGAAAAGACCCTGTCACGGGTCACCGAGAAGATGATCGATTCCCGTCCGGCGCCGAGCGACAGCATCGGCGCGGTGGCCTGGTTGCGCAGCAATCTGTTCGCCGGACCGATCAATACGTTGTTCACGCTGTTCGCGCTGTATCTGGTCTACCTGCTGGTGGTGCCCAGCCTGCAGTGGGCGCTGATCGATGCCAGCTGGAGCGGCACCTCACGAGAGGACTGCACGGGGGAGGGCGCCTGCTGGGTGTTCATCAGTGCGCGTCTCGATCAGTTCATCTACGGCTTCTACCCGAGTGAGGAAACCTGGCGGGTCGATATCGTCTTCGCCGTCTTTGCGGCTCTGATCGCCTGGCTGGCGATTCCGAAGCTGCCGGCCAAGGGCTGGGTCGCCATCGTCAGCCTGGCGGTGTTCCCCTTCATCGCCTACTTCCTGCTGCATGGCGGCAGCTTCGGCCTCGAGATCGTCGGCACCCACGAGTGGGGCGGCCTGATGCTGACACTGGTGCTGGCGGTGGTGGGTATCGTGGCGGCACTGCCGCTGGGGATCCTGCTGGCGCTGGGGCGTCGCTCCGAGATGCCGATCGTGAAGAGCATCTGTGTGGTGTTCATCGAGTTCTGGCGCGGCGTGCCGCTCATCACGGTGCTGTTCATGGCCTCGGTGATGCTGCCGCTGTTCGTGCCCGGCGAGGTCAATCTCGACAAGCTGGTGCGCGCGCTGATCGGCATCACCCTGTTCCAGAGTGCCTACATGGCGGAAGTGGTGCGTGGTGGCCTGCAGGCGATCCCCAAGGGGCAGACCGAGGCCGGCATGGCGCTGGGGCTGGGCTACTGGCGCAACATGGGGCTGATCGTGCTGCCCCAGGCGCTCAAGCTGATGATTCCCGGCATCGTGAATACCTTCATCGCCCTGTTCAAGGACACCTCGCTGGTACTGATCATCGGGCTCTTCGATCTGCTCGCCATCGTGCAGGCCGGTCTCGCCGACCCCAAATGGCTGGGCTACTCCATCGAGGGCTATGCCTTCGTGGCGCTGGTCTTCTGGGTCTTCTGCTTCAGCATGTCGCGCTACAGCCAGTATCTCGAGCGCCTGCTGCATACCGGTCACAAGAAGCGCTGATCACGGCGCCAAGGAATCTTCATCATGACAACGACAACATCCGCCTCGCAGGGCAACACCGGCGCCGATGAGCGCCCGATGATCGAGCTCAAGGGTCTCAACAAGTGGTACGGCGACTTCCACGTGCTGCGCGACATCAACCTGAGCGTGCGCAAGGGCGAACGTATCGTCATCTGTGGCCCCTCGGGGTCCGGCAAGTCGACGATGATCCGCTGCATCAATCATCTCGAGGAGCATCAGGAAGGCGATATCGTGGTCAACGGCATGCCGCTGACCCAGGACATCAAGCAGATCGAGGCGATCCGTCGCAACGTCGGCATGGTGTTCCAGCACTTCAACCTGTTCCCGCATCTGACGGTGCTCGAGAACTGCTGTCTGGCGCCGATCTGGGTGCAGAAGCGACCGCGCCGCGAGGCGGAAGCCGAAGCCATGAAGTACCTGGAGCGCGTGCGCATCGCCGATCAGGCCCACAAGTTCCCCGGTCAGCTGTCCGGCGGCCAGCAGCAGCGTGTCGCGATCGCGCGCTCGCTGTGTCTGAGCCCGGAAGTGATGCTGTTCGATGAGCCGACCTCGGCGCTGGACCCGGAGATGATCAAGGAAGTGCTGGATGTCATGGTCGAACTGGCCAATGAAGGCATGACCATGCTGTGCGTGACCCACGAGATGGGCTTCGCCAAGACCGTCGCCGACCGCGTCATCTTCATGGATCAGGGCCAGATCATCGAAGAGAACGCGCCGGAGCCGTTCTTCAACAACCCGCAGTCCGAGCGGACCCAGTTGTTCCTCAGCCAGATTCTGGGGCATTGAGGCCACGGACTGATCGGATGCTGTAAGCCGTAAACAGAAAACGCCCCGCGTGATTTCCATCACGCGTGGCGTTTTCGTGTGTGAGTCGCAAGGCAGTCAGTGGGTGCTCACTATCAACTCATTGCTCTGGATAAAGAGGCTCGTTTAGAGGCTGGGCTCGGTGCGGCGTACTTCGCTGCTGTTGGTGTCTGGCAGTTCTTCATCGCTGCCCAGGCTTGGCTCCTGCGGCTTGGCTGCGGCCTTGGGCGATGCAGCGGCAGGCGCATCGGCAGTTGTCGCTGCCGCCGCTGTGGCAGCGGGCGTTTCTTCGCCTTCGCGCGGCCAGGTGACGCTGCGTGGCTTGCCGACCCAGCTGTCGTCATTGTCGTGCACCGCCGGACGGCGCGAGATGGAGCGCGTCACCAGCGCCGCGGCATCCAGGGTGTGGTTGCCCCCGCGAATGCTCAGCAGGTGATGCGGCGCCATCAGCAACTCGAACAGCAGGCGCGTCATCACGAAGGCCAGCAGGAAGCCGCCGACACCCTGCGCCAGTACCGGCCACTGCGCGACCAGCGAGTTGTCAGGCCCGATGGGCGTCAAGTGCTGCAGCGTCCAGCCGCAGGCAGCCGCCAGCAATCCCAGCTGCAGCATCAGGTGAGCGGTGACCAGCACGCGCCGGGGCAGCGGGCGGCGCATCAGGAGCAGATTGCGCATCGAAACTTCTCCGAGAAAAGACCACAGGATGAGGGGAGCGGTGGCAGACGGGCAGGCGGCACCCCGCGTTGGGTGGATGTTAGCACGCACTTCGCCATCGACGTCATGTCCGGGAGTCGCGACGCCAGTGTCGGTTCCGGCAACGATGGAGGAGCGTTGCATGTGGCTGGCGGGGTAAAGGAAAGGCCGGGCATGCCGATACAGAGAGCGGCACGTACCGATGATCACGCCGGTACACCGCATGCCTGCATGCCTTGCCACCGAGGGGCAGACCGACGCGCTCTGCGCTGGCGCCCCCGGCCCCCTTCCCGATGGATTTGAACCAAGGAGTGGCGATGTTTGCCTCGTTACGTGCGCGCATCACGTTAGCCTGTGTGGCGATAGTGCTGGTGGCGCTGGTGGTCGTCAGCAGCCTGAATGCCTGGACCACGTTCCGCAATACGCATGCCGATGAGAGCGACTACCAGCAACAGTTACTGAGATCGAACGCCGCCCAGCTGAGCCAGTGGTTCAGCGTGCATATCAATGCGGTGGACGGCATCGCGGCCAGTAGCCTCGAGAACTTCCCCGATGCCGCCTTGACCCAGGCGATGAAGCAGGGCGACTTCAGCAAGACCTATGTCGGCTTCCCGGATGGTCGCTTCCGTTACTTCGATGGGCGCCCGGGGCGGGCAGGATATGACCCGCGCCAACGTGGCTGGTATCAGGCGGCGGTGGCGACCGGCAAGCCCGTCATCACGGCGCCCTATGTCGGTGCCACCAGTGGCGAACTGGAAATCAGCGTGGCGGCGCCGGTCTATCGCGGCTCCCGGCTGGTCGCCGTGGTCAGTGGTGATCTGCCGCTGGCGTTCATCACCCGCACGGTCGCCGAACTCTCGCCGACGCCCAACAGCTTCGCCTTCCTGATCGACGATACCGGCACGCTGATCGCCCACCCGGATGATGCCCTGGTGCTCAAGCCGATGAGTTCACTCGCACCGGCGCTGACGCCCGAGACCCTGGCCAGCAGCAATCGCCTGGTGGCCGCTGGCCAGTCGGCACTGGTGGTCGATATCCAGCAGCGTGACTACCGCATGTTCAGTGCCGAGCTGGATTCGGCAGGGCTGGGAGACACCGGCTGGCGTCTGGCGCTGGCCCTGGATGTGGCCGACTCGGATGCACCGCTTTATGCCCAGCTGTGGACCACGCTGGCCATGACGCTGCTGGTGTTGCTGGGGGCGGCCGCCGTGATGTCGTGGATCGCCAGCCGCAGTCTGCGCGGCCTGGCGCTGGTGCGTGATGCACTGGTGGATATCGCTGCAGGCGAGGGCGATCTCACGCGGCGCATTCAGGTCAGCGGGCGTGATGAAGTCGCCGAGATCGGCAATGCCTTCAATCGCTTCGTCTCGACTCTCAATGGCGTGCTCAGCGAGATTCGCCTTGCCAGCGGCGCGGTGCAGACCGCCGCCGCCGAGATCAGCCAGGGCAGCCAGGATCTGTCGTCACGTACCGAGCAGGCGGCGGCCAATCTGCAGGAAACCTCGGCCTCGATGGAGCAGATTTCTGGCACCGTCGCCCAGTCCGCGGACTCCGCACATGAAGCTGACGGGCTGGCCAAGTCGGCCAGTGAGGTCGCGCGTCGCGGCGGCGAGGTGATCGGAGAGGTCGTCACCACCATGCAGGGCATCGATGACGACTCGCGCAAGATCACCGAGATCGTCAGTGTCATGGACTCCATCGCCTTCCAGACCAACCTGCTGGCATTGAATGCCTCCGTCGAGGCGGCCCGCGCCGGCGAGCAGGGGCGTGGCTTCGCGGTGGTGGCCGGTGAGGTACGTACCCTCGCCCAGCGCTCTTCCGAGGCCTCGCGGGAAATCGCCACGCTGATCAGCTCCGCCAACGAGCGCACGCGCAATGGTGCCGAACAGGTCAGGGTGGCCGGCAGCACCATGAACGAGATCGTCGCCAGCGTCATGCGTGTCAGTGAGGTGATCGGCGAGATCAGCCATGCCACCCAGGAGCAGAATCACGGTGTCGGACAGGTCTCCAGCGCCGTGGCCGAGCTGGACCAGGTGACACAGCAGAATGCGGCGCTGGTGGAGGAATCCGCCGCGGCAGCGGATGCGCTCTCCGAGCAGTCGGCGCGTCTGGCCGAGATGGTGGGCCGCTTCCGTCTGGATGGCCCTGCGCAGCCGCCCGCAATGGCGCCGCGCAGCGCAGGCACCCTGGCCGCTCAGGGCTCGCGTCCCCGCGCTGCCAGCTCCGTCGCATCGGAGGAGCTGGATTGGCAAGCCTGGTAAGGCCGTCAACATGCGAGCCTGTCAGTCGCGAGTGACAGGCATCAGACGCCAGGGCCGCCCTTCGGGGCGGCCCTGGCGTTTTTGGTTATCTGCTTGCCTGTCGACCTTCAGGCGTCGGGCTGGCGGGGCAGTGTGTGGGAAATGAGCGGCAAGGGTTGAATGTGCGCAAGGGTGCCAGCATGTAGTCAATTGAAAGCGAAGCGATGATCGTCATTCTTCATCAACGACGCCTCACGAGAGACAGGGAGTGTGTAAATGGTTACTTACATCGTTGCTGCCGACGCCGCACGTGCACGTATCTTTGCCCGTGCCGCTGGCAAGGTCACCGAAGTGGAAAGCCTCGTACATCCTGAAAGCCGCCAGCATACCGGTGACCTGAGAACCGGTGGCAAGGGTGAATCCAGCGGCGGGCACGGCAGCCTGCATCAGACTGGCGATGATGGCGCGACCTCTGACAAGCATCAGGACTTCTTCGCCAAGGAAGTCGCGCAATATCTCAAGCAGACGGCCAATGACGGCAAGTTCGATCAGCTGATCATCGCCGCTGCTCCCAAGTTCCTGGGGGCGCTGCGCGACAAGCTCGACAAGCCGGTCGCCAAGCTGGTGACGGAAACCGTCGACAAGGACCTCTCCCACGAGAGCGCTGATGAGATCAAGGCACGTTTCACCGGCCTGACTCACTGATCACACCCCCGTCATCCAGAGACCAGGACGCCGCCAGCGGGAACGCTGGCGGCGTCTGTGTGTGAGTGCTCGCTATTCTTGTGGGCCCCATGGCGTGAGGAAGTAGTGTCAGCAGGCTCGGTTGCTGAAGGCCGTGCATGTGCGAATCACGGCACCTGCGGCAGGATGATCTCGTCACTGCGTGAGGCGCTGCCGCTCAGGTTGCGGCAACCGGCGACGAATTCTCGCATCGCCTGGGTGATGAAGCGGTCACGATGGTGGACGAAGCGATAGGCGCGCGTCAGCTCCAGCCATGGAGTGGGCAGCTCGACGAGGCTGCCGCGCCGAAAGGCATCTCTCAGCGCGAGGCGCGAGATGCAGCCGATGCCGAGCCCCGCTTCCACGGCGCGCTTGATGGCTTCGGTATGTTCCAGCTCCAGCATGATGTCGAGGCGCTGGGAGACGCTGGTCGAAGGCCCGTCCAGATGTGGGCGCAATGCCTGCTCGAAGGTGCCGCGTGTGCCGGAGCCACGCTCGCGCATGATCCAGCGAGCCGCCAGCAGGCGCTCAAGCGTGACCTCGCCCTGTGCCAGCGGGTGTGACGGCGCACAGAAGATGCTCAGCCGATCACTGACCCAGTGGGTCGCCTCCAGCAGCGGGTGCTCCACCTCGCCCTCCACCAGCCCGATGTCCAGTTCGAAGTGCACCAGCTTGTCGATCAGCTGATGGGTGTTGTGCACGTGCAGCTCGACGCGGCTGGCGGGGTGATGATGCAGAAAGTCACCGATGATCTGAGGCGCCAGATAGTTGCCGATGGTCAGCGTCGCGCCGATCTCCAGCGAGCCGGTGGCGTCCTGCTGACCGAGCAGCTGCTCCAGTTCCTCGGCCTGGTCCAGCAGCGCGATTGCCTTGGGCAGCAGCTCACGCCCCAGGCCATTGAGCCGCAGGCGCTTGCCATGGCGATCGAACAGCCGGCAATCGAACTGACGCTCCAGCTCGGCCAGTGCCGTGCTGGCCGCTGATTGCGACATGGCCAGACTGTCGGCGGCCAGCGAGACATTGTCATGCCGCGCGACCGCCACGAAGACGGCCAGCTGGCGAAGGCTGTAGCGCATTCGACCTCCTGGGGCATGCTGCAGTGAAGGGGCAGAGATGAGGAGGCGAAAGTGAACGCAACGCAGGATTCGCCGTCAGAGCGGGCGGACCCTGCACGATCAAGGTTGAAATGCGATTCATTCGCAACCAATATTGGTAAACTAGATAACCTATATCCAGATAAACCATTTAACGCATAACCCTGCAGTGACTACAATCGCTGCATAGTTCATTGGGTCATAAGCTGTTATTTGTTTATGCCAATAGAGAATATCGAATTCGAGGGGCCACGCCCCGGGAGGCCATCAGGTGAGCAGTCTGACCACAACCGAAGTCATCGACGTCCATCACTGGAACGATTCGCTGTTCAGCTTCCGCACTCAGCGTGAAGACAGCCTGCGCTTCAAGAACGGCCAGTTCGTGATGATCGGCCTGGAAGTCGAAGGCAAGCCGCTGATGCGCGCCTACTCGATCGCCAGCCCGAACTACGAGGAGCACCTCGAGTTCTTCTCCATCAAGGTGCAGGACGGCCCGCTGACCTCACGCCTGCAGCACCTGCAGCCGGGCGATCAGATCATGGTCTCTCGCAAGCCGACAGGCACGCTGGTACTGGACGACCTGCTGCCGGGCGAGAACCTTTACCTGTTCTCCACAGGCACCGGTCTGGCGCCGTTCCTGAGCGTCATCCAGGATCCGGAAACCTATGAGCGCTATGACAAGATCATCCTGATGCACGGCGTGCGCCATGTCTCCGAGCTGGCCTATGCCGACATGATCGCGGAAGAGCTGCCCAAGCACGAGTATCTGGGCGAAGAGATCGCCGAGAAGCTGATCTACTACCCGACCGTGACGCGCGAGGAGTTCCGCAACCAGGGCCGCATCACGGATCTGGTCGAGAACGGCAAGCTGTTCGAGGATATCGGCCTGCCGCCGCTGGACCCGAAGCGCGACCGCGCCATGATCTGTGGCAGCCCGGCGATGCTCGACGACATCAGTGCCATGCTGGATGCGCGCGGCTTCGCCATCTCGCCGAAGATGGGCGTGCCGGGTGACTACGTGATCGAGCGTGCCTTCGTCGAGAAGTGATCCGCGCGCATCACGCATGAACGGCAAGTGCTGAAACGAAAAAACCGCAGGCCGATGGCCTGCGGTTTTTTCGTGTGCTCATGTCACCCGTCGGGGCAGCACGTCAGTGCCAGGGGCTTGCGCCAGAGGCTCAGACGGCGTCCTTGCCGGTCTCGCCGGTACGGATGCGAATGACCTGCTCCAGCGGCGAGACGAAGATCTTGCCGTCGCCGATCTTGCCGGTGTTGGCGACATTGGTGATCGCCTCGATCACGGAATCGATCATGGCGTCATCCACCGCGACTTCCAGCTTCACCTTGGGAAGGAAGTCGACCACGTACTCGGCACCCCGATACAGCTCGGTGTGGCCCTTCTGGCGGCCGAATCCCTTGACCTCGGTCACGGTGATACCCTGCACGCCAATCTCCGACAGGGATTCGCGCACGTCGTCGAGCTTGAATGGCTTGATGATGGCAGTGACCAGTTTCATCGTGTCTCTCCTTGGGTGATGGTGCGGGTAACGAGGCCTGCTCGTCACGCCGGTCTCTGACTCAAGCATACACCGCTTATCCAGTCAGGAAAAAAGACTCCCGCCAGGTGGCGGGAGTCTTGATGCTGCAGGTGCTGTCGCGTCCAGGCTTACTTGCGGCTGGAGGTGAATTCCGGATAGGCCTCCATACCACATTCGGCCAGATCCACACCTTCGTACTCTTCTTCCTCGCTGACGCGAATCCCAATGATGGCCTTGATGATCAGCCACACCACGAAGCTTGCGATGAACACCCAGGCGAAGATGGAGGCGGCGCCCAGCAGCTGTGCGGAGAAGGTGGCATCGTCATTGGTCAGCGGCACGGCCAGCAGACCCCAGAGACCGACCACACCGTGCACGGAGATGGCGCCGACCGGATCATCGATCTTCAGCTTGTCGAGACCGACGATGGAGAACACGACCAGCAGACCGCCGACGGCACCGATCAGGGTGGCAGCACCGACGCTCGGTGCCAGCGGACCCGCAGTGATGGCGACCAGGCCAGCCAGTGCGCCGTTGAGGGCCATGGTCAGGTCAGCCTTGCGGAACCACAGACGTGCGAGGATCAGCGCGGCGATGACACCACCACAGGCAGCGGCATTGGTGTTGACGAAGACCTGAGCGACCGCGTTGGCCTCATCGATGTTGGACAGCACCAGCTCGGAGCCGCCGTTGAAGCCCAACCATCCCAGCCACAGGATGAAGGTACCCAGCGTGGCCAGCGGCAGGTTGGCGCCCGGGATGGCATTGATCTCGCCATTCTTGCCGTACTTGCCCTTGCGAGCGCCCAGCAGCAGCACGCCTGCCAGTGCGGCGGAAGCGCCGGACATGTGCACGATGCCGGAGCCGGCGAAGTCGCTGAAGCCCGCTGCGCTCAGGAAGCCGCCACCCCAGGTCCAGTAACCCTGCACCGGATAGATGACGCCGGTCATGACCACGGCGAAGGCCAGGAAGGCCCACAGCTTCATGCGCTCGGCGACCGCACCGGAGACGATGGACATGGCGGTAGCCACGAACACCACCTGGAAGAAGAAGTCGGAACGTGCGCTGTAGTAGATGTCGCCACCGGAAGCGAGCGCTTCCTCAGCGGTATTCTCGGCACCGATCAGGAAGCCCAGGCTCGGCAGGAAGCCGCCTTCGGCGCTCGAGTACATGATGTGGTAACCGACGACCATGTACATGGTGCAGGCGATGGCGAACAGCGCCACGTTCTTGGTCAGGATCTCGGTGGTGTTCTTGGCGCGGACCAGACCGGCCTCGAGCATGGCAAAGCCGGCTGCCATCCATAGCACCAGGGCGCCACAGACCAGGAAGTAGAAGGTATCAAGTGCGTACTTGACCTCGATGATCTCGTTCATGCGGGGTTCTCCTTGTTATTGTGCGCGGGGCTCAGACAGCGTCGGCGCCGCGTTCACCGGTGCGGATACGGATGACATCATCCAGCGGAGTGACGAACAGCTTGCCGTCGCCGATCTTGCCGCTGTTGGCCGCCTGGGTGATGGCGTCCAGTACCGATTCCACACTGCTGTCATCGACAGCCACTTCAATCTTGACCTTGGGAAGGAAGTCGACGACGTACTCGGCACCGCGATACAGCTCGGTGTGCCCCTTCTGACGTCCGAAGCCCTTCACTTCGGTGACGGTAATCCCCTGCACGCCGTTGTCGGCCAGTGCTTCTCGCACGTCGTCCAACTTGAAGGGTTTGATGATGGCGGTGATCAGTTTCATGTGCTGCCCCCGTTCGCTACCGGAATGATCATTCTTGTTAAGCATGGCCAGTCAGATGAGCTGGCGGCCTGTTCCTGACAAGTGCATCGCACGAGATGTGCCATGCGGCTGAAAATCCTTGTAACTCATCTGGTTATCGAAGGATGGCTGACAGTCTTTCGGCCCGCGCAAAGATGGCTGAATCCGAAGGTCACCTGGCGTGCACCGTAATGGTGCTGTTTCTGCGCCTTTGGGTGTGGGGGCAAGTGCTAATGTGGTGCAGGTGTGTGCCTGCCGATGAGGATTGTCTGGTGCAGGACGATGCGGGGCATGCACCCGACTCCAGGGTTGCGTATCCTTGCAGCAGGACACGACGGCCCCATGTACAGGGGTGTCATCATTTTCTGACCGGCAGTCCGCACGACGCGGCCGCCGGCCCGCAACGGCTGAGGTGCAGCATGTTCAAGAATGACGTCATCGGGCGTATGGCCCAGCAGATCGGTGAGCGCCTGCAAGATGCCTCGCATGGCCCGGAAGAGCTGCAGAAGTCCGTGCAAGGCGTGATGCGCGGTGCATTCGACCGCATGGAACTGGTCTCGCGTGAAGACTTCGACATCATGATGGATGTGCTGACGCGTACGCGCAGCCGCGTCGAGTCGCTGGAAAAGCAGGTCATCGCCCTCGAGGCACTGCTGGAGAAGCAGGGGCTGGTGGCGGGCAATGCACCGGCTGCCGAGCCCGCCACGCCAGTGGATGACGAGGGGGAAGCCGCGGTAGCGAAGCGTGAAGCCGCCAGTCACGCCGCGGAGATCGAGCGCCAGCGCGACGCCTGATCCCGTCAGGTGACGGCTGAACCAAAACCGCCACGCCCTTTCGGGGCGTGGCGGTTTTTTGCGTCATGGGCGCCGCTGATTCTGAGGGGAGGCCTCAGGCAGTCTGGGGACGAGTGCCCAGCATCCAGCGCACCAGACCTACCACTGAGGCGATGATCCAGAAGATCTCGATCACGAAGCTGGCGAGGTTGAAATTGATGCACAGGCTGATCAACAGCAGGATCGCCCCGCTCAGATTCATCAGGTTGTAGGTCAGGCTGCGGGCATCGAGTCTGCCTATCTGCAGCAGGAAGAAGGCGCCGACGACCAGAGTGGTGCCTAGCATGCCGATCACATCCGCCAGGGATGCCAGCGGGGCAAGCATGTCTTGCATGGGTAGTGCTCCTGAAACAAGCCGAAGTCGTCCTGAATGGCTGGCCCTTTCCGTGGGTTGGACGATTCTCTGCCGCGCAGCGGCGGCGTTCCGTGAGACAGCTTGGCGGTCATCCCGGCAAGGCCGGGACAACCGATCAAATATACAGCAGTCCCCGTCCGGCGGCACTCTTGTTGCTCTCTCGAGGACGCTATCGCCCCTGTATGAGCACTTTCTTGGTGCAGGCAGGTATCGAGCCGGCCTCACACCATGTCCATGTGACGAATGGTGGCGCTGAAATGCGCCAAAACAGGCGCTTATGCGTGGAAAATGCTGCCAAAACCGCTACTTTTAACTCGCCGCGTGCGTTTGTCGGCAATGCCGGCAGCGTAAGCATCATGCCGGTGAGCGATCCGCAGCCGCAGATGCAGATGCAGATGCAGATGCAGGGCACCAGACGCTCTCAATCACCAAGCAGCCGTAAGCCGTCACCCAGCGCCAGGTCCTCAGGCACCAACCCCCGGCATCAACGACCCGATGCTCGTGCAAAGTCCTCGAACGCAGCGCATGCACCTTCTCTGACTCCTCTCCGCCAGGCGCCTCATGAGCTCCTCTGGCTCACTCTGATCTCTGACATGGCTTTCATCACTCGGCTGAGTCGATCGTTCAAGCACCCTGCCTGCAGTTATTGAGTTTAATTTCTGTTGGTTGGTGCTTGTGAGTTGAGGTCGGGCTGTGGGTGTCCTGGTCCGACGTTGGCTCGCTTGATCATCGATGGCATCAGTACCTTGAATGATGAAGTTTTGAGCGCTCAAAAAATGTCCACAAGCGATGATTATGTAATGTTATCCACAGCCTGTCTTTTTGTTACGTATTCAGTAATTGCATGAGTCTGGGGCGTAAAGAAATTTACGTTATAGGCGCGAGAATCGTCACCTGAACACGCATTTTCAGGTGACTGCATGGCAGTGTCGTAGTGGTGTGCGAAGCCTTGCGGCAATTGTCGAGCGCCCGAGCGTTGAGGCGCTCGCCTTCTGGGGAGTATGAGGTTTGCCATGCTGGGAGGGTTGGCAGCGGTGTGTGCCTTCGCGCTCATGGCAGGCCAGTGCCTGCTCCGATTGCGCCGTGCAACTGAGAGGCGGCATCACGCAGGGAAGGCTCATGTCATTGGCAATGTTGCGCACGCGCGCGTCACTTGGTCTCGAGGCACCGGAAGTTCAGGTGGAGGTACACCTTTCCAACGGCTTGCCGGGGCTGTCCATCGTCGGCTTGCCGGAAGCGGCGGTGAAGGAGAGTCGCGAGCGGGTGCGCAGTGCGCTGCTCAATGCCGGCTTCGAGTTTCCGGCGCGCCGTATCACCCTCAATCTGGCGCCAGCGGACCTCCCCAAGGAAGGCGGACGCTTCGATCTGCCCATCGCGCTGGGGATTCTGGTTGCCTCCGGGCAGATACCGGAAGAGGCCGTGGCAGCGATGGAGTGCCTTGGCGAGCTGGCGCTGGATGGCAGCATCCGTGCCGTGACCGGCGTGCTGCCAGCCGCACTCTGCTGTCGCAAGGCGGGGCGGACGCTGGTGGTGCCGCGCGGCAATGCCGACGAGGCGGCACTCGCCGAGGAGTTGGAAGTATTGGCGGTGGGCCATCTGCTGGAGCTGGTGGCTCACCTGCTGGGGCGCGAGCGCCTCACGCCGCATGTGTGTTCGATCATTCCCCAGGCGCGCCTGCCGGAGCCCGACCTGAGCGAGGTGCGTGGCCAGCATCAGGCACGCAGGGCATTGGAGATCGCCGCGGCCGGCGGCCACAACCTGTTGTTCGCTGGTCCGCCGGGCACCGGCAAGACGATGCTGGCCAGTCGCCTGTCCGGCATCTTGCCGCCACTGGGCGAAGGAGAAGCACTGGAAGTCGCGGCGGTGCGCTCGGTATGTGGTCTGCCGATCATGGAGCGCTGGGGGCAGCGGCCATTCCGCGCCCCGCACCACACGGCCAGTGGGGTCGCGCTGGTGGGCGGTGGCTGTCATTTCCAACAATTGTTGCGACTAAACAATAATTACTGCGACAATCTCTATGTTGAGTTTACATAGAGCACGCCCTTGTGACCGTTTCTCTCAAACAATGCAGAACCTTTAGCTTTCAAGATGGCACCCTTAAAGACGAAACTGAGCGCTTGGTCGTTTGGTGGTACGGGCCTATCTTCAAAAATATCCGCTCACAAAGCGTCCCTAAAATTTATGTATTTTTAAGACCTATTGATCAGGAGAACAAATTAGGAGATGTGATTAAGCGAACGACGGTCTTAACGCATGTCGGGCTATTGAGAATCGGCTCCGTCTGGGAAAAGGGCGTGAGCAACTCCCGCATCGCATTTGAGGAGAAAACATTCCCTGTTTCGTTCTCTCCGGGCGGCTGGCGGATTGTCTCCTTAGACGACTTACACAAAGCAGGGCGCAGCCTCTATACCTCCTTTCATGAGGCAAGCTATTTACCGCTGGACAGAAAACACAAATCGTACCTGATTGAATTTTACCTCCCAGGTGGCAAACATCTGCTCATCCCTTGCACCGAATTTTTTGCACGCGTTTACGGTCGATCATCTGAAATCAAGCGGGTGCTCGCCACTTACCCTTGGGAAGAAGTAAAAGAGCGTCTTTATCGACCGCTTAACGCGCCTGCATCCCCAGGTACGTGGCCTGTCAAATTTACGTATCGTGTTCATAAACACGATGCTATTTTGCTCGCGCATATGCTGTACGATCCCTATGCTGAACAGGCTGCCAGAAGCATTTACTCACAGATTGAAGCCCGCTTCCCCGCAGATAGGATACTTTTTGAGGTCACGCCTTGGTTCCAGGGCAGCGGGGAAATCTCTGTTTCTGGCGTTCCGATTGATGGTGGCAACACATTTCTAGGATTGCAGATATTAGGCTGTACGCAGCCCGACGGTGCCACGATCCACCGCGAAAGAGAGAAGTCAACGACAGTACCAGCCACCGATGGCGATGATGCTCCCACTCAATTTCCCTATCATCAGCTTCAAGACATCCCCGATGTCATTGACCTGACGGATGATGAAGAGCCCGACCATGGCTCTTCTTGGCTAGACCTTCCTGAGGACGAATTCGTTATTTTAGGTAAGCCTCGCGCTGTCTTGGATAAACGATATACTCGAAAAAATGTGCCCGATACACGAGGCGTCCCCGTTCCGGGTGACGAAACCATTTTCTCCACTGGGGAGCCACATGGATCAGGAAAAGGGGTCGGACAGGCCTCTATTCATGCTCCTATTACACTGGAATCACAGGGCTTTCTACGTGATATGTGGAATGCGCTTCTCTATTTACAATCGGCCTATCCCGCAACGATTCGTGGCGTTAGCTGGTTTACCTTTGAAGACGGCTTTAGCACTTCCCCCGACCCTCGGTTGATCAGCCTCGAACCTTTCGAAATAGACGAGGAGGTGAAAACGACAGTCGCTAATTGGGTTTACATTGATACTCAGACCAAGCTACCTCGCGGGGTGCTCGTCATTAGGGTGCATGTGTTAGATCAAACACTCTATCTCATGGAGATTCAACGACGCCCTCCAAAACCCAGAGCTGGCGGTAGCGAGGAGGCATCCAAGCCTCCTTCCTATAAAGGTTTGGTCTTCACGCTGAGCCACCAAGGCAGCTTCGAGCAGTGGTTACGCCAAGTGCTGTCTAACGTGCGGCACGTAGAAGGTGTTGTCCAAAAACTAGTTCGTCACTGCCCAGGATTCGCCGATACGTTTAAGCACCCTAAATCCAAAAAGGAACAGATACCCTGCGAAGCCTCTGTGTTAAATGCTTTTAGCAAGGTCAGTATTGGTCGCAGTGACTTAGCGTAGGTACTATTTGTAACCTTATAAGTAGGCGGTATCTGTTTTGTCGGTAAGAGCAACCAGTACACACCGTGTGCAGGTTGCTCTTCTGACGGAGAACCGATACGGCCATCCCTTCAGTGACGGGCGAGAATCTTCGCTGCGATGGGCGAAGTGATCATTTGAATCACGGCAAAAAAAGCGGCTGGAATCGCGATTTCTGATGGCAAACCGGAAGCAGCGACAAACGCTGCGGCAATGCTGAATTCCTTTTTACTGACCGTGAAAAGATAGGTAATCACCTCTTTGCGATCAGAGGTGAGTAACCGTGAGGACATACCTACCAGGTAGCCAATCAAATTGAGGCACAGGGCCGCGCCCGCAATCACAAACGCATACCAGCCATAGCCAATGATCGTGGTGGCATTCGGCCCGACCACGGCGAGTAGGATCAGCAGATACAGAATTGACCCTATCCCTGCATACGCTGAATCATGCCGTGCAAAGAAAGCCGAAAACTTTGTCCGCAAGCTGACCCCAATCACGGTAGGAACAAGCACGATTAGTGTTAATTCAAGAATAATTGAACCAAGCGGCACGTCCAACTGGAGGCCGGTGAGCCATAAAAACAGGAAGGGGACAATGAACGGACATAACGCGGTGTTGACTGCGTTGAAAACAGCGGCAAGCGCCACATTGCCTTTCGCCATCAGTACCAAAAGAGGAGAGGACACATCCGTCGGCAGAGTGCCGAGCAAGATTTGGCCAGCAGCCAGTGGGCCGCTTCCAAAAAATAGACGGCCCGTTAGCCACCCGGCAATCGACATCGGCCCATAGACCAGCCCCAATGCCAACAACTGCCGTGACGGCTTACGGAACACGATGCGCACTGCATGCGCATCGAATGTGAGGCTGATGATCAACATCAGTAATGCCAGTAATGGCCCAATCGCGAACTCAAGCATTATTCCGGTGGCCGGAAAGAGTAAGCCTACCCCCGCGACGACGATTACAAACCAGACAAGGTGCGCCTCGACAAAATAAATGAATCTACTCATGGTGGATTGGACGTTACCGGTTGAAGTGGATTGAGCCCCGCACCTAAAACATGATCACTTCGGCCCAGCACGCCATGACTTGCTTGGGAGCAAGGGACGCTCTTCCCAATCCAGCGATGCAAATAGACAATGCTCAAGGGTTGAAGCTTTAGTTGCTAGAGGTTTTATAGTACCAAGAACAGATAATTCGAGAGAAGGTAACAGATGGGACATCATCATGATCATCCTCACATTGATCCTGCCTCTGGCGACCGGCGCGTCAGCATCTCCATATGGGCCAATGGGCTCTTAACCATCGCTCAAATCGTCGGTGGCATTATGGCGGGAAGCTTATCGCTGATCGCTGATGCGTTACATAACTTTTCAGACATGGCAGCGTTAGTCATTGCTTTTTCCGCTCGTAAAATCGCCAGACGGCCCGCCGATGCGCATATGACCTTTGGCTATGGCCGCATCGAGATAGTGGCAGCACTCATCAATTACACCACCCTCATTATTGTCGGCGTCTACCTGATTTACGAAGGCGCTATGCGGATGATCGATCCCCCTGAGATAGAGGGATGGACGATCGTGATTATTGGTGGCGTCGCGCTCGTCGTCGATGCCCTTACCGCCATGCTCACGTGGTCAATGCAAAAAGAGAGTGTCAATATCCGCGCCCTTTTTCTGCATAACTTATCGGATGCGTTTGCCTCCATCGCTGTGATTATCGGTGGTTCGCTTATTTTACTGTACGACATGCGCTGGGTAGACCCCGCCATCACGATAGGGATTGCGCTATATATTCTTTACCTTGCCTTCTCTGAAATTGGTGGCCCTATCCGTACGCTAATGCTGGGGTCTCCCCCGGAAATTGACGGGCAGGCAGTCGTTGATACCGTCCGAAATATCGAGGGAGTCCAGGATATTCACCATGTGCATCTATGGCAGATGCAGGAAAACATGGCAGCCCTTGACTGCCACGTGGTTCTGACAGAAACCGGCTGGCAGCAGCTTGAATCCGTCAAAGCAGAGATCAAGGAGCAGCTTAAAATGCGCTTCAGTATTGCTCATTCTAGCCTAGAGTTTGAGCATAGTGATCACGCGCATCAAAATGCCAATCTATATGGGCACGAGTGACAGACCGAGGCCGACTCCCGGCTCAGGTAGGTAGCGATCGACTTACTCCCATAGCGATTGGCTTATTTTTCAACCCTACTTTTCCACCCCATCGTTGAGACAGAGAGAGAAACATGTTCAAAAAAGCGTCTTTTATATTAGCTGGTACGTTAATGCTGACCGCTGCAATCGTCGCCGTATCGAAGCCTGCCCTCTTAGACATGCAAGCTCAGGCAGCAAAAGAGAGCGGTGTCCAGGCCGAGGACTCCTTGGTGCGTCCACACTCCCCCATCTTGGGACGAGAAGACGCGCCGGTGACGATTGTGGAATTCTTCGATCCGGCTTGCGAAGCCTGCCGTGCCTTCTACCCACTGACAAAAAGTATTCTGGAAACCTACCCAGAAAAAGTGCGGCTCATCGTGCGCTACACTCCTTTCCACGGCGACGTATCGGACAAGGCCATTCGGGTATTAGAAGTTGCTCGTCGTCAGGGCGTCTTTGAACCGGTACTGGAGAGGCTGCTGGCTCGCCAGGATCAATGGGCTTCACATGGCAGTTTTGATGAATCCGCCATCCTCGATATCGCGAGCCAAGGAGGCCTTGATTTAGCGGCTGCCGAAGAGCAACTGACTTCTGCTGAGGTGCAGGCGGTGATTGACCAAGACATGGCGGATGTCAGAGCCAATCAGATTCGCCAAACACCCACCTTTTTTGTCAATGGCGAGCCTTTAGACCCCTTTGGTATGCAAGAGCTGATTGATGCCGTCGAGAGTGAAGTAGCGGAGATCTCTGGGGAAGGGGATGGCCAGTGATGCAGCGCTGGTGGTTATTAGGCTTGGTGGGCTTTTACCCCTTGCTAGCCGAAGCCAATTGGCAAACGCATCTGCCATTGCCGCCGTCTGAACTTAGCCCTGTCAAGTTACAGGCGGCTAGCGAGCAAGAAGGCACATTACCGCTCGATAGCGTTGATACCCTAACCTTTGGGCGTGATGTCGTCATTGATACCACCCTCTACGAGGCCTTGGCTGCAGAAGGTGTCCCAACGCGTTTCGCCACTAAACTGGAAACACTGCTCAGCGAGTTTATCGAAGCGCCGTTGGAGTTTTCTGGCAGTGAACGTATTCAATTAGTGTGGGAGGAAGATCGACGCCAGGACGGCACCCGTGTTGGGCCACCACGCCTCAGTTATGCCGCTCTGCCTGATCAGGCAGAGCCCTTGGAGGTCATTTGGCCGGTCACCCAAAAGGGGGACGTAGCTCTTTTCAAAAGCGACACCCTGCTAGGCACGTTGCGGTTGCCCGTGCTTAGTGCCCGCTTAACGTCTCGCTTTGGGAATCGGCGACATCCTGTGTATGGAGGGATGCGTCCTCATAATGGAATTGACTTGGCTGCGCCGACAGGAACGCCGGTCATTGCCACCGCACCTGGGCGCGTATCCTTTATGGGTCGCCAAGGGGGATATGGGCAGGTGATCGAGGTGGAGCACGACACAGGGGCAATCAGTCGCTACACACACCTTAGCCGATTTTCCCCACAGTTAGTGGTTGGGAATTTAGTCAATGCGGGAGAGTCGCTCGGAGAGGTAGGTGCCTCTGGGGTCGCCACGGGGCCCAACCTGCATTACGAAGTGAGAGTCAATAACCAGCCTGTTGACCCCCTTGGTCAAGGTCAACGCATCATGCTAGGCGAACAGCCGACTCAAAGTGAATATCAAGCGTCACTTTACGAGGCAAGAGATCGCTTAGAACAAGCTATCGGTACGGCGTCACTTTATGACTTGATCTCGTTTAACGAGCCGTAACCACTCGTGCTTAACAACGTTGCATGGGGGTTAGTAACGTGAAAGTGCGCTTGTCTCGTTATGGAACCCAAGCCGTGTAATCACTCATCTATCACAACACAGGTAATCGGTATGGAAGAGGTTTCTCCCGTCACCATGGGGGTATTGGCAAGCCTTGCGGCGGGCTTGATGACGGCTGTAGGGGCGCTTCCTGTCTTGTTTACCAAAACACCGAATCGTGGTGTTCGCGATTTAGCGTTGGGGTTCGCCGCTGGTGTCATGCTAGCGGCCTCTTTCTTCTCACTGATCATACCCTCCTTAGAAGCCTCGGAGCTGCGTTATGGCGGTAGCGTTGTGCCGGCTGCCATTGCTTGTGCGGCCATTTTGCTAGGGATTGGAATGGTCGCACTACTGAACGAGCTCTTACCTCATGAGCACTTCGAATAGGGGCGAGAAGGGCCAGAGGCTGCCTCACTACGCCGTATCTGGTTGTTTATTATTGCCATTACGATACACAACCTGCCAGAAGGGCTGGCCGTTGGCGTGGCCTTTGGCGCAGGGGGAAGCGAAGGAGGCATGCCGCTAGCGATTGGCATTGGACTTCAGAATGCCCCAGAAGGACTGGCCGTAGCAGTATCACTGCTAAGCGTGGGCTATTCACGTTGGCGGTCATGGACGATTGCCGCCCTTACGGGGCTTGTTGAGCCGTTGGGTGGCTTATTAGGCGCTGGAGTCATCAGCATGTCACAAGCGCTACTGCCCTGGGGGTTGGCCTTTGCAGTGGGGGCGATGTTGTATGTGATCAGTCATGAGATTATTCCCGAAACTCATCGTAGCGGGCACCAAAAAAAGGCCACGCTGGGCCTCTCCATCGGATTGGTGCTCATGCTGTTTTTGGATGTCTCGCTGGGCTAACCATGGGGCGTGGGGCGTAGCGTTAGTGCTAACCCAAGTCGTGAGCCCCTCCATGCGAGTTTTCAGTGATACAGAGCTGATGATCACTAATGACCTCAATGATTCGACAGCTTTCCACTTTGCCACCGGCACACTGCGTGACCATCCGTTGAAGCTCCTCACGCAGTGCGGAGAGTCGTTGAAGGCGAGACTCCACTTGCTTTAGGTGATGCGTGGCGATGGCATCGACTTCTTGGCAAGGCATATCAGGTTGATCTGACATGGCCAAAAGCTCTCGCACTGACTCCACCGAAAAGCCAAAGTCTCGGGCATGACGAATAAAGGTCAAACGCCGCACAGCGTCGTCTCCATAGCGGCGCTGTCCTCCGCCGGTTCGGGTCGCATCGCGCAGCAACCCAATACGCTCGTAATAACGAACTGTTTCAGGTTTGCAATCAGCTCGTCGTGCTAACTCACCAATGCTGATACTTTGGCCGATCATCGACATGGTAAAACTCCTTAGGCAGGGCTTGAAGCTGTAGTTGCTACAAGGTTTACACTTCAAAACCATAGCCCATTGGCAGGAGAGGCACCATGAAAACATCGACGCCGACAACAGCGCCTACCGTCTTGACGCTGCGTGTTGAAGGCATGGACTGCGGCGGTTGTGAGCGCAAGGTTGTGTCGGCGCTAGAGCGGCTGGACGGCATTGAGGAAGTCACAGCAAGCTCGGTCACGGGATCGGTGAAGATTCACCACCGCGATCAGGGTGGCCCCTCTCAACAGACCATTGAGGGCATCCTGAACGAACTAGGCTATCAAGTGACTTCCCCTGCAGGCCAAACACGCGCATCTGATGCTTCATCCCCTTGGTGGCAAACCGCTAAAGGGCGCTTGGTCATTATCACAGGCAATCTGCTGATCGTAGCCTTCGCGCTTCGTTTAGCATGGCCTGCGCTGGGTAATGTGCCGTTCATTCTGGCCACGCTGGTCGGCTTAATGCCCATTGCGCAGAGTGCCTGGGGCGCCCTCAAAATGCGCAACCCCTTTACTATCGAAATGCTGATGTGCATCGCTGCGCTTGGTGCATTGGCTATCGATGCTGCTGCTGAAGCCGCGATGGTCGTATTCTTGTTCGCCGTAGGTGAGCTACTCGAAGGGGTAGCTGCGTCACGGGCGCGCCGCAGTATCTCAGCCTTGGCAAATTTAACACCCTCAACGGCAAGGCTGATGGACAATGGCCATCTGCGTGACGTCTCGGCGGAGTCACTTAAACTCGGTCAGCGTGTGCTGGTGCGGCCCGGTGATCGCGTTCCTTGCGATGGACGTATCCTGGTGGGCACGTCCGACCTTGATGAGTCGCCGGTAAACGGCGAGTCCATCCCCCGTTCGCGCTCGCCTGGTGATGACATTTTTGCTGGCACAGTGAATCTTGATGCCGCCCTGGAGGTGGAGGTAACACGAGGCGCTGATGACAATACAATCGCACGCGTTATTCGCCTGGTTGAAGAAGCACAAGCCGCCAAGGCACCCATAGCACGCTTTATTGATCGTTTTGCGTATTACTATATGCCCGCCGTCGTCTTACTCGCCCTACTGATGGCGATAGTGCCACCGCTGGTATCGACCATGGCATGGTCGGAGTCGATTTACCGTGCGTTAGCATTGCTGTTAATCGCATGCCCCTGCGCGTTGGTCATTTCCACCCCAGCCGCCATCGCCGCCGGTCTCTCGGCGGGCGCTCGGCGCGGCCTACTGATCAAAGGGGGAGCCGTTCTTGAACAGTTAGGTAAGCTTCGCTTGGTGGCATTAGACAAAACGGGCACCCTCACTGCGGGTACCCCAAGAGTCACAGATGTGGAGTCTTGGATTGCTGAGGAAGACGATAACAGCGTATTGCGGCTCGCCGCCGCAATAGAGCGGGATTCCAGTCACCCTATCGCCACGGCTATCGTTGAGCATGCTCGACAGTCGGGCATCAACCTCCCCACCGTCACCGGCAGCCGCGCTCTGGCGGGGCGCGGTGTTTCCGGCCAGGTGGAGGGTCGCGAGCTGAGCTTAATGACGCCTCGCCACCTTCACGAGCAGGTCATCCTTGAGGAAAGTCTCAGTGCTCGGATTGTCGCGTTAGAAGAAGCCGGTAAGAGCCTCGCTCTCCTCGTCGAAGGCGAGCATTTGTTGGGCTTGATCGCGGTTCGCGATGAGCCACGCGAAGATGCCATTGAAGGCCTAGCGGCGCTATCCCGTTTAGGCGTACAGGCGGTCATGCTCAGCGGTGATAATGCCCGCACCGTCGCTGCCACGGGGGGGCGCTTAGGCATTGAAGCGTACGGCGAACTAATGCCTGAAGACAAGGCAGCGTATGTTCGAGACTGGCAAGCGGCAGGCCGTGGCCCCGTCGGTAAAGTAGGCGATGGCATCAACGATGCACCGGCACTCGCGGCAGCCGATGTCGGTATCGCGATGGGAGGCGGCACGGATGTGGCGTTGGAAACCGCCGATGCAGCCTTGCTCAAGAACCGCGTTACCGGCATCGCTGAGCTGATAGACCTCTCTCGTGCCACGCTGCGCAATGTGAAAACCAACGTTGTTCTCGCGCTCGGCTTAAAAGCCATTTTCCTGGTCACCACAGCTCTGGGTATTACCGGCATGTGGATTGCGGTGATGGCCGATACCGGTGCTACCGTCCTGGTGACGTTGAACGCCATGCGACTGCTGGGTTACCGCTTTTCGCCCAGTACCGCAATGACAGGCCTGTCACAAGGAAAAGTAACCTCATGAGAACAGTGCAACACGATAGCCCTTCACGTCGCTGGCCATGGTTCATATTAGCTTGCGTGATGGCTCTAGCCGATCAACTGGTCAAGGAAATTGTGCATGCCCAGATGTCGTTTGGCCAAGTCATTCCGCTAACGCCGTTTTTTAACTGGGTTTATACCGGGAATACAGGAGCCGCTTTCAGCTTTCTCGCAGAAGCAGGGGGGTGGCAGCGCTACCTCTTTCTAGGTTTAGCGTTGGTGGTCGCCATTGTATTGATGGTGCAGCTATGCAAACCCCTGCCGCGTTTGGAAGCCTGTGCGTACAGTCTGATTCTTGGCGGCGCGCTCGGTAATACCGTTGATCGCTTAGCGCGAGGGTACGTCGTCGACTATCTGGACATTTACTGGGGCGAATGGCATTGGCCCGCCTTTAACATGGCCGATATCGCGCTATTTGCCGGTGTATTGATGTTCGCGGTGGCGTTATGGCGTGAAAGTCCTGTTTTTAAGCGCTCTGAGTAACGCTATGGATGTGGTCGATCAAGATAAAGAATATACGCTTTTTGCTGGGCGACTCTCACCAATAATCGATTGCGTTGTAGCGCTCGCCGCTGGGGTACTGACCACCTTGAGTGCCGCCCCCTTTTCCCTATGGTGGCTTGGCCCAGTGGCCGTGGCACTGGTCTATTGGAAGATACAGTCGCTAACGCCCGTCATGGCCACCCTGCGTGGGTGGTGCTATGGGGTAGGCCTGTTCGGTTCAGGCACGTCGTGGGTCTTCGTTGCTATTCACGATTTCAGTGGCACCGGGGCCTTGGTGGCGATGTTCCTCACCACTCTTTTTGTCAGCGTCCTGGCGCTCTTCTTTGCAGTCCCCTTTGGGCTCTATCGACGCATCACGGGGCCACGGTTCGCCTTTCTTAGCTTTGCCGGTATGTGGGTGGTGAGCGAATGGCTACGCACCTGGTTGCTCACCGGCTTCCCCTGGTTATTGTTAGGCACCTCTCAGATAGATTCTCCACTAGCCCCATGGGCACCCGTTGGTGGTGTGTACTTGCTGTCACTTATGACCGCGCTGACAGGTACGTTAGGGGTAGAGGTACTGCGTCGCCGCTGGAGTTGCCTTGTCCCAATGGCCGCCTTGTGGGTCGTTCCATTCTTATTGCCCGCCCAATGGACAACCCCGGCTGGCAAGCCCATCCGGGTGGCATTGCTGCAAGGGAATCTTGACCAACGCATTAAGTGGACTGCCCAAGGGCAGCGCGAGGCGGTCAATATCTACACAACAATGACACAAGAGCAAGCAAGGGACATCGATCTCATCGTTTGGCCCGAGGCAGCCCTTCCCATGCTTGAGCAGGAAGCACAGCGAATACTGGAGCAAGTAGCGTCCGACCTGGGGCCTAACACCGCCTTGTTGACCGGCATTTTGCAACGCGACAGTGAAGGGCGCTCTTATAACAGCGTCATAGGGCTAAATGATGTGCAAGGCGAATACCAAAAAGCGCATTTAGTACCCTTTGGCGAGTATTTGCCATTCCAAAGCCTCCTCGCTGACACCCTTGCTTTTTTCGACTTGCCAACACCCCGGCTGACCCCTGGTTCAGACGTACAGGCTCCGTTACACGTGGCTGGCACTACCATTGGCACTGCCATCTGTTACGAGATCATTTTCGCCGATCATGTCGCCCAACAGGCGCGTAATGCCGAGCTGCTATTAACGGTTTCCAACGATACGTGGTTTGGGCGTTCCATTGGCCCACACCAACATCTTCAAATGGCGCGTTTACGTGCCTTAGAAAATGGTCGTCACCTACTTCGAGCTACCAGTAATGGCGTGACGGCCATCATCGATTCACAAGGTCACGTCACAGCCCGTGCCCCACAGTTTGAACAGGCCAGTTTAACTGGCGAGGTGACCCCGATGCAGGGCCTAACTCCTTTCACACGCACCGGTAGTGGCCCCGCTTGGATACTCGCTGCCTTGCTGACACTGCTCGGGTTACAACTGAACTTATCTCGATCAAAAAACGACGCATTAGATGAAAAATGAACCTAGCGATACTCCTGGCAAAGAACGCAGTAATACTTAAGAGATTCCTCCCATGGCCAATGCAGATCGGCTTCATCGTGAGTGTGGTGGTTTCGTTTCTGGCATGGCCCACTGTCGCCATGGAGACACAACCCGACACAACCCGACACGACCCAGGAGACGGAATGGCCCAAAGGGCATTACCCGCTACCAGAGGAAGGTAATATTATCGGAGAGGCTGACACCTTTATCGTAAAGGATTACGACGATACCTTGATAGATATTGCCAGGCGTCACAACCTTGGCTATTTGGAGATGATCCGTGCAAACCCAGAGGTTAGCATCTGGGTTCCAGGGGTGGGCACGGAAGTGACTATTCCGGGACGTTTTATTCTGCCGAATGTGGAGCGTACTGGGATCGTTATCAATATCGCCGAGCTGCGGCTTTACTACTACCCAGATGTCAAAAACGGTGAGACACCGCGTGTTGAGACCTATCCTATTGGCATTGGTCGCGAAGGGTTTGATACTCCTCTAGGCGTGACCGAGACCACCATGAACATTAAAAACCCCGCGTGGTACCCGCCTGAGTCGGTAAAACGCGAAGCGGAAGCACGCGGTGAAACCGCGCCCAGCGTTGTGCCACCCGGCCCCGATAACCCGCTAGGAGACCATGCCATCATCCTAGGCTTCGATGGCTATTTGATTCACGGCACCAACCAGCCCGATGGCATTGGCATGCGCGCAAGCCGAGGCTGTATCCGCATGTTACCCAAAGACATCGAATCTATATTTGACCGCATTCCACCCGGCACCCAAGTCAACATCATCAATCAGTCGATCAAGATAGGTTGGGAAGGCGGTCAGCCGCTGATTCAAGCCTTTCCGCCGCTTGGAGAAGAAGAGCACAGTATGACCGCACTCACAGAGACCATGACACGCCTAAACCAATACAATGTCGATAACGTAAACCTCGATTACGAGCAGCTCAGCGATGTCCTGTCACTCTCTAACGGGCTTATAACCCCCCTACATCCAAATCAGGAACAGGAACAGGAACAGGAACCACAGCGCCACAGCCCAGAAGAGAAGTCTATCAAGGCATTTATGAAGACCTGGATCTGATGTCATCTCAACGGTCATGACACGCCTTCTGGCACACCGTTGAGCCCTGGCATATAGGTAGAGAGCCATAGCCCCGTCCAAACGGCGGGGCGACATTCGCGCGGAGCCCTCCAAGTGACTGCGCGCTATCAGTGTCTTAGCACTCAATATCCAGAGGCAGCCAGTAGGTAACGTCACTCATTACCACCTGTATCCCGTCTGTCGTCCGCTCTACGGTCTGTTGTCGAAGCATTTTCTGCGTTACTTTTGTGTCATGGAAATACTCCATGGCAGCAACGATCCATGCCTCCCTCCAGGCCTCTCCTTGATCAGCACACCGGGCCATCGTCATCAGGGTGCGGGCTAGTGTTTCTTTTCGCCGCTTTCTTGCCCGTTTTACATCCACCCGAGGAGCCAACGTGGTGGCATGTTGGCGATTCAAGAAATTAGTAAACCCCGTCACCGAGGCTGCTTGTCCAGGCACCGCCTGCAAATAGTTGTCCACATCGCCCTGTTGAGGCAGTCGCTGCCCCTCCCGGTCAGTAGCGAGTAGCAATGCGGCTGCCGCTCTTAGTGCAAGTCGTGCGGAGGTGTGGGACGTTTTGCCCGCCTCTATACGGGTTTCTAATTGCTGCCAATAAGCATGCAGCGCTTTTTCTGATAAAGAAGCGGACGGCATAGACCTGAGACACGCTTTGATACGTCGTTTCTCTGAGTCGATCTTCTTTGCTTGGTGATCCGGCTCTACCCCTTGCTCTTCATGCAGCCATCGCATAAGAAGTCTTACACGCCGCAACCCCTCCGCCCCGAAGTGATGAAGCAGCTCCGAATAGCTCGGTATCCGTGACCATGCCTGGTCGATCTCAAGGAAGAACGAGAAGAAATGATTGATCTTGAGGGCAGCCTTATGCGGCCCTGTGGTACGAATCAGCCATTCACCAAATTCCCCAAAGGCCTCACTTAACGCTTGGGTAGTGATACCGGCTTGGCCAATGGTGATGCGTTTACGGCATGTTCGCGTCCAATAGCAGGGCTCACAGGCATCGCCTCGACCCGCTGGCATGGGATTGCCACACAATGGACAGGCAATTTTCCCTTGCTCATAACAGACGTTGCACAATGCGTCACCGCTGGATGTCATGACCAATAAGCGATGTCGACGACACGCGGAACAGGTACCGTGATCTGCCGTCGCACAGCGTGGACATAAGCGATGATCATGCCCCATACGCGTCACTCGGGTAAGACGTTGAGAGGGTTCCCCACACTCCTCGCAGGCCTCTGACTCTCTGAAATAGGGAGCGCAGGCGATACAGACAGGGCCGTAGGGAGTGACCTTGCCGATGTTGTAGTCTGAACTGGCTTTTCCACATCGTGCACACGGTTTGTCGACTTCGCACTGACGACAGACGGCGTCTGGGTCATTCTTAGGCAAACGAGCTAACTCACCACATCGTGGGCACATCCGCTGCTTAAACTCACGAGCATAGCAAGTTGAGCAGTAACCATGCCCCTTATGGCGTCGCCACAATTTGGAGACTTCTCGACCACACTCATCGCAGTCTACCGTTTTGTGTTGCTTCAAGAGGTTGGCTCCGCTTTCATTCTCCGTTTTAAACGCGCCCATGAGGCTCTCACTGCGCGTTCCGACATGGGGCGATGAGCCGGTAGAGCACGGCGGCGATGCGGCCCATGAGGGTGATGAGATAACCGTGATAACAACGGCAACAATATAACAGGGGGTGACTTTCGGGAATCATGAAGCGCACTCGTTTTGACATTACAAGCGACCAGAGCGCTAAACGTTTCTTCAAGGCCTATACTTAGCAAACGCTCCACCGCCGCTAATAAAGCACAACGCTCGTTGACAGGCAGAAGCTCAAACGCCAACCCAGACACAGGCATTCGGCTATCCGTAATCGAAATGCCCAATGTTAGAAGCGCATCTGCGAGGGGTGACGCAGGCCGCCGACTTGCACGCCGAACAACGCCAACAAAGAAAGTCACCATAGAAAACCAATCGGCGGGTGCGATAGGGGCCTCCCTAAACGTCACGTTGCTTCTTGTTAAAGCACGATCAGCCATCACTTGGAAACTGAACGCTTCTGGTAAAGGCGACGTGCATACCGCCTTTCTAAAATCGTTATAACACCGGCTGCACTGAGCTAAATGTTGATCTTCTGCTGACAGGCGATGAGGCTCTATAGGGGCCTTGCATACCGGGCACTCATCTATCAGTTGCACCCCATGAAAGCGGCACCCAGTGTGCCAAGCGAATCGCCAGTGTCGGCGCAAGTAGGGGGCTGAGTCCTCTGCCAAACACAATGCACAAATCTGTTGTCCTCCATGGCGAGTTCGATTTCGGCTACCAAGGGCTAACAACCAGGGCCAAGTCCGCGTTTCCGGTAATGAGTAACCGGCCACTTTCTCACAATCGTCCCGCATCCCAGCTTTCTGAAACTCAGCGGACGATATCCCCGATGCATTGACTAATGGGCGCATTCTTACGAGGGGAATTTCCCTATCAATATCCCTTGTCCATATACGCCATGTTGGCCAGATAGCCCCGGTGAGCGACAAAGGATCACACCCCTGTCTCAACGCCGCCCGTACCAGCCATGAAGAAAGCGACTCTTCAGGCAACAGAGGCACACTCAGCGCCCAAGGCATTACAGCATCACCTCCCTAATGCCACGGGTAGGTCGCACCCATGATTTACTCTGAATAATTTTCTCATCGATACGTTCAGCCCCGGACAAAATAGCGGCATTGGCACACTCAATCAGCAGCCGGTGCAGGTCGCCAAAATTGCCGCCAGAGATCGCGTGAAGCTGGGTCGCCAATTGTGGCTCATGCAGTTGGGAAGGATGTTTGAGCGGTAATATCTTCTCAAAGCCAGCGAGCAGCTTCTGAAACTCCTGATTGAGCTCCCACTTCGGTAATGCAACCACATCAAAGCGACTCGCATGCTGCGGATCTGAATGCAGTACACGCACAGCATCCTGCGTACCCACACCAACGATGGGAATCATTAACTCATTGCATAGGAGCTTAATGGCATTCATCGTTTCGCGCTGCTTGACGGCACCACCGGTTAACAGTGAGTGGAACTCATCAATGATCAACAAGCGGGTATGGCAAGCCCGCAGTTGATGAATCACTTGGTAGCGCAGCTTAGGTACCGGGTCTGAAGGCCGATAGGGAGCCCAAAAGCTCTCTAACACTGCGATATACAGACTTTTCTCATCGGCACTCGGTGGGGCTTGAGTGACGATCACTGGTTTCACCGGTTCTACGTCTTCATTCACGTAGCCCTCACCGTACTGTTTACGAAACCGTTGAACGATGGTTGTCTTTCCGTTGTTGGAGTCACCCACGAGCAAGAGGTTAGGCATACGAGGACGACTAGGCTTCTCCATCAGCCCACGCATGACCTCAATGACACGATTGGCCAATGGATACCCCAACCATCGCGGTTGATCCATAAACTCCATTCGCTCTCTAGCGGACAGCCCCAAGACATGACGAAGATCAGGATGAAGGTGTGTGCTCATGATATGTCCCAGTTCACATCGATATCACCCGATAAGAGACCATCTTCCTGAGTGGGTGACTCTTGGGGGGCCGCGGTTGAGGGCGCATGTAAAAGGGGATCTGCAGGCGTCACCTTCTTCTCATGCTCTTTACGTCGTTGTGCCTGACGGCGACTTCGCTTGGTACGTGCTTGCGACTCCTCCACATGAGTTCGCAGTTCACTAATAGCGCGTAGGATTTCAGACTCATTGACCGAACTCCTGCCTTCCTGGCGAAGGCGCGCTTTGGCCTGGGCATGCTCCCAAACACTCATCGAGGGGAGGGCGAGATTTGCAAAGGGCACGCGAAAATAGTGCCCGAGCTCCGGGTCTTTGAACCAAACGACGCTAATGTCACGAGGGTCACGCCGAAACACAAAGGTGCGTTTCTTGCTTGGCGTATCTGGATCTTTGGCATTGATCCATGGCCTTAGCGCCTCATCGTAATAGTTCATGCCATCGATGGTCACACCAAAGGTCTGGATCGTGCGCTGAAAGCTGGGCAAAAAATCGAGCAATACAGAAAGTCTATCAGCAGGCCGTGGCGCTAAGCCAACTCCCTGCACGTCAGCATTGCCAAACACACCGATTTCCCATTTCCGCACCGGTGACATACCAATTCCAGAATGAAGACGCTGGTGGTAAACCTTACAAATCAACGTCACCAGCCACTCTTCAAACTCGCTTTTCGTCATGGCCGCGTGCTTCTCTGGATCGTACCCCTCTTTCTCTTTAATGGAGGAGAAGGTCGTCCCAGGCAGGTTATGGATTTCTTTGAGAATAGAGCCCAGCACCCGCTCAATATGGCCACCATAACGAGGCTGCTTAACAGGCCGAAACTCAAGGTTGATCCCATAGGCTAGGCATGAGCGCCGAAACGTCTCTGAGCGAAAATCTGGGCCGTTATCGACATGAATCGTGGCGGGTGTGCCCCATACCGGCCACTCAGCCTCCACATTATGCAGTAGCAACCACTCATCTTTAGGAAGCATGGAGTGCGCCACACACATGCCGACAGATGTTTCAGAGGGCGGGTCAAACGACAAGTAATACCCCGTGACCACACGGGTAAACACGTCCATGGCCAACGTAATCCATGGGCGACCAATCGGCTTGCGATACACGTCATCGACCAAAATAATATCGGCAGGCGTGTGGTCAATCTGCATGACCGCTAGCGGATAGTCAGCATTGGGAAACTTCCCGGCTGCTGGCTGGAACTTGTTAATGGCTTTGTCTCTAAAACCATGGCCACGCAACCGGTCACGCTCTGGGATATCACGCAGACGAGCACGAACGGTACCAGGGCTCGGCGGGTCGATGCGCCGTTCATGGCAACGCCGCATCACTTCCTGTACCGCCTTTTGTGCGGACGGACGCTGCAGCGTCAAATACACCTCTTTGATGACTTCCTGAATCACTGCCTCGGCATGCGCGGGAATACGCGACTTTCCCTTCTTCCACCCTGGCTTTTGAGGAATCAATGCGAGCACCGAGCCCGTCGCTTTATACCGCTTTAACCAACGGTAAATCGTAGCCGTATCAACCCCCGTTTGTTTCGCACGCTCCTCCGCTGCATCCCGCCCCACCGTACGGCGATCCACCAAGGGCTTAATGATCGAAAAGCGATGCTCGGCCTCTTGCCAATCGGCATCCCCAATCTCGGATATATCCTGATCAGGGAGCACAGACCCGCTATTGAGAGGCGCTAGTTCTTTGATGCGAAGCGGGCAACTACGCCCGGACTCAACGGCAATGCCAATGACTGTCTCAAAATCAAGCACCTGGGAAATTCGGTAAACGGTGCCATCTTTCTGAACCTGCTCACCCACCATGATCTGCAAGTGTTGGCGTGTTTGAGCGACGCCGCTATTGGGCTCAGTTGTGTTGCCACGATGATTATTCATAATCGGGTACCCACACCTCTGATAGAGGACTGAAAGATTGAGCCATATCGCAATCTAGCTGTCGGGTCGCCAGCAGATGCCATAAATGCGCAATCCCCTCTGCCCGATAAATATCGCCCATGAAGTGCCGAGACAGCAGGTAATCCAAAGTCGCCACCCCCATCTCCCTCACGGTGTTGAGGACTGCCTGGCTTTCGACAGAAGGAAACACCATCCGCTTATAGCGCGCTAGGAAGGTAATGTTGTCCAAGGTCTTATCACGAATGCGGCTTTCATCATGAATGCGAAACGCCCAGCCCTCGTTGTTGGCATGCCGTATCGCCGCCTTCCATTTAGGCGACCATTCACGCCAATGTGCTTGCCACTTTTCCCGTGGTTTGACCTCCACCAGGAGAGGTTTTGGGTAATCCCTGTAATGACGGTTACCGAGACGGTAATACACCAAATAGTCAGGTGTGTAGGTGTAGCGCCTACCGGTCACGGGATGATGAAACGGGATCTCGCACGGCTGGGAAATCACACCAAGGACGCTCACATCAAAGTCAGCCTTGATGAGGAAATCACGTTCGAGCGTCGACTCGAACGCAATAGACTCCTCCCCGCGAAAGGCATAGTAGCCAGACACACTTCGTCGCGTAGGGCCGATTTTACGAACGGATGTAGGCAGTGGCATGGGCAGTCGCACCAAATGTTGAATAAAACAAGGCCTGTCGCATCAATTGCTATTAATTCTGTCGCACTCAATCCTGTACAGACTACCATAATAGCCCGATATTACGCGCTGAGGGTCGCATCAATTGCTGAAAATGACAGTGGCTCCAAGCCGCGCCCGGGCGAGGTGTCGCTGGCGCATCATGGGGTGCTGTTTCTGGATGAGCTGGCGGAGTTCGACCGTGGCGTGCTGGAAGTGATGCGCGAGCCGCTGGAGAGTGGTCGTATCCTGATCTCGCGCGCCAGCCATCAACGCCGTTTCCCGGCGCGCTTCCAGCTGGTCGCGGCGATGAACCCCTGCCCCTGCGGCTACCTCGGTGACAGTCGCCGCAATTGCAGCTGTACCCCGGCGCAGATCCAGCGCTATCAGGCACGTCTGTCCGGCCCGTTGCTGGACCGCATCGACCTGCAGGTCGAGGTGCCGGGCCTGCCCGCCGAGGAGCTGACATCCGCCACCCCCGGCGAGGCCTCGGCCGGCGTGCGCGAACGAGTGCTGGCCGCTCGCGCGCGCCAATTGGCACGCGGCGGCCTGAATGCCCATCTGGATACCCACGCGCTGGAAGCCGCCTGTCAGCTGGAAGACGGCGAGCGCCAGTGGCTGGCCGGTGTGCTGTCACGCCTCAATCTCTCGGCGCGCGCCTATCACCGGGTGCTGCGTGTCGCGCTGACACTGAGTGATCTGATCGACCAGGACGGTGTGCAGCGGCCGCAGCTGATGGAGGCCATCGGCTATCGCCAGCTGGACCGCATGATGGGCTGGGCGCCGGCTCGCCCGGGTGCCGGCGCCCAGCAGCGCAGCGCCTGATGCCGGCGGGTCAGGACGTCTGCCCTGCTCGGGCTCAGTAGGAGGGTCTGTCCGCGCCGGGAATGCCTGCACGAATCAGGCGTGAGAAGTCGCCGCCCGGATGCTCGTCGGCGGCGATGGCGGCGGGATTGATCAGGCTGCTGGCCTTGAGTTCCGCGAAGGGCGCAGCGTCACTCAGGGCGTCCTGGTCCGCGACATATTCCGGCAGATAGCCGGAGAGCAGCAGACGGTAGTCCAGCGGCAGGCCGTCGGTCAGGCGCGTCATCATCGCGTAGACGAGGGTGGTGCAGTTGCTGGTGGCGGTGTTGTAGAAGCGTGGCTGAGTGCGCAATGTCTCGGCTTCGTCGACGTAGGCCAGCAACAGCTCGCGGATCATCTCGCGCGGCATCTGCACCCGATAGAGGTGTACCTGCTCGCCGCGCACGTTGCTGCGCACGCGGATGATGTCGCGTTCGTCGGCGGCGATCACTGCCAGTTCGTACTGCTTGAACATGCCGCCGAGGGTCGAGAACTGCTCGGTGCGCTCCTTGCGGATCTCCACCGAGAAGGTCAGATAGCGACCATCGGCAAAGCCGAAGCTGACCAGCGTATGGGCGATCTGCGGCCCCATCCAGTGACTGGTCAGCAGGTCCACCGAGGTCAGCTCCTCCAGCGGATAGTCGCGGCTTTCCCAGCGCGGCGTGTAATCCTCGGCGCTGTGCCACACGAAGTTGCGTACCTGCTCGAGATGCAGCACTTCACCCTGCGTGGCAGCCTCGGTCCTGGCGCTTGCCGGCGATGCCTCGGCCCGTGCTGGCGTGACCACCTGCCCCTCGACCAGGTGTGCCACCTCCGGCGCCCAGTCGCGGTCCGCCCGTGGCGTGATGCTGGCCCACCAGGCAAGGCTTGCGACCAGCAGCATCAGGTAGCTGCCCATCAGCCGCCAGCGAATCGCGCTGGCCTGTGGCCACCACAGGGCAATCACGCACACGAGCCCCAGCACCGCTGCGAGAGCAGCCACGGTGGTGCGCAGCCCTTCCGGTCCCGGCAGGCGGAACCACAGTGCGGGCACCAGCCAGAGGCTCGCGCCCACCACGGCGAGGCTGCTCAAGGCGCGAGCCGCGAGGCTGACCAGGGTCATCGCGAGGCCCTCACGATAAATCGTTCATGAACGGCGCTCTTCGGCGATGGCCTGCTCGAGACGCGCGAGACGGCCCGGCACCAGGCTGTCCTCGAGTGTCGAGATGCGCAGGATGTGGCCAAGCGAAGGATGCGGGGAGCGAGTGATCAGCACGCCCTGAGCCATCAGTTGCTGCTGCACCTGCGCTGCCAGCTCGGCGCTCTTGAGGCGCACGCAGAGGAAGTTGGTCGCGCTGGGCAGCACTTCCGCGCCCAGCGAGCGCAGATGCTCGGCAAGACGATCGCGACAGTCGATCACGCCGGCGACATGCGCTGCCGCCTCTTCAGGGTGCGCCAGCAGCAGCTCACCTGCCGCCATCGCCGGGGCGCTGACCGCGAAGTGAATCCGCACCTTGGTCAGCATGGCGACATCGTCAGGCTCGGCGATCATGAAGCCGAGACGCAGGCCCGCCAGCCCATAGGCCTTGGAGAAGGTACGCAGGCGGAAGGTGCGTGCCATCGGCGCATGGTCAGCGTGGGCGGCGTCCGGACGGAAGTCGTGATAGGCCTCGTCCAGCAGCAGGCTGCAGTTCTCCGGCAGGGCGTCGCGCAGAGCGCGCACATCGGCGTCAGAATGCAGGTGGCCGCTGGGGTTATCGGGGTTGGCGAGATAGACGACGCGGGCATCATGCTGCCTGGCCGCGGCGAGCAGTGCCGCGAGGTCCGGGGCCAGTCGCGACGATGAGGCGTCATCGGCCGTGGCGAAGCTCTCGCTGTAGGGCACCTCGATGACCTCGGCACCCAGCCCGCGGGCGAAGTACGCCAGGGTCGGATAGGTGCCGGCGCTGGTGATCACGCGCTCGCCCGCACAGACGGTGGCGCGCATCACCAGTGCCAGCAGGCTGTCGGCACCGGCGTCGACCAGCAGGTTCTCGTAGGCGACTCCCAAGCGCTCAGCCAGTTGCTGGCGCAGTTGCCAGGCATCGGCGTCGGCATAGCTGCGGCTCAGGTCGGCCAGGGCGGAGCCCAGCGCGCCGCCCAGAGTGTGGTGGGGCATGTCGAGCCCTTCGTTGGAGCCATACTGATACGGCAGCGCGTGTCCCAGTCTGCGTTCCAGCGCCTTGATGCCGGGGAACGGGTTATGCGGCCCATCCTGATAGAGGTGGGCAAGAAAGCGACGGGGACTGGCGGTGGTCATGTTGGCTCCGGAAAAGCAGAAAACGATAAAGGGTGTATCAGAGGTGGCGGGGGCCACGGCGCAGCTGGGCGCAAGACTCAGGACTCAAGACCTGGAGCTCAGGGCGCGGGGTGATTGCGCGCCAGCGACTCGAGGGCCGCCTGGTCGAAGGCACCGCTCAGGGTGAAGGTGCGCGTCTCATTGCGCTCGGCACTGGCGCTGCGGACCAGTGTCAGCTGCAGCTGATACGGCTGCAGCGTGCGGTCTGACAGGGTCAGTGCGACGCCACTGGCCTCGAGAGTGGTCTCGAGACGCCACTGGCGGCTATCGACGGCAGGGCGGTCAGTGCTCCAGTTGAGCACCTGAGGCCCGTTCTTGAGCGCCAGCAGTGCGCGGGTCAGCGCCTCGTTCAGCGCGCCCGGGTTGGCCTGCAGCGTGGCATCCACCTCGGGCGGCGCGAGCAGCAATACCTGTTGTTCGAGCGGGGGTGTCCAGGGCTGCTCGGCGATCAGGCGCGCCGCGCTCTGGCCGAGACCATAGATGGGGTCGCGTTCGGCACGCGGCACCTGGTCCAGGCTCATGCAGCCCGCCAGCGTGGAGAGTAGCAGGGTCGCGGCCAGCATGCGCAGGCGATGCATGGCCATCATGCCGTGCGCCCCTGCTGCGGCAGGTCTGACGGGCGCTGCGACAGGGCATCGAGGAAGGCGTCCAGCTCGGCAAACAGTTCCTTGCGAATCGGCTCGGCTTCATTGACCAGATGGTGCTGGGCCTCGGGATGGCGGTAGATGCGCGCATTGGGGAACTTGCTGGCCAACACGCCGAGATTCCATTGCCAATCGACGGTGGTGTCCTGCTCGCCCTGCAGGATCAGGGTCGGCAGTGAGCAAGGAGGCAGGGCGCGCAGACGGGGAATCCACTCCCGCATCGCCGTCACCCACTTCACCGCAAGGCGATCGGCCTGCAGCGGATCATTGGTGCTGAGAAACTCGTAGAAGGCCACATCATTGGTATTCGCGCGGTACTTGCGCGGAATGGAATCGATGAAGGGGCGCGCCATGCTGTGCAGCCAGCGTGACTGCGACCAGCCCCACGGCCGTACCAGCGGTGCGAGCAGGGCGATTCCCTGCCAGCGCGATTCATCGCCGCGCATCAGGGCATCGGTGGCCAGCACCGAGCCGCCGGTGCTCTGGCCGATGCCGAACCACGGGTGCGGCGCCAGGCTGTGGTCTTCCAGGTAATCCTGGAAGGCCTGCAGGCAGCCGACATAGTCGCCGAAGTCATCGATGGAGGCGGGCTCGCCGGATGACAGGCCATGGCCCGGCAGGTCCCACAAGGCGACCTGCCAGCCGTTGCGCAGCAGGTGCGCCAGCAGATGACGATAGAGGGCGAGGTGATCGAAGTAGCCGTGGACCACGAAGACGGTGCCGCGCGGCTTGCGCGGTGTCCACAGCTGGGCCCACAGGCGAAAGCCCCCGGCCTCCAGATGGCCGGCATGCACGGCGATGTCCTCGCTGCGCAACGCATCAAGACCATAATGGCCCAGGTAACGCTCCAGTGGACTGGACGTCTGGCCCGGCAGCATGTCAGGCAGGCGGATAAAGGGGCCGTGGTCGAGCAGTTCACTGAAATCGGGCATGGTCATCTCCATAATGCTGCCATGCTAGCGGCTGGCGCGGCTGCGAGCTACACAAAGAACAGTGTTTCTTCACTGTTTTCCCCGCCTGTCGCCGAGCAACAACAGCGACGCGGAATCAACGCTGGGCGGGTAATCGGGCTCCATGAGCTTGTTCATTGGTCATAGCAGTCCTTTCGCCGGCCTCGCCATCGGGTATGGTGATGGGATTCGTCCCCGCCCGGCAGGTGACAGCGTCTTCCTGCCCGGCGCCTCGATGGCTCACGCTGGTCGGGCAGTCGCGCGTCAGCAGTCGCGCCAAACGCCGCGCCAGTGAGTGCCGTCTGGCGAAAATCCTTTTGAACACCACTGCTTGCAGTGTTGTCAGCCGTTGAGGGTTTCCAGCGATTCGTTTTCAGGGAGAGCAAACGCATGACCGACCGTATTCAACTTCAGCGCCTGGCCATCGACGCCAGCCTGCACCGCTTCATCGAGCAGGAAGCGCTGCCGGGCACAGGGATCGCGCCGGAGACCTTCTGGGCGGGTGTCGATTCACTGCTGCACGAACTGGCACCGCGCAACCGCGAACTGCTGGCGACCCGCGAGCAGCTGCAGGGCGAGATCGACGCCTGGCACCGCGAGCATCCGGGCAAGGTAGATCTCGAGGCCTACAAGGCGTTTCTGCACAGGATCGGCTATCTGCTGCCGGAGCCGAATACGGTCGAAGCCAGCACCGCCTTCGTGGATAGTGAGATCTGCCAGCAGGCCGGCCCGCAGCTGGTGGTGCCGGTGATGAATGCCCGCTACGCGCTGAACGCCGCCAACGCGCGCTGGGGCTCACTTTACGACGCGCTCTACGGTACCGATGCGATCAGCGAGGAAGATGGCGCCGAGCGTGGCAAGGACTACAACCCGGCACGCGGGGCCAAGGTCGTCGCCTATGCGCGCCAGGTGCTGGATACCATCGCGCCGCTGGCCGGCGGCAGTCACCACGACAGCGAAGGCTACACGATTCGTGATGGTCATCTGCTGGTGCGTGCCGGAGGACGTGACCTCAGCCTCAAGTCGCCGGAACGCTTCCTCGGTTATCGCGGCGATGAAAGCGCGCCGAGCGCGATCATCTTCGCCCACAACGGCCTGCATGCCGAGCTCGTGATCGATGCCGAGCACCCCATCGGCAAGACCGATCCCGCCAATGTCAGTGACCTGATCATGGAGGCCGCGCTCTCCACCATCATGGACTGCGAGGACTCGGTGGCCGCCGTCGATGCCGAAGACAAGGTGACGGTCTATCGCAACTGGCTGGGCCTGATGAAGGGCGACCTGACCGAGACGCTGGAGAAGAATGGCCGCAGCATGACGCGCAAGCTGAATGCGGACCGCGAATACACCGGCGCCGATGGCACCACGCGTGTGCTGCATGGTCGCTCGCTGATGCTGATTCGCAACGTCGGCCATCTGATGACCAATCCGGCGATCCTGCTCGAGGACGGCAGCGAAGCGCCGGAAGGCATCATGGATGCCATCTTCACCAGCCTGATCGCGCTGCACGACCTCAAGGGCGACAAGCAGGACCGCGGCGGCATCTGCAACTCGCGCACCGGCTCCGTCTACATCGTCAAGCCCAAGATGCATGGTCCCGAGGAAGTCGCCTTCGCCGATGAGCTGTTCGCGCGGGTCGAGCAGCTGCTGGGGCTGCCGGACTCCACGCTCAAGATGGGCATCATGGATGAGGAGCGCCGCACCACCGTCAACCTCAAGGCCTGCATCGCGGCCGCCAGTTCCCGCGTGGCCTTCATCAACACCGGCTTCCTGGACCGCACCGGTGACGAGATGCACACCTCGATGGAAGCCGGCCCGATGCTGCGCAAGGGCGACATGAAGGGCGCCGCCTGGATTCAGGCCTACGAGAAATGGAACGTGGATGTCGGCCTGGAATGTGGCCTGCGGGGCCGCGCCCAGATCGGCAAGGGCATGTGGGCCATGCCCGACCTGATGGCCGCGATGCTCGAGCAGAAGATCGGCCACCCGCGCGCTGGTGCCAACACCGCCTGGGTGCCGTCACCGACCGCCGCCGTGCTGCATGCGCTGCACTATCACCAGGTCTCGGTGAAGGACGTGCAGCATGATCTGCTCAGCCGTCCGCGTGCCAGCCTCGATGACCTGCTGACCATCCCGCTGGAGCTCGATCCCCAGTGGAGTGCCGAGGAGATCCAGGCCGAGCTGGACAACAATGCCCAGGGGATTCTCGGCTATGTGGTGCGCTGGATCGATCACGGCACCGGCTGCTCCAAGGTGCCGGACATCCATGATGTCGGCCTGATGGAAGACCGCGCCACGCTGCGAATCTCCAGCCAGCACATCGCCAACTGGCTGCATCACGGCATCGTCGACAGCGCCCAGGTGCAGGACACGCTGGAGCGCATGGCCGGCGTGGTGGACCGTCAGAATGCCGCGGACCCCAGCTATCAGGCGATGACGGATGACCTCGAGGGCTCCATCGCCTTCCAGGCCGCCTGCGAGCTGGTCTTCCAGGGGCGTGTGCAGCCGAGCGGCTACACCGAGCCGGTCCTGCATCGCCGTCGTCTCGAGAAAAAGCAGCAGGCGCGCTGATCGCAGGGCGGCTGGCTTGAGGAAACACTGAGCACGACAACGGCGACCCTGGGTCGCCGTTGTCGTCTGTCGCCGAGCAGGAATTGCCCGGCCACTATTTTGCCAGGCGCATGTTTCCCGAGACCGCATTTGCCGCTAGCCTTGCCCCAGAAACCGCGTAACCGCGCGATCGGACCCAGTGTGTCGAGGAGAATGTCATGCCCGTGATGAGCGCCGCCGCCATCGAGGATTTCCTCGATGAAGTCTTCCCCCAGCGTCTGGGTACCATCGAGGCCGTCGGCGATCGCTGGGCGACCATGGGGTTGGCCATCGAGGACGAGCATCTGCGTCCCGGCAGCTGTGTGTCCGGGCCGACGATGATGGCGCTGGCGGATGTCTGCCTGTATGTCGCGATTCTCGGCGAGATCGGCCCGGAGCCGATGGCCGTCACCAGTGACCTCAGCATCCACTTCCTGCGTCGCGCGCGCGGCGACCGCGATCTGATGGCCACCGCGCGTATCCGCAAGCTGGGTCGGCGGCTGGCCGTCGGCGAGATCGAGCTTTTCAGCCACGGTGACACCGACCCGGTCGCCATCGTGACCGCGACCTATACCTTGCCGGACAGCGATGACTGACCCCGGGACGGTCGTGGGCAACGCCTTGGGCCAGTCCGCTACAGCTTGTTGATGTCCTTCTCTTCGCTGCCGCGCTGACGCCAGCCGGTGACGGCCAGGCTCAGCCAGCCGGCGATCAGCAGCAGGCCGCCGATGGGCGTGATGATGCCCAGCTGGGTGCGCGCCGTGGTCGCCAGGGCATACAGCGACCCCGAAAACATCAGGATGCCGGCGGCCCACAGCCCCAGCGTCAGCATCTGGCCGCGCAGCGGCTGCACCGAGCGCCAGGCGAGTACCCCGACCGCCGCCAGCACGTGCCACATCTGATAGCGTACGCCGGTCTCGAACACGCGCAGCATGTCCGCGCTCAGGGTGCCGCGCAGGCCATGACTGGCGAAGGCACCCAGCGCGACGGTGGACATGCCGGCCAGTCCCATGGCCAGCCACCAGTGGCGGGAGTGGGAGTCGTTGTGACGCATAGACAATAATTCCTTGAGGGCAGGTGGCGCGGCACGATGTGCCTACGCCTGTCCACGTAAAGCCGCTACAATAGCGGCCTCTTTTCGCGGGAGGACAGCATGCAGATACAGCTCAACGGTGAAGACCACGTGGTGACGGACGACACGACGATTGCCGCTCTGGTCGAGAGTCTCGGTCTTCAGGGCCGCCGACTGGCAGTGGAACGCAATGAAGACATCGTGCCACGTAGCGCGCACGCCGACACCCGTCTGCATGCCGGTGACCGCATCGAGATCGTCCATGCCATCGGTGGTGGCTGATCCGTCCTGTTTCCAGGATTGACACTTTTCACTACTCGCTCGCGCTCAGCGCGTTCACGTCCAGCTCGATGAGGTCATCATGACAGACAGTTCTGCCCCGACATTGAACAACCCCGTCACCCAGGTCGCCGGCGACAGCCCGTTGATCGTCGCCGGTCGCGAGTTCTCCTCGCGCCTGCTGGTCGGTACCGGCAAGTACAAGGACATGGACGAGACACGCTCCGCCATCGAGACGTCCGGCGCGGAAGTGGTTACCTTTGCGGTCCGCCGTACCAACCTGGGTCAGAACGCTGACGAGCCGAACCTGCTCGACGTGCTGTCACCGGATCGCTATACCTTCCTGCCCAACACCGCCGGCTGCTACAACGCGCGTGACGCGGTGCGTACCTGCAAGCTGGCCCGTGAACTGCTGGATGGCCACAACCTGGTCAAGCTGGAAGTGCTGGGCGATCAGGACACGCTGTATCCCAATATCGTCGAGACGCTCAAGGCCGCTGAAGAGCTGGTCGCCGATGGCTTCGACGTGATGGTGTATACCTCCGACGACCCCATCGTCGCGCGCCAGCTCGAGGAAATCGGCTGCTGCGCCATCATGCCGCTGGGCTCGCTGATCGGCTCCGGCCTCGGCATTCTCAACCCGCACACCCTATCGCTGATCATCGAGCGCGCCAATGTGCCGGTGCTGGTCGATGCTGGTCTGGGTACGGCGTCAGAAGCCGCCTTCGCCATGGAACTGGGCTGTGATGGTGTGCTGATGAACAGCGCCATCGCCCACGCGCGCCAGCCACTGTTGATGGCAGATGCCATGCGTCAGGCCGTGATTTCCGGCCGTGGTGCCTTCCTGGCCGGCCGCATGCCGACTCGCCTGACGGCACGTGCTTCCTCACCGGGCGCTGGCCTGATCACCGGCTGAGCCCTGAAACATTCGAATCCGATGCTCGCGCATCGTTCATGCAAAGACCAAGACGACCCCATGACTGACAAGACTTCCAAGCCGCAGGACGACACGTCCACTTCTGCTCCCGCTGACGATGCGCAGCAAGAAAGTGTGCAGAACGAGCGCGCGCAGCCCGAGAGCGTGCAGACCGAAAGCGCGCCAGCGACCCCTTCCGTTGCCGATGAAGCCGTCGCCCGCAAGCGTGGCATCAAGAGCTACGTGATTCGTGGTGGCCGCATGACCCAGGCCCAGACCCGCGGGCTGGAAGAGGTCTTCCCGCGCCTTGGTCTGCGTCACGAGCAGGGCGAGCTGGATCTCGAAGCGCTGTTCGGGCGTCGGGCACCGCTGGTGATCGAAGTCGGCTTCGGCATGGGCAAGTCACTGTGTGAACAGGCGCAGGCCAACCCGGGCACCGACTTCATCGGCATCGAAGTGCACGCGCCGGGCGTCGGCAAGCTGCTGGATGATGTCGACAAGCTGGGCCTGACCAACCTGCGTGTCTATCGTCACGACGCGCTGGAAGTGCTGGCGGATTGCGTGCCGGCCGGTTGTGCCGACACCTTCCAGCTGTTCTTCCCGGACCCGTGGCCGAAGAAGAAGCACCACAAGCGTCGTATCGTTCAGCCGGCCTTCGTCGAGCTGGTGCGTCGTGTGCTCAAGCCGGGTGGCCACTTCCACATGGCCACCGACTGGGCCAACTACGCCGAAGCGATGGCGGAAGAGATGGCCGAAGCGCCGGGCTTTGCCAACACCGCTCCGGCGGAAACCACGCCCTACGTGCCGCGTCCGGACTTCCGTCCGCTGACCAAGTTCGAACAGCGCGGCGAGCGTCTCGGCCACGGCGTGTGGGACCTGATCTTCGTCAAGCAGGACTGATCAGCGCCTCGTGCGCAGTGGCGGCGTCTTCATGACGCTGCATCGCGGCCGCCTTCGGGTGGCCGCTTGCGTGTGAGGCCCATCGCCATGGCGCGGTTCTGCGTGCCAAGGCCATTTGCCTGCGTGGCGGCCTGTGCCGCTTGCCGTGTTTGCTGTCCCTTTCTTTCCTCGTCCCGAGAGTTGCTGACCATGACGACGCCTACCGCCGACTCGGCTGATCGCCCGACCATGACCCCGCTGATGGCCCTGACCTGTCCGCTGGATGCCCAACCGCTGGTACGTGATGGCCAGAGCTGGTGCTGTGCCGACGGGCATCGCTTCGATATCGCACGCCAGGGGCATGTCAATCTGCTGCCGGTGCAGCGCAAGCGCAGCCTGGACCCCGGCGACAGCAAGGCGATGGTGAGCGCCCGTCAGCGCCTGTTCGCGCTGGGCGGCTATCAGCCTCTTGCATCAGCCTTGGCCAGTCGTGTGCTGGCATTGGCAGCGGCCCAGACGTCTCAGGCGCCGCTGGCCGTGCTGGATGCCGGCTGCGGCGAAGGCTTCTATCTGCGTCAGCTGGCGTGCGCTGCCGGTGAGCAGAATCTCTCGCTGACGGCGGCAGGGTTGGATATCTCCAAGCACGCGGTGCTGGCCGCGGCGAAGCAGTCACGTGATGCCGCCTGGCTGGTGGGCACCAACGCCGCTCTGCCGCTGGAGGATGCATGCGTGGATGTCGTCATCTGCGCCTTCGGCTTCCCTGTCTGGCAGGAGTTCGCACGAGTCCTCAAGCCCGGTGGCCACGTCGTGTTGCTGGAAGCGGGGGCCGAGCATCTGCTGGCGTTGCGCAAGATTCTCTACCGTGAGCTGAAGCCCGCGCGTGGCGAGGCCGGACTGAGCGCTGCCGAGTCCGCTGGCTTCGCCATCAGTGGCGAGGTCGAGCATCTGCATGCGGGGCTGTCATTGACCAGCAATGAGCAGATTCGGGACCTGCTGACCATGACCCCGCACCTGTATCGCGCCGAGCGTGATGGCCTGGCGCGTGCGGAAGCCATGACGGCGTTGGAGGTCGAATTGCATGCGGAACTGAGGGTGTTCTCGCTCGAGGATGCACAAGACAAAGCTTAAATAGAAATTCTTCGCATTTGCCTTGCAAAAGCAAATGAGAATGATTATCTTGTCTGTGCGGTGTCCGGGCAGACATCGCAGGGCGCAAGCCCAGCCGTAGCGGCGGAGTCAGGCCCCCGCTACGGTGTTTCTCCTCATCAAGCTAGTCACGGTCTTGGGCATCCTCATCTGGGGATGCCCTTTTTGTTGTGCGCTACGCACGCTGCGAGCTCTCACGTCGCGTTCGGATGTGCGGTCGTCAGCTCGACAGCTCGACAGGAGCTCAGGTCGACAGGAGCTCAGGTCGACAGGAGCTCAGGTCGCCAGCCACAGGGGCAGGGTCAGCATCGCCAGCAGCGTCTGGGCGGTGATCAAGGCCGCCATCAGCTCGGCATTGCCGCCCAGCTGGCGGGCCAGAATATAGGCAGAGGTCGCGGTCGGCAGCGCCGCGAACAGAATCGCCACATCACGCGCCACTCCCTCAAGGCCGAACCACCGGCAGAGCACGACCACCAGTGCTGGCATCGCCAGCAGCTTCAGCAGGCTCGCCAGCCACGCCACGCTGCCACTGCTCACCAGTACACGCGGACGCAGCGCCACGCCCACCGCGACCAGGCCGAGCGGCAAGGCGGCGCGCCCCAGCAGGCTGATGGCGTCACCACTCCAGCCCGGCAAGCCGATGCCGCTCAGGTTGAGCGCCGTGCCAGCCAGACACGCCAGCACCAGCGGATTGCGGGTCAGCGCCTTGAGCGAGCGCAGCAGGCCGCCTTCGCCCAGGGTGCCTGCCCCGATGAAGGCCATCACGCACAGCAGGTTGGCGGCAGGCACCATCAGAGCCAGCGCCACGGCCGCGACGGTCGCCCCGGCACTGCCATGCAGCGCTGCTGCCCCGGCCACACCGACGTAGCTGTTGAAGCGGATGCTGCCCTGGAAGAGCGAGGTAAAGGAGGCGGCGTCGCCCATATGACGGCTCAGCCAGTCCGGCGCGTGACGCCAGCTCAGCCATAGCGCGGCGGCGAACAGCAGCATCGCGCCCAGCATCACGCTGGCCAGCGCCACGACTGGCACGCTGGCCATGTCGGCACGTGCCAGCGTGGACACCAGCATGGCGGGGAACAGCACGTAATAGATCAGGCGTTCCAGTTCGCTCCAGAAGCCTTCTCCGGGGAAGCGCTTCCACCCGAGTAGTGCCCCCGCGAGGATCAACAGGAAGAGGGGGCCGAGCGCCTGCTGTACACTTGCCATGCTGACTCCTTGTCGGGGCTGAGTGCGAATGCCTTGAGAGCGATGTGGCGTGCGCGTGACATGATGTCTCGCCTGCTGCCGCGGTGAGGCGGGCTGGTAAGCTTGTCATGACTCGCTCAGCGCTGCACTTGGACTCAGGTCTTGTTCGCCGGTCACGCGCTGGCGTCATGTCGTGGCTGAGCGCAGACCATTCCCATCACGTCACTTTCTTTCCCATTCGGGGCGCCTTGCCTGTCGATGCGCTGCCGGACCGTTGCCGGAACTGCCATGTATCGCGTAGAAGAAGACAATGCCCGCCCGCGGCTGCTCAATCTGCTGATCATCGTCACGCTGATCACCATCGTGGTCTCGCTGTATTACCTGATCGACTATTACCTGGTACGCGACGGCAGCAACGGCAAGGTGACCTGGTTTGCGCCCAATCAGTCCTGCGAGCTCAATCATGCCCCCTGTACTGCCGAGCTGGGCCGCTTCGGGCGTATTACCCTGGCGCTGGAGGGCGATATCAGTCCGCTGACACCGCTGGGCATTCGCGTGATGACGGAAGGCGTCTCACCGGAGGGGGTCGAGGTGGACTTCATCGGCCGCCACATGGACATGGGCGTGAAGCGCAGCGTGCTGAACACCACCGATGCCCAGAGCCTCGAGCGCCAGCATTGGCAGGGGGAAGGGCAGCTGGGGTTCTGCAGCAGCGCGACCATGGCGTGGCGTGCGCAGGTGATCGTCACCACCGAGCGTGGCCGACTGGGCAGCTGGTTCGATTTCGATAGCCACCCGCAGGCCACCACGGCGGAGCAGCTCGAAAGCTCGGTCGACCAATTGTTTCGCAGTGATACCCGCCCGACGTATCAGGGCAGCTAGCCGCTGGCGCTGAGCCCGGCCGGCAGGGACGTCGTTTCAGGCATGAAGGCACCGGGAGGCAGGGATGGGCGCAGAGCGAAAGTCACAGGACGGGCAGGCAGGCACTCGCCGACAAGAGAGCCATCAGCTGGACAATAGTCGACAAGAAAGCCATCAGCTGGACAAGGGCGTCGCCAGACGCTGGTGGCTGCTGGGCGCCGTCGGTCTGGCGGCCGTGATCGGTGCCGGTGTTGCCTGGCAGCAGGCGCAGCAGGACCTGGCACCGGTCGCGGGCATCCAGGCCTGGGCCAGTCTGGGCGGCCCCATCCAGCTCGAATCACAGCAGGGCGACTTCACGCTCGCGGAGGTCACGATGGGCGAGGCCGCAGACGCGCAGGCCACGCCGGTCGTCGCGCTCTACTTCGGTTATACCCAGTGCCCGGATGTCTGTCCGATGACGCTGGCGGCGCTGCGTCAGGTGATGTCTGAACTGCCACCCCAGGCGGCGGCGCGCGTGGTGCCGGTGATGGTCTCGCTGGACCCCGAGCGCGACACCCCTGCCCGGCTGGCCGAATACACCGGGCACTTCGGGCCGCGCTTTCAGGGCATCACCGGCAGTCAGGCGGCACTCGCCGATGTGGCGCGGCGCTATGGCGTCAGCTATCGGCGTGTCGAGGCGCAGGACTCCGCTTTGGGTTACACCATCGATCATGGCGCCGCGCTCTATCTCGTCTCTGCTCAGGGACGCATCTACGATCGCATTCCGTTCACGCCGGGGCCGGCCGGTGTTCGCGCTGGCGTGACGCGCGTCCTGAGTGCGACCGCTGATTGAGCGCTGCGTGGCACCCGCAGATCGCGCCGCGTCTTGAGGCCTTTCTCAGCGGTGAAATACACATTGTCCACAAGTTGGCAAGCGCTCAAGGAAAATTTTGTGGATAATCATGACGCCTCGATCACACAACGCAGCGCCGTCAAGTGCTGATTTATAAAGGCTAGTAAAAACAAACTGTTACGCGATATCGACTAAAAATATCAAGTCAGTGGTTGCTTTGCGTTCAACCAGCATCACTGCCGCGACAGGCACCGGAAAGGCCGGTTGTCAACCTGTGGTCAATAGCTTCCCCACAGATTTATCCACAGGCTTGGCGGCGTCCGCATCGGGCCTTCTGGAGGGGAGAATCAGCGGACATCAGCCATTGCCGTAGTGATGGCATGCCCCGTTGTCCTGTGCGCAGCTGACGTCTGGATGAGCTTGCCACTGGCCCTCATCCAGCCTTGCCAGAAACGCAAAGAGCCGCCCGATGGGCGGCTCTTTCGTTGCAACCGGCAGCAGTGCTTGCCGGTTGCCAGCAGGGGAGGCTCACGCCGCCATTACTGCTTGGCGTCGGCCTTGGTCACGTCGAGCAGCTCGACCTTGAAGGTCAGCGTCTCGTTCGGGCCGATCGGGCCGCCGGTGCCAGCCTTGCCGTAGGCAAGCTCGGCCGGGACGTAGAGCATCCAGGTGTCGCCGACGCTCATTTCCTGCAGTGCTTCCTGCCAACCCTTGATGACCTGGTTGACCTTGAAGCTGACCGGCTCGCCACGCTGGTAGGAGCTGTCGAAGACGGTGCCGTCCAGCAGCTTGCCTTCGTAGTTCACCTTGACGGTATCTTCAGCGGACGGGGTCGCGCCGTCGCCAGATTCCAGCACCTTGTACTGCAGGCCGGAATCCAGTGTCTTCACGCCATCCTTCTTGGCGTTGTCGGCGAGGAACTTGTCACCCTCTGCCTTGTTGTCGGTCGCTTCCTGCTCGACCATCTTCTTCTGCTCTTCCATCTTCTTCTGCTGGAAGCGGGAAAGCGAATCCGCGATTTCCTGGTCGCTCATCTTCATGTCGCCCTTGGCGTAGACATCACGCACGGCTTGAGTGAAGGCGTCGAGATCCAGATCGGTGATGTCCTGGGAAAGGCTCTTGCCCAGAGTCGCACCGATGCCATAGCTGAGCTGTGCCTGCTCGTCTGCGAGGCTGTCATCGGCGGCAAAGCTGAACGGGGTGACCAGGAGGGCGCCGAGCGCGACGGCACTGACCAGCTGTTTCATGAAAACTCCTTCAGGATGGAATGGGCCTGAGACGGGCCCGAAACACGCAATTGGCACCGAGGCGGCATGGCCTGCCTCGGGCACTAGTGTTACTCCGACTCTACCAGCCGCGTACAAGTTCCGCATCTCGCTGGCGTTGTCAGGCGCCGGCGGGCACGCGGGCCAGTGCCAGCCTGCGCAGGGCACGTGCCGATGGGTGGTCCCCCACGGTGAGGGTCGTCTTGCCGCTCAGCAGGGCCAGCGATTGCTGAAAGGCCTGCAGCGGGTCCGCGACATGCGCGAAGGGCGCCCGCAGGCCGGTCGCGCCTTCGGCTGACGACAGCGCAGGACTCAGCTCTTCCAGCTGAGCGAGGGTCTCCTGTTCGGCGGAAAGCTCGCAGGTCTTGAGCTGCTGATAGAGGCGTTCCAGGCGTTGCACCGCTGCCGGGGCCTGGGTCGCGGGCAGCGTCGTCAGCTCCTGCTTCAGCTGGCGGCGGCGCTCGCGCAACATGCCGGTCATCCAGCCCTGCCAGTCGCGCACGTCTTCCAGCAGGCGAGTGGGCGAGGCGGCCAGGGCGATGCCGTGGGCGGACAGCCAGTGAATCCACAGCAGCTCGCAGACATCGAGGCCCGCCTCGTCCTGCAGCAGCAGGCAGGTACTCATCATGTCCGGCGTCGGCTGAGGGTTGCCCGCAGAGCCGACCTCGCCGGGCAGGGCATACAGAGACAGCGCGTAGTCCCACAATCCGATAGAATATGCGCCCATCAAGTCGGCCTCTTCGTGTGTCACGGATGATGTCTCTTCATGTGTCACGGATGATGTCTCTTCACGTGCCACCGATGATGTCTCTTCATGTGTCACGGATGATGTCTCTTCACGTGCCACCGATGATGTCTCTTCACGAGTCGCGCCCAGCAGCTTGCTGAGTCGTAGCGCTCGTGTCGGTGGCGGTGAACGGGAGCCCGACGTCCCCCGTATTTTCTGATCGAGGTTGTCATGATTGCACTGCGCCAGCTCGCCCTGCAACGCGGCGGAGCACCGCTGATCGACGAAGCGGACCTGACGCTGCATGCCGGTCACAAGGCCGGTATCGTCGGTCCCAATGGCGCCGGCAAGTCGAGCCTGTTCGGCCTGATCCTCGGCGAGCTGACGCCCGACAGCGGCACGGTATCGCTGGCCGGTGGCGTGCGTGTCGCGCACATGGCGCAGGAAATCGATGCGCTGGAGCGCCCGATCGTCGACTACGTCATGGACGGAGACCACGCGCTGCGCGAGACCGAGCGCGCCCTGGCGGCCGCCGAAGAGAGCGGTGAGCACCAACGTCAGGCCGAGCTGCACGCCCATTTCGACACCCTCGATGGCTACACCGCACGGGCACGTGCCGAGCAGCTGCTGGTCGGCCTCGGCTTCAGTCAGGCGCAGCTCAGTCAGCCGCTGGCGGCCTTCTCGGGTGGCTGGCGCATGCGTGCCAATCTGGCGCGCACCCTGTTCACGCCGTCTGACCTGCTGCTGCTGGATGAGCCGACCAACCACCTGGATCTCGATGCGCTGCTGTGGCTGGAGCAATGGCTGGCGCGTTATCCCGGCGCGCTGCTGCTGATCTCACACGACCGCGACTTCCTCGATGCGGTGTGTGATCACATCATCCACTTCGATCGCCGCAAGCTGGTGGTCTACAAGGGCAATTACAGCCGCTTCGAACGCACGCGTTCCGAGCGTCTGGTGCGCGAGCAGGTCGAGCACGAGAAGACCATGGCGCGGCGTGCCGAGATCGAGGATTTCGTGCGTCGCTTCAAGGCCAAGGCCACCAAGGCACGTCAGGCCCAGAGCCGCATGAAGATGCTGGAGCGCATGGAAGAGACGGCGGCGGTCAAGGCCGATTCCCCGTTCCACTTCACCATCCCGTGCTCCGACAAGATCTCGCATCCGCTGCTGGGGCTGGACCGCGCGGTGATCGACTATCCCGGTCAGCCGCCGCAGCTCTCCGGGGTGCGCTTCTCGCTGCTGCCGGGGCAGCGCATCGGCCTGCTCGGCCCCAACGGCGCCGGCAAGTCGACGCTGATCAAGGCGCTCACCGGCGAGCTTGCGCTGGTCGAGGGGCAGCGTACCGCCGGCGAGCATCTGGCCATCGGCTACTTCGCCCAGCACCAGGTGGACGGGCTCGACCTGTCCTCGACGCCCTTCAATCATGTGCTGCGCCTGTCACCGTCGGCGGGCGAGCTGGAGATCCGCACCTTCCTCGGCAGCTTCGGCTTCCACGGCGATGAAGTCTACGCCACGGTGGAGTCGTTCTCCGGTGGCGAGAAGGCGCGTCTGGCGCTGTCGCTGATCGCGTGGCAGAAGCCCAACCTGCTGCTGCTGGATGAGCCGACCAACCACCTGGACCTCGACATGCGCGAGGCGCTCACCGATGCGCTGGCGACCTTCGAAGGCACCGTGATTCTGGTCTCCCACGACCGCCACCTGCTGCGTGCCTGCGTCGATGAATTCTGGTGCATCGCCGATGGCCGCGTGACGCCCTTCGATGGTGACCTGGATGACTACCGTGCCTGGCTCAAGGCGCGGGTCGAGGGCGAGCGGCGGGAAGCGCGCGCCCAGAAGGATGCTGATGCGGGGACAGACAGCACGCGCACGCCGGACCGCAAGGAGGCGCGCCGTCAGGCGGCTGAACTGCGCGAGAAGCTGCGTCCGCTCAAGAAGGTCAGCGACAAGGCCGAGCAGAAGATGAGCAAGGCGCAGGGCGAGCTGGACAAGATCGAGGAAGCGCTGGGCGACGCCACGCTCTACGAGGCGGACCGCAAGGCGGAGCTGACCAAGCTGCTGGCCAGCCAGGGCGAGATCAAGAGTCGCCTCGATGAGGCCGAAGCCGAATGGTTCGAGGCTCAGGAAGCGCTGGAAGAGATGGAAGCCCAGCTCAAGGCGGCGGACTAGGCCATGCGGCTGGACCGCTGGCTGACACGTCAGCCACAGCTCAACCGTCGTCATGCGCTCTCGGCGCTGGCGGCGGGGCGCGTGCGGGTCAACGGCGCGACGATCAGCGACCCGCTGCATGAGGTCGGCCCCTTCGATGACATCCACCTGTCAGCGCCTGACGCGACCATCTGCCTGCAGGTCGCGCGGCGTCCGCGTCATATCCTGCTCAACAAGCCTGCCGGGGTCGTGACGGCCTGTCATGACCCCGAACACCCCACCGTGATCGATGTCCTGCGTGACACGCTGAATGCACGCGGCGAGGACAGCGGCTGGCTGGCCGAGATCCACCATGTCGGGCGTCTCGACCGTGCGACGACCGGTGCCCTGCTGCTGACCAATGACGGCGAAGTCTCGGCGCGTATCAGCGATGCCGGGCTCGAGGGCCCCGCCAAGCGCTATCGCATGGGGCTGGAGCGGCCCCTGACGGAGGCCGAACAGGAAAGCGCCATCGCACAGGTTCGCCAGGGGGTGCTGCTCGAACATGATCCGCGCCCGACACTGCCGGCACAGCTTGCGTTTCCCACCGCGGACCAGGCACGCCTGACGCTGCACGAGGGACGCCATCACCACATCAAGCGATTGTGGCGTAGCCTGGGCAATCGCGTGGTGTGGCTGCACCGTGAGTCGGTGGCGGGCTTGAGTCTCGAGGGGCTGGCGCCGGGGGAGTGGCGCGAGCTTACCCGCGAGGAGTGTTCACGGCTGGGGGCCGCGCAGCCTCGCGGGTGAGGCCACCCGGCGGGTGGCGTCTTGCCGACACCGGGTTATCCACACCCGCCTGGCGCGCCGCCAGTGCGTGACGGCTGCGATGGGGTGTGGATAGATCGTTCTGAATCGTCGCCAGCGCTGCTCAGCTGCCGGTCGCCTGACTGGGCAGGTCCTCTGCCGTGATGCTCGCCTGGTCATCGTCGACGGGGCTGGCATCAGGCGTCGACAGGCTGACCAGCTCGCCCTCGGCGTTGCGCGTGAAGTTGCGCACGATGACCCCGATATCCTCCGGCAGCGGCGCAAACTGGCTGCAACGGCTCAGCACTTCCTGCATGTCCTGATAGCCACTGTCGCGACGCGAGTCGATGGTCGCGCGCGAGAAGTCGATATCCTTCAGAGAGGTCTCGCCCGGGCGCGCCGAGGCCAGCAGACGCACCACGTTGATCGAGGGCTGCTGGGTCATGGCGAGGATGCGCTGGATCTTCGGTAACTGGCGCAGCTCCTCCGGCAGATGGTCGGCGAGATTCTCGATCCCCATGCGCAGCGCCTGATTCTCCTCCAGCAGATTGAGGTGCTCGCCGGCACGGCTGGAATACTGGATATCCTTCTCGCGCAGCTGCGCCTCCTGCAATGTCTCCGGCACCTTGCCATCGGCACTCCACAGGTCGATCACGTAGCAGTTGACCACCGTCTCGCCATGCGGACGCTCCGACAGCACCCAGCTGACGGGCGTATTGGAGTACAGGCCACCATCCCAATAGGCTTCGCCATCGACCCACACCGGCGGGAAGGCCGGTGGCAGGGCGCCGCTGGCCAGAATATGGCGGTGGTCCAGCGCTTCATGCGAGGAATCGAAGTAGCGCAGCGCGCCGCTGCCGATATTCACCGCCCCCACCGACAGGCGAACGTTCTCCGGGTGGCGGGCATCGAGGCGCTCGAAGTCCACCAGCCGATTGAGCGTGTCGCCCAGCGGCTCGGTGTCGTAGAGGCTGGGCGGCTCGCCGAAGAAGCTCTGCCAGATCGGTACCGTCCACAGTGGGCGCGGGCGGAAGAAGCCCGGAATGCCCCACAGCATGGCGGAGGTACGCGCGACACTGCGCTCCCACGGATGAAAGGCGGGGCCCATGCTGGCAGCGGGTTGGGCGATGCCATACCAGAATGACTCGAGGGCCTTGAGGCGCTCGCCCTCCGGATTGCCGGCGATCAGGGCGCCATTGATGGCGCCGACCGAGGTGCCGACCACCCAGTCGGGCTGGATGCCGGCTTCGGCCAGCGCCTCGAAGATGCCGATCTGGTAGGCGCCGAGCGCGCCACCGCCTTGCAGCACCAGAATATTGAGCGCATCGGCGCAGAAGTCGCAGGATGTATCACGCATGAAACCTTCTCCTCTCTAGCAGTGCAGCACTCCGCCGGGGAATGCCCGAGGTCAGGGGGACCGTCGCGAGCGTGACGCCATGTGATGGGGGAGGCGTGGGCTCGTGGAGGCGGCGAAAGGGTGACGAGGTGCATATCAAGGGCAGCAAAGCACCTGATCAAGGCAATGAGGCACTGGTGAAAAGCAATCGAAGTGCTTTTATTGTGCAGTGCAGCATGGCGCTTGTCAGCATAGCACGCATCCTCGCCTTGCGTGTCTGCGATCTCATTCAAGCGACTGACTGAGGCTGCAAGGGCAGTGGTAAAGGTGAGGGTGAGGACAGGAGCAGCGGCCGTGCGGCGGTCATTGGCACCAGGGCGTCAGCCACAGGTCGGCTGCCAGCAGCAGCAATGCATAGCGTCCGCCCTTGGCGAACACGATCAGGACGATGCTTTTCCACCACGCCAGCCGGAAGACGCCTGCCAGCACCGTCAGCGGGTCGCCGATCAGCGGGGCCCAGCTCAGCAGCAGGCTCCAGGCGCCGAAGCGGCGATACCACAGGGTGCCGCGCGCCAATGCGCGCCGCGAGACCGGAAACCAGCGCCGTGTGCGCAGACGACGGGCGCCACGCCCCAGGGCGACGTTGATCAGGCTGCCGAGCGTGTTGCCCAGCGTCGCCGCGATCCACAGCGCCCAGGGCGCGTGCCCCTGGCACCACAGCCCCGCGAAGGCCGCCTCCGATCCGCCGGGCAGGAGGGTGGCGCTGGCCAGCGAGATCACGGCGAGCGAGGTCAATGCCGGCAATGACAGTAGGGCCACTTCATTCATATCACTTTCTTCTGTTTTTCACGGTGGCAGGGCGCTGGGGGTGGCTTTCTTCCCTCCTCAGCTCGGGTATGCTGTTGGCACGTCAAAGCCATATTTCGGGAGCTTCCTGCATGCATATTCCGTGCGTCCTGACGATAGCGGGCTCAGACCCCTCCGGGGGAGCCGGCATTCAGGCGGACCTCAAGACATTCTCTGCGCTGGGCACCTACGGGGCCAGCGTGATCACGGCGCTGACGGCGCAGAATACCTGCGGCGTGCGCAGCGTGGAGGCGGTCTCGCGGGAATTCATCGCCGCACAGCTGGACGCCGTGCTGGATGATCTCGATATCCGTGCCGCCAAGATCGGCATGGTGGCCGATCCGCTGGTGGTGGAAATGCTTGCCGGCCGCCTTCAGCAGCGTCGCCCGCGCTGGGTCGTGCTGGACCCGGTGCTGGTTGCCAAGAGTGGTGATGCGCTGGTCAATGATGCTGCCATCCAGTCGGTGGCCGAGCACCTGGTGCCGCTGGCCGACATCATCACGCCCAACCTGCATGAAGCCGCGGTACTGCTGGGTGAGCGGCGCCTGATCGGGCGCTCCGACATGCCCGAGGTCGCCCGCGAGCTGTGTGCCCGAGGCGCGAAGGCGGTGTTGATCAAGGGCGGGGCGCTTGAGGGGCAGGCCTGTGATGACCTGCTGGTCAGCGATGCCGGCGAGCAATGGCTGTGCGCACCGCGTATCGAGACCGACAACCTGCACGGCACCGGCTGCTCGATGTCTTCCGCCATCACGGCGCGACTGGCGAACGGTCTGCCGTTGCCGCAGGCGGTGGTCGAGGCGCGTGAATGGCTGCTGGGCGCGCTACGCGCCTCCGATCAGCTCAACGTCGGCAAGGGCCGTGGTCCGGTGCATCATTTCCACGCCCTGTGGTAAGCCAGCGAGAGCCAGGCCTGTGAAACCCGGTCTGCAGGAGTGATGAACCCCGCAAGCTCCCCTTGATCCTGCCAGCCAACGAGTAGATGCCATGCCTATATCGCCGCTGTATCGCTTGTCCGTGTCAGCTGTCCGTGGCGCCGCTTGCAGCCTGAACGCCGCCTGTCATGCCGTCAGCCTGCCGGTGGCGAGTGCGCCGCGCTGGCTGGCCGCGGGCGTGATGGGGGCGCTGCTTGCCACCACCAGCCCGGCGGCGCTCGCCGTCGAGATCAAGGGGGTGACCTTCGCGGATCAGGTGACCACGCAGTCCGGCCAGCCGCTGACGCTGATTGGCAGTGGGCTCTTCACCTACCTGCTGTGGGACGCCTATGTCGGCGCCTATTATCAGGATGCGCGTCGCCCGCGCCCGGCGCCGCTCAAGGATGTCTCGCGCCGTCTGGTGCTGGAGTACTTCCATGCCATCGATGCCGAGGACTTCGCCAAGGCGACCACCAAGGGCGTGCGCAAGAACCTGTCAGCGGCGGATTTCGCGGCGATCGAGCCTGAATTGGCGCGCTTCAATCGTGCCTATCAGGACGTCGTGCCGGGGGATCGCTATGCGCTGCAATGGCTGTCCGCCGGTGGCGGCAGCGGCACGCTGTCGCTGGTGCTGAACGGGCAGGTCATCTTCGAAAGCGATTCACTGGCGCTGGCCAATGGCCTGTTCGCGATCTGGCTGGGCGACGAGCCGGCCCAGCAGGATTTCCGTACCCAGCTGCTGGGGCAGTAGCGCGTTCTCCATCTGGCCCCTCTCTAGCTTATCTGGCCCATCTGTCGCGGCATCGCCATCGTCTTGCGCCTCTATCGAGACATCACGAAAAACGCCCCTGCCGGGAGTCCCGGCAGGGGCGTTTTTTCATGCTCGTCTTTCTGTCTTTCTAACTTTCTATCACTCTTTCGATCCTTGCTATCTACCTGGCGGGGCTGACGCGCTTGCCTGGGCTTACTTGCCTTCGGCAGCCTTGATGTCGGCCTGCAGGGTGTCGAGGATCTTGCTGCCACGCTCACCGGATTGCTCACGATAGACTTCCCAGCCCTTCTCGCCGACCGGGCGGAAGGCTTCGCGCTGCTCATCGGTCAGCGTGATGATCTCGATGTCGCTATCTTCCTTGATCTTCTCCAGACGGTCGGCGTTGTACTCCTCCTGCTTCTCGAAGATGTACGGACGCATCTCGTTGGTGACCTTGTCGAGCATCTGCTGCTGCTCGTCATCCAGACCGGAATAGAAGTCACTGGAGGCCACCAGCGTGGTGATGAACTGAGCCTGCTTGGCCTGGATCATGTAGTCCTGAACTTCGTAGAAGCTCATTTCCTGGATGGCGAACACCGGGTTCACCTGGCCGTCGATCTGGCCCAGCTGCAGGCCGGAGTAGACCTCGGAATAGGGCATCGGCGTCGGGTTGGCACCGTAGCCGCGATAGCTCTCGACCAGAATCGGCGAGGTCATGGTGCGGATCTTGAAGCCTTCCATGTCCTCGGGTGTCTTGATGTCACGGTTGCCGGTCCACACCATCCAGCCCTCCGGAATCACGCCCAGCAGCTGGAGGTTCTGCTCGGTGTAGGCCTCGGACAGCATGTCGATGGCCTTGGAGTTGCCAAGCACCTCTTCATTGACGGCATTGTCGTCGGAGAACAGGAAGTGCAGCGTGAAGACGCCCGACTCCGGAATCACCGAGGCCAGGTGACCCGGTGAGGCAAAGGTCAGCTGGATGGCATCGCTCTGCACCAGTTCGGTGAGCTGTGAGGAGGTACCCAGTGCACCATAGGGGTAGATCTCGACATCGATGTCACCACCGGAAGCCTCTTCGATGCGCTTCTTGAATTCCTGGGCGTAGGCATCCTGCACGCTGCCGGAGACCTCCTCCAGCGCGAAACGCCAGGTGTCCGCCTGCACGCCCGCGGAGGCCAGCGCCGCCATGCCCAGGCCGGACGCGAGGACGCCTCCCTTGATGAACGCGGCGAGACGAGAAAGGGGAACAGGAGTCCTGGACGTCTCGCGATTCTGCTCGGGTGACGGGTTCCATTGCATCGTCATCTTGTTCTCCTTGTGTGATTTCATCAGCGTCGGGCGGCTCTGGGCATACCCGGCGTGCAACTTGCATCGTTTAGATAATATTGCCATTCTTAATATAATAAAAAAATTACCAAATTGGATAGTATGATTAGAATTTATTATGAATAAGCTGAGCCTGTGCGCATGAGGCTCTGGTACTCGAGCTCTGGTGCTTGAGGATCTGTCCGTCGCTCGCCAGAGCTTCACGCTCGGTCTTCACGATCGGCTCCCGGCGCCAGACCGACATGCCGCGCGTCGGCCGCATACTGATTTCAAGCGCCGCTAATAAAGCTAGAACAAGAGTAGCCAGAGTGAAAATCACGACGGTGCCGCGGAAAATTTCAATGGATCGCACTGGCAAATGCAGGTCGTCTGGCGCAAACCACTGCGCTCATGACATCTGGTAGAAAGCCTATCTGGCAGGATGCCACATCAACAGGAAGCCGCTTCATGAACTCGCCCCCCTCCAAGTCTCCCTCCGCTGACGAGACCCGCCCCGCCCCGGCCGAGACGAATGGCGCTCAGGACCCCCTCGCACATCTGCCTGCGCCGCTGCGCCGTCTGGCCGCCTGGTTCGAACGTGGTGACCAGGGCCTGGCGCATGTCGAGCGCTGGTTGATCGCCCTGTGCGTACTGGGCATGGCGACGGCCAGCATCGCCAACGTCATCGGGCGCAACGTCTTCAACTACAGCCTGCCGTTCACCGAAGAGCTGATGCAGATCCTGCAGCTGTGGCTGACCTTCCTCGGCATCAGTTACGGCGCGCGCGCCGGGCGTCATATCCGCGTGACGGCGCTGCTGGACTTCATGCCGCCGTGGTTGCGCAAGGTGCTGCTGATCGCCGGACAGGTCATCACCTGTGCCTTGCTGGCCTACCTCGCCTGGCTGGCGGTGGATTATCTGCAGAGTCTGGCCAAGTCCGGGCGTGTCACGCCGTCGCTGCGCTGGTCGCTGGCGGCGCTCTATGCCGTGGTCCCGCTGGGACTGGCGCTCGGGGCTCTCCAGTACCTGATGGCGATTCTGCGCAACCTGCTGGCGCAGGGCGCCTGGTTGTCATGGCGTACGGCGGAGATGGACGAGAACGAGGAAGTCGACGGCAGTGGCGCGCTCTAGCTACTGCGCCGGGAATGTCTTCTCGATGGCTCGATAGACGATTGATCACACTTCATTGACCCAGGGACGGAAGCTGCGATGTGGATTCTGCTCGTGATGGTGGGGCTGCTGTTGCTTGGGGTACCCATGATGGTGCCATTGAGTGTCGGCACCTTTTTCTTGTTGTTCAGCGATTTTCCCTTCCTCAAGCCGGAGCTGGTGATCCAGCAGATGATCGGCGGCCTGCAGCCGGTGGTGCTGACGGCGGTGCCGATGTTCATTCTGGCGGCCGATATCATGCTCAAGGGCTCCACTGCCCAGCGCCTGCTGGATCTGGTCGAGCGCTTCGTCGGCCACTGGCGCGGTGGCCTGCCGGTGACCACCGCGCTGGGCTGCACCCTGTTCGGCGCGGTGTCCGGCTCTACCCAGGCCACGGTGGTGGCGATGGGGCGCCCGCTGCGCCCGCGGCTGCTGGAAGCCGGTTACAGTGACAAGTTCACCATCGCGTTGATCATCAATGCCTCCGATATCGCGCTGCTGATTCCGCCCTCCATCGGCATGATCATCTATGGCGTCGCGACCGGTACCTCGGTGGGTGACCTGTTCATCGCCGGTATCGGCCCGGGGCTGATGATCCTGGTGCTGTTCTCGCTCTACTGCATGTGGAAGTCGTGGAAGCTGGGCATCGCCCCGCAGCCCAAGGCGGACTGGCCCGCACGCCTCAAGGCCTTGAAGCGCGCCAGCCTGCCGGCGGGCTTCCCGGTGATCATCATCGGCGGCATCTACTCGGGCATGTTCTCGCCGACGGAGGCCGCCACGGTCTCGGTGATCTACGCGCTGATTCTCGAGATGCTGATCTATCGCGGCGTGACCCTGAAGGACCTGCCCAGTGTGGCCTTCTCCACGGGGCTGATCACCGCGGTGGTGTTCATCCTGGTGGCGGCGGGCGCGGGCTTCTCGTGGATGATCTCCTTCGCCAAGATTCCGGATGCCATCCTCGGCGGCTACATCCCCTACCTGTCGGAGCATGCGCTGGCGCTGTTGGCGGTGATTGCGGCGGCCTACTTCGTCGGCTGCATGTTCGTGGACCCCATCGTGGTGATCCTGATTCTGGCACCGGTGTTTGCGCCGGCAGTCGATGCCGCCGGGCTGGACCCGGTGCTGGTCGGCACCCTGGTCACCCTGCAGGCGGCGATAGGTTCGGCGACCCCGCCCTTCGGCTGCGACATCTTCACGGCGGTGGCGGTGTTCCGAAAACCGTACATGGAGGTCATCCGGGGGACGCCACCCTTCATTGCCCTGCTGTTGCTGGCGACGGTGCTGCTGATGCTGTTCCCGCAGATCGCGCTGTTCCTGCCGAGCCTCGCCAACTAGCAGCTCGCCCACTCAAGTAGCACCTGTCGCGCCCCGCAGGCCCAGTCTGCGGGGCGTTCGCGTCTGGTATGCTCCCGACCACGAAATGTCATGAACATCATTCATCTCTTGAAGGAGCAAGCGGCATGCGAGCATTGATCCAGCGCGTCACACGGGCGGAAGTCGTGGTCGAGGACGAGAGCGTCGGCGCCATCGAGGGCGGTCTGCTGGTACTGGTGGGCGTCGAGAAGGGCGATGACGAGGCGCGTGCCGACAAGCTGCTGCACAAGCTGCTGCATTACCGCGTATTCGGTGACGAGAACGACAAGATGAACCTCAACGTCCAGCAGGCGGGCGGCAGTCTGCTGCTGGTCTCGCAGTTCACGCTGGCGGCGGACACCGGCAGTGGCATGCGCCCCAGCTTCTCTTCGGCAGCGCCACCGGCGGAAGGCGAGCGACTGTTTGCCTATCTGGTCGACAGGGCGCGTGAGCGCGGGAAGGAACTTGGAGTGGGGATCGAGACCGGACGCTTCGGCGCCAACATGCAGGTCTCGCTGCTCAATGACGGGCCGGTGACCTTCCTGCTCGAGAGCTGAGGCGCCAGGCTCACTGCATGAAAAAGCCGCCCCCGAGGGAGCGGCTGCAAGCATTGGATGATGAGGCCGCCAGGCAGGGAGATCCTGCCCGGCGGAAGGAGGGCGTTATTCGATGCCTTCCGGGTTACGCGCATTCAGGTAGGCCTGCTCAGAGACCTCATGCCACTTCTCGACCTTGCCTTCGAAGGTGGTGTAGGACTCGTAGATGCGGCCAGCCAGATCGTTGGAGTCGCCGAGCTTCTTGACCACTTCGCCGGACAGCTCGCGCGCCTTGTCGAGCACGTCCTGTGGGTAGCGGCGCAGCTCGACCTTGTGCTCGTTGAGCAGCGTCTCGAGGGCGTCGTTGTTGCGCGCGGTGTACTCGTCGAGCATGTCCTGGTTCACGTCACGTACCGCGGAACGCAGGATGGCCTGCAGGTCCTTGGGCAGCTCGGCCATGGCGTCGTCATTGACGATGGCCTCGAAGGTGACGGTCGGCTCGTGCCAGCCCGGATAGTAGTAATACTTGGCAGCCTGATAGAGACCGAAGGCCAGGTCGTTGTACGGGCCGATCCACTCGGTGGCATCGATGGCCCCGGACTGCAGCGAGGTGAAGATCTCGCCGCCGGGCATGCTGACCGTCGCCACGCCCATCTGCTGCATGACATCGCCACCCAGACCCGGGATACGCATCTTCAGGCCATCGAGGTCGGCGACCGAGTTGATCTCCTTGTTGAACCAGCCGCCCATCTGCACGCCCGAGGCGCCGCCCGCCATGACTTCGACGCCGAACTTGTCGTAGACCTCGTTCCACAGCTCCAGACCGCCGCCGTAATGCAGCCAGGCGTTCATTTCCTGCGCGGTCATGCCGAAGGGCACTGCCGCGAAGAACTGGGCTTCCGGTGCCTTGCCCTTCCAGTAGTAGGAGGCTGAGTGACCGATCTGCGCGGTACCGGAAGATACCGAGTCGAGTACCTCGAAGCCCGGCACCAGCTGGCCTGCCCCGTAGACCTTGATCTTGAGACGCCCGTCGGACATCTCATCGACCAGGCGTGCGAGGCGTTCTGGCCCCTGACCGACCCCCGGGAAGTTCTTGGGCCATGAGGTGACCATCTTCCAGGTATAGGTATCCGCGGCATTGGCGACGGCCGGCAGGGTGCCCATGGCGGTCATGGTGCCGACGGCGATGCCGAAGGCGAGTTTGTTGAGTTGCATGGCATGCTCCTTGAAGTGCCCGATTGTTGTTGTGCACCGGTCATCGACCGGCGCTGGGCAAGAGGTGGGCCGCGAACGGCTCCCGTGCATCTGCATGAGCCGACTGGCGGCTCTCCCATCAGCTGGCGGGGCAGGCCCCGCCAATTCAGTTGCTGTTCTGTCCTTGTTCTGTTTCTTGTCCTGCTCTTGGTTCTGGCCCGTTAGTCGTCGTCTAGAACTGGGCCGGCAGCCAGGTGGCCAAGCCCGGGAAGGCGGCGAGTGCTCCCAGCATGCACAGCTGGATCAGGATGAACGGGATGACGCCCTTGTAGATCTGCTTGGTGCTGACTTCCTTGGGGGCCACGCCGCGCAGGTAGAACAGCGCGAACCCGAATGGTGGTGTCAGGAAGGAAGTCTGCAGGTTGATGGCGATCATGATGCCCAGCCAGATCGGGTCGAGGCCCATGGCCAGCAGCACCGGGCCGACGATCGGCACCACCACGAAGGTGATCTCGATGAAGTCGAGGATGAAGCCGAGCAGGAAGATCACCAGCATCACCACCAGGGTGGCACCGATGACGCCGCCGGGCATGTTCTCGAAGATCTCGGTGACGACCTCTTCGCCGCCGAAGCCGCGGAACACCAGCGAGAACAGCGCCGCACCGATCAGGATCAGGAACACCATCGAGGTGACATTGGTGGTGGAGCGCACCACTTCCGTCAGGGTCTTCAGGCTCAGCTTGCGGTTGGCGAGGGCCAGCATCAGCGCACCGAAGGCACCCACGGCAGAGGCTTCGGTCGGGGTCGCGAGACCGCCGAGAATCGAGCCGAGCACACAGACGATCAGCACGATAGGCGGCACCAGGCCCTTCATCAGCAGCCAGAAGATGCTGCCGGTATGCCCCAGCTCTTCCATCAGCGCATCACGATCGACGGCCGGCGCCTTCTCCGGCTTCAGCCAGGCGACCATGGCGATGTAGACGATATAGGCGAGCACCAGGATCAGGCCCGGAATCAGTGCGCCGATGAACAGGTCACCCACCGAGACGGTCTTCGGGCTCCAGATACCCATCGACAGTTGCGCCTGCTGATAGGCGGAAGACAGCACGTCGCCCAGCAGGACCAGTGCGATGGACGGCGGGATGATCTGCCCCAGGGTGCCGGTGGCACAGATGGCGCCGGTGGCCAGTGACGGGTCATAACCGCGCTTGAGCATGGTCGGCAGTGACAGCAGGCCCATGGTGACGACGGTCGCGCCGACGATACCGGTGGAGGCGGCCAGCAGCATGCCGACGATGGTCACGGAAATCCCCAGCCCGCCACGCAGCGAGCCGAACATCAGCGCCATGGCGTCGAGCAGCGTCTCGGCGACCTTGGACTTCTCCAGCAGCACGCCCATCAACACGAACAATGGCACGGCCAGCAGGGTCTGGTTGGTCATGGTGCCGTAGAGGCGGTTGGGCATCGCGGACAGGAAGCTGGCATCGAATACGCCCTGGGTAATGCCCAGCGCATCCAGCCCCATGCCGAGTCCGGCGAAGGCAAGCGCGGTACCGGCCAGTGACAGCGCCACCGGATAGCCCAGCATCAAGACGATACAGATACACACGAACAGCAGCAGTGGCATGATCTCGAGCATTACACCAGCTCCTCATCGTGGTCAGGGGTGTCATCGCTCGCATGCGGAGAGGGCAGGCGGCCCATCAGGAACAGCAGATGGCGGCCGGCTTCCGCCACGCCTTGCAGCATCATCAGGATGGCGATGGCCGGAATCAGGGTCTTGAGCAGGTAGACGCCCGGCAGGCCGCCGGATTCGGGTGAGGCTTCCTTGATGCCCCAGGAATCGCCCACGTAACCGAGGCTGGAGAGCAGGATGAAGGTCATCACCGGGAACAGCAGGAACAGGGTGCCGCCGAGATCGACCCACGACTTTCCGCGGTGCGACATGCGCTGATAGAAGATATCCACCCGCACATGGCCGTCGTGCTTGAGCGTGTAGCTGGCGGCGAGCAGGAAGACGGCCGCGTGCATGTACATCACGGATTCCTGCATGGGGATGCTGTTGATGTTGAAGGCGTAGCGCAGCATCACGATGGTGAATTCGACCAGCATCATGATGACGACCAGCCAGGACACACAGCGTCCCAGCCCCTCGGTCATGCGGTCGAGCCCTGTGAGCCAGCCGGGGGTAGAGGCATTGGCAGACATGGAGTCCCCTTGGCCTGCGGGTAGCAGGTGATGATTGTTGGTGTTGTTGTTGCTTTGCCGACAGCGTCTGCTGTGTCTTTGCCAAGCGCTTGTGTTGCAAGCGATTGCTGGCAAGGTCGCCGATTCAGATGTTGCTCATGTTGTGGTCAGTCGCGGTGTCCAGCAAGCCGTGATGGCATCGCTTTGAACAACGCTATTCCACGCTTCATCCCTGTAAGTGACGTCGCTCGGATGCGGCATGCCATCAGTCATCGCTAAGTCAACGATTAATCCACGTCATTGGCAGACAAAGAGTAGCGAGCGGCGCCGCAACAACAAATGGATCATTGGTCTGACAGGCGGTTTTTGTCTTTGCTTACAGTGAGATAGGCGAAGAAATACCGGCAGGCAGGCAAGGAAACGGGCAAGTAAGGGCGCGGCAGATCGCGTCATGCGCATCCAACAGTCGGCAAGCGATGCGCCGCAGACGCGGGGGCAGGGGCAAGCGTCATGGCGCAGACAGCTGCCGGCAAGCCGTAGCTGAGGGTAGCCTGGGTCGGGAGAGTCAGGCAGGAAAGCCAGGTGGGAGAGCCAGGCAGTAGAGGGGGCGATATCCGGGGGGGATCGATATCCGAGGGGCAGGCGTCAGAGATGCCTATGCAAGAGAGACAGGCGTCAGGCGAGCCCGATCGCCTTGCGGCATGCGGCTGGCAGATGGACTTCTACCGCAAGCGGCAGATGGTCGGAGAACAGGTGCGACAGCGTGGTCGGGTGGCTCAAGCGCAGCGTCGAGGAGACCAGGATATGGTCGAGCCCACGGCGTGGCTGCCAGGCCGGGTAGCTGTTGATGGCCTTGCTGGGGCGGGAGTCGAGTGCCTCGCTGAACGCCTTGTGCTGACGAAGCTGGGCCAGCGTGCAATTTAGGTCGCCCATCACGATGACATGCTTGAGGGGCGCGATCAGCTCGCCGAGATACTGCAGCTGACGATGCTGGATACGGGCACCGAGTGCCAGGTGGGTCACGAAGACATGCAGGGCGTGTTCGCCCTCGCCGAAGCGGGCATGGATGGCCCCGCGTCCCGGTAGGGTACCGGGCAGGCTGTGCTCTTCGAGATGGCTGATCGGCAGGCGCGACAGCAGGCCGTTGCTGTGCTGAGCCAGGCGGCCCAGATTGCGATTGAGCTGCTGATAGCGATGCGGGAATTCGGCCGTCTCGGCCAGTGAATCGACCTGATTGACGTTGCCGGAGCGGAAACTGCCACCGTCGACTTCCTGCAGCCCGACGATATCGTAGGGCGTGATGGCGGCGGCGATCAGCTCCAGACGCTTGCGGCGCATCGGGTGTGGCAGCACATGCTGCCAACCGCGGGTGACGTAGTGATGCCACGCCGCGGTATGGATACCGACCTGCATGTTGAAGGTCAGCAGACGCAGGGGAGGTGCCGTCTCGTCGAGTCCGGCACCTCCCGCGGCGCTGGCGGCCACTGGGTCAGCAGCCGCTGCCATCAAGCGGCGTCCTTGCTGCCGGCTTTCTCTTCACGCACCTGCTCGACCAGCTCGTCGGTGATCTTGAGCATGTTCTGCAGTGAGCCTGCCGTGCTCGGCGAGATGACATAGCGGCCATCGACGATCAGTGCCGGTACGCCCATGATCTTGTAGGCGCGCATCTGGGCGTGGGCCTGATTGACCTGGCTCTTCACGCCGAAGGAGGTCAGCGACTTCTTGGCGTCTTCTTCGCTGACGCCGTAGTCGCTATAGAACTTGGCGATATCATCCGGATCGGTCAGACGCTGATGGTCCTGATGGATGGCATCGAAGAAGGCCTTGTGGGTCTCGTCGAGGATGCCCAGGTCCTTGGCGGCATAGAAGGCATAGGCGTGCTTGACCCAGTCCTGCCCCATGGTGGCCGGCAGACGGTTGAAGGTCACGTCACTCGGCAGCTCGTCGACCCACGGCTCGAGGCTGGATTCCAGCTTGTAGCAGTGCGGGCAGCCATACCAGAACGCTTCGACCACTTCGACATTGCCCGCCGGCGCGTCGGTCTTCACCGGCTCGTCGAGTACCTGGTAGTCCTTGCCAGCTTCAGCGGCGAACACGCTTGCTGACAGGCCAAGGCCCGCCACCAGAGTCAGTAGGGGTTTCCACTTCATGGAACATCTCCATCGGATTGAGGCATGCCCGGGCATGATACCCGGCAACATTAGTGATGCATCGAGTATGCGTGTCAGCCACCACTGCTGTCGAGACTGCCGGGCGGGACACGGCGGATCACTGTCGGGCCAGCCTAGCGTGACAAGGTTGACCGTTGGATGAACGCCGTTCGATCACGCGCCGTACAAGGCGTCGCTCGAACACGCCCCGTGAACGGCGTGCTGGTGCCGGTCGTCATCAAGTCAGTCATACGCGATACCCGGCTGAACGGATGCCTCAGCGCAGGCCGTGGAGATATTCGGCCACCCGCTGCATGTCGCTGTCACTCATGCGCGCGGCGATGCTGCTCATGATGGCGTTCGGGTCGTTATCGCGGCTGCCGTCGCGGAAGGCCTTGAGTGCTGAGACGGTATAGGCGGGGAATTGTCCGGCCAGCGCCGGATAACCTGCCGAGTCGATGCCTTCACCGCGCGGGCCATGACAGGCTGTGCAGGCCGCGATGCCGCGCTCGAGCGAGCCGGCCCGATACAGCGCCTCGCCTGCACGGGCCGCCTCTGGCTCGGCCTGACCGCGATTGGCGGGCTGCGCGGCGTAATGGGCCGCGATATCGGCGATGTCCTGATCGCTCAGGTTGTCGGCGATACCGGCCATCTGCGGCACCGAGCGGCGGCCATCCCGGATGTCTGCCGTCTGCTTGCGCAGGTAGTGGGCCTGCTGGCCAGCAAGATGGGGGAAGGCCGGCGTCGGCGAGATGCCCTGGGCGCCATGACAGGCAGCACAGACGGCAGCCTTGGCCTTGCCTGCCGCGGCATCGCCGACCAGCGACTCGGCGGCGGCCCCCGTCGGCAAGGTGGCGGCCAGCGTCGTGGCAGCAAGTGCCAGCAGCAGGCGCAAGGGGCGCACGGGGGTCTGCCTTGGTCTCATCAGCTCATCCATTTCACTGGTCCCTGTTTCACGAAGAGGCCCGTTCGGGGCTTGTATCATCCGGCGTGGATGGTGGTCTCTGTCATTTCCCCGGTGCCCGCGCCGTGCTGCGCGCGGTGAGAAGTGCACCCCACTCTCGCAGCCCGTGAGAGCGGGGTGGTACACTAGGCCTCATGATCGCCATGCTGACCTTGCAGGCAGTATAGCGAATCCCCTCAGGGCGCGTGAGCGTGCCTGTCGCCAGTCGTGTCATCGCAGTAATCCAGTGCATCTTCCCGCTGTCGTCGGCAAGTTGCAGCGCCGATGGCAGGGCATGCGGCACTCTTTTCGTTACACCGGTCGTTTCTTCTGCTCTCTCGTGATGTCGCGCGGGCGAGACGTCCGCCTTCAACAGGTATTCAGAACTCCCATGGCCGAATCAGCTCCTTCGACCCCCAAGCTCCATTATCGTCAGGCGCGCTTCCTGATCAGTGCCGCGACTCTGGCCCAGTGCCCGACGGACGTGGGTGCCGAAGTGGCCTTCGCGGGCCGCTCCAATGCCGGCAAGTCCAGCGCCATCAATGCGCTGACCTCGCAGAAGGCGTTGGCCCGTACCTCCAAGACCCCCGGCCGCACCCAGCTGATCAACTATTTCACCATCGGTGAAACGGGCCGCCATCTGGTCGATCTGCCCGGCTATGGCTATGCCAAGGTGCCGGACAAGGTGAAGCGCGAGTGGCAGTCCCATCTGTCCAACTACCTGCGCAACCGCCAGTCGCTGCGGGGCCTGGTGCTGCTGATGGATGTGCGCCATCCGCTGTCCGAATTCGACCAGATGATGCTGGGCTGGGCCGATGAGGCCAAGATGCCGGTGCATATCCTGCTGACCAAGGCGGACAAGCTGAAGCGCGGGCCTGCTGCGGCAAGCCTGCAGAAAGTGCGTCACGCGCTCAAGGAGTGGGAAGACCTGGTCACCGTGCAGCTGTTCTCGTCGCTGAAGTACTCTGGTGTCGAGCAGGTGCATGCCAAGCTCGACGAGTGGCTGGCGGACCCGTCGGTGATGGACGGCGTGGAAGAGATGGCAGGCGATGAGGCACCGCAGGACCCCTTCGACGACTGACTGAAGGCGTAAGGCGATTTGGGGCGAAGCCTCGAACCACGCCACCTTGCATGATGAAACGGCCACCCCTCGGGGTGGCCGTTTGCGTTACGACAGGCGCGCTGTCACTCACCTCTGCGCTTGAGCGCTTCCCCAGGGGCAACCACATGAACAGGCTGCGCGGCGCGCTGCTGATGGGGTCAAGGCGGGTCAGAGAGCTTGTCTCCCTGGGCGCCGAGAGAATATGCGGCACCTTTGCTGCGGGCTCGACGACTTCCGGCATCGTCACGGCCTCGCTGGGGACGAGCAGGCTGCGCATGGCCTCCTGTGGTGAGGCCGCCGGGGCCTCCTGCACGCCGGATTGCAGCGTCGCGAGGCTGGCACGCCCACTGTAGACCGCCACGATGACCAGCAACGCGGATGCCAGTACGATGGCCATGCCTTTCAGCAGGGCGCGACTGTTCTGGCGCGAGGGCGTCATGATCGGCGCACGCTGCTCGCCTTCACCATGCAGGGGCGGCCTCTGGGGAGAGGAAGATGACACATGGTAGCGCGGGAGTGAGTGGGTGCTCATGCTGGCCTCTCCTTTTGAGGTCGAGGTGGCAGGCATCTCCCAGCGCAGACTCAGGAACCCCAGACAGGGTTCAATATCGACGACGCTGAGAAACTTGTACATGAAATATGGTTGAGGCGTCATTTTTGTACAAGTTTTAATTCACTCAGCCATCGGGCACATCAGGCGCATCAGGCGCGCCACACCTTGAGCCTCAGCCGTCACTCAGTCATTCAGGCGTGCAATCAGCGCCGGCAGTTCGCGGATATGCGAGATGACATGTACGCCTGCCGGGACGGGGCCCGGGGCGCCCTGGCCCTTGACGTCGATCCAGGCGGCCTGCATGCCCAGGCGCGCGGCAGGCAAGGCATCTTCCTTCCATGAGTCACCGACATGCAGGGTGGTGGAGGGTCGGCTGCCCAGGCGAGCCATGGCGGCGAGGAAGGGGCGCGCATCCGGCTTGGGCGCCAGCCACTCGCCGGCGGCGATGCTGAACTCGAAATGATGATCCAGCGCTAGGCGAGCCAGGTCGACATTGCCATTGGTGATGGCACCAAGGCGGTAATCGCGGGCGAGGGAGTCGAGCAGCTCGCTGGCTTCCGGGAAGGGCGTCAATTCGTGGCGCAGCGCCAGGAAGCGCTCGATGGCGGCGCGTGACCAATGGCCCGCCTGCTCATCATCATGCCCGGCATCGCGCAGCATGGCGTGCATGGCCTCGCGCCGCAGCCAGGTGAAGTCACCGCGGCGCAGCGGGTGCTCCAGCCCCAGCTCCATGCGGCGACGCGTGTATTCCTCGAGGGGGAAGTCGTTGGCATGCCCGATCTCGCCATCCAGCCAGGCGTAATGCTCGGCCTCGGCGCGCTCCATCACCGCGCGATTGGCCCACAGGGTGTCATCGAGATCGAAGGTCAAGGCCGTCAGGCGAGGCGCGTTGGCAGGCGTCACAGGGTGTCATCCTTGAGTGGGGCATCAATAGAGGAGGTGGCGTCGGTGTCTGACGTTGCCGTCGCTGATCCGCGCTGGCGGCGGGCGCGAGGGTGCGCCTGATCATAGGCGCTGGCCAGTTGCTGCCAGTCGAGGCGCGTGTAGACCTGGGTGGTCGAGAGGTGAGCGTGCCCCAACAGTTCCTGCACGGCACGCAGGTCGCCGCTGGATTCGAGCAGATGACTGGCGAAGGAGTGGCGCAGGCGGTGCGGGTGCAGATGCTCGGGCAGGCCGCGTTCTTTCGCCTGCGTCACCAGCCTGAGCTGCACGCCACGCTGGCCGAGGCGCCGCCCCTGCTGGCCGACGAACAGTGCCGGCTCGTCCCGGGCGGCGAACTGGCCACGCACCACCAGCCAGGCATCCAGCGCCTGGCGGGCGCGTGAGCCGATCGACAGCTGGCGGGGCTTGTCGCCCTTGCCGCGTACGCGCAGGCGGCGGGTTTCCAGCATGTCGAGGTCGAGGCTGACCAGCTCCGAGAGACGCAAGCCCGCGCCGTAGAGCAGTTCCAGCATCGCCTGATCGCGGATCGCCAGCGGCGTGCCGTCATGCGGGCAGTCGAGAAAGCGCGCCAGGCTGTCGATATCCACCGGGCGTGGCAGATGGTCCGGCAGGCGTGGTGTCTGCACCAGCCCCGCCGGGTTGTGTGGCAGCACATCCTGCTCGACCAGCCAGCCACAGAAACGGCTGATCGCCGCGCGCCGCCGCGCCAATGAGCGTGGCGCGAGGCCACGACTGCGCTCGGCACCCAGAAAACGCCTGAGCGTCGGCACGTCCAGCGCCTGCCAATCCTGCGGCAGGGGCGGCGCATCCTTTGCACTAGCGGCGCTGCTGTCCGCCGCTGGACGCAGCATGAAGGTGGTCAACGCCTGCAGATCACGCGCGTAGGCGCTGACGGTCGCGTGGCTGCTGTCGAGGGCAAGCTCGGCCAGAAATTCCCGACAGGTCGCGGACAGCCCCTGCTCGGCGGCAACACGCTCGGCGCTGTTCGCTGCGGCGCTGTTCGCTGAGGCGCCGTGGGCCGACTCGAGGCGACTCATCGGCTGGCCTGGTCGTCACGGCTCGAGGAGCGCAGTGGCGCCTGGCCCGGGACATCGCGCCCCAGGCAGCGGGCCAGCACGTCGCCGAGGTATTCGGGAAACAGGGTGTCGAGACCGGCACGAAACTGCTCGGCATCGGCACTCGCCACCACCAGATAGCCCAGGCACTCGCCACGGGTCAGGCGCACGATGACGGCGGAGCCGCGCGTGGCATCGGCCTGGCTGGCATCGACGAGGTCTGCGCAGTCGGCGCCGAGTGGCCACTGATGGTCGGGCAGCAGGGCTTCCCAGCGCGTGCGCGGCATGGCCAGGCAGCGGCTGGCGCGCCCCTCGAGCAGGCGCTCGAACTGCTCGCCGCGCGCATCGTCGAGCGTCTGGCGCGGTGGCTGTGCCGAGGCACCGGCATCGCGCTGCCACAGACAGACGGCCGCGATGTCGAACAGCTCGCTGAGACGCGTGGCCAGCGTTTCGGCCAGCGCATCATCGGACTCGGCATCGAGCAGATCCAGCACCAGCTGACGCAGGCGCTGATAGCGACTCTCGTTGTCGCGTGCGGCGGTCAACAGCTCCTCGAGGCGCTCTTCTGCCTGATCGGTCCGCCCGCGCAGGTCATGTACCAGCCGCTCCAGCAACGAGATGCTGCCACCGCGCGCTTCCGGGTGTGGCACCCGCATGCGTTGCAGCAACCCTTCACGCCCCTCGAAGAAATCGGGATGCGTGGCCAGCCATTCGGCGACCCGATCCGGGTCCAGCGTGCGCGGGCGACGTGACACGGGTGACTCGGCCATGTGGGACTCCTTGCGGACGGTTGGCAGCGGGGCGCTGTCGGCCATGTTTCCGGCAGCGTCCCTCGGCTGGGGCTGGCGATCTACAGGATGATGCGGCCTTCGAAGACGGTCTCGGCGGGGCCGGTCATGAATACCGGCTGGCCGTCGCCAGCCCATTCGATGCTCAGGGTGCCGCCGGGCAGCGTGACGTTGACCGGGCTTGCCAGCAGGCCACGGCGAATGCCGGACGCGACCGCCGCACAGGCGCCGGTGCCACAGGCCAGCGTCTCGCCGACACCGCGTTCGAAGACACGCAGGCGCGCTTCGTGCGGCGAGACGACCTCGAGGAAGCCGGCATTGACGCGCTTGGCGAAGCGCGGATGCGCCTCGATCAGCGGGCCCAGCGTCAGCACCGGGGCCTGTTCGACACTGTCGACCAGCAGCACCGCGTGGGGGTTGCCCATCGACACGACGCCGATTTCCAGCGTCTCGCCGTCGACATCCAGGGTGTGCACCGGCAGGTCGGCCTCGGCCTCGAAGGGCAGCGCGGCGGGAGCGAAGCGCGGCGCCCCCATGTCGACGCGTACACGGCCATCTTCGGCCACGACCAGGGTCAGCGGGCCGCCGGCCGTCTCGACGCGAATCTCGCGCTTGGTGGTCAGGCGCTGTTCACGCACGAAGCGCGCGAAGCAGCGCGCCCCGTTGCCGCAGTTCTCGACTTCACTGCCATCGGCATTGTAGATGCGATAGCGGAAGTCCATGTCCGGGTCGCGGGGCGGCTCGACCACCAGCAGCTGGTCGAAGCCGATGCCGAAGTTGCGGTCCGCCAGACGGCGGATATCGGCATCGCGCAGGCGACTGCGCTGCGAGATCAGGTCAATGACCATGAAGTCATTGCCCAGTCCGTGCATCTTGGTGAAGTTCACCAGCATCAGGCATCACCTTCCGGCAGCAGTTGCTCACCGGTCCACAGTTCTTCGAGGCGCTCGCGACGACGCACCAGGTGCATCTCGGGGCCATCGACCATCACCTCGGCAGGACGGCAGCGGCTGTTGTAGCTCGAGGCCATCACGAAGCCGTAGGCACCGGAAGAGCGCACGGCGAGCAGGTCGCCCGGCGCGATGGCCAGTTCGCGGTCCTTGCCGAGGAAGTCACCGGTCTCGCAGACCGGACCGACCACATCGTAGCTGGCGGACTTGCGTGTCTCGCGCGTGTCGACGGTGACGATGTTCTGCCAAGCCTGATACAGAGACGGACGGATCAGGTCATTCATGCCGGCATCGATGATGGCGAAGTTCTTCTCTTCACCGGGCTTGAGGTATTCGACACGGGTCAGCAGCACGCCGGCGTTGGCGGCGATGGAGCGGCCCGGTTCGAACAGCAGCGTCATCTCGCTGCCGTGCTCATAGCGGGCCAGACGCTCCAGCAGAGCGCTGGCGTAGGCGAAGGGCTCCGGCGGAGTCTCGTTCTGGTAGGGCACACCGAGGCCGCCGCCGAGATCGAGGTGCTCGATGACGATGCCGCGTTCCCGCAGGCGATCCAGCAGGACCAGCAGGCGTTCGAGGGAATCGAGGAAGGGCGCCAGCTCGGTCAGCTGGGAGCCGATATGGCAGTCGGCACCGACCACCTGCACGTGCTCCATGGCGTTGGCGATCTCGTAGACCTCCAGCGCCTGTTCGACCGGAATGCCGAACTTGTTGGCCTTGAGGCCAGTGGAGATGTACGGGTGAGTGCCGGCATCGACGTCGGGATTGATGCGCAGCGACACCGGTGCGACACGTCCGAGACGGCCGGCGACGGCGTTGAGGCGTTCAAGCTCCGGCAGCGACTCGACGTTGAAGCACTTGATGCCCAGCTCCAGTGCACGCTCCATCTCGCCTGCCTGCTTGGCGACGCCGGAGAACACCACCTTGGCGGGGTCGCCGCCGGCCTTGATGACGCGCTCCAGCTCACCGGCGGAGACGATGTCGAAGCCGGCGCCCAGACGTGCCAGCACATTGAGCACCGCCAGGTTGGAATTGGCCTTCACGGCATAGCAGATGAGGTGCGGGTGATCGCCCAGCGCATCCTGATAGGCCTTGAAGTGGCGCTCGAGCGTGGCACGGCTGTAGACGTAGCACGGCGTGCCGTACTGCTCGGCCAGCGTGGCGAGCGAGACGTCTTCGGCGTGCAGCACGCCATCCTGATAAACGAAGTGATCCATGATCCGGCCTGCAAGATGTCGCGCCGGCGGGCATCACCCGCCGGAGATGAATAAGGGGGCTCAGGCGTCGCTGCCGGAAGTCTCGGCAGCGGCGGTGCTCTCTGTCTCGGAGGCGTCAGCTGCCGGCGCGGGAGCTTCGGCACGCTGACCACCGGCATCGGCGTCCGCCGGCAGATAGAGCGGGCCTTTCTGGCCGCAGCCGGCCAGCAGGCCAGCACCCAGCAGCAGCGCCGCGAGGGTGCGAAGGGTATGACGGGCGGACTGGCTCATCAGATGACGCATCGGGCGGCCTCCTGGCAGCAAGCGATAGAGCGATGCGGGCCCGGTTGCCATGGGTGGCGACCAGGCCCGAAAGAGGATGATCAGGCGCGCGAGGCCAGGGCGTCACGCGCACGCTGCACGGCAGCGCGGACCTGGTTCGGCGCGGTGCCACCGATGTGATTGCGCGCCGCGACGGAGCCTTCCAGCGTCAGCACGTCGAAGACGTCCTGCTCGATGGTGTCGGAGAACTGCTGGAGCTCTGCCAGGGTCATCTCGGACAGGTCGCGCTGCTGCTCGATGCCGAAGGCGACGGACTTGCCGACGATCTCGTGGGCATCACGGAAGGCGACGCCCTTGCGCACCAGGTAGTCCGCCAGATCGGTCGCGGTGGCGAAGCCCTTGCTGGCCGAGGCGTACATGTTGTCGGACTTGGCGCGGATCGCCGGAATCATGTCGGCGAAGGCACGCAGGCTGCCGCGCACGGTATCGATGGTATCGAACAGCGGCTCCTTGTCTTCCTGATTGTCCTTGTTGTACGCCAGCGGCTGGGACTTCATCAGGGTCAGCAGGCTCATCAGGTGGCCATAGACACGGCCGGTCTTGCCGCGTACCAGCTCCGGTACGTCCGGGTTCTTCTTCTGCGGCATGATGGAGGAGCCGGTGCAGAAGCGGTCCGGCAGGTCGATGAAGTCGAACTGGGCGCTGGTCCACAGCACCAGCTCTTCGCTCATGCGTGACAGGTGCATCATCAGCAGGCTGGCGAAGCTGGTGAATTCGATGGCGAAGTCACGATCGCTGACCGAATCGAGGCTGTTCTCGGTCGGACGGTCGAAGCCGAGCAGCTCGCTGGTGACGTGACGGTCGATGGGGAAGGTGGTGCCGGCAAGCGCCGCGGCGCCCAGCGGCAGCACGTTCATGCGCACGCGGCAGTCACGCAGGCGGTCCTGGTCGCGGGCGACCATTTCCTGCCAGGCCAGCAGGTGGTGGCCGAAGGTGACCGGCTGGGCGCTCTGCAGGTGAGTGAAGCCCGGCATGATGGTGTCGGCTTCCTGCTCGGCCAGCCCCAGCATGCCTTCGCGCAGACGCGTCAGTTCGGCGTCGATGGCGTCGATCTCGTCACGCAGGTAGAGACGGATGTCGGTGGCGACCTGGTCGTTGCGTGAACGGCCGGTATGCAGCTTCTTGCCGGTGATGCCGATCTTGGCGGTCAGGCGTGCCTCGATGTTCATGTGCACGTCTTCCAGTGCCACGGACCACTCGAATTCGCCCCGCGCGATCTCTTCACTGATTTCCTTCAGTCCCGCGATGATGACGTCGCGTTCTTCTTCGCTCAGCACGCCGACACCGGCCAGCATGGTGGCGTGGGCGATGGAGCCCTGGATGTCGTGCTGCGCCATGCGCTGATCAAAATCGACGGAGGCGGTGAAACGTGCCACGAAGGCATCGGTCGGCTCGCTGAAGCGGCCGCCCCAGGACTGATTGGTAGATTCGCTCATCGGGATCTCGAATTGTGGTGACGTGTCCAGAGTTCGGCGTCCGGTGCACGGTCGCGCAGCCGGTATCGTTGACCTTGGAGTGTACCAGACTCCTGCGCGTGGGCGAGGGGCCGCGGCCAGTCCGGCGGATCGCAGGAAAGCGTGCCACGGATTTTCCCCCTGAGGTGACTGGCTTTATGATAAGTGTCATCAGAGGGCAGCGCTGTTCGTCAGTCATGTTTGCTCAACAACTTCGAATCAGATGGCGTGCATTGCGCGCCAGCAAGGAGAATGCCGTGCCCCGCCGTGAGATTCTGCGTATCGCGACCCGCAAGAGCCTGCTCGCCCTGTGGCAGGCCGAACACGTCAAGGCGCGACTCGAGGCCCTGCATCCTGGCTTGAGCGTCGAGCTGGTGCCGATGTCGACGCGTGGTGACAAGATTCTCGATACCCCGCTGGCCAAGATCGGCGGCAAGGGGCTGTTCGTGAAGGAGCTGGAAGAGGCGATGCTCGATGGTCGCGCCGATATCGCCGTGCACTCCATGAAGGACGTGCCGATGCACTTCCCGGAGTCGCTGGGACTGGCGGTGATTCTAGAGCGTCATGCTCCGACCGACGCCTTCGTGTCCAACACCTGTGCCAACTTCGATGCCCTGCCGCAGGGCGCGCGCCTGGGCACCTCCAGCCTGCGTCGTGGTCTGCAGGCCAAGGCGGCACGCCCGGACCTGGAAGTGCTGAGCCTGCGCGGCAATGTTCAGACGCGTCTCGGCAAGCTGGATGCCGGCGAGTTCGACGCCATCATCCTGGCCACTTCCGGCCTGCAGCGCCTCGAGCTGGATGCGCGCATCACCGCCGAGATGGATGCCGAGACCTGCCTGCCAGCCTGTGGCCAGGGCGCGCTCGGCATCGAGTGCAACCTGCAGGACGAGGAGATTCTTGCGCTGCTCGAGCCGCTGGCCCATGAAGACTCCAGCCGTTGCGTGCTGGCCGAGCGCGCCATGAACACGCACCTGGAAGGTGGCTGTCAGGTGCCGATCGGCGGCTATGCCGTGCTCGAGGAAGGCGGCAGCCAGCTGTGGCTGCGCGCGCTGGTCGGCAACCCCGACGGGACGGTCATCCTGCGCGCCGAAGCGCGTGGTCCGTCCGATGCGCCGGAAGCGCTGGGCGTCGCCGTCGCCGAAGACCTGCTCTCCCAGGGTGCCGGCGAGATTCTGGCGGCGGTCTACGGCGACGCTCGTGGCTGAGGTGTCAGCGATGGCAAAGGCGTCGCGTCTTGAGGTGTTGACGACGCGGCCGGGCTCGCGCGGAGCGGTTCTCGATGCGATGCTGAGCGAGGCCGGCTGCGAGGTGGAGTGCCTCAAGCTGATGGCGCTCGAGGCCTTGCCGCTGGCACCCGCCGCGCGCCAGGCGATCATCGATGTCGATCTGTATCGCGGCGTGATCGTGATCTCGCCCCAGGCCGCCGGCTATCTGGCCGATTGGCTGGAGGAGTGGTGGCCACAGCTGCCCGAAGGCGTCAGCTTCTATGCCGTCGGCGCGGCCACGGCCGAAGTGCTGCATTCGCGGCTGGGGGTGGCGGTGCGTGTTCCGCCGCGCGCCACGCGCGGTGAGCATGCCGAGCGCGATGCGCCGGTCGGCACCACCAGCGAAGCCTTGCTGTCGCTGCCGTCGCTCAGGGCGCTTGCGGGTCAGCGCTGGTTGCTGGTGGCCGGTGAAGGCGGGCGTCCGCTGCTGGAAGAGACGCTGGTGGCACGGGGCGCTCAGGTCACGCGTCTGGCACTTTATCGACGCCTTCCGTTGGCTTTGTCGCCGCAACAGGCTGGCCGTCTGGCGGCGGGCGCGTATGATGCAATGGTGGTGACCAGCAATGAACTGCTCGAGACGGTGATGGCATCGGTGACGCCGCAGGCCTTGCACCAACCGCTAATCGTGTCGAGCCACCGTTTGGCTACACTGGCACACGCTCATGGTTTCGAGCGCGTGACGGTCGCCGAGGACGCTTCACCCGGGGCCCTGACGCAGGCAGTACTTCGCGCCTGCGCCCCCATCAGCAAGACTCGCCATGCAGTGACCGGCGCCACTGCGCCTGGTCCGCGTGAGGCCATCGATTCCCAAGAATCCGGAAAAGGGCAAGCGTAGATGAGCAACCGAGAACACGATCAGGAAGATAACGGCTCTGCCGGCATGACGCCCGGCAAGTCGGGCGACAAGGATGCTGCCGCTCGCGCATCAGATGCTTCTTCCGCTTCCGGCGTTTCCGCCGATGACACTGCCTCTGGCCGCCCTGGCGCCGAGGCCTCCCGTTCGTCCTCTTCCTCGTCATCCGACACGGCTGATGCCCCGCGCGAGCGCCGCTCGCGAGGTGGGCGCAATCGTCGTGGGCGTGGCAAGGGGCAGGGCAGCTCCTCCTCTTCAACCTCATCCTCCACTGCCAGTGAGTCCACGCCCGTGAGCCAGACTTCAGACGACAACGCATCGACGCCTTCCGGCGCAAAATCGCCGCTTCCGGAGCGTAGCGAACCCGCCAAGGAGGCGTCTGCCGCCAAGCCGAGTGCTGGCAAGGCCTCTTCCAGCAAGGCGACTCCCGGCAAGCCCTCCACGCCGGCTGGCAAGACGGCCAGCGCGGGTGGTGCAGGCCTGGGTGGCACGACGGCACCCGGTACGCCGCCGCCCGGCGAGCCGCAGGGCAAGAAGAGCAAGGCCGGCAGCATCGCGCTGATTCTCGTCATCTTGCTGGCCATCGTGGTCGCGGTGCTGGCGTGGTTCGGCTGGCAGCGTCTGAATGCGCTGCCGGATGCCCAGGGCCTCGACAAGCAGGTCAGCGAGAGCGTGACCCAGCAGGTCGGCCAGGTCTCCAGCAAGGTCGATGGCCTGTCGAGCACGCTCGAGAAGAATGAATCCCGCGTCAGCGAGCTCGACAAGCGACTGTCCAGTGAGAGCCAGGACACCGAGCAGGCCCTCAACAAGGTGCTCGAGGAGCTCAGCAAGTCCCAGCAGACCGACGCGCGTGACTGGCACTACGCGGAAGCCGAGTACCTGCTGCGCCTCGCCAACCAGCGTCTGCAGCTGGAGCGTGACGTGAACGGTGCCGATGCGCTGCTCGAGAACGCCGATGCGCGCATCGCGGCAGCCAACAACCCGGCGCTGCTGCCGGTGCGCAAGGCCATCCAGTCCGAACTGGCCAGCCTGGACAGCGTGCCGCGCGTCGACCGCAGCGGTATCTATCTGGCGCTGCTCGCCGAGCAGGAACAGCTGGCGCGTCTGCCGCTCAAGCAGGACGTGGCCGAGATCGCCGCCAAGGTCGAGAACGACGCAGCGCCGACAGGCGGTTGGCAGCAGCAGCTGGCCCGCTTCGGCAACGAGCTGAAGGACCTGGTCACCGTGCGTCGTCATGACGAGGCTCTGGAAGCCCTGATCACGCCGGAGCAGGAATCCTACCTGCGTCAGAACGTGCGTCTGGTGCTGGAGCAGGCGCAGCTGGCGCTGCTCAAGGAAGAGCCGAAGCTCTACCAGGCCGCCATCGACAAGGCCATCACGCTGGTCAATGGCTACTACGACACCAAGACCGATGGCGTGCAGAATGCCGTCGCCAAGCTGGAAGAGCTCAAGAGCAAGACCATCCGTCCGGAGCTGCCTGACATCTCCGCCTCTCTGAGCAAGCTGCGTGAGCTGATCGAGCGTCGCGCCCAGCAAGGGGGGGGCAACGCATGAGAGTCCTGATACTGCTGATCATCATCGGGCTGGCCATCGGTGCCCTGTTCGGGCAACTGATGCAGGCCTTCCCGGGCTACTGGCTGATTCGCGTCGGCGATACCTCGGTCCAGACCTCCTTCTGGTTCGGCTTGATCCTGCTGTTCGCGGGCTTCGTGGTGCTGCACTTCGGTCTGCGCCTGCTGTCGCGCTTCGCGCATCCGTTCTCCCGCCTCAAGGTGTGGAACAGCCGTACCCGCCACCGCAATGCCACGCGCAAGACCGTACGGGGTCTGGTGGCGCTGGCCGAAGGCCGCTGGAAGCGGGCCGAGAAGTCGCTGACCCACTCGGCGGAAGATTCCAGCACGCCGCTGGTCAACTACCTGTCCGCCGCCCTGGCCGCGCACTATCAGGGACGTTTCGAGCAGGCGGATACGCTGCTCAAGCGGGCGCACGAGTCCACCCAGGGCTCCGAGAGTGCCGTGGGTCTGGTGCAGGCGCAGCTGATGCTGGACCGCCAGCAGCACGAACAGGCACTGGCGACCCTGACGCGTCTCGACAAGCAGCTGGGCGAGCACCCGCAGGTGCTCAAGCTGCTCAAGCAGGCCTATCTGGCGGTCAATGACTGGGATGGTCTGCGTCGTCTGATGCCGCGTCTCGACAAGCAGGACCTCATCTCCCCCGAGGAGAAGAAGGAGCTGGAACAGCGTGCCTATGTGGCGCTGATCCAGCAGGCCGCGCGCAATCCGGAAGACATCGAGCGCGTGCGCAACCTGTGGGCCGACATGCCGGACCACCTGCGCACCGACGTGAATCTGGTCGCGCTCTACGCCGAGGCGCTGATCGCCGGTGGTCAGGAAGGTCTGGCCGAGCGTCTGCTGCGTCACTCCCTCAAGGAGTGCTGGGATTCGCGTCTGGTGCTGCGTTACGGCCTGCTGGACGTGGATGCACCGCGTCAGCTGGTGTATGCCGAGAAGTGGCTGCAGGAGCGTCCGAATGATCCGGACCTGCTGCTGTCGCTGGGCCGTCTGGCACTGCGCAACGCCAGCTGGGGCAAGGCTCAGGAGTACTTCGAGGCTAGCCAGCGCCAGCGTCCGAGCGGTACGGTGTGTGCTGAACTCGCGCGTCTGTTCGCCAACCTGGGCGAGCACAACAAGAGTCAGCTCTACTACCGTCAGAGCGTCGAGCTGCTGGATCGCTCACTGCCGGCCCTGCCGCAGCCGAGCAAGGACAACGCCTGAGGAGCGGCCGCCGAGTGTCAGTCAACCGTCTAGTGCCAGCCGTCTAGTGCCAACCAGGGCATGCCAGGCGTCATGAGGGCTGGCGGACAAGACACTCGGCGGCTTGCACGATGTTTCCTTGTTTGATGAAAGGTATTGCCCAATTGCACCGGTCGCGCTGTCGGCCGGTGATGCAGGTTTCTCTCCGGGGTATCCACGTTCACACGCTGTGTGACGGGATGCCCTTCTTTTTGCCCGCATGACGGGCGCTGTGGGCATTCTCGCCCAGACTTTCGCCCTGTCAGCACGCCGCCGTGAGATGTCGGCGGGTGCATGCTGGCGTGGGCATGGCCGGTGCCGGATTTCTCGTTGCTGATCCGGCAACGATGCGTCCGGGCCTGCACGGCCGGAGCGTGAGCGTGTGGCGCTGGCTGGAAGCGATTCCTCCGTGCGATGATTCTGCGTGTCGGATGCGCCCATGCACGTGGCGCATCTTCGGGCCGAGTCCGGTCCGTTTCCCCAAGCGATGATGGAGTCTGCATGTTGCATAAGTCCCTGGCCCTGATGGGCGCCTCTGTACTGGCCGTGTCACTGGCCGGTTGTGCCGCTACCGGTAACAGCTCTTCCAGCAACGCCGCCAGCTCCTCCAGCTCGTCCAGCTCCATGATGAGCCTCGCCAGCAGCATGCTGAGCAGCCAGACAGGCCAGTCCCTGCCGGCGGCCGACCTGATGTCCAGCCTGACTTCCCAGCTGGGTGTGTCCTCCACTCAGGCGCTGGGTGGCTCCGCTGCCATGCTGGCCCTGGCCCAGTCCCAGCTTGGCACCAGCGCGACCTCCGAGCTGTCCACCGACGTGCCGCAGCTGTCCAGCCTGACCAGCAGCAGCTCGCTGTCCACGCTCTCCAGCCTGGCGAGCCTGAGCGGCAACGACAATGCCACGGCATTGGCCAGCACCGTCGGCAATGTCGATGACAGCGCGTCTCTGGACAGCGCCTTCTCCGCGCTGGGCATGGACAGCAGCATGGTCTCCCAGTTCGCGCCGGTGCTGCTCAGCTACATGGGCGGCGAAGGCGTCAGCTCGACGCTGCTGAGCTCGCTGTCCAGCATGTGGGGCACCGGCTCCTGAGCCAGCCTCGTGCATGAGGTGTGAGGCAGTGTTTTATGCCCGCACATGAAAACGCCCCCGAGCCACTGGCTCGGGGGCGTTTTCGTTTCAGGACGGCTGCCTGCGCAGGCAGCCGTGTCGGGATGCCGTGTCGGGATAGTGCAGGCGCTTGATCAGTCGCCGTCGGCATCCGGTTGGGTGGTCTGACGGATGCGCTGTTCCTCGGCATCCACGACTTCGCCGTCTTCGGTGGCATGACGCGTCAGCGGATTCTCCTCGCGACGCTTGGCGACCTTGGCGGCTGCCTCGCGCTGCTCGGGAGTCTTCGGCTGACCGGCGGCCGAACCATCGATCACGAACGGCGCCTGCATGGTGCGCACGTTGGCCGGCGGCGCGCCACCGTCCTTGTCCTGACCGAAGTACATGGTCATGTGCGGGAACGGGATCTCGATGCCTGCGGCGTCGAAGTGCTGCTTCACGAGCTTGTTGTACTCGCGGCCGATGGCCCACTGGTTGCCCGGGCTGGTCTTGATCATCACGCGGATGTTGACCGAGCTGTCGGCCAGGGCCGAGACGCCGGCGATGGTGACCGGTTCGAGAATCTCCGGACCATAGCTGCCTGCCTCGAGCTCATCGAAGGCCGCACGCAGGTGCACGATGGCGTGGTCGACATTCTCGCGATAGGAGATGCCGTATTCGCCGACATGGTAGGCGAAGTCACGCATGTAATTGGAGACGGTATCCACCGACGAGAACGGCACGATATGGAAGGTGCCGGACAGGTCGCGGATGCCCACCGAGCGGATGGTCAGGCGTTCCGCAGTACCGGTCACGCCACCGGCAGAGACCACATCGCCGGTGTTGATGGCGTTCTCCAGCTGGATGAACACCCCGGTGATGATGTCCTGCACCATCTTCTGGGCGCCGAAGCCGATCGCCAGACCCAGTACCCCGGCACCGGCCAGCAGCGGCGCGATGTCGATGCCGATCTCGGACAGCACGATCATCGCGGTGAAGACGATCATCGCGATGGCGATGGCATTGCGGAACAGCGCCAGCAGGGTTTCTACCCGCGAGGACGGCTTGCCCTTGCCGGTGTCCGGATTGAGCTTGTGCTCGATCAGGCTGGCGATACCGACCCAGACCGCAATGGCGAAGGCGAGAATGAACAGCACATGGAAGATGCGCGACAGCAGCAGGGCACCGGCATCGGTTGCCAGCCACTCGCCGAGCGCCACGATGTGCCAGGCATTCAGCACCATGCCGACCACCACGATCAGGATGATGGCGCGCATGATGCGCAGCGCGGTGGGGATGTAGGAGTTGAGGCGCTTCTCGAGCAGCGGCAGCTGGCCGCGCAGCTTGTCGGAGATCTGGATGCGCTTGCCGATCAGCTGCGTCACCACGCGCGACAGCAGGGCACCGCCGCCGATGGCGAGCAGCGTCTTGAGCGTCGCCCCCATCATGAACGGCAGCGCCTCTTCAGGCGTCGTCTGCGAGATGATGAACAGGGTGGCGAAGTAGGCCAGCGCGATCAGATGCCAGGTGCGCGCCAGAATGCGCAGACACACGGCGATGATCGCGTTGTTCGCCTCGCGGGCTTGAGTGAGCAGGCGGTCACGCAGAATGATGCGATTGCGCGAGATCACCACGATGGCCCAGACGAGGGTGATGGCCATGATCAGCAGGTTGACGAAGCTGCCGACGGCCGGCGCCAGGTTGTTGTTGATCATCGGCACCACGACCAGGATGCCGTAGCCGATGAAGCCGGCCAGCATGGCCAGGGAGCGGTTCCAGTAACGCGCCACCTCATCCGGCATCGGCAGCAGACGCAGCCCCTTGTAGCCGGAGGAGAACAGCATGCGCATCAGGGCCTTGAACAGCTCGATGACCAGATAGGCGTTCAGGAACATCGACTCGCGCTGACCGATCACGCCCTGTTCGCCATAGGCGAAGATGGCGAGCAGATAGCCGCCGAGGAAGGCGAGACCGATGACCGCGATGTCCACCACCGCCGCGACCAGTACCGCCAGCAGGGTGCGCAGCAGCGGGCTGCGGTGCTGGCCATCCAGTGACCACTGGCTGACGCGCGAGAACAGCGGCTTGGCGAGTCTGCGCAGCACGAGGAACAGCGCGATGGTCGAGATGACGACCAGCCCGAGGCTCACGGCCTCGCTGGTGAAGCGACTCCAGTCGATCTCGTCGGCGTCCTCGTTGGCCAGACCATCGAGGGTGCCCAGCATGCGGTCCAGCGTGGCGGAGAGATCCGCGACCAGGTCCTGGCTGATGGCCGCCAGCTGACGCGACAGTGACGGCGAGTCCTCGCTCAGGGTGACGTCTTCCCCCGCCACCTCGACGGCTTGTTCACTCGCCTTGCTGTCCAGCTGTCGCAGGCCTTCGATCAGGGCCTCGCGCTGACTGGGGTCTTCCAGCAGCGTGGCCAGGCTCTCATAGGAGGATGTCGCGCCATCGCCGCTGCCGTCCTCGGCCGGGGCGGCATGGGACAGGCTGCTGAACCCGAGGCTCAACACCATCAACAGCATCATCAGGGCGGACATCAGCCAGGCAGGTCGCCATGAGTCCGGTTGGCGCGAGGCAGCAAGGGCGGGAGGGGAGTGCGGGGGTGTCGGAATCGCCACAGATGGCTTCTCCATGTCGGTGAGTGTGTGAGGCGTCGGGGTAGAGAGTGAGAGCAGGCTCCGCAGGTGCATCAGAGGCTCGCAAGCGTCCCATCAATAACGCGAGGATCTGTCAGGTAGATGTTGAAGGGGCGTCACGCGCGTCCTGCGCGCACGCCGAGCGAGAGTCCATCCTTCAGTTATCGGGGCACTTGGGGCTATCCCAACCCCTGCGGGGACTCCGCCAGAGACATTCTTGCGCACAGCCTGCGGCAGGCGCCGCCAACCTTCAAGGTCTTCAGGCGCTGCTCGGGGGAGAGACGTGACCTGCTGCCACGCAGGATGTTGCAATGTCGCGTTGCATGAACTGGTGTGGTGAGTTACAAGATGAGCCGGTATTGTTGCGATTGATTATTATTCGTTGTTCAGGTGTGATAGTCATGCGCACAGGGGCCGCCTTGCGGTATCGTCCTGCGCAGGATCACGCCTGCCTTCGCTTGAGTGCGAGATCATTTCCTTCATTTCGGAGTACTGCATGACCGTCTCGTCGACTGCTTTTACTGCTCGTGGCATGACCCGGCCTGCATGGTTCAAACAGGGCCTGATGGCGACCTTGGCGGTAGCGCTGATGGGGGCTTCCCTGTCTGCCGAGGCACGCAGTGTCGAGACGGCCTACGGTGAGCTGGATATCGAGGGTACGCCGCAGCGTGTCGTCACCCTGTACGAAGGCGCGCTGGATGTGGCCGTCGCCAGTCAGGTGACGCCGCTGGGCACCGTGACCACGCGTGGCGGTGATGGCGTGGCGAGCTATATCCAGTCGCAGGTGCCGGACATCAAGATCATCGGCACGCCGCGTGAGTTCAATCTCGAGGCGATCGTCGCGCTCAAGCCGGACCTGATCCTGGCGCCGCCGGGCCTCGACAAGACCCAGTACCAGCTGATGTCGCGTCTGGCGCCGACCGTCGTGCCGAGCGCTTCGGCGCTGAGCCAGCAGGGCTGGAAGGAGCAGAGTCGTGTCTATGCCGAGGCGCTGGGCGAGACGGCCGAAGCGGAACTCGAGACACGTCTGGCCGCCATCGACGCGCACGCCGCGCGTCTGAAGGCAGAGATGACCACCCCGGAAACCGCCAGCCTGGTGCGTCGCATGCCGGGTGGTCTGATGGCGATGTCCGACCAGCTGTTCGCGACCGGCCTGATGGCGGCCAGCGGCTATGAGCTGGTCGGCGGTGATCTGGTCAAGCCGGGTCGCCCGCATTCCGATCCGCTCAGCGACGAGAACATGGCACGCATCGATGCGCAGACCATCTTCCTTGCCACCATGGACGACTCCTCTGATGCCGCGGTTGACGCCTTGGCGGCAGAACCGGCCTTCCAGCGTCTCGAGACAGCGGACCGCGACAGCCTGGTCGGCGTGAATGGCCAGCTGTGGACCAGCGCCAGCGGACCGTTGGCCGCGGAAGCACTGCTGAAGGATATCGACCGGGCGCGCGATGATGGCTAGTCGCAGTCATGTCGGTGCACCACGTTTGACCCCTGCGCAGGCAGGGGACCTCCCGCAACCGCGACGCGGGAGGTGGTATGCAGGCTGAAGAGACCTCTCCACAGGTCCGCAGGCCACGCGCACATGCCGCCCGGATGACCCACAAGGTCTCCGGGCGTCTTGCGTTGCGTCAGGTGATGCCGCTGGCCTGCCTGAGCGCCCTGCTGACCTGTCTGGCCAGCCTGCTGTGGGGGGCTGGCGATGTCGGCCCCTGGCAGGCGCTGCAGGTGCTGGCCGGACAGGGCAGTGATCAGGCGCGCTTCGTGGTGCTCGAGCTGCGCGCGCCGCGTACCCTGATCGGCATGGTGGTCGGCATGATGCTCGCCTGTGGCGGTGCCCTGATGCAGGTGGTGGCACGCAACCCGCTGGCGGAGCCGGGCTTGCTGGGCGTGAGTGCCGGGGCCTCCTTTGCCGTGGCCGTGGCCTTGTTGCTGGGGATGGAAGCGACCGGCATGCATGTGATGGTGGCGCAGAGCGGTGCGCTGCTGGGCTGCCTGTTCGTGATGAGCACCGTGCGGATGAGCGGCGCACGTCAGGACCCGGTGCGTCTGGTGCTGGCCGGCGCGGCGCTGTCGAGCCTGCTGGTGGCGTTGACGTCTCTGGCCTTGCTGATCGATCAACGTGCGGCCGACGAGATCCGCTTCTGGGTGATCGGCAGTCTGGCCGGGCGCTCGCTGGAGGCGCTTTACAGCAGCCTGCCCAGTATCCTGCTCGCGGTGCTGCTGACGCTGTGGCTGGCGCGGCCGCTCTCCGCGATGGTGCTGGGTGAGCAGGTCGCCAGTGGCCTGGGCCATCATCCCAAGCGCGTACGCAAGGTCGCGATCCTGGTGGTGGCGCTGCTGGTCGGTGCCGCGACGGCACTGGCAGGACCGGTGGCCTTCGTCGGCCTCGCCGTGCCCTATGTGGCGCGTGCGCTGTGCGGCGCCGATGTGCGGCGCACGCTGTGGCTGTGCCTGCCGCTGGGCGTGACCATGCTGCTGAGCGCCGATGTGGTGTCGCGGCTGGTCGTGCCGCCCTCGGAGCTGCCGCTGGGGGTGCTGACGACCCTGATGGGCGCGCCCGTGCTGATTGCCGTGGTGCGTGCCCGCCGTCTGCCCACCCTGTAGCGACTGGTGCCTCTGGCGCTTGCGGCGTGAACGATGATGGAGGCCAGGCTGGCGCGCGTGCCGGCGCCATCGCCTCCTTGCTTGAATCGACCGGCCCTGTCAGGCGTTGTCCTGACAGGGCCTTGTTTGGAATCGATGATGTCTAGACCTTCACCGCTTGATCCCCTTCGCTCGGCCCCCACAGGCACGCTCTGGTGGCGACATGGCAAGCTGTCCCTGCTGCTGTTGCGTGCGCCATTGCTGGCGGCCGGAATACTGCTGCTGGCGCTGCTGATGGCCAGTGTCGCCTCGCTGATGCTGGGCAGTGCCGGCCTCGGGCCGTGGGATGCCTTCAAGGCGGCCTTCGGGCACGGCGAGTTCGCCACCGTCTTCGTGGTGCAGGAACTGCGCCTGCCGCGCCTGCTGGCCGGTATTGCCACAGGCGCTGCCTTCTCGCTGGCGGGCTGTCTGATGCAGACCCTGGCCGGCAATCGCCTGGCGACGCCGGGCATCATCGGCATCGACAATGGCGCGACCGCCTTCGCGGTGGCCTCCGTGGTCGGGATGGGCATCTCGCTGGCGCCGCCGGTGATGGCGTTGAGTGGTGCCGTGATCGCCACTGCGCTGGCCTTCGGGCTCTCCGGCGGCATCGGCACGCGCGGTTATCGCTTCCTGGTCGCCGGTATCGGGGTCGGGGCGCTGTTCGGTGCCGGGACGCAGCTGATGCTGGCAAGAGTCTCCATCGATGCCGCCAACAGTGCCTATCCGTGGACGGTCGGCAGCCTCAATGCGCGTGATGCCGATTCGCTCACCTGGCTGGGGCTGGCCCTGCTGATCGGCGTGCCGATCGCGCTCTGGCTGGGACGCGGGCTGAATACGCTGCGCTTCACCGACCGCGTGGCGACCGGGCTGGGGCAGCCGGTGTCGCGTGTACGCCTGATCACGCTGTGGCTGTCGGTCGTGCTGACGGCGGCGGCCGTCGCGGTGGCCGGGCCGGTAGGTATGGTGGCGCTGGTGGGCCCCGAGATCGCACGCTACCTGTCGCGCCACAAGGGCGTGCCGCTGTTGGCTTCGGCGCTGGCCGGTGCGCTGGTGATGGTGCTGGCCGACCTTGCCGGACGTACCCTGCTGTCGCCGCTGGAAATCCCGGTAGGTATCGTGATGGCCGTGGTCGGCAGCCCTTATCTGCTGTGGATACTGCTGCGCAGCCCGCGCTAGCCGTTGCCCCTATTTTCCTGCTGAGCGGTCCAGGGCCAGCCCTTGTCGCTCAGCGTCGCACGACATGTTTCAGCGGCTGATGATGTTCCAGCGGCCGATGATGTTTCAGGAGAGTGCGCCATGAGCGCTGAGACGATGCTTGATCCGCGAGCGATGAATTCCCCGGCCGATCGCCACGCCGCGGCTACCACCGACACCCTGCGAGCGAACGAGCTGTCGCTGGGCTACGGCGCGCGCCAGCGCCATGTCACCGTGATCGATTCGCTGACCCTGGGGCTGCCCGACGGCAAGGTGACGGCGATCGTCGGGCCCAACGGCTGTGGCAAGTCGACACTGCTGGCAGGGCTGGCTCGCCTGCAGTTGCCTGAGTCAGGCGCGGTGTTGCTGGAAGGCAAGGACATTCACGCCTATAAGCGGCGCGAGGTGGCCCAGCGCATCGCGCTGCTGCCTCAGGAGACGCATTCGCCCGAGGGGGTGACGGTGCATGAGCTGGTGCGTTTCGGTCGTCAGCCCTATCAGGGCGCTCTGAGTCAGTGGTCTGAGGAGGATCAGCGGCTGGTGGCCGAGGCGATGGCCGCCGCCGATATCGAGAGCCTGGCGGACCGTGAGCTGGCCTCGATGTCCGGTGGGCAGCGCCAGCGTGCCTGGATCGCCATGGCGCTGGCACAGCAGACGCCCTTGCTGCTGCTGGATGAGCCGACCTCGGCGCTGGATCTCGGTCACCAGATCGAGGTCTTCGAGCTGATCCAGCGTCTGGCCCATGAAGAGGGCAAGACCATCGTGATGGTGGTGCATGATCTGGCCAGCGCCTGCCGCTATGCCGACCACATCGTGGCCATGCACGCAGGTCGCGTGATCGCCGAGGGTGCGCCCGCCGAGGTGGTGACGCCGGAGCTGGTGCGCAAGCTCTATGGGGTCGAGTGCCGCCTGATCCCCGATCCCGACACCGGCACGCCGCTGCTGATCGGTGTACGCCGCACCAGCGAGCGCCTGAGCGGCAGCGCGACCTGAACCCGAGGCTGTGGCCATGATGGGCGCTGTGGCGCCTGCGTGGCCGCTGCCGGGCCTTGCGCAGGCCTGAAGGAGGGGCTTGGGAGGGCCTGAGAGGGAGACTTGAACGGCGGCTTGATAGGGCGACTTGAGGGGCGGTCTGCCTCTGTCAGAAAAGACCAGCCAGAACTGATCGCCCACAAACAGAAAGGCCTCCCCGAAGGGAGGCCTTTCTGTCACGGATATGGTGGAGGCGACGGGAGTCGAACCCGTGTCCGCCGGCACTCCGCCTTCGGCTCTACATGCTTAGTTTCATTATTTGATTTAACACGACTGCCGCCAATGAACAGGCTACAGCAATGCGATTCTCTGAGTTTTAATCTCGACCTTAGAGACGTCGGCCAAGACGATCCTGTTTATACGGGCTCGTTCTCAATCCACCTTGAACAGGCGCAACGGTATCATGAGCAGCTTATGCAGCTAGAGCGTAGTTGTCGTCGTTTGCGACTATATATTTGCAACGTTTTATTTACGAGATACGTTACGATCTCGGCATGCACCTCAGGGTTTGCCACCAGCGTCGAATGCCAGAACGCCCCCATAACAGTGTTACCACTTTACTGCGTTGCTACGTCTTCATCATAACAGGTGGGGACTGTGCTACGCCAGTTCAAGCGTTCAGGAAAATTTCTGACCTGACAGTAGCTTGCTGGCGTGAGCTGCCTCACGCTGCCCTCAGCGGTCGCGCAGGATACGGGCCTTCTGACGGTTCCAGTCACGGTCTTTCTCGGTGGCGCGCTTGTCGTGCAGCTTCTTGCCTTCCACCAGCGCGATCTCGCACTTCACGATCGCATTCTTCCAGTACAGCTTGACCGGCACACAGGTGTGGCCCTTGTCCTGGGTGCGCGAGAAGATGCGTGCGATCTGCTTCTTGTGCAACAGCAGCTTGCGCGTGCGCTGCGGGTCCGCCACCGCGTGGGTGTTGGCGGTTTCCAGCGGGTGGATGTGGCAGCCCAGCAGCCAGGCTTCGGCATTCTTGATCACGATATAGGTATCGGTCAGCTGGCCCTTGCCTGCGCGCAGCGCCTTCACTTCCCAGCCTGCCAGTACCAGACCCGCTTCGAAGGTTTCCTCGATGTGGTACTCGTGGCGTGCCTTCTTGTTCTGGGCGATCAGATTGCCGCCCTGTTCGGGTTTCTTTTTCTTGCCCATGTTGCCTCATTTGTCGTGTGCGCCTGCCGTCATCCAGTGTGGATATGGCACATCCTTCTGGATGGGGGGAGGCGTGTTACCATTCAAGGCCAGACGGCACTTCATGCGCCGGCCCATTGTTCATGATACGCATGCTGCGTATCCAAGTCAGCGGAGAGCTAGATGCCTACGGTCAACCGGTCTGCCCTGGTGCGGCATTCGGCCCGGGCAATGTTCGATCTGGTCAATGATTTCGAGCGTTATCCCGAATTCCTGTCCGGCTGCAGCAACGCGGAATTGCTGGAACGTGATGAGGACCATCTCAAGGGCAGGCTCACCCTGTCCAAGGCAGGCATGCAGCAGAGCTTCGTCACGCGCAATGACCTGTATGCCCCCGAGCGGATTGAGCTGAACCTGGTCGATGGCCCCTTCAAGCGTCTGCAGGGGACCTGGCTGTTCACGCCGCTGGGCGAAGATGCCTGCAAGGTCTCGCTCGAGATGGACTTCGAGTTCAGCAATCGCCTGCTGGGCATGGCGTTCGGCAAGCTGTTCAGTCAGGTCGCCGCTCAGATGGTCGAGGCCTTCACGCGCCGCGCTGACCAGATCTACACCCAGCGCTGACACCTGGCCGTTGGCCAGGGTGCAACGCCGCGCAGGTGATATATCGCACAGGTGGTATATAAAGGTGGCGAGAGCAAAGGAGCAGACATGACAGACAGAATCACGGTCGAGGTGGCCTATGCGCTGCCCGACAAGCAGAAGATCGTCTCGCTGGCGGTCGCCCCCGGTACCACGGCGCGCGAGGCCGTGCGCATGGCGCGTCTGGAGCAGCACTTTCCGACGATTGCCGCCGAGGTGTTTCTCGAGGCGGACCTGGGTATCTTCGGCAAGGCGCTGCGCAAGCCCGATGAGCATGTGCTGGACGCCGGGGACCGGGTCGAGGTCTATCGCGCCTTGATCACCGACCCCAAGCTTGCGCGCAAGCGGCGCGCCGACAAGGCCGCTCGCGCCGCTCAGTAAGACGAGAGACAGGCGAGAATCAAAAACAGCGGGGCACCTTTCAAGGTGCCCCGCTGTTGTTCTGGCTTGTCACTGAGTGAAGAGGACAGTGATCAGCGCTCTTCAGGCAGGTCGGCTGCGCCTGCCTTGGGTTCAGCACGGTTAGGCTGTGCCGCGCGAGGGTCGATGTCCAGGTCCGGCACGATGACGGTTTCCTGGTCGATGTCGCCGCTCTTGTCGATGTTGGAGAGTGAATCGCCTGCGAAGGTCAACGTCACGCGCTTGTTGATGATTTCGCCATCCGCTTTCTTGAGGCGATAGACGTAGTCCCAGCTATCCTCACTGAAGGGGGCGGTCAGCAGCGGTGAGCCCATCACGTAGATGACCTGTTCGCGGCTCATGCCCGGCTTCAATTGCTCGACCATTTCCGGCTTGATCAGGTTGCCCTGAGGAAGGTCGCGCTTGTAGACGCTGAAGTAGCTGCACCCGGTGAGCAGCGACAGGGCGCTGCAAAAGGCGACTGTTTTGATCAAGTTTTGCATTTGCCCTGAAGATTCCCTATCGTTTTGCCTTGGCCGATCATACCTGATACATCAAGCGACTGCGAAGAGTACCCCAGCATGGCCGATCAGAACCATGAACTGCGCAAGGCGGGACTCAAGGTAACCCTACCGCGAGTCAAGATCCTGCAGATCCTCGAGAAATCGACGGATCGACACCTGAGTGCCGAGGACGTGTACAAGGCGTTGCTTGAGGCTGGCGAAGATGTCGGTCTGGCGACGGTTTATCGTGTGCTCACCCAGTTTGAAACAGCGGGACTGGTGATGCGTCACAACTTCGATGGCGGTCACGCCGTCTTCGAACTGTCCCAGGAAGAACACCATGACCACATGGTATGTCTGGACAGCGGCGAGATCATAGAGTTCTGTGATCCCGAGATCGAGCGTCGTCAGCGCGAGATCGTCGAGGAGCACGGCTATGAGCTGGTCGAGCATGCGCTAGTGCTCTACGTGCGTCCCAAGGGCGACAAGAGCGATAGCTGACGCGGGTTGCGTCAGGGATGACGTGGCCGGAGAGCCTTCTCCGGCCAGATACACGAACGGCCGCCCTCAGGGGCGGCCGTTCGTGTATCTGGCGTTCATGTTTTCTGAGTCCAGGGCTCTGGCGTTCGTCTTGTTGAGGAGCGTCATTGGACGAATGGACGTCGCTGGCAGTGCATGAACGGCGACGGCGACTTTGACGACAGTGCTCAGTGGCGGCTGTCGGCAGCGCCCAGCATCTCGCGGGCATGGGCGAGGGTCTGCTCGGAGAGGTGAATGCCGCCCAGCATGCGTGCCAACTCGCGCACGCGGCCACTTTCATCCAGCAGCGCCATGTGCGTGCGGGTCGTGTCCTTCTCGGCCTGCTTTTCTATATGCAGGTGCTGATGCGCCTGTGCGGCAACCTGCGGCAGGTGAGTGACGGTCAGCACCTGGCCCTTGTCGCCCAGTCGACGCAGCAGCTGACCGACGATCTCGGCGGTAGCGCCGGAGATGCCGACATCGACTTCATCGAAGACCAGGCTGGGGATGGTCGAGCGACTGGCGGCCACGACCTGGATCGCCAGTGACACACGCGAGAGCTCGCCGCCGGAGGCGACCTTGGCCAGCGCACGTGGCGGCTGGCCTGGGTTGGCGCTGATGCGGAAGTGGATACGCTCCATGCCTTCGGGCTGCGGACGCTCCCGCGCCTCGATGGCGACCTCGAAGGTGGCCTTGCCCATGCCGAGGAAGGCCAGCTGGTCCTGGATGTCGCTGGCCAGTTGCGGGGCGGCAGTGGCGCGTTTGGCGCTCACCTCACTCGCCAGCCCCTTCCAGGCCTCGCGACGCTGAGCCACTTCTTCGCGCAAGGCTTCGATGGCCTCCTCATCGCCACCCAGGCCGTCGAGTTCTTCGCTCAGACGCTGATGAAGGCCATGCAGCTCGTCCGGCATCACATGATGCTTGCGCGCGATCTGGTGAATGCGGCTCAGGCGCTCATCGACGAAGGCCAGACGCTCGGGATCGAGTTCGGTGACTTCCACGAAGCGATGCAGTTCACGCGCCGCTTCTTCTATCTGGATGCGCGCTTCCTCGAGCATGCCCAGCGCACTGGCCAGTGAGCCATGCTCGTTGCCCGGCAGATGCGCCAGACGTGCCAGGGCCTGGTTGAGGCGTGACAGCGCACCTTCTTCGTCGTGATCACAGCACTCGGCGGCGGACTGCGCCTCGGCCAGAATCTGCTCGGCATTGGCCAGCGTTTCCTGCTCCTGTTCCAGGGCTTCCAGCTCCCCTTCGCACAGCGCCAGTTCATCGAGCTCCTCGACCTGATAGCGCAGCAGCTGGCGACGTGCACGCACCTCATCGCCATCATTGCTCATGCGCTTGAGGCGACGATGCGCCTCCTGCCAGTGGCGGAAGTCCTCGCGCAACTGGGCAGCCTGGGTCTCCAGGCCCGCATATTCGTCGAGCTGACGCAGATGCGTCTCTTCCTTGAGCAGGGAGTGATGGGCGTGCTGGGAGTGGATGTCGATCAGGTGCTCGCCCAGCTCGCGCAGGTCGGCGATGGTGCAGGGCGTGCCGTTGATCCAGGCCTTGGAGCGGCCGCTGGCGGTGATGACGCGGCGCAGCAGGCAGTCGTCGCTGCCCAGTTCGCGCTCATCCAGCCACTGACGGGCATCGCCAAGCTCACTGATATCGAAACGCGCGATGAGGTCGGCGCGGTCGGCGCCATGCCGCACGCTGCCGGCATCGGCGCGCTCGCCCAGACACAGGCCGAGGGCGCCGAGCAGGATGGACTTGCCGGCACCGGTCTCGCCGGTGATGGCGGTCATGCCGCGGCGGAAATCGAGTTCCAGCGTTTCGACGATGGCAAAATCTTGGATGGCGAGTTGCAGCAGCATGACTACCTCCGAGGGGGCTTTGACGTACGCCGTGCTGGGGGAACATCAGCGGACCCGGACTCGATGGGCGGGCTACGGTGTCGCCATACAGTATGTTTATACAGTGAACATGGCTTTTTATACAGCACGTTCGGGTGGCCTTCAATCCATGCTGGACTCAGTGGGGAGAAAAGCCCGCGGCAAGGCTTGAGAAGCGATGTGCTGTCCCCATATAGAGGCACTGACACTTTCAGTCGGCAGCAATGGCCTGGCCTTGCTGCCTCTCAAGGCAACTCATGGCCTGTCTGTCAGCCAGTACGCGTGATGCTTCGCGACAAGCTCAGCAGGCCACGAATCAGGGCAATGGCGCATAGACGCCGGCCCGCAGGAGATCAGCATGGCTCAGGACCCGCAGACCCCGATGGATGAAGAGCTTCAGCGTGCCGCTCGCGATGCCGAGCCGCAGCCGGAAACGCCGGAAGGTGAAGTGATCGACAACGTACTGGATGCCGACGATACCGGCGCCGAAGGCTCTCTGGTGGACAACCCGGAAGCCGAGATGCTGGCCGCCCAGGTCGAAGAGCTTGAGCAGGCCGTCAAGGAAGCCAAGGACCAGGCGCTGCGTGCGGCTGCCGATGCGCAGAACGCGCGCCGTCGTGCCGAGCAGGACGCCGAGAAGGCGCGCAAGTTCGCGCTGGAGAAGTTCGTCAAGGAAATGCTGCCGGTGGTGGATTCCCTCGAGAAGGCGCTGGAATCCATGTCGGGTGACGAAGCGGCCAAGACCCACGTCGAAGGCATCGAGATGACCTTGAAAATGCAGCTGGATGCCCTGAACAAGTCAGGCGTCGAGCAGCTGGATCCGCACGGCGAGCCCTTCGATCCGGAATACCATCAGGCTGTCGCCATGGTGCCGTCCCCGGATGCAGAGCCGAACAGCGTCATCGACGTGATGCAGAAGGGTTACACCCTCAATGGCCGCCTGGTGCGTCCGGCGATGGTGGCAGTCAGCAAGGCCTCCTGAGGCCTGCGCGCTCCCGACGCCCGATAGGCGCTGGATCGCGCCCTGTGGGGGCTCAGGGCGATCCGGCCCGGGAAAATTTGCCCGGCCGGGTCTTGAAACCCTGACACGCGACCCCATCTAGAGAAACAAGTTCAGGCACCGACACAAGGTGCCGACATCCAGACTTATCTTTCAGGCTAGCAACAGATTCGAGGTATACGATTATGGGACGCATCATCGGTATTGACTTGGGTACTACCAACTCCTGTGTGGCAGTGCTCGACGGCGAGAAAACCAAGGTCATCGAAAACGCTGAAGGCGGTCGCACCACACCGTCCATCATCGCTTACACCGACGACAACGAGATTCTGGTCGGCCAGTCGGCCAAGCGTCAGGCAGTGACCAACCCGGAGAACACTCTCTTCGCGGTCAAGCGCCTGATCGGTCGCAAGTTCAAGGATGATGTGGTTCAGAAAGACATCAAGATGGTGCCGTACAAGATTGTCGAAGCCGACAACGGCGACGCCTGGGTGCAGGTGAAAGACAAGAAGATGGCTCCGCCGCAGATCAGTGCGGAAATCCTCAAGAAGATGAAGAAGACCGCGGAAGACTACCTCGGTGAAGAAGTCACCGAAGCTGTCATCACCGTGCCGGCCTACTTCAACGATTCCCAGCGTCAGGCGACCAAGGACGCCGGCCGCATCGCGGGTCTCGACGTCAAGCGCATCATCAACGAGCCGACTGCCGCAGCCCTCGCCTACGGCATGGACAAGTCTCGTGGTGACAAGACCATCGCGGTCTACGACCTGGGCGGCGGTACCTTCGATATCTCCATCATCGAAGTCGCCGACGTCGACGGTGAGACCCAGTTCGAAGTGCTCGCCACCAACGGCGACACCTTCCTGGGTGGTGAAGATTTCGACATGCACCTGATCAACTACCTGGTTGACCAGTTCAAGGCAGACAGCGGCATCGATCTGTCCGGCGACAACCTCGCCATGCAGCGTCTGAAGGAAGCCGCCGAGAAGGCCAAGATCGAGCTGTCCAGCGCTCAGCAGACCGACGTGAACCTGCCGTACATCACGGCTGACAATACCGGTCCGAAGCACCTGAATGTCAAGGTGACCCGTTCCAAGCTCGAGTCTCTGGTCGACGACCTGGTCGCACGCTCCCTGAAGCCGTGCCAGACCGCACTGTCCGACGCCGGCCTGTCCGCCTCCGAGATCGACGACGTCATCCTGGTCGGTGGTCAGACCCGCATGCCGCTGGTGCAGTCCAAGGTGGCCGAGTTCTTCGGCAAGGAAGCCCGCAAGGACGTCAACCCGGATGAAGCGGTCGCCGTCGGCGCCGGTATCCAGGGCGGCGTGCTGGGCGGCGACGTCAAGGACGTGCTGCTGCTGGACGTGACCCCGCTGACCCTCGGTATCGAGACCATGGGTGGCGTGCTGACGCCGCTGATCGAGAAGAACACCACCATCCCGACCAAGAAGTCCCAGGTGTTCTCCACCGCAGACGACAACCAGAGCGCGGTGACCATCCACGTCCTGCAGGGTGAGCGCAAGCAGGCCGCGCAGAACAAGTCTCTGGGTCGTTTCGACCTGGCCGACATTCCGCCGGCACCGCGCGGTGTGCCGCAGATCGAAGTCGCCTTCGACCTGGATGCCAACGGTATCCTGAACGTGTCCGCCAAGGACAAGGCGACCGGCAAGGAACAGTCCATCGTCATCAAGTCTTCCGGCGGCCTGTCCGACGACGAGATCGAACAGATGGTGCGTGACGCGGAAGCCAACGCCGACGAAGACAAGAAGTTCGAGGAAATGGTCCAGCTGCGCAATCAGGCCGACGGCATGATTCACGCGACCAAGAAGACCCTGACCGAAGCCGGTGACAAGGCCGAAGCCAGCGAGAAGGAAGCCATCGAGACGGCGATCTCCGAGCTGGAAGAAGCCCTGAAAGGCGACGACAAGGATGCGATCCAGGCCAAGCTGGATGCACTGACCGAAGCGTCCGGCAACCTGGCGCAGAAGCTCTACGCCGAGCAGGGCGCCCAGGGTGAGCAGGCTGCCGAAGGTCAGGCTGGCAAGAAGCAGGACGACGACGTGGTTGACGCCGAGTACGAGGAAGTCAACGACGACAAGAAGTCCTGAGGGATTTCTTGAACGACGTCTGATGACAGCGCGGGAGCCTTGTGAAGGTGTCCCGCGTTGTCGTTTGCATCGGTGGCGCCCTGCGCTAGCCGCGAGCCACCGGTGACAACCGGCATTCCAGAACAGACCGGCAGCCTCAGGCTGCCAGCAATCCAGGCGGACCTGATCCATGTCCAAGCGTGATTATTACGAAGTGCTTGGTGTCGAGCGTGGCGCCGACACCAAGGACATCAAGAAGGCGTACCGACGCCTGGCCCAGAAGCATCACCCGGACCGCAACCCGGATGATGAAACTTCGGCCGAGAAGTTCCGTGAAGTCTCTGAGGCCTACGAAGTGCTGTCCGATGCTGACAAGCGCGCCGCCTATGACCAGTTCGGTCATGCCGGTGTCGATGGTCAGGGCGGCGGTGGCTTCGGTGGCGGCGGCTTTGGCGGTGGTGGTGCCGGCGGCTTCGGCGATGTGTTCGGCGATGTCTTCGGTGACATCTTCGGTGGCGGCGGTGGTCGTCGCAATCCGAACGCTCCGCAGCGCGGCAGCGACCTGCGTTACAACCTGGATCTCGATCTGGAATCGGCGGTTGCCGGCACCACGGTCGATATCCGCGTGCCGCGTCTGGCCGCCTGTGGCCACTGCGATGGCGATGGTGCCGAGCCGGGTTCCAGCAAGGAAACCTGCCCGACCTGCAATGGCATGGGCAAGGTGCGCATGCAGCAGGGCTTCTTCGCGGTCGAGCAGGCGTGTCCGACCTGCCACGGTCGTGGCGAGAAGATCAGCGTGCCGTGCCGCAAGTGTCACGGCGAAGGCCGCGTCCAGGAATCCAAGACCCTCTCGGTCAAGATTCCGCCGGGCGTCGACACCGGCGACCGCATCCGTCTGAACGGCGAAGGCGAGGGTGGTGTCAACGGCGGGCCGTCAGGTGATCTGTATGTGCAGGTCAACCTGCGCGAGCACGAGATCTTCAAGCGCGATGGTCGTCACCTGCAGTGTGAAGTGCCGATCAGCTTCGTCGATGCGGCGCTGGGCGGTGAGCTCAACGTGCCGACCCTCGATGGGCGTGTCGTGCTGAAGATTCCGGCCGAGACCCAGACCGGCAAGCTGTTCCGTCTGCGCGGCAAGGGCGTCAAGCCGGTGCGTGGCGGCCCCGCCGGGGACCTGCTGTGCAAGGTGGTCATCGAGACCCCGGTCAGCCTGAATGAAGAGCAGAAGGAGCTGCTGCGTCAGTTCCAGCAGAGCCTCGGTGATACCGGCAAGAGCCATTCACCGAAGGAGAACAGCTTCTTCGATGGCGTGAAGAAGTTCTTCGAAGACATGAAGCCCTAGGCATTCGCCTTGCCGTCTGCGGGCCAGCCCCGTGGATGGCCTTCATGCCAGAGAGCCCCGCACTCGACTTGTCGAGTGCGGGGCTCTCGCGTTTCAGGCTCGGTGGCTCAGCCAGGCAATTCAGCCAAGCAATTCAGTCCAGTAACGCAGCCCGGGGCATGGCTATTCCGGCACCGATTCAGCCGTGAAGGCCTCTGGCTCGATGACGGCAAAGCAGCTCAGCAGCGTGGTCTGGAAGCTGCTGAAGTTGTCATCCGAGATCATCAGGAAGCGATTGCCTTCCAGATGCGTCAGCCCTTCGAAGTTGTCCAGCGACCAGCCATCGCCGCTCGACAGGCGCGCAAGGGTGCGCACCTCGGCCTGGGTGCCGGGCTCACCGAGATGTGCGCGGCGCAGACTGATCACCAGCGGGAAGGGCGGCGAGAAGGCGCGCTCCAGCATCAGCATGTCACCGTCGGGCAGCATCTCCATCGCGGTCAGGCTCGAGCCGGTGTCGCTGGCCAGCGGGTAGCTCCACTCGTGCTTGTCGTCGAGGCTGAAGATGCGCGTCATGCCCTCGCTCATGCCTTCCGGCGTGGCTTCCAGTCCGGCGAGCATGCCGTATTCCGGGTGCAGGGTCAGGGCTTCCATGCCGTTGTTGGGCGCCGCACCGCGTGCGCCCATCGGGGTGAAGGGCTCGCTGACGGCCAGGCCGCTGGGCAGGAAGTGCTCGACGCGTGGCTGCTGCTCGAAGCTAATCACCAGGCGGGAATCGCCGCGGCGGTCATTGTTCGCGCGCAGCAGCTGCAGGCCCTCGGCATCACTGAGGGCGCCGCGCAGCGAGACATCGGTCTCGTCGCGCAGGGTGTAGGTATTGAGCGCCTTGGCCCCGACCAGCTCACCGTGACGGAAGGCGAGCCGCAGGCGATGCAGCCAGCCGCGGTCCGATACGGCATACAGCAGTGACTCGTCCTGGTCCCAGCCGATGTCCGACAGGCCCCCGACGGGGGTGTCATCCAGCCATTTGCCCGGCAGCCTGAGCGTGCCGCACCACTGGATTTCCGGGAACTCGCTCTTCTGTTCCGGCGATGCCAGCGTGTAGGGGCGCGGGTGAACGCCGCAGGCGCTCAACAGGCCGGCGAGCACCGTGGTGACAGCGAGGGTCTGGAGCATGCGCCAGCGGCGCGAGGTGGGGGATTGGCGTGCAGGCATGCTGACTCCGGAGACTGAGCGGTGATGAGAAAAATGACGATCAACAGGAGACAACCTGGTACGAGGCTACTCTAGCGCGTAACCGACACAAATACATGACGTCAGCCAACGCTGCAGGCGGCTGATATACTCGTGGCAACAGCATAGGTGGCACGCTCGGGGCTTGCTCGCGGGCTGTCACCCTCAAGACCCACAACAGGCAGGAGTCAGCATGACCCGTATCGCAATCATGGGCGTCGCCGGACGCATGGGACGCACGTTGGTCGAGGCCGTCGGTGCAGTGGAAGGTCTGACGCTGGCGGCGGGCATCGTCGAATCCGGCAGCTCCCTGGCGGGCGTCGACATCGGTGAGCTGGCCGGTCAGGGGCGTCTGGGTGTGGTCGCCAGCGACAGTCTGGCTGCCGTGGTGGATGACTTCGATGTGGTGATCGATTTCACCGCACCGCAGGTGACGCTGGCCAACCTGGCGCTGTGCGCCGAGCACGGCAAGCGCATGGTGATCGGCACGACCGGTTTCACGCCGGAGCAGCTCGAGCAGCTGGATGGCTACCGTGACAGCGTGCCCTTCGTGTTCGCGGCCAACATGAGCTCCGGCGTCAACCTGACTCTCAAGCTGCTGGAAACCGCCGCGCGTGCCCTGGGCGATGCCGGCTACGACATCGAGATCATCGAGGCGCACCACCGTCACAAGGTCGATGCCCCCTCCGGCACGGCGCTGGCGATGGGCGAAGCCGTGGCGCATTCCATCGGGCGTGATCTCGCCACCCATGGTGTCTTCGCGCGTGAAGGTCAGTGCGGCCCGCGTACCGACAAGGAAATCGGCTTCGCCACCGTGCGTGCCGGTGACATCGTCGGTGAGCACACCGTGATGTTCGCCACCGAAGGCGAGCGCATCGAGATCACCCACAAGGCGTCGAGCCGCATGACCTTCGCCAAGGGCGCGGCACGCGCGGCCGAATGGCTGTCAGGGCGCGAAGTCGGCCGCTATGACATGCAGGATGTGCTGGGGCTCAAGTGAGCGAAGTGGAGAGCAAGGTGGGGAGCGGAATGGAGAGCCAAGCGCTGAGATGACAGTCTGGCGACATTCAGGAGAATTTCTTGAAAGCTGTCTCGGTGGGCAGGATGCGGCGCACGCGTGAGCCATTCTGGCCGCCTTGCGCCGCTGGACTGCGTCGCTTTACAAGCGCTGTGCAGTGTCCCGGCTCGGCCAAGGGTTTCGTCAAGCTGACCGCGGCGACGAAACGACCGTATCGTGGGCCTTGTCGCCTGCTGGCGGGGCATGCGCGGGGTGGTCAGCACTCAAGGATTCCGGTAATCTCTACCCAATTTGGCCACGTTCTTGGCCGCCCTATTGGTTGCCGTTTTGGCAGCGCTCGGGCCAGCAGCATTCCGAAGAATGATAACAAGCGGGATGAAACCTGATTTTTCGGTTTCGTCCCGCTTTTTTGCAACCTGAATTTGCCGCTTCTGGCGCGCGTCTGTCCAGTGACAGGCATCTGGCAGAAGTCGGCAGCGGGACACAGGCTCGGCGAATGCCGAGCACGATAATCAAGCAGCATGTCCGGTGTTCGACCGCGGATTCCGGGCAGGAAAGTGGACACTATGGGGAGGACGTTGCGTTGATCAAACCCGCGATACTGGCCTTGGAAGACGGCAGTGTATTTCACGGCAGCGCCATCGGTGCTGATGGGCAGACCAGCGGCGAGGTAGTGTTCAACACTGCCATGACCGGCTACCAGGAAATCCTGACCGATCCCTCCTACACCCGACAGATCGTCACTCTGACGTATCCGCACATCGGCAATACCGGCATCAACGACGAGGACACCGAGTCCGACAGCGTCGCAGCCGCCGGCCTGGTCATCCGCGACCTCCCGCTGCTGGCCAGCAACTTCCGTTCCACTCGCTCCCTCGATCAGTACCTGCGCGACGAGAATGTCGTCGGCATCGCTGATATCGACACGCGTCGCCTGACGCGCATCCTGCGCGAGAAGGGCTCCCTGAACGGTGCCATCCTCGCCGGTGAAGATGCCCGGGGTGATGACGCCGTGGAACGCGCGCTGGAAGCGGCACGCGCCTTCCCGGGTCTGAAGGGCATGGACCTGGCCAAGGAAGCCTCCTGCAGCGAGCAGTTCGAGTGGCACGAAGGCGAATGGACACTGGGTGAAGGCTACGCCGATACCCGTGAGTCCGAACGTCCCTTCCACGTGGTCGCCTACGACTACGGCGTCAAGCACAACATCCTGCGCATGCTGGCCTCCCGCGGCTGCCGCCTGACCGTCGTGCCGGCGCAGACGCCTGCCGCCGAGGTGCTGGCGCTCAATCCGGATGGCGTCTTCCTGTCCAACGGCCCGGGCGACCCCGAGCCCTGCGACTACGCCATCACCGCGATTCGTAAAGTGCTCGAGACCGACACGCCGGTCTTCGGCATCTGCCTGGGTCACCAGCTGCTGGCACTGGCCTCCGGTGCGACTACGGTCAAGATGGGCCACGGTCACCATGGTGCCAACCACCCGGTGCAGGACCTCGACAGCGGTGTGGTGATGATCACCAGCCAGAACCATGGCTTCGCAGTGGATGAAGCGGGCATGCCGAGCAGCCTGCGCGCGACGCACAAGTCGCTGTTTGACGGTAGCCTGCAGGGCATCGAGCGCACCGACCGCCCGGCCTTCAGCTTCCAGGGTCACCCGGAAGCCAGTCCCGGCCCGCAGGACGTCGCCCCGCTGTTCGATCGTTTCATCGAGATGATGCGCGCGCGACGCTGAGCCGAGCGCAGGCCCGAGGGCCTGATCCATCGTTGAGTTCAGTCACCAGATCATTGCGGGAAGAGACATGCCGAAACGTACAGACCTAAACAGCATCCTGATCATCGGCGCCGGCCCCATCGTCATCGGCCAGGCGTGCGAGTTCGACTATTCCGGCGCACAGGCCTGCAAGGCCCTGCGTGAAGAGGGTTACCGGGTCATCCTGGTCAACTCCAACCCGGCAACCATCATGACCGACCCGGTGATGGCCGATGCGACCTACATCGAGCCGATCACCTGGGAAACCGTGGCGCGCATCATCGAGAAGGAGCGCCCGGACGCCATCCTGCCGACCATGGGCGGCCAGACCGCGCTGAACTGTGCGCTGGCGCTGGAGCGCGAAGGCGTGCTCGAGCAGTACGGTGTCGAGATGATCGGTGCCAACGCCGACACCATCGACAAGGCCGAAGACCGTGATCGCTTCGACAAGGCGATGAAGAAGATCGGTCTGGCGTGCCCGAAGGCCAAGGTCGCGCACTCCATGGAAGAAGCCTGGGAAATCCAGGCCGAGCTGGGCTTCCCGTCCATCATCCGTCCCAGCTTCACCATGGGCGGTTCCGGCGGCGGCGTGGCGTACAACCGTGAAGAATTCGAAGAGATCTGCCATCGCGGCTTCGAGCTGTCGCCGACCCGCGAGCTGTTGATCGACGAGTCGCTGCTGGGCTGGAAGGAATACGAGATGGAGGTCGTTCGTGACAAGAACGACAACTGCATCATCGTCTGTGCCATCGAGAACTTCGACCCGATGGGCGTGCACACCGGCGACTCCATCACCGTCGCCCCGGCCCAGACCCTGACCGACAAGGAATACCAGCTGATGCGTGATGCATCGCTGGCCGTTCTGCGTGAGATCGGCGTCGAGACCGGCGGCTCCAACGTCCAGTTCGGCATCTGCCCGGACACTGGCCGCATGGTCGTGATCGAGATGAACCCGCGCGTGTCGCGTTCCTCGGCGCTGGCTTCCAAGGCGACCGGCTTCCCGATCGCCAAGATCGCCGCCAAGCTGGCCGTCGGCTATACCCTGGACGAGCTGCAGAACGACATCACCGGTGGCAAGACGCCGGCGTCCTTCGAGCCGTCCATCGATTACGTCGTCACCAAGATTCCGCGCTTCACCTTCGAGAAATTCCCGCAGGCCAATGACCGCCTGACCACGCAGATGAAGTCGGTCGGCGAAGTCATGGCCATCGGCCGTACCTTCCAGGAATCCCTGCAGAAGGCGCTGCGTGGCATGGAGACCGGCGTTGACGGTCTCGACCCGATCGTCGAGAACTTCAGCGACGAGAACATGGCGCGTATCAAGGGCGAGCTGCAGGCCGCCGGTGCCGAGCGTATCTTCTACATCGCCGATGCCATGCGTGCCGGTCTCGATATCGAAGAGATCTTCCGCCTCACCAACATCGACCGCTGGTACCTGGTGCAGCTGGCCGACCTGATCGCTCAGGAAGGCGCAGTGGCCGCAAGCTCGCTGGGCGAGATGGACGCTGATCGTCTGTTCCGTCTCAAGCGCAAGGGTTTCAGCGATGCGCGCCTGGCGCGTCTGATGGGCGTGTCCGAGAAGGCCTTCCGCAAGCACCGTCAGAAGCAGGGCATCCGTCCGGTCTACAAGCGCGTCGACACCTGTGCCGCCGAATTCGCGTCCGACACCGCCTACATGTACTCCACCTATGAGGAAGAGTGCGAGGCGGAAGTCAGCGACAAGAAGAAGATCATGGTGCTGGGTGGCGGTCCGAACCGTATCGGTCAGGGCATCGAGTTCGACTACTGCTGTGTCCACGCCTCCCTCGCCATGCGCGCGGACGGCTACGAGACCATCATGGTCAACTGCAACCCGGAAACCGTGTCCACCGACTACGACACTTCCGATCGCCTCTACTTCGAACCGGTCACCCTGGAAGACGTGCTGGAGATCGCCGACAAGGAGCAGCCGGTCGGTGTCATCGTCCAGTTCGGCGGCCAGACGCCGCTGAAGCTGGCGCGTGAGCTCGAAGCCGCCGGTGTGCCGATCATCGGTACCACGCCGGACGCCATCGACCGCGCCGAAGACCGCGAGCGTTTCCAGCAGATGATCGAGAAGCTCGGTCTGATCCAGCCGGAAAACGCCACCGCGCGTAGCTTCGAGGAAGCCTTCGTCAAGGCCGAGGTCATCGGTTATCCGCTGGTGGTGCGCCCGAGCTACGTGCTGGGCGGCCGCGCGATGGAAATCGTCTACTCCGCCGCCGAGCTCGAGAACTACATGACCCACGCGGTCAAGGTCTCCAATGACTCGCCGGTGCTGCTGGACCACTTCCTGAACGCCGCCATCGAGGTCGACATCGACGCGGTGTCCGACGGCAAGCAGGTCGTGATCGGCGCCATCATGCAGCACATCGAGCAGGCCGGTATCCACTCCGGTGACTCCGCGTGCGCCCTGCCGCCGTACTCGCTGCCGGCAGACGTCCAGGAAGAGATGCGCGAGCAGGTCAAGCGCATGGCGCTGGAACTCAACGTCGTCGGCCTGATGAATGTGCAGCTGGCCTGGCAGGATGGCGTGATCTACGTCATCGAGGTCAACCCGCGCGCTTCACGTACCGTGCCGTTCGTCTCCAAGTGCATCGGCCAGTCGCTGGCGCAGATCGCCGCACGCTGCATGGCCGGCCAGACCCTGGAAGAGATTGGTTTCACCCAGGAAATCGTGCCGACCTTCTACAGTGTGAAGGAAGCGGTGCTGCCGTTCGCCAAGTTCCCGGGGGTCGACCCGATCCTGTCGCCGGAAATGAAGTCCACCGGCGAAGTGATGGGCTCCGGCGATACCTTCGCGGAAGCCTTCTACAAGGCGCAGCTGGGTGCCGGTGAAGCCATCCCGACCCTGACTGGCGATCGCAAGGCCTTCCTGTCCGTGCGTGAGTTCGACAAGGCGGGCGTTATCGAGGTGGCCCGCTCTCTGGTAACATTAGGCTTTACGCTTTGTGCTACCCGTGGCACGGCAGAGGTGATCGCCGCTGCCGGCCTCGAGGTTGAACCCGTCAACAAGGTGTTCGAAGGGCGGCCGCATATCGTCGACATGATCAAGAACGGCGAGATCGCCTATATCGTCAACACCACAGAGGGACGTCAGGCCATCAATGACTCGTCCGTGATCCGTCGCACGGCGCTGGCGCACAAGGTGCCCTACGCCACGACGCTGGCGGGTGCCAATGCCGTGTGCATGGCGCTTGCCTACGGCAACGACGTCAAGGTCCGTCGTCTCCAGGATATGCATGCAGGAGTCATGATATGAGTAGAAGTCCGATGACCGTCGAAGGCGAAGACCGCCTTCGCAAGGAGCTCGAGCACCTAAAGGGCACTGAGCGTCCCCGGGTCATCGCTGACATCGCGGAAGCCCGTGAGCACGGCGATCTCAAGGAGAATGCCGAGTACCACGCCGCGCGTGAACAGCAGGGTTTCATCGAGGGTCGTATCCAGGAGATCGAGTCCAAGCTCTCCATGTCCCAGGTGATCGACGTCACCAAGTTGCCGAAGACCGGCAAGGTGATCTTCGGCACCACGGTCGACCTGATGAACCTCGATGACGATAGCGAAGTGCGCTATCGCATCGTTGGCGAAGATGAAGCCAGCATCAAGGACGGCAAGATCTCCGTCACCTCTCCGATCGCGCGTGCGCTGATCGGCAAGGAAGAAGGGGATGTCGTGGTCGTGCGTACCCCGGGTGGCGATGTGGAGTATGAAATCTCCGAAGTGCATCACATCTGAAGTACGTTACATCTGAAGAGCATCGCCTCTGATTCGTCAGATCCTGATGTCGTGACAGCCCTGCCGGTAACCCCGGCAGGGCTGTTTTTTTTGGCCCGCGGGCACGAAATCCTTCAGGCAGGCGGCTCCCAGCGTCATCAGGTCGTGATTGTCAGCAACAGAAAACAGAAACGCCGCCCTCGATGAGGGCGGCGTTTCTGTCTGCGGCAGGCGTGGCGTGCGAGGTGAGCCTCGTCAGGCCTGGGCCCGGCGGCTTACTTCTCGCTGAAGCGCTGTACGTTCGACAGCTTCGGCTTGGCCTGCGGGTTGCGGCGATACAGCAGAGCGATCTTGCCGATGCTCTGGATCAGGGTCGCGCCGGTTTCGCTGCACAGGTGGCGAGCCACCTCGCCGCGCGCTTCGCGATCGTTGATCGCCAGCTTCAGCTTGATCAGTTCGTGATCGTGCAGTGCGCGCTCCAGTTCGGTCACGACGCCTTCGGAAAGGCCGTTTTCCGAGACGGTGACGATCGGGTCAAGATGGTGCCCGATGCTGCGAAATGCTTTCTTTTGTGACTGTGACAAGCTCATGGTATCGTAAAGTTTCCCTGTTGGCGTCCGATGGGAGCGGGGAGCGTAGCGAAAGACAGGGTCGACTCCAGGGCTTGAAATCCAGGGGTGTGAACCCGTCTGTTGCGCAGGCAATGTCTGTGCCCACGGGCGGAACCGCGCGCAGGACCCGCCATTCTACTCCATGACGACGCTCATGACACGACCCGTGCGCAAGCTTGCCACGCCTTTCGTGTCGTCGTTATCCCCCGCGCTATCTCCCGCCAGTATTCGATTTTCCCCGACATTCCAGGTGACAACGTGGCTCACCCCAGCAAGAGCAGTGCTGGCTGGATGAAGGAACACTTTGATGACGCCTATGTCCAGCGCAGCTGGGCCGACGGTTATCGTTCCCGTGCCAGCTACAAACTGATTGAAATCGATGACAAGGACCGCCTGCTCAAGCCGGGCGCCACCGTCATCGACCTCGGCGCAGCCCCCGGTGGCTGGAGCCAGATCGCCGCGGACCGCGTCGGCATGGAAGGCGTGGTCATCGCCTCCGACATTCTCGAGATGGACGCCCTGGCCGGTGTCGACTTCATTCAGGGCGACTTCACCGAAGAGGCCGTGCTGAACCAGATTCTGGCCACTCTGGGGGATCGCCCGGTGGACCTCGTGATCTCCGACATGGCGCCCAACATGAGCGGCATGAGCGCGATCGATCAGCCTGCCGGCATGTACCTGGTCGAGCTGGCGCTGGATCTGGCGCGCCAGACCCTCAAGCCGGGCGGCAATTTCCTGGTCAAGGTCTTCCAGGGTGAGGGCTTCGATGCCTATCTGAAGGACATGCGTGGCAGCTTCAAGAAGGTCGTGACCCGCAAGCCGGAAGCGTCGCGTGCACGCTCACGCGAAGTCTATCTGCTGGGGCAGGGCTTCAAGGGCTGATGGTCAGTGTCCTTGCATGCCGCTGCACGCGGCAGGCATCAGCTCGCGGTGGCGAGATTTCCACGTTGCTGGTCGCATGCTTCATCGCGGGTTAAGGCGAGCCATGCGATGCTCGTCCAGACTGGCGCCAATGTGTCCGGGCGAGTCGCGGCGCTGGCTGATGCAGGCTGTCTATCGGCGCAATAGTCCATTGTCGGGCTTTAAGCAATGGTTGCCAGCCCCCATCTGGTGTAGTGTCGATATCATTGGGTCTTGAGTACGATGGGCCAGTGACAGTTCGGTGGGTTTCAATGCCTTACCGATGCTGGCAGGCAAGTAGCACAATGCACGGCAAGCTTTGAGTGACTCGGTAGGCGAAGTGGCGCGTTGCGCTGACTTGATACCCCGCAGGCACGATCAGATAGCATGGCAGGCCACCACAAGACGGCAGTCGGAGTATTCACGGCATGCCAAGACAGATTCATGCAATGAGGGTGTCCCCTTGAACGACATGGCGAAGAACCTGATTCTCTGGTTGATCATCGCAGCAGTGCTGCTGACGGTGTTCAACAACTTCAGCGTCGATACCTCGCCGCAGGCGATGAACTATTCACAGTTCGTCCAGCAGGTGCAGAACGACCGGATCAAGAGTGTGACCATCGATGGTTACACCATTGAGGGTGAGCGGGCCGATGGCTCCAGCTTCACCACCATCCGGCCGGCGGCGTCCGATCCCAAGCTGATGGATGACCTGCTTGCCAACAAGGTGGAGGTCATCGGCAAGAAGCCTGAGCAGCAGTCGCTGTGGACACGCCTGTTGATTGCCAGCTTCCCGATTCTGATCATTCTGGCCATCTTCATGTTCTTCATGCGCCAGATGCAGGGTGGCGGCGCCGGCAAGGGTGGCCCGATGAGCTTCGGCAAGTCCAAGGCCAAGCTGCTGAGCCAGGACCAGATCAAGACCACCTTCAGCGACGTCGCAGGCTGTGACGAAGCTAAGGAAGAGGTCGAGGAGCTGGTCGACTTCCTCAAGGACCCCAGCAAGTTCCAGCGTCTTGGCGGTCAGATTCCGCGTGGCGTCCTGATGGTAGGCCCGCCGGGTACCGGTAAGACCCTGCTCGCCAAGGCGATCGCCGGTGAAGCCAAGGTGCCGTTCTTCAGCATCTCCGGTTCTGACTTCGTCGAGATGTTCGTCGGTGTCGGTGCCTCCCGTGTGCGTGACATGTTCGAGCAGGCCAAGAAGCAGGCGCCGTGCATCATCTTCATCGATGAGATCGACGCCGTCGGCCGTCACCGTGGTTCCGGCATGGGCGGTGGTCACGATGAGCGTGAGCAGACCCTGAACCAGCTGCTGGTCGAGATGGATGGCTTCGAGGCGAATGACGGCATCATCGTCATCGCCGCGACCAACCGTCCTGACGTGCTTGACCCCGCGCTGCTGCGTCCGGGCCGCTTCGACCGTCAGGTGACCGTCGCACTGCCGGACATCCGTGGTCGCGAACACATCCTCGGCGTTCACCTGCGCAAGGTGCCGATGGGCGATGACGTCGTACCGGTCAACATTGCACGTGGTACACCGGGCTTCTCCGGTGCGGACCTGGCCAACCTGGTCAATGAAGCCGCCCTGTTTGCCGCGCGTCGCAACAAGCGTCTGGTCGGCATGGAAGAGCTGGAGCTGGCCAAGGACAAGATCATGATGGGCGCCGAGCGCAAATCGATGGTCATGTCCGAGAAGGAGAAGCGCAACACGGCCTATCACGAGTCTGGCCACGCCATCATCGGCCTGGTGATGCCCGAGCATGACCCGGTCTACAAGGTGTCGATCATTCCGCGCGGTCGTGCGCTGGGTGTGACGATGTTCCTGCCGGAAGAGGATCGCTACAGCTACTCGCGTCAGCAGATCATCAGTCAGATCTGCTCGCTGTTCGGCGGTCGTATCGCCGAAGAGATGACGCTGGGCCCGAACGGTGTCACCACCGGCGCGTCCAACGACATCAAGCGTGCTACCGAGCTTGCCCACAACATGGTCGCCAAGTGGGGTCTCTCCAGCGAGATGGGCCCGATCATGTACGACGAGGACGAGTCCCATCAGTTCCTCGGTGGCCCGGGTCAGGGTGGCGGCAAGCTGAAGTCTGGCGACACCACCTCGCGTCTCGACAAGGAAGTGCGTCGTATCATCGACGAGTGCTACGCCAAGGCGCAGCAGATCCTGGAAGAGAATCGCGACAAGCTGGATGCGATGACCGAAGCGCTGATGACCTACGAGACCATCGATGCCGAGCAGCTGGCGGACATCATGGCGGGTCGTGCTCCGCGTCCGCCGAAGGACTGGGGTGGCCCGGCGAGCGGCGGTGACGGTGGCCTGGTGGCCCCGGTTGCCGACACTCCGAAGGCGGAAGCGCCGGAAACCCCCAAGGCGGATGATGACGCTGATGGCAGTGAAGATGACGACAGCAACCGCCGTCGCCCGTCTGATCCGCTGGGTGGTCCGAGCGGTCATTGATGTACGCCTGATGCAGGCCTGATCTAGGCCTGATGTAGGCATAAGGGGCGCCCGATATCGCATGCGATGTCTGAGCCTCTGAAAGGAAAAACGCCCGACTGGCTTGCCAGTCGGGCGTTTGCTTGTCTGCAGCAATGACGCTGGTGAAGTTAAGGTGCTGCTGATGAGTGGCCTACGCCGTGGCGTGACGGCGTCGACTCATGTCTCTGCACGGGCATTGTCAGCGCCATGATGAGCGTGGGGTGAAAGGTCTGAGCCAATGGCGTTGCCATCTGCTGACGCCCCGTGTGGTGGCCATTCCACGCCTTGCGCACCATGGGCTGGCTCTTTAAAGTGGTGCCCAATCATTTCTGACCGGGCTGCGAAGCCACCTTCGTGCCCCTCTCGCCTGCATGGAATGCCATGACGAATTCTGCCTTGAGTGCGCCTCTCGAGCCTCGAGTGGGCCATCTGATGTCATTGGAGTGCGCTGGACGCCTTCTCGATCTTTCGCGTCCGCGGGTGATGGGGGTTCTCAACGTGACGCCGGACTCCTTCTCGGATGGCGGCCGCAGCGCGACCCTGGACGCCGCACTGCGCAATGCCGAGCAGATGCTGGCCGATGGTGCCGCGCTGATCGATGTCGGCGGTGAGTCGACGCGACCCGGGGCGACGCCGGTCAGCACCGAGGAAGAGCTTGAGCGGGTCTGCCCGGTGGTGGAGCGGCTGGTGAGCGAGCTGGGCGCCCTGGTGAGCATCGATACCAGCAACCCGCAAGTCATGCGCGAAACCGCACGGCTGGGGGCCGGCATGATCAATGACGTGCGTGCGCTGAATCGAGACGGCGCGCTCGAGGCTGCCGCTGACAGCGGGCTGCCCGTCTGTCTGATGCACATGCGCGGCGAGCCGGACACCATGCAGCAGGATACGCATTATGCTCAGTCCATCGAGCAGGAAGTCCGGACGTTCCTGGCGGCGCGTATCGCGGCCTGTGAGGCGGCGGGCATCGCGCGTGAGCGACTGCTGCTGGACCCCGGCTTCGGCTTCGGCAAGTCGCTGCAAGACAATCTGCGCCTCTATCACCGCATGGCGCAGTTGCATGAATTCAACCTCCCGCTGCTGATCGGCACGTCACGCAAGAGCATGATCGGCAATGCCCTCGGGCGCGCGGTAGAGGATCGCTTGGCTGGTAACCTGGCACTGACGGCATTGGCCGTTCGTGACGGGGCCAGGCTGTTTCGCGTTCACGACGTGGCCCCGACTGTCGACGCTGTCGACATGGCATGGGCCGTGCTACAGGAAGGCACGATACGATGAGTCGACGTTATTTTGGTACGGATGGTATACGCGGCACGGTCGGGGAATTCCCCATCACGCCAGACTTCATGCTCAAGCTGGGCTGGGCGGCAGGGCGCGTATTTGCCCGCCACGGCCGCGGCAAGGTATTGATCGGCAAGGACACGCGCATCTCGGGCTACATGTTCGAATCCGCGCTCGAGTCCGGCCTCTCGGCAGCGGGCGTCGATGTGTCCCTGCTCGGCCCGATGCCGACGCCGGGGATCGCCTATCTGACGCGCACCTTCCGCGCCGATGCCGGCATCGTCATCTCGGCCTCCCACAACGCCTATCCGGACAACGGCATCAAGTTCTTCTCCGCTGCCGGCACCAAGCTGGATGATGCGCTGGAAGCCGAGATCGAAGCCGAGCTGGACCGCGACATCGTGATCGTCGGCCCGGACAGTCTGGGCAAGGCGTCACGCATCCAGGATGCGGCCGGCCGCTATATCGAATTCTGCAAGTCCACGCTGCCGGGGCGTCTGGGCCTGCATGGCATGAAGGTGGTGCTGGATTGCGCGCATGGCGCGACCTATCACATCGCGCCGAACGTCTTCCGCGAGCTGGGTGCCAAGGTCAGCGTCATCGGCGGTGAGCCGGATGGCCTCAACATCAATCAGGGCGTCGGCTCCACGCACCCGCAGGCGCTGCGCGCGGCCGTCATCGAGCAGGGCGCCGATCTGGGCGTGGCCTTCGATGGGGATGGTGACCGCCTGATCCTGGTGGATGCCGATGGCCGTGTCATCGATGGCGACGACATCCTCTACATGATCGCGCGTGACCGTCACGAGCGCGGCGTGCTGGGCGGCGGTGTCGTCGGCACCCTGATGTCCAACTTCGGCCTGGCGGCTGCGCTGGAAGGCCTGGGAATTCCCTTCGAGCGTGCCAAGGTCGGTGACCGCTACGTCATCGAGCGTCTGGAAGCCAATGGCTGGCAGCTGGGTGGCGAATCCTCCGGCCACATCGTCTGCAGCCATATCCAGAGCACTGGAGATGGCATCGTCTCGGCGCTGCAGGTGCTGGCGATCATGGCGCGTGAAGAGTGCTCGCTCAGTGAATTGCTGGTCGGCTTCGAAAAGGCCCCGCAGGCGCTGATCAATGTGCGTCTGGCGCCGGGTTGCGACAACAAGGCGCTGATGGCGGCGGACGCCGTGCAGGCCGCAGTGGTCGAAGTGGAACAGACGCTGGGCAACGAAGGGCGCGTGCTGCTGCGCCCCAGCGGCACGGAACCGCTGATTCGCGTCATGGTCGAAGGGCGTCCGCACTTCGATGTCGATGCGCTGGCGGGTCAGATCGCCGCGACGGTCGAATCCAGCATGTCGGCGTGATGCGCTGACAAGGCAGCTCACCGGGGCGACGGTTCACGTCGCTGAGCGGTCGGGTTGCACAGCACGACAACAGGCGCCGAGTGCGCCTGTTGTCGTTTCTGGCAGTTGCCCCGAGCCTGATCGTGCCGGATCACGGGGCTTGACAGGGGTCGCGAAGGTTGTCAGTCAAGGGCGGCTCCATTACCATCCTCGCACTGCTCACAAGGGAGAAGCACATGCGTACACCGCTGATTGCCGGAAACTGGAAGATGAATGGTGATCTTGCCCTGGTCGATGAGTTTGCCCGGGGCCTGCAGGCGGCTGAGCTGCCGCAGGGCATTCAGGTGGCGCTGGCAGTGCCTTTCCCTTATCTGAGCGCCGCTCGCGCGAGCATGCCTGTGAGCGTGGCGCTGGCGGGGCAGACGCTGAACCCGGCGAGCGAGGGTGCCTTTACCGGCGAAGTGGCGGGTCAGATGCTCAAGGATGTCGGTGCCGCGATGGTGCTGGTCGGTCACTCGGAGCGTCGAAGCCTGTATGCTGAAGACGATGCGGCGGTACTGGCGCGTGTCGAGGCGGCGCTTGCCGCTGGCCTCACGCCGGTGCTGTGCGTCGGTGAGACGCTCGAGGAGCGTGAAGCCGGTGACACGGAGCGTGTCGTGCTGGGACAGCTGGAGGCGGTGTTCTCCGCGCTCTCCGCTGATGCGCGCACACGTCTGGTCGTCGCCTATGAGCCCGTCTGGTCCATCGGTACCGGGCGCACCGCCTCGCCCCAGCAGACGCAGGAGGTCCATGCGGCCATTCGCGCGCGCTTGGCCGAGTGGTCTGCCTCGCTCGCCGAGGCAATGCAATTGTTGTACGGCGGCAGCATGAAAGCTGCCAATGCCGCCGAGCTGCTTGCGCAGCCGGATATCGACGGCGGTCTCGTGGGCGGTGCCTCGCTCCAGATCGACGAATTCCTAGCCATTTGCCAGTCTGCAGGTTGAATCTCATGCAAGTAGCCGTTCTGATGGTCCATGTGGTACTCGCGGTCGCGCTGATCGTGCTCGTCCTTCTCCAGCAGGGCAAGGGTGCCGAAGCTGGCGCTGCCTTTGGTGGCGGTGGTGCTTCCCAGACCGTTTTCGGGTCCAGCGGTAGCGGCAACTTCCTCGCGCGCTTCACGGGTGTTCTGGCCGCGGGCTTCTTCGCGACCTCTCTGACACTGGCCTGGTTCGCGTCCAACGCCAACCAGCCGTCAGTCGAAGCGGGCATTCCGAATGCCAGCGTGATCGAGCAGCAGAAAAATTCACTGCCATCACTTGACGACTCCGAGGAAAGTGTGGAGAATACGTCGCCAGTGCTTGAGGAAAGCGGCAACGCAGACCAACCAGCACTCTAAGGAATTCAAGGCGTTAACTTTGAATTCTTCCGGGTAACGTCTCAGGCGATACCCGCCCCCGTGCCGAAGTGGTGGAATTGGTAGACACGCTATCTTGAGGGGGTAGTGACCTTATGGTCGTGGGGGTTCAAGTCCCCCCTTCGGCACCATCTTGTTAGATCGATTGGCAGTCTGGACGCAACTCTGCCACCTTGGAAAGACGTCATTCCTTGACCTCCTTTTTCGGTGACATTACCATCGTCCGACTATTGTTGCGGGGTGGAGCAGTCTGGTAGCTCGTCGGGCTCATAACCCGAAGGTCATCGGTTCAAATCCGGTCCCCGCTACCAAGTTTCTTGAAAGGCCCCTTCCTATGAAGGGGCTTTTTGTTAGCACCAGTGCCAATCAGCCACCTAGCTCTCTTCTCTACTCCCGGTCAGGTGCCTGATGCAACTGCTGTAGGAGCCTCGTCTGTGTCAACCAAGGACGCTGCGCTTAACGCGCTTATCGATCCAGTCGTCTCTGCTCTGGGCTTCGAGCTCTGGGGTATCGACTATCTCTCCCAAGGCAAGCAGTCCCGTCTGGTGATCTATATCGACCATCCCGATGGCATTACCGTGGACAACTGCGCAAACGTCAGTCGTCAGGTGGGTGCCGTACTGGATGTCGAAGACCCCATTACCGGTCAGTTCCAGCTTGAAGTCTCGTCTCCAGGCATGGATCGTCCGTTGTTCACGCTTGACCAGTACGAGCGCTACATCGGTCACGTGGTGGCACTGCGACTTCGCCAGGCCTTCGATGGTCAGCGCAAGTTCCAGGGGCTGGTGACTGGCACCGAAGACGGTGATGTCGTGATCCGGGTCGATGAAGAAGAATACTGCTTTCCCATTGAAAGCATCGACCAGGCACGCATTGTGCCGCAGTTCAAATAACTGACGTTGTCGGCACACCGCTCGCGTTGCGAGCCCGGGTCGATGCGCAAGGACAGGTTTCTGGCGAGGCAAAGTCATGAGCAAAGAGATTCTGCTGGTCGTTGACGCCATCTCCAACGAGAAAGGCGTGCCGCGGGATGTGATTTTCGAAGCCGTCGAAGCGGCATTGGCTTCGGCGTCACGCAAGCGTTTCGATCAGGAAGAGGCGGATATCCGCGTCAAGATCGATCGTGTCACCGGTGATTACGCGACCTACCGTCGCTGGACCGTCGTCGAAGACGACGAGTTCGAGACGCCGGACTACGAGATCAAGGCCAGCATCGCCGAACAGCGCGAAGAGCCGCTGGCGCTGGGTGCCGTGGTCGAGAAGCAGATCGAATCCGAAGCGTTCGGTCGCATCGCTGCACAGACCGCCAAGCAGGTCATCGTGCAGAAGGTGCGCGAGGCCGAGCGTGCGGAAGTGGTGCGCCTTTACGCCGAGCGTGAAGGTGAGCTGGTCGCGGGTATCGTCAAGAAGACGACACGTGATGGCCTCATCATCGATCTGGGCGACAACGCCGAAGGCTTCCTGCCGCGCGGTGAGATGATTCACGGCGAGCGCTACCGCTTGAACGAGCGGGTTCGTGCCCTGCTGTGGAAAGTCGACGCGGATGCTCGTGGTTCTCAGCTGATCCTGTCGCGTACGCGTCCTGAGCTGATCATCGAGCTGTTCAAGATCGAAGTCCCGGAAATCGCCGAGCAGCTGATCGAGATCAAGGGTGCTGCCCGTGATCCGGGCTCGCGCGCCAAGATCGCGGTCAAGAGCAACGACAAGCGCATCGATCCGATCGGTGCCTGTGTCGGCATGCGTGGTTCACGCGTGCAGGCCGTGTCCAATGAACTGCGTAACGAACGCGTGGATATCATCCTGTGGGATGACAATCCTGCCCAGCTCGTCATCAACGCCATGGCGCCGGCAGATGTCGGTTCCATTCTGGTCGACGAAGACACCCATTCCATGGATGTCGCTGTCGCTGCGGACAACCTGGCTCAGGCCATCGGTCGCAGCGGTCAGAACGTTCGTCTGGCCAGTGAGCTGACCGGTTGGCAGCTCAACGTCATGACCGAGGCGGAAGCCGAGGGCAAGCGCGAGCAGGAAATCGACAGTTTCGTCGAATATTTCATCACTCATCTCGAGATTGAAGAGGATCTAGCCCGTGTCCTGGTGGACGAGGGCTTCACCTCACTCGAGGAAATCGCCTATGTCCCGCTCGAGGAAATGCTCGAGGTCGAGGGCTTTGACCAGGATCTGGTCGAGGAGCTGCGCGCTCGGGCCAAGGATGAACTGCTGAATCTCGCCATCGCCACTGAAGAGCAACTGGACGGCGCACAGCCGGCCGAAGACCTGCTCAACATGGAAGGCATGGAGAGTCATCTGGCATACATCCTGGCCAGCAAGGGTATCGTCACCATGGAAGACCTTGCTGAGCAGGCCATCGATGATCTGAAAGACATCGATGGCGTCGACGAAGAGCGAGCAGCGGCGTTGATCATGACCGCCCGCGCGCCCTGGTTCGCAAGCGAACAGTAACTAGGTCACGGGCTCAGGAGGGTCGTACATGTCAGAAATGACAGTCAAAGAATTCGCCAAGAAGGTGGGCCGCGAGTCAGCCCGCCTACTGGAACAGATGCATGAAGCGGGTCTGAAGCACAAGTCAGAGAACGACGCCGTCTCTGAGGTCGACAAGCAGAAGCTGCTTGATCACCTCACCAAGAGCCACGGTGGTGGCGCCGCTCCGGCAGCGCCCAAGAACCGCATTACCCTGACCCGCAAGACCAAGTCTCGCATCAACACGGGTAGCGGTCGCGGCAAGTCCATCGAGGTGCAGGTGCGCAAGAAGCGTACCTACGTCAAAGAGGGCGAAGAGCAGGCTGCAGAAGCGCCGGCTGCTGCTGCACCGGCAGCTGCCGTTGCGGACAAGCCGGCTGCGGCACCGCAGCGCGAAGAGCGTCGTGGCAATGACAACCGTCGCGAAGAGCGTCCGCGTCAGAGTGCACCGGCTGCTGCCGCTGCACCGGCCGCCGACGCTGCGCCGGAAGTCAATGCGCCGCCGAAGGAGCCGCGTGGTGATGCACCGCGTCGCGCCAAGGCTGCGCCGCGTGATGAATCACGTGATCGTCGCGAAGCCCGTGAAGACCGTAGCGAACGCAAGCGTGGCGGGGCCAAGAAGGTCAAGCGCGCCGAGCGTCGCGGTGGTCGTCGTGGTGGCCGTGATGCCAACCGTCAGCCGCCGAAGCCGGTCCAGACCTTCGTCCGTGAAGTCTCCATCCCTGAGTCCATCTCAGTGGCAGACCTCGCCGACAAGATGGCCGTCAAGGCGTCTGAAGTGATCAAGACCATGTTCAACATGGGCGCTGCGGTCACCATCAACCAGACGATCGATCAGGAAACCGCGACCATCGTGGTCGAGGAAATGGGCCACACGCCCAAGCTGATCAAGGATGACGCACTCGAGACAGCCGTTCTCGAAGGCATCTCCTACGAAGGTGAGCAGATCACCCGCGCGCCGGTCGTTACCGTCATGGGTCACGTCGACCACGGCAAGACCTCGCTGCTGGATTACATCCGCCGCACCAAGGTCGCCACAGGTGAAGCGGGTGGTATCACCCAGCACATCGGTGCCTACCACGTCGAACACGACAACGGTGACATCACCTTCCTGGATACCCCGGGCCACGCGGCGTTCACCGCCATGCGTGCTCGTGGTGCCAAGGCGACCGACGTCGTCATCCTGGTGGTGGCTGCCGATGATGGCGTGATGCCGCAGACCATCGAGGCTGTCGAGCACTCCAAGGCCGCGGGTGTCCCGATGGTCGTGGCGGTGAACAAGATCGACAAGCCGGGTGCTGATCCGGACCGCGTCAAGAATGAGCTGTCCCAGCACGGTGTCATCTCCGAGGAATGGGGTGGTGATACCCAGTTCGTCCACGTTTCCGCCAAGACCGGCGAGAACATCGACGCGCTGCTCGAAGGTGTCCTGCTGGTCTCCGAAGTTCTCGAACTTCAGGCCGTGCCGTCCGCGCCGGGTAAAGGCGTCGTGGTCGAGTCCCGTCTCGACAAGGGCCGTGGCCCGGTCGCGACCGTGCTGGTCCAGAACGGTACGCTGAAGAAGGGCGATATCGTCCTCGCCGGCCTGCATTACGGCCGTGTGCGTGCGCTGATCAACGAACTCGGCAAGCAGGTCGATTCCGTGGGTCCGGCCATGCCGGTCGAGATCCAGGGCCTGGGTGGCACGCCGGACGCCGGTGAAGAGTTCACCGTGGTCCCGGACGAGAAGAAGGCACGTGAAGTCGCCAACTTCCGTCAGGGCAAGTACCGCGAAGTGCGCCTGGCACGTCAGCAGAAGGCCAAGCTGGAGAACATGTTCTCCCAGATGGGTCAGGACGAAGTCGCCAAGGTCAACGTCGTCCTCAAGGCCGACGTGCAGGGTTCTCTGGAAGCCATCCGTGGCGCGCTGGAAGAACTCTCCACCGAAGAAGTCAAGGTGGCAGTGGTCTCTTCCGGTGTCGGTGGTATCACTGGTACCGATGCCAACCTGGCACTCGCTTCCGAAGCGATCCTGGTCGGCTTCAACGTTCGTGCTGACGCCTCCGCGCGTGAGATCGTCGAGCGTGAAGGTCTGGATCTGCGCTACTACAGCGTCATCTACCAGCTGATCGACGAGGTCAAGCTGGCCATGACTGGCATGCTGGCACCGGAATTCCGCGAGCAGATCGTCGGTGTTGCCGAAGTGCGCGATGTCTTCAAGGCACCGAAGATCGGCGCGATCGCCGGTTGTATGGTCGTCGAAGGCAACATGTACCGCTCCAAGCGCATCCGCGTGCTGCGTGACAACGTGGTCATCTATGAAGGCGAGCTGGAATCCCTGCGTCGCTTCAAGGATGACGTCAACGAAGTCCGCAACGGCATGGAATGTGGTATCGGCGTCAAGAACTACAACGACGTGCAGGTTGGCGACAAGATCGAGGTGTTCGACCAGATCCAGGTCGAGCGCACGCTCTGATAGCGCCCCTGCAAGGAGAGATCACGGATGCGTGAATACAGCCGTACTGACCGCGTGGCGGACCAGATCCAGCAAGAGCTCGCGCTGTTGATTCAGCGCGAGGTCAAGGACCCGCGCCTTGGCATGCTGACGGTCAGCGCCGCCAAGGTCAGCCGCGACCTGTCCTACTCCGATGTCTACGTGACCCTGTTGGGTGACGACAGCCCGGAACGCATCAAGGAAAACCTCGCCGTGCTCAAGCGCGCGGCAGGTTTCCTGCGCTCCCAGCTGGCGCGCACCATTCAGCTGCGCCACGTGCCGGAACTGCGTTTTCATTACGATGAAAGCGTCGTTCGTGGCCATCACCTGTCCTCACTGATCAACGATGCGGTCGCCGACGATCGCAAGCGCAGTGCTGAACGTGGTGATGATGACAGCGAAGATGGTGCCCCGGGCACCACGCCGGACGCCTGATGGCGCGTCGTCGTCGCGGCTTGCCGATCGATGGCGTTCTGTTGCTGGACAAGCCCAAGGGCATGTCCAGCAACTATGCGCTTCAGAAGGCTCGTCGCCTCTACCAGGCGCAGAAGGCCGGTCATACCGGCACGCTCGACCCGATGGCGACCGGCTTGTTGCCGGTCTGCTTCGGGGAAGCGACCAAGTTCTCCTCGCATCTTCTCGAGGCAGACAAGGTCTATCGGGCACGGATCAAGTTTGGCCAGGTCACCGATACCGGTGATGCGGAAGGCACGGTGATTCGCGAGCGGGAGATTCCCGAGATTGCGCAGGCCGAGCTGGACGCGGTGCTGGACAGGTTCCGTGGCGAGATAGATCAGGTACCGCCGATGTACTCCGCGCTCAAGCACCAGGGACGTCCGCTCTACGAGCTGGCGCGCCAGGGGATTGAAATCGAGCGTGCAGTCCGGCGCGTTACCATCTACAATATGGCGCTTCTTGCGCGGCACTCCGATGGCATCGAGATCGAAGTGGCGGTCAGCAAGGGTACCTACATACGCAGTCTGGCCGAGGATATCGGCGAGGCGCTGGGCTGTGGAGCCCACCTCACGGCACTGCGTCGTCTCAAGACGGGCCCGTTCACGGGTGATGCCATGCTGGATTTCGAGCGCCTCGAGGCGCTGGCTGACCAGCAGGCACGTGAAGGCGTTCTGTTACCTGTCGACATCCTGCTCGATCATCTCCCGCGTCTCGACATCACTGCCGAGATGGCGCGGATGATATTGCGTGGTCAACAGGCCGAAACGACGACAGGGTCGCTGGAAGTGGACTCCCTGGCTCGTGTGTATCAGGACCAGCAGTTGCTCGGGCTGGTCCGGATTGCGGCGGAGGGCGTCATCGCTCCTCGCCGACTGCTCAGTTCTGCCGTCGAGGCGGCGGCTGGGTGAGCTGATTGCGGCCTCGCCGCAAGCCGCATGAAGACTGCAAATATGCGTGGTCTTCGACATTTCTAATCTATCAAGCATATTGCTTACTGGAGAGACAGATGGCACTTACCGCTGAGAAGAAGGCTGAGATCGTTACCGAATTCGGCCGTGGCGAGAACGACACCGGTTCCCCGGAAGTTCAGGTTGCTCTGCTGAGCGCCAACATTGATGGCCTGCAGGGTCACTTCAAGGCCAACAAGCAGGATCACCACTCCCGTCGTGGTCTGATCCGCATGGTCAACCAGCGCCGCAAGCTGCTTGACTACCTCAAGCGCAAGGACTTCGAGCGTTACACCGCTCTGATCCAGCGTCTGGGTCTGCGTCGCTAATCAGCGATGTTGCCGCCATGCATTTCGGTGCATGGCGGGCCCCCGGTGGGCACAGGAAAACCGACACTGCCTGCGGGCGGTGTCGGTTTTTTTGTGCCTGATACCGAGGTGATCCGGGCTTCAGATCAGAGGCTCGACCCGCGCTGCAGCCCGCTTGTCGCGTGGGATCAACCCGCTTTTCATTGCCTGTGGCGCGCTTTACCATGAGCGCCTGGCATCGATGACTATCAGATTAAAGGACATGCGCCGTGAACCCGGTAACGCACAGCTTCCAGTACGGTAATGACACCATCACCCTCGAGACCGGCCGCATCGCGCGTCAGGCGACCGGTAGCGTGATGGTGACCATGGGCAATACCTCGGTGTTGTGCACCGTGGTGGCCAAGGCGTCGCCGAAACCCGGCCAGTCCTTCTTCCCGTTGTCGGTCCACTATCAGGAGAAGGCCTACGCGGCGGGGCGCATCCCCGGCGGCTTCCTCAAGCGTGAAGGGCGTCCCACCGAGAAGGAAACCCTGACCTCACGCTTGATCGACCGTCCGATGCGCCCGCTGTTTCCCGAAGGCTTCATGAATGAGGTGCAGGTGGTCTGTACGGTGATGTCGGCGGAGCGCAATGTCGACCCGGACATCGCGGCACTGCTCGGCACCTCTGCAGCGCTTTGCATCTCCGGTGTGCCCTTCGCTGGCCCCGTGGGCGCGGCGCGCGTCGGCTTCAGCGAGCAGCGCGGCTACTTCCTGAATCCCGGCTACAGCGAACTGGCGCATTCAGAGCTGGACATGGTGGTGGCGGGGACCGAGAAGGCTGTGTTGATGGTCGAGTCCGAGGCCCAGGAGCTGCTGGAAGACGAGATGCTCGGCGCCGTGCTCTATGGCCATCACGAGATGCAGAAGGCCATCACGGGGATCGAGACGTTCGCCGCCAAGGTCAATCGTCCCAAGTGGGCGTGGGTGCCGCAGAAGCTCGACCGCGTGCTGGTCGAGGCGCTGGAGCAGAGCTTCGCCACCCGGATCGGTGATGCCTATCGCCTGAGTGACAAGATGGCGCGTCAGGACAGTCTGTCGGCGCTCAAGGCGCAGGCCATCGACCTGCTGGGTGCCGAGGATGATGCGCGCTTCAGTGTCGAGGCCGTCGCCACGGCCTTCACGGCGCTTGAGAAGCGTATCGTGCGTCAGCGTGTGATCGCCGGCGAGCCGCGTATCGATGGTCGTGATACCCGCACCGTGCGACCGCTGGACATGGCGGTCGGCGTGTTGCCCAAGGCGCATGGCTCGGCGCTGTTCACCCGCGGCGAGACCCAGGCGATCGCCACTGCCACCCTGGGGACCACGCGCGATTCACAGCTGATCGAAGGGCTGTCCGGCGAGAAGCAGGACCGCTTCATGCTGCACTACAACTTCCCGCCCTACTGCGTCGGCGAGACAGGCTTCATCGGCGCGCCCAAGCGGCGTGAGATCGGTCATGGGCGTCTGGCGCGTCGGGGCATCGAATCCATGTTGCCGTCGCTGCAGGCCTTCCCCTACGCGATCCGTGTCGTCTCCGAGATCACCGAATCCAATGGCTCGAGCTCGATGGCATCCGTGTGTGGCGCCTCGCTTGCGCTGATGGACGCCGGTGTGCCGCTCAAGGCGCCGGTCGCGGGTATCGCCATGGGGCTGGTCAAGGACGCCAATGGCGTCGCGATACTGACCGATATCCTCGGCGATGAGGATCACCTCGGCGACATGGATTTCAAGGTCGCGGGGACCGCGGAAGGCGTTACCGCGCTGCAGATGGACATCAAGATCGAGGGGATCGACGAGGAGATTCTTGAGCAGGCGCTGGAACAGGCCCTCGAGGCACGTCTGACCATCCTCGCGCAGATGAATGAGGTGCTGGCCGCCAGTCGCCAGGAAGTCTCGGACAATGCCCCGGCGATGCTGTCCCTAAAGATCGCACCCAACAAGGTGCGCGACGTGATCGGCAAGGGCGGCTCCACCATCCGCAAGATCTGTGAAGAGACCGGGGCCAATGTCGATCTCGACGACGATGGCAGCGTGCGCATCTATGCCGAGCACAAGGCGCAGGCACAGGCGGCTGCCAAGTACGTCGAGGGCATCATTGCCGAGGCCGAGATCGGCAAGCTCTATGCCGGCAAGGTGGCGCGCATCGCCGACTTCGGTGCCTTCATCACCTTCATGCCGGGCACCGATGGTCTGCTGCACATCTCGCAGATCGTCGAGGAGCGGGTCAATGACGTACGTGACTACCTCAACGAAGGCGATGAGGTGGTGGTCAAGGTGCTCGACATCGACAACCGCAATCGCGTCAAGCTGTCGCTGAAAGAGATCAGCGAAGAAGAGAAGGCGGCCTTTGCCGCTGCTCAGGCTGAAGAGGCCGCCGCCCAGGACTGACCGATCGTCGCGGAGCGTCCTCGCCCCGGTCTTGCCTGCTCTGCATGAGAGGCGCATCCTCCGGGCAAGAAAAAGCCCCCGCCAGGTCACTGGCGGGGGCTTTTTTCATATCTCCCTGCTCAATATTGCGCGAGCAGCGAGAGTTCAGGCGGGGGTGCAGATATGTGAGCGATCAGCTGCGCTCGATGGCCAGCGCGACACCCTGGCCGCCACCGATGCACAGGGTCGCCAGACCCTTCTTGGCATCACGCTCGATCATCTCGTGCACCAGCGAGACCAGCACACGGCAGCCGGAGGCGCCGATCGGGTGGCCGAGGGCAATGGCGCCGCCATTGACGTTGACCTTGTCGACATCCCAGCCCAGCTCCTTGTTGACCGACAGGGCCTGGGCGGCGAAGGCTTCGTTGGCTTCGATCAGGTCGAGGTCTTCCAGGCTCCAGCCGGCCTTCTTGAGGCACAGGCGAGTCGCCGGCGCCGGGCCGATGCCCATGATCTTGGGATCAACACCCGCGTTGGAGTAGGCCTTGATGGTCGCCAGCGGCGTCAGGCCCAGCTCGCGTGCCTTGTCGGCGGAGCACAGCATGACCACGGCAGCGCCGTCGTTGAGCGCCGAGGCGTTGCCGGCGGTGACGGTGCCGTCCTTCTTGAAGGCCGGGCGCATGCCAGCGAGTTTCTCGGCCGTGGTGCCGGCGCGCGGGTTCTCGTCGGTATCGAAGACGATCGGGTCGCCCTTGCGCTGCGGGATCTCGACCGGGACGATCTGGCCCTTGAAGCGGCCAGCTTCGATGGCTGCGCAGGCCTTCTGCTGAGAGGCGGCCGCGAAGGCGTCCTGGGCTTCACGGGTGATCTCGTATTTCTCGGCCAGATTCTCGGCGGTGATGCCCATGTGGATGTCATTGAAGGCATCCCACAGACCGTCGTGGACCATGGAGTCGATCGCCTTCCAGTCGCCCATGCGCTTGCCGTCACGCGAGTTGGGCAGCACGTGCGGAGACAGGGACATGTTTTCCTGACCGCCGGCCAGAATCAGCTCGGCATCGCCGCAACGGATGGCCTGGGTGGCCAGGTGCAGCGCCTTGAGGCCAGACCCGCAGACCTTGTTGATGGTCATGGCGGGCACGCCTTCCGGCAAGCCTGCCTTGATGACCGCCTGACGTGCCGGGTTCTGACCGCATCCTGCTGTCAGTACCTGGCCCAGAAGCACTTCATCGACCTGATCGCCACTGACACCCGTGCTGGCGAGGATATCCTTGATGACATGTGCGCCGAGATCCGCGGCGGAAATGCCAGCCAGGCTGCCACCGAAGGCGCCTACGGCGGTACGACGGGCTGCTACGATCACCACATCCTGCATCTGAACGCTCCTGTTCTCTTGCGAGACTGTCTGAGTCAATTGGCTGCGACTATGGCCATGCCATCAAGCGGGCGAGGCGCAGTCCTGCTGAGGTGAGATTCCAGCATAAGGCAGTTTTGTGCGGTGCGGCAATCGCCAAAGGGCATCTCCAGTGTCAGCCTTTAGCCATACGTATCGCCTCTCCAGACGGCACGACGCCAGCGCTCTGGCAGGCAGGGCTGGCGTCGTGTTGGAGCGCTCGCGGCAGGCTCGAGGCCTGAAAGCATCAGCCCTCAGGGCGTGGAGCGGCAGGCAGCAAGGGGTTCTCAGGCCATCTGGACCGGGATGGCGTTGGCCGTATGGCTTACCTCGTTGCCTTCCATCAGATAGACCATGGAGGGCTTGTGCGCGTCCAGTTCGCTCTCGGCGTAGTGGGCGAAGGCGCAGATGATCACGCGGTCGCCGACATCGGCCTGGTGGGCTGCGGCGCCGTTCACCGAGATGATCTTCGAGCCTTCTTCGCCGCGAATGGCATAGGTGGTGAAGCGCTTGCCGTTGTCCACGTTGTAGATCTGGATCTGTTCGTACTCACGAATGCCTGCCATGTCGAGCAGGTCGCCATCGATGGCGCAGGAGCCCTCGTAGTTGAGGACGGCGTGAGTCACGCGGGCCATGTGCAGCTTGGCCTTGAGCATGATGGCTTGCATCAGGATGTCTCCGGTTGAGCGCCGCCGGGCGCAGATCAAGGCCCTGGGACCAGGGCCATGGCGCGCATGACGTGGCGGACAGTGCCACGCCAGGGTGCAAGGCGGCGCAGTCTAATCAGGCATCAGGCCACCGGCAAGGCGACCTTCAGGTTATCGAGCAGGCGCGTACGGCCCAGGTGTGCGGCGACCAGAATCACCGCCTCGCGCGTGTCATCCTCGACCGGCCCCAGGTCAGCCGCGCGGCGCAGCTCGAGGTAGTCCGGCTTGAAGCCGCTCTCGCTGATGGCGGCCAGTGCCTCGCGCAGCGCCACATCACGCGTCACGCCCTGCTCAAGGCGAGCCTTCAGGGCGTCGAGGCACTGCTTGAGACGCGGCGCGATGGCGCGCTCCTGCGCACTCAGGTAGCCGTTGCGTGATGACAGCGCCAGCCCATCCTCGGCACGCACGATGGGCACACCGATGATCTCGATGCCGAAGTGCAGGTCGCGGTTGAGCTTGCGGATCACGGCCAGCTGCTGGAAGTCCTTCTCGCCGAAACAGGCGACTTCAGGGCGCACCAGATTGAACAGGATGCTGACGACGGTGGCGACGCCATCGAAGTGACCCGGACGGTTGCCGCCGCACAGGCCTTCGGAAACGCCCGGCACCTGCACGTTGCACAGTCCGTCGCGGCCCGTGGGGTAGAGTTCCGCCGTCGAGGGGGCGAACAACAGGTCACATCCTTCGGTGGCCAGCGCATTCTGGTCGGCCTCGAGGGTGCGCGGATAGCTGTCGAGGTCTTCGCCGGGGCCGAACTGCAGCGGGTTGACGAAGATGCTCGCGACGACCATGTCGGCGTGGCGGCGCGCTTCACGGACCAGCGACAGGTGGCCGGCATGCAGGTTGCCCATGGTCGGCACCAGCGCGATACGCAGGCCATCGCGGCGCGCCTGGGCGAGTTGCTCGCGCAGGACGTTGATCTGGGAGACGGTTTTCATCAGAAGCCGTGCTCCGGCGCCGGGAAGCTGCGCGTCTTGACCGCCTGGTGGTAGGCGGCGAAGGCTTCCTGCACGCTGCCGGCATCGCTCATGAAATTCTTGACGAAGCGCGGCTTGCGGCCGGGCGTCAGGTCGAGCATGTCGTGCATGACCAGAATCTGGCCATCGACATCCACGCCGGCGCCGATGCCGATCACCGGTACCTCGACGGCATCACGAATGCGCGCGGCCAGCTCGGACGGCACGCATTCGAGCAGGATGATCGCGGCGCCTGCGGCTTCCAGCGTGCGCGCATCGGCGATGATCTGTTCGGCGCGTGCCTCGTCGCGACCCTGCACCTTGTAGCCGCCGAAGGCATGCACGTGCTGTGGCGTCAGGCCCATGTGCACGCAGACCGGCACGCCACGCTGGACGAGCGCGGTGACGGCATCGGCCAGCCAGGCTTCGCCTTCGACCTTGACCATCTCGGCGCCGGCACGCATCAGACGCGCCGCATGGTCGAGCAGGATGTCGGTGCTGGCATTGCTCATGAAGGGCAGGTCGGCCATCAGCAGGCTACCTTGCTTGCCACGTGCCACGGCGGCGGTGTGGTAGCAGATGTCATCGATGGTGACGGGCAGGGTGCTGGTATGGCCCTGCAGGACCATGCCGAGAGAGTCGCCGACCAGCAGCACTTCAATGCCGGCATCGCTGGCAAGATGAGCAAAGGTGGCATCGTAGGCGGTGAGGCAACTGAACGTCTCACCATCGGCCTTGAGGCGGCGCAGGGTGCTCAGGGTGACGTTTTTCATCGGGACGCTTACTCGTTGCGGCGCGTATGACGCGGCTGCCCGTGGCGTCGAGCAGCCGCGATCGCGAGAAGGCCGCCGAGGGCGGACTGCGGGCGACACGGGCCGGTGTTACCAGAAAGTGTTACCGCACAGGCCAAAGTGGGCACGACGGTAACAAGATGGCGAAACTCTACTCCTGAGGTCCGAGGGGGAGCAAGTCATCGCCCTCAACTCGAGACGCCAGTGTTTCGAGATTCTCCTCGCCCAGCACGCTGAGGCGCTGCGGGCCCAGCAGGTCAGCCAACGGACGCATCACGAAACCACGTTTGAGCATTTCGCGATGGGGCACGACGAGACGCGGCGTAGAGATCCTGCTGTCATTGAAGAGCAGCAGGTCCAGATCCAGCGTGCGGGGGCCCCAGTGACGCAGCCGCACGCGGCGATGCTGCTGTTCAAGGGCTTGCAGTTGATCGAGCAGGGCGAGGGGAGACAGGCGGGTCGATAGCTCGGCGACGGCATTGACGAAGTCGGGCTGGTCCTGCGGGCCGACCGGCTTGCTGGCATACAGGCGAGAATGTCGCGTGCAGCGGGTCAGCGGCAGCCGGTCGAGAGCCTCAAGCGCGCGCTCCAGTTGAGCGCGCGGATCGTCAAGATTGGCACCGAGGCCAATCAAGGCTGTCGAAATCATGCGGAGTTCCTGCGTGGAGACGGCAGTGGCTCAGATGAGCCACTGCTCAGCCCTGGCCGCGACCATTGCGCCGACGCTTGCCGCGACGCTTGGTGCCGACCGGCTTGCTGCCGGCGGGGCCTTCATCGGAGACACCTTCGATCATCGTGACCTGGGTGCGAGCATCGACTTCCTGGAAGTCGGTCCACCACTTGCCCAGCCCCGGCTTCACTTCGCCGGCGAATTCGCGCAGCAGCAGGAAGTCGTAGGCGGCGCGGAAGCGCGGATGCTCGCGGGTCTGGAAGGCGCGTTTGCCACGGCGACGCGGCAACTTGGCCTGCATGTCCCAGATCTCGCGCATCGGAATGCTGAAGCGCTTCGGGATCGAGGTATGGTTGAGCTGGCGAGCGATCGCCTGCTGAGCCGCCTGGTGGGCTGCCGGAATATCGGGCATGCCACTGGCGATCAGCTGGTCGGTACGCGCCTTGACGCCCGGCCACAGCAGGGCGGCATACAGGAAGGCCGGCGTGACCGGCTTGTCTTCGCGGATGCGGTCGTCCGTGCTGGCCAGCGCCTTCTCGATCAGCGGCATGGACCAGTGATAATGCGCGAAGCTCTCTTCCGTCTCGGGGAACAGCATCTGGAACAGACCAAACTCACGCAGGAGATGGAAGGTTTCCAGTGCATAGCCGGACATGAACAGCTTGAGTACTTCCTCGAACATGCGCGCCGGCGGAATCTGCAGCAGCAGCGGGGCCAGTTCGTACATCGGTTCGGCCGTGGCCTCCTCGATGTCGAAGTCCAGCTTGCCGGCGAAGCGGACGGCACGCAGCATGCGCACCGGATCTTCGCGATAGCGTGTTTCCGGGTCGCCGATCAGGCGAATCATGCGCGCTTCGATATCGCGTACACCATTGGCCCAGTCGTGGATCGTGAAGTCGGACACGTCGTAATAGAGGGCATTGATCGTGAAGTCGCGGCGCAGCGCGTCCTCCTCGATGGAGCCGAAGACGTTGTCGCGCAGCAGCATGCCGTCTTCCGACTGCTGGGTATGCTGGCTGGGCGTGCTATCGGCCGGCTTGCCGCGGAAGGTGGTGACCTCGATCACCTCACGACCGAAGCGCACGTGCACGATACGGAAACGACGGCCGATGATGCGGGCATTGCGGAACAGCTCGCGGACCTGTTCCGGCGTGGCGTTGGTGGCCACGTCGAAGTCCTTGGGGCGTTGTCCGAGCAGGGCATCACGGATACAGCCACCGACCAGATAGGCCTGATATCCACCGCTTTGCAGGCGATAGAGTACCTTCAGCGCATTCTCGCTGAGCTGGCGGCGGGACACGGGATGCTCATCCCGCGGTATCACACGCAGGCTGGGCAATGGGGCCGCGGGCGCGTCAGTTGCATTGAAAAGCGTCTTCAAGCGGTCACCGGGGCGTTGTAGAAAGCGGGTAAATCCTTTGAGCATGCAGCGATTCGACTCGTGCGTGGCAGGCCGCCCAGTGTAGCCGAGGGCAGATATCTTGGCAAAGCGCCGGTCTGCCATCCAGGGGCCGACTCTGCACTTCAAGGCGTCTGACGAGGCGAAAATCACCTCTCAGACAAGGAAAAAGGGAGACCGATCACTCGGTCTCCCTTGCAGGTAGGGTACACGCATCCTTGAGCGGATGTTCTTTTTCGTGATGGCGCATCGCCCTGAATACGCACCACAGTCACAAATCAATGCAGACAGATCCTTCGTGTTGCAGATCATGTTGTTGTTGTCTGGCTGTCTGTTCGGTGACCATCTCGTATTCAAAACAATCTTCCATTCACCGACGGCTGAGTAGCCTCCCCCCGCGAGTTGTTGTTGTTTCGGGGGTGATCCGGGGTCGAGCCTGTTGTTCTTGTTGGTGCTCGAGGCCGGATTCGTCGCGTCCTGGTCAGTAGATTCCGGACTGCCGATATCTTGTTGTTGTTGGATCGGCGGATGATGAACTGCGGCCGTTTGTTCTTGTTTTGGCTCTTGCCTGTCACCACTCATGTAGTGAGGCATGCGGTTCATCATCAATGTCACGCGCTCGACGGGTATTGTTCTTGTTGGTGTCGAGGGTTTTCGAAGCATTGCGCGTTCTTGTTGTTGTTGGGCGCGCTTCGTATTTCCGGTTGTTCTTTTTCTTGACCGTGTTATTGCATCGGATGTGCCACAGCTTAAAAAAAACCAGCAATTCAGTCATTTAGACATAGGTCGCTGAGACGTGAGGTGTAGAGAGGTGCGAGGTGTTACCTGACGTGCCCATTGGTGCGCTGGATAGGGTCATGATTTGGGGTCGATGGTAACAATTGGTGCGAAGGTCTAACGAAGTGCCTTGCAAGCTAATGATTGAGCTGGGTTTTTTGCGAGTCATTCGACACTAAAGTCTAGCGATGCCCTCGATGATGCGGGGATCTCTGGCAGGCAAGGTGGCGCCGCAGGCGGGTTGCTCACTCGGGAGGGCACCTGCATGGTGCAGTAACTTCAGCGCAGTGATTTCAGCGCAGTAACTTCAGCGCAGTGACTTCTGTGCGCCAGCGTCAGTGCTCCAGCTTCATTGCGCCGACGTCAGTTTGCGGGAGAGCTGCGGCGGCCCTTGCGGCGTGGAATGCCCAGGCGCTGGCGTCGCTCCCAGAGGTTCTTGCGGCTGATGCCGAGGCGGCGTGCGAGCTCGGTCTCGCTCATGTGGTCCTGATGCTCGAGCACGAAGTGCTGGAAGTAGTCCTCCAGCGAGAGGTCTTCCTCCTCACCGGCATCGCCGACCACCGAGAGGCCGCTGCGTGGGGTGTCCGCAGGCGGTGGCTGGCCCATGTCCTGTTGGCCGGCCGCGGGTTGCCCTGTCACAGGCGCTGCGGCCGTCTCGGAACTTGCGTCCCTGGCGGCGCCTTTCACTGTGCCTTTCATCGACCCTTTCATCGCTCCTTTCGCCGCCCCTTTGCCCGCTGTCTTCGGCGCCTGAGCAGTGGATGGGGGCACCGGGTCTGCCGTTGCGGCGGGCGCTGCTTGAAGCGGCTGCCCTGAGGGCGTACGCAGGCCGAGGTCTTCCGGGGCGATGATGCGGCGCTCCGCCAGAATGACGCCCCGCTCGAGGGCGTTTTCCAGCTCACGGACATTGCCGGGCCAGGCGTAGTGATGGATTTCCTGTCGTGCCCGCTGAGAGAGCCGCATGCCGTCACGACCATGCTTGCGGGCGATGCCGGCCAGCAGATGTTCGGCCAGTTCCAGCACGTCATCGCCGCGTTCACGCAGGGGCGGCAGGTCGATCTCCATCACGTTCAAGCGGTAGTAGAGATCAAGGCGGAACTCGCCGCTGGCCGAGAGCTGATGCAGGTTGCGGTGGGTCGCGGCGATGAGGCGGATGTCGACGTAGCGCGTCTCGATCGCCCCCACGCGGCGAATCTCGCCCTCCTGCAGCACCCGCAGCAGACGTGCCTGGGCATCCAGCGGCAGTTCGCCGATCTCATCCAGGAACAGTGTGCCGCCGTCGGCGGCTTCGATCAGACCGGTGCGCGAGCTGGTGGCGCCGGTGAAAGCGCCTTTTTCATGGCCGAACAGCTCGGACTCGATCAATGTCTCGGGAATGGCGGCGCAGTTGACGCAGATCAGCGGTGCCTGATGGCGTTCACTCTGGCGGTGAATGGCGCGCGCGACCAGCTCCTTGCCGGTGCCGGACTCACCGAGTACCAGCACGGTGACATCGGCGGGCGCAACCTTGCGGATACGGGTATAGACCTGTTGCATGGCGCGACAGTGGCCAATCATCTCCACCGGTTTGTTGGCCGTGCCAGCATGCGCCTGGGGCGGAGGGGGCGCGGCACTCGGCACCCCCTGGCGTGGCAGCGACAGCGCATCGCGCACGCTGCGCGCGAAGGCCTGCTGATCGAACGGCTTGGGCAGATAGTCGGCTGCCCCTGCCTTCAGGCAGCCGATGGCGGCGTGCAGGCTGGGGTTGTCGGCCAGCAGCAGCACGGGAGTCGGCCGGCTGGCACGCAGGATCGGGTCGGCATGCTCTCCGGCCAGTTCGCTGTCGCAGATCACCAGCGCGAAGTCGGCAGGGTGCTGCAGACGGGCATCCTCCAGGCCGCTGGCCTGCACCACGTCGTGACCCTCGCGCTCCAGCAGATGCTGCAGCGTGTTGCGCGAAGCACCTTCCTTTTCGACGATCAGAATCCGGGCCATGGGGTGATGTCGCTCGCCTGAGGGTGTGCATGAGGGAATGACTGTCGTTCGAGTCTGTCCTGTTCCCACAGGGGAGGCAATCCGACAATCGTGGCTGTTGTCAGGCGTCCCGAGTGCATGGCGTGTCAGGTCTCAGCTGCCCTCAACTTCCCTCAGCTGCCCTCAGCGTTCCTTGCCATTGGAGCAGTGGCCGCACTGAGTGACGGCGCGGTGCCGACCGCTGCGAGTGACCAGCGAGGAGTGGCGTGGGCGAGTTGATCAGCGGGGCTGGCGGTCGCCAGTTCCGGTGGCGGCGCCTGACCGAGCAGCGTCAGGGTATGGTGCAGCAGTGTTCGAATCGCGCTGGCGTCTTCCGGCAGGGCCGGTGCCAGATTCTGCTTGGAGAGCTTCTGGCCATTGTCGGCGGTGATCAGTGGCAGGTGCGTCAGGCGGGGCATCGGCAGGTCGAGCGCGGCCTGCAGCAGGCGTTGCCAGGGGCTGTTGTCGAGCAGATCGAGCCCGCGCACGACGTCGGTGATGCCCTGCTCGGCGTCATCCACCACCACGGCCAGCTGATAGGCCCACAGGCCATCGCGTCGCTTGAGCACCACATCGCCGAGCGTGGCGAGATCCAGCTGGACCGCGCCCTGCAGGCGGTCCTGCCAGCCAGCGATGGCCCGGGCGCCGCCGAAGCGCTCTGCCGCACGCACATCCAGCCGCCAGGCATGCTCGCCCGTGGGAGGCTCAGCTCGCTCACGGCACCAGCCGGGGTAGATGGCATGCTCGCGCCACTGCTTGCGCGAGCAGTCACACGGGTAGGCGATACCACTGGCCTTGAGTTGCTCCAGCGCCTCGGCGTAGGCGGCGTGACGCTGGCTCTGGTAGCGGAGCTCGCCATCGCGCTGCAGGCCGAAGGCATCCAGCTGGCGCAGGATGGTATCGGCGCTCCCGGCGGGGCAGCGTGGCGGGTCGATATCCTCGATACGCACCAGCCACTCGCCGCCGTGATGGCGGGCATCGAGATAGCTGGCGACGGCGGCCAGCAGTGAGCCGGCATGCAGCGGACCGGAAGGGGTAGGGGCAAAGCGGCCACGGTAGGCGGTAGGCATGTGGGCTCCGTCATCCTTCGTGGTGGGGAATTCGCAGGCAGCAGGGCCTGAACGCATACGGGCACCGCTCCGAGGAGGGTGCCCGTATGGGGGATGAGGGCGACGGCCTGACGTCGCTTCATCGACAGCAGGGCTTAGCGGCCCAGCTGCTTTTCCTTCAACTCGGCCAGCGTCTTGCAGTCGACACACTGGGTAGCGGTCGGACGTGCTTCCAGACGACGAATGCCGATCTCGACGCCGCAGGCTTCGCAGAAGCCGTAGTCGTCTTCATCGATGTTCTCGATGGTCTCGTTGATCTTCTTCAGCAGCTTGCGCTCGCGATCACGTGTTCTCAGTTCGAGGCTGAAGCCTTCTTCCTGAGTGGCACGGTCTGCAGGGTCCGCGTAGTTGTTGGCATCTTCCTGCAAGTGACGCACGGTGCGATCGACCTCTTCCATCAGCTCCTGTTTCCAGTCCAGCAGGATCTGACGGAAGTGCGCTAGCTGCTTCTCGTTCATGTACTCTTCACCCGCTGCCGGCTCATACGGGGTGAATTTCTTAAGCGCTTCCGGCTTGGTTTCAGCTAAGGGCATGGGACCGCCTCATTCCGCAAGGTGACTTGGGCCGTCGACAGTCTGTTGCACTGCCTCCTTGGCCACGGCGAGGGGGCTGTCCTGACTGCTGCCCTCGCGAGAAGATCAGCTTATTTAGCGTAAAAATGACAAGTTTGCAACCGATCTCCGACGATAGTTTGTAGCGAGCAGTGGTCCGGCGTGTACCGGCAAACACCGATTTTCCTGCACGAAGGGGCTGGGAATGGGCCTTGGCAGGCGCCTAGAATGAAGCTCCCATCCTGAGGAGTGTTGTCATGCCGTTTGCCCGCCGTCTTGAATCCGTCGCTGCCTTTCGCGTGATGACGCTGCTGGAAGCCGCCCAGGCACGCGAGGCCGCGGGCCATGACGTCATTCATCTGGAAGTGGGTGAGCCCGACTTCCCGACCCCCGCGCCGGTGATCGCCGCCGGGCAGGCGGCGCTGGCGGCCGGTCAGACGCGCTACACCCCTGCCTGCGGCCTGCCCGCCCTGCGCGAGGCCATCGCGGCAGACTATCAGCGTCGCCACGGCGTCACGGTGTCTCCCTCCCGTATCATCATCACGCCCGGCGCCTCCGGTGCCTTGCTGCTGGCCACATTGCTGTGCGCCGAACGTGGCGACAGCGTGTTGATGGCTGACCCGACCTACCCCTGCAATCGCCACTTCATGGGCCTGGTGGATGCCCAGCTGGATGTGGTGCCCGTCAACGCCGAGAGTGGCTGGCAGCTGACCGCCGAACTTGCCGATGATTTCTGGCGCGAGAACACGCGGGCCGTGATGGTGGCATCGCCCTCCAATCCCACCGGACACGTGCTGTCGCCCGAGGAATTGAAGGCGCTGGGCGAGCTGTGCCAGTCGCGTGATGCACACCTGCTGGTGGATGAGATCTATCAGGGGCTGACCTATGGCGTGCCTGCGCACACCGCACTGGCGGAGTGCCCCGATGCCTTCGTCATCAACAGCTTCTCGAAATACTTCGGCATGACGGGCTGGCGGCTGGGCTGGCTGGTGGCGCCGGAAGCCGCGGTCGAGCCATTGTCACGCCTGGCGCAGAATGTCTTCCTGGCTGCCTCGACGCCTGCCCAGCATGCGGCGCTGGCGGCCTTCACGCCGGAATGCGAAGCAGAGCTCGAGCGTCGTCGGCAGGTGCTCGAAGCCCGCCGTGGCGTGCTGCTGGCCGGGCTCGAACGCCTGGGGCTGGCGCCGTCAGTGCCGCCGCAGGGCGCCTTCTACGTCTGGCTGGATATCTCGCATCTGAGTGATGACAGCGAGGCCTTCTGCCGCGCACTGCTGGAAGAAGAGAATGTCGCCATCACGCCGGGCACGGACTTCGCGCTGGCTGAAGGGCGTCGCCATGTGCGTATCGCCTTCACCGCCGATGAGGCGCGTCTGCGCGAGGCACTGGCCCGCATGGAGCGCTTCCTTGAGCGGCGTGCCACTCAGGCGGGAGTGTCGGCTTGATGGTGCTTGAGGGGCTGTATCGTGGTCGTCTGATCCGTCGCTACAAGCGCTTCTTCGCCGAGGTGGAGCTGCTCGAGGGTGAGCGGGCCGGTGAAGTGGTGACGGCGCATTGCCCGAATACCGGCTCGATGCGCGCAGTATGCGTTGAAGGTTGTGAGGTATGGCTGTCGCCCTCCGATAACCCCAAGCGCAAGCTCGCCTGGACCTGGGAGCTGATTCGCCTGCCCCTGGACCCACCCGGCGCTGACGGCCGGCGTGAGGCCTTGGTGGCGGTGCATACCGGACGTGCCAATGCCCATGTCGAGGCGGCGTTGCAGCAGGCCAGCGTCAGCGTGCTGCACGACATGGGGCTTGCCGACTTTGCGCGCCTCAAGCGCGAGTCGCGTGTCGAGGTCCTGCTACCGGGCAATGACACGCCGGAGCGCTCACGGCTCGATTTCCAGATGTGGCCGAAGGAGGAGGGGGCGGCCTCGATCTATCTGGAGGTCAAGCAACTGACGCTGCGTGAATCCGACGGTCACGGCTATTTCCCGGACTCGGTGAGTACGCGTGCACAGCGTCATCTGGCCAGCCTCGCGGCGCTGGTCGCAGCAGGCCACCGCTGCGTGCTGGTGTTCTGCGTCGCCCATGACGGGGTCGAGGATGTCGCACCGGCGGCGCATCTCGACCCGGCCTATGCGCAGGCCTTTGCCCGGGCGCAGGCCGCCGGTGTCGAGGTAGTGGCGCTGGGCATGCAGATCACGCTCGAGGAGTCTCTTTCGGACGCGGGTCAGCCGCTGTGGCGAGCAAGACTGGGCCTGACGCGCGCGCTGCCACTGCATGACGCGCGCTTTGCTGGCTGAGCAGGTTTCTGGCGCTCAGCCTGTCAGTCAGCGCTCGTCTCTCTCTGTAATCTCTCTATCATCTCTCCCTCATTTCTCCCTCATTTCTCCCTCACTTCTCCACCGCTGCCTGCAGCCTCCCACAGCAGCAGCTGTGCTGGCGAGGCGTCGTTGTGCACCAGCTCAACGTCCAGCGCGGTCAAGCGTTGGCCGACGCAGGGTCCGCTGATGCAGGTGCCGTGATGCGGTTCGAAACAGGCCTGATGGCGGTGGCAGAGGATCAGGCCGCCGGTCGCGTCCATGTAGGGATCGCCAGTCTCGTCTTCGGTCAGCATTCGGCTGCCCTGGTGCGGGCAGCGGTCGAGGAAGGCGCGCGGGCCGTCGGATTGCATCACCAGCAAGGCCGGACGGCCATCATCGAGTGTCAGTGCCATGCTGCGGCCGATGGGCAGTGATGGCAGCGGCAGTCTCAAGCACAGCCTGGATGAGGGCCCTTGGGGGAGTGTTGGTGGCCTTTCGGACATGAGGGGGCTCGCATCGGGTATCATGGCAGCGTTGGCACGCTCTCTTGTGGTCTTTTACCGTGTCTTGCCGCTTCCTTCCATGCCGGGTCATCTTCATGTCGCTATTTCGCCGCTCGATCACTTCCAGCTTCCGCTCCAGCAACGAATCCGAGACGCCTGAACGCACGGCCGGGGTGAGTCGTCGCCAGTTGCTGGCCGGCATGGTCGCCTCGGCGGGCGGGCTTTCCGTGCTGGGCACGGCACTGTCCAGCCCGCTCGCACAGGCCGCTCAGCCAGCCAACGGGCCGTTGCCACCGCTGCCGGCCTGGCATGACCCCAAGGCGTCCCATCCGTTGTTGGGCAGCATTCTGGTCGCGGAGGGCAACCGTCGTCTGTCGCCAGCGGCGCTGGTCGATTGGAGTCAGGCGCACTCGATGGTGCTGCTGGGCGAGCATCATGACAATCCGGACCATCACCAGCTGGAACGCTGGTTGATCGATGCGCTGGTCGCGCGGCGTCAGCTGGGTGGTGTGGCGCTGGAGATGCTGGACACGACCCAGGATGCCGCCTTGTCGCTGGCCAATCGTACGTCGCTTGCGGTCGCCGGATTGCCGGATGACGAGCTTCAGCAGTTGCTGGCCTGGAATGCGCGCTGGCCCTTCACCGACTACGCCCCCCTGCTGCGCGGAGCGCTGGACAGTGGCGCGCCACTGGCCTCTGCCAGCCTGTCGGCGGCACAGCTGGAGGCCAGCATGGCACCGGGACAGTCGCCGCTGGCGCTGCCGGAAGCGGTACTGCGCCTGCAGCGTGAGGCACTGGATGAAGGCCATTGCGGCCTGCTGGGCGCAGAGCGCCTGGATGCGATGTTGCGTGCACAGCTGGCGCGTGATCAGCAGATGGCAGAACGCCTGGAGGGCCTGACGGCCGACGGCGCCACCAGCCTGCTGGTGTGTGGCTCCGGCCATGCCCGTCGCGATATCGGCGTGCCGCGCTGGCTGGACGGCAGCACGCTGTCCGTGGCGCTGATGCCGGTGGCCTGGGATGACGCGGGCCAACCGCTGACACATCTCACCGATTATCTGCCCGAAAGCGCCGGTGCGGCGCCGGCCTATGATCTGGTGTGGTTCACGCCGGCGACGGCGCCAGTCGCGGATGCCTGCGAGGGTCTGCGTGAAACAGTGGAGGCGACCGTCAGCTAGCGGCCAGTCAGCGCCTGGAAGTCAGCTACACAACAGCGGCCTGAATTGCCGGCATGAAAAAAGGCACCTCTCGGAGGTGCCTTTTTCGTTGGTGCGACCTGCGTGGCGCGACCTGCGAGGCGCGACCTGAAGAGCGCCGCGATCAGGCGTTCTTGAGATCCGACGCGCTATCGGCACGCCGACGCGGTGCCTTCTGCGGCGTCTCGTCGTTGTGACTGTCGTTATGGCTATCGTTGCTGCCGGCCTGCTCACGGAAGCGGTCTTCAATATAGGTGATGCGCGTGCGGCCGTGGGGCACCGGCTTGAAGTCGGCATCGACGCTGACCAGCACGATGCGGTCGATGGTCAGGATGCGCTCGCGGGTGATCTTGTTGCGGATCTCGACGCACAGCGAGATCGAGGTGCGACCGAAGGCGCTGGCGGTGATGCCCAGTTCGATGATGTCGCCCTGACGCGCGCTGGAGACGAAGTTGATCTCCGACATGAACTTGGTGACCACGCGCGAGGTGCCCAGCTGGACGATGGCGTAGATGGCCGCTTCTTCATCGATCCAGGCCAGCAGGCGTCCACCGAACAGGGTGCCGTTGGGGTTGAGATCTTCAGGCTTGACCCACTTGCGGGTATGGAAGTTCATGCACTCTCTCCTCGGGATGCCGGCGCACCTCACCGGAAGTGCGTGCCGTGATCCTCAGCTGCGTTTACCCCGAAAGTATATAGACTTTAGTTGCGACTGTCTGTGCATGGCCCGGATAGCGCAGCGCTATCGCGGCGCGGAAGAATCGGTAGCGTCATGACGCGAAACGGCCGACAGGCGTGTCCTGTCGGCCGTTTTCTTGCGGTGCCTGGCGCTTGGTCTGTGGCGACTGCTGTAGGGCGCCTGAACTCAGCGCTGGTCGGGCGGGCAGTTGTCGCGGCAGACGCGGAAGATGGCCACTTCCCCGAACAGGTTCGGCCACCAGGTCGCCGCCGGGTGTGGCTCGTGATCGCCATTGCCGACCGCGCGATCGATGATCTTGAGACCCTGGGCGCGACACAGGCGCTCGAAGTCCGCGAAGGTCGACAGGTGGATGTTCGGCGTGTCGTACCAGGCGTGAGGCAGCGACTTGGAGACCGGCATGCGCCCCTTCATGCCCAGGTGCAGGCGGTGACGCCAGTAGGCGAAGTTGGGGAAGGTGATGATGGCCTCACGCGAGACGCGCATCATCTCCTCCAGCGCACGGTCCGGGCGACGCAGTACCTGCAATGCCTGGGACATCACCACGCGATCGAAGGTGTCGTCGGCGAAGTTGGCCAGGCCATCATCGACATTCTGCTCGATGACGTTCACGCCACGGGCGATACAGGCACTGATGTTGTCGGGGTCGATCTCCAGGCCATAGCCGAAGACCTGCTTGGTCTCCTTGAGGGAGGCCAGCAGGGTGCCGTCACCGCAGGCGAGGTCCAGCACGCGCGCGCCTTCGGGAATCCAGTCATGAATCTGGGCGAGGTCGTTACGCATGGCTGGTCTCCTTGGTGCTCGGCTTTTGCGTGGCTGGCGCGCCACAGGCGTGGTCGTAAGCGCGAGTCAGGAAGTTGCCCAGCACCGTCTCGTAGCGTTCGCCCGGCAGCAGGAAGGCATCATGGCCGTGCGGCGAATCGATGTTGGCGTAGCTGACCGACTTGCCGGCATGGATCATGGCATTGACCAGCTCGCGAGAGCGTGACGGCGCGAAGCGCCAGTCGGTGGTGAAGCTGACTACCAGTACCGGGCAGCTGATCGGCGCCATGGCCGCGGACAGGTCATCGCCTGCCGTGGCGGCAGGATCGAAGTAGTCGAGCGCCTTGGTCATCAGCAGGTAGGTATTGGCATCGAAGGCGGTGGAGAAGGTATCGCCCTGGTGGCGCAGATAGCTCTCGACCTGGAAGTCGACGTCGTAACCGAAGTTGAGGCGGTCCTGACGCAGATCACGCCCGAACTTGGTGCCCATCGAATGCTCGGAAAGATAGGTGATGTGACCGACCATGCGCGCCAGCTTGAGGCCGCGCTTGGGCACGGCATCGACACGCGAGTACCAGCCGTCATGGAATTCCGGGTCAGAGCGAATCGCCTGACGCGCGACTTCATTGAAGGCGATGTTCTGCGCCGAGAGTTTCGGCGTGCAGGCGATGATGGCGACGTGACCGACGCGATCAGGGTGGTCCATCACCCACTGCAGCGCCTGCATGCCACCCAGCGAGCCACCGACCACCGCCGCGAAGCGGGTGATGCCGAGAGACTCGGCGAGGCGCTTCTGGCTCTCGACCCAGTCCGGCACGGTCACCAATGGGAAGTCAGGCCCCCATTGCTCGCCCGTCTCCGGGTTGATCGAGGTCGGGCCGGTACTGCCGTGGCAGCCGCCGATGTTGTTCAGCGCGATGACGAAGAAGCGCGAGGTATCAATGGGCTTGCCGGGGCCGATGTAGTCGTCCCACCAGCCAGGCTTGCGGTCGCTCATGGCGTGATAGCCGGCCGCATGATGGTGGCCGGTGAGGGCATGACAGATCAGGATGGCGTTGCTGGCGTCCGCGTTCAGCTCGCCGTAGGTCTCGTAGACCAGCGAGTACTGCTCGAGGCGTCTGCCGCAGGCCAGCTCCAGCGGGGTATTGAAGTGGGCAGTCTGAGGCGTGACGAGACCGACCGAATCCGGGGGCAGGGAATCAGGCATCGTGGTGAAGGTTTCCAGCATCATGTCCAGCAGAGTGTTCGGGGCAAGGCCCGTGTCCGGGGCGCGAAGCCGCGGTGATGCGCCTTGTGGGCGTCTCGTGCACCGTGGTTCTGGCTTCGGCCGAGGGCTCACTCTAGCACAGCGTGCGCACGCGTGATCCAGTGACGCGCGATGCAAGAGCGCCCGCCACGGGAGTCCGTGGCGGGCGCTGATCTCGTCGGCCTGTGCGCTGGGCGCATGCGAGCCAACCTTGCTGGCGGAGCGCCGGCTTAACTGAAGGCGCTGCGCAGCATGCCCAGTGACGGCAGGGTCTGGTTGATCAGGCTGCCGACCAGGTTGAGCGCGATGAACACGAAGATCGGAGACAGATCGAGCATGCCGATCGACGGGATCACCTTGCGCACCGGCTTCATGATCGGATCGACCAGCTGGTGAACCAGGATGGCGCCCGGGTGATTGGCCTGCGGTGCGACCCACGACAGGATGATCATCGCGATCAGGGCGAAGAAGTAGATGTTGATGATGCTGTCGAGAATGGTGCCCAGCGCCGTCAACGCGATGAAACCGACCGGCAGCATGCCGCCACCGAACAGGGCGCCGATCGCGACCAGTACCAGACTGACGACGATGAAGGCCGCGGCCAGGGTGGCGATGTCGAAGCGACCCAGCGGGCGCAGGATGCCCTGCAGCGGGGCCACCAGCGGGTTGGTCGCCTTGACCACTGACTGGGTGACCGGGTTGTAGAAGTCCGCGCGGGACAGCTGCAGCAGGAAGCGCAGCATCAGGATGTAGACAAACAGTTGCAGCAGGATGGTGACCAGCTGAAGTCCGATATTACCCATAGCACCCATGGGGCTTTCCTTAAGACGGTGAGAAGTGGGCGCGCGATAGTGCACGCGTCATGCCGCTAGCATGCCAACAACAGATGAACAGCGCATGATGGCCTGTTGTGACCCGGGCTGCCAGCGGCCTGCAGGAGTTGTCAGTGGGGCAGAGGCTGTCAGCGATCCAGCTCGCGGGCAAGCTCGGCGGCGCGCACGCTGGAGGCCTTGGCGGCGCGCTCGACGATATCGCGCAGGCCATCCTCCTCGAAGCTGTTGATGGCGCGCTCCGTGGTGCCGTTCGGCGAGCACACGCGGCGGCGCAGCTCGGCAGGCTCATGCTCGCTGGAGAAGGCCATCTCGGCGGCACCGCGGGCGGTCTGGATCGCCAGGCGGCGCGCGGTCTCGGCGTTCAGTCCCAGCTCGATGCCTGCCGCTTCGAGTGACTCGATGAACAGGAAGAAGTAGGCCGGGCCGGAACCGGAAATGCCGGTGACGGCTTCCAGCAGACCTTCTTCCTCGACCCACTCGACGATACCGACCGCAGTCAGCATCTCATCCATCAAGCCGCGTTGCTCCTCCGTCACCTGGGCGGTGGCATAGAGGCCGCTGGCACCGACACCGACCAGTGACGGCGTGTTGGGCATGCAGCGGATGATGGCGAGGTCGCCGCCCAGCCAGCGCTCGAGGCTGTCGCAGGTGATGCCTGCCGCGACCGAGACGATCAGCGGCTTGCGGTTCTGCACCGCAGGGGTCAGCGCCTGGCAGACGTCATGCATCATCTGCGGCTTGACGCCCAGCACCACGACATCGGCTTGCGAGACGGCGTAGGCGTTGTCCTGGGTCGTGCTCACGCCGTAGCGCTGCTCGAGGGCATCGAGTGTCTCGCGCGAGCGAGCCGTGGCGATGATGCGGTCCGCGGGATAGCCGGCATCGACCATGCCGCCGAAGATGGCACTGGCCATGTTGCCGGCGCCGATGAAGGCGATGGTGCGCGGTGTAGCGGTGCTCTGGTGCGTCATGCGGTGCTCCTGATCATTCAGTGGGAGGGCTGGCGGCAAGCTCGAGAGCCTTGCGTGAGCGTTGGGCTTGCATCAGCGAGCGTTGGACTCAGTGGACGTGGGAATAGTCACGTGCGCCGAAGATGGCAGTGCCGAGGCGTACCAGTGTCGCACCTTCGGCGACGGCGGCCTCAAGATCCGCGCTCATGCCCATCGAGAGCGTATCGAGCCGGGCCTGCGGGTAGCTGGCGGCGGGGAAGCGTGCCTGCAGTTGCTCCAACAGCTCGCGCAGCTGGCGGAAGGGTGCGTGACGCTCGGCATCACTGGCATCGGCGGCGCAGGGGGCCGGAATCGCCATCAGGCCGCGCAGGCGCAGCCCGGGCAGCGCGATCACCGTCTCGGCCAGTGCCAGCAGTTCCTGCGGTGCCACGCCAGCCTTGGAGGCTTCGCCGGAGATGTTGACCTGCAGGCAGACATCGAGCGCGCCAAGCTCACCGGGGCGCTGCTCACTCAGGCGGCGTGCGATCTTCTCGCGTTCCACGGTATGCACCCAGGCGAAGTGCTCGGCAATGGCGCGCGTCTTGTTGGACTGGATGGGGCCGATGAAATGCCATTCGATATCGGTGAGGTCCGACAGCGCCTGCTGCTTGTCCAGCGCTTCCTGCAGGTAGTTCTCGCCAAAGGCCCGCTGGCCGGATTGCCAGGCTGCGCGCACCAGCGTGGCGGGTTTGGTCTTGCTGACGGCCAGCACTTGCGCCGAATCAGCGTTGCGTTTACTTGTCTGCAATGCCTTTTCCAGCCGCGCGCGGGCCTCTAGGATACACTGGGTAACACAAGCTTCGTCGTCGGGGACTGCGGTCATGCGGCTCGGCTCCAGAATTTGCGGAACAACCTGGCGATGGCTGGCACGGTATCAGGCGTGTCATCAACAGCATGAGCGTGACAGGCCTGGTGACATGGTGCCCATCGCACTATCTACTGAAGAGTCACTTCACACTTTCACCAGAGTACACAAGACTCGTTGGTACAAGAGCTTCGGTCTTCGCGAGGGAACTGCATGGATATTACCGAACTGCTAGCTTTTTCGGCAAAACAGAACGCGTCGGATCTTCACCTGTCCGCTGGTTTGCCACCGATGATTCGTGTCGACGGTGATGTGCGGCGCATCAATGTGCCGTCAATGGATGACAAGCAGGTGCGTGCGCTGATCTACGAGATCATGAACGACAAGCAGCGCCGTGACTTCGAGGAATTCCTCGAGACCGATTTCTCCTTCGAGGTGCCGGGCGTATCACGCTTTCGTGTCAACGCCTTCCATCAGGGGCGCGGCGCGGGGGCCGTCTTCCGTACCATCCCCTCGGAAGTGCTGACGATGGAGGATCTGGGGCTCGGTGAAGCCTTCCGCAAGATGTGCATGCTGCCGCGCGGCCTGATCCTTGTCACCGGGCCGACCGGCTCCGGTAAATCCACCACGCTGGCGGCGATGGTCGATTACATCAACGAGAACAAGTACGACCACATCCTCACCATCGAGGACCCGGTGGAATTCGTGCACCAGTCCAAGCGGTGTCTGGTCAACCAGCGTGAAGTGCACCGTGATACCCACGGCTTCGCGCCCGCGCTGCGCTCGGCGCTGCGTGAAGACCCGGATGTCATTCTGGTCGGCGAGCTGCGAGATCTCGAGACCATCCGCCTGGCGCTGACCGCGGCCGAGACGGGCCACCTGGTGTTCGGCACCCTGCACACCACCTCCGCGACCAAGACCGTCGACCGTATCATCGACGTCTTCCCCGGCGAGGAGAAGTCGATGGTGCGCTCGATGCTGTCCGAGTCCCTGCAGGGCGTCATCGCCCAGACACTGCTCAAGAAGATCGGCGGTGGCCGGGTGGCGGCTCACGAGATCATGATCGCGACGCCTGCCATTCGTAACCTGATCCGCGAGGACAAGGTGGCGCAGATGTATTCCTCCATCCAGACCGGTGGCGCCCTGGGCATGCAGACACTGGATGCAGCGCTGACGCGTCTGTTGGCGGAAGGGCTGGTGACCAATGAAGATGCTCAGGCGAAAGCCAAGGGCTTGTTGAGCTGAATTCGCCAGGAGGGCCGACAATCACGTTGCAGGTAGGTGGGGCAGGGGCCGGAACACGTCAACTTTTCAGGTTCATGGGACGGCATTTCAGCGCGAGGCCTTGGGCGCGACTCTCAAGGCGCATATCGGGATACAACTCATGACTCCTCATGAATGGCTGCATGAACTTCTGCAGTTGATGGTCAGCAAGGGCAGCTCGGACCTGTTCATCTCCACCGGCACACCGCCGCAGATGAAGGTCAATGGCCGCATGGTGGCGCTGGGTGACAAGAAGCTGAGTGTCGATCAGGTGAGAGAGCTGGTGCTCGCACCGATGAGTGACATGCAGCGCGAGCGCTTCGAGGAAGAACGCGAGGCCAACTTCGCGCATAGCTTGCCGGGAGTCGGGCGCTTCAGGATCAGCGCGTTCTACCAGCGCAGCCAGATGGGCATGGTGATTCGCCGCATCCAGCTGTCGATTCCCAGCCTGGAAGAGTTGCGGCTGCCGGAGATCATCAAGGGGCTTTCCGAGACCAAGCGTGGTCTGGTGATCTTCGTCGGCGGCACCGGCGCCGGCAAGTCGACCTCGCTGGCGGCGATGATCCAGCACCGCAACCAGACCTCGAGCGGGCACATCATCTGCATCGAAGACCCGATCGAGTATATCCACCCTCACCAGCGCTCCATCGTGACGCAGCGTGAAGTGGGGATCGATACCGAGTCCTTCGAGGTGGCGCTGCGCAATACGCTGCGTCAGGCGCCGGACGTGATCATGATCGGCGAGATCCGCTCGCGTGAGACCATGGAGCACGCGCTGACCTTCGCCGAGACCGGTCACCTGTGTCTTGCGACGTTGCATGCCAACAATGCCAACCAGGCGCTGGACCGCATCATCCACTTCTTCCCGGAGGAGCGTCATGAACAGGTGTGGATGGATCTGTCGCTGAACCTCAAGGGCATCGTGGCCCAGCAGCTGTTGCCTCACAAGAGTGGCAACACCACCCAGCGCGTGCCGGCCATTGAGGTGATGCTGCGTTCGCCGCTGATCGTCGACCTGATCCGCAAGGGCGCGGTGGTCGAGATCAAGGACGTCATGAAGCGCTCGCAGCAGCAGGGCATGATGACCTTCGATCAATCGCTGTACGCCTTGCATCAGCAGGGCTTGATCACCGAGGAAGTGGCATTGGCGCATGCCGATTCCGCCAATGACCTGCGCCTGATGATCAAGTTCGGTGATTCCAACAGTGCCCAGGAAGCCCAGCTGGATGTCCTGAATGCCGCCAGTCGCTTCTCGCTGCAAGGGGATGACGACTGAGGCGTGTCGGTGATGTTGGCGTAGAGATCGGCCAATCAAGAGCCGCCTTTCTTCTGAGGAAGAGGGCGGCTTTTTCGTATCCGCTGAGGATCATCGAGCGTAGAGGCCGCCCAGCACTCTCGGGCCGCTCGCGCCGGTGACGCTGGGCAGGTTGCCGGGGCGCTCCAGTACTCTACGCGCCGCGAGCCAGGCAAAGGCGCTGGCTTCGAGCAGGTCTGCGTTCCAGCCCATATCAGCGCAGGACATGAGAGGCGTCGCTTGCTCGCCTTGCGCCAGGCGCTGCTCCAGCTGAGTGAGCAGGGCGCCATTGCGTGCCCCGCCACCACAGGGAGTCAGCGCGGCCAGTGACACGCCGGTCTGCTCCAGAGCCCGCACGATGCTCTCGACGGTCAGGCTCAAGAGCGTGGCCTGCACGTCGGCCGGTGCCTCGTCGCCGGTCAGGTGCTGTGCCAACCAGTCGAGATGGAAGTCTTCGCGGCCAGTGCTCTTGGGAAGTGGTCGGCGGAAGTAATCGGCCGACAGCAATCTCTCGAGCAAGTCAGGGATCACCTTGCCGCTGGCGGCCCATTGGCCGTCCTGATCCACCGCGGTGCCACGATGACGCGCATGCCAGGCATCCAGCAGGCAGTTGGCGGGGCCGGTGTCGAAGCCGATGACGTCAGCCGTAGAGTCCTGAGGGGGAAGTAGCGTCAGGTTGGCGATGCCACCCAGGTTGAGCAGCCCATGCCATTGGTCTGGCTGACTGAAAAGAGCAGCGTGGAAGGCGGGCGCCAGCGGGGCCGCCTGACCGCCGGCGGCCAGATCACGGCGCCGGAAGTCAGCGACGACGGGAATGCCGCACAGCTCGGCCAGCAGGCTGGGGTTGTCGAGCTGCAGAGTGTAGGGTGTGTGGCAAGGCCGGTCGCTGAAACCGCAGGGGCGATGCTCGATGGTCTGGCCATGGCTGCCGATGGCTGCGATATCGTCTGCACTCAGTTGCTGGCGGGTCAGCAAGCGCGTCACTGCGCTGGCGGCCAGTTCGGCCAACGCCTGCTCGGCGGCGGCGAGATCGGCGAAGCATGCCTCATCACAATGCATCAGCTGCCAGAGACGGGTCCGCAGTGTCTCGGGCAGCGGCAGGTCGAGCCCATCAATGAAGCGAATCCGTTCGTGGTCTGGCGAGGAGGGGGTGATATCGAGCAAGGCGATGTCGAGTCCGTCCAGGCTGGTGCCGGTCATCAAGCCAAGGTAGAGCGCCATTGGGGGTCTCCCGATCATTGGGGGCGTGCAACAGGGGCGTGAAGCTTGTGAGCACGCCGCCCTGCGGCAGGGGGTGCATGCCATGCTCGTCATGCTAACATTCTCGGCCAACATGCCCCGTTACGAGGGGAGCAGCAACGGTCAGAGAGGGCAGGATGAGCGACAAGTCAGTAGTGGAAGCGCTGGAGATCATCAAGCGCGGTACCGATGAGGTGCTGGTCGAGGAAGAGCTGATCAAGAAGCTCGAGTCCGGGCGCAAGCTCAAGGTCAAGGCGGGCTTTGATCCGACGGCGCCGGACCTGCACCTCGGTCATACGGTGCTGATCAACAAGCTACGCCAGCTGCAGGACCTCGGTCACGAGATCATCTTCCTGATCGGTGATTTCACCGGCCGCATCGGCGACCCCACCGGCAAGAGCGTGACGCGCAAGCCGCTGACCGAAGAGGATGTGAAGGCCAATGCCCTGACGTATCAGGAGCAGGTCTTCAAGATCCTCGACAAGGAGAAGACGCGCATCGCCTTCAACTCCGAATGGATCAACAAGCTCTCCGCGGGTGACATGATCGAGCTGGCGGCCTCCAGTACGGTCGCGCGCATGCTCGAGCGTGACGATTTCGACAAGCGCTATACCGGCAATCAGCCGATCTCCATCCATGAGTTCCTCTACCCGCTGATCCAGGGGTATGACTCCGTGGCACTGGAAGCGGACATCGAGCTTGGCGGTACCGATCAGAAGTTCAACCTGCTTATGGGGCGTGAGTTGCAGCGCCAGCGCGGCCAGGAGCCGCAGGTCGTGATCACCATGCCGATCCTCGAGGGCCTGGATGGCGTGCAGAAGATGTCCAAGTCGCTGGGCAACTACATCGGTATCAACGACCGCCCGGGCGAGATGTTCAACAAGATCGTCTCCATGCCGGATTCGCTGATGTGGCGTTACTTCGAGCTGCTGTCGCTGCGTCCTCTCGATGAAGTGAAGGCGCTGATGGCCAGCATCGATGACGGTGCCAACCCGCGTGATATCAAGATGGAGCTGGCGCGCGAGCTGGTGGCACGCTTCCACGATGAAGAAGCGGCGGCGACGGCACACCTTTCCAGCGGCAATCAGCTGGCCGACGGCGAGCTGCCGGCGGACATGCCGGATGTCACCGTCAGCCTGGAGGGCGCCGAGGTGGCGCCGATCGCGGCGGTCATCAATCGCGCGGGCCTGGCCAACAACAGTGCCCAGGCCAAGGACATGCTCAAGAATGGTCGCGTGAAAGTGGATGGCGAAGTGGTCGAGCCTTCCTATATGGCACCTTTCGATACTGCCATCGTCATCCAGGCCGGCAAGAAGCGTTACGCACGAGTGACCGTGACGCGCTGAGGTACTGACAGGTATTGAGAAGACGCTGGCGTATGTCGCCTCCCGTTCGGCCCCACCAGACATGGTGGGGCCGAACGCGTTGTGAGCGCCTGACATCACCGCGGCGAGATTCTCTCAAGAAAGCCCTTGCCCTCACGGCGGTTCGTGCGTAAAGTACGCATCCGCTGCCGGGGACGCATGGCGTTACCAGCGGTGAAAGAGGTTTGCAGGTAATTGTTTTGCTTGATGTTTTTGAAGTACGCTTCGAATTCATCGATTGACAATCCCGGGCGATTCGCTAGAATACGCCGCACTCCTTACGGAACAGGTGATCGAGCAACGCTCCTCACCGCTTGATGATGCTTAGAGGCAGTCGACTGACTCATCATCAAGTGCTTGACTTCTCAAGCGTTCCAAGTAGAATATGCCTCCTCGCTTCACAGCAACGCTCTTTAAAAATTTGATCAGGTAATTCGTGTGAGCGCTTGCCGATGAGTGGTGACAAGGTCACCAAATATCGGAGCAAGCCTCTCACGAGAAGTTTGACTCTGAACCAAGTTTGGTCTGCTTAACAGACTATCAAGCTTTCAACTGAAGAGTTTGATCATGGCTCAGATTGAACGCTGGCGGCAGGCTTAACACATGCAAGTCGAGCGGAAACGATCCTAGCTTGCTAGGAGGCGTCGAGCGGCGGACGGGTGAGTAATGCATGGGAATCTGCCCGATAGTGGGGGACAACCTGGGGAAACTCAGGCTAATACCGCATACGTCCTACGGGAGAAAGCAGGGGATCTTCGGACCTTGCGCTATCGGATGAGCCCATGTCGGATTAGCTTGTTGGTGAGGTAATGGCTCACCAAGGCGACGATCCGTAGCTGGTCTGAGAGGATGATCAGCCACACTGGGACTGAGACACGGCCCAGACTCCTACGGGAGGCAGCAGTGGGGAATATTGGACAATGGGCGAAAGCCTGATCCAGCCATGCCGCGTGTGTGAAGAAGGCCTTCGGGTTGTAAAGCACTTTCAGCGAGGAAGAACGCCTTGGGATTAATACTCCCGAGGAAAGACATCACTCGCAGAAGAAGCACCGGCTAACTCCGTGCCAGCAGCCGCGGTAATACGGAGGGTGCAAGCGTTAATCGGAATTACTGGGCGTAAAGCGCGCGTAGGTGGCTAAGTCAGCCAGGTGTGAAAGCCCCGGGCTCAACCTGGGAACGGCATCTGGAACTGCTTGGCTAGAGTGCAGGAGAGGAAGGTAGAATTCCCGGTGTAGCGGTGAAATGCGTAGAGATCGGGAGGAATACCAGTGGCGAAGGCGGCCTTCTGGACTGACACTGACACTGAGGTGCGAAAGCGTGGGTAGCAAACAGGATTAGATACCCTGGTAGTCCACGCCGTAAACGATGTCAACTAGCCGTTGGGTCCCTTGAGGACTTAGTGGCGCAGCTAACGCAATAAGTTGACCGCCTGGGGAGTACGGCCGCAAGGTTAAAACTCAAATGAATTGACGGGGGCCCGCACAAGCGGTGGAGCATGTGGTTTAATTCGATGCAACGCGAAGAACCTTACCTACCCTTGACATCCAGAGGACTTTCCAGAGATGGATTGGTGCCTTCGGGAACTCTGAGACAGGTGCTGCATGGCTGTCGTCAGCTCGTGTTGTGAAATGTTGGGTTAAGTCCCGTAACGAGCGCAACCCCTATCCTTATTTGCCAGCGAGTAATGTCGGGAACTCTAAGGAGACTGCCGGTGACAAACCGGAGGAAGGTGGGGACGACGTCAAGTCATCATGGCCCTTACGGGTAGGGCTACACACGTGCTACAATGGCAAGTACAAAGGGTTGCAATACTGCGAAGTGGAGCCAATCCCATAAAGCTTGCCTCAGTCCGGATTGGAGTCTGCAACTCGACTCCATGAAGTCGGAATCGCTAGTAATCGTGGATCAGAATGCCACGGTGAATACGTTCCCGGGCCTTGTACACACCGCCCGTCACACCATGGGAGTGGACTGCACCAGAAGTGGTTAGCCTAACCTTCGGGAGGGCGATCACCACGGTGTGGTTCATGACTGGGGTGAAGTCGTAACAAGGTAGCCCTAGGGGAACCTGGGGCTGGATCACCTCCTTATCGACACTGTCTATCGCTCGCGGCAAGTGCTCACAACGAATTACCTGATCTTATTGCTGGCTTAGCCGGCAGTGGCAAGCGTGCTCATCAGAGCGCGCTTCTCACTGTTCTCTGAACAGCCGCTCTTTAACAATGTGAATCATGCTGACGATAGATATGTGCGCCAAGCGCATGTCTATCAAACGATATGTCGGAGAGGTCCGACAGATTCGTAATCCTTGACAGACCCCTTGGGGTTATATGGTCAAGCGATTAAGCGCATACGGTGGATGCCTTGGCAGCCAGAGGCGATGAAGGACGTGATAGCCTGCGATAAGCGTTGGCGAGGTGGCAAATACCCTGCGACCCAACGATTTCCGAATGGGGAAACCCACTCACCATCAGGTGAGTATCTATAGGCCAATACATAACCTATAGAGGCAAACCCGGGGAACTGAAACATCTAAGTACCCGGAGGAAAAGAAATCAACCGAGATTCCCCAAGTAGCGGCGAGCGAACGGGGACCAGCCCTTAAGCGTGACAACTGACAGACGAACAAGCTGGGAAGCTTGACGATACAGGGTGATAGTCCCGTAGTCGAAGTCTGAGTCACGTGAAATCGAGTAGGTCGGGGCACGAGAAACCTTGACTGAACATGGGGGGACCATCCTCCAAGGCTAAATACTCCTGGCTGACCGATAGTGAACCAGTACCGTGAGGGAAAGGCGAAAAGAACCCCGGCGAGGGGAGTGAAATAGATCCTGAAACCGTATGCGTACAAGCAGTGGGAGCACCTTCGTGGTGTGACCGCGTACCTTTTGTATAATGGGTCAGCGACTTATATTCTGTGGCGAGCTTAACCGTATAGGGGAGGCGTAGGGAAACCGAGTCTTAACTGGGCGACCAGTCGCAGGGTATAGACCCGAAACCGGGCGATCTATCCATGGCCAGGGTGAAGATTGAGTAACATCAATTGGAGGCCCGAACCCAAGTATGTTGAAAAATGCTGGGATGAGCTGTGGATCGGAGTGAAAGGCTAATCAAGCCCGGAGATAGCTGGTTCTCCTCGAAAGCTATTTAGGTAGCGCCTCACGTATCACCGCTGGGGGTAGAGCACTGTTTCGGCTAGGGGGTCATCCCGACTTACCAACCCGAGGCAAACTCCGAATACCAGTGAGTGCAGCGTGGGAGACACACAGCGGGTGCTAACGTCCGTTGTGAAAAGGGAAACAACCCAGACCGTCAGCTAAGGTCCCAAAATCCTGATTAAGTGGGAAACGATGTGGGAAGGCTCAGACAGCTAGGAGGTTGGCTTAGAAGCAGCCATCCTTTAAAGAAAGCGTAATAGCTCACTAGTCGAGTCGGCCTGCGCGGAAGATATAACGGGGCTAAATCAGGTACCGAAGCTACGGGTTCATCCTCTGGATGAGCGGTAGAGGAGCGTCGTGTAAGCCAATGAAGGTGGATTGAGAAGTCTGCTGGAGGTATCACGAGTGCGAATGCTGACATGAGTAACGATAAGGGGAGTGAAAAACTCCCCCGCCGGAAGACCAAGGTTTTCTGTTCTACGTTAATCGGAGCAGAGTGAGTCGGCCCCTAAGGCGAGGCGGAAACGCGTAGTCGATGGGAAACGGGTTAATATTCCCGTACCGGATGTGGTTGCGATGGGGGGACGAAGAAGGCTAGGTGAGCCAGGCGTTGGTTGTCCTGGTGAAAGCATGTAGGCCGAGGAATCAGGCAAATCCGGTTCCTCTGAGGTCGAGATGCGAGACGAACTGACCACGGTCAGGAAGTCATCGATGCCACGCTTCCAGGAAAAGCCTCTAAGCTTCAGATCACATGCGACCGTACCCCAAACCGACACAGGTGGTCAGGTAGAGAATACCAAGGCGCTTGAGAGAACTCGGGTGAAGGAACTAGGCAAAATGGCACCGTAACTTCGGGAGAAGGTGCACCGGTTCGAGTGAAGGACTTGCTCCGTAAGCTCTTACCGGTCGAAGATACCAGGTGGCTGCAACTGTTTATTAAAAACACAGCACTCTGCAAACGCGCAAGCGGACGTATAGGGTGTGACGCCTGCCCGGTGCCGGAAGGTTAATTGATGGGGTTAGCTCACGCGAAGCTCTTGATCGAAGCCCCGGTAAACGGCGGCCGTAACTATAACGGTCCTAAGGTAGCGAAATTCCTTGTCGGGTAAGTTCCGACCTGCACGAATGGCGTAATGATGGCCACGCTGTCTCCACCCGAGACTCAGTGAAATTGAAATCGCAGTGAAGATGCTGTGTACCCGCGGCTAGACGGAAAGACCCCGTGAACCTTTACTATAGCTTTACACTGGATGCTGATGTTGTCTGTGTAGGATAGCTGGGAGGCTTTGAAACCACGTCGCCAGATGCGGTGGAGCCAACCTTGAAATACCAGCCTGACATCATTGGCGTTCTAACTCAGGTCCGTTATCCGGATCGAGGACAGTGTATGGTGGGTAGTTTGACTGGGGCGGTCTCCTCCTAAAGAGTAACGGAGGAGCACGAAGGTACCCTCAGCACGGTTGGAAATCGTGCATTGAGTGCAAGAGCATAAGGGTGCTTGACTGCGAGACAGACACGTCGAGCAGGTACGAAAGTAGGTTCTAGTGATCCGGTGGTTCTGTATGGAAGGGCCATCGCTCAACGGATAAAAGGTACTCCGGGGATAACAGGCTGATACCGCCCAAGAGTTCACATCGACGGCGGTGTTTGGCACCTCGATGTCGGCTCATCACATCCTGGGGCTGAAGTCGGTCCCAAGGGTATGGCTGTTCGCCATTTAAAGTGGTACGCGAGCTGGGTTTAGAACGTCGTGAGACAGTTCGGTCCCTATCTGCCGTGGGCGTCGGAAGTTTGAGAAGAGCTGCTCCTAGTACGAGAGGACCGGAGTGGACGAACCTCTGGTGTTCGGGTTGTCATGCCAATGGCATTGCCCGGTAGCTACGTTCGGACGGGATAACCGCTGAAAGCATCTAAGCGGGAAGCCCCCTTCAAGATGAGACTTCCCTGAGGCCTTGCGCCTCCTGAAGGGCCCTTGAAGACTACAAGGTTGATAGGCTGGGTGTGGAAGCACAGCAATGTGTTGAGCTAACCAGTACTAATTGCCCGTGAGGCTTGACCATATAACACCCAAGGGGTTTGCGTAGGCAAACGCCGGGATTACGACAGGATCGAGACATATCGGTCAGCATGATTCATATTGCGAGTCGCGAGGCCAAAAGCTTCGAGACTCAGGCATCGCAAGATGCCACCGTTTCGCCTGACGACCATAGCGAGCGTGAACCACCCGATCCCATGCCGAACTCGGAAGTGAAACCGCTTAGCGCCGATGGTAGTGTGGAGTTTCTCCATGTGAGAGTAGGTCATCGTCAGGCACTTATCCCGAACCGCCCCTGTAGCCTTGCTGCAGGGGCGGTTCTCTTTGTGGTCAGTAAAAGCTGCGTAGAGAGTCCTGCATGCGAATCGGCTGTGGGCGAAAGAAAAGAGCTTTGCCCAAGCAACGCGCACATGACACAAGAAGGCCCCTGTCGAAATATCGACAGGGGCCTTTTGTCTTCAGGGCCAGTGAAGTTTCAGTGCACCATCATATCAGGGCGAGACTTCGTAGAGCTCGATGGGCGTGCCGTCAGGGTCTGCCAGGAAGGTGAAGCGGGCTCCGGTGTATTCATCGACACGTATCGGCTCTGGCGTGGCGCCACGCGCGATCAGCAGCTCGACACAGGTATCGATGTCTTCCGTCGCCAGCGCCAGGTGACGAAGGCCACAGGCTTCCGGATAGCTGGGGCGCTCAGGCGGCGAGGGGAAGGAGAACAGCTCCAGCTGGATACCGCCCGGCAGGCGCAGGTCGAGCTTGTAGCTGTCGCGGGCCTCGCGATAGGCCTCGTTGATCACCTGCGCATCCATGACCTCGAGATAGAAGCGCCTGGCGCGAGGGTAATCAGCGGTGATGAGCGCCACGTGATGCACCCGCGTCAGAGGCAGGCGGGATGTCGGGGTAGCGTCTGAAGCCATGGAGGGACTGTCCGTTGTCATGTTGTGCTCCTGCAGAGTGTTCGGTGCGATGAACGATACGACGAGCTGTGTGATGAGCGAACTCCTGAGTGACATCCTGATGAAAGAAGGCGCCCACTGAAGTGGACCCCATCCTTTGGACCACCTGACGGGTCGTCTAAGCTCGGATCAGGTCATCATCGGCGTCAGGCTGCCTGGGTCAGTGGTTGAGAGAAGTACACTTCATCAGGTGTAGCATCGTCTAGCCCTTGGTGGGGCCGCTCCGTGTTGTACCAAGCGAAGTAACGCTTCAGATCCCCTTGCAAGTGGGCGCCGCTCTCGAAAGCCTTCAGATAAACGCACTCATACTTCACACTGCGCCAGAGTCGTTCCACGAATATGTTGTCCTGATAGCATCCCTTGCCGTCCATGCTGATCCGGACATCATGGGCTTCCAGAACTTCGGTGAACGACTGGCTGGTGAACTGACAGCCTTGATCTGTATTGAATATCTCGGGCTTTCCATAACACGCCAGGGCTTCCTCCAAAGCATCGATACAGAAGTCCGTATCCAGGGTGTTGGAGACCCGCCAGGCCAACACGCGACGGCTGTGCCAGTCCATGATGGCCACCAGGTACATGAACCCGCGCGCCAAAGGAATATAGGTGATATCGGTCGCCCAGACCTGATTGGGGCGGTCGATGACTCGCCCCCTCAGCAAGTAAGGATAGATCCGATGTCCTGTGCCTGGCCGGCTGGTGCATGGCTTCGGATAAATAGCCTGTAGTCCCATCCCGCGCATCAATCGCTGGACGCGCTTGCGGCTCACTGCGTGCCCCAAGCGATTGAGATAGGCTGACATCCTTCGTGAGCCATAGACCGGTGTGCGCAGATGTTCCGCGTCGATCAGACGCATTAACTCCAGATCATAGGCCCGTAGTGCCTTGCGCTGATAGTACATCGAGGAGCGACTGATACCGAGTAGCTGGCATTGACGTCGGAGGCTGATGCCGGGCGCTTGCGGCTCGACCATTGTCAGGCGCTGGGCCCGACTCAACGATCGAGCCTGCGTGACAAAAAATCCCGTTCCACCGTCAGCTTGCCGATCTCGCGATAGAGCGTATCGATCTCCTCCTGGGTCTTCTGGGCGGTTTTACTGGAACTTTTGCCCTCGAAGACGCCGGTGGCGTTGTCCAGCAGGTCGCGCTTCCACTGACTCACCATGGTTGGGTGGATCTCGAAGCGGGCTGCGATCTCTGACGTGGTCTGTTCCCCCTTGAGGGCGGTAAGGGCTACCTTGGCTTTGAACTCACTGCTGTACTGTCGACGTTTCCTGCTCATGATCAAGCTCTCCTGGTCGGTATGATCAGAGCTTAGCGCCTGGTCCGAATTCTGGGGTCCACTTCACACTGGGCGCCTTCTTTGATTGGAGCAATCACTGGCCAGCCCGTGCGCTATCTCAGCGACACAGGGTTTCCAGGGCTTCGATCAGGCTGTCCATCTCGGCATCGGTACCGATGCTGATGCGCAGATAGTCACGCAGTGCGTCGGTGTTGAAGTGGCGCACCAGGATGCCCTGTTCGCGCAGGCCGATGAACAGCTTGCCGGCATCGTGGGTCGGGTGAGTCGCCAGCACGAAGTTGGTCTGCGAGGGCAGGATCTCGAAGCCCAGCGCGGCCATGCGATCGCGCGTCTGCTCGCGAGTGGTGATGACCCGTGTGCGGCACTCATCGAAATAGTCGGGATCACTGAGCGCAGCGACGCCGACCTGTTCGGCCAGGCGATCGATGGGGTAGGAGTTGAAGGAGTCCTTTACGCGCTCCAGACCCTCGATCAGCTCACGCGAGGCCACGGCATAGCCAAGACGAATGCCCGCCAGGCTGCGCGACTTAGAGAAAGTGCCCGTCACGACCAGATTCGGATACTGATGAATCAGCGGGATGGCGCTTTCGCCGCCGAAGTCCACGTAGGCCTCGTCGACCAGTACCACGCTCTGCGGATTGCGCTCCAGCAGCGCGGCAATCGCCTTGCGGCCATGGCCATGCCCTGTCGGGGCGTTGGGGTTGGCGAAGATGATGCCGCCATTGTCGTTGCCGAAGGCTTCCAGATCGACTTCCCAGTTGTCGGTCAGTGCGATGCTGCGCGACTCGATGCCATACATGCGGCAGTAGACCGGGTAGAAGCTGTAGCTGATGGACGGCAGCAGCAGCGGCTTGTCCTGACGGAAGAATGCCTGGAAGGCCAGCGCCAGCACCTCATCGGAGCCGTTGCCGACGAAGACTTCCTCGGCGGCCACATGGAAGGTATCGGCCAGGGCGGCGCGCAGCGAGCTGGAGCTCGGGTCCGGGTAGCGGCGCAGATCAGAGGCATTGAACTCGCGCAGCGTCTGCTCCACGGCGGGCGCCGGCGGGTAGGGGTTCTCGTTGGTGTTCAGCTTGATCAGCTGCTCACGCGGTTGTTCGCCGGGGACGTAGGGGGTCAGGTCGTGGACCTGGGGGCTCCAGTACTTGCTCATGATTTCTCGCCGCTGGTGACAGTGCATGACCCGTGTCATGGATGCTTTTCATGTTGCCCGCTGGATCGTCGCGGTACAAGCACCGGCATGCGCTCTGAGTGAGTCATGAGGGGCATTGGAGCGGTGATTGGAGGCTGTTGCGAAGGTCTGTTGCGAAGGGCTATCGAGAGGGGGTGTTGAAAGAAGCCCAGGAGTAGCCGCACGGCGGGCCTCGCCCATTGTTGCCATGCCAGCATTATTCTCGTGCGATGTGCGTGCTTGAAGCAGCGCGTGGTGTGCCGCATGTCACAGGCATGCTTGCCCAGCTCGTGCGACCTTGCACGGTGAGGACGCTGGGTGAAGTCCTGCAATTCAAGGAGTCCCGATGACTGCCAACACCAATGCCCCGTACGCTGACACCCTGCTCGATCCGGTCAAGCTCGGTGATCTGACCTTGCCCAACCGCATCCTGATGGCACCGCTGACACGTGCTCGTACCCCCGACAGCGTGCCCGGTGAGCTGCAGCAGGCCTATTACGGTCAGCGTGCCGGTGCCGGCCTGATCATCAGCGAGGCGACCAACATCTCGCCCACCGCACGTGGCTACGTCTACACGCCGGGCATCTGGACCGATGAGCAGGAAGCGGGCTGGAAGGGTGTCGTCCAGGCGGTGCACGCCAAGGGCGGCCGCATGGCACTCCAGCTGTGGCACGTCGGGCGTGTCTCGCATGAGATGGTGCAGCCGGACGGCCAGCAGCCGGACGGCCAGCAGCCGGTCGCGCCGAGCGCCCTGCGTGGTGAAGGCGCCCAGTGCTTCGTCGAGTTCGAGGACGGCACCAGCGGACGTCACCCCACCAGTACGCCGCGCGCCCTGGAGACGGACGAGATTCCCCAGCTGATCGAGGACTATCGCCAGGCCGCCGTGCGCGCCAAGCGTGCCGGTTTCGACATGATCGAGGTGCACGCCGCCAACGCCTATCTGCTCAACCAGTTCATGGCCACCGGCACCAATCAGCGCACTGACCAGTACGGTGGCTCGGTCGAGAACCGTGCGCGCCTGACGCTGGAAGTCGTCGATGCCGTCGCCGAAGTCTTCGGCCCTGAGCGTACCGGCATCCGCCTGACGCCCTTCATCGAGATCTTCGGTCTGACCGATGACGAGCCGGAAGAGATGGCCTTCTACATGGCCGAGCAGCTCTCCAGACGTGGCATCGCCTATGTGCACGTCAACGAGCCGGACTGGGCCGGTGGCGACATCAAGTTCAGCGATGACTTCCGTCGTGCCCTGCGCGAGCGCGTCACGGGCGCGCTGATCTTCTGCGGCCATTACGACGGTGAGAGCGCGGCACGCATCATCGATGAGGGCATCGCGGATGCCGTCGCCATCGGGCGCCCGTATATCGCCAACCCGGACCTGGTCGAGCGCATTCGCCTCGGCGCTGAGCTCAACGAGCAGGACCCGGACACCTTCTACGGTGGTGGCGCCAAGGGTTACACCGACTATCCGTTTCTCGACAATGGCCATGATCGCCGCGGCTGAGGCCGACACGATTTAGCGAATGGTGTTCGATAAACGCCATCGGGGGTGGCCTCTCGGGGCGGATACCCGCTATTCTTGAGCATGGAAGCTTGTGAGCGGTCTGCCTGCCAAAGCGGGTAGACCGCTCGCCGTCGATAGCGCTGACGCTGCTATCGAGTCATCGCCTTAAGGAGGATTCAATGCAGATCAGGACTCTGATGGTGGGAGCCGCGCTGATGGTCGGTCTCGCCGGGTGCGCATCAACGGCCCAGACCAATGACGGTGCCGCTGACAACAGCGCCACCGAGACAGCCAGCGAGCAGGTTGCCGTCTACAAGGGCACCCTGCCGTGTCGTCGCTGCACGGGCATTGACCTCGATGTACGCCTCAAGGGTGCCGAAGAGGCAGCCCAGGATGAGCGTACCTTCAGTCTCGATGCCACCTATCGTGATCATCCGCAGCAGCCGGATCCAGAGCATTACGAAGGCCAGTGGGACGTGCTGTCCGGCACCGTGACGGACCCGAACGCGACCGTCTATGAGCTGACGCCGGACGGCGAAGGCCAGACCTACTACTTCCTGCGTCTGGATGCCCAGACCCTGGAGCTGGTCGACCCGCAGAAGCGTCGCTTCCAGAACGGTGAGACACTGCGCCTCAAGCGCCAGTAAGCGTGCCGTGCGCCACAAGGCGATCGTGAGCACAAGGAAGGCGGCGCAAGCCGCCTTCCTTGTGTCTGGCCGTTGGAAATCCACGGCTGACGACACTCCACCACGACGCCGAGAATCACTTCTTCCCGACAGGATTGTCTGATGGCGAAAGCAAAGAGCGCCTTCGTATGTACCGAATGCGGTAGCGAATTCTCGAAGTGGCAGGGCCAGTGCAGCGGCTGCCGCGAGTGGAACACCCTGCAGGAAATCCGCGTCGGCGCCACGGTATTGCCCGGCGCCGCCCCCGCTGCGGGTGCCGTCGCCGGTGGTGCTGCGCGTAGCGCCAGCAATGGGCGGGGCGGCTACGCCGGCACGCTCAGCGACAACGTGACCGATCTTTCCAATGTCTCGCTGGCCGAGGTGCCGCGCTTCTCCTCGACCTTCGGCGAGTTCGACCGCGTGCTGGGCGGCGGGCTGGTGCCGGGTTCCGCCGTGCTGCTCGGTGGCCACCCGGGGGCCGGCAAGTCGACGCTGCTGCTGCAGACCGCCTGCAAGCTCGCCCAGCAGAAGCGCTCACTCTATGTCACCGGTGAGGAATCGCTGTCGCAGGTGGCGATGCGCGCCCATCGTCTGCAGCTGCCGACCCAGGGCCTCAAGATGCTGGCCGAGACCAGCGTCGAGACGATTCTGGCCACTGCCGAGCGCGAAAAGCCCGAGGTGCTGATCATCGACTCCATCCAGACCATGCATCTGGAGGATCTGTCATCCGCGCCGGGGGGTGTCTCGCAGGTGCGTGAGTCTGCCGCCGCGCTGACCCGCTTCGCCAAGCGAACCAACACCGTGCTGCTGCTGGTCGGCCACGTGACCAAGGATGGCTCGCTGGCCGGGCCCAAGGTGCTGGAGCACATGATCGACGCCTCCCTGCTGCTGGAGGGCGATGGTGATTCGCGCTTCCGCACGCTGCGTGGCCAGAAGAACCGCTTCGGTGCGGTCAACGAGCTGGGCGTGTTCGCCATGGTCGAGCTGGGTCTGAAGGAGGTGAAGAACCCCAGCGCGATCTTCCTGTCGCGCAGTGAGGAGCAATCCTCCGGCAGTCTGGTGATGGTGGTGTGGGAGGGCACGCGACCGATCCTGATCGAAGTGCAGGCCTTGCTGGATGACTCGCCGCTGGGCAATCCCCGCCGTGTCGCCGTCGGTCTGGACGGCAATCGTCTGTCGATGCTGCTGGCAGTGCTCAACAAGCATGGCGGCTTGTTCACCGGCGATCAGGATGTCTTCCTGAACGTGGTCGGCGGGGTCAAGGTGCTCGAGACCAGTGCCGACCTCGCGGTGCTGTGTGCGGTGGTCTCCAGCCTGCAGAACCGCCCGCTGCCGCGCGAGCTGGTGGTGTTCGGCGAGGTGGGGCTGTCCGGCGAGATACGTCCGGTGCCGAGTGGCCAGGAGCGCATCGTCGAGGCCGCCAAACACGGCTTCACGCGCGCCATCGTGCCCAAGGGCAATGCCCCCAAGAATCCACCCAAGGGCATGACCATCGTGGCGGTCGACAAGCTGTCCCAGGCACTGGAAGCCCTGTGACATCTGCGCCTGGCGCATGAGCCTGTCGCACGGGGACATCGTGGTGTGATGCTGCATACAACGAACAAGGCCAGCCTCGCGGCTGGCCTTGTTCGTATGGGGTTTTCTCCGAGCACGAAGCTCAGTCTGTCTTGTCAGTCCTGCTTGTCAGCCTGGCGGGCGGCGTGAGCACAGGCCTTGAGGCGTGAGACCAGAAGCTCGACACCGCGCTCGCGCATCAGTTCTTCATTGCGCCCCGGCACCTCTTCGACATCGCCTGCGTAGGCATTGATGGCGGCTTCGACCGAGCTTTCGCGCAGCAGGTGCAGCATCGGGTAGGGCGAGCGGTTGGTGTAGTTGGCCGCGTCGTCTTCCTCGGTATCCTCGAACACGTATTCCGGGTGGAAGCTGGCCAGCTGATAGATGCCTTCGTAGCCCTGCATCTCGAGCAGCGCCTCGGCGTAGTCGAGCAGCTCAAGATAGGTGTCGAAGTCGCGGAAGCCGTCCTTGAAGATCACCAGCGTGGTCTCGGCGTCGCGGTTGGCGTCCAGGTTCAGCAGCTCGTCGCCGAGTGCCTGCAGGCTGCGCTCGAGCCCTGCGCCGGGCACCACGGCATACTGGATGCTGTTGCGTGCCATCTCGCGGGCGGCGAACGGGCAAAGATTGTCGGCGATGATGTGCGTCTCGACCCACTGGCGCGTGGCGTCGATGGCCTCGGCTTCGCTGGCATCCAGCGGCGGGGTGTAGCCACCTGCCGTCTCGGGAGTCGTGGTATCGGTCGGCGTAGCGTCGGTGGTCATGGCGTCAGGGTCCGCAGCGGTGTCAGGAACGGGTATTGTCACTGCTCGGGCGCGGCATGGCCAGCGCCGTGTCTTCTCGCCTCTCTTCGTTTCTCGTTATCGTGTCTCGTCACCGTGTTGCTTGATCATGTCTCTTCATCGTCTCTCTTCAACATATCTCTTTCTAGGGAAAGGGCCGCAAGGTCACAGGTCGCTGTCGAGCATGTGGCGGCCCTGTTTCATTAGTGATTTCAGCGATAGACTTATCACCGCTGGTTTCAAGCCTGTCCCGAGTACGCTCAGGGACATTGCGGCTACCGGCTGACGACCTCTTTCCTGCCTCGCCACGGAGATACTTCTTGTCCGCTGATACTCCGCCTCCTTCCTCGCCGCCCCCCGAATCTACCGAGACGGCAGAGGGGCCCGAGCACACCAGTGCCGCGGCCTATCGTCTGTCGCGACTGTTGCCCTTTCTCGGCTGGATGCGTCAGCTGTCGCCCGGGGATGCGCGTTCTGATCTGATCGCGGGGCTGAGTGGCGCGGTGCTGGTGCTGCCCCAGGGGGTGGCCTATGCGTTGATCGCCGGCCTGCCACCGGCGCATGGGCTGTATGCCGCCATCGTGGTGGCGATCATCGCCGGCCTGTTCGGCAGTTCGCGGCATATGGTCAGTGGCCCGGCCGCGGCGATCTCAATGGTGGTGTTCGGCACCGTCTCGACCCTGGCCGCGCCGGGCAGTCCCGAATACCTGCCGCTGGTGCTGGCATTGACCTGCATGGTCGGCATCATCCAGCTGTCGTTGGGGCTGATGCGCATGGGGGCGCTGGTCAATCTCATCTCGCATACGGTGGTGATCGGCTTCACCGCCGGCGCCGGGGTCTTGATCGCCACCAGTCAGCTCAAGCATCTGTTCGGCATCGCGCTTGGCGATGCCTCGAGCTTTCTCGGCACCTGGTGGGCGCTGCTCGGGCATCTGGGCGATACCTCGTGGGCCACGTTGATCACGGGACTTAGCACCTTGCTCACGGCCGTGCTGGTTCGGCGGCTGAATCGCAAGCTACCGTGGATGCTGGTGGCGATGGCCGTCGGCTGTGGTGTCGCGGCATTGCTCGGCGGCAGTGCGGCAGGTATTCCGATGGTCGGCGCCCTGTCCGGCAGCCTGCCGCCGTTTTCCCTGCCGCCGCTGGGCTTTGATACCCTGCGCTCGCTGGGTGGGGCGGCCTTCGCGCTGGCGGTGCTCGGCCTGATCGAGGCGGTCTCCATCGCGCGCGCCATCGGCGTGCGCTCGCATCAGCGTATCGACGGCAACCAGGAGTTCATCGGCCAGGGCTTGTCGAATCTGGCGGGCAGTTTCTTCTCGTGCTTTGCCGGCTCCGGCTCCTTCACGCGCTCCGGCGCCAACTATGATGCCGGCGCCCGCACCCCGCTGTCGGTGGTGGTGGCGGCGCTGATCGTGCTGGCGGTGCTGTTGCTGGTGCCTGACGTGACCGCCTGGCTGCCGTTGCCGGCGATGGCGGGCCTGATCATGGTGATTGCCGCCAACCTGATCGAAGTCGGTCATATCCGTCAGATTCTGGCCGTCAGCCGCGAAGAGGCGGTGGTGCTGGTGATCACCTTCCTCGCTACCCTGCTGTTGCCGCTGGAGTTCGCCATCTTCGCCGGGGTGCTGGTCTCGCTGGTGCTGTATCTGAACCGCACCTCACGGCCACGGCTGGTAGAGATGGCGCCAGACCCGGAGCATCCGGAGCTTGGCGTGCGCAATGCCGAGCGTTATCAGCTGGCCCAGTGCCGGGAAGTGGTGATTCTGCGTGTGGATGGTTCGCTGTTCTTCGGGGCGGTCGACCATGTCCAGCGCAAGCTGGCGCGCTATACCGGCAAGCACGTCATCCTGCTGGGCACCGGCTGCAACTTCATCGATATCGCGGGCGCCGAGATGCTCGAGATCGAGCAACGTCGCCTGCGCGATGCCGGCGGCAGTCTCAGCATGTGCGGCTTTCGCATGTACGCGCTGGAAGTGATGGAGCGCGGTGGCTTCCTCGAGCGCATGGGGCGTGAGAACTACTTCCATACCGCCGAGGCGGCGATTGCCTCGCTGCGCGACTCGGTCGCCGAAGCGCATCGCGCCCACGGTGATCAGCCCGCTGCCTGCCCCGATTGTCAGCTGTTCGGTCCGGCCGGGATCGGGCCGGGGCAGGGGGTGCGCCTGACGCCACCGTTGGCGTGAAAGCACAAGGCTGGGGGCGGCTGCACGCTTGCGATAGAATATGGCCCCTTGATGGTGCGGCCAGTCAGCCAGTCGCCGCCCATTGCCTCAATCCTGTTCTGTCTGCCGAGAGATGCCCATGAGTTTGCCCACCGTGGCGGCCAGCTGCGACCTGATTCGCGACGGCCGTCCGTTGATCGATGTGCGCGCGCCGGTCGAATTCGCCGCCGGTGCCTTGCCGGGTGCCGTCAATCTGCCGCTGATGGATGATGAGGAGCGTCATCGCGTCGGGCTGCAGTACAAGCAGGTCGGCCCGGAATCGGCGGTACATCTTGGCCATCAACTGGTCAGCGGCGGGATCAAGCGCGCACGTATCCGCGCCTGGGTCGAGCACGTCGAGCGGTACCCTGACGCGATTCTCTACTGCTTCCGCGGCGGCATGCGTTCTCAGCTCAGTCAGCAGTGGCTGCAGGAAGCGGGGATCGAGCGCCCGCGCATCGAAGGCGGCTGGAAGGCCATGCGTCAGCAGCTCTGTCAGCATATCGATGAGCGTGCCGAGCAGGCCCCGATGCTGTTGATCGGCGGGCTGACCGGCTGCGCCAAGACCGAGCTGATCCATGCGCTGGACAATGGCATCGACCTGGAAGGCTGTGCACGCCACAAGGGTTCGGCCTTCGGCCGTCATCCCTTCCCGGCGCCGAGCCAGATCGACTTCGAGCATCGCATCGCCGCCGAGATGCTCACGCTTGAGGATGAAGCGCCTACCATCATGGAAGACGAGTCGCGCTTCATCGGCAGCGTCAACATTCCACTCGCCACCTGGCGCGCGATGGAGCAGGCGCCGTTGATCCGCGTCGAGATGCCGCTGGATTGGCGAGTCGTGCAGATTCAGAAGGACTATATCGAGGGGCTGTGGTCCACCTACAGTCGTCACTATGGTGACTTCCTCGGCTGGACCCTGATGCAGCGCCAGCTGCGTCAGGCGCTGCTACGTCTGCGCAAGCGCCTGGGCAGTGCGCGCCTTGCTCGTCTGGTGCGCATGCAGGACATCGCCTTCCAGGAGCACAAGCGCGGCAATCCCATTGCCCATGAAGGCTGGCTGGCGCCGCTGCTCAGTGAGTATTACGACCCGATGTACCGCTATCAGCTCGAGAAGCACGAGCGCACCTTCCTGCACGTCGGCGACTGGGACAACAGCCTTGCCTTCGCGCGTGAGTGGAGCGCCAATCACCGCTGGCAGCGCTGACATCCCTCACGGGCGCCGGTCAGCGCTCACGCATTCAGCCAGTCCACCAGCAGGCGGTCCAGCAGGGCCGCCTGACGATCAAAGCGCTTCGGGTCTTCCAGCAACGCCTCGCGTGACTGCACGCCATTGCCCTCCAGGGGCGCGGGGTGGCGGGCCAGGCGGTCCTGCGTGGCCGCCGCATCCATGTGCGGATGGAAGTTGAGTGCCACCACGCGACCCTCATCCCAGCTGAAGCCGGCCACTGGCGTATGCTCGCTGCTGGCCAGCAGCTCGCAGTCTTCCGGCAGGCCGCAGATCTCCTCATGCCACATCAAGGCCTCGAACTCGGCGGGTAGCCCCAGCGGGCACTCGTTGCTGCGCGTCAGCGTGGCCCAGCGACGCTGTGGCACCACGGCGGACGAGACGATCGCCCCCATCTGCTCGGCGATCAGTCGCGCCCCCAGGCCAATCCCCAGCAGCGGGCGATTGCTGTTCAGCGTGCGCCGAATCAACTTGCGCTGCAGGCGCAGCGACTGCTGTTCGGCGGGCGAGGCGGGCTGTGCGGCGCTCGACAGGCGTTGCGGGCCATCCAGCAACACCAGCGCATGGAAATCATCGATGCCCGGCAAGGCTTCGCCTGCCAGCGGGAAGCTGGTGTTGAAGCTGTGCCCCATGCCGGAAAGCCAGTCCTTGAGACGTAGCGGACCCTGCCAGTCATGCGCTAGCGTTGCGGTATCGGCGGCTGAATCTGGTTCAGTGTCAGGGAGTTGCCCCTGGTGTATGAAGTAAAGATGCATGGCTTCATCATGCGTGAGCGCCATGTCAGCGTAAAGGCCCCAGTGCCGGCATATCAGTACTTGCACCGGGCGAACCAGCCGCGACACGACAAGGAGAGAACCGCATGCGGGCCGAACTGCTCGAACAGATCTACACCGTGGTGGCGCAGATTCCCGAAGGCCGCATCACCACCTACGGGCGTATCGCCAAGATGACCGATGGCGCCAGCGCGCGCATGGTCGGCTCGGCGATGCGTCACCTGCCGGATGGCCATCAGTTGCCGTGGCATCGCGTGATCAATGCCTCGCTCAAGGTCACCGAGCACGGCGGGGCAGTGCGCCAGCGGGAAAAGCTGCGCAGCGAAGGCATCCTGTTCGATGGTGCTGGCCGCGTGCCGACGGAGTGCCTGTGGCCCTGAGGCATGCGGCAGCACGGCAGCGCTCGAGCGGGAGCGTGTTCATCCGGCCACGCGCGGGCGCTACCCTTTCGCCTATCCTATCGCATACCCTATAGCGACCTCCGGTGACATCGCGGCTGGCGGAGCCAAGACGCCAGCGTGAACGCCGCATATTGAATAGTGAAGTGAGAATAGAGCCGTCATGACTCAGCCTGTATCCGGTTTCCGTGCGCGCCTTGATGCGCTGGCCCCCGTGCGCCGTACTGCCTTCATGGCGGCGCTGACCGAGCGACTCCTGCCCAATGCCGGTTTCTACGCCGAAGCCAATGGCACGGCCAGCGCGCTGGACACCACGCGTGAGCTGCGCAAGCTGCTGGACCTGGTCTGGGAGCAGCTGCGCGTGCGCGATGCCAAGATCGATTTCTCGCTGCAGGCCGAGAAGGTCACCGCCTTCGAGCCCGCCGAGGACGATGACAGCTTCGGCGCGCGCCGCGCCCTGGAAGCCGTGATGGCGCTGACCGCCTGCATCGATGTGCTGATCAGCGAAGAGCCGGAAGCCGCGCTCAAGATCAGCCGTCTGTCCGCCGATGGCGTGCGCGCGCTGATCGACCTGCAGGCTGGTGAGGGCATCGAGCAGGAAGCGCTGGAAGCCATGATTCGCGAACATCCGTTGATGATCGATGAGCGTGACTTCCAGGACGCCGTGCTCGAGAGCGTCGAAGCCCCGCAGCTGTCCCGCGATGACTGGCGCGCGCTCAAGCAGTTGGGCCGCAATGAAGATGTCAGCAATCTCGGACTATCCTTGCAGGACTGAGCGGCCCGATTCGGGTCATCCTGGTGCCAGTGATGACTGGCCAGCCGTTGTTGGAGAGACAGATGAGCGACACCCGTCAGCAGGATTCTTCTCCGATGAACGCAGCGCTGAATGGTGTGATTCAGGCGCGTCTGGACGCCATGCGTGAGCGTCTCGCGCAGCCGACGCTGAGCGCGGCGGATGTGCATGCGCTGCGCGTCGACTGCAAGCAGCTGCGCGGCTGGTGGCAACTGCGGCGCGAGTCACTGGGCAAGTCGGCGGTGAGTGAGCATCAGGCGCGTCCGCGCGCCGTCGCCAAGGCATTGGCCGGGCCGCGCGAGGCGCACATGCTGCGCAAGACCCATGGTCGCGCCTACGCCTGGGTGGATGAGCGCAGTCAGCGTCTGCTGGATGCGCTGCGTCCGGGGCTGACCAGTGCCGCGCTCAGCGAGCCCGAAGGCGAGCTGGATCACGCGCCGCTCGAGACGCTGCTGGGCGAAGAGCGGGCGGCCTGGCAGGCGGCACCGCTGACGGTGGAGGAGCTCAACATCGGGCTGGAGTTCAGTCGTCATCGCATCAGCAAGCTTGCGGCGCAGGTGGCCAGCAAGCGTGAGATCGAGACCTCTCACCGGCTGCGCAAGTGGGTCAAGTACCGCATGTTCCAGCTGGCACTGGCGCACGAGGCGCTGGGTGAGGCAGCCGCGCGGGAGCTCGAGTCACCGAGTCACGGACGGCGCCGCGAGCCGGAACTGCTCGACAAGGCGGCCGCGCGGTTGGGCAATCAGCATGACCTGGCGGAGCTGGCGCTGTGGGTCGGGGAGCGCGTGATGCTGCCCGCCGCCGAGAAGCACCTGGTCGCGGATATCATGACGCTTGCCGACCAGCGACTCGCACAGGCGCTCAAGCCGCTGAAGAAGCTGGGCTACGTCTGAGCGCTGTTCTCGCCTGAACCGAAGTTGCTTCTCTGCAGACAAGAACGCCGCCATTCCCTGAGGAAATGGCGGCGTTCGCGTTTCTGCCTGAACTTCCCTGCGGCTGCGCTTACAGGCGCATCTCGATACCGCGTGCGGCCATATGCGCCTTGGCCTGGGGGATCGTGTACTCGGCGAAGTGGAAGATGCTGGCGGCCAGCACCGCATCCGCACCGCCTTCGAGCACGCCATCCACCAGATGGTCGAGGGTGCCGACACCGCCGGAGGCGATCACCGGCACGCTGACGGCGTCGGAGATGGCGCGTGTCACGCCGAGATCGAAACCGGCCTTGGTGCCATCGCGGTCCATGCTGGTCAGCAGCAGTTCACCGGCGCCCAGCTCGACCATCTTCTTCGCCCACTCGACGGCGTCGAGTCCGGTCGGCTTGCGGCCGCCGTGGGTGAAGATCTCCCAGCGCGGTGTCTCGCCGTCCTGGCTGACGCGCTTGGCGTCGATGGCGACCACGATGCACTGGCTGCCGAAGCGTTCTGCGGCTTCACGCACGAAGTCCGGGTTGAACACGGCGGCGGTGTTGATCGAGACCTTGTCCGCGCCGGCATTCAGCATGGTGCGAATGTCTTCACAGGTGCGGATGCCGCCCCCCACCGTCAGCGGGATGAACACCTCACCGGCGATGCGCGACACCATGTCGACCGTGGTGCCACGGTTGTCGACGCTGGCGGTGATGTCGAGGAAGGTGATCTCGTCGGCGCCTTGCTCGTTGTAGCGCTTGGCGACCTCGACCGGGTCACCGGCATCGCGGATACCGACGAAGTTGACGCCCTTCACGACACGACCGGCGTCGACGTCCAGACACGGGATGATGCGTTTGGCGAGTGCCATGATCGCTCCCCTCAGGCCTTGCGGCCGGTGATGGAGTCGGACAGCGCCTGCGCTTCGGCGATATCCAGGCTGCCTTCATAGATGGCGCGGCCGGTGATGGCACCGAGGATGCCCTGATCGGCCACTTCGGCCAGGCCACGGATGTCGTCCAGGTTGGTCACGCCGCCGGACGCGATCACCGGGATACCGCCTTCGCGGGCCAGTGCCACGGTGGCTTCGATGTTGACGCCCTGCATCATGCCGTCGCGGGCGATGTCGGTGTAGACGATGGAGGACACGCCGTCGTTGGCGAAGCGCTTGGCCAGCTCGGTGGCCTTGATGGTGGAGACTTCGGCCCAGCCATCGGTGGCCACGAAGCCGTCACGCGCATCGAGACCGACGATGATGCGGCCCGGGAAGGCGCGGCACATCTCGGCGACGAAGGCCGGTTCCTTCACGGCCTTGGTGCCGATGATGACCTGGCCGACGCCGGCTTCCAGGTAGTGCTCGATGGTCGCGGCATCACGGATGCCACCACCGATCTGGATCGGCAGCTCTGGGTAGGCGCGGGCGATGCGTGTCACGGCGTCGCCATTGACCGGCTTGCCTTCGAAGGCACCGTTGAGATCGACCAGATGCAGACGACGGCCACCGGCCTCGACCCAGCGCGCGGCCATGGCCAGCGGGTCATCGCCGTAGTTGGTGGAGTCTTCCATGCGGCCTTGCTTCAGGCGCACGCACTGACCGTCCTTGAGATCGATCGCGGGGATTACCAGCATGTCGGGTGTCCTCTCGGCGTGTCTGGGCACGCCTGTATTGTCGTCGGTATATCGAAGGTGGATGTATCGGCGTCCGTCACACGAGACAGACGCCGAGGGTCACGCGGGCGAGCCTTCAGGGCTGCCAGCGGACGAAGTTCTCGAGCAGCTTGAGGCCGGCGGCCGCGCTCTTCTCCGGGTGGAACTGCACCGCGAACAGGCTGCCCTCACCGATGGCGACGTGCGCCTCGGCACCGGCGTAGTGCGTGGCACCGTAGACCTTGGAGCGTTCGCTGGCCGATACATAGAAGCTGTGTACGAAGTAGAAGCGCGAGTTGTCCTCGATGCCTTCCCACAGCGCGTGGCCCTGGGTGTGCGCGACATGGTTCCAGCCCATATGCGGCACCTTGAGGCGCTGGCCGTGCTCGTCCAACTGCTGGTCATCGAAGCGTTTCACGTCGCCCTTGAAGTAGGCGAGGCAATCGATGCCACCATTCTCTTCGCTGCGCTCCATCAGCATCTGCTGACCGACGCACACGCCCAGCAGCGGCTTGCTGTGGTTGCTCAGCAGCTCGCCGACCAGACCACGCAGCTCGGCGCGTTCAAGCTCGCCCATGCAGTCACGGATGGCGCCCTGGCCGGGCAGCACCACGCGGGTGGCACCGCGGATGGCGCGCGGGTCACTGGTGATCACGACATTCTCGTCGGCCACGTGCTCAAGCGCCTTGGCGACGGAGTGCAGGTTGCCCATGCCATAGTCGATGACGGCAATCGTCATGTCTTTCTCCCGAAGGCCGGAGGCAGGCTCCGGCGCTGGATGTCAGGCGTCTGGCGCCCGGATCATTCGTTTACAGCGAGCCCTTGGTGGAGGCGATACGGCCTCCCATGCGCTCGTCCTCTTCCACCGCCATGCGAACGGCACGACCGAAGGCCTTGAAGATGGTCTCGGCCTGGTGGTGGGCATTGAAGCCCTTGAGGTTGTCGATATGCAGGGTGGCGCCAGCGTGATTGACGAAGCCCTGGAAGAATTCCCAGAACAGCTGGGTATCGAAGCGACCGATGTTGCCGCGGGTGAACTCGCACTGCATGAACAGGCCCGGACGACCGGAGAAGTCGATCACCACGCGAGACAGGGCTTCATCCAGCGGCACGTAGGCATGGCCGTAACGGCGGATGCCGGCCTTGTTGCCCAGCGCCTGCGCGAAGGCCTGACCCAGGGTGATGCCGATGTCCTCGACGGTGTGGTGGTCATCGATATGCAGGTCGCCATCGCAGTCGACCTCGATGTCGATCACGCCGTGACGGGCGATCTGGTCCATCATGTGTTCGAGGAAGGGCACGCCAGTGTTGGCGCTCAGCTTGCCTTCACCGTCCAGATTGATGCGGACCCGGATCTTGGTTTCCGAGGTGTTGCGATGAACTTCGGCGATACGCTCTACCATGATGTCTCTCCAGCGGTCGGTGACGCCATCAGCGGCTTCGAGGCCGATGGGGTCTGGGCGCAGTCTGGGGCCTTTGGTAAGAGAGGCGTGTGTCCAGTCCGGCCGGGAAGTGCGCATCATGTGGTTATTGTCATGTGATGTCGCAATCGAAATCGTGATCAGGGCATTGACGACGGCAGAGAGCCGTCGGCGGGGCGCTTGATCGGCGGCAGGCGCGTCGTCTTTGTGCCTGCCCGACCCGTCATTATAGAGAAAGGACAATGGCATCCGCTACAATGGCGGGCATTCATATCGCGGGCGAGGATCTCACCATGCCGGTCACTCTTCAGATGATCGATCACGCACGCTGGCAAACCGATGAGCAAGTCCGTATCGATCTGTCGCGTATCTATCACGAAGCCCCCAGTGAGCGTCTCCCGCTCGCCCCGGATGACTTCATTCAGGCCAATCTCGCCGCGGGACACCGCTTCTGCAGCGCCTTCTTCAACGATCGTCATATCGGCGCGCTACTCTGCGAGGATGAAGGCGATGCCTGGAAGATCAGCCATTGTTGCGTGCGCAAGAGCACGCGTCGACGCGGTGTGGGTACGCGTCTGATGGCGCTGCTGTCGCTGGAAGCGGCCAGTGCCCAGCGTCTGCTGGTCGTGCCGAGTCAGGGATTGACCCTGGCCGACGAGCTGCTGGTATCACGTCTGGGCTATGTGCGAGACCCCGCCCGCGACGGCTTCGTGCTGGCGCAGGAGTGAACCCGGTCGTTGCCGGATGCGGAACTGACGTCAACGCGACCTGTCCACCGGCTGTGTCATCATCATTTCTGTCTTGAGGCTGTCTCGCTGTGCGGGAGGATGGCGCGCAGCGCTCGAGCTAGATGATGAGCGGGAGAAAGGGCATCGCCTGATGCCACGAGTCCCCAGCGCCATTCCATGTGCTGCCCTCTGGAGTGAGGGCACCGTAGCAATTCTCATCGTGTCAAAGGGAGGACGCAGATGAAAGCACTGTTCAGAGCCTTGCTGGCCATCGTCGGAGTACTGGCGTTGGTGGTCGTGGCAGGGGTGATCTATGTCACCACCTTCCTCGATCCGAATGATCTCAAGCCGCGACTGGTCAAGGCGGTCAAGGACCAGGCGGGGCTGGAACTGGCCCTGAACGGCCCGCTGGACTGGTCCTTCTATCCGCGTCTCGGCGTCAGCGTCGAGGACGCCGAAGCCTGGCTGCCGGAGCAGGAGCGTAACCAGTCACCGTTTGCCTCCTTTACCCGCGCGGAAGTCGGCGTGTCCTTCACGCCACTGCTGAGCGGTGAGGTCGAAGTCGAAGGCGTCTTCCTCGACGGCCTCAAGCTGGCGCTCGAGCGTGATGCACAGGGGCGTGGCAACTGGGAAAGCCTGCTCGAGCATGCGGCGACGGCCGCCGACAGTGGCGCGGCGGATGAAGCGCTGCCGCCGGCCAAGAGCGCCGGTGTGGCGCTGGCGGATGACACGACGCCGTCGGTGCAGAATGGCGCCGGCAGCATGGCGGTCAATCTCGATATCGCCTCGGTGCAGGTCACCAATGGTCAGATCGCCTATCAGGACGCGGCCAGCGGGCTCGACATGACGCTCAACGACGTGGCGTTGACGTCCACCAACGTCAGCCCCGACAAGGCCTTCCCGGTCGAGCTGTCGTTCGTGGCTGATGGGCGTGAGCCGGAGCTTCAGAGCACCGTCAGCCTCGATGGCAAGGTGGCGCTCGACCTGCAGGGCGGCCGTCATGTGCTGTCCGGCGTGAGTCTGGATACCACCACGCGCATGCCGTCGCTGGGTGACAAGGACCAGAGCGTGGCGCTGGAGATCGACACCCTGACGCTGGACACCGACAAGCAGCTGTATCTGGCCGATGGTGCCGAGCTGGACGCGACGCTCCATCAGGCCGCGCTGGGTGACAAGGCCCTGCCGCTGAAAGCCACCTTCGGTGCCGAAGCGGATCTGGCGGCGGGCACGGCGAATCTCGAGAATCTGCTGCTGACCTCCGGCAGTGACCTGCGCCTCAGCGGGGCGCTCAAGGCCAAGGACATCACCGGCGATGCGCTCAGCTATAGCGGCCAGTTCAAGCTGGCACCGCTGTCGCCCAAGGCGTGGATGACGCGTGTCGGCATGGAGGCACCGCAGACTGCCAAGAGCAGCGCGCTGACCTCGCTGGCCTTCTCCAGCCCGTTCAAGGGCGACATGTCGCAGGTGCAGCTGACCAACCTGGTGATGGCGCTGGATGACACCACCATCAATGGGCGTCTCGGCTCGTCCTTCGATGCCTCGCAGATCACCTTCGATCTGGATGTCGACGCGCTCAATCTCGATGACTACCTGGCACCGGCGGGCGCGGACGAGAAGACGGCAAGCCTGGGGGAAGCGCTCACGGCGGGCGTGATCGCGCCGGTCTATGCGGCTGATGGCGACGCGGAGCTGCTGCCGGTGGCATTGCTCAAGACGCTGGGCCTTCAGGGGCAGCTGGATATCGGCACGCTGATCGCCTCGGGGCTCGAGATGAGCAAGGTGACCGCCAAGCTGTCCGGTCAGCCGGGTGTGCAGCAGCTCGATAGCCTGACGGCCAGCCTCTATGGCGGCTCGCTGGCGGCCAATGCGCGCATCGACAGCCGCAAGACACCGCTGAGCATGAGCTTCGGCGAGAAGCTGACCAATCTGGATATCGCGCCGTTCCTCAAGGCGCTGGCGCCGGAGCACAAGGACATCCTGCGCGGTCGCCTGACGCTCAATGGTGACTACACCACCAGCACCAATCAGATCGACAGCATCAAGCGCAATCTGAACGGCAAGGGCAACTTCGAGATTCGCAATGGCGAGGTGCTCGACGCCAATATCTCCAAGGAGATGTGTACTGCCGTGGCGACGCTGAGTGGCAAGACCTCCTCGCGCGAGTGGAAGGCCAATACGCCGCTGGAACGCGCGCAGGGCAGCTTCACGGTCACCAATGGCGTGATCAGCAATCAGGATCTCGCCCTGGCGATCCCGGGCATCGCGCTGGACGGCAAGGGCCAGCTCAACCTGCCGACCGAGGCCTTCGACTACAACGTGGCGGCGCGCTTCATCGAGGGCGCGGATGACGCGGCCTGTGAGGTCAATCCGCGTCTGATCAAGCTGCGCTTCCCGGTGCAGTGTCAGGGTAATCTGAGCGGTGAGCCGGGCGAGTGGTGTGGCTTCGATCAGAAAGGCTTCCAGAGTGCCGCAGCGGAACTGGCCAAGGATGAAGCCAAGCGCAAGGCGGGCGAGAAGGTCAGCGAGAAGCTGGATGAGAAGCTCGACGAAGATACCCGCAAGAAGATCGACGACAAGCTGGGTGAAGGCGCCAGCGACAAGCTGAAGGGAGCGATTCAGGGGCTGTTCAACTGATCACGCGCTCCCTTCGCAGCAAGACCGGCACGCCAGCTCCTCGGGGCTGGCGTGCTGCCGTTTGAGCCCAGGCCATGGCGTCGTCCATGGCGCGAGCAGAGGAAGTTTTGATGGCGCGACCTGACATTGCTGCCACGCCAGACGTGACAGCTCCCGAGAGCCACGCCACACCCGGCTTCGAAGACATCGCCCTGAGCCCCGAGGCGTTTCAGGCGCGCGTGTTCGACTGGTTCGATGAGCATGGCCGCAAGCATCTGCCCTGGCAGGAGAACACCACGCCGTATCGCGTCTGGGTCTCGGAGATCATGCTCCAGCAGACCCAGGTCGCGACGGTGTTGCCGTACTATGCCCGCTTCATGGAGCGCTTCCCGGATGTCGCGGCGCTGGCGGCGGCGGATATCGATGACGTGCTGCACCTGTGGACGGGCCTTGGCTACTACGCGCGGGCGCGCAATCTGCACAAGGCCGCGCAGCAGGTCGTGAATGAGCATGATGGCGCATTTCCGGTCGAGAGTGTCGAGGCACTGTCGGCCTTGCCGGGCATCGGGCGTTCGACCGCTGGGGCGATCATCAGCATCAGCACCGGACAGCGGGCGCCGATTCTTGATGGCAACGTCAAGCGCGTGCTGGCTCGCCTGCATGCCGTGGAGGGCTGGCCGGGCCGTCCGGCGGTGGAGCGCAAGCTGTGGACGCTGGCGGAGCGCTACACGCCGCAGGTGCGGCTGGCGGACTGGCCCCAGGCGATGATGGATCTCGGAGCCACCCTGTGCACGCGCGGCAGCAAGCCGGATTGCGCGCGTTGCCCCTTCGAGGAGGTCTGCGTGGCGCATGCGCGTGGCGAAGAGAAGCGCTTCCCCGAGAGCAAGCCCAAGAAGACCATTCCGACGCGTCAGACGCTGATGTTGCTGGTCAGTGATGCGGCGGGGAAGGTCCTGCTGGAACGCCGTCCGCCGACGGGCATCTGGGGCGGCCTGTGGGCGCCGCCACTGGTCGAGGACCGCGAGGCCGCGCGGGAATGGGTCGCCCGCGAAGCCCGCGGCGCTCATCTGGAGGCGCCACTGGCAAGTTTCGAGCATGTCTTCAGCCACTTCCGGCTGACCATCACGCCACAGCCGGTACAGCTGGGGGAGGCAGGGCTTACGCCAGCTCAAGCGGCCGAGAGCGTCAACGAGTCAGCCGCCGACCGCCGCTTCGTCGACCCTGCCGCGCCGGACGCCGTGGGCCTGCCGGCGCCGGTCAAGGCGCTGCTGGCACGCTGCACGGATGATCTGTTCGGCCTGTGAGGCCTTGTTGGCGTCGGCATCGGCCGCACGTCTGGGGCAAAGCGGCTCAAGCGTGCGAGAATGAGGCAACAGTAAAGGCGTCTGGCGAAGGCTCGACGCTCATCCACACTGACATCCAGTTCTCTTACGGAGTTACCCATGCGCACCGTACATTGCCGCAAGTATGACCAGGACCTACCGGGTCTCGATTTTCCGCCGCTGCCGGGCGAGAAGGGCCAGGACATCTGGTCCAACGTCTCGAAGCAGGCATGGGAAGAGTGGCAGGCGCTGCAGACGCGTCTGATCAACGAGAAACACCTCAACATGATGGATGCCGACAGCCGTCGCTATCTGATGGAGCAGATGGATCGCTTCTTCAACAACCAGGAGACGGACCAGGCCGAAGGTTTCGTGCCGACGGACGCCGCCGCCAAGGGTGAATCGCAGGGCGGACAGGGCTACGAAGTCTGAGTGGACGGCGAGGACGGCGGAAGGCGAATTACGACGCCAAATTCTTGATAAGCAAGGGTTGACGTCGGGAAAGGTTTTCTATTTAATACGTCCTCGTTGGCAAGGGCCAGATAGCTCAGTTGGTAGAGCAGGGGATTGAAAATCCCCGTGTCGGCGGTTCGATTCCGTCTCTGGCCACCAAGTGTTGGGGTATAGCCAAGTGGTAAGGCACCGGTTTTTGGTATCGGCATTCCCAGGTTCGAGTCCTGGTACCCCAGCCAGCTGACATGCAGTAACGTAGTAAGAAGACTCATATCATGAGTTCTTTGTGCCGGCTTAGCTCAGTTGGTAGAGCAACTGACTTGTAATCAGTAGGTCGAGGGTTCGACTCCTTTAGCCGGCACCATCTTCAGGCTTCTGTAGATGAGCGAAGAACACACGATATAGAGGTCGCCTTGGCGGCTTTTTTTGTGTCTTCAGGTTGGCCAGATAGCTCAGTTGGTAGAGCAGGGGATTGAAAATCCCCGTGTCGGCGGTTCGATTCCGTCTCTGGCCACCAAATTGGGGTATAGCCAAGTGGTAAGGCACCGGTTTTTGGTATCGGCATTCCCAGGTTCGAGTCCTGGTACCCCAGCCAATTCTGGCTAGCTGATGAAGTCGCAGGATGAATTCGGCAGCCAACAGAAAAGCCACCCTTCGGGGTGGCTTTTTTGCGTCTGGAGTAAAGGTCTGGAGGGCGGCTTGGTATACCGCAGGCCAGCGCTTCTCTCAATGCGAGGTGGGCTCGTCCGGGTGCATCGCCAGCCAGCTCAGGCGCTTGCGATAGATGGTGGAGGGGGCGATCTCCAGTATCGCCGCAGCGCGGGGGATACTACCATCACAGGCGCTGATGACGCTCTCGATCGCCTCGCGTTCGACCATCCACAGCGGGCGCAGCGTGGTCTCGCTGCCCTCCGGCGCGCTGTGGCTGACTGACGTGCGATGCGCCGTGCTGCTGGGCAGGTCCAGCATGTCGGCCGTCAGCACCTCACCATCATTGAGGATGATGGCGCGCCGTAGCGTGTTTTCCAGCTCTCGCACGTTGCCGGGCCAGTCATGGGCCAGCAGCTGACGCTCGGCGCACGCACTGAGTCGTGTGAAGCGCTTGCCTTCGTGGCCTGCCATGCGTCCCAACAGCCCGGTGGCGATCTCCAGGATATCCTGACCGCGTTCGCGCAGCGGCGGCACCTTGAGCGGGATGACGTGCAGACGATAGAAGAGGTCTTCCCGGAAGCGGTGAGTATCGACCAGTACCCGCGGGTTCTGATGCGTGGCGCACACGATGCGGCAATTGACCTCTACCGTGCGCGTGGCACCCACCGGCATTACCTGCCCTGTCTGCAGGAAGCGCAGTAGCTTGCTCTGCAAGGGGAGCGGCAGCTCCGCGATCTCATCGAGAAACAGCGTCCCCCCATCTGCCGCCATGGCGAGCCCCTGCTGGGCGCTCACGGCCCCCGTGAAAGCCCCGCGCACATGTCCGAACAATTGCGACTCCAGCAGTTCTGCCGGAATGGCGGCACAATTGACGGCGATGAACGGGCCGTCACTTACCGGGCTATGGCGGTGAATGGCAGTGGCACACAACTCCTTGCCGCTGCCGCTTTCGCCGGTGATGAAGATGGGAGCGTCCGAGTGGGCGACCTGGATGAGAGTGCGATAGAGCGTCTGCATGGCCGATGAGTCTCCGATAAATTCCCCAAAACCGCGAGGTCGCTTTACCGGTAGTTCCCTTACCCGCGAGGTAGTGGAGATATCGTCAGCCAGATTCAATGCAGTAGCCGATGATGCAGCCTGATGAGCTTTCAGTGCGGTCATGAGTGTGTTCCCTTGCTGCTGGTCTTTCTGCATTGCCTGCGCTTCGTGCGAGCGGGCTGCGAAAGAATAATTGTCGGGCTGCTTCTGGTGACAGCCTCACCGGAGAGTCTGGATTCTCCAGCGTTGAGTGTTCGTCTTGGGGGTTTATCGAGTACCCATATAGAGGTTAATGACTTGTGCGAGATGATCATGGCGGCTTTTAGTGCGTTTTTTCCGCTCCCCGTGAGTGGCAGACTTCTCAGTCTCGACGCTTGCCTGGCTGACCAACTCTCTACTCACGATAAAAGGGTGATTTCTGGTATCTGACGGTCTGTCTTCCCGCGGATGGCTGTCCCGAGCAGTGCATCACTGGGCGTCTTCCTCCTCATCTTCGTTGTTGTGGGTGATGGTGAAGTCAGTCGACGACGTCTGAGAACTGCCATCCGCGGATTGATCCGAAGTGCTGTCGATGGTGCCGGTGGAACCATCACTCAGCGTCTGTTCGATCTGTTGCCAGTTGCCGATCGAGGTACTGCTGCCGGTATTGAGGGTGTATTCCCCGATATTGGTATCGGACCCTTCACCGAGGCTGCCGGCCTTCTTGCTCTCATAGAGAATCAGGGCGGATTCGGCGCTTCGTGCCGGAAAGTCGTAGGGGAAGGGCCCCATCAGCGAGTTGGCGCTGGCAGTCGTGGCCAGCAGGCATCCCGCGCTGACGACCCCCAGGCTGATACGTGTAAAAGCATTCATGTCTTGCTCCTTTCGATCTGTGAAAGATGCAGTATCTGATGCGTGAAGACTATGATGTCGGCAGGTACTGAAACACACGCGGGTCGCCCCGCGTGTGTTGGTTGCCTGCTGAGGATTTACGGAGTAACGGGGCCGACGGAGACGGACATGTTGTTACCCACAGAGGTGGCCGTATTGCTGATGACTGGGCCATCGAAGCTGCCTGCCGGCGGCAGATCCAGCGTGATGCCGCTGACTGTGGCAGTCGAGCTGATGTTGGCGAAGCTCATCTGGGTATTGTCGGCAATCAAGGCGCTATTGATATCGGTGCTATCCAGAGTGACCGACAGATTGTTACCCACGGAGGTCGCGGAATTGTCCACGGTCAGGTTGAGGATGTCGTTGACCGTAGCCAGTGAGTCGACATTTGCCAGCTGGGGGCCGTGGGAGTGACGACCATGCCCACCGCCATAGAGTTCGCTTCCGGACAGGGTCTGCTCATTATGCAGATTGACCATGGCATCGCTGTCGATGGAGATATTGTTGCCCACCGAGGTGGCAGCATTTTCCAGTGCCTCAAGCTTGGAGATGTCAGGATTGGGCGTTGAGCCGGCATAGCTGATATAGACATCCACATCGGCCGATGCTTTCGCCATGGCATCAGCATCAGCTTCAGCTTTTAAGCCTTTGAATCCGGCACTGGCCTCGGCACTGGACTTGGCTTTGGCTTTGGCGCTGAGGCTATCCACCAGCTCTATGGTCGGGTCGCCTGCTTCGCCAGCGCCGTAGCTGATATCACTGACGATAGCTGTGGATGACACATCGCCGACTTGCTTCTGCAGGCTTTCGATCATGACCAGGCCGCCCGGGTCTGTGATGCCCGGATCAATATAGACGTCAATGTTGACATCGGTATTTACCTGTCCATCCCAGTCCCAGTCCACTTCATCGAAGGCTTGCGCCTGACTTACCATCATCACACCACTTACGAGACCGATGGCGACTGCGAGCTTATTATAGGTAGTCATTGTCATGTTCCTCATGAATGTTGACTTATTGTGCTGCGCTGGATGCTGCCGGTACTTCTGATGCGGGTGTTGCTTGCAACGGTGTTGCGACTGCTTCATTGCCACTTGCTGCATTGCTGCTGGTATTGGCTGCGGCCACTTGCTGCGTGTTGCTATCGTCATCTGCAACATGCTGTCCCGGGTGCAATGCACATTCCTGTCCCGCAGGTACAGGAAGTCCCAGGCCTTCAGTCAGAAGCTGATACGCGCCCATCTCCACGACTGATCTCACGCCCAGCTGCAGTGGTTCATTGCGCACTGCGCCGGAGTCAAACTCGACCAACTGATTGCCGAAGAAGCGGTAGATACCGGCTTCGACTTCGTAACCCACCACCTGCTTCTGCAGGCTGGTGACATAGACGGTGCGGAAGGTGCGGATATCGACCATGCGCAGGTCCAGGCCGACGTTGATGACTGCAGTGCGCAGTCCGGCCCCGATTCCGCTGACAAACAGGCGGGCACCGCCGCTTGAAATGTTGTAATTGAGCTCTGTCAGTGCACCGAGAACCACGAAATGCGAAGGGAGGACTGCCAGTTTGCGTGGCGAGTAGGCCATTGCCTTGTTCTCGAAAAGCTGCTGCTCTGCCAGCGGGACTCGCACATCGAGACGCTCGGTAAGATGCACCTTGCGAGTCTTGTAGAGAGCACTTATCAGCATCTCGGATACGCCCTGGGTCACGGCAGCACTCTCTGTCACGGTGGAGTAACTGCGTTGACCGGTCTTGTCCGTCACCTGACCCACTGCAATCACAGGCAGGTTGGTGGCACCCTGAATTCGACTGAGTGATACGAGGCATTCGCTATATGGCGTATTGTTGGAGGTGACTGGTGGCCCTACGACCGGTTCGACATTGTCGAATTTCGGTTCGACAGCGGCGCAGCCCCCCAGCACTGTGGCCATGCAAGCGGCCATGCATATCCGTGGCTTAAACATGCTGGAAGTTCCCCTGGTGTGACGCATGATCCTGCGCCGTTATTTTTCTCTGATATGTCTCTATCAGTTGTTCTGCCGTGCTTTCCTAGGGGCACGAAGCGTGCCAAGCAATTTCACAATATTTCACAGACACTTACGCATTAATGCGCAATGTTGCGTGTGATGCGTTTTGCAAATGGCGAAGCGAAGTGAGGGGAAATACCACGGGCATGGTGCCGGTGATGAGCCGCTGATTAAGCCGGTTATCCCACGGAAGATGAGGTTCAGTGCCAACAGGATGAGCCAGAACTGGCGAGAGGGGATGACTGAAGGATTTTGTCATTCGCGAGGCACAGACGGCCTCATGTTTTCTTGAGAAGGGTGATGGCGGGAGTGGTGTGAGATTGGATGGTCTTTTAACGATCTTGAGGATCAGATCTCTATGCTTATTTCATGAATCTCGGGGTTGAAGTCTGTTGTATGGCCCATAGGTGGGACAGTGCGGACAAGCCGCATGCTAGAACGCCAGATTCCACTTTCCTCAATGCAAGACATTGATGCCTTAAGGAGAGCATGATGACAGCTTCACGCCATATGACCTCGTACAACGCCACTTCTGCTCTTTCATCCAAGCAACGCCAACATGAGCAGACCGATGGTGGCAACGTCAGCGCCGCTGCAGAAGCCTCCCATCAGCCGCTGGACGCCCGTCAGACCAATGCCGACCGTGATCAGGCGCCGGAAGCCTATCTCGACAAGTCGGGTAGCGATCGAGGCTCCGATCACTCGCGAGATGCCTATCCGACGCGCCTGAGCCAGCCACCGGAGCACCTGTGGCAGAAACGCCGCGAGCCTGTCGTGCACTCGCGTGCCGATGAGGGGCCGCTGGGCGCCGAGCAGCTCAAGCGCTTCGAGCGTGACGGCTTCCTGTTCGAGCCGGAATTCCTGGCGCCGGAGGAAGTCGAGACGCTGAAGGCCGAGCTGGCAGCGCTGCTCGACAACGAAGAGTGGCAGGGGCGTGATTTCACCATCACCGAGCCCAAGAGCCGCGAGATTCGTTCCATCTTCGCCGTGCACTTCCTGTCCGAGCGCTTCCGCCAGCTGGCAGAAGACCCGCGCCTGGTCGATCGCGCGCGCCAGATCCTGGGGGGTGATGTCTATCTCCACCAGTCGCGCATCAACTACAAGCCGGGCTTCGAGGGCCAGGGCTTCAACTGGCACTCGGACTTCGAGACCTGGCACGCCGAGGATGGCATGCCGGAGATGCGTGCGGTCAGCGCCTCGATCATCCTGACCGACAATCACCACTTCAATGGCCCGCTGATGCTGATCCCCGGCTCGCATGAAGTCTTCGTGCATTGCCTGGGCGAGACGCCGGATGACAACCACAAGTCATCCCTGCAGGCCCAGAAGGTCGGTGTGCCCTCGCGTGAAGCACTGAGCGAGCTGATCGCCGAGCGTGGTATCGAAGCACCGACCGGCGCCGCCGGTGGTCTGTTGATGTTCGACTGCAATACGCTGCATGGCTCCAACGCCAACATGTCGCCGGACCCGCGCAGCAACGCCTTCTTCGTCTACAACCGCGTCGACAACGCGATGCAGGCACCCTTTGCCGCCGCACGTCCGCGCCCGGAATTTCTCGCACACCGTCTCGATGGTGGCTGGGACGAACTTGAAGACTGAACTTGAAAACTGGAGTTGAAGACCGAGCTTGAATTGAAGTGGAAGACCGAGCTTGAAGACTGAAGTGGAAGGTCGAGCTTGAAAGCTGAGCTTTGAAGGTGGAAGTGGACTGAACTGCACAACGCCGGGTTGCGCTCAGGCGGCGAAATCTCGGACGTTGGTGTGGTAGTGGCAGGCTGTCGGGACGACGTATCATTGCGATATCTCTCATTGATCGTCTTTCATTGATCCTCCATCACGCCCCGACAGGAGTTCTGCATGCCGCTTGCTCAGCGTTTCACCCCGCGTTTCAGCGATGGTCGCGTCTTCGCTCATGACCTCGGCAAGGTGGTCTGTGTCGGCCGCAATTACGCAGCCCACGCCGCGGAGCTCGGCAATGAAGTGCCCAGCGAGCCGTTGCTGTTCATCAAGCCCGCCACCAGCGTGACGCCGATGGACAAGCCATTGGCGATCTCGCGGCGTCGCGGCCAGTACCACTATGAGGCCGAGCTGGCGTTGCTGATCGGCAAGCCGCTGTGTGAAGCCAGCGAAGCAGAGGCGCTGGAAGCACTGGCCGGCATGGGCCTGGCACTGGATCTGACCCTGCGTGAGCGTCAGAGCAAGCTCAAGGCCAAGGGCCAGCCGTGGGAGCTGGCCAAGGCCTTCGATGGCAGCTGTCCGCTGTCTTCCTTCGTGGCGCTGGAAGGGCCGCGTTGGCGCGATGCCGATGGCGAGCTGCACAGCGTGGATTTCCAGGCGCTGCACTATCGCTTCGCCATCGACGGCGAGCAGCGCCAGCAAGCGGATACCAGCCTGATGCTGTTCCCCGTCGCGCGTCTGCTCAGTGAGATCAGCCACAGCTTCACCCTGCTGCCCGGCGATGTAGTGCTGACCGGCACGCCGGAAGGCGTCGGCGAGTTGAATCCGGATCAGGCGCTGGCACTCGCGCTGGACGCCCCGGATGGCAGCGGCGAGCTGTTGCGCATCGAGACGCGCACGCGCGGCGTGGCATGACGTCTGGGGCTGAGCCAGCCCTGAGCGGGTTAAAAAAAGAAAAGCCCCTGCCGAGTCACCGGCAGGGGCTTTTGCTGTCTGGGCCTTAGCTTTTGAAGCTGTTCCTTTTGAGCTCGGTTCATTGAGCCAGGGCCCGAGCTCTCAGCTCTCCAGGTAGGTATAGCCGTCGAGACCGGCCTTCAGGTCTTCGAGCAGGTCTGCCTGTTCCAGCGCATTCAGGTTGGATGACTTGAGCTGACGCGCGAGGCGTGCGGCCAGCTGCTCCGGGTCGAAGTTCACGTAACGCAGCACCTGCGCCACGCTATCACCCTGAATCGCATGGGAAAGCTGCCACTGGCCATCGTCGTCGAGGCTGGCATCCACGGAATCGGTATCGCCGAACAGGTTGTGCAGGTCGCCGAGGATTTCCTGATAGGCGCCGACCATGAAGAAGCCGAGCAGCTTCTCTTCATCGGCATGCCATTCCGGCAGCGGCAGGGTGGCGTCCAGGCCCTGATCATCCACATAGGTGTCGATGCGGCCATCGCTGTCGCAGGTGATGTCCTGAATCACGCCACGTCGTGTCGGCGCGCGATCGAGACCGGTCAGCGGCAAAATCGGGAAGATCTGCTCGATGCCCCAGATGTCCGGCAGTGACTGGAACAGCGAGAAGTTGACGAACAGCTTGTCGGCCAGCTTCTCGTTGAGCTCATCGAGCACCGCGCGGTGCGAACGCTGGCGCGCATCGAGACGCCCGGCCAGGCTGCGACACACGTTGGTGTAGATGGCTTCGGCCTCGGCGCGGATGGCGATGCTCGCCAGCCCCATCACGAAGCGCTCCTGCACCTGATGCTGGGCATGCACCACGGCGTGGTAGATCTCCACCAGCTCACGCGGCTCGAGCTGACCTTCCAGCCGTGCGGCCTGCGCCCACAGCGCGGCGATCTGGGCATCGTCCTCGCGGCGTGCGGGCAGCGGCAGGTTCACGCGCTCCTCGCCGATCACGTCCGTCACCAGCACCGCATGATGGGCGGTCAGGGCGCGGCCGGATTCGGAGATGATGTGCGGATGCGGCAGGTCATGGGCATCACAGACGGCGTGGAAGGCGCCGACCACGTAGTCGGCATATTCGCGCATCGAGTAGTTGAGCGAGCAGGCGCTTTCCGAGCGGGTGCCTTCGTAGTCCACGCCCAGGCCGCCGCCGACATCGACGATTTCCACGCCGGCGCCAGCTTCGTGCAGGCCCTGATAGAAGCGCGCGCACTCGGCCAGGCCGCGCTGGATATCGCTGATGTCCGCGATCTGGGAGCCAAGATGGAAGTGGACCAGCTTGAGGCAGTCCAGCGCATCCACCTCGCGCAGACGCTCGACCAGCGCCACGATCTGGCTGGCGGTCAGCCCGAACTTGGACTTCTCGCCGCCGGTGTTCTGCCAGTTGCCCTTGCCGATGGTGGCCAGGCGCGCGCGCAGCCCGATGCGCGGACGCACGCCCAGGCGCTGTGCCTCTTCCAGCACCAGTTCCAGCTCGCTGGCCTTCTCGACCACCAGATGCACGCGGTGGCCGAGCTTCTCGCCCATCAGCGCCAGACGCACGTATTCGCGGTCCTTGTAGCCATTGCAGACGATCACCGACGGGCCGCTGTCCGACAGCGCCAGCACGGCGAGCAGTTCCGGCTTGCTGCCGGCTTCCAGCCCGACACGCCCGCGTGAGCGCTCGCTGGTCGCCAGCAGTTCCTCGACCACGCGACGCTGCTGATTGACCTTGATCGGGTAGACGGCGGTGTAGCTGGCGCCATAGCCGCGCGAGCTGATGGCGGCATCGAAGGCGGCGCACAGCTGCTCGACGCGGTCATGCAGGATATCGGCGAAGCGAACCAGCAGCGGCAGGCGCAGGCCCTGGGCGCGCGCCTTGTCGATCAGCGAGATCAGCGGCAGCGCAGGCGTGCCCGGCTCGCCATGCGGGCGCACCAGTGTCAGGCCATCCTGGCCCACGTCGAAATAGCCGCTGCCCCACTGGTCGATGTTGTAGGTGCGGCGTGCTTCGGCTGCAAAGGAGGTCATCGCGGTCTCCGGAGATGGACGGCGTGAAGGCAAGCCCGGCGGTGCTCAACAGGTGTGGGCAGCGTCGGAGAAGACAATGACGCCCGCAGGAATGCGGGCGCTCAGAGGGCGCATTATGCCTGCTGGGGGCCAGCAGGCAATTGCTTTGACGACTCGGTCAGTACGGAAGATGCCGATCAGGCCGGTTGCGTGGCCTCGGGCAGCGGCAGAGCGCCTTCCTCGATACGCCGACCCAGCAGCTGGCGGTACTGCGCCGGGTCCTTCGGCGTCAGGCTGTGGGCGGGCGGGTCCACGTAGACCACCAGCAGGCGTGACAGCCAATAGCGCAACGCGGTCATGCGCAGCATGCTCGGCCACAGGCGGCGCTCGTCGGCGTTCATCGGGCGCTCGGCCAGATAGGCACTGAGCAGGGCGTCGTAACGCGCCTGGTCCAGGCGGCCATCGTCATTGGAGCACCAGTCATTGACCAGAATCGACAGATCGAAGATCAGGTCGCCGGTGCAGCCGTTGTAGAAGTCGATGATGCCGCCGAGGCGGTCGCCGTCGAACAGGGTGTTGTCGCGGAACAGGTCGCCGTGCAGCGCGCCCTGCGGCAGCTCGACACCGCTGAAGACGTCTTCGCAGACATCGATCTCGTCGGCCATCAGCGCCTGGTCTTCCGGGCTCAGATACGCCAGCACCTTGTGGTGCATCGGCTTGATCCAGTGCAGGTCACGGGTGTTGGGACGGTGGCCGGTGAAATGCTGCGAGACGGCATGCATGCGCCCCAGCGCCGCGCCGATCTCGCGGCACTGGGCCACGTTGGGCGAGACCGGCCAGTTGCCCGGCATACGCGGGAACAGCAGCGCCGGCTTGCCTGCCAGCACCTTGAGCGCCTGGCCGTCGCGGTCGTGCAGCGGGCCCGGCACCGGCAGCTTGTGGCTGGCGAGGAAGTCGAGCAGCTCGACGAAGAAGGGCAGTTCCGCATGCTCGCCCTGCTCGAACAGGGTCAGCACCATCTCGCGGCGATCGGTGGTGACGAAGAAGGTCGAGTTCTCGGTGCCGTGCGCGACATCCTCAAGCGATGTCAGCGTGCCTGCGTCGTACTCTGCCAGAAATTCTGCGACCTGAGCGTCGCTCAGGGGGGTAAAGACTGCCATGGGTGACTCTTCTCGCCGAAATGTGTCCGCCCCGCCAGTGGCGCGCCGCCGGAGCGAAACGGCGGCAATGCGCTGACAGGAGTTGTTGTAGGTATGCAGGAAGGATGCCGCCACGCCCGGGGGCAAGAGATGTGCCGCGGGCGTGACGCCTGTCGCTGCTGGCTCAGCTGTCGCGTGAACCAGATGCCGAGCTTATCACTTTTTCAGTGCCCAGCCGGGTACCTTGAGCTGGCTGGCACTGGTGACGCTGGACTTGATGAAGTTGCCGTTGCCGTCACTGTCGAGCAGGAAGAAGGGCGCGCCGCCCTTGGGGATGATCTCGATGGCATATAGATGGCCATTGACGCGGTATTCGCGCAGCTGGCGGTCATCCTGCTGACGGCTGGTGATCTGCGGCTTGGGGGCCTCGCTCTCGGCGACGGCCAGCGGCGCACTCAGGGCGGTGACGGCCAGCAGCAGCCCGATGGCCAGCAGCGTGGGCAGGCGCAGCAGGGAATGCGGAGCAATGGAAGCAGTCGAGCGCATGACAATCCTCCTTTACACAAGCGCAGCCTGTATCAGGTTCCGCGTGCGAAAGTTCTGTGAGCAAGGGGCCTGCAGGCACGGTGCCTGAGAGCAAGCACCCGGTGCGTACCCGTGCAGAAGACAAGCGAATCGGCGCTGGCCTGAAACCTTGCCTGATGGGCGCAGTTTACGTCCCTTGCCGGCAGTGTGCACGACTTCCCGCCATCAATGCCGGGCGCAGAAGACACACGCGCCGAGGGTGGCGACTGTGCCTCGCCGCAGCCCTTGCGTATCATGACAGCCATAGCTGCCGAGAGGTTTTCGGCCCCGACTCTGCTTGCCCCAAGCTCACCCTTCAGCCTACGGATGCGACTGCTCATGGCCGCCACGCCGATCGTTCTCGTCGATGGATCTTCCTATCTCTATCGTGCCTTTCATGCTCTGCCGCCGCTGACCACCTCCAAGGGCCTGCCCACCGGTGCGGTGAAGGGCGTGATCAACATGCTCAAGAGCCTGATTCGCCAGTACCCGGACAGCCCCATGGCGGTGGTCTTCGATGCCAAGGGCAAGACCTTCCGCGACGACATGTACCCCGAGTACAAGGCCCAGCGTCCGCCGATGCCGGATGACCTGCGTCTGCAGGTCGAGCCGCTGCATGCCTGCGTGCGCGCCCTTGGCCTGCCACTGCTGTGCGTGGAAGGCGTCGAGGCCGATGATGTCATCGGCACCCTGGCGCGCATGGCGACCGAAGCCGGGCGTGACGCCGTCATCTCCACCGGCGACAAGGACATGGCCCAGCTGGTGAACGAGCACATCACCCTGGTCAACACCATGAAGAACGAGACGCTGGACGTGGACGGCGTCACCGAGAAGTTCGGCATTCCGCCGAACCTGATCATCGACTTCCTCGCGCTGATGGGCGACAAGGTCGACAACATTCCCGGCGTGCCGGGCGTGGGCGAGAAGACCGCGCTGGGCCTGCTGCAGGGCATGGAAGGCGGCCTCGACACCATCTACGGCGATCTCGATCGCATCAAGACGCTCAGCTTCCGTGGCGCCAAGACCCTGGCCAAGAAGATGGAAGCGCATCGCGAAGATGCCTATCTCTCCTACCGCCTCGCCACCATCAAGCTGGACTGCGAGCTGGAATATGGCCTGGATGACCTCGCGATCGCCGCGCCGGACACCGCCGCGCTGGTCGAGCTCTACAAGGAGATGGAATTCCGCGCCTGGCTGAAGGAGCTGCTGGAAGGCGGCGACATGGCGGCCACGCCGCATGCTGACGAGAAGGACAGCGGAGTCGCCGGCAGTGACCTGTTCGGTGACAGCATCGCGCCGGTCGCTGAAAAGGCTTCAGGCAAGGGCAAGACCGCCGCTGCGCCAACCCCTGATCTGGAAGCGGCGGAAGAGGGCGACGAGATGCCCGATGCGCTGCCGCCGCGTGAGGAGCGCAACTACCGCGCCATCACCGAGCAGGCCGAGCTGGACGCGTGGCTCGAGCGCGTGCGCAACGCCACCTCGCTGTGCTTCGATCTCGAGACCACCAGCCTCAACTACATGGAAGCCGAGATCGTCGGTATCGGCATGGCGCTGGAAGTCGGCGAGGCCGTCTACATCCCCGTCGCTCACAGCTATCTGGATGCCCCCGCGCAGCTGGAGCGCCAGGCCGTGCTGGAAGCGCTGACGCCGATTCTGGCCGATACCGCCATCACCAAGATCGGCCAGAACCTCAAGTACGACATCGAGGTACTGGCGCGCTACGACATCGCGGTGGCCGGCCCGCTGGCCGACACCATGCTGATGTCCTACGTGCTCAATTCCACCGCGACCCGTCACGACATGGACTCGCTGGCGCTCAAGTATCTGAGCGAGAGCACCATCAGCTTCACCGACATCGCCGGCAAGGGCGCCAAGCAGCTGACGTTCGATCAGATCGCGCTGGAAGAGGCGATGCCGTATGCCTGCGAGGATGTCGACATCACCCTGCGCCTCGCCGCGCTGCTGATGCCGCGCATCGAGAAGCTGGGGCGTCTGGATGAAGTGCTGCGTCAGTTCGAATATCCGCTGATTCCGGTGCTGGCGCGCATCGAGCGCAACGGTGTCGCGATCGACCCCGAGCGCCTGCACGTCCAGACCCGCGAGCTGACCGAGCAGATCCACGACATCGAGAAGCAGGCCTTTGAGCTTGCGGGCCGCGAGTTCAACCTCTCTTCCCCCAAGCAGCTGGGCGAGATCCTCTTCGAGGAGCAGAAGCTGCCGGTCAAGAAGAAGACGCCCAAGGGCGCGCCGTCCACCGCCGAAGCGGTGCTGGAGGAGCTGGCGCTGGACTACCCGCTGCCCAAGCTGATCATGCGTCATCGCGGCATGACCAAGCTCAAGAGCACCTACACCGACAAGCTGCCGCAGCTGGTCAACCCGACCACGCGTCGCCTGCACACCAGCTACCATCAGGCCGTCACCGCCACGGGGCGTCTGTCGTCGTCTGATCCGAACCTGCAGAACATCCCGGTGCGCAGTGACGAGGGGCGTCGTATCCGTCAGGCCTTCATCGCGCGCCCCGGCTATCGCATCGTCGCGGCGGATTACTCGCAGATCGAGCTGCGCATCATGGCGCACCTCTCCGGTGACAAGGGCCTGCTCTCGGCCTTCGCCGACAACCGCGACGTGCATGCCGCCACCGCCGCTGAAGTCTTCGGCACCGAGGAATCGCGTGTCAGCAGTGACCAGCGTCGCAGCGCCAAGGCCATCAACTTCGGGCTGATCTACGGCATGTCCGCCTGGGGCCTCTCGCGTCAGCTGGATATCGAACCCGGCCAGGCCAAGACTTACATCGAGCGCTACTTCGAGCGTTATCCGGGCGTCGCCACCTACATGGAAGACACTCGCCACCTCGCCGCCGAGCAGGGCTACGTCGAGACCATCTTCGGCCGTCGTCTCTACCTGCCGGAAATCGGTTCACGCAATCACGCGCTTCGCAGTGCCGCCGAGCGCACCGCCATCAACGCCCCGATGCAAGGCAGCGCCGCCGACATCATCAAGCGCGCCATGATCGACGTGGACGCCTGGCTGGCGGGCAGCGACGGCGCCGACAGATACGACGCCATGATGGTCATGCAGGTACACGATGAACTCGTCTTCGAAGTCGCCGAAGCGCAGGTCGAAGACTTCATGAAAGACGTCGCGCAGCGCATGCAGAACGCCGCCTCCCTCGACGTTCCGCTGCTCGTCGAAGTCGAGCAAGGCGACAACTGGGAAGAAGCGCATTAACGCGACGCACCATTATAGCAATCATCAAAACCCCGCTTCGGCGGGGTTTTTTGTTATTAACTTTGACAGTTATACTTATTAAGGCAAAAATATAAGCGCTAGCTTTTACACAGGGAAGAAGAAAAATGAGCTTGATAGAACGTTTCCAGCCATTGGTCCGTCGTGCACGCGATGAAAGTTCTCACATTACAACGGAAGAAGCCACAAAGACTGCGTTAATACTGCCTATGTTGCAGATATTGGGGTATGACGTTTTTAATCCTCGCGAGGTCATCCCCGAGTATATCGCCGACATAGGCAAGAAAAAGGGTGAGAAAGTAGATTATGCCATCATGAAAGATGGCGAGATCTCAGTTTTGATCGAGTGTAAGCCTTTAGGTATGAACCTTGATCAAGCTCACTTCACTCAGCTTTATCGTTATTTTAGTGTGACTCCTGCACGTTTTGGCGTACTCACAAATGGTGTGGAGTACCGTTTCTTCTCGGACTTGGATGACAGGAATAAGCTTGACGATCAGCCTTTCTTCCGCTTCGATCTGCTAGATCATAATGATCGTGATTTAGAAGAATTGAAGAAATTCAGCAAGAGTGATTTTGAGGTTGATAATATCCTTGGTTCTGCGAGTCAGCTGAAGTATATCTCGCTTATACAAGAAGAGTTTTCTTCTCTCATTACAGATGTGCCTGAAGACTTTGTGAAATTTATCGTGTCCCGTGTCTACGAAGGACGTATGACACAAAGTGTCGTGAGTGAGTTCAAGCCAACCGTTTATGATGCGATTCAACAGTTTATTCGTGAACAGGTAGATACTCGCCTCAAGAAAGCGCTTAACTCCAGTGACCTGTCAGTTAGCGATGTCATGAGAAGCGATCCTGCTGAAAAAGAGGCAGAGCCAGAAGACGGTATCGAAACCACGCAAGAGGAAATTGACGCCTATAATATCGTGCGAGCTTTGGTGTGCGATAAGGTCGATATTGAGCGTGTTGTTATGCGTGATACCAAGAGTTATTGCGGTATTTTACTTGATGATAATAATCGCAAGCCGATCTGTCGCCTTCGCTTTAACGGAAAAAGCATCAAAAGAGTTGAGTTCTTTGATGATGAAGCGGATAGAGTAGAAATCAAAGATGTTAAAGATATATTCTTGTTCAAGGATCGCTTGTTGAATACCCTGGATAAATATATTCAGTAATTTCAGATGTGATCAAGAAAACCCCGCCAAAGCGGGGTTTTCTTGTTTCTGGGCTGCTTTTCCTGGACAGGATCTCTGGTCCCCTCGTCTCTGTCCATACCCATAAAACGAGCATGAGAAAGCAGAAGCACTGGCCTCGGGAAGCCCCTACGACCACTGGCTACGTTGATCCTTGGCGGTGATAGGTCGATGCTGAAAGACAGCGTCCGGTTTTCCGGACGCTGGCTGCGTGATGGCGCAGCCCATAACAATCAGATCCGGCGGGTGTGGTGGCAGAGGGATACGGCTGCCCACGATGACCGGACACGCCAAGGGAGAGCGGTGATGGCTCAGCAGATGCCTGTGTCAGGTGCGGTGGGCGGGGAGAAGATGGCTGCCCCGCTGCGTGATGATCTACCTGCCACCTCGATTCATCTGGAGCGGGCGCGCCGCGAGTTGCTGCGTGCCGCGATGGATGCGGTGGAGGAGTGGGTTGTGGTGGTGGATGCCCAGGGCGGTATCCAGTTTCTGAATGCGCCCTATGCCGAGTTTCTCGGCGTCGAGGCCAGCGAGGTGCTGGGGCGCGATGTCAGCGAGGTGATCGAGAACACCCGCATGCACGAGGTGCTGGAGAGCGGACGCGCGGAGCTTGCCCAGCTGCAGCTGATTCGTGGCCACCACATGATTGCCCACCGTTACCCCATCTTCCGCGATGGCGAGCTGATCGGCGCCATCGGCTCGGTGCTCTACCACGACACCTGGGAATGGCGGCAGGTGAATGCTCAGGTTCAGGCGCTGGAAGCAGAGGTGGACTACTACCGTCAGGCGCTGGAAACCCCCACCGGCGCGCGCTGGCAACTGAGTGACATCATCGGCGACTCGCCGGCCATGCGGGAACTTGCCTGCAAGGTACGCAAGATCGCCCCCGGCGGCGCCTCGGTGTTGATCCGTGGCGAGTCCGGCACCGGCAAGGAGCTGTATGCCCATGCGCTACACCGCAGCTCGGCGCGTGCCAAGGGCCCCTTCATCAAGCTCAACTGTGCGGCGATTCCCGAAGCCCTGCTGGAAGCGGAGTTGTTCGGCTATGAAGAAGGCGCCTTCACCGGCGCCAAGCGCGGCGGCAAGCCCGGCAAGTTCCAGCTCGCGGATGGCGGCACGCTGTTTCTCGATGAGGTCGGTGACATGCCGCTGGCGATGCAGGCCAAGCTGCTGCGCGTACTGCAGGACCGCGAGGTCGAGGCGGTCGGCGCGACCCGTCTGGTCAGCGTCGATGTGCGTGTCATCGCCGCGACTCACCGCCCGCTGGAAGCGCTGGTCGAGAGCGGCGAATTCCGCGAAGACCTCTTCTATCGCATCAACGTGGTGCCCTTGAAGGTGCCGCCACTGCGCGAGCGCCGCGACGACCTGCCGACCCTGGCCACGCATCTGCTGTCACGCCTGGCGCGCCGCAGTGGTCGCCGCCCGCCGATTCTCTCCGAAGCCGCCCTCGAACGCCTGTGCGCCCACCACTGGCCCGGCAACGTACGCGAGCTGGAAAACGTGCTCGAAGCCGCCTTCTATCTGGGCGGCAGCCATATCCAACCGACCGACCTGCCGGATGCCATCGGTGCCCGGCATGGCGATGCGCGGCATAGCGATGCGCGGCATAGCGATGCGCGGCACGCCGCTACCCATCAAAGCGACTTGTCCACACCCGCTTCAGCGTCCGAGTCGTCCACAGCCGCCCGGGAATCGAACGCCACGCCGGCCACGCTGCGTGAGTCGATGGCCCAGGCGGAGCGCCAATTGATCGAGGACGCGCTGCGCGCCGCCGAGGGCAATCGCACCCGCGCCGCCCGTCAGCTCGGCATCGCCAAGTCCTCGCTCTACGAGAAGCTCAATCGGCATGGCCTGTTGGCCGAAACGCCCTGATCGACCGGCATTTCACCTTCCCGCCACCAACGAGTGGCCAAAGCGTCCGGAATCTCGGTCAGTGACCGGAATTCCGGACGCTTTGCGTTTCTCGCCAGCCCACGGCGTGCATACCCGCATGGGGTCTGCATTCCTCTATCGGCATATTCGACTGGAGTCGTAGACAGAATTCATGACAGCGCGCGACCTTGGTCGCAGCCCCGGCGACCTGAGTGTCCGGCTTTCCGGACGCTGTCGTAAGCCGATACTGCCGCGCAGGGCGCGGTGAGTTGCATCGCGCGGACCTTCCCCTCGTAGCTCTCTGAAATCATTGACGTTGTTGTGGCGTGGTCAGCCGCTTGCGTTGTCATCGGGTAAGTTGACGTAAGCGTCATCTTGCAACGTGGCTCATGTCCAGCAAGCCACAAGCCGTACGACCAGCGAGCACAACAACAAATCAGGGAGCCGCACCATGTCGCAACACGCCACGCCGTATCAATCGACGCCGACCCGCCGCCTGCGCCTCGGAGCTGCCATTGCGGCGGCCGTGGCCACCACCACCTTGATGGCCGCCGCGCCAGCCCAGGCGGAAGGGCCGAAACAGCTCGACGTCGCCAGTACCTTCTCGACCAAGAACTTCCTCGGTGCCGGTGCCGTGCGCCTGTCAGAGGAACTCAAGAGCGCGACCGGCGGCGAAGTCGGCCTGCGCGTGCACGAGCCGGGGGACCTGGTACCGGCCTTCGAAGTCTTCAACTCCGTCTCCTCCGGTGCGGTGCAGGCTGGTTGGGACTGGATGGGCTACTGGGCCGGCACGGTGCCGATCACCAACCTCTACGGCGCATTGCCGTTCGGCCCGAGCCCGGAAGCCTTCATGTCCTGGATGTGGGCCGGTGAGGGTACCGAGCTTGTGCAGGCCGCCTACGACCCCTACGGCGTGAAGGTGCTGCCGTGCTTCATCTCGCCGCAGGAAACCGGCGGCTGGTACAACAAGGAAATCAACTCGCCGGAGGACTTCAAGGGCCTGTCGATGCGTATCTCCGGCCTCGGCGCCAAGGTGCTCAACAAGCTGGGCGCCTCGACTCAGCTGGTGCCGGGCAGCGAGATCTACCTCGCGCTGGAGCGTGGCCGTGTCGATGCCACCGAGTTCTCGGTGCCGCAGGTCGATCAGGCGATGGGCTTCAATGAAGTCGCCAAGTACTACTACTTCCCGGGTTGGCACCAGAGCGCCAGCTGGTTCTCGCTGCTGATCAACCAGCAGGTGTGGGACAGCTACAGCGATGAACGCAAGGCGCAGTTCCAGACTGCCTGCCGCGCGACCCTGCAGTGGGCGATGGCCGAAGCGCCGCCGGCTCAGGTACGTGCGATCCACGAGCTCGAGGAGAAGGGTGTCGAGGTCAAGCGCTTCCCGGAGCCGGTGATGACCGCGCTGCAGGAAGCCTGGGGTGAAGTGCTGGCCGAAGAGAAGCAGACCAATCCGGACTTCGCCAAGGCCTACGATTCGCTGATGAAGCACGCCGCACTGATCGACGAATGGTACGAGCTGCAGGCCATGCCGCAGCCGATGGCCATGAAGCAGGCAGACAACGCTGACGAGGGTAGCGCCCAATGACCGACCCCCGCCTTGCGCCCTGGCGGGCACAGGGCGGGGCGGTGTGTGACGCCCTGGGTCGACCGCTGGTCGGCCTGGGGCTGTGGGTGGGTCGCCTGACCAGCTGGTTGGGTCTGGCGATCATCCTGGCCGTGCTCACCACCGTCACGCTCAACGCCCTGGGCATCAATGAAATCGCCAACTGGGGGTCGCCCGACGTGCTGCTGTTCGGCACCGCGATCACCATCAATTCCGTCACCGAGTTGCAGTGGCACCTGTTCGGTCTGCTGACGCTCTTCGGTGGCACCTACGCCCTGCACAGCGATACGCATGTGCGGGTCGACCTGTTCTATCAGCGCCTCTCGCCGCGCGGACGCGCCGTGGTCGATATCCTCGGCCACCTCATCATGCTGATTCCCTTCTGCCTGCTGATCGCCTGGCTGTCCAAGCACTTCGTCACCATGTCCTACATGTCCGGCGAGAAGTCCAACTATGGCGGTCTGGTGGACCGTTACCTGATCAAGGCGATGCTGCCGACGGGGCTGGTGTTCCTCGCCCTCGGTGCGCTGGGGCAGATCTTCGAGAATCTGGCCTGCCTGTTCGACCCGGCGCGCACTCCCGAGCGCCTGAAAGACCACGAGATTGCCAGTCTGGCCGGCCTTGCGGATCAGCAGAATGCTGCGCAAGCGACCACCGACGCCACGGCACCCCAGAATCATGCAGACGGGAGCCATGACAATGCTCGCTGAATACGCCTTGCCCATCACCATGGTGGTGGCACTTCTGATCGGTATCTTTTCCGGCTACCCGGTGGCCTTTCTGCTCGGCGGGCTGGGCATCCTGTTCGCCTTCATCGGCGACATCCCGCTGCCGTTTCTCGGCACCGTCGGTTCGCGCATCTTCGGTGGCGTGATCGAGAACTGGCTGCTGATCGCGATTCCGCTGTTCGTTTTCATGGGGCTGATGCTGGAAAGCTCCGGCGTGGCGCGCAATCTGCTGATGACACTGCAGCGGCTGTTCGGTCGCGTGCATGGCGGTCTGGCCGTCTCGGTGGCGCTGCTGGGCGTGGTGATGGCCGCCAGTACCGGCATCATCGGTGCCTCGGTGGTCATGCTGGGCCTGCTGGCGCTGCCGGTGATGCTGGGGCAGGGCTACAAGGCCGAGATGGCCTGCGGGGTCATCGCGGCCTCCGGCACCCTGGGCATCCTGATTCCGCCCTCGATCATGCTGGTGCTGATGGGCTCCATCCTGCAGATCTCGGTGGGGGCGCTGTTCAAGGCGGCGCTGATTCCGGGGCTGATGCTCGGCGCGCTCTACGTCGCCTATCTGCTGATCACCGCCAAGCTGCGCCCGGACTGGGCACCGCTGCCGGACCAGTCGCTGCTCGGCACCGACAAGACGCCGCTGCCGCTGGCACTGCTGCGTGACCTGCTCGGCCCGATGGTGCTGATCGTCGCGGTGCTGGGGTCGATCATGACCGGTATCGCCACGCCCACCGAGGCCGCGGCCATCGGCGCGGGTGGCAGCCTGCTGCTGGCGCTGGTGATGGGCGGGCTGTCCTTCTCCACCCTGCGCAACACGCTGCGCGATACCTCGCGCACGAGCGCGATGATCCTGTTCGTCGTCATCGGCGCGACCTGCTTCTCGGTGGTCTTCAAGCGCCTGGGCGGTGACTACCTGATCGAGGATGTCATCACCGGCACCGGCCTTGGCCCCTATGGCCTGCTGTTGCTGCTGATGGGGCTGATCTTCGTGCTCGGCTTCTTCCTCGAGTGGATCGAGATCAGCTTCGTGGTGCTGCCGCTGGTGGCGCCGGTGGTCGAGGCGCTGGACTTCGGTCTCGGGCTTTCCGGCCAGGGGCTGCTGGTGTGGTTCGCGATTCTGGTCGCCATCAACCTGCAGACGAGTTTCCTGACGCCACCCTTCGGCTATGCGTTGTTCTACCTCAAGGGCATCACCGCCGGGCAGGTGTCCATCGGCACCATCTATCGCTCGATTCTGCCCTTCGTCGGCCTGCAGCTGGCGGGTCTGATCCTGTGCATGCTGTTCCCGGCACTGGTGCTGTGGCTGCCGGGGCTGATGCCCTGACACACGCCGCTCGGGGCATCACAGGGAGGTGATGTCTGGGTAAGCAGAGAGCTGAGCAGCGCTATACGGCGTGAGGTCCGCAGGGGTGACCCTTCGGGGTTCTATCAGGGAGAATGAGATGCTGCCACGACGCAGGGTATTGATCGCGGGGCAGGGGGAGTGGCTGGAGGCCATGGCGCGCACCTTCCTGGAAGATGGCGCCATCATTGCCCTGATGGGCACCGCGCCGGCGGACCTCGAACGCGTGCTGGATGCACTGGGCGGCGAGCAGTCGGACCGCTTCGGCCAGGTGGTCGGCGAGGGCTGCTTCGAGACACTGGTGGCGCGTCTCGGTCGCCTCGATGTGCTGGTCTGCATGCCGCCTCAGGCCATGGCCGGGCAGTCGCTGGAAGCCTGTCTGGTCGCGCAGGTCGCCGGCCCCGGTGCCTTGCTCAAGGCGGCCTGTGCACGCATGTTGCGCCACGGCGGCCGCCTGCTGGCCGTGGCACCACCGCTGCCCTCGCAGCCGTCCTCGTCGCTGTCCTCGCAGCTATCCTCGCAGGAGCATCACGGCACTGCCATGGCACAGGCGGCGCTGAGTGAGTTGATCCAGCGGCTAGCATCACGCGCGCCGGACAAGGTACGCGCCAATCTGCTGTGCCCCGAGGGCAGCCGACCGGACGCCGTGGCAGAATGCGCGCGCTTTCTGGCCGGTGGCGCCGGGCGTTCCCTCAATGGTCAGGTGCTGCACCTGAGCGACTGATCTCCCGACAGACGTTTGACAACACAAGCGGCCGTGGCATTGCCACGGCCGCTTGTTGTCGTCTGCTGGTCTGACATATGGCCAATTTAATCAAATATACGTCCAATTGTATCAATCCGCTCTGGCTGAAGTGATTAAGGTAGAAGGAGACTCAGCGTCGCACCAGCATCCGCGAGCAGGTACCTGACCAGTAAGACAACAGTGCCGCTCCCTCAGCCGTGGAGATCATCGAGTGCCCAGCAGCCCGCATTCCGTCAGCCTGAAAGACCATGGACAACAACTGCATCTGAGCCACGCCGAGGGCGATCTGACCCTCGAGGCGCTCTGGCTGCGTGAGCGGAGTCCCGATGAAACGACGCTCGACTCCCTCACCGGTCAGCGCCTGATCGAGGCGGCGGACCTGCCGCTGGACCTGAGCCTGACTCAGGCACAACTGGATGGCGACACGCTGTCGCTGGCCTTCAGTGACGGTCACGCGGCGAGCTTCTCGTTGGCGGCCCTGCTGGCGGAGTGTCAGCCGTGTGAGGCCTATCAGGGCATGACCTTCTGGCAGGGGAGTCTCGCCCAGCTGCCCGAGGCCGACTTCGCCGCAGCACTGGAGGATGACGCGGCCTTGCTGGACATGCTCGAGCAGTTGCAGCGCTTCGGCTTCGTGCGGGTCAGCGGCGTGCCGGACACGGAGGACGGCATGCAGGGGCTGATCCACCGCATCGGTCCGCTGCGGCGCACCAACTGGGGTGGCATCGCCGACGTGAAATCCGTCGCCAATGCCTATGACCTCACCATGACCCAGCGCGGGCTGGAGCCGCATACCGACAATCCCTACCGCGACCCGATTCCGGGCTATATCTGGCTGCACTGCCTGCGCAACGCGGCCCAGGGCGGCGACAGCATGCTGGTGGATGGCTTCAGCGCGGCGGAGCACCTGCGCCGTGAAGACCCCGAGGCCTTCGCCTGCCTGACAGACGTCAGCCCCGGCTTCCGTTATCACGACGCCACCACGCGCCTGGAAAGCGAAGGCCCGCTGATCGAGCTGGACAGCCGTGGGCAGGTCGCCCGGGTACGTTTCTCAAACCGCACCGAGCGGGTGCCGGCGCTGCCCGGCGCGACCCTGCGTCGCTACTACGCTGCCCGCCAGGCGTTCTACCGCCTGATCTCCGGTGACGACTTCACGCTGCACCTCAAGCTGGCACCGGGCCAGATGCTGATCATGGACAACTACCGGCTGTTCCATGGTCGCAGCGCCTTCCAGCTGGAGGGTGGCATCCGTCATATGCGCCAGGGCTATGTGGATCGTGACTCCACCGCCAGCCGCCGTCTGCTGCTGGCCGATCAGCTCGCCGGTCAGTTCGCCAATGAGGAGACCAGCGCATGAGCGAACAGGCCCGCTTCCGCAGTTTCGAGGAAAGCACGCATGCCGAGTGGGCGCTGATCGATGCGCGCTTCCGGGAATATCAGGCCGATGCCTGCCGGCGTGTGCTTGAACATCTGGGGCGTCTCAAGGGCGATCACCACGGCTATCCGGTCGATCGCTACGAACACTGCCTGCAGACCGCCACCCGCGCGCTGCGCGCCGGCGCCGATGAGGAGATGGTGGTCTGCGCGCTGTTGCATGACATCGGCGACGACCTGGCACCGGCCAATCATGCCGAGATCGCCGCCGGTATCCTCGAGCCGTTCATCGGCCCGCTGAACACCTGGATGATTCGTCATCACGAGCTGTTCCAGGGCTATCACTACCGCGAATTCTTCGGTCAGGACCGCCACGCCCGCGAGGCACATGCCGGGCATCCCGCCTATGAGCGCACCGTGCGCTTCTGTGACGAGTGGGACCAGACCAGCTTCGACCCCGAATACGACACCCTGCCGCTGGAGCATTTCATCCCGATGCTGGAGCGCGTGATGGCGCGCGCGCCCTTCGGCGGCTTGCCGGATCTGGTGCCGGAGCCAGAACTTGAGAAGGGCCTGGACAGGCAGGCCGGTGCTCGCTGAAGACGCACTCCTCCGGAGGGTAAAGTTTCAACGAATCAATTGCTTGCGGCGAATTCAGCGACGCAGCAGGGCGGAGAAGACACAAGCGCCGACAACGACAACGACAACGACAGCGCCGTGAGCGATGGACACGCACGACGACCGCCATATACGAAGCCTTTCAGCCCCGACAACAACAAGGCCCGGCGCGACCGGAACCGACAAGGAAAGACACGATGACCACCACCCCGTACCCCCTGACATGTACGACGAAGCACGGCGCCCGCCGTGGTCTGCTTGCCCTCGCGACGCTGCTGCTCGGCACGGCTAGCCTGGCAGCCTCGGCCCAGGACAAGGATGACGAGCTGACGCTGATCGTGCCGCCGTGGCCCGGCGTCACCGTCAAGAGCGAGATCGTCGCCCAGATCCTCGCCCCGCTGGGTTACGACGTGGAGCGACAGGAAGTCAGCTCCACCGTCGGCTACAACACCCTGACCACCGGCGACAGCGACGCCTTCCTCGCTGGCTGGCTGCCTGCACAGAAAGACAGTTATGACGCGGCCATGGCCGCCGGCGCGATCACCGACCTCGGCAACAACGTCACCGGCGCCCGCATGGGCTTCGCGGTGCCGGGCTATGTCTACGAGGCTGGCATCCACAGCGCCGCGGACCTTGCCGCCTACGCCGAACAATTCGACGAGACCGTCTACTCCATCGAAAGCGGCTCCACCGTCAGCGACATGCTCAATGGCGCCATCGACAATGATGTCTATGGCCTGGGCGACTGGGATGCGATGGAGTCCTCGACGCCCGGCATGCTCAGCGAGGTACGTGCCGCCCAGCGCGAGCAACGCTGGATCGCCTTCTACGGCTGGACACCGCACTGGATGGTGCCTGAATTCGACACCCATATCCTGGCAGACCCGGAGTCAGTGTTCGGCCCCGACAATGGCGCCAGTGACGTCAAGACCGTCGTGCGCACCGCCTACGCCGAAGCCAATCCCAACCTCGCCCGCTTCCTCGATCAGCTGGTCTTCAGCTCCGAAGAGCAGAGCGGCTTCATCCTCGATTACAGCCTGAAGGAGCGTGACCTCGATGAGGTGGCGCACGACTGGCTGGCCGCCAATCCGGACCGGCTGGCGGAATTTCTCGCCGACGTGACCACGCGCGATGGCGAGGATGCCCTGGCCGCCGTGAAGGCCAGCCTGTGAGGCTGACCTAGCCTTGCTGCCGTCTTGATGGCATGGGCGGGCGCCGAGGGATGGCTCCCGCCCATGGCCTCCTGCAGAGCGTGACCTGTCGCGGAGCGCAGTGTCTGTGTACCGCTCTTCGCTCTCTGTTCTGCTTTCTGCGGGGTGCGCTTCTGGTCATCCGCGTACTTTTCGGTATAGGCAATCCACGCCGACTGCACAGCATGATAGGCATCTTCTCTGATTCCATAGGGAATCCAATTGGCGCTTATTTGATGCGATACAGAATCACCTCTAGACCATTGGTGTAGCGACCTTGGGAGGGTGGTTGAAAATAATGTTAGAAATATCAGTAGGTTGTAAGGTGAATGGTGCTGGCATGGCGCTTGCTATCCACAGTGACAAGAGACGCGGTCAGCGGATTCATCTCGTCACACACCAAAGGATATCGCCATGAGTATCGCCAGCTTCAAATCTGCCAATCGTCTGATCACCGGACAACAAGCCTCGACTCGTCTTGCTGAGGAGGTCATGCGACTGGGCATGCATTCGCCGATGTTGGTCACTGACCCTGGTGTACTGGGGTCCGGAACACTGGAGCCGATCAAGGCTCAATTGGATGACCTCAAGTCCAGGGGACACCTGACGGACTATCGCATCTTCAGTGATGTCAGCGCCGAACCTGAAGTGCATATCGTCGAGGACTGCATGAGCAGCTACCGCGAGGGGGGCTGCGATAGCCTGATCGCGGTAGGGGGTGGCAGCGCGATGGATATCGCCAAATGCGTGGCGGTGTATGCCACCCATGATGGTGATCTCGAGAGTCTGTTTGGCGAGAACAAGGCGCGTGTCCGCGGTGCGCCACTTATCGCCATGCCGACGACATCAGGCACCGGGTCCGAGGTGACCAACATCGGGATTCTGTCTGATACCGAAGCGAGGATGAAGAAAGGCATCGTCAATGATTACTTGCTGCCAGATGTCGCCATCGTTGCCCCGGAGCTGACGGTGAGCTGCCCCCGACATGTCACTGCCGCCAGCGGTGTCGATGCGCTCGTCCACGCCATCGAAGCCTATCTTTCCAATTTCGCCACGCCGATCACCGATGCACTGGCCATCAAGGCCATGCGCCTGATCATCAAGGCCTTGCCCAAGGCCTATGCCAATCCGGCCGACCTCAAGGCGCGTGAAGACATGGCGACTGGCAGTCTGCTGGCCGGGATGGCGTTCGGTAATGCCGGTGTCGGGGCGGTGCACGCCCTGGCCTATCCGTTGGGTGGGCGCTACCACCTGCCACATGGCGTGACCAATGCGCTGCTGTTGCCCCACGTGATGCGCTGGAATGCATTGGCTTGTGTCGAGCGCTTCCGAGATATTGCGGAGGCCCTCTATACATCACATCGCAAGCTCAAGGATGAAGCGACTGCCGAACTGGTCGTCGAGCGACTACATAAGCTATGTCGTGATGTGGACATCCCCAGCGGCCTGCGCCATTTCGACATCCCCGAAGAGGACATCCCCTCACTTGCGGCAGATGCCTTCAAGGTCGAACGCCTGCTGCGCAACAATCCACGTCAGCTCAGCCAGGCCGATATCGAAAGTATCTATCGCGCGGCCTACTGAAGCGCTGAATCTCCTTTCTGAACACCATCTCCACCACAGGTGAAGATGCATAACGATAACAACAGGAACGCCATCATGAGCCACTGGAAAACCCGCCAGCCCGGTGAGGAAAGCCCCTACTTCGCGCTGGGGCCCTTCAAGATCCGTCTTCCCTTCCTGCACTACCGTTTCGAGCTGCCCGACTACCTGCAAGGGCTGTTGATGTGCGCGGTGGATCTCGCCGCCATCCCGTTGATGACGGAGCTCCTGGGCATGCCGTTCGAGGCCGCGCTGGCCATCGTGATGCTCAATGGTCTGCTGTATCTGGTTCACCACCTGCTGGGCGACCCGGTCATTCCCGGCTGGATCACGCCGGCCATTCCACTGTTGATGGCTTATGTGGCGACCTTCCCGGAGGGGGAGACGCGGGTGCATGCCTTGATTGCCTTCCAGCTGATGCTCGGGATACTGGCCATCGTGCTCGGGCGAACGGGGCTGGCCAGCAAGGTTGTCAACATGATCCCCTCGGCGATCAAGGCTGGCATCATCATGGGCGCGGGGTTGGCCGCAATCAGCGTGGTCTTCAAGGAAGGCGGGCGTTTCGACACCTATCCCATCACCATCAGCATCGCGGTAGGTCTGGCTTTCTACATCATCTTCTCGCGTCATTTCGCCAAGCTGAAGACCACGAATCCGTTCTGGAGCAATCTCGGCAAGCTGGGCATCTTCCCGATCATCCTGCTGGCGATCGTCGTCGCTCCGCTGGTGGGCGAGGCCGCATGGCCTGATGTGCAGTGGGGCTTCAGCCAACCTGATTTCGTGACCATGTTCAGCCAGTACACTGTCTTCGGTGTCGGCTTGCCGCCGCTGTCGATGTTCCTGACGGCGCTGCCGACCGTGCTGGCTGCCTATATCGTGCTGTTCGGCGATGTTCTGCAGTCCAAGGCACTGGTCGAGGAGGCTGATGAGTCCCGCCCCGACGAGAAGATCGACTACGACGCCAACCGTGCACACATGATCTTCGGCGGGCGCAATACACTGATGAGTCTCTTCGGCCCGGACGTCACCATGTGTGGCCCGCTGTGGGCTGCCATGCAGGTGGTGGTGGTCGAACGCTACAAGGAAGGCAAGCAGGCGATGCATTCGCTGTTCGGTGGCTCGGGCTCATTCCGCTGGGGCACCAACACCGGTCTGCTGTTGCTGCCCATCGTCAGTCTGGTCCAGCCCATCCTGGGGATAGCATTGGCACTGACGCTGTTGATCCAGGGCTATGTCAGCGTGCGCTTGGGCATTCTGGAAGCGCGTAGCCAGCGCGACCTGGGCATTGCCGGGGTGATCGCCGCCGTACTGGTCATCAAGGGGGCTGCCTGGGCCTTCGGGATCGGCATTGCGCTGTGTCTGCTGATCTACGGCAAGCGCTTCTTCTCCGGCGAGATCGATGAGACCTTCAGTCGTGATATCGGCAAGTCAGATATCGCGCCGGCCGACAGCAAGACAGCAAGCCTGTCCTCGACAGGTGCCGCTTCGACAGACTCCCCGACGTCCTCGCATTGACGTATCGTGACCCCATGTCCCCCCGCCGCCTGAGCGCGCGGGGGTTTCTGCCGGGGGAGTCGTCAATGCAGAACGTGGAGCAGGATCTCAGGCTTGAAGCAGCGCTGGCGTTGCTGGAGCGCCAGTCACTGGAGGCCGTCAAGGTCATCGATACACGTGGTGAGGTTATCGGTGTCTTGACGCGTCAGGAGGTGGAGTCCGCCGCGGAACTCAAGGAACGCCTCGCGCTCTCCAATCAGCGGGGCAGCTCAACCGGGAAGAATGCCACGGAGGTTGGCGCGAATCCGGCGTCTGATCTGCTGGCTCAGGTGCCGACCCAGCGATTGCTGGATGCCCTGCATGACGGTGTCTATATCACCGATGGGCGTGGCGTGACCGTCGCCATCAATCAGGCCTATGAGCGTATTACCGGGCTCAAGCGCAGTGACGTGCTGGGGCATCACATGCAGGAGCTGGTGCGCCGGGGGTATATCTCCAAGTCGGTGTCATTGGAGGTCATCCGTGACGGCAAGCCCGTCACCCTCGTGCAGAGTCTGCGCGATGGCCGCAAGATATTGGTCAGCGGTCTCCCGATGCTGGCCCACGACGGCACCTTGAGCCATGTGGTCACCAGCGTGCGCGATATCACCGAGCTGCTGCGCGCCAAGCATGCACAGGAGCAGCTGCGTCAACTGCACTCTCTGCATGACACCTACAGCGTCAGCTCCGGGACGGATGAACAGTCGCTGGAGCTGGTGACCAGTGACGCTACTGCCGACTGTTTCGCGTTGGCGGAACGCGTGGCTGCCACTGATGTGAAGGTGTTGATTCAGGGCGAGACGGGAACGGGCAAGACGCTGCTGGCCCGCTATCTTCACGAGCACAGCACGCGTGCCGAGGGGGTATTCCTTGAGCTCAACTGTGCTGCCTTGCCGGAAGGGCTGCTGGAAGCCGAGTTGTTCGGCTATGCGCCTGGCGCCTTCACCGGTGCAAACGCACGTGGCAAGCAGGGGCTTCTGGACGTCGCCAATGGTGGCACGCTCTTCCTGGATGAGATCGGTGATCTGCCGCTTTCATTGCAGGCCAAGTTGTTGAAGGTCGTCGAGGAGCAGCGTTTCATGCCTGTCGGCGGGACAGAGCTTCGGCGCACCAATGTCCGTCTGCTGACCGCCTCACATCATGATCTGGCTGCTCGGGTGAAGGAGGGGCGCTTCCGGGAAGACCTCTACTATCGCCTGAGTGTCGTGCCCATCACGCTGCCACCGCTGCGTGAGCGGCGCAGTGAAGTGATCCCGCTGCTGCAGCATTACCTCCGCCATTTCTGTCAGCGTCATGCACTGGTCCGGCGCCTTGATCCTGAAGTGCTCGAACTGCTGGGCGGCCATGCATGGCCCGGCAATATCCGTGAGTTGATCAATCTGGTGGAGCGCCTCGTGGTGACTACCACCAACGAGGTGATCACGTCCGATGTCCTGCCGGCAGAGTATCTTGCGGCGCATGCCAATTCCGGGTGGGATGACTCGATGATACTCGGCGCGATAACCGCCCCGGAGGATGGCTCACCGGAGCGCACGCTGAAGGAACATACCGAAGCTCTGGAGCGGCGCTTGATCGAGCAAGCCCTGGAGAAGCACCGCACCACTCGCGCTGCGGCGGCATCGCTGGGGATCAACCAGTCGACGCTGGTCAAGAAGATGCAGAAGTTCACCCACACGCCCTGAAGCCGGCAGTGCTGCCCGAGCCTTTACTCATCCTCGACCCTCGCTTTTCGCCTCTTCAATCCTCCCTAGATGAGCGTGTACCCGCTTTCCTTTCACAGCTTGTGCCTCAGGCACCGAAACCTGCCAGCTCTTCAACTTGCCCGAAGCCGGCAAGCTCTCTGACTTGCCCCCGAAACCTGCCAGCTCTTCAACTTGCCCCGAAGCCTGCAAGCTTTCTAACTGGCACCGAAACCTGCCAGGAATACCCGCACGCAGCGTCTGACATGTGGGCGGAGTTGTTCGGGGCTTGCGGTGTCGGGTGGGCAGCCGAGCAGGGCGTCGACATGCAGCGGGTTGAGCAGCATGCCGGTGAGCAGGTTGGCGGCGGCCAGTGGTTCCTGGCCGAGGCCGGTGGACGGCAGGTGACCCTGGGCGACCTGACGCGACAGGTAGCCTGCCAGGCGTTGTCGCGTCAGCTTGGGGCCGTTGTCGAGGAACAGCTTGCCGAGCTGCGGGTTGCGGCCGCTTTCGAAGGCGAGGCCACGGAACAGGCGGATCAGTTCGGGCGCGAGGGCCAGCGCCAGCATCGCCATGCCGAAGTCTTCCAGTGCTTCCTCGACACTGCGTGTCTCATTGGCTTCGTGGTCCATCACCGACCACACCGTTTGAGCCTCCTGCTGCATCACGGCCAGAAACAGGCCGTCCTTGTTGCCGAAATTACGATACAGCGTTGCCAGTGATCCGCCGGCCTGCCGAGCGATCTCATTGATGCTGGTCGCGGCGAAGCCGTGTTCGAGGAAATGTTCGCGCGCGACTTCCAGCTGGCGTTTGCGGCGTGCTTCCCCGCGCGGTGAGGCGCGAGTCGTGGTGCTTCCCGAGTCAGGGGCGGTCTCTGATGAGGGCGAATCAGTCATGTGAGTGTCCTGTCTGTGATCCGGAAACCGCCTGAAACAGGCAAGGTTGCGATATTGCGAACGAGAGACGCTGTCTGTCGAAACTGTCGGGGCTGCCTCAAGTAAGTGTAGTATTCATTACACTTTGTGGCGATGCAAGATGACAGCCGTGGCCTGAGCGCTCGCAAGCGCCGTGGCCGCCTCATCCGCAGCGTCAGACAGATTACACGCCTGTCACCGACAGGCAGCAAGAGAGAGTCGCCGAATGAACAAGGCAGGCAAGGGTGTCGTGGCACTCATCGTGGTGGCGGGCGTGATCGCTGGCGGAGTGATGGGGGTCGAATGGTGGCAGGTCGGGCGCTTCATGCAGGAGACCGACAACGCCTATGTGCGTACCGACAGCGTCGCGGTGCGTTCCGAGATCACCGCGCGGGTGACGCGCATGCTGGTGCATGACAACCAGCCGGTGAAGAAGGGGCAGTTGCTGGTGCAGCTGGATGACGAAGATGCCAGGGCCAATCTGGACCAGGCCAGTGCCGCGCTGGACAACGCCCGCACCGGGGAAGTCCAGGCCGAGCGTCAGCTGGACCTGCAAGGCGCGAAGATCGACGAGGCCAGGGCCGCGCTGGCCTCGGCCAAGGCCGAACGCGATCAGGCGGCGCTGCATCTCAAGCGCTCCAGAAGTCTGGAGAGCCGCAGCTACGCCTCGCGTCAGTCCTATGAGGATGACCAGGTGACCCTGCGCACCGCCGAGGCGAGCGTTGCCCAGAAGCAGGCCGCGCTGGTGTCTGCCCGGCAGCAGCTTGAGGTCTACAAGGCGCAGCTGGAATCGGCGCGTGCCCAGGTGGTGTCAGCAGCGGCGGATCTCGCCTACGCGCGCCACCAGCTGGAGAAGACCTCGATCTACGCGCCGCAGGATGGCGTGGTCGGCAATCGCAGTGTCGAGGTGGGCACCATGGCCAGCGCCTCGTTGACCCTGATGCAGCTGGTGCCGGTGAAGAGCGCCTATGTGGTGGCCAACTACAAGGAAACCCAGACCGAGCGCATGCGCGTCGGCCAGCCGGTCAGTCTCGAGGTGGATGCCTACCCGGACATCGAGTTTGAGGGCGTGGTGGATAGCCTGGCGCCGGCGACCGGCACCGAGTTCAGCTTGCTGCCGACCGACAACGCCACCGGCAACTTCAACAAGATCGTCCAGCGTGTGCCGGTGCGCATTCGCCTGACCGGCCCAGCGGATGCGCTGCCGCGTCTGCGCGCCGGTCTGTCGGTCATCCCCAGCGTCGATACACGAGAGCTTTCGGACACCGGCACCTATGCCGTCGATAGCCTCTCCAGGGACGTCATCGCCGACGACGTCACCTCCGACGCTGTCATCGCGCCCGATGCCGCGCAGGTCGCTAGCGCTGATCGCGGAGCGCAGTAAGCATGGCCGAGACGACCCAGCCCCCGAGCCAGTCCCCGGCGGGCACCGCCAGTGACATGCCGACGCGCCGCCAGCAGATCGGCTTCGTGGCCGCGGTGTTCGGCATGTTCATGGCGATTCTGGATATCCAGATCGTGTCCAGCTCGCTCAACGAGCTGCAGGCGGGCCTGGCCGCCAGTCAGGACCAGATTTCCTGGGTGCAGACCAGCTACCTGATCGCCGAGATCGTGATGATTCCGCTCTCCGGCATGCTGGCGCGCATCTTCTCGACGCGGCTGGTGCTGACCGTCTCGGCGCTGGGCTTCACGCTGGCGAGTCTGGGCTGTGCGCTCTCGACCTCGCTGGAAGCCCTGATCGTGCTGCGTGCGGTCCAGGGCTTCATGGGCGGGGCGATGATTCCGCTGACCCAGGCGGCCAGCTTCTCGATCTTCCCGCGCCGCATGATGGGCAGCATCCAGGCGGTGATCGGCCTGGTGGCGACCATGGCGCCCTCCATCGGGCCGTCCGTCGGCGGCTACATCACCGAATACATGAGCTGGCATTGGCTGTTTCTGGTCAATCTGGTGCCGGGCATCATCGTGGCGACACTGGTGTGGCGCAATCTGGAGATCGACAGCGGCGACCGCGGCCTGCTCAGCCGTCTGGATACGCTGGGCCTGGCGCTGATGGCGGTCTTTCTCGGCAGCCTCGAGTTCGTGCTCGAGGAGGGGCCCGGCGATGACTGGTTCGCCAGTTCGCTGATCCTGTTCTGGAGTGTGGTGTGTGCGGTGGCGGCAGTCGGCTTCTTCTGGCGCGTGCTGACGACCAGCAACCCCATCGTCGACCTGCGGGTGTTCAGGGACCGCAACTTCGCGCTGGGGGCGATCATCGGCTTCTGGATCGGCGTGGTGCTCTACGGGCTGGTCTATCTGGTGCCGCTGTTTCTCGGCTCGATTTCCGGCTTCTCCAGCGTGCAGATCGGGCAGGTGATGTTCGTCAGCGGCGTGGTGATGTTCCTGATGGCGCCGGTGGCGGGCAAGCTTTCCGACCGCATCGATCTGCGTCTGATGCTGTGCATCGGCCTGGTGCTGACCGGCCTCGGCACCGGCATGAACGTGCACCTGACCTCGGACTCGGGCTTCGATGACTTCTTCTGGCCGCAGGTGATCCGCGGCGCGGGCCAGATCATGGTGCTGCTGTCGGTCTCCCGGCTGGCGATGGGACGTCTGGCGCCCCATGAGATAGGCAACGGCAGTGGCCTGTTCAACGTGATGCGCAACCTGGGCGGCGCGGTGGGACTGGCGCTGATCGATACCATCCGCGAGCTGCGTGAGGACTATCACTGGAACCAGATGATCGGGGCCATCGACCAGAGCCGCCAGGTGGTGATCGATCAGCTGGCAAGCTATCAGTCGACCTTCGCGGGGCTGGCTGATCCGTGGCAGGCCGGTGTGCAGATGATCGCCCAGCGCATCAGCATCCAGGCCGAGGTGCTGGCCTTCGACAATATCTTCCTGTGGCTGGGCGCGGTCTATGTGCTCGGCAGCGTGGCGGCCTTCCTGTTCCGTCGCCCGCAAGACCCGGCCAGCAAGGCGGATGCCAGCGAAAGTGCCGAACAGAGCCCAGCGCACTGATGGTGCCTTGCAGGCTCCTTGATCGTACTTTGAGAAAAAGTCGCATGTCGCTGAAAGACAAAGACCCGCCAATCGGCGGGTCTTTGTCTTTCAAGCCTTGGTGTTTCAAGCCTTGGTGTGTCAGGCCTTGAGCCTCTGTCAGTCAGCCAGCATCCAGCCAGCAGGGCGTCACCAGCCCCAGAACATCAGATACCAGATGCCCAGCGCGGGCAGACAGGCCAGCGCGACACTCGCGGTTCCGATCAGCCGTGCAGCGTTGCCGGCGAGCAGGCCGCCGTTGCGCTGCTCACCGTTGTGCTGCACGCCGGTAATGCGCCAGGCCAGACGCAGCCCCCACAGGCAGGCCAGTGCCAGCAGGGTGGCGCGCAGGTCATTGGCCCAGGTGAGGTTGATGCCGTCACCGCGCAGCAGCGTCATGGTGGTGGCGGAGAGGCCGAGAAACACGCCCAGCCCGCCCAGCGGAATCAGGCTCAGCGAGAGATGCCACAGGCGTGACAGCGTCGCCTTGCCACCCATCAGCCAGTTGCCCAGCAGCAGCGGCAGGCTGGTGAGCGCGCCCAGCAGGCCGCCACCGACCACGATCCACAGCGTGATCAGGCTGCCATCGAGCAGGTTGAAGACATCGTTGTGCTCGGGGTAGTTGGTCAGAATCCAGGTCGGCAGGGTGGTGGTCAGTGGCCACATCAGGTCGTGATCGATCAGCCAGAAGGCCAGCTGCTGCTTGAGGGCGACGAACCACGGGCTGGCGCTCCAGCTGAAGGCGCCGATGGCGATGCCGAGCAGGCCGAACACCAGCACCGAGTAGTGGGTGAAGCGCACCGGCTGCGGCGGCTCGACCAGCTCCACGCCCGGCGCACGCCACTCCAGCTGCATCGCGTCCTTGTAGCCGCTGCAGCGTCCGCAGACATGGCAGTCACCGGCGCTGTCGAGCTGCTTGAGCGGAATCAGCGGCGCGCAGTCAGGGGCGTGCATGCGCACGGCGTTGCCCTGACGGACAGCCTGATTGTGGGCGTTCCAGCGGGCCTGGTCGGTACGGAAGTGGGTCGGTGACAGGCGCGCCAGCAGATTGAAGACGCCATTCACCGGACACAGCTGACGGCACCAGACGCGGGTGCCCTTGCCGTAGATCAGGCCGACGATGATCGCGGCCACCGTCGAACCTCCCAGTACCACCAGTGCGCCCAGCGGGTACTGATAGACGCTGGCCAGCTGGCCATACAGCGTGGTGCCGAGGAAGGCCACGAAGGGCCAGCCGCCCCAGCGCATCCAGCCGGGAATCGGGCGACCCAGGCCGATGCGACTGGCGGCTTCGGTCAGGGTGCCTTCGGGGCAGAAGACACCGCACCACACGCGCCCCATCAGCACCATGCTGATCAGTACGAAGGGCCACCACAGCCCCCAGAACACGAACTCGGCGAACACCGTCAGGTTGGTGAGGATATGCGCCTGGTAATCCGGCAGTGGCAGCAACGCAGGCACCACCAGCAGGAAGGCATAGATGCCGACCACCAGCCATTGCACCAGCTGGATCAGACCACGCCGCTGCTGCATCGCCTGTCCGAAGCGCGCGATGCGCGTGGCCTGACGGCCCGGCGAGGTGCCGCCATCACTGGCGATGAGGTTGGCTATGTCGCCGTGGGGGCTGGAGCCGCAATTGGCCATGACTATCGTTTCTCCTGACTGGCAGATCGCGTGAGCAAGGCTCAGCTGCGCGCGCGGGCAGTGAGCTGACGGCGCTGGTCGACGCGCTCCCTCTTGCGCTGACGCTTCATGAGGCTTGCGACGATAACCCAGTAGCCGAGATAGCCGACCACCATCGTCGTGGCAGGCCAGGCGCGATAGCCAGCGAAGGTCGCCAGCAGTCCGCCGAGGCCGCTGCCATCATCGAGCAGCCAGCTGGAATCCCACAGCGGGTCGAGGCCTGCCGGCAGATAGCCGAGGCCGATCAGCTGTTCGAGGCCTGACATCAGCAGTGACGCCGCCAGCAGCAACAGCAGGATTTCGGTCACGCGGAAGAACAGCTTCCACGAGAACAGGCGTGAACCGAGCTGCAGCGCCATGAAGGTCGCCACCGCGAGGGCGAAGCCAAGGCCTGCGGCGAGCGCGAAGCTGGCGATGCCGCCGGACTGCAGGCTGGCGGCGCCCATGCCGTAGAGGAAGACGACGGTTTCCGCGCCTTCACGCGCCACGGCGATGGCGACCAGCGTCGCCACGCCCCAGTAGCTGCCGGAGGAGACGGCGCTGGCCAGGCCGCTCTCGAGTTCGGCCTTGAGCGTGCGGCCCTTGGTGCGCATCCACAGCACCATCTGGGTGATCAACAGGCAGGCGGTCAGTACCAGTACGGCCTGGAAGACCTCCTGCGCGGTGCCGGTCAGCCAGGTGTTGGCGCCCATCAGCGCCGCCCCCATCAGGCCGGCCAGCACCAGACCGGCGACGACCCCGCCCCACAGGTAGCGCAGGCCCGCGCGGGTGCCGGACTGCACCAGCCAGGCGTGCATGATGCCGATGACGAGAATGGCTTCGACGCTTTCACGCCAGACGATAAACAGGATCTGATCAAACATGCGGACTCTCTTCTACTGACGTTCGGTGCGCGCCATCGATGACGAAAAGTCGTCATTGGCACAGGGTGGCCGAGCTTATTCGGCGATGACCTTGCCACGCGCGTCCGGCAGGTGGAAATCATCGAAGAAGTCATAGCTGCCCGCGCGCAGCGGATGGATGACGACGAACGACTTCACGCCCGGTGCCAGCACCTTCTCCTTGCGCAGGGAGTTGCTCTCGAATTCGGCCGGCGTATTGCCCGCGTTGTGCAGCTGGATGACGAATTTCTCGCCCGCCTTCACCTCAAGGACCTCCGGGATGAGCTTGCCGTTGTCGAGGGTCAGGTCGTAGGACGGCATGTCGCTGGCAGCCGCCGGCCGAGGCAGCAGGGCCACGAGCAAAAGGGCGATGAGCAACATGACGAGCGCGGGCAGCTGGGTGCTTGCTCGACGGGGCAGGCGAGAAGGCAAGTGAGAGGACAGGCGAGAGGACAGGCGAGAGGGCAAGAGGGAGGGCAAGAAAGAGGTCAGGCGCATGGGACACTCCGGACGATGAGGGAAAGCGCACACTGACACCAACGCAAGGCGCTGGTGGTAGAGCGACCAATGGCCGCGAATGCAGGTCAGCACAGGCGGCCATCGAAGGAGCAAGCGGCAATGGCCGCCTCACGGGATGCAGACATTCAGGGTCATGCAGCAGGGCAGAGCGGCGCTCAGTAGCCGCCTTTCTTGCCGACGCCGGCATAGACGAAGTCGTAGTCGGTGGTGATGGTCTGCGGCCACTCGGCGACGCCGGTTTCCTTGTCGATATGACGCGGCATGTCCGGATGCTGGATCTCGAAGGTCAGGTGGTACTTGCCCGGGCCATCCAGCTTGACGTTCTTGCCGTAGTGGGTGCCGTCATTGGCGATCATCGGCACCAGCTCGCCTTCGATCGGCGCCTCGCCACCCTGCCTGGTCAGGGTGTAGTGAATGCCGAGATAGGGAATCCAGTCGCCCGGCGCGAAGCCGTTGTCGTTTTCCATCAGCGCGTGGATATCGGCTTCCAGGTGGATATCGGCCTGATTGGCAGGCAGCTTGCCGGCCGGGGCCATCACCACCGGCTGCAGGTAGACCGCAGCGATTTCCATGCCGCCTTCCTTGACCGGCGTGCCGATCGGGTATTCCAGTGCCGAGGCCTGACCCGCCACGAATGTTGCCGCCAGGCTCAGGGCGAGCAGGCAAGGCTTGAGCGCGCGGGGCAGAGCAGTGGTGAGGGAGTGACGCTGTGGCATCGGGGGGGCTCGCAATGATGGGAAGTGGAGCTTCATTATCCTGATAAGCCTAAATATAACCATTCTCATCCCTGCGCCGCTTGCGTTGCCCATCTTGCAACGGGGCGTTGTATGAGCATGAGCTTCTTCTCAAGTAACAGGCGCGAGTGGCAGGCCTGGCGGCAGCGCCGAGCAGATCGCGGTTTTCTGGCAACGGCCTCACGATTGCCACACGGCTGCCTCGCGACTTTCTCGCGCCATCTGGTCTGCTCATCTGGTCTGGCGCGCTGCCATGCGGCATGCTGCGCGACATGACGACTCCTCCTTCAGATTCTCCTTCTCGCAGTGATCTGCCCGCCCTCGAGGCGTGGTGCCGAACGCTGCATCAACATCTGCTCGCGCGGCGTCAGCGTGCCTGCCTGTGGATCAGCGGCGATGACCCCACTGGCGCCGCGCAGGCGATCTGCGAGCGGTGGCCAGCGCATGAGCCTGCCCCACTGTGGCTGGGCACAGGTGAAGCCTTGTCGACGTCGGGCGCGACGCCCGTGCGTGCGCTGGCGATGGCCAAGGCCGCCACTCAGCTGGGCGGTGAGCAGTCACTGATCATCTTCGATGCGGCGCAGCCGGCGACTGGCTTCGACCCCGATGCCTTCGGCGCCGTGGCCGGCACCCTGAAGGCGGGGGGCCTGCTGGTGCTGATGACGCCTGCCGCCTGGGCCGAGGCAGACCCTGCGCCAGTGCCGGATGGCGATCACGCGCGGCTGGCCCACTGGCCCTTCGCGCGGCAGCAGCTGACGGCACGCTATCTGGCGCGGCTGGCGCGGCGCCTCTCATCGCATGCCAGTGTGCTGCACTGGCCACAGGGCGGACACTTGCCTGCGCCATCGCTGCAAAGCGGCAATCAGGCGGCGCGATCAGACGCCATCGCCGACACCGACAGCGACTGCCTGACGCAGGACCAGGCCGCCAGCGTGGCTGCGCTGGCGGCTCTGGCGCCTGCGCGGCCCGTGGTGATCAGCGCCGATCGCGGGCGTGGCAAGAGTGGCGCGCTGGGCATCGCGGCGGCGCGCTGTCTGGCGGCGGGGCAGGATGTCTGGCTGACGGCGCCACGCCCTGCGGCGGTCAGTGCGATCTTCGAACGCCTGGCGGCCCTGCTGCCCCGGGGGCAGCGCGAGGGCAATGTCTTCCGGCTGCCGGCTGGACAGGCGGAGGACGACACGGCATCCGGCAGCGAACTGCACTTTCTGGCGCCGGATGCCATCGAGGCGGCTCGCCTCGCCTGCCACGATGAGGTGCTGCCGCGGCTGTTCGTCGATGAGGCCGCCGCCATCCCCACGCCCTTGCTGAAAGGCTATCTGGCGCATTTCCCGCGCATCGCCTTCGCTACCACCGTGCATGGCTATGAAGGCACCGGGCGCGGCTTCCAGTTGCGGTTTCGCCATCATCTCGAGCGCCAGTGTCCCGGCTGGCAGGCGCTGGAGATGAAGACGCCCGTGCGCTGGGCGCCCGGCGACCCGCTGGAAGCATTGACCGATGACCTGCTGCTGCTCTCGGCGCAGCCGCCTGAGCTGCCTGAGCTGCCTGAGCTGCCTGAGTCATGCGCGAAGAATGCTCAGCAGTGGCTGGAGGGCTGCGACATTGTCGTACTGGCGCGTGATGCATTGGCGCGTGACGAGGCGGCGTTGCGGCAGCTGTTCGGCCTGCTGGTGCAGGCGCATTACCGCACCACGCCGGCGGACCTGCGCCAGCTGCTCGACACGCCGGGGCTCACGCTGATGGCGATTCGTCAGCGAGACGTCACGACTGGGCGTGATGCCTGGCTGGGGGTGGTGGCCGCCGTCGAGGAGGGCGGCTTCCCGACGTCCCTGGCGCATGACATCTGGTGCGGCAAGCGGCGTCCGCGCGGGCACCTGCTGGCACAGTCACTGGCGGCGCATGCAGGCCATCAGGGCGCCGCCGAAGCCCGCTGGTGGCGGGTGCTGCGCATCGCGGTGCATCCCGCTTTATGGCGGCGTGGTCAGGGTGCGCGCTTGCTCCAGGCGCTCGAGCAGCAGGCGCTGGCGGCAGGCGTCACGCGACTCGGCACCAGCTTCGGGGCCGAGGCCGATCTGGTCGCCTTCTGGCTGGCGCAGGGCTTCGTGCCGCTGCGCATGGGCCTCAAGCGCGATGCCGCCAGTGGCGAGCACGCGGTGATGATGGGCAAGGCCATCGGCGAAAGCGGGAGTGGCGAATCTGCGCCGCGCGGGCAGTTGGCGCAGGATGCCTTGCTCGGCGCGCTGCAGCAGGACTTCCAGCGCCTGCTGCCCAGCCTGCTGAGGCATGAGCTGCACGGCTTGCCGCCCGTCTTGGCCGACAGGCTGCGGCAGCAAGGAAGTGAAACTGACTTGGCCACGCTGACGCCAGCCGCATGCGTGCAGCGACTGGACTGGTATCGCCGTGGTGGCGGGGGGCTGGCGCTGGTACGGCCGTGGCTCGAGACAGCACTCGAGTCCCGTGAGCCTTCACGACTCGATGAGGCGTCGCGTCACGGGCTGGTGCTGGCACTGGGCGGACAGGATGCGCCTGCCTTCATCAGCTGGGCCGAGGGGCAGGGCATCGTGGGCCGCAAGGCGCGCGATCGCTGGTGCCGAGCGGCCGCCGGGCGCCTGATCGAACAGAGCGAATGACAAGGCCGTATGACATGAGCATCAGATGAGCCCAGCGCGGCCGATCGCGGCTCAGAGGCCCGGAATGCCGATCGGGCCGGGCATGTCAGGAATCGGCGAGCAGCCACTCAGCATCAGCAGGCCGGTAGTGGCGGAGATGGCGGTCAGCAGCAGTAGTCGACGAGGCATAAAGGCTCCGATGAGGGTGGGGAATGGCATGCATCTGTCAGCAGGATCGTGATTGTCATCCTTGCATATTCGAAGTCGCTGATCGATAGGTGTCGACAACCACTAGCCACGCCCGTCCGCTGTTCCGTATGCTCGCTGATGACAAGAACAGGAATCTTCGCCATGAATGAGCATATCGATACGTTGGACCCCGCCATCCTCTGGCGTCATTTCCGCACTCTGTGCAATATCCCGCGCCCGTCCGGGCATGAAGCCGCGCTGGTGGCCTATCTGATCGACTGGGCTGAAGCGCGTGGTCTCGCCCATGATCGCGACGCTTTCGGCAACCTGCGTCTGCGCAAGCCCGCCACGCCCGGCCACGAGAGCGCAGCGGGCATCGTGCTGCAGGGCCATCTCGACATGGTCGCCCAGGCGGCCAGCGACAGTGATCACGACTTCACGCGTGATTCCCTCGATACCTACTTGGAAGACGGCTGGCTCAAGGCGCGCGGCACCACTCTGGGGGCCGACAACGGTCTCGGCGTCGCGGCGGCGCTGGCCGTTCTCGAAGACGACAGCCTCGTGCACGGCCCGCTGGAAGCGCTGTTCACCCTCGAGGAGGAAACCTCGATGGGCGGCGCGCTGAATCTGGCCGAGAACTGGCTGGAAGGGCGCTACCTGCTCAATCTGGATTCGGAAGACCGCGGACAGGTCTATATCGGCTGTGCCGGCGGCGCGGACATCAATGTCGCCCACGAGTTTGCCACCTCGTCCCTGAAGGATGCCGAAGCGGAGCTGGAGCTGACCATCGGTGGCCTGGTCGGCGGCCATTCCGGGCTCGATATCCATCGTGGGCGCGGCAATGCCAATCGCCTGATGTCACGCGCGCTGGTCGCGCTGGCCGAGTTCAAGCCGCGTCTGGTCAGCTGGTCTGGCGGTACGCTGCGCAACGCCCTGCCGCGTGAGGCCACGGTCGGCGTGGTGATCTATGACGAGCGCGTCGCCGCCGCACGCCAGCGCCTCGCGGACTTCGAGGCCCAGATTCGCGATGAGCTGCGCGAGACGGACCCGGATGTCTCGCTCAGCGTGACCCGTGGCAATGCCGAGAATGCGCTGTCCGTCGAGGACACCCAGCGGCTGGTCGCGGTGCTGGATGCCGCGCCCTACGGGGTCGAACGCATGAGCGCGGCGGTGGAAGGCGTGGTGGAAACCTCCAACAACCTCGGCGTGGTGCAGCTGCGCGAGGGGCGCTTCCATCTCTGCGCGCTGGTGCGTTCGCTGCGCGATGATGCCGTGACCATGATGGAGCAACGCATTCGTGGGCTCTTTGCGCTGATCGGCGCGACCACCGTGGCCGAGAATGCCTATCCGGGCTGGCAGCCGGCGCCGGATGCGCAGCTGCTGGCGCGCTTCTGCAGCCTGCACGAGAGCGTCACCGGCCGCGCGCCGGAGATCAAGGTCATCCATGCCGGACTCGAGTGCGGCATTCTGGGGGCCAAGTATCCCCAGCTCGAGATGATTTCCTTCGGGCCGCTGATTCGCGGCGCCCACTCGCCCAGCGAGCGGGTCGAGGTCGAGTCGGTCGGTGAATTCTGGCAGGTGCTCAAGGGACTGATCACCGAGCTCGCCGAGCCTGCCAAGGCCGCTTGATCAACTCTCAGGCAAGACTCGTCACGTAGACGAACGACGCCCCCGCAGGTCAGCCTGCGGGGGCGTCGTCATCTCTGGGCATCAGGCGCTGGCGTGGCCTGATGAGAGTGCGCAAGCTCAGTTGATATTGATGCGGATCGCCGGAATGCCGATGCTCACGCCGTTATGGTAGCGGCGGATGCCATGCCGACCGGAGTCATGGTTCTGGTAGTAGTACGGGCGGTAGCGGTCGTGCTCAAGACGCCCATGCTGATAGTAGCGGCGCTTGGGGACATGGCGACGGATGTCATGACGAGAATGCTGACGCGAGTGATGGCGCTCCACGCGCGGTTCGTCGAACATCCTGAGATGGCGGCGCTTGATCGCCTCGTGGCGACTGTGCGGGGTGCTGTGGCGCTCGCCGTGCTGGCCCTGCGCGCGATGGCGATCATCCGCGGCGACCAGCGTCGGCGTGGCGAGCATCAGCGTCAGTCCCAGCAGCAGGGAAGGCAGCAGAGACGCAAGGGCTGTGGTCAAGGTAGAGATATGCATGGGGCGGGCTCCCGTATGGTCGGTCAGTCACCCAAGAGGATCCTTGTCGTCAGAATATCGTGTCGCAGCGCCTTTTACGAAAGGCGTTCGCTAATGTCTCCGTGCGTCGCTTGTCGTGTTGTTGTGGAGCTGAGTTATCCAGATTGCGTTGCCTGTGGCGTAAGTGGTTGCTCGCAATGAGGTTGTCCGGCGCACGGCTGCAGAGTGGTCAACGATCCTCGGAGATGAGGGGGTCAGCCAGTGCTGCGAGGACACTTCACTTCTGCCGTCAAGGCACCGGATTGCGCCCTTGAGACAACGAAAACGCCCCTGCCGAAGTGGCAGGGGCGTCTGTCTGTTCAAGCTTCAGAGCTTGCGGCTCTCTAGCTTGCGGGTCTCTAGCTTGCGGCTCTCTGGCTTGCGACCTCAGGCGTGCTGATGCTGGTGCTTGCCTTCGGCCAGTTCCTCGAGCAGCTTGGCGTTGAACGCATCGAGATCTGCTGGCTTGCGGCTGGTGACCAGCGCGCTGTCACACACCACTTCGCTGTCCTGCCACTCGGCACCGGCGTTCTTCAGGTCCTGTGCGACGGAGGGGAAGGAGGTCATCTGACGGCCTTCGACGACGCCGGCATCGATCAGGATCCACGGCGCGTGACAGATGGCGGCGACCGGCTTGTGGGCCTGGAAGAAGCTGCGCACGAAGCTCAGTGCGCTCTCGTCCTGACGCAGGGTGTCCGGATTGAACAGGCCACCCGGTAGCACCAGGCCGTGATAGTCGTGTTCGCTGGCATCGCTGAGCGGGGTGTCGACCTGATACTTCTCGCCCCAGTCGGTTTCGGCCCAGGCACGAATGCCGTCTTTCTCCGGCGAGACGATGTCTACCTCGACGCCCGCCTCCTGCAGTGCGGCGCGCGGCACCGCGAGCTCGGATTCCTCGAAGCCATGGGTCGCGAGAATGGCCACGCGCTTACCTTGCAGTTGTTGACGTGTCTGCTGATCGGTCTGCTGTGTCATGCGAATCTCCTTTCCGTGCTTCGGCTCTTGCGAGCGTGCTGGGCAGAGAAGGGGAGAATTCTGCTCTCGGTGTGCGTCACTCACCGCAGTGAGCGCTGCACGCTGATGGCAGGCAATTCCCGTCCTTTCGTGCCCTGACACTCAAGACATGGATGCGCGATACTGACTTTCAAGGGGGGTGACCCCGCTGCGTTTTCACAGGCCATGGAGTGCCCGATGTCGCTGCTTTCTGAATCTTCCGCCGTGATGTGGTTGCTGGTCGGCGTGCTGTTGATGCTGTCGTTGGCCCTGGGGCTGGGTTGGCGGCGAAGCCGCGAGCAGCTCCATGCGCTGCAGGAAAGCAGTGAGGAGGAGCAGCAGTCGATGCAGCAAGCGTGGCAGGCCTCGCTGGACGAGTCGCGTGAGCGCCAGCAACAGGCCGAGCAGCGGGCGGGCTTGATCGAGCAACGTGCCGCACTGGATGGGCAGCAGGCGGAGCAGCAGCAACGCTACCTGAGCCAGTCGCTGGAGGAGGCGCGCCAGGCGCGTGATGCGCTGACGGAGCAGCTCGCCACGCTGCGCGAATCGCTGCAGGGGCGCCTGGATGAACAGTCACGCGCCCTGAGTGAGCAGCAGACGCTGGCACGCAGCCTGACCCGCCAGCAGGAAGTGCTGGAGGCGCAGCTGCTGGAGCGTGAAGAGCGTCTCGAGACACTGAGCGAGCGCTACGCCGAGCTGCGCGAGACACATGCCTCGCTGGTGACGCGCCAGCGTCAGGAGGCCAGCCATCACGAGCAGCAGCTGGCATTGCTCAACGACTCGCGCGAGCGCTTGAGTCAGGAATTCGAGCAGCTGGCGGGCAAGGTGTTCGAGGAGCGCCAGCAGCGCTTCACCGCCGCCAGTGGTGCCCAGCTCGAGCAGCTGCTCAAGCCGTTTCGTGAGCAGGTCGGCGACTTCCGTCAGCGCCTCGAGCAGCTGCATGGCGAGGAGGTGCGTGAGCGAACCAGTCTCAAGAGTCAGCTCGACCAGCTGGCGGGGCTCAACCGCCAGATCACCGAGGAGGCGGCCAATCTGTCGCGGGCGCTCAAGGGCGACAGCAAGATGCAGGGCAACTGGGGCGAGATGATTCTGGAGACCGTGCTGGAGCGCTCCGGCCTGCGTGATGGCATCGAGTTCAAGCGCGAGGTGTCATTCACCGGCGAGGGCGGTCGTCAGCGTCCGGATGCCATCGTCTACCTGCCGGACAACAAGCACCTGATCATCGATGCCAAGGTCTCGCTGACCGCCTACACCGAGTACGTCAACGCCGAGGACGATGTGACGCGCGCCCGCGCGCTGCGTGCGCATCTGACCTCGGTGCGTGGCCATGTCACTGGGCTTGCGCGGCGCAACTATCCCGCCATCGAGGGGCTGGGCTCGCCGGACTTCGTGTTCCTGTTCCTGCCGATGGAGCCGGCCTTCGCGCTGGCCTTCGAACACGATGACAGCCTGTTCCAGGACGCCTTCACCCAGGGCGTGGTGATGGTGACGCCGACCACCTTGCTGGCCAGCCTGCGCACCGTGGCGAGTCTGTGGAGTCTGGAACGTCAGAACGACAATGCGCGCGTGATCGGGGAACGCGCCGGGGCGCTGCTCGACAAGTTCCGGGGGCTCGCCGAATCCCTCGAGGAGCTGGGCACTCAGCTGGGACGCACGCGTGAGGCGCATGATACTGCCATGAAGCGGCTGGCCAGCGGGCGCGGCAACCTGATCAGCCGTGCCGAGGAGCTGCTGGAGCTCGGCGCGCGCATGAAGAAGCCACTGCCGGAAGCGCTGGTGCGCCAGTCGCGCGACACCCTGCATCAACCCGAGCAGGCGCTGGATCAGCCGCCGACATCCGCGCCGTCGGCGCTTGATCGCCAGGCCGCGCCCGAGCCGTCTGCCAGTGAAGAGGCGGCGGCCAGTGAAGAAGCGGCAGCCAGAGAAGGCCAGGATGTCGCCGGAGCGCCGGGCGCCGAAGCACCGGGCGCCGAAGCACCGGGTGCCGAAGCACCGGATGCCGAGGCATTGGACACAGAGACACTGGACGCCGAGGCAGGGCAGGCGCCTGCGTCGCTCTCGCGTTGGGAGCTCATGGAGCGCAAGTGGCAGGGCGATAGCTGATCGCCCTCATCGCCTGCAGCACTGCAGGCAGCCGTTGCGACTGACGTTATAACAGACGTCGCGACATGCCCTCAGACAGCAGATGACAGTCGACGTCAGCGGCCCCTATATGGGGCCGCTGGCGTTTGCATGGCGAGGTCAACGCAAGCGCGGGGTATCGTTTCCGCATGCGATGAGGGGAGTGCGGTCAGCGCGATATTGTCGAGTCGCGGCAAGAATTTCGATTTTTCTGCATCCATCTCCCCAAGCCCCCCGTAAGTTGGATTGAGCCCGCAGCGCAGGGGCGAAAGTGATAGATAAATAACGTTTGGCTCATTAAAGAGCATTTTCTCAGGAGATGTGCCCATGTCTACCAAGACGAACAAGTCCGCCAAGACCGCTTTTGCCCTGGCCTCCGCACTCGGAACCGCTGTCGCTCTGTCTACCGCTGTCGTCTCCCTCCCGGCCCACGCGGCGGGCATGGAAAAGTGCTACGGCGTGTCGCTGGCCGGTGAGAATGACTGCGCCGCTGGCCCGGGCACTTCGTGTGCCGGGACTTCCACCGTCGATTATCAGGGCAATGCCTGGAAGCTGGTTCCGGAAGGCACCTGCACCTCCATCGAGACGCCGAATGGCACCGGCAGCCTGGAAGAGATCAAGTAAGCATCACGCCTCGGGGCTGGCTCGGGCTTTCCCGAGCATCCCCCCCGAACTTGACGTCCGGTGGCCTGGCGCCACGCCGCCACCGGACGTTCGCCGCCTCGAGAGGTCTTCATGCATCAGCCATCCCCTTCCTCCGGCAGTCCGGATTTCGGTACGGCCTATCCGTCCCTCGACGAGATGGCCGTCGGCATCAGCCTCAAGGCGCAGCATGTGCGTGAGCTGATGTCGTCGCGTCCGGCGCTGGGGTTTCTCGAGATTCATGCCGAGAACTACATGGGCGCCGGCGGGGCACCCCATGCCCGGCTGGATGCGTTGCAGGAGTATCCGCTCTCGATTCATGGTGTCGGCCTGTCGCTGGCATCGGAGCGCCCGCTGGATGCCACGCATCTGGCGCGTCTCAGAACGCTCTGCGAGCGTCACCCGCCCACCAGCGTGTCAGAACACCTGGCCTGGGCCGGCCATAGTGGCCACTTCTACAACGACCTGCTGCCGGTACCGCTGACAGACGCGATGCTGGCACGGGTCAGCGATAACCTGATGCAGTTGCAGGACACCCTGGGCCGTCAGGTATTGATCGAGAATCCCGCCCACTATCTGCGTTTCGATGCACGCGAGCTGGGGGCGGAACTGATTCCCGAGACGCATTTCCTCACTCGCCTGGTCGAGCGCAGTGGCTGCGGTCTGTTGATCGACGTCAACAATGTCTTCGTCTCGGCGCACAACATCGGGATCGATCCCGCGGCCTGGCTGGAATCCATTCCGGGCCACGCCGTCGGGGAGATCCATCTGGCGGGGCATGGCGAGGACACGCGTGAAGGTCTGTTGATCGACAATCATGGCGCGCCGGTCTGCGATGAGGTCTGGGCGCTGTATGCCGACTTCATCAATCGCATCGGGCCGCGTCCGACGCTGATTGAGTGGGACACCCAGGTGCCGGCGCTGGAGGTCTTGCTGGGGCAGACCACGCGCGCTCAGGCGTTGCTGCACAGCACACGGGCGCAGCAGCTGACGCGCTCCGGCATGGAGGGCGGCCAATGACCTCTCTCGAGCGGCATGCCAGCGCTGAGCGCCAGCCCGACTGGCAGCGCGCCTTCATCGAAGCACTCACCCAGCCCGATGCTGCGCTTCTGGGTATCGAGGCAGGCCATCAGCAGCGCCTCGATGTCTATCGCAACAATGTCTGGGCCAGCCTGATCAGTGCGCTGGAAGAGGCCTATCCGGTGACCCGTCAGGTGGTGGGCGAGCGCTTCTTTGCGGCCCTGGCCCACGATCATTCCCGCCAGCATCTGCCGCGCTCACCGCTGATGATGGAGTACGGGGCCGGGCTTGCCGAGACTCTGCACACGACCCTGACCACGCTGGTCGAGACGCGTCAGGTGTCGGCCGCTCAGCTGCCGTTCTATGCGGTGGACCTGGCCCGCTTCGAGGCCGCTCGCCTGGTGGCCTATCACGCGGCGGACGCCGAAGCCCTGGTGCCGACCCAGCTGTCGGGATTGCCGCCGGAGGCGGTGATGGAGCTCAGGTTCTCGGCGCACCCCGCGGCTTGTCTGCTGCACCTGGAGCATGCGGTGCTCGAGATCTGGCAGCGCCATCAGCATGCCGACGCGACGCTTGAAGGGCTGGATATCGCGCGGCCGGAGCGGATCTTGATCACGCGCCCGGCGCAGGAGGTGCAGGTCACGGTGCTGTGCGAGGCCGCTGCCTTGCTGCTCGAACTGCTGCTGGCGGGGCAGACGCTGGCGGACGCGGCAGCGCGGCTCGCGGACGAGCACCCCGAGCAGGAGCTGGGGCAGTTACTGGCTCCATTGCTGGCAAGCGGTGTGTTCCTGGCGCTGGATTAGTCGCGCATCAAGCAGGTCATTACAAGCCAATCATTCCCCTTTTTAGCGCCCTGGCGCACCCTTGAGGAGGCCTCATCATGAGCCTTGAATCATCAACGACGCCTGCGGTTCGTGCCGGTGTGACGGGGCAGGTCCTGAAAGTGTTCGTCTGGCTGGAAAACCTGCGCATGGATGCGGTGCTGATCCTGATGCGCGTCATCGTCGGCGCGGTATTCTTCATGTCGGCGCAGACCAAGGTCGACGGCTTCTCGATCAAGGAGAGCACCTTCTTTCTGTTCGAGTATGAATATGGCCTGCCGCTGGTGTCGCCAGTGCTGGCCGCCTGGCTGGCGACCATCGCCGAGCACCTGTTCCCGCTGATGCTGTGGCTGGGACTGGGGGCTCGCTTCGCGGCACTGGGGCTGGCCCTCATGACACTGACCATTCAGCTATTCGTGTATCCGGAAGCCTGGGTCACTCATGGCCTGTGGTTGTCCAGCCTGCTGGTGCTGGTACTGCAAGGCCCGGGACGCCTGTCGCTCGATCAGCTGATTCGCTCACGCATCGCCTGAGGCCGTCATTCGGCAGAGTCGTTCGGTGAGGCTCATATCAGTCGCGCACAACGCAAGACGGAGACCCCAGGGTCTCCGTCTTGCGTTCTATTGCCAGCTATCTATCCGCTGGCTATCGAGGCGCTCAGGCCGGCTCGTCGGCGAGTTGATGCTCGATCTCGGCACGTACCATCTCGACGCTGGCGGCATCGATGTAGCCGTTGGCATGCGCGTGGTGCGCCATGTCGAGGCTATCGGTGCTCAACAGCATCACGCAGCCGAGGGCAGCCAGCTCCTCGCCGAGCCGGTCCAGCTCGGCCTTGCGCGAGTCCGAATCGCCTATCTGGCGAATGTAGATCGCGCAGATGCGACCGGGATAGCGGCGCACGACCTCGGCGTAGACTTCCGGGTCATGCTGGCCGCTGTCGCCGATAAGCAGGAACTGCATCTCGTCATACAGGCCGAGCATCTTCTCGATCAGCGCCTGCTTGTGGTCTTCGGAGCGTCTGGGCAGCGGGCGTTGCAGCGTCAGGCCCCACTCGCGCAGGAACAGGATCGGCCCGACCGGAATGCGGTTGTGCTGGAAGAAAACCTCCAGCATCTCGTAGATACTCCACGGACCACGCGACACATAGAGCAGCGGGCGCTGCTGCTGGCCATCATCACCCTCATGAAGCGCCTGATAGAGCGCGGCCACGCCGGGGAAGGCGGTGCGCCGCTCGGCGGATTCGATGAACAGGCGGTAAAGCATCTTGAGCTTGTTGGCGACACCGGTGTACATCACGGTGTCGTCGATATCGCTGATCACCCCGAGGCGTGTGGTGATGGGCGGCAGATAGACCTGCGCCTCGCCTTCCACCGGGGGCTGCTTCGGCGGACACGCGGTGATGCGGGCGGTATGCCACTGGCCCTGGTGCTCCAGCGGCTCATCGAGCGGCAGATGTACGCTGAAGTAGCCATCGCGGTCGGTGATGGCGGTGGTGCGGTTGTCCCCCAGCGCGACCTCTACTTCGACGCCGCTCTTGCCCCAGCGCAGCATGCGACGACCGACATCCATCAGGTCGCGCCCGGCGCCGGGAGCCAGCTGGCTGCGTGAGCCGGGCTGGCGGAAGATGCGCCCCATCAGAAAGGCTTCGCTGTGCGAGCCGTAGCCACGATAGGCGTGAATGACGTAGCCATCCTTGCCCTGGGCGTGGCGCATGGGCTTGGCAGCCACATGCAGCAGCTTGCGTAGCAGACGTGTCAGCGGCAGTGACATGCAACCCTCCTGGTCGGTATTTGGCGGGCCTTCATGGCCACATGACAACGCCGCCTTTCGAGTCCCGCGTGTGCAGGGTCGAAAGGCGGCGTTCACACTGCGCGAATGCCTCGCGGCCCAGTGTCAGTCAAGTACAGCGTCAGACAGCAGCATCAGAGATCCGCACTGACATGTCCTGGCGCTGCATTGGCTTGAGCGCTTACTCGCCCAGGTAGGCGGACAGCATCCACACGGTCTTTTCCTGCTCGCGGATGTAGTCACCGACCAGTGAAGCGGTACCTTCATCGTCGGCGTCAGACGCGACGGACATGATCTCGCGCTGCAGTTCGATCAGGGACTTGTAACCGGTCAGCAGGCCCTTGACGCAAGCCGTGCCGTCGCTGACGTGGGTGTCTTCCTTGATGGTGGCGACACGCGCGTAGTCACTGTAGGCGTGCAGCGGCTCGTGACCCAGAGTCAGGATACGCTCGGCGATCTCGTCGACCTTGGTCAGCAGGTCGGTGTAGGTTTCCTCGAACTTCACGTGCAGCTCGAAGAACTGGTTGCCCTTCACGTTCCAGTGGTAGCCACGGGCATTCATGTAGAAGGTCTGGTAGTTGGCCAGCAGGATGTTGAGGTGCTCGGCCAGCTGAGTGGCGCTGGCAGTGTGCAGGCCGATGGCATTGGTATCGTTGGACATGAAGACTCTCCTGGAAAATGTGAAGTGAACGGCATTGTGGGGAAAGTGGAGATGCAGGTGGCGAGCCGTGCTGCCAGTATGCCACCAGTGTAGAGGCTGGGCGGGATGCAGGGTAACGAATTCACTGTATCGCCCTCATCGGCCACCCCTATCGTCGCCGGCGCACCACCCTCAAGCCGTAGATGAATGCCTGGTAAGAGATGTGGTGCGCGCACGCGCTTTTCAAGGTCGCATACGGATATTGCAGCCAATGTCGTCGGCTCGGACCTTCTGATTCCGGCCACATACGCAAAGGCCCCGCACGGGGCGGGGCCTTTGCGACAGCCATGTCATCAGCTGTCATCACTTCTGCAACGCTCAGGCGTCAGTTGCGCGCCATGTGCAGGAAGTGCATGTGCTTCTCGTACTGGTCCAGCACGTCGCCGATCACCTGCTCCTTGGTGTAACCCATGACGTCATAGGTCTGGCCACCTTCACGCAGGAAGACCTCGGCGCGGTAATGGCGTTCCACGTCGCTGGTGCCCTTGCGCTTGACGTTGCGCAGCGCGAAGGCCGGTGCAGCGTATTCGCGCACTCGCACACCGTAGACGAAGTCGACTTCCTCGCCGTGGCTGACCTGCAGATAGCTGCGGTCTTCCTCGTCATTGACGCGAGTATCCAGGCCCTGGGCCTCGAATTCCTTCGCGACATCCGCCAGTGCCGGCGTGACGGTGTTGATCAGGTACTGCTCGACGTTCTTCTGGCGCGGCGTCTCGACCAGGGTCTGGACGCGCTTCTGCCAGCTGCGTGCGCCACCGGCGGTGTGGCCCGGCGTGTTGCTCAGGTGCTGCATGGAGCGTTGCTTGACGCCCTCGAGACGCAGTGCCTTGAGCAGGCCATAGCAGACGAACATCAGGATGATCGCGAACGGCAGGGCAGAGGCCAGCGAGGCGGTCTGCAGAGCGCCCAGGCCACCCGCCATCAGCAGCGCCACGGCGACGAAACCTTCGGAGAAGGCCCAGAAGACACGCTGCCAGACCGGAGATTCGTCACCTTCCTTGGAGGTCAGCATGTCGATGACCAGCGAGCCGGAATCCGAGGAGGTGACGAAGAAGGTCACCACCAGCAGGGTGGCCAGCATGGAGGTGATGCTACCGAACGGGAACAGCTCCAGGAACTTGAACAGTGCCACGGATGCATCGGCGGAGACCGCTTCTGCCAGGTTGCCCGCGGTATCGGTCAGCAGCATGTGCAGGGCGCTGTCGCCGAAGAAGGTCAGCCACAGGAAGGTGAAGCCCATCGGCACGAACAGCACGCCGTAGACGAATTCACGGATGGTGCGGCCACGCGAGACGCGTGCGATGAACATGCCCACGAACGGGGACCACGCGATCCACCAGCCCCAGTAGAACAGGGTCCAGCCACCCAGCCACTTGGACGGGCCATCTTCGGGGATATAGGCGAACATGTTGAAGGTCTTGTCGACCACTTCGCTGAGGTAGCCACCGATGTTCTGGATCAGCGTCTGCAGCAGGAAGATGGTCGGACCCACGCACAGCACGAACAGCATCAGCGCCAGTGCCAGACCAAGGTTCAGTTCGGAGAGACGACGGATGCCGCCGTCCAGACCCATGACCACGGAAACGGTCGCCAGACAGGTGATGATGGCGATCAGGATGATCTGGGTGGTCAGGTCGTTGTCGATATCGAACAGGTAATGCAGACCGGAGCTGACCTGCAGCACGCCCAGACCCAGCGAGGTCGCGACCCCGAACATGGTGCCGAAGACGGCGAAGATATCGACGGCATGGCCGATCGGGCCATGGATGCGCTTGCCGATCAGCGGGTACAGCGCAGAGCTGATGCGCAGCGGCAGGTTGTGGCGGAAGCTGAAGTAGGCCAGCGCCAGCGCCACCACGGCATAGACGCCCCAGGCGTGGATGCCCCAGTGGAAGAAGGTGGTCTTCATGGCTTCACGCGCGGCCTCGACGGTGCCGGCATCGCCGACCGGAGGCGCAGTGAAGTGGAAGACAGGCTCGGCAACGCCGTAGAACATCAGGCCGATGCCCATGCCCGCGGAAAACAGCATCGCGAACCAGGAGCCGTAGCTGAAATCAGGCTCGGAATGGTCTGGCCCCAGCTTGATGTCGCCATAGCTCGAGAAGGCGAGACCCAGCGTGAAGATCACGAACACGCCCATGGCCAGCAGGTAGAACCAGCCGACGGTGTCGATGATCCAGGTCTGGACATGACCGAAGGCGGTCTGCGCGGTATCCGGCATGGCGACCGTGAAGATCACGAACGCCAGAATCACGACGGCGGAGCCGAAGAAGACTGGCGGATTGATCTTGGCGACCGTGGGCTGGTCGGCATTTTCTGACATAAATTTCTCTCCCTGATTGCCTATTCGTCGATAATGGTAACTTATTGAACCTGTAGCGTCGTGAGTTGTCCGCGCGATATCGTTTCCATATGTAACCAGTGTTGCGCGCGCTGACCAGCGGTTTGCGCGCCGAGCGAGCGGCCCTGACAGTGCTGGCGTTGCGTGAACATCGTGCGAAATGGCAATGGCGGTACGGTCTTGGCTTGCATTGTCGGGTGCTGGATACGGTAGGCGCTGGCATGGCTGGGCGCTAAGATGAGGCTTCCTGCATCCAGGGTATCCCGCTGTCTCGATACCATAATTATGCAGAAACCCTACAAGACTTATGTGTCAGTCTAGTGCCTCTGGTGTGTCTCATGGTGTGAAAATCGTGATGTCGCGCCGGCTCAAGTGGCTGACCGGAGACGTTCGCATGCTCCATCGACTTCCCGAATTTCCCACGCGGCCAAGCGTGGCTGACACGTCAGCGCTCTCGCGACTGCCGCGCATGACACTGCTCGCAGTGGGGCTGGTGCTGCTGAGCGGCTGCTCGGCCCTGTCCGGCAAGGACCCGCTGGCCGCGAATGACAGCGCTGGCCTGCCCGAAGCCTGCATCTTCCCGCGTGAGGGCGATGCCAATCAGTGGTTGCGTGCCGCGGCGCAGGTCGTCGAGGCCCGTGGCTACAAGATCCGCGAGAGCGAACAGGCGCTGGGCGTGGTGACGGGTGAGCGCAAGGTGGACCAGCCGGGGCTGGGCGCGATCGATGGGCCCTTCGGCTCGCGCATCGGCTTCTCGGTGGGCTATGGCGTCGCGGCGGGCATTGATTTCGGCGTGGGCGTCGGCAATGACACCTTCCGCGATGACCCGATCAGCTTCGAGCGTATCTCGCTGGTCGCGCCGGATGAGCGCGTGCGCGTGATCCGCGATGAGCAGGTCATCAATCAGGGCGGCTACGTCATCGATGCCCGTCCTCACAATGACAGCGACAGCTGCCGCCAGATCGAGCGTCAGCTGCAGGCTGCGCTGGCGGGTCGTGATCCACGGGAGGTTCGCTGATGAACATGCGCAAGGCATCTCCACGCTCGCTATGGCAACGTCTGGGGCTCGCGACGCTGCTCGCCGGCCTGCTGGTGCTGGGTGGCTGCATGAATCAGCCGACCCATGCGCCGGACTCGCGCACCGCGGTGATCGCCCCCAACAGCGGCACCCTGACCTCCCAGCAGGTCTTCGTCACCCTGCTGACGACGCTGGCGGAGCGTGGCTTCATCATCGAGCGCGCAGACCCGGACCTCGAGCGCCTCGACGCCAGCTACGCTGCCCGGCCGCCGCTTGCGCTGGAAGCCTGGGTGAGCGAGGTCAACGGCCAGATTCGTCTCAGCGTGAGCGGTGACAGCAATGGTGCGGATATCGCGCCGGGCCGCCTCGACAACCTGCTGGTGGAGGTCGCCGTGGCTCTGGATGCGCGCACCGTGCCGGTGATCGGCGCGCCGTGACCGCCCCGCGCATGCCAACCCCACGCATGACAACCCCACGAGGCGGCCCTCGGCGTCGCCTCTCTGGCCTTGCCCACCACTTTGCAGGCGAGCAGTGCCGGAGCCCGAGCGAGCCCGCGCTCGCGCGGTGTGATGGACCATGACGCTGAGTGCTCTGCGCCGTCGGCGTCTGGCCTGGTTGGCGCTCTCGGCCAGTCTGCTGGCCGGGCTGATGGCCTTGTTTGCACTCTGGCATTGGGAGCTGGCGCGCGGCGAGCGTGATGCCCGCCAGCACGCCGCGACTCGCCTGAATTTCTACGCCAGCACCCTGAATGCCGAGTTGTCGCGCTTCCAGTGGCTGCCGGAATTGCTGGCGCGCCAGGCCCGTGTGCGTATCGCCCTTGGCGAGCAGGGCGTTCCGCCTGCGGCAACGCCGCCTGTTATCCCCTCAGACGAACGCGACGCCGCCAGTGTCGCCGCTCCCCTCGGTTCGAGCAGTGATCTCAACCAGCATCTGCGGCGTGTCGCGCGTGCCTCCGGCGCGGCGGCCATCTTCCTGACCGACCGCGACGGCATGACCGTCGCCGCGAGCAACTTCGATGAGTCAGACAGCTTCGTCGGCTATCGCTACGACTACCGCCCCTACTTCATCGATGCCCTGGCGCGCGGACGCGGTGAATTCTTCGCCGTCGGCAATACCACCGGGCGTCCCGGCTATTTCGTCTCGGCGCCGGTACTGGGGGCCGAGGGCGAGCCGCTGGGCGTCATGGTGGTCAAGGTCTCGCTGGAGGCGCTGGAGGATACCTGGCGCCAGGCGGGGGAGACGGTGCTGCTCGCCGATGCCAATCGCATCGTGCTGCTGGCCTCGCGGCGTAACTGGAAGTATCGCGCGCTGGAGGCGATCGAGCCGCAGGCGCTGGACAGCATTCGGGCACAGCAGCAGTTTCGCGGGGCGCCGCTGACACCACTGTCGCGGGAGCTGGAGGACGGCAGCCTGGTGCTGGGCGACAACCACGAACTGGCGGCGTCGGAGATCGCGCGGCTGCCGACGGCGGCGATGGGCCAGCGCTATCTGGATGAGTCGCTGGCCAGCGGGCCGTTGGGCTGGCAGCTGCATTTTCTGATGCCGCTGCGGCCACTCTATATTCAGGCGCGCAATGTGGTGCTGGTCGGGCTCGCCGTGATCCTGGGGCTGGCGATGATGGCGCTGTGGATGCGCGAGCGACAGGCGCGCCTGGGGCTGATTCGGCGTGAAGCGGTGATGATGCGCGAGATCAACGAGCGCCTCGAAGAGCGGGTCGCCCAGCGCTCGCGCGAACTCGAGGCCACGCGTGACGAGCTGGTGCAGGCCGGCAAGCTGGCCGCGCTGGGCACCATGGCGGCCGGTATCGCCCATGAGCTCAATCAGCCGCTGGTCGGCATTCGCACCTACGCCGCCAGCGGCGGCAAAATGCTGGCGCGGGGCATCGCCTCCGCCGCAACGCGCCCCGAGCTGACCGCGCGTGCCGCCGAATCCGCCGCCAGCAACTTCACGCGCATCAGTGAGCTGTCAGAGCGTCTGGCCGACATGATTCGCCAGTTGCGGGTCTTCGTGCGCCCGGCCAGTCAGCAGGCGCCCGTCGCCCTGGCGCTGGCGCCGCGCATCGACTTCGCGCTGGAACTGCTCGCCGAGCGAGTCACCGCCCTCGACCTGACGGTGGAGCGGGACGCGCTGCCCCGAGACATCATCGTGATGGGCGAGCAGGTGCGTCTCGAGCAGTTGCTGACCAACCTGATCCGCAATGCGCTCGATGCGCTGGAAGGGGAGCAGAGAGCACAGCAGACCGAACAACAGACCGATCAGCAGAGCGATGCGCCGGATGACAAGCGCGCGGCCCCGCGGCTGCGCCTCAGTTGGCAGGCCTGGCCGGCAGTGGCCAGCCTCGAGGGGCAGCCGGGCGGATGTCTGCGCATCGAGGACAACGGCCCCGGCATCGACCCTGCGCTGCGTGCCACGCTGTTCGATCCCTTCACCACCACGCGTGAGGTCGGCGAGGGTATGGGGATGGGGCTGTTTCTGAGTTATGGCCTGGCGCGCGACCTCGGTGGCCTGCTGCGTCTGGCCGATGGCGCTTCTGTGTCTGAACCGGCTGATGGCTCCTCACTGGCTGAGGGCTCCTCGCTGGCTGAGAGCTCTGCGCTGGGCGGCGCCTGCTTCGAACTGTGGCTACGCACGCCGGCGTCCGAAGCGGGGCATGACGGCGACGGCACGGATCATGAAGGCACTGGCCATGAAAGCACCGAACATCAAGGCAGCGGGCAGCAATCCGTGACATGACGGGGTATACGCACGAATGACAGGCTATACGCACGACAGCGATGGCTTCGAGGGCGCAGAGGAGTTTGCCGCCACGGGCCTGGACCCGGCAGAGCTGCGCTTGCAGCAGGACAGCGATCTGACCCGTGAGGCGCCGGTATGGCTGGTGGATGACGATCCGGCGGTGCGTGAGTCGCTTGCCCAGTGGCTGGAGCTGGCCGAGATCCACCTGCGCTGCTTCTCGCGCGCCGAGGCGCTGCTGGAAGCCTTGGCCGCCGCCGAGCCGGTCAGCGTGGTGATCAGCGATATCCGCATGCCGGGCATGGATGGCCTGACGCTGCTGGCGCGGCTTGCACTAAAGGCGCCGGAGCTGCCGGTGCTGATGATGACCGGTCACGGCGATGTCGCCACGGCCGTTGCCGCGATGCAGGGCGGCGCGCGCGATTTCATCGAGAAGCCGTTTGACCCCGAAGCGCTGGAGCTCAAGCTGCGTCAGGCGCTGGCGGGGCGGCGTCTGAGTGATGAAAACCAACGCCTGCGCCGCCGCTTGAGCGTGCGCGGCCTCAGTGGTCTGCTGCGGGGCGAGAGCCGTCAGATTCGCCAGCTGCGTGAGCGACTGCTGGAGTTGCGCGGGCACCCGGCGCGCGTCTGGATCAGCGGCGAGGCGGGCAGCGGGCGCAGCACTCTGGCGCTGGCACTGGCCGAGCATGCGCCGCCTGCTGACGCGCCGCCCTCAACTGCCGCCATGCCGACGGCGGCGACGGCCTTGCTGGCGCGAGTGGAATGCGCGCCTCTGTCGCAAGCCAGGGCAGAGGGCGCGGAGGCACTGGCGAGCGCGATCGAGGATGCGCTTGCGGCATGCCCTGCGGCCAATACCTTGCTGCTGCATGAGGTGGACCACCTGAGTGGCGCGCAATGGCAGTGGCTGGATGGCTGGATCGCCGCGCGTGAGGACGGCGCCCGTCAGGCGCCACGGCTGGTGTGCAGCGCGCTATGCAGCGTGGGCGACGTGATGGCAAGCGGGGCGCTGACGCGTACTCTCGGGCATGCGCTGGCCGAGATCGAATTGACGACACCCGCCCTGCGCGAGCGGCGCGAGGACATCCCGTTGCTGATGGCCCATTTCAGTCGTCAGGCCGCCGAGGTGCATGAGGTGGAGGCGCAACCCTTCGCCAGCGGTGAGCTGGCCGCATTGATGGCGGCGGACTGGCCGGGCAATCTGTGGCAGCTGCGCCAGGCCGCCAGTCGCCGCGTGGTGCTGGGGGAATCGCCCACGACGCGGCAGTCATCCGCGCCGGTCAGCGCCTCAGCGGAGCAGGGCGCAGGCGAGATTGGCAATGGCGCGAGCGACGAGGCGCTGGCGAGCAGCGAGGAGCATGGGCTGGCGGCACAGGTGGCGATGTTCGAGTCGACCTTGATTCGCGCCGCCTTGACCCGTGCACGCGGCAACATCGCTCAGGTGCTGGAAGAGCTGGCACTGCCGCGGCGTACGCTCAATCTCAAGATGCACAAATACGGGCTGCGCCGTGAAGACTTTCGCCATGGCCATGATGATTCGGCGAACTGACCGCCATCAAAGCCTGTCGAAGATGTCCTCGGGCCGCGTCGGGATGCCGCCCGTTTTGTCATGAAGTAACATCCTGCCAATCCCTTCCTGTCGTCCCCGTGACGTTCTGCCGGAGTTTCCCGATGTCTGTTGCTGTTCATCGCCTGGTGGCGGCGCTGTCGTCCGCGCTGGCGCGTTTCCCGTCTCGTCACAGCCTGCGCCCCGCGGTCTGGCTGACGCCGTTGCTGATGCTGGGCACCCTGGTGGTCAGTCAGCCCGCCGCCGCCCACCCGCATGGCTGGGTCGATCTGCGGGTGACGCTGCGCCTCGATGACCAGGGGCGGGCCGTCGCGATGCGCCAGTATTGGCTGCTCGACCCCTTCTACAGTCTGACGCTGCGTCAGGAGCTGGCCGCGCTCGAGGACGATACCAGCATGGAGCAGCGCCTCGATGTGCTGGGCAGCGAGATTCTGGCCAATCTGTCGCAGTTCGATTACTACACCCATGCCACGCTGGACGGCGAACCCTTAGCGCTTGGCAAGGCGACGCGCCAGACCACCTGGCTCAAGGGCGAGCGTGTCGCCTTCCAGATGGAGCTGCCGCTGGCCGAGCCGGTGGCGATGGCTGGCCATACCCTCAGTTATCGCATCTATGACCCCACCTATTACATCGAGATTCTGCATGACCCGGATGCCATCGCCGTGCAGCAAGGGCTGGTGGTGAGCGGGCTGGAAGGGCAGGACTCGGCGCTCAGCTGCACGCCGGGCATCACGCCGGCCGACCCGGACCCGTCCAAGGTCGCCGAGGCCTCGATGCTGGATATCAACGCCACCGCACCGATGGATCTCGGCCAGTACTTCGCCGAGGTCGGCAGTGTCAGCTGTGAGGTGGCTGATGAGCAGTGAGCCGAAGGACACCGGCGGGCTTGGCGATATCAAGAGCCTCAAGGGCATGCGCGATGGCCTGCTGAAACCGGCCTCGTCGCGGGGGCGGCGCCTGGCCGGCTGGCTGGCGGTCGGCTGCGGGCTGCTTGTGCTGGGCATGGCGCTCTGGCCAAGCCTGGTGCAGGGCTGGGGCGAGGCGCTGGGGTGGGTCTTTGCCGAGCAATCGCGTTTCCAGCGCTCGCTGGGGCACGCCATGAGTGAGCTTGCCGCCCATCCCGGCACGCCCTGGGCGCTGATCGGGCTGTCCTTCGCCTATGGCGTGCTGCATGCCGCGGGCCCCGGGCATGGCAAGGTCGTCATCAGTACGCTGCTGGTCAGTCAGCCCATCGTTCGGCGGCGTGCACTGTGGCTGTCGCTGCTGGCGGCCTTGCTGCAGGGCGTCAGTGCGCTGGTGCTGGTCGGTCTCGGGGCGGGGCTGCTCGACTGGGCGGGGCGCGATGTGCTCGGGCAGGTCGAGAAGGTCACCCTGCTCAGTCATCTCGGGGTGCTGGTGCTGGGGCTGTTGCTGCTGTGGCGCGCCGTTCGCACGCTATGGCGTGTTGTCAGGGCACAACCTGTCTCTGGCGTGGGAGCGGCGCAGGCGCCAGCGATGCAGGGGCTGGCGTTCGAGCCGTCGCCTGGCCACGACCACTCACATTCTCAATCTCACTCTCACTCCCACTCTCACTCCCACTCTCACGGCCACGCTCATTCACACGGGCATGACTGTGGCTGCGGCCATGCGCATGGCGTGACGGCGGAGCAGGCCAGTGGCGACTGGCGCACCATGGGCATGGCGGTGCTGGCGATCGGCCTGCGGCCGTGTTCCGGCGCGATTCTGGTCTTGCTGGCCGCGCTGGCGCTGAACATGGTCGGCAGCGGGGTACTGGCGGTGCTGGCGATGTCATTGGGCACCGCGCTGACGGTGGGCAGCGTGGCGATGGCCACCTTGATCATGAAGGCCAGTGGACGCCTGGCGGCGGCCGGCTCGCGCCTGGGTGGGCCGCACTCGGACGGCCGCGCGCGTCGTCAGTGGCCGTGGGCGGCACTGGTCGGGTTGCTCGGCGGCATCATCATCACGGTCTTTGGCGCTTTGCTGGTCGCCAGCAGCCTCAAGGCGCTGGACTCTCCCACCGGTCGCGGTGCTTCGCCGTTTGATCGCTCGGCACCGGGCACCTCCCTCCAGAGCCCTCTGGGTCCGAGGTCTTCAGGGCAGAGCTCAGGCGGCGAGTGAGGTCTGCGGCGTCGCCGCTAACTACCTGCTACACACTACCTGCAAGTTACAAGAACGGGGCCCATTGGGCCCCGTTGTCGTAGATGCGAGAGCGCAGATGTCAGTGACAGCGCAGGAGACGGCGTCAGTAGGAATAGCTCGGCAGCTCGGCGATCTTCATGCGCAGGGTGTCGACCAGCACCGTCAGCGCTTCGCTGTCGTGGGGCTCAGCCGTGCCGACGCCCCACACCGGCCCTGGCCAGGCTGCATCATCGCTGCGGCGGGCGATCACGTGCATGTGCAGCTGCGGCACCATGTTGCCCAGTGCGCCGATATTGAGCTTCTCGCCGCCGCTTACCGTCATCAGCAGCTCGCCCAGTTGCGTGGTTTCCTGCCACAGCTGCTGCTGGGCGCTGCTGTCCAGCTCGTAGATCTCGCGGATGGCATCGCGGCGCGGAATCAGTACCAGCCACGGATAGCGCGCATCGTTCATCAGACGCACGGTGCACAGCGGCAGGTCGGCCACGAAGTGGGTGTCGGCGTCCAGCTGCGGGTGAAGGCTGAAGGGGGTCATCGTCTCTCCTTGATCGGATGGAGCAGGGCGGGCGTGAGTCGAGGGCAAAGGGTAACCCGAATCGTGGCGGACTCCCTGGCGTGAACGCCCGCGAATGCCCTCAGTGTGACCAGATCGGCAGAATCCTGCCACTTTGCGGATTGCCCGTGCGCGCTGTGGAGGCTGCGCAATGCCCCCATCGCCAAATACCGCGCCGCGCGGACAGTTGCTAACCTTCTTCCTACGCTGATGCAGAGGCTCGCAACGAACGCCCCACGCAAAAGAGGGCTACCTTGCGCATTGTCGGTCGCGACATGGCCAGCACCGCCCAGGGCCAGAGCCTGCTCAGCCGCAATGTCCGTCTGCCTGCCCACATTACAAGAATGCTCAACCTGCGCCCGGCAGGTTCGCCAAGGAGTCACTCCATGCAAAAGCGCCAGTTCCTCAAGGCCGGTCTCGGTCTCGCCATCGCAGCCTCTCTTGGTCTCAGTGCCGTGGCTCAGGCGGAAGGCAAGTACATCATGGGTACCGCCACCACCGGTGGCACCTTCTACCCGGTCGGCGTGGCACTCTCCACGCTGATCAAGGTCAAGCTCGAGCCGACCGCCGGCATCTCCGTGTCCGCGATCTCCTCTGCCGGTTCCGGCGAGAACCTCAAGCTGATGGAAGAGGACCAGGCCCAGTTCGGCATCATCCAGGGCCTCTACGGCGCCTGGGCATGGAATGGCACCCCGCCGGTCAACAAGGCGCACAAGAACCTGCGCAGCATCTCGATGCTGTGGCAGAACGTCGAGCACTTCGTGGCCCGCAATGATGAGGTCAAGTCCGGCACCATCGAGGACATGACCAACTTCTACGGCAAGAGCTTCTCCATCGGCAAGAAGAACTCCGGTACCGAAGGCTCAGGTCGCTTCATCCTCGAGCAGCTGGGCATCGATGCCGACAAGATGAATCTGGCCTACATGGGCTACGGCCCGAGCGCCGACGCGATGCAGAACGGCAACATCGACGGCATGAACATTCCGGCCGGCGCACCGGCCTCCGCCGTGACCCGTGCCTACGCCAACCTGGGCGGCGAGATCACCACGCTGGACTTTACCGAAGAGCAGCTGGCCAAGGTCAACTCCCAGTTCGAGCTGTGGACCCCGTATGAAATCGCCGCTGGCACCTACCCGGGCCAGGACGAGGCGATCAACACCATCGCCCAGCCGAACATCCTGGTGGTGCGTGACGATGTCTCCGAAGAAGACGTCTATCAGATCACCAAGACCATGTACGAGAACCTGCCGTTCCTGAACAACATCCACCCGGCTACCAAGGCCATGGCCCTCGACAAGGCTATCGCGGGCCTGCCGCTGCCGCTGCACCCGGGTGCCGCACGTTACTTCAAGGAGCAGGGCATCGAGATTCCGGCGCGCCTGATCGCCGAGTGATCCACTCCTGATGTTCCCGCTGCCCTCATCGCTCGCCTCTGGCGGCGGTGAGGGCAGCGCAGTTTCCCAGACCAATAAACCACCGCCGGTCCGGCGCCATGTCACTGCCCCGCGTGGGCAAAGTGGCAGGCGCAGGACCAGAGCAGTGCCCACGAATGATTGCTGTAGAAGCCCGTATTCTCCTCGCAAGCCCGGGCGCATGGTGACGCAAGTCGCCGCTGCGCCATCGCTGTCTGATCCCGTTTTGAGGCAACGCCATGCATGATTCCCGCTCGCCAGAGCCCTCTCGTCCCACTGATAGCGAAGCGCAGGAGCCCGATCTCTCCGGTGTGCGCGACGAATCCGCCGAAGCTGCGCCGTGGCGCATGGAGCTGCCCTGGCTGGGGCGTGCCGTCTTCGTGATCTCCATCGTCATCTGTCTGGCGCACCTGTACTTCAACACCGTCTCGACCCTGTCGGAGCTGTGGGTGAGCGCCTTGCACTATGGCCTGTTCGGTCTGCTGTGCGCGCTGACCATCCCGATGCTGACGCCGGCCAGTGATGGTGCCAAGCGCTGGGTGCTGGGCGTGGATGTCATGTTGGGGCTGGCGGCACTGGGTTGCGGCCTCTACCTGATCGGCTTCGAGGATGCGCTCTATGACCGTGGCGTGGTGTTCTCCACCGCGGACTGGGTGGTCTCCATCGTGGCGGTCGGTCTGATCCTCGAGTTCGCGCGTCGCACTACCGGCTGGTTCATCCCGGTGCTGTGTCTGATCGCGCTGACCTACGTGGCCTGGTGGGGCAAGTATGTCGGTGGCGTATTCAACTTCCCGGGACTGTCCTGGGAGACGGTACTGTTCAGAAGCTTCATCGGCGGCGAAGGGATGCTGGGCTCCATCGCGCGCATCTCCTGGTCCTACGTGTTCATGTTCATCCTGTTCGGGGCCTTTCTGGTCAAGTCCGGCGCGGGTGACTTCATCATCGATCTGGCGCGCTGCGCGGCGGGTCGCTTCAAGGGTGGCCCGGGCTTCGTGGCCGTGTTCGCCTCCGGCCTGATGGGCTCGGTGTCCGGCTCGAGTGTCGCCAACACCGTCTCCACCGGCGTGATCACGATTCCGCTGATGCGCCGTGCCGGCTTCCCGGCGCGCTTCGCGGCAGGCGTCGAGGCCGCTGCCTCGACCGGTGGCCAGCTGATGCCGCCGGTGATGGGAGCAGGTGCCTTCATCATGGCGTCCTACACCCAGGTGCCGTACCTGACCATCGTCGGCGTGGCTGCCTTGCCGGCGCTGCTCTACTTCCTGTCGGTGGCCATGTTCGTGCGCATCGAGGCCAAGCGCTCCGACGCCACGGCGCTGGACGACCCGCAGGGCCCGCGTCTCAAGGACGTGCTCAAGGATGGCTGGCACTATCTGGCACCGCTGTTCGTGCTGGTCGGCGCGCTGATCTACGGCTTCACGCCGACCTACGCCGCCGGCATCGCGATCCTGTCCGTCATCGCGGCCTCGTGGCTGTCGAAGAATCCGATGAAGCTCGGTGACATCATCGAGGCGATGCTGGCCGGGGTGCGCAACATGACCACCACGGCGATCCTGCTGATCACCGTCGGCCTGATCGTCAACGTCGTCTCCACCACCGGTATCGGCAACACCTTCTCGCTGATGATCACCGACTGGGCGGGTGGCAGCCTGCTGATCACCATCATCCTGATCGCGCTGGCGTCATTGATTCTGGGCATGGGCCTGCCGGTGACGGCGTCCTATATCGTGCTGGGCACGCTGTCCGCCCCGGCGCTCTACAACCTGATCGCCCATTCCCAGCTGGTGGACCTGCTGGCGGCGGGCAACCTGCCGGAGCAGGCCAAGGCCATCTTCATGCTGGCCGCACCGGACAAGCTGGACCTGCTGGGCGCGCCGATGAGCATGGACGCCGCCCGCGAACTGCTGGCACTGGTGCCGGATACCTTCCAGAGCCAGCTGTATGAGCAGGCGCTGTCGCCGCATGTGCTGACCATGGCACTGGTGAGTGCCCACATGATCATCTTCTGGCTGTCCCAGGATTCCAACGTCACGCCGCCGGTCTGCCTGACCGCCTTCGCGGCAGCCGCGATCGCCCGCACACCGCCGATGAAGACCGGCCTGATGGCCTGGAAGATCGCCAAGGGCCTCTATATCGTGCCGCTGCTGTTCGCCTGGAGCCCGCTGATCTCCGGTGATATCGGCGAGATGCTGACGGTGTTCGTGTTCGCGCTGTTCGGGATCTACGCCATCGTCGCGGGCCTGGAAGGCTATCTGGAGCACGAACTGCCCTGGTGGCTGCGTCTGGCGATGTTCCCGCTCGGTGCACTGATGCTGTGGCCGCATGGTCAGCTGACCTACGACCTCGCGGGTCTGGTCATCTTCCTGGGCGTGCTGACCTACAGCGTGCGTCAGAGTGGCCGGCAGGAAGCGCTGGCGCACTGAGCCAGGCGTGTCGGACGAGCGCCAGAGGCGTCAGCCGATGTGGCTGAAGCAGGCGTGACGCGACGCGATATGCTATGAACGATGCCCGGCATCACTTTCCCCCGCTCAGTCGCGAGGGTGGTGTGTCGGGCATCGCGCGCTCTGGGGCATGTCTGCCGCGGGCGTCTTCACTCAACGGGATGGCGGGACAAGGAATGTCGGCATGATGTCGGATGTTGCAGGGCTGACCAGCGGCCTTGATCTGATCAGCGTAGTGGCGCTGATCGCACTGGGTGGCGTGGCCGGTTTCATCAATGTGCTGTCGGCGGGTGGCTCGATGCTGACGCTGCCATTGCTGATGTTTCTCGGCCTGCCGCCTGCGCAGGCCAATGCCACCAACCGCGTGGCGATCGCGTTGCAGAGTGCGACCGCGACCAGCACCTTTCTCAAGGCGGGCGCGCACAACATGGGCGTGGCCTGGCGGCTGGCCGTACCCGCCGTGGCCGGCGCCATGCTGGGCGCCTGGCTGGCGACCCGCATCAGTGCCGAGGCATTCGAGAGCGTCCTGATCGTGGTGATGGTGGTGTGTTCGATCATGATGCTGCTGCCGACGCCGCGCATCGACACGCGTGAGCTGACGCCGGAGCGCATCACGCCCGTGGTGTTGCTGGCGATGTTCGGCATCGGCATTTATGGTGGCTTCATCCAGGTCGGTGTCGGCGTGCTGTTCATCGTGGTGCTCTACCGGCTGCTCAAGATCGACCTGACCCAGGTCAACGTCTTCAAGGTCTTCATCGTGTTGATGTATACCCTGCCGGCGCTGGCGGTGTTCGTGTTCGATGGTCAGGTGCGCTGGGCCTACGGTCTGGTGCTGGCGGTCGGCAACATGAGCGGTGCCTTCCTCGGCGCGCGGGTCAACATGAGTCCCGCGGGCGCGCGGTGGGTCAAGTGGCTGACGGTCGCGGTCATCTTCATCATCGTGCTCAAGCTGGCGCTGACCTGATGCTGGCCTGATGCTGACCTTATGTTAGACACGGAGTAAGCTCGCGGTAATCTGAGCGAAATGCCAGTCTGTCCTGTCGACACACCGGCATACCGCTCACCCCCTATTCATGATGGCGCCGAGCCCGGCTATGGCGTCTCTTCCTTCATCGTTCAGGAGTCTTTCCTCATGCAAGCCATGGTCATCGAGCAGTACGGCGGTCCCGAAGTGTTCGTCGAGCGCGAACTGGAGACCCCGACACCGGCGCGGGGGCAGGTGCGTATCAAGGTGACGGCTTCCAGCATCAACCCCATCGAGACCAAGCTGCGCAGCGGGCTGGTCAAGTCGCACCCGGAATTCCCGGCCATTCTCAATGGCGATGTCTCCGGGGTGATCGATGCCGTCGGCGAAGGCGTGTCGGACTTCTCCGTCGGGGATGAAGTGCTGGGTTGTGCCGGTGGCGTGAAGGGCTGGCAGGGTGCTCTGGCGGACTACATGATCGCCGACACCCGTGTGATCGTGAAGCGCCCGAGCCTGGCGGCGCTGACGCTGGAAGAGTGCGCGGCCTTGCCGCTGGTGTTCCTGACGGCCTGGACGGCGCTGGTCTCGCGCGGTCAGATCAAGGAAGGCGAGCACGTGCTGATCCACGCCGGCACCGGCGGCGTCGGCCATGTCGCGGTACAGATCGCCAAGTATCTCGGCGCGCATGTCACCACCACCGTGTCCAGCGAAGCCAAGGCGGATCTGGCGCGTCAGCTGGGCGCCGACGAGATCATCAACTACCGCGAGGAAGCGGTCGCGGACTATGTTACGCGCCTGACCTCCGGGCGTGGCTTCGATCTGGTCTTCGACACCGTCGGTGGCGACAACCTGGATCGCTCCATCGAGGCCACCGCGACCTCCGGTCGTCTGTGCTCCATCAATACCCGCTCGACCCACGACCTGACTCAGCTGCACTCCAAGAACCTGTCGCTGCACGTCATCTTCCGCTCGGTACCGCTGCTGACCGGTATCGGCATGGACGACCAGCCGGAACTGCTCAACGCCCTGAGCGAGATGCTGGAGGCCGGCGCGGTACGTCCGCTGCTCGACGAGCACCAGTTCAGCTTCCGTGACGTCGCCAAGGCGCATGAGCTGCTGGAGTCCGGCGAGGCGCTGGGCAAGATTCTGCTGGTAAATCGTTGAGTATTGGCACCTTCGGTCAGTGAGGGTGTCTCATCTTCATTGGCCGTTGATCAGGAAGAGAAGTGATGAGAATGACGCGTTTGATGGTGGCTGCCCTGTTGGTGGCCAGTGTGAGTCTGGCCGGCTGCAATACCGTGGCCGGTTTCGGCAAGGACCTGGAGCATCTGGGCGGTTCGATCGACAACGCCGCCAGCTGATAGCCCGAGAGAGAGGAATGCCCATGCGACGATTCATGATGATGACTGGCACCGCGCTGCTGTTCGGCCTGCTGTTGGGTGGCTGCAATACCGTGGAAGGTTTCGGGGAAGATCTCGAACACCTTGGGGGTTCCATCGAGGAATCGGCCAGTTGATGGCACTGTCCATGACATGGGCGGCGAGTGAACAAAACATGAATCTCACCCCTTGAAAGCCCATGGGGCGGCCCAAGGTATGAGGGTAGAGGCGCAGGAACTGGCGTCTTTACGAGATTTCTCGATATTCACTACCGCAAGGAGCATGACCATGTCCCGCACCATTGCACTCATCTTCGCCTCTTTCTTCACTCTGGCCGCGCTTTCCGGCTGCAACACCGTTGACGGTGCCGGCCAGGATGTCGAGCATGCTGGCGAAGCTGTCCAGGACGCCGCTCAATAAGCGACGCCCCGGATAGTGGTGATATCCAACGCCCGGCCATCGCGCCGGGCGTTTTCGTGTCTGATCGCCAGACATGCAGGCGTGCTGACTGACGGGCCGCCTTGCGTCATCATGGCGCTGACGGCATGCGCCCCCAGCGTGCGTCACTCCCGCCACCGCGAGCCAAGGGCCCGACATGGATCATCGACAGTTGAGTTTTCTGGTCGCGCTGGCCAGTGAGCGCCATTTCGGTCGCGCAGCGCGGGTCTGTCATGTCACCCAGCCGACGCTGTCGGCGCGCCTCAAGCAGCTCGAGGAGGAGCTGGGCACGGCGCTGATACTGCGCGGCCATCGCTTCGAGGGCTTCACGCCGGAAGGGGAGCGCGTGCTGACCCACGCACGGCGCATTCTCGCCGAGCTGGATGAGCTGAAGGGAGACCTGTCGCCGGACGCGGTGCTGACCGGCCGCCTGTCACTGGGCGTGGTGCCGTCGGCGCTGGCGGCGGTCGGCGAGTTTCTGCCGCGGCTGCGTGAGGCCTTTCCGCAGCTCTCGCTGCGCCTGCGCGAGCTGTCGACCTCATCGCTGGCCCAGGGACTCGAGGATGGCGAGCTGGATCTCGCGGTCGGCTACCCTGCGGCGCCGGCCATGAGCGGCTTCGCCTGTCGGCCGCTCTATCAGGAGCATTCGGCGCTGATCGCCAGTCAGGCGCATTTCCGCCTGCCCGACGCGCCGCAGTGGGAGTGCCTGCGTGACTATCCGCTGGTGTTGCTGACGCCGGAGATGCAGCAGCGGCGACGCCTCAATCAGCAGTTTGAGCTGCTGGGCCTGCAGCCCTCGCCCTTGTTGGAGGCCAATTCGATTTCCGGCCTCGGCGTGATGCTGGAGGCTGGCCTGGGAGTCAGCGTGCTGGCGGAGAACCTGGCCGATTCGCGGCTTGGTGAAGGGCTGATCGCGCGTCGACTGCCCGGTGAGGGCGAGACGGTCGGGCTGTTGTGGCGCAGTGGTCAGCAGCGCAGCCGACGACTGAATGCCGTGCTGGAGCTGCTGCGTTCGCTGCCTCACTCGGCGGGTGTGGCCGATTGAGTGAGCCTGCAACGCAGAACACCCCGTCGAGACGGGGTGTTCGGTTAGCGAAAGCGACGTTGGCCGCTATCAGCGCTTCTTGCTGGCCTTCAGCGCGGCACGGCGGGCGGCTTCACGCTGCTGCCGCTTGGCATCGCGCCGCGCCTGCATCTGGGCGACGGCATCCATGCCCAGATGAGCTTCGCCACGTTCTCTGGCGAGGCGAATCTGGTTCTCGCGTTCGGCGAAGCGCGCCTTCTGGGCATCGCTCAGCTTGTCGTAGCAGCGCGGGCAGCTGACGCCTTTCTGATAGCGCTCGCTCTGCTTGTCTTCCTCGGTGATCGGCAGGCGGCAGGCATGGCACTGGTCGTACTGGCCGGGACGCAGCTGGTGGTCGACGGTGACGCGCTCATCGAACACGAAGCACTCGCCCTGCCACAGCGTCTCTTCCTCGGGCACCTCTTCCAGATACTTCAGGATGCCGCCCTTGAGGTGATAGACCTCATCGAAGCCCTGCTCCTTGAGATAGGCCGTGGACTTCTCGCAGCGGATGCCGCCGGTGCAGAACATCGCCACCTTGCGGTGCTGTGTCGGGTCCAGCTCACGCGAGACGTAGTCCGGGAAATCACGGAAGGCAGTGGTGTTCGGGTTGACGGCACCGGCGAAGGTCCCCACTTCCACCTCATAGTCATTGCGCGTGTCGATCAGCAGCACCTCAGGATCGGAAATCAGCGCATTCCAGTCCTTCGGCTCCACATAGGTCCCGACGGTGTGACGCGGATCGATGCCCTCGACGCCCATGGTGACGATCTCGCGCTTGAGCTTGACCTTGGCGCGCAGGAAGGGTGCCTGCTCGGCCAGTGACTGCTTGGTGTCGAGCTCGGCCAGACGCGGGTCGCTGGTCAGCCAGGCGAGCAGCGCATCGATGCCGGCGCGTGAGCCGGACACGGTGCCGTTGATGCCTTCGCGGGCCAGCAGCAGGGTGCCGCGGATGGCGTGCTCGTTCATCACCGCCAGCAGCGGGTCGCGCAGCGCCTCGAAGTCCTCGAGGGTGACGAACTTGTAGAGCGCACAGACCACATGCTGCGGCGCCAGCGGGCTGGGGCGGGCGGAGGCAGACGTGCTGGTCAGCTGCGGGGCGCTGGCCTGATCAGGCGCGGCGGTCAGGTCGGGAGTGTCGGTCATGCGAAGGTCCTCATGCGGGCCGGAACGTAAATCCGGAGCAGGATGATCGAGAGATGAGAGCGGCTGGCGGACGGGGGATATCGCGACAGCAGGAGCACCCTCAAGGGTCGGCGACGCATTTTACGCGACTCGCGCGCGAATTTCTCGCCCGCCGCGATGGCCCGCATGCCTGTCACCGGCAGGATGCCATCTTCATTGGCGGCGTCTATCAATTGGCGGCTCGGCTCAATTGGTCGCCCTCACGGCATGGCGGTAGGATATTCCCATATTGCGCAGAGGTCGGGTGAGGGTTGCGCGCACCGTTCTCGCCACGCATCTGCGCCACGGAGAGCCGTAATGAAAGATTCGCTCTATCAACAGGCGCCAGGCGCTGCAGGCTATGCGGATGCCCGCGAGGTGCCGCTGCGCGAGCTGGATGGCCCATCGGAGCTACCGGTGAGCCTGGCGCTCAATGACACCGCGATGGGCACCTTGCTGGCCAGTCCAGAGGCCCTTGAGCCGCTGGCGCTGGGGCATGCCTTCACCGCGGGCTGGATCACGCGGCGTGACGAGGTCTCGGCGATCCATCTCTCGCGGCTGCGTCATGGGCTGGCGGTGCGTCTCGAGGTCAGTGACTCGCTGGCGCGCAAGGCCGAGCGTCATCAGCGGCGTGAGAGCAGTGTCTCGAGTTGCGGCGCCTGTGGCGTGCAGGACGAAGCGGAGCTGATGGCGGGGCTAATGCGTCTGCCGCCACGGGCAGCGCTGGCCCCCGATGCGCTGCTACATGGACTGGAGCGTCTGGAGCGCGCCACGCGCCGTGGCATGCATCTGGCGCTGGGGTTGGACGCCGAAGGCGGTCTGATCTCGCAGGGCGCCGATATCGGTCGCCACAATGCGCTTGACCGCGTGATCGGCATGAGTCTCGACAGCGGTGTGTGGCCCGAGGCGTTGCTGGTGTCGAGCCGCTGCAGCCTGGAGCTGGTGCAGAAGACCATCCGTGCGCGCATTCCGACCCTGATCACTCTCGCGGTGCCCTCGCGACTCGCCGTCGAGACCGCCCGCGCCTGCGATCTCAACCTGATCTGTGCCCACCGCGGGCGTCGACTCGAATTGCTCAGCGGTCACGCTGATCGCCCCCGTTCATCCTAGCCAGTGGATCCTGACATGACCGACATTGCTGCCCCCGAGATCGAGACGCCTGCGTCTGCCAGCCTGCCCCGCGAGGATGCGCAACAGACGCGTCATCCGCGCATTGCCGCCTATTCCGGGCCGGCGGGTGGCTGGGGCGCACTCAAGAGCGTCGGTCAGCATGTCAGTCACTCCAGGGCACCGTGGAAGAGCGTGCGCTCCCTGCTCAAGGCCAATCAGGACAAGGGCTTCGACTGCCCCGGCTGTGCCTGGGGGGACCCGGAACACGGCTCCTCCTTCGAGTTCTGCGAGAACGGTGCCAAGGCGGTGGCCTGGGAAGTGACCGCCAAGCGGGTCACACCGCGCTTCTTCGCTCAGCATACCGTCACGGAGCTGCTGGGCTGGGACGACTTCATGCTCGAGGATCAGGGCCGTCTGACCGAACCGATGCGCTACGACGCGGCCAGTGATCGCTATACGCCGATCAGCTGGGACGCGGCCTTCGAGCTTGTCGCCGAGCATCTCAGCGGGCTGTCGTCGCCGGATGAGGCGCTGTTCTATACCTCGGGGCGTGCCAGCAACGAGGCGGCCTATCTCTACCAGCTGTTAGTGCGTCTGTTCGGCACCAACAACTTCCCCGACTGCTCCAACATGTGCCACGAGGCCAGCGGTGTCGGCATGAAGGCGAGCCTCGGCGTCGGCAAGGGCACGGTGCTGCTGGAGGACTTCGAGCACGCCGATGCCATCTTCGTGTTCGGTCAGAACCCCGGCACCAATCACCCGCGCATGCTGGGTGATCTGCGGCGTGCCTCACGGCGTGGCGCGCGCATCGTCAGCTTCAATCCGCTGCGTGAGCGGGGGCTGGAGCGCTTTGCCGACCCGCAGTCGCCGCTGGAGATGATGACCCTCTCCAGCCAGCCCATCAGCCATCGCTATTACCAGCCACGCATGGGCGGCGACATGGCGGCGGTGCGTGGCATGGCCAAGGCGCTATTCGCGATGGAGGCGCGGGGCGAATTCACGCGCGCCGCCAGCTTCATCGAAGCGCATACCCGCGGCGTCGAGGCCTGGCAGGCGCTGGTCGAGGCGACCGAGTGGGCAACCCTCGAGGACCAGTCCGGCCTGACGCGCGCTCAGCTCGAGGAGGCGGCGACCATCTTCGCCAGTGCCGACAACGTCATCTGCACCTGGGCGATGGGCATCACCCAGCATCTGCATGCCGTCGAGAGTGTGCGCGAGATCGTCAATCTGCTGTTGCTCGGCGGGCACTTCGGCCGTCCCGGTGCCGGGGCCTGTCCGGTGCGTGGCCATTCCAACGTCCAGGGCGATCGCACCATGGGCATCGACGAGAAGGCGCCCGCCTGGCTGATCGATGCGCTGGAAGCGCGCTACGGGGTCAGCATGCCGCGTACGCCGGGCTACAACACCGTGGAGAGCCTGGCGGCGCTGGAGCAGGGCAAGGCGAAGACCTTCATCGCGCTGGGCGGCAACTTCACGCGCGCCACGCCGGACAGCGAGCGGACCGAGGCCGCGATGCGCAACCTCGAGCTCAACGTCCAGATCAGCACCAAGCTCAACCGCAGCCATCTGGTGATGGGAAAGCAGACCGATGCGCTGATTCTGCCGTGTCTCGGGCGCAGCGAGATCGATCGCTCCTCGCAGGTGGCTTCCCAGCACATCAGCGTCGAGGACTCGATGTCGATGGTGCACTCCAGCGCCGGCATCAAGGCGCCGGCCAGCCCTGAATTGCGCTCCGAGCCCGGCATCATCGCGGCGATCGCGCGTGCCACCCTGGCGCGCGTGCTGCCGGCGCGAGGTATCAGTGATCCGGTCGATTGGCAGGCCCTGAGCGAGAACTATGATCTGATCCGTGACGAGATCGCGGCGGTCATTCCCGGCTTCACGGACTTCAATGCGCGGCTGGCACACAAGCGCGGCTTCCACCTCGCCAATCCGGTTCGCGAGCTTGCCTTCCCGACCTCCAGCGGCCTGGCCGAGTTCTCGCACATGCCGCTGCCGGAGTCGGTGATGCATCAACAGCTGGCGCGGCGTGATGGCTGGCTGACGCTGCAGACCATGCGCAGCCACGATCAGTACAACACCACCGTCTACGGCTACAACGACCGCTATCGCGGCGTGTCGGGTCAGCGGCGGGTGATCTTCATCAATGGTGAAGACCTGGCGCGGCTGGGGCTGGCCGACGGTGATTGGGTCGACATGCTCGGCGAGCCGCGTCCGGACGGCAGCGAGCGACGTGCGCCACAGTTCCGTCTGGTCGAGTACGACATCCCGGCCGGTTGCATCGGGGCCTACTATCCGGAAACCAACGTGCTGGTCGCGTTGGAAAGCCACGGCGCTGATACCGGTACGCCATCCTCCAAGGCGGTGCCCGTGCGTCTGGAGCGCAGTTCACGCATCGCCTGACGGCGCGAGACGCCAGCAGCAGGGTGCATGCATCATCACACTGCCGTGCCGCGAGGAGACTCGTCGCGCGGCAGTCGTGTGTCTAGAATATTCCCGTGCGCCGAGCCAGCTACGCTCGGCGCACGTCTTTTCCGTCCTCAGTGCTGCCCCAACCACCGTTCAAGAGAGTGATCCATGCAATATCTGCACACCATGCTGCGTATCCGTGATGTCGACGCTTCACTGCATTTCTTCCGTGACCTGCTCGGCATGGTCGAGATATCGCGCAAGGATTCCGAGAAGGGCCGCTTCACGCTGATCTTCCTGGCAGCCCCGCAGGATGCCGAACGAGCCCGCGAGATGCAGGCGCCGATGCTGGAACTGACCCATAACTGGGACCCGGAAGAATACGAAGGTGGGCGCAACTTCGGCCATCTGGCCTATCGCGTCGAGGATATCTACGCCACCTGTCAGCATCTGATGGACAACGGCGTGACCATCAATCGCCCGCCGCGTGACGGCCACATGGCGTTCGTGAAGAGCCCGGATGGGATTTCGCTGGAGCTGCTGCAGGCCGGTGACGCCCTTGCGCCGCAGGAACCCTGGGCCTCCATGAGCAACACGGGCAGCTGGTAAGCAAGCAAGGCCGCATGTTGACGTGTGCGTAAGCGTCGCATCCAGGCAACGCAATAGCCGAATTATGACTGGTGCATCGCCCAGCAGGGCTTATGATGTAATGAAGTTCATAAGCCCCGTAGCATGATGAGTAACATGTCGTGCTCGGCCTTTGTGGAGTGTCATCGCGGCAGGCAGCTATACCTTCTTCCTTTCTCTTGCTGCCCGCCTGCCGCGATGTTGCACCTCCTTGAGTCGCGTGAGGGACCGCCACGCGGACACTGCCTAGCTGGCAAGGACTGCCTGATGCCGAGAGTCATAAGCGCCTGGCTACGTCATGAACCACGATTGCTCGCCGTGGAGCATCGTCGTTTCTACCATGCCTATCTTTGGGTCTATCTGATGCTGATGGGCCTCTTCGTGGTGTGGGTCCCCTTCTTCACTCTCTTCAACGAGCCGCGGCTGGCATTCGTCAGCGGCATCATGGCGCTCGTGTCCGTGCTGGGCGTGATGCTGCACCGGGCGCATCAACTGACGCTGGGTCTGGCCCTGATGATGAGCGCCTTGACGCTGATGGCCTGGCTCTCGGTTTTCTGTTTCGGGCTCTCGGCGGGCTATGAGTACTATTTCTTCATCGTGATGGCCGGTATTCACCTGGCCCCGCTGGCGGCGCGTGTTCGAGTGGTGACGACCCTGATGCTGTTCATGGCGGCTGTCTCGGCACTGATGGTCTCGCCAGTCCTGCATGAGGACGGCGTCCTGTCGGCCTGGGTGCTGCAATCGACCAATCTGTTCGCGGTCTTCCTGATGATGGTCACCTTCCTGTGGCGCATGCTGGCACTTACCGAACATTTCGAGCGTCAGTATCTGAAGGATGCCAGTCGTGATGAATTGACCGAATTGCTCAATCGCCGCCAGATATTGCGCCACGCCGAGGACTGGTGGCGTGACGGAGTGCCCTGTGCGGCCTTGATGCTGGATGCGGACAACTTCAAGCGCGTCAATGACCTGCATGGCCATGCCGTCGGAGATGAAGTGCTGCGTCATCTGGGCCGCCTGCTGACGGCCACACTGCGTCAGGGCGATCGCGCCGGGCGTGTCGGTGGCGAGGAGTTCCTGGTGCTGCTGCCACGTATCGGGCGCACCGAGGCCATTTCCGTGGCGGGACGCATGCGCTCCCTGCTGGCCAAGTCTCCTCCGGTCTTCGCCGGCACGCCGGTGCCGGTCACGGTTTCCATCGGCGTTGCCATCAGTCATGAGGTCGATTCGCTGGATGAGCTGATGCAGCTGGCCGACAGGCGGCTGTATCACGCCAAGCACAATGGGCGTGATCAGGTGGTGGCCGGTGGGGAACACGAGATGACAGGCCTTGCCACGCCCGATGTCAGCCCTCCGCCCCCCGGCAATGACGGCGGCGGACTTGGCAAGGCAGAGGCCGTGGAGGAGGGCGCTCGCTGCAAGGAGGATGACCGCCAGGAAAAGCAGCGCCACAAGGATTCCAGCCCTTTCTCGCGGACCCCCCTCGTCGGCTGACCTGAGTTCAGGTTCTTGAGTGCAGGTTCACGAATGCTGCTTCAGGAGCGCTGCTTCAGGAGCGCTGCTTGAATCGGGCCAGCGCGTTCTCCATGCCACGGGCAACGGTGGTCGCCAGTGGTGTGCACAGCACCCAGGGCAACGCGATCAGTGCAATGCTGAGCGAGCCCAGATAGACATCGCTGAACCAATGAGCGCCGACCATGATCCGCGGAGCGCTCAGCAGTACTACGAACGCCAGGCTGCACAGCGCGATGCGGCGCGGTGCGAAGGCCAGCATGAAACTCGCGAATACCATCAGCATCAGGCCGTGATCCCCCGGGAAGCTGTTCGACGCCGAATCCTTGGTCTTGAAGGACACCAGTTCGGAGAGATGCTGTGCGTGGCTGAAGAAGCGCGTCGGGCTGGCATGGCCATAGCTGATGGCGCGCAGCACGAACAGCGAGAGCAGGCCCGCCGTCAGCAGCATGGTGATGCCGATGCTGGTCCAGCGGCGATAGCGGGCAGGCTGTTGATCATTGAGCATCGCCCAGCAGAACAATACCCCCATCATGGCGAAGGCCACGGCGTCGAAGGCGCGCGTGTTCAGAATGCCGAGCAGCGTGTCCCAGTGCGGATTGAGCGGTGTGATGAACTGGTTGAAGTCCCAGAAGACATCGCTGTCGAGGGTGGGCCAGAAATCCAGCGCCGGTATCCACCAGCACGCCAGCAGCGCCACACCGAGCGCATTCAGGAGCACCAGTCGTCGCAGATTGAATCCTGTCTGCGTCCTGTGCGAGCGGGGCGGGGGCGAGGGTTGCACGTGCGGGGCCTGCTGCGAACCACTGACTCGCTGTGAAGACGCAGTATCAGCGGCGTGCATGGAAGGACTGTCGGGGGCGGCGGGAGTCATGTCGTGTCAGCTCTGCGGGGCTCATGTCGGGACAGGCTCACTCAGGTCGGTAGCTCGCTGGCTCGCTGGCCAGAGGACTCGAGACAGGCGACGCTGAGTGGCGATCTGGTCGAAATTCTAGAGCAGGCTTTGCTTTGAAAACACTGTTTTCAAAGTTGGCGAGGTGGACAGATGGTTGCGTCCATCGCGCTGCTGGCAAGCCGGCGGTAGTCCGGCAGGTGACACTCAGGCGCATGTCGCGAGGGCCTGTCGTTCATGACAGCCGTGCGCATGATCGCTACCCTTGCTGTCATGTCCGTTCCTTTCCCACCGTTCTTTCCGTCTGCCGGGTGACTGCCGTTGCCGGCAATGTCACCGGCGGGCGCCACAGGAGTCATCCATGTCCGTTACCGTGCGTCGTCTATCGCGTTATACCTCCGTGGGGTTCGCTATCTCCTTGCTGGCTGGCTGCGCGGCCATGACACAGCATCCGCAGGGCAGTGCCTCATCGGGAGCCGCTGCTCCTGCTCTGGTGGGCACCCAATGGAGTTTCTCCGCCACGGATGCCAGTGAAGAGGCCGCCAACTTCCTGCTGCAGCCTCCCAGCCAGCAGCAGCTGGCAGACGAGGAGGATGACCGTCTGCGTCTGGTCGGCAGCAATGGTTGCAACCGCCTGATGGGGCCGGTGGTGCTGGATGAGTCGCGTCAGACGCTGGATATCGGTCCGCTGGCCTCGACCATGAAGATGTGCCCCAACCCCGAGCAGTCCAACGCCTTCAATCGCATGCTCGAGGATGTGGCCAGTTACCAGATCAGCGGCAGCGGGGAGAGCGCTCGGCTGCGCGTGATGGATGATACCGGCTATCTGCTGGCGACCTTCATGCCGCTGGAAGGCCCCGCCGAGTAATTGCTCGGCGCGCTTGTGAGGGCGCTTCGCGAGCGGGCTGCCAGAAACGAGAAAGCCCCCTGCACCGTTCGGTGCAGGGGGCTTTTGCTTGCGTGAAGCGCGTGCGTGACTTACAGCGCTTCGATCTTGACGCGCTGGCTTTCCAGCAGCGCAAGTTCCGCCTGGGCGTCGGCCAGCTTGGCGCGCTCCTTCTCGACCACATCAGCCGGTGCACGACCGACGAACTTCTCGTTGCCGAGCTTGTTCTCGAGGCCGGTGATGACCTTCTGCTGCTTCTCGTGCTCCTTGTCGATGCGCTTGAGCTCGGCTTCCTTGTCGATCAGGCCTGCCATCGGCACCAGCACTTCCAGCTCACCGACGCGCTGGATGGCGGACATCGGGGCTTCGTCGCCTGCCGCCAGGAAGGTGATGCTTTCCAGACGTGCCAGCTTGGAGAGGAACAGGCGGTTGGCTTCCAGGCGCTCGGCATCGCCAGCCGCGCCGTTCTGCAGGAAGACTTCCAGCGGCTTGGCCGGTGACAGGTTGAGCTCGCCGCGCACGTTGCGGATGGCGATGATGATGCCTTTCAGCCACTCGATATCGCGGATGGCCTGCTCATCGATCCGGTCGGCTTCGGCCTGCGGCCACGCCTGGCTCATGATGCTCTCGCCTTCCACCGGCTTGCCGGCGTGCGGTGCGATACGCTGCCAGATCTCCTCGGAGATGAACGGCATCATCGGGTGGATCAGGCGCAGGATGGTCTCGAGGGCGCGCACCAGGGTGCGACGCGTGCCGCGCTTGGCTTCGATGCTGGCGTTGTCGTCCCACAGAACCGGCTTGGACAGCTCCAGATACCAGTCGCAGTACTCGTTCCAGATGAACTCGTAGAGCGCCTGGGAGGCGTGGTCGAAGCGGAACTCTTCCAGCGCGCGGGTGACCTGCTGCTCGGTCTGCTGCAGGCGCGCGATGATCCAGCGATCGGCCAGCGACAGTTCGACGGCTTCGCCGTTGACGCCGCAATCCTGGTCCTCGGCATTCATCAGCACGTAGCGCGCCGCATTCCACAGCTTGTTGCAGAAGTTGCGATAGCCATCGAGACGGCCCATGTCGAACTTCACGTCACGCCCGGTGGAGGCGAGTGACAGCAGGGTGTAGCGCAGCGCATCGGTACCGTGAGGCTCGATGCCTTCCGGGAACTCGTTGCGCGTGGCCTTGGCGATCGCCTTGGTCTTCTTCGGCTGCATCATGTTGCCGGTACGCTTCTCGACCAGCTCCTCGATGCCGATGCCGTCGATCAGGTCGATGGGGTCGAGCACGTTGCCCTTGGACTTGGACATCTTCTGACCGAGGCTGTCACGCACCAGACCATGCACGTAGACCTTGCGGAACGGCACTTCACCCTTGAACTTCAGGGTGAACATGATCATCCGCGCCACCCAGAAGAAGATGATGTCGAAGCCGGTGACCAGCACGTCGGTGGAGTGGAAGGTCTTGAGCTCTTCCGTGTCCGCCGGCCAGCCGAGGGTACCGAAGGTCCACAGCGCGGAGCTGAACCAGGTGTCGAGGACGTCTTCGTCCTGACGCAGTTCGACGTCGGCACCCAGGTTGTTCTCGGCGCGGACTTCCTCTTCATTGCGGCCGACATAGACGTTGCCGTCGTTGTCGTACCAGGCCGGAATGCGGTGGCCCCACCACAGCTGACGCGAGATGCACCAGTCCTGCAGGTCACGCATCCACGCGAAGTACATGTTCTCGTAGTTCTTGGGCACGAACTCGATGTCGCCGTTCTCGACCGCCTCGATGGCCGGACGCGCCAGCTCCTCGACGGCCACGAACCACTGGTCCGTCAGCAGCGGCTCGATGACATCGCCGGAGCGGTCACCGTGCGGCAGGGTGTTGTTGACGGCCTCGACCTGCTCCAGCAGGCCCAGCGCGTCCATGTCGGCGACCAGCTTCTCGCGCGCGACGAAGCGATCCAGACCGGCGTAGGCGGCCGGCAGGCTGGCGTCTTCCTGGGGTTGCGGACGGCCCTGGAGGTCATAGATCTCGGCGCGCTCCAGGATGGTGGCATCCTGGCTCATCACGTTGATCAGCAGATGGCCCTGACGCTTGCCGACTTCGTAGTCATTGAAGTCGTGGGCCGGGGTGATCTTGACGCAACCGGAGCCCTTTTCCATGTCGGCGTGTTCATCGGCGACGATGGGGATGCGACGGCCGACCAGCGGCAGCTCGATGAACTTGCCGACCAGGCTTGCGTAGCGCTCATCCTTGGGATTGACGGCCACGCCGGTGTCACCCAGCAGGGTTTCCGGGCGCGTGGTGGCGACGATGACGTAGTCCTTGCCATCGGCGGTCTTGACGCCATCGGCCAGCGGATAGCGGAAGTGCCAGAAGCTGCCCTGCTGATCGCGGTTCTCGACTTCGAGATCGGAAATCGCGGTGTGCAGGGTCGGGTCCCAGTTGACCAGACGCTTGCCGCGGTAGATCAGGTCTTCCTTGTGCAGGCGTACGAAGACTTCCTGCACCGCCTTGTAGAAGCCGTCATCCATGGTGAAGCGCTCGCGCTTCCAGTCGATGCTGGTGCCCATGCGACGCAGCTGGCGGGTGATGTTGCCGCCGGACTCTTCCTTCCACTCCCAGATCTTGTCGGTGAAGGCTTCGCGGCCGAGATCATGGCGGGTCTTGCCTTCTTCGGCGGCGACCTTGCGCTCGACCAGCATCTGGGTGGCGATACCGGCATGGTCGGTGCCTACCTGCCACAGGGTGTTGCGACCCTGCATGCGGCGCCAGCGGACCAGGGTGTCCATGATGGAATCCTGGAAGGCGTGGCCCATGTGCAGGGAGCCGGTGACGTTGGGCGGCGGGATGACAAGTGAGAAGCTCTCGCCCTGGCCTGACGGCGCAAAGCGGTTGTCGGATTCCCAGCGCTCGTACCAGCGCGTCTCGATGGCGTTCGGTTGGTAGGTCTTGTCCATGGGTCTGCATTGATCCGGTTGGGCGGGGCGTCCCGCGCCGGCTCAAGGAGCGGTCAGCGCAGGCAGAAAATGGGCTCGATTATAGCGCCGCTGATGACGGGCGTCATTCGGTCTTGGCGGGCAGGCCCTCGTGGCGTCTGGCAGACGCTGTTTTCACAAAGCAGGCAACATCCACGCACTGATGCCGTATCCTGTTGCGACCTCATGAGCCGAGGCTTGCCGCCTCGCACACTTCCCATTCTCTCACGCTCGCGGAGCCGCAATGTCCAAGCCTCGCCCCACGGACGGTGCCCCTCGTCCGACACGTCGTTGGGTCTGGCATGAACTGCTGCGTCATGCGCTGGTGCCATTGCTGGTGCTCGAGGTGGCGCTGCTGGGCTGCTATCTGGTGTTGCACTGGCTGGTCTCCGGGCAGCAGGACTCCACGCGCAGTGAGCTGGTGAATACCCAGCTCGAGCAGCTGACCCATTACGAGGCAGAGCACATCAGTCTGCTGGCGGACGACTGGCGCAGCGATGCCCGCCAGCTGGCGCGCAGCACTCTGCGTCACATGGACACCCCCGTGACGTCCCGCCAGCGCGAGCAGGAGCTAAAGCGCCACATGAGTGCGGGCGACGGCACCCTGTACGTCGCCGAGAATGATGGTGGCGCCGGCTCCTATTACTCCTCGCTGGTGCCCAGCTATCTGCAGGACCACGACAAGGTGGTGCGCCTCTCGACAATGGACGCCCAGGTGTCGGACATGCTCGCCACGCAACCCGAGCTGCGCCAGATCTGGTTCTCCGGCTACGACGGCTACTTCCGCATGTTGCCGTGGACCGATACCCGCAACATCTTCACGCCCGGCGTCGACCTCACCAGCTACGGCTTCTACTACCTGGCGGATGACCGCAACAACCCGAGCCGTGGCGCCGTCATCACGCCGCCCTACCAGGACCCGGTCGGCAGCGGCTGGCTGGTCTCGACGCTGATGCCGGTCCATCGCGGCGACTTCCTCGAAGGCGTGGTCGGCATCGACGTCACCCTCGATTCTCTGGTCGAGCGGCTCGAGAATGCCGAGCTGCCCTGGGGCGCCTATCTGATTCTGGTGAGTGACGATGTCGTCATGGCCATGCCGAGTGTCGGCGAGCAGGATTTCGGCCCCCAGCCCGACCCTGAAGTGGTGCCGATGCCGCTGCTGCACGATCGCTTCCTCGATACGGCGCATGATGTCGAGAACTCCCCGGCCATGGCGCACCTGCTGCGCAGCATCTCGGATGAGGCGCAGGGCGTGCGCAGCGTTTCCTTGCTCGCCGGTGAGCGGCTGGTCGGCTGGCAATCGGTGCCGGGCACCGACTGGCGGTTGTTGGCGGTGGTGGATGCGCAGCAGGTCAACAGCGGCATCGATATCTGGAATGAGCGCTTCAATCAGCTGGGCTACGTGATGCTGGTGGGGCTGATTCTGTTCTTCTTCGCCCTGCTGGTAGTGATGCGGTGGCGGGCCGAAGCCATGGCGGCCACCCTGTCCGAATCACTGGCACGCCTCAGCGACATGGCGCTGCGCATCGGTCGCGGTCAGCCCGTGGTCCGCGAGCGCTTCCAGTTGCAGGAGCTGGACCAGGCCGGTGAGGCATTGCGCGAAGCGGCCCAGCGCCGTGATCAGATCGAGCTTGAGCGCGCCGAAGGTGCGCGGCACGTCGAGATGGTGATGGCGGCCTCCGGCGATGCCACCTGGCGCTATGACTTCGATCAGGACGATCTCTACCTGCACGAGAATTTCTTCCTGATGCTGGGGCTGCCGGTACGCGCCAGCATGCATCTGGCGGACCTTGACGCCATGACGCACCCGGAAGACCTCGTCGGCCTGCTCGAGGCGCGCTGGCGGGTCATGCACGGGGAAAGCTGGGCCGAGGCGCGCGACGTGCGCTATCGGCATGCGCGTGGTCACTGGGTCTGGGTGCAGATTCGCGGCCAGATCACCCGGCGTGATCATGAGGGCCGGCCACAGCGCGCCACCGGGCTGGCGCTGGACATCCAGCGCCACAAGCAGTCACTCAAGCTGCTGGAGGCGGCCCGCGACAGTGCCACCGAGGCCAGCCAGTCCAAGTCGCGTTTCTTCTCGAGTTTCAGTCACGAGATTCGCACCCCGCTCAACGCCATCATGGGCTTCACGGATCTGCTCTGCGAGGAAGCCGACCTGACCCGCGAGCAGCGCCGCTACGTGGATGAGGCCAGTCATGCGGCGGCGCAGCTGTCGGCGCTGATCGAGGACGTGCTGCAGATGTCGAGTCTGGAAGCCGGTGACCTGCCGCTGGATTGCCAGCCCCTCTCGGTGGGCCAGAAGCTGATACGACTGGCAGGGCAATATCAGCCGCGCCTGGAAAGTGCCAATCTGACGCTATCACTGGCGCTGGAAGGCGAGTCACTGTGGTTGAATGCCGACCAGCGGCGCCTGGATCAGATTCTCGGCAACCTGATGGGCAACGCCATCAAGTACAACCGCGAGGGGGGCTGGATTCGTCTGGCCATCGGCCAGGAGCGCAATGCCAGCGGAGTGGAGATGGGCTGGGTGGAAATCACCGATGGCGGCTTCGGCTTTGATTCCGCGCAGGCGGTCCAGCTGTTCCAGCCGTTCTCGCGTCTGGGACGAGAAGATTCAGGCATCGAGGGCACCGGGCTCGGGCTGGCGCTGTCGCGGGAGCTCGCCCGCCGCATGGGCGGTGACATCACGGCGCGGGGCGAGCTGGGCGAAGGCGCCAGCTTCCGGGTCTGGTTGCCGCTGGCGGATGTCAGCGCCCATGAGCGCGTCGTCCAGGCGGCGTGGTCGGCGGAGAAGGTGCTGCCGGTGCCCTGTCGCTGGCTGGTGATCAGCACGCGGGCGCAGGACCGTCTGCGCCTCGAGGTGATCGGCAGTCACGTCGCCAATCTGGAGATCATCATCGCCAGCAGTGCGGCCCAGGCGTTGCGCCTGGTGCGAGATGTCAGTCCGTGTCTGGTCATCTTCGGCGATGTGCCGGACATGAACGTGGCGGCGCTGTTCGCCGAGATCCAGCGCATGCCGCGCGAACTGCCGTTGTGGGCCGTGCGTATCGGGGAGCGTGACGCCAGCGAGGCCGTAGGCGGCCTGCCCGAGGCCTTCTTCGACAGTGGTGAAAGTCCGCCGAGCATGGCCGATATCGAGCGCTGGATGACGCATCTGATGGTCAACTTCCAGCGTGCCTGCGATACGGACCGCTGACGCATGGCGTGTCGCTCAGCTGACGCCCTTGAGCTGATGCGAGCGCACGGCATAACCGCGTGACTTGTAGGTACGCCAGCATTCGCGCTTGGTCACCAGCACATCCTGATGCTGATTGATGATCTCGGCGACGCGCTCGAAGCGTGAGAACCACTCGGGGATCTCGGGGTGCAGGTTGAGCAGCGCCTCGATACCCGGCGCCGGGGCGTCCTGCCAGCCGATGGTGACCGGCGGGCGCGGCACGTCATCGGCGTGTTCGGCCTCGCGGGCGGCCATGTCGAGATCGATATCCAGCGCATGGGGCACGAAGCTTTCCGGGCGGAACTGCCACAGATGCTCATCGAACTGACGCGCCATCGCCTCGTCCTCGACATGCACATGCAGGCGAAAGCCCTTGGCGTGGATGGTCTCGGCCAGCCGGCAGGCGAATTCCAGCCGGGCTTCCAGCGTGGTGTCGGGCAGGATGTAGAAGTCGATCTGGGTCATGGGCACCGCTCGGGCAAGGAATTCTCGAGCGCTCAGGATACCGCACTCGCCGCGTGGCTTCGATGCAGCCTGCCTCCCATGACGTCTTTCCGAAGTCAGATATCCGTGCGCCAGAAACCCCAAGGCCCGCCTCTTTCGAGGCGGGCCTTGGGGTTTTGGTCATCCTTCAAGCCACAGGGGCAGGCTCGAGGGCTTGTTCCCGTGCACTCATGTCAGCGCATTTATTTCAGTGCACTCATGCCAGACGCGTCATCCAGCCTCGCGTGTCTTCGGCGCGACCGTATTGCAGGTCCAGCAGCTGGCTGCGCAGACGCATGGCGACATCACCGGCGTTGGCGGTCAGGTCGAGGCGACCTTCTTCACTGACCAGCTCGCCCACCGGGGTGATGACGGCGGCGGTACCGCAGGCGAACACCTCGGTGATCTCGCCGGAGGCGATGCCTTCACGCCACTCGTCGATGCTGATCGGGCGCTCTTCCGGCGTCAGGCCCAGATCGGTCGCCATGGTCAGGATGGAGTCACGGGTGACACCTTCCAGAATGGTGCCGGTCAGGCGCGGCGTGACCAGACGGCCGTCCTTGAAGACGAAGAACAGGTTCATGCCGCCCAGCTCCTCGACCCACTTGTTCTCGGCGGCGTCCAGGAACACGACCTGGTCACAGCCATTGGCGGAAGCTTCGCTCTGCGCGGCCAGTGAACCCGCGTAGTTGCCGCCGCACTTGGCGAAACCGGTACCGCCGGCGGCCGCACGGTTGTAGTGCGAGGACAGCCAGATGGAGACCGGCTTGATGCCGCCCTTGAAGTAGGCCGCCACCGGTGAGGCGATCACGTAGTAATCGACTTCACGCGACGGACGCACGCCGAGGAAGGCTTCACTGGCGATCATGAACGGGCGCAGATAGAGGCTGCATTCGTCACTGACGCTGGCCGGAGTCGGCACCCAGGCGCTGTCCTGTGCGAGCAGGGCCTTGAGCGAGCCGACGAAGTCCTCGTCGGACAGCTCCGGCAGTGCCAGACGGCGGGCGGAGTTGCGGAAACGTGCGGCGTTCTTCTCGGGGCGGAAGGTCCACACCGAGCCGTCTTCATGACGGTAGGCCTTGATGCCTTCGAAGATTTCCTGGGCGTAGTGCAGTACCGAGGCGGCGGGGTCGAGGCTCAGCGGGCCGTAGGGGCGGACTTCATGGCCGTGCCAGCCGCCGTCGGCGGTCCAGCGTACATGGGCCATGTGATCGCTGAAGTGACGGCCGAAGCCGGGATTGGCCAGAATGGTGTCACGAACGGCAGCATCCGCCGGTTGCGTGGACGCGCGGACGTCGAAGCCTTTGGTCACGTGGGTGTCTCCGTAGCAGCGAGACCCCCGACGCGGAACGCCGGGGGTCGAATCATTTTTATAGGACCTCTCGGGTCAGCGGTGCCGAGTGGCGTCGCGACCCGCGTGTCTCAACGCTAGCACGCTATCGAGAGCATGCGAAGCCTCAGACGGTCTCTTCCTGCGGGGCGCTGAGTTCCGCTTCGCGATCCAGCAGGTATTGGGTCAGAAGGCCCACCGGGCGGCCGCTGGCGCCTTTCTGCTTGCCGGACATCCAGGCGGTGCCGGCGATGTCCAGATGCGCCCACGGGAAGGTGTCCGCGAAGCGGGACAGGAAGCAACCTGCGGTGATCATGCCGGCTTCGCGACCGCCGATGTTGGCGATGTCGGCGAAGTTGGAATCCAGCTGCGCCTGATATTCGTCCCACAGCGGCATGTGCCAGGCGCGGTCCCAGGCTTCTTCGCCGGCGTCGAGCAGGTCGAGCGCCAGGTCATCATCGTTGGAGATCAGGCCGGTGGCGTGATTGCCCAGCGCGATGACGCAGGCGCCGGTCAGGGTGGCGATGTCGACGACGCTGGCCGGCTCGAAGCGCTCGGCGTAGGTCAGCGCATCACACAGCACTAGTCGGCCTTCGGCGTCGGTGTTGAGGACTTCGACGGTCAGACCCTTCAGGGTCTTGATGATGTCGCCCGGCTTGGTGGCGCGGCCGTCCGGCATGTTCTCGGCGCTGGCCACGATGGCCACCACGTTGAGCTTGGGCTTGAGTTCCAGCACGGTGCGCATGGTGCCGAACACGCTGGCCGCGCCGCCCATGTCGTACTTCATCTCGTCCATGCCGGCGCCCGGCTTGAGCGAGATGCCGCCGGTATCGAAGGTGATGCCCTTGCCGACCAGCACGTGCGGGGCTTCGTTCTCGTCTTCCGCGCCGCGGTATTCCATCACGATCAGGCGGCTCGGCTCTTCACTGCCGCGGCCGACCGACAGCAGGGACAGGGCGCCGAGCTCCTCGAGCTCTTCCTCGCCGAGCACGGTCACTTTCAGGGCGCCATCGGAGGCAGCACCCAGTTGCTCGGCACGCTCGCCCAGGTAGCGCGGCGTGCAGATGTTGCCCGGCAGATTGCCCAGCGTGCGCGCTTCATTGACGCCCATGCCGATGGCGGCACCGACGCGCAGGCCGGCTTCCAGCTCGGCCTGACGCTGCTTGTCGGCACTAACCACGCTCAGGCGGGTCAGAGAGACGGGCTCGCCCGGCTTGCTCTTCATCTCGGTGAAGCGATAGGCAGTGCGCAGCGCGCTCTCGGCGATCATGCGCGCCATCCAGTCAGCCTCGCGCAGCTCGAGATTCAGCTCGAGGCCAGCGAAGGCCGCGTCTTCGATGGGCAGCTTGAGCAGAGCGGTCATGGCGGCGTCGAGGCCACGCTTGTAACGGCTTTCGTCGAGCTTTTCCTCACTGCCGAAACCGGCCAGCAGCAGGCGCTGAGCGCCGAGGCCCGGAGCGAAGGGCACCAGCAGGGTATTGCCGAGCTCGGGCTTGAAGTCGCCGCGCTCGATCAGCTGGGAAATCAGCTTCTCGCTGGCATCGTCGAGTCGTGCCGCAGCACCGGTGAGGTCGCCCTCGATGACAGGTACCACGATGCAGGCGGTTTCAAGCTGGGCCGGATTGGCAGTGACTACAGGAAATTCCATGGCAACTCCACGCGCGCGAGTGAGGGTACGAAGATGAACAGTACAAGGATGAAGGATGTCGTCAGGCCAGGCGTGCCCGGCTCGCGGCGACATCGGGGTCATGGTCTGGATGGGGGCGCAGACCGCTCATGACAAGCTGAGCTGGCATGCACGAGTGAGGGCAGTCCATCATGTCAGGCTGTCCACGTGCAATGCCTGCAGCCGCGACAAGGCAGCATCCTTTCTGGATAATGCTGCTGCATGAGGGGGAGCCGCTCCCGTCCAGTCTTCAGACCCGTGCCGCCAGTGTACGCAAAGGCTGCGCACCATGCATGAGGGGGATGATGCCTTCATGTGATCACGACCATTCCTCCACCGGCTATCATCGATCTGGTCAACACGCTCGCTTGCGAGCGGGAAACAGGAGTTCCACTTGATCATCTTCCGCTACCTGACACGCGAGATACTCACCACCATGGCCGCCGTGGCCGGGGTGCTGATGCTTGTCATCATGGGCAGCCGATTCATCCGCTATTTCAGTGATGCGGCGGAGGGGGATTTCCCGGCGTCGATTCTCGGCAGTCTGATGCTCTATCACCTGCCGGGTTTCTTCGAACTGCTGCTGCCGCTGTCCTTCTTCCTCGCCGTGTTGCTGGCCTTCGGTCAGCTGTACATGAACAGCGAGATCACCGTGCTGGTCGCCTGTGGCGTCGGTCCGGAGCGCCTGCTGCGTGTCACCCTGCTGCCGGCGTTGTTGATCACGGCGCTGGTCGCGGCCTGCAGCCTCTATCTGACGCCTGCCGGCGCGCTCAAGAATGAGCTGTTGCTCGAGCAGCAGAAGCAGAAGACCGACTTCTCGATTCTCGGCGCGGGGCGCTTCCAGAAGATCGGCAATCGCACCGTCTATGCCGAGAGCATGAGCGATGACAACAGCGAGCTGGAAAACGTCTTCATCGCCGAGGCAGGTGACAGCAATGCCGCCAGCACGCCCGACAGCGAACCGAGACAGTCGGTGGTGCGCGCCGAGCGTGCCTTCCAGGAAGTCAGCCCCGAGACCGGCAGTCGCTATCTGGTGTTGAGCGACGGTACGCGCTACGGGGTGGAGCCGGGCAAGGCGATCGCCCAGCGACTGGGCTTTGATCGCTACGGCGTGCGCATCACCGAGGGCCAGGACGCCGCGGCCCTCAAGGAAGACATCGAGCTTGCGACCACGGCGCAGCTCTGGGCTTCCGATCTTCCGGAGGCCAAGGCCCAGCTGCAGTGGCGCATCTCGCTGCCGTTGATGGTGCCAATCCTGATGCTGATCGGCCTGCCGCTGGCACGCGTCAATCCGCGTCAGGGCCGTTTTGCACGCCTGCTGCCGGCCATCTTCGTGCACATCACCTATCTCAGCCTGTTGATCGCGGCGCAGAATGCCGTCGCATCCGAGAAGTACCCGGCCGCCATCGGCCTGTGGCCCATTCACGGCGTCTATCTGGCGCTCGGCATCTGGCTGAGCTGGCGCGACAACCGCGGAGGTGGCCGCTGATGCTGCTTGATCGTCTCGACCGTTACATCGCCCGCAATGTGCTGGTGGCCATGCTGGTGGTGCAGGTACTGATTCTCGGGCTCGACCTGATGATCACCTACATCAATGATCTGGGGGATGTGAAAGGCGACTACGGCGCCTTTGAAGTGCTCCTCTATCTGCTGATGCGTCTGCCGTCGCGCTTCTACGAATTCGTGCCGGTTGGCGTACTGCTGGGCGCCCTGATCGGGCTGGGCAGCATGGCCTCGAGCAATGAGCTGACCATCATGCGCGCCGCCGGTCGTTCACTGACACGCATTCTGTGGGGCGTGATGAAGCCGCTGGGGCTGGTCATCGCCATCACCATGGCGGTCGGTGAATACGTCGCCCCCGTCACCGAACTGCAGGCCGACGCCTGGCGCGCCGAGAAGCAGCAGGGCGCAGGCGCCGTCTATGCCGAGGGTGGCGGCTGGCAGCGCGAGGGCAACGACTACTACCGATTCGGCTCGATTCGCAGCGATGATGTGGTGCTCAACGTCACCCGCTATCGCTTCGATGACGAGCGCCATCTGACCCAGGCGCTCTACGCCAAGCGCGCCGTCTGGGAGAGCGATGGCTGGACGCTGGAGGCGGTGCAGACCACCACCTTCGAGTCCCAGGATGGCGAGCCGGGCGCCACCACGGTGGCTCAGCAGGAGACCCGCGAGTGGGACACCCAGCTGACGCCGGACCTGCTCAAGCTGGTCATCAGCGACCCCAAGCAGCAGTCAGCCTCCGACCTGTGGCGCTATTCCCGCTACCTGCAGGACCAGGGGCTGTCGGCCAATCAGCCGCTGCTCTACTTCTGGCAGAAGATTCTGCAGCCGCTGACACTGGCGGCGCTGGTGCTGGTGGCCGCCTCCTTCGTGTTCGGGCCATTGCGCACGGTGGCGGCGGGGACACGGGTCTTCTACGGCATCGTGGTCGGCCTGCTGTTCAAGTATCTGCAGGACCTGCTCGCCCCGGCCTCGGTGGTGTTCGGCTTCGCGCCCATCTGGGCGGTGCTGGCGCCGATGCTGGCCTGTTACGTGATCGGCCTGCTGCTGATCCGGCGCAGTGGCTAAGGGCGCCCCGCACTCTCGCCGCCGTCTCGACCCGCAGGGAGCACGCCCTGCGGGCCTGATGCGGCGTCTGGGCGGCGTGGTCTATGATGCCTTCCTCGTGATGGCGTTGTTGATCGTGCTGGGCTTCATCGGGGTCGCCGTCAATGGCGGTGAGGCCAATCAGTCACCGCTGTTCCGCAGTCTGTTGCTGGTGGCGATGTTCGCCTTCTTCGGCGGCTGCTGGAGCCGCAGTGGCATGACGCTGGGCATGCAGGCCTGGCGGCTGCGCATCGAGACGCCACAGGGCCATGTCCCGACGCTGCAGCAGTGCCTGATACGCTTCGTGGTTGCCGGGCTGTCATTGGGCGCCTGCGGGCTGGGGTACGTCTGGCAGCTGTGGGACCCTGAGCAGCGCAGCTGGCAGGACATCGCCTCCGGCACCCGCGTGGTGGTGTTGCCCAAGCCGCGGCGCGAGTGAGGCACCGTGCATGAAGACAGTGACCTCAGCCAGACATGATCTCAGCCAGATAAAAAACGCCCCGCCAGTCGATGACTGGCGGGGCGTTGTGTTTTCCGCGAGTGCAGGGCGTGATCAGACGCCCAGCAGGCCATCCAGGCGCGTGATGATGCGTTCCACGCTGGTGCGTGACACCACCAGGCTGTCTTCCTGCGCCGCCGTCTCGGGCAGCTCGCGCGGCAGGTCGATCACCGCGGTGCCCATGCCTTCCAGGCGCACGCCTTCACGGTAGCGCACGAAGGACAGCTGACCGATCGGACGCTGGCCATCGTGGTCGAGGCGCGCCAGACGCGTGAAGGCGCTGACGGTATCGAGCACCGGCGCGCTGGTCAGCGGCAGGTGTGTCAAGCGCCATGCCAGCCAGCCATCGATGTCGATGGCTTCGTCGCGCAGGGTGGCGAACCAGTGGCGCGCCTGATCCAGGCGGTAGCGAGCACGGCCCTGCTTGTCGAGCCACAGCACGTCGGCGCTGGCCTGACGCGGGCTTTCCAGCTCGCCCGGCAGGTACAGCCAGGATTCGGTCAGGCGCTGCAGGGCGCCCGGCAGCGGCTCATCCAGGGTGCGCTCGTTGAGGGAGTCCAGCGCCGCGCTCAGGTCGCCCTGTTCCGCGCTCTCGCCGGTGTTGGAGTAACCGACGTTGTAGCGCCAGACACGGTCGGAAATTTCCTGGGTGACCACGTGGTCATGGGGCAGAGCGATATGGCTCATCAGTTCACGCGCGTTGCAATGCTCATCCACCAGGCCTTCACGGCGGGCTTCACGATAGAGATTGCGCAGCAGCGGGGTCAGCGGCAGACGGTGGTGGTCACCGAAGCAGCTGCCGGCGTCGCGGACGGCGTCCAGATCAAGTGGCAGGTGGGACGTGGCGTGATGATCGGCGGTGGCGAGTTGTACTGACATGATATCGGGCTCCTTGCGGATTGGCGTTCGGAAATCGGCAGATAGGGCAACAGCAGACGGATTCAGGCCGGTCACGGCTTCAGCATGGCGCCCATCATCGGCATGCCGATGCGGGTCATGGCCATGAGGAGGCGTAGCGACGGAATCTCTTGCAGTGTCCTGTTCATGTTCTTTCCTGATTGCCTGGCGGGGCGTGGCAGTCATTTGCCTTCATCGTGACGCGGCGCTTCCCGTGAGCGAGGAGCTGGGCTGCGTTCGAGTGACCCGCCTGAGTGATCGGCTAGCGATGACTCATTATATTTTGGTGCGATTGTTTTTCGAATTGCATAAAAAATCGTTATACATACTAGCGGCCTCGTGTGAAATCGCAACCCTACCTTTCTGTCAGCCACGAGCCATCATTCTTTATACGGCGCTGGCTTTCCCCACGGCAATCGCTTTGTGAGGCTGATGTGGCCTGCTTATGACATCGTGTGTTCCGCAACCGCAAACCGGCCAGAAATCGCCTCGCTAAGTATTTGATATAACGTGTAAATGAGAATTTTTTGCAGTCAGGTGTTGCGCATGTTTCTGCGAATCATTTACATTTGTCTCACTTGGAGTGAGCGAGGTGAGCCATGTACGTCTGTCTGTGCAAAGGTGTGTCAGACCACAAGATCCGCGAAGTCGTGGAACAGGGAGCGCGCAGCTTCCGCGAAGTCCGTGAGCAGACCGGCTGCGCGACCCAGTGCGGCAAATGTGCCTGCATGGCCAAGACCATCACTCGCGAAGCGGTCGCGCGTGAAATGATGCCGGCAGAGGATCTCGCCTACGCGGTGTGATGCAGGCTCGAGCCGAGGCTCGCCTGCCGGCGACTGACACTCCAGTCGCCGCGCTGTCCATTGCTGCGTGATCCGTTCTCGTCGACTCCCGGCAAGTGCTCGCTTGCCTGACGCCCGCCACCTGGTCTCAAGACCGGGTGGCGGGCGTTTTCGTATGGGCGCCAGGCAATCCGGTGTCGGTCGCCACATGACAACGCGGATACCAATCCTTCCCATTTGCGCCTAAAAGTCGATAACTTGTTGGTATGTCTCGAAAAATTCATGTTTTTGCGCCATACTTGCCGCACCTGATCGATAGGGCACGCCTGACGTGCCCGCGCTGCGGCTGATGCATGCCGTCATCAGGCGCAGCACAGAACCTGACGTAAGCAGCAACCCTGACAAGAGAGGAATGGCGACATGAAAGGCGATCCCAAGATCATCGAGCATCTCAACACCATACTGGCCAACGAACTGGTCGCCATCAATCAGTACTTCCTGCATGCGCGCATGTACAAGGACTGGGGCCTCAAGCGCTTGGCCAAGTGGGAATACGACGAGTCAATCGAAGAGATGCGTCACGCCGACACCCTGATCGAGCGCATCCTGTTCCTGGAAGGTCTGCCCAACCTGCAGGACCTCGGCAAGCTGCGCATCGGCGAGAACACCAAGGAAATGCTCGAGTGCGATCTGGCGCTGGAGCACCAGGCACATGGCGATCTGAAGGAAGCGATCGCCTACGCCGAACAGGTTCGCGATTACACCTCGCGTGATCTGTTCCGCAAGATCCTCGACGACGAGGAAGAGCACATCGATCACCTGGAGACCGAGCTGGGCCTGATCGAGAAGGTCGGTATCGAGCTCTACCTGCAGAAGCAGATCCACCACGAGATCGACTGATCCCGTGGCGGCTCGCTGAGCCGTGCCGAAACGAAAACGCCCCCGCTGCCATCGGCAGCGGGGGCGTTTTGTCTTCAGTGGCGCAGAACCGGCTTACTTGCCCAGTTCATTGACCAGCAGCGCTTCGACAGCCGCGATGCGGGCGTCGAGGCTCGCCTTGTCGGCGGCCAGAACCGTGATGTGGCCGATCTTGCGCCCCGCACGCGGCCCCTTGCCGTAGTCGTGCAGATGCGCGCCGGGGATGGCGAGCACGGCGTCACGTTCCGGCATGCGGCCGATGATGTTGAGCATCGCGCAGGGTGTGAGCAGTGCGGTCTCGCCCAGCGGCATGCCGGCGACGGCACGCAGGTGATTCTCGAACTGGCTGGTGACGGCGCCTTCGATGCTCCAGTGACCCGAGTTGTGCACACGCGGTGCGATCTCGTTGGCCAGCAGGCGCTCGCTGCCATCGGCGTCCTTGACGACGAAGAACTCGAAGGCCATCACGCCGACATAGTCGAGTTCGTGCATCACCTTGAAGGCAGCCGCCTCGGCTTCGGCCTGCAGGCCGTGGGAGTCGAGCGGTGTGGAGCAGTGCAGGATGCCGCTGCGATGTTCATTGCGCGACAGCGGCCAGGCGCGTGTCTCGCCATCGCGACCGCGTACCGCGATCACCGAGACTTCGTGATCGAAGGCGATGAAGCCTTCCAGGATCAGCGGCACGCTACCGAGTTCGGCGAAGGTGTCGGCGACGTCGGCCATTTCGCGCAGCACCTTCTGGCCCTTGCCGTCATAGCCCAGCGTACGTGTCTTGAGCACGGCGGGCAGACCGATGGTCGCGACACCCGCTTCAAGATCCGCCTGGCTGTCGACCAGCGCCAGCGGCGGCACCTCGATGCCCAGACGCATGAACAGCGACTTCTCGCTCCAGCGGTCACGCGCGGTATCCAGTGCGCCAGCCGGCGGGAAGGTCGGGCGCTCGGCTGCCAGACGCGCGACGGCGTCCGCCGGCACGTTCTCGAACTCGAAGGTGATGGCGTCAGACGCTGCCACCAGCTGCGTCAGGGCCGCATCATCCTGCCAATCGGCGCAGAGATGATGGCCGTGGACGCGACCGCAGGGCGAATCCGAAGGATCAAGGAAGGTGAAGCGGGCATTCAGGGCGGCGCCGGCCTGAGCCAACATGCGGCCCAGCTGACCGCCGCCGACGATACCGAAGCGGAACGGCTGGCTCATGGCTTACTCGCCTCCGTGGGACAGGCTGGGTGCGTCGGGGCGCGGGTCCGGATTGTCGAGCACACGGTCGGTCTGCTCGGCACGGAAGTTGATCAGCGCGGTGCGGATGGCCGGGTACTTGTTGGCCAGCTGGCTGGCGGCCAGCAGCGCGGCATTCACGGCACCGGCGCGGCCGATGGCCAGCGTGCCAGTGGGGATGCCGGCGGGCATCTGCACGATGGAGAGCAGGGAATCGACACCCGACAGCATGCTGGACTGCACCGGCACGCCCAGCACCGGCAGCCAGGTCTTGGCGGCACACATGCCCGGCAGGTGCGCCGCGCCACCGGCACCGGCGATGATGACCTCAAGGCCACGCTCGGCAGCGGTATCGGCATAGTCGAACAGCAGGTCGGGCGTGCGATGGGCAGAGACGACCTTGACCTCGTGTTCGATCCCCAGCGCTTCCAGGGTTTCGACCGTATGGCACATGGTCGCCCAATCCGATTTTGATCCCATGATGACACCAACCAGTGCGCTCATGCTTCCTCCGCTCTTGACGTGGTATGAACCAGCTCACAGTGCCTGCCAGACGTGCCGGGCAGTGCGCTGTGTGGGCGTGGCCGAGCCGCGCGGGCAGATCATGCCCGCAAGCGGCTCAATGCGTATGTCTGGAAAAACAAGCGGCGCAGTATAGCACCGCGACCGACAGGCGGCATGTACCTGTCTGGTCGGTCAGGATGTGAGTGCGACAAGGCCGCGGATCAGCAGGACCACGCCGAGACCAGCGCGAAGCGTGGCACCGGCTCGCCCTGGATCTCGACGTTCTCCATGAACATGCTCAGCGGACGCACCCACAGCCCGCATTCACCATACAGGGCACGATAGACCACCAGCAGCTCTTCGGTCTCGCTGTGGCGACTGGTGCCGATCACTTCGTACTGCGCGCCCTTGTAGTGGCGGTAGAGGCCCGGCACGGGACGATTTTCCGGCAGCGGCGGCATGGCAGGCAGGTCAGTCATGGCGATTTCCTTGAGGGTGAAGCAAGAAGCGAGAAGCCAACAGCAAGAGGCGAAAAGCAGGCGTATCAGTCGGCAGCGTTCGGCGCCTGAATGCCATTAGTCACAGACACGTCATCAGCGACAGGCGTGGCCTTGGCACCGCGGCGTGCGATGCGCACCAGCGCGCGGGCAGCGGCGGTGAAGCCGAAGCTGCCGGTGACGAAGGTGGCCGCTCCGAAGCCGCCAGCGCAATCCAGGCGCGTGGCGCTGTCGCCGGGCTTGGTGGCACACACCTCGCCGTCGGCGCCGGGGTAGGTCAGCTGCTCGTCGGAATAGACGCACTCGACATCGAACCGGCGCTTCAGGTTGCGACTGAAATTGTAGTCGCGACGCAGCAGTGAGCGAACGCGCGCCAGCAGCGGGTCCTGCTCGGTGCGGGCGAGATCACCTATCTGGATGCGCGTCGGGTCGAGCTGGCCACCGGCGCCGCCCGTCACGGTCAGGCCCAGCTTGCGACGCTTGCACCAGGCGATCAGCGCTGTCTTGGCGGGCACGCTATCGATGGCGTCGATGACGTGATCGAGGTCGTCGTGGATCAGCTCGGCGAGATTGTCCGGCGTGACGAAGGCCGAGATGGCGTGGATCTTCATCTGCGGCGCGATCAGCTGGCAGCGCTCGGCCAGCACCTCGACCTTGGGACGGCCGATCTGGCCATCCAGCGCATGCAGCTGCCGATTGACGTTGGACACGCAGACATCATCGAGATCAATCAGCGTCATCTCGCCGATGCCGGAGCGAGCCAGCGCCTCGGCGCTCCAGCTGCCGACGCCGCCGACCCCGATCACCGCGACATGCGCGTGACGGAAGTGGGCGAAGGCGCTGGCGCCGTAGAGGCGACGGATGCCACCGAAGCGGAAGTCGTAGTCGTCTTCTGCGGGGGCCTGACTGGCAGCGCCGGCCGCAAAGAAGCTCTCCAGCATCCGTTCGCTGGCGGAGGGCGTGCTGGCGTGGGTCGACGGCTCGCCTGTGTGCTTGCGGTCAGGGCTCTGTTCTTCAGAGCTTTTGCTTTCAGAGCTTTTGTTTTCAGAGCTTTTATGGTCAGAGCTCTGCTGTTCTGGACTCATGTCGGTCGAGTCCGGGGTGTCGGAAGAGGTGGTCATGCGCAGCTCGCGAATCTCTGGGAACGGGTGGCAGTCGGCAGGGGCACGCTCAGGCAGCCGGGGCGTCGGCGGTCGCATCGAGCCAGTGTCTGGTCGGGCGCTCTGCCAGATGTTCAGCGTAGCGTTCGGGCAGATGGCCCAGCCAGCCGAAGCGCTCCATCAGTGCCGCGTAGGCACCTTCTGGCGGACACGACAGGCTCAGCCAGCCACCCTCGGGGTGAGGAAGCTCAAGCCCGACAGCCGCCAGCAGCAGGCGGGGGCATTCCAGTGTCGTGGCGAAGTAGCGATTGTAGTTGCCCTTGCCGTGCTTGGCGTCGCCGATGATCGGGTAGCCACGGCGTGACAGGTGACGGCGAATCTGATGGCGGCGGCCGGTCAGCGGGCGGGCCTCGACCAGCGAGAAGCGCGACTGCGGGTAGCGATCGATGGCGATGGGCAGCTCGACCTGTGCCAGGCGGCGCGTATCGGTGATGGCTTCCTGCTCTGGCATCTCGGCCTTGGGCAGCTTGCCATCTTCCTTGCGCAGGCCGTAATCGAGGCGTTGCTGCTCGGGCGCGACACCACGCACTATCGCCAGATAGCGCTTGCTGACCTGCTGCTCCTCGAAGGCGGTGCTCAGCTTGCGCGCCGCCTGGGGCGAGAGGCCGAACACCATCAGCCCTGATGTGGGGCGATCGAGGCGATGCACGGGGAAGACATGCTGGCCGATCTGGTCGCGCAGGCGTTGAAGCAGAAACTCGGTCTCGTGCTTGTCGATGGGGCTGCGGTGCACCAGCAGGCCCGATGGCTTGTGGACCACCACCAGCACTTCATCCTGGAACAGGATGTCGAGTGGCTCGGCGGGCTCAGTCAGCTCAACAGGCTCAGTCATCTCGGCAGACTTGGCCTCGAGAGGCGTGGGCGTGGCGTCCGCCATCGGCGCAGGTGTCTGAGGCGCTGTCGGCGCGTCGGAGTGCGGAGCATCAGGAGAAGAGGGCATGGGCATCACGGCAGCAGGAAGACGAAAGCCGACCATCGCAATGAGGGTCGGCGTGTATTGTCCGGCTTTCGCCGCTGGCTGTCATGTCCGCTGTGGCGTCGGGCGTGCGGATGCCTGATGTCAGGGCCTGATCAGCAGGCCGGCGGCGAGCCACTGCACCAGCAGGTTGATCGCCACGCCCGGGGCTTGCTCTGCCCCCACCTGCGGCGTCAGCAGCTCCCCTAGCCGGCCGAAGCTCAGGCCCTCGGCACCGGCCGCGAGGATGGCGCCGAGAGCCAGGTCTTCCAGCGGCTCGAGAGAGCGATAGTGCACCTCGGGCGCGCCAGCGGTGGGCTGACGCCAGACGATCCAGGGCGTGGGCGTGTCGGACTCGACCGGCGCGCGTGGCGGCTCATCGTTGTCGATGGCCTTCCAGATGGCCGGCGTATCGAAGTGAAACGAGAAGCGCTTGAGGGACGGATGCGCTGCCAGGGCCAGCTCTGGCCACTCCTCGGGGGCCAGCGTCTGCAGGGCCTCGACACTCAGCGGGGTGCTGTCCACCACATCCAGCGCCAGCCCCAAAGCCCACTCGAAGGCGGCCATCTCGGTGACCAGGGAGCGCTCGGGTTCGCGCGCCGCGACGAAGGCCGGGAAATGCTGGCCTGCCCAGCGAATCGAATAATGACTCGGCGGGTGGGCCGCGAGGTAGTCACGACACAGCAGCCCGAAGGCGTCATCGCCGATCAGGGTGTGCACGGCCTCGAAATCCCCGCCAAAGACCTCGAACAGCCGCAGCCGATAGGCCATCGCGTAGATGTCGAGGCGCTCCTCGGCGCTGGCAAGCTGATCACTGATGACGGCCTTGGCCGCCGCGCTGCGGGTGTCAGGGCTCGGCGTCGCGAGGTAGGCGCCCGTGGTCTCCTGCAGTTGCATCAGGGCGCTGCGATCAGCACCGCCTGCGGGGCTCGCTTGCGTCATGCGCGCAGCCCTCCGTGGTCTGGCGTCTGATTCGCGCGCGCGGCATCCGTCAGCGGACGGCCACTGCGGCGGCGCAGCTCGGCGTACTCCTGCATCAACTCCGACCAGGGCGGGAAGTTGTCGTCGCGCTCGATCATGGTGGCGACATCGCCGAAGCGCTCCCGCGCGGCGTCATACAGCGACCACACGGCGTCCGGGACGGGCTGGTCATGGGTGTCGATGCACAGCTCGCCGCCGGAGACCTCCTGCCGGATATGCCCGGCCAGGTGGTGCTGCCAGACGCGCTCTGCCGGCATGGCGTCCAGATAGGTCAGCGGGTCGAAGCCATGATTGTGGCTCGAGACGATGACGTTGTTCAGGTCGAGCAGGATCAGGCAGTCGGCGCGGCGGCTGACCTCGGCCAGAAACTCCCATTCGCTCATCTCGTCAGGGCGCCAGGTCAGATAGCTGGAGACATTTTCCAGCAATAACTGGCGGCCGAGCGCGTTCTGGACCTGGTCGATGCGTTCGGCCAGATGGTCGATGGTGGCATCGGTGTAGGGCAGCGGCAGCAGGTCGTGGAACTGATGCGCGCCGGTGCGCGTCCAGCACAGGTGGTCGGAGACCCATAGCGGTTCGATCCGCTCACACAAGGCGCGCAGCTCGCGCAGGTAACGGCTGTCGATGGAATGGCTGCCACCGATGGACAGCGAGACCCCATGCAAGGCGATGGGGTAGTGCTCGCGGACACGCTCGAGATGATGCAGTGGCTTGCCGCCGGCACTCAGACCACCGGTACTCAGGCCTTCAGTACTCAGGCCACCGGATTCTCTGGCGCCGTGGCCCATGTAGTTCTCGCTGATGGCCTCGAACCAGTCGATGTCCGGCAGCGTCGTCAGAATCTCGTGATAGTACTCGGGGCGCAGGCCCAGCCCCTGACCGATACCGGCGCTGGCGGGCGTGGGCAGGCGAGCGGTGACAGCTGTCGTCATGGGTGAGTCCTCTTCTGAGCGAAGGCAGAGGGTGCGGAAAAGGGCGAGGCAGATGGCGAGTCAGGAGCGCTGAAAGACACCCGCCAGGGGGCTCAGGCAGAAACAGAGCCAGAGCCAGACCCAGAATCAGGAACGGGAGGACGGTGTGCCGTCCTCCCGTCGGGTATTCGCCAGAGGCGCCTGCCAGGGCAGACGCCTCTGCGTGCCTGAGGATCAGCCCTCGACGACAGTACCACCTTCGCCGACACAGGATTCAGCGCTGGCAGTGTACGACCAGCCCTGGCCCTTGCAGGCGTTGTGGCCCTTGCATGCGCTGTTGGCGGTCGCGCATTCGGAGGTGCCCTTGCAGGAGTTGATGCCGGAGCACTTCACGGCATTGTCACCGGCGTGCACCGGCAGCGAGGTCAGGGCGGCAGTGGAGAACAGCGCGGCGGCAGCGGCGGCGAAGGTAGCGGCAGTAACGGTCTTCTTCATGGTCATGATGGCTTCCTATCGGGCAGGGCCCGTATTTTTTGAATTATGGATCAGGAACATCGTGGCACCCGCTTGCGTCAGACAGCTCGTTCAGGCGGGTCATGACGTCATACGCCGTCAAAATAAAGTTGGATGCGGAAACGCCAAAAAATCTGACATCATTGTTCACTATGCTTGGAAAGGCAGTCTTGCCGAATTAGTGAGCCTGCTTATGGTACGCTTTCGCCATCATCTGCCCGATTGCCGATATCCCTTCCTCTTGCTGGAGTTCCCCATGCCGGACCTACTTCGACGCCTGTGGCGCATACCGCGCTGGCGCTGGAGCATCGTGCTCGTTCTACTGTTGGGGGGCTGCAGTGCCGTCGCGATTCATCAGCTCGATGAGCGTTTCGGCCCCGCGTCACCGCGTGAGCGGGTGGTGTCACACGACAGTCTTGCCGGGCGTCAGTGGGAGGATGAGGTCAAGCCGGTGATCGAGACGCGCTGCGTGGTCTGTCATGGCTGCTACGACGCTCCCTGTCAGCTCAAGTTGTCATCGGCCGCCGGGATCGATCGCGGCATGAATCCGGCGCCGGTCTACGATGGCACGCGCTTGCTGGCGGCCAATCTGACGCGCATGTTCGAAGACGCGGACACCACCGAGCAGTGGCGCAGCATGGACTTCTCGCCGGTGCTCAATGAGCGCTTCGACTCTCCGGCCGCCAATCTGGAGGGCAGTGTGCTGTTCCGTGCGCTCAGCCAGAAGCGCAAGGCGCCGCTGCCGGTGACGGAAGATGGCCTGCTGCCGGAAGACCGCTTCGACCTGTCGCTCAATCGCAGTCAGGTGTGTGCCCCCGTCGAGGGCTACGACAAGTTCGCCGAAGACCATCCTGACTGGGGCATGCCCTACGCCCTGCCACAGGTCAGCGATGAAGAGCACCGCACGCTGGTGAACTGGCTGGCCAAGGGTGGCGCGATGACCGGTCCGGCGCCGTTGCCCCAGGCGCTGATGCCGCACATCGAGCAGGCCGAGCGCTTCTTCAATGGCGACAGCCTCAAGCAGCGCCTGATGAATCGCTACATCTACGAGCATCTCTTCCTGAGCCATGTGTATTTCCCGGGCATCAAGGGCGCGGACGGCCGGCCGATCTTCTTCAAGCTGGTGCGTTCCAGCACCCCGCCGGGCGAGCCGATCAAGCGCATCTCCACGCGCCGCCCCTACGATGCACCCTACGCCTCCTACACCGCCGATGAGCGCGCGAGCCTGCCCCACGATGACGCCGGGCGCCCGCGGGTCTATTACCGTCTGTGGCAGGAGCGCGCGACGATCCTGGCCAAGAATCATCTGCCCTATGCGCTCAATGATGCTCGCTTCAAGCGCTGGCAGGCGCTGTTCCTGACACCGGATTACCCGGTGGATGACCTGCCGGACTACGACCTCAAGACGGCCTCGAATCCTTTCCTGACCTTCGAGGCCATCCCGGCCGAGTCACGCTATCGCTTCATGCTGGATGAGTCGCAGAACACCATCATGGGCTTCATCAAGGGGCCGGTCTGTCGCGGGCAGGTCGCGGTGGATGTGATCAATGATCACTTCTGGGTCGGTTTCACTGACCCGAAGATGTTCAGTCACCCGGAAGTGGAACGCACCCTGGCCGAGGAAGGAAAGAATCTCAGCCTGCCCGCCGAGCAGAGCAGCAATGCGTTGCCGATCAGCTCCTGGGTCAAGTTCGAGAGCAAGCAGACCGCCTACCTCAAGGCCAAGCAGCGCCTGATGTCCCAGGCCTATCTCGATGGCGATCTGCGCCTGGATGAGCGAGTGCTATGGGACGGCAGCGGCTGGGCTGAGGGCCCCGGCCAGGGGCGTAACCCCAACGCGGCCCTGACCATCTATCGTCACTTCGACAATGCGGCGGTGATGAAGGGGCTGGTCGGTGGCGTGCCCAAGACGGGCTGGATCATCGATTACCCGATGCTGGAGCGCATCCACTATCTGCTGGTCGCCGGCTTCGATGTCTACGGCAATCTCGGCCATCAGCTGGTCACCCGTCTGTACATGGACTTCCTGCGCATGGAAGGCGAGAACAACCTGCTGGTGCTGTTGCCGGCAGGTGAGCGCCAGGCGGTGCATGACAGCTGGTATCGCGACGTCAGCCCCGGGCTTGGCGAGCTGCTGTTCAAGAAGCCGCCGCAGTTCGATGCGCCCAGTGGCATCGTCTGGACGCCGCAGGAGCTGTCATCGCCGAACCAGGCTCGCCTTGGGCTGATGCGGCGCATGCAGGAGCGCCTCGCGCCGGAACTCGGCCATGAGCGCAGCCTGAGCAATGTCGAGGACGAGCACGTGCGACATGAGCTGCAGGCCCTCGCTGCGGTGCAGGGAGTCTCGGCCAGCCTGATGCCGGAGGTGACGATCGTCGCGCTGGAGGATGGCACTGATGACTCGCCGCGCCTTTACAGCGTGCTGCGCAATTCCGCCCACGCCAACATCACCAGCCTGTTCGATGAGGAGGAAAATCGCCGTCCTGAGGAAGACACTCTCGATGTCTTGCGGGGCGTGGCGGGCGATTACCCGAATGCCTTCTGGCGTCTGACGCCTGACACCCTGACGGGACTGGCAGAGCGGGTGGCGACGCTCGAGACCGAAGAGGACTATCGCGCCCTGCAGGCCGATATCGGGGTGCGCCGGACTGATCCGCGCTTCTGGGAGTTCTCCGACAGCGTGCTGCGCACCAACTATGCTGATCGCCCTGTCGAAGCGGGCCTGCTGGACTATAACCGCCTCGAGAACCGCTGATCGCCAGCGAAGGCCGAGACAAGCCCTATTGTCATGACTGTCTGGCCTGACAGAAAGAAGAAGCCCGCCACGCAAATTGCGTGGCGGGCTTCTGTCTTGTGTGGTGCCGACATGGCGCCCTGGCGGCGGATCAGCGCAGTGTCGCTCAGCGTGATGTGCTGTCAGCAGGCGTCATCAGCGACCGCCCTGACACTCGCCTTCGGCCAGTTCGATCAGGCCATCCAGATGCAGGATATGCACCTCGCGGGCACGAATGTCGACCAGCCCCTGGGTCTGGAAGCGGGTCAGGATACGACTGATGGTTTCGACGGCCAGCCCCAGATAGTTGCCGATATCGGCGCGTGCCATCGAGAGGCGGAAGCTGTACGGCGAATAGCCACGGCGACGGAAGCGCTGTGACAGGTTGACCAGGAAGCTCGCCAGCCGCTCATCGGCTGTCTTGCGCGACAGCAGCATCATCATGCGGCGATCTTCGTGCAACTCCTTGCTCAGGCTCTTGAACAGCTGGGTTCTCAGCTCCGGCATCTGCTCCGAGAGCGCATTGAGGCGGTCGAAGGGAATCTCGCAGACGGTGGTGGTCTCCAGCGCCACTGCGGTGCCGGGATAGCAATTGCTGTCGATGGCATCCAGCCCGGCCAGCTCGCTGGGCAGGTAGAAGCCGGTCAGCTGCTCCATGCCGCTGTTTTCATTGGTGATCTGCTTGAGACTTCCGGAGCGCACCGTGAAGACGCAATCGAAGGCATCGCCCTGGGTGAAGAGCACTTCCCCTTTTCTGAGTGGCGCGCGACGGCGGATGATGGCGTCAAACTGGTCGATATCTTCCATGTTCAGTGCCAGTGGCAGGCACAGTGAACTCAGCGAACAGGTCTGGCAGCGGGCTTCATGGGCGCGCAAGCGGTGTGATGCCTGTGCATTGGCCGTCATGGTGACTCTCCTGAGGAATGTCACCGCTACCCCTGGGGCAGGGCAGCGGAGGGGTCTTTCGGGCGCAACAACGGTGGGGCGGGGCCTTGTCGCCCGCCGCTACCCTGCTCAGCCGATGTGATTCGAGCGGCCAGAGTCTGAGCGCTTATCGGCTAATGCAGTGCAATTTCGTAGCGCCATAATATTAGATTTTATTAATTCATTATCCTGCCCAACCCATGGGCGTTGCAAGGTGTGTGAACTTTAGGCCTGGTTGGCCCCGCATGACCATACCGCGACGACCTGCCTCAGCCAGCTGCGCCGAGCAGCAGGATCAGTGCGGCGGTCAGCGTCGCCAGTGCCAGTATGCCCCAGGCACGTGGCGCTGGTGTGTCAGGCTGACGTACGCCGTTGATGCGATGTTCCTGCATGGGGCCATCGCCTTCGCGCTCGTCGCTGTCAGCGCTGGCGGCGCGCGAAAGGCTGCCCAGGGCCAGCATGGCGAACAGCACCAGGCTGCCCAGCGTGAGGGCCAGCACCCAGAGATTCCAGAACAGGGGGAGTCCAGTTGTCTCCAGCAGATTCATGTCGTGTCTCCTGAGCGGTGTCCTGTCATGGGTCGCGGCTGGCGATGTCGCTCGCGGGGGCGGCCTGCTGCAGGTAGGCGAGCAGCGCCGTGATTTCGGCAGTGCCACGCACGTCATTGGGGGCGGCGAGAATCTCGTCTTCCGCGTAGGGCACGCCCAGGCCTTGCAGGGCTCGCATGCGGGCCGCGATGCCTTCGCCGCTCAACGCCTGCTCGAACAGCCACGGGTAGGCGGGCATCGCTGAGCCCGGCGCCTGACTGCGCGGGTCATTCAGATGCAGACGCTGCCAGGCATCGTCATGTTGCGCAGGCAGCTGGCTCAAATCCGTCCCCCAGCGCTCGACGCCCCACAGCGAAGGGCGGTCGTAGTAGCGCTCCCGGGCGGTCGTCGCATCGCCGTGTCGCGCCGTGTCGCCCGGTAGATCGCGCACCATGCGTGTATGGCACTGCTGACAGCCCTCGCGTTGGTAGATGCGCTGGCCCTCCAGCGCCAGGGCGCTCAGCGGTTTGAGGTCTTCGGGTGCGCTGGCGAGGCTGGGGTGAGCCCCGAGCGGCACCAGCTGGGCAAGGGCGCCGAGGCTCATGGTGAGCAGGCATAGTGCCGTCATCAGGCCGGCGTGACGTTCGAGCAGGACATGTCTCATGCGTAGTGCCCTCCCGAGGATGTGGCAGGGGGCGTGGTAGAGGGGGACGCAGAGTGCGTGGCAGGCTCTGATGATGCCTTGTGCGAGCCGGAGCTCAGGCGCTGACGCTCGTGAGCGGCTTGGCGTTCGCTCTTTTGATCAGCCAGGGTGCGCGTCACGTTGAGGAGCATCAGCAGCAAGCCGAGCGCCCAGCAGGCGAGCCCGCCCAGCGAGATCATCATCGGCATGCGGGCCACTTCCAGCACCTCGCTCAAGGTGTATAGCGGCCTGCCGTCATCTGCCAGCACATGCCACATGCTGCCTTGAAGCAGCGTGGTCGCCCAGCTGGCGGCAACGCACAGCAGGGTGCCGATGATGACCAGCAGGGCATGAGTCTTGAGCAGCGCGAGGGAGCGCATCGGGGGCAGCAGGTGATAGGCCATCACGATGGCGACTGTCGCGACCACCCCCAGGCTTGCTGCCGGCGACAGACTGTTGGCGGCACTGAAGGTCAGGGCGTTGAGTGTCGGCAATGACAGCAGGCTGTATTCAAGAACCGCAATGGCGAAGCTGATCAGCGCTGCCGCCAGCAGGCAGTTAAGCGGATCCCGGCGCAATGAGTGCCAATCCTCCTTGAGTGTCATCAGGCCATTGAGGCTGAGTGCCAGCCCCGGCGCCAGCAGCAGGAGGCCCATCGCCATGCCCAGCGTCTGGCTCCAGGCCGGCAGGGCGCTCGCGAACAGCAGTGGAGCGCCTCCCCATGTCACCAGCAGCACCAGCATCCAGAAGCTGGTGGCGGCCAGCCGATGCGAGTAGAGCGGCAGCCGCGAGCGGCTCGTCACCATGTGATGGAGCAAGGCAATGACGCCGAATGCGAACATGCCGCCGGGGAGTGGCCCTGCCTGCCAGCGCTGAATCAGTGCCTCGAGGCTGCCCGTGAAGAGCGGTATCGATTCCAGCAGGCCGATCGGCACGCTGAGCGAGATCAGCACATGCTGTATCAACACCAGCATCAGGCCGGCGATGAAGTACCAGCAGGCCACCGGCAGGCGGCGCAGCGTGCGCTGTTCCAGCATTGTGAAGAAGACCCACGCCACGGCCAGCCAGACGAGGGTCATCAGGAGATCGACGAGCCAGGGCGCTTCGGCCATGTATTGGCCCGAGGAGTAGCCTGCGACAATCGCCAGTGCGCCGAGCGCGACCACGGCCTGCCAGCCGAGGAAGGTGAAATGCATCAGCTTGAGCGTGAAGGGAGTCAGTGCGATATCCGGTATCGCCGTCTCGGCGTCCGTGCGTGATTCGCGTTGCAGGACACTGTGCATGGCGATGGAGTAGCCGCCGGCGATCACTGCCGAGCCGCCCAGACCGAAGAGCAGCAGGTGGTGCTGCAAGGGAGCGAGGCGGCCGTAACTCAGCCAGGCCACTTCCGGTCCCAGTGATGGCCATAGCCAGATGAGGTTGAGCCACACCGCCAGACAGAGGCTGAGCAGCCCCCAGATGACGGCCATGCGAGAAAAATCATGGTTCACGTGATGATGATGGTTCACGCGGGGATGGCAGGCCGAAGCCTCAAGAGCTGTACGCATATCACGACCTCGTCGGCAGTGGGCGAAAGCGCAGTGCTGGTGGTGACGGTGCAGGAAGCGGCGCTGCGGGAGCGGTCAGGTCATCGACGCCCCTGTCAGGGCAGCAGGGCTGGCGCTGACCGATATCACGCGCGACCATGACCGACTGACAGGCCATCCCTCGCGCTGGAATGCAGCGTTTACCCCTCATCGGTTCCAGCGTTGTCTGGCGCGAGCCGTACGAGATCAACAGGAGAATTTCGCTTGCCCGCCGTCACTTCATCATCGGACGAAGATGCCAATGCGTCCAATACGGCTGAGGTCCCCAGCCCTTACGCCGAGGAAGGCTTTCGTGTCGCCAGCCTGGCCGATGTCGCCTCGGAGCTTGCTGCTCGCCAGACCATGTCCCACGACGCGCTGGCCGCGCGAGGGCCGTGGCGAGGCTGGTTGGCGGAACTGGGGCCGCTTGAGATCCATGGACGACCGGGGCGTGCCCTGCTGTTGCATGCGCATGGTGCCGGCGCCGGGCGTGAGACCGACTTCCATCAACAGTTCGGCGCTGCCTGCCTGATGCAGGACATGGCGTGGCTGGCATTCGATTTCGGCTATCTCGTCAGGATGCGCTGCGAAAGCCGCCGCCGACCGCCGCCCCGGCTGCCCGGGCTGATCGAGGAGATGGCGCGCTGGTGTCAGGCGCTGATGGCGTGTGTGGCGGCCGTCGACTCCTTGCGATCACTGCCCTGGCTGGTCGGTGGCAAGTCGATGGGCAGTCGTGTGGCCTCCCATCTGCTGGTGGAGTTGACCCGGGCGGCGCATGCGCCGTTGCCGGTCGGGTGGTACGCGCTGGGCTATCCGTTTCATCCCACGGGCAAGCCCGACAAGTTGCGTATCGACCATCTGCCGGATATCCCGATGGCCGGCTTGATCTGTCAGGGCAGCCGCGATCCCTTCGGAACTCGCGAGGAAGTGACGGCATATCCGTTGCCGGAAAGCCTTATATTGCTTTGGCTGAATGATGGCGAACATGATTTCAAGCCACGAAAAGCGAGTGGCGAGACGCGTGAAGGACTGATTTCGCGTGCGGCGCTGGCCTTGGCCAATCACCCGGCGCTGGGCGGAAAACGGCAGTGAATCGCCACCATGCGAGGGGCATTACCCTGGCCTTCGATGGCGACAGCGGCATGTCAGAATGATGACGCAACGCTGATGTTTACTGGCCTGCAGGCGAAATGCAGCGGGAAAGTCCTGTCTTATCAATACTCTGTCGCGGGCGATTGCTGAAATTGCGCGCAAAAAAAGTATTGACTCATGGGCCGGATTCCGTAGAATGCAGCGCCAACGAGACAGGGGTGGTTAGCTCAGTTGGTAGAGCACCAGCCTTACAAGCTGGGGGTCACTGGTTCGAACCCAGTACCACCCACCATTTGAAAAAAGTCATTGCTTTTCAAAGCGTTACTTGATTAAATGGCCTGGTTCGTTAGCAGAAGCAAGCGATTGTCGTGGACCGGTAGTTCAGTTGGTTAGAATGCCGGCCTGTCACGCCGGAGGTCGCGGGTTCGAGTCCCGTCCGGTCCGCCATTCTCGTTTGTCATGCGCCCGATGTTGAGTTGTTCTGAAGTGGACCGGTAGTTCAGTTGGTTAGAATGCCGGCCTGTCACGCCGGAGGTCGCGGGTTCGAGTCCCGTCCGGTCCGCCATCAGAATCGCGAGATATCATCGCTGCTTGCAGCAAAGATCGTTTGTGTTGGGTGATTAGCTCAGTTGGTTAGAGCACAAGCTTCACATGCTTGGGGTCACTGGTTCGAATCCAGTATCACCCACCAATGCGGACCGGTAGTTCAGTTGGTTAGAATGCCGGCCTGTCACGCCGGAGGTCGCGGGTTCGAGTCCCGTCCGGTCCGCCATTCGATCTCATAGAATTCGTGAAACCCGAGCTTTCGAGCTCGGGTTTTTGCGTTTCTGGCTGTCGGAAAGTCTTCAGTACTGGCCCGGCCCGCTTGTCCCCCTGTCCTTTCCTCTTTTCTCTTTTCTCTTCTCTCTTCTCGACCTGGTCATGTTCCAGGCTTGTCGGTCTTCCCTGGGCACATCACGACATTTCGTTCTTGCCCGTTGATGGGTGTCCTGCTCGGTTGCTCACCTTTCTGATGTCATCACTGGCGTCATTCGCAATGTGGCCTTTGGGAGTATTGAGCCCATGGCGCGATGCTCTACACTGGGATCACTCGTTTCATACGACCGTTTGCCATCTATCATCAGTCGTTGATGTCCTGACAACCTGTTACTGACGACCATGACTGAGTGAGTGTTGCTGATGAGAGTGGCGGCGGCGCGATATAACAATGATTGTCCGAGGTGCTCGAGACAGCCAAGGAGAGACCGCAATGACTGCCTATCCGAATATCTTCCGTCCGCTGACGTTGGGCCACATCACGCTCAAGAACCGTGTGCTGATGGGCTCTATGCACACGGGGCTTGAGGAGACTCCCAATGGCTTCGCGCGCCTGGCGGCGTTCTATCGTGAGCGTGCGCGCCATGGGGTGGCGCTGATCGTCACGGGCGGTATCGCGCCGAATGCGGAAGGGGCTGTCATGCAGGGGGCCGCGAAGCTGACCACCCCGGAGGAGGCGAAGCACCATCGTGAGGTCACCGAGGCGGTGCACGCCGAGGATGGGCGTATCTGTCTGCAGATTCTGCATGCGGGGCGTTATGCCTACTCGCCGGATCAGGTCGCGCCCTCGGCGATTCAGGCGCCGATCAACCCCTTCACGCCACGCGCGCTGAGCACGTCAGAGGTCAAGGAGCAGATTGCTGACTACGTGCGCTGCGCCAGCCTGGCCCGCGAGGCCGGCTATGACGGCGTCGAGGTGATGGGCTCGGAAGGCTATTTCATCAACCAGTTCATCTGTCGGCGCACCAATCAGCGCGAGGATGAGTACGGGGGCAGCTTCGAGAATCGCATCCGCCTGGCGGTGGAGATCGTCGCCGGTATCCGTGCCGCGCTGGGCGAGGACTTCCTGATCATCTATCGCCTCTCGATGCTGGATCTGGTCGATGAGGGCAGCACCTGGGAGGAAGTGGTCGCGCTCGGCAAGGCCATCGAGGCGGCAGGGGCGAGCCTGATCAATACCGGCATCGGCTGGCATGAGGCGCGTGTGCCGACCATCGTCACCAGCGTGCCGCGCGCTGTCTTCACGGGGCTGACCCAGCGCATGAAGCAGGAGCTCAGTCTGCCGCTGATCACCACCAATCGCATCAACATGCCCGAGGTTGCCGAGTCGGTGCTGGCCGAGGGCCATGCCGACATGGTGTCGATGGCGCGGCCGTTCCTGGCGGACCCGCAATGGGTCAGCAAGGCCAGGGCGGACGATGCTGCCATCATCAATACCTGCATCGCCTGCAATCAGGCGTGTCTCGATCACACCTTCCAGATGAAGCTGACCTCGTGCCTGGTCAATCCGCGCGCCTGTCATGAAACCGAGATGGTGATCGAGCCTGCGCGACATGAGCGCCGTGTGGCAGTGGTGGGCGCAGGGCCTGCGGGGTTATCTGCCGCCGTGACGGCGGCCGAGCGTGGTCACGACGTGGTGCTGTTCGAGGCGCAGTCCGAGGTAGGTGGCCAGTTCAATTTCGCGCGTCGTATTCCCGGCAAGGAAGAGTTCGACGAGACACTGCGTTACTTCAACGAGAAGCTGGTGCGTTGTGGGGTCGAGGTGCGTCTCAATACTCGCGCCACCGCCGAGATGCTGGCGGAATTCGATGCCGTGATTCTGGCCTCGGGGGTGAAGGCGCGGACGCCGGATATCGAGGGTGTCGAAGCCGGTATCGAGCGGGGGCAGGTGCTCAGCTATGCCGAGGCGATCAGTGCGCCGGAGCGGGTCGGGCGTCGCGTGGCGTTGATCGGGGCTGGCGGGATCGGCTTCGATGTCGCGGAACTGATGACTCACGTCGAGCCGTCGCCCTCGCTGGATGGTGAGCTGTGGTGCGAGGAGTGGGGGGTGGATCTCTCGGTCAGCACGCCTGGCGGCCTCAAGGCACCCGTGGTGCCGCAGGCGCCTCGTGAGGTGTGGCTGCTGCAGCGCAAGACTTCCAAGCCCGGCAAGGGGCTGGGCAAGACCACTGGCTGGGTGCATCGCGCGACCCTCAAGCAGCGTGGCGTCAAAATGGTCGCCGGCTGTGAGTATCGCTCGATCGACAGCGAAGGCCTGATCGTCAGCCTCAATGGCGAAGAGCAGCATCTGGCGCTGGACAGCATCGTGCTGTGCGCCGGGCAGGATTCGGTGCTGGAGCTCAAGGCGCCTCTGGAGGCGGCGGGGGTGGAGCTGCATATCATCGGTGGCGCCGACAAGGCGGCAGAGCTGGATGCCAAGCGCGCGATCGCGCAGGGCACCATGGCGGCCGCTGCGCTTTGAGTTGACCGCGATCACGCATGGGGATATTCAGCGTTGAGCTGAGCCTGACCACTGCCTAGACTGATGGAAGCCACCGCGGACGCCGTGCCTTTGCTGCATGTGCCTTCGTGGTGGCTTTGTCGTCTTCAGAGTTTGCCTCGGGCGCCGCGCCAGCGGCTCGATGCGCTCTGATCTCTGCCTTGCCGCCACGATGGGATCTGCTCATGTCACCGCACGCTGCCGCCTCACGCCATGCCACCGCTGAGGCTCTGATGCCGGACACCGAGGACAGTCCTTTGCCGCCACACAGGGAGGGTGCTCGGGCTTCATCATCGCTGGCCGCCTCCCCACCGGTAGCCGAGACACTGGACAGCCTGCTGGATCTCTTCACGCCGCCAGCGGTCGAGCGCCTGGCGTGGCCGCTGGCCGATGAGGCCGGTGTGATCGTCGAGTGCCTGCGCGCCGACACGCTGGACAGCGAGATTTCCGGCAACAAGGCCTGGAAGTTGCGCCTGCCGCTGGCCAGGGCGTTGAGCGAGAAGCGGGGCATCATCAGCTGTGGGGGTGGTTGGTCGAACCATCTGCATGCGCTGGCGGCGGCGGGGGCCAGATTGGGCATCGAGACGCATGGCCTGGTGCGCGGGCATCCCGAAGCGCCGCTGACGCCCACGCTCGCCGATGCGCGCGACAATGGCATGCGCTTGAGTTTCGTCTCGCGAGCCGAGTACCGGCAGCGCGATCAGCCTGATTTTGCCAGGCGCCATGGCGAGGGAGTATGGATTCCCGAGGGTGGCGGTTGCGTGGAGGGCGTCGCCGGGCTGGCGCCGTTGGCCCAGGCGCTGGCCGAGCCGGTGCCGGGCGAATCTGCGCCGCAGCTGGTGCTGCTGGCCTGTGGCAGCGGCACGACGCTTGCCGGGGTGCTGAGTGCGCTGGGCGAGCGCGATGGGCTGCGGGTCATCGGGGTGCCGACCATGAATCATGGCGATCAGCTCTACCATCGTGTGCGTCGCCTGCTGGCGGAGAGTGGCGGCAGCCAGCAGAAGACGCCGGAGTGGGGCCTGTGGCTGGGAGCGCAGGCCGGCGGCTTTGCCAAGGCGCCTGACTGGTTGATCCAGTTCATTCAGCGCTTCGAGGCCGAGACCGGCGTTGCGGTGGAGCCGGTCTACACCGCCAAGCTGTTCGCGGCGCTGGCGCACCATCTGGCCAATGGTCTGATCGCACGCGGTACGCGCATTCGCGTGCTGCACGGCGGTGGCTTGCAGGGGCGGCGAGGTTATCCGGCGTTGCAGACCATCTGAGGGTGCTGGCGAGGCGAGTGTCGTCTGGCTTGTGACTTCCTGTGAGGCGCCATCCAGCGGCTTGCGTGCAGCCTTCACCTGCCACTGGCGGCGGCGTGCAGCGCTGTTATGATGGAGTTTCTGCAGCGGCTCCTGCCATCCGGGAGCCGTGTCTGTTTCACCGGATAGGGTGATCCCCTGTCCCGCTCTGGAAATCCCCATGACGACTGATGCCATTGCCCCGACCCCCGCTGCGACCTCTGCTGCCGATGAAGCGTGCACTTCACGCTTTCTGGCCAGTGACAACACGTCCGGTATCTGTCCCGAGGCGATGGCGTACATGATGCAGGCCAATCGTGATGACGATCTCGCCTACGGCAATGACCGCTGGACACAGCAGGTCACCGACAGCTTCCGTCAGCTGTTCGAGACCGAGTGCGAGGTGTTTTTCGTCTTCAATGGCACCGCCGCCAACTCCCTGTCGCTGGCCCACCTGTGCCAGTCCTACCACAGTGTCATCTGTCACGAACTGGCCCATATCGAGACCGATGAATGCGGTGGGCCGGAGTTCTTCTCCAACGGTTCCAAGTTGCTCAACGCGCCGGGCCCCGACGGCAAGCTGACGCCGGAAGGCATCGAGCAGCTGGTCACCAAGCGCAGCGATATCCACTATCCGCGTCCGCGCGTGATCTCCCTGACCCAGTGCACCGAGGTCGGCACCGTCTACAGCCTGGAAGAGCTGCAGGCGATTCGTGAAGTGGCGGACCGTCATGATCTGCAGATCCATATGGATGGCGCCCGTTTCGCCAATGCCTGCGCCGCGCTGAATGTCTCACCGGCCGAGCTGACCTGGAAGGCGGGTGTGGACGTGCTGTGCTTCTCCGGCACCAAGAATGGTCTGGCCATGGGGGAGGCGGTGATCTTCTTCGATCGCAAGCTGGCACGCGATTTCGATTACCGCTGCAAGCAGGCCGGTCAGCTGGCCTCCAAGATGCGCTTCATCGCGGCGCCCTGGATGGGGCTGCTGGAAAATGATGTCTGGCTGAACAACGCCCGCCATGCAAACGGCATGGCGCAGTATCTGGCCGAGCGACTCGAGGCGCTGGAGGGCATCGAGCTGCTGTTCCCCAGCGAGGCCAACAGCGTGTTCGCCAGCTTCCCCGAGCATGTGCTGGCGGCACTGCGTGAGCGTGGCTGGACCTTCTATACCTTCATCGGTGCGGGTGGCGCGCGTTTCGTCTGCTCCTGGAATACCACCACCGAGTTGCTCAACGCCTTGCTCAAGGATATTCGCGACGTGCTGTGAGTCTCTTGATTCAGGCAGTCCCGAAGGCGTGAGCGCCGCCCTCGAGATCCCCATCGCCCCGGCGGTGGGGATTTTTTTGTGGCCGGTTGTCCGCTCTTGTCAACGTCATGCGTGGCTGAGGCAAGCGTCTGATCAGGTTGGTAGCCACTTCGTCGCCAGTCGTTGTTTTCATGGTCTTTGTGGTGAGTCAGGAGGCTTTATGAAGCATGGCGGGGGTGGTCGGGAGTGAAGTGTGGCCGCGGCCATTCTTGCTTGGTGAGCTGGTGTGCAGCGTCGTCTGGGCGTGGGAGTGACTGGCGTCAACCGTCAGTCTGTTCCTATGCTCAAGGTGTGCTGCGGTGCAACATGACATGAGTGAATCACCCGCGACAGCAGAAGCATTGGTCGAGTTTTCGCGTCTTTCGAAGCTTTCTTCAACGCGTTGTCAGGGGCGTTCAGGCGCCATCGTAGTGTCTGCTGACCCACTGGCTGCCGTAGATCCTGCGGTGCTTGGCAGAACTGGCTCCGCCGGCGGAAAGTTCGTTGAATGCATTCATTCACTGTATTGGACACCAGCACCCTATATCGACCTATGCTGATAAACACGCCGAGGCAGTCGTCCTGCGTACGCTATCCAGGCTGAGCGGACGAACGAATTTTGCGGTCTTACCTGAGTGGGCCCGGCGATGGTCCCAGCGACTGATGTCGCGACAAGGAGGCTTCCATGAGCATCTTCGATCACGTGCAGAGCCGCTACGAGCGGATTCAGCAAGAAGAGATGAGTCTCCAGGAGTACCTGGAGTTGTGCCGGCAGGACACTACTGCCTACGCCAGCGCTGCCGAGCGCATGCTGGCGGCCATCGGTGAACCGGAGGTCATCGATACCGCCAAGGACCCCAGTCTTTCCCGTATCTTTTCCAACAAGCTGATCCGCCGTTATCCAAGCTTTGCCGAGTTCTATGGCATGGAAGAGGCTATCGAGCAGATCGTTTCCTACTTCCGGCATGCGGCGCAGGGACTGGAGGAGCGCAAGCAGATCCTGTATCTGCTCGGCCCGGTGGGCGGCGGCAAGTCGTCTCTGGCGGAGCGTCTCAAGCTGCTGATGGAGCAGATTCCCTTCTATGCCATCAAGGGCTCGCCGGTCTTCGAGTCTCCGCTGGGGCTGTTCTCGCCGGAGGAAGATGGCGAGCTGATCGAGAAGGAGTACGGCATTCCCCAGCGCTGCATGCGCAGTGCCATGTCACCGTGGGCCGCCAAGCGTCTCAAGGAATATGGCGGTGATATCAGCAAGTTCCGCGTGGTCAAGCTCTATCCCTCGCGCCTCAATCAGATCGGTATCTCCAAGACCGAGCCGGGCGATGACAACAACCAGGACATTTCCGCGCTGGTCGGCAAGGTCGATATCCGTCAGCTGGAGCTCTATGCCCAGGACGACCCGGATGCCTACAGCTTCTCCGGCGGGCTGTGCAAGGCCAACCAGGGACTGATGGAATTCGTCGAGATGTTCAAGGCACCGATCAAGGTGCTGCACCCGCTGCTGACCGCGACCCAGGAGGGCAATTACAACCCGACGGAAGGCATGGGCGCGATTCCCTTCGATGGCGTGGTGCTGGCGCACTCCAACGAAAGCGAGTGGCAGGCATTTCGCAACAACCGCAACAACGAGGCCTTCCTCGATCGCGTCTATATCGTCAAGGTGCCTTACTGCCTGCGCGCTTCCGAGGAGGTCAAGATCTACGCCAAGCTGCTGGAGCATTCGTCGCTGAATCAGGCGCCCTGTGCCCCGGATACGCTGCGCATGTTGTCCCAGTTCATCGTGCTGTCGCGTCTGCGTGAGCCGGAGAATTCCAGCGTCTACTCGAAGATGCGCATCTATGACGGCGAGAACCTCAAGGATACCGATCCGCGCGCCAAGTCGATCCAGGAATACCGCGACAGTGCCGGTGTCGACGAGGGGATGGATGGGCTCTCGACACGCTTTGCCTTCAAGATTCTCTCCAAGGTCTTCAACTTCGATGCCAGTGAGGTTGCGGCCAATCCGGTCCATCTGCTCTACGTGCTGGAGCAGCGCCTCGATCAGGAGCAGCTGCCCAAGGAAACCCATGAGCGCTACCTGCGCTATATCAAGGAATACCTGGCGCCCCGCTACGTCGACTTCATCGGCAAGGAGATCCAGACCGCCTATCTCGAGTCCTATTCCGAGTATGGGCAGAACATCTTCGATCGCTATGTGACCTATGCCGACTTCTGGATCCAGGAGCAGGAGTATCGCGATCCCGAGACCGGCGAGCTGCTGGACCGTCAGTCACTCAACGAGGAACTGGAGAAGATCGAGAAGCCCGCGGGCATCTCCAACCCGAAGGATTTCCGTCACGAGGTGGTCAACTTCGTGCTGCGCGCACGGGCGCAGAACAACGGTACCAACCCGAGCTGGCAGTCCTACGAGAAGCTGCGTGCGGTGATCGAGAAGAAGATGTTCGCCAATACCGAAGAACTGCTGCCGGTCATCTCCTTCAATGCCAAGGCCTCGGCATCCGACCAGCGCAAGCACGAGGACTTCGTGGCGCGCATGGTGGATCGCGGCTACACCGAGAAGCAGGTGCGGCTGTTGTCCGAATGGTACCTGCGCGTACGCAAGTCGCAGTAAGCCCTGCCGACTGACGACAGGCCTGCCGGCGGGCACGATTGCCGCCGGCACTTGCCATCCGGCCATCCGCTGAGGGCGGGGCCGGCAAGGAGGGCGAATGAGTTATTTCATTGATCGACGCAGCAATGCACGCAACAAGAGTGCAGTGAATCGACAGCGCTTCATTCGGCGCTATCGCAGTCATATCAAGCGGGCGGTGGAGGATGCCGTCAATCGGCGCTCCATCACCGACATGGAGCGCGGCGAGGAAGTGTCCATTCCGACGCGTGACATTTCCGAGCCGGTCTTCCAGCACGGGCAGGGCGGCAAGCGGCGTGTGATCAATCCCGGCAACAAGGAATTTGTCGAAGGGGACCGCATGCGCCGTCCCAGCGGCGGTGGTGGGGGAGGCGGCAGTGGCGAGGGCCAGGCCTCCAATCAGGGCGAGGGGGAAGACGACTTTGCCTTCACCCTGTCGCGTGAGGAATTTCTCGAGTTCGTCTTCGACGGGCTGGAGCTGCCGCATCTGGAGCGCAAGCAGATCGCGGACATGGAAGAGGTGCGCCCGGTGCGCGCGGGGATCGCGCGTGACGGCACACCAGCACGTATCAACATCGTGCGCTCGATGCGTTCAGCACAGGCGCGGCGCATCGCGATGCGCTCCCCGATCAAGCGGGCGCTGAAGGAGGCTGTCGAAGCGCTGGAGCAGGAGGAGCGCAAGGACCCGGTGCTGCGCAACAAGGTGCGCATCAGTGAGCTCAAGGCGGAAATCGAGCGGCTCGAGGCGCGCCTCAAGGCGGTGCCGTTCCTCGATACCTATGATCTGCGCTACAACCACCTCATCAATCAGCCGATGCCGTCCAACAAGGCGGTGATGTTCTGCGTGATGGATGTCTCGGGGTCGATGACCCAGGCGCACAAGGACATCGGCAAGCGTTTCTTCCTGTTGCTGTATCTGTTTCTGGAGCGCAACTACGAGAAGGTCGAGCTGGTCTTCATCCGTCACCACACCGCTGCCAAGGAAGTCGACGAGGAGGAGTTCTTCTACTCCCGCGAGACCGGCGGCACCATCGTGTCCAGTGCCCTCACGCTGCTCGATGAGGTGATCGAATCACGCTATCCGGCCGGTGAGTGGAATCTCTACGTGGCGCAGGCCTCGGATGGCGACAACTGGGACGACGATTCCACCAACTGTCGCGAACTGATGATCAAGAAGTTGATGCCGCGCCTGCAGTACTACGCCTATGTGGAGATCACGCCGCATGCCCATCAGGCGCTATGGGAGGAGTACGAGCGGGTCGAGGCGGAATTTCCGGAACGCTTTGCCATGCAGCAGATCGTCGAGGCAGGCGATATCTACCCGGTATTCCGCGAGCTGTTCAAGCGCCGCATCAGCGCCTGATCACATCATGCGACGTGCCCGGCAGTCGCGCCGGGCCAGGAGGCCTCATGAGTCATGGTCTTGATGGCGGTCTTGATGACCGAATGAGCAAGCGCATCGATAGCCGGCTGGAAGATACCCAGCCGGCCAGCGGGTCGGATTGGACCTTCGAATTGCTCGAGTATTTCGAAAGCGAGATCGCGCGCATCGCCGCGCAGTACAAGCTGGAAATCTACCCCAACCAGATCGAGGTGATCACGTCCGAGCAGATGATGGATGCCTACGCCAGCATCGGCATGCCGGTCGGCTATCATCACTGGTCGTTCGGCAAGCAGTTCCTGTCGGTGGAGCAGGCGTATCGGCGAGGGCAGATGGGGCTGGCCTATGAGCTGGTGATCAACTCCGACCCGTGCATCGCCTATCTGATGGAAGAGAACACCCTGATGATGCAGATTCTGGTCATGGCGCATGCCTGCTATGGCCACAACAGCTTCTTCAAGGGCAATTATCTGTTCCGCACCTGGACGGATGCCTCGGCGATCATCGACTACCTCGTCTTCGCGCGGAAATACGTGTCCGAGTGCGAGGAGCGTCATGGCGTGGACGCCGTCGAGCAGCTGCTCGATGCCTGCCATGCGCTGCAGAACTATGGCGTGGATCGCTACAAGCGTCCTTCAGCCATCTCGCCGGAAGAGGAGGTCCAGCGTCAGCAGGAGCGTGAAGCCTACCTGCAGGCCCAGGTGAATGCGCTGTGGACCACGATTCCCCAGGCGGGCGAAGAGGATGAGGTGGTCGATGAGGTCAATGATCCTCTCGGTCTGCATCGTCGCGGCCGCTATCCGCCGGAACCGCAGGAGAACCTGCTCTATTTCATCGAGAAGAATGCCCCGTTGCTGGAGCCCTGGCAGCGCGAGCTGGTGCGTATCGTGCGCAAGCTGGCACAGTACTTCTACCCGCAGCGCCAGACGCAGGTGATGAATGAGGGCTGGGCGTGTTTCTGGCACTACACCATCATGAATCAGCTCTACGATGAGGGGTTGATCGGCGAGGGCGTGATTCTCGAGTTCCTGCAGTCGCATACCTCGGTGGTGCAGCAGCCCGGCTTCGATCACCCGCACTACAACGGCATCAACCCCTATGCGCTGGGCTTCGCGATGTTCACCGATATCAAGCGTATCTGTGAGCACCCCGACGATGAGGATCGTGAGTGGTTCCCGGATATCGCCGGCAGCGACTGGCTGGAAACGGTGCACTTCGCGATGCGCAACTTCAAGGATGAGTCCTTCATCCAGCAATTCCTGTCGCCCAAGGTGATCCGGGATCTCAAGCTGTTCTCGCTGGTCGATGACGACAGCGATGAGCATCTCGTCATCGACGCCATTCACGACAGTCGTGGTTACAAGCGCATTCGTGAGGCGCTGTGCGTGCAATACGCACTGAGCCACCGTGAGCCGAATATCCAGGTGTGGGCCGCCAACATTCGCGGTGATCGCTCGCTGACCCTGCGCCATGTGCAGGATGATCGGCGCCCGCTGGCGCGCAGCGTCTACCCCGTGATGCGCTATCTGCATCAGCTGTGGGGCTTCCCTGTCCATCTGGAGTCGATGGAGAACGATGAGGTGGCAAGGCGCTACCAGTGGCCACTGCCGGAGGACGCCAATCCCGGCTGACAGGGCGTCAGGTGACGCTCATGGCGGATCGAGTAGGTGTCGAAGGATGCCTGACCTGATCGGCGCGCAATCGCCAAAAGGCAGGCATGAAAAAACCGCCGTGAGGATACCCTCGCGGCGGTTTTCTTGTCTCAATCGTCTCTCGTGCTCGTGCTCGTGCTCTCAGCCAGAGGGTTCCAGTTGAGCGTCTCAGGCCGGGCGCTTGGTCCAGGACTGACACCAGCCCTTCGGCTCGACGCTATGGCTTGGGAAAAGCTGGCAGCCTTCGTTCTCGGGCTTGTAGAACATGCAGTTGGCGCAGTCCGAACCCGGCTTGAAGGCGGGGTGGTCCTTGGCTTCACTGGCGACTTCCACGTAGTTGAGCGCCTTGGCTTGCGGATTGGAGGTATCCAGTCGCGGCAGGTCGGCGGCAAGGGCGCGGGGTGAGAGTATGGCGGCGCCCAGCGGCAGGGCAGCGAGCCCCAGCAGGCTATTGCGCATGAAGTTACGGCGGCTCTGATTGGCCATGGTCGGATTCCTTCTCATCAATGGAGCACAACCGTCGGGATGTGCTGCGGTCACGGCTCGCCTGTCAGGAGGCGCTTGCATGTCAGTCGTTGCAGTGTCGCGGGTGCCACCGGCACCTTGATGGGTGCTCTGCGTGACATTGCTGACCGCTTGCTGGCATTCATGGATGCAGGTGGCATGCCAGATACTGAACATGTGGTCAGGTTCTGCGCCATCGGTGTTCGGGCAGATTTGTCAGGAGGTATCTGCTCGCCGATGGTGCATCAAGCGGGTGCTACCTGCTTATTGTGGCTTGAGTTGGGGCAACCGTCAGCCTCGCTGGCAGAACTCTGGCATGATGGAATCGACGCAGGAACGTGAATGACGTCGCTGTGGCCCGCGAGCCATGGCGAAATGATGGATGCATGCCTTGCCGAGGTAACTGCAACGACAAGAAGGAAATGGCGGGATGCTGGATGTGATGGACGATATTCGCTCGGCCGGCCGCAAGCTGTGGCGGGGCTTCGGGGTCAGCGTGGTGTTTGCACTGGTAGGGGGTGGGCTCTGGTGGTGGCAGGAGCGCGACTACCAGCAATTCTACGTCTGGCAGGGCGTGCCGCAGGCGCGTGCACTGGATTGGAAGACGCTGGCGCGCGGCTTGCGCAGCGATGCCTATCTGGTGGGCTGGTCTGATCTGCGCGCCAACCCGCTGTGGGTGACATGGCGGCTCGAGAATACTCAAGGGTCGCGGCTGGGGGAGCGTCCTGACGAGTTCGAGCGCGACTGGCGCTCGCTGTGGCCCGTCACGCCGGATAGCTATCGCAACAGTGGCTACGACCGTGGGCACCTGGCGCCCAACTACGCCATCGGCAAGATCTACGGCGTCAAGGCGCAGCATCAGACCTTTCGCATGACGAATATCTCGCCACAGACACCGGCGCTCAATCGCAAGCTCTGGCAACGTCTGGAAGCCGCCATCATGGACAGCATCCTGCCGCGCGAAGGCGCGCTGTGGATCACGGCAGGGCCGGTCTTCAGCGGCAGTATCGAGCGGCTGCCCAATCTGATCGAGATTCCCGATGCCTTCTACAAGATCATCATCTCGCCCGGCTCGGGTCGGCAGGCACCGCGCGCGCTGGCATTTCTCTTCCCGCAGCAGGTGAGGGGAGATGAGCCGCTGGATCGTTTTCTGGTCAGCATCGATCGCATCGAGTCTCTGACAGGGCTGGACTTCTTCCATGAGCTCCCCGATGACGTCGAGCAGCGCCTCGAGGCGCAAGTCGTGCGCGATGGCTGGCAGGTCGACAGTTTCAGTCGTACGCCATCACGTTATTGAGCGTATAGCCAAGGTCCGACTGACAGGAATGTACTGAAGGAGTTCGGCGGACAGGTGCCGACTGAAGGGGTGCAGCTGAAAAGAGTTATCCACAATGCCAGGCGTAGTAATGGGTGTGGACAAGTTGCGTATGAGGCGAGCGGTATTTTCTTTGAGACATGCGAAAGACAACGCAGGGCGCTGTGGGTCTGGGCAAAACAAGAGGGTAAGTCAGTCAGGATATTGCGAGAGGGAGTATCGCGATGTGAGCAGCAGGCGCTGCGAGGATGCATCGGATATCAACTTGATGGTGCCCAGAAGAGGACTTGAACCTCCACGTCCATACGGACACTAGCACCTGAAGCTAGCGCGTCTACCAATTCCGCCATCTGGGCATCAAGTTGTGTGCTGAAGTCTCAAGAGCTGAGTCTTGCAGCTGAACGAGCATGAAATCCTTGGTAGTGGATGCCATGTTCCCTGTTCGAGTGCGCATCGTGGTGCCCAGAAGAGGACTTGAACCTCCACATCCTTACGGATACTAGCACCTGAAGCTAGCGCGTCTACCAATTCCGCCATCTGGGCGAAGCGCGATACAGGGGTCGTTCGTTGTGAGTCTGACGTCCGTGGTGCCCAGGAGAGGACTTGAACCTCCACATCCTTACGGATACTAGCACCTGAAGCTAGCGCGTCTACCAATTCCGCCACCTGGGCAGACATCAGAACTCGTTTCGGTCCGCAGACCCGGATCAGCAGTCAAGTTGTTGAAACTTAAATGCTTTACCCGTTTTCTGGTATCCATCTTAACGTGTGTTACGCCAACATGAAACCTGAAATTGGTGCCCAGAAGAGGACTTGAACCTCCACGTCCATACGGACACTAGCACCTGAAGCTAGCGCGTCTACCAATTCCGCCATCTGGGCAAGTGGTGCCGAATAATACGGATGTACTGCGGGAATGCAAGCTTTTTCTTTCATGTCTTGCTGAGCTAGCCGCAGAAAGCCTCTCTCGCTTGATGAGGACAGACAGAAGACAGGCAGAGGACAGACAGGTGAAGCTCATCAATTGGCGAGCTTTCAGACTTGAGAGTCTGGCCCCGGGCCGCCATTGAGAGCACTGAATGGCCCCTCCGCCGTGATGAGTGGCGGGGAATGGTTGGGTCGGCCCAAGGGTAGAGGCTATAATGCGCGGATGAGAGACAACCTGTCATTCCGTGCCGCGATCGCTGCCCGTCTCGAATTCATCGTCAAGGAATCCTGATTAATGACCCAATGGACGCTCAGCGACGACCCGCACGCGGAACGCGAAGCCCATAAGTACGACAAGCCCATCCCCAGCCGAGAGTTCTTGCTCGACAAGCTGGAAGAGTATGGCAAGCCCATTACCCACGAGAACATGAGCCGCATGCTCGGTTTCGAGGACGAGGAGCAACAGGAAGCTGTGCGCCGTCGCCTCAATGCCATGGAGCGTGATGGTCAGGTGCTGCGCAATCGTCGCGGTGCCTATGCCCTGATCGACAAGCTGGACCTGATCCGTGGCCGCGTCGTCGGTCACCGCGATGGCTTCGGCTTCCTGGCGCGCGAAGATGGCGTCAAGCCGGACCTCGCCGTGCCGCCGCGCCAGATGCGTCGCGTCTTCCATGGCGATCAGGTGCTGGCTCGCGTCAGCGGCCGTGATCGTCGTGGCCGCGACGAGATCACCATCGTCGAGGTGCTGGCGCGCAATACCCAGACCCTGGTCGGCATCTATCGTCAGTCCGAGCCGGACTTCGGTGTGCTGATTCCCGAGAACTCGCGCATCGCGCAGGAAGTCATCATCCCCAACCGCGTGGCCAATGGTGCCAAGGACGGTCAGGTGGTGTCCGTACGCATCACTCAGCAGCCCGCCACACGCGTGCAGCCGGTGGGTGAAGTGGTCGAGGTGCTCGGTGAGCGCATGGACCCGGGCATGGAAATCGATATCGCGATCCGTTCCCACGATATCCCCAGTGAATTCCCGCCGGAAGTCGAAGACCAGATCTCGACCATTTCCGCCGAGGTGCTGGAAGAAGACAAGAAGGGCCGCATCGACCTGCGCGAGACGCCGCTGGTCACCATCGATGGCGAAGACGCGAAGGACTTCGATGACGCCGTCTGTGCCTGGCAGGACGACAATGGCAACTGGAAGCTGCTGGTCGCCATCGCCGACGTCTCCCACTACGTGCGTGGCGGCAGCCCGCTGGATCAGGAAGGCTATGTGCGCGGCAACTCGGTGTATTTCCCGGGTCAGGTCGTGCCGATGCTGCCGGAGCTGCTCTCCAACGGTCTGTGCTCGCTCAACCCGCATGTCGATCGTCTGACGCTGGTCTGTGAGCTGACCATCTCTGCCAGCAGTGGCGAGATGCTCGACTATCGCTTCTTTGAAGCCGTGATCCGTTCACATGCTCGCCTGACCTACGAGAAGGTCGGCACCATGCTGACCGACCCGGAAAGTGAGGAAGGTCAGGCACTGTGCCAGCAGTACAACGAACTGCTGCCGTCGCTGCACAACCTGCACGCGCTGTACGGCGTGCTGCGCAAGGCGCGTGACAAGCGCGGTGCCATCGACTTCGAGACCACCGAAACGCAGATCCTGTTCAACGATGAGCGCAAGATCGAGCAGATCGTGCCGCGTACCCGCAACGATGCGCACAAGCTGATCGAGGAATGCATGCTGGCGGCCAACGTCGCGACGGCACGCTTCCTGGATGAGCACGATCTCCCGGCCCTCTATCGTGTCCACAAGCAGCCGGCACCGGAGCGTCTGAACAACCTGCGCGCCTTCCTGGGCGAGCTGGGTCTGACGCTGGAAGGTGGCGACGAGCCGGCACCCAAGGACTTCCAGGCACTGCGTGCCTCGATCGCCGAGCGACCGGACCTCGACATCATCCAGACCGTGATGCTGCGCAGCATGACCCAGGCGGTCTACTCGCCGCAGAACGAAGGTCACTTCGGTCTGGCCTACGATGCCTACGCGCACTTCACCTCGCCGATCCGTCGTTATCCGGATCTGCTGGTGCACCGTGCGATTCGCTCCGTCATCCGTGGTCCGCGCAAGACCGACACCGTGCTGCGTGCTGAAGATGCCGTGACCGAACGCCCGACCAAGTGGTGCCCGTACACCTTCGAGCAGATGCTCGAGCTGGGTGAGCACTGCTCGATGACCGAGCGCCGCGCCGATGAGGCGACGCGTGACGTCAACGACTGGCTCAAGTGCGAGTTCATGAAGGACAAGGTCGGGGAAGTGCTGGAAGGCACCGTCGCAGCAGTCACCCAGTTCGGCCTGTTCGTGCGTCTGGATGCCTACTACGTCGAAGGCCTGCTGCACATCTCCTCGCTGCCGTCCGACTACTATCACTACGAGGCCGAGAAGCATCGCCTCAAGGGTGAGCGTGCCGGCGTCAGCTATGGTCTCGGCGATGGCGTCACCGTCCAGGTGGCCCGTGTCGACATGGATGAGCGCAAGATCGACTTCATGCTCAGCGACCCGACGCCGCGTCCCAAGCGCAAGCCGCGCAAGGCACGCAGCAGCGAGGGCGACAAGCCGACAGCCGGCAAGAGCGGTTCCGCCGCCAGCAAGGAAGCCGCTGCCAAGGGGCGTCCCGGCAAGCGTGAGCGCGAACGCCTCAAGTCCCTGACCGAGGAAGTCAGTCAGGAAGGCAATGGCAACGCGGCTGCGGCCGAAAAGCCGGCAGGTGAGCGTCCGCCGCGCAAGCCGCGCGGTGAGCGCAGTGATCGCTCGGGCCGTGGAGAGCGCAAGGCCGCCGCTGGCAATGAGCAGCAGCCCACCGCAGAGGCGCCCGCTGCGGCGCGTCCAGCCGTGCCGAGTGGTCCGGAAGCCGCCGACAGCCCGTTCGCGCCGGTCGCGCCGATGGGTGTCGCAGGCAAGGACGACCCGTCGCGCAAGCGGGGTTCGCGCTCGCGCGGGCGTCGCGGTAACGGCCGTAGCTGATTTCGGCTCTGCTCCTCGCGCGTCACTGCATCAGCCCCGGCTCCGGTCGGGGCTGATGCGTTGGGCAGTCGTCAGGCTGCACGATTTCAAGGCTGTCGCGTCGGCGGCAGCTCAGTTTCCGTCAATGTGACAGGGCCCGTCGGGTCATCAGTCAGGAAGGCACAATGAGTCAGGACAAGGGGCGCAAGCCCGGCCGCGGCAAGCCCGCCGGCGAGCGTGCTAGCCACGCCAGAAGTGAGCAATCCCGAGGCGAGCGCAGCGGCGCTCAGCGTCATGAGCGTGGCGGGGCGCGCAAGGGTGGCGCTCGCGCCGCCGCACCGAAGATTCCCGGTGGCCTGGAAGCCGTCTATGGCGTGCACGCCGTGGAAGCCTTGCTGGCACGTGACCGCGCACCCAGCGAGCTGTGGGTGCAGGCGGGTGAGGCCGAGCTGCGCCTGAGCGAGATCATCGAGCAGGCGCGTGCCGCCGGCTCGCGCGTCACCCTCAAGGGGCGCGAGGAGCTGGATGCACTGGCCGTCGGCGGTGGCGCCCATCAGGGGCTGGTCGCGCTGTGCGCGCCGCTGGCCACCGAGAACGAGACCGGCCTCAAGCTGCGTCTCGATGGCTGGTCCCACGCAGAAGCTCCGCTGTTTCTGGTGCTGGACTCCGTCACGGATCCGCACAACCTCGGTGCCTGCCTGCGCAGTGCCGATGCCGCGGGCGCCCATGGTGTCATCGTGCCCAAGGACAAGTCGGCCTCACTGAACGCGACCGTGCGCAAGGTGGCCTGTGGGGCCGCGGAAGTGGTGCCGGTCTATCAGGTCACCAACCTGGTCCGCACGCTGGACGCCATGAAGGGAGCCGGTGTCTGGGTGCTGGGCACGGCGGGCGAAGCCGAATCCATGGCCTTCGAAGCCGACTTCACCGGCCCGGTCGCCATCGTGATGGGCGCCGAGGGCAAGGGCATGCGCCGTCTGACCCGCGAGCATTGCGACAGCCTGATCAAGCTGCCGATGGCGGGCAGCGTCTCCAGCCTCAATGTCTCGGTTGCCGCGGGCATCTGCCTGTTCGAGGCCGTGCGTCAGCGCCGCGGCTGAGGCAATTGTCGGCAGGGGATAGTCAGGGTAGAGGCAAGAGAGTGGCAAGAGAGAGACGGTCGGCGGAACTGGGCCGGCTGTCTTTCACGGGCCGCTTGCCAAGCCCTTGACTCCTCTCTACAATACTGCGGTTCTGTGAAGTGCAGTCTGCAGTGAATGCGCGGCATGGGGGCACCTGTCCTCGCCCGCGCGCGTCTTTCGTGGCCTTCGGGTCTGAATGGCACAACCGTAGTAATCACTCCACTCCTTGCTTCCCGGCCCGAGACGCGCCGTGGGGGCTGTCAAACCGAAAGGAGCCAAGCCATGCGTCACTACGAGATCGTGTTCATGGTCCACCCGGACCAGAGCGAACAGGTTCCGGCCATGATCGAGCGTTACACCTCCATCGTGACCGAAGCCGGTGGTACTGTGCATCGTCTGGAAGATTGGGGCCGCCGTCACCTGGCCTACCCGATCAACAAGATTCACAAGGCCCACTACGTGCTGATGAACGTCGAAACTACCGGTGAGGTGGTCGAAGAACTCGAAACCATCTTCCGTTTCAACGACGCCGTCATCCGTAACCTGGTTGTGCGTTCAAAGGAAGCGGCCATCGAGCCGTCTCCGATGATGAAGCCGGCTGAAGAGAAGCGTCCGCGTCGCGAAGACAAGCGTGACGAATCCGAAGCTCAAGACGCTAACTGATACCGCACCCCCAGGAGGTCATTGCAATGGCACGTTTTTTCCGTCGTCGCAAGTTCTGCCGCTTCACCGCTGAAGGCGTGAAGCAGATCGACTACAAGGACATCGAAGTCCTGAAGTCTTACATCACCGAGACCGGCAAGATCGTCCCGAGCCGTATCACTGGCACCAAGGCACGCTACCAGCGTCAGCTGGCGACTGCCATCAAGCGTGCTCGCTACCTGGCTCTGCTGCCGTACAGCGACAGCCACCAGTAAGGCGACACCATGATGCTGGCACTGGCACGCTGGGCCATGCGCGGCCCCCTGCAATGCATCGCGATTGCATTGCTGACGGGAATCGTGCCCTGGTTCTTCTGGTTCAGTGCCGCCATCAGTGCGCTGGTCACGCTTCGGCGTGGCCTTGCGCCTGCCGCACCCGTAGTCATCGCCGCCGCCGTTCCGGCCGGTTGGTGGTGGGTACAAGGCGATCCGGTGCCTCTGGCAACCGTATTGCTGGTCACCCTGATGGCAACCCTGTTGCGCGCTCGCGTGCGATGGGGTGAGGCGCTGATAGGCGCCAGCCTGACGGCGGCACTGATGGTGCAGTCCGGGATATTCCTGCCACCAGGCGGAGCCGGTCCACTGCTTGAGAGCATTCGCAAGAATGCCCCTGAGCTTGACGCACGCTTGAACGACTTTGCCGCTCAAGGTGTGCCGACTGAACAGCTCGCAGGGCTGGTCATCGGTGGTATTACCGGGTTGGTGGTCCTGCTGGCCGCCACGGGCTGTCTGGCCCTGGCGCGCAGTTGGCAGTCCGGGCTCTACAATCCGGGTGGGTTTCGCAGTGAATTCCATGCCTTTCGGCTGAGTTTGCCCGAAATCCTGATACTGGCAGCCTGCGGGATCATTGGCGTACTGCTCAATGTGCCTGCAGTGCTCCTGCTGATCTGGATACCGCTGCTGGTGGCGGGCATTGCCCTGGTACATGGTTACATCGGGTTAAAGGGGATGAGCGGGTTATGGCTCGTCGGCGTCTATTTCATGATGCTGACCACCTGGCCCACGATTCTGATTTTGCTGCTGTTGGCGCTTGTGGACGTCTTTGCGGATTTTCGCGCACGTCTCGCCGGCAGTCATCGATAAGAGGTTTACGAGATGCAAGTCATTCTGCTCGACAAGATTGGCAAGCTGGGCAACCTGGGTGACCAGGTTTCCGTCAAGGCTGGCTTCGGTCGCAACTACCTGCTGCCGTACGGCCTGGCAGTTCCGGCCACTGCTGAAAACCAGGCAGCTTTCGAAGCTCAGCGCGCTGAGCTGGAAGCACAGGTTGCAGAGCGCAAGACCGAAGCTGAAGCGCGTGCCGCTCAGCTGAACGAAATCGAACTGTCCCTGGTCGCCAAAGCTGGCGAAGAAGGCAAGCTGTTCGGTTCCATCGGTCCGCGTGATCTGGCCGAAGCTATCGCCCAGTCTGGCATCGACATCGCCAAGAGCGAAGTCCGCATGCCGGAAGGCCCGCTGCGCAACACTGGCGAATACGACATCGTGCTGCAGCTGCACGCTGAAGTGACTGCCACTGTCCGTGTGGTCGTGGTCGGCGAGTAATCGCTGATTTGCAGTGGCTGGCCGGTGATCCGGTGTAGCGACTGCTGCGGTACCCAAGCCGCCTTTGCATCCTCGATGCGAAGGCGGTTTTTTCATGGGCGCGATTTGTCATCGCTGTGGCATTTGCCTGGTCGCCGGCGAGGCGATGACGCACAAAATCCGGTAGAATGCCTGCCCCCGTCAGGAAGAGGCTTCGGCGTGGGCGCGGCGGTTGGCAGGCTTGCGTCAATGCGTGAAACTAGAAGCCCCCGCGGGCATGTCAGTCATCAGCAGGAGTCAGCCAGGCATGAGCGAGATTCAGGATCAGGATCGCGAGACGGCAGCGCTCAAGGTGCCGCCCAATTCGCTGGAGGCCGAGCAGTCGGTGCTTGGCGGCTTGATGCTGGACAACAGCGCCTGGGACACCGTCTCCGAGCGGCTGGTGGCCGACGACTTCTATCGCTATGAGCATCGTCTCATCTACAACGCCATGTCTCAGCTGGTCGGCGGCAGTCGCCCGCTGGATGTGGTGACGCTGTCCGAGCTGCTGGAAAGTCGTGACCAGCTCGAGTCGGTCGGCGGGCTGGCGACCCTCGCCGAGCTGGCGCGCAACACGCCCTCGGCCAGCAACATCAAGGCCTATGCCGACATCGTTCGCGAGCGCGCCACGCTGCGCAAGCTCATCCAGGCGGCCAACCAGATCGCCGAGAGCTCCTTCAGCCCGCAGGGTCGTGATGCCGATGAGCTGGTCAACGAGGCCGAACGCCTGGTGTTCCAGATCAGCGAGTCGCGGCCCAAGAGCGGCGGCCCCAAGGGCATGAGTCAGCTGCTGACCGGCGCGGTGGACCGCATCGATGAGCTGTTCAATCTCAAGGGCCAGATGACGGGCCTGTCGACCGGCTTCCGCGATCTCGATGACATGACCTCCGGTCTGCAGCCGTCGGATCTGGTGATCATTGCCGGCCGTCCCTCGATGGGCAAGACCACCTTCGCCATGAACCTGGTCGAGCATGCCGTGGTCTCCGGCGACAAGCCGGTCGCCGTGTTCTCGATGGAGATGCCCGCCGAATCGCTGATGTTGCGCATGATCTCCTCGCTGGGCCGCATCGACCAGACCAAGGTGCGTACCGGCCAGCTGGAAGACGAGGACTGGCCGCGTCTGACCTCGGCGGTCAACCTGCTCAAGGACAAACAGCTGTTCGTCGATGACACCGCGGCGCTGTCGCCCAACGAGATGCGCTCGCGCTGTCGACGCATGGCGCGTGAGCACGGCGGCATCGGCCTGATCATGATCGATTACCTTCAGCTGATGCAGGTGCCGGGGCTTTCCGAGAACCGTACCGCCGAGATCTCCGAGATCTCGCGCTCGCTGAAGGGCCTGGCCAAGGAGTTCGCCTGCCCGGTCGTGGCGCTCTCGCAGCTGAACCGCTCGCTTGAGCAGCGCCCCAACAAGCGTCCGGTGATGTCGGATCTGCGTGAATCCGGCGCCATCGAGCAGGATGCCGATGTCATCGCCTTCGTCTACCGTGATGAGGTCTACAACAAGGACAATCCCGACAACAAGGGACTGGCCGAGCTGATCATCGGCAAGCAGCGTAACGGCCCCATCGGTACCGTTCACATGGCCTTCATCGGCAAGTACACCCGTTTCGAGGACCTGGCGCCCGACAGTTATGGCCAGGCCTTCGCTGAATAACGTGATGCGTACGCGCGTCAATCATGTACCCGGGCGGCGGCATCGCCGTTGCCTCGCAAGACCCGCACTGACGGGGAGGAGATAGCATGGCAGGTGGATTTGGGCGCGGACGCGCACGTACCCCCAAGCTGCAGGGCCGCGGCACGCTGGAGAGCCTGGAGCGTGAAGGACCCTTCAAGGAATGGCTGGGCATGCCGGACCTCTACCGCTTCACGCTGGTCGTGGAAGGTGAGAGCTACAGCTACCAGACCGAAGACAGCGAAGTGCCGGTGGTGGCCGGTGATATGGTCGTCTTCCGCTACAAGGAGACCAAGGCGGGCAAGTGGATCGACCGCAACTCCCTCGGCAAGGCCATCGACCCCAACTCGCTGTAAGCGTCACCCTGGCGCATGAGGATCACGCCATGCCGGCTGCCAGGCCGACATGGCGTGATCCTGTTTTGATCGAGATAGGCGGTACGTCGAGATAGTCGGCACATCGAGTTAGTCGAACTGGCGTCTGGCATCCCCTCTGCCGGATGAGGCGCCTCATGCGCCGCGCGTCACCTTTGTCATCCCTCTGTCATATCAGCATGTTCAGATTCTGACATGCTCCCATCCCCGTCCCTGCAAGCCGCTCATGGCCAGCCTGTCGTCGAATCCCGTCATGCACTGGAGGCGTTGCTGCGTCTGCGCCAGGTGAGCATGCATTTCCAGCCCATCGTGTCATCCAATGGCCGTGAGGTCTTCGCCTATGAGGCGCTGGCGCGCGGGAGTGCCGCAGGGCCACTGGCCTCACCGCTGACGATGTTCTCGGCGGCGCGCGAACACGGCCGACTGGTGGAGCTCGACAGCCTGTGTCGCGAGCGTGCGCTCGAGCAATGGTCGACGCTGGGCCTGACGGAGCGGCTGTTCATCAACGTGTCACCCGATGTGCTGCTGGATGGCGCCCACTCGCCCGGCCTGCTGCGGCGCTTCGGCCTGCGTCCGCATCAGGTGGTGATCGAGCTCACCGAGCAGACACCGGGGCTGGATTCGGCGCTGATGCGGGAAGCTGTCAGCCATTATCAATCGATGGGCTTCGCCATCGCGCTGGATGACCTCGGGGAGGGCTATGCCAGCCTCAAGCTGTGGTCGTCGGTGCAGCCGGACTTCGTCAAGATCGACCGTCATTTCATCAGTGGTATCCATGCCGACCCGCTCAAGCGGCGCTTCGTGCGCTCGATCATCGATATCGCCCACGGCAGTGGCAGTCAGGTGATCGCCGAGGGAATCGAGCATGAGGCGGAAATGGAATGCGTGCGCCAGCTGGGGGCCGACTATCTGCAAGGCTGGTTGTTCGCGCCGGCCGAGGCCGACCCGCTTGGCCAGCGCGCCGTGCTCGACCGGCATCTGCGCCAGCTGAGTCGCAGGCTGCAACAGCGCCCGCCGCCTGGCCGCAGCATCGGCAGTCTGGCGCGCGCCGTGACGCCGGTGCAGCAGGAGGTCACCGTCAATGAGGTCGCCCAGCGTCTGCATGCCGAGCAGGAGGTGATGTCGCTGGCCGTGGTGGACGAGCAACAACGACCGGTGGGCCTGATCATTCGCCATCGCCTGCTGGGGCTGCTGAGCCAGCGCTTCGGGCCGGAGCTGCATGCGCGTCGTATGATCCATGAGGTCATGCAGAGCAGTCCGCTGCGCGTCGAGGCGGATGAGACGCTGGAGCGCGTATCGGCCAAGGTGACCGGCCGCGAAGGCAGCGATCGCGATGAGGATTTCATCATCACGCGGGGCGGGCGCTATCAGGGGCTGGGGCGCACCCTGGATCTGCTGCGCATCATCACGGAGCTGCAGGTGGCGAGCGCCGAGGAGGCCAACCCACTGACGCGCCTGCCGGGCAACGGGCCGATCGAGCGTCAGTTGCTCGAGTGCGTGGCTGGCGAGGTCGCGTGCATGGGTGAGGGCTTGAGCGAGGACTTGCGAGAGAACAGCAACGCGCGCAGTGCCGAGTGGGCGGCGATCTATCTGGATCTCGACAACTTCAAGCCCTTCAATGACCGCTTCGGCCACGCGCAGGGTGACCGCATGCTGCTGGCGCTGGCGACGGTATTGCGCGATGCGCTGCAGGAGGGTGACTTTCTCGGCCATGTCGGCGGCGATGATTTCGTGATGACGCTGTGCATGACCGAATCTCACCGGGCACTGCGCCTGACAGCGCTCGAGCAACGCCTGGCCGGCCTGCAGTCGGCATTCCAGCATGCGGTCGCCAGCCTGTATCCGGCCGATGTGCTGGCAGCGGGAGGCTTTCAGGGCCACGACCGCTTCGGCACCACGCGCTTCTTCCCGCTGACGCGACTGTCGCTGGTGGCGCTGCATGGCCTTGCCGGGTGCGAGACGACCTGGATCGCCGCGCGCTGGAGCGAGCTCAAGAGCGAGCTCAAGAGCGAGGCCAAGGCGCGGGACTCCGGGCGTGTCATCGAGGCGTGCGCCTCACCAGTGCAGTGATCTCCGCCTGCGAGTCACTCAATCGTCATCCGCCTGCCCCATGACTGTCATCGCTGGCCATCAGTCTGGCGTGAAGCCTTGAAGTTCATCCTGAAGTGTCGGGCTGCTGGGATGTCTGAGTCGCCCAGCCCCTGTTTTCACGGGCTATCCTTGTACCACGTCGTCGTCTTACGGCCTTACCATGCGCAGTCCCCTGGATGCGCAGGAGTCTTTACATGTCCAGAACCGCCAGCATCTTCACGCCGTCCGCCATCTTTACCAGCAATCTGCAATCCTTGATGGCCGATTACCCTGCACTGGAGGCACGCGTGATCAGTCATGCCGCCAGTCGTTTCTATCAGGTCCAGCTGGTGCTGAAAGCCGCCGGCGAGGAAGAGGAGGAGCGCAGTGAGCTGCTGATGAAGCGCGGCAAGCCGATGCTGTTCCGCTCGCTGGAGGATGTCTACAGCGAGCTCAAGCGGGGCGGGATGTCACGGGCGTGGCTGGTCTCGCAGGTCGCCAACGACGAGATGATCGGCCGCCCGCCGCAGTACCATCAACCCTTGAGCTCGCGTATCCCGTTGAGCTTCTAAGTCCGCGCCTCCTGGCTCAGGTGTGCTTTTGAGGCACCCAGCGGCCAATGCGCTCGCGATGGCGGGCGAAGAAGCGGTAACTCAAGTCCATCAGCGGGCGTAGGCCCGGCAGCAGCGACAGGCGCACCAGACGCCGATAGCCGAGTACCGCATAGAGTGCTCGGCTGGCATCCATGCCGACATACCACTCCCCGCGTGCGTCCTGCACATGCAGGCGTCCCATCATCGTCTCGAAGCTCAAGCCCAGCGCCTGAGGCGAGAAATCTGATGCACGGATATCCACCGTTCTGATCCGCTCCCGCCCGGGATGCCTGGCCAGCCAAGCGACCTCGCGCTGGCACAGGGGGCACTTGCCATCGTGATAGAGCGTGACCGGTGCGCTGGCTTGCCAGATGCGACTCATGAGGATTCCTTGTCGGTCGTGAGACTGGAGGGCGCGGCGTAGTAACCGGCGCGATGGGCATCACTGCCATAGTCCGCGGCGCTGTCGAGGCGAGCCAGAAAGGCGTCGGCCTGTTGCAGCAGGGCTTCGCGCTTGTCGTCCTTCATGCGTCGCCAGCTGCCATAGACCAGTGACATGCGCGGATTGCGTGACAATGCCTCGCGATGGCGCTCGATGAAGTGCCAATAGAGGCTTTTGAACGGGCAGGCATGCGTGCCGGTGACCTTCTTCGGCGAGTACTGGCACCTGGCGCAGTGATTGGACATGCGGTCGATGTATTTGCCCGAGGCACAGTAAGGCTTGGAGCCCATCAGGCCGCCATCGGCATGCAGCACCATGCCCAGCGTATTGGGCAGCTCGACCCACTCACAGGCGTCCACATAGACCGCCAGATACCAGTCGCATAGCGCCTCGGGCTTCACGCCGCACAGCAGCGCGAAGTTGCCCGTGACCATCAGGCGACGAATATGGTGGGCGTAGGCATGCTCGCGGGTGCTGGCGATGGCCTGATCCAGACAGCGCATGCCGCTGTCCCCCGTCCAGAAGAATTCCGGCAGGTTGCGGCTGGCTTCCAGCCGGTTCTCGCGCTTGTAGCCGGGCATGCGCGTCCAGTAGATGCCGCGCACATATTCGCGCCAGCCGAGTATCTGACGAATGAACCCCTCCGCCGAGTTGATCGGTACATCGCCACGCCGCCAGGCGGCGTCCACGGCGTTGCAGACTTCCTGCGGGCTCAAGAGCCCCATATTGAGCGCGGCAGACAGGCGTGAATGGAACAGGAAGGGATCGCTGTCCTCGATGGCATCCTGATAGCGGCCGAAGTCTGCCAGGCAATGATCGAGAAAATGCGTAAGGTCAGAGCGGGCCTGGGCGCGGGTGACGGCCCAGTTGAAGTTCTCGAGGCTGCCGAAGTGGCGCTCCTCGTCACTGGCCTGCTCCCCGAAGCGCGCCGCGACCAGCGCCAGCACCTCGCGGGTGGTCGCATCCTCGTGATGGGCATGCACCGGCGGCGGTGGGGCGTGGAAGTCGTCTGGAATCGGTTCGCGGTTGTCGTGGTCGTGGTTGAACTTGCCGCCGGCGGGTTCGCTGCCTTCCATCAGCAGGTCGGTGTCACGGCGTTGCTCACGATAGAAGTATTCCATGCGCAGTTGCTTGCGGCCCTCGGCCCAGCCGGCGAAGGCTGCCGGCGTGGTGAAGAAGCGTGTGTCCTCGAGGACTTCCCAACGCACGCTGCCGGCCTCGCGCCGCGCCAGAAAGTCGTCCAGCAGCCGCCACTCGCCGGGGCGGGTCACCAGCACGCCATCACATTGATACAGGGCGGCCAGACGCTCTGCCTCGCTGGCCAGACGCTGGAGGTTGTCCGGGTCATCCAGTCGGCTTTCATGTACCTGCCAGCCACACTCCCTGAGTTCCTGGGCGTGATGGCGCATCGCGGCCAGCATCATCGCGATCTTGTGCGGGTGGTGCGGCACGTAGCGGCCTTCCTCCTCGGCCTCGCAGAAGGCGATCACGCTGTCGGCGGGTGCCTGCTTGAGACTTGCCAGGTCATGGCTGAGCTGGTCGCCGAGGATCAGCACCAATGGCCGCGCGAAGTCGTGACGAGTGGCAAGTTGCAGAGTGGAGGGTTCGGGCACGAGGACTCCGGGAGGGTTGTGACAATAATTGTCTTAAAGCTATACAAATCGTGATGATAGTATAACTTCATCCCTCACGCACAGGGCAAGCTGGTAATATGGCTGCGCTGTCGGTGAAGGTGGCTGCGCTGCGGTGAAAGTGGCTGCGCTGCCGCTTCACCTCTCTTCTTGCCCCTAGTCAGGAGTCCATCATCCATGAGTACCCCGCGTTTTGGCGTCATGCTGGTCAATCTCGGCACCCCCGATGCCCCGACCCCCAAGGCGGTGCGCCGTTACCTCGCGGAGTTTCTCGGTGATGTGCGCGTGATAGACCTGCCGCGTCTGCTCTGGCTGCCGATTCTGCATGGCCTGGTGTTGACGACGCGTCCCAAGAAGGTGGCCGAGGCCTACGCCTCGGTGTGGACGGAAGACGGCTCACCGCTGATGGCGATCGGCAAGCGTCAGCGCGCCGCGCTGGAAGCACGTCTGGCCGAGTCGCTGGGCGAGGACATTCCCGTCGAACTGGCGATGACCTACGGCAAGCCGACCATGGAAGAGGTGGGGCGCAAGCTCGCCAGCCGCGGTGCCGACCGCATGCTGATCCTGCCGCTCTATCCGCAGTTCTCGCGCACGACCACCGCCGCGGTCTTCGATCGCCTGGCGCGTGCACTCAAGCCGTGCCCGCATCTGCCGGAGCTGCGTTTCGTGCGCGACTATCACGACCACCCGGATTACATCGCGGCGCTGGCCACCAGCGTGCGTGAGCACTGGGAGAAGGAAGGCCGGCGCGGCAAGCGCCTGCTGATGAGCTATCACGGCATTCCCAAGCGCTATGCCACCGCAGGTGACCCCTACCCGACGCAATGCGAGCGCACCAGCCAGTTGCTGGCCGAGGCGCTGGGGCTTGGTGACGATGAGTGGGCGATGACCTATCAGTCGCGCTTCGGCAAGGCCGAGTGGCTCAAGCCGTACACCGATGAAACGCTGAAGGCGTGGGGCGGTGAAGGGCTGGAAAGCGTCGATGTCATCTCGCCGGCCTTCGCGGCTGACTGTCTCGAGACGCTGGAAGAGCTGGAGGAAGAGAACCGGGGCTACTTCACCGAATCCGGTGGTGGCGACTTCCGCTACATCCCGGCGCTCAATGACCGCAGTGACCATATCGATCTGCTCGAGGCGCTGTGTCGCCAGCATACTCAGGGCTGGTAACGAGCAAGCCCGTCATACTGCCATTGCCCGCGAAATGAAAACGCCCCACCAGTCATCACTGGTGGGGCGTTTTCATGTTGCTGGCCTGCTGTTCGTGAATCCGCTCCTGCGAATCAGCGCTCGTGAATCCGCTCTCGTGGCTTGGCCCCGCTTGATGAGGGCCTGCCTGATGAGAGCCGAGTGACGATCACGGCAGGCGGGATTCGCTGGCCTCGGCGTTGACCTCGTCCGGCTCCTCGGCGACTTCGAGTCGCTCCGGCACGTTGCGTGTGCGGTTGTCCGCCACCAGCTTCTGGTGCAGCGCCGCCTTGGACAGCAGGTGAGCGGTCACGGGGGCGGTGATGAACAGGAAGATGGACACCAGCATTTCCTGAAAGCTGAAGTGGCCGGTGGTGGCGCGGAAATAGATCATCGACGCCATCAGCACGCAGCCGACCCCCAGCGTGGTGGTCTTGCTGGGGCCGTGCAGGCGCATGTAGAAGTCCTTGAGGTGCGTCAGTCCCAGAGAGCCGATGAAGGCAAACAGGCCGCCGGCAACCAGGAAGAAGGCGATCACGCCTTCGAGGACAGGATAGAACCAGGTGGGCATGGGGAGTCTCCGCTCAGGTCATTCGATGATGTCGCCGCGCAGCAGGTACTTGCAGACTGCCACGGTGCTGACGAAACCGAGCATGGCGATCAACAGCGCCGCCTCGAAGTAGGACTTGCTGTTGAGCTGGATGCCGAACAGCACGATCAGGGCGATGGAGTTCACGTACATGGTGTCCACCGCCAGAATGCGGTCCGGCAGGTCCGGCCCGATGGCGAGCCGGAAGACGTTGAGCACCAGCGAGGCGGCGAACAGCGCGATGCTGATCCACAGGGCGATGTCTAGCATTCGAAGATCTCCTTGAGCGGACGCTCGTAGCGCTGGCGGATCTCGTCGATCAACTCCTGCTCATCCTCGACATCCAGCGCGTGGATGATCAGATGGCGGCCATCCAGCGTCAGATAGGCCGAGACCGTGCCCGGCGTCAGCGTGATGGTGCTCGACAGCAGGGTGATCGGGAACTTCTCCTCAAGCTCCAGCGGGTAGCGCACGAAGGCCGGACGGAACTTGGCGCGCGGATTGAGGATCAGGTAGGACACCTGCAGGTTGGCGATGATGATGTCCATGATCACGCGCAGGAAGTAGCTGATCAGTCGCCAGGGCTTCTGGAGGTCGGGCTGCGGCTCCCAGAAGCGGTAGGTCAGGATGGGAATCGCGATGGCCAGTACTGCCCCGAGCAGGATCTGACCGGGCGCGACGCTGTTCTGCAGCATCAGCCAGACGATCAGCAGCAGCACCGACAGCATCGGCGTGGGCAAGAGACGGGAACGAGGCTTGATCATGAGACATCTCCCTTCAGCGGCGGCGCGGTTTCGGGTGCCGCGTCCTTGCCGAGCAAGGATTCAAGATAGGGGGCCGGGTTGGACAGCTGCTCGGCGGTGGCCTTGGTCCAGTTCACCAGCGGCCCCGCGAAGATGACCAGCATCAGCGCGGCCGAGATCAGCCCGCCAGTGGCGATGCCACGGGCTACGCCGATGCGCTCGCCGCTGGGCTCGGCCTTGCTGATGCGCCAGAACACGCTGGAACCGGCGCGTGAGCAGGCGACCAGCGAGCATAGACCGGCCAGCAGCAGCAGCGGCCACAGCCAGATCTGCTGCTCCGGCGTCGCCGAGGCGAGAATCAGCGCCTTGCCGATGGCGCCCGAGAACGGCGGCAGCCCGGCGGCAGCGGCGGTACCGATCAGGAAGAGGCCGCCCAGCAGGCCTGCCTGCAGCAGCGGGCGCGAGCGCACGATGCGTGCCCCGGCCTTGCCGCGCTGACCGGCGACCACGTCGACCAGCAGGAAGAGGCCGCCGGTGACCAGCGTCGAGTGGATCAGGTAGAACAGCAGCGCGCTGTCTGCCTCGATCGTGTTCATGCCCAGCGCCGTCAGCAGCGTGCCCACCGATACCATCACCAGATAGGCCACCAGGGTGCGCAGATCACGCGCCGAGAGCACACCCAGCATCGCCACCACCAGGGTGGCGAGTCCCGCCCACCACAGCCAGTCACGACCGAGGTCCGCCAGTGCGCCAGCGTTGTCGGTGAAGATCAGCGAGTAGACGCGCAGGATGGAGTAGATGCCGACCTTGGTCATGATCGCGAAGAGTGCCGCCACCGGCGCCGAGGCCGAGGCATAGGCGCGTGGCAGCCAGAAGTACAGTGGCAGCATCGCCGCCTTGAGGCCGAACACCACCAGCAACAGCAGGCCACCGGCTTCCATCAGGCCGGCACGGCCCGGGTCCAGCGTAGTGACGATGACCGCCATGTCGGCCATGTTCAGGGTGCCGGTCACGCCGTACAGGATACCCAGCGCGATCAGGAAGAATGCCGAGCCCATCAGGTTCAGCACCACATAGTGCAGCGCCGACAGCGTGCGTGCCTTGCTGCCGCCATGCAGCAGCAGGGCATAGGAGGCGATCAACAGCACCTCGAAGAACACGAACAGGTTGAACAGATCGCCGGTCAAGAAGGCGCCGTTGATGCCCATCAGCTGCAGCAGGAACAGGCCATGGAAGTTGGAGCCGGTCTCATCGATGCCCGCCGTGGCGTACAGACAGGCCAGCAGACCCAGCAGCGAGCTGAGCAGCACCATGGTCGCCGACAGGCGATCCAGCACCAGCACGATCCCGAACGGCGGCTGCCAGTCGCCCAGCGCGTAGTAGCGGATGGTGCCATCACCGGCCTGCACCACCAGCGCGATGGCGATGGCCACCATCAATGCCTGGGCCACCAGGCTGACCGTGCGGCGCAGGGTCGGTGAGGTGGCACGACTCAGCAGCAGGCCCGCCCCCACCAGCAGCGGCAGGACAATCGGAAGGACAATCAGGTGTTGCAGCATCACTTGGTGTCCTCTTTCTCTTTCGAATCATCCAGGCGATTGCCGTTGACGTGGTCACTGCCCAGGTCGCCGCGCGCGCGCATCGCCAGAATGACCACGAAGGCCGTCATGGCGAAGCCGATCACGATGGCGGTCAGCACCAGCGCCTGGGGCAGCGGGTCAGCTGCTGGTGAGCCGGCACCGACCACGGCTGGATTGCCGTGCATCGCAAGGCCACCCATGGAGAACAGGAACAGGTTGACGGCGTAGGACAGCAGCGTCAGGCCGACCACGACGGGGAAGGTGCGGCCGCGCAGGGTGAGGTAGACACCGCAGGCGGCCAGCAGGCCGGTGGTAGTGGCGTAGAGGGCTTCCATCACATCTTCTCCTTGGTCGGGCGATGCGGAGTCGTCAGCTTGCCCAGATTGGCGAGAATCATCAGGGTCGCGCCGACCACGGTCAGGTAGACGCCGAGGTCGAACAGCAGCGCGGTGGCCAGCTCGATTTCCCCGATGACGGGCAGGGTGAAGTGGCCGAAGGAGGATGTCAGGAACGGATAGCCGAACACCCAGCTGCCGGCGCCGGTCAGGCCGGCGATCAACACCCCGGCCGCCGCGACGGGCTGATAGGGGAAGCGCAGCCAGCGCTGCGTCCAGTCCACGCCACGCGCGATGTAGAGCAGGATGATGGCCACTGCCGTCACCAGACCGGCGATGAAGCCGCCGCCCGGCGCATTGTGGCCACGCAGGAAGATGTAGACCGAGACCAGCAGAGCCAGCGGCAGCAGCGTCTGGGAGACGGTGGCCAGGATCATCGGATGGCGATCCGGCGACCAGCCACGTCCATCCAGGTCACTGGACGGCATGAACAGGCGCAGACGGTTGAGCAGCTTGAAGATCGCCAGACCCGCGATGCCCAGTACGGTGATCTCACCCAGCGTATCGAAGCCACGGAAGTCGACCAGAATCACGTTGACCACGTTATGGCCACCGCCACCGGAGACCGCATTGGCCATGAAGAAGTCGGAGATCGACTCCACCGGGCGGGTCAGGATGGCGAAGTTGAGGCTCGCCACCACCACACCGAAGGCACTGGCCAGCAGCACGTCGCGCATGATGCGGCGTGCGCTGGATTCCTTGGGCGTGCGCTGGGGCAGGAAGAACAGCGCCAGCATCAGCAGGATCATCGTCACCACCTCGACCGCCAGCTGGGTCAGTGCCAGGTCCGGTGCGGCGAAGCGCGCGAAGGCCAGCGAGGTCATCAGGCCGACCACGGACAGCATCAGCAGCGAGATCAGACGCTTGCGGTGGGTGATCGCGGTGCCGAGGCCGGCCAGGCCGGTGATCACGGCGCCGGTCAGCAGCATGCCATCAAAGGGCTGTTGCTCAAGCTCCCCACCCAGTTGCGGCACGGCCAGCAGGCCGATGCCGACGAACAGCAGCGCGGTCAGCAGCAGCCACAGCATGTAGCGCTGCAGCGAGCCATTCTCGAAGCTGTCCATGCTGCGCTCGGAAAGCTTGACGAGGCGTTGCACGTTGGCCTCGAACACCAGCAGGGCGTTGCGCGCGCGGAACTGGCGCTGGAAGGAATAGAGATGGTGGCGCAGGGCATAGACGGCGACGCCGCCCGCCAGCGCGATACCGCTCATCAACAGCGGCAGATTGAAGCCGTGCCAGATGGCGAGGCTGAAGTCCGGTACCGGCCCGGCCAGCACGCTGGCGGAGGCACTGACCAGCAGGTCCTTGATCACCAGCGACGGCAGGATACCGACCAGCAGACAGATCAGCACCAGCACCTCGATGGGCAGCTTCATGTAGCGCGGCGGCTCATGCGGGGTCTTGGGCAGATCCTTCGGCTCGCCATTGAAGAAGACGTCATGGATGAAGCGCAGCGAGTAGGCCACCGACAGGATGCCACCGAGGGTCGCCAGTGCCGGAATCAGCCACGACAGGCCGCCCAGCAGCTGGGCATCGAGGCTCTCGGCGAAGAACATCTCCTTGGACAGGAAGCCGTTGAGCAGCGGCACACCGGCCATCGAGGCCGAGGCGACCATCGCCAGCACCGTGGTATGCGGCATGTAGCGATACAGGCCGTTGAGCTTGCGGATGTCACGCGTGCCGCACTCGTGATCGACGATGCCGGCGGCCATGAACAGCGAGGCCTTGAAGGTGGCGTGATTGATGATATGCAGCAGGCCCGCGACGGCGGCCATCTGGCTGTTGAAGCCGAACAGCAACGTGATCAGGCCCAGGTGACTGATGGTCGAGAAGGCCAGCACGCCCTTGAGGTCCTGCTTCATCAGCGCGAACCAGGCGCCATACAGCAGGGTGGCCAGGCCGGTCAGGCTGACGATGTAGAACCACAGGTCTGTCCCCGCGAGCACCGGGTGCATGCGCGCCAGCAGGAAGACACCGGCCTTGACCATGGTGGCGGAGTGCAGGAAGGCGGATACCGGCGTCGGCGCCGACATCGCGTGGGGCAGCCAGAACTGGAACGGGAACTGGGCCGACTTGGTGAAGGCGCCCAGCAGCACCAGCACCAGCGCGACCGGATAGAGCTCGTGGGAGCGGATCTGGTCCGCCGCGGCCAGCACGTCATCGAACTGGTAGCTGCCGACGATATGCCCGATGACCAGGATACCGGCCAGCAGTGCCAGGCCCCCGGCGCCGGTGACGGTCAGGGCCATGCGGGCGCCCTTGCGCGCCTCGCTCAGCTGGTACCAGTAACCGATCAGCAGGAAGGAACTCAGGCTGGTCAGCTCCCAGAACACCCACATCAGCAGCAGGTTGTCTGCCATCACGATGCCGAGCATCGCGGTCATGAACAGCATCAGGAAGCTGTAGAGGCGTGCCAGCGAATCCTCGCCCGACAGGTAATAGCGGGAATAGAGAATGATCAGCAGGCCAATGCCGAGAATCAGCAGCACGAACAGCCCCGACAGACCATCGAAGCGCAGCGACAGGTTGAGTCCCAGCTCCGCGATCCAGGGCAGATGGAACTGGGGCACCATGCCCGAGAAGACGTCTCCGAGGTGGAAGACGGCGATACCGAGTGCTATGGCAGGCGCCACCGCGGTCAGCCAGGCAAGGCGTGCACGGGGCAGATTTCTGGCCATCAAGGGCACCAGGGCACCGAGTAACGGCAATAGCACGATCAACAGCAGGGTCATGGAAGACTCGCTCCAGTCGTTGTTGTAGTACGTAGTCCGTCATTCGTGGGCAGCGCAGACACAGGCTCAGGGCCGGACTGCCAGCTTCGAGATCGGGAGGCGGAGTTTCGGCCACTGGGTGCCGACAGAATAGGCGAGCGCACTGCAGGTTGCCGCGATGAAGTGCCGGACACACGAGACTCTGTCAGGAAGACGTTCTCATGGGCCATGCGAGACACGACATGCGTCACGCGGCAGCAAGGGTTGGCAGTGGCTGGCTCAGGCTGCACGGAGGATCTGGCGCGGGTTCAGCGCGTCAATCGCTCCGGGCATGACGTTACCGTCGCAAGGGGCGGATCCGTCAGGAAGGGGAGTCGCACGGCACGGGGTGCCAGCATCCAGGATGGGATGAGGTCCGCAGCGCGTCCCCGGCTGCCCGCAACGGGCAGACGGCGAATATGCCGGGTTGGTGCGGTCATGTCATGTCTTGCGAGCATGGCCGTATTCCTCCTGAAGCCCCTGGATGACAAGTGTGTGTTCGAGTGGAGACACTTGCGCGATCTTGTTGAAAACATTGATGGAACGTGACCTAACCTCTCGAATGTATCACGCACTTGCACCCCTCGCCAGCGCATGCCCGACCCGCCGGAACGCGACATGTACCGTGTGAAGTGTTGTACAAGATGTCGATTTTCTTGTACAAATGTTGCACGCCATACGTTCCACGGAGTCATCATGCACGAGGTCGCCAGCATGAATTCGGGCAACGCACCGGAAACCTCTCTGGTGTGGTTGCGTCACGACCTGCGGCTGGAAGACAACCCGCTGTTCGCGCTGCCCCTGTCACGTCGCCCGCATCAGATGCTGGTGATGTATGTCTTCGACCGTCGCTGGCTGATGCCGAGCGACGGCTTGCCACGCCTGGGGCCAGCGCGTCTGCGCCTGCTGTGGCAGAGCCTGATGAACCTGCGTGGCATGCTGCTGCGTCGCGGCAGTGACCTGCTGGTACGTGTCGGGGACCCCGTCGAGGAAGTGCTGACGCAGGTCGCCCAGCACGATGTCCAGTGCCTGGAAGTCAGCCTCGCCGCCGCGCCGGAAGACAGCCGCGCCCTGCAGCAGCTCTCACGGCGTCTGCCGGCCTCGACCCGGCTCCACTGTCATCCCCCTGACCAGATCGCCTTCGACAGCCCGCTGCTGGATGGCCCGCTGCTTGATCGCCTGCTGCCGGGCAGATTCCCCCGCGAAGAGACGGCTCGCCTGCGCGTGGCGCGTACCGCGTCCCGCGTCGCAGACGAGCGTGCGGCTCCCTCCAGTGATCTCACTCTGCACGACACAGCCTCTGCTGACACAGGTTTTGCTGGCACAGCCTCTGCTGACACAGGCGCATCAGGCGATCACGACGCCCTGGCGACCTGCGCCGCGCTTGCCTCGCAGGTGCTGCGCGCCAGTGGTGGCGATGACGCTGGCGTGGCCGACCTGATGCTGCCGCCTTGTGCTGTGTTGACGCCGACGCCCGGCACCTTGCAGGCACGCCCTCAGCGCGAGGCTTTGCCTACAGGGCTGAACGATGAGCAGTGGCGCGCGCTGTGCGAGGCGCAGTCGCCCTTGCAGGGGCTGCCCTATTCCCTGCCGCCGTGGCCCGATTCTGCCTCGCGTGGCTTTCCGCCGCTGGATGCCATCTGTGGCTCGGCGCAAGCCTGGCAGCCGGCGACTGCCAGGCTTGCGGAGCTGCAGGGCGGCGAGGAACCCGCCCGCGCATACCTGTCGACCTTGCTGTGGGGCAAGCCCTGGGCGAAGGGAGATGCCGGCAATGGCGATGACGACTCGATAGAAGGGGCGTCCTATCAGCGATCGCACTCTGTCGATGGCGAAGGCACCGATGTGCCGACGGGACTGGCACCTCAGCGGGAGGCGGGCAAGACGCTGGACGCTATGCAGCTGATGGCGCGCCCGGCGGATGCATGGCCACTGGCAGCATGGCTGGCGCTGGGTTGCATCAGTCCGCGCCGCATTCTGCAGGTACTGGATGCCCGCCGCCGCGAGGCGGGTGATGAGGCGATCAATCAGCAGCTGCTGACCATCGTGCTGCAGCGCGAGTGCTGGCAGCGCATGCTGCGTGACAAGGATGAGGAGGCTCGCGCGGCCTGGTATGGCGCCGCGTTGCGGGAAGACGCCGCAAATGACGCCGCCTTTGCGCGCTGGAGCGAAGGGCGAACCGGCGATGCCCGGGCCGACAAGGCCATGCAGGTGCTGGTACGTGAAGGCTGGTTGCCGTGGTCCGAGCGCAAGTATCTGGCCGGTGCCTGGCTGGAGGGCGGCGGCGACTGGCGGTTGGGCGCGCGCTGGTTCGAGCGTTGCCTGCTCGATTACGACGCCGCCATCCACTGGGGCGAATGGCGGCATCTGGCGGGCTTCGATGTGTGATCAGACGGTGTCGATATCACGCGAGTCGTCCGAGAAGATCCAGGCCCTGGTGGCACCTCCACTTCAACCTGCTGCTTTTATAACCTGCTCTTGTATGACCTGACGCTCTTCAGCCCAGGCGCGCCAGTAGCGCCGTGACGGCCGTCTCGACGCGCAGGATGCGCTCGCCCAGATGCACCCCTTCAAAGCCTGTCGCCATGAATTTCTCGACCTCATAGTCCACGAAGCCGCCTTCCGGACCGATGGCCAGCATCACCGGCTCGCGGACGGCGCGTGGGCATTCATCCGGCATGCCAGGATGGGCGATGATGCCGCGCAGAGGCGTGCCTGATGCTGGTGTCATCAGTGCCGGCAGGCGGTCTTCCACGAAGGGTTTGAACAGTTTCTCGTGGGTCACCGTCGGCATGATGGTGTCACGCGCCTGCTCCAGTCCCAGCACCAGATGCTGGCGAATCTTGTCTTCCTTCAGTTCCGGCGACTGCCAATAGCTCTTCTCGACCCGCCGCGTATGCAGCAGGGTGATGTGCTTCACACCCAATGCCGTGACGTGTTCCAGCGAGCGTGCCAGCATGCGCGGGCGCGGCAGCGCCAGCAGCAGATGCACGTCGAGTGGCGCCGGCGGCTGACGGTCCAGCGTCAGGCTGAATTCGGCGCTGTCCGCCTCCAGTCGCTCCAGGCGGCCACGGCCGATCAGGCCACCCTCCACCCCCAGCGTCATCTCGTCGCCGACGCTGGCACGATGCACCTCACGCAGATGGCGCAGGCGGCGTGGGTCCGTGACACGTGCATGGTCCTGAGCGGTCAGGTCGTCAGCGCCGAGCAAAATCAGATTCATGGCAATACCGGGGCAGTGGAGGGCGGGATGCATCGCTTACAGACAGCGGCAAGCGGGCGTTATTCTAGCATGTCGTGCATGCTGACCCGACGGGGACAGCGTTGGCATGGCGTCAATGGCTGACGCGTGGAGACGCCTTTTCTTGCAGTCCCCCCCCTTGAGTGCACAATGAAGAAAAATCGACAGGAGCCTGACACGTGCGAGTGATCCGCAAATATGCCAATCGGCGCCTATACGACACCGAGCAGAGCCGCTACGTGACCCTGGAAGACCTGCGCAGCCTGGTGCTGGCGGAAGAGGTCTTCAAGGTCGAGGACGCCAAGAGCGGTGAGGACCTCACGCGCACCATCCTGCTGACCATCATCATCGAGCAGGAGCAGGGCGAGGGCGAGGCCGAGGTCTTCTCCAACGAGCTGCTGGAGCAGTTCATCCGCATCTACGCGATGGCCAAGCCGCTGCCGCTGGCCGGTTATCTGGAGCAGGGCACGCGGCTGATGATGGAGCAGCAGCAGCGCATGCAGGAGCAGTGGTCCCAGGCCATGCGTCACTCGCCGATGGAAATGATGCGCGAGGTCGCCGAAGAGAACCTGCGCTTCTGGCAGCAGGCCATGGGCGCTGGCATGGGTGCTGGCAAGAGCGCCTCACGCTCACAGCCGAGCGATGCGGATGCGGCGCCTGATGAGTCGGACACGCCGCCGGACGATGAGCGACGCTGAGTGTGACGCCGTGTCAGATCCAGCTTTCACATAAATTCATCGTGATGTGAAAAGGGGCGCCCCGAGCAGGGCGCCTTTCTGCCATAATGCGCAGCCTGATATTTCCTCGGTAGCTCGCGCCATGCGGGTAGCCCTGATCCTCACTGGCTCATGAAGGTTGAAAAGATGAAGGTCCTGATCATCGGCGGCGGTGGCCGCGAACATGCGCTGGCCTGGAAGGCCGCCCAGTCATCCCGTGTCGAGGAGGTCTTCGTGGCGCCCGGCAATGCGGGTACGGCGCGCGAGTCCAAGCTGACCAATCTGGCGATTGCCGCTGACGATCTCGATGCGCTGGTCGCCTTCGCGCGTGACAACGCCATCGAGTTGACCATCGTCGGCCCGGAAGCACCGCTGGTGATCGGCGTGGTCGATCGCTTCCGCGAGGCGGGACTCAAGTGCTTCGGCCCGACGGCCGGTGCCGCCCAGCTGGAAGGTTCCAAGGCCTTCACCAAGGACTTCCTGGCGCGTCATGCCATCCCGACCGGCGACTACGCGACCTTCGCGGAGGTCGATGCGGCGCTTGAGTACCTGGCGGCCCATCCGGCGCCCATCGTCATCAAGGCCGATGGCCTGGCGGCAGGCAAGGGTGTCGTGGTCGCGATGAGCGACGAGGAAGCCCGCGCCGCCGTGCGTGACATGCTCGAGGACAACGCCTTCGGCGATGCCGGCGCACGCGTGGTGATCGAGGAATTCCTCGACGGCGAGGAAGCCAGCTTCATCGTGATGGTCGACGGCGAGAACGTGCTGCCGATGGCCACCAGTCAGGATCACAAGCGCGTCGGCGAAGGCGATACCGGCCCCAACACCGGCGGCATGGGGGCCTACTCTCCGGCGCCGGTGGTGACGGCTGACGTTCACCAGCGCGTGATGGACGAGATCATCCTGCCCACCGTGCGTGGCATGGCGGCCGAAGGCCATCCTTACACCGGCTTCCTGTATGCCGGCCTGATGATCGATGCCCAGGGCGCGCCGAAGATCATCGAGTACAACTGCCGCTTCGGTGACCCGGAAACCCAGCCGATCATGGTGCGGCTGAAGTCTGATCTGGTCGCACTGTGTCTGGCCGCCGAAGACGGGCGTCTCGACACCCAGACCTGCGAGTGGGATTCCCGCGCGGCGGTCGGCGTGGTGCTGGCAGCTGGCGGCTACCCGGCCAGCTACCGCAAGGGCGATGTCATCAGCGGCTTCGACGCTGCCGAAGCGACCGGCTGCAAGGTCTTCCATGCCGGCACCGCCGAACAGGACGGCCAGGTAGTCACCAGCGGTGGTCGCGTGCTGTGCGTCACCGCACTGGGCGACAGCGTCGCGGCGGCCACCGAGCGTGCCTATGAAGGCGTCGATGCCATCAGCTGGCAGGACATGCTGGTGCGTCGCGACATCGCCTGGCGCGCCATCGCTCGCGAGCGCGGCGATAGCTGAAAGCGCTGAGTCGCACGGGCCATCACCCCGCGACATGCCTGCTTCACGACAAGACCCGGCCTCAGGCCGGGTCTTGTCGTTGGGGCGTCTCTCGATGCCCTGAGCGCCTACGACCATCGTGTCGGGGTCTGGTCATGTCGGTGTCGGGCATGCGATAACCCTAGTCATCCTATATTCCTTCTTGAGGCTGACCGGCGACGAAAGATGGCGTCGCCGTCCGCCCTGAACCCTTTTCCTGTCTCGCCGACAAGGAGTCTGCATGGACCGTATCCGGCTTGAATTTCCGGTTTCCCGCCTGGTACATCGCCACCCGATGACGATTCGGGTCAGCGACATCAACTATGGCCAGCACCTGGGCCACGACAGCGTAGTCAGCCTGGCACACGAGGCGCGGGGCCAGGCCTGGCAGGCGCTGGGCTTCCCCGAATGGAACATCGATGGGCTGATGAGCATCGTCGCGGATCTCGCCGTGCAGTATCAGGGCGAGGGCCGGCTGGGCGATGCCCTCGTGGTGGAAACGGCCATCGACAGCGTGTCCGGCAAGGGGCTTGGTGTCCATCACCGCCTGCTGCGTGTCAGCGATGACGCGGTACTGGCGACGCTACGCGTCGGGCTGGTGTTCGCTGGCGAGCAGGGGCTGGCGGAGCCGAGCGCGCGCGCCAGTGCCGCCATCGAGCAGGCCGTCTCAGCCATGTCGTCCCGGGTAGCCAACTGATGTCGCGGGAATATCCGATCATCGCCGTGACGGGGTCTTCCGGTGCGGGCACCACCACCGTCATGCGCACCTTCGAGCGCATGTTCTCGCGTGAGGCGATTCATGCCGCCTACGTGGATGGGGATGCCTTTCACCGTTATACCCGTGACGAGCTGGTGCGCATGTTTCAGGAGGCGCCGGAGCGCAAGCGCGAGCTGTCTCACTTCGCGGTCGAGGCCAACCAGCTGGATCGTCTGGAAGCGCTGTTCGTCGAATATGGCGAGCAGGGCTCCGGCACGCATCGTCATTACATCCATGCCGAAGACAAGCGCATGATCGAGGCCGGCTACAAGGTCGGCACCTTCACCGAATGGCAGTCGCTGCCGGATTGTACGGACCTGCTGTTCTACGAGGGGCTGCATGGCGGGCTGGTGACGCCGGAGCATGACATCGCGCGTCATGTCGATCTGCTGATCGGGGTGGCACCGACCATGAATCTGGAGTGGATCCAGAAGATCGATCGGGACACCAAGCTGCGCGGGCACTCCCAGGAAGCGGTGGTGGACACCATCCTGAGCCGCATGGATGACTACGTGCGCTATATCCAGCCGCAATTCTCACGCACGCACATCAACTTCCAGCGCGTACCGACGGTGGATACCTCCAACCCCTTCGAGCCGCAGGATATCCCGACGGACGCCGAGTCGATGGTCGTGATCCACTTCCGCGACCCCGGCAGTGTCAACTTCCCGTTTCTGCTCGCGATGATCCAGGGCTCGTTCATGTCGCGTCCGCATACGCTGGTGGTGCCCGGCGCGCTGATGGCACTGGCCATCGAGCTGATCATCACGCCGCTGGTCAAGAGCCTGCTGGCGCAGCGGCGGTTTCGCTAGCCACAGACACGAAGGGGGCTGGGCTCGGACTGGCTCAGTGCTTGCGGCCCTTGAGGCGTGGCAGGATGCCTTTCTTCCAGACGCGCAGGGTGCGATTCAGGCGGCCACTGCGGATCAGCAGGCGTGCCTCGCGGGTGCTCAGCGGCAGGCCGAGAGTGCGTTGCTTGAGCTTCAGCGAGTGACGCAGGTCGAAGCGGCGCATCATGCGCGCGAGAGTGGCCGTGCCCGGCAGGCGTGGCAGGCGGACGGCAGAGGTGAAGTCGATCAGGACCGGCACGCCATCGCGCAGCACGACGTTGGAGCCACGGATGTCGTTGTGGGCCATCTGACGCTGATGGAGTTGCTGTACGACGAGAATCAGCTGCTGACTGAGGCGGGCATCCGTCACGTCATCCAGGGCGGCATCACTCAGCAACGGCCCGGGGATGTACTCCATCGCCAGCGACAGCGGTGACAGGCGCGCCACGACGCGGGGAGCGTGTGTCCAGTTGCCCAGACGCTCGAGCATCTTCAGCTCATGGCGTACCAACCAGCGTGCCACCAATGCCGCCGGCGTGCCGGCATAGCGGCGGTAATCCTTGCAGACCACCGGCTGGCCATTGAGGTGCGTGATATAGACCTCGGCCTTGAGAAAGCCCTTGGCACGCTGCAGGAACTCGCCCGGGGCCTGCTCGCCGTCAGCACGCGTGACCCTGGGCGCGGCACGCAGTGCCGCCCGTGCCTTCTCGGCGCGCGTGGGCTCAGCGCGATCAACGGCGGGGGCGCCGACAGTGGCCGTTCGTGTCTCGCCGTGAGCGCCAAGGCCGGCCTCCAGTTCGTGGTTGGCCTTGCGCAGGGAGGAATCTTGGCGAGTGAACACGGGCATGACGGATGGCTTCTCGTTAGCGGGGTAACAATGATTATCCTACTGTTTTCCTCATTCGCCCACTGGCAGCGGTGAATCAGTCTGTTTCCCTAAAGGCGACATTGCCCTGTCCGCCAGCCGGTCCGCTTTTTCCTGCGTCTGCCCTTGGCCTGTTGCCCGGCTGGCGCTACGCTGGCAGGCCACGCTGCCGTGGGCAGCCCCACTTCAAGGGAGAAGGTGTCATGGACTGTCTGTTCTGCAAGATCATCAACCGCGAGATTCCCGCCGATATCGTCTATGAGGATGATGAGGTGCTGGCCTTCAATGACATCAATCCGCAGGCGCCGACCCATGTGTTGATCATCCCCAAGCAGCACATCGCCACGCTCAACGATATCGAGGAGCATCAGCTGGCTACGGTAGGGCGCCTGCAGTACACCGCCGCCAGACTGGCGAAGGACTACGGTTTTGCCGAGGGCGGTTATCGCGTGGTGATGAACTGCAATGAAGATGGCGGCCAGACGGTCTATCATATTCATATGCACCTGATGGGTGGTCGCCGCTTCACATGGCCGGCTGGCTGAGCCGGCATAGAGCAGGCGCCTGTACCGGCGGTTCGCGGGCAGGTAGCGGCTAGCGATAACAAGCGCGCGGCACACAGGCGCATACCGGCAATGTCGTGAAAACGGCATTGCCGGTTTTTCATTGGGGAAGCCACGGCGCAAGGGAGCCGGTCAGGCCTCGCCCGGCGACACTCTGCCCCTTACCGTCGCGGGCTGGCTTGCGTAAGATGGCCTCATTGCTCACGCCGTGCAGGAGTCTTCCCATGCCGCATTCCGATGCCATTTCGGCGCAACGTCATCACAGCCGCGCCGATCAGTTGATCCATCAGTTCGACACCGTACTGCGTACCCTGGTGCCGCATGCCGCCCAGCCGTCGCGTCCCTCTCCGGCGGGCGACATCCATGACGAAGCGATCAGCGATGAAGAGCGTCAGCACGCCGCTGGCCTGATGCGCATCAATCACACCGGTGAGGTGTGTGCCCAGGCGCTCTATCAGGGTCAGGGGTTCACGGCGCGTCTGCCCGAAACGCGCACGCAGATGGAGCTGGCCGCCCAGGAAGAGATCGACCACCTGGCCTGGTGCGATGCACGACTCGTCGAGCTGGATGCCAATACCAGCCTGCTCAATCCGTTGTTCTACATGACGAGCTTCGCGCTCGGGGCAGCAGCGGGCGCCATCAATGACAAGGTCAGCCTCGGGTTCGTGGCCGCGACTGAAGAGCTGGTCGGCGAGCACCTGTCGAAGCACCAGCAGACGCTGCCCGAGGGCGATCAGCGCTCACGTGCCGTGTTGCGCCAGATGGAAATCGACGAAGCCCATCATGAGCAGTGGGCGCTGGAAGCCGGTGGTCATCGCTTCCCGGGGCCGCTGAAGAGCGCCATGCGCCTGATGTCCAAGGTGATGACGGCCAGCGTCTATCGGGTGTGATGGTCAGGTGCCTGAGCCTGCCTTGGCAGCTTCAGGGCGCTGCAACGCAAAAGGCCGCCCCATGGGGCGGCCTTTTGCGTTTTTGGCGAACGTCGTGATGATCAATACGAGACGATCATTGCGAATCGGCCAGTGCGAGTCGGCCAATGTGAGACGCTCAGCGGTCTCTGGCGTCAGGGCTTATTCCTTGACCTGATACTCACCGTCCAGCGTCTCGGTGCTGCTGCCGTCTTCACGCGTGGCATCACGCGAGTAGTTCTGGCGGCCACTGGCCTTGTCCTGGGCCTCCTGCATGCGCTGCTGCATCTCGCTCATGCGCTTTTTCATGCGACGGCGGATGAAGGGCAGCATGATGATGCCGAGTACCATCATCACCAGCGCCGCGAACAGGCTGAAGATCATGACCACGCCACCGATCAGCCAGGCGGCGACCAGCTTGAGGCCGGACAGGCCATTGGAGGGGCGTTGGTTGCCTGCATTGGCCTGCCATTGGCGAGCCTGGTTCCACAGAGTGTTGTGCTGTTGGCCTTGCATGTGTCTTCTCCACGATAGAGCCGGGCCGTCAGGCCGGGCGAGGATGACCCGATAGGTGAAAGTGGGTGGTCGGGGATATCGGGTCAGGAAACAGGGGTATTGCCCTCCCGGCGCAACGGGCATTCGTGCTCTGGGCCGGGGGATGGGTAAGTGGGGCTCGATGCGACGCACTTTTGCATGAGGCGCTTGATGGCATCGGGCGGCCGGTTGACTCGTTCAGCATCGAAGTTGGCATCGTTGCCGTCAAGCGGCTTCGGCGTTGATCCAGCGCTGGATGTCAGGTTCAGTCCCTGAACCACTTCAAGGCACGGTGGCTGGTCAAGCGGGTCGATCAGTTCACGGCCGGTAATCCGGATTCATGGACACGCTGGCGGCGAGGTTGAATGCATTGCCCGGCAGCGGCATGTTCAATGTCATCCGTTGCGGCCTGCCTTGCGCATCGCGCCCGTGAATCTGGATGGCGTGCGCAGCGACTTCGACGCTCTGTACACTCTTGATGCCGTCGACAGCGGCAAAATTCAAGGTCTGGCGCATGCTGTCGCCATCGATGGCCTTGTCGCCGGGCGCGGAATCACTCTGGCGCAACGCTTCGCTGATGAATTCTCCATCGGCGAGATTGATGGCCAGTTCCATCTGCCACCCATTATGCCCCCAGCCCGTGAACTGAACATGATCGTCGCGGATATCCATCGTACTGAATTCCATCATGCCCTTGCGACTGGCGTGGATCATCATCTGCGTGAGCAGCTCTGGCGCGAGCCCTTGAGTAGTCGAGGCCTCAGAGTTATCTGTCGCAGGCTTACCGGCTGTGCGGGTGGCGGCCGTGTCCAGCGCGCTATCCTCCGTATCATTTCCGGGCGTGGCGTGCGCCTTGCCGTCATCTGAGTGCTCGCTGGTCGAGGGCCCATTTGCAGAGAGCCCTGCGGTCGAGAGTTCTGCCGCCGACAGCTGATGGCGCACCGGCAGGTCCTCGATGCCATTGGCATAGGCGGGAGCCGAACCCAGCATCAGGCCGAGTGCGCTGACGCCCAGGCCGTGTCGCCAGTGCTGGACTGCGCGGCTGGCGAGCCAGAAGCGCGACGGGGCGACACCTGCGGCCGAGGATGGCGGCTGCCGGGATGCGGAGTCTGATTCACGAGCGGGAGCAATACGGGACGCGGCTGATGGGGACATGACACCCTCCTCAAGGATGGCTGGGCATGGCGCTCACTGTGGGCCAGGCGACCTTGCGCGACGCTGAGACGTGAATTCATCTGAGGTTCATTGCCTCCTGTCAGTCTCTGCGTCACAGGGTCAGTGGTTGCTCTCGAGTTGGTCCGCGTTGTTCCAACGCAGGTTTGATTGCACATTCCGTTGCTAGATTGAGCGCCACGCGCAAGCGCCCGCCTTGGGCGCATACCAGCCCCGCCGTCATTCACGAGGTTCCTCTTCATGCAGACTCCCCACAAGGCTCAGCCAGACGCCCGTGCAGCGCGTGGCAGTCAATGGCGGCAACGCTATGTCTGGCTGTGCCTCGGGCTCGGGAGCCTGCTGGTCGGAGCACTGGCACTGCCGCCGTATGCGCTGTGTGACAGCGAGCGCTGGCGTAGCCTGCACGACGAAGTCGCCGCCGGACGTGTCATTTCGTTGTCCGAGCTGCTCGATAGCCTCGAGCGCGACTGGCTGGGTCAGGTAGTCGAGGTGGAACTCGAAGAGACGCATGGCGAGCTGATCTACGAGGTCGAGATGCTCGGGCCGCAGGGCCAGATGGCCAGATTCACCGTGCGTGCCTCGGATGGCAGTCTGCGTGAGGTGCGCGGCGTCAATCTGGATGCCATGCGTCGCGCTGGCAGCGGTTCCTTGTCCGAGCCCCTGACCAGGCCCCTGCCCGAGACGGACGACACGCCGCTCGTGACTGACGGCGCCAATGCCGAGGTCGAGAGCCAATAGGGTGAGGCAGGCAGTGGCCAGGCCAGGCAGTGTCAGCGCAGGCTGTGACAAGGGCGCCGAGGGTGCCGGGCGGCCCTGAGGAACGGTATGCTAGTGCCATTGTCCATTGCGCCACCGGTAGAACGCCGCTTGCGTCAGGAGCCCGAGAATCGATGAAGATATTGCTGGTTGAAGATGACATGCCGTTGGCCGAAGCGCTGATGGCGCGCCTGGGGGAAGCCGATGTACTGGTCGAGCATGCCACCACCGGGGGAGACGCCGACTTTTTGATCCAGACCGAGAGCTACGATGCCGTAGTGCTGGATCTCGGCCTGCCGGACGGTGATGGCACGCGCTGGTTGGCCCAGTGGCGGGAAGCCGGCATCGAGGTGCCGGTGCTGGTGCTGACCGCGCGCGAGCGCTGGTCTGACAAGGCCGCCGGCTTCTCTGCCGGCGCCGATGATTACGTCACCAAGCCCTTCGAGACCGCCGAGGTCATCTTCCGTCTGCGCGCCCTGGTACGGCGCTCACGCGGCCATGCCCACCCCGTGCTCAAGCTGGGCGATCTGGCCTGTGACACCCACGGCGGTACCGTCAGCCTGGCGGGGCGCCCCGTGTCGCTGACCGCCCAGGAAACGCGCCTGCTGATGCACCTGATGCACGCCGTGCCCGGTGTGGTCAGCCGTTCTGAACTGGTCGAGCATGTCTATGACCGCGACCACGAACCCGATTCCAACGTCATCGATGTGCAGATCAGCCGTCTGCGCCGCAAGTTGGGTGCCGAGCGCATCGAGACGCTGCGCGGGCGTGGCTATCGTCTGCGTGATCCGGACGCCGAGACACAGACGCCGGCGGATGGCAGCGACGCATGAAGCCATTGTCCGTCGGCCGCCGCTTGCTGGGCGGCTCGCTGGTCATTGCCTTGATCGTCATGCCGCTGACCGGGCTCGGTCTGGCCTGGAGCTTCCGTGACGCCGTGACTACCGCCTTCGACCAGCGCCTGCTGTCGCTGTCGAAGGTGCTGATCGCCGCTATCCAGTTCGACCGCGAGAAGGGCCGCCCCGGCCTGACACGCTCGCTGGGCGACCCACGCTTCGATCAGGCCTATTCGGGCTGGTACTGGCAGATTTCCGATCGCAACGGCAATGTGCTGACGTCGCGCTCGCTGTGGGACCAACGCCTGCCGCCGCTGGAAGACATGGGCAAGGGCGTCATCATCAGCCGTGACCTCAAGGGCCCGCGCCATCAGGTGTTACGCTCCCTCGAGCGCGATATCCGCCTGCCCGGTCGCAACCAGCCACTGCACGTGATGGTGGCGGCCAGTCGTAGCGAGGTCGACGCCGAGGTCGCGCGCTTCGAGTGGCTGCTGGCGGGTGCGCTGGTCGCGCTGGCATCGCTTTTGGTGTGCGGCTCTGCCGCGCAGATCAGCTGGGGGTTGGCGCCTCTGCGGCGCCTGCGGGCTCGCCTCAAGAAGGTCGCCGATGGCGAGGCGGAGCGGCTGGAAGAGACCCGTCTGCCGCCGGAGCTGACCGAGCTGACCCGCGCCATCAATGCCGTGCTCGAGCGTGATCAGCGCTTGATCGAGCGCGGTCGCGCGGCGGCCGGCAATCTGGCGCATGCCCTCAAGACGCCGGTCAGCGTGCTCAAGGCGCAGTCCGAGCGCTTCGATGGCGAGGACCGTGCGCGGATCGACGCCGAGCTCAAACGCATCGATGAAGCCGTGCGCCACCACCTGGCGCGTGCCAGTGCCGCGGGTGGCGCGCATCTCAGCGGGCGCATCAGCCTGCGTGAGGCGGCGGGGCCGGTCTTCGAGGGGCTCGGGCGCTTGGCGAGTCGGCGTGGCATCACGCTCAGTCTGGCGCTGGAGGACGACGCCAGCGTGCGGGTCGACCCGCAGGATCTGCAGGAAATGGTCGGCAACCTGCTCGAGAACGCCTTGCAGTGGGCTCGTCAGCAGGTGCGCGTCAGCAGCGAGACCCGCGATGGCGGCGTGCTGTTGATCATCGAGGACGACGGCCCCGGCATGAATGAAGAAGAGGGCGCCGCCGCGCTGGGGCGTGGGGCGCGTCTTGATGAGGGGCGCTCCGGTTCCGGTCTGGGACTGGCGATCGTCGATGATCTGATGGCGCTCTACGGGGGCGAGCTGGCACTGGAGCGCTCCAGTCTGGGCGGCCTGGCGGCACGCGTCTGGCTGCCGAGCTCCCCGCTGGTCGGGGCACAGCCGACGGAGTGACAGGGCGCCGCCTCGTTTATCGGCGCTCTTGTCTTGATAGCCAGGCACTATCGCAGCCATCCCGAGAGATGATTGGGCGCGGCCAGGACGACACCGTATTCTGACGGTGTCCGGCTGGCAGCCGGACGGGCTTCGTTTCTGAGTCTCGTCTGCCGCGCCCTGCGGTGATGACGAACTGGCGCTCCTTCGGGAGCGCTTTTTTTTTGCCTGTCATTCGTCACGCCATGCCTGATCGGCGATGCTCAAGGCGCCGATTGAACGCTGGCGGGGCTAACGGTCACGCTCAGGATCGCATAGGCTGTCAGAGAGTAAGCATCCGTTGCCGGGCGTCAGGAGGTGGTGATGAAGGACATGACAATGTGTGCTCAGCATGGCGATCTGGAGGGCCTGGCACAGGCATTGGCCGCTCCCGATGCGCACGAGCGAGTCAATGACGTGGATTATCGCGGGCGCTCGCCATTGCTGGTCGCGGTGCAGGCCAATCAGCCGGAGGCGGTGGAGGCCCTGCTGGCCGCCGGCGCCGACTGCGAGCAGACCGATGCCCTGCACGACACGCCCCTGCTGGCCGCGGCCGCACTCGGCTATGGCCGCTGCCTGAGCCGGCTGCTGGCGCATGGCGCCTCGGCGACGGTGCTCAATCGCTTCTCTTCCACTGCGCTGATGTCGGCCAGTGAGCGTGGCCATGCCGATATCTGTCGTCAGCTGCTCGAGGAGACCGATGTCGACGTCAACCACCAGAATACGCTCGGCTGGACGGCGCTGATCGAGGCCGTGTTGCTGGGGGATGGCGGCGTTGACTATCAACGGGTCGTCGAGCAGCTGCTGGCCCACGGTGCCGACGTCAATCTGGCGGACGCCGAAGGTGTCACGCCGCTGGCGCATGCGCGCTGGCGCCAGTTCGAGGCGCTGAGCGAGAGGCTGGAAGCGGCCGGCGGACACGAGCAGGGCGTGGCCCATGACGTGAGCGACGACGTCCAGGCCCGTACCTCGACACCGCGTCGTGCATGATGGCACCGACCACAAGGAGGCATCGCATGGCGTTGACCTGGGGAGTGATCATCATCGGCATCGCCTTGCTGCTGCTCGGCGGCTATCGCTGGCAGAAGGCACAGTCCTTCGCCCGCAACAGCGCACAGGTGGTGGGCGAGGTCATCAACCATGACCGCACGCTGCACGTCGAAGGGCGTGGCCCGATCCATCTGCCCAAGGGCGGCAGGCTCAGCGAGGATGAGGCCCTGGCGATGGCGGGGCTGCCGCCGGGCGGGCGCTTCAATATCGAGTCGATCCAGTATGCGCCCGTGGTGCGCTATCAGGATCAGCGTGATGGCTGGCACGAGATCATCTCGCCGCTGGCGGTGCCCTCGCCGACACCCGCCGTGGGGGAGAGCGTGGCGCTGGTCTATCGCCTCGACGCCCCGCATGAGGCCAGCCTGCCGGGGACGCGCGGCTGGCTGATCGGGGTGCCGTTGATTCTCGGCTTCGCACTGTGCGCCGTCGGTCTGCGCCTGCTGTTGCGGGGTGGTGGTGCATGAGTGATTCAGGGGGCGGGGCCGGCGGCGCGACCCGCCGTTATGGTGTCGGCATGCTGGTGCTGTGCTGGGCGCTGATTCTCGCCATGCTGGTGTGGTGGTTTCAGGGCCAGCTTGATGAGCGCACTCGGCCCAATGCCTCGCTGGCTGGCCAGTCGCTGTCATCCGGCGAGCCACTGACGCTGTCGCGCAATCGCTCAGGGCACTTCGTGGCCCCCGGTACGATCAATGATCAGCCGGTCACCTTCCTGCTCGATACCGGCGCCACCTACGTCTCGGTGTCCGACGCGCTGGCCGAGCGCCTGCAGCTGCCACGCGGGCGGGATGCGCGCTTCACCACCGCCAATGGCGTCAGCCACGGTGCCCTGACCACACTGGATACCGTCAGTCTGGCGGGACTCAGCCAGCGCGAGGTGCGCGGGGCCATCGTGCCGGGCATGCACGATGAGGTGGTGCTGCTGGGAATGAGTTTCCTGGGGGAGTTCGATATCAACATGCGCGGTCAGCAGATGACGCTGACGCCGGTGGATGGCGCTGGCGGCGGCCGATAACGCCAGTGACTGACACAGATGGCTGACAGGGCTGGCAAGAAGCGCAGCTGACACTCCACCGCTCTGCCAGCAGGCCCCGCAAACGACAACGCCCCGCTCATGGTCTCCATGAGCGGGGCGTTTCACGTCTGGCGTGTCAGAGCAGGCGCTCAGTCTTTTCTGGGCGGCTCGACATGGCCACCGAAGCCGAAGCGCATCGCCGACAGCAGGCGGTTGGCGTAGGTGTTTTCCTTGCGCGAGCTGAAGCGCGAGAACAGCGCATTGGCCAGCACCGGCACGGCGACACCCTGCTCGACGGCGGCATCGACGGTCCAGCGGCCTTCGCCACTGTCGGAGACAGCACCACTGTAGTGGTCCAGACGCTCATCACCGGCCAGTGCCTGGGCGGTCAGGTCGAGCAGCCAGGAAGACACCACGCTGCCACGACGCCATACCTCGGCGATATCGGCCAGATTGAGGTCGAAGCGCTGATCTTCCGGCAGGGCGTCGGAGCCCTTGCTCTGCATCAGCTCGAAGCCTTCGGCATAAGCCTGCATCAGGCCGTACTCGATGCCGTTGTGGACCATCTTCACGTAGTGACCGGCACCGACCGGACCGGCATGGATGTAGCCGCGCTCGGCGCGCTCATCCGGGGCGTTGCGGCCCTTGGTGCGCTCGAGATCGCCATAGCCCGGGGCGAGGGTATCGAACAGCGGCTCGAGATGCTCGAACACGGCCTTCTCGGCACCGATCATCATGCAGTAGCCGCGCTCCAGGCCCCACACGCCGCCGGAAGTGCCCACATCGACGTAGTTCAGGCCCTTCAGCTTGAGGGCCGTGGCACGGCGGATGTCGTCCTTGTAGAAGGTATTGCCGCCATCGATGATGGTGTCGCCGGCTTCCATCAGCTCGGCCAGCGTGGCGATGGTCTGCTCGGTGATCTCGCCAGCCGGCAGCATGACCCAGACGGCGCGCGGCGCCTCGAGCTGCTGAACCAGCTCCACGAGGCTATCGACGTGCGTCGCACCGTCGGCGACCAGTGACTGGGCGATTGCCGCGTCACGATCATGGGCGACCACTTCGTGGCCATTGCGCATCAAGCGACGAGCGATATTGCCGCCCATGCGGCCGAGTCCGATGATACCGAGTTGCATGTTCGTTCCTTTCACGTGAAGCCGGGGAGAGTCGGGACGGCGCGAAGCCTACCCTGTGCGGGCGCTGGACGCAAAAACGGGCCATATCAATGACATGGCCCGTTGGGGTGCTCAGCAGAGGCAGGCGTCAGTCGCGTGCCTGTCTCTGGGAGAGGGAGTGATCAGCGATCAATCCCAGCTCAGGGCACCGCCGACCTGATATTCGGTGACGCGCGTCTCGAAGAAGTTCTTCTCCTTGCGCAGGTCGATGATCTCGGACATCCACGGGAACGGGTTCTTGGCGCCCGGGAACTGCTCCTTGAGGCCCAGCTGCGCGAGGCGACGGTTGCAGATGAAGTGGAGGTATTCCTCCATGATGGCCGCGTTCATGCCCAGCACGCCGCGCGGCATGGTGTCACGCGCGTATTCGATCTCGAGCTGGGTGCCTTCCAGAATCATCTGGGTGACTTCGTCCTGGAATTCGGCGGTCCACAGATGCGGGTTCTCGACCTTGATCTGGTTGATCACGTCGATGCCGAAGTTCAGGTGCATGGACTCGTCACGCAGGATGTACTGGAACTGCTCGGCGACGCCGGTCATCTTGTTGCGACGGCCCATGGACAGGATCTGGGAGAAGCCGCAGTAGAAGAAGATGCCTTCGGTGACGGCGTAGAAGCCGATCAGGTTGCGCAGGAATTCCTGGTCCGCTTCCGGTGTACCGGTGTGGAAGTCGGCACGCGCCAGCGCCTGGGTGTGCTTGAGGCTCCAGGCGGACTTGCGCGCCACGGAGTCCACTTCACGGTACATGTTGAAGACTTCGCCTTCGTCCATGCCCAGTGACTCGATGCAGTACTGGTAGGCGTGGGTGTGGATCGCCTCTTCGAAGGCCTGACGCAGCAGGTACTGGCGGCACTCCGGGTTGGTGATGTTCTTGTAGACGGCCAGCACCAGGTTGTTGGCGACCAGCGAATCGGCAGTGGAGAAGTAACCCAGCGAGCGCATCACGATCAGGCGTTCGTCTTCGGTCAGGCCGTCCTGGCTCTTCCACAACGCGATGTCCGCGTTCATGTTCACTTCCTGCGGCATCCAGTGGTTCGCGGAGCCGTCGAGGTACTTCTGCCATGCCCAGTCGTACTTGAAGGGCACCAGCTGGTTGACGTCGGCGCGCGCATTGATCATGCGCTTCTCGTCGACCTGAATGCGCTGGGCACCCATTTCCAGTTCTTCCAGACCCTTGGCCACGTCGAGATCGTCCAGCGCCTGCTGGGCGCGGGCGATGCGCTCGGCATCGCTGATCGCGTAGCCTTCGCTGTTCTCGCTCGCGACGACAGCGTCAGCCGCCGGGGCAGCGGCGGGAGCTTCGGCCTGCGGCGCCGGTTTGGCCGTCGCCGGCTTCTCGGCAGCGGGGGCTTCGTCTTCGTGAAAATCGTCCCAGTTCAACATGTTGCGTTCCTCGTATTCGGTGATGATCACGCGGGCAGTCAGCGTGACGAAAAGGCAGGGGCGGTGCGTTCTACGACGCGAGCGCCATCGAGTGGCGTGGCTCCCACAGGGAGTCAGGCCCGGGCTTGTTTCGAGGGAATGTCAGGAGGCAGTGATTGTGGGTGGCGGCACAAGACCGAGCGGGGCTCGGTCTTGTGGATTTGCCGCAGTCCGCCTGCAAGGTGTGTCCTGGCAGGCGGTGAGTCAGCGTCAGCGGACTCGGGTCTGGCGCAATCGCTTACTGACAGGCCTCACAGCCCAACTCGTCGATGTTGCTGGCGGAGGGGGCGCGCTGGCCGCTCTTGCCCTGCAGGAAGTCTTCGATGCCGCGCGGTTCCGGCTTGGCTTCCGGTGCCGGGGTCGGCGCGGGAGCCGGTGCCGGAGTCGGTGCATTGCCGACGGCGTTGTGCTTGCTGCGATCGACGGTGGATTTCTCCACGGCGGTCGCACCCAGAGCACGGAGGTAATAGGTGGTCTTGAGGCCACGGAACCATGCCATGCGGTAGGTCACGTCCAGCTTCTTGCCGGACACGCCCTGGATGTACAGGTTCAGGGACTGGGCCTGATCGATCCACTTCTGACGACGCGAGGCGGCTTCGACGATCCACTTCGGCTCGACTTCGAAGGCGTTGGCGTACAGCGCCTTGAGGTCTTCCGGGATGCGCTCGATCGGCTGCACGCTGCCGTCGTAGTACTTGAGGTCGTTGATCATGACTTCGTCCCACAGGCCGCGCGCCTTGAGGTCGTTGACCATGTAGGCGTTGACCACGGTGAACTCGCCAGACAGGTTCGATTTGACGAACAGGTTCTGGTAGGTCGGTTCGATGGACTGCGAGACACCACAGATGTTGGAGATCGTCGCGGTCGGCGCGATCGCCATCACGTTGGAGTTGCGCATGCCCTGGGTGCGGACCTTCTCGCGGATGTAGTCCCAGTCCTGAGTCTGGCTTTCGTCCATCTCGATGTAGTCGGCGCCACGCTCGGTCTTGAGCTTCTCGATGGAATCGATCGGCAGGATGCCCTGACTCCACAGCGAACCGTCGAAGCTTTCGTAACGACCACGCTCGGCGGCCAGATCACTGGAAGCTTCGATGGCGTGATAGCTGACGAGTTCCATGGATTCGTCGGCGAAGGTCACGGCTTCTTCGGAGGCATAGGCGATGGACTGCGCGTAGAGCGCATCCTGGAAGCCCATGATACCGAGGCCGACCGGGCGGTGACGCATGTTGGAGCGACGCGCTTGCGGTACGGCGTAGTAGTTGATGTCGATGACGTTATCGAGCATGCGCACGGCGGTACGCACCGACTTCTTGAGCTTGTCGCCATCCAGCTTGCCGTCGATGACGTGCTGCGCCAAGTTGATCGAGCCCAGGTTGCAGACCGCGATCTCGTCCTCGGAGGTGTTGAGGGTGATCTCGGTGCACAGGTTGGACGAGTGCACGACACCGGCGTGCTGCTGCGGGCTGCGCAGGTTGCACGGGTCCTTGAAGGTGATCCACGGGTGGCCGGTCTCGAACAGCATGGAGAGCATCTTGCGCCACAGATCACGCGCCTTGACGCGCTTGAACAGCTTCAGCTGTCCCTGACGGGTCATCTCCTCGTACTGCTCGTAACGCGCCTGGAAGGCCGCGCCGTACAGGTCGTGGAGGTCCGGGCAGTCGGACGGCGAGAACAGGGTCCACTCGGTGTCATCGAAGACACGCTTCATGAAGAGATCCGGCACCCAGTTGGCGGTGTTCATGTCGTGGGTACGACGACGGTCATCACCGGTGTTCTTGCGCAGGTCGAGGAATTCCTCGACGTCCATGTGCCAGGTTTCCAGATAGGCACAGACGGCGCCCTTGCGCTTGCCACCCTGATTGACGGCAACGGCGGTGTCGTTGACGACCTTCAGGAAGGGCACGACGCCCTGGGACTTGCCGTTGGTGCCCTTGATGTAGGAGCCCAGCGCACGCACCGGCGTCCAGTCATTGCCGAGACCACCCGCCCACTTGGAGAGCATGGCGTTGTCGCGGATGGCGCCGTAGATGCCGTCGAGGGCGTCCGGCACGGTGGTCAGGTAGCAGCTGGACAGCTGGCTGCGACGGGTACCGGCGTTGAACAGCGTCGGCGTGGAAGCCATGTAGTCGAAGCTGGACAGCAGCTCGTAGAACTCGATGGCACGGCCTTCGCGGTCTTCCTCGTTCAGGGACAGGCCCATGGCGACACGCATGAACATGACCTGCGGCAGCTCATAGCGCACGTCGTTCTGGTGCAGGAAGTAGCGGTCGTACAGGGTCTGCAGGCCGAGATAGGTGAACTGGTTGTCACGCGTGTGATCGATGGCCGCGCCGAGACGGTCCAGATCGAAGGTGGCCAGTTGCTCGTCCAGCTGCTCGAAGGCGATACCGCTCTCGATGTAGGCCTTGAAGGCGACCGGGTAGTGGTCCTTCATCTCGCCGAAGGTGGCCTCGTCAGCGACCTTGAGGAAGCTCAGGGCTTCGCGGCGCAGGTTGTCCTGCAGCAGGCGAGCGGTGACGTAGGTGTAGTTCGGGTCCTTCTCGACCAGCGTACGCGCGGTCATCATCAGCGCGGTGGACACGCCATCGACCGGCACGCCGTCGTACAGATTCTTCAGGGAGTCATCGACGATCTTCTGGGCATCGACGTTGGAAAGCTCTGCGCAGGCATCGAAGACGAGGGTCTCGATACGGCCCAGATCCAGCGGACGCACGCTGCCGTCGAGGTGCGTGACGTTGATGGTCGGGTGCGGCTTGGCGATGCCGTCGCTCTGGGCGCTGCGGGCACGAGCGTGCTCATCGCGGTACAGCACATAGGCACGGGCGACCTTGTGCTCGCCGGAACGCATCAGCGCCAGCTCGACCTGATCCTGGATGTCTTCGATGTGCAGGGTGCCACCGTCAGGCATGCGACGCTGGAAGGCGTCGGTGATCTGGCTGGTCAGCTGCTGAACCAGGTCGCGGATGCGCGAGCTGGACTCGACCTGATCGCCTTCCACGGCGATGAACGCCTTGGAGAGAGCGACGGAGATCTTGCTGGCGTCGAAGGCCGCAACATCGCCATTGCGCTTGATGACGCGCAGGCGCTGGGGGGCAGTCACGTCGACTGTCGCCTGATCGGTGCTGAAAGTGGAATCCATGACGCCTTCCTGAATCGTCTGAAGGTGAATCGTTGCCCGTTAGGGCTCGAGGGCAATTCGTATCGGGGCGCAGGCTGGAAATTCCTGCCTGCGCCCGGGGATATTCTGTCGTCGTCAGCCTTGTCGTCGAGAAACTCGATCAGGCTCAGGCGGGGCAATCGGCGCCCGGGCTGAGCCTGATAGCGTTCATGAGACACGGTTCCAGCAGCCTTGCGTGACTGCCTTCCCATACGCTGATTCATGCTTTCGGGGCTTGACAATCGTCGCCATGATCTATGGGTCTCGACGTCGCCAAAACCCTACATATGGGGTGTGAGCTGATTTTGGACACAAGATAGTGTTGTTTGGTGGGGCGTGCAAGTGGATAACTTGTGGGTAAGGTGTGGTTGAAAATCCGGCCTTGCCGCTGGGGGATGTCAAGAGTTCAGGTGTTAAATTTTCTGCGCTCCGTCAATGCAGATGGTGCCTGCGCTGCTGGCGCGTAAACGCCCAAATTGGCGTATCATTCGTGACAAATCACCCTGAAAAGGTTACGACGTGGCACAGGAAAGTAACTGCTTGTGAGCTGCTGGCCACGTTGACCCAACGATGCGGATGGAATGCCCTTGGATACCAATGCGCAAGAACATGTATTGATTGTTGAGGATGACGAGCGTCTGGCGACACTGACGCGCGAATACCTCGAAGCCAACAACTTCCGCGTGAGCGTCGAGAATGACGGCGCGCGGGCGGTGGACCTGATCATCAGTCTGCGCCCCGACATCGTGATTCTGGACCTGATGCTGCCGGGCGAGGATGGCCTGTCCATCTGTCGCCGCGTGCGGCCTCAGTTCGCCGGGCCGATCCTGATGCTGACGGCGCGTACCGATGACATGGATCAGGTGCTGGGTCTGGAGATGGGCGCCGACGATTACGTGCCCAAGCCGGTGCAGCCGCGTGTCCTGCTGGCACGCATGCGGGCCTTGCTGCGTCGCGCCGATGGCCCCGAAGTGGCCGCCGGTGAGACGCGCCTGGTGTTCAATGATCTCGAGATCGACAACGCCACCCGTGAGGCATGGTTGGCGCGCGAGCGCATCGAACTGACCAGTGCCGAGTTCGACCTGCTGTGGCTGCTGTCCTCGAATGCGGGACGCGTGCTGACGCGCGAGGAGATCTTCTCTGCGCTGCGCGGCATCAAGTACGACGGCCAGGACCGCTCCATCGACGTGCGTGTCTCGCGCATCCGCCCCAAGATTGGCGATGACCCCAATCATCCTGAGCGGATCAAGACGGTGCGCAGCAAGGGATACCTGTTCGTCAAGGACCTCTAGACGATGCGCCGGGCTCTCTCCGACAGCATCTTCCTGCGTGTCTATGTCGCCTTGCTGGTGGCATTGGTGCTCACGCTGGGCATCGCGCTGGGCGGCTTTCAGCTGACCAACATGGTCCGGCTTGAGGCCTACCAGACGCGTCTGGGCGCGGCGCCGATGCGCCTGCTGGTGAGCCAGATCGCGGCCACGCCGGAGGCTGAGCGCGGGGCCTTCCTCAATCGGACCGCCCGGCTGCTGGATGGGCGGTTGTTGCTGGCGCCGGCGGCGGTCTTTGACCTCAGCTGGTGGGAGCAGCGCCGCCTTGAGGCCGGGCGGCCGCTGGTGCGGCCCCATGATGATGCCGGCTGGCAGCTGCTGATGGCGGTGCCGGGCGAAGAGAGAGTGCTGGAATTCCGGCTGCTGCATCTCGCGGAGCGGCAGTTGCGCGGGTTGATGGTGTCGCTGCATGACACCCTGCAACCCATGAATGCCGAGCAGCGCAGCGACTTGCTGGCCCAGCTGCAGCAGGCCTCCGGTCTGTCCTTCGCGCTGCTGCCGGACATTCCGCAGAATCTCGATGCGCAGCAGGCCAGTCGCCTGGAGGCCGGTCGAGTGGTGCTCAACGTGGCCAGTCACGGTCAGGCGATGGCGCTCTATACTCGACTGGGTGACCGCGCCATGCTCAAGGTCGGGCCCATCCGCGGCTTCGAGACGACACCGCCGGCCTTGATCATCGCCATGATACTGGCGGTCATCAGTCTGCTGGGCGGCGTCATCTATCTGGTGGTGCGTTCACTGGAGGCGCGCCTGACGCGTCTGGAAAAGGCCGCGACCCGCATCGCGGGCGGCTATCTCGATACGCGGGTGCGCGTCGAGTCCAATGACTTTCTCGGGCGTCTCGGTATGGCCTTCAATGGCATGGCCGAGCGGGTGCAGGGGTTGCTGGGCGCGCAGCAGGACATGATTCGGGCGGTCTCGCATGAATTGCGCACGCCGGTGGCACGTATACGCTTCGCGCTGCAGATGATCGAGGACATGGTCGATGATGATTTCGTCCAGCGTCAGATAAAGGGCGCAGACGGCGACATCGAGGAACTCGACAAGCTGATCGACGAGATCCTGACCTACGCACGCCTCAACAATGCCGCCGGTATCCAGCTGGACCTCGGCATGGTGGATTGCCGCGAGATCGCGGAGCAGGTCTGCGAGACGCTGGCGCCGCTGCATCCTGAATTGCTGCTGAGCATCGAGGGCGAGGCGCTGGAGGTCGAGGCCGAGGCACGCTATCTGCAGCGGGCGCTGCAGAATCTGGTCTCCAATGCCTGCCGGCACGCGGATTCCCGTGTACTGGTGCGCATCACCAGTGACCCGCAGGTGGTCAGGCTTGATGTCGAGGACGATGGCCCCGGCATCAACGAGGAAGATCGCAAGAAGGTCTTCAAGCCCTTCGCGCGCCTGGATGATTCGCGTACGCGTGCCTCCGGCGGCTACGGGCTGGGGCTCTCCATCGTGCAGAAGATCCTGCATTCCCACGGCGGCAGCGTGGTGGTTGACAAGGGCAGGTCGCTCAAGGGCGCGCGCTTCAGCCTGTTGCTGCCACTGACCTCCAGCCAGCTGGAACGCAAGGCGCCTGTGCCCTTGCCGCCGGTCAAGCCGCCGTCACTCCAGGACGAGCACGCCACCTGATCACGACCGTTTGAGGAATCGGCCATGCGGGAATCTTCCTTGTCACTGCATCCTGACTTGATCGGCGCGTGGCGGCTCGAGCGTTTCTGGTATGCCTGGCCGGATGGACGCGAGCTGGAGCCGCTGGGGGAGTGCAAGGGCCAGCTGCATTACATGGCCAATGGCTATATGAGCGTGCAGCTGGTGTCCTGTGAGCGTCAGCCTCTGGGGATGGCGCCGACGGATGATCAGCTGGTCGCCGCCTTTCGTGAGGGCTTTGCCTACTGTGGGCGCTGGCAGTGGGACAGTGAGCGGGAGGAGGTCTGCCATCATCTGTCGCTGGCCACGATCGCCGATTGGGATGAGGTGACGCTTGTGCGGCGCGTCACGCTCGAGGGAGACCGCCTGCTGCTGGGGACCGATGCGCCGAATCTGCAGCTGCCCGAAGGGGGATTTCTGACCTGGCTGGAGTGGCATCGATTGGCGACTGTGTGAAGTGATTGTCGAAAAGGCTTGACGTGATCATGGGTTAGCGTGCAATGTAGCTCCTGTTGGATAGCAAGACGCACCACTCAGTCGCCTGTGCTGCTCGGTAAATCGCCTTGAGCGCCCCGAGAAGCCTCGCTGATTTGATGCATGGTTTTGCTTTGCCCACGCTCTTCGGGTAATGCCCGTTATTTCAAACATGCTAATCAGAGAGGAATTTCTCATGGCTACAGGTACAGTTAAGTGGTTCAACGACGCTAAAGGTTTTGGTTTCATCGCTCCGGCTGACGGTGGTGACGATCTGTTCGTTCACTTCTCCGAAGTCCAGGCTGATGGCTTCAAGACCCTGCAGGACGGCCAGCAGGTCTCCTTCGACGTGACCCAGGGCCAGAAAGGTCTGCAGGCAGCCAACGTCAAGGCTATCGACTGATCATCACTCATTGCGGAAAGCTTTCCGCTTGAGATGATAGATGTCAAGAACCGCCCCAGCTCATGCTGGGGCGGTTCTGTTTGTGCTGAAGAAAAAGTCTTGCGCGCAAGCCGTAGTGATATGGCGTGAACAAGCATTGAACAGTACTAACAAGAAGCCCCACCACTCGATAGGCCGCAAGGCATCGAGTAGTGGGGCTTTCGTGTATCTATCCCTCGTAAGCACTGAGGCCCGGGTGTCAGGCAGGCTTCACGCCACTCAGCACCTCGAATGATGTCTCACGGGCGGTACGCAGGAAGTCGTCCATCCACGGCGTGCCGAGCAGATCTTCTCTGACGGCGGCGTAAAGCGTCGCCCAGACACCGTCGCCCAGCGACAGGCCACGCACGTAATCGCGCGTCAGATACTCGGCCAGTGCCCAGTTGGGGAGTGCCGTGACGCCGCGGCCGCTGGCGACCAGCTGCATCATCATCACCGTCATCTCGGCACTGCGGATCTCGCGTGGGCTCACGTTGGCCGGTTCGAGGAACTGGGTGAAGACGTCCAGGCGATCATGCTCGACCGGATAGATGATCAAGGTCTCGTCGCACAGGTCCTGCGGCTCCACATGGCCCTTGATGGCCAGCGCATGCTGGCGTGCCACGGCCAGCATGACCTCATAGCGGAACAGCGGAATGTACTGGATACCGGTCATCTCCACCGGGTTGGCGGTGATGACCAGGTCCAGCTGCTCGCGGCCCAATGCCTGCAGGGGAGCGAAGCTGTGGCCCGAGGGGATATCGACTTCGATCTCCGGCCAGTGATCGCGGAAGCGATCCACCGTCGGCATCAGCCACTGAAAGCAGCTATGGCACTCGATGGCCATGTGCAGCCGGCCCTGCTCGCTACCCGCCATGCGAGCAATGTCGCGCTCAGCCATGCGGAACTGCGGCAGTACCTGCTCTGCCAACGACAACAGGCGCTGTCCGGCGCGGGTGAACTCCACAGGGCGCGTCTTGCGGATGAACAGCGGCGCGCCCAGGCGCTCCTCGAGGTCCTTCAGCTGATGGGACAGGGCGGACTGGGTAAGGTGGACACGCTCCGCGGCTTCGACCAGCGAGCCAGCATCACGCAGGGCCAGCAGGGTACGCAGATGGCGCAATTCAAGCATGATGAATGGTGCTCATGTTGAGAGGTTGAGTGAAATAAGGTGCGTTGTGAACGGCAGGTTGAGACAGGCAAGCCGAGAACGATAAGTTGAAAGTCCTGGTGCAAGCCGCGCGCGGGTCAATCACTCCCGCGAGACTGGAACAGTGGGAGAGTGGCAGCGGGATCTTCTTCCCGCCAGGCCAAGGCCACCATCGTGACGCGCGGCTGCCCGAGAGTGCTCATGACACTGTCTCATATTCATGGCGATTCGCGTATCACTGAGATAGTGGAGCACGAAGGGCGCCGGAGTCAGCTGTGCAGAGGGTGTCATGCAAGGCCGGCAGGGCAAGCGCCTTGTACCCTTAGTGCATTCCCATCCCCACAAGCCCCACTGCGCTTGATAGACTTTGGCAGGGTGCGCCAGGAAGGCCGCCGTCTCCGCCTTGAAGTCCAGCCATGCCGCAGTGTCTCGTCGCGAGAGTCCTGCGCTGCATCTTGTCGTCCGACATGCCCAGGGAGGGTTCATCATGTCACGTCATTGCTGTCGTCTTTTTGCCATTTCCCGTGCGTTGCCCCATAGGTGGGCCGCGAGTCTCACGCCAGGGATGATCGCTGCCGGTCGAGCGGGCTTGCGCCTGTCGCCTCTGGCGGTGCCCCTGCTGCTGGCCGGATGTACCTCCCTGCCGTGGAGTCAGGATGCCGCGTCAGGGACGGATGCTGGCCAGCCGCCGCTCAAGGTGCCGGCCCCCGCGCAGGACCCGGGCCCCGTGGTGCATGAGGTGGCGAAGAAGCCTGCGCCGCCCAGTGCGGAATCGCTGGGCAAGGCTGCTGCCGTGACCTTGCCCTCCGGCTTTCTGCCACCGCCCCGGGCGAGTGAGTATCAGGTGTGGCGCTGTACTCCGGCGCAGGATCTGTTGATGGCCTTCAGTGAAGGCGACGCCGAGGCGTCGCATGACTGGTTGCGACTGTGGTCACGCCGGCATGCCTATACCCTGGAGCGGGTCGTCAGTGCCTCGGGCGAGCGCTATCAGGCCAATGCCGGTGCATCGCCGGCCGAGAAGGCGTCTGGTGATGTGGAGGCGTTGCCCGGTGAAGAGGGACTGGAGGTGTGGTTCAAGGGTTCCGAGGCGATGCTGCAGAATGCCCGTGGCAATCTGGAATGTGTGCAGGATGATCGGCGCGTGATTCATCCGACGACGCAGAAGCCGCTGTTGGTGGCGCAGGGCAATGAGCCCGGCTGGCAGGTCAGTCTCGACAGCCAGCACAACCTGCTGACGCTGACGGCCATGCAGGGCTTGCTCGAGTCGCCGCACGAGGCGCAGGCATCCGAGCGCACTGCAGAGGCGGAGGCTGGCGCTCGCTCGTCAGGTGTCCAGGTGGTCAAGCTGCCTTATCGGGTCGCCCGCGAGGAAAATGATAGTCGTGTGCTCAAGGCGCAACTCCCGGCTGACGGCAAGCAGGGCGAGCCATTGCAGCTGGTGGTCGCGCCGGGCGCCTGCTTCGATTCCATGCAGGGCGCGCCCTATCCGCTGACGGCGACCTTGACGATTGCGGGGCAGGAATTGAAGGGCTGTGGCGAGGCGTTCCGTTATCAGTCGGCGGTCGAATAAGAGGGCTGACTGGATTTAATATTCGCTTTTTTCGAATGATATGGGCGATTTAAGTCGCTTTTCGTGTGGAATGGTTCATTTATCATGCTGTGCATGCGGATCGGGTCGAATACCGTCGACAGGATCGCGCCTCACTTTCATGGAGACCCTCCACATGTCAAAAGCTTCGCTCAATGTCCTGCTGGTGTCTGCTTCCCTGTTCGCCGACAAGGGCAATTCACGTGCGCTGGCCTCATCCTTCGTCAGTGCGCTCGAGGCCTCCGGGCAGCCATTTCAGCTGACGCATCATGATCTGGTCGAGCGTGACCTGCCGCATCTCGATGGCGCGGAAATGCAGGCCTGGATGACGCCGGCGGATGAGCGTAGCGCCGAGCAACGCAAGCTCGCCGCACTGTCCGATGGTTTTCTGGCCGAGCTGAGAGCGGCAGACCTGCTGGTCGTTGCGGCACCGCTCTACAATCTGGGCCTGCCGACGCAGATGAAGGCGTGGTTCGACCGGGTGCTGCGTGCCGGAGAGACCTTCCGCTATACCGAGAAAGGGCCGGTGGGCCTGCTGGAAGGCAAGCAGGCGCTGGTACTGGCGGCGCGTGGCGGCATGTACGCGGGCACTGAAATGGACTCCCAGACACCACACCTGAAATCCATGCTCGGGCTGATGGGCATCACGGATCAGCACTTCGTGTATGCCGAAGGCCTCAGTATGGGCGATGAGTCCAGGGCCGCCTCGCTGGCCGAGGCCAAGGCTGCCATCGCCAATCAGGTGGAAGCCCTGCAGTTCAGCTGAGAGAAGTGAAAACACGAACGCCATCGCCGCCCTGACAAGGGTGGCGATGGCGTTCGTGTTTGTGGAGAGCCAAAGGGAGGTGCTGGCGCCAGTCAGTCGCTGGTGCAGATCAGTCGCGGGAATCGAGCACTTCCAGCGCTCCCTTGAGGCGCGCATGCAGTTCTTCCAGCGGCGGCTGGGCGCCACCTTGCGGCCAGCCCGCCGTCAACACCACGCCATCGGCGCCATAGTCGCTGGCATCCACCGGCACATCGTAGCCGCTCAACCAGTGACGAACATCGGCTTCATGGGCGAAGCCGACCTTCAGGCGCCTGGGCGTGCGCGGCGTGAAGGTCGTGGTGGGCAGGTGCTCGAGCCCCTCGAGCACCGCGCGGCTGTATGCGCGTGCCAGGCCACCGGTACCCAGCTTGATGCCGCCGAAGTAGCGGATCACCACACAGGCCACCTGGCCGACGCCACTGCCTTCGAGCACCTGATACATCGGCCTGCCAGCAGTGCCGCCCGGCTCGCCATCATCGGAGAAGCCGATGGCGTTCTGCTCATTGGGCGCCCCGGCGATGAACGCCGTGCAGTGATGGCGTGCGTTGGGGTGGGCGAGATGCGCCTGAGCCAGCAGCCGCGTCATGCCTTCTGGCGTCGGGGCATGGGCCAGCCAGGCGATGAAGCGGCTCTTCTCGATCTCGATGCTGTGTTCATGGTGCGCCTCGGGCGCCAGTGCCGGTATCAGATAGGTCATGGCACCATCTTACCAAAGCGTCGCCCTCAGTGAGTGACGGCGTTGCCGCGCACCACGCCCATCACCATGCCCAGTACTTCGATATCGGCATTCTTGAGATAGATGGGGGCCATGCTGTCGTTGGCCGGTTGCAGGCGCACGCCGGTCTTCTCGATATACAGCTTCTTCAGTGTCACTTCCTGCTGGTTGATCATCACCACGGCAGTCTCGCCATTCTCGGCGCTTTCGCTGCGTTCGATGATGATGATGTCGCCATCATGGATATTGCAGTTGATCATCGAATGGCCGCGCACGCGCAGGGCGTAGGTATTGCGGCGCACCATGCGCGTCGGCACGGCAACCGTACCGCAGTCGGCGATGGCCTCGATGGGCATGCCGGCGGTGATGTTGCCGAGCAGCGGGATATCCATCATGTCGCTGGCGGTGATTTCCTGCCAGGCCTGGTCATTGAGCGGCAGGTTGTGAAGACGCTGAAGGTAATGCGGAGCGTGAAGACGTGACATGAGCTATCCCCTGATGCCGTGCGGTCGGCGCGGATGGTGCGTCGGCCTGCGGTGCAGCGTGGAGGGTCGTCAGGCTGAGTTCATCTGTCGCCTGCTAGGCTCCGCGAACATGCTGACAACGCGTTGAGCCGACCCGATCAGTCTGTGCCTGCACTCGGCAGGCGTGTGATGAAGGTACTGTATGGATACTGTTTTTGTATACAGTGTCTGCATCATAGCAAGCTCTCGCGAAGTGGCAAGAGGTGAGCGGATCGACCAGCGCCAATCCAGCGAAAGTGTGTCGTATGAATGTGCACCACATGTCGCTGATATATTTCTCGAGTGCTTGACTGCCCGTCATGGCGGGGCTGCGAGGTCAGGCGATCGGCTGCTCGGTGGTCAGTGTCGACCTCAGCTCGTAGAATGGCTCGCAGTGACCCCACGGGGTCTGCTTTTGATGTCGCACTCCGCGACGGCTCAGCCGCGAGAATCCGGGATGCCCAGCCTGCCTGCCAGCGATGAAGTCTGTAGCGCGCCGCCTCTGTTGGCGGTCGTGGCGCTCGGCTGTGAGCGTGATGAGCGCTGGCTGTTCGAGGGGCTGGATCTTTCGCTGCATGCGGGAGAGATCCTGCAGGTCGTGGGCCCCAATGGCAGTGGCAAGACGACCCTGCTCAAGATTCTGTCCGGTCAGTTCCATGACTACGAGGGCGAGGTGCTGTGGCGCGGCCAGCCCACCTCGCGGGTGCGTGACGACTTTCTGGGCTCACTGCTCTATCTGGGTCACCAGCCCGGCATCAAGGGCACCCTGACCGCATTGGAAAACCTTGCCTGGTATCAGGCGCTGGGCGGTCAACCGCAGGCGAAGTCAGAGGCCCGCCGCGAGCTCGCCTGGGCAGCGCTGGACGCCGTGGGGCTGGCTGGTTTCGAGGATGTGCCTGCCCAGCAGCTGTCCGCCGGTCAGCAGCGACGTATCGCGCTGGCGCGGCTGCATCTGACGCCACGCCGGCTGTGGGTGCTCGATGAGCCCTTCACCGCCATCGATCGCGACGGCGTTCAGGCGCTGGAGGCATTGCTGCTGGCTCACGCCCAGCGTGGGGGCAGTGTGGTGATGACGACCCATCATCGCTTCTCGCAGGCCTCGCGCCTGCGCCGCCTATGCCTGGGCGCGAAGGAAGGGGAGAAGGCCGAACAGGGATCAGAGCAGGGGCTAGAACAGGGTTCAGAGCAGGGCGTGGGCGGGAAAGACACAGCCTCTACACAAGGCGCCTCGGCATGAACCATGAGCTGCTGACGGCACTGCCCGAGGCCCCGCCCACCAGCTCGCTGGCCGGTGCCTTCAAGGCGACCCTCGCGCGCGACCTGCGTCAGGCGCTGCGCCGGCGCAGTGAGCTGATCAATCCGCTGGTGTTCTTCGCCCTGGTGGTCACGCTGTTTCCGTTGGGCATCTCCCCGGACAAGGCGCTGCTGGCGACGCTGGCGCCGGGCCTGCTGTGGGTGGCGGCGTTGCTGGCGACGCTGCTGTCACTGGATGGTTTGTTCCGGCAGGATCTGGAGGACGGCAGTCTCGAGCAACTGCTGCTGACGCCGCAGCCATTGCCGTTGCTGGTGCTGGCCAAGGTGGCAGGCCACTGGCTGCTGACCGGCCTGCCACTGGCGCTGATGGCGCCCTTGCTGGGCGTGATGCTGGGGCTGCCGAGCGGCGCCTTTGGCGTGTTGATCGCCTCGCTGGCGTTGGGCAGCATGAGCCTGTCATTGATCGGCGCGATCGGTGCGGCGCTCACGGTGGGGCTGCGGCGCGGCGGAGTGCTGCTCTCGCTGATCATCCTGCCGCTGTACATTCCGGTGCTGATCTTCGGTGCCGGCGCCGTACAGAGCGCCGTCAATGGCATGCCCAGCCTGGCCCATCTGGCCATTCTGGGCGCGATGCTGGCGCTGGCCCTGCTGCTGGCGCCGCTTGCCATCGCCGCCGGACTCAGGCTGAGCATCAATGGCTAGCCCGATCAAGAACTGCATGACGCTGCCCGAGCATTCTCGGGCATTCGCAAGGCTCTTCATTGCCCCTGACAAGAGGCCCGTGTGACCGCCGACTCCGACTCTCCTCAAGCGCCTGCCCGCAAGGTTCGCCCCCGCAAGGGCGGGCTATGGCCGTGGCTGCATCGCATGGGCGCACCGGCGACCTTCTTCGCGGCCAGCCAGCGCTGGCTGCCATGGCTCTGGGCCCTGGCCATCATCGCGCTGGTGGCCGGCAGTGTCTGGGGGCTGGTCTTCGCGCCCGCCGACTACCAGCAGGGCAACAGCTTCCGCATCATCTATGTGCATGTGCCGGCGGCGATTCTCGCCCAGTCGTGCTTCATGCTGCTGGCGGTATGCGCGCTGCTCTTCCTGGTGTGGAAGATCAAGCTGGCGGACATGGTCGCCACGGCCGCCGCGCCCGTCGGTGCCCTGATGACGGCGCTGGCACTGTTTTCCGGCTCGGTGTGGGGCATTCCCACCTGGGGCACCTGGTGGATCTGGGATGCCCGGCTGACCTCGATGCTGATCCAGCTGTTCCTGTATCTGGGCGTGATCGTGCTGCGTGGCTCCTTCGCCAGCCGTGACAGCGGTTCGCGCGCGGCCTCGATCCTGGCGCTGGTCGGCATGGTCAACATCCCGATCATCAAGTATTCGGTGGACTGGTGGAGCACGCTGCATCAACCGGCCACCTTCACGCTCAGCGAAGCGCCGCCGATGCCGGCCAGCATGTGGATTCCCTTGCTGATGATGGTGATCGGCTTCTACGCCCTGTTCGGCGCGCTGGTGCTGATGCGCACGCGGCTCGAGGTGCTGAGACGCGAGAGTCGCAAGCAGTGGGTGCGTGATCTGCTGAGTCCGTCTTCGCGCCCCGACGCTGCGGTAGTCGCGACAGAAGGGGACAAGTCATGAACCTACCGGGCATCGCCTTCTCGAGTGTCAGCGAGTTCTTCGCCATGGGCGGCCATGCGCTGTATGTGTGGTCGGCCTGGGGGCTGACGGCGACGTGTCTGGTGGGGCTGGTGATCGCCACGCGGCTGTCGCGTCGCGCGCTGGAGGCGGATATCCGTCGCCGGCTGCGCCGTGACGCTTCCCGTCATTCTTCGCACCCTGCTTCAAACCCTGCTTCACACCGCGCTTCGCATCGTTCGTCACATCAGGTTTCGCGCCACACCTCTCGTGATTGAACCTGTTTTCTGCCTCCCGCGGCGGTTGTCCCGCCGGCCGCGAGAGGCTTGACCGTCCCTTGCCCTGATCGAGCCCTGACCATGACTCCCAAACGCAAGCAGCGCCTGTATATCGTCACGGCCATCGTGCTGCTGGCCGCCCTCGCGGTGGGCCTGACCCTCTATGCCCTGCGCGCCAACATCAACGCCTTCTATACCCCGACGCAGATCGCCAGTGGCGAAGCGCCTCAGGGGCGGCAGATCCGTGCGGGCGGCATGGTGCGTGATGGCAGTGTCAGACGCGACAACGAGACGCTGGATGCCATCTTCACCGTCACGGATTTCGATCATGACGTGACGGTGCATTATCAGGGCATCCTGCCGGACCTGTTCCGTGAAGGGCAGGGCGTGGTGGTGATGGGCACCTTCGATGGTAAGCATCTCGAGGCGAGCGAGGTGCTGGCCAAGCATGACGAGAAGTACATGCCGCCGGAGGTGACCGATGCACTCAAGGCCTCCGGGCGTGATGTGTCTGGTAACAGGACCGGGAACAAGACGGGCAACGAGACCGGCAATGCGGCTGACAACAAGACCAGCGACAGCAGCGCTGCCAAGGCCGCGCTCGATCCGCAGGAGACCCCGTGATGGTGACGCAACTGTTGCCGGAAATCGGCCACTTCGCGCTGATTCTGGGTGCCTGTCTGGCCTGTGTGCAGGCGGTCGTGCCGCTGGCGGGGGCCAGTACGCGCCGTCCGCTGTGGATGAGCTTCGCCCAGCCGATGGCCTGGGGGCAGTTCCTGTTCGTGCTGATCGCCTATGCCTGCCTGACCGCAAGCTTCCTGCTGGATGATTTCAGCGTCGCCTACATCGCCAACAACTCCAACAGCCAGCTGCCGTGGTACTTCAAGTTCAGCGCCGTGTGGGGCAGCCATGAGGGCTCGGTGCTGCTGTGGAGCCTGATACTGGCCGGCTGGGGCTTTGCCGTCTCGCTGGGCGCGCGCCATCTGCCGCGCGACATGCTGGCACGGGTGCTGGGCATCATGGGGCTGATCTCCACCGGCTTCATGGCCTTCGTGCTGCTGACCTCCAATCCCTTCGCGCGACTGCTGCCGGACATGCCGGCTGACGGCGCGGACCTCAATCCGCTGCTGCAGGACATCGGTCTGATCATCCATCCGCCGATGCTCTACATGGGCTACGTGGGCTTCTCGGTGGCGTTCGCGTTCGCGATGGCGGCACTGATGGGCGGGCGTCTCGATGCCGCCTGGGCACGCTGGGCGCGCCCCTGGACCAACATCGCCTGGGCCTTCCTCACCGTCGGCATCGCGCTGGGCAGCTGGTGGGCCTACTACGAGCTCGGCTGGGGCGGCTGGTGGTTCTGGGACCCGGTCGAGAACGCCTCCTTGATGCCGTGGCTGGCCGGTACCGCCCTGATCCACTCGCTGGCGGTCACCGAGAAGCGCGGTGCCTTCAAGAGCTGGACGGTACTGCTGTCGATCTTTGCCTTCTCGCTATCACTGCTGGGCACCTTCCTGGTGCGCTCCGGCGTGCTGACCTCGGTGCACGCCTTCGCCAGTGACCCCGACCGCGGACTGTTCATCCTTGTGCTGCTCGGCATCACCGTCGGTGGCTCGTTGCTGCTGTTCGCGCTGCGCGCACCGCGCGTGCGTTCGACGCTGGGCTTTCACTGGCTGTCGCGGGATGCCTTCCTGCTGGTCAACAATCTCGTACTGCTGGTGATGATGGTCACCGTGCTGCTGGGCACCCTCTATCCGCTGGTGCTGGATTCGCTGGGGCTGGGCAAGATCTCGGTGGGCCCGCCGTACTTCAATGCGCTGTTCGTGCCGCTGACCACGCTGCTGTGTGCCTTCATGGGCCTCGGGCCGGCCTCGCGCTGGAAGCAGATGCCGGGCCGCGAGCTTACGCGTCGCTTGGCGCTGGCCGGCAGCGCGGCACTCGTCATCGGCGGCCTGCTGCCGCTGACGCTGGATATCGAGTGGAGCTTCTCGGTGGCGCTCGGATTGGTCATCGCGCTGTGGGTGGTGCTGCCGCTGCTGCGCGACCTGTGGGACAAGAGTGCCTCGAAGGCGGGTCGCTGGGCGGGGCTCAAGCGCCTCACGCCCAGCTACTGGGGCATGCAGCTGGCGCATCTGGGGCTGGCGGTGACCATCGTCGGCGTGACGCTGGTCTCCAATACCGAGGTCGCCGAGAACGTGCGCATGGTACAGGGCAAGGAAGTCAGCGTGGGCGGCTATCAGTTCCGCATGACCGAACTTGATGAATATCGCGGCCCCAACTACCTGTCGGACCGCGCCACGGTGGAAGTCAGTCGAGGTGGTGACCCCGTGACGACACTGCATCCCGAGAAGCGTCTGTTCCTGGCCAGCGGCATGCCGATGACCGAGACCGCGCTCGATGCCGGCTTCACCCGTGACCTTTACGTCGCCATGGGCGAGAAGCTGGATGACGACAGCTGGGCGGTACGCATCCAGGTCAAACCCTTCGTGCGCTGGCTGTGGCTGGGCGCCTTGCTGATGGGGGCGGGCGGTGTGATCGCCGTGCTGGATCGCCGTTATCGCCGCCGTGTCGAGGCCAGCATGGCGTCTGACGCCCGCTCCCTCGCCACGCAGGAGGCTCGCCCATGAATGTTCGTCGTCTGGTGCTGTTCGTGCCGCTGGTGGTCGTGGTGGGGCTGGGCGCCTTCCTCTACCAGCGCCTCGATGATGACCCCTATGCACGGGACTCCGCGCTGCTGTCGCGGCCGTTCCCCGAATTCTCGCTCAGTACCTTGAGTGATCCGCAGGCGCGCCTCGATGCTTCGCTGCTCAAGGGGCAGGTCAGCCTCGTCAATGTCTGGGGCGAGTGGTGCCCGACCTGCAAGCACGAGATGCCGCAGCTGCTGGATCTCGCCAGCCGCGGCGTGCATATGGTCGGCGTCGACTACAAGGACACCCGCGCCAAGGGCCGCCAGTTCCTGGAGGAATTCGGCACCCCGTTCAGCGTCAATCTGTTCGACCCCGACGGCACGCTGGGCTTTGATCTTGGCGTCTATGGGGCACCGGAAACCTTCCTGGTCGATGCCGAGGGCGTGATCCGCTATCACCACACCGGCTACATCCGCCCTGAAGATGTCCGCGACGTCATCCTGCCGACGCTGGAGCGCATCGCGGAGCCCGCGACTGATGCTGCCAGCATGCCCGATGAGGAGGCCAGCTCATGAAATCCGTGCTCAGGAGTTTCGCCATCCCGCTGGTGCAGGCGCTGGTGGTGCTGATGTTTCTCGCCTGGCTGTCAGCCGGCAAGGCGCATGCCGCCATCGAGATGCATCAGTTCGACAATCCGGTGCTGCAGAAGCGCTACGACAGCCTGACCGCCGCGCTGCGCTGCCCCAAGTGTCAGAACCAGGCGATCGGCGACTCGGACTCCCCCATCGCCGGTGACATGCGTCAGAACGTGGCGGACCTGCTCAAGGACGGCCGCAGTGACAGCGAGATCCAGAATTTCATGGTCGCGCGCTTCGGCGAGTACGTGCTCTACAACCCGCGCCTCGATGGGCGCACCTGGCTACTGTGGGGCGGCCCGGCCGCCCTGATTCTGCTCGGCTTGCTGGTCGTGACCCTGATCGTGCGCGCCCGGCGACGTGCGCGAGTGCGTGCGCTGGATGATGATGAGCAGGCGCGCCTGTCGGCATTGCTGGCCACGCACCGCCAGTCCGGCGATGAGCAGCCCGGCGCTGGGCAACACACTGCCAAGGAGCGCTCATGATCCTGTTATGGCTGGCGATTGCCGTGCTGTTGATCCCCGCCGGCTGGCTGCTGTTGCTGCCGTTGCGGCGGGCGCGTCGCGTGCATGCCGATCAGCAGGCGTTCGAGGACAACGACAGCCTCGGCGCCGAGAACGTGCGTGTCTATCGGCGTCGACTGGCCTCGCTGGAGCGCGGCCATGCGCGCGGCGAGCTGGATGACACGGCGCTGGCGGAAGGGCGGGTCGAGCTGGAACGCAGCCTGCTGGAAGATGCCGAATCCCTGAAGCGCTCCCCGCTCAAGGCGGCCAGCAGCGGGCGCGTGCTGGTGCCCGTGTTGCTGGTGGCGATGGTGGCGGGCTCGCTCTACTGGTATCAGCGCGAAGGCGCGAGCGGGGACCTGGCGCTGGCGCAGGCGATTGCCGCCACGCCGATCCACGATGCTGCCAGCTTCGAGGCGCGCATCGCCCGACTGCGCGCCGAGGCCGAGGCCCAGCCCGACAACGCCAAGGTGTGGATGGCACTGTTCCCGCTCTACCGCGATGCCGGACGTCTCGATGAGGCCATGCAGTCGCTCGAGGCCTTGATCGCGCTCGAAGGCCGCGTGCCCGCACTGATCGCGCAGCTGGCGCAGCTCAAGTTCTTCGCGGCCCAACGCACCCTGACTGATGAGGTCCAGGCACTGGTCGATGAAGTGCTGGCGGCCGATCCGCGTCAGCCGACGGTACTCGGCCTGCTCGGGATCGAGGCTTTCGATCATGCCCGCTATCCCGAGGCCATCGATTACTGGCGCAAGGCGATTGCCGGCTTCGAGAATCCCGATGCCGCCAAGGCGCTGCGCGAAGGCATCAAGGCCGCTCGCCAGCGCATGGCCAGTGCCGGTGACGTCGATGCCTCGGTCGCCCTGGCCAACTCGGTCGCGCCAGATCAAGGCTCGGTGGCTCAGAGCACTGCGGCTGATCAGGACAGCAAGGAGGGCGCTGCACGTCTGACGCTCAAGGTGTCACTGGACCCGGCGCTCGAGGCGCAGCTGGCGGCGCTGCCGGTCAGTGCCGAAGCGACGACCCTGTTCATCGTGGCGCGTGACACCGAAGGCAAGCTGCCGCCGCTGGCAGTGGTGCGCACCACCGCGGACAAGCTGCCGCTGACGCTTACTCTGTCGGACGACAACGCCATGGCCCCGATGGCGCGGCTCTCGATGGCCGAGCGCGTCACGCTCGTGGCGCGCATCTCCGCTTCCGGGCAGCCGACGGCCCAGCCGGGGGATCTCGAAGGCAAGCTCGAGAATGTCATCGTCACGCGCAGTGCCGATGCCGATGACGAGAAGGGCACTGATGCATCACAGGCGCCGCTGGCACTGCGCATCGATCACCGCATCACTCAGTAAGCCGCGATTGGCCCCTGGCCCGCGCGATGACGGCTTCGTTTGTCATTGCGCCGGTTGGGGCCATCGCCGCTTTTGGGTAGACTGCGCGCTGGTTTTTCGAAAATACCCTCGATGACCGGCTGTCTCGTCGTAAGGACATGTTTACCTTGTGGCGGTGCGGGCTCCTATCGAAAGGCCTGCGACGCCGCGGTATTTCAGGTTTTCCTGCGTCAGAGCTTCTTTTTCCAGAACTTATTTCTTCAGAACTTATTTCTTCAGACCTTCTTTCTCCAGACTCAAGGACGCGCCAGGCGCAATGCGGCTCAAATCGATCAAGCTGGTCGGCTTCAAATCCTTCGTCGATCCGGTCACCGTGCCCTTCGACAGCAACATGACGGCGATTCTCGGCCCCAACGGCTGCGGGAAATCGAACGTCATCGATGCTGTGCGCTGGGTGATGGGCGAGTCCAGCGCCAAGAATCTGCGTGGCGAGTCGATGACGGATGTCATCTTCAATGGCTCCACCGGGCGCAAGCCGGTGGGGCAGGCCTCCATCGAGCTGACCTTCGACAATGCCGATGGCAGCCTCGGGGGCGCCTGGTCCGAGTACGCCGAGATCGCCGTCAAGCGTCTGGTGACGCGCGATGGCCAGTCCGGCTACTTCCTCAATGGCCAGAAATGTCGCCGGCGTGATATCGCTGACGTCTTCCTCGGTACCGGCCTCGGGCCGCGCTCCTACTCCATCATCGGTCAGGGCATGATCTCGCAGCTGATCGAGGCGCGCCCGGATGACCTGCGCAGCACCCTCGAGGAAGCCGCGGGCATCTCCAAGTACAAGGAGCGCCGCCGCGAGACCGAGAACCGCATGAAGCGCACCCAGGAGAACATGGAGCGCCTGGATGACCTGCGTGAGGAGCTCGACAAGCAGCTCGAGCGCCTCAAGCGTCAGGCCGAGGCCGCCAAGCGCTATCAGACCCTCAAGCAGGACGAATACCGCCTCAAGGGCGAGCTGGCCGTGCTGCGTCGGCGGGGCCTGCGTGCGCAGCAGCGCGAGCAGCAGTCACGCGTCGCGGAGCTGGAAACCGGCGTCGAGCGCGAGGTTCTCGGTCAGCGTCAGTGCGAGAGCCAACTGGAAGAGCAGCGCTATCAGCACGACGAGCTGGCCGGTGAGCTGGAAACCCATCAGGCCGCCTTCTATGAGACCGGCGCCCAGATCGCGCGCCTCGAGCAGAGTCTCGAGCACGCTCGCACCCGTGAGCAGCAGCTGGCGGCGGACCTCGAGATGGCCCGCCGCGAGCTGAGCGACATCCAGCGCGTCGAGGGTGAGGACGGTGAGCGCCTCGAGATGATCGATGCGCGCCTGGAAGACATCGCCCCGGAACTCGAGCTGGCCCGCGAGACCCTCGAAGGGCTCGAGCTGTCATTGGAGGAGGCCGAAGAGCGCCGCCAGGACAGCCAGAGCGAGTGGGAGCGCTTCAGTCAGGCCGACAACGAATCCCAGCGTGGCGCCGAGCGGGCCCAGAGCGAGATCCAGCAGCTCGAGAATGCCATCGCCGACGCCGAGCGCCAGCGCGAGCGCCGTCGCCAGCAGCTGGCGGAGCTGCCGGATGTCGCCGAGCTGCGTGAAGCCCGCGAGGAGCTGCGCGAGCAGCTCGATGAATTGTCGCTCAGCGGCGAATCACTGGAGTCGCGCCGCGAGCAGGCCAGTGAAGCCCGTGAGCAGGCCCAGGCCGATCGTCTGGCGCTGGATGGAGAGCGCGATCAGCTGCGCCAGCGTCGCAATGTCCTGCAGGGCGAGAAGGCCTCGCTTGAGGCACTGATCGACGCGGCGCTGCGTGACGACGATGACAGCCTGGCGAGCCATCTGGAGCAGCATGGGCTCGCCGAGACCCCGGCGCTGGCCGAGGGGCTCGAGGTCGCCGAGGGCTGGGAATCGGCCAGTGCCTGGGTGCTGGGCCCCTTCCTCAAGGCGCGCCTGGCGGCGAGCGATCCGTCGCGGCTGGCCACGCTGATGGATGAGCTGCCCGGCGGCGAGCTGTTGCTGGTCGATGGCACGCCGGCGTCCAGCGCGGCAGCCCGCCCCGCCGGCACCCTGGCGGCGCAGGTGAGCGGCGCGGATGCCTTGGCCGGTTGGCTGGCCAGCATCCACTGTGTCGAGTCGCAGGCAGCCGCCTGGGCCAGGCGTGAGTCGCTGGCCGCGCACGAGAGCGTGCTGACGCCGGATGGTCTGTGGTTGGGGCAGGGCTGGAGCCGCCGTCAGGTGGCCGGTGAACGTGCCGATAGCGTCATCGCCCAGCGGGCGCGCCTCGAGCAGGTCGTGCTGGAACTCGAGTCACTGGATGAGCGTCTCGAGGAGATCGAGGCGCGTCTGGCCGCAGCCGCCGAACAGATTGCCGGCGCCGAGCAGCAGCTCGAGCATCTGCGCGTCGAAGAGCGCGAGCTGGGCGAGCGCCAGCGTGAACTCAGTCTCAAGGAGGCCGGCATCGCCAGCCGCCTGGAGCATGTCGATGGTCGCGCTCGTGAGCTGGATGAGGAGCTCGAGCAGCTGGCGGAAACGCGCGAGACTCAGGCCCTGACGCTGGAGGAGGCGCGCGAGCGCTGGCAGCAGGCATTGGAGGCGGTCGAGAACAACGCCCAGTCGCGTGAGTCGCTGGAGCGTTCACGGCGCGAACATCAGGAGGCGCTGGCCGGGTTGCGTGCCCAGCTGGCGCCCGCGCGCGAGCAGGTCAACCGTCTCGACATGGAGCGTCAGCGCCTGACCACCGAGCGTGATGGCATGCAGGGCCAGCGCATGCGAGCCGTCGAGCAGCGCGAGAAGCTCGCCGAGCGCATCGAGATGCTCGAGGCCAGCCGCGAAGAGGCCTCGCTGCCGCAGGAAGAAGAGCGCGAAAAGCTCGAGATGCTGCTCGAGACACGTCTGTATCAGGAAACCAAGCTCAACGCCTGTCGTGACAAGACTCATGAATTGGTCGAACAGATGCGTCAGGCAGAACAGGCGCGCCAGACTCATGAGCGCAATCTCGAGGGGATTCGCCAGCGCCTCGAGGAAGGCCGTATGCAGGTGCAGGCGCTGACCCTCAAGGGCGATGCGCAGGACGAGCAGCTGGTGGAACTGGGCTATGACGAAGCGGCGATCACGCAGCTCGAGGACGAGCTGGACCCCAATGCCACCGAATCGGCCTGGAGCCACAACCTCGAGCAGATCGGCGAACGCATCAAGCGGCTGGGGGCCATCAACCTGGCGGCCATCGAGGAATACGACCAGCAGGCCGAGCGTCGCAACTATCTGGAAGCCCAGCATGCCGAGCTGAGCGAAGCGCTGGAGACCCTCGAGCGCGCCATCCGCAAGATTGACCAGGAAACACGGGTGCGCTTCAAGGACACCTTCGACAAGGTCAATGCAGGAATCCAGGCGCTTTTCCCCAAGATCTTCGGGGGCGGAACCGCATGGTTGACGCTGACTGGTGATGATTTGCTGGAGACGGGAGTCGCGATCATGGCGCGGCCACCGGGCAAGAAAAACTCCACCATTCACCTGCTGTCAGGCGGCGAGAAGGCACTGACGGCACTGGCGCTGGTCTTCGCCATCTTCCAGCTCAATCCGGCCCCGTTCTGCATGCTCGATGAGGTGGATGCACCACTGGATGATGCCAACGTCGGACGCTATGCGAGGCTGGTGAAGGAGATGTCGGAAAGCGTACAGTTCATCTATATCACCCATAACAAGATCGCCATGGAAGCGGCAGATCGGCTGATGGGTGTCACCATGCAGGAACCCGGCGTCTCGCGCCTTGTCTCTGTAGGGATAGAAGAAGCTGCCGTGCTTGCCGAAGCGTGAGGGAAAAGCCGTTCAGGAGGGCAAGGTCATCCTCCGGCGCGGTAGCCAGTGGCCGCCTTGGCGGCCTAGTTGGCAAGATCGTGTTGCATCTAGAGATCGAAAGCACTACGAGTTTGCGTCATAGTGTCAGTCAGGGATAATTGAAGGGCGATTGCGCAGGTCACCACCACAGGATTGACATTCGAAAAAATGTCCCCTTTTTCTGCAATCGCGCTATGCTGTTCACGTGCATGGTGCCCAAGCAAACAGGCTAATGACCCATGGAATTGAGAGAGTGGCTCATCTTGTTGGGGTTGGTGCTGGTCGCAATCATCGTCGTTGACGGTGTGCGCAGGCTCCAACGTCAACGTCGAGTACCCCGACTGGATCGAGCGGGTACCGAGGATTCCACCGACGATGCGGGCAATCCCGCGGTGGAAGAAGAGGAAGAACGTGACAACTGGGAGCTGCCGAACGGCGGCTACCGGGTGGTTGGCGATTCCGAGACGCATGCCGAGGACGAGGAAGATGTCGTGCTCGACAATGCGCACGGCATCAAGGCCTCGCGGGTGACTCAACCGAGTCGTCCGGCGCAGCCCATGGAGCGTCGTGAAGCGCCGGAGCGCAAGGGCTTCGGCGAGCGTGCGGCTGCCTTCGGTGCACGTGCCAGCCAGTCAATGCGCGACGTGACGGCCAGTCTGGGCGCACGGCGTGATGATGAGCATGAGTACGACGATGCGCATCGTGAGCCCGTGCTCGGCAGTGCCTCCAGCGAGCAGGCCGAGACGGCGCGCGAAGACGACTTCCATGAGAAGCCGGTGATCACCGCCGAGGACGACAGCATCAGCGTCTCCTCCACCCAGGCCGATGATCTCGAGCCGATGGCCGAGATCGAGGAAGGTCAGGATGCCAGAACTGAGGCGTCCTCCGCTGGCAAGCCGGCCGAGGTCGCCGACAGTGCTTCCCAGCGCCAGGAACCTTCACTGGAAGCGGCCACAGCGCCTGCTGCCGATGCGACAGCCCCCGAGGATGATCGTCATCCGCTGGTTCTGCGTGCCGAACGCAATCAGGTCGATGACCAGCTCGCACGTGACACCCTGGCCGATGCCAGTGAAGTCATCATCATCTCGGTGATGGCGCGCGGCGATGAAGGCTTCAGTGGTGAAGACGTGCTGGGCATCTCGCTGGCCTGTGGTCTGCGTCATTCCGAGATGGGGCTGTTCCTGCGCCACGAGGAAGATGACGACGACAGCCCGCTGCAGTTCGCGATGGCCAACGTGGTCAAGCCGGGCATCTTCAAGCCGGCCGAGATGGTGGACAGCCAGCTGGATGGCGTCACCTTCCTGATGCCGCTGCCGGGCGCGGACGACACCTCCGCCGCCTTCGAGACCATGGTCGAGATCGCCATGCTGCTGGTGCGTCGTCTGGGTGGTGAGCTGAAAGACGAGAACCACAGCGTGATGACGGCCCAGACCATCGAGTTCAAGCGCCAGCAGGTGCACGAGTTCGAGCGTCGCAATCGTCTGCATCGCTACCAGGCCAACTGATCGACTCCCCAGCCATTCTCTGAGTCGATCAGTCATGCCAGAACGCCAACGGCGACCTTCGGGTCGCCGTTGGCGTTTTCATGTCCTGCCGACCTCTTGCAGCCTCTGACGGCCCCTGCCAGCCCCTGCCAGTCGCCAGAAGTGCTTGAATGTGTGGCCTGTCGATCACATTGAGTACAATGGCAGCATCAAGGCGACCCCTCTGCCTGCAAGTCTTTGCAAGCTCTTGCAAGTGCGTCAGGTCGGAGGGGGCGCCACCCGTTTTCAGGTCGCTCAGCGCTGCCTTCTGGCAGTGCTGGCGAGCCACTGTTTCGAGTGAGTGTCATGTCAGCCCAGGATGATCTGTTTTCGGCGCCCGCCGATGAACCCAACGCCTCGAGCGCTTCTCGCTCCGCTGCTCCGGCCGCGGTGGAAGGCGTGCCAGCCAAGCTGATGGAGGAGGTCGCGCAGCTGCATCGCGAGCTGCTCGAAGCCAGCCATCGCTATTATGTGCTGGATGATCCGACGCTGACCGATGCCGACTACGACACGCGCCTGCGCCGTCTCGAGGCGCTGGAAGCCGAATATCCCCAGCTGATCAGCTCGGAATCGCCCACCCAGCGCGTCGGAGCCGCACCGGCCAGCGGCTTCGAGGAAGTGCAGCATGCGGTGCCGATGCTGTCGCTCAACAACGCCTTCGATGACGACGAGCTGCGTGCCTTCGTGCAACGTGCGGCGAAAACGCTGGAGCTGGGAGACGCTCAGGACGCGGGTGACGAGCTGAGCTTCTGCTGCGAGCCCAAGCTCGATGGCCTGGCCGTGTCGCTCATCTACGAGAATGGCGTGCTGGTGCAAGGCGTGACGCGCGGCGATGGCCGCACCGGCGAAGGCATCACCACCAATCTGCGCACCATCCGCTCGATTCCGCTCAAGCTGCGGGGCGATGATCTGCCGGAGCTGCTGGAAGTGCGCGGCGAGGTCTACATGAGCCACGCTGGCTTCGAGGCGCTGAACGCGCGCGGCCGCGACGAGGATGGCAAGGTGTTCGCCAACCCGCGCAATGCCGCCGCCGGCAGCCTGCGCCAGCTGGATTCCAATATCGCCGCCTCGCGTCCGCTGGAATTCTGCGCCTATCAGGTCGCGCGGGTGGATGATGCGCTGCTCGCCAGCGAGGCCGGCCAGAATCATTCCGGTCTGATGGCGCTGCTCAACGACTATGGCTTCCGCACCAGCCCGCAGCTTGAGGTGGTGCGCGGCGCTCAGGGCATCATCGACTACACCCGCCGCCTCGGCGAGCAGCGGGATGGCCTCGATCACGACATCGATGGCGCGGTCATCAAGCTCGATGCACTGCGTCTGCAGCGTGAACTGGGCTTCGTGGCGCGCGCCCCGCGCTGGGCCATCGCCTACAAGTACCCGGCGCAGGAGCAGGAAACCACCCTGGAGGGCGTCGATTTTCAGGTCGGACGCACTGGCGCGCTGACACCGGTCGCCCGGCTGGCACCGGTGCAGGTCGCCGGTGTGGTGGTCTCCAATGCCACACTGCACAACATGGACGAGGTGGAACGCCTCGGCGTGCAGATCGGTGACAGTGTCATCATTCGGCGCGCCGGCGACGTCATCCCGCAGGTGGTGCGGGTCGCCAGTGAAGGTGCCAGCCGTGAAGCCATCGTGCTGCCGGACGGCTGCCCGGTATGCGGCTCCGAGATCGAGCGCCTCGAAGGCGAGGTGGTGGCACGCTGCGCGGGCGGACTGATCTGCGCCGCGCAGCGCAAGGAAGCCCTCAAGCACTTCTCCAGCCGCAAGGCGCTGGATGTCGATGGCCTCGGTGAGAAGCTGATCGAGCAGCTGATCGAGCGTGAGCTGGTCAAGACGCCGGCAGACCTGTTCCACCTGGAAGCTGCCACCCTGGCCGAGCTGCCGCGCATGGGCGAGAAGTCCGCCGCCAATCTGGTCGCCTCGCTGGACAAGAGCCGCAACACCACCCTGGCACGTTTCATCTACGCCCTCGGCATTCGGGAAGTCGGTGAAGCCACCGCCGCGAATCTGGCCACGCACTTCGGCACCCTGGAAGCGCTGCGTGCAGCGGATCAGGCCGCGCTGGAAGCGGTGGAAGATGTCGGCCCCATCGTCGCCGCGCATATCCATACCTTCTTCCAGCAGCCGACCAACAACGAGACGCTGGATGCGTTGCTCGCCTGCGGCCTGAGCTGGGAAGAGGTCGAGATCGGTGAGCGCCCCCAGCCGCTGGCAGGCCAGACCTGGGTGCTGACCGGCAGCCTCGACAGCATGACGCGTGATGAAGGCAAGGCACGTCTGCAGGCGCTGGGCGCCAAGGTGGCGGGCAGTGTCTCGAAGAAGACCGCCGGTGTGGTCGCCGGCGAGGCAGCGGGCAGCAAGCTCGAGAAAGCCATGCAGCTGGGCCTCACGGTGCTGGACGAAGAGACCTTCGTGAAGCGCCTGGCCGAATGGGAATCCGGTGCTGATGCACAGCAGGACAATCCGCAAGCCAATGTGCAGGACAGCGCGCAAGACAGCGCGGGAGAGGATGCATGAGTACGGATACGCTGAACGATGCACCGCAGGCGGCGCCACGCCACCCTGATGATGGACAGGAGCTACCCATGAGCCAGATGCCACTTGATCAGATGGACCCGCGGGACCGCTTCATCGAGGTGCCGCAGACCATGCTGCCCGCCGATACACGGCGCGCCCTGCTGGAAGCCTTCGTCACCCGCCAGGGCTACGACACCACCGATGTCGGTGAAGGCATGGCCGGCTGGGTCGCGGAACTGGAAGGCCAGCTGTCACGCGGCAAGCTGTTGATCGTCCACGACATCGGCACCGAATCCACCGAGGTGATGACGCTGGAGCAATGGCAGTCCTTCGGTCGCCAGCTGGCGGACGATGAGGAAGAGGGCGACTGAGCCCGGCCAGCGGTCATGCTGTGTTGAGCATGCCCTGACCCTGCCCTTGACCCCAGGGCTGAAAACGACAACGCCCCTGGCACAGGCCAGGGGCGTTGTCGTTCATGAAGCGCCTGTTGTTGCACCCTTTGGTGCGCCTATTGGCGTCTGGCGCTGCGCCGGATCATGCGAACCACATCGGCACGACCAGGCTCGAGATCAGCAGAATCAAGGCCCCGCCCAGGCGCGAGGAAATCTGCGCGAAGGGCATCAGCTGCATGCGATTGGCCGCCGAGAGTACGGCGACGTCACCCGTGCCGCCCATGTTGGCCATGCACAGGCCAGCGGTGATGGCCGACTCGATGGGATAGAAGCCGACCAGCTTGCCCACCAGACCCGCACCGAAGGCGGCGCCCGCGACGACACCGAACACGATCACCACGTAGGTGATGGTGATGGCATCGATCACCTGGCCCAGATCGGTATAGGCCACGCCGATGCCGAACAGCAGCGCGAAGGTCCAGTTGCCTGCCACGAACCGGAACCATTGAGCGGCGGCCTGATTGATGTTCTCCGGTACCAGGTTGGCGCACTTGAGCACGGCGACCGCGATGATCATCAGCGCGTAGGGGTGCAGCGGAATGACCTTTCCGAGAATCTGGCTGGCCACGAAGAAGCTCAGGGCAATCACCATGCCGATGCCCAGCTGGGACAGGTCAGGCGTGCTCTTCTCTTCGCGGACATTGACGCCCGGCATCATCTGGCCGCCACCGGTCAGCGACGGGAAGCGCTTGCCAAGCCCGTTGAGCAGCCCGGCAATGATGATGGCGAAGACATTGCCCAGGGCCAGTGCCGGCACCAGGATCGAGATATAGTAGCTGGCCGGTTGCCCCAGCAGCTGCTCGTAGATCTGGCTCATCGGTACGGCGCCGGCCCCCATGCCGCCGCCCATGATGGGCAGCGCGATGACCATGACGGCATCCTTGGGCGAGAAGCCCATGACCCAGCCGACCAGCATCGCGAAGAGCGCCGCGAACAGCACCGAGCACAGCAGCGGCAGCGCGAAGCGGGCCCCGACCTTGACCAGCACGCGGGAGTCCATGCCGAGAATGCTGCCGGTGATCAGCGCCGCGATGTAGAAGTTCAGAAAGCCACCGGCCTTCATGAACTCACTGACATTCGCCGTGACCTCCTGCGGCAGCCAGCCGCTGTAGACCAGCGCTGCGGCACCGAAGATGGCGAGAATGGCGCCGCCACCCAGATAGCTGTTGATGATCGGCAGGCGGTCACCTAGAAAGCCCAGCAGCTCCCCGAGAATCATCATGACCAGCAGCGCGCCGATCATGCCGGCAGGCAGGGTGTCGGTGGCGATGGCGGCAATCAGGACCAGGAAGGACAGGGCGAAGATCGGCAGTGACATGCCGAAGATGCGCGTCTTCTGCCAGGGGGACTCTGCGGCAGGCGTGGCCGTGGCGGTCTGCGAGGAATGTGTCATGCATGCTCCTTGTCCTGCACTCTGTCGTTGCAGGACCTGTTGTCATGCCCGGACGCGTTGGCGTGGCATCGCGGGATCGTTTGGGACGGGGAAGGGACATCATGTTCGCGCACTGGATGCGCGTCACAGGGAGCTTACGGTGTGGCTCCCGAGGGCCAAGTTTTGCGAATTAAAGAAAGCCTTTTGAAACTTATGAAAGCGCCGGCTGCCGCTCGCCCATGCGCCGGGCCGAATGGCCATGCCACCAAGGGGGCACATGGCTTGTCCGGCGTGTTGCGGCATTCCCAACCCGGACTGAGCGCGCTGACCTCATTGCTCGCCGCCGGCATGGTGATCGTCAGCCTGCTGGTCGCGGCCTGGCTCTTCAGTGCCCAGCTGGAGCGGACCCAGCGCGAGATTCAGGGCCAGCGCATTGCCGCTCTTGCCCAGCGTATCGCGCGTCTGCCCGAGGTGCGTTCTGCCCTGAGCGAGGCCAGCTCACCGCAGGCTGCGCCTCCTGTCGCGGACAGCCGCCTGGCGGCACGCATCGAGCGACTGCGTCAGGAGAATGCCGTCGACTTCATCGTGGTGATGCGCCCGGATGGCCTGCGGCTCAGTCACCCGGACCCCGCACGCATCGGGCAGCCCTTCCAGGGTGGCGACGAACAGCGTGCGCTTGCCGGTGCCTCCTACCTCTCCGAATCCCGCGGCACGCTCGGCGAAAGCCTGCGCAGCTTCGTTCCGGTCATGGCGAATGCGTCCAGGGGCGGTGAGCGCGCCGTCGTCGGTGCGGTGGCCATCGGTATCACGCTGGATTCCCTGGGGCGGCGTCTGGCCGATGAGAAGCGCCAGCTGCTGCTCGGACTGGGTGTGTTGATGCTGTTCGGCACGCTGGGCGCACTGGGACTTGCGCGCTATCTGCGCAGACAGCTCAAGGGACTGGAGCCGGCGGCCATCGCGCGCCTGGTGGAAGAGCATCAGGCGGTGCTGGCCAGCCTGGAAGAGGGCATCATCGTGGTCGACCCCGAGGGGCGAATCACGCTGGTGAATGCCGCGGCGCGCGAGTTGTTGGGGGCCTTGCCGACGCTGGGCGAGCGCCTTGATGACTGGTTGCCCGACACCGGCATGCGTGAGTGCCTTGTTGCGCGCCAGCGAGTGAGCGAGCAGGAGGAGACCCGCTTGCGCCAGGTGACTCACGGCGGGCGGCGATTGCTGGTGCGTTGCCAGCGAGTGCATGATGGCGAGCTGCTGATGGGCGGCGTGCTGGTACTGCGCGAGCACGACCGCATGCAGCGCCTCGCCGAGGAGCTGACCGGCGTCCGCCGTCAGGCGGAGTCACTGCGTGCCGCGCGTCATGAGTTCCGCAATCGGCTGCATGTGTTGTCGGGCCTGACACAGATGCAGGACCTCGCCGGTCTGCGCGATTATCTTGCGTTGCTGGTGGAGCGGGAGTTGCCGGCGGATGCCGCGGCCGCCGAGCGCATCGCGGACCCTCTGCTGGCAGGTCTTCTGATCGGCAAGCACAGCGAGGCGCGCGAGCGTGGCATCGCGCTGGCGGTCGAGCTGGAGATCGAGTGCCATCATGGCCGCTGCGCTGAGTGGGGAATGTCACAGGACGAGGGCGCTCAGGCCGAGTTTCCGGTACTGGAGCGTAGCTTGAGTCATGATCTGGTCAGCGTGATCGGCAATCTGCTCGACAATGCCTTCGAAGCGCTGGAGGAGGTGGGCGCTGACGCTCACGCCCCGTCTGTGACCCTGGGGTTGATGCTGGAATCACTGGACGCGTCGGCAGAGGCGCAGTTGTCGATCAGCGTGGCGGACAACGGCCCCGGCATGCCGACGGAGCTGAGGCAGACGGCACGCATGGCGGGGGTGAGCAGTCATGGGGAAGGCCGCGGGCTGGGCCTGTCGCTGGTACAGGAAATCGTGACCGCGCGCGAGGGAGAATGGCACCTCTATGCGCCCTCGGGCGGCGGTACCCTGGTCGAGCTGACCCTGCCTTGCCGACTGCTGACTGGCGCGGCGCCCTGATAGGGGGCCGCGCATCACGGGATGGCGCTGCGGCCGGAATTTGCACAATGAAGGAGCCAGAGCGCATGCGTGTGCTGATAGTCGAAGACGACCCCATGGTCATGCGTCTCAATGTCGAATACCTCAGTCGCATCGACGGCATGCGCCTGGTGGCCCAGTGCGAGGATGTCGCGACGGCACTCGACGTGCTGGCGCAGGAAGCGGTGGACCTGGTGCTGCTGGATGTCTATCTGCGCAGCCGCAGCGGGCTGGAAGTGTTGCGATGGCTGAGGCGCCACGCCGCCCCCGATATCCAGGTGATCCTGATCACCGCCGCCAGTGAGGCGGACACGGTGCGCAGCGCACATGCGCTCGGGGTGTGCGATTACCTGGTCAAACCCTTCAGCTTCGCCCGTTTTCAGCAGGCGTTGGCACTGGCGCGTCGCGGGCGCCAGCAGCTGGAGAGCCTAGAGGGTGAAGTCAGCCAGCAACAACTGGACCAGCTCTTCGGCGTGCAAGGGCTGGTCAGCGGCGCTGCGGGCGCGGTACCCGAGGGGCGCCTGCCCAAGGGCGTGACGGCGGCGTCACTTGCCTTGGTGGCCAGTGCCATCATGGCGCTGCCGCGCGAGGAAGGCAGCTTCACCAGTGAGGCGTTGCTGCCTGCCACCGGCATGTCGCGAGTGACCATCCGCAAGTACCTGCGCCATCTCGCGGCCTGCGGCATGCTCAGCGAGGCCTTCCACTACGGTCAGATCGGCCGGCCATCCTTCACCTATCAGGTCATCGACCGTCAGGCCCTGTCCAGACAGTGCCGTCAGGCCTGAGTGATACCGACCTCTCAACGCCGCTGGACGATATCGCGGATCAGGCGACGCCCCGGGTGCAGGTGCTCGGCCAGTTCGCGTTCCAGCGGCAGCGGCTCGCCACACAGTTGCGAGGCGATCAGTTCGGCGCACAGCGGGGCGGTGGTGAAGCCGCGTGAGCCGTGTGCGGTGGAGAGCCACAGGCCGGGCAGGTGGGCGCCGCTCGACTGCGGCACGCGCTTTTTCGCATCGAAAGCCATGGCGGCGTAGTCCCCACGCCATTGCGCGGCATCCGGTGCCGGGCCGGCCAGCGGGCTCTTGTCCGGGCTGGCGGCGCGCCAGGCGACACGTCCCTGCCAGTCATCGTCTTCCAGCCTGACGCCACGCGCCTGCTCCCAGGCGGCGACGAAGGCGGGCAGGGCACTGCGCAGCTCCGCGACATTGGCGGCGTGGTCCGCCTCGCGGACCGCATCATCCTCATCGCGCGGGGCGAAGGTCGCGCCGAAGCTGAGCGTCACGCTGCCATCGGCGTGGCGCTGATAGGGCGAGACATAGCCACCGGCGCAGACCACGCTGTCGAGCGCGGGCAGGTGCGCGGCGTGTTCCGGCGCTACCGTGATCTCGCTGACCTGGCCGCGAATCGGCTGCAGCGGCAGGTGTGCGAGCGGCTCGGGCAGATTAGTCTGCTCCCCCAGCGCGACAATCAGTTGATCGACTTCCATGCAGCTGCCGTCGCTGATCTGCAGCTGCCAGCGTGGCTCGCCGTTGCCAGTAGCCCCGCTTTCCTTGGCCTCCAGCGACTGAATGGCCTCGATGCGCGCCTGCAGGAAGCGGATGCCCGGGGTGGCGGCAAGATGCTGGCAGAGTGCGCTGGGGCGCACCCAGCCGGCGACCGGATAGAAGAGGCCGTCGAAGGCGATCTCGCTGCCGGCGATTCGGCTGGCCTCACTGGCGCTGACCGGCTTGAGCAGCGCCTCGGGCAGCGGGTGATTGTCGAGGAAGCGCTGCTGGCGCTTGCGCTCACGTTCACTGGTGGCCAGCTGCAGCACGCCGCTGGCGGACCACAGGGTCTGCTTAGGGTCGAGGCTTGCCAGCCAGCGCCGGCTGTACTGCAGCGCGGCCAGCTGGAAGCGACTGGCGGGATTGGTCTCGGCGGCCAGCTTGACGTAGAGCGCACCCTGGCGATTGCCGGAGGCGCGTGCGCCGGGGGCTTCGGCATCGATCAGCGTGACCTGCACGCCGCGCCGCGCCAGCGCCTCGGCGCAGCTGGTGCCGGCGATACCGGCGCCGAGTACCGCGACATGCGTCTCGCGAGCGATCGGCGCGGGCTGCGGGGGCTGGGTCCAGGGCTGCTCACGACGCAGCGGATGAAGGGCGCCACGCACCGCGTGCTCCTGCATGGGGGCATGGCCGGATGCGGGTGAGGCATCAAGCCCCATCAGTTCGGCGCGCGCGGCGGCGGTCGGTTCGTCCAGCTCGCCGCAGATCATCTCGCGCTTCATGCCGTGGCCGGGCACCTTGCGCCACACGAAGCCTGCCGCGCGCAGGCCACGCCGCACGAAGCCCGCGGCGGTGAAGGTGGCGAAGGTCGCCGTGGGGCGCGAGACACCCGCCATGGCCGCGAACAGCTCGGGTGACCACATCTGCGGATTCTTCGACGGCGAGAAGCCATCGAGGAACCAGGCATCCACGCCACCTTCCAGGCGCGACAGGCGCTCCACCGCATCGCCGAAGTGCAGGTCCAGGGTGATGCGCTCATCCAGCCACAGGCGGTGCACGCCGAGGACGGCAGCGGGCCATTGAGCGACCAGCGGCTTCGCCAGTGAGGCGAGATCCGGCCAGGCGGACAGCGCCCGCTCGAGATCCGCGGCACGCATCGGGTGCTTTTCCACCGAGACGACATGCAGGCGCGCCTCGGCGGGCGCCGTTGCCAGAAAGCGCTGGGCGGCGCACAGGATGTTGAGGCCGGTGCCGAAGCCGGTCTCGCCGATCACGAAGGGGCGCGCTTCCCGCCAGTCACGGAAGCGCTCGCTCAGCCGGTTGCTGTCGAGGAAGACGTGCACGGTCTCGGCGCGGCCATCGTGGATCGAGAAGTACACATCGCCGTAATCGGTGGCCTGTGGCGCGGTGTCGTCCCACTCGAGCTGTGCCTCCTCCAATGCCGCCAGTGGTGCCAGTGGCACGTCCGGCACTACGCCGGGCGCCGTGACCGGCTCGATCGCGCTCGGTGGCGTTGTGGCAGGCTTGCGTGCCGCGGTGGCCGGGGCTTGCTGCGGCGAAGTCTTCCGGGCTGACGAGGCGGCCTGATCAGGAGCTGACTGGCCGGGAGCGGGCTGGCGGGGGGAGGAAGGGTGGTCGTTCACGGGCATTCCTGGCAGGAGGTCGAGCGGGAGAGCAGCACAGCGAGACAGCGGCAGAGCAAGGCCTGCAACGCAGACGACGGACAGCCAGGCTGTCCGTCGTCTGTGAGAAACCGCCGGTCAGATGACCGGTCGGGCGCCGGGCTAGGGCAGGGTCTGCTTGAAGGGCTTCACTTCGGCGCTTTCATAGACACCGGCGATGACGAAGGGATCGGCATCGGCCCACTTCTGGGCGTCTTCGAGGGAATCGAACTCGGCGATGATGACGCTGCCGCTGAAGCCGGCTTCGCCCGGAGCTTCGCTGTCGATGGCCGGGTTGGGGCCGGCGATGACCAGACGACCGGCGGCGTGCAGCGCCTCCAGACGTGCCAGATGCGGCGGACGCGCCGCCATGCGTGCTTCGAGGCTACCTTCGACGTCCTGACAGACAATGGAGTAGAGCATCACGAATCATCCTTTTGAGAATTGGTCGAGGAAGCGTTCTCTTCCTGAGGGGCCTGCACCATGTGACGGGACAGGTAGACGCCCTGAACGATGACGAACAGCAGTGTCAGACCGAGCATGCCGAACAGCTTGAAGTCGACCCAGATGTCTTCCGAATAGTGACTGAAGACGTAGATGTTGAGGCCGCCCATGGCGAGGAAGAATACCACCCAGGCCAGATTGAGGCGGTGCCAGATGGGGCGCGGCAGCTGAATCGCCTTTTCCATCATGCGCTCCACCAGCGGCTTGCCACCGAACAGCGGCGACAGCAGGAAGGCGACGGCGAACAGCCAGTTGACCACGGTGGGCTTCCACTGGATGAAGGAGCTGTTGCCGAACAGCACGGTCGCGCCACCCAGCACGACGACCAGCGCCAGGGTGACCAGCTGCATCTTCTCGACGCGCTTGTGGCGCCAGTAGATGTACAGCACCTGCGCAAGGGTCGCGGGAATCAACACGGCGGTAGCCATGATCATGTCGCCAGTCATCTTGTAGACGGCGAAGAAGATCACGATCGGCAGAAAGTCGAGCAACATCTTCATGGGTAATGCGCACTCCTGAACACGACGACGCAGCCGTCGGGAAGGCAAGGGCCTGTGCGAGTGGTATCCTGTCTGACACCAGCGGCGCACCCCTGCCTGCATGTGCTCATTCTGCCGCCATTGCTGCCTGCTGACAAAGCCCCTGTGTGTCCGGGCGCGCATCGCAGCCAATACTGCCCGACGTCTGGCCCGCTGGATCGCCTGCATCTCAGGCATCGCGTGGCACAGACGTTCATCCCGAGAGGTTCCCCGTGTCCGACGTCCCGTCCGACTCTTCGCCGATTTCCGCAACCCGCAAGCCGATCGAGTTTCGCCCGCTGCCGGAGCGCTTCGATTCCGATATCGAGGTGCCGGACATCGACCTGCACATGCATTCCACCGCCTCCGATGGCGGCATGGCACCGACAGAGCTGGTGGCGCTGGCCGCGCGGCGCGGTCTGTCACGCATGTCTCTGACCGATCACGACAGCATGGAAGGCATCTTTGAGGCCCAGCAGGCCGCCCGCGCCGAGGGGATCTCGTTGCTGCCCGGCTGTGAGCTGTCGGTCCGCTGGCGCAACCAGACCATCCACATCGTGGCGTTGATGCCCGAGGGCGCCGGCGATGCGCTGAGTGCCGGTCTCAAGCAGCAGCACGAGGCGCGTGAACGCCGCAGCCACGAGATCGCCACGCGCATGGAAAAGCTCGGGCTCGAGAATGCCTTCGAGCGCGCCCGTGAGCAGGCCACGCTGAGTGGCTCAGGCGACCGCCCGCTGTCACGCCCGGATTTCGCCCGCGCGCTGGTCGAGGCCGGGATTGCACGCAACCTGCAGGACGCCTTCAAGCGGCACCTTGGCGCGGGTCAGAAAGGCGACGTCAAGGCGCACTGGCCGGAGATGGAAGAGGCGGTAGGCTGGGTGCGTGCCGATGGCGGTATCGCCGTGATGGCGCACCCGATGCGCTACAAGCTGACGCGCACCAAGCGTGGCGAGCTGCTGCGTGACTTCATTGCCGCCGGTGGCGAAGGCGCGGAACTGGTCAGCGGCTTCCAGAATATCGATCGCGCGCGTGACCTGGCGCGTCAGCTCGATGAGCTGGGCCTCTACGCCTCCGTCGGCAGTGACTTCCACTTCCCCGGCGGCCCGCTGGCGCCCGGCAGCATGAGTCCGCCGCCCCGCACCAAGGTGCCGCCCGTGTGGTGTCATCCACGCATCGCGCCCTTTTTTGCGGCCGACGCTGCCTCCATGTGATATCAAGAGATCACCGTGACGCCAGTCCGCCTGCCGGGCTGGCGCCCAGACGCAAGGAGCACCGCATGGGACAGTTCTTCCAGATTCATCCCGAAAATCCCCAGAAACGCCTCATCGATCAGGCCGTTGCCATCATCCAGCAGGGTGGCGTGATTGCCTATCCGACCGACTCCGGCTACGCGCTGGGTTGCCATCTGGGCGAGAAGAAGGCCATCGAGCGCATCAAGCGCCTGCGTCAGCTGGACGACAAGCACAACTTCACCCTGGTGTGTTCTGACCTCTCGGAAATCGGCACCTACGCCAAGGTCGACAACGCCATCTTCCGTCTGCTCAAGAGTCACACCCCGGGCGCCTATACCTTCATCCTGCAGGCGACTTCCGAGGTGCCGCGCCTGCTGCTGCACCCCAAGCGTCGCTCCATCGGCGTGCGCGTGCCGGACCACGCCATCACCCACGCCCTGCTGGAAACCCATCGCGAACCGCTGATGAGCGTGACGCTGATTCCGCCGGGCGAGGAACTGCCGATGACGGACGCCGAAGAGATTCGCGAGCGCTTCGGACACGCGCTGGATCTGGTCATCGACGGCGGCGCCTGCAGCTTCGAGACCACCAGTGTGGTGGACCTGCGCGAGCTGCCGCCGGTGATCGTGCGCGAAGGGCGCGGCGATATCTCGAGCTTCACGGAGTGATCGCGACAGCGTAGCGCTTCACGGCGCTGACATCGTCTTGCCATACGAAGACGCCCCCGGACCTTGCGGTCGCGGGGGCGTTGTCATTTCTGAGGCGTAGTCATTTCCGAGGCGTTGTCGTGTGCTGAGTGATTCTCGGCTTCGTCAGCTGCGGTCGCGGTCGGGAGGCCCGCTCTCGGGAGGCCCGCTATCGGGAGATTCTGGCTGATCGTCCGATGGCGTCTCTGCGTCAGGCGCAGATTCGGGCTCCGGTTCTGTCTCAGGTTCAGGCTCCGGTTCCGGTTCGCGCGGGTCGCGGGTATCCTCGTCCAGCCAGGTGCCGCAGAACTTGCAGTACTTGGCGTTGCGATCATGGCCTTCACGACCACAGCCCGGGCAGGCTTCGTCGCTGGTCTGCTGCATGCGCAGGCCGTTGAGAACCTCGGCCGAGAATACCCCGGTGGGCACGGCGAGAATCGAGTAGCCGAGAATCATCATCAGCGCCGAGATGAACTGCCCCAGTGGCGTGATGGGCGCGATGTCGCCATAGCCCACCGTCGTCAGCGTCACCACGCCCCAGTAGAGCGCCTTGGGGATGGAGGTGAAGCCGGCCTCGGGCGGCTCGATCAGATAGATCAGGGCGCCGAACACCGTGACGATGCTGAGCACGGTGATGAAGAACAGCAGGATCTTGCGCCGGCTGCGCGTCATGGCCTCGACCAGCATGCGGCCCTCGCCGACGAAGGCCATCAGGCGCAGCACGCGGAACAGACGCAGCACACGCAGTACGCGCACCACCAGCAGGGCCTGGGCGCCCGGTATCAGCAGCGACAGCCAGGTTGGGGCAATCGACAGCAGGTCGAGCACGCCGTAGAAGCCCTTGGCCCAGGTGCCGGGATGCTTCAGGCAGTAGAGGCGGACGGCGTATTCCAGCGTGAAGATGATCGTGAAGCCCCATTCCATGATGCGGAACAGCTCGCCGTATTGCGCATTCAGCGAGGGCACGCTGTCGAGCATCACCACGGCGACACTGGCGAAGATCATCAGGATCAGGCCGATATCGAAGGCCTTGGCCGCCTTGGTATCGGATTCGAAGATCCAGTGGAACAGCCGCGCGCGCAGGCGGCCTGTCGCGGGCTCGTAGTCGCTGGGGTGCGAGGGTGTCGCTGGGGGGCTTTGCGGCGTGCTGCCATATTCATTGGCAGGGCCCTGGCGTTCAGGCATGCAGGCTTCCTTGACGGGCGTGACGACGCCGGATGAATGTCAGGGCGTATCGGGGATGTCTCAGTATGACCTTCAGTGACTGCCCGGCCGTTGTCCATCAGCCAGTGGTCTAGCGCCTGGCGGCTGGGCAGTCAGTGTCGTTTTGAGGTTCAGCCGCGCAGCGTCGCGAGCAGTGACAGGCTGTGCTGGCCGAAGTCGCGAGTCGCCCAGTCCTGTGAGGCGTCGCCGTCGCTGCTTTCCAGCGCCTCGACCAGCGCCACCGCGTGGATATGGCCGGGATGCTGGCTGGCGGCCAGCCGTGATGCGAGGGCCGACAGGGCGGCCAGCGCATGCGCGTGCCACTTGAGGTCGTCTTTCGCCTGGCGGTCGGCGTGCGCATCGAGCGCATCGATGGCGGCGGACAGCAGCGCGCCGGGGTCAGCGGTATCCAGCGTCTTCTCATGCCATTCGCCATCCCGCAGCGCCGCGCCGCGCTTGGCCTTGCTGGCATCCGCCGGGCGCAGTGCCAGGCGGCTGGCCAGTGAATCCGCCAGCTGCCAGAGCACGCCTTCTCTCACCTCGGGGGCGAGTGCTTCGCCGCCGGTCAGCTCGAGCTCGATCTCCTGGATGGCCACTTCGCGACCACTGGCCTTCACCGCGCCCAGGTCCAGCGCCATCTCAACGCCGACGGTGACCTGTTCACCGCTCACATTCTTGTCGCTGCGTGTCGCCTTGACGTCGATCTGCCAGGCATGACGCTCGAAATCGGTGCTGAAGCTGGGCGCGAGCGCACTCAGCAGCTGCTCGCGGGCGCCGTCTTCCAGCGCCTGCAAGGGCGGCAGGCCACGCAGGCCGTCGAGGTCGAGGCCGGTCTGGCCCTCGGGCAGCTCCCACTCCCATTCGCCGCGAGAATGCAGTCCGCCATGGCTCTCGCCGCTGGTCTTGAGCGTCTGGCGCAGGGCGCCCGTGCTGTCGGCATCCTCACCGCTCTGGCGCAGACGCAGCGCCATGCGCGCGCGCTCCAGCGCATGCTCGGGGGTGTCGAAGTAGGTGTTGGCCAGCCAGCGCCGCCTGGGGACGACCGTTGCCAGTTCTGCAATGCTCGCCAGTGTCTCCAGGATGGCATCGCGATCAATGACGGGTTGAGACAGTGCCAGTTTGAGTTCGATTTCCTGCGCCATGATGGGCACTCCCTGTACGGATGAAAGAAGACAGATGCTGACGGATGAGGATGACAGCGGCGCCAGGACCGCAGAGCCTTCGGCAAGCGTGGTGCATGGTGACGAAGGCTCGTGTGTCTCATGCTCGCGCCTGGCCCGCGGCAAGGCAAGCACGGGGAGGGCGGAAGGGCATGCGGGATATCGGCCTGTCGGCAGAATCACACTTATATGACAGCATGATGACATTGAAGTGACAGCAATTGCCTGTCGTCACGTCCTTGGTTATATTAAGAACAGTGGATAAAGCCAGCGACCACGGGTCCTGCCGCTACATGACAATCTCTCTTCTGGAATCCTTCGTGTTCCCCCGAACTGCCGCTGTTGTTGCGTAAATGACAACAGCATGGCGGTATCATGACGTTACGATGAAAGTTATGTGATCGTCACAAAGGCTTTGCTACACTCCGCGCGTCAATCCTTAACGCCGACGGCCACTATGGTAACGACCAACCCTTTCTCTTCGATGTTCGGGCGCTCGCCTTTCAAGGCGCTGCACACCCACATCATCAAGACCGACGAGTGCGCCCAGCACTTGCTGACCTTCTTCGACGCCTGCGAGCAGGGTGATTGGGAGCAGGCAGCCAGCATTCGCAAGACCATCAGCGGGCTGGAGCGTGAAGCGGACGAGTTGAAGACGCAGCTGCGTCTCAACCTGCCCAACTCGCTGTTCCTGCCGGTCTCGCGCTCCGACCTTCTCGAGCTGATCCATGTCCAGGATTCCATCGCGAATGTCACCAAGGACATCGCCGGGATCATGCTGGGTCGTCATATGCAGATACCCACCGCACTGGTGCCCGCCATGCGTGAGTATCTCAAGACTGCGGTCGAATCGGTCTGCCAGGCGCGTCGTGCGTTGGGTGAACTGGAAGACCTCGTCGAGTCCGGTTTCGGGCGCAACATGAGCGAGCTGGTCGACAAGCTGATCAACGAGCTGCATGAGCTCGAGAAGCAGTCCGACGAACAGCAGATCGCCATCCGCCAGACCCTGTTCTCGCTGGAAGCTAGCCTCCCGCCCGTCGATGTGATCTTCCTCTACAAGATCATCGATTGGGTCGGCGATGTGGCTGACCAAGCGGAAAAGGTCGGTACCCGACTGCAGATCCTGATGGCGCGCTGAGCGCCATCAGGACGTCCTGCCATCTGTCCAAGAGTCTTCTATGTCCATCATTGCTCAATACGGCGATGTGCTCGTCATTCTTGCCTGTCTGTTCGGTTTCTTCATGGCATGGGGTGTGGGTGCGAATGACGTCGCCAATGCCATGGGAACCTCGGTAGGTTCCAAGGCGATCACCATCAAGCAGGCGATCATCATCGCCGTGATCTTCGAATTCCTCGGTGCCTGGCTTGCCGGTGGTGAGGTGACTGACACCATCCGCAAGGGCATCATCGACCCGTCACTGCTGATCGAGAATCCACAGTTCCTGGTCTACGGCATGCTGGCCTCGCTGCTGGCCGCCGGTATCTGGCTGCTGATCGCTTCCATGAAGGGCTGGCCGGTCTCGACCACCCACTCCATCGTCGGCGCCATTGTCGGCTTCTCCGCTGCGGGTCTGGGCGTGGATGCCGTCGAATGGACCAAGGTCGGTCAGATCGCGGCCTCCTGGCTGGTCTCGCCGCTGCTGGCGGGCTCCATCGCCTTCGTGCTGTTCAAGTCCGTGCAGACGCTGATCTTCGACAACGAAGACCCGTTCGCGGCCGCCAAGCGCTACGTGCCGATGTACATGTTCCTGGTCGGCTTCATCATCTCGATGGTGACCATGGTCAAGGGCCTCAAGCATGTCGGCCTGCACCTGAGCTTCGAATCCAGCCTGCTGCTGGCCGTCGTCATCGGCGCCATCGTGATGGGTATCGGCGTGCTGATGGAGCGCAAGGTCGCGCGTTCACGCCTCAAGGAGAAGAATCGCGCCACCGGTGACGACTTCGACTTCAGCGGCGTCGAGAAGGTATTCGGCCTGCTGATGATGTTCACCGCCTGTGCGATGGCCTTCGCCCACGGCTCCAACGACGTGGCTAATGCGGTCGGTCCGCTGGCGGCCATCATCAGCGTCGTCGACTCTGCCGGTCAGATCGGCGCCAAGGCGAGCATGCCGTGGTGGGTCCTCGTGCTGGGTGGCGGCGGTATCGTCGTCGGCCTGGTCACCTATGGTCGTCGCGTCATTGCCACTGTCGGCACCGGCATTACCGAGCTGACGCCGTCACGCGGCTTCGCGGCCACGCTGGCCGCCGCCTCGACCGTCGTGCTGGCCTCCGGCACCGGCCTGCCGATCTCCACCACCCACACCCTCGTCGGTGCGGTGCTGGGGGTGGGCCTGGCACGCGGCATGGCAGCGCTCAACCTGCGCGTGATCGGCACCATCGTGATGTCCTGGCTGATCACTCTGCCGGCCGGCGCGATCCTGTCGATCCTGTTCTTCTTCATGTTCAAGGGCATGTTCGGCTAAGCCGACGCATGATCCAGAGCTGAATTGGAAAAACGAGAAAGGCGACCTTCGGGTCGCCTTTCTCGTATCTGACACATGGATGTCAGGGGCACCGCTCGCCGTGCAGGCTGCGGCGCTGATATGATGATTCATGGGCATGCCTGACATGCCATTTTCCCTCTCTCCTGCCCGGAGCTGGCTCTTGAACACGCGTTTCCCCTTCGCGGACTGGTTTCGCAACTCCTCTCCCTATATCAATGCCCATCGCGGCCGCACCTTCGTCATTCTGATCGAGGGCGATGCCCTGTCCTCATCACGACGAACGCAGTTGATACAGGATCTGGCGTTGCTGCATACCCTCGGCGTGAAGCTGGTGGTGGTGTTCGGGGTGCGTCCGCAGGTGGCCGAGGCGTTGCAGGCTGCCGGCATCGAGGCGGACCGCCATCAGGGCCGCTGGGTGGTGACGCGCGAGATTCTCGGCCATCTGGAGCAGCAGGTCGCCACGCTGCGTCTGCGCCTTGAGGCGAGTCTGTCCCAGGGGCTGCCCAATACGCCGCTGCATGGCGTGGAGCTCTCCGCCGTCTCCGGCAATCTGGTGATGGCCAAGCCGCTGGGGGTGCGTCATGGCGTCGACTTCCTGCATGATGGCGAGGTGCGCCGCGTGCGCAGCGAGGCGATCCAGGGGCTGCTCTCGCAGCAGGCCATCGTCGTGCTGCCGCCGCTGGGCTACTCCAGCACCGGCGAGGTGTTCGATCTGGACGCCGCTGAGGTCGCCGAACACGCCGCCGTGGCGCTGGCCGCTGACAAGCTGATCCTGCTTGGCGAAGGGGAGGGCCTGTTCGGCGAAGACGGCGAGCTGCTGCGTCAGCTCAATCCGGAGGAAGCCGCGGTGATGGCGCCGCCCCGCGATGACGACAGCGAGCTGTCGCGCCACCTGGCCGCTGCCTGTGGCGCCGCACGTCGCGGCGTCGGGCGCACTCACCTGTTGAGCTGGCGCGACCGTGACGCCCTGCTGGGCGAGCTGTTCACCCGTGACGGCATCGGCACCATGATCACGCGTCAGGGCTATGAGCAGCTGCGCAAGGCGCGGCTCGAGGATGTCGGTGGCCTGCTGGCGCTGCTGGGGCCGCTGGAGCAGCGTGGCATCCTGGTGGCCCGCTCGCGGGAGCGTCTCGAACATGAGATCGACGACTATGTGGTGCTGGAACGCGATGGCATGATCATCGGGTGTGCGGCACTGCATCTCAGCCGTGACGCCGCCATGGGCGAGCTGGCCTGCGTGGCCGTGCATGATGACTATCGCCGCGGACAGCGCGGCGAGCAGCTGCTGGCCGAGATCGAGCTGCGCGCGCGTCGCGCCGGCGTCGAGCGTCTGTATGCGCTGACGACCCATACCGTCCACTGGTTCATCGAGCACGGTTTCGTGTCGGCCGGTCTGCAAGACCTGCCGCCCATGCGTCGCGAGGCCTACAACTCGGCGCGCAACTCCAAGGTATTGCTCAAGTCGCTCTAGTCACACCTCGCTTGCCTGCCAGTGTGAATCGCCCAGAGAACACCCGCTGATGACCCCCTGAATGAGGGCTGATCAGCGGGTGTTCTTGCGTAGGTGTCGCAGTTTTCCCCCACCCCTTGCGGGATTGTCTTGCAAAGGAGACGTTTCAAGGTATTGATTCAAAAGGGAAAAATAGCATGCCCCGTATATGTGTTGGCAAATCGCGACGAATCGGCCAGTAAAACACGACTCTGTGTGCCGTCCTGGGCAACATTGGCATGCCTGTCGTCGTAATATCCATTTCAAGTCATTGTTTTGTAATGTGTTTTCGCGTTTATGGCACGCCTTTGGCAATAGGTACCGTGAGCAAGAGATATGAGGTGCATCACCGGCCCTTTCTCTGGCCTTCCAGCGATGACGGTACTCACTACCCTGTGCGCTCCGTGATCGCTGACAGGCCAAGCGTCTGCTCCACGCGATGTGTGACTTCAGGTTGCGATGAGACAGGTACGGCCCCTGGTGGGCATGGACAGTATCTTGAGGGCAAGGATGCCCGGGCAAGGATGCCCGAAACCGATGCGGTAGCCGGAGAGATTGGCTGCCGTCATCCCCGAATTGACGATCGAGGCGGGCAAGTCGGCAAGCCATCCGACTCGATCATCCACATTGCGATGTGTTGCCCCCTGCTTCACATCCGATAGGGAGCGCGGACGCTGTCCGGCGTGAACGTCAACTGACCTGGAACGACCACCAGGTGACGTTCTTTTCTCCCGGGACTGACAGGCAGACCACCTGTCAGACCCGCCAATCACGTAGTGCCTCTGGTCTCCAGGTACCAGAGGCACCACGTGATGACTGACCCTTCAGTTCCCTGCGTACTTGGGGCCGGCTATGCCGGCCCTCTTTTTTTTGTGCGTCTAGCGCTGAATGGCCAACAATTTCATGCGAAACGTTGCCAATGGGGCGGTTTGTCTCGTGGCGGCGTAATGATTTGAATAAGAGTCATATTTATTAACGAACTGGCAACCGCGATGGACGCTGGTGAACTCTGGTATTCTAGGAAGACGTGATTCGATGATGACCACCCCTTTCTTGCATAGAGTTCTTTCCATGGCCTCCACAGTGTCACGACGCTGGCGTCCCCGCTCGCTGCCGCAGCTGGTTCTGATGGCATTTCTGGTGGTGATGCTGCCGATTGCCGTGCTCATGTTTCAAGCAGGGCAGGCGCTGTCGGAGTTGTCGGAACTGGCGGATGTCAGTGCCCGCCAGGCCGTCGACCAGACCCGCCGCGCCCGCACGCTGACCAATCTTGCCGTCGAGATGGAGCGTAGCGCCCGCCAGTACGCCGTGCTGGAAAATCCCGATCTGATGAAGATCTACGCCGACAAGGCCAACAGCTTCCGCACCTTGCTGGATGAGCAGGCGCGCCTGTTGGGCGAGGGCGACCCTCGCGTCAGCGAGTTGAAGGCGACGCTGTCACAGCTCGAGCGCATGCCCGAGATGAGCGTCGACCAGGTCAGTCGCCATCTGGAAGACTTCGGGCCCTTCTCGATCCAGGCCAGCGGCCTGCTCAACTCCACGCGTGAACTCGTCGATGCGCGTATCGAAGGCATTCGCGCCCGCGCTTCCCAGGTCAAGAATCAGCTGTGGTGGCAGACCGCCGCGCTGGTCTCCATCAGTCTGCTGTTGATGCTGTTCTTCACCTGGCTGATCATCCGTCCCATCCGGCAGCTGGAGCGCCGCATCAATGGCCTGGGCAGCGGTACCGACAGCGAGCGACCCATCGTCATCAAGGGCCCGGCGGAGCTGGTGCAGCTGGGTGAGCGTCTCAACTGGCTGTCGACGCGCCTGGATGAGCTCGAGGAGCAGAAGCAGCAGTTCCTGCGTCACATGTCGCATGAGCTCAAGACCCCGCTGGCCAGCATCCGTGAAGGCACCGGCCTGCTGATCGACGAGGTCGCCGGGCCGCTGAGTCCGCACCAGACCGAGATTCTTGGCCTGCTGGATGACTCCAGCAAGGAATTGCAGAAGCTGATCGAGCAACTCCTCGACTACAATCTGCTGCAGCACAATCAGGGCCTCGAACAGAGTCGTTTCGATGTGCATGAAGTGTTCAAGGAAGTGCTGGCAAAACATCGCCTGGCACTGGAAAAGAAAGGCATGCGCGTGCATCTTCCGCCTGCCAGCCTCAGTTGGGAGGCGGACAGGCCGCGTACCGGGCGTATTCTCGACAACCTGATCTCCAACGCCATCGCCTACGGCGAAGACAGCGGTGACCTGTGGTTGAGAGCCCGCAAGGAGCGTCGCAAGCTGATCATCGAAGTCGCCAACAGCGGTGAACCCATCGCCGCCCAGGACCGTGACCACCTGTTCAAGCCCTTCTATCAGGGCGCGGTGAAGCGCAAGGGTCCGCTCAAGGGCTCCGGCATCGGTCTCTCGGTCGCCGCTGACAGCGCCCGCGCCCAATTTGGTCAATTGGCGCTGGTGGATGACCCCAAGGCGGATGTCTGCTTCCGGCTGACATTGCCGACACCGAGTCGCTCGCTGACGTCAGGGGAAGGCAGCGAGCATGAACCGCAGGCAGACAGGGATGCCGCCGGAGCGGATCAGCAGTCCACACCACATGAAATGGCGTCATTGAACGCCATCAAGCACGCAAGGAACTGAAGTGATGAAGGGTCAACGACTACTGATGCGCCTGGCTGCAGGCGTGTTGCTCAGTACGCTTAGCGCCTGTGGCGCCCTGACCAATATCACCATGCCGGGCAGCGAGCCGGAAGTGGTCAGCCCGAGTGTGCGAGAGAGCTGCTACGGCGCCGGCGACCTGCCGGACTTCACCGGCGAGGACTGCCTGCTGGATGAATGGGTCGCCTTCGCGCTGCAGGCCCAGCGTGGCAACAGCGGCTGGCGCGAAAGCACCCTGTTGCAGCTGGAAGGCAACCGCCACGACCGTCGCCTCGCGCGTGCCATCGTGCTCAGCTGGGGCGATGAATCGAACTGGGAGCTGGCCTCCGACCTCTACAAGGCGGACCTGCCCACCGCCCCGAGCCGCCTGCAGCCGCTGCTTCGTCAGTGGCTCAATGGCCTCGAGGAGCGTCGCGGTCTGATCGCCGAGCGTGACAAGAATGACGGTGCCCGTCGCAAGCTCAGCGCCGAGAACGCCCAGCTGACCAAGAAGCTGGAAGCCTTGACGGCCATCGAAGAATCGATCAATTCGCGCCGCCAGAGCACGCCCTGAACCCTCAGCGGCAGACTCTGGCCACGACCCTGTCACTCAATCCCCGCGATTGCATGACGCAAGACTGTGCGGCCCCGACGTCGATGTCCCAGGCCCTCGGGTGTCGCAAGGAGAGTTAGTGTGAAATACGCACAAGCGCATATTCTGCTCGTCGATGATGATGCGAGCCTGCTCAAGCTGCTCGGCATGCGTCTCGAAAGCCGTGGCTTCAAGGTCACGACGGCCAGCAGTGGCCGCGAGGCGCTCAGCCGTCTCGAAGCCGCACGTCCAGACCTGGTCCTGTCCGACCTGCGCATGGATGAAATGGATGGCATGGCCCTGTTCGGTGAGCTGCAGAAGCGTCAGCCGGGCATGCCCGTCATCCTGCTGACCGCACACGGCTCCATCCCTGATGCCGTCAGTGCCACCCGTCAGGGCGTGTTCAGCTTCCTGACCAAGCCGGTCGACAAGGACGAGCTGTTCGCCGCCATCGATGAGGCGCTGGCCCAAGCGCCGCCCGTAAAGGAGGGTGACGATGCCTGGCGCGCTGGCATCATCACTCGCTCCCCGCAGATGGAGCAGATTCTCGAGCAGGCGCGCATGGTAGCGGCATCCGATGTCAGCGTGCTGGTCACCGGTCCGTCCGGTTCGGGCAAGGAGCTGATGGCCAAGGCCATCCACAACGCCAGCCCGCGCGCCTCGCGTCCCTTCGTCGCCATCAACTGTGGCGCGCTGCCGGAGCAGCTGCTGGAAAGCGAGCTGTTCGGTCACGCCAAGGGCTCGTTCACCGGCGCGGTCAGTGCCCACCAGGGCCTGTTCCAGGCGGCGGACGGCGGCACCCTGTTCCTCGACGAGATCGGCGACATGCCGCTGGCGCTGCAGGTCAAGCTGCTGCGTGCCCTGCAGGAGCGTCAGATCCGTCCGCTGGGCTCCACCACCTCGGTGCCCATCGACGTGCGCATCATCTCCGCCACGCACCGCAATCTCGACAAGGCGATGCATGACGGTGACTTCCGCGAAGATCTCTACTACCGCCTCAACGTGGTCAATCTGAAGCTGCCCGCCCTGCGCGAGCGTGCCGAGGATGTGCCGCTGCTGGCCAAGTACCTGATCAGCCAGGCCGCCGCGCGCCACAAGCCGTTCGTGAAGGGCTTCTCGCCGGAAGCACTCAACCTGCTGGCCTCCAGTGCCTGGCCGGGCAACGTGCGTCAGCTGGTCAACGTGGTAGAGCAGTGCGTCGCCCTGACCAGCTCCTCGATGATTCCGGAAGCGCTGGTCTCCCAGGCGCTGGCCGCGGAAGAGAACGCCTTGCCGTCCTTCTCCGAGGCGCGTGCCGGCTTCGAGCGCAGCTACCTGATCAAGGTGCTGAAGATCACCGAAGGCAACGTGACCCAGGCGGCGCGTATCGCCGGGCGTAACCGCACCGACTTCTACAAGCTGCTGGGGCGTCATGATCTGGAGCCGGGCGTGTTCAAGCCGGGCGCCGAGCAGGGCCCGCCTGATTTCTAGGTTTATCGCGTCCGAAGCCACGCGAAGGGCATAAGGTCAAAAGCGGTTCAGCGCGCCCGGAGCTGCGCGAAGGGCACAAGGTCAAAAGCGGCCCGGCTCCACGCGAAGGGAATAAGGTCAAAAGCGGCCCGGTGAAGTGCAGAAGACCAGGGTCAAAAGCGATCCAACGCGCCGCTTCTTGCAAGCCCACGCGCGTAACGCGTGAGATCGAAAGCGGCCTGATGTGTCTGACGCAAAGCCCATGAAAAAGCCCCGTTACCGGTTCCGGTAGCGGGGCTTTTTTCGGTCTGTCAGCGTGACAGCGTCGATCAGGGCTTTGGTCTGTAGCGGCGTTTGACCTCGACGGCGAGGCGGCCTTCGCCGAGGCGGATCGAGAGCATCTCGCCGGGCTGGGTCTGGTGGGCGGCGCGAATCACCTTGCTGTCGCCGGGTGACTGCGTCTGGCTGCTGCCGACGCGTTCGACGATGGCGTAGCCACGGTTGAGCACATTGAGCGGGCTGACCGCATTCAGCGCGCGCATCGCGCCTTCCAGGCGCTCACGGTCAGCGGCCAGACGACGTGGCAGGGCGTTGTTGAGGCGCGGGGTCAGCATCGCCAGTTGCTGACGATGGCGCTGGATATCGCGCGCGGGGCTGGCCTGCTGCAGGCGGCGGGTCAGCTGGTCGGCCTTCTGCTGTTCACTGGTCATGCGCATGCGCACAGCGGTGTGCAGGCGGCGCTCCAGCTCGCGGGCACGCTGGCGCTGGGTTTCCAGCTCACGGGCCGGATGACGCAGGCGCGAGCGAGCATGATCTAGACGCTGCGCCGCCTGATCGAGGCGGGCACGCTGCGCGCGCCACAGACGCTGCTTGAGGGCGGTCAGTTGCTGCACCTGGGCGCGTTGGTCCGGGTACAGCGCCTCGGCGGCGGCGGAGGGCGTCGGCGCGCGCAGGTCGGCGGCCAGCTCCGCCAGGGTGGTATCGGTCTCGTGGCCGATGGCGGCGACCACCGGCAGGCGCGAGTGGAAGATGGCGCGCGCCAGGTGCTGATCATTGAAGGCCCACAGGTCTTCCAGGCTGCCGCCGCCACGCGTGATCAGCAGCGCATCACAGTCGCTGTCGCGATTGGCCATTGCCACCGCGCGAATCAGTTGCGGCACCGCCTGCGGCCCCTGCACGGCGACTGGCAACACGCTCAGATGCGCCTGCGGCCAACGCTTGCGCGTCACCGCGATCACATCCTGCAGCGCAGCGCCGGTCGCGGAGGTGATCACGCCCAGATGGCGCGGAGGATGGGGCAGGGCGCGCTGATTGGCGAACACGCCCTCGGCCGCCAGTTGCTCCCTCAGGCGTGCCAGTCGCGCCAGCCACTCCCCCAGCCCCGCCTGCTGCAACGCCTCGACGATCAGCTGATAGTCGCCACGCGCCTCGAACAGCGACACCTTGGCACGTACCCGCACCCGATCACCGTCCCTGGGCTTCTCGCGCAGAAACTGGGCGCGGCTCTTGAACAGCGCACAGCGCACCTGGGCGTTGTCATCCTTGAGCGTGAAGTAGCAGTGGCCGGAACGCGGCTGCGAAAAGCCCGAGATCTCCCCCTCGATCCAGAGCTCCCCCAGGCCTCGCTCCAGCAGGCCCTTGGCCTCGCGGTTGAGCTGGGTCACGCTGATGGCGTTGGCGGCAGACGAGGTTTCGAACACGCGACATTCCTTGTGTGGAGCTGGCGGGGAGCTCGTGTCAGGGCGACTATTGAAGCTGGTGAAGAGAACAAGACAATGATGCCACAGGCGAGAAGCGAGAGACGATCCAAAGCGTCCCATGCGCTGCGCTGGGCGGCACCCAGTGAGGCTCGGCTCTGGCAAGGTGACTCACCGCCCGCCAGCCCGCAGGCCGCGCCATCCGTGGCTTTAGTTGACCAGATGGTTAGTGTCGCCGGGACGTGAAGTTGCGAGTTTGATAGCCTGCGACGTTTGTCTCGGGCGGGGCGAATGGGTTATCATGGGTGATTACCTCGCAGCAACCGCTAGAACCGTAGTCATGGCGCCTGTCCATCGGGCCCTGCACTGCGGCTTTCGCGCATCCCTCATAAACTGCTACTGGGCGTTCGACATGCTACGTATAGCGCAAGAAGCTCTGACGTTTGATGACGTTCTTCTCGTCCCCGGCTACTCCGAGGTCCTCCCCAAGGACGTCAGCCTGAGATCACGTCTCACACGCGACATCAGCGTCAATATCCCGCTTATCTCCTCTGCGATGGATACCGTCACCGAAGCTCGCCTGGCCATCGCCATGGCGCAGGAAGGTGGTGTCGGCATCATCCACAAGAGCATGAGCATCGCCCAGCAGGCCGCGGAAGTCCGCAAGGTCAAGAAGCACGAAAGCGTCATCGTGCGTGACCCGGTCACTGTCAGCCCGAAGGCCAAGATCCAGGATCTGCTGGCAATGTCCGAGGAGCATGGCTACTCCGGCTTCCCGGTGGTCGAGGGTGAATACCTGGTCGGCATCGTGACCGGTCGCGACATGCGCTTCCAGCCTGACTTCAGCGATACCGTCGCCGGCATCATGACCGGCCGCGAGAAGCTGGTCACCGTGCTGGAAGGCACGCCGCTGGACCAGATCAAGGCCAAGCTGCAGGAAAGCCGCATCGAGAAGATGCCGATCGTCGATGACGAATTCCGCCTGCGCGGCCTCGTCACCGTTCGCGACATCGAGAAGGTCAAGACCTACCCGAACGCGGCGAAGGACAGCAACGGCAGCCTGCTGGTCGGCGCCGCCGTCGGCACCGGCCCGGAAACCCCGGACCGCGTCGCTGCACTGGCCGAAGCCGGCGTTGACGTCATCGTCGTCGACACCGCTCACGGTCACTCCAAGGGCGTGATCGACCGCGTCGCCTGGGTCAAGGAGCACCACCCGAAGATTCAGGTCATCGGTGGCAACATCGCGACCGCTGAAGCCGCCATCGCCCTGGCAGAAGCCGGCGCAGACGGCGTCAAGGTCGGCATCGGCCCGGGTTCCATCTGCACCACGCGTATCGTCGCCGGTGTCGGTGTGCCGCAGATGAGCGCCGTCGCCAACGTCGCGGCCGCCATGGCCAAGTACGACGTGCCGGTCATCGCCGATGGCGGTATCCGTTTCTCCGGTGACATCGCCAAGGCCATCGCCGCAGGCGCCAGCATCGTCATGATCGGCGGTCTGCTCGCCGGGACGGAAGAAGCCCCGGGCGAAGTCGAGCTGTTCCAGGGTCGTACCTACAAGGCGTATCGCGGCATGGGTTCCATGGGCGCCATGTCCCAGACCCAGGGTTCCAGCGACCGTTACTTCCAGGACAAGAATGCCGGCGTCGAGAAGCTGGTACCGGAAGGCATCGAAGGCCGCGTGCCCTACAAGGGCATGATGAGCGCCATCGTGCACCAGCTGATGGGCGGCCTGCGTGCCTCCATGGGCTACACCGGTAGCCAGACCATCGAAGAGATGCGCACCGTGCCGCAATTCGTGCAGATCACCGGTGCCGGCTTCGCCGAATCCCACGTCCACGACGTGCAGATCACCAAGGAAGCGCCCAACTATCGGCGCGACTGATACATAGCGAAGCGCGACGCAAAGCGGGAGCCCAACACGGGTTCCCGCTTTGCTTGGGTCGAACGAACTTTCGGTATCGGCTACCCTCGACGCCAGATTGTTTCGGCCCTGCGCTCCCTCGCAGCTCCGAAGCGGGTCTCACGACTCCCCAATGAGAGACTGAAGATGCAAGACATCCATTCCCACAAGATCCTGATCCTCGATTTCGGTTCCCAGTACACACAGCTGATCGCGCGTCGCGTGCGTGAGCTGGGCGTGTTCTCCGAGGTGCGTGCCTTCGACATCACCGAAGAAGAGATCCGCGAGTACAACCCCAACGGCATCATCCTGGCCGGTGGCCCGGAATCCGTCACCGAGCTGGACTCGCCGCGTGCGCCTGAGTGCGTGTTCGAGATGGGTCTGCCGGTGTTCGGCATCTGTTACGGCATGCAGACCATGGCCGAGCAGCTCGGCGGCAAGGTCGAAGGCTCCAACGTGCGCGAATTTGGCTATGCCCAGATTCGTGTCGATGGTGAGTCCGCGCTGTTCAAGGACATCAAGGACCACCTGGACGACGAAGGCCGCCCGCTGCTCGACGTCTGGATGAGTCACGGTGACAAGGTCGCGAAAGTCCCGGAGACCTTCACCGTCACCGCCTCCACCCCGAGCTGCCCGATCGCCGCCATGGCGTGGGAAGAGAAGCAGTTCTATGGCGTGCAGTTCCACCCGGAAGTCACCCACACCCTGCAGGGCCAGCGCATCCTCGAGCACTTCGTGATCGAGATCTGCCAGTCCGAGCGTCTGTGGACTCCGGCCAAGATCATCGAAGACCTCACGGATCGCGTTCGCGCTCAGGTCGGTGACCGCAAGGTGCTGCTCGGCCTGTCCGGTGGTGTCGACTCCTCCGTGGTCGCGGCGCTGCTGCACAAGGCCATCGGCGACCAGCTGACCTGCGTCTTCGTCGACAACGGCCTGCTGCGCAAGAATGAAGGCGACCAGGTCATGGAAACCTTCTCTCGCCACATGGGCGTGAAGGTCATCCGTGTTGACGCTGAAGACCTCTTCCTCGGCAAGCTGGCTGGCGTCAGCGATCCGGAAGCCAAGCGCAAGGCCATCGGCAACACCTTCATCGAAGTGTTCGATGCCGAAGCCGCCAAGCTCAAGGATGTCGACTTCCTCGCCCAGGGCACCATCTACCCGGACGTGATCGAATCCGCCGCCAGCAAGACCGGCAAGTCCCACGTCATCAAGTCCCACCACAATGTCGGCGGCCTGCCGGACGACATGAAGATGGAACTGGTCGAGCCGCTGCGCGAACTGTTCAAGGACGAAGTCCGCAAGGTCGGCCTCGAACTCGGCCTGCCCTACGACATGGTCTACCGTCACCCCTTCCCGGGGCCGGGTCTGGGCGTGCGTATCCTCGGTGAAGTGAAGAAGGAATACGCGGATATCCTGCGTGAAGCCGACGCCATCTTCATCGAAGAACTGCACAACTTCGACTGGTACCACAAGACCAGCCAGGCGTTCGCCGTCTTCCTGCCGGTCAAGTCCGTCGGCGTCGTCGGCGATGGCCGCCGTTACGAGTGGGTCATCGGCATCCGTGCCGTCGAGACCGTCGACTTCATGACGGCCCGCTGGGCGCACCTGCCGTATGAGCTGCTGGAGAAGGTCTCCAACCGCATCATCAACGAGCTGGAGCACGTCTCGCGCGTCACCTATGACGTCAGCAGCAAGCCGCCGGCCACCATCGAGTGGGAATGATCGTCTGACGATCCCCCCTCGCTGAGCTGACGCAGCGTTCTGTCGAGACGGTCTCTTGAATTGATCGAGACGAGAACGCAGCAAGCAAAAAGCCCTTCTGGCCATTGGCCGGAAGGGCTTTTTTTGTGGGCACGATTCAGGAAACGCTTACCGCCTCGTTTACTCCAGCTCGGCTCACTCCTGCTTGGCTGGCGCCTGCCTGGCCTTGCGCAGATCGAGCCGTATGCCGTGGGCGGAGTGGAAGTAGCCGAAGTTCGCCATCCTGCGTGCTTCGCCGTCCGGTGTCTGCCATTCGACTTCGGCGTGGTGGTTGCACAGCTCTGGACACTGCCCGAAGATGGAAGCCATCGCCGACAGAATGGAGGTATTCCAAAACAGGTTGGCCGGGCGTGCTATAAGGACATGACGAAATCAGTCGATCAAATCGACAAAATGAGACGCTGGCCGTTTGGCCGACGTAAGTAGTTAGAAAGCATACAGGACGGTGATGGTGCACCGGCCCGCATTTTCACATACATCAAACCGATTATGGTGAAGCTGTAAATTGTTTCTAAATAGAAACTGGTTTGTATTATTTCTGTAACCCCGCGGCTATTAATTAAAATAGTTAATGAAAAGCAAGGCCTTCTTCGAATTGATATTCTTCAGTATGTGTTAAATTGAGTATAATTAATCACGCAAATCACGGGCCACTATGAGAACTGAGCAAGAAATTTTTAATGAACTAGAGGTAATTGCTGCCCAAGAAGGTTTCTGGGAAGTTATAGCCTTTTTCTGTTGGAAAGACACTTTTATTCATTTGTCTGGTGAAAAGTTGGACGCTGAAGCCTTCGCACAGACATTTGATAGAACTCGTTTATCCAGAACTGAGATTTCAACACTCTTTGGTTTAGCGTGTAAGAGAGGATTCAGCGATAATCAACTGAGCTCAGATGAATTAAAAGAAAGAGCAGAACATGTCTGGCGTCTTCTCGATGAATTACATCATAGTTTTTATCCACCACTAGACTTTGTTACCTTGTCTGAAAAAATTGGTTCCAATGATGGTAATGATATCCCTGATTTTGGTGAGTTCATGCGTGAACTAGACCCAAACAGAGATAAAAATCACTTTATGCGAGAAGCTATTTTTTACGGAGGGGATGGGGTTTTTAAGCATCAATATAGAGATTTAGCCAAGCGTAGATATTCTCTTGATGAGGATTGGATTGAGGCAAATAAAGGGTTCAAAATCTCTCAAGCAGTTGATGTTATTTCGGCTATAGAACAAATTCAACTAGAAAAATACAATCAGTTAGCCTCTTCAGCAAAAAGCTGGCCATTGCCATACCACTTGCCTATATTCATTTTTACTACCTCTGAAGTTGTAACACGAAGTGATTTAGGCGAAGAGGTTGTCGAGGCTGTGATCGCAGCTTTATCAGCCAAGCCTGAAGAAGGAATGAAGTGCTTTAAATCTGTGGATGATTTTAATCATAGGAATGCGTTTCCTATAATAAAAATTGGTGAAGACACCTTCGTCAGTTTTCAAGCCTACAGTTTATGGGAAGCTCTTTATGAAAGCCCATTCTTTTGGTTTAACGAAGACAAAGCTTACAAGTCTATTGCAAGCAAACACAGAGGTGCTTTTACTGAGGATTTTACCGCTGAACGCCTAGCTTTAGTATTTGGCAAAGAGAATGTATTAACCAATATCGATATCTTTGATGGTAAAGGCAAAGCTGGCGAAATTGACGTTTTAGTCACATTTGGTCGTTTCGCGATAGTAGTGCAAGCCAAGTCCAAGAAGCTCACTATTGAAGCTCGTAAAGGTAAAAGTCAGCAACTTGAAGATGATTTTAAGAAAGCGATACAAGACGCCTATGACCAAGCTAACTTGTGTAGTCAACTATTGCAAAAAGAAGGCTATATTTTTAAAGACGAATTTGGCAAAGAAGTTAATATTCAATCAGATTTCAAGACGATATTTCCTGTTTGTATCGTATCAGATCACTTCCCAGCTCTTGCTGCCCAAGCTCGGCACTTTCTGAAATATAAAACAACCAATGCAATAAAACACCCTTATGTGATGGATGTGTTTTTAATAGATATGATTACAGAAATGTTGCCATCTCCTCTTTGGGTTATCGACTATCTTAATAAACGGAGTGACTATGGTGATTCAATTCTTTCTAATCATGAACTAGTAATTCTTTCAACTTACATTAAGCAAAACTTATACTTTGAGGAAGGTCCAGCGCTAGTTATGCTTGACGATGATATTTCCACAGATCTTGAATTAGCCATGCTAGCCAGAAGAGATGGTCATGATGGACCAAAAACCCCTGAAGGTTTTCTCACATTTCATAGAAAGTCTCATGTTGGAAAGATTATCAATGATATTGAGTTTTCGGCAGATTATTATCTTCAGAAGCTAGGGTTACACCTCCTATCTATGAGTGGTGATAGTATCGATCTACTCAATATAGCAATTTCAAAGATGATTGCTCAATTTAAAAAAGATCATCATCACCATGATATATCTCTTCCCTTGTTAGAGGAGAAAACTGGTTTAACTGTCCATTGCAATGAAGATGACAATGGTACTGCCTATAAAAGACTGGTTACACATTGTGAGAAGCGAAGATACACATGCAAAGCAGAATCTTGGGTTGGATGTTGTTTTAGCCCAACTAAAGCTAAGCTCCGATTTTCTTCATACCACGAAGGCAAGTGGAGCCAATCAGATGAAATGGATAGGTTAGTTGCGGATCTAAAGCCTATTTCACCAGAGCATCACATAGAAGACGTAAGAAAAATTTCCTTTGGTAAGCAGCCGCAGATAGAAGGTAGAAAAGTTGGAAGAAATGAACCTTGCCCATGCGGCAGTGGTAAGAAATATAAACGATGCTGTATATCTTAATTATGATTTAGTAGTAAAAATCCAGTCGTTTGTTAGCCTCGCATTCATCGCGAGGCTTAGTCGTATTAAAGCTGCTTATTGATTGAAAGAGTATATAAAGTCCATCTTGGGGAAAAGTGTATTTTGGGTTTTAGTAACAAGAGTCAATACCGCTTACTTTGATTCGATATTTAGGTTGCGTTCTTTAGGTTGCGTTATTTGGTTGAAGATTTGCTCGGTAATACCGGAGTGTTACTTGGAGTTTTTTGTTGTCACCTCGACGTTGATCTGGTTTGCCAGTAGACTTGTCTATTGATGATGGTCTTGGTTTCAAATCCATGATTTGACCCTTTTATTTAAGAAGGTTAATCTTGGCTGTATAATTTTTGTGCAGTATTGATGGCTTTCAAGATGTGTATGAAAATTAATACAAAAATATTCCCAAGGTCTATTGCTGGTAACTCATGATTTGGTGCGTTTTAAAAATGTACTGCGACAAGTTGGAAGTACAAGATGGATAGAATTACCTCGGGACCACGAATGCTTACTGTTGAAGAGAGGCAAGAGCTTCGTCGTGACATGGCAGAATCGTCAGCTTGGGCCAAAGCTGAACTAAAACGTCGACGAGCTGGAAATAATCAAAAAAATTTTGAGCATGGTATAGATGATGGTATCGAGAAAGGTGGCCTTTCTAACTAGCTGTTATTTCGATGTATTTTCTGCTCATTGATGTTCGAGTGGGAATGATCGCCTGACGATCACCCCTCGCTGAGCTGACGCAGCGTTTCGTCCTGACGGTCTCTTGAACTGATCGAGACGAGAACGCAGCAAGCAAAAAGCCCTTCTGGCCATTGGCCGGAAGGGCTTTTTTGTGGGCGCGATTCAGGAAACGCTTACCGCCTTGTTTACTCCAGCTCGGCTCATTCCTGCTTGGCTGGCGCCTGCCTGGCCTTGCTCAGGTCGAGCCGGACACCGTGGGCGGAGTGGAAGAAGCCGAAGTCGGCCATCAGGCGGGTGTCGCCTGCGGGAGTTTGCCATTCGACTTCGGCGCGGTGATTGCGGACTTCGTGCATCACGGCGTCGTATTTCAGCAGCAGTGAGTCCGGTTCGGCTTCCTCGGTCTTCACATCCCATTGTGTGACGACCAGCAGGTAGTCGCCGAGTTGTGGCTGATAGGTAGAGGTGAGATGCGCCTCGGTGAGCGTCAGCGGCAGCGCGTCGCCGTCCTTGGAGAGCGCCAAGTGCCGACTGAGATAGTCACCGAGTTGATCTGTCAGCGTCTGCGCCAAGGGGGCATCGGGCTTGGCGTCACCAAGCGCTGCCAGTTGTGGCGCGGCGATCAGCAGATCTTCACGCGGGAACTGGAGAGTGAGCTTGAGCGTGTGCTTTGGCTGCTGCTCAAAGATGAGCGTGCTGCCGGGCAGGGCATGGGCGTGAGCCGTCTGGACGATGCCCATGCCGCTGACTCCCATGCCGCTGATTCCCCTACCATTGCCGCCAAGCGTAGTCCCGCCGATCATCACCGCGAGCGTGAGCAGCGCCGCGCGCCACGGCGAGCAGCGGGTCATTCGTTCTGGCCGCCGTAGTCGTCGGTGCGGTCACGCCATACCGAGTGCGGATGGTTGCCGACCTTGTCGGTGGACTTGTTGGACTGCAACGAGAACTCGATCCACAGCGACGGGCCGTGTATCCGCACATAATCGTTTTCGGCGCTGACCTGCGGCGTGCCGGAGAAGCCGAGATAGGTCTCGGGAAGCTCGGAGGTGTACTTCTTCATGTAGGCCGCGGCTTCGGGGGCGGAGATGTCGTCCACGTAGGTCTCGATGGCCGTCAGCAGCAGGGCTTGCTGGTCATCATCCAGTTCGGAGACCGGCAGGCCTTCATAGCTTTCGGGGATGGCGTCGTCGGCCTGGGGGCCAGCGAGGATGTCGCGGTAGGTGCCTTCCAGCGTGGCCTCGGCCTTCTGGTCATCGGAGAGCGAGCTCAACAGGGTGGCGAAGGCATCGCGTTCCTGGGTCAGCGGCTCGTTCACGCGACCGTTCATCTCGAAATAGGGGAAGGGTTCCACGCCACGGAAGGAGGGCGTGGCACCGGCCAGCTTGCCGTCGGTGTAGGTGCTGGCGAAGGCCATGTGGTGGCCGCCGTAGTACAGCTCCCAGGTGCCGGTCTCGCCGGGCGTGCCGAGGAAGGCGAACTTGGTGTTGTAGGAGGAGTAACCGGCCTTGTAGTCGGTGCTGACGGTGTTGATGTAGTCATCGGCGTTGAGCGTCTGGAGCATCTCGTCGAAGCCTTCATCGGGCGCGTGGCCGGTGGCTTCCAGCATGATGGCTTTGACGAGGCCGCGCTGCTTGATGTTCAGCTCGCCCAGCAGCACGCCGGGGCGTTTCGGGAAGGCGCCAGCGGGCAGATTGCTCCAGTTCTCGGCCTCAGCGAGCGAGTAGTCATGCTGCAGGTTCTGCAGGATGTCATCGCCGGAGATATCCGCCTTGAGCAGGTCAATCAGGCACAGCATGCGCTCATAACCTGGCGTGTCGCCGCACTCGGCGGCGCTCTCGGGGATGGGCACGCTCTGCATCTGGGTGCTGGTATCGCCCATGCGCGCGCGCAGTGCCTCGCTCAGGGCCTGGTCTTCCGCTGACATCGGCGGCGGGCCATCGTGATCGGGCGGCGGCCCGTCGTGCCCTTGTTGTGCGAGGACGGGGAAGGACAGAAGCGCGGCCAGCGCGGCTCCTCCGGTCACTGCGAGACGTCGGGACATCGTTGGGCCTATTTTCCGGGGACAGGAGGAAAACCTTAGCCCGCCTGACGTCGAGCAGGAAGCCTTCACCCGATGATTTCTTTGTGCACATGCGGTGGGCTGTGCGTCGGCTGGCGACGACAGCCACGGGCCATGTCACGGCTCACGCCAGTGTCAGATCACCGTCGTATTCGAAGCGTCTTTCCTCGCCGGTGACGGGGTCAATGAACTCGAATCCCTTGGAGAGCAGCTGCAGGGGGCGCGCGTAGTCATCCGGCGAGAGCGGTTGCAGTACGGGGTAGTAGCGGTCATTCAGAATCGGCCAGCCCAGAGTCTGCATATGCACGCGTAGCTGGTGGGTTCTGCCGGTGACAGGGTGCAGCTCGAACAATGCTTGGCTCTCTGTCTGCTGCACGCAGCGAATCACCGAGTGGCTGTTGGCCGCGCCGTCGGTGACATGAATGCGGAAGCGTTGCTCGCTCTGCTCGAGACGATTCTTCACCTCCCACTGCTGGCCCACCAGGGATTCATCGCTGTGGGTCTCGGCGATGGCCTGATAGGTCTTGTGGATATTTCGTGACTTGAACAGCTGATGGTAGAGGGGGCGCGTGTCGGGATTGACGGAGCACAGCACCAGCCCCGCCGTGACTCTATCCAGCCGATGCACCGCCTGCAGCGCCTCTATTCCGGTGCGCTTGCGCAGCCGCTGCTGCAGGCACTCGTTCACGTACAGGCCGCCGGGCGTCACCGGCAAAAAGTGCGGCTTGTAGGCCACCAGAATGTGCTCATCCTGATAGAGAATCCGCTCCGCGAAGGGAATGCTCGGCTCGCTTGCCACCTCGCGGTAATAGAACACGCGCAGATGTGGTTGGTAGGGCGACTCTGGCGTAATCCGCGAGCCATCATCGCGATGCACCTTGCCCTCGGCCATGCGCTCGCGCCAGCGTGACTCGGCAATCGCCGGAAACTTGAGCAGCAGATACTCCAGCACCGTCGTCACACCGGGATTGACCTGAGGCAAGCTCAGCTTGGAAGGACGCGCGGAAATGGACATGGAAGGCCTGAGGTCGTGGGGAGCGGCTTGAGGGAGCCATTGTACAGGGTGAGGCGGGGAGCGGCGTTGTCAGTATTTTTGGCGCTGTTATAGGTAGGGAGTGCTGGGATCAAAGGTCTATTCAAGGCGCTGAGATACAACATCAAAAAAGCCCTCCCGGCGTCGCCGGGAGGGCTTTTTCATGCGTCTTGCGGATTACCTTCACCGATCGGGTGATCTGCGGGGTTCTACTGAGATCAGACCGTTACATCGGGTGTTGCTCTTCTTCGTAGAGCTCGGCCTTGGCGTCGCGTAGGACATCTTCGCAGGCGCTGTGGTTGGCCAGTTGCAGCATCAGATTCTGGCTGAGGGCGAAGCCCTTGCCCAGGCAGGTGTCGACCTCTTCGCGGGTGAGCGCCGGGGTGACATTGCAGTCAATCTTCATCGTACGACTACCGCCATCAAAGCGGTCGGCGAGGGCGCGCAAGCGCCAGGCAAGCCGTGTTTTCCAGCGGGCGGTGGGGTCGGGGCCTTCCGTCACGTCGAGCGTGCAACGCCATTCAGGTTTGTAGACCTTCATGTGAACCTCCTCGGCTGGTCGTTTTCAATGATCGATCGTGATGTTCTGCTCCGCGTGCTGTGCTTGATGTCGTGCCTTGTTGCTCGTACCAGAAATGCGTTCCAGTCGTGCATATGACAGTCGTGCTCGAGGCTCGCGCGTCATCTTGATCGACGACAGGCCGAGCCTCTCTCCCACCATACGAGTTTTGGCGCCGAGATACATCAGTCTGAGTGTAAACGTTGCTTATCCTGATGTATCTGCAACAGCTGCTCCAGCGCCAGATGCAGCCAGTCAAAAGTATCAAGTGGCCTCACGACCCGCGCTGGCACGCCACTTTGTTCAGCGGTGGCGGGGCTGTCAGGCGGAGTGTGCTCGCCCAGCAGCTCCGCCAGGCTCTCGATCTGGATGCCTTCGCGTAATGCGAATGTCTCAAGCTCGCCACTGGCCAGCCAGATCTCCTGAATCACCGTCGGCACCGCACTCATGGCACAGGCGTAGTCGAGAATCTCGCCGCGCTCGCGTTCTGCTGCAATGCGCGCGGCATGCGCCAGCAGTTGGGCGCTCAAGGCCGGAAAGCGCGCCTTTGCAATGCGTGCCGGCAGGCGAGAGTCGCCAAGCCCGGGCGCTTGCCAGCGGCGCAGCACAGGAGGGGGCTTGATTGAAGAGCCCGGCATTGAAGCGTCTGACGACGGGCAAGCAGACGGATGGTCAGTCTTGGAGGCCATGTGGATAAACTCCAGCGCGAAGGGCGAGCCGGCAGGCCGGTCGAGGGGCAAGTGGCAAGTGGCGAGGGTTGAGGGTCAGGGCGAGGCAGCAAAGGCCATAGCCGCTGATGAATCAGACAGCGAGAAAGGCAGAGTGTTGGATTGCGGGCGAGTCAGCGTCGCTTGCGCGGCAGTCACTGCTGCTGTTTTGCCCAACAATGGCAGCTCGGGGGCGCTAAGCCGGCAGACGAAGCAGGCGTTTGCGCCAAGTAGTCATGAGGCGGGGTGGGGCTGCCAAGTGATTAATTTTGCGAGAAAAAACATCAATCGATGCAACCAGACGGCCACTTCGTGCGTACACAGCAGCACGTGCCCGCTGCGTTGCAGCGCAGGCCCATTCCCCCTGGAGAGAATTGACATGACGAAGTACGCCGATCGAATCCGCATTTCCCTGTTGCTGCTGCGCCTCGGGGTCTTCCTCGTGATCACGATGTGGACACTGGACAAGTTCTTCAATCCTGGCCACGCCGCCGCCATCTTCGAGAAGTTCTATGCCATCGGTGGCATGGGCGAGGGCATCGTCATCGCGATTGCCGTCATCGAGATGGTGCTGTTGCTGCTGTTCGTCACCGGCGTGAAGAAGACCCTAACCTACGGTCTGGTGCTGTTGCTGCACGCCGGGTCTACCTTCTCTGCCTTCAAGCAGTATCTGGACCCGTTCGATCACCTGCTGTTCTTCGCTGCCTGGCCGATGCTGGCCGCCTGTGTCGCGCTGTTCATGCTGCGCGAGATCGACACCTGCTTCACCCTCGGTGGCAAGCAGGCGCGTCTTGAGGAAGAAGCGGCACGCTAAGTGACCGTGGCCGAGCTGGCTGCAAGGTTCGGCCACTGCCCTTGCTGAGATGACACACAAAAGCGCCGCTCGGGACATGCCCGGGCGGCGCTTTTGTGTGGGGAGGTATCGCCATCGTGCGTCTTCGTGTGGCCTTGCTTGCTTGCGCCGGGGAGAGTGGGGGTTCCAGCGTCGTTATGTGTTTTTTCTTGTTATGTTTATCCAAAAGGCAATCGGCTGGCTTATGTGCAGGTGATTAAGCCCATGATTGTGTCTGCTGTTCTCCATAATCAGCATTACGTAATCATCTGATGGCAAGGCCCACAGGCAGCACTGTGCTTGCTCAGGTCACGTCATGCCTTGCTACGCCATGCGGGATTTCTGCTGCAGGCCCAGTGAGTCACTCAGCACCTTGAGGGCGCTGGAGAAGTCCTCGGCTTCGCTCGCCTGTGCGAGGCTGTCCGCGCTGGACTTCTCGCTGACGACACTGTTTGCGCAGGTCTTGTCGCTGGTCATTCCACTGCCGCTGACGCTGGCCATGCCGCGATCGCTGGCGATCACCTGACCGACGGAGTGAGCAGTGTCGCTGCCGAGTGCGTCGTCACTGGCGTTGCGCGCGATGATGGCGTGGAGGGCCGGCAGGCTGGCGTGGTTGTGGAACTGCCAGACGCCGTAGATGCGGCCATCGAAGGAGGCTTCACTGCCCAGTGTCGGGTCGACGGCGAGACCGGCGCCCAGCCCGAACATGTAGAGGCCCGCAAGACGCTGGCCGTGGATATCGCAGGGGTTGCCGTTGGCATCGGAATCCAGCCCGCCATTCACTTCACGCAGCGTGATGGGCTGATGATGAGCGTCGCTGATGGTGGGTAGAATCGGCTGATAGCCGTTGCACTGCACCACGATGGGCGCGTCGGCGAGCACTTCGCTGGCCAGTTCCAGGCGTTGGGCACTGCCGGGGCCGGTCTGCACCAGCTGGATGTCCATCGCGCACTCTTCGATGCGGCCGGTGGCCAGAATTTCCTGACCGATGGCCAGCGCCCGGTAGCGCAGCCCGCCGGAGCGGTTGATGCGACCGCTGATCGGGCATACATCGCGCTCGGCATCATAGTGATAGCCTGCGGCGCGCGCTTCTTCGGCGTTCTCGAAGAACAGCCGAATCGGCGAGCGATGCAGCAGGGTGATCTCCTTGACGCGGGTATTGCGCAGCGCGTCGGCCAGCACGTCGAGCATCGAGAAGGCGCTGTGCGAGCCCCCCACCACACAGACGCGACCACCACGCCGCAGGCGCGGCAGCAGCAGGCTGCGCAGCTGTCCCGGCGGCATGCGCAACAGCTCATCGCCGCTGTAGATGCGTGCGCGCCGCGACGGTGTCAGTCCCTGACGATTGAGGCTCTGAGTCAGTTGCTCCGGGCACTGCTGGCCGCCCAGATTGAGCACCAGGTTCTCGGTGCGCAGCCGCGACGTGCGCTGGGCCACTTCCGGTTCATGCGAGAGAGTCAGAATGCTGGTGCCGTCGAGGTACTGCAGCGTGTCCAGGCTGGTGCCGCACCACATCTCGACGCCCGGCAGGGCGGTGATGTGCGCCAATACCAGGGCACTGGCGGCTTCCAGCAGCTCGCCGATCTCATCGAGTCGCGGGGAGGAATAGGGATCGGCCCGGATTCGCTCCAGGCAGGCTTCGCCTTCAAGCGGGGCCAGCACGTCGGCGAGTGCCGGGTCGCGCAGGCAGTCGAGGAACACATCGCCGACCGAGTTGGCGGTGATGCGATATTCGCCCAGTCGACCAGCGCCAAGCTTGCCGCTGGCGTGGGTACCGCCGGCATCGAGAATCAACAGTCCGTGGCGGGCCAGTGTCGTGATCTGGCCTGTCTTGAGGGCATTGAACAGAAATCCCATGCCTGCCGGGCCGACACCGGCCACGATACATCCGTAGCCCGTGATTCTTGAGAGGTCCTTCATGTCGTCTTGCTCCCTGGGTCGTAGTGACATCTTGTGGCTGTTTCGGTAGAGAGGTGTGATCCCCTCTGACAGCTGGCGGCTTGAAGACTGCGCCGCTCTATTGCTGCTCCCCTGTTGTCGGGGCAGCGGTGACCGTGGTGTTGCGGGTGGCAAAGATCGCCTGTCCGTGCGATATCATTTGCTCTTTGACGTGCTATTACAGCAACTTGCATGCGCGTTATGCCGTGCATTGCGGCAATGAAGCTGCCGGATTCACGTCAATGGTGTTTCCATGGTGTTGCCGGTTCTGAGTGCCGGTTCTGAGTGCCGGCGACCTGTGCCTTGCGCCGGGCTTGATGACCGGTTTCATGACCAGCGTGATGACCGGCTTCGCACGAGCTGTCAGTACGCTTGCAACGATCCAATTCGGGAGACCACCCCGAGATCGAAAACGCCTGTGCGACACAGACAGCATTTCGCTATCTGCAAGTCATTGATATTCATGACATCGATTCAGATGGAGCCTCTGGGCGCGCAGCGGCACCGCTGCGGTAGCCGAGCAATAGCCGAGCGGTATCCAGCAGCACATCACTGATGAGAGGTGGCATTCCTCATACCCGGCATGGGGATGGGCCCATCTCGGTATGCGCCAATCCTGGTGTGTCATTGGCACTGATAGTCTGAGGCAGATAACAAGAACGTCTTGATGATTATCCCGACACGAATGTCGGCGCCATTTTCGTGAAGTGCGCTGCAGGAAATGCACGGCGTGAAATATGCAGCGACTCAACCACCGCCTGATATGGGATTTCGTGACATGCCAACTGACCGTTGGTCATTTTGTTTAATTAACGATAATTAATAAATGATATTTGGCGGGAATCGAATCCTGTCGTGACGAAAATCATGCTTTGAGTTGAGTCACATTCGAGCTGGCTCATACGGTGTGCTGAGAGGTGAGTCTGGCGGGCAAGAGAGGGCGTTGCTCAAAAAGGCTATCTCGCCTGGGGAGCCGGTATCAGGTGCTGGCATCCGTGGCAGGCGTTAGTGGCCACGCTCTGCTATGCTCTGCGCCCGCGCGTAAGCCCGTTCGGCTCGTGCCTGTTCATCGATTGAAGGAATGTCCCCGTGACTGACGCCACCGCCACCCCTGCCTTTGCCTCTCTGGCGCTGGCGCCCGAGCTGCTCGACAACCTCGCCACGCTCGAATATCACACCATGACGCCGATTCAGGCGCAGAGCCTGCCGCCGATGCTGCAAGGCCGCGATGTCATCGCCCAGGGCCAGACCGGCTCCGGCAAGACCGCTGCCTTCGGTCTGGGGCTGCTGTCGCGTCTCAAGGTCTCGCGCTTCCGTGTGCAGTCACTGGTGCTGTGTCCGACACGTGAGCTGGCCGATCAGGTTGCCGGCGAGATCCGTCGTCTGGCGCGCGGCCTGCACAACGTCAAGGTGCTGACTCTGTGCGGCGGCGCCCCCTTCGGCCCGCAGCTGGGCTCGCTGGAACACGGCGCGCACATCATCGTCGGCACGCCGGGACGCGTGGATGAGCACCTGCGCAAGGGCAGCCTGAGCCTGGTCGAACTCAATACCTTGGTGCTGGATGAAGGCGACCGCATGCTCGACATGGGCTTCGCCGAGGTGCTGGATGCCATCGTCGCCGAGACCCCGGAGGAGCGTCAGACGCTGCTGTTCAGCGCGACCTTCGCCGATGGCGTGCGCCCGATCGCCGAGCGCATGCTGCGTGATCCGGTCAGCATCGAGGTGGCCTCCACCCACGATGACAGCAGCATCCGTCAGCTGTTCCACCGTGTCGCCGATGACGAGGCGCGCTTCGAGGCGCTGCGTATCCTGCTGCTCAAGTACCGCCCGGAATCCAGCGTGGTGTTCTGCAACACCAAGCGTCAGGCGCAGGAAGTCAGCGACGCGCTCAATGAGCACGGCTTCAGTGCCATGGCGCTGCACGGTGATCTCGAACAGCGCGAGCGTGACCAGACACTGGTGATGTTCGCCAACAAGAGCACCTCGATTCTGGTGGCCACCGATGTCGCGGCGCGCGGGCTGGATATCGAAGCGCTGGATGCGGTGTTCAACTACGAGATCGCGCGTGATCTCGACGCCCACGTGCACCGTGTCGGGCGTACCGGCCGTGCGGGCAGCTCCGGTATCGCCTGCACGCTTTACACCGAGAAGGAAGACTATCGCCTGACCAGGCTGGGCGAATTCCTCGAGCAGACGCTGGAAGTCGAGCCGCTGCCCTCGAAAAGCATGCTGACGCGCGAGCCGTTCCATGCGCGCATGGCGACGCTGCAGATCGACGGTGGCAAGAAGGACAAGCTGCGCCCCGGCGACATCCTCGGCGCGCTGACCGGTGACGGCGGCCTGGAAGGCAGCAAGATCGGCAAGATCAAGGTACTGGCGCGGACCACCTTCCTCGCCGTGGAGCGTGATGTCGCCAAGTCGGCACTCACCCAGCTGATGAATGGCAAGCTCAAGGGGCGCTCCTTCCGCGCGCGTCGTCTCAAGAGCTGAGGCGGGCGGCGTCGGCGCGATGCTCGAGCAGTGTCGGCGACGTGTCTGACCGGTAGCGGCGAGAAGCCTGAGAGGGGCTGAACCAGGCTTTTCATCTGCCATGCGACCTTGATATCACCCCAAGCGATGCCCGCCACCACGGCGGGCATCGTGCTTTTTGAGCAGCAGATTGACGCTCGCAGCCGCTGCGGGCGGTGGCTAAGCTTGAGGTAACGTCCCTGACCATCAGGGCGCTGATCCGGTACCTCGTGATGACTGCCAACGCCGTCGATAATCTTCGCATTCGTGAAGAACGTCTCATTGATCATGAGCGCATCTACCGCATTCATGAATCCGTCTTTGCCGGCCATCGTGAAGCGCGCCTGGGTGACAGATTGCGTCGAGGCAATCTGGCGCAGATTTCGCTGGTGGCCGAGCGTGTCACCGACCCGGAAACCGGCCGCCACCTCAGTGAAGGCGAGGGCGGCCTGCTGGGGCATGTGATGGTGTCGCGCGTGGAGCTTTCCGGCTATCCGGACCGCGTGCTGATGGCGTTGGCGCCGCTGGCGGTGCTGCCCCAGCATCAGCGTCACGGCATCGGCAAGCGGCTGGTGATCTCGGCAGTCAAGCGCTGTCGGCTGCTGGGGGCGGGGGCCGTGGTGGCGGCAGGCCATGCGGATTTCTATACCCATCTGGGCTTTCATCCGGCGTGTCATTACGGGCTCTACTGCCATCATGACGACGTGCCGGGTTCCTTCGTCGCCTTCGAGCTGCTGCCGGACTATCTGGAGGGGCTGGGCGGTGAAGTGCAGTTTCCCGATACCTTCTCTGAGCTGGGTATTTGATCAGCAACAGGCAACTCGGCGTTGCGTGACCCTTGAAACGGCAAGGCTCCCGCTCCATGTCATGGGTAACACCACGTGGCAGCCTGCGTGAGATGGCAGCTGTCGCGTCATTCCGACCGATGATTCAAGGAGAGACATCATGAAGCTCAAGACTCTGGGTAGTTCGCTGATGATTGCCATGCTCGGTCTCGGTGGCCTGTCGCTCGCCGGTTGCGAGGACGAAGGCCCGATGGAGAAGGCCGGTGAGAAGATGGACAACGCCGTCGAGGAAGCCGGTGATAGCGTCGAGAACGCCACCGATAGCTGAGGCTCGGCTGTCAGCGCCGCGATGAATCGCCGCTGACCTGAGCTGTCGACAGACACAAGAAGGCCCCGCCTCCCATGAGGTGGGGCCTTCTTGTGTCTGGCTAGGGGAGAAAGCAATCCGCTTATGCCGAGGCGGGCTGCTGCTCGCTCTGTTGCTTGCGGTCCGCGACGGCGGCGTCGTAGGCGCGGCTTTCCTCGGCTTCGGTGGCGGCGCTGAAACGCACCAGCAGCGCGAACAGCGAGATCACGATCACGCCCATGCCCAGGTACATCAGGCCTTCCTGGTAGGTCAGCTCCTCACTGCGGAACAGGAAGCCCGCGGCGACCGCGCCCGCGTTGCCGCCCGCACCGACGATACCGGCGACCGCGCCGAGTGCCTTGCGATTGACGAAGGGCACGATACCGAAGGTCGCGCCTTCCGCCATCTGCACGAAGAGGCTGAAGACCAGCATGATGCCGATGGCCACCGCGAGGGTTTCCATCTGGGCGAAGCCGACCAGCGCCACGCCTTCACACAGCAGCGCGATGAACAGCCAGCGCACGCGGCCCTTGAGGCCGGACTGGCGGGCGAAGAGATCAGAAAACACGCCGCCCAGGGTGCGGGCGAACAGGTTCATCAGGCCGAACAGCCCTGCGATGAGACCGGCGGTGGCGAGGTCGAGATCGAAGTGATCGAAGAAGTAGATGGCGGCGACGTTGTTGATGGTCAGCTCGACCCCGAAGCAGGCGCCATAGACGAGGAACAGGGCCCAGACGCGGATGTCGCGTGCTGCCGCGCCGAAGGTGGCGCGCATGCTGTATTCCTTCTCGGCCTTGGGCAGCTCACCGCGCTCACGCAGCTCGCTGAAGTTGCCGTCCGGCGCATCCTGGGTGAAGAAGTAGTAGGCGATACCGGTCAGGAACAGCACGATGCCCGGCACGACCATCGCCAGACGCCAGCCCAGGGTCTGCTCGACGCCCAGCATCAGCAGGCCGGCCATCACCAGCGGCATCAGCATCTGGGTGGTGCCGCCGCCCAGGTTGCCCCAGCCCGCGGTGGTGGCGTTGGCGGTGCCGACCACGTTGGGGCCGAACATCACGGAGGTGTGGTACTGGGTGATGACGAAGGAGGCGCCGATGGCACCGATGGCCAGGCGGGCCAGGAAGAAGGATTCGAAGCTGTCGGCGAAGCCGATGCACATCACCGGCAGCGAGCCGAGGCACAGCAGCCAGGTGTAGGCCTTGCGTGGCCCGATGCGATCACACAGCACGCCGATGGCGAGACGCACGATCACCGTGATGGCGACGGAGGCGATGATGGTGTTGCCGATCTGGGTCTTGGTCAGGCCGAGGTCGTCACGCACCACGGCCATCAGCGGCGCGATGCCGAACCAGCCGAAGAAGCAGACGTGGAAGGCGAACCACGACATGTGGAAGGCGCGCATTTGCGGGGTGTTGAAGCTGAACAGCCGGATGCGGCTGGCCTTGTTGCGGATATCCATGAGTGGGCTCCTGATTCAGCGTCGGTGCCGGGCACGAAGTCAGGTGTGCTCGGCGAGTGGTCGAACGGCTGTGAATGAACGACAGCAAGGGCGCCTCGTCATTGAGGGGCCTGGTTCGACGCACTCGTACTCCGAAGAGCCTGGTCCACGTCATGGATAGCGATGGCAGCAGTCGGTGATGCCATGGTTGCCGGCAGCAGAGCGTCTGTGCGGCAAGTGACAGGAACAAAGCAAGTAGCGCGCCAGTTGCGGGGGTGTGGGCGGGACAAGTCCCAGAAGATCAATGGCTTGGCGAGGGCAATAGGTTGGCATGCGCAGGCGGTGCCCCGGGCTGGGTGCGCGCTCGATGCGCGCTGGCGGTGCGTCATCGAGGCGCGAGGTACCAGTCTGGCGCACGCGAATGGCGCTGGGAGGGTCGGGCAGGCGCGTGCCTCATTGCAGTGCAGCGACGCTTTCGGCTCGGCCGCTCTGAAGGCCCTTGGCCGCAGGGTTGCACCAGATTGCGGCACGAATCCTGCTTGGGTGTACGGCAAGTCTCATGCCCGACCCAAGGAAACCTGACATGCCCGTGACCGTGCTGATCGTCGATGTCCGCAGTGAGCGCTCCGCCGCGCTGGAGCAGGCGCTATTGAGCGCCGGCTTCGAGGTGGCGCTGCGCGTTGACGAGCACGAGGACCTGCACGCGCTGGTCGAGCAGCATCAGCCCGATGCGGTGATCATCGACGCCGACCTGCCCAGCCGCGACACCCTGGAGCATCTCGGCCAGCTGGGGCGACGCTATCCCAAGCCGATGATCATGCTGGCCAGTGAAGATGCCCCGGACCTCGTGCGTGAGGCGGCCGGCGCCGGTGTCTCGGCCTATGTGGTGGACCACGTCATGCCAGCGATGGTGCGCAGCATGGTCGAGGTCGCCATCACCAGCTTCGAGGCGCACCGTGCGCTCAAGGGGGAGCTCAACCGTACCCAGACCACATTGGTGCAGCGGCGCAGCGTCGATCGTGCCAAGGCCGTGGTGATGGAGACGCGTGGGCTCAGTGAAGATGCCGCCTACCAATACCTGCGCAAGACCGCCATGAACCGGCGCCTGGCCCTGCATGAGCTGGCCGATGAGCTGCTCAAGGCCGCGCGTCGGCGCTGAGCCGGTCGCCGTACTGTCCTTCTCTCTCGATCGTTCAAGAGGTGTGCGTGATGCCCACAGATGTACCCCTGAATGGCCATCAGCTGACGCTGGGCCTGATGCCACTCAATGATGCCGCGCCCTTCGTGGTCGCTGAGCAGTTGGGGCTTTTCCGCGAGGAGGGGCTGGCGGTGACACTCAAGTGGCAACCCTCGTGGGCGGCGTTGCGTGATGACCTGCAGACCGGTGTGCTGCAGGGTGCGCAGATGCTGGCGCTGATGCCGCTGACCTCGACTCTGGGCCTGGATGGCCGCGCCACGCCGGTGATCAGTGCCATGACGCTCAATCTGGGCGGCAACTCCATCACGCTGTCGCGCGCGCTGATGGCCACCCTCGGCGAGGACGGCCACGACCTATCCAGTCCGTTGCAGGTCGCGAAGGCGCTGGCGGCGCATGTGCGCGAGCGCAAGCAGCGCGGTGAGCCGCTGCTCAAGCTGGCCAGCGTGCACCCGTTCTCCTCGCACCGTTATCTGTTGCGTTACTGGCTGGCGGCGGGCGGCATCAATCCGGACCGCGACGTCGAGATGCGCGCCGTGGCGCCGCCGCTGATGGCGGCGCAGCTGGCCAGCGGTGCGCTGGATGGCTTCTGTGTCGGTGAGCCCTGGAACAGCCTGGCGGCGGCGCAGGGCATGGGGCAGGTGGTGGCGGGCAGTCACGATATCTGGCGCTTCGGGCAGGAAAAGGTGCTGGGCGTGCGCGAGGACTGGGCGGAGCAGCATCCGCTGGCGCATCAGGCGCTGATTCGCGCGCTGCTCAATGCCTGCGCCTGGCTGGACCGCCCCGGCAATCGGGCCAGAGCCGCCGAGTGGCTGCACGACGAGGGCATGCCGGAGGTGCCGATGAGCGTGGTGACGCGCGGGCTGGAAGACGTCGATGTCGAGCAGTCGGTGGACGACTTCCAGCAGCACAATCCCGGCTGGACCATCTTCCATCGCTATGCGGCCAACTTCCCGTGGCGTTCCCAGACCCGCTGGTACATCGCCCAGATGCAGCGCTGGGGGCATCTGCAGGGCTTCAATGACGAGGATCTCGAGGCGACGCTGACACGCTGTGTGCGCCCGGACCTCTACCGCACGGCGGCCCGCAAGCTGGGCATGGTGGTGCCGGTGGCGGATGAGCGCAGTGAAGGCACGCATCCGGCACCCTGGTGGCTGAGCGGCGAGGCAGGCCAGGTGCCGATGCCGGCGGATGGCTTCATCGATGGCGCGGTCTTCGAATGATGTCGCAGGCGCGGTTCTTGCCGATCCGCGCTGGCGCGGGATTGCACAGCACTTGCAGAGTCGCCATCTCCTTTGCCGGATGACAGGGCAAACCTGACGGCTCAGACATGTTGGCAGTGCGGTTGTGATATTCTCATCGCACTGCCAGCACCGAGTCAGGGGATCGCATGACCACTCGCAAGTCTCAGATTCGCAAGGATAATGTCGGCCGCATCCTGCTCGCCGCCGAAAAGATCTTCGCTCTCAAGGGCTATGTCGGCGCCAGCATGGTCGATATTGCCGCCGAGGTAGAGCTGCCCAAGTCCAATTTGCATTACTACTTCAGCACCAAGGAAGCGCTGTATCGCGCGGTGCTCGATGGCCTGTTGGCGCTGTGGAAGGAAGATGCGCTGTGCTTCGAGGCCTACGACGACCCGCAGCTGGTGCTCTCCACCTACATTCGCGCCAAGATGATGCACTCGCGCCAGCGCCCCTATGGCTCCAAGGTGTGGGCCAGCGAGATCATGCAGGGTGCGCCGGTGCTGGGCGAAGAGCTGACGGTGTGGCTCGACGAGTGGGCCGAGATGAAGAAGTCACGCCTGCGCCAGTGGATCGGCGAGGGCCGCATCGACAACGTCGATGCCTCCGCCTACCTGTACATGATCTGGGCCAGCACCCAGCACTATGCCGACTTCGATCATCAGATCGCGGTGCTCAATCAGGGCAAGGCGCTGAGTGATCGGGAATTCGAGCAGGCGGTGCAGAACGTGACGCGGGTGCTGCTGAAGGGGGTCGGTTTGTCCGCCTGAGTCAGCAGGTGACTTCATGGTTTTATTGTCCTTAAGCTAATTATGGTCATCATTGGTGGGCCATAAAGCCAATCAAAAAGGGGCTGCCATTGCTGGCAGCCCCTTTTCCATTCTCATCTATTGCTAGCTGTTTCCCGGGATCAGAGGAGCACCTGACGATCAGGCCGCGCGATGCGGATTGCGTGGGTCCTCCATCCAGTTCATGTACGGCTTGCCGGTGTCCTGCACTTCCATGGTGATGCAGTCCTCGACCGGGCAGGTGATCTCGCACAGGTTGCAGCCTACGCAGTCGGCGTCCTTCACCTCATAGCGGGCGGTGCCGTTGTCCTTGGCCAGATGCATGATGGCCTGGTGCGAGGTGTCCTCGCAGGCGATGTAGCAGCGTCCGCAGCCGATGCACTTGTCCTGGTCGATGCGGGCGATCACCTGATAGTTCATGTCCAGCTGCTTCCAGTCGGTGGTGTTGGGCACCGCCGCGCGCGAGAACTCGTCGATACGCTGATAGCCCTTGCTGTCCATCCAGCGCCCCAGGCCGTCCTTCATCTCCTCGACGATGCGGAAGCCGTGCAGCATCGCCGCCGTGCACACCTGCACGCTGCCCGCGCCGAGGGCGATGAATTCCGCGGCATCCTCCCAGTTGGAGATGCCGCCGATGCCGGAAATCGGCAGGTTGGCGGTTTCCGGCGTGCGCGCTATCTCGGCCACCATGTTCAGCGCGATGGGCTTCACGGCGCTGCCGCAATAGCCGCCGTGGGTGCTGCGGTCACCGACGATGGGATGCGCGACCATGCGGTCGAGATCCAGATGGGTGATGGAGTTGATGGTGTTGATCAGCGAGACGGCATCGGCGCCGCCACGCCAGGCGGCCTTGGCCGGTTCACGCACGTCGGTGATGTTGGGGGTCAGTTTGACGATCACCGGCAGCGAGCTGTAGGTCTTGCACCAGCGCGTGACCTGCTCGACATACTCCGGCACCTGGCCCACCGCCGCGCCCATGCCGCGTTCCGGCATGCCGTGGGGGCAGCCGAAGTTGAGTTCGATGCCGTCACAGCCGGTGGCCTCGACCTGCGGCAGGATGGTCTTCCAGGCCTCTTCCTCGCACGGCACCATCAGCGAGACGATCAGCGCGCGGTCCGGCCAGTCCTTCTTGACCTGGGTGATCTCGCGCAGGTTGATCTCCAGCGAGCGGTCGGTGATCAGCTCGATGTTGTTGAAGCCGCTGACCTCGCCATTCGGGCCATAGTGCGCCGAGTAGCGGGAGGAGACGTTCACCGCCGCCGGGTCTTCACCCAGCGTCTTCCAGACCACACCACCCCAGCCGGCCTCGAAGGCGCGCACCACGTTGTAGGCCTTGTCGGTGGGCGGAGCGCTGGCCAGCCAGAAGGGGTTGGGGGCGCGGATGCCGGCGAAGTTGACCGACAGATCGGCCTTGTAGCTGGCGACGTGATCGCCGCTTGATCCAGCACCTGCCGGGTGGGCGTTGTCGTCATTGAGCGGGGTATGAATGGTCATCAGGCGGCCTCCACCTTGAGCATCAGATCGTGATGGATGGCCTCGGCGGCCAGCTTGCCGTGGGCGACGGCTTGAACGGTCAGGTCCTGCCCGCGGGCGATGCAGTCACCGCCGGCATAGACGCCGGGCAGACTGGTGCGCAGCATCTCGTCCACCTCTATCTTGGCCCCCTCGCGGGCCAGCCCTGCGGCATGCGCATCGCTCAGGCTCGCGTCATCGAAGCCCTGACCGATGGCGGTGAAGACCCCATCGCAGGCCAGCGTGAAGGTCTCGCCGGTATCGACGAGGCGGCCATCCTCGACCCGCGTGCGCGCGAACTGCATCGCACTGAGCGCGGCATCACCACCCTCACTGCCGCTTGCCACATCGATGGCCAGCGGGCGCGCCCAGGTGTGGATCATCACGCCATTGGCGCGCGCGATTTCCTGTTCGTGATGGGTGGCGGACATCTGCTCCTCGCCACGCCGGTAGACCAGGTCCACCGTCTGCGCGCCCAAGCGTTTGGCCTGCACGGCGATGTCGATGGCGGTGTTGCCCGCGCCGATCACCACCGCGTGCTTCGGTACTGCCAGGGCGTTCAGTTCGCCGCTCTGACGCAGCACCTTGATGAAGTCGGTGGCCGCCATCAGGCCGCTGGCATCCTCGCCGGTCAGGCCGAGGGCATGGCTGGTGCCAAGGCCGAGGCCCAGGAAGACGCTGTCGAATTCGCGTGTCAGAGAGGCTAGCGCCAGGTTGTCGCCGAGGCGCTGACCGTGGCGGATCTCGATGCCGCCGATCTCGAGCAGGAATTCGACCTCGCGGGCGGCGAAGTCATCGGTCAGCTTGTAGCGGGCGATGCCGTATTCGTTGAGACCGCCGGCCTTTTCCTCGGCCTCGAAGACCACCACGTCGTGGCCGAAACGCGCCAGACGATGGGCGCAGGAAAGCCCGGCAGGCCCGGCGCCGACCACCGCGATACGCCGACCGGTACTGGCGCCACGCGTGAACGGATGGGCTTCGAACTGGGCGTTGTCCAGCGCATGTCGCTGCAGCAGGCCGATCAGCACCGGCTGGCACTCATCGCCCTGATTGCGCACACAGGACTGCTCGCAGAGGATCTCGGTGGGGCAGACGCGGGCGCAGCTGCCACCGAGGATATTGGCATCCAGAATCTCGCTGGCGGCGCCTTCGAGATTGTCATCGTGGATACGGCGAATGAAGGTCGGGATGTCGATGCTGGTCGGGCAGGCCTTGATGCAGGGTGCATCGTAGCAGTACAGACAGCGCGAGCTCTCGATGAAGGCCTGGCGCTTGCTGAGCGCCGGATGCAGGTCTGTGAAACGCGCACTCAGCGCCTCTTCCGCGAGCCCGCTCGGGGCCCAGTGGGAAGGAGTGGAGGATGTGGTCACGGTGTGGCTCCTGCCCGCGCTCAGGCGCGGGGTCGTTGTTGTTGATCTTGCAGGCGAGTCGGGTTGCGCTTCTTGGCTGGCAGCGGCTTGTTTGGAAGTGCTAAGGGACCGGCAGCGCGTCAGGTGCGCCGCCAGGTCGTCGTTCAGTCGTGCCGTACTGGTCTCAGCCGTTTCGTACTGTTCTCGGGTGGGTCGTTCGCCGACCGTCAGCTGCGATCCACGGCACTGACGACGTTGCTCTCGGCGCGGGCCTTGAGCTGGTCGAACACGCTGGGGTAGGCCGGACGCTCGACATACTGGCCGTGGCCGCGCTTGGCATGCAGTTCGCCATCGCGCCATGCCCAGTCGCCGCGGCTGATGGTGTGGCGCGGAATGCCCTTGACGGTTCGGCCTTCGAAGATGTTGAAGTCGATGTTCTGGTGGTGGGTCTTGGCCGAGATGGTGCGCTCGGCGTTGGGGTCCCAGACCACGATGTCGGCGTCGCTGCCGACGCGGATCGCGCCCTTGCGCGGATAGAGATTGAAGATCCTGGCCGCATTGGTGGAGGTCAGGCCGACGAAGTCCTCGGCGGAGAAGCGCCCGGTGTTGACGCCTTCGTGCCACAGCATCGCCATGCGGTCCTCGACCCCGGCGGTGCCGTTGGGAATCTTCGAGAAGTCGTCCTTGCCCATTTCCTTCTGCTCGGCGCAGAAGCAGCAGTGATCGGTGGCGGTGGTCTGCAGATCACCGGACTGGATGCCGCCCCACAGTGCCTGGCGGTGCTCCAGCGAGCGGAACGGCGGGCTCATCACGTGGCCGGCCGCGAATTCCCAGCTCTTGTTCTGATAGACCTCTTCATCGATCAGCAGATGGCCTGCCAGCACCTCGCCGTAGACCGGCTGACCGTGCTCGCGGGCGTAGCGGATCTCCTCCAGCGCATCGGCGGTGGAGACGTGGACCAGATACACCGGCGTGCCCAGGGTTCCGGCGATGCGGATGGCGCGGCTGGCGGCTTCGCCCTCGACCTGCGGCGGGCGCGACAGCGGATGCGCCTCCGGGCCGGTGATGCCGTCGGCCAGCAGCTTCTGCTGCAGGTGGTAGACCAGCTCGCCGTTCTCGGCATGCACGGTGGGAATCGCGCCCAGTTCCAGACAGCGCGCGAAGCTCGAGACGAGGGTGTCGTCCGGCGCCATGATGGCGTTCTTGTAGGCCATGAAGTGCTTGAAGCTGTTGACGCCGTAATCGGCGACCAGCGTCGCCATGTCCTGGCTGACGCTCTCGTCCCACCAGGTGACGGCGACGTGGAAGCTGTAGTCGCAGCACGACTTCTCGGCCCATTCGCGCCAGGTGTGATAGGCCTCCATCAGTGGCTGCTGCGGGGAGGGGATCACGAAATCGATGATCATGGTGGTGCCGCCGGCCAGCGCCGCGGCGGTGCCGGTCTGGAAGTCTTCGCTGGCCACGGTGCCCATGAAGGGCAGCTGCATGTGGGTGTGCGGGTCGATGCCGCCGGGCATCACCAGGCAGCCGCTGGCGTCGATCACCTCGCAGTCGTCCGGTACGTCCAGGTCGGTGCCGATGGCGGTGATGGTCTCGCCGTCACACAGCACATCGGCGGTGTAGCGCTCTTCGTGGGTCTGGATGCTGCCGCCCTTGATCAGGATTGCCATGAGTCTCTCCCGGCCGCATCGCGCGGCCTTGTCCGGCATTGAGTGTCAGGTCGTCTTGTTGTTGTCGTGCGGGTCGTCAGTCCGTCACTCGCCGTCGGTGAGGCGGGTATAGGCATCGGGGCGACGGTCACGGAAGAACTGCCAGTTGTTGCGCACCTCGCGCACCATCGCCATGTCGAGGTCGTGGATCAGCAGCTCATCCTCGGTGGCGCTGGCCTGGGCTTCGATCTGGCCGCGTGGATTCACGAAGTAGGAGGAGCCGTAGAACTCGCCGATATCCCAGGGCTGTTCATGGCCGACGCGGTTGATGGCGGCGATGTAGCAGCCATTGGCGGCGGCGGAGGCGGGCTGCTCCAGCTCCCACAGGTATTGGGAGAGGCCCGCGACGGTGGCGGAGGGATTGAAGATGATCTCGGCGCCGTTGAGCGCCAATGCGCGCCAGCCTTCCGGGAAGTGGCGGTCGTAGCAGATGTAGACGCCGATGCGCCCGTAGGCGGTGTCGAAGACCGGCCAGTCGGACTTGCCCGGCTTGAAGAAGAATTTCTCCCAGAAGCCCGCCACCTGCGGGATGTGGGTCTTGTGATACTTGCCCAGATAGCTGCCGTCGGCATCGATGACGGCGGCGGTGTTGTAGTACACCCCCGGCTGCACTTCCTCGTAGATGGGCACGATGATCACCATCTGATGCTTCTTCGCGTACTGCTGCATCAGGGTGACGGTGGGGCCGTCGGGCACGCGCTCGGCGGCGGCATACCATTTGGCATCCTGGCTCGGGCAGAAATAGGGCTGATTGAAGACTTCCTGGAAGCACAGGATCTTGACGCCTGCCTCACCGGCCTGGTCGATCAGCGGCAGGTGGGCCTCGTTCATGGCATCGCGGATCTGCGCGGGCTCGAGGTCGGTGGAGACGTTGAGTCCCATCTGGATGACGGCGCAGCGCAGCTTGCCGGCATCTTCGGTATAGGAGATGCGGGAATCGTTCGACATGTCTTCCTCATCGGGCGCTTGGCGCCGGTTGTTGTTGTCTTCAATGAGTGCTGGTGGACTGAACGGGTGGGCAGGGATAGCGCGAAATGGCTCCAGGAAAAACACGCCGCCTGCCTGGCAAGTCTGCATGCCGCTGGCAGGCATCGTGGGTCAGGAAAGGTCCGATTTAAATCCTGTCTCACCAGTCAGCTTAATGAACATTAGACAGTGTTCCCGCGTTCGGCAAGATGAAGTGTCAAATAAAGTCTTTTGGATTTATCTTGTTGTTATCAAAGAGTTTTTGTCCAAGAAAAGGCCATGTTTCACCATTGTGGTGCCTGGGGGATCAGCGTGGTTCACGCGATTTTCAAGGCAAAAGGCGATGCACAACAGTGGCTTGTGATCGTTTGCAGGGGCATTGCGCAAGACCGCCTTGCACCAGCTTGGAACCTGACCATACTGACAGTTGTCGCGAACACGGCTTGTCGCCACCTGACAGGCGTCATGCATGAAAATACACGCCATTGCATCTCAAGTTGTCTTGCAAGACAGGTTTGATTTGTCGGCAATAATCCGGCCGGCGGCATGCGATTTGCCACAGGGTTTTACACGTGAACTGCGCAAGGTGTTTCTTCTACACGGCCTGCCATAGATTCGTCTGCCGCAGATTCGTCTGCCGCAGATTCGTCTGCCGCAGAATCTTCTGCATCGGAATTTTCTGCATGCAATGCCGAATGAAGTGAGCCTGATGAAGTGTGCCGAACGGGGAGGAGCGAAGAGGAGTCAGGAAAGCGACGGAGAAGGTGAGGAAGACAGGAAACGACAAGTGACACAAGGCAAGCGCAGTGCATCACCCTCAACAATAACAACAGCTGAACAGGTGAGGACTCATGGCCCCGACACAGACGCGCTCGCACATGGTGCGCAGCAATGAGGAAATGATCGAGCTGGTGGTGGCACAGGATGTCGCCCGCAGCCCGCGTTACAACGAGGATATCGCGCCGACCAAGAGTGCCGAGCGCACCTGGTCGCGCTGGAACATCGCCGCACTGTGGGTCGGCATGTCGATCTGCGTGCCGACCTACACCCTGGGTGGCGTCCTGACCGCCTACTTCGGTCTGAGCGTCGGCGAGGCGCTGTTCACGATTCTGGTCGCCAACCTGGTGGTACTGATTCCGCTGACCCTCAACGCCTTCCCCGGCACGCGCTTCGGGATTCCCTTCCCGGTGGTACTGCGCTCCTCCTTCGGCATCATCGGCTCCAACGTGCCATGCATGATTCGCGCGGTGGTCGCCTGTGGCTGGTTCGGTATCCAGACGATGTTCGGCGGGCTGGCGATCCACCTGCTGCTGTCGAGCCTCTCGGCCGACTGGAAGGCGCTGGGTGGGGTAGGCGAGGTCATCGGCTTCTTCGTGTTCTGGGCGCTAAACCTGTTCGTGGTGATTCGCGGCGCGGAATCCATCAAGTGGCTGGAGACGCTCTCCGCGCCCTTGCTGCTGGCGGTGGGTGTCGGCCTGATGGTGTGGGCGCTGCCGCATACCTCGATCAGCGAGCTGCTGGCCCAGCCGCCGAATCGTCCCGAAGGCGATGGCGTGGCCAGCTACTTCATGGCGGGCCTGACCGCGATGGTCGGCTTCTGGGCGACGCTGTCGCTGAACATTCCTGACTTCAGCCGTTACGCGAAGAGCCAGAAGGACCAGATCGTCGGTCAGATCATCGGCCTGCCGCTGACGATGTTCTTCTTCGCGGCGCTCGGCGTGGTGCTGACCGCGGCGTCCAGCTCGCTGGTGGGCGAGACCATCTCCGACCCGGTCAACCTGATCGGTCGTATCGACAGCCCCGGCTGGGTCGCCATCGCCATGGTGCTGATCATCATCGCGACGCTCTCCACCAATACCGCGGCCAACATCGTCTCGCCGACCAATGACTTCCAGAACATCGCGCCGAAATTGATCAACCAGACGCGCGGCGTGCTGCTGACCGGGCTGGTCGGGGTGCTGCTGATGGGCTTCGAGCTGATCAAGAAGATGGGCTGGATCGTCTCGGACGTGAGTCTCGAGAGCCTCTATTCCAACTGGCTGCTGGGCTATTCGAGCCTGCTGGGGCCGATCGCGGGGATCATGATCGTCGACTACTTCGTGATCCGTCGTCAGTCCTTTGATCTGCCGGCACTCTATCTGGATGGCAGCACCTATCCGGCCTTCAATCCGGCGGGCTTCATCGCCTTCTTCGTGCCGGTGGGACTGACGGTGATCAGCTTCTCGCAGCCCGGACTGTCCTGGTTCTACGACTACGGCTGGTTCACCGGCTCGCTGCTGGGCGCACTGGTCTACTTCGTTTCCAGCAAGCTGCTGGTCAAGGCGCCGCCGGTGCACCTGCCGGAGGCGGTGCCGGGCAGCGGAGCGCAACGCGCCTGACGCCGCTGGTGAACACGGTGAGTACAACGACAGACGGGCTGCCCATCGGCAGCCCGTCTATCGTTTGTCGTCTATCGTCTATCGTCTATCGTCTATCGTCTGTCGGGGGTGTCAGCCCGCGAGTCCGGGAATGCCGTGCTCGAAGCGCTCGACCATGAAGTCGACGAACTGGCGCACCTTGGGCGAGAGGTGACGATGGCGGGGATAGACGATCCACACCCCGGTATCGCGCACCTGGTACTCATCGAGCACCGAGATCAGCTTGCCGCTGGCCAGGTGGGGCGCGACGTAATAGTCGGGAATCTGGGCAAGGCCAAGGCCCTTGAGCGTGGCGTCCAATAGCGCCGGACCGGAGTTGGCCTGCCAGCTGCCGGTGATGCGCACCTCACGACGCTGGCCCTCGACCTCGAACAGCCACTCGCGCTTGGAGCCGGCCAGACAGCGGTGGCTGGAGAGCTCGGCCAGCGTGTGCGGGCGCGGCGCCTGCTGGAAGTAGTCATGCGAGGCGACGACGAATTCGCGGCGGTCCACCAGCCGCCTTGCGATCAGCGAGGAGTCCTTGAGCACGCCCATGCGGATGGCGACGTCGAAGCCCTCGTCGATCAGTTCCACCGGACGGTTGGTGAAGTGCATCTGCACTTCCAGTTGCGGGTGCAGCAGCTGGAAGTCGTTGACCAGCGGCGCGACGTAGCGCTCGCCGAAGGTGGTGGCGCTGGTCAGCTTGAGCACGCCGCTGGGGCGGGCATGAAAGTCACCGATGGCCTGTTCGGCGGCGCGGAAGCCATCGAAGAGGTGATGGCAGTGCTCGAAATACACCTGTCCGGCATCGGTGAGACGCGTCTGACGGGTGGTGCGGTAGAGCAACTGGGTATCGAGCTGGGCTTCCAGCTGGCTGATCAGACGACTGACATGTGAGCTGGACACCCCGAGATGACGGGCGGCACCGGAAAATGAGCCGATTCTGACGACTTCCACGAAGGCTTCGATACGGTCCCAGCGCTGCATGCTGGCTCCTCTTTCATTGTTGTTGAGTGGCAATAATCATCTGAGTGCCGACGGCTTAATCCCACCCGCATGACTGCGTAGACTGTGTTCCATGCCAAGCCCGCAAGGATGAACCGCAAGGACGAGCCCAGTGCCTGTCGCGTGGGGAGTCCCTCGGGCGACTCATCCATGCAACCTGTCAGGTGCTGCTACCTTTCAGGGTGGCCTCCGTGGTGATCGTCACCACACCAGGGGGCATGAGATTGGCAGCCAGTTTACCGCTATTGATGCTCACTAGGAGAGATTCATGAAATCACGTGCTGCGATTGCGCTGGAAGCCGGCAAGCCGCTGGAACTGGTCGAGATCGATGTCGAAGGGCCGAAGGCCGGTGAGGTGCTGGTACGCATCGTCAATACCGCCGTCTGTCACACCGATGCGTTCACCCTGTCCGGCGCAGACCCGGAAGGCCTGTTCCCGTCCGTACTGGGCCACGAAGGCGCCGGTATCGTCGAGGAAGTGGGCGAGGGCGTGACTGGCCTGGTGCCGGGCGACCACGTCATTCCGCTCTATACCGCGGAATGCGGCAAGTGCAAGTTCTGCCTCTCCGGCAAGACCAACCTGTGCAGCGCCGTGCGTGCCACCCAGGGTCGCGGCCTGATGCCGGACGGCACCTCGCGCTTCTCCCTCGATGGCAAGATGCTGCACCACTACATGGGCACCTCTACCTTCTCCGAATACACCGTGGTGCCGGAAGTCTCGCTGGCCAAGGTGTCCAAGGAAGCGCCGCTGGACAAGATCTGCCTGCTGGGCTGTGGCGTCACCACCGGTATCGGCGCGGTGATGAACACCGCCAAGGTCGAGCCGGGCTCTACCGTCGCCATCTTCGGCCTCGGTGCCATCGGTCTGGCCGCCATCCAGGGCGCGGTGATGGCCAAGGCGTCGCGCATCATCGCCATCGACATCAATGAAGACAAGTTCGACCTGGCCCGCAAGTTCGGCGCCACCGACTTCGTCAACCCGAGCAAGCTGTCCGTGCCGGTCCAGGAAGCCATCGTCGACATGACCGACGGCGGCGTCGACTACTCCTTCGAGTGCATCGGCAACGTCAATGTCATGCGTGCGGCGCTCGAATGCGCGCACAAGGGCTGGGGCGAATCCATCATCATCGGCGTCGCCGGTGCCGGTGAAGAGATCTCCACCCGTCCGTTCCAGCTGGTGACCGGGCGCGTCTGGAAAGGCTCCGCCTTCGGTGGCGTCAAGGGCCGTACCGAACTGCCGGGCTACGTCGACCGTTATATGGACGGCGCGATCAATCTGGACGACTTCATCACTCACCAGATGCCGTTCGAGAAGATCAACGAATCCTTCGATCTGCTGCACGAAGGCAAGTCGATCCGTACCGTGCTGAGCTTCTGATCCGGGGCTGAACTGCCGCCGGGCAACACGGAAGCACCTGTTGCCCGGTGAGGTCTGGAACGCGAAACGGCGTCGGCTTGCCGACGCCGTTTTCATGGGCGATATCACAAGGGAGAGCATGATGACCGCGACCGAACAACTCGAGCTGGTCAGCGCCAACAAGGTGCATGGCGGCTGGCTCAAGCGTTACCGTCACCGCAGCGGCAGCCTGGATTGCGACATGGTGTTCGCCATCTATCTGCCGCCCCAGGCCGAACAGGGCCCGGTGCCGATGCTGTGGTGGCTGTCGGGGCTGACCTGCACCGACGAGAACTTCATGCAGAAGGCCGGCGCGCAGAAGAAGGCGGCGGAGCTGGGCATCGCCCTGATCTGCCCGGACACCAGTCCGCGCGGCGTCAATCTGGACGGCGAAGACGACAGCTACGACTTCGGCAGTGGCGCAGGCTTCTACGTCAATGCCACCCGCGAGCCGTGGGCGCGTCATTACCGCATGTATGACTACGTCACCGAGGAGCTGCCGGCGCTCGTCAAGCGTCACTTCCCGGTGGATGGCGAGCGTGAGTCGATCTCCGGTCACTCCATGGGCGGCCACGGCGCGCTGATCTGCGCGCTGAAGAATCCGGGCCGCTATCGTTCGGTCTCGGCCTTCGCGCCGATCGTCAATCCTATGGCCTGCCCGTGGGGCGAGAAAGCCTTCAGCGGCTATCTCGGCGATGACCGCGCCCAGTGGGCGCAGTGGGACACCTGCGAGCTGGTCAAGCAGGCGAGCAAGAGCGGCGCCGCGCGTCAGGAGCTGTTCGTCGAGCAGGGCGAGAGTGATCAGTTCCTCGAGGAGCAGCTCAAGCCGGAGCGCCTGGAGGCGGTCTGCGCCGAGCTGGATCACCCGCTGGTCCTGCGTCGTCAGCCGGGCTACGACCACAGCTACTTCTTCATGGCCAGCTTCATCGATGAGCATCTTGCCTACCACGCGAAACACCTCCTTTGAGGTGTGAGTGTGGTAGCTGGTAGAGATGAATAGACACGCGAAACACCTCCTTTGAGGTGTGAGTGTGGTCGCCGGTAGAAATGAAAAGGCACGCGAAGTACCTGCTTTGAGGTGAGCCTCAGGCGTTGAGGTGTGAGAGTGCCAATCGCAGCTGATCGCTCGCCGAGCAGAGACACTGCGTGAAAGACAGAAACGACAGTCCCGCTACCGATTGATGGATAGCGGGACTGTCGTTTTTTCGTCATGAGAAGCGGCGTTTTTCAGAACTCCAAGGCATGAAAGCCCGTTCTGGTGGCGTTTGCTTATGCTGCGTCAGTGGTAGCCAACTCAGGCGTTATTCTGTGCCGTACGGCAACGATGATTTGCTGCACAGCGGCGATAAAGTCACTGCGCCAGGCAGGCGCGATGGTTTACTGTCGAGAGGTGGACAACGCACGACGTCCAGGCAGTGAATCACGACATCCCTGACGCTATCGGAATTGCAGAGGTCGCTTATTGACCTCCCCCTGATGGGGCCGATCGCCGATGTCGTCGCTGCTGGAGCTGACCCCTCAGGGTTTGCTCCCTGCTGAGACCCAATAACGATAATACTGCGGACCCCCGCCGGCCTCATCAGGCCACGGGAGAGGGCATCACGAGGCCCCGGTCTGCCACTCAAGCAGATATAGAGAAGGACTCCCCTCATGGCATTGACCAGTGGCCGTTTCGCCCGCCCGTACGAAGCTCACTCATCCGCTGCAGGAATGGCCGGCGAGACGCGCCAGCCGCAGACCATCGGCTTCCTGCTGCTCGACAGCTTCACGCTCATCTCGCTGGCCTCGGCGGTGGAACCGCTGCGCATGGCCAATCAGCTGGCCGGACGCGAGCTGTACCGCTGGTATACCGTGACGCTGGAAGGCGCCCCCGTGCGTGCCAGCGATGGCCTGCAGGTCACGCCCGATACCTCCACCGAGGCCTGCCCGCCGCTGGATATCGTCATCGTGTGCGGTGGCGTCGGCATCCAGCGCTCCGTGCATCGCCCGCATGTCAGCTGGCTGCAGGCGCAGGCACGTGCCGGCCGCAAGCTGGGCGCCGTCTGTACCGGCAGCTGGGCGCTGGCCCAGGCGGGGCTGCTCGAAGGCCATGAGACCAGCATCCATTGGGAGTGTCTGGCCGCGATGCAGGAAGCCTTCCCGCGCGTGCCGTTGACCACACGACTGTTCTCCATCGATCAGGACCGCGCCACGGCCTCCGGCGGTACCGCGCCGATGGACATGATGCTGACCATGATCGGTCGCGAGCATGGCCGCGAACTGGCGGCGGGCATCTCCGAGATGTTCATCTGCGATCGCGTGCGTGGCGAGCAGGACCAGCAGCGCGTGCCGCTCAAGCATGTGCTGGGCACCACCCAGCCCAAGCTTCTGGAAATCGTCGCGCTGATGGAGGCCAATCTGGAAGAGCCCATCGGCCTGGACGAGCTGGCGCACTATGTCGATGTCTCGCGCCGTCAGCTGGAGCGGCTGTTCCAGCGGTATCTGCACTGCTCGCCGTCGCGCTACTACCTCAAGCTGCGCCTGACCCGCGCGCGTCAGCTGCTCAAGCAGACGGCGCTGTCGATCATCGAGGTGGCCTCGGCCTGCGGCTTCGTGTCCACGCCGCACTTCTCCAAGTGCTACCGCGAGTACTTCGGCATGCCGCCGCGTGACGAGCGCATCGGTGGCGAGCGCAGTGTCAGCGTGCTGGAGGTGCCGTGTCGCGCCGATGGCGATCACCAGCTGACCGGTGTCGCCAGTCTGGAAGGGCTGCTGCACCAGTCGATCGGCCAGAGCATGGTCGGCAATGCGCCCCTGCAACCGGCCAGCGAGTCCCCCGTTTCCTCGGCGATTCTGGCACTGGCCAATGCGCGCGGTGAGCCGACCTACGCCAGCGTGCGTCTGCAGGGCTGACGCCGCCGACTGACACCAGCCTCCCGCAACGTCCAACGCCTCTGCCGCTCCGGCAGGGGCGTTGTCGTTTTCACAGGAGCCACCGGCACGCTCTGGTACACTCGATGACACCAGGAAGCAGTGGCTGACACGACAATGGCTCGGCGGCGAGCCACGACACGCACGACAGGGGACGGCAAGGGATGGCACGAGGACAGCAACGCAGGCAGGAAGGCACGGAGCGTGTGGCGGGTGCTCGGCGCGGGGCGACACGCCGTCCGACGCCGAGTGCCGGCATGCGCCCGATGGAGCGCCTGCGCTGGCTGGCGGTGTGGGCATTCAAGGTCGTCGCCTGCTGGATGGTGGCCTGCATCGGCCTGGTGGTATTGCTGCGCTTCGTGCCGCTGCCGGTGTCGATGGTGATGCTCGAGAAGTGGGGCTATGGCCTGGTCACCGGCGAGCCGATGGCACTGCAGCATGACTGGGTGCCGATGGAGCAGATTTCCAACAATGCCCGTCTGGCGGTGATCGCCTCGGAAGACCAGAAATTCCCCGATCACTACGGCTTCGATGTCGATCAGATCGTCAAGGCCATCGATGCACGGCTGGCCGGTGAGCGTCTGCGTGGCGCCAGTACCATCAGCCAGCAGACCGCCAAGAATGTCTTCCTGTGGAACGGGCGCAGCTGGGTGCGCAAGGGGCTGGAGGTCTGGTTCACCATCCTGATCGAGATGATCTGGCCCAAGGAGCGCATTCTCGAGGTCTACCTGAATGTCGCCGAATGGGGGCCGGGGGTCTTCGGCGTCGAGGCCGCGGCCGAGCATCACTTCAATACCGATGCCGCCAGCCTTTCCGCCTACCAGGCCAGTCTGCTGGCGGCGGTATTGCCCAACCCGATCCGCTTCAATGCCGGCAAGCCCTCGGCCTATATCCAGCGCCGTGCCAGCTGGACGCGCCGTCAGATGAACAATCTCGGCATGGGCTACTTGAAGCGTCTGGAACAGCCGCGTGGCTGGCTGAGCTGGGACCTGCTGCCTTCGCTCAAGGAGCTGTCCCCCGCGCATTGACCGGCCTGACGCTTCACCATCGGCTGTCCCACGACGCCCCGGCTCTCTCGAGTCGGGGCGTCGTCGTTTCAGAAACGACAGCCCTGACGCGATTCGATAGCCACGGGTCGCATCTGGCGTCAGAGGGGAAAGAGGGCAGGACTATGCTGGCACAGCCTGCTGGAGATCGTGTTCCGGCAGGCCCTGTCCGCCGGGTACGGGCAGTGACCTGACTTCCAGAGCCGCCTGCCCAGCGCCGGAGCGACATGATGTCTGAATTCTCCTCCTCCTTCGGTGGGTCCGATGCGGCCCGCGCCCTGCACGATGACAGCATCGTCATCGATGGTCTGGTGATCGCCAAGTGGCAGCGCGAGCTGTTCGAGGACATGCGCAAGGGCGGTCTGACCGCTGCCAACTGCACTGTCTCGGTCTGGGAAGGCTTCCAGGCGACCGTCAACAACATCGTCAAGAGCAACCAGCTGATCGCCGAGAGCAGCGATCTGGTCTGCGTGGCGCGCACGGCCGCCGACATCCGCGCCGCCAAGGCCGCCGGCAAGACCGGCATCATCTACGGCTTCCAGAATGCCAACGCCTATGAAGACCAGATCGGCTATGTCGATGTCTTCAAGCAGCTCGGCGTGGGCATCGTGCAGATGTGCTACAACACCCAGAATCTGGTCGGCACCGGCTGCTACGAGCGCGACGGCGGTCTGTCCGGCTTCGGCCGCGAGATGGTCGCCGAGATGAACCGTGTCGGCGTGATGTGTGATCTCTCCCACGTTGGCTCGAAGACCTCCGAGGAAGTCATCCTCGAGTCCAGGGTACCTGTCTGCTATTCCCACTGCGCGCCGGCCGGTCTCAAGGACCACCCGCGCAACAAGTCCGATGCCGAGCTGCGCTTCATCGCCGAACACGGCGGCTTCGTCGGCGTCACCATGTTCACTCCCTTCCTCAAGGCCGGCGTCAACGCCACCGTCGACGACTACGTCGAGGCCATCGAATACGTGATGAACCTGGTCGGCGAGGATGCCATCGGCATCGGCACCGACTTCACCCAGGGTCACGGCCAGGACTTCTTCGAGTGGTTGACCCACGACAAGGGCTACGCCCGTCGTCTCACCAACTTCGGCAAGATCGTCAATCCGGAAGGCATCCGCACCATCGGCGAGTTCCCCAATCTGACCGAGGCGCTGCTGCGTCGCGGCATGAGCGAGCATCAGGTACGCAAGATCATGGGCGAGAACTGGCTGCGCACGCTGGAAAATGTCTGGGGCGGCTGAGTCTGGCTGCCTGTGCCCTTTATTGATCGCTCTTGCTTGATCTCTCTTTCCTGATCTCTCTTTTGCAATTCCCTCAAGCCCCCTTTGGAGGACACCGACATGAGCAAGATGGCCCCTGAACTGCCGATCGAAGTGGATAGCGAGACTGGCGTCTGGACGTCCGATGCGCTGCCGATGCTGTACGTGCCGCGCCACTTCTTCATCAACAACCATGTCGCGGTGGAAGAGGCGCTGGGCGTGGAGAAATACGCCGAGATTCTCTATCACGCCGGCTACAAGAGCGCCTGGCACTGGTGCGAGAAGGAAGCCGAGCTGCATGGCCTGGTCGGCGTGGAAGTCTTCGAGCACTACATGAAGCGCCTGTCGCAGCGCGGCTGGGGTCTGTTCATCACCGAGGAGATCGATCTGGAGCGCGGTACCTGCAAGGTGCGCCTGGAACACTCCTGCTTCGTCTATCAGCAGGGCAAGACCGGCACCAAACTCGAGTACATGTTCACCGGCTGGTTCGCCGGCGCGATGGACCAGATTCTGGCCGCGCGTGGCAGCGAGCTGCGCACCGTCGCCGTGCAGACCCAGAGCGGCGGTGAGGAAGGCTGTGACGTGGGGTATTTCAAGGTCGCTCCCGGAACAGTGTGACGTTTTCGGATCCGCCACTCTCTATTCCATGGCTCGGGTCAAGGCCCAGGCCCGGCCCAGGCAAAAGGCAACAGCACAAGCCGGCTGCCCGAGCATCTCTCTGTCACGACACTCACCACCCACAACAACGACAACGCAACGCCTGAGCGCCGCCTTTCCTGACATGCAAGACGCCTGACGCCGACCCCGCCGCCACCAGCAACGACTCGTGGCGGCGGGCAGGCCAGGCCAGCGTGACGAGGCGGCGCTCTCCCCGGCGAGGAGCTCTCACCATGGCATTCGACGCACTCTTCCAGCCGATCGAGATCGGCAAGCTGACCATCCGCAACCGCGTCGTCAGTACCGCCCACGCCGAGGTGTATGCCACCGATGGCGGCATGACCACCGAGCGCTACGTGCGCTACTACGAAGAGAAGGCCAAGGGCGGGTGTGGCCTGTGCATCTGTGGTGGCTCCTCGGTGGTCTCCATCGACAGCCCGCAGGGCTGGTGGAGCTCCGTCAATCTGTCGACCGACCGCATCATTCCGCATTTCCAGAATCTGGCCGATGCCGTGCACAAGCATGGCGGCAAGATCATGATCCAGATTACCCACATGGGCCGTCGCTCGCGCTGGGACGGCTTCGACTGGACCTCGCTGATGTCACCGTCCGGCATCCGCGAGCCGGTGCACCGCTCCACCTGCAAGACCATCGAGGTGGAGGAGATCCAGCGCATCATCGCCGATTTCGCCCAGGCGGCGCGGCGTGCCAAGGAAGGCGGCCTGGACGGCGTCGAGCTGTCCGCCGTGCACCAGCACCTGATCGACCAGTTCTGGAGCCCGCGCGTCAACAAGCGCACCGATGAGTGGGGCGGCAGCTTCGAGGGCCGCATGAAGTTCGGCCTCGAGGTGCTCAAGGCGGTGCGTGCCGAAGTCGGCGACGACTTCGTGGTCGGCATGCGCATCTGTGGCGATGAATTCCATCCCGATGGCCTGTCCCACGACGACATGAAGCAGATCGCGGCCTATTACGATGCCACCGGTCTGCTCGACTTCTTCGGCGTGATCGGCTCGGGCTGTGATACCCACAACAGCCTCGCCAACGTCATTCCCAACATGTCCTACCCGCCGGAACCCTTCCTGCACCTGGCCTCCGGCATCAAGGAAGTCGTCTCGATTCCGGTGATCCACGCCCAGAACATCAAGGACCCCAACCAGGCCGAGCGCATTCTGGAAGGCGGCTATGTCGACATGGTCGGCATGACCCGCGCCCACATCGCCGACCCGCACATCATCGCCAAGATCAAGATGGGTCAGCTCGACCAGATCAAGCAGTGCGTCGGCGCCAACTACTGCATCGACCGCCAGTATCAGGGCCTCGACGTGCTGTGCATCCAGAATGCCGCCACCTCACGCGAATACATGGGCCTGCCGCATCAGATCGAGAAGACCAGCGGCCCGGTGCGCAAGGTCGTCATCGTCGGCGGTGGTCCGGCCGGCATGGAGGCAGCCCGCGTATGCGCCGAACGCGGCCACGACGTGACGTTGTTCGAGGCCCGTGATGAGCTGGGTGGCCAGATCACCATCGCGGCCAAGGCGCCGCAGCGCGATCAGATCGCCGGTATCACGCGCTGGTATCAGCTGGAGCTTGCGCGCCTGAAGGTTGACCTGCGCCTCGGTACCCGAGCCGATGAGGCCACCATCCGTGACCTGCGTGGCGATGTGGTGATTCTCGCGGTGGGCGGTCGTCCGTTCATGGACCAGTTCGCGTCCTGGGGCTACGACGAAGACCCGGCCAAGAGCCTGATCGTCTCTTCATGGGACGTGCTGGATGGGCGCGTCGCACCGGGCAGCAACGTGCTGATCTACGACAGCATCTGCGAGTTCTCCGGGGTCTCGGTGGCCGACTATCTGGCCGACAAGGGCGCCAGGGTCGAGATCGTCACCGACGACATCAAGCCGGGTGCGGCGGTCGGCGGCACCACCTTCCCGACCTACTACCGCAGCCTGTATGCCAAGGAAGTCGTGATGACCTCCGACATGGTGCTGCATGAGGTCTACCGCGAAGGCGAGGGCCTGGTGGCGGTGCTCGAGAACGAATACACCGGCACGCTGGAAGAGCGCGTCGTCGATCAGATCGTGGTCGAGAACGGCGTGCGCCCGGATGAAGCGCTCTACTACGCCTTCAAGGACGGCTCGCTCAACAAGGGCCAGATCGACGTCGAGTCGCTCTACGCCATCAAGCCACAGCCGTGCCTGAGCCAGGCCACCGAAGGCAATGATTATCTGCTGTTCCGCCTCGGTGACTGCAACGCACCGCGCAACACCCACGCCGCCATCTATGACGCCCTGCGTCTGTGCAAGGACTTCTGATGACGTGATCTGCCGAGCCGGCCGCACCTATGCCGCCGGCTCGGCAGTCGTCCGGTCGACAGCGGGCTTGAAGAAAGAGGGTGAGCAGCATGAATGACACGATCTTGTCGGTATTGATCTTCGCCGCGCTGGCGCTGGCTGCCATCGGCGCGGTCAAGCGCGTCGGCCTGTGGCGCCAGGGGCGGGCGGACGCCACGTCCATGAGCATGGGAGAGCTGGTCGCGAGCCTTGCCAAGGTACCGCGTCGCTACGGGGTGGACCTGCACCACGTGGTCGCGCGGGACCGCTACATGGCCAACACCCATGTCGCCACCGGGGGTGGCTTCGTGGCCGCGGCGCTGCTGATGGTGGTGGTCTACGGCTTCGGCATCGACTCCGCCTGGCTGGGCGTCTTGCTGCTGCTGGCCAGTGGCGCGATGTTCAGTGGCGCGCTGTTCGTGCGTCGTCGTCGCCTCGACCCGCCGGCGCGCCTGTCGCGTGGCCCGTGGATGCGTCTGCCCAAGAGTCTGCTGGTGTTCTCCGCCAGCCTGTTCGTGATGAGTCTGTCACTGGTGCTGCCGGAAGGCGTCGGCGGCATGATCTCCGGCGGCATCCTCGGGCTGGTGCTGGTAGCGGGCATCGCCTGGGGGCTGCTGGAGATGATCGTCGGCATGACCGGCGGCGGCTCGCGCATCACCGGGCCGATGAAGCATGCCTTCGCCGGCGCGCTGCATCTGGCCTTCCATCGGCGTCCGGCACGTTTCAGCACCCGTGACAGTGCGGGCATCCGCGACAGCGCATTGCTGCCGCTGGATTTGACCAACCCCGAGGCACCGCTGGGTGTCGGCAAGCCGTCCGATTTCAACTGGCGTCAGCTGCTGGGCTTCGATGCCTGCGTGCAGTGCGGGCGCTGTGAAGCGGTGTGCCCGGCGTTCGCGGCCGGTCAGCCGCTCAATCCCAAGAAGCTGATCCAGGACATGGTGGTCGGCATGGCCGGTGGCAGCGATGCCGCCTACGCCGGTTCGCCCTATCCGGGCGATGAGCCCAGGCGCGCGCCCGGCCAGCATGGCGGCGGCCCGCAGCAGGCCATCGTCGGGGCCTCTCCGCATGCTCGCCCGGCAACTCAGGCAGCGTCATCCGGACCGATCCAGATCAAGGCAGCTGCGGGTGAGGCGACAGATGGCGACAAGCTGATCCACGAGTTCAAGGTACTGGTCGAGCCGGAAACCCTGTGGGCCTGCACCACCTGTCGCGCCTGCGTCGAGGAGTGCCCGATGATGATCGAGCACGTCGATGCCATCGTCGACATGCGCCGTCACATGACGCTGGAGCAGGGCGCGACGCCGGGCAAGGGCGTCGAGGTGCTCGACAACCTGATCGCCACCGACAACCCGGGCGGCTTCGCGCTCGAAGCACGCCTGCATTGGGCGGCGGATCTCGACCTGCCGCGCATCGCCGAGCTGCAGGCCGCCCGCGAGGCAGCGCGTGATCCGCGTCCGGTGGAAGCGCTGCTGTGGCTGGGCGATGGCGCCTTCGACATGCGCAATCAGCGCACGCTGCGCGCCTTCGTGCAGGTGCTGCGCGCCGCCGGGGTGGATTTCGCCATCCTGGGTGCGGAAGAACGTGACAGTGGCGACGTGGCGCGCCGCCTGGGGGATGAGGCGACCTTCCAGTCGCTGGCCACGCGCAATATCGCCACCCTGTCGAAGTATCGCTTCGCGCGCATCATCACCTGCGATCCGCACAGCTTCCATGTGCTGGGACGTGAATATGCCGCCTTCGGTGGCGACTACCTCGTCAACCACCACACCAGCTACATGAACGAGCTGCTGGCGGCGGGTCGTCTGAGCCTCGATGCCACCAGACTGGCGACGCTCGGCGCGGTCACCTGGCACGACCCCTGCTATCTGGGTCGCTACAACGGTGAATTCGAGGCGCCGCGTAGCTTGCTGGCGGCGCTGGGACTGGAAGTGCGCGAGATGCAGCGCTCCGGTTTCCGCTCGCGCTGTTGCGGCGGTGGCGGTGGCGCGCCGGTGACGGACATCCCCGGCAAGCAGCGTATCCCCGACATGCGCATGGGCGATGTGCGCGAGACCGGTGCCGAGGTCGTGGCGGTCGGCTGCCCGCAGTGCACCGCGATGCTGGAAGGCGTGGTGGCTCCGGCCGGTGAAGCCGAACCCCAGGTGCTGGATCTGGCGGAACTGATGGCGCGGGCGCTGGTACTGGAAGCGTCCACGCAAGGCTTGGCGGCGTCGACCACGCAGCCCACTGACGCGGAGGTGGCGGCATGACGATTCCCGTCGATCCACACGCATCCGAGCGCGAGTCACTGCCACGCCGTGACCCGCGCCTGGAGCAGCAGGCACGCAATCGCCTGCACCCGCAGCATCTCATCGCGCTGCAGGCGCTGGGCCGCGGCGCGGCAGCCCCTCAGGAACGCTGGATGGGCCCGCAGGGCGTGATGCGTCGCGACCCGCACGTCGGCCACTTCATCGCCGCCAATGGTCGCAAGCGCATCGACCGCAGTGGCCGCTCCGGGCCTGCCGCGGCGGGTGCTGGCCAGCCCGCGGTCGTGGCCAAGGCGCGCGTGCTGCCGCTGATCGAGATCGCATCACCCGCCTTCCTGATCGCGGTGGTGCCGGACATGACCGGTGGGCGACTCTCGAGTCACGACCGCGATGTGCTGGGGCTGGCGCGTCAGATCGCCGATGCCGACCCCGCCCATCAGGGTGCGGTACTGGCCGTTACTTTCGGCACGCTGCGTGAGGATGGTGACGCCGCCGACAGTGTCGGGCTCGGCGCGGCGGGTGCCGATCGCTGGCTGCATTTTGCCGATACCCTCCACGATGGTTATGCGCCTCTGGCCCAGCTGGCGGAGCTTGAGGCCATCGATGGCAAGCTGGCACCACGGCTGTGGTTGCTGCCGGAATCCCGCACTGGCGGCGGCGAACGCGGCCGACGTCTCGGTGCGCGCCTGCTGTGCCAGGGCGATGCGCTGGCGCGGCCCAGCGGCAATGCCTATCAGCTCGACGGCGAGCTTGCCGCCATCGGGCGTGGCGAGCTTGCCGAGGTGAACGTTACCGGGCGCAGCGGCAATGGTCAGCAGGACCTGACCCGCCCGCTGACCCGTATCGTGCTGTGCGAGGCGGAATGCGCCGAGCCGGTGGAAGATGTGCGCCACGCCGCGCTGCCGCTCGAGTGGGAGGCGGCCAGTGCCGCGCGCGCCGTGCCAGACGTGATCGAAGATCTTGGCCCGGTGGCCGTCGATCCCTCCGCGATCGCGCTGGGCGAGGCCGAATTCATTCTCTCGGCGGGCAACGGCATCCGCGATTGGGATGGCTTCCACCGCGCCGCCAGCCTGCTGGGCGCCACCGAAGGCGCCTCGCGGGTGGCGGTGGATGACGGCTTCATGCCACGTGCCCGCCAGGTCGGCGCCACCGGTACCTGGGTGACGGCGCGGGTCTATGTCGCGGTGGGCATCTCGGGGGCCATCCAGCATCTGCAGGGCATCCAGCGCTGCGACAAGGTGGTGGCCATCAACACCGATGGCGGCTGTGACATGGTCAAGCGTGCCGATCTTTCGGTGATCGGTGACGCCGGGGCGATTCTCGCCAGTCTCTGTCAGCAGCTCGAGGCCGAACGCAGTGCCGGCGGTGATGCCTCGGTGGCGGGTCAGGTGCCTGCCGCGGCCTCGGCGTCATCCAGTACGTCATCCGCCACGCTTGCCGCCGACGCGGCCTGAACTCGCGCCTGCGACAGGGGAAAGGAGAAGGACATGAAGGCAGATCGTTCGTCCGTTGCGCAGCAGGCCTCGGCGCCGCTTGAGGTCGTGAGTCTGGTGTCGCTGGGGCAGCACCCGGTTTCGGGACGTCTGCGGCGCGCCGAGCAGGACGCCCGCGCCCTGGAACTGTGTCTGGCGATGGAGCGTCAGTCGGCACCCGGTGCCGTAAGCCTCAGCGCCTGGCACGCCAGTGGCAGTGAGATCGCGCTCGGCAGCGAGCAGGATCAAGCGCTGCGCGGTTATCTGGGCATGGGGCTTGAGTCGTTGACGCTGGTGACGCCGGATGTTCCTGGCGCTGACCCGCTCAAGGCTGCTGATTCGCTCATGGCTGACAATTCGTCGCTCAAGGCTGCTGATCAGCCGGTCATCGATGCCTGGCCGCTGCTGGTCACGCGCCTCAAGCAGGCGGCACCGCAGCTGGTGGTGTGTGGCGGCCAGGGCGAGACCGGTGAGGGCAGTGGTCTGCTGCCGCATCTGCTGGCGGAGAGTCTCGGCTGGCCGCTGGTGGAGGGTATCGTCGCGATCGAGAGCTGCGATGGCGCACATCTCACCGCCTTGCAGGCGCTGCCGCGTGGCCAGCGGCGACGGTTGCGCGTGAAGCTGCCGGCACTTGTCAGCGTCGATTCCGCGGCGCCGGCGGCGCGTCAGTCGGCCTTCGCACAGGCGCGCCGCGGTGAGCTTTCCTCACTGGCCAGCGGCGAGCTGGTGCATGATGCGCAGGCCGAGGCCTTCGGCGTGGCCCCGGCTCGCAAGCGTCCCAAGCGCTTGAAGCGCATCAAGGCGACCAGCGCGCGGGACCGCTTCAAGGCCGCGGCCGCCAAGGCCGAAGGGGGTGGTGGCAAGCGGCTGGAAGGCGTGAGCGCCGAGGAGGGCGCGGCGGAAATCCTCAAGCTGCTGCGTGAGGAAGGCGTGCTGCGCTGAAGTCACGCAGACGGTAAAAAGCCCCTGTCAGCTCGGCTGGCAGGGGCTTTTTCATGCATCACAGAAGGTCGTTTCTCACAGAAGGTCGCTCCTTACAGAAAGGTCACTCCTCCCACTGCCAGTCCTCATCGTTCAAGGGGTCGGGCGAGGTGTGTTCGTCGGTGCCCTGGGGGGGCTTGCGCGCTGCCTGACTGGCTTCGCGCTGACGCATCGGCATGTTGTCGATCACCTGATAGATCTGGTCGGGGGAGACGAAGCCTTCCTGCTGCATCTTCTTGCCGCCGTCTTTGCCCATCAGGATGACGGTGAAGGGCGCGCCCTCGCGCAATTGCATGGCATCGCGCAGGGCACGCACCTCCTCGAAGCTCATCGGCACGCCATCGTGGATGCCGCGCGTGCCCATCAGCGTATAGAGCGTCATGTCGCGTTGCTGCATCTCGCCACGCGTGGCGCGCAGTTCCTCGCGTTGACGCTCGAGGTCCCGGTCCTGCTCATCCGGCGCGATCAGCACCAGCGAGCGTCGGTTCCAGGTCTCGCCCAAAAGCGGGTTGGCGGCGGGGTCGACATTGGCGGCGGTCATGGTGGTCTCCGCGGTGTCCGGTGAGGTCGGGGGCGGTGGTGCGCCAGTGGATGTCTCGGCGGGCGCGTTCAGGTCGGCGTCCGAATCCAGCAGGCTGATGGCATGTACCGGCGAGCTCAGCAGCAGGGCCGGCAGCAGGGCCAGCAACAAGAGGCTCATCAGGCCCGGCATCAGCCTGTGATGCGAGAGCAGTCGAGGCAGCGCGGGCAGTATCTGTTTGGTCAGTCTCTGCGTGGACGGTATGTGCGTGGACATGGCAGTCCTCCGGCAACGAATGTTATGAGCTGGGCGTGCCAGCCTGGGCTGCAGAAGCAGGTTGTACAGGAGAATGGCACACCCGGATGACAGCCTCTCCTTCAAGACTAAGACAGTCGCCGAGAGTTTGCTGCCCGTTGGCGCGCGATTTATGTGGTACTTCACGACATGCCGCCCTCATTCAGGCTATGAAAAGGCCAATGGCGACATACCGATAGCGGCGGCAACAGGTGGCATGCCTGTCTAGAGCGCGTAGCGATCGCAGAGGCATGTCTGTATCGAGGGCGGGTCGAGTGCGTGGCGGGCAGACTTCACGCGGCTTGCTGCAGATATTTTCACGATCGTGGTGCAAGCTGTATGCGTGTCCAGCCGTCATGACGCCCGCCATGCGCGGCCCCGCGGGTTTTACGTTGCTGATCTGCGACTCATGTAACTCTGGCGATACAGAATGTTTTCAAAGAGTTGCATGAAAAAATGAACATCCTGTCGTCAGGCCCGTCTGAGTTAGGGCAAACACTTATTGATCACTGCTGGAGGCTGCAATGAAACGGATGACTGCATACATGACGGCTGCCCTGATTTCCGCGGGCATGATGTCGGCACCGGCGTTCGCTGCTGACGCACCGGCCCAGGGTCAGCCTACTGCCCAGGCGGCACAGGCTCAGGCTGGCGATTTCACTGACGCTCAGCTGGAACAGTTCGCAGCGGCCTCTCAGGACATCGCACGCATCTCTCAGGAATTCGCCGGCAAGCTGCAGAAAGCCGACGACGAGACTGCCAAGCAGAGCGTGCGTCAGGAAGCCAATGACGAGATGGTCAGCGCTGTCGAAGACTCCGGTCTGGAAGTCGCCACCTTCAACTCCATCGGTCAAGCGGTCCAGAACGACCCGGACCTGATGAAGAAGGTGCAGAAGCTGGCTCAGGAAAACTCCTGATCTCGCCTGGATGACGTTCGGGTCATCCAATGAAAACGCCGCCCCCGGTTGCCGGGGGCGGCGTTTTTTTGTGCCCATGTCTTGCGGCCTGTCAGTCAGCGCCGCATGTCAGGCGCCGGCGACCGGACGAATGAGCATGTCCTGTGCCTTCTTTTCCTGCATCAGACCACGGAACAGCGAATAGCACATCACCAGCAGTACCAGCGTGAACGGCAGCCCCGTGGCGATGGCGCCCGCCTGCAGCGAGCCCAGCGCAGCGCTTCCGCCGCCATAGAGCAGGGCACCGGCGATCAGGCCTTCCATCGCTGCCCAGAACATGCGCTGGCTGATCGGTGCATCCACCTTGCCGCCGGCGGTGATCGAATCGATCACCAGCGAACCGGAATCCGAGGAGGTCACGAAGAACACCAGTACCAACAGGATGGCGATGAAGGACGCCACACCGGACAGCGGCAGGTTGTCGAGCATCTGGAACATGGCCAGCGACACGGAATCGATGCCATTGGCCAGCGCGCCGACGCCATTGATGGCCTGTTCCAGTGCGGTACCGCCGAAGACTGACATCCACACGATGGTGACGAGTGTCGGCACCAGCAGCACGGCGGTGACGAATTCGCGTACGGTGCGGCCGCGCGAGACACGTGCGATGAACATGCCGACGAACGGTGACCAGGAAATCCACCACGCCCAGTAGAAGACGGTCCAACCGTGGAACCAGCTTTCATCGGGGCGGCCGATCCAGTTGGACAGCGGAAGCAGATATTCCACATAGCTGAGGGTGGTGGTGCCCAGGCCCATGAGAATGGCGAGTGTCGGCCCGAAGATGAGGATGAAGATGATCAGGACAGCGGCGATGATCATGTTGATGTTGGAAAGCAGCTTCACGCCGCCATCCAGGCCACGACTGACCGAGTAGATGGCCACCAGCGTCACCAGGATGATGATCGCGATCTGGGTCGGCAGGCCATCGCCGACGCCGAACAGGTAGTCCAGCCCCGATGCTGCCTGAGCGGAGCCCAGCCCCAGCGAAGTCGCCAGACCGAAGATGGTCGCCAGCACGGCGAGGATATCGACGATATGCCCCATCCAGCCCCAGGTGCGCTCACCGAGTATCGGGTAGAACGCCGAGCGGATGGTCAGCGGCAGGCCCTTGTTGTAGGTGAAGAAGGCCAGCGACAGCCCGACCACGGCGTAGATGGCCCAGGGATGCAGGCCCCAGTGATACATGGTGGCACCCAGCGCGGCGCGTGCTCCTTCCGGCGTCCCGGCGGGTGCGTTCAGTGGCGTGCCGTACCAGTCGGTGTAGTAGGCCACCGGTTCGGCGACGCTCCAGAACATCAACCCGATGCCCATGCCAGCGGCGAACAGCATCGCGAACCAGGAGCGTGTCGAGAACTCGGGCTTCGCCTTTTGACCGCCCAGGCGCAGCTTGCCCACTGGGTGCACGATCAGCAGCAGGCAGAACAGCACGAAGAGGTTGCCGGCCAGCATGAACAGCCAGTCGCCATGTGCGATGGACCAGGCCTTGGCGCCGCCCAGGGCACTTTCCGCGCCCGCTGGGAAGAGGATGGCAAACAGGATGAAGCTGACGATCAGCACGGCGCTGATCGCGAAGACGGGGTTGTGAACATCGAGACCCATGACCTGGACATTGTCCTGGCCGATCTCGTAGTCCGTGTCATACGGATTCGATGACATGTGGTGACCTCATGTTGTTATTGGTGTCGCCAGCCGGGCAGGGCAGCTGGCGTGAAGCGAGGTGTTGTCGTGGGTGTCTCCCGGGGCTGCGATGTGGGAAGGGGGTGGAATGGCAATCCGGAGCGCGGTGGCGAGTCTGACTGCGGGGCAGGTCGCCACCGGCCCTCGTGATTGTGTGAGGGCTGGGCGAGAGCGAGTTAGCTGGATACGACGCCGGCATATGCGTGACTGACACAGGGGGCGATTCAGCGCTCAGAGCGGTTGTCGCAGGTGTGCCCGCTTTGTAGATTGCGATCTACAGTGAAGGAAAGTGGTGCGTACTCCCTGACCGCGCACCACTTTCGCGCCCGAGACTTCACTCCTCGCGCGATACGCCAGTCCTTGCCTGCTCCTGCCCAATAACAACACCGTGGTGCCGCCATGACGCCTGAGACCCTGACCGAGCCGACACCTGTCGCTCGCCGCCGTTCGCGCAGCCAGTTGCGCGGCCGTCCGCTGGATGCCGAGGCCTGGGCCGAGGTACAGCGCCTGCTGGGCGATGCCCCGGCGCAGCGTGACTTTCTGCTCGAATATCTGCACGTGCTCAATGATGAGGTCGGCTACCTGACGCTGGCCCATCTGCGCGCGCTGGCCGAGTGGATGCGCCTGCCGATGGCCGAGGTCTACGAGACGGCCACCTTCTATGCCCATTTCACCGTGGTTCGCGATGGCGAGACGCCGCCCGCGGCGCTGACCGTGCGCGTCTGTGATTCGCTGTCCTGCCAGCTGGCCGGCTCCGAAGCCTTGCGCGCCGGTCTCGCCTCGGGGCTGGACCCCGAACAGGTGCGCGTGCTGCGTGCGCCCTGCATGGGGCGCTGCGACAGTGCGCCGGTGGCGGAGGTCGGGCATTACCATCTCGGCCACGCCAGCGTGGAAGGCGTCACGGCGGCGATTGCCGAAGGCCATGTGCATGCCGCGCCGGCAGCGAGTCTCGACTATCCGCGGCTGGCGGAATATCGCGCCAGTGGCGGCTATGGGCTGCTCGCCGCGCTGGATGGCGGTGAGGTCAGCATCGAGGACCTGGCGCAGATGATCGAACAGGCGGGCCTGCGTGGCCTGGGCGGGGCGGGCTTTCCGACGTTTCGCAAGTGGGGCTTCGTGCGTGCCGAGGCGGGGCCGCGCTATTGCGTGATCAACGCCGATGAAGGCGAGCCCGGCACCTTCAAGGACCGCTGCTATCTGGAGCGTGAGCCGCACACCTTCCTCGAGGGCGCGTTGGCCAGTGCGCATGCCATCGAGGCCGAGGCGCTCTACCTCTATCTGCGCGACGAATACCCGACCCTGAATGAGGTGCTGCGCGAGTGCATCGCGGAGCTGGAAGCCGCAGGCCTCGTCGCGCCGGGCTATATCCAGCTGCGGCGTGGCGCCGGCGCCTATATCTGTGGCGAGGAATCGGCACTGATCGAGTCGCTGGAAGGCAAGCCCGGCAAGCCGCGTCAGCGTCCGCCCTTCGTGGCCCAGTGCGGGCTGTTCGGTCGTCCGACCCTGGTCAACAACGTCGAGACGGTCTATTGGATCGCGCGGCTCCATCGCGAAGGCCATGACCACTACGTCGCGTCCGGGCGTCAGGGGCGTCAGGGGCTGCGCAGCTTCTCGCTCTCCGGGCGTGTCAAACGCCCGGGCATGTATCTGGCGCCGGCTGGCATCACGCTCAGCGAACTGGTCGAGGAATACGGCGGCGGCATGGCCGACGGCCATCGCCTGCGTGCCTATCTGCCCGGCGGGGCTTCCGGCGGCATTCTGCCGGCCAGCAAGGCGGACCTGCCGCTGGATTTTGACACCCTGCAGGCCCACGGCTGCTTCATCGGCTCGGCCGCGGTGGTGGTGCTGTCGGATAAGGACGACCTGGCAGCGGTGGCGCGCAATCTGATGAGCTTCTTCATGGACGAGTCCTGCGGCCAGTGCACGCCGTGTCGTGTCGGCACGCGCCAGATGCTGGCGGCGCTCAGCGGCGATGAGTGGGATGAGACGCTGCTGACGCGCTTGTCGCAGGTGATGATGGACGCCTCGATCTGTGGGCTCGGTCAGGCCGCGCCCAATCCGGTGCTCGGCCTGCTCAAGGACTTCCGGGAGACCCTCGCCAGCAGCGGGGTACGCTTGATCGCCACGAGCCATGCGGCTGACAGCACGGGAGGTGAGGCATGAAGGCGCTGACAGGATTGGGCAACTCATCCTCGGATGAGCAGCCGCTGCGCGAGGATGGCTTCACCATCACGCTGGATGGCGCCGAGGTGACGGCCTATCCCGGCGAGACGCTGTGGAAGATTGCCAAGCGTGCCGGCGAGACGATTCCCCACCTCTGCTACAGCGAAGCGCCGGATTATCGCGGCGATGGCAACTGTCGCGCCTGCATGGTCGAGATCGATGGCGAGCGCACCCTTGCTGCCAGCTGCATCCGCGAGGCGCGGGCGGGCATGGTGGTGCGCAGTGCCAGCTCGCGACGTGCCGGCGGGGCGCGCGCGATGGTGGTGGAGCTGCTCGCCGCCGACATGCCCGCCGAGGCGCACAACCCCGATGTCAGCAGCCACTTCATGGCGATGGCCGAGCTGCTGGCGGTGGATGTCGGGCACGCGCGCGAGACCCTGGGCGGTGCCCGCGAGACGGTCCGAGAGTGGCTGGGGGATACGGTGGAGGAGTGGTTGCCGATGCAGGCCAGCGCTCTCGATTACTCCCACACCGCGATGGCGGTCAATCATGATGCCTGCATCAGCTGTGGCCTGTGCGTGCGCGCCTGTCGCGAGGTGCAGGTCAATGACGTGATCGGGCTGGCGGGGCGCGGCAGCAATACGCGTATCGTGTTCGATCTCGAGGACCCGATGGGCGACAGCACCTGCGTCGCCTGCGGCGAGTGCGTACAGGCCTGCCCGACCGGCGCTCTGATGCCCGCCGCCCAGGTGGATGAGCAGGGCTTCGGCGACAGCGCCGCCGTCGATGAGCGCGTCGCCTCCATCTGCCCGTACTGCGGCGTGGGCTGTCAGCTGGAGTATCAGGTCAGTCGCGGCAGCGGCGAGGCATTGAGTGTCGAGGGTCAACCGGTCGCGACCCTGGCGGATGCCCAGCAGAGCGTGGCGGACGGCGACTCCCTCAAGACTGACAAGCGCCGGCAGCGCGTCGCGGATACGCGGCTGGACAACATCATCGCGGTCAGTGGGCGCGACGGGCCATCCAACCACGGCCGGCTGTGCGTTAAGGGGCGCTTCGGCTTCGATTATCCGCGCCATCCGGAGCGCCTGATCCGCCCCCTGATCCGCCGTGACGGTGTGGCCAAGGGGCTGGATGCGAACTTTGACCCCGCCCACCCGCTGACCCACTTCCGTGAGGCCAGCTGGGACGAGGCCCTTGAGGTCGCGGCCGAGGGGCTCATGCGCCTCAAGCGCGCGCATGGCCCCGACAGCCTGGCGGGCTTCGGCAGCGCCAAGTGCACCAACGAGGAGGCGTGGCTGTTCCAGAAGCTGGTGCGCACCGGTTTCGGCTCCAACCATGTCGATCACTGCACGCGCCTGTGTCATGCAAGTTCGGTGGCGGCGCTGATGGAAGGCGTCGGCTCGGGCGGCGTGAGTGCCTCCTTCATGCAGGCCGAGCAGTCCGATCTGATCGTGCTGACCGGCTGCAACCCGGGCGTCAATCATCCGGTGGCGGCGACCTTCTTCAAGCGCGCCGCCAAGCGTGGCACGCGCATCGTGGTGATCGACCCGCGTGCGCTGGCGCTGCGTCGTCAGGCGCATCGCTCGATCCAGTTCACGCCGGGGGCGGACGTGGCGCTGTTCAATGCCATGCTCAACGTCATCATCAGCGAGGGGCTGGCCAATCAGGCCTATATCGAGGCACACACCGAGGACTTCGCCGCGCTGGCGGAGCATGTCGCGGCGCTGACGCCGGAGGCGATGTCGCCGCTGTGTGGCGTGGCGGCAGAAGAGATTCGCGCCGTGGCCCGCGAGTATGCGACCGCCAGGCGCGCGATGATCTTCTGGGGCATGGGCATCTCGCAGCACACCCACGGCACCGACAATGCGCGCTGCCTGATCGCGCTGGCGCTGGTGTGTGGTCATGTCGGGCGTGAAGGCACCGGCCTGCACCCGCTGCGCGGTCAGAACAACGTCCAGGGCGCCTCGGATGCCGGGATGATTCCGATGGTGTTCCCGGACTATCAGCCGGTGGGTGACACGGCGGCGCGCGAGCGGCTGGAAGCGCTGTGGCAGACCCCGCTCTCGGCGACGCCGGGCCTGACGGTAGTGGAGATCATGCACGCCATCCACGCCGATCAGATCCGCGGCATGTACATTCTCGGCGAGAATCCGGCGATGTCGGACCCGGATCTCGAACATGCGCGCAGCGCGCTGGCGCATCTGGAGCACCTGGTGGTGCAGGACATCTTCGTCACCGAGACGGCACAGTTCGCCGATGTGGTGCTGCCCTCGTACGCCTGGCCGGAGAAGGACGGCAGCGTCACCAATACCAACCGGCAGGTACAGCGCGGGCGGGCGGCACTGCGCGCCCCGGGCGAGGCGAAGCCGGACTGGTGGATCACCCAGCAGCTGGCGCGGCGCATGGGGCTTGACTGGGATTACGCCGGGCCGGAGGAGATCTACGCCGAGATGCAAAAGGGCATGGATTCCCTCGACAACATCGACTGGGCGCGGCTGTCCGAGGAGAACTCGGTGACCTATCCGTGCCTGACGCCGGGAGGCGAGGGCGAGGATGTGGTGTTCGGAGAGGGCTTCCCGCGCGCCAGCGGCCGTGCCCGCTTCGTGCCTACCTGGCCCACGCCGCCGGATGAGACGCTGGATGACGACTATCCGACGGTGTTGACCACCGGCCGTCAGCTCGAACACTGGCATACCGGCTCGATGACGCGCCGCGCGGCGGTGCTCGACAATCTCGAGCCGGCCGCCGTGGCCACGCTCAATCCGGTGGAGCTGGAGCGCCTGGGCATCACGCCGGGCGAGCCGCTCTCGATCACCACGCGTCGTGGCCAGATCACTCTTGCTACCCGCGCCGATCCGCTGACGCCAGCCGGCATGGTCTTCGTGCCTTTCTGCTACGCCGAGGCCGCCGCCAATCTGTTGACCAATCCGGCGCTCGACCCGGTGGGCAAGATTCCCGAGTTCAAGTACGCCGCCTGTCGTCTGGCCAGGGCCGAACCCGCCTCGGCGGGTGTGGAGAGCTGAAGCGGACATGTGAGGTGGGCATGGCAAGCGGGCTGGACCGAGCGGCCAGATCGAGGCAATAGACCGCAACCGAGCCAGACGCGCCTGACGCAAATGCCTACGCCAGTGGCGTGGGCAGGCACGCAGAGGGCGCCCCGGTCTGACCAGAATGTCGGAGACAGCCCGTCGTGCATTTCGGCTATCCTCAGAAAGGCTATGCTCAGAACAGAGTGGGTCAATACCAATGACAATGCCCGCCGTCAGCGAGCAAGGAGAATGACGATGATGATCGTGGAGCTGATTGATCACGAAGACTTTCGTGAGCGGCTGGTGGCGCTGGGCGTGCAGATTTCCGAGCATGCCTGCGCGGATACCTGCGCGCGCATGGCACTCAGAAAGCATGCCGAGGTGGGCGTGCCGGGCCTGCAGGAACTGGTGCGCGAGCTGGTGATGCACTCCGATATCCTGCTGCCGTCGGTGCGCCAGGCGCTGGACAAGTATCTGCTGCCGGGACTGCGCTAGGCGCGGCACTCCTGAAAGATTGCGCGCCGCGCGCTGACACTGATTGCCAGATGAACAAAAGGGCCTGTCGACTGACAGGCCCTTTTGCGTGGGTGCTCACTCGCCTCTTTTCACTGCGCGCAGTGGCTCAGGTCGCTGCGTTGGCGCGATCGTATTCGCGCTTCTCCCAGCGCAGACCGCGGAACAGCGAGAAGCACATCACCAGCAGCACCACCGTGAAGGGCAGTCCCGTGGAGATGGCGCCCGCCTGCAGCGCACTCAGTGCGGTGCTGCCGCCGCCATACAGCAGGGCACAGGCGATCAGGCCGCCGGCCGCTGCCCAGAAGATGCGCTGGCGCGTCGGAGCATCCTGCTTGCCACCGGCGGTGATGGAATCGATCACCAGCGAGCCGGAGTCGGAGGAGGTCACAAAGAACACCAGCACCAGCACGATGGCGACGCAGGAGGTGATGGAGGACAGCGGCAGGCTGTCGAACATCTGGAACATGGCCATCGAGGGAGTGTCGATGCCCTGGGCCAGCTCGCTGCCGGCGGCTCGTGCCTCTTCCAGTGCGGTGCCGCCGAAGACGGTCATCCACACGATGGTGACCAGGGTCGGTACCACCAGCACGGCGGTGACGAATTCGCGCACGCTGCGTCCGCGCGAGATACGCGCGATGAACATGCCGACGAACGGCGACCAGGAAATCCACCAGGCCCAGTAGAAGATGGTCCAGCTATGGAACCAGCCTTCGTCGGGGCGATCGATCCAGTTGGAGAGCGGCAGCAGATATTCCAGATAGCCGACGCTGGTGGTGCCGAGTCCGGTGATGATGTCCATGGTCGGGCCGACGATGAACAGGAACACCACCAGCAGCGCGGCCAGCATCATGTTGAGATTGGAGAGGCGTTTGACGCCGCCATCCAGGCCGCGACTCACCGAGTAGATGGCCGCGAGCGTGACCGCCACGATCACGCCGATCTGACTGACCAGCCCATCGCCGATGCCGAACAGATGGTCCAGCCCCGAGGCCGCCTGTGCCGCGCCCAGCCCCAGAGAGGTGGCAAGGCCGAACAGGGTGGCGAGCACCGCGACGATATCGATGATATGGCCGCTCCAGCCCCATACACGTTCACCCAGCAAGGGGTAGAACACCGAGCGCAGCGTCAGCGGCAGGCCCTTGTTGTAGGCGAAGAAGGCCAGCGACAGGCCGATCACGGCATACATGGCCCACGGGTGAAGCCCATAGTGGAAGACGGTGGCCGAGAGTGCCGCCGTTGCGCCTTCCGGCGTACGCGGTGGTGCGTTCAGTGGCGTGCCGGACCAGTCGGTGTAGTACGCCACTGGCTCGGCGACCCCCCAGAACATCAGGCCGGTGCCCATGCCGGCCGCGAACAGCATCGCGAACCAGGCCATCCGGCTGAATTCCGGCTTGGCGTCGCGTCCGCCCAGACGCAGGCGGCTGACCGGGTGCAGGACCAGCAGTAGGCAGAACAGGATGAAGAAGTTGCTGGAGAGCATGAACAGCCAATCACCATGGGTGATGGACCATGCCTTGGCGCCGCCCAGTGCCGACTCGGCCGACTCGGGCATCAGCAGCGTGAACAGGATGAAGCCTACGATCAGCAGCGCACTGATGGTGAAGACCGGCTTGTGGACATCCAGCCCGAGTCGCTGAACATTGTCCTGACCGATCTGGTAATCCGTCACATACGGATTCGATGACATGGAGTTACCTCGTATGTTTTCTTTCGATAGCCGCTCCTGTGGGCATCTCGAGTCAGAATGAGGGACCTTGTCCCGCCTGGTGGAAGCGTTCAGACCTTGGTCTGAAGCCTTGTGCAACATGCGCCTTTCTGCCAGTTGCAGGTGGTGGCGTCAAACCTTGAGCCATCCTTGTCGTGCGCTGAAAGGCATTGATTGTATTAAGGTTTATGGATTTCCTATCCGTGCCGGAAAGTCATTCGGGGCGCTGTAAACTGAACAGGCTATCCGTGCGTGCATAGTCACTGCCGGCCATGCGCCCGATGGCACGCAGCACCTCATTGTCGACATGCCGCCCATCCCAGACCGCTGCGTCGGCATGCATCACCACCACCTCGGCCAGCACCAGTGAACCGGCCAGCGGCTGATCACCGAACGAGATGATGTCGCGCAGTCGACAGCCGAAGGCGATCGGGGCGCCCTCCACGCGCGGGACCGCAAGCGGCGGCATGGCCACCTTGTTCAGGCCCGCGTGGGTGAACTCATCCTCGTCGGCGGCGAGACTGGCGCTGGTGAGATTGAGCGCCTCGCTCATCGCCTCGCCACCGATGTGAATGACGCATTCCGCGACCTGCCCGAGGTTGTTGAGGGTGTCCTTGGTCTTGCCTTCGCCATTGCGCAGCGGGCTGAAGGCGAGCACCGGCGGATTGATGCTGGCGATGGTGAAGAACGAGAAGGGCGCGAGGTTGGTGTTGCCTGCCGCATCGATGGTCGAGACCCAGGCGATCGGCCGGGGCGCGATGCTGCCCGAGAACAGGCGATAGAGGATGCCTGCGGGAAGCTGGTCGGCGGCGATGAGGGAATGCGTGGTCGAGGAGGCAGTCATGGTAGGGCTCTCGTTGCAGGGCTGTTGTTGTAGAGCTGTCATTGCAGAGCTGTAGCTGTAGAGCTGTCATCGCAGAGCTGTCATCGCAAAGCGGGCGTTTCAGGGCATGGCTCTCGACCCGCTCAGGCAGCATGTCGCACGGCCCTGACATTGGAGAGAGTGTGAGCCCGCCAGGCCCAGAGCCCGATAAGCCAAGAGACCCGGCAAGCCAAGAGACCCGGCAAGCCAAGAGACCCGGCAAGCCAAGAGACCCGGCAAGCCAAGAGACCCGGCAAGCCAAGAGACCGCTAGACCGAGAGCTCGAGAATCTGGCCGTCGCGGCGAGTGGCGGCCGCGAATCATCGCTGATGGGGAACGCGAATCGCGCCTGACCTCAGGCCGGTGGTGCTGGTGAAGAGAGACCTGTGTGGCCGCTGGGCGTGGAAAAGGTCCCGGGAAATTCTCCCAGATCATTGTCCCTATTTTTGGTGTGGTCAATTGTCGCAGGTCTTGACCTTTTTCGAGGATGTTGTTCCTGACGCCGCGGTCGAGTTCATTCCTTGTCTGACTCAAGTCACACAATGGGGGCGGGAAACCGGATTTTTGTGCAAAATTGGTAACCAGAAGGTTTCTGAGGTGTGTTTATTTGTGTATTTTTTATGATGGAAGGCTGGGCGTCATCTGGCGGAAAGGTGGTGAGTCCGCGTAAATGAATGACGGAAAATGACACTCATCAGGCCATTTGGTTCGGCATTGATCATGAGAATGGCATGCCAAGGTTGCGAAAAAGTGTCCCCTGTTGATCGGGAATGCCAGCATCATGTGAGACGCATCATGGTGCATTTACCTGTCAGGTAATGATCGATAATGATGCATGTTTTCTCGTCAATGAACGCCGGCCTCATACAAGTATCATGTCGGGAAAATGCCTCTCTCGCCCGGGTTGGGGGAGTACTTCAGCAACTTTTGAAAGGCTTATCGGTACAATTTTTGGCATTTAATTTCAAGCAGTGGCCATTTATTGGGTTTTTGTTGCGCAGTATCGTGTGGCGGTAGTGGTTGCTTCGACGCCACCTGGTGCGCCGATGGCGAGGACATCTGTGGGGATGCACTGAATTGTGACGCGACAAGGTCGTGATTCTCACGGGCATCATCAAGCAGGGCAGGGGGGCTGGCATCGCGGAGAAGGCCGGTGAATGACGAGCTGTCTGGCCCTGCAAGGCATGCACTGTCGCGACATCATTGCCGTGAGTGTCGGCTTCGCCACCCGATCCCGCTGCCTTAACCTCCCTCGAGCGTGAGAGAACTCATGCCGCTCAAGGCATGATTGGCGCGCACCGGATGGCCGAAGTCATCCGCATGTGGCCCCTGGTGCGTCATCCTGCCCCGTAGTCAGCCCCCCTGTCTTTTCTCTATCCTGTGCCCGCCTGCGGGAAATCTTCTGATTTCGTTCGAAAGATCGACGGCTTCCTGTTGGTCATTTCTTCGAACGCTGTGTTCCACATGTGGGCTCGTCATGACGCCATGGCGTGTTCCAACGAGGTCGTGAGATGAGAAAAAGCCTAATGCGGGGGGCTCTGCGGGGACTCCCTATCCTCGCGGGATTATTGATGCTGTCCGGCTGTGACGCCGTACTCTTCGATCCCAAGGGGCCTATCGGTGAATCCGAAAAGTCGCTGATCCTGACTGCTACCTACCTGATGCTCGTGGTTGTTATCCCGGTCATCTTCATGACGCTGTGGTTCGCCTGGCGCTATCGCGATACCAAGCAGAGCAAGGCGACCTACACGCCCAACTGGGCGCATTCCACCAAGATCGAGATCGTGGTCTGGGGCATTCCGTGCCTGATCATCCTCGCTCTGGGCATCCTGACCTGGAAGAGCACGCACGAGCTGGACCCGCGTGCCGAGATCGTCGACGGCGGTGAGCCGATCGAGGTGCAGGTCGTGTCCATGGACTGGAAGTGGTTGTTCATCTATCCGGAGCAGGGCATCGCGACGGTCAATGAACTGGCCATGCCGGTGGATCGTCAGGTTCGCTTCCACATCACATCCGACACGGTGATGAACTCGTTCTTCGTCCCGCAGCTCGGTAGCCAGATCTATGCAATGGCGGGGATGGAAAACCGTCTGCACCTGATCGGCAGTGAAGTGGGTACCTACGACGGTATCTCTGCCAGCTATAGCGGCGCCGGCTTCGCCGACATGCACTTCAAGGCGCATGTCATGAGCGAAGGCGACTTCGACGCCTGGATCGAGAAGGCACGCGGCAGCAGCAAGGTGCTGGATGACGCTGGTCTTGCCGCTCTCAAGGAGCCGAGCGAGGACGTTGCCCCGACCTTCTATGGTCAGGTCAAGCCGAACCTGTATGAGCAGATCATGGCGCCCTACATGGACGGCATGGAGCTGGGCATGAGCGATGATCAGATGCGCCACATGAAGAAGGGTGGAATGCATCACGACAGCGCCGAACACGGCATGTCCGATCATGACGCTTCTGGTCACGCTGAATCTGCGATGGCAACCGAGGAATAAGCAATGCTTGGAAAACTCACAATAGAGGCTGTTCCGTATCACGAGCCGATCATCATGATCGTGCTTGCGGCGGTAATCCTCGGTGGTGCAGCCCTTGTCGGCTTCATCACGGTAAAGAAAAAGTGGGCCTACCTGTGGAATGAGTGGTTCACCTCTGTCGATCACAAGAAGATCGGCATGATGTACATCATCGTCGCGTTGGTGATGCTGATCCGTGGTTTCTCCGATGCGATTATGATGCGTTCCCAGCAGATGCTGGCGTCCAGTGGTGGTCAGGGCTATCTGCCCCCGGATCACTACGACCAGATCTTCACTGCCCACGGCGTGATCATGATCTTCTTCGTGGCGATGCCGCTGGTCATCGGTCTGATCAACGTTGTCGTGCCGCTGCAGATCGGCGCACGTGACGTGGCCTTCCCGTTCCTGAACTCGCTCAGCTTCTGGCTGTTCGTGGTCGGCGCGCTGCTGGTCAACATCTCTCTGGGTCTGGGTGAGTTCGCCAAGACTGGCTGGCTGGCCTATCCGCCGTTGTCGGGGGCCAATTACAGCCCCGGGGTCGGGGTGGATTACTGGATCTGGTCATTGCAGATCTCCGGTGTCGGTACCCTGCTGACAGGTGTCAACTTCATCGCCACCATCCTCAAGATGCGTGCGCCGGGCATGTCCCTGATGAAGATGCCGGTCTTCACCTGGACCGCACTGTGCGCCAACGTCCTGATCGTCGCGGCCTTCCCGATTCTGACCGCTACCATCGCGATGCTGACGCTCGATCGCTACCTCGACTTCCACTTCTTCACCAATGACCTTGGTGGAAACATGATGATGTACGTCAACCTCATCTGGGCCTGGGGCCATCCTGAGGTGTACATCCTGGTGCTGCCGGTCTTCGGTGTGTTCTCCGAAGTCATCGCCACCTTCTCCAAGAAGAAGCTGTTCGGTTACACCTCGCTGGTGTGGGCGACTCTCGTCATCACCGTCCTGTCGTTCATCGTCTGGCTGCACCACTACTTCACCATGGGTGCCGGCGCTGACGTGAACGCCTTCTTCGGTATCGCGACGATGATCATCTCGATCCCGACAGGTGTGAAGATCTTCAACTGGCTGTTCACCATGTACCGTGGTCGTGTCGAAATGACCTCTCCGGTGCTGTGGACCCTGGGCTTCATCGTCACCTTCACCATCGGTGGCATGACCGGCGTTCTGCTGGCCGTTCCGGGCGCCAACTACGTACTGCACAACTCGCTGTTCCTGATCGCCCACTTCCACAACGTCATCATCGGCGGCGTGGTCTTCGGTGCGATGGCCGGTATTACCTACTGGTTCCCGAAAGCGACCGGCTTCATGCTGTGCGAGAAGTGGGGCAAGCGTTCCTTCTGGTTCTGGATCACTGGCTTCTACCTCGCCTTCATGCCGCTGTACATCCTCGGCTTCATGGGCATGACCCGTCGTCTGCAGCACGTCGACAACCCGCTGTGGGTGCCGTACCTGGTCGTCGCCTTCATCGGTGCTGTCCTGATCCTGATCGGTATCGCGTGCACCGTGATCCAGATCGCGGTCAGCATCAAGAACCGCAAGCAGCTGCAGGACACCACTGGCGATATCTGGGGCGGTCGTACCCTGGAGTGGAGCACCACTTCACCGGCACCGTTCTACAACTTCGCTCACGAGCCGCAGGTTTCCGAGCTCGACGAGTTCTGGGAAATGAAGGAACGTGGCATCGAGCAGGAGGCCAAGAAGCCTTATGCGCCGATCCACATGCCGCGCAACGCCGCTGCTGGCGTCATCATCTCCGCCTTCAGCCTGGTGTTCGGTTTCGCACTGATCTGGCACATCTGGTGGATGGCCGTGGTCGGGCTGGTCGGCATGATCGCTACCTTCATCGTGCGCTCCTTCAACTACGACATCGACTACTACGTGTCCGTCGAGGAAGTGGAGCGTGTCGAGCGTGAGGGTCGCGAGCGTCGCGCCCTGCCCAGCGCCCGCACACCTAACGACACAGTGGTTCAGGGGTAATCATGGCGAATAATGCAATGACATCTCACGATGGGGCGCATGACGCCCATGACGATCACGAGCATCACGATACCAACGGCCTGAAGGTCTTCGGTTTCTGGCTCTATCTGCTGAGCGACTGCATCCTGTTCGCGATGCTGTTCGCGGTCTACGTGGTACTGAGCCAGGCCTATGCCGGTGGCCCGACGGGCGCCGAGATCTTCGAGCTGAACTTCGTGCTGGTCGAGACCGCGCTGCTGCTGGCCTCGAGCTTCACCTACGGCCTGGCGATGCTGGGCATGAACCGCGGAGACAGCTCCGCGGTGATCAAGTGGCTGATGATCACCTTCGCCTGTGGCGCAGGCTTCATCGCGATGGAAATCTATGAGTTCTACCACCTGATCGTGAACGGCCAGGGTCCGGACAAGTCCGCGTTCCTGTCTGCCTTCTTCACCCTGGTCGGCACCCACGGTCTGCACGTGACCGTCGGTCTGATCTGGATGGCGCTGCTGATCTTCCAGGTCAAGAAGAAAGGTCTGACGGAAGTGCATCGCGGTCGTCTGATGATGCTCAGCCTGTTCTGGCACTTCCTGGACGTCATCTGGATCTGCGTCTTCACCGTCGTCTATCTCACAGGAGTGATGCTATGAGCCATTCCAACAACGACCACAACGACAATCACGGCAGCGTCAAGCAGTACGTGACCGGTCTGATTCTCTCCATCATCCTGACCATCATCCCGTTCGGGATGGTGATGATGATGGATGATCCGGGTGTCGGCGTGATCTGGGCCATCTACGGTTTCGCCATCGCTCAGGTCTTCGTGCAGCTGTACTTCTTCCTGCACTTGGACGGCTCCAAGGAGCAGAGCTGGAATGTCATGGCCATGCTGTTCACCGTGGTGATCGTGGCAATCGTCGTTGGTGGTTCCATATGGATCATGATCGAGCTGAATCAGAACATGATGCCCATCTGATAGCGTGAGCCTGATGATCAAGGACTACCTGCGTACCACCAAGCCGGGCATTATCTTCGGCAACCTGATCACCGTCAGCGGCGGCTTCTTTCTCGCTTCCGGTGGTGAGGTGGATTGGGCGCTGTTCATCGCCACCCTGGTCGGGGTGGCGTTGATCGTGGCCTCAGGCTGTGTGTTCAACAACTGCATCGATCGCGATATCGACCGCCACATGGCACGTACCCAGGGCCGTGCTCTGGTGCAGGGCGACATCTCGCTGAAGGGGGCCTTCGTCTTCGGCAGCGTGCTGGGCCTTGCGGGCTTCTGGCTTCTGGCCGCGATGACCAATCTCATGGCGATGATCGCCGTGGGGCTGGGCTTCGTGATCTACGTCGGGGCCTACAGCATGTGGCTCAAGCGTGGCTCGGTGTATGGCACCCTCATCGGCTCACTGTCCGGCGCTGCGCCGCCAGTGGTCGGCTACCTGGCCGTCACCGGTCAGGCGGACATGGGGGCGCTGCTGCTGTTGATCATCTTCAGCATGTGGCAGATGCCGCATTCCTATGCGATTGCCATGTTTCGTGTCGATGACTATCGGGCCGCCAATATTCCGGTACTCCCGGTAGCGCGAGGCATGGAGCATGCCAAGCGTGTAGTGACGGGGTACATTGCCGGCTTCATCCCGGTGTCGCTGTTGCTGACACTGTGGGGATATACCGGCATCTGGTATCTGGTAGTCGCGACCGTCACGGGTGGCTGGTGGCTGTATCTGGCCGCCTGGCGCCTCAAGGATCAGCCTGATGCCTCCTGGGCACGCAAGCTGTTCGGCTTCTCCATCATCATCGTCATGGCGCTCAGCCTGATGATGAGTCTGGACACGCAGCTGTAATCCAGCCGTAGTACCTCTCGGGTGACCCGCCTTCGGCGTGTTGCCCGGGTGAAAGCCAAAAAAACCCGCCACCGGCTTGCCGGTGGCGGGTTTTTTCTTGCCTGTCTTTCAGAGCCTCAGGTTTCGAGGACTCAAGCCCTCAGGCCAGCTGCAGATGCGGCTCCTGCTGTTCCTTGAGCGCTTCCTGCATGCGCTCGGCATACCAGTCGACGAAGTCGACGACACCGAACTCGAAGGTCGCCGAGTAGGGGCCGGGCTGATAGGCGCTGGAGTTGACGCCGCGCTGGTTCTCTTCCACCAGCTGACGGTCCTGATCATTGGTGGCGTCCCACACCTTGCGCAGCTTCGCCAGGTCGTAGTCGACACCTTCCACCGCGTCCTTGTGCACCAGCCATTTGGTGGTCACGCGGGTCTTGAGGGGGCCGATCGGGTCGACCTGGAAGACCACGGCGTGATCGCCCATGAAGTGGTTCCAGGAGTTGGGCAGGTTGAGGATGCGCAGCGAGCCCATGTCGGGGCTTTGCAGGCGACCCAGCAGCTTCTTGCACGCCGGGGTGCCGTCCGTGGTCATCGAGACGGTGCCTTCCAGCAGCGGCGTGCGCGTCATGCGATTGCGGCGACCGAAGCGCACCAGTTGATAGGGCACCTTCTCGGCATCCCAGTCGGCCTGCTTCTTCGCGACCAGCGCCTTGTAGGCATCGGTGGCACGCGGGTCATCGGTGTCATCGAATTCCTGCAGGCTGTTGAGCAGCTCCGGGTGGGAGCCATCGCAGTGATAGCACTCGCGATTGTTCTCGATCACCAGCTTCCAGTTGCCTTCCTCGATGATGGAGGAGCTGGCCGCGACCTTGACGTTCTCCATGTCGTAGGGCTTGAGGTAGAACTCCAGCGTCTTGAAGAACGGCTCGCAGTTCTCGGGCTGCTCGGCGAGGTTGATGAACAGCATGCCGCCGGCTGAGCGCACGTGGACGGGGTGCAGGCCGTATTCACTGGTATCGAAGGTGGTACCCATGTCAGAACCGGCGAACAGCAGGCGACCATCCAGCTCATAGGTCCACTTGTGATAGCCGCACACCAGCTTGGCGACCTTGCCACGCTCGGTGCTGCACAGGCGAGACCCGCGATGGCGACAGACGTTATGGAAGGCATGGATGGCCCCGTTGTCACCGCGCACGATGATGATCGGACTGTTGCCTACATCCATGGTCATGAAGTTGCCCTTGAGCGGGATCTCGCTGCTGAGACCGGCAAACAGCCACTCGCGCTCGAAGATCTCCTTCATGTCGAGATCGAACAGGCGCTGATCATTGTAGAAGGGCTGGGGCAGGGTGTAGCCGGGACTGCGGGCCTCTAGAAGCCGCGCGGCGGCCTCGCGTACCGCCTGACGCTGCTGATCCTGAGCGTGTTCCAGTAAGTCGCTCATCGCGGTGTCCTCGCACGGTCGGTAGGCGCCGGGAGCAGGGTCGCCTTGGGTTGAGTGAGTGTGCTGATCATTGTTGTTGTGAAGCCGGGACAGAGGGAACGAGTGAACAGACCATTGCCGGGCAGCACCGCGGGGCGACATCGGGGCCCCATGAGGGAGTGCCGATGCATCGCGCGGTGCGTCGTCCCGTCCTGGTCGGTTCGGGTGTCGAGGGCGGCGCAGGCAGAGTGCCGCTCGCTCGACAGGATAGTCAGCGTGGAAGTTCAGGCAGCCCGCATGACGTCTGAGTGGCATTGCCACGCATGGAGCGCAGTGTGGCTGAGGTCAAGTCGCGACTTATGTCTGATGGCGACGCTCAATGATGTATTTCCGACGCCGGTCGTCTGCGCAGGGGCTTTGAGACACAGACAGGCGCAGCGATGAGGCGGGGGCAGGGCGCTGCGGGGGAGGGATTGGAGCGATCGGGCATGTTTCTGTCGTGCACGGATAAATGCTTGCCGGGCGCTGACTCGACAATCCTGAGCATGTCCCACCGTTGGCCGCGCACGCAGCGCAGGGTGGCCTGACACTGTCTCTTCAAGAACATGTCTCCAAGAACAACATGCCCAGCGAGGCCTTCATGAGCACCACTCTCAGCAACTTCAATCCGGTTACGACACAGACCTGGACCAACGGTCGACATAGCGTGCGCTGCGTGAAGGTCATTCAGGAAACCTGGGACGTTCGCACCTTCTGTTTCATGGCCGAACAGCCGGTGATGTTCTTCTTCAAGCCGGGGCAGTTCGTGACCCTGGAGCTCGAGATCGATGCCCAGCAGATCATGCGCTCCTACACCATCTCCAGCTCACCGTCGGTGCCCTACAGCTTCTCGATCACCGTCAAGCGCGTGCCGGGCGGCCTGGTCTCCAACTGGCTGCACGACAACCTCAATGAAGGCGATGTGCTGGCGGTGCACGGCCCGGTCGGCAACTTCAACTGCATCGACTACCCGGCGGAACGCATTCTGATGCTGTCCGGTGGCGTGGGCATCACGCCCTTGATGTCGATGGCGCGCTGGTACTTCGATACCAATGCCAACGTGGACATCTCCTTTGTACACAGTGCGCGCAGCCCGCGCGACATCATCTTCTGGCGTCAGCTCGAGTTCATGGATTCCCGCGTGCCGGAGTTCAACATGCACGTCATCTGCGAGCGCTTCGAGACCGGCCAGACCTGGTCCGGCTATCGCGGCTATCTCACCGACGCGATGCTCGAGATGATCGCGCCGGACTTCATGGAGCGCGAGATCTTCTGCTGTGGCCCCACGCCCTACATGAATGCGGTCAAGCATCTGCTGCGCAGCCACGGCTTCGACATGAGCCGCTATCACGAGGAATCCTTCGGTGCCACGCCGGTCGATGTCGAGGAAGAGGCCATCGTGCAGGCCGAACAGGCCGAGGTGCTGGCCGATGAGCTGGACCGCTCCGATCTCACGCGGGTCGAGTTCTCCGCCACCGGCAAGTCGGTGCAGATCGCCCCGGGCGAGACCGTCCACGCCGCCGCCGCCAAGCTCGGTCTGCATATTCCCAAGGCCTGCGGCATGGGCATCTGCGGCACCTGCCGGGTGCAGAAGGTCTCGGGCGAGGTCGAGATGGAACACAACGGCGGCATCACCGATGAAGACGTCGCCGAAGGCTTCATCCTGTCTTGCTGCAGCGTGCCCAATGGCGATGTGGTGATCGATTACTGATCCACAACCTGGCCTCCCGCCCTGCTGGCTTTCGCGAGCGATATTCACGGGCGGGCGCAGGCGCTGGATAAATGCGCTGGCTAAATGAGAGGACATGTCGCATTCGCGCGGTTGGATGACGCAGCCAGTCAGCCGCGACTTCCCGGGTCCCATTAGCGTTAGGGGTACAAAAAGTACAACTAACTAATGGAGCAAGACATGACTCGGGACGTGAAGACCCCACTACGGCCATCGCTCAAGATGGCCTGCCTGCCTATCGTGGCCACCCTGGCCGTTCTTGCATTGCAACTGTTCGTGTTCGGCGAGTTCACTCCGCATGTACCGCTGGTATGCGGTGTCGCCATCACGGCGCTGATCGGCTGGAAGCTGGGCCACGGCTGGTCGGCGATGGAAGAGGGCATGATGCGCATCGTGCGTGTCGGCCTGCCTTCCATCGCGATCCTGATTCTGGTCGGCATGACGGTCGGGGTGTGGATCGCCTCCGGCAGCGTACCGATGATCATCTACTACGGACTCAAGCTGGTCTCGCCGGAATACTTCCTGGCGGCGGCCATGCTGCTGTGCGCGGTGGTCTCGGTAGCGCTGGGTACCAGCTGGGGCACCGTGGGCACGGTGGGGCTTGCGCTGATGGGCATCGGGGCCGGCTTCGGCATTCCGCCGTGGTGGACCGCCGGTGCGGTGGTGTCCGGCGCCTTCTTCGGTGACAAGGTCTCGCCGCTGTCGGATACCACCAATCTGGCGCCGGCGGTGACGGGCGTGAATCTGTTCGCGCACATCCGCAACATGATGCCGACCACCATTCCCGCCATGCTGATCGCGCTGGTGATCTACCTGATCGCCGGCAACCTGCTCGCCGCCGGTCAGGTGCTGGATCTCGAGCGCATCACCGCCATCACCGAAGGGCTTTCCGGACACTTCACCTTCAATCTGTGGGTGCTGATGCCGCCGCTGCTGGTGATGACGCTGGCCGTTGCGCGCATGCCGGCACTCCCGGCGCTGTTCGTCGGGGTGCTAGCCGGAGCGGTCGTGGCATTCGGCGTACAGGGCGAGGCGGTCAAGGCGCTGTTCGGCTATATGCAGGGCGGCTACGCCTTGAGCACCGGCGTGAGCGAGATCGACAGCCTGCTCAATCGCGGCGGCATCATGTCGATGGCCTGGGTCATCCTGCTGGTGATGATCGCACTGGCCTTCGGGGGGATGCTGGAGGTGATCGGCTGTCTGGAGGTGCTGTGCGCCGCGGTGCTGGTCAAGGTGCGCGGTATCTTCGGTCTGCAGGTCGCGGCCAGTTCCACGGCGGCGCTGACCAATGTCATCGCGGGCGACCCCTACCTTTCGATTGCCCTGCCGGGGCGCATGTACGCGCCGATCTATCGGGGTGAGGGATATTCGACGCTCAACCTGTCGCGCTCACTGGAAGAGGGCGGCACCCTGATCTCGCCGCTGATTCCCTGGAATGCCGGCGGCGCGGTGGTGGTCAGTTCACTGGGGCTGATGGCCGGTGGTGCGGGCATGGAGGGGCTGCTCTACATTCCGCTGGCCTTCGCCTGCTGGCTGTCACCGTTGCTGGGGCTGCTCTACACCCTGCTTGGACGCTTCATCATTCGGGCCGATGATGATGAGCGCGCCGAATGGCAAGCCAGGGGACATGCCGTGACAACGCTGGCCCAGCTACGTCAGCAGCAGGCCGAGGGCCTGGCGGGACTGCAAGCCGCCGCGCCCGAGGTGCGCTGACAGTCTACTCGGCATGAGTGCTCTAAGACTTCATGCTCAGGTTCATGAGCAAGTCGACTCGCGCAGGAAGACGGCACAAACCATCTGGAGGTGCAGACGACTTCGGGGCTACCCTTCAGATGTTGCCACGTGAATGAGCGCATGCAGTGCAGGGGGCTCTGCGGGAAGTCCCGCCAGGCCATGCCAGGGTTCGCCCTGGTGCCATAAGCACAAGGCCCCGTTGGGCTGCATGCCACCTTCAGCTGCGGGTCGAGAGCGGAGAGCGTTCACGTCAGGTCCACGACTGCCACTCCAGTCACGGGTTTGGTCAAAAGGGCAATGATGACACAGGGGAACAGTGCGCCACCTCCAGGCCGGGAGCGGGTGCCAGCAGGACTACAAGGCTGATCGTCGCAACAGGAAGCGCCGTGCTGCTCAATATCGGGATGGTGCAATACCGTCTTCTTCACGGCACGGCAGTTTCCGCAGGAAGGTGTCACACGACCACGCAAGCTCAGGCTCGCGTGGTTTTTTTGTGCCTGTCATTCACAGCGGAAAGGCTCGGGCAGCTTCCGTCGGTTCAGCCCAGTGTCGCCCCCATCGCCGCCAGCAGCATGGGCAGATAGAGGAAGGCGGCGAGCGTCGAGCAGAACACCAGCGTAGCCACGTACTCCGGCTCACGCCCGGCCTTCTGGGCGAACATGTAGTTGTAGACCGCCACCGGCATGGCCATCTGCATGGTCAACACGTGCAGCGCCAGCGGAGGCAGGTCCAGCAGGGTGCCGATCCCCCAGGCACATAGGGCGGCAAAGGGAATGCGCAGGACACTGAAGCCCACGCCCGCCGCCAGATTCTTGACGCGAATGCTGGCCAGCGACACGCCCAGGGTGATCAGCATCAGCGGCACGGTGAAGCCGGAGATCAGCTCCAGGCTGTTGGTGACGAAGCGCGGCATGTGCACATCGCAGAGCAGCATGAGGGTGGCGACGATGCTGGCCCAGATGGTCGGCGAGCGCACCACGCTGCGCAGCGGGTTGCCGCTGGTGCTGGCAAGCCAGGCGCCGAGGGTGAACTGCAGCAGCGACATGGTGACCATGATGGTGATGGCGTAGGCGAAGCCGGCCTGGCCGAAGGCGTAGAGCGAGACGGGCAGGCCCATGTTGCCGACGTTGGAGAACAGCAACGGCGCCACCGCAACCTTCCAGGGTTTGCCTATCAGGCGCGCGAAGGGCCAGCTCAGCGCCAGCAGCAGTGCCATCACGGACAGCGTCGCCAGGCCCGTACGCAGGAAGCTCGAGTTGTCGATCTCGGCGCTGCCCAGCGCATTGAGGATCAGCGCCGGCGTGCCGATGTAGAGCACCAGCCGGGTGACGAAGGCCATCGGGTAGTCGTTGCCCAGCCTGACCCAGAAGAAGCCGATGGCGGCGCCACACAGTACCGGTGCCATCACCGCCAGCAATTCCATCAGCATATTCTCAACTCCCTTCCTCAGGCGCGCGCTTGCATGGATCAGTCGTCATCCGGCGCCTGATCGCACGATATCGGTGTCTAGCATACCTGCCCGCAGGGGCTTCGGTGTAGCGCCAGTGGCGGGCAGCCACTATTCGCAGCAGCTCTGTGCGAGCCATCGGGATGTCGCTTTTGCCTGCCGATGTCGCATTCGCGCTGCGGGGTGACGCTGACAAGCAGTTTGCCGCAGGGGGGCAGGGCTAGTATCGGGTCAAGACAGCCACTCAAGGCCTTGGCGCCGGCTGACTCGACAGGATTTGAGCGAACAGACGATCACTGATCACCCTTCATCGACCCACTCCAACAACAACGATCCGCTTACCGGAGGCGCGCAATGTCTCAGCAACATGGCTACACCCGTGATGACCGACTGGCCAGACTCGACCCTGCACTGGCCGAGGCCATCCTCGAAGAGACAGCGCGTCAGGAAGCGCATATCGAGCTGATCGCCTCCGAGAACTATGCAAGCCCGCTGGTGATGGAGGCTCAGGGCAGCCAGCTGACCAACAAGTACGCCGAAGGCTATCCGGGCAAGCGCTACTACGGCGGCTGCGAATTCGTCGACAAGGTCGAGACGCTGGCCATCGAGCGCGCCTGTGCGCTGTTCGGCTGTGACTACGCCAACGTGCAGCCGCACTCCGGCGCCCAGGCCAACGCGGCCGTGTTCATGGCACTCGTCTCGCCGGGCGACACCATCCTCGGCATGAGCCTGGCGCATGGCGGCCACCTGACCCACGGTGCGGCACCCAACTTCTCCGGCAAGCACTACAACGCCATCCAGTACGGCCTGACCGAAAGCGGCGAGCTGGACTACGAGGAAATGGAGCGTCTGGCGCGCGAGCACAAGCCGAAGATGATCATCGCCGGCTTCTCCGCCTACTCGCGGGTGGTCAACTGGCGTCGCTTCCGCGATATCGCCGACGAGATCGGCGCCTGGCTGATGGTCGACATGGCCCACGTGGCCGGTCTGGTCGCGGCGGGTCACTACCCGAGCCCGCTGCCCTACGCCCATGTCGTCACCACCACCACGCACAAGACGCTGCGCGGCCCGCGCGGTGGCCTGATTCTCTCCGCCACCGGCGATGAAGCGCTGCACAAGAAGCTCAATGGCGCCGTCTTCCCCGGCCAGCAGGGCGGTCCGCTGATGCACGTCATCGCCGCCAAGGCCGCGGCCTTCAAGGAAGCGATGAGCCAGGACTTCGTCAGCTATCAGGCCCGCGTGATCGCCAATGCCCGCGTGATGGCCGAGGTCTTCATGGCGCGCGGCTATGACGTGGTTTCCGGCGGTACCGATGACCACCTGTTCCTCGTCTCGCTGATCCGTCAGGGCGTGACCGGCAAGGACGCGGATGCCTCACTGGGCCGCGCCCATATCACCGTCAACAAGAACAGCGTGCCGAATGATCCGCAGAGTCCCTTCGTGACGTCCGGGCTGCGCATCGGCACTCCGGCCGCCACCACGCGCGGCTTCGGCGAGGCGGAATGCGAGGCACTGGCCGGCTGGATCTGTGATCTGCTCGACGCGCTGTCCACCGGCGAGAGCGCCAAGGTGGAAGCCGAGGTGCGTGGCAAGGTCGAGGAAGTCTGTGCACGCTTCCCGGTCTATGCATCGAACAGCGTGACCGACCCCGCCGCGCTTGCCTGAACGCTTGCCTGAACAAGGCGCTGGCGAGAGACAACGATAACAACGACACATGCCGCAAGCGCAGAGACATCACTCGGGTGACAACAACAGACATCACTCGGGCGAGAGCACCGGACAGCGCTTGCGGTGGCAAAGATGTGAGGAGGGTGGCAAATGCAGCGTTACTCGGGATTCGGGCTGGTCAAGCATGCGCTCAGCCACCATGAGAACTGGCAGAAGGTCTGGCGTAGCCCAGAACCCAAGAAGGAATACGACGTCGTCATCGTCGGTGGCGGCGGGCATGGTCTGGCCACGGCCTACTATCTGGCCAAGGAGCACGGCATCACCAATGTCGCGGTGATCGAGAAGGGCTGGCTGGGCGGCGGCAACACCGCGCGCAACACCACCCTGGTGCGCTCCAACTATCTGTGGGACGAGGCGGCGGCGCTCTACGAGCATTCCATGAAGCTGTGGGAAGGCCTGTCCCAGGATCTCAACTACAACGTGATGTTCTCCCAGCGTGGCGTGCTCAACCTGGGCCACACCCTGCAGGACATGCGTGACATCCAGCGCCGCGTGAATGCCAACCGTCTCCAGGGCATCGATGGCGAAGTGCTGGACGCTCAGCAGGTGCAGGAACTGGTACCGGCGATGGACTGCTCGAGCCGCGCACGCTACCCGATTCTCGGTGCTTCCTGGCAGCCGCGCGGTGGCGTGGCGCGTCACGACGCCGTGGCCTGGGGCTTCGCGCGTGGCGCCGACAGCCTCGGCGTCGACCTGATCCAGCAGACCGAGGTCACCGGCTTCCGCAAGCAGGATGGCGCCATCGTCGGGGTGGAAACCTCGCGCGGCTTCATCGGTGCCAAGCGTGTCGGAGTGGTCACCGCAGGCAACTCCGGGGTGATGGCCGAGAAGGCCGGCTTCCGTCTGCCGCTGGAATCCCACCCGCTGCAGGCGCTGGTCTCCGAGCCGCTCAAGCCGATTCTCGACACCGTGGTGATGTCCAACCACGTCCACGGCTATGTCAGCCAGTCGGACAAGGGCGACCTGGTCATCGGTGCCGGCATCGACGGCTACGTGGGCTATGGCCAGCGTGGCAGCTACCCGACCATCGAGCACACCCTGCAGGCCATCGTCGAGATGTTCCCGATCTTCTCGCGGGTACGCATGAACCGTCAGTGGGGCGGCATCGTCGACACCTGCCCGGACGCCTGTCCGATCATTTCCAAGACGCCCGTGAAGGGGCTCTATTTCAACTGCGGTTGGGGTACCGGTGGCTTCAAGGCCACGCCGGGATCCGGCAACGTCTTTGCCTGGACACTGGCCAAGGGGCGCACCCATCCGCTGGCAGAGCCCTTCTCCTATGACCGTTTCAACACGGGCAAGCTGATCGACGAACACGGCGCCGCTGGCGTCGCGCACTGAACCTGCCGTCAGGAGACGACCGACCATGATGCATATCTTCTGTCCCTACTGCGGCGAGCTGCGCGAGGAAGAGGAATTCCACGTCAAGGGCCAGGCGCATATCGAGCGCCCGAAGGACCCCGAAGCCTGCTCCGATGCCGAGTGGGGGGATTATCTGTTCTTCCGCAACAACCCGCGTGGCGTCCACCACGAGCTGTGGATTCACGCCGTGGGCTGTCGCAAGTATTTCAACATCACCCGCCACACCGTGACCTACGAGATTCTCGAGACCTATCGCATGGGCGAGCAGCCCACCATCACCGGTGAGACGAAAGCCGATCCGACCACGCAAGCCAAGGGGGTGAGCGCATGAGCCAGCAAGACAACCAGACCGCCGCTGCCCCGCGTCGTCTCGCCTCGGGTGGACGCATCGACCGCGCCACGCCGCTGACCTTCACCTTCAATGGCAAGCGCTATCAGGGCCTGGCAGGCGATACCCTCGCCTCGGCACTGATGGCCAACGGCCTCGACGTGCTCAACGCCAGCTTCAAGTATGCGCGTCCGCGCGGCCTGGTCGCCGCCGGTGCCGAAGAGCCCAATGCCATCCTGCAGCTGGGCAGCACCGAAGCCGGCCAGGTGCCCAACGTGCGTGCTACCCAGCAGGCGCTCTACGACGGCCTGGAAGCTCACGCCGTCAGTGGCTGGGTCAAGGCGCAGAAGGACCTGATGAGCCGCTTCCTGCCGCAGGTCGGCAAGCTGGGCGGCAAGTTCATGCCGCCGGGCTTCTACTACAAGACCTTCATGGCGCCGGCCTCACTGTGGATGACCTACGAGAAGTACATCCGCAAGGCCGCCGGTCTCGGGCGTTCTCCGCTCGAGGAGGATCCGGACATCTATGATCACCTGCATCAGCACACCGATGTGCTGGTGATCGGCTCCGGCCCGGCGGGCCTGATGGCAGCGCTGGTCGCGGCTCGCAGCGGCGCGCGCGTCATCCTGTGTGATGAGCAGGAAGAGCTGGGTGGCTCGCTGCTCTCCATGTCGGCGGACTGTCTCGATCAGACCCTGGACGGCAAGCCTGCCATCGAATGGCGTGACGCCGTACTGGCGGAACTCGAAGCCTGTGAGGATGTGCAGCTGCTGCCGCGCACCACCGCCAACGGCTATCACGATCACAACTTCGTGACCCTGCACGAGCGCCGTACCGAGCATCAGGCCGACCTCGCACCGCGCAATGCACGTGGCGCTCAGCAGGCACGTTCCCGCCTGCACCGCGTGCGCGCCCATCGCGTCATCATGGCCACCGGCGCCCACGAGCGGCCGCTGGTCTACAGCCACAACGATGTGCCGGGCAACCTGCTGGCCGGTGCCGTCACCACCTATCTGACCCGTTACGGCGTCGCCGCCGGCGACAAGCTGGTGCTGTCGGTCAACAACGACCACGCCTATCGCGCGGCACTTGCCTGGGCGGCAGCCGGTCGTGAAGTGGTCGCGATCGCCGATGCGCGTCCGGCGCCTTCCGGCGTGATGGTCGAGGCGGCGCGTGCCGCGGGCATCCGCATCATCGCCGGCGCTGCCGTGATCGAGGCCAAGGGCGAACGCCGCGTGACAGGCGCGCGCATCGCGGCCATCGATATCGACGCCTTCAGCGTGACGGGGGCGGTGGAAGAGCTCGCCTGCGACACCATCGCAAGCTCCGGCGGCTACAGCCCGGTGGTTCACCTGGCGGCGCACACCGGTGCGCGTCCGGTATGGAGCGACGAGATCCACGGCTTCCTGCCCGCGCTGGGCGCCCCGATGCTCAAGGGCTTCGATGCCTGCGGCGCCGCCAATGGCAGCTTCGCGCTGGAAGATGTGCTGGTCGCGGCCTACGCCAGCGGTGTCGCCGCGGTGGAAGCCTGCGAGTTCGAGACCGCCCAGGCCGAGGTGCCTGCGGTCTCTAAACTTGCGGAAACGCCGATGCTGCCGCTCTATCAGGTGCCGCATGACAAGCCCACCGCTCGCGCGCCCAAGCAGTTCGTCGATCTGCAGAACGACGTCACCGCCGCCGGTATCGAGCTCGCCACCCGCGAAGGCTTCGAGTCCATCGAGCACGTCAAGCGCTACACCGCGATGGGCTTCGGCACCGACCAGGGCAAGCTGGGCAACATCAACGGCATGGCGGTCGCCGCGCGCTGTCTGGGGCAGACCATCCCCGACACCGGTACCACCGTGTTCCGCCCCAACTACACGCCGGTGACCTTCGGCGCCATCGTCGGCCGTCACTGCGGCGAGCTGTTCGACCCGATCCGCTACACCGCGATGCACGAATGGCACGTAGCGCAGGGCGCCAGGTTCGAGGATGTCGGCCAGTGGAAGCGCCCCTGGTACTACCCGCAGGGCAGTGAGGACATGCATGCCGCGGTGGAGCGCGAGTGTCTGGCGGTGCGCGAGAAGGTCGGCGTGCTGGACGCCTCGACCCTGGGCAAGATCGACATCACCGGTCGCGATGCGCGCGAATTCCTCAACCGCATCTACACCAACGCCTGGGCCAAGCTGGGCGTCGGCAAGGCGCGCTACGGCCTGATGTGTCACGACGACGGCATGGTGATGGACGACGGTGTCACCACCTGCCTGGCCGAAGACCACTTCCTGATGACCACCACCACCGGTGGCGCGGCCTCGATCCTGGAATGGCTGGAGCTGTGGCACCAGACCGAATGGCCGGAACTGGACGTGCAGATGACCAGCGTCACCGATCACTGGGCGACCCTGACCGTCACCGGCCCCGAGGCGCGTGCGCTGGTCGGCGAGCTGACCGACATCGACCTTGATCGTGACAGCTTCAAGTTCATGGAAGTGCGTGAAGGGCTGATCGCCGACATTCCCGGGCGCATCTTCCGCATCTCCTTCACCGGCGAGCTGTCCTACGAGCTCAACGTGCCGGCCAACTACGGGCTGCATGTCTGGAAGCGTCTGTTCGAGTGCGGCAAGAAGTACGGCCTCACGCCCTACGGCACCGAGACCATGCACGTGCTGCGCGCCGAGAAGGGCTTCATCATCGTCGGTCAGGACACCGATGGCTCGATCACCCCGGAAGATCTCGGCATGCAGTGGTGTGTCGGCTACAACAAGCCGTATTCCTGGATCGGCAAGCGTGCGCTGTCGCGTCCGGATACCCGCCGCGATGACCGCAAGCAGATGGTCGGCCTGATTCCGACGCGCAAGAAGGCCGGCGATGAGCGCATCGTGCTGCCGGAAGGCTCGCAGATCGTCTTCGACCCCGAGCACGCCATCCCGATGCCGATGGTCGGCCACGTGACCTCCAGCTACTACAGCCCGACGCTGGGACATGGCTTCGCGCTGGCGGTGGTCAAGGGCGGTGCCAAGCGCATCGGCGAGACGGTGTTCCTGCCGCAGGCCGATGGCACGACGCTGGAAGCCGAAATCACCTCACCGGTGTTCTACGACAAGAAAGGGGAGCGCCAGCATGTCTGATGCCACCACACTCGACCCGCAAGCGGGTGCTGCCGTCGATGCGCAGCCGCAGGACATGACAAGTTCTCAGACGTCGGTGATCGACCAGCGCCCGACGCCCGAGGTCCACGCTCAGTGCGCCCGCTCGCCGCTGGCGCATCTGTTCACGGCCCGCGATGACGGCGATGCCGGCGTCGTGCTGCAGGAGAAGGCGTTTCTCGGTCACCTGACGCTGCGCGGTGACCCCGCGCAGCCGGGCTTCGCCGAGGGTGTCGAGGCGGCGCTGGGTCTGGCGCTGCCGTTGACGCCGGCGACCCTCCACCACAATGAGGACGGCCGCTCGATCCAGTGGCTGTCACCGGATGAGTGGCTGATCCTGGTGCCCGGCGAGGAAGCCTTCACTGTCGAGAAGGCGCTGCATGAGACATTGGCCGGCCGCTATCAGGTGGTCAACGTCAGCGGTGGCCAGACTGTCATCTCGCTGAGTGGCGACCAGGCGCGTCAGGTGCTGATGAAGTCGACGCCGACTGATGTGCACCCGCGTGCCTTCCCGGTCGGACGTGGCGTGCCGGCGGTGTTCGCCAAGGCGACACTGGTGCTGCGCCGCGTCAGCGAGAGCGAATTCGAGCTGGTGGTGCGCAGAAGCTTCGCCGATTACCTCGGCCGCTGGCTGCTGGATGCCAGCGAGGAATTCGGGGTCTGCATCAAGGCCTGAGGTCTGAGGCCTGAGGTCTGCGTCTGAAGAGATCTGCGTCTGGAGAGAGGTCTGTCACAGGCGCGCGCAATGACCTGAATCGGCTGCCAGGGGCCTTGCCCGGGCCAGGAGGCGGGCTTCAGAAATACTGAAGCCCGCCTCAATAATATTGGTTTGTCGCGCAGGGCCTCGGATGCAACCCTGACGTTGCTGCTTCCAACAATAGATAATCCTTACATGACAGGCACCTACGTATGCGTGATACCTGGATTCTGACCGCCCAATGTCCCAGCCGCATCGGCACGGTGGACGTCGTGACACGCTACCTGCGCGAGCAGGGCTGCTACATCACCGAGCTCAATTCCTTCGATGACCGCCTGTCGGGGCGCTTCTTCATCCGGGCCGAATTTCGTCCGCAGACCGAGGCCGGTGCCCTCGATGACGGCTTCGATGCCGCGAGTTTCGAGCAGGGCCTGGACACGCGTGCCGCCGACTTCGAGATGGACGTCAGCCTGAGTGCGCCGGATGAGCGCATGAAGGTGGTCATCATGGTCTCGCGCTCGGACCACTGCCTGAACGACCTGCTCTATCGGCATCGCATCGGCCAGCTGCCGATGGACATCACCGCCGTCATCTCCAACCATCCGGACATGGCACCGCTGGCCGAGTGGCATGGCCTGCCGTATCACCACCTGCCGATCACCGCCGAGACCAAGGCCGAGCAGGAGGCCAGGGTATGGCAGATCGTGCAGGACACCGGGGCTGAGCTGGTGATTCTGGCGCGCTACATGCAGGTGCTGTCGAGCGACATGTGCGAGAAGCTCTCGGGGCGGGCGATCAACATCCACCACTCGCTGCTGCCGGGCTTCAAGGGTGCGCGCCCCTATCACCAGGCCTACGAGAAGGGCGTCAAGCTGGTCGGCGCCACCGCGCACTACATCAATGATGATCTCGATGAAGGGCCGATCATCACCCAGGGCGTCGAGACGGTGGATCATGCCCACTATCCCGAAGACCTGATCGCCAAGGGCCGTGATATCGAGTGCCTGACCCTGTCGCGAGGTGTGCGTTATCACCTCGAGCGTCGCGTCTTCCTGCATGACAAGCGTACGGTGGTGTTCGGCAACTGAGCCCGGGCTGCGTCCGTCAGTTCACTCTGTTCACGCAGTACATAAGCTCCACAACGTCCATAAACGATGAAGCCCGCGACCTTTCGGTGGCGGGCTTCGTCGTTTGTGCATGTGCGTATGCGTGTCAGCTTCTGCGCAGGCTCCACAGGAAGTAGCTGCCGCCGATCAGCGAGGCCATCAGGCCGGCGGGAATCTCGTAGGGCGACAGCAGCTGGCGGCCCAGCCAGTCGGCCAGCACCATCAACAGCGCGCCGCACAGTACCGCGCCGAGCATGTGCTCGCGGGCGCGGCTCAGCCCCAGCAGGCGCGCCAGATGCGGGGCCAGCAGGCCGACGAAGGACAGCGGGCCGACGATCAGGGTCGCCAGCGCGGTCAGCACCGCCACCGCGCCCAGCAGCACCAGGCGGGCGCGGGTCACGCCGATGCCCAGCGCACTGGCGCTCGCCATGCCCAGTGGCAGGATGTCCAGCCAGCGCGCCAGCGGACGCACCAGCAGGACCGCGATGATCGCCAGCGCGAGCACGCCGACCGCCGCGGAGAGACCCACGTAATAGGTGGAGCCGGACAGCCAGGCCAGAATCTGCTGACCGCGCGGGTCACCATCGGCAAGGATGATGCCGCGCACCGCATCGTAGAGCGCCGTGATCGCCACCCCGCACAGCAGCACGCGTTCGGGAATGAAGCCACTGCGATGATTGAGCACCACCAGCAGCGCCAGACAGGCCAGCGCCCCGCAGATGCCTGCGCCCAGCAGGGTCAGTTGCCCCGGTGACGGGACCAGCAGCAACGTCAGCATCAGGGCGATGGCGGTGCCGCCGCTGATGCCGAGAATCTCGGGGCTGGCCATCGGGTTGCTGGTCAGGCGCTGCAACAGGGTACCGGCCAGGGCCAGCAGCACGCCGGCGCCTGCCGCCGCCAGTACCCGTGGCAGGCGGAAGTCCAGCACGCTGGTCTGGCCGGCCATCATCTGTTGGAGCATGTCACTGCCCAGGGTCCAGCCATCGGCGCCATTGCCGACCAGCAGGGCCAGCATCAGGGCCACGCAGACCCCGGCCAGCAGCCAGCCGAGCAGGCGGTCGGGGCGGGGATGACGATGCGTCAGTGACATGCCGTGATGGCTGGCGGGGCCAGCCCCCTGCGCCATCTTGAGGCGCGGAATCAGCCACAGCAGCAGTGGCGCGCCGAGGGCCGCCGTCATCGCGCCGGTCGGAATCAGGTTGGGCAGCAGGCCATCGAGACTGGCGACCACCTGGTCCGTCACCGCCAGCAGCAGCGCCCCGAACAATGGTGCCCACAGCAGGCGCTGGCCCAGGCGGCGCGCGCCCATCAGACGCACGCAGGCCGGCGCGGCCAAGCCGATGAAGCCGATGATGCCCAGCACGCTGACCACGCAGGCGCTCAGAAATACCGCCAGTCCCAGACTCATCAGGCGCAGCTTGCGCAGCGAGACGCCCAGGCTTCTGGCGTTGGCCTCGTCGAGGTCCAGCACCGCCAGCGGACGCATCAGCACCAGCGCCAGCAACATGCCCGGCAGCAGGCGGGTGAGCAGCGTGATCACGCCATCCCAGCTGTTCTGAGCCAGCGAGCCTGCGCCCCATACCAGGGTGCCGTGCAGGGCTTCCTGATTGAACAGCAACAGCACCATGCCCAGTGCGCCGATGTAGAGATTGACCACCAGCCCTGCCAGCACCACCACGGTCGGCGACATGCCTCGCGCCCAGGCCAGCGCGAACACCAGCCCCATGGCGGCCAGGCCACCGGCCAGCGCGACCCATTCACGGCCCAGCTGGAAGCCGTCTCCCCCAAGACCCGTGCCGGCCATCAGCGCCGGGGCGAACAGCGTCGCCAGCATCATCGCCAGACTCGCGCCACTGGCGACGCCGAGGGTAGTGGGCGCGGCCAGCGGGTTGCGCAGCACCTGCTGCATCAGCACGCCGGCCATGCCCAGCGCGCCACCGGCCAGCAGCGCGCAGACCAGACGCGGCCACCAGCTGACATGGGCCACCAGCTGCGCGGAGAGCAGCGCGCTGTCTGCCTGGCCGAGACTGGCCGCTGCGCTGAAGTCGGGCGATGCCCACAGTGCGGTCAGGCCCTGCATCAGGCTCAGGCCTTCACGGTTGAGCGCGAGGCTGCTGAGCACCACAAGGGCCAGGGCCAACAGGCTGCAGGCCCGGCCCGGCGTGAGGTGCAGCGGGCGACGGCCTGATGCGGGGCGAGTGCTCATGGCCTGCTCAGTGGTTGCCATCGGTGGTCTCCCCCTCAAGTGTCGCCTCGTCGTCAATCAGATGGCTGGCGAGCAGTGCGGCGAAACGATTGGCCGAGGGCAGGGCGCCGAAGCTCCAGACCGGCGGCAGGAACAGCGGCGCCGAGGCCTGGCTGTTCTCGCGTACGCCGGGCATGGCCTGCCACAGACCGTTATGCGCCAGTGCCTGGTGTCCGCCGGGCGGCAACGGTTCCACCACCACCATGCGGCCCTTCAGCGTCACCAGCTTCTCGAGACTGACGGTGGCGAAGCCCCAGGCGTTGGTGTCCCCTTGCCAGGCGTTGTCGATGCCCATGCGCTCGATCACGGCCTGGAACAGGCTGTTGTCGCCGAAGATGCGCACATGGCGGTCATCCATGAATTGCACCATCAACAGCGGCAGGGGCGATTGGCCCTTGCGTGCCGCCTGCTGGCGCAGCGCGGCGTTGTAACCGGCCAGGCGAGCGGCGCTCAGGCGAATCAGCTGTTCGGCCTGGGGCTCGCGCTGCGTCAGCTTGCCCAGCTGGCGGGTCGCCTTGACCAGTGTCTGCCAGGTGTCGGCGTCCGGGGTATAGATGGCGATGCTGGTGACCGGCGCGATGGCCGACAGGCGCGGCGCGAGGCTGGACAGCATCGGGCTGATCAGGATGTCGGCGGGGGCGAGAGCGGCCAGCTGCTCCAGGTTCGGCTGGGTGCGCAGGCCGAGATCCCGCGTGCCCTGCGGCAGCGCCGGTTGGTTCACCCAGCTCGCGTAGGTCGCGACCTGGCCCACGCCCATGGCGCGCACTCCGATTCCGGTCAGGGTCTCGGCCAGGGTCCAGTCCAGTGCCACGATGGGGCGATCGACGAAGCCGGCCGGTGGCTGGGCTGTATCGTCCGTCGTGGCAGCGCTGGCGGCCCCCACCGCCAGCAGGCTCAGACTGATCAGTGCCAACAGCCACTTCATAGCGGCACCGCGATCTGCTGCTGGCTCTGCGGCGGGGTGATCACCTGCATCTCGACGCCGTAGATATCCTTGAGCGTGGCGGGGTTCATCATCTCGTCGGGCGCGCCTTCGGCCAGTACCTGGCCGCCGTGCAGCGCCACCAGGCGATCGCAGTAACGCGCCGCCAGATTGATGTCGTGCAGCACGATGATGATGCCCAGCCCGAGGGTGTGGCTCAGGTGCGAGACCAGTTCCATCACCTCGATCTGATGGGCGATATCCAGCGCCGCCAGCGGTTCATCCAGCAGCAGATAGCGACTGCCCTGGGCCAGCAGCATGGCCAGCCACACGCGCTGACGTTCGCCGCCGGAAAGGGTGTCGACCTGCTGTTCGGCGAAGGCTTCGGTGTGGGTCAGCGCGATGGCGCGCTCGATGGCTTCTTCATCCTTGGGGCCGGGACGGCCGAGCAGGCCGTGCCACGGATAACGGCCGAAGGCGACCAGCTCGCGGCCGGTCAGCGCTTCGGCCGCCGGCAGGTGCTGCGGCAGGTAGGCCACCGCCCGCGCGAATTCCCGACTGCCGAACTGCGAGAGCGGGCGATCATCCAGCGCCAGCTTGCCACTGGTCGGGGTGTTCTGACGCGCCAGCAGCTTGAGCAGTGTCGACTTGCCGGAGCCATTGTGGCCGATCAGGCCATGCACCTGGCCGGGGGCGAAATCGAGAGACTGCGTCTTGAGCAGGCAGCGCTCGCCGAGGTCAAAGCGCAGGTGGTCGAGAGTGAACATGAAAGCATCGTCATCCGTGGTCAGGGCGTCAGGCTAAGGGCGATTCATTCTGGGCGACATGACGCGGAGACGTTCGCCCATCCGTACTCCGCGGGGCCATCAGTGCTGATCGCCTCTTGCTGTCGGGCTGTCATCACGCCGGCTTCGTCGTCGCGCCTTGCCGGGCGCGGCTGACGTTTGGCGCATGGCTGGCGGCGAATCCGCGGTGTCCTGCTGGCAGGCGGCACAGTCGCGGCTGACTTCATTGCGATAACAGCCCGCCGCGGCCAGCCGCATCTCGCAGTGCTGCTGCGCCTGGGTGACGTAGCGGCCTGCCATGCGCTCGGACACGCCGAGTCGCTCGCCGATCTCGCGCTTGGTCAGGCCCTCGAGGCGATACCAGGTCAGGGCGAGGCGAAAATGGCCCGCCAGCTCGGAGAGTGCCGCATCGACGACCTGCAGCTTCTGGCGGCGCGCCAGGCTCCTCTCCGGGTCCAGATGGGCGGCCGCCACGCGCTCATCGCCCTCGGACACCGATTCGAATTCCGGTGCGCGGGACTGGTGGCGGTGATGATCGATGATCAGATTGCGAGCGATGCGAAACAGCCAGGCGCGCGGGTTGGAGGGCCAGTCTCCGGTCAGGCGCAGACGCAGATAGACCTCATGGCTGATGTCTTCCGCCAGCTCATGCGAGCCCAGCTGGCGCACGAGAAAGCCGGTCAGTTCGTGACGATGCTCGGCAAACAGCTGGTCCAGCGAGTGGCGGTATTGCTGTGCAGCACAAGCCTGCAGCTCAGCGGGCGTTTCAGCTTCTGGCCCGTGTGCGTCAGGCGTTCGCTCATCCGTGTCGCGATGAGGTCGAACTGGGGGCTTGGCGTGAGAGGACATCCACGGCTCGCAATGAGATCTGTCGTGATGGGAGGGTAATGGTATTGTTGTTACGAATCATTATCAATGATTGAGTGTCAGGCGCGCCAAGGACCGCCCCCGTGCATGACGAGGGCGGTCCCGGTGCTGCTTGTTCGTAGTTAGCTGGTCGTAGTTAGCTGGTCTTGGCTGACGGGTCATGGCGATCACCAGGTCATCGCGACCTGGTGATCGCCAAGTGTCACCGCTCAGCGGCGGGCGAAGGCCGCGATGGGGTTATCCAGCTCGCCCTTGAGCTGCAGGGCGCCGGACGGATCGGTGAGATCGACCATCTGCTGGTTGTTGCGCAGCTGCAGGCGGTTGAGGCACGACAGCGTGAAGCGCGGCGCGAACAGATCATGACGCGCGAACTTGTCGGCCATCTCCGGATGGGCGTCCTGATAGTCATGGATGCAGGCCGCGACGCGAGACCAGAAGGCCTCCTCCGTCATCACCTGCTCGCGCACCAGCAGCGGTACCGCGAAGCGGAAGATGCAGTCGAAGACATCGGTGAGCAGCGACAGGATACGGATCGGTTCCGGCACCTCGACCACCAGACGCTCGACCCCTGCCGGCAGTTCGAGTGCACGGGTCTCCTCGGTGGCGAACAGCGCCGCTTCCTCGGCGATGTCCTTCATCAGCGCACCGCACGGCACGCCATCGCGCAGACGCATGATCAGGTTCTCGCCGTGCGGCATGAACACCAGGTCGTGCTTGAAGTAGCAGTGCAGCAGCGGCGTCATGTAAGCCGTCAGCCACTTGTCGATCCACGCTTCGGCGCCGATGCCGGAGCGCTCGATCAGCGCCGGCAGCAAGGCCTTCTCATCGTTGTCGACATGCAGCAGCGCGGCCATGGTCATCAGGCGCTCGCCTTCATCCTTGACGTCTTCCGGGCTCTCGCGCCACAGGCTGGCCAGCATCTTTCGATAGCCGACGGCTGCCGGGTCCGCGTCTTCCAGCACATCATCGCGATAGCCGATGGCCGCGACTTCACGCAGCAGACGGAAGCCCCACTTCTCGAAGGACGGGTCCGAATCGATCAGGCCCTGCAGCCACTGATTGATGACCGGAGTGGCACGCATGTAATAGGGCGACAGGCCGCGCATGAAGCCCATGTTGAGGATCGACAGCGCGACCTTCACATAGCGGCGATTCGGCTGATTGCGGTTGTAGAGCGTGCGGATCGACTGCTGCGCCTGATAGCGGTCCTCCCCCAGCCCGAGACAGACGATGTGCTGACTGGCGATCTCGGCGGCGAAGGTGATCGCCAGCTTGTGGCTCCACTGCCACGGATGCACCGGCATCATCAGGTAGTCGGAGGGCGCAAGGCCCTTCTCGGTCAGCTGCTGCTCCAGGCGGCCAAGCTCGGCTTCGCCCAGCTCTTCCTCGAGCAGGCGGCGCGGATCGAGACCATCCACGGCCGAGTAATGGGCGTTGTCGCGATGCACGGCGATCCACACCAGCGCGAAGGGCTGCGCGGCTTCCGGCGCGTAGGCGCGATAGTCCAGCGCATCGAAGCCCATGCGGCCATTGTTGGCGACGAAGCACGGATGGCCTTCGCTCATCGCCGATTCCAGGGTCTGGAAGGAGGCACCTGCCAGCACGCGGGCGGACTGATTCTCGCGCACGGCGCGCTGCATCTTCCAGGCGCTGGAGGCGAGCGTGGCGCTGACCTCCTCGAGATAGACCGGCAGCAGACGTGGCGGAATCTCCAGCACGTCGTTGAGTTCCAGAATCAGCTCACGCGCGTCCAGCGGCAGGGAGTTGCCGTCGGCATCCAGGCGCTGGATGGAGGCGGCATCGATCAGCCAGTGATCGAGCTGGAAACGGCGCGCCACGAAGCGATATTCCGCTGCGCGGCGGCTGACCGGCGGCGTGTCGCTGACCTGCGCCGCCAGCGGCAGGCGGAAGTGATGCCAGTTGTCATGGCTCTGGCAGGCGGTGCGGGTGCCGCAGTCATCGGCGCATTGCGGGTGGATCAGACGCTCGTGGCTGAACTCGGCCAGCGCCTTGCGCACCAGCAGGCGATTGGCCTGCTGCCAGTCCGGGCCGGTGAGATGTTGGCTGGCCGCGGCCGGGTTGGCGGTCACGCCGCGGTCCAGACGCGGGCTGCGAGTGGCCAGGGCGGCACGGAAGTCCTGCGGGGTGCAGAAGCACAGGCGCGCCGGCTTGCCGTCGAGATCCAGCGGGCCATGATCGACGAAGCCCACCGCGGCATTCAGCGGATGAATGGCGCGATTGCGGCTGTCCGGCTCCACCACCACACGGGTCACGGGACGGACTGCATCTTTCCCTTCATCGGCATGCTCATCGCGGAACTGGCCGGCGAAGATCATCGCCATGATCGATTCGATCACCGCCCGCGAGAAGCCGCTGATGGGGGCCTGGTCCTCGCTACGCGGCGCGACGAGGAAGTGCATGCCGAAGTCGCCGGGCTGCACACTGTAATGCTTGCCGAGCGGGTCGTGCGCCGGGTCATAGAGCTCGACCAGAAAGGCCGGCTGGTCATTGTAGAAACCGACCCAGCCCTGGGCGTGCTGGCTGTCTTCCAGGCCCTGGTAGAAGTCGTACTTGGTGGTGATGAGGTCATCACTCATGCCCCAGAAGCTGGCGCGTTCGCCGCTGGTCCACTCATCCACCATCGCCATGTCGGCGGCAAGGTCGAGCGGGCGCAGCGCGAATTCGGCGCGCTCGCTGGTGCTGTCGTCCTGCGGCTTGCGCAGGCGAGCCTGGGCTTGCTCCAGCTCCACCGCGCGGCGGGTGAAGCGCGTTCCCGGTGCCGGGCTGAGCAGATTGATCGTTGCGGGCGCGGCGAGTGAGGTCATCCCGAACAGCTGCTGTGACGGTGTCGCTGCACTGTGAGAACTTGCCGCGCTGCTGGACTGTTCGGCGCTTGCGGCGCTGGTGATGTCGACTGGCATGTTCATGCGGTGGTCTCCCGGTGTTGCGGTGCAGCGGTGTGAGTCGTGTCGGCCTGGGTGTCAGAGGCGGTGCCGGCAGAGGAGCTGTCGGTAGAGGAGCTGTCGGTAGAGGCGGTGCCGGCAGAGGATAGGCCGGTAGAAGAGGTGCCAGCGTGAATATCCGTCTCGCCGTAGGGCAGGTGTGCGGCGGGCAGCGGTGTGAAGCCATTGCCACAGCCCTTTTCAGAGCCGGGCGCGCCGAAGCTCTGGAAGGCGATGCGGCGCTCGATGGTATAGACCTCACGACCGGTGATGGCGCGCAGGATGCAGCTGTTGCGATAGCAGGCCATGCCCAGGTCCGGCGCGGCCAGCGAGTGGGTATGCAGCTCGGCATTCTGGACGAAGATCTCGCCGGCGAACGGTGATTGATCGCCCTCGTGGCCGTCGGCGTCTGCGGTGCTTTGCGTGTCGACGGCGTAGAAGCGACCGACGGCGTAGCGGCCTTCCTCGTCACGACGAATGCGTGACTCGATGCTGCGCAGGAAGGGCGGCGCCACGTAGTGATAGCCCGTGGCCAGCACCACGGCGCTGGTGTCATGACGCCAGGCCTGCTGCTGTTCGCGCTGATAGAGCCCCAGCGTGAAGTCGCCGTCGGTCTCTTGTTTGTTCAGCGAGGTCAGTTCGGTATTGGTCATCAGGGTGGTGGGCACCACGCCTTGCAGCTGCTTGGCGTAGAGGGTGTCGTAGATCTCGTCGATCAGCTCGAGATTGATGCCCTTGTAGAGGCCCTTCTGGGTCGCCAGCAGGGTGTTGCGCTGCTCACGCGGCAGGGCGTGGAAGTAATCTATGTAATCCGGTGAGGTCATCTCCAGCGTCAGCTTGCCGTATTCCAGCGGGAAGAAGCGCGGCGAGCGCGTGATCCAGTTGAGCTGGTAGCTGTGCTGGTCGATCTCGCGCAGCAGGTCGAGATAGATCTCGGCGGCGCTCTGGCCGGAGCCGATGATGGTGATGGCCGGTTGGGAGGTCAGCTCCTCCTTGCGCGCCAGATAGTGGGCGTTGTGGCACACGCGGCTGCCCGCGACCGGCACCACGTCACGCACGGTATCAGCGGCTTTCGGCAGGTAGGGCTGGGTGCCGGTGCCCAGCACCAGCTTGCGTGCGCGATAGGCGAAGGCTTCGCCGGTACTGGGGCGAGTGCCGCGTACGATATAGATGTCGCCGACATGCTGGATGTCCTGGACGTCGTGATCGAAGCGCAGGCAGCTCAGCTCGCGCGCCGCCCACTGGCAGTACTGGTTGTACTCGCGGCGCAGCAGGAAGAAGTCTTCGCGGATGTAGAAGTTGTAGAGCTTGTCATGCAGCTTCAGATAGTTGAGGAAGCTGAAGTGGCTGGTCGGGTCGGCCAGCGAGACCATGTCCGCCATGAAGGGCGTCTGCATGCTGGCATCTTCCAGCAGCATGCCCGGGTGCCAGTCGAACTCGGCCTTGCGCTCGAGGAAGACGCCCTGGACGTCTTCCAGCGGCTCGCTCAGGCAGGCAAGGCTGAGGTTGAAGGGGCCGATGCCGATGGCAACGAAATCCAGCACATCATCGCGCGCTTCCAGAGTGTCTGTGACGTGAGGGTTCGAGGTGTCATGCATGACGGCTTTCCTTGGCTTCTGTGGTGTGACTGCGACGGCTGGCGGCCGGAATGTCGGCCAGTGGTGCGCCATGGTTCGGTTGGGCGGTGGTGCTGACGGCCAGCTGATGCGCCTTGACCAGCGCCTGGCCGTGCTGACGGATCAACTCGACCACGGCGGCCAGGTCTTCCTGGCGCGTTTCCGGGTTCAGGAGGGTGAACTTCAGGTACTGACGGTCCGAGACCTTGGTGGCGGCGACGATGGCCTCACCGCTGCGTGACAGGCGCTTGCGGATCTCGCGGTTCAAGGCGTCCCACTGCTCGGCGCTGAGGGTCTCTTCACTGGCGTCATGGAAGCGGAATACCAGGGTGCTGAGCTCCGGTGCCTGGACGACATCGATGTCCGGCGCCGCCTCGAGCAGCTGGTAGCCCTCGCGGGTGAGATCGATCACGCAATCGAGCATGTCGCCGAGGGCATCGGCGCCCATCAGGCGCAGTGTCATCCACAGTTTCAGGGCGTCGAAACGGCGCGTGGTCTGCAGACTCTTGTTGACCTGATCCGGCGTGCCTTCGCGGGCCTGAAGCTCCGGGTTGAGGTAGTCGGCGTGATAGGTGACGTGGCGCAGCTGGGTGCGATCACGTACCACGCAGGCACTGCAGCTGACCGGCTGGAAGAAGGTCTTGTGGTAATCGATGGTGACGGAGTCCGCCATCTCGGTGCCCTTGAGCCAGTGACCGTGGCGGCGCGAGGTGATCAGACCGCCGCCATAGGCGCCATCGACATGGAACCAGATGCCGCGGGCGTGGCATTCACGACCGATGGCCTGCAGCGGGTCGATGCTGCCGAAGTCGGTGGTACCGGCAGTGGCGACCACGGCCATCGGGATCAGGCCTTCGGCGCGGGCGTTGTCGAGGGCGTCACGCAGGGCCACGGGGTCCATGCGGCGGCGCTCATCCACGGCGACGGGGATGACGGCATTGTGGCCGAGACCGAGCAGGGCACAGGCCTTCTGCAGACTGAAATGACTGATGCCGGAGGCGAAGACGCGCAGGCGTCCGGCTTCCGGCGGCAGGCCGTGGGTCTGGTTGCCGGGGTGGTTGGGCAGCTTCTCGCAGACCGCGTCACGCGCCAGCAGCAGTGCCATCAGATTGGATTGGGTGCCGCCGCTGGTGAAGATGCCATCGGCGGTCGGGCCCAGGCCCAGGCGCTCGGTGGTCCAGTCGATCAGGCGCTGCTCGATCAGGGTGCCGCCGGCGCTCTGGTCCCAGGTGTCGAGTGAGGAATTGATCGCGCCCAGCAGGCTCTCGGCCCATACACCGGGCAGCACGACCGGGCAGTTGAGGTGCGCGATGTAGCGGGGATGATGGAAGTAGACGGCATCCTTCAGGTAGAGCGACTTGAGCTCCTCCAGACCGGCTTCGAGGTTCTCGAGGGGCGTCTCGAGATCGAGGTCGGCAAAGGCCGGACGCAGGGCCTCCGGGGTGATGCCACTGAACGGCTGCTGGACACTGTCGAGCTGTTCAGCCACCAGCTGGCTGATGCGGTTCATGCCTGTCTGCCAGGCATCCATGTTGGCAGGCGAGAACAAGGCGGCGCGCGGCGAGCTGGACAGTGAGCGCGCACAGGCGTCGGTCTGGGCGTCAGACACGGAGGATCCTGCGGCAGCGCCGTAGGTGGCGGCGGAATCTTGAAGGCTGTGCATTACATAACCTTATGCGAATGTTCGCAGATAAAGACTTGGAAGAGACTCGCAGCCAGCTGGGACAGATGGCTCAGGTGCGAGGACCAGTCAGGACATTCATCAAGTGCCGCGTTTGCGGTCGTTGTTGTTGGTGAAGCTGTTGGTGAAGCTGTGGGTCAAGCCATTGGCAAAGCGGTCGGCGTGGTCAGTCACGTCTGCCGTGGGCATCGGCAGAGAGTGAGTCGTCACCGAGCGCCCCTGTGTCAGGCAATCTCGGTGTCATGTGGGGTACACGCCAGAGGTATCAGACGATGAGTGATTCAGGGCGATGGTGCCGGCGACATCCTTGCCGCCGGCGGGTCGTGCGGGTCGATTCAGAATCGACGGACTGCGGACGTGTCGGAATCAGAAATCATAAGTCAGGCTGGCCGTGATGCTGCGTTCTGCGCCGTAGTAGCAGAAATCAGTGCTGTTATAGCAGGAGGCTACGTATTCCTTGTCGAGTAGATTGTTGACGTTGAGGCGTGCGCTGACTCCTTGTGCGCCGAGTCTACTCAGGTCATAGCCAATGGTGGCATCTACCAGCGTGTAGTCTGGCACCTTGGCCGTATTGGCATCATCAGCGTAGATATCTGCGTAATAGCGCACGCCAAGGCCGGTGTCGAGACCTGCGAGAAGACCTTCCTTGAAGACATAGTTGCCCCATACGCTGGCCTGATGGCGTGGTATCTGGCTTGCTGTATTACCTTCTGTGCCATCGGCGGCTTCCACATAGGTGACATCGGTGTAGCTGTAGCCGGCCTGCAGAGAGAAGTTATCGGTCAATTGTGTATGTGCTTCGAGCTCTACGCCCTGAGACTGTATTTCACCAATAGGGCGATAGAAGCTCTCTTGAGGGCGCTTGGATGCTACGTTCTCTTGGTTGATACGGAACAGAGAGATGCTATAGCGATCGCGGGTGCCGTGGGGCTGGAATTTCAAGCCGGTTTCGATCTGCTTGCCTTCAGTGGGATCCAGCAGGTTGCCGTTCTCGTCGGCGTAGGAGTTTGGCGAGAATGAGGTCGAATAGCTGACATACGGAGCTATTCCATTATCAAAGGTATACATCAAGCCAGCACGGCCTGACATCTGGGTGTCATCCAGCTCGCTTTTGCTGTCAGTTGTGGTGTTGTTGTTCTCGATGTTGACCCAGTCCTGACGCAATCCGAGCGCCAGATTCCAGCGATCCATGCTCAGCTGGTCTTGTATATAGACGCCAGTCTGATCCAGTTCTCGCTTTTCGTCATAGGAGTAGGTAATCGTACGATTGGAGCTGTTGTTACCACTGGTGACGTCCAGGCTGTCGGCCGATCCCGAATCGTAGGTCGTATCGTTGCTGCGATCCTGGTAGTCGGCACCGATCAACAGAGTGTGGCCGATAGGTCCAGTTGAAAATTTGCTTTCCAGCTGATTGTCCACCGTCCATGCATGCAAGCTCTCGCGACCGCCTGTGTAATAGCGGTTGAGTTCTGTATCCGAGGCCCAGCCGTAGGCATAGACCTGCTCGAGCTCTACATCGGAGCTAAGGTAGCGCAGCTTCTGGCGAGCTATCAGGTTGTCACTGAAGCGGTGTTCGAAGTCGTAGCCGAGCATGCGTTCGGTACGTTCGAAGGTGTCGTAATCGTCATCACCTTCATAGAAATTATTGCCGAGCTTGATGCCGTTACGGCTGTTCACTGTCCCTTCATAGGGTAGGCCGGAGTGATAGCCACCTTCGGGGTCTTTCTGCAAGTAAGCCATCAGCGTGACGGTCGTGCTATCCGTGACATCCATGGTGACCTGTGGCGAGAAGGCATAACGAGACTGCTCCGCAGGGCCGAATTGGGTGTCTTCGGCGCTGGCGAGGCCCGTGAGGCGATAGGCGATGCGCTGTTCATCGTCTAGCGGGCCGGTCAGGTCAAAGGCTGCGCCGCGCTGATTGTTATTGCCGACGGTCAGGCGGATCTGCCCAGAATCCTGGAATTCTGGGCGTTTGGACTCCATGGCGACCAAGCCACCGGGAGAAGAGCGCCCGTAGAGTACGGAAGAGGGCCCTTTGACGATTTCGATACTGTCGAGGAAGTAGGGGTCGATGGTCATCGAGCTGTAGGAGCCCGAGTCACCCATCAACTTCAGGCCGTCCAGGAAGGTATTGCTGACACTGCCATCGGAGAAGCCACGCAGCACGATGTAATCATATCGATTCGAGGCCCCTAACTGATTGGTATAAGCTCCGGGTGTGTAGTCCGCTGCGCGCTGCACTGTCTTGGAGCCACGCTTGTCCATATCTTCACGGGTGATGGTAGAGACGGACTGGGGGGTCTCGAGATAGCTGGTATCGGTCTTGGTAGCCGCTGTGGTGGTCACCGTCATGGTGTCGAGGGTCTCGTCCTGAGACTCACGGTGGTCGGCCGCCATGGCCTGACCGGCGAAGGGCAGGCCAAGGCCAATCGCCAGTGCCAGAGGGTGCCTGGGCAGGGTCATCAGCAAGGAGCGAGTGGCTTTATGTGCGGCGGAGTCTTTCATGAGCGCGGTGTTCCATCCGGAATGATTTATATAGGAATGATTCTTGTTCGTCGTTCTCTCCTGTGGGTAGACGTTCAGATGACAGCTTTCTGAACCATGAATGAGAATTATTTTTATCATTCTCTTATGTCGTGGTGTCATGAGGGCTGACCATCGCCGTCATGCGCGCTCTCGCTGGCTGGCGCAGGCTTCATCCTCGGCTGCTACCGACACAAAAAAACCGCCCCGTGGGGCGGTTCTGATGACGCGATGCGCAGGCTTGCGATTGGGTCGCGCTCGACTGGCGGCGTCGCGCTGTGCTGAAGGTTACTGGTCGACCATCTCGCCCTGCAGCGTGACGGGAATGTCGCCTACCAGCGTGCCGTAGCCCAGCAGGTTGAGCAGGGTGCTGCCGACCTGATTCCTGGCGACTTCTGCACTGTCCAGTGAGATGGGGTCGGCGTTGATGAAGGTCAGGTGGGTGGCATCCTGACGGGTGACCTCCAGCGGCAGGGTCTCGCGGTGGGTGCGGTTGCCATCGGTGGCCGAGAAGGGCACCTGCATGCGCGTCGTCTGACCGGGTTCCAGTGCCGCGATGGCCAGCGGGTCAAGATTCAGGGTCAGCGTGGCCAGGCGCATCTGGCTGACGCCGGATAGCCACGGCGGCAGCTCGCCGACCTTGTCGAGCAGGTCGGTCTGGCCGACGCTCAAGGGAATGCTCATCTTGCCGTCATCTCCCACGGTGCCGCTCAGGCCATTGAGGTGATGCACGTGCTCCACATTGCCCTGGCTGCCCTGCGCGGTCAGCGTCGCGGTGGCGCCGCTGCTGTCGGGCACCAGCTGCCAGGCGGCCTGTGTCGGCAGACTCACACCGATGCCACTCATGGCGAAGGCCAGTGCCGCGGCCTTGATCGGGGCGCCGAAGCGGCTTTTGGCGGCTGTGGCGGTGAGGCGGCTGGCGGGTTTACCGGTCGAGCGACGCGCAAGCGTGCGACGCAGGGCGCGGGTCCAGCGAGAGAAAGGCAATGACATGTCATGACTCCTGATGGCCAGGGGCTTGATCGGGCGAGGCCCGCCATGAGCGCCTGGAAAAGATTCGATGCTGCAGATGGGACATTGGACAGGCGGCGGCTCCAAGGGTTCGCGACACTCGTCGCAGCCGCAGGCTGACGGGGATGATCAACGCACATCTCGCGGCGCAGCTGGGAGGGGGGAATCGCTATGTTGTTGAGTTTTCGGGCTTTCCCGAGGCTCATGCTTTCGCTATCATATGCGCGCTGCATGGGCCCATAGCTCAGTTGGTTAGAGCACTCGACTCATAATCGATTGGTCGCAGGTTCAAGTCCTGCTGGGCCCACCATGCATGCCTTCCAGTGGGGTTTCATTCTGCAGATGCTCGAAAGATCCAGTGCCCCGACAAGTCGCCAATGGCGGCTTTTTTTGTGCCTGTCACTTCGGTCTCTCTTGCTGTTCTTTCTTTCCCTTCTTTCCCTTCTTTCCCCCACCAGTGCATCAATGGCGTGATTTCTCGCGGTCCTGAACCACGAACGCCCCATGCCGTGAGGCATGAGGCGTTTTCCTCTGCATTGGCGCGGATCATCCGGTTCGGGTGATCTCTTGCAGGGGCGCTATCACTGAGTCTCTTCTGCCATTTCCTGCTCAGTGTCATTGGCGGCACCGCTGATGGCGTTGCCGGCGGTGGTCAGCGCATTGGCAGTTGCCTGACGAGTGTCCTGCCAGGCGCTGGCAGCGGTGTTCTTGGTTTCATCCCAGGCCGCTGCGGCGCTCTTGCGCGTGTCCTGCCACCAGTCGGTGGTGTAGTTCGGCTGCTGCTCGAACTCGCTCACATCCATGTCGAGGTGGATGCGGTATTCCAGGGCATCCAGATCATCGCCCTGTTCGGTCTCGAGGGTGAACTTGCCCGTTTCCACGACGTACTGGTTCTCGTCCAGCCCCATGGAGTCATCGCTTTCGACGACCAGAGCGGCGACCTGCATGTTGTCGTCGAGCAGGATGTCCTCGACTTCACCGATCACGTTGTTGTCATCGTTCTGCAGGTAGACATCGGCATCCATCAGCTCATCTGCGGAGTAGAGCCCCTGCGGACTGGCCATGGCCATGCTGGTAGTGGACAGCAGCGTGGTCGCGGTGATCGCACCCAGAATCTGTTTGCGGTTCATATTGCTCATGCCGTACTCCTTGCGTGTTGAATCGGTACTTCTGGTCCGGTCCCTCAAGCGCTTCCTTCTCGCTCGTGGCGCAAATGATTCGCCAGAACCATGACCTTACCCATTGAGATCCTGACGAGACCGACAAGTTTCAAGGGGGTGAAAGAAAAACTTGTACGAGAATTCCCCTGTCTGTCACATGCAAGGTGTAAAGGGGCAATGTCGTCGTGCCAAGAGAGTGAGCTTTCTGATGCTCCGTACCTGTCGCGAACAGGCCGCCCGCAAGCGCTCTGTCAGCAGGGCCCTGACGAAGGGGTCGAGTAGAGGGGGCGAGCAGGGAGGTTAGGTGCTGAAGGATTGCATGGATATCAATGCTCACGCCGTTCAAGGCAAGAAGTCGAGACAAGGCACGTGGATATGCCGCAATCAGTGCGCGTTCAAGGCTTTTTCTGCTCGCTGATTGGCTGCCTGAAGAGTGGAGCAAGATGTTTTTGCAAGTCAAAAGAGGCTTTTTTGTAGCGAAGTGTTACACGGCTCTGGCGGGGCGTTCTCGTGCCACAGCGGGCGCATGGGGAGAGGTAAACGCTTGATCAGCGCACACGAAAACGCCTGCCAATGCGTCTACATTAGCTATACAGATACGTTCTGATACGCGTTAAAACTTGTACACGGTTTTGGAAGTGTCTAACTTTGCAACTGTCGAAGCACGGCGGGGCAGGCAGGAGATCACCTGATACAACATTGATGGAGCCGCAGAGCCGCTTTTTCAATCCCTTGTCAGGTTGCCGCAAGTTTTTACATCGTCATGCCGCCCGCTCCACCGGTTTCGAGCACAAGGTTTTCATCATGGATCCAATGGAGGGCATCGAGATGAACACAGTACGCAAGGTTCCCATGGAGTGTTCACGCTGTGGCAGCAACCGGGTTCACCTCGAAGATTCCCCGGCAGATGATGACATCGTCAGTTGTGCAGAATGTGATGAGTTTCTGGGTGTCTGGTTCATGTTGCGTGATCGCCTTGAAGTCAGCGCCCGCAAGCGAGCTGCGATTGACCCGGCCCTGATGGCGCAGAAGGTGGTCCAGCAGCTGGACGCCTCGGCCTGAAGCAAGCGCCGGTAAGGCCCAGTGTTCGCCAGTGCGTGTGAGGGCGCACAAGAATTTTTACCTCAGTGCCAGTCGGATTCGCTGTTTCGCCCTGGTCGCGGGCTTGTTGCCCGGGGCAGCGAAACTGAATTTATGGCACTGCAGGTGGAGTCGAGATTTCCGTGATACCGCTGACGACTGTTCAGCGTCCTGGTCGACCTGCGGCGAGCCGCGTTGCTTCCGCGATAGGTCCTGTTCTGCCTGAGAGTGTTTTCCCGGCCTTTGGTCGGGATTTTTTTGGCTTCAAGCCCATGAATACCCGTCTGACGCCCGTCTGAAGAACGGTGCGGCGGACACCCCCTGATCTGGTATGCGTTTGATCTGCGTCATTCGCGAGGTGTTATCAGACTGTAAGATAGTGCTGTCAGACTCTTGCCCGTCGCGCTGCCATGAAGTGTGTTCCGCGCTCTGCGCGATACCTTCCGCAGCCGTGAGCGCAGAGACTGACCAGCGATAAAATTGTGGCATCTAACCGAAAGTGCAATGGAGTCTGTCGCTATCTGTCTCCATCATGCGCACGCAAACCGAGCCACGTCTTGATGTTTTCTGTACTGAGAATCTGGTCATGACATCGTCATCTTTTGCGTCGAAAAGGAGTTCGCGCATGTTTACCCCATCAGTCCCGACCCGTAATGGCCCTCAGTGTCCCGAATGCAACGAAGCGCTGGATTGGCCTGCCCGTGATCTGCCGGATGATCACATCCTCAAGTGCCCGAACGGCCATGCGTTGTGTTCGATGGGCGATTTTCGCCTGGCGGCACGTGAGATGGCGCTGCAGGAAGAATTCCGCCTGACGCGTGATGGCGCCAGGTCACACGGCCAGCACCGTGTGCCGGAGCACCCCGTCGCGCGCATGTCCAACACCACAAGCCACGCCACCAGCCATGAGTCGCTTGCCGGCAGCATCAGCGCCGCGTGACATCTGTCTGTTCGCGTCTGCCCCTCAAGCCCCGGCCACCGTGCCGGGGCTTTGCGTCTGAGCGCAGTGCCTGGCAGTGCCTGGGCGAGGTATCTCGGTGAGGTAGCTCGAGCCGAATGACGAGCGACTCCCCGCCAGCGGGGTTGCATGCCATGTAAGTGGCCCCATGTCTTGGGGAGACGCCAATCGACCAGCTTCAAGGCGAGCGGCCCAGACACCGAACAGGAGAATGCTTCATGTCAGATCTTTCCGAGGAACTGCGTATTCCCAAGCCGTGCCCGGACTGTGGCAGCCAGCGAGTCCGCGTCTCGCAGGTCCACAATCCCGACGACAAGGTGTTCTGTGCATCCTGCGGTACCTACGTCTGTCTGTATGCCGATGTGGCCAGGATGCGAGAGGAGGGCGCGAGCAGCGAAGCGGAAGAGCTGCTGGAGCAGGCGTCCAACAAGGGCATGAAGAAGTGACCTGATCTCTGGCCGAGACACCGACAAAAGAAAAGGCCCCCCACCGTGAGGTGAGGGGCCTTTTCTTTTGTCGGGCACATTTCATGTCAGGCGTATTTCATGTCAGGCGCAGGCCCTATGCTTGCGGGCCCGCGCCTTGTTCGCGTCTAGCTCTCGTCACCCTGACTCGGGGTAGAGGCCTTGGCGATGGCGCCAGTGTTGTCGGCGGCTTCCAGCTTGGCCAGCATGTTCTCTGACTGACGCTTGAAGTTGGCGAGCGCCTTGCCGGACAGAGACTTGTTGTTCGGCAGCTGAACGCGCATGGCATCGACCTGGCGGTTGTTGACCATCACCTCGTAGTGCAGGTGCGGGCCGGTGGAGCGGCCGGTGTTGCCTGACAGGGCGATCTTCTCACCCATGGTCACGCGCTCGCCTTTCTTGACCAGCGGGCGTGACAGGTGCAGATAACGGGTCTTGTAGCCGTTGTCCATGCGCAGCACCAGATAGCGACCGGCCAGCGGGTGGTTGCCGACCAGCTCGACGACGCCATCCGCGGTGGAAAGCACCGGCGTGCCGATACGCACCGCGAAGTCAGTGCCCTTGTGCGGGCTGATGCGTCCGGTCACCGGATGGCGACGGCTGAGGTTGAACGGCGAGCTGATGCGCGCCTTGTGCGCCAGCGGATAGCGATTGAAGGCCGGGTCGAGGCCCTTGCCATCAGGGGTGTAGTAGCGGCCATCGCTGCTGTTGCGCACCACGGTCAGTGACTTGCGAGAACCTTCGTAGCGTGCGGCGAGGATGCGGGAATCCATGCTGGTGCCGTCGATCATGTCGGACTCGACCAGCACCTGGAACTTGTCACCCTTGCGCGTATCGCGACGGAAGTCGATCTTCTTGCCCAGCACCTGGGTCAGCTGGCTGACTTCCGCGACGCCCAGGCCAGTGGCTTCCGCTGACAGGGAGAAGCTGCCACTGACCGTACCGGCGAACATGCGCTGAGTGGCCTGAGTTGCCTTCTCGATCTTGGCGACATTGAAGCTTTCACCGCCGGCCTCACGCTTGACCATGAAGCCGCGACGCGCGTCCTTCATGATGCGCAACGCCAGCAGGTTGCCGTCTTCATCCAGCTTGTAATCGAAGTTGTCGCCGATGCGCCAATGGGTCAGCACGCGCTTGTCAGGCAGCGCCTTGAGGATGCGCGTGGTCTCGCTGTAGCCAAGGCCCAGCGAGCGCTCCGCCATCACGGCGAAGGTATCGCCGGCCTGCACGGTATAGGTCTGCCACTCGGGCACATAGACTTCCTCGGCCGCCAGCTCGGTCTGCAGCGTCGGGCTTTCGCCGAGCTCGACCGGGTCGACGGAGAGGTCGTCATAGGAGGTGCCGCCGGCCTGTTCGTCGGTCGCGGTGCCGATGACGGCTTCTGCGGTCTTCACTGCCGCCGGCGCCAGTGCCACGATCGGGCCTGCCGTCTGGCTGTCGGGATGATAGTTGGCATCCGTCAGCAGCGTCGGCATGTCGAAATCGATGGCGACGATCTCGCTGGGCGTCAGCGCTGCCAGCGGAATGTCACCGGAGGTCGAGCTGGTCGCCGTCTGATTGGCGAGCTGCGCCGGGCTCAGGGGAGACTGAGTGTCATCGGCGGCAGCAATCGCCAGCGGCAGCTTGGCCGGGGTGCTGGAATTTGCACTGGCCAGGTCGATGGCGATGGACTGTGAGGCCGTAGAGACATCAGGAGCATCGAATGTTTCGAGAAGCTTGTGAGCACCCAGCACGGTAACCATGGTGGCAACAGGTAAAAGAAGATACTTGTGCGCGCGAGGGAGCGAATGAAGGATTCGCAGCATATGTGACCGATAAAGTTATGTGAAATGAAAAGATGGCAACAATGAGGCATTCGAACCTTAACCAAGGTTCCCATCGTTCGATAGGCTGGACGCATGTCCAGTATGAGTAATTCAACCCTGTTTAGATCATTGACGGCGCAATTGGCGGTACCGGCAACATGAGGTCTGGCGAAAATAGCGCCATTTTTGCTTAGGAAACGCTGTTCAGGCAGTAAATCCTGCTTGGTGTTAAATTTTGTAAAGTTACGCAAAATAGCGTATTTGGCCTCCTGCATTTCAGAGGATGCCGTCCTGATGTCCGAGGATTGCGACCAGATGTCGGGAGTCTGACAGCACAGAATGCTCTTTTGCTCCCGTCGGGTTGCAGTATCAGGTGTCTGGTTTTTTGCGTCTGGCATGTCAGGATTGCCCCGTGCATTCCCGTACGTTCTGCAAGAGGAATCCTGATGTCGTCACGCGTGACACTGGCTCAGTGGCAGATGCTGGCCGCCGTGGTGGACCACGGCAGCTTCGCGCGCGCGGCGGCCGCGATCCACAAGAGCCCATCGACCCTGAATCACGCCGTGCATCGCCTCGAGGCCTTGCTGGGCGTGCAGGTGCTGGAGCCGGTCGGGCGCAATGTCCGGCTGACCGAGGCGGGTGAATTGCTGCTGCGCCGGGCGCGTCAGCTGATCGAGAATGCGCGGGCACTCGAGGATGTGGCCGATGCGTTGTCGGCAGGTATGGAGAGCGAGATCGCCATCGCAGTGGATCAGCTGTTTCCGCCGGATGTGCTGGCACGGGCGCTGGAAGCCTTCTCGACGGCCTACCCTCAGGTGCGTGTCCAGCTGCACGAGACGACGCTGACCGGCGGGCGCGAGCTGTTCGAGGAGAAGGAAGCGGACCTGTTGATCAGCGGCCTGATGCTGGATGGCCATCTCGGCACCCCGTTGCTGCGTGAAACCTTCATCGCCGTGGCAGCGCCGGGGCACCCGCTGCACGCCCTCGGGCGGCCGCTGGATCTGCGTGATCTCGTGCAGCATCGCCAGCTGGTGGTACGCGACAGCAGTCGTTCCAGCGGCATGGATGCCGGCTGGCTCAAGGCCGAGGCGCGCTGGACGGTGAGCCACCTGGCCACGTCAGTCGATCTTGCCGAACGCGGGCTGGGCTTCGCCTGGTTGCCCCGCACCCGCATGAGCGAGGCTCTGGCCCGGGGGCGGCTGCTGCCACTGCCGCTGGCCAATGGCGGCGAGCGCGAAGTGTCGCTGATGCTCTATCTGCCGGACGATGATCGCGCGGGCCCCGCCGTCCGGGCGATGAAGGCGCAGCTGCACGCTGCCGTCGAGCGGGATGCCAGCGAGCGGCGTTCCTGAAAAGCGTGCAGAGCTTGAGAAAAGCACAGGGCTCGCACAACGTGATCGTTCGAGAAACTCGATCGTTGCCACGCAGTGAATTCGCTTGCGCTGTCGCGCTCGACTCTTAGGCTGGGGGCATCCCCTCAAGCCATATAAGGAGTGTGCAAGATGGGCTTACTGGTCGACGGCAAGTGGCAGGATCGCTGGTATGACACCGACAGCACCGGCGGTGAATTCAAGCGCGAGAGCGCGCGGCTCAGGGATTGGGTCGTGGCGCCCGATGCCCCGCTCGAGGGGCCGCAGGGACAAGCGGCCGTGCCCGCCAGCGCAGACCGCTTCCACCTCTACGTCTCGCTGGCCTGCCCCTGGGCGCACCGCGCGCTGATCATGCGCTCTCTCAAGGGGCTCAAGCCGCTGGTCGGCATGTCCTACACCAGTCCATTGATGCTCGAACATGGCTGGAGCTATCTCGAGGAAGAAGGCTCCAGCGGTGATCCGATCAATGGCGTGCGCTATCACCACCAGCTCTACACCCTGACCGACCCGCACTACACCGGCCGTGTCACCGTGCCGGCGTTGTGGGACAAGCAGACCGGTCGCATCGTCAACAACGAGTCGGCGGAACTGGTGCGCATCTTCAATGACGCCTTCGATTCGCTGACCGGCAATGATCTGGACTTCTATCCCGAAGACCTGCGCGGCGAGATCGATGCCATCAATGCCGAGGTCTATGACAAGGTCAACAATGGCGTCTACAAGACCGGCTTCGCCACGCGGCAGGAGGTCTACGAGCGTCACTTCACGGCGCTGTTCGAGTGCCTGGATTCACTGGAGCGCCGACTGGCCGACTCGCGCTATCTCACCGGTGAATGGCTGACCGAAGCCGACATCCGCCTGTTCACCACCCTGATCCGCTTCGATGCCGTCTACTTCGGGCACTTCAAGTGCAATCAGCGCCGTATCGCCGACTATCCCAATCTCTCGCACTATCTGCGTGAGCTGTATCAGTGGCCGGGCATCGCCGAGACCTGCGATCTTGCGCATATCAAGACCCACTATTACGCCAGTCAGCAGACCATCAATCCCACCGCTATCGTGCCGCTCGGCCCGAGCCTGGCGCTCGATGCTTCCCATGACCGCGAGCGTCTGCCGGGCCAGGGCATTCGTCGTCACGCCTGAGGTATTGAAGTGTGAGCTGATCGCGCCCGAGTTGATGGCGCCCGAGTTGATGGAGAGCAGCGGCGGTTGGATCAGGCGCGCGGTGTCGGGCGTCTGATCTTGGCCAGCCAGCGGTCCAGTGCATTGCCGAAGTCGCGTTGCTCGCGCTGGCCATAGGCGGACGGGCCGCCGGTGTGCTCGCCGCTGGAGCGCATGCTCTCCATGAAGTCGCGCATCTGCACCTTGGCGCGAATGTTGTTGCCATCCAGCGCCTCGCCGCGGGTCGTCATCACCAGCGCGCCTTTCTCGATCGCTTCCAGCGCCAGCGGCAGGTCGGAGGTGATCACCATGTCGCCGGGGTGGGCGCGCTCGACGATCAACTGATCGGCAGCATCTGCTCCTTGTGGGACCGACAGCGCCTTGACGTGCATCGAGCGCGGCAGCGGCACCTGATGATTGGCGACGAACCAGGTGGGGGTCGCGGTGCGTTCCGCCGCGCGCACCAGGATGTCACGCGCGGCGCGCGGACAGGCATCGGCGTCGACCCACAGCGTGGTGACATGCTCGGCGGGATGTTGTGGGGAGGGGGCGTCATGGTCTTGCGCGTCAGTCATGCAGGCTCCTGTCAGGTGGCTGTTCAGCGAGTCGTGATGGCGGGGCGCATGCCTGCCCGAGGGCGGGCGGCCTGCGACCAAGGTCAAAAGAAAGGATGCAGAATGCGTGAGAGGCTGCTAGAATGCCAGCTCCTCGCATGTAGTGACCCACCATCCTGAGTAGCCGAGCCCGACGTGATCGCCGTTTCTTGTGGCCATCAGCCGGTATTTCGCGCCTCCCGGACCGCGTGGCGTAGCTTGCCCCAGCCATCCGTGACCCCTCGATTCGATCGATGTCCGGCCGCCGCGATGCAAGACCCGTCCCTGTCCACAGTGTGCATGATGGAGCGCCCCGAGACTCTGAGTAGAAGAGCCTCTGGTTGCTGTACGGTCGCCGCAGCGTTGTGCCTGAAAGTGGAATTGCGTCCACCTTCAGAGCAACCCGGGCCCGTCCATGCCAAGACGTCCAGCACTCGTACGTTTTTTCTGATGATGCCAGCGCCTCGTGCCTGACTGCATCGCCAGACGGAGCCCTTACGCTTCGTGTCGGTTCAACCCGACCCATTCTTCAGCTGCAAGCCTTACTTGTAGCCATTTAGGTGTGAGATATACATGACCACGACTTCCGTCGTCGATCGCTTCAGCGATCTTGCCCTGCTGCCTGCCGTCCTGACCTCTCTCGAGAAGCTGGGCTACGAAACTCCGTCCCCGATCCAGGCTCAGACCATCCCGAGTCTGCTCGAAGGCCGTGACATGATCGGCCAGGCACAGACGGGTACCGGCAAGACCGCTGCCTTTGCACTCCCGCTGTTGACCCGTCTGGACCTCGACCGCCGTGAACCGCAGGTTCTCGTGCTGGCCCCGACCCGTGAGCTGGCCCAACAGGTCGCCGTCAACTTCACACGTTACGGTCAGTTCATGCGTGGCCTGGAAGTGGCCACTCTCTGCGGTGGTCAGGACTACCGCGAGCAGATGCGTAGCCTCAAGAGCGGCGCGCAGATCGTCGTCGGCACCCCGGGTCGTGTCATCGACCACCTGGACCGCAAGAGCCTGAACCTGAACGGCCTGAAAGCCCTCGTGCTGGATGAAGCCGATGAGATGCTGCGCATGGGCTTCATCGATGACGTCAAGCGCGTCGTCGCCGATACCCCGAAGGAAGCGCAGCGCGTCTTCTTCTCCGCGACGCTGCCGACCGAGATCGAGCGTATCGTCAACCGCTACCTGGTTGATCCGGTCAAGGTTGCCATCAAGTCCGAATCGCGTACCGCTTCCACCATCGAACAGATGATGGTGCGTGTCGAAGGCGGCGCCAAGCTGGAAGCGCTGTCCCGTCTGCTGGAAGTCGAGACCGTCGATGCGGCCATCGTCTTCGTGCGCACTCGTGCCGCCTGTACCACTGTCGTCGAACAGCTGATCGCTCGCGGTATCTCCGCGGCAGCACTGTCCGGTGATCTGGACCAGTCCCTGCGCGAGCGCACCGTGACTCGCCTGAAGCGTGGCAAGGTCGACGTGCTGGTCGCGACCGACGTCGCCGCTCGTGGTCTGGACGTGGCGCGTATCACCCACGTCTTCAACTACGACCTGCCGGGTGACAGCGAATCCTTCGTCCACCGTACTGGCCGTACTGGCCGTGCCGGTCGTGAAGGTCGCGCCATCACCTTCGTCAGCGGTCGCGAAATGCGCAAGGTTCGCTGGATGGAGCAGGCCCTGGGCCAGCGCATCACCGAACGCCAGCTGCCGAGCGAAGAAGAGATCCGTGGCCACCGTGACGCCGCCTTCCGTGCTCGCGTCGTCGAAGCCCTGGGCAGCAGCTCCAACGGTCACCGCGCTCTGGTCCAGAGCCTGGTCGAAGAAGGTCACGACCCGGTCGAGCTGGCCGCTGTCTTCGTCAAGATGGCTCGCGCCGAAGAGACGCCGATCCAGTCTCTGCCGAAGCCGGGTGCGCGTCGCAACGAGCGTTCCGAGCGCGGTGAGCGCACCGAGCGTCCGGAACGCGGTGAGCGTCGCAACTCCGCGCCGGTCGCGCGTGAAGGCATGAAGCTCTACCGTGTGGCCGTCGGCCACCGTGACGGCGTCAAGCCGGGCCAGCTGGTTGGCGCTCTCGCCAACGAAGGCGGCATCGAAGGTTCACGCATCGGTCGCATCGACATCCGCAACACCCACAGTGTCGTGGAACTGCCGAGCGGTCTGCCGACCAGCATCGTGTCCAAGATGGCGCGTGCTCGCGTCGCTGGCCGTCCGCTGGAACTGGCAGAAGACGGTGCGGGCGCTCGTCCGCAGCGCCGTGAAGGTGGCAACGACGACCGTCGTCGCGCCTGATCAGGCCTGAGTCGGGCCGGCACTGATCGCAGTGCTGGCCACGGCTTCTGAAAAGACCGGTACCTCTCACGAGGTGCCGGTTTTTTTGTGCCTGGACGAAAGGCACCACCGGGGCTGGTATCCTGTGCTGGCGTAGGTCCACCGCTCAACATAGGTCCACCGCTCATCATAGCTCCACCGCTCATCATTTCCCGAGGATGCCCACATGATCTCTTCATTCGACGCCTTGCGCCGTGGCCTGCAGGCCATGCCTGCCCGCCAGCTGATGCTGTGCGCTCTGCTGGCGACACCCTGGCTGTCGCTCAGTGCGGCCCACGCCGAGTCCGACATGCCGGCCAGCAGCGCCACGCCGGAGATTCGCGTCCCGCTGGTCTCGCTGGAGGCCCTGCGTCTGGCGCCGGTGGTCTCACCGCAGGGCGAGGCGCTGGGCAAGGTCGAGGATGTGCTCAGCGACACCCGTGGTCAGATCCATCGCCTGCTGATTCGCCCTGACGGCGGTGACAAGGCGGCCAGCATCGACTTCGCGCGCTTCACTCGTGAAGCGGTCAGTGACCCGCTGGCGGCCGCGGCGCCCGGCGACATCCGTTACCGCCTGGTGCTCGACATGACGCCGGAGCAGCTGACGGCCCGCGCGGACCAGCCGCTTTCCAATCGCCTGTCACGCCAGCTGGAGCGCAGCATGGGGGAGGTCGGCAATGGGCTGGACACCTTCCGCAATCAGGCGGCGGAGGTGCTGCGTTCACTGGGCAAGCAGCTTGAAGGTGAGGGCGATCGATAGCATCTGAGGGAGAGAGACCCGCAACCGCCGAGAGGGAATGCATGAGTGAGTGGATGACAGCACTGCACGATTGGAATCTCGACCCTGCCGCCGCCGTTGCCAAGCAACGCGAAATGGCCACTCGACTGACGCTGACGCCGCCCTGGGGAGCAAGCCCCGGCGAGTGGCCAGCGACCATCACGGGAGTCGATATCGGCTTCGAGGATGGGGGCGAGGTGACACGTGCGGCGGTGGTGACGCTGGATCTGGCGACGCTGGAGCCCCTCGAGCAGCAGCTGATCCGTCAGCCGACACGCATGCCGTATATTCCGGGCTTGCTGTCGTTTCGGGAGCTGCCCGCCGCCATCGCCGCCCTCGAATCGCTGGAACGTGCGCCCGAATGTCTGATGGTGGACGGCCATGGCATCGCGCACCCGCGCCGCCTGGGCGTGGCGGCGCATCTCGGCCTGTGGTGTGACCTGCCATCCTTCGGCGTGGCCAAGAAGCGTCTGTGCGGCAAGCATGGTGAACCGGGCGATGAGCGCGGCGACTGGGTCGCGCTGACCGATCGCGTGCGTGAAGCGGATGGTGAGCTCGGCATCATCGAGAATAGCGAGCTGCCCAAACGCGAACAGCGCAGCCAGCTGGGCGCCGTGCTGCGCTCACGCGCGAAGGTCAAGCCGGTGTTCGTCTCGCCGGGCCAGCGCATGAACCTGGATACGGCGCTGGCGATGACCCTGCATTGCCTGGGCAAGACCAAGCTGCCCGAGCCGACCCGACTGGCGGACCAGCTCGCCAGCCGGCGCCTCAAGCGGCTCCGCGATACCTAGCTGCCTCAAGCGGCTACGCTGAACTTGGCCTCGTGACGCCTGACCGCCGCTAGCCCTCGATCTCCAGTCGGCTCTGGCCGTTGCCCGATGGGCGCACCGCGATACGCACCGGAATGCGTTCATGCATCTCGGCCACATGCGAGATGACCCCGACGCGACGGCCGCTGGCCTGCAGGCCATCCAATGCCTCCATCGCCAAGGCCAGCGAATCCGGGTCGAGGCTACCGAAGCCTTCATCGATGAACAGCGATTCGATGCGCAGCTCACCGGAGGCCATGCCCGCCAGGCCCAGCGCCAGCGCCAGTGAGACCAGGAAGGTCTCGCCGCCGGACAGCGAGTGCACGCTGCGCAGCTCGTCACCCATCTCGGTATCCACCACCACCAGCCCCAGCGGGCTGGCGCCGCGCGCCAGACGATAGCGACGAACCAGATTGGCCAGATGCAGATTGGCATGCTCGATCAGGCGCTCGAGATTGAAGGCCTGGGCGATGGTGCGGAACTTGGCACCGCTGGCACTGCCGATCAGCTCCGACAGCGCGCCCCAGCGTTCATGGACTGCGCGGGCGCGGGCCAGCTGCTCGCCAAGTTCGGCGCTGCCGCTGCGGCGTTGGTCATCATTGAGTATCGCCGCCTGCGCCGATTGATGGGCCTCGCGCACGGCAGTGAGGGGTGTCTTGAGCGCCGCGATCAGAGTGGCCAACGCCTCGCCAAGCGCGTGGGTGTCTTCCTCGGGCTGTGACTGCGCATCCTCCGGCTCTCCAGTGGCATCTTCTTGCGGGGGTTGCAGATGAGTCTGCAAGCGAGCATGCAGCGTCAGGGCCTGCTGGGCCTGGGCGCGGATGACGCCCGTCTCTTCAGTCCCCGCCGTGCCTTCTCCCGCCACACCTTCTCCAGCGGTACCTGCTCCCGGCGTTTCCACGGCGGGCGCTGCCAGCTGTTCGAGTCCTGCCAGCTGCTCGAGTACCGCCTGCCAGCTGGAGGTCCGAGCGGCCTGCCAGTGGGTGAGCTGACGCGCATTGCGCTCCTCACATAGGGCATCCGCGCGTGCGACGCGCTCGTGGGCGCTGCGCAGTTGCTGGCGCAGTGCCTGCAGCTCGTGATCCTCGACGGCCAGCAACTCCGCGATGCGCGCGTCATCCAGGCCGGGATTCGCTGCCTGCCAATGCGCGCGTTCGCGGTCGAGCGAGTCTTGCTCCTCGCGCAGTTCCGTCTGGCGTTGCTGCAGGTTGGCCTGCTGCTGCGTCAGCTGCTGTTGCTGGTCGCTCAATTCCTGCAGTGCCTGCCGCGCATCCTCTTGTTCGTTGCGCATCCGGGTGGTCAGCGACTCGATCCAGTCGGACCAGTCGCCCACGCTGGCATGCTGTCGCTTGGGGTCTGCGCTCAGCTGCTGGGCAAGCGTGGCGCTGAGTTGTTCGATCTCGCGCGCCAGCGCAGTGATCTGCGTCTCGCACTGTTGAAGCTGCGCCTCGCCATGCTGGCATTGCGTCGTCAGCGTGGCGTGACGTGTTGCCAGTGCCTGGCGTTGCTCACGCAGCGGCGTCAGCTGACGCAGTGTCGTCACCAGTGTGTTCTGGCGGGCGTCCAGTTCCCCAAGGCGCTGCTCGATCAGTTGCAGTGCGTGGGCAGCTGGCAGCTGCGGCAAGGGGGCAAGCTGGGGTTGCTCTGACAGCGAATGCCGGGCCAGAAGCTCGGTCAGGTTCGTCTGGCAGCTCTGCGCCTGCTGCTGCAGGCGTTGCAGCTCCGTGTGCAGCTGAGTCTGTTCCTGCTGCAGATAGCCGAGCTGCTCCTCGAGGCGGGCGTGCTCGTGACTGGCCGTCTCCATGGCTTGCTGTGCGGTGGCCGTGGCCTGGCGGCGCTGGTCAAGGCGCTCGCGGGCCTGCTGCTCCAGTTGAGCGATCAGCGCCTCGGCCGGTGCGGCCTGGCCGGCGGCGGGGTGCTCGTGGCTGCCGCACACCGGGCACTCCTCGCCCTGGACCAGCCCGCGGCGCAGCGCCATCACGTTGTCGCTGCGCGCCAGACGCTCCTGCTCCTGCTGGCGGCGCTCGGCGTCTTCCTCGTGACGCGCCTGATCGCGGGCCTGCAATGCCTGCGCCTGCCGGGCAACCACATCCCGCAACGCCTGTTGCTGTCGGGGCAGTTGCTGCTCCAGCTCGACAAGACGCTGCTGCACCTCATCACGGCGGGCCAGGCCACTGATCTGCTCGCTGAGTACGGGCTTGAGCTCCAGTAGCGCATCGCGCTGACGTTGCAGTCGGTCACGATAATCTTCGGCATCGCGCAGCGGCTGGCCTGACTCGTCGACCAGCGTCGCCTGCAGCTGCTGGAGTTGCTGCTCCAGCTGCTGGCGCTGGCGATCCTGTGTCTCCAGCTCCTGCTGATGTTGGACGAGCGTGTCGCGCAGGCGGTGCTGTTCACTCTGCTGGCTGGCGTGTGCTTCGCGTTGTTGCGAAAGACGCGAGGCCACCTGACGTGCCTCTTCAAGCTTCGGCAGTTGCTCGCCGCGCCAGGTATTACAGCGCTGCATGCGTTCATCGGCGGTGTGCCTGGCGGCTCTGGCCTGCTCAACCCTGGGCGACAGGGTGTCGAGCTGCTGCTCAAACTGGGCCAGTTGCGTGACCAGCTGCGCATGCTGCGGCGCGATCGCCTTGAGACGCAGCAGGGCAGGGCGAATCGGCGCGAGGGCTTCCAGGGCGCTGAGTTGCTCGCGCTGACGGGAAAGTGCATCGCTGGCGGCGTGAGCCTCGGTCTGCTCCTGCTGCGCCTGACGCAGGGCCTGTTCGAGTTCGCCCGCCGTGGTGGTCCACTGGTGATAGGCCGTCAGCGCATCATGCTGTTCGCTGAGCCGGGTCATGGCCGTCTGGCGCAGACGCACCTCCTCCTCGAGCGCCTGGCGTTCCTGCGGGCTGGCCGGCAGCTGGCCCTCCAGCTTGCGCTCCAGTTCATTGACGGTCTCGCGGGCGGCGCGCTCGCGCTCATGGGCGGCCATCGAGATCTCGGAGTAATGACCGGTATCGGTCAGCTTTTCCAGCAACTCCGAGCGTTCATTGTCATTGGCACGCAGGAAGGCGCTGAACTCGCTCTGCGCCAGCAGTACGGCGCGGGTGAACTGCTCGAAATTCAGCCCCAGCCTGTCGATGATCAACGCCTTGGCGTCATTGCTGGTGGTGTTGAGGGTCTGAGCCGGCTGGGTGTCATCGCCGGTGGGCAGCAGCTGGAGATGTTGCTTGGCATTCTGCAGGCGCCCGCCGGGCTTGCCGCGCGCGCGGCTGACCGTCCAGCTGGCGCGATAGCGCAGGCCATCGCGGCCGATGAAATCCACCTCGGCCTTGCCTTCTCCACAGCCACGCCGGAGCAGGCTGCGCGGGTCCTTGAGCGTCAGCTGATGCTCGCCGACATCCTCCAGCTGGCCGCCACTCGGCGTCTGGCGCAGGCGCGGCGTGGTGCCATAGAGCGCCAGACACAGGGCATCGAGCAGCGTGCTCTTGCCGGCCCCGGTGGGGCCGGTGATGGCGAACAGGCCAGCATCGGACAGCGGCGCCTTCTCGAAGTCGACTTCATGTGCGCCGGCAAGCGACGCCAGGTTGTCGAGGCGCAGGGCGAGAATCTTCATGCCTGACCTCCCTTGGCCTTGTCTGCCGAAGCTGTCTTGTCTATCGAAGCCGCCTTGTCGGCCTTGCGAGCGGGCCGGGTGGCCGACTCGCCTTCGAGGCGCGTCTCGCGCGCGGCCTCGACCTCCTCGAGCAGCTGGGCGAAATCCTCGATCAGCGTCGGGTCCGGCTCACTGTCATAGGTGGCGCGATAGTGACGCTCGAACAGCCCCATCGGCCCCAGCTCATCGAGCTTCACGCCCTTCGGCGCGCGATGCTCGGCACTGGGCGCCGGGTAGCGGGTGACCAGCTTGATCAGACGCAGCGGCGCGTCTTCCAGCAGTGCCTCGATGCGGGCGCGCAGGTCGATAAGGGGGGCTTCCAGCTGCACAGTCACTTCCAGCCACGGCCAGCGTGTCGGCTCGAGATCCGTCTGCGCTTCGGCGACCAGCGCCGTGAGCTGGGTGGTGATCTCGGCCAGGGGCGCAGGCCCGACGCGCGTGAGCGCGACATGGCAGGGCACGCGATGCTCCTCGACCTTCTCCAGGCTTTCATTGTTGAGCGTGACATCGAGGATGCGGTGACCGTAGTCGACCTCGGAGAAGTCCATCGCCAGCGGCGTGCCGCAATAGCGGATGCGCTCCTCGCCGCCCACGCGTTGCGGGCGATGCAGGTGGCCCAGTGCCACATAGGCGATGTCGTCGGGGAACAGGCTGGTCGAGAGCGCCTCTTCGCCGCCCATCAGGATCGGGCGCTCGCTGTTCTCGGACACCTCGCCGTCACGCATGTGGGCATGACCCATGGCGATCAGTGCCTCGCCGGGCTGGCGGGCGGCGCGCGCAGCACAGACCAGCTGCTGGTGCACGCGGGCCACGCCGTCGCGGTAGGCCTCGCTGCGGGTGCGTTCGGCCTTGCCTGCTGCTTTTCCTTCCTGCTCGGCTTGCTCGCCGCTGCTCAGGCCGGTGACCTCGGCCGGGCGCAGGAAGGGCACCGCCAGACACAGGGCGCGGCGCTTGCCGTCACGATCATGCAGGGGCACCAGCAGATGCTGGCAGTCGAGACTGTGGGCATCGCCGCCGTCGGCGGAGTCATCCACCCAGCGCACGCGACCCAGCGCATGGGTCTTGAGACGTGCCAACAACGCGGCCGGCAGCTCGATGCGCGAGCCGGAATCGTGATTGCCGGCGATCATCACGATCTCCAGCGCCACGTCCTGCTCGTGGGCGCGCACGATGAAGTCGTAGAGCAGTTCCTGGGCGGCCAGGCTCGGGTTGACCACATCGAACAGGTCTCCGGCGATCAGCAGCGCATCCGGCGCCAGAGTCTTGAGCTGCCCGAGCAGCCAGTCGAGAAAGGCAGCGTGCTCGACGTGTCGGCTCTGGCCGTGAAAGCTCTGGCCGAGATGCCAGTCGGAAGTGTGCAGAAAGCGGAAGCTCACGATGGGGTCCTTGCGAAGTCGTCTGGCCGGCGGCCGGGGCTGGGGCTGCGTATGGGGCAAAGCCGGGCCGGGTGAAATGCTGCCCAGTGTACGGTCTGGCTTCGCTGGGGCGGAAGAGGGCACGGCCTCAAGCCGCTCAAGGTGCGGCGCATTATCAGGCAGATGATCTGGATCAAGGCCTTCCACGGGCAAAATCGACAAAAGTCGCTACGCTGAAAGTCGAGGCCCTTGTCATTCACCGACAAGCCCACGCGATGGCAGCGTGTGGGAGTTGCCTCAGCGAATCACATCAGCGGAGAAGCCCGCATGGGGCTTTCTTGCGCACAGTCTTCGCAAAGTCTTCAAGCTGACTTGGATAACAATCAGGCTGGTGGTGACAGAGGATGCTGTTACCGACGCCCAGAGATGACAGGAAGGATTCGAAATGCGCCAAGGTCTTTTTGCTTCACCTCGCCCCGACAATCTCGGCCTGCATGATGGCATGCTGGCTCCGGCCCCCAGCACCCCCAACGGGGTCAGTTCCCAGGCCACTGACAGCAAGCATTATGTCGCGCCACTCCCGATGCCGCAGGATTGCTGCGTCAGTGCGATGGAGAAGTTGCACGGCATCATAGAATCGATGGGTCATGCTGAAATCGTCAGCGAAGATGGCGGCTATCTGCACGCCGAGTTCCACACCCCCGTGCTGGGCTTCGTCGATGATGTGGAAATCGTCTGCAACGAAGAGGAGGGGGTCTGTCATGTGCGCAGCGTCTCGCGCAGAGGGCATTCCGATCTCGGCAAGAACCGCCAGCGGGTCGAGGACATTCGCCAGCGCCTGGAAGGCTGGGGCTACTGCAGCTGACGCTTGTCGATGAACCTGAACCTGAACCTGAGCTTGAATCCAGGTCTCGGGCGTCGCCCGGCAGGCGAGAGAAGATGACTCACCGCATGACGCCCACCACGTCCCTCATTGCTTGAACTGCACAGGATGACGTTCACCACCCCGGTCCGCCTTGTCGAGGCGCCGGGGTTTTTCATGCCAACTCTTGGCAAGGTCGGCGTGATTTCCCGCAAGACCCCTGCCAAACAGTGAGCGAACGCTACCCAGCCAAGGTCGCCTTTGCTACTCTGGACGCGATACATGAGACGCATGATTGCATCGATCTGTATTGTGTTTTTTGCAATACAGTGATGCGTCGTACGCTGGCAGGATTCCGCATGATCGCCACGCCTCCGGGGCAACCCCGGTGCTTTCAGTCATCATCAGCACGACTTCCGCTCCGTGATCGATGATGTCTCTCGGTTGGATGATGTCTCTCGGTTGGATGATGTCTTTCGACAGGATGATGTCTCCCCGACTGAAAGCCTCCAAGACAAGATGTGCGACGCGTGAATCACCCTTGACCATCGCTGGACACCAGCCCCCGCTAAACAGAGATCCATGAACGATTCCGTCCCCGCAGCGGGCTCCGCTCCCGCTGCTCACGATTTGCCCAACGAAAATTCGCTCAAGCGTGGTGACATCAAGGTACTCGGTCTGTCCGCTCTCGGCGGCGCCCTCGAGTTCTATGACTTCGTCATCTTCGTGTTCTTCGCCACCGTCGTCGGCCAGCTGTTCTTCCCGCCCGACATTCCCGAGTGGCTGCGTCAGGTGCAGACCTTCGGCATCTTTGCCGCCGGTTATCTGGCGCGCCCGCTGGGTGGCATCATCATGGCCCACTTCGGCGATACGCTGGGCCGCAAGAAGATGTTCACGCTGTCCATCTTCATGATGTCGCTGCCGACCCTGCTGATGGGCATGCTGCCGACCTATGCCGTCATCGGCATGTGGGCGCCGCTGCTGCTGATCATCCTGCGTCTGTTCCAGGGCGCGGCGGTCGGCGGTGAGGTGCCGGGTGCCTGGGTGTTCGTCAGCGAGCACGTCGCACCGCGTCACAATGGTCTGGCCTGCGGCACGCTCTCGATGGGTCTGGTGGGTGGCATCCTGCTCGGCTCGCTGATGGCCAGCGCCATCAACAGTGTCTACACCCCGCAAGAGGTCAGTGATTTCGCCTGGCGGATTCCGTTCATCATCGGTGGCGTGTTCGGGCTGTTCTCGGTCTATCTGCGTCGCTGGTTGCACGAGACGCCGGTATTCGCCGAGATGCAGCAGAAGAAGGCGCTGGCCGCCGAGCTGCCCTTGAAGATGATCCTGCGGGAACAGCGTCCGGCGATTGCCGTGGCGATGGCGGTCACCTGGATTCTGACCGCTGCCATCGTGGTCGTGATCCTGATGACGCCGAGCCTGATCGCGGGCCTCGAGGGCCTGAGCCGTGCCGCGGCCTTCTCCGCCAACAGTCTGGCGATCGTGGCGGTGTGCATCGGCTGCATCGTCTCCGGTTACATGGTCGATCGCATCGGCGCCGGCGTCACCCTGGTGCTGTGGAGCGCCTTGTTGGGCATCACCTACTGGGTCTTCCTCGCCACCATGCACTCAGACCCCAGCCTGCTGGTGCCGCTCTACTGCTTGACCGGCTTCAGCGTCGGCATCGTCGGCGCGGTGCCGAGCATCGCGATCCGCGGCTTCCCGCCGGCGGTGCGCTTCACCGGCCTGTCGTTCTCCTACAATGTCGCCTACGCCATCTTCGGTGGCTTCACGCCGATTCTGGTCTCGCTGATGATGACCGTCTCGCCGCTGTCGCCGATCTGGTACGTGGCGGCGCTGTCGCTGATGGGCGTGGTGCTCGGCCTGTGGCTGGCGATCAGCCCGCGTGGCCGCGAACTGATGCGCATCGTCTGATCAGCGTATCCGGCATCGCAGGATGAGAGGCAGGCCCTTGTGGCCTGCCTCTGCCTGAAAACGCGCATCACCCTCTGGGTGGTGCGCGTTTTTCGTTTGGGCCGGCGCCACGGCGACGCTAGGATAGAGCCATTCATTGTCTCTTCCGCGCAGCGGCTTGCCACGGCCACGATGGCCGGGTTGTCACTCCCAGCAGGATGCCCGCATGTTTACCGTTCTTCACGCCAATCACCTCGAGGACCTGCGCGATCTGGCCCTCAAGGTGATCAAGGCCGCGCCTCAGCCTCCGCTGGTGCCGGAAACCTTCCTCGTCCAGTCCAACGGCATGGCCCAGTGGCTGAGATTGTCATTGGCCGAGGCCGATGGCATCGCCGCCTCGGTGGATTTTCCACTGCCCTCAAGTTTCGTGTGGCGTGCCTATCGCGGGGTATTGGGTGGCGTGCTGGGCGACGAGATTCCGGAGCTGTCGCCCTTCGACAAGGGCCCGCTTGCCTGGCGTCTGCTGCGCCTGCTGCCGGGGCTGCTGGCCGATGAATCCCAGGCCGAATGCTATGCGCCGCTCAGGGATTACCTGTGCCGCGACGAACGTGGCCAGTTGATCGAGGCGGTCGGTGAGGACGCATTGCCAGCGCTGCCCGAAGGCCCGGAGGCCGAACGTCAGCAGTGGCAGCTGGCCTGCCAGCTGGCGGACCTGTTCGATCAGTACCTCAACTATCGCCCCGAGTGGGTGCGCAGTTGGGAGAGCGGGCTTGAAGACGACAACTTCCGGGATGCCTTCGCGCGCCAGCAGGCCGCAAGCGAGCTGCCGGCCAATCTGCTGCCCGACAACCTGCCGGACAGCCAGCAGTGGCAGCCGGCACTTTGGCGCGCGGTGCTGGCCGATGCGCCATCCAGCAGCCGCCAGCATCACCGCGCCGCCCTGCATGGTCGCTTCGTCGCGGCGGCGCGCGCGCTGGAGACACTGCCCTCGACACGCCGTCATCCGCTGCCGCCACGCCTGTTCGTGTTCGGTATCTCGGCGTTGCCGGGCCAGACGCTGGATGCGCTGCATGCGCTGTCCGGTGTGATGGACATCTACCTGATGATCACCAATCCCTGCCGCCATTACTGGGGCGATATCGTCTCCGACCGTGAAGCCGTGCGGCGCAGTTCGCGAGCAGACAGCCAGCGCATGGACAGCGAGCGCCTCGCGCAACAGCGTGCCCGTCATCCCGAGGCGCCGGCGCTGATCGGGCTGGCGGAGGAGGAGTTGCACCTCAAGGCCAACCCGCTGCTGGCAGGGCTTGGCGCACAGGGGCGTGACTTCATCGTCAGCCTGTATGAATTCGAGAGCGCGCTGTCGGGGCGTGACAGCGGCTTCGATCTCGAGCTGGACGTCTTCGTGCCGCGCATCAGCGAGGACACGCCACCCGAGCAGGCGCCGCTGCTGCAGCAGATCCAGGACGAGATACTCGAACTGGTCCACCCCGGCGAGCGTGCGCTGGCCGAGGGCAGTCCGCGGGCGCTCGCGGCCGATGACGACTCCATCAGTCTGGTCAGCGCTCACTCGGCGCTGCGTGAGGTCGAGATCCTCCACGACCGCCTGCTGGCGGCCTTCGAGCGGGCCCATGACGCCGAGAAACGTGGCGAGGGCGAGCCGCTGCGGCCGCGCGACATCCTGGTGATGGTGCCGGACATCGACCGATATGCCCCCTATATCGAGGCGGTGTTCGGTCAGCTGCCGCCGGGCAATCCACGCCATATTCCCTTCACCATCGCCGACCGCGTGGCCAGTCAGGCCAACCCGCTGCTCGGGCTGGTGCTGATGCTGCTGGAACTGCCGGAGCGCCGCCTCGGCGTCAGCGAGGTGCTGGATGCGCTGGATGTCGCCGCCTTCCGGCGTCGTTTCGCCATCGAGGAGGGCGAGCTCGAGCGTCTGCGGCGCTGGCTGGCCGACAGCGGCGTGCGCTGGGGACTCTCCGGTGAGCACCGGGAGCAGCTCGGCTTCATGCCCCTCGACGAGAACAGCTGGCGCTTCGGCCTCGAGCGCATGCTGCTGGGCTACGCTACCGGCGCCCCGGCGGCCGGCTCCCCGACGCAGGGGGGAGTTGGCGATGAGCAGAGCGCCGACCTGATGGATGGCCAGGTGGATGATCTGATGGACGGCCTTGTCGACATGAACGGCCTGAGCTTCGACGGCGTGGTGCCCTTCGATGAAGTGGCTGGTCTCGAGGCCGAGCTGGCAGGCAAGGTCGGCGAGCTGATCGAAAGCCTGGATCGCTGGCGGCGCTGGCTGGATACCTCGCGCACGCCGGCGGATTGGGCCACCACGCTGCAGCGGCTGTGGGAGGAGAGCCTCAGCCCGGACAGCGCCGAGGAATTCGACATTCTGGCGCGTCTGCAGGCGGCGCTCTCACGCCTCGACAAGGGCTGGCAGCAGGCCGGTTTCGAGGGCTGCCTGTCGCTCAAGGTGGTGCGCGAGGCGCTGCGCGGCGAGCTGGACAGCGGCGGTCTCGCCCAGCGCTTTCTCGCCGGGCGGGTCAACTTCGCCACCCTGATGCCGATGCGTGCGATTCCCTTCCGCGAAGTGCACCTGCTGGGCATGAACGATGGCGACTATCCGCGGGTGCGCATGCCGCAGGATTTCGACCTGATGGCCAGCCGCCCGCAGGCGGGCGACCGTTCACGCCGCGACGATGATCGCTACCTGTTCCTGGAGGCGCTGCTGGCGGCGCGGGATCGCCTGTCGATCTCGTGGGTCGGGCGTGACCAGCGCGACAACGGCGAGCGGCCGCCCTCGGTGCTGGTCGGTGAACTGCTCGACTACATCGAGCTGGGCTGGGAGCCCGAGCAGCCGCACTCCGCCAAGCGTTCGCGGGAGGCGGTGCTGCGTGAGCGGCTGATCACCGAGCACCCGCTACAGCCGTTCTCGCGGCGCTATTTCCATGCCTCCCAGGCGGCGGCCGTCGATCTGTTCAGCTATGACGCCAGCTGGTCGAGCCTGTATCGCGCGGCGGGTCAGGCTCAAGTGACTGAAACACTTCAGGAAAACCCAAGCAATGCCAGTCAGGTGAAAGCGGCGGCAGCAACTGCCTTGAAGCAGCTGGTGGAGCAGGCGCCGGAGTTCCATCTGCGCCTCGGTGCCGATTCACTGGCGCGCTTCCTGCGCCGCCCCTGGCAGCTGGGGCTGGACCGCGTCGGCGTGCGCTTCCGCGATGCCGAGGTGCCGGATGAAGACAACGAACCCTTCGCCCCCGACGGGCTGGAGAACTTCACCCTGACTCGCGAGCTGCTGGACGCCGCGCTTGCCGGGCAGTCACTGCCGCTGGCCGCCGAACGTCTGCGCCGGGCCGGGCGGCTGCCGGCGCTGGGCTTTGCCGATGCCTTGATCGAACCGCGCCTCAAGCGTCTCGACCAGCAGTTGGCCAGCTGGCGTGACCAGCTCAGCGATGCCCTCTCGCTGCCGCCGCGCACCCTCGAGGTACCTCTGGTGATGCAGGATGAAGGCGGCGAGATGCTGCGCGTGACCCTCACCACGCGTCTGATCAGCCGTCAGCAGCTGCGCGATGACGCCGAGGGCGAAAGCCGCCTGCTGGCCACGCTGGAGGCGACCCACTTCGGCACCCTCAAGCCCGGCAAGGAAGGGCGCTACAAGAAGCTCGGCAAGCCGCATCGTCTGCTGGCCGGCTACCTCGACTGGCTGATGGCCAACGCGCGTCCCGGCCTCGGGGAAGTGGCAGGTGATCAGGGCGCAAGCCGTGAGGGCTATCAGTGGCTGGCGGTGTTCGAGGACCGCTGGCTGCTGTTCCCCGCGCTGCGCATCGAGCAGGCCGAGGCCGCGCTGCGCCATCTCGTCAAGGCCTATGCCCAGGGCTGGCAGGCGCCGCTGGCGGCCGCGCTGGAACTGGCGACCACCCTCTGGGAGGTGGTGGGCGAGGAGGATCGCAATGCCTTGTTCGGCGCGCTCAAGGCGCAGGCCGCTGACGGCAGCGCAAACCTTGAGACGGCGCTGGCCGCCATTCACAAGCCCTGGCTTGGTGAGAGTCTGACGCGTGCCATGGAAACCCGCTTCAGCGAAGACATCTTCAAGGGCCCCCAGGCGCTCAGACGTCAGGAAGGCGCACTGGGCGAGCTGTGGCCGGAGTTCGAGGCCTTTGCACAGGCCGGCGGCGTGCTCAACAGCGTGCAGCTCTATCAGCCACTGATCGAGAGCATGATCGGTGTGCGGCAGGGCATTCTCGGCGAACGCGCGGTGGAGCTTGCCACCGGGAAGGCGACGCCATGAGCGATACCAGGGTGGAAGACATGCGCGGTGTGGAGAGTGGCGTGAGGAGTGGCATCGCTCAGGACAAGGAAGCGGCAATGAGTGACGAGATGGATCAGAGCCAGCAGGGCCAGGCCCTCGATATTCCGATGCTGCCCCTGCTCGGTCAGCACCTGATCGAGGCGAGTGCCGGCACCGGCAAGACCTTCACCCTCGCCGCGCTCTACGTGCGGTTGGTGCTCGGGCCCTTGCCCGGCCAGGACGCGGGCGTCTGCTATCCGCGCCCGCTGACGCCGCCGGAGATTCTGGTGGTGACCTTCACCGAAGCCGCCACCGCGGAGCTGCGTGACCGCATTCGAGCGCGCCTCAAGCAGGCACGAGAGGCGCTGCTGGAGCGTGCCAGTCCTGATCCGGTGCTGGCCGAGTTGCTCGCGCCGCTGCTGACACCATCACCTGCCGAGGACGCACCGCGCCTCAAGGCTGCCGCGGCACGGCGCCTCGATCAGGCCGCGCGCCTGATGGATGACGCCGCCATCTTCACCATCCACGGCTTCTGCCAGCGCATGCTCAGCCGGCATGCCTTCGATGCCGGCGGGCGCTTCGGCGCCGAGCTGTTGCAGGACGGCCAATCGCTGCTGGCGCGCTGCGTCGAGGATTACTGGCGCTGCGAGTTCTATCCGCTGGCCCGCGAGTGGCAGGCGTTGATCCGTGGGCGCTGGGCCGGGCCCGACGCGCTGGGTGAAGAGCTGCGCGGCCTGCTGCGGGATGGCACGCCACGCCCGCTGTACCGCGACGGCGAATGTCTTGAGGCCCCGCATGACCTGAGCGAGCTGCTCGGCAATGCCGAACAGTGGCGTCAGCAGCAGGAGGCCGCCCGGCGCGCCGTCGAGGAAAGCTTCGATGAGGCGGCCATCCGCGCGGTGATGGGCGAGGCCTTCGCCAGCAAGGCGCTCAACGGTAACAGCTACAAGGAGGCCGAACTCGAGCCTCGCCTGGCGGCGACGGCCGCCTGGTTGGCCAGCGGCGAGCACGACTTCGCCGCCGACATGCTCGACAGCAAGAAGCTGTGCTGGCTGAGTCAGGCCAAGCTCGAGAAGGGCACCAAGAAGAACTGCCAGACGCCGCGCCATCCCTTCTTCGAGGCGCTGGACATGCTGGCCGAGGTGCCCGCCCCGGACGCCGTACTGCTGGATCAGGTCGCCGTGCATGCGCGTGACAGCGTCGCCCGCGCCCTGATCTGCGAGAAGCGCCGCCTCGGGCTGTGGGAATTCTCGGACCTGCTCAATGATCTCGATCACGCACTGGACCCGACGCTCAATGGCGAGGCCAGCCAGCGTCTGGCGCGCCAGATCCGTCAGGAGCTGCCGGTGGCGATGATCGACGAATTCCAGGATACCGACCCGGTCCAGTACCGCATCTTCCGGCGCATCTATCCGCAGACGGCGGGCGATGCTCCGTCCGACGACGATGCCATCGGCAACGATGCCGTCAATGGCAATGCTGGCGAGGCGCCCAGCACGCTGTTGATGATCGGTGATCCCAAGCAGGCCATCTATGCCTTCCGCGGCGCCGATATCGACACCTATCTGGCGGCGCGCAAGGTCACCAGCTCGCGCTTCACCCTGCCGCGCAACTTCCGCTCCAGCGCCGCGATGGTATCCGCGGTGAATGCCCTGTTCGCCCAGCATCAGGCGCCCTTCGGCAGTGAGGACATTCCCTTCCAGCCGGTCGAGGCCCAGGGCACGCGCACCCGGCTGGTGCTGCGTCATGCGGATGGCCGCGAAGAGGCCGCCTGCGCGCTGAATCTGTGGTGGGCCAGCGGTGAGCGTCTGAGCGCCGATGACCATCGCCGCGCCATGAGTGGTGCCTGTCGCGCTCAGATCCAGGCCTTGCTGGAAGGACAGCAGCGTCTGGCGGCGGGCGAGCCGGGGCTGGTGTTCATGGACGAAGGGGATGCGACGCCACGTGGCGTGGTCGCCAGCGATATCGCCGTGCTGGTGCGCAATGGCCGCGAGGCCGCAGCGGTGCGTGGCGCGCTGGCCGAAGGCGGTATTCGCAGCGTCTATCTGAGCGAGAAGAGCTCGGTATTCGACACGCCGGAGGCCTTCGAGCTGCTGCAGCTGTTCGAGGCTGTGGCCCATCCGCGTGATGACCGCCGCCTGCGCGCGGCGCTGGCGACGCGGCTGCTGGCCGAGGATCTCTCGCTGGTCGAACGCCTCGCGGTGGATGAGCTGGCCTGGGAGCGTGAGGTCGAGCGCTTCGATGGCTATCACCGCGACTGGCAGCGGCGCGGCGTACTGCCGATGCTGCGCGGCGTGATGCGTGACTTCCGGGTCGGAGAGCGGTTGGCGGCGCGCGCCGGGGGTGAGCGTGCCCTGACAGATGTGCTGCATCTGGGTGAGCTGGCCCAGAATGCCGCCCAGCGCCTCGATGGCGAGCAGGCGTTGCTGCGCTGGTGGCATCAGGCGCTGGAATCCGGCCATGAAGCGCTGGACAGCGACAGCCTCAGTCAGCGGCTGGAAAGTGATGAGGGGCTGGTGCGCGTCGTCACCATCCACAAGTCCAAGGGGCTTGAGTATCCCATCGTGCTGCTGCCGTTCATGGCCAGCTTCCGCGCGGCCGAGCCGGACAGGAATTTCGGCCTGCTGACCCTCAAGCAGCGCTGGCTGGCTTCGGCTGACGTGGAAGGTGATGACGAGGGAGGCGATGACGAGGAAGACGATAACGAGGAAGTGCCTGCTCGGGGAGTCGATCAGGAGGATGACGCTCTCGATGACAGCATCCTGGTCAAGAAGCCCTCTAGGGAGGCCATCGCGGCGGCCGATCATGCACGGCTGATGGAAGATGTGCGTCTGCTCTACGTGGCGCTGACGCGTCCCAAGTTCGCCTGCTGGCTGGGGCTGGCGCCCATCGGCAAGGGCGGTTTCAGCAAGCAGCTGAGCCTGCCGTCCACCGCCGTCGGCTACCTGCTCGGCCTGAGTGACACCCCGGATATCGAGGCCAGCGCCATCGAGGCCGCGCTGCACGGCTGGTGTGATCAGCAGTCTGCCGGCCTGGCGCGTGTTTCCGGCCTGCCCGCACCAGCAGGCCACGAATATCAGCCCCCGGCGGAGCGCGATCAGCACTTCCACGGCGCGCGCCACTTCGCGGGTGGTATCGAGGATGACTGGTGGATCGCCTCCTACACCGCCTTGCTCACCGATGCCCGTCAGGTGACGGCGGCGCTGGAAGACACCGCCGATGCCGCGGATGACCGCGTGCCCGAGGGCGCCACCGAGATCGCGCTGGAAGAGGGCGAGCAGGGCCTGACGCGCCCGGACCGCGAGGTGGCCGGGCAGTCCGGCCCGCTGCTGGCCGGCGGCCTGCCGATGACGGTGGGCGAGATCCATCTGCATGATTTCCCGCGCGGACCGCGCCCGGGGACCTTCCTGCATGGCCTGCTGGAGGCGGTCGATCTCGATCGCCTCGGTGCGGATGACTATCGCGGCGAGCTTGAACGGCTGGTGGGCTCACGGCTGCATTTCGGTGGCTTCGATGCCAGTTGGCAGCCGCGCCTCACCGACTGGCTGGAGCAGGCGCTGACCCGCCCGCTGCAGGGCTTCGAGGGCGAGCCTATCCTGCTCAACCGGCTGGAGGCCTGGCTGCCGGAGCTGGAATTCTGGCTGCCGGCCGTGCACGCACGCAGTCTGCCGCTGGATGCCGTGGTCACCGCGCTGGAACCGTTGCCGCGCTCACGTCCCAGACTCGCGCCACGTCGCATGCACGGCATGCTCAAGGGCTTCATCGATCTGACCTTCCAGTCCGGCGGGCGCTGGTACGTGCTGGACTGGAAATCCAACTATCTGGGCGAGCGCCCCGAGGATTATCTTGGCGAGGCACTGGCCCGCGCCATGGTCGAGCACCGCTACGACCTGCAATACGTGCTCTATACCCTCGCGCTGCATCGTCTGCTCAAGGCGCGCCTCGGTGAGGACTACGATTACGAGCGCTGCATGGGCGGGGTGCTGTATGTCTTCCTGCGCGGCCTGGATGCCGGCGGTGATTCACCCGCGCTTGCGGTGGACGCCGAGGGGGAGACGCCCGGAATGGCGACGCCCGGCGTCTTCCAGCGCCGGCCATCACAGGCGCTGATCGAGGCGCTGGATCTCTGGCTGGGTGGCGACAGCTCCGCATTGGATAGCCTGCTCCTCAGCACCAACGACACCTCGCCACTCACGCAAAGCGGCCAGCAGGGGGCCTTCGATGTCTGACACCATGTCTGTGCCAACGCAGCAGTTCAGCGCTGCCCCTGACGCCCCGACTGCCGACACCCTGCTCGCCACGCTCGGCCTGTGGGTGGAGCTGGGCTGGCTTAGGCGCGTCGATGCCCATCTGGTGCGCTTCATGGCGCGCCATGTGCCGGAGGCCCCGGCCAGCGTACTGCTGGCGGCCGCGCTGGCCAGCCACCAGCTGGGGCGCGGGCATGTGTGCCTGTCGCTGTCGCGGGCGCTGGCCGAGCCACGTGCGACCCTGTCGCTGCCGCCGCTGGAGCAGTCCGAGGCGCATCTGGCCGAGGTCAGCGTGGCCCTGCCGGAGTCCTTCCTGGCGGATCTCGATGCCGGGCGCTGGGCCGAGCAATTGGCGGCATCGCGGCTGGTCAGCGTACTGGCGCAGGCCGACTCCCCGGCAGGCCATCTGCCGCTGCGCCCGCTGGTGCTGGTGGGCGAGCGCCTCTATCTACGCCGTTACTGGCAGGCCGAGCGTGAAGTCGCGGCGGGGCTGCGTGCACGGATGGGGCCGAGCGAGGAGGGCGAGACACGGGTCAGCGATGCGCTGGGCGAACGTCTGCGCGAGCTGTTCGCCAGCAATCAGCCGGACCCGCACGGCGAGCCGGACTGGCAGAAGCTGGCCTGCGCCCTGGCGCTGCGTCAGCGCCTGACGGTGATCTCCGGCGGCCCCGGCACCGGCAAGACCACCACCGTCACGCGCCTGTTGGCGCTGTTGCAGGCTCAGGCGCTGGCGGGTGGCGCTGACGGTGCAGAGGGCGAGGTGGAAGGTGATGAGACAGCCCAACCGCACGAGCGGCGGGCGCTGGATATCCGCCTGGTCGCCCCGACCGGCAAGGCGGCGGCGCGGCTGTCGGAGTCGATCCGGGGGGCGGTGGCGAAGCTCGAGGTGCCAGACGCGGTACGCGCCGCCATCCCGCGCGAGGCAAGCACCGTGCACCGCCTGCTGGGCGCACGTCCGGATTCGCGCCATTTCCGCCATCACGCCGGCAACCCGCTGGCGCTGGATCTGCTGGTGGTGGATGAAGCCTCGATGGTCGATCTCGACCTGATGGCGGCGCTGCTCGGCGCGCTGCCCGCTCATGCCCGTCTGATTCTGCTCGGTGACAAGGACCAGCTGGCCTCGGTGGAAGCCGGCGCCGTGCTGGGCGATCTCTGCGAGCATGCGCTGCCGCCGCGCTACTCGCCGGCGCTGTGTGAAGATCTCACCCGCCTGACCGGCGAAACGCTGGAGCAGGCCATCGCCGTGCCTGATGGCCAGGACTTGGAGGAAACATCAGCGACACGTGGCCGACTCGCCGATCACGTGGTGGTGCTGCAGAAGAGCTATCGCTTCTCTGCCGACAGTGGCATCGGCGCCCTGGCTCGTGCCAGCAACGCCGGGGATCGTCAGGCGCTGCGCGAGGTATGGAAGGCCGGTTATCGCGACATCGCCTGGCTCAAGCTCAGTGGCCCGGAGGACCGCGATCTCGAGAAGCTGGTAGTCAACGGCTACCGCCCGGCGCTGGAGGCCGTGCGTGAGCGGCGCCCGGCGCGTGAGGTGATCGACCTGCTGCTCGAGTTCCAGCTGCTGTGCGCGCTGCGCCGTGGCCCTTACGGCGTCGATGGCCTCAACCAGCGCGTGGCGCGGGTGCTGATGCGGCGCGGCCTGATCGCCGACGAGCGCGGCTGGTACGCCGGTCGCCCGGTGATGGTGACGCGCAACGACCGCGCGCTGGGGCTCTACAACGGCGATGTCGGCATCACCCTGCCGGACCCCGCTGCCGGGGGGCGCCTGCGCGTGTTCTTCCCGGTCGAGGAGGAGGCGACGCCAGACACCGAGCGTGATGGGCAGGACACCGACATCCAGCGCTTCCACCGTGGCGTGCGCGCGGTATTGCCGTCACGCCTCGAGGCGGTGGAGACCGTCTTCGCGATGACGGTCCACAAGTCGCAGGGTTCCGAGTTCCGCCATGTGTTATTCGTGTTGCCTGAGGGCGCCAATCCGATTCTGACCCGTGAGCTGGTCTACACCGGCATCACGCGGGCCAAGTCGCGGGTCACGCTGGCGGGTACCCGCCGCGAGACGCTGGAAGGCGCCATTGAACGACGCGTGGTGAGAGCCAGCGGGCTGGTGCTCTAGGCCGGACACCGACGGATGATCGTCATCTCCGGCTCCGCCGCGCTCGACGGGAGGAGGGGACATGACGGATGTCAGCAGCCGCGTGAAGGAAAGGGCGCGGCAACAGAGCGAGATGCATGCCGTGGCGCTGGCCACGGCGGCCAGTCAGCTCAAGGACCCGCAGGCGGCGGTGGCCGAGCTTGCCCGAACGCTTGATCTGGCGCTGGGAAGTCGTGTGCGGCTCGGCGGGGTGCTGTTCTTCTGCTCGGCGGATTATCCGCTGGCGGCATTGGGCCAGGCGCTGGCAGCCACCTTCGCCGAGGTGCCGGTGAGCGGCTGTACCACCGCCGGCGAGATCACGCCCGAGGGCTATGCGCGCGGCTCCATCACCGCCATCGGCCTGGCGCGCAGTGACTTCGCGCTGGCCCAGGTGCTGATCGATGATCTGAGCGGTTTCGATCTTCCGCGGGCCCAGGCGCAGAGTGATGAGTTGCTGGCGCGCTGTCGCGAGCAGGCCGTGGCGCCGGTGATGGGCAACAGCTTCGCGCTGACGCTGCTCGATGGGCTCTCGAGCAGCGAGGAGCAGGTGCTGGCGACGCTGGATGCGGCGCTGGGCAGCATTCCCGCCTTCGGTGGCTCCGCCGGAGATGACAATCGCCTGTCGCACACCTATGTCTACGCCGACGGCGTCTTTCATGATCAGGCGGCGGTCGTGGTGGTGGTCAATACGCGGCTGCCGTTCGAGGTCATCAGCACCCATCACCTCACGCCGCTGGCCGACAAGCTGGTGGTGACGGCGGTGGATCGCGATTCGCGCCGCGTGCTGGAGCTGAATGCCGAACCCGCCGCCGAGGAGTACGCCCGGCTGGCCGGCGTCGCCCCCGAGGCGCTGGAGGAGGCGGTCTTCGCGCGTTGCCCGCTGGCGGTGCGCATCGGCGAGGCGCATTACGTGCGCTCCATCCAGCGCGTGAATGACGATGCCAGCCTGAGTTTCTACTGCGCGGTGGAGACCGGCATCGTGCTCACCGCCATGCAGGCCACGCCGATTCTCGAGCAGCTCGAGCAGCGCCTGGCCGAGGTGGAGGCGCGCCTGGGGCCGCCCGCGCTGACCATCGGCTGCGACTGCTTCCTGCGGCGCATGGAGATCGAGGCGCTGGCACTGGAGGATGAGGCCTCGCGCATGCTCAGGCGGCACCGGGTGATCGGCTTCAATACCTACGGTGAGCAGCACCACGGCATGCACATCAACCAGACCTTCACCGGCGTGGTGATCGGCCAGCGCCGCTCGGTTGCCGACGGCACGGGAGGACAGGATGTCGCCTGATACGCCGCTGACCGAGCAGGGCTTGCTGATCAGGACAGCCCCCCTGACCGAGCCGGATGCCCAGGCCGAGCCGGACGCTCTGACTCAGACGGACGCTCAAAGCGCCGAACTCGCCGCCCTCAAGGCACGCAATCGCCAGCTGGAGAAGATCAACGCCGCTCTGATCGAGCGGGTCGAATCCAGCAGCCCTTCACCGAGCGCGCCCTACGCCGCCTTCGAGCATGCGGTACTGCTGGCGGATCAGGTGCGCGAGCGTACCGATGCTTTGCATCGCACCCTCGATGAGCTTGGGGCGCTCAATCGACGCCTCACCGCCGCCAAGGCCGCCGCCGAGGCGGCCAATCACTCCAAGACCCGCTTTCTCGCCGCCATCAGCCATGACCTGCTGCAACCCCTGAATGCCGCCCGGCTGTTCGCCAGCGCCCTGGAAGAGCAACTGGCGCGGCTGGCGCTGGATGCTTCCCTGCCGGGCGATGCCATTTCTGACGTCACGCCGGGCGATGCTACGCCGGGCGAGCTGGTGGCGCGGCTGGGGCGCTCGCTGGCAGATGTCGAGAGTCTGCTGGGCACGCTGGTCGATATCTCGCGGCTGGATGCCGGCGTGCTGACGGCGGATGTCGCCATCTTCCCGGTGCGTGAACTGCTGGATGTGCTCGCCGAGGAATATCGCCAGCTGGGCGCCGCCCGTGGGCTCGAGCTGCATTACGTGGCCAGTCATCTGAGTATCGAGTCGGACCTGCAATTGCTGGCACGAGTGGTGCGCAACTTCCTGAGCAATGCGCTGCGTCATGTACCGGATGGCTCGACGCGCGGGCGGGTGCTGCTGGGGTGTCGGCGTCGCGGTGACTGGCTGGAGATCACCGTGGCCGACAACGGCCCCGGCATCGCCGAGCATCAGCGCGAGGTGGTCTTCCAGGAATTCCGACGGCTGGCGCCGCGCCAGGACAACGAGCAGCGCGGCCTCGGGCTGGGGCTGGCGATCGTCAAGCGCATCACCGGCCTGCTGGAGCACCCCCTGTCGCTGACCAGCACGCCGGGGCGCGGCGCCGCCTTCGCGGTTCGCGTGCCGATTCGTCAGCCTGCCAGTGTGGAGGGGCCAGCGGCTGACGCGACTTCTCCCGGCCAGCCTTGCGCGTCACCGCTCGCGCAGCCGCTGCTCGATACCGTTATCTGGGTGGTCGAGGATGATCGGGAGGTGTGTGCCGGCATGCAGTCATTGCTCGGGGGCTGGGGCGCGAGTGTTTACTGCGCCGATGATGCCGAGGTGCTGTTGCAGCAGGCCGTGGCCGCGCCGCAGGTCTTGATCGTCGATCATCAGCTTGGGGAAGGGCAGCCCGATGGCCTGGAGCAGGCGCAACGCCTGCGGCAACGCTGGCCGGGCTTGCCGGTGGTGGTGATCAGCGCGGACCACTCGGCGCCGCTCAAGGCCAGGGCGCGTGCGCTCGGTTTCGGTTTTCTGCTCAAGCCGGTCAAGCCACTGCGCCTGCGCCAGTTGCTGGTCAATTGTCGCTAGCCGCTTACAGAAGTGCTGGAAGAGATGCTGGAAGAGATGCTGGAAGAGATGCTGGAAGGGGGGAGAAAAAGAGAAGCTGGAAAGGGGGAGGGGCTGCAAAAGACAATGGCAAATAGGCGTCCGCCACGGGGGTGATTGAAGGAGTCTATCGAGCACCACGCTTATTTTTAATGAGAATCAATGGCATTTGGTGTGTATGCTGATCACATAGCCTCCCGCATATTTCTTTATCTGTTCGCGGGTCATTGATCTGGCAGGTTTCCCCCCCATGCTGAATGTCATGTCCGATAAATCCGTACGTCATGCCGCAAGCATGTCACTGGGCAGCGAAGGCGACGCCTCTGCTGCCGGTGGTGCACACACAGCTTCCCCTGTCCGTCTCGCTGACCGCCTGCGCCGCGCCTTGCCATTCCTCGGCCCGGCGATGATCGCCGCCGTCGCCTATATCGACCCGGGCAACTTCGCGACCAACATCGAGGCCGGCTCCCGCTATGGCTACACCCTGCTGTGGGTGGTGCTGTGGGCCAACCTGATGGCGATGCTGATCCAGACCCTGTCCGCGCGGCTGGGGCTGGCGACCGGCAAGAATCTGGCCGAGGTCATCCGTGAACGCTTCCCGCGTCCGGTGGTGTGGGCCTTCTGGGTGCAGGCGGAGATCGTCGCCATTGCGACAGATCTGGCCGAATTCCTGGGGGCGGCGCTGGCCTTCAATCTGCTGTTCGGGCTCAGCATGCTGGAAGGGGCGCTGCTGACCGGCGCCATCACCTATGCGGTGCTGGTGATGCAGCGTTTCGGCTTCCGCATGATGGAAATGATCATCGGCGCGATGATTCTGGCGGTTTCGGCGGGCTTCCTGCTCGAGATCATTCTGAGTCGCCCGCCGGTGGAGCCGATCATCTACGGTCTGCTGTCGCCGAACTTCCCGGATAGCCACGCCATCTTCCTGGCGGCCGGTATCCTCGGTGCCACCGTGATGCCCCATGTCATCTACCTGCACTCCGCGCTGTCCCAAAATCGCATCCGGGTGCGTGACAGCGGTCAGCGTCGTCGCGTGATGGGCTACTACCGGTTGGATGTCATCATCGGCATGGCGCTGGCAGGGCTGATCAACATGGCGATGCTGGTGCTGGCCGCCAAGGTCTTCCACGGCAACGGCGAGACCGGCGTAGCCTCCATCACCGAGAGCTACAAGCTGCTGTCGCCGCTGATGGGTCAGGATGCGGCGAGTCTCATCTTCGGCTTCACGCTGCTGCTGGCGGGACTGTCCTCGTCCATCGTCGGCACCCTGTCCGGTCAGGTGGTGATGCAGGGCTTCGTCAACTTCCGCATTCCGATGTGGCTGCGCCGCGTGATCACCATGGCACCGGCCATCGCCATCATCCTGATGGAGTTGCCGGAGCAGCAGGTGCTGGTCGCAAGCCAGGTGGTACTCAGCTTCGGGATTCCCTTCGCGCTGGTGCCGCTGTTGATGTTCACCGCCAACCGCCGCCTGATGGGGGATCTGGTCAATCGTCACTGGGTGACGGCCATCGGGGTGCTGGTCGCGGCGATCATCATCCTGCTCAATGGCTATGTGCTGGTCGGCGAGCTGATGTAGGCTCCATGCTTTATGCCCCAGTGCCTATGCCCTTGTGAGAGGTAAAAGCCCTGCTGGTGGCAGGCCCTCGCAACGCCCCGCTGTGTGCCTCATTCGTGAGCGCCCCGGCGGGGCGTTGCGCGTTATGGAGAGGCAAGGGGCGCGCTCGCGCCAGACACGGCAGGCAGGGCGTGGCTGGCCAGCAGAATCGCCTGTACCCGGCTGGCCACCCCCAGCTTGTGCAGGATGGCGGAGACATGCGACTTGACGGTGGTCTCCGCCACGCCCAGCTGCCAGGCGATCATCTTGTTGGATTCGCCCAGCACCATGCGCTCCAGCACGCCGCGCTGCTTGGTGGTGAGGGTCTGCCAGCGCTGCGCGAATTCCGCCTCGCTGAGGCTCGGCGCGAGTTGAGGCGCTGACGATGGCACTGGTGCTGAGGCTGATGAGGCTGAGGAAGCCGCCTGGCTCGCCAGCGGCGGACGCGGGGCGGCGCGCATCAGGCGGGCGGGCACATAGACCTCACCGGCCAGCATGCGCGCGAGCGCCTCGCGCAATACCTCCGCCGAGCTCGACTTGGAGAGATAGCCCACCGCGCCGAGTGCCAACGCCTCCAGCACCGTCTCGCGCGCCTCGTGGGCGGAGAGAATCGCCACCGGCAGCCAGTCTGCCTCCTGGCGCAAGCGCATCAGGCCTTCCAGGCCGTGGCTGTCGGGCAGGTCGAGATCCAGCAGCAGCAGGTCGAGGCTATCGGCATGCGCGTCGATGAGGCTGAGCGTCTCGGCGAGACTGGCGGCCTGCAGCAGCTCGTAGGGCGGTGCTGGGGCGTCAGCGACGCTCAGGCTCAGGGTACGACTGATGGCATCACGGAACAGCGGATGGTCATCCGCGATCAACAGACGGTACATGGAGGCTCCTGGCCGGTGGCGGGCGATATCCTGAGCATAACGTCATGGCGTGGTGTCGTGCCTTGCGGCCTTCGCGGTATGGCGGCGTTCGTTTCTCCCTCCTTTTCTCCTCCCAAGGGATGAGACGGTCTCCGCCCATGGGGGCATGTCGCGATTGGCGTCGGTGGTCAAGACTGTGAGAGTCGCCTGAACAAGTACCGCTTGATGGATCGGGCAGCGAGTCAGCGCCAACGGGGCCACTGCAGAAGGGCCAACACAGGCGTTTCGCTGACACGACAACGACTTTTCAGTAACGACAACGACTGCGCAGCAACGACAACAACAGGCCGTCGATCACGAGCGCCACTCGTGAATCCGGCCAACAGGAGTTCGCCATGATCTACGCCTCCCCGGGCAGCGCCGATGCGCTGGTCACGTTCAAGGATATCTACGGCAACTATATCGGCGGTCGCTTCGTCGAGCCGGTGAAGGGTGAGTACTTCGACAATGTCAGCCCGGTGACGGGCGAGGCCTTCTGCCGTATCCCGCGCTCGAGTGCGGAGGATATCGACCTCGCGCTGGACGCCGCCCACAAGGCAGCCGCTGCCTGGGGCAAGACCTCGGTGCAGGAGCGCTCCAACATCCTGCTCAAGATCGCGGATCGCATCGAGCAGAACCTCGAGATGCTGGCCGTCGCCGAGACCTGGGACAACGGCAAGGCGGTGCGCGAGACGCTGAACGCCGATATCCCGCTGGCGGCGGACCACTTCCGTTACTTCGCCGGTTGCCTGCGCTCCCAGGAAGGCACCGCGGCGGATATCGATGCCAATACCGTCTCCTATCACTTCCATGAGCCGCTGGGTGTGGTCGGGCAGATCATCCCGTGGAACTTCCCGATCCTGATGGCGGCCTGGAAGCTCGGCCCGGCGCTGGCGGCCGGCAACTGCGTGGTGCTCAAGCCGGCGGAGCAGACCCCGGCCTCGATTCTGGTGTTCGCGGAGCTGGTCGGTGACCTGCTGCCGGCGGGCGTGCTCAATATCGTCAACGGCTATGGGGCCGAGGCCGGTCAGGCGCTGGCCACCAGCAAGCGCATCGCCAAGATCGCCTTCACCGGCTCTACTCCCGTGGGCTCGCACATTCTCAAGTGCGCCGCCGACAGCATCATCCCCTCCACGGTGGAGCTGGGCGGCAAGTCGCCCAACATCTACTTCGCCGACATCATGAATGCCGAACCCGAGTTCATCGACAAGGCCGCCGAAGGCCTGGTGCTGGCGTTCTTCAATCAGGGCGAGGTGTGCACCTGCCCGTCACGCGCCCTGATCCAGGAAAGCATCTACGACGACTTCATGGCCCGGGTGATGGAGCGCGTGAAGACCATCAAGCGCGGCAACCCGCTGGATACTGACGTACAGGTCGGCGCTCAGGCTTCCCGCGAGCAGTTCGACAAGATCATGTCCTACATGGATGTCGCCCGCGAGGAAGGCGCCGAGGTGCTCACCGGCGGCGGCAGCGAGCAGCTGGAGAACGAGCTGGCCAACGGCTATTACATCCAGCCGACCCTGCTCAAGGGCAACAACTCGATGCGTGTCTTCCAGGAGGAGATCTTCGGGCCGGTGGTGGCCGTCACCACCTTCCGTGACGAGGCCGAGGCGCTGGCCATCGCCAATGACACCGAATTCGGTCTCGGCGCCGGTGTCTGGAGCCGCGACATGAACGTCGCCTTCCGCATGGGGCGCGGCATCCAGGCCGGCCGTGTGTGGACCAACTGCTACCACCAGTATCCCGCCCATGCCGCCTTCGGTGGCTACAAGAAATCCGGTGTCGGTCGCGAGACCCACAAGATGGCACTGGAGCACTACCAGCAGACCAAGAACCTGCTGGTCAGCTACGACATCAATCCGCTCGGCTTCTTCTAGGCCTGGCTGGCAGCGCCACCGCGACTGGTGGTGCTGCACGCCTCCCGCGATTCTTGCTTGAGAAAATGACATCGATGCCCGCGCCAGATCCGATTGCTTGATCTGGCGCAGGGCAGGGAGCGCTGCGTCTGGTTTCAATGGAGAGGCAAGCTTTGCACTGGCTCGGGCGCAGGCTCGGGCGCTGGAAAAACGCTGGCATGGGCGCTGGCGTATGCAGGCGCAAGCCCACACTCACCGGCGCAACGCTCCGCCGCAACTCTGCTGGTTCGTTTGTCTTGAATGTCCGTCTTTCTTGAATGTTCGTCAGTCTTCAATGGATGAGGAGTACGTCATGGATAACAGCATGAAAGCCGCCGTGGTACGTGAATTCGGTGCACCGCTGGTGATCGAGGAGGTCGCAGTACCGCGTCCGGGGCGTGGCGAGATTCTGGTCGAGATCGCCGCCTCCGGGGTCTGTCATACCGACCTGCACGCCGCGCATGGCGACTGGCCGGTGAAACCCAATCCGCCGTTCATTCCCGGCCATGAAGGCGTCGGCACCATCGCGGCGGTGGGCGAGGGCGTCACCCACGTCAAGGAAGGCGACCGTGTCGGGGTGCCCTGGCTCTACTCGGCCTGCGGCCACTGCGAGCATTGTCTGGGTGGCTGGGAGACGCTGTGCGAGAGCCAGCAGAATACCGGCTACTCGGTGAATGGCGGCTTTGCCCAGTTCACGCTGGCGGACGCAGGCTACGTCGGCCGCCTGCCGGACAGCGTGGGCTTCGTGGAGATCGCGCCGGTGCTGTGCGCCGGGGTCACGGTCTACAAGGGACTCAAGATGACCGACACCCGCCCCGGCCAGTGGGTGGTGATCTCGGGCATCGGCGGGCTGGGACACATGGCGGTGCAGTATGCACGCGCCATGGGCCTGAACGTGGCGGCGGTGGATGTGGATGATGCCAAGCTGGAACTGGCCCGTCGTCTGGGCGCGACCGTAACCGTCAATGCCATGAAGGAAGACCCGGCGAGCGTCATCAAGCGCGAGATCGGTGGCGCGCATGGCGCGCTGGTGACGGCGGTGTCGCCCAAGGCCTTCGATCAGGCCCAGAACATGCTGCGCCGTGGCGGCACCCTGGTGCTCAACGGCCTGCCGCCGGGCGACTTCCCGCTGCCGATCTTCTCCACCGTGCTCAATGGCATCACGGTGCGTGGCTCCATCGTCGGCACGCGCCAGGACCTGCAGGAGGCGCTGGACTTCGCCGCGGAAGGCAAGGTCGCCGCCACCGTGCAGACCGGCAAGCTCGAGGACATCAACGACATCTTCGGACGCATGATCGACGGCAAGATCGAGGGGCGCATCGTGCTCGACATGAAGGCCTGAGGCGTTCGCTGGCCTGAATCCTCACCACCGATGACAGGCCTGCTGGAAACGGCAGGCTGCCAGACACGACAACGCCAGCCCTCGGGCTGGCGTTGTCGTGTCTGGCATGGCCGTGTGCGTGAAGCGTCACGCGGGCACTGCAAAGAGCTCTCTCTGACGAGCTCGGGCTTCTGCTTACACCGTGCCGAATTTCTCGTTCTCGCCCATGTCCGGGGTGTGGTCCTTGTCGAGGTTGGCGCGCGCCACCTCGTAGAGCTGATAGGCCTTGCTCTCCTTGGCCTTCCAGTGCTCGCCGGATTGCACCGAGATCTCCAGCAGGGTGATGTCGGGGTCATCCTTGCCTTCCGGGAACCAGGCGGCCACGAACGGGTTCCAGAACTTGTCGATCAGGCCCTGATCGCGGTGCAGGTTGGCATGACCGCTCAGCGACACGTAGACGCCATCATCCTGATCGGAAAAGCTCAGGCAGACCTCGCTGTCCTTCCTGGCCTCAAATACCTTCTCGGCGCTGGCGCGGGTGAAGAACCACAGGGTGCCGTCGTAGTCATCCTGCACCAGATGCATCGGGCGGGCGTGGGGCATGCCGTCGCCTTGCGTCACCAACATGCCGACCTTCACATCCTTGATCAGCTTCCAGATCTTCTGCTTGTGCTCCGGGCTCGACATCGTGTGTCACTCCTTTGCGTCATGCGAATGAAAATCCGGCTGGCTAGCCGTTGCACAAGACCTTGGAGCGATACCCCACAACTTCAAGGGATGATGGTGAAGCTTTCGCTTGATGAGTCAGGGCTTGTTGAGTCAGAGATTGATGAGTCAGCGCTTGATCAATCGGGGTTTGATTCAGGCGCCGAGGCGACTCACTGCGCTGCCGGGGCCTGCCAGGCGTCGCTGCCCCACAGCGGCACGCTGCTCAGCGCATGCTTGAAGCTGCCACTGGTTTCCTTGGTGCTGTAGGCGATATAGAGCAGGCTCTGGGAGTCGCGATCCAGAATGCGACGAATCTTGAGGCTCTTGAGCAGCACGCTCTTGGATTTGCGATAGACCTCCTCGCCACTCTTGGAGGTATCGATGTCGGCGATCATCTCCGCCGTGATCGGGCCGGTCTGGCGGCAGGCGATGCTCATGTCGGAGGGATCGGAGAAGTCGAGGTCCGCCTCGATGTTGCTCAGATGGCAGGTCACGCCCGGCACCTTGGGGTCGATCAGGCTCTCGATCTTGATGTCCTTGGTGGTGAACAGGCCCAGTGAGACATCTCCGACCTCGTTATCATCACAGCCGGCCAGCAGCAGGCCTGAGGCCATCACACCCAGCAGGGCAGCACGAGAGGAAAGGCGGCGCAGTCGCGTCATGGGGGCATCCTTGAGTCAGTGGTGTCAGGCGATGATAGCGTGTCAGACCCGCGGTGGGCGTCAACCATTGCCCTGGCCTCAATGCTTGCCGCGGGCTAAATGCTTGCCGCGGCCTCACTCGCTGGCGAAGGCAGCGAGATTCAGCGTATGCGAGTTGCCCAGCCACATCACGCCCTGGGTGTGATCGAAGAGGTCATCGCCGGTGCCGGCGTGCACGAAGATGTCCAGCGAGCCGCGGTTGAGTGCCAGCCACGGGATGATGCGCCCGAATTCCTCAGGCAGGAAGGACAGCTGACAGCTCCACAGCGGGTGCGGGCCGACCGGCTGCTGGTGGAAGCGCCCGACGCGCAGCGTGAAGCGCTGCTCGGCCTGGGCCGCCAGTTCGCGAGCGGCGGCCAGGCTCTGTTCATCGGTGTAGTAGAGATGGGCGTGGTAGTAGCTGATGTGGTGTGTCATGGCGTTGTCTCGATCGTTCTCAAGGGGGGCTTCCAGCGCTCGGCCTCAAGGGCCGTGGCGGGAGTTTTCAATGGCTGGCGGCAGTGGTCGTGAGGGCGTGATGGGGCTTGTGGCCGTCAGCCCCAGGCCTTGTAGATCAGCTGCACACCCACCAGCGCCATCGCGATGATGATCAGGCGGAAGAACAGCTTCTCGTTGACGCGGGATTGCAGCCACAGGCCGCTTCTGACGCCCGCCCAGGCCACCGGTACCAGCAGCAGCGAGGTGGAGAGGCTGGTGAGGTTGATCTCGCCCAGCGCCACGTAGGGGCCCAGTTTCATCAGGTTCATGCCAGCGAAGATGATCACCGTGGTGGCGATGAAGGTCTCCTTGGGGTGCTGGCGCGGAATCATGTACAGGTTGTAGGGCGGGGCGCCGGCGTGGGCGAAGAAGCTGGTGAAGCCGGCGGTGGCCCCGGCAGGAATGGCCAGCCAGCGGGGCAGCGGTTTCCTGGCTGTCGGTTTGAACAGCATATAGGCGGCGAACAGCAGAGAGATGACGCCCAGCAGGCCGCGAATCATGTTCTCGTCCAGCTCATCGAACAGCACCACGCCCACCGCGATGCCGATGGCGGCGCTGGGCAGGATGATGCGCACCTCCGACCACAGCTGCTTGCCCCACCAGGCGCGGGAGCTCAGGAAGTCCATCACCAGCAACAGCGGCAGCAGGATGCCGGCGGCTTCCAGCGGCCCGATGGCCAGCGCCATCAACGGCACCGAGAGTGAGCCGAAGCCTCCGGCGAAGCCGCCCTTGGAGATGCCGGTCAGGTAGGTCGAGAAGATGATCACGCTCCAGGCCAGCGCAGAGTAATCGGGCAGTGTCAGCAGGGCATCGAGTGAATCGGTCACGGGCATCTCATGTCGAGAGGGCGGGCAAGGTGAGTCGTGAAGGCCCATTGTTGAACAATTCTGCCCGCGCTTCATCCCGACACGCTGCAATGAAGTCTTTCCCTTGGCGCACCAATGCGCTAAAAGGCGCATGTCGCACAGTGTTTTCTTTCGAGACACTGGGCGAGTAGCCTGATCTGGCGGGCATGTCGCAGTGCCTGCCGCTCGTTGGTCGAACAATCTCTGAGGTGGCGATGTCACGCGCTCCATTTGAAATCAGCGGTACCCGCATCGCGCCGGGAACGCGGGCCCAGGTCGATGTGCCTGTCGCCAAGCTCTACACCCATGCGCCGCTGCACATCCCCGTCGAGGTGGTGCATGGCCGTCAGCCCGGCCCGGTGCTGCTGGTGTGCGGTGCCATCCACGGTGACGAGATCAATGGTGTCGAGATCGTGCGGCGGCTGCTCAAGAGTTCCAGCCTCGCGCGGCTGCGCGGCACCCTGATCGCGGTGCCCATCGTCAACGTGTTCGGTTTCGTGCAGCACACGCGCTACCTGCCGGACCGCCGTGACCTCAACCGCTGCTTCCCGGGCAGTGAGAGCGGCTCGCTGGGCTCGCGGGTGGCGGCGCTGTTCCGTGAGCAGATCGCCGATCAGGCCACCCACATCATCGACCTGCACACCGGCGCGATTCATCGCACCAACCTGCCGCAGATCCGCGCCACCATGACGGGCAGTGATGCCACGCGTCAGATGGCGGATGCCTTCGGCGCGCCGGTGCTGCTGAATGCCGAGCTGCGCGAGGGCAGTCTGCGCGCCTATGCCAGCGAGCGCGGCGTGCCGGTCATCACCTATGAGGCCGGTGAGGCACTGCGCTTCGATGAGTGGGCGATTCGCCCGGGCGTCAGCGGCGTGAAGCGCGTGATGCGCTCCATCGGCATGCTGGCCAAGGACCGCGACCGCAAGCCCAGCTCGCGTGCGGTGGAGATGTCCAACGGCTCCAGCTGGGCGCGTGCCTCCATCGATGGCATCGTCCAGAGCCGCGTGGGCCTGGGGGACCGCGTCGAGAAGCATCAGGTGCTGGGCATCGTCGCCGACCCCTTCGGCAACAGCGAAAGCGAGGTGCTGTCACCCGCGGATGGCATCATCATCGGCATGGCCAATCTGCCGCTGGCCAACGAGGGCGAGGCGCTCTATCACGTGGCGCGCTTCCATGCGATCGACGATGCCGAGAGCGCCGTCGACAACTTCCAGCAGCTGTTCGTGCCGGACTCCATCTAGGCGCTTCACGCCCCTTTACGGCCCTGTTGCTGGCAGCGATAACGCAAACGCCCCGCTCAATGAGCGGGGCGTTTGCGTTGCAGCAGTCTGTCCTCTGGTCGACAGCGATAATCACCGTCACAGAGCACTCAGCCGTGACTGGTCTGGGTCTCGAGCGGGCCGTCATGACGCGCTTCCGCGCCGTGCATCCAGTCCACCAGCTTGCCGGCGAACACCAGCAACAGCAGGCCGCCGAGCACGCCGGTGATGGCGATGCCACCGAACACGCTCATGGCACCGGCTTCGCCGACCAGCGAGCCGATCATCCCGGCCAGATAGTTGGCCAGCGCCACGAAGGCGAACCAGGCGCCCATCATCAGCGCGCCCATGCGCACCGGTGACAGCTTGGTGACCATCGACAGCCCCACCGGCGACAGGCACAGCTCGCCGAGAGTGTGGAAGAAGAAGGCGCCGACCAGCCACATCATCGAGGCGCTGCCTGCGGCTTTCTGTTCCAGCACCGCGCCGATCATGCACACGAAGCCGATGCCGAGAGCGATCAGGCCGAAGGCGAACTTGACCGGCGAGCTGGGCTCGCGGTTGTCCATGCGCGTCCACAGACCCGCCAGCAGCGGCGAGAGCAGGATGATGAACAGCGGATTGAGGGACTGGAACCAGGCCGCCGGCACTTCAAAGCCCATCAGCATGCGGTCGGTGTAGTCCTGCGCATACAGCGCCATCAGGCCGCCGCCCTGCTCGAAACCGGCCCAGAACAGGATGGTGAACAGGCCCAGCACCATGATGACCTTGATGCGGTCACGCTCTTCGCGACTCAGCGGTGTCTTGCGGTTGCTGCTCTTGCTCAGGCGTGCCTCACGGCGGGCGCTGGGTTCGACCCCCAGGTCACCCAGATGGCGCGGCGCGAAGATGAGCTGGATGGCGACCGCCAGCAGCATGCCGACACCGGCCACCAGGAAGCCGGCGTTCCAGCCATAGCCTTCGGCCATGGAGCCCGCGACGATGCCCGACAGCAGCGCACCGATGTTGATGCCCATGTAGAAGATGGTGAAGGCGCCATCGCGGCGGTGATCGCCCTGTTGATAGAGGTCACCGACCATCGTGGAGATGTTGGGCTTGAACAGGCCGTTGCCGACGATCAGCAGGCCGAGGCCGACATACAGCAGCATCTCGGGGTCGAGGCCGCTCATGGCCGGCGGCACGGCGAGCACGAATTGCCCGGCCGCCATGATCAGGCCCCCGATCAGGATCGCACGGCGGGCGCCCAGCCAGTTGTCGGCCAGCGCTCCGCCGAACATCGGCGTGATGTACACCAGGCCCGTGAAGATGCCGTACAGCTGCAGGGCGTCGCCCTGATTCCAGCCCAGACCGCCACTGGTGACGGCATCGGTGAGATAGAGCACCAGCAGGGCACGCATGGCGTAGTAGGAGAAGCGTTCCCACAGTTCCGTGGAGAACAGCAGATAGAGTCCGGCCGGATGCCCGAACAGCTCACGGCTGTTGGCTCCGGTAGGGGAGTGTGTGGACATGGAACCTCGAAGGAAGTGTCAGCAGAAGCAGCGCAGCCCGGATGACGGGGCTGCATGGACCGGCCCACAGGTCTGCAGAGGAGGACTGTGGAGGAATCGCCGATGACGGAGCAGTTGTTTGGCTGACATCACGCAAGCATGGCGTGACGATGTCGAGACCGGTTGTTGTCCGTATGGTCAGCCATTCTGCGTGAGACGGCTTTGTCAGACAATCAAACGAAAGTCATGCATGTTGTTGGTATTTAAGGGGTTATTAGCTTATATGGCGACGCAGGGTTGCGTCAGGTGTCACGCCTGCCAGTGCAGTGTCGTCACTTTGCTGACTGCCGAGACGACGACACCCGGCGCGTGGGCCGGGTGTCGGGGGACTGTCTCTTGAAAGCGCCGCTCTCAAGAGGACAGGGCAGAATAGAGAGGGAAGAAGAGAGGGTAGAAGAGAGGGTAGAAGAGACAGGGCAGAAGCGGCGCGAACAGGCCAGCTCGATCAGGCCTGTTCGACCTGTGCCTCAGGGCGGAGCTCCGGCACGCGCGCCATGGCGTCATCGATGACTTCGATGCCCGCGCCCGGCTTGTGGGCGTTCTCGGAGACATGACGGCGGAACTGGCGACCGCCCGGCTGACCCTGGAACAGCCCCAGCAGATGGCGGCTGATGTGGTTGAGGCGCACGCCTTCGGCGAGACGCTTCTCGATGTAGGGGCGGAAGGCACGCAGCGCATCGTGGCGGCTGGTGTGCGGATTCTCGGCCTCGCCGTACAGCTCGCTGTCCACCGTCGCCAGCAACCAGGGGTTGTGGTACGCCTCACGGCCGACCATCACGCTATCGACATGTTCCAGCTGCTCGTGCAGCTCATCCATCAGCTTCAGGCCGCCATTGATGCCGATATGCAAGGACGGGTGCGCCTGCTTGAGGCGGTGCACGCGGCCGTAGTTCAGCGGTGGCACATCGCGGTTCTCCTTCGGCGACAGGCCCTGCAGCCATGCCTTGCGCGCATGCACGCTGAAGGTGTCGCAGCCGGCATCGGCCACGGTGGTGATGAAGCGCTCGAGGTCGGCGTCCTCATCCTGATCATCGATCCCGATGCGACACTTCACCGTCACCGGAATCTTCACCTGCGCCTGCATCGCCGCCACGCACTTGGCCACCAGCTCCGGATGGCCCATCAGACAGGCACCGATCATGTTGTTCTGCACACGGTCACTCGGGCAGCCGACATTCAGGTTTACCTCGTCATAGCCCCAGCTCTCGGCGATCGCCGCACACTCGGCCAGCGCCTGCGGGTCGCTGCCACCCAGCTGCAACGCCAGCGGATGCTCCGTCTCGTCGTGACCCAGGAAGCGCTCGCGGTCCGGATTGAACAGCAATGCCCCGGTGGTCACCATCTCCGTGTACAGCAGCGTACGACGGCTCAACACGCGCGCGAAGGCGCGGTAGTCACGGGTCGTCCATTCCATCATCGGCGCAACGGAAAAGGTGCGGTCAATCGGTGTCATCGGCATGGCAGTCATATCGGCTGGTGTGGGGGCAGGGATCGGAGCATCAGGTGCAGGCGCTGTCGAGACAAGCGGGCGGTGATTCTAGCAGCTTGTGATGCGAAGCGGCCATTCGGGCAACATGAAATTTCTTGTAGGAATAGCTTTAATGGTCAATATTTGAATAGTCGAATAGTACGAGTTTAAGTTTTATGGGACTAAGGATACAGGGTAGTAAATAAAATTTGAGAAGCTTTGTTGTCGCGTGGGGGACTTATGCCTGATTTGACAGTTTCGGAATTTTCGTATATAGCAGTGTCTGAATTAAAACTAAAAAAGCGTAGGGAAGCTAAAGTCAAAAATAAAGGAGAATATGCACATTTTAAAGACTATTATCTCAGCTTGAGAAATGCCATAAAGAGTCTTTTTAAGAAGAAGCAGAACTTTAATAGCTTGCGTGAAGTTGTTCGAAAAGCTCATGAGAGCAAAAGAGAGAATTATCACGTTGTAGCAGAGAACTTCATTTCTTGGGCTACTGGGAAGGACATCCATCATTATGACCCTCCCAAAGCTGCATATCAATTCAGTAAAACCACGGTTACCTGTAATCCTGAACTGTACTATAGGATCAATGGTCAAGATTGCATGCTGAAGCTTCACTTTAGTGGTGCAGAAAAGATGACACAAAAGAGAGCAAATATAATTTGCTTACTCATGAGTGAGTCTTGTGAAGTCGCGGTCGAGTTGTGTAGAGTTCTTGATCTCAAGCTAAAGAAAGAATACAGGTTCAAGGGAGATGAAAATTCGCAGATGAATTATGTTCAACAGGAAATTGTGAGAATAGAAAAGGAGTGGGATGAGCTTTAGAGTGCAAGTGGTTTTATATCAAAAAAAATGTATTGAGGCTACTAGGATTCACTCGCAGTAGCCTCAATAGTAAAAAGCACTCATGTTTTAATAATCATGCATTCTCAATGCGTGTTGTTGACCTTCAGCGCCTCGATATCCTGGGCGATGTCTTCGGCGAGCTGGCGGACGGCTTCGCTTTCGCCTTCACGCTGGGCGTAGGCGCGCAGGCCCATGACTTCGGCTTGCAGGCGGCGGCCGAGGCGTTCCGGCTGGTGCGCGGGGCGCTCGGGGTCGATGAGTTCACCGGCGTCGCGGGCGTCTGCGAAGGCCTGGCGGAAGCGGGCTTCCATGTTGGCGAGCAGCATCTCGACCTTGTCGCGGGCGGCCTGTTCACGCTCGCCGAGTTCCAGCAGGCTCTTGGCCAGCATGCAGGCGCGGGACGGCACCTCGCAGTCGCGCAGCCCGCCGAGCTTGCGGATATAGGTGGCGAGGGCGGTCAATGGCGAGTCGTGGCTGGCCATCAGGCTTTCCATCTCGCGCAGGCTGCGCGCGGAGTAGCAGTCCAGCGCTTCCTGGAAGAGGCCATCCTTGCTGCCGAAGGTGGCGTAGATGCTGCCGGGACGCATGTCGAGCGCGTGCTCGATATCCTTCAGCGAAGTGGCATGAAAGCCCTTCTGCCAGAAGAGATTGAGCGCCCGTTCGAGGGAATCCTGGCGGTTGTGCAAGGTCGCGCGTGGCATGGCTGTCCTGACGATGGGGCTCGCGAGTGACGCCTGTCTTCGCGCAGTATGGCGAAGCGGACGGTCTGCAAGGAGCAAGGTGTTGAGTGAGTACTCAAGTTTAACTTGAATGATCGCTCAAATCCAGCTAGTGTGTTCCCCGACAACGCAGTGCAGCGGATGGTCAGGCGTTATTTTGAGCGTTTGCTCATATCATGCCCTGCATCCCCAGGGGCGCTGCTCAAGGCTTCATGCCACTGAGTGGCAGCCCGCCCCTGAGGCTCCGCTTATCTCGCTCATCATTCCGAAGGAGTCCTCATGACAGATTTCACGCTGTACACCGCCGACAATGCCCCGCAGGACAGCAAGCCGCTGCTCGGCAAGTCCGTTGAAGCCTTCGGCATGGTACCGGGCCTGCACGCCGTGATGGCGGAAGCGCCGGGTCTGCTGGAAGGCTACCAGGTGCTGCACCAGCTGTTCCTCGACAGCAGCTTCGATGATGAAGAGACCACCGTCGTGTGGCAGACCATCAACGTCGAGCACAACTGCCACTACTGTGTGCCGGCGCATACCGGTATCGCCAAGTCGATGAAAGTGGATGACGCCATCATCGAGGCGCTGCGCAACGAGACGCCGCTGCCGACCGAGCGCCTGGAAGCCCTGCGCACCTTCACGCTGGCCGTGGTGCGTGAGCGTGGCTTCGTCGATGACGCCACCGTGCAGACCTTCCTCGATGCCGGTTACACCAAGCGCAATGTGCTGGAAGTGATTCTGGGCCTGTCCCAGAAGGTGATGAGCAACTACACCAATCACCTGGCCGAGACGCCGATCGACGAGCCGTTCAAGAAGTTCGAGTGGCACAAGCAGGGCTGAAACTGAGGCGAGAGGGCACGGCAAGTGCTTGTGCCACCAATGCTAATGAAAATATTTCTCATTAGTGTTGACGTCTGAGCCCGCGGGTCATATTCTGGGGTCATCGCTTCCCCGCCATGGGTAGCGGTGTCCCGGCCAGCGGAGTCAGGCCCCTGTCCGGGAGGCTTCTCATCAGACAGTTTTACGGTCCTTGCCAGCGGCTCATCCTACGGGGTGGGCCGCTTTTTTATGCGCAAAAAAAGACGCCTCCTTCGCTTGCGCGAGGGAGGCGTCCGGAAGCGCTTCTCGATTCACTTGCTTTCCGTCTGCCAATGACAGGGAGGAAGGCTTGCGAGCCGAGCGGTGCTTCGTGCTCACCAGATTTGGATGTCAGGTCCCTGGCAAGCGTCTCATCAGGCCAGTCACGACCTTGATATTCTGGCGCCATGATACGTCAGCCGGTGAGGGGAGGCCAGCGGCGCGTGAGATAAACGCTGACTCAATGTTAATGAAAATATTTCTCATTAGTATTGACGGCGTCTGCCGGAGAGCATAATCTGGATTCATCGCTTCCCGCCATGGAATGCGGTAGCCAGAACAGCGGAGTCAGGCCCCTGTTCGGGTTTCTCCTCATCAAGCTAGTCACGGTCTTAGGGCGACTCTCACGGGTCGCCTTTTTTCGTGTCTGGCCGTCAGACGCTGCTCTGGCGCGCTATCTCCCTCACTCTCTCGATCTCTCGCACGATCACTCGCTCAATCACTCCTGCGGGCGATCTCTCGCACGCGACCTCGCGCTCACGCCCTCGTGCTTGATAACGCCTCGTCGCTCGGCCTCCGCTGGCGCGCCATCTCGTTTAGAATGACGACATCCTATTCCCACGCCGCCAAGGCGCCCGGGTTTCGCTGCCTTTTCAGACGGTTGGCCATAGTGGCCAGTCATTGTCATCAGTCAGTGCACAGGCGCGACCCGCGGGGCTTTTCGAGGAAGTCATCATGATCACACTCTATCGACTGCACGATGATGGCCGCCTGCGCGGCGAACATATCGTGTTGCCCGACCCGCAGCCCGGCCAGCCCGATGCGCCGCCGCGCCTGGCGGATAGCGCAGAAGAGGCGGCTACCCTGCATGCCGGGCTGCTGGCCGATGACGAGCTGGCACCGCCGATTCTGGTGCGTAGCGATGTGCTGTGGATCGATCTCTGTGAGCCGGATGAGCAGGAAAAGCGCTGGGTGAGTGAGCAGTTCACGGTGGAGCTGCCCGATGTCGAGGAGCTGGAGGAGATCGAGTCGTCGTCGCGCTTCTATCTGGAAGGCGATGGCATCCACGTCGTCTCGCTGTTTCCGCATCGCAAGGGGCGCGAGCCGCAGACGGCCAACGTCGCCTTTCATCTGCATGGGCGCCAGCTGATCAGCATGCGCCACGAGGATATCGGCCTGCTGCGGCTGTTCCGCAATCACCTGCGTCGCCAGCGACTGAGTCCGGAGGATGGCTGGGAGGTGCTGCTGGCGCTGCTGGCGATGAAGGTCGATTACCTGGCCGATGAGATCGAGGATATCTACCGGGCGCTGGAGGCGCTGGGCAAGCAGGCGGTGCACCCCGAGGCGCTGGAAGACACCCTGCACGGCATCCTGTTGCAGGAGCGCTACAACGACAAGGTGCGCCAGTCGCTTCTGGACAGTCAGCGCCTGCTGCGTCAGCTGACGCGCCACCTGCCCTCGGCGCCACGCCAGAAGTCGCGGCGTCAGGAGATTCGCGACATGTTGCGCGACATCGACTCGCTCAATCCGCACACCACCTTCATCTTCGACAAGGTCAACTTCCTGCTCGATGCCTCGATCGGTTTCACCAACCTCGATCAGAGCCGGATCATCAAGATCTTCTCGGTGGCGGCGGTGGTCTTCATGCCGCCGACATTGATCGCCAGTATCTACGGCATGAACTTCCACTGGATGCCGGAGCTGGACGAGGACTGGGGCTATCCCTTCGCGCTGTGCCTGATGGGGGTATCGGCGCTCTCGACCTATCTGTTCTTCAAGTGGAAGAAGTGGCTGTAAGTCACTGAAGACAGGCATAAAAAAAGCGCCTGGCGTCGTGAGACGGCCAGGCGCACAAGAAACTTGCATTACAACACTGAAGATCGCCACCGAGGCCCGGGATGGGCCGACAGCGAAACCGCGCGTGGGGGCGTCGCCATGCAGACCAGTCACCGGGAATCGGTGGGATGAGCAGTGCAACTACCTGAGCGCGAACCTGGACGGTCGGGCTGCGCCACGCAGGCCCGGCCGTCGTCGGTCTAGTCCGGAAGCAGGCGGCCGATGCCGCGGCGCGCCTGCTCCCGCATGTTCGTGGCGCACAGTATAGGGTGCCGCGCTTTGGAGAATAAGCGCGTACAATCGAAAACTAGGGTTTCCATATTGGAAACCTGGAAGATTGATGGGCTGTCTGGCCGTGTTCAGGGGGCCATGGCGGTTGCACAGCGAGGGTGAGGGAGACACATGGCGACACTTGATGCACTGCGCGTATTCGTCGAGGTCGTGCGCGCGGCCAGTTTCACGGCGGCGGCACGGCGACTGGGAATTTCCAAGTCGCTGGCGTCCAAGCGGGTGGCGGCACTGGAAGAGCAGCTGGGCGTCAGCCTGATCAATCGCTCGACCCGCAAGCTGCATCTCACCGAGGCGGGGCGCATCTACTACGAGCACGGCCTGCGCATCCGCGAGGAGCTGGAGTCCGCCGAGGCCCGCGTGCAGTCCGTCACCTCGCAGCCGATGGGCCAGCTCAAGGTGTCGGCGCAGGTATCGTTCGGCTTCATGTATCTGGCCGCGCCGACCACCGCCTTCATGCGTCGCTACCCGGATGTCAGCGTCGAGATTCTGCTCGAGGATCAGCGCTTCGAGCCCATCGATGAGTCGGTGGATCTGGCGATTCGCATGGGGCCGCTGCCGGATTCCTCGATGGTCTCGCGCCCGCTGTGCAAGGTGGTCTATGGCCTGTATGCGGCGCCGGACTATCTGGCGCGCGTCAATGCACCGCCGGTGCAGCCCCAGGACATCCGCGCCTTCGATACCATCTTCTACGGCAATTACGATCTGGGGGCGCATTGGCGCTTCACGCTCAATGGCCAGCCTTTCGATGTGGAGCCGGAGTCGCGGTTGGTGATCAACAATCTGCTCGGCGTGGTGGAGGCGGCCAAGGCCGGCTTCGGTCTCGCCTATCTGCCGACCTTCTCGGCCCGCGCGGCAGTGGAAAGTGGTGAGCTGGTGCCGCTGCTGCAGCCCTACTGGAACGAGCATGGATCGATGGTGGTGCTGTTCCGCTCACGCAAGTACCTGCCCGACAAGACCCGCGCCTACCTCGACTTCATCACCGAGTGGTTCCAGGAGCATCTGCAGCTCTGACGCCGCCTCTACCGAGAGGGTTACCACTCGATGGCCTGGCCGGCCCAGTCGTAGAAGCCGCCGCTGGCGGTGGGCGGGAGTTCGCAGGCGACGCGCAGCAGACGGCGCGCCACGAAGCGCGTGGTGAACAGTTTGCCCTCGGGCACGCGGGCCTGGAAGGGCGTCGACAGGCCGGTGTCAGTGGTGCCGGGATGCAGCGCGACCAGCAGCGCCTCGGGATTGCGCCGCGCGATCTCGATGGCGGCGGTCTTGAGCAGCATGTTGTGGCTGGCCTTGCTGGCGCGATAGGCATACCAGCCGCCGCTGCGGTTATCGGAGATCGAGCCGACCCGCGCCGACAGCGAGGCGAAGATCACCGGCGTGCGTCGGCGCAGACGTGGCGCCAGCATTCCCAGCAGCAGGGCCGGGGCGAAGGCGTTGACCTGATGCAGGCGCGTCAGGGCCGCCAGACTCAAGTCTTCCAGACGCTTCTCCGGCCATAGCTGCTCGCGCTCGTCATGCAGCAGGCCCAGCGCGTTGAGTATCAGCGCCGGTGGCTGTCCCGTCTCGCTCTCCCCATCCAGTTGCTGCGCCAGCCACTCCTCGAGGCTTGCGGTGCCTTGCTCGGTGGTCAGGTCGGCCTCCAGCGTCTCGAGCTCGGGATGCGCCGGAAGGCATGAGACATCGCGACTCACCGCCAGCACTTTTCCACAGTGGGGGTAGGCGAGCAGCTCAGCGATCAGCGCCCGCCCGATCCCGCCGCTGGCACCGGTGACCAGTGCGCAGAAGCCCCGTGGCAGGCGCGCGAAGGTGTCCGCCGCCAATGGCTGATCTTCCAGTCTGCTATCTGCCATGCATGTCTCCCTCTGTAGTGGCCGAATGTGACTGTCGTCAGGCAGTGCGCTCCATCAGCCTGGCGAGACGGGAATCGCGGCTCAGCGTGGTCGGAGTGGCGTCTTCCTGCAGGCGGCCCGCCTCCAGCAGCGCCAGACGCGCAAAGCGCTCCAGCCCCAGCGGCTGGTGGGTGATCATGATCAGGCTGCGGCCCTCGCAGGCGGCGAGAATCGCGCTCATCACCTGCTCGGCGCTGGTGCGGTCCAGTCCTTCGCAGGGCTCATCGAGCAGCACGATCGGCGCCGGTGACAGCAGCGCGCGCGCCACACCGAAGCGGCGCAGCTGGCCACCGGACAACGAGCGCCCCCCTTCATCCGGGAAGCCGGCCAGCCCCTGTGGCTGGCGGGCCAGCCAGTCGCCGAGGCCAAGACTTTCCAGCATGCGCGTCAGTGCCTCATCGCTGGCCTCGGGAGCGGCCAGACGCAGGTTGTCGGCGTAGTTGGCACAGAACAGATGCGTGTCCTGCGGGCAGACCGTGAAGCTTGCGCGCAGCGTGGCCTCATCGAGTGAATCCAGCGCCACGCCGCCCAGCGTGATGCGTCCGGCGCTGGGAATATGGAAGCGACTGAGCACGTCCAGCAGGGTGCTCTTGCCGCTGCCTGATGGGCCGAGCAGTGCCAGATGCTCGCCTGCGGCCAGTGTCAGGGAAAGCTCTGTGAGCACCGGCGTGTCGCCGTGGGTGACGCTCAACTTCTCGATCTCCAGGGCGTGACCCACCGGCGTGGCAGCCTCGGAGTCACTGGGGAACTGGGCCGCCGGCGTATTGGCCTGCACGCTGTTGAGGCGCGCGGCCGCCGACAGGCAGCGACCGAGCCCCTGCCAGGCCAGCGGCAGTGGCGCCAGCGCCTCGAAGGCGCCGAGCACGGCCAGCAGGAACAGCGCCAGCAGGCGACCATCGAGCAGCTCGCCAGAATGCGTCGTCATGTCGTTGTTCGCATATGGCGCCATCTGCATGACGCCGAGCAGGGCGACCCCGGCCAGCGTCAGCCCCAGCAGACTGTGGCTCAGCCAGCTGGCCAGTGCCTGACGGCGTGCCTGGGCGCGCTCGATGCGATCCCGCTCGGCCTGTTGCTCGGCGAGGCGCTCAAGCTCTTCATTCCAGCGACCATAGATCACCAGCTCGCCCAGTCCCTGCAGGCGCTCCAACAGGCGCGCGCGCAGGCGGCTGGCCGAGGACTGATGCCGCATGGCGTCACGGCTGCCGCGCCACCAGGCCAGCCACGGCACCAGTCCGCCGGTCAGTACCAGTCCGATTACCGCCACCAGCGCCAGTGGCGGCGCGAAGATGCCGATCAGCGTGCCGGCGGCGAGGATGGCGCAGACCGCCACCAGCGAGGGAATCAATACGCGCACGTAAAGGCTGTCGAGGGCATCGACATCCGCGCCCAGGCGGGCCATCAACTCTCCCTGGCCGGCATGCTGCAGGGCGGCGGGGGAGAGCGGCTCGATGGCCTCGAACAGGCGACGGCGCAGGCTCGCCAGCAGACGCAGCGTGCCTTCGTGGGTGGTGACGCGCTCGCCATAGCGCCCGGCGGTGCGTGCCAGTGCCAGCCCGCGCACGCCTGCCGCCGGGGTGAAGAAGTTGAAGGCCTGGGTGGCGGCGACGCTCAAGCCGGCCACGGCGGTGGCGGAGAGGAACCAGCCCGACAGCGCCAGCAGACCGGTGGCGGCCAGCAGGGTGATCAGCGCCAGCAGCGCACCGATGCCCAGCCAGCCGCGATGCTCGCGCATCAGGGCCAGATAGGGCGTCAACTCGCGAAGATGTGGGCGCTGTTCGCTATACGCTTCGCTCTGTGCTGGCTCACTGGCCGTGACAGCCGCGGGCGTGTCAGGCGCGGACTTGCGGATGGCGCGGCTCATGCGTCACCTCTCGGCGTAGGGAGGGGGAGCGGGCGGTCCTGCACCAGCTGGCCATCGTCGAGGTGAATCAGGCGCTGGCACAGCGTCAGCAGCTCTGGTCGGTGGGTCAGCAGCAGCAGGGTGCGGCCCTCGCCGAGACGCTTGAGCGCGGCGATCACGCGCGCTTCGCTGTCGGCGTCCAGGCTGGCGGTGGGTTCATCCAGCAGCACCAGCGGCGCGTCATGCAAAAAGGCGCGGGCCAGTGACAGGCGGCGTGCCTGGCCGCCGGACAGCGCCTGACCGCCCTCGCCAAGGCGCGTCTCGAGCCCACGTGGCAGGTGCTGGTACCAGTCAAGCAGGTCGGCATTGTCCAGCGCCGCTTCGAGCTGTGCGTCGCTGGCGTGAGGCCTGGCCAGACGCAGGTTGTCGGCCAGCGTGCCGGACAGGACCACCGTCTCCTGACCGACCCAGGTCGCCATGCCCGGCGGCAGGCCGTGGCTCAGCGGATGGCCGTTGAGATACAGCAGGCCGTCGCTGGCCGCGACGAAGCCGAGCAGCAGATTGAGCAGCGTCGACTTGCCGGAACCGGAGGCACCGGTCAGCGCGACACGCTCGCCCTGGGTGATCCGCAGGGTCAGCGGGCCGAGTGCCGGCGGAGTCAGTGTGCTGGTCTGGCGGTTCCACTGATTGGGATAGCGCACACAGACCTCTTCCAGCATCAGCGAGTGCAACTTGCGGGTCTGAGGGCGCACCGCGGGCAGGTCGCTGTTGGCATTGTGCGCCTGTGCGCCAGCCTCGGCCTCTTGCGTGAAGGGGGCACTGCCGACGATGGGGGCGAGGTCACTGGCGGCAGCCTCGGCCTCGGCCTTGGCGTGATAGTGCACGCCCAGCTCGCGCAGTGGCTGATAGAACTCGGGCGCCAGCACCAGAATGAAGAGTGCGGTCTGCAGGGTCAGCGGTGAGTCGCCCCAGGTGCCGAATTGCAGATGGCCGAGGAAATGGAAGCCGAGGTAGACCGCCAGCAGCGCGATGGACACCGCGGTGAAGAATTCCAACACCGTGGAGGACAGGAAGGCCAGGCGCAGCACGCGCATGGTGCGCTTGCGAAAGGCATGGCTGACCGCCTCGACCTGGGGGCCGCGTCTGGCGCTGCCGAACAGCTTCAGGGTCTTGAGGCCGGTGAGCAGGTCCATGAAGTGGCGGCCCATGCGGTCCATCTCCCGGAACTGCTCCTGCGAGCGCTTGCGCGCCGCGATGCCGACCAGAATCATGAAGATCGGCACCAGCGGTGCGGTGGTGGCCAGAATCAGGCCGGCCGCCCAGTTGAGCGGAAACACCACGCACAGCAGCATCAGCGGAATCAGCCCCGCGAGGCGTGTCTGCGGGCGGAAGTCGGCGTAGTAGCCGTGCAGTGACTCGACCTGGTCCCAGGCGCGGTTGGCGAGACTGGCACGATGCTGGCGACGCACCCACAGCGGGCCGAGTTCGGCGAAGCGCTGCAGCAGGCGCTCGCGCAGGCGACGGCGGATCTGCTGACTGGCGCGGGTGCCGGCATAGCCACGCAGGCCAGTAAGCGCGCCGCGCAGCGAAAGACTGGCGGCGAGCACCGCGATGGCCGGCCACAGTGTCGCCAGGCCTTCGCGGTCGATCGCCACGCCCTGGGCCAGACGGGCGATGGCCCAGGCCTGGGCGAGCAGCACCAGCGTCGAGAGCAGGGCGCACAGGATGGCGAGCTGGGGCCAGCGGCCACCGGCACGTGCCAGTGTCTCCAGCCAGCGGCGTGGCACGAATTCTGCCGATGCAGTGGCATCGGTGGGAGAGGGTGAAACATCGGGTGCAGCGGCAGTTCGGGGCATTCATGCTCCTGCCGGTGGTGGCAGAGATAGTTGCAGGGAGGCGCTGGCGTCACGTCTCAAGGCAGAGAATGACGCATCTGGCGCAAGCTTACCGCCGAGAGAGCGTTGGTACACGGCGACGCACTGTCGCACATCTTCACCTTGCGTATAATATGCCCCAGCACTTGCTGCTGAGACAGCAGCGTGATTTCACGCCCCGGCAGTCAGTCATTGCCGAGACGCTTGTTGCCCTCTCTTCTCGAACTACTGGACTCCACATGACCGTTCGTACGCGCATCGCACCGTCGCCGACTGGTGATCCCCACGTCGGCACCGCCTACATCGCCCTGTTCAACCAGTGCTTCGCTCGTCAGCACGGTGGCGAGTTCATTCTGCGTATCGAGGATACCGATCAGACGCGTTCCACCGGTGAATCCGAGCAGATGATCCTCGACTCGCTGCGCTGGCTGGGCATCGAATGGGCCGAAGGCCCGGATGTCGGTGGTCCGCACGGCCCGTACCGTCAGAGTGAGCGTGGCGACATTTACGCCAGGCACTGCCAGCAGCTGATCGATGCCGGCCATGCCTTCAAGTGCTATCGCACCAGTGAAGAGCTGGACGAGCTGCGCGAGTCGCGCAAGGCCGAAGGTCTGCACATGGCGCTCAAGCCGTCCGATCTCGCGCTGCCGGCAGAAGAAGTGGCACGTCGTGAAGCGGCGGGCGCACCCTTCGTCATCCGCATGAACGTGCCGGAAAGCGGCACCTGTGTGGTCAAGGACATGCTGCGTGGCGAGATCGAGGTCGAGTGGGCCCAGGTCGATGCGCAGATCCTGCTCAAGTCCGATGGCATGCCGACCTACCACCTGGCCAACGTGGTGGATGATCACCTGATGGAGATCACCCACGTGCTGCGTGGCGAGGAGTGGATCAACTCGGCGCCCAAGCATCAGCTGCTGTATGAATACTTCGGCTGGCAGATGCCGGAACTGTGCCACATGCCGCTGCTGCGCAACCCGGACAAGACCAAGCTGTCCAAGCGCAAGAACCCGACGTCGATCCTCTACTACCGTCGCATGGGTTACCTGCCGGCGGCGGTGATCAACTATCTCGGTCGTCTCGGCTGGTCCATGCCGGACGAGCGCGAGAAGTTCACCCTGAGCGAGATGCAGGAGCACTTCGATATCCAGCGTGTCTCGCTGGGTGGCCCGGTATTCGATGTCGAGAAGCTCAGCTGGCTGAACGGTCTCTACATCCGCGATCTGTCCGAGGACGAGCTGCTTAGCGAGCTGCGTCAGTGGGCCTTCAACGAGTCCTACGTCAAGCAGATCCTGCCGGAAGTGAAGCCGCGCATCGAGACGCTGTCCGAGGCGATTCCGCTGGCCGGCCACTTCTTCTCCGGTCTGCCGGCCATCACGCCGGACGACTTCGCCAAGGCGAAGCTGGAAGGCGAAGACCTGGTGCGTCAGATGCAGTTCCTGACCTGGAAGCTTGAAGCCGTGAGCCGCTGGGACAAGGAGCACCTGCTGGCGGAAGTGAAGCTGCTCTCCGAGCACTTCGGGCTCAAGATGAAGGACTTCCTGGCACCGGTGTTCGTGGCGGTGACCGGCTCGGCGACCTCTACCTCGGTGATGGACGCGATGGTCATTCTGGGCTCCGATATGACGCGCGCGCGCCTGCGTCACGCCGTGGCCGTGCTGGGCGGCGTCTCCAAGAAGGCCGCCAAGCGCTTCGAGAAGGAATATCGCGACCTGTAAGAATATCGTGACCTGCAAGAATATCGCGACCTGCAAGGGTGTCTGCGATGTGCAGATGATGGCCCCCGTGACGTATGTCGTCATGGGGGCCATGTCTTGCAGCAGGGCGCTGAACAGCGCTTTCAGTGCTGATCAGCATCACGATGAGAATTGTGTGAAAAAGAAGTTGACGACCCCGAGGGTTATCAGTAAGATACGCCTCGTTCTTGAGAGACGGGGCCTTAGCTCAGCTGGGAGAGCGCAACACTGGCAGTGTTGAGGTCAGCGGTTCGATCCCGCTAGGCTCCACCAAGTTTCTCAAGCGACTGCGTCCCATTCGTCTAGTGGTCCAGGACACCGCCCTTTCACGGCGGTAACAGGGGTTCGAACCCCCTATGGGACGCCACTCTTCAGACATCTCGAGTCACCTTTCAGGTCTCGTGAAGTCAACAAAAAAGCACACCTTGCGGGGTGTGTTTTTTTTGTCCCTGATTCTGGCTTATACACAGCCTGTGTGTCGGCAGAAAAGCATGTTATCCCCAAGTCGCCCTTGACAGACCCCGTGTCTTGTCCACTGTTCGCGCGCTGTCACAACTCCCCCTGCATCTCTTCCCAAAGTGCGGCCCCTGCGGCTGGCGCTTACGTCGTGTTACGAAAAATTTCTTTTATATCAATGGTTTATACGCTGGTTAAATTTTGTGCAATCTGTTGGTAAGCCCGCTGTCATGCTGGTTCGCCGCGCTTGTCTAGGGGTTATCAACGAGGTTATCCACAGATAGTGTGGAAAAACATCATGAGCGCCGCTGCTGTCTGGGATGTTGCGCTGCGGCATGAAAAAACGCCTCATTCCCGCGTCCATATGGCGTTGGAATGAGGCGTTTTCAGTGCGAGGCCGTGTGATGCGATTCAGCTCGCTCGCATGTATTCAGTCCCGCTTCATCTGGAGAGGCGCTTGAGCAGCGAGGAGGTGTCCCAGCGATTGCCGCCCATGGCCTGCACGTCGGCATAGAACTGATCGACCAGCGCGGTCACCGGCAGGCTGGCATCGATGCGGCGTGCTTCCGCCAGACAGATGTCGAGGTCCTTGCGCATCCAGTCGACGGCAAAGCCGTGATCGTACTCGTCCTTGATCATGGTGGCGTGACGATTTTCCATCTGCCAGGAGCCGGCGGCGCCCTTGGAGATCACCTCGATCACCGCCTCGCGATCCAGTCCCGCCTGCTCGGCGAAGTGCAGGCCCTCGGAAAGTGCCTGCACCAGCCCGGCAATGCAGATCTGGTTGACCATCTTGGTGGTCTGGCCGGCACCGGTCTCGCCGATGCGCTTCACCATGCGACCGTAGTGCGTCAGCACCGGCTCGGCGCGTGCGTAATCCGCCTCGCTGCCGCCACACATGATGGTCAGCACTCCATTTACGGCGCCTTGCTGGCCGCCGGACACCGGTGCGTCGACGAAGCCGATGCCGGCCTCGCCCGCGGCGGCGGCCAGCTCGCGTGCCAGGTCGGCACTGGCGGTGGTGTGGTCCACCAGCAGGCTGCCGCTCGTCATGCCGGCCAGCACGCCGTCGTCGCCGTAGGTGACGCTGCGCACGTCATCATCATTGCCCACGCACATCAGCACGATATCGGCGCCCTCGGCGGCTTCTCGCGGGGTGGCGTGATGGCTGCCGCCGTACTCCTCGCTCCACTGCTCGGCGCGTGCACGTGTGCGGTTGTAGACCCGCACCTCAAGGCCTGCGCGTTTCAGATGGCCGGCCATGGGGTGACCCATGACACCGAGTCCGATGAAGGCGGCGGTACGTGGCGTTGTGTGTGTGTCTGACATGCTGGGGGCTCCTTGCCATCAATCAGGAATGAGGTTGCGCCGCTCGCGGTGGGGCGCATGGCGTGCCGGCGCGCACAGGACGTGAAGAGGCCGGTACATCAGCACGCTAGCACGTTCGGGGCGGGGATGGGGCGGCTTTATGGCTTGCTGTCAGGCAGGGGCTGCGCGCATGAGAGGCAACAGGCCAAAAAAACCGCCTCCGAAGAGGCGGTCTGTCCTGCAGGCGCATGACCCGATGTTGCCGGGTGCCTGGTTGCCTGGTGCTGGGTTACTTGGCCGGATAGTCGCGCTGCGGGTGGCCGGTGTACAGCTGACGCGGACGGCCGATGCGGTGGCCGCCGGCGATCATCTCGTTCCAGTGGGAGATCCAGCCGATGGTGCGCGACATGGCGAAGATGACCGTGAACATGTTGGTCGGGATGCCGATCGCCTTGAGGATGATGCCGGAGTAGAAGTCGACATTCGGGTACAGCTTGCGCTCGATGAAGTACTCGTCTTCCAGCGCGATCTGTTCCAGACGCTTGGCGATCTTGAGCTGCGGGTCGTCCGCCATGCCCAGCTGCTCCAGCACTTCGTCGCAGGTCTCTTTCATGACCTTGGCGCGCGGATCGAAGTTGCGATAGACGCGGTGACCGAAGCCCATCAGCTTGAACGGGTCTTCCTTGTCCTTGGCCTTGTCGATGAAGCGCTGGATGTTCTCCTCGGACTCTTCACCGATCTCGTCGAGCATGGCCAGCACGGCTTCGTTGGCGCCGCCGTGTGCCGGGCCCCACAGTGCCGCGATACCGGCGCTGATGCAGGCGAACGGGTTGGCGCCGGTGGAGCCGGCCAGACGCACGGTAGAGGTCGAGGCGTTCTGCTCGTGGTCGGCGTGCAGCATGAAGATGGTGTCCATCGCCTTGGCGAACACCGGGTTGATCTTGTACTCCTCGCACGGGTTGCCGAACATCATGTACAGGAAGTTCTCGCCGTAGGAGAGGTCATTGCGCGGGTACATGAACGGCTGACCGATGTTGTACTTGTGGCACATGGCCGCCAGGGTCGGCATCTTGGCGATCAGGCGCACGGCGCTGACGTAGCGTTCCTTCTCGTTGGTGATGTTCAGGTTGTCGTGATAGAAGGCGGCCAGGCCACCGACCACGCCGCACAGGATCGCCATCGGGTGGGCGTCGCGACGGAAGCCCTTGAAGAAGTTGACGATCTGCTCATGCACCATGGTGTGGTTGCTGATCAGCTGGGCGAACTTGTCGTATTCCTCGTCGCTCGGCAGCTCCCCGAACAGCAGCAGGTAGCACAGCTCGATGTAGTTGGAGCTCTTGGCCAGCTGGTCGATGGGGTAGCCGCGATGCAGCAGCACGCCTTTCTGGCCATCGATGAAGGTGATGGATGATTCGCAGGCGGCAGTGGAGACGAAGCCCGGGTCGTAGGTGAACATGCCTTCGGCGGTCAGGCCGCGAACGTCGATGACGTCCTGGCCGAGCGTGCCGGAATAGACCGGGAACTCGATGCTCTTGTCGATACCGTCTACTGTCAATGTCGCTTTCTTGTCAGTCATGCCGACCTCCTCATTATTCGCGTAACTCTTTGACTTGCTTGCCATGCCGGGCTTGCATCAATCCCGCCCACTATAGAAGCCCGCGAAAGATTGTCAATTCGCCACACGGCGTAGAGACGCGCGCCATGCTGCTGTGCGTCAGTTCCCCGACGTTTACGTATCCCGTGCCGTCAGGTCGCGTCCTGTTCACTGCATTTTGTGCAATCCGTGGTTGCGGCCCTGCGACGTCATGCCATTTGTCATGCCAATGGCCAACCCCTATAATCCACCGTCGCGCGACTGGCGGGAAATTCGGCTCGGTACCGTGGATGGCCTGCGCCCGAGACCCTTCCTCAAACCACCGCCCCTGCGGGCTTGCGTCCGTGTTGGGCCAAGAGAGTGTGTAAGAGCCGTGAATAGCAAACGACCCGTAAATCTCGATCTGACGACGATAAAGTTCCCTCTCCCTGCGCTGACTTCAATCACCCACCGTATTACCGGCGTGATTCTGTTCGTGGGCCTGGTATTTGCGCTGTGGGCACTCGATGCCTCGCTGTCCTCCCCGGAAGGGTTCGAGGCAGTGCGCGACACCCTGGCGACCAACTTCCTGGCCAAGATCGTGGCCTGGGGCCTGCTGTCTGCCCTCGGTTTCCACTTCGTGGCTGGCATCAAGCACCTGCTGATGGACATGGATATTGGTGTCGAACTGGAAAGTGCTAATCGCAAGGCGCAGGTCACTGTCGTGATCAGTGCTGTTCTCGTGGTCCTGGCGGGAGTCTGGGTATGGTAAACAACATCACCAATTTCAGCCGCAGCGGTCTGTCCGACTGGGTGCTGCAGCGTGTTTCTGCCGTGATTCTGGCAGTCTATTCCGTGTTCATGGTCGGCTACCTGCTGCTCCATCCGAACCTCGACTACACCACCTGGAGTGGTCTGTTCGAGAACACTGCGATGCGCATCTTCTCTCTGATGGCATTCATCTCGATTGCCGCACACGCCTGGATCGGTCTGTGGACCGTGGCGACCGATTACATGAAGCCGACCGCACTGCGTTTCGGTTTCCAGGTCTTCGTCATCCTTGCGTTGTTCATCTTCTTGGTCTGGGGCGTTCAAGTCCTGTGGGGAGCCTGATACATGTCCACCATGCGTAGCCTGACATTCGACGCGATCATCATCGGCGGCGGCGGCGCTGGCCTGCGTGCCGGTCTCGAACTGTCCCAGTCCGGCAAGAAGACCGCCGTGCTGTCCAAGGTCTTCCCGACCCGCTCGCATACTGTCTCTGCCCAGGGCGGTATCACCTGTGCCATCGCTTCTGCTGATCCGAATGATGATTGGCGCTGGCACATGTATGACACCGTCAAGGGTGGCGATTACATCGCTGATCAGGACGCTGCGGAATATATGTGTACCGAAGGCCCGAAAGCGGTCTTCGAGCTTGAGCACATGGGGCTGCCGTTCTCCCGTTTCGACAACGGCCGCATCTACCAGCGTCCGTTCGGTGGCCAGTCCAAGGACTTCGGCAAGGGCGGCCAGGCGGCTCGTACCTGCGCCGCGGCTGACCGTACCGGTCACGCCCTGCTGCACACTCTGTATCAGGCCAACCTGAAGAACGGCACCGTCTTCCTCGACGAGTGGTACGCCATCGATCTGGTCAAGAATGCCAACGGCGATATCGTCGGCGTGATTGCCCTGTGCATCGAGACCGGCGAGACCGTGGTCGTGAAGTCCAAGGCCACCGTTCTGGCCACTGGCGGTGCGGGCCGTATCTACGCCTCCACCACCAACGCCCTGATCAACACCGGCGACGGTATCGGCATGGCACTGCGTGCCGGCCTGCCGGTCCAGGACATGGAAATGTGGCAGTTCCACCCGACCGGGATTCACGGTGCGGGCGTTCTGGTCACCGAAGGTTGCCGCGGTGAAGGTGGCTACCTGGTCAACAAGGACGGCGAGCGCTTCATGGAGCGTTATGCGCCGAACGCCAAGGACCTCGCGGGCCGTGACGTCGTCGCGCGCTCCATGGTGCTGGAAATCCTCGAAGGTCGTGGCTGTGGCGAGAATGGCGACCACGTCTTCCTGAAGCTGGATCACCTGGGCGAGGAAGTGCTGAACAAGCGCCTGCCGGGTATCTCCGAGCTGTCCAAGACCTTCGCGCACGTCGATCCGACCAACGCGCCGATCCCGGTCGTGCCGACCTGCCACTACATGATGGGCGGCATCGCCACCAACGTGCACGGTCAGGCCATCGCTCAGAACGAAGATGGCAGCGACCGCATCGTCAACGGCCTCTATGCCGTGGGTGAAGTGGCCTGTGTGTCGGTTCACGGTGCCAACCGTCTGGGCGGCAACTCGCTGCTGGATCTGGTCGTCTTCGGCCGCGCCGCGGGCAAGTACATCGAAAGCGCGCTCAACGAAGGTGTCGAGTACCTCGAGCCGACGCAGAGCGACATCGATGCTGCCCTGGTGCGCCTGAACCGCTGGAACGAGTCCGAAAGCGGCGAGTCCGTGCCGGAACTCAAGCGCGAACTGCAGCAGATCATGCAGAACTCCTTCGGTGTCTTCCGTCAGGAAGACAAGATGGAAGAGGGCGTCAAGCAGCTGTCCGATCTGCGTGAGCGTATCGCCAAGGCGGGTCTGTCCGACAAGTCTCAGGTCTTCAATACCGCGCGTATCGAAGCTCTCGAGCTGGACAACCTGATGGAAGTGGCGGAAGCCACTGCCATTGCGGCCCTGACCCGCAAGGAAAGCCGTGGTGCTCACTCCCGTTACGACTTCCCGGACCGTGATGACGAGAACTGGCTCAAGCATTCTCTGTTCTTCCCGAACGAGAAGCGTGTCGGCAAGCGTGATGTGAACTTCGCGCCGAAGACCGTCGAGCGTTTCGAGCCGAAGATTCGTACCTACTGAGTCTGAACCCAAGGCGCGCGTCGCGACCCGCTCGGGGCGCCGCGCCTTGCTTCAGACCAAGTTCGCACTCGCTCGAGTTCACTCTCGCTTGAGTTCGCCGTGATCGAGGTGCGTGCAGGTCACCGCACGCACCTGACCCGTTTGCCCGGAGGGGAAACCATGCTTCAGGTATCCATATACCGCTACAACCCTGAAACCGATACTGCGCCGTACATGCAGGAGTTTCAGGTCGACACCCAGGGTCGTGACCTGATGGTGTTGAACGTGATGGAAATGCTCAAGGAACAGGACAGCTCGCTGGCCTATCGTCGCAGCTGCCGTGAAGGCGTCTGTGGTTCGGACGGCATGAACATGAACGGCAAGAACGGCCTGACCTGTGTCACCGCGCTGTCCGAAGTCGTCAAGGACAACAAGCTGGTGCTGCGTCCGCTGCCGGGCCTGCCGGTCGTGCGTGACCTGGTCGTCGACATGAGCATCTTCTACAAGCAGTACGAGCGCATCCAGCCGTACCTGCTCAACGACACGCCGGCGCCGGCCATCGAGCGTCTGCAGTCGCCGGAAGACCGTGACAAGCTCGACGGTCTCTACGAGTGCATCCTGTGTGCCTGCTGCTCGACTGCCTGCCCGTCCTTCTGGTGGAACCCGGATAAGTTCGTCGGTCCGAGCGGTCTGCTGCAGGCCTATCGCTTCCTGGCGGACTCGCGTGACACCGCCACCAAGGAGCGTTTGAGCGAGCTGGACGACCCGTTTGCCGTATTCCGTTGTCGCGGAATCATGAATTGTGTCGCGGTTTGCCCCAAGGGTCTGAACCCGACACGTGCCATCGGCAAGATTCGTGAGCTTTTGCTGGCAAACGCCACTTAAAAGCCGCGCCTTAGCTTGCTATGATGCACGTCAGCTGCGGCAGGGTGTCACACCTTGTCGCAGCGCACAGCTTGCTGAAGCCGGTGCCTTGTGCACCGGCTTTTGACGATAAAAGAAGACTCAGATGGTGAAGGCCTCCATGGTTTCGCCATACAGGGCATAATCGAGTGACGCCGACAGCGCTTGTCAGGCGCCTACCCCACCCCATCAGTCAGGGTGACCGAGAGATGCAAGAAGGCACAATGGAGTTGATGTGGCGCACTTCCCATATGAGCGGGGGGAATGTCCACTACGTAGAAGATCTCTACGAGCGTTATCTTGTCGACCCGAATGAGGTTCCCGACGAGTGGCGCAACTACTTTGATACTCTGCCGCGTCATGACGGCAGCCCCTCCCAGGATGTTCCGCTAGCACCGATCCGTGATCAGTTCTACGAGATGGGTCGCAACAGTCGCCGCCCGGTGGCTGTCTCTGCGGGCGAAAGCAGCGAGAACAAGAAGCAGGTACGTGTTCTCCAGCTGATCAACGCCTACCGCTTCCGTGGCCACCAGAAGGCGGATATCGATCCCCTCGGTCTGCGCAAGCCGGCACCGGTACCTGACCTCGAACTGTCCTTCCATCAGCTGTCCGCCGCTGACATGGACGTCGAGTTCCAGACCGGCTCGCTGTTCCTCGGCAAGGATGTTGCACCGCTCAAGGAAATCCACGCCGCGCTGGAGCAGACCTACTGCCGCAGCATCGGCGCCGAGTTCATGCACATCGTCAACACGGAAGAGAAGCGCTGGCTGCAGCAGCGTTTCGAGTCCGTACGTTCCAAGCCGAACTTCTCACGCGATGTCCGTCATCACGTGCTGGAACGTCTGACCGCCGCCGAAGGCCTCGAGAGCTATCTCGCCAGCAAGTACCCGGGCACCAAGCGCTTTGGTCTGGAAGGCGGCGAATCCTTCATTCCGATGATGGATGAGCTGATCCAGCGCAGCGGCAAGTACGGTACCAAGGAAGTCGTGATCGGCATGGCCCACCGTGGCCGTCTCAACCTGCTGGTCAACCTGCTGGGCAAGAGCCCGTCAGAGCTGATCGAGGAATTCGACGGCAAGAAGCAGATTGCCAAGGGTTCCGGCGACGTGAAGTACCACCAGGGCTTCAGCTCGAATGTCATGACCCCGGGCGGCGAAGTCCACCTGGCGCTGGCGTTCAACCCGTCGCACCTGGAAATCGTCTCTCCGGTGGTGGAAGGCTCCGTGCGTGCCCGTCAGGACCGTCGCGAAGACAGCGAAGGCGACAGCGTACTGCCGATCTCCATCCACGGTGACGCGGCATTCGCCGGTCAGGGCGTGGTCATGGAAACCTTCCAGATGTCGCAGACCCGTGCCTACAAGACGGGCGGTACCGTGCATGTCGTCATCAACAACCAGGTGGGCTTCACCACCTCGCGTGCCGATGACGCTCGCTCGACCGAATACTGCACCGACATCGCCAAGATGGTTCAGGCGCCGATCATCCACGTCAATGGAGATGATCCGGACGCCGTGCTGCACGCCGCTCAGGTCGCCATCGACTACCGTCAGCAGTTCAAGCGTGACGTCGTGCTCGACCTCGTGTGTTACCGCAAGCGCGGTCACAACGAAGCCGACGAGCCGTCCGGTACCCAGCCGCTGATGTACGCCAAGATCAAGTCCCAGAAGACTGCCCGCGAGAAGTATGCGGACCGTCTGGTCGAGGAAGGCGTGCTCAGCGCGGAAGAGACCAAGCACCTGGTCGACCAGTACCGTGCCGATCTGGATGCCGGCAACCACGTTGCCAATGCGCTGGTGAAGCAGCCCAACACCGGTCTGTTCGTCGATTGGACGCCGTACCTGGGCCACGAGTGGACCGGCGTTGCCGATACCTCGATGGACATGAAGCAGCTGCAGGCCCTCGCCAACAAGATGTGTGAAGTGCCGGACGGCGTCTCGGTCCAGCGTCAGGTCAACAAGATCTACGAAGATCGTCGCAAGATGGCCGCTGGTGGCATGCCGCTGAACTGGGGCTTCGCCGAGACACTGGCCTACGCCACCCTGGTCGATGCCGACCACCCGGTGCGTATCACCGGTCAGGACGTGGGTCGCGGTACCTTCTCCCACCGTCATGCGGTGGTGCACAACCAGAAGGATGGCGACACCTACGTGCCGCTGCAGCACATCAAGGATGGTCAGGCGACCTTTACCATCCATGACTCCTACCTCTCCGAGGAAGCGGTGCTGGCCTTTGAATATGGCTATGCCACCACCATGCCCAAGGCATTGGTCGTGTGGGAAGCCCAGTTCGGTGACTTCGCCAACGGCGCCCAGGTGGTGATGGACCAGTTCATCTCCTCCGGCGAGAGCAAGTGGGGCCGCCTGTGTGGTCTGACCATGCTGCTGCCGCACGGCTACGAGGGTCAGGGCCCGGAGCACAGCTCCGCACGCCTCGAGCGTTACCTCCAACTGTGTGCCGAGCACAACATGCAGGTATGCATGCCGACCACGCCGGCGCAGATCTACCATCTGCTGCGTCGTCAGGTTATCCGCTCGCTGCGCAAGCCGCTGGTCGTGCTGTCACCCAAGTCTCTGCTGCGTCACAAGGAAGCGACTTCCACCCTCGACGAGCTGGCCGATGGCCGCTTCGAGATGGTGCTGTCCGACAAGGGCAACCTGGAAGCTTCCAAGGTCAAGCGCGTCGTGCTGTGTGCGGGCAAGGTCTACTATGACCTGGCCGCCTATCGCGCCGAGCAGGGCCGTGAAGATGTTGCCATCATCCGTGTCGAGCAGCTCTATCCCTTCCCGAAGGAAGAGCTCCAGGCCGCCATCGCCGACTACGAGAATCTCGAGCAGGTGATGTGGTGCCAGGAAGAGCCGCTCAACCAGGGTGCCTGGTATCAGAGTCAGCACCATATGCGTCAGGTCGCTGAGCAGCACCGTCAGGGGCTTGGCATGAGCCTGGACTTCGCCGGACGCCCGGCCTCTGCGGCACCTGCCGCGGGCTACATGTCCGTTCATAACGAGCAGCAGCGCCAGCTGGTCGACGACGCCTTCAACAAGTAAAGGCTCGCGACCCGCAAGGGCACCGAGAGAGAATTGAGTTAAGGAACTCCAATGGCTATCGATATCAAAGCGCCGTCTTTTCCGGAATCCGTCGCCGAAGGCACTGTGGCGACCTGGCACAAGCAGCCCGGCGACAGCGTCGAGCGTGACGAGCTGATCGTCGAGATCGAGACCGACAAGGTCGTGCTGGAAGTCGTCGCACCGCAGGACGGCACCCTGGGCGAGATCAAGGTTCAGGAAGGCGATACCTGCGAGTCCGAGCAAGTGCTGGGCTCCATCGGTGATGCAGACGCCGCTGCATCTTCAGACGCCAAGGACGACTCCGCGTCTGAAGAGAGCAAGTCCGAAAGCACTGAATCCGAATCCAATGACGACGCCAAGGCCGAGAGCAAGCCGGCCGCCGGTGGCGAAGGCAAGACGCTGGAAGTCAAGGCGCCGAGCTTCCCGGAATCCGTTGCCGAAGGCACCGTCGCCACCTGGCACAAGAAGGTCGGTGAAGCCTGCGAGCGCGACGAGCTGATCGTCGAGATCGAGACCGACAAGGTCGTGCTGGAAGTCGTGGCTCCGGCCGACGGCGCCCTGAGCGAGATCAAGGTCGAGGAAGGCGATACCTGCGAGACCGAAGCCGTGCTGGCACTGTTCAGCGCTGGTGCTTCCGGTGGCGCCGCGCCGGCCGCTGAGGCAAGCGACGACAAGTCCGGCTCTGACGAAGGTCAGGACGAGAAGGTCGGCGACAAGATCCTCGCCCCGGCAGCGCGCAAGATGGTGGCCGAGCACGATCTGGACGTCAGCAAGCTGGTCGGTACCGGCAAGGGCGGTCGCGTGCTGAAGGAAGACGTGGCCAAGGCCGTCAAGGAAGGCACTGCGGCCAAGTCCGCTGCCAAGCCGGCTGCCAAGTCCGGCGCTTCCAAGTCTGATGCCAAGGCCGCGCCGAAATCTGCACCGACCTTCGAGGGCGAGCGTCCCGAGAAGCGCGTGCCGATGAGCCGCATGCGTCAGACCATCGCCAAGCGTCTGGTCAATGCCCAGCAGACCGCCGCCATGCTCACCACTTACAACGAAGTGGACATGAGCGCGGTGATGGAGCTGCGCAAGCAGTACAAGGACACCTTCCAGAAGGTGCACGACACCAAGCTCGGCTTCATGGGCTTCTTCGTCAAGGCGGCCACCGAAGCGCTCAAGCGCTTCCCGGACGTCAATGCCTCCATCGACGGCACCGACATCGTCTACCACGGTTACCAGGACATCGGTGTGGCCGTGTCTTCCGACCGCGGTCTGGTCGTGCCGGTGCTGCGTGATACCGACAGCATGAAGCTCGCCGATGTCGAAAAGACCATCGTCGACTTCGGTCAGCGTGCCCGCGCCGGCAAGCTGGGCATCGATGAGATGCAGGGCGGTACCTTCACGATCACCAACGGCGGCATCTTCGGTTCCCTGATGTCCACCCCGATCCTGAATCCGCCGCAGACCGCTATCCTGGGCATGCACAAGATCCAGGAGCGTCCGATGGCCGTGAACGGTCAGGTCGTCATCCGTCCGATGATGTATCTGGCACTGTCCTACGATCACCGCATGATCGATGGCAAGGATGCAGTCCAGTTCCTCGTCGCCATCAAGGACCTGCTGGAAGATCCGGCTCGTTTCCTGCTCGACGTCTGAGACCGCAATGTCTCACGCCCTTGAGAATCTCGAGGGCGTGAGCGGCCCCGGCGGGTGGCACTGACACTCGCCGGGTTGCCAACCCGAATCGAACTGCACCAACAGGAAGAGACATGGCCGATAAATTTGATGTGATCGTCATTGGCGCTGGCCCTGGTGGCTATGTTGCCGCTATCCGCGCTGCTCAGCTGGGTCTGAAGACCGCCTGCGTCGAGAAGTGGGTCAACAAGGAAGGCAAGGTCGTTCACGGCGGTACCTGCCTGAACGTCGGCTGCATTCCGTCCAAGGCATTGCTGGAAACCTCGCACAAGTACGTCGAAGCGCGTGATGAATACGCCGAACTGGGCATCAAGGCCGACGGCGTCGAGATCGACGTGGCCAAGATGATCGAGCGCAAGGCGCAGATCGTGAAGAACCTGACCGGCGGTATCTCCGGTCTGTTCAAGGCCAACGGTGTCACCGCGCTGGAAGGTACCGGCAAGGTGCTGCCGAACAAGCAGGTCGAAGTGACCGATCACGACGGTGGCAAGGCGACCTACGAAGCCGAGAACATCGTCATCGCGTCCGGTTCCGTGCCGGTCGAGATTCCGCCGACGCCGCTGACCGAAGGTCTGATCGTCGATTCCACCGGCGCGCTCGAGTTCGACGAAGCGCCGAAGCGTCTGGGTGTTATCGGTGCCGGTGTCATCGGCCTCGAGCTCGGTAGCGTGTGGAGCCGTTGCGGTTCTGAAGTCACCGTGCTGGAAGCGGTCGACAGCTTCCTGCCGATGGTCGATGCGGCCGTCGCCAAGGAAGCCCAGAAGCTGCTCAAGAAGCAGGGTCTGGACATCAAGCTCGGCGCCCGTGTGACCGGTTCCGACATCAAGGACAGCGAAGTCGTCGTCAAGTACACCGACGCCAACGGCGAACAGGAACAGACCTTCGACAAGATCATCGTCGCGGTCGGCCGTCGTCCGTACACCCAGAGCCTGCTCGACAGCGATGTCGGCATCAATCTGGACGAGCGTGGCTTCATCCACGTCGACGACCAGTGCGCGACCAGCGTGCCGGGCGTCTACGCCATCGGTGACGTGGTGCGTGGCCCGATGCTGGCGCACAAGGCCTCTGAAGAGGGCGTGATGGTTGCCGACATCATCGCTGGCCACAAGGCCGAGATGAACTACGACGCCATCCCGAGCATCATCTACACCTTCCCGGAAGTGGCGTGGGTCGGCAAGACCGAACAGCAAGCCAAGTCCGAAGGCATCGAAGTCAAGACCGGCAGCTTCCCGTTCGCGGCAAGCGGTCGTGCCATGGCCAACAATGCCACTGAAGGTCTGGCCAAGATCATTGCCGACGCTGAGACTGATCGCGTCCTGGGCGTTCACATCATCGGCCAGCATGCCGGTGAGCTGATCGCACAGGGTGTGACTGCCCTCGAGTTCGGCGCAAGCGCCGAAGACCTCGCACTGATCTGCACGGCTCACCCGACACTGTCGGAAGCCGTGCACGAAGCCGCGCTGGCCGTTGACGGGCATGCGATTCACATCGCAAACCGCAAGAAGCGCAAGTAAGCGTCCTTCCGAACAAGAGGCGCGTCGCCCCGGCCAGGCCGGGGCGAACGGTGGCAGTGGCATCTTGCGACTGCCGTTCGAGTCTAATGCAACCAATGGCATGACACGATGAACCTTCACGAATATCAGGCAAAACAACTTTTTGCCGACTATGGCCTGCCGGTGTCCAAGGGCTTTGCCGTTGACACCCCGGAAGACGCTGCTGAAGCGTGCAAGAAGATTGGCGGCGACAAGTGGGTCGTCAAGGCACAGGTCCACGCAGGTGGCCGCGGCAAGGCTGGCGGCGTCAAGCTGGTCGACAGCGCACAAGCCGCTTCCGACTTCGCGACCCAGTGGCTGGGCAAGAACCTGGTGACCTACCAGACTGACGAAAACGGTCAGCCGGTCACCAAGATTCTCGTCGAGAACTGCACCGACATCGCCGAAGAGCTGTACCTGGGCGCCGTCGTTGACCGCACCACTCGTCGCATCGTCTTCATGGCTTCCACCGAAGGCGGCGTGGAAATCGAGAAGGTTGCTGAAGAGACGCCGGAAAAGATCCTGAAAGCCGAGATCGATCCGCTGGTCGGCGCACAGCCGTACCAGGCGCGTGAACTGGCCTTCAAGCTGGGTCTGAACCCGACCCAAATCAAGCAGTTCACCAAGATCTTCCTGGGTCTGGCGAAGATGTTCGCCGACAAGGATTTCGCGCTGCTGGAAATCAACCCGCTGGTCATCACCGACGAAGGCAACCTCCACTGCCTCGACGGCAAGATCAACATCGACGCCAACGCCGTCTACCGTCACCCGGACCTGCAGGCGATGCACGATCCGTCTCAGGAAGACGAGCGTGAAGCGCATGCTGCCAAGTTCGAACTGAACTACGTTGCCCTCGACGGCAACATCGGTTGCATGGTCAACGGCGCAGGCCTGGCGATGGGCACCATGGACATCGTCAACCTGTCTGGTGGCAAGCCGGCCAACTTCCTCGACGTGGGTGGCGGTGCTACCAAGGAACGCGTTGCAGAAGCATTCAAGATCATCCTGTCCGACGACAACGTCAAAGCTGTTCTGGTGAACATCTTCGGCGGCATCGTGCGTTGTGACATGATCGCCGAAGGCATCATCGGTGCCGTCGAGCAGGTCGGTGTCAACGTGCCGGTCGTGGTGCGTCTGGAAGGTAACAACGCTGAACTCGGCGCCAAGAAGCTGGCCGAAAGCGGTCTGAACATCATCGCTGCTACCAGCCTGACTGACGCGGCGCAGCAGGTTGTCAAAGCTGCGGAGGGCAAGTAATGAGCATTTTGATCGACAAGAACACCAAGGTGATCTGCCAGGGCTTCACTGGCGGCCAGGGTACCTTCCACTCTGAACAAGCCATCGCCTACGGCACCAAGATGGTCGGTGGCGTGACGCCGGGCAAGGGTGGTCAGACTCACCTGGGACTGCCGGTGTTCAACACCGTCGCCGAAGCCGTTGCCGAGACTGGCGCTGAAGCGTCCGTCATCTACGTGCCGGCACCGTTCTGCAAGGATTCCATCCTTGAAGCGGCCAATGCAGGCATCAAGCTGATCGTCTGCATCACCGAAGGCGTGCCGACTCTCGACATGCTGGAAGTCAAGGTCAAGTGCGACGAGCTGGGCGCGCGCGTCATCGGTCCGAACTGCCCGGGTGTCATCACTCCGGGTGAGTGCAAGATCGGTATCATGCCGGGCCACATCCACCAGCCGGGCAAGGTCGGTATCGTGTCTCGTTCCGGCACCCTGACCTACGAAGCCGTCAAGCAGACCACTGACCACGGTTTCGGTCAGTCCAGCTGTGTCGGCATCGGCGGCGACCCGATCCCGGGTTCCAACTTCATCGACATCCTCGAGATGTTCGAGAAGGACCCGAAGACCGAAGCCATCGTCATGATCGGCGAGATCGGCGGTTCTGCTGAAGAAGAAGCCGCTGCCTACATCAAGGCGAACGTCACCAAGCCGGTCGTCTCCTACATCGCTGGTGTGACTGCGCCTCCGGGCAAGCGCATGGGCCATGCAGGCGCCATCATCTCCGGCGGCAAGGGTACTGCCGACGAGAAGTTCGCGGCTCTGGAAGCAGCTGGCGTCAAGACTGTGCGTTCACTCGCGCAGATCGGCGATGCCATCAAGGAAGTCACTGGCTGGTAAGCCATTGATCTCCTGACAGCGATCGGCGCCAAGCGGATCGCATGTCACCGAAAGGGCAGGCCCACAAGGGCCTGCCCTTTTTTCGTTTCTGGCCCTCACCAGTCTCTCTCTAGTGCATGTCGGCGGGGCTACCTGCGGCCGGTGGCGCAGGCGAGGGGAGAGGTGTTTCGGCTGATGCAGGCGGGGCAGGTGCGTTCATATCAAGCAGTTGCTAATCTGATGACTGTTCATTGGCACCTGACCAAGCGACACGTGCAGATGCCCCACGGCGCAACACGACTCACTGATAAGGATGTTCCATGCTCAAGTCATTCCCCGCCCTCACGCATTCCGCGCGCCTGCTGGCGTTGCTGTCTCTGCCGTTGGCTGCTGGCATGCCGCTGTCTGCCAGTGCAGATTCCGGTGCGGCGGCAGCCTCCGCCCCTGAAGCTTCAGCGAGCATGCAGGTGCCTGCCAAGGGCATCGAGTCGGTGACCAGCCGTGATGATGTCGCCTCCGTCCAGGCGCGTCTCGAGACGGCGCTCAAGGCCAAGGGGCTGACGCTGTTCAGCGTCATCGATCATGAGGCGGGTGCCGAGAAGGTCGGCATGGAGCTGCCCGCGACGCATACCGTCATCTTCGGCAATCCCAAGGTGGGCACCCTGTTGATGCAGTGCAACGGGGCGGCCGCCCTGGACCTGCCGCAGAAGATGCTGATTCGCGCCGTGGAGGGCGGCAGCGTGATCGAGTGGAATGATCCCCAGTACATGGCCAATCGTCATGATCTGGGCGACTGCAAGCTGCCGCTGGACAAGATCGCCGGGCTGCTCAAGGGGCTGGCCGCCGAAGCGGCGGGTCAATGAAGGCAGCGCTCATCACGTATCGATGCTGATATCGTGAACTGACAGCGAGCGCTGACGATCATGCAGGACGAAAAAGCCGGACTCCTCATGGAGCCCGGCTTTTTGATGTTCCCCTGCCAAGGACTGCCTGGCTTTAAGGGCTGCTTACAGAGCATCACCGTGCTGCTTCAGCCACTGCACGGCGCGGTCAGGGTAGTCAGTGAAGACACCATCGACCCTGGCGTCGACGAAGAAGGCGCGCAGCATGTCATCGTAATCGCTGGCCCAGTCGGGGATGCGGCCTTCATCGAGGCGGAAGGTGTAGGGCATCACGATCAGGCCCTGCGCATGGGCTTCCTCGACCATTGGTGTGACCTTGATGTCGTCCCGGGTCGAGCTGTCCTCGATCACCATCGGCTTCCACGGCCCGATGCCATCGGCGTAGGTGGCGATGCGCTGCATGCCGCCCTCCTGATACATCCAGTCATAGTCGTAGGGCTCAAGCTTGCCCTCCGCATCCGGCTGGAAGGTCATGTCCCAGCTGGTCTCGCCCATCAGCTGCACCAGACGCAGGTCCATCTTCAGTTCGGGCTGCAACGTGTCGTGGATGCGCTTGAGGCCATTGGGATCGAAGACCTGCACGACGGCATTGTCATCCTGCGCGACGTAGCCGTACTGCTTGAGGGTCTCGAGCACGGCTCGCGAGACCTGCTTGCCTTCCGACTGGTGGAACCAGGGCGCCTTGATCTCCACATACAGGCCGACATCGCGTCCGGTGGAGTGATTCAGGCCCTGAATCATCTCGATCTCTTCACTCAGGGTGTGCAGGCCGAAGTGCGACTTGCCCAGCGGGAAGCGCTCAGGGTAGTCGGCGACCTGCTCGCCATCCTTGACGGTGAAGCCCTCGCTGAACGACAGCTTGCGCAGCTCATCCAGCGTGAAGTCGATGGCGTAGTAGCGGCCATCATCACGCGCACGCTCGGGGAAGATCTCGGCGACATTGGTCACGCGGTCCAGGAAGCGGTCGTGCAGCACCACCAGCTGGTCATCCTTGCTCATCACCACATCCTGCTCGAGGAAGTCGGCGCCCTGGGCATAGGCCATCGCCTTGGCCGCCAGGGTGTGCTCCGGCAGGTAGCCCGAGGCGCCTCGGTGGGCGACCACGACCTTGTCGGTGCCATGTCCGGGGTCGATGCTGCGCAGGGGCCTGTCATCAGCGAGTGCCGCTGAGGTCGAGGTGGCCAGCAGCGAACCGACCACGCCCATCATGGCCAGCGGGCGGCGAATGCGGGCGGAAGTCGGGTGACGCTGGGAAGGATGCGGCATGTGAGATCACCTTGAGCTGTGGTTATTGTATGGCCGTTCAATAAAGCCGCCTGCCAACATAACAAAGTCTTATTCATATGGCGATGATCAAGTGTTTTTTATGATGATGTCTGCAGCGATGCTCGCTCGCCCCGTCATGTGGTCGCCGAGCGACGCTTGAGCAAGCTTCCCAGCATGCTGCGTCCCGCCATCACGAAGAACACCGGGGCGCCGGCGATCAGGTAGAAATAGAAGGTCACCGCACGCCAGATCACCACGGCCGCCGCGGCACTGGCGGCGCCGATCATCGGGCTGAGCAGGGCAGTGGAGGACAGCTCCGCGCCTCCGGCACCGCCGGGCAGCAGCGTCAGCTGGCCCGCTGCCAGCGAGAGCATCTGCACGATGAAGGTCCAGCTCCAGTTAATGTCCTGCCCCAGCCCGGACACGGCCAGATAGAGGATCGAGTAGCGCAGCAGCCAATGGGCACAGCAGAGCAGGAAGATCAGGCTCAGCGTCAGGCGCGGCAGGGCGAGTGTCTCGACCAGCGCATGGCGGAAGTGGATCAGGCCCCGCGCCAGCTTGACGCGTGAGCGATGGCGTACCTTGAGCCAACGCAGCAGGCGTCCGCTGGTCTTGAGCAGGCGCCGATGATGCTTGCCCAGCGCGGCCAGCAGGCCAAAGCCGATGATCAGCAACAGCGCCGGCACGGCCAGCATCCACCCCAGGCGCAGGTCGATGGTATGCGAGAGGGCGTAGAGGCCGATGCTGGCCAGCGCCGAGAGGAAGAACAGCATGTCGGTGATCTGATCGACCGCGAATACCGCCGTGGCCTGCGCCGGGCGCACCCCCTGACGTGACAGCAGCCCCATCAGGGTAAGCGGACCGCCACTGCCGCCGGGGGTGGCGCTGATGGCGAACTCGGTCGCCATCACCATGCCGACGGCGCGCCGTTGCCCCAGGTGACCGCCACGCCCGGCCAGCAGCAGACGCAACCGGCCGGCGTTCAGGTTCCAGCACATCACGATCATGCCCAGCATCAAGAGAAAGGTGTCGAGGGGGAACTGGCGCAACTGGCCGCCCAGTCCGCTGCCGCCCAGCACCAGCGGTATCGCGATGACCATCACAAGGCCAGCACCCAGTAACCAGAGGGCACGATTCATGGCAGATTCCCGCAGCGGGTTGTCACAAGGCCCATACGACGGGACTCATCCGGTGGGTGGGTATCAGGCAGCACTGTGAGCCGCCTGGTGCGAGTTCAATTGCGCCGTGTCAGATGTGGCGGGGGTGAGCAGCCCCTGCTGCGTCAGCCAGCCGATCTTGGTCATCGGCTGGCGCCCTTCATCGAGCAGGCGCTCGACCAGCGTCAGCCAATACTGGCGTGAGCGTGCATGACGCATGTCGACCGGATGCAGACCCAGACGCAACACCGGCGTCTGTTGCTCGCGGCTCAGCTTGCGCTGCGTCACCCACTGCGACATCAGGCGGCGTGGTGCTGAGCGTGCGCTCCACACGAGTCCGGGCGCATCGATGACAGTGAAGTCAGGCAGTCGATAGAGATGCTGGGGGTCACTGGTGTAGCGAAAGTCGAGGGACTTCAGCGCCTTGCGAGTGCCGTCACTCATCAGCCAGGCAGGGGCCACGAATCCGTCCAATGGCCAGCCGAGGCGCTTGAAGAGTGCGGCGCCTTCCAGCAGGCGTCGTCTGGCTTCGGCCTCATCGAGGGGGTAGAACTCGCCCTCCCAGGTCAGCACGCGGCGCATCAGGTAATCGCGCGGGGTGCGGGGGGCTGGCGCGTCATCGCAGTGATGGAAGCCATGCAGGGCAAGCTCGTCCCCCTGTTGGCGGCGAGAGTCCAGCAGGGCGATGAATTCCGGAGCGTCTTCCAGGGCGCTGCGATGATGGAAGTCAGGCACCACCAGCCAGGTGATCGGGCAGGGGTGGTTCAGGCGCTCCTGGCAGAGGGCATCCACCTCGGCGACGAAGTCCCGGTAGTCGGTCCAGGTCTCGGGCGCGACATCATGCAGGACCAGCAGAAAGTGCTGCTTGGCAGCCGGCGATTCAGCCATGGGTCACCTCCTCGAGTACCGGTTGCATGCGAGTCCCGGTGACCGCGTGATAATGCCCGAGCAGACCATCCACGACACGGTCCCAGGCATGGTGCTTCTCGACATGCCGCCGCGCCTGACGACCCAGTGCGGCGGGGTCATTGGCGAAGACTTCCTGCACGGCACGCGCCATGGCATGCGGCGAGTGCGGGTTGCACAGCTGACCGCAGCCCAGTGGCACATTCTCGGCCAGTGCGCCGGCGCGTGCCGCCACCACCGGTGTGCCGCAGGCCATGGCTTCCAGTACCACCAGACCGAAGGTTTCCTGGGTGCCGGCATGCAGCAGCACATCCACCGAGGCCACCAGGCGCGCCACTTCGGTGCTACTGCAGAAATGCCCGGTCACGCTGACATTGTCGGGCAGATGTCGCGGCATGCCCGAGCCGATCAACAGCAGATGGTAGTCGGGGCCGAGCAGGCGAGCGGCCTCCAGCAGCTCATCCAGATTCTTCTCGCGTGAGCCGCGTCCGGCGAAGGCCAGCAGACGCACGTGGTCTTCCAGGCCAAGCTCGCGACGCAGGCTCTCATCGCGGCAGTCAGGGTGGAAGGTGGAAAGATCGACGCCCAGTGGCTGGATATGGACATTGTCGACGCCGAGCCGGTCGAGCCGGTCGGCCATCACCTGGCTGGGGGCCAGCACGCGGTCAAAGTGGCGATAGAGACGTTTGACGTAGCGATCGACGTTGGCCCCTGACCACTCTCCCAGGCGATTGGTGATCAGACGTGGCAGGTCCGAGTGATAGAAGCCCAGCACCGGGACATCGAGCTTGCGACCGGCATCGAGTGCCGCCCACGCCGTGACGTAAGGGTCGCCGGCCTCGATGACATCCGGCTGCAGTGCCAGCAGCGTGCTGACCCAGCCGCCCCGGCGCAGGGGGAAGCGATAGCCGTTGCCGAAGGGAATGGGCGGTGCCGGCACGCTGTAGAGGTCATCACTGACACTGGTGGTCTCGCCGGGGACCAGCAGGCTGTGACGAACATCGGGCCGCGTCCGCAGACGTCGTCGCTTGGCTTCCAGGTAGGTTCTGACCCCGCCACTGGAGGGGGCATGGAACATGGTCATGTCAGCGATATGCACACGGACTCCTCAAGACCGCTTTACCGGTCGTGCGCGATGAAGATGAATCCCGACGTCACTGCCCGCCATGGCTGCCTTGTCGTGCTTCAGGGTGCTCCCGGGTGCTTGAGAAAGACGCAATCGAGCACGCAGATTCCAGCAAGCCAGTGGCAATGACGAACGAGCCTCTGGTCAAGTCATGGGGGGAACCCGACGTGAAACCAAGGGCACGAGGCATGACATGCGGTGTCGCGCGTGACGAGACGCCTCGCCACGCGATGTTCCACACTGCGGCTGGCAATGACGTTACATCAGGAGATGACTGGTCTGTGTGACAACAGGGAACAATGTTGGTGCGATGCGCTCCCGCTCTCGGACATTTGTCATCAAGCTCCTGGCATCACGCCCCTGGCATCACGCCCCTGGCATCAGGTTCACTGCGAGGGGAGGGAAGAAAGACGTTTTGCCATGCTGGCGTGCTCCAGCAGGGAGTGCGGCAGCTGGCCTCTGGTCAGTGCTGCGCAAGAGAAGCCATACGACAGGCAAAAAAAGACCCTGTCCGGAGCCACCGGACAGGGCAAGTGCGTGCACTACAGGAATACAGGGGGCGACAGAGGGGGAGGGTCGCCGGAGCGGGCATTGCAGGGTCTAGCAGAGGATCGACTCAGTCATGTCTGGCATCCGTGCCTGGTGTTGCATGGGGTCCTGGCATCGTTATCTGTCCTGATGGAGGGAGATCGGGCGTCATCACGCCAGTCCATGCTGGGAAAGGTGCAGGGCGCTGGGCATGGACTGGCCAAGCTCCTGCGAGAAGGCGGCTTCCGGCTCGGCTGGGCGCTGGCTGGCGAGCAGTACAAGGCTCAGCAGCAGGCCGGCGGCCAGCAGCAGACGGTTGCGGGTCCGGCGACGATCACGTTCCAGCAGCATCGCGACATGTTCCATCGCTTCACGTTGAATCTCACGCTGGCGCTCCGGAGAGGTGGAGCTGCCATCCGAGCTTCTGCCTGAGCTGCTGTCTGCTCCGGCGTCGACACGGGCATAGCTCATGGCCGGGTGACGAACGATGGCGGCATGCTCGGCCAGGTGACGCAGTGAGGTAGCTGCAGTGGAGCGATGAGTTTTCATTTCCGGGTCCTCGCATGGACGAACTTCATCAGGGACAGGCTTCAGTCATTCGCGCTTGGGTCAATCCAGTAACGCTGCAGCAGTGAAAGCAGATGTCGTGTGTCGATGTGAGGAGTATAGCGTGAGCTCATGTTTCACAAAATTACAATTTTTCACGCTTGGCACACGATGCGTATACGTAGTGCACAAGAACGAAAAACGCCCCGGGCGCAGAGCGCTCCGGGGCGTAGATGGCCGTGGCAATTGCCCGTGATGACAAGGCAGTTACATACGGCAGTGGTGGGTCGCGGCTTATTCGGCCGGACGACCTACCAGTGAACGACGCTCTTCACGGGCTTCGGTCAAGGAGACCTTGATGATGTCGCCCAGTGAGTAACGCAGCTCGTCTTCGATGCGCACGCGGCCTTCCTTGTCATCGATCGCGACCTTCTTGCGATCGCTGTGGATCAGCGGTGCCGGAATGAAGACGCTGGCGCCATTCTCTTCCAGACGCACGCGCATGCCGCCACGACGGATGTCGATGATCTCGCCAGTGAAGATCTGCTGTTCTTCGGCGGCCTTGGTCAGGTAGCGCACGTAGAGCCAGTCCTTCACATCGCGCTCGGCCATGCGGTTGAGACGACGACGTTCGCTGAGGTGCTCGGTCAGCTGCTCGGTGGCTTCCGCCGGCACGTCCTGGCCGAGAATCACGCGCTTGATCAAGCGGTGGTTGACCATGTCGCCGTACTTGCGGATCGGCGAGGTCCAGGTCGCGTAGGCTTCCAGCCCCAGACCGAAGTGCGGTCCCGGCTGAGCGGACATCACGGTGTAACCCTGGAAGCGACGCATGCGCACGTCCAGCCAGGTGTCTTCGCGGCTGTCCAGCTCCTGACGGATCAGGCGGTAGCCTTCCAGGCTGCCCAGCTGTTCCGGCGTGGCGGTGATGTTCTGGCCAGCCAGGAACTCGATGGTGTCGTCGTACTTCTCCGGTGCGAAGCCCTGGTGCACGTTGAAGATACCGTGACCGATGTGCTTGGAGAGCAGACGTGCGCAGCTCAGGTTCGCGGTGATCATGGATTCTTCGATCATGCGATTGCTGATGCGGCGGTGGTCGGCACGTACGTTGAGCACGTTGCCTTCCTCATCCAGCTCGAACTCGAAGTCCGGACGCTCGCGGAAGACCTGGGAATTGCGTGCACGCCAGGCGATACGCGCCTGGGTGAAGGCTTCCAGCTGACGCAGACCTTCGGCCAGCTCTTCGGTTTCCGGCTTCCAGCTGCCTTCCTGGCCTTCGATCCAGTCGGAGACGTTGTCGTAGGTCAGGCGGTGGTGGGAGCGCATGGTGGCCGCGAAGAACTTCGGCTCGCCGATCACGCCATCGGTATCGATGTCGACGATGCACATCAGCGTCGGACGGTCTTCACCTTCCTTCAGCGAGCACAGGTCGTCGGCCAGGATTTCCGGCAGCATGGTGACGTTCTGGCTCGGCAGGTAGACGGTGAAGGAGCGCGTGCGCGCCTCTTCGTCGACACGGCTGCCTTCCGGCACGTAGGCGGTCGGGTCCGCGATGGCGATGCTCAGGGTCCAGCCGCCTTCCGGGCGCTCGACGATGTGCAGGGCGTCATCCATGTCACGGGTCTTCTCACCATCGATGGTGAAGAAGGGCACGTGGGTCATGTCTTCGCGAGTCAGGCCTTCCTCGAGCAGCGGCCAGTCAGTGCCGCCCTCCGGAGAGGCCTGTTCCAGTGCGTGACGCGCCAGGGTGACGCGCCACGGCACACGCGGGTTGTCCACGGTGGCGATGACTTCCTCGATCTGGGCGAAGAAGCTGCGGTCGTCCTTGCGCATCGGGTGACGCAGCAGACGTGCCACGACCCAGTCGCCATCATTGAGGGCTTCCTCATTGATGCCACGCTTCACACGCGCTTTCATGCGCGTGTTGATGGAGGGATGATCCGGCATCACGTTCAGGCGGCCATCACGCTTGCCGACACGAGCGACGAAGCGATCGACACCCGTCTCAATCAGCACTTCCGGCTGTACGGACTTCTTCTCACCTTCCACCTTGACGGTCGCTTCGACGGTATCGCCGTGCAGTACCTGCTTCATGGCGGGTGGCGGCACGAAGTAAGACTCGCCGTCCTCGCACTCGAGGAAGCCGAAGCCCTTGTCGGTGCCTTTGATCACCCCCGTGACACGGGGAATTTCCTGGCGGATTTGATCTTTCAGCTGCGCCAGCAGCGAATTGTTCTGCAGCATTTCGGAAGTTCTGTTGGCGGGGTCAGTGGCTCACTATACGGACATGGAGCATGGGGGGAAAGCTACCAGATGGCCCAACGCCCGCGCGGGCTGCGCGCAGGCGTGGATGAGCGGCAGGTCAAGCGTGGGCAAGCCTGGCGAAAGCGGCCTGCCAGTGCGCTTTGCCACAGGCTCGGGCGCGCGCTCAGTCGGCGGTCGTCGTGGCGTTCAGCAGACCCGAAACCGGCGTATCACCATCGAACAGGGTGAAGATGGGCGCCTTGCGATGACGGCCACCGATCTCGCGGGCCTTGATCAAGCCGAGCAGGAACTCGGCGACATTGGCGCGCGAGACCTGCATCTCGTCGGAGTCATCGGCGTTCTGGGTCAGCTTGCCGCTGCCGCTCTCGTTGGTGAGACGGCCGGGCTTGACGATGACGTGACGCAGGCCACTCTCGGCGAGACACAGGTCGGCTGCCTTCTTGGCCGCGAAGTAGGGGCGCATCGCCGCCGGACCGGCCAGCGGTGTCTCGGAGCGGATCGAGCTGACCTGGATCACGCGCGACAGCCCGAATTCAGCGGCCAGCTCCGCGGTGCGCATCGCACCATGCAGGTCGATGGTCAGTGTCTTGTCCGGGCCGGTATTCGGGCCGGAGCCCGCGACGAACACCACCTGATCGCAGCCGTAGAAGGCCTGGCGCATCTCGCCTTCCAGGTCGCCCAGAACCGTCGGGATGCTGCGTTCATGGAACCAGCTCTGCTGCTCGGTCGAGCGGATCATCGCCACGACGGGTTCGCCGGCGGCCTGAGCCTTCTCGCAGAGTTGACGACCGATCTTGCCGTTGGCACCGATGATGAGCGTCTTGCGCATGCTGTCTGCTCCTTCGCGAATCAAATGGCGAGGCGGCTGGCGAGTGATATTGCCACTCACTGCCATGCCTCTCCTGGTACAGCAAGGTCTGCGGGCTGAGCCACGTGACTTCAAGGGGACCGTTCAATCGCGGGCATTACGCGGCGACTCGCTCGCGGGATGAAGTCTGCGATGGACAAGCATCAAAGGCGGCTGTCATCTCTGTCTGTGGCACGGGAGCCTTGCTAGGATGGCGCTGCCAGGCACGACTCCCTCAAGATTGCGCCAACGACAAGGATGCCCGATGAGCCGCATAGCCCACCCCGACACTGATGATCACAGCGACACCGCCGCATGGCACGGCGCCGCCTTCCCCACCGAGAGCGCGATCCGGGTCGGGCTGATCGGTTATGGCATGGCGGTGCGCACCTTCCACGCACCCTTGATCGAGGCCACGGACGGGCTGGCGCTGGTGGCGCTGTCCACCTCGCGGCCCGAGGTCGTCAGGGCCGAGCGCCCACAGCTGGAGGTGGAGGCCACCCCGGAGGCCTTGCTTGCGCGTGACGATATCGATCTGATCATCATCGCGACGCCCAACGAGACTCACGCCCCGCTGGCCTCTGCGGCGCTGGCGGCAGGCAAGCATGTGGTCGTCGACAAGCCCTTCACGGTGACGCTTGAAGAAGGCGAGGCTCTGACCCGCCAGGCCGAGCAGGCCGGACGGGTGCTGGCGGTATTTCACAATCGGCGCTTCGATGCCGACTTCCTGACGCTGGCGGAATTGATCAACGACGGCACGCTGGGGCGCATCGCGCATCTGGAATCCCACTTCGACCGCTTCCGCCCGACGGTGCCGAACCGCTGGCGTGAGCAGGCACTGCCCGGCAGCGGCCTGTGGTATGACCTCGGGCCGCACCTGCTGGATCAGGCGCTGTGCCTGTTCGGCGAACCAAGCGCCATCCAGCTCACGCGTCGCGCCCAGCGCGAAGGCGCGGTGACCGATGATTTCTTCCATGCCGTGCTCGATTACGCCCACCATCCAAGGCACCCCGGTCTGGTGGTGGAGCTGCACGCCAGTGCACTGACGGCGGCGCCGACGGCACGCTTCGCCGCGCACGGCACCCGTGGCAGCTACGTGGTGTTCGGGCTCGACCCTCAGGAGGATTGCCTCAAGGCTGGTGACTGGCCCTCGCGTGACCCGCAGGAGCGCCAGGCGCGCCAGTGGGGGCGGGATGCGCGTCCGGGAATGCTGACTGTGCTGGAGGCCGACCCGGACGGCGCCGAGGGCGAGCAGGTGCTGGTGGGCGGCACCCATCAGGGCCGCGATGGCGACTATCCAGCCTGGTATGCGGGGCTGCGCGACTGCATTCGCGGCCGGGGCGGCAATCCGACCTCACCCCATGAGGCGCTGCGCGTGATGAAGTGGCTGGAGGCCGGCATCGCCAGCGAAGGCTGAAACCATCGAAGGCTGAAACCATCGAAGGTGAGATGACTCACGAAAGACGCGCGCCCTGAAGGCCGAATGGCCAGCAATCAGAGGCGCGCGTCTTGTTTTCGAGGTAGTGGCAGGGGAGATCGCGGCCTGCTCAGGATGCGTCGTCCTCGCCCTTGTCGGCCTTGCGCATGCGCGAGAACAGCTCCGCGCGCAGCTCACCGATGCGCGGCACCTCCTCGGCATGGAAGGGGATGGGGCGCAGCAGGCGCATGGCTCGCAGGCCGAGACGTGCGTTCATCAGGCCACTGCCCAGCCCCTGACCGGCCTTGGTGGAGAGGCGGCCGGCCAGATTCATCGACAGCAGGTCCATGCTGGCCTCGGCGGCCAGTTCGCTGGCACCGGCGAAGGCCATCGAGGCCAGCACCTCCTTGAACAGCCGCAGGCGGCTGGCATAGCCCAGCTCCAGCCCGTAGAGGCGCGACAGGCGCTCCATCATGCGCAGCCCGCGCCAGGCCACCAGACTCATGTCGACCCAGGTCAGCGGCGAGACCGCCACCATCACCGCTGTCTCGCCACTCATGCGCGAGATGAGACGCCGCGCCTCACGATCCCGCGGCCCCAGCACGTGGAAGGCGAACAGCTCGCGGCGCTCCGACGGGGAGTGATGCGCTTCACAGGCGGCGCGCCAGGCGCGCACGCCGGCATCATCATCGCCGAGCTTCATCTGACGACGCAGCTGTTCGAGCAGGTCTTCCTGCTGGCTGTCGGCTTTGCCGCCTGCCTTGCCCGAGTCCTCGTCAGGCGTGGGCTGCGCATCACCGCGCTGGCCAAAGCTTTTCTGGCCAAAACCCCTTTGACCAAAGCTCTCCTGGCCAAAGTCATCCTGCTGATGTTCTTCCAGCTCGGCGCGCAGCGCGACGTGCTTGCGCAGGTGACGCAGCCTGAAGAGCTCCTTGCCCAGCGCGCGGGCGCCAAGCCCGATGGCGCCAAGGCCCAGCAGGCCCCAGGCACCGGCGATCAGGTCGCCGCCCATGGCCGCCTGATAGAGCGCATGACCGGCCTCGACACCCCCGAGTGTCAGGGTGCCGAGCAGCAGCCATTTGAGGCCGCGATGACGTGGCCGGGCGCTCAGCGTCGCATCCAGTCCCGGCGTGGCGGGTTCCGGCTCGGCTGCCGCCAGGGGCTGGCTTTCCATCTCCGGCGAGAAGTGACGCGCGCCGCGGAGGGCCTCTGCCGCGCTCTCTGATGCGCTCTCGGTGGGGCGCTCGGCATAGGTGGTCGAGGCGGCATTGGCCTGCGCCGAGTCGGCAGAGTCGGGACTCGTGAAGCGTTTGCCCGGGCGCGGATGGCGGGATTCGGTGGTCATTTCAGGTGGTCTCCCAGCAGCCAGTCGAGCACGGCGTCCATGCGAATGTGAGGTGGCGCATTGCCGTCGATCTTCGGCGGCGCGAAGTGGGGGAAGTCGAAGCGGCTTTCGGCCCAGAAATTCGGGTCGGGCAGCCGTGAGGGCACCTCGCCCGGGAACAGCAGCACGGACTCGCGGCCGGCGCCTTGCGTGTCCGAGTCGCTCGCCTCCTCGTGCTCGCCGAGCAGTTGTCCCGCCAGCGCCGGATGACGCTGCCCATTCTCGACCACCTCGCGCGCCTCGCTGGCGCGGATGGCGGCGATGGTGAAGGCCTTGAGCGGCACATCACGATAGCGCAGGCGCTTGAGCGGGTCCGCCAGCAGCTGTTCGAGCAGGTCGCGCATCGCGCCATGCTGCTCTGGCGTGACGTGGTCGGCCTTGGTGGCGGCGATGGCCAGGCGGTCGATACGGCGGTCCATCAGGCGCGCCAGCAGGTGGCGGCGGCCATAGGCGAAGCTGTCGAACAGCTTGTCCAGCGCACGGCTCAGGTCGCGGAAGGGCGCCGGGCCGGCATTCAGCGCGCCCAGCACGTCGATCAGTACGATCTGGCGGTCAAAGCGCCGGAAGTGGTCATGATAGAAAGGGCGCACCACGCGGCGGCGATAGTGATCGAAGCGGCGTGCGAGGGTGCGATACAGGCTGGCTTCCGGCAGCGCGGCCAGCGCGTCGGGTGTCCAGTCACCGAGTCCCGGCAGCGGGAAGAATTGCAGCACCGGCGCTTCGTCCAGCTCGCCGGGCAGCAGGAAACGGCCCGGTGTCAGGTCGACGAAGCCACCCTTGCGGCGCGCGGCGTGCAGATAGTCGGTATAGAGGCTCGCGATCTCGGCGAGGCGGTCTTCATCCACCTCACTGTCCGGTGTCAGACCCTCGATGGCCGCCATCCAGTCATGCGCCCAGTCGCCACGCCCGTCGGCCAGCTGGGTCTCGCACTCGCTGCTCCAGCCGCTGAAGTCCTGCTCCAGCATCGGCAGGTCCAGCAGCCATTCGCCGGGATAGTCGATCAGGTCCAGCGTCAGGGTGGCGCGCTGGCTGTCGAGCATGCGCGCGGCGCGCGAGGTGGGGCGAAAGCCGATCTTGAGGCGCAGCTCGCTGATGCTGCGGGTCGGCGTCGGCCATTCGGGGCCGTGGGGCGAATGCTGGCCGGACAGCGAGCGCAGGCCGGCTTCCAACGGGAAGCGCGGAATGGAGAGGTCCGGCTGGCTGACGCGTTCCGCGCCGAGCAGGCGGCCGTCGCGTGCGGCGGGCAGCAGTTCCAGGCGCGCACCGAGTCCGGCATGGCGCAGCTGTTCGATCAGCGAGACGAGAAAGGCGGTCTTGCCGGCACCGGACAGGCCCGTGACGGCGAGCCGCAGCTGGCGGTCGAGACCGCGCTCCAGCAGGTCATGTGCTTCGCGGCCCACATCGCGGGCAAGCTGGCGGGCGTTGCGGGTCATGGTGTTGAACATCAGGCATTCCCTGTCAGTGGGGGCGAGGCGGCGGCGCGACGTGATGGTGTCCTGGCAGCTGATGATGAGCTGGGTGATGGCCGGGACTTGTCAGCGTGCGCCGCACGGCTCGCCATCATCCCTCTATCTGCGGGCGATCGGCGCGCAAGGCAAGCTGACGCCATGCCAGCAGGGCGATGGGCAGCAGGCAGGCGGGGATCAGCAGCAGGTTGAGCAGCGCCCAGCCCAGCGTACTGACCAGGGGGCCGGCCAGCAGCGCCGTCACCGCCCCGGTGGTGAAGACGAGGAACTCGTTGGCGGCCTGGGTGCGGGCCTTCTCGTTGGGGCGATGGCAGTGGGTCAGCAGCGTGGTGGCGGGCAGGAAGGTGAAGTTCCAGCCGATGCCGAGCAGGATGAGACCGAGGAAGAACCCCTGGGTTCCCGTCAGGTAGTCGGCGGCCAGCAGCTGTGCGGTGGCAAGGCTTGCCAGCAGAAAGCCGCAGCCGGTCACGATCATGGTGCCCGCCCCGAAGCGGGCGACCAGCCGCCCGGTGAAGAAGGACGGCAGGAACATGGCGACCACATGCCATTGAATGGTGGTGGCGACATGATCGAAGCCGTGTCCGGCATGGGCCATGGCCAGCGGTGTGGCCGTCATCGCCAGATTCATCACCCCATAGCCGACCATCGCGCTGAGCACGGCCAGCAGGAAGGTCGGTTGACGCAGGATCACGCCCAATGGGCGTGCCGGCGCCGCTGCATCATGGTCGGCTGACTGGGCGTTGCCTTCACGGGGCAGGCGGATGAAGGCCAGCAGCAACAGCGCCAGCAGATAGAGAGCCCCCAGCCCGATGAAGCTGCCCAGGAAGGGCGTGTCGGCCAGCGCATGACTGGTGCGTGCAAGCCAGGGCCCGAAGAAGGCCGCCAGCACGCCGCCACCCATCACCAGCCCGATGGCGCGCTCACGCTGCTCCTCCGGGGCGGCTTCCATCGCGGCGAAGCGATATAGCTGACCGAAGCCGATACCGATGCCCACCAGCCAGGTGGCAAGCAGGAACAGTCCGAAATGCTGCAGATGCAGCGCCAGCACGGCCAGCCCCGCGCCAGCCAGCCCGCACAGATTGCCGAGCACGAAGCCGCGCCGCCGCCCGAGACGGGCGGTGATCAACGAGGCAGGAATGGTGGCGCACATCAGGCCCAGCCACTGGGTGGCGACCGGCGCGGTCGACCAGCTGCTCGAGGCCAGCTGGGCACCGATCAGCGGCGAGACCGCGATCAGCAGGATGTTGCCGCTGACCAGCAAGGCCTGACACAGTGACAGCAGCGTGACGGCCAGCGGCAGGCGTGCCCGGTCGGCAGCGGAAGAAGATAGTGGCATGAAGGCGCAGCTCCGTCGGATGTCGGCGCCCGGCGCGCCTGACTTGATTATGCCTGTGCTCCGCTCAGGCGTTCCAACTCCGTGTTCAGGATTGCGCTCTCGGCGAGCCTAGTCTCCCGCCCATTCCCGCAGGCTGCCCTGGCGCACGCGGCGAATGGCGTGTGACAGCTCGCCCTGCTCGGCAAGACGCTGGATGACCGCAGGCAGCGCAGCGCGGACTTGCGCGGCTGACATGCCGGGGGAAAGTTCCGGGGCATACAGCATCTTGAGCAGCACGTAATCCAGCGGGCTCAGCCAGGTATCCACCGTGACGTCACTGAAGACGGAGGGGAAGACCCTGTCTGAATCATTGGGCAGCCCCATCAGCTGGGCGCTCTCCTCGACGACGCAGTCCACCAGGCGCGCCTTCTGGCGGGCATAGTCCGCGGGAATCAGGATCAGGCCGCTGGTGATGGCGTGATCCGGCCCGGTCTTGAACAGCGTCAGGCACACGCCTTCACGCAGTGCCTTGCGCATGCCCGGGGTGGCGGCCTGCTGCTTGCCGACGTAGGCGGTGGCCTCGCGCGTCATGTGGTCTCGGGCGATGAAGGCGATGCGCAGGTTGGCCTCTCTGGCGGAGGACACGAAACTCAGCGGCTGGCCGGTAATGGCGGCCAGATGACGAAACTGGACCTCGCTCATCTGTCGCTGCATGCGCGAATTGCCCAGCTGCGAATCGACCCGCACCTTGATGGGCGCCTGCCAGCGTACCAGCGAGGCGCTGCTGCCGGGTTGGTATTCACGCTTGAGCGCCACTTCCATGAAGCTGTCCGTCAGCACATCGGCCCGCTGCCAGCGCTCGGCGGCCTGGCTCGGGCTGACGGTGGCCAGACTGGACAGCAGCAGAGCGATGCCCAGCGCCTTGAGCGCCCAAGGCGCCCTGAGCGAGGAAAAGAAAGGAGCCCTCAGCGAAGAGGAGAAAGGAGCCTTCAGTGGAGGAGAGAACAGCCCCGTGAGCTGGCGATGGGGTAAGCAGGGCATGGGCGACCTCTTCAGGGAACATGCAGTCCAGCATGCCTGAAATGCACACGCCCCGCGTGTCCGAGAGGGCAACGCGGGGCGTGATACTCAATTGATGACGATTTGTCGTTTTGAAGCGGCGGCTTTCAGGCGTCAGATGAAGGCCAGATAGATGGCGATCACCAGCACGACCAACAGCAGCGCGCAGACCTTGGCGCCTTTCCAGGGCGTCATGTCGATGGCGCCGACATCCTGCTGGATCCACGGCTCGTCACGCGGCGCCAGCTTGCCGATGATCAGCATCATCGCGATCAGCAGCACGAACACCAGACCGACGAAGTGGAACTCGTGGATCACGTCGAGCACGCCGGAGAAGGCCGGCACGAAGTAGACCACCCCGATCACGCTGCAACCGATCAGCAGTGCCAGGTTGGCGGCGATGGTCGGCACGCGACGCGTCAGCAGCCCCATCAGCACCACGGCGAAGATCGGGATGAAGTAGATGGCATTCATCTTCTGCAGGTAGCCGAACAGACTTTCCTGACCGGCCAGCAGCGGCGCGAGGGTCATGGAGGAGATCGCCAGCACCCAGCCGAAGCCCTTGGAGACCTTGACCACTTCCTCGTCGCTGGCATCACGACGCAGATGCGCCTTGTAGATACCGGTGGAGAACAGCGTGGTGGTGGCGTTCAGCGCCGAATTGAAGGACGACAGGATCGCGCCGACCATCGCCGCGGCGAAGAAGCCGGTCAGCGGCGCGGGCAGCACATCGAACACCAGCTGGCCGTAGGCGCTGTCGGCCTTGACGCCGGAAGAGGCGTAGAGGTGATAGGCGATGATGCCGGGAATCACCAGATACAGCGGGCCCAGCAGCTTGAGGGCACCGGTCAGCAGGACGCCTTTCTGGCCCTCGGCGAGGGTCTTGGCGGCGAAGGTGCGCTGGATGATCTGCTGGTTGGTACACCAGTAGAAGAAGTTGATGATCATCACGCCGGTGAACAGGGTCGAGAAGGGCACCGACTGGTCTTCACCGCCCATGGAGTTGAATTTCTCCGGATTGGCGGCGGTCAGCGTGTCCCAGCCGGCCATCACGCCCTGGCCATCACTCACCGCATCGAGGCCGAAATAGACGATCAGCATGCCGCCGATCAACAGACCCACGCCGTTCAAGGTGTCGGAGATGGCGATGGAGCGCATGCCGCCGAACAGGGCATAGATGGCGCCGATGATGCCGACCACCCAGATGGTCATCCACAGCAGCGCATTGGGCGAGCTGATGCCGGTCAGCGAGGGCAGATCCAGCATGCCCTGCAGGCCGATGGCACCGGAGTAGAGGATGATCGGCAGCAGGATCACCGCGTAGGCGAACAGGAAGATCAGGTTGGTGATCAGCTCGGTGCTGCGGCCATAGCGCAGGGCCAGCAGCTCGGGCAGGGTGGTGATGCCACTCTTGAGGAAGCGTGGCAGGAAGAACATCGCCATCACCACCATGGCCAGTACCGCCATGACTTCCCAGGCCATCACCGACAGGCCATCGGTGAAGGCGGCGCCATTCAGGCCGACCATCTGCTCGGTGGACAGGTTGGTCATCAACAGGGAACCCGCGATCAGCGGGAAGGTCAGGCTGCGTCCGGCGAGGAAATAACCGGTGGAATGCGAGGTGTCATCGCGGTGTGTCCACCACCAGGTCAAGGCAGCGACCAGGCCGGTAAAGAACACGAAAGAAACAAGTGTCAAGGCATGCATGGGGGAGGATTCCTTTAGGCGTGCGGCGGCGAATCATGAGGCGGTGGGCAGGTGACCCGGGTGGCGATTCGACGCCGATCCAGCCGTGGCGATGCAATGCACACAGCAAGCTGTGCCATCGTCCGTGAAGAGGCTCACCGGTAACATTCGGGGCAAGGCTGGCGCTAGTGTAGATATCTCCCGCTTTCTCGCTATCCGCCATTTGTAGAACATACGTAGGTTTCGGGGTGTGGTTGGCGTCTATTGAGCGTTGAGAATGAACAGGCGGTCATTGCTTCTCAGTCTCTGGTATCAGGTCTTGATCGCAGTGTCGTAAAAAGACGCATGTCGCGGCTTTCACCACGCATTGCGGGTCATCTTTGATGCTCAATCAGAGACGCCAGCGCCCTGCCATAGGTGAAGATGACGGGGCGCTGGCGTGCTCATGTCGTGCGCTCATGTCATACGCTCATGTCGTGAGGTCATTGCGATGACGATGACATGTGGCGTGCGAACGCGCTGGGCGAGTGGGGCGATCAGCCGGCGAAGGCCAGATAGATGGCCATCACCAGTACCAGCAGAATGATGCTGGCGATACGCGTGCCGGCCCAGGGGGTCATGTCGATGGCACCGACATCCTGCTGGATCCAGGGTTCGGCGCGCGGTGACAGCTTGCCGATCACCAGCATCATGGCGATCAACAGCACCAGCACGATGGCGATGAAGTGGAAGTTGTGCACCCGATCGACCAGCTCGGAAAGCGTCGGAACGAAGTAGAACAGGCCGATGACCGCGCAGCCGAGCACCAGCGCCAGGTTGGCGGCGATGGCCGGCACGCGCTTGGACATCAGTCCCACCACGATCACCGCCAGTAGCGGGATGTAGTAGATGGAGTTCACCTTCTGCACGTAGACGAACAGGCTTTCCTGGGTCGCCAGCAGCGGCGCGATGGCCATAGCGGCGGCGGCCATGATCCAGCCGGCCCACTTGGAGGCCTTGACCACCTCTTCATCGCTGGCCTGCGGCTTGAGGCGTGCCTTGTAGACATCGAGGCTGAACAGGGTGGCGGTGGAGTTGAGCGCCGAGTTGAAGGACGACAGGATCGCGCCGACCATCGCCGCGGCGAAGAAGCCGGTCAGCGGCGCGGGCAGCACATCGAAGACCAGCCGGCCATAGGCGGCGTCGGCCTTGATGCCGTCACCGGCGTAGAGCTGGAAGGCGATGATGCCCGGCAGCACCAGATACAGCGGGCCCAGCAGCTTGAGGGCACCGGTCAGCAGCACGCCTTTCTGGCCTTCGGCGAGGGTCTTGGCGGCGAAGGTGCGCTGGATGATCTGCTGGTTGGTGCACCAGTAGAACATGTTGAGCAGCAGCACCCCGGTGAACAGGGTCGAGACCGGCACTGACTGGTCATCACCGCCCAGCGAATTGAGCTTCTCCGGATGGGTCTCCTTGAGCGTCTCCCAGCCGGCGAGAATGCCATTGCCGTCGCCGACACGGTCCAGCCCGTAGTAGACGATGATCATGCCGCCGATCAGCAGGCCGATGCCGTTCAAGGTGTCGGAAATGGCGATGGAGCGCAGGCCACCGAAGAGGGCATAGATGGCACCGGCGATGCCGACGGCGATCACGGTGCCGGTCAGCAGCACCATCTGCGAGTCGATGCCGGTCAGGGCACGCAGGTCGAGCACGCCCATCAGGCCGAGGGCGCCGGAGTAGAGAATGCTGGGCAGCAGGATGATGGCGTAGGCCAGCATGAAGATCAGGTTGGCCAGCAGCTGGGTGGTGCGATCGAAGCGCAGTGCCAGCAGTTCCGGCAGGGTGGTGATGCCGCTCTTGAGGAAGCGTGGCAGGAAGAACATGGCCATCGCGACCAGCGAGACCACGGCCACCACTTCCCAGGCCATCACGGAAAGGCCGTCGGTGAAGGCGGCGCCGTTGAGGCCCACCATCTGCTCGGTGGACAGATTGGTCATCAGCAGGGAGCCTGCGATGATCGGGAAGGTCAGACTGCGCCCGGCGAGAAAATAGCCGGTGGAATGTTGATGGTCGTCACGACGGGTCAGCCACCAGGTGATCACGGCGACCAGCCCCGTGAAGAACACGAAGGAGCTCAGGGTGAGGGCGTTCATGGCATTATCCTTGTTGAACAACAGGGCTCGGAGGCCTGCTTGCTCAGCTGCCCATCGTCTGCAGACCATGCCTCACCGTTGGCGCGCGGTACCACGAGACACGCTGTCAGCGACCGACATCTAGCGTGCCGATCAGTGTCAAAGAAATGCCGGACCCTCACCATTGACAATTTGTCTGACATTTTTCTGCAATTGTCTGATTCGTGCAGACATAGCCCGCCAGCGGCTGTCGACCTGTCGCCATGACCAGAACGCCCCGCCTCTTGCGTGTCGATCGACAGCAGGAGGCGGGGCGTTGTCGTTGTCAGAAGCTGGTATCGGAAGCCGATAGTCAGCAGCGAGTTTCAGAAGCCGATAGTCAGCAGCGAGTGCCACATGCCGACATCAGAAGCGAGTGCCAGAAACCGACACCGCTGTCAGACGCTGGCGCCGGCGGGGGTCAGCACCTGCTGGTAGAGCGAGGCACCGTGGATGTCCTTCAGCGTCACGGTCAGCGCTTCGCTCTCGGGGTCGAGATCCACCTGGCCGAAGAACTGGAAACCCTCGCTGGGCGACATGTTGGCCCGCCCCTCAGGCGGTGCCTTCACGAATTCGAGTTTCGGCCCGAAGGTGTTGTCCAGCTCACCGGGACCGAAGGTGCCGGCGTGGATCGGGCCGCTGACGAATTCCCAGAACGGCGTGAAGTCCTTGAAGACGGCGCGCTCGGGCGAGTAGTGGTGCGCGGCGGTGTAGTGCACGTCGGCGGTCAGCCAGACCAGATTCTGGATGTCGTGATCGCGCACGAACTTGAGCAGTTCGGCAATCTCCTGCTCGCGTCCCAGTGCCTCGCCATCGCCGTTGGCGCCGTTCTCGAAGTTGTCGCCGTCACGCACCAGCAGCCCGATCGGCATGTCGGAGGCGATGACCTTCCAGGTGGCCGTGCTGGCCTTGAGCGACTGCTTGAGCCATGCCAGCTGATCGCGACCCAGGAAGTCGGTCTGTGGCCCACGTCCCGTCTGGCGGTTGGCGGAATTGGCACCGCGGAAGCTGCGCATGTCGAGCATGAACATCTCGAGCCCCGGCCCGAAGCTGAAGTTGCGGTGGATGCGCTCCGGCGCGGCTGGGCCGGTGCGCAGCGGCATGTTCTCGAGGAAGGCGCGACGCGCATTGGCGGACAGCACGTCGAGATTCTTCTCGGTGTAGCGATCATCCTCGAGAATCTCGCCCGGGTACCAGTTGTTGGTGGTCTCGTGGTCGTCCCACTGGGCGAACATCGGCACTTCGGCATTGAAGCGGCGCAGGTTCTCGTCCATCAGGTTGTAGGCGTACTGGCCACGATACTCGTCCAGCGTTTCTGCCACCTTGGACTTGGCGGGCGTGACGATGTTGCGCCACAGGCTGCCGTCGTGCTGGGTGACGCTCTCCTCGAGCGGGCCATCGGCATAGATGGTATCGCCGGAGTGCAGGAAGAAGTCCGGCTTGACCTGACGCATGGTCTCGTAGAGGCGCAGGCCACCGAAGTCCGGGTTGATGCCCCAACCCTGACCGACGGTGTCACCCGACCACACGAAACGCAGCGCACGCGGTGTCTGGGCGCTCGGCGGCAATACCAGGCGACCGGCGGTGGCCTCGCTGATGGCGCGGTGGTCATCCAGCGCCGCGTAGCGCACCCGGTAGAAGACCTCGCCGCTGGCGTTGGCGCGAGTGCCGATGCGGGTCAGGTCGAGCTTGCTGGTCAGGCCGTCCGCCGGCAGGGCCACCGGGCCACGCATCTGGAAGGCGCCGCGCATCTCGGGATTGTCGGCCAGTTCGATCAGCATGCGTGCCGGCTTGTCGCTCTGGCTCCACAGCATGGCGCGGCTGGCGGTCACGTCGCCGCTCATCACGCCGGAGGGCATGCGCGGGCGCCGTCCTTCGGCCATCACGATGGCGGGAGCGCCGAGCAGGCCTGTGGTCGCCAGCAGCCCGACCCCGGCACCTTGCAGGCCGCGCCCCAGCAGCTGGCGGCGGTCCATCCGTGACGGGGCGCCGGCGGGGGTGACTGTCGCAGCACCATTGCCGGCTGGCGCAGCGCCTGGCGAAGCGGGGGATGTGGGGGTGGTTTGAGCGGCGTGGGACTTGCGAGAGGAACGCAAAGGCAGCAGATCAGACAGACGGCGGGACATGACGGGCTTCCTTGTAACGGTCTGGCGTCAGGTTGGGATAGAGAGTGGCAACACAAGTGACATCAGGGCACCAGCCAGCGCGGGACATGCCGCAAAGGCTGACAGCGCTGATGGGAGAGGCTACTTTCCACGCTCAAGATGAAGATCCGGTGTCAGAACCATGATCGCCCCGCGCCGCTCAGGCCCGACACTCGCAGTGAGAGATGTCGCGATCAGCCAGGCCTGTCGCGCGGCTTTCTTCCCGACTCCACGCAAGGACACCTTCGATGCCCCCCTCCATGCCCCCCTCAAGCCCCTCGGAATCCCCGCAACCTGATGCCGCCAAGCTGATCGCGGACAGCCATCCCCAGGCACGGCAGGTGCTCGATTATTGGTTCACTCAGCTGACGCCCAAGGACTGGTTTCGCAAGAGCGATGCCCTCGATGGCCAGCTGCGTGAGCGATTCGCCGCGCGGCTCGAGCAGGCACTTGCCTGTGAGCTGTGGGAGTGGCGAGCGAGCGTCGGTGGGCGGCTGGCGGAAATCCTGCTGCTGGACCAGTTCGCGCGCAATATCCATCGCGATACTCCGCGCGCCTTCAGTGGCGACAACCTGGCACTCGCGCTCTCCCAGCAGGCCGTCACGCTGGGCGACCTGGACCGCCTTCCGCTGGCCTGGCAGCCCTTCGCGATCATGCCGTGGATGCACAGCGAATCGTTGCGCATCCATGAACATGCCGAACAATTGTTCGCACGCCCCGGTCTCGAACACACCTTGCGCTACGAGCATCTGCATGCGGACATCGTGCGTAGATTCGGCCGCTACCCGCATCGCAATGCGATTCTCGGTCGCGAGTCCACGCCGGAAGAGATCGCCTTCCTGGGCCAGCCCGGCTCCTCATTCTGACAAATGAAAGATCGCCCCCTTTTAATTGTGTGACGTCGTCTCCAAGACTTGTACAGCGGCGCCAAGCGCCTGTACATCAGCAAGGAAGGAGACAGCAGATGGGTATCATTCTCGGGTTGATCATCGGTGGTCTGGCCGGCTGGATCGCAGGCAACATCATGCGCGGCGGCAGCTTCGGCATTCTTGGCAACATCGTCGTCGGTGTCGTCGGCGGCTTGCTGGGCAGCGTCATCTTCAAGCTGCTGGGGCTGGCCTCCACCGGCATCATCGGCTCGCTGGTCGTCTCGGTCGTGGGGGCGGTGGTGTTGCTGTGGATCGTCTCGAAGGTCAAGTCCAAGGCCTGACGGCGCGGTGTCGAGCCCCGTCAGGCGGTTGTCAGCAAGCGCAAGCAGCAAGCAGCAAGCGCAAGTAGCAAGTGCAGTCGTCAACAGCAAGTGAAGTCCCTCGCGGGTGTCTGGATGGATTCGATGTAGACACCCGCCGCAGCAACGCCTCTTGTCACCCGGGGCACCTGACTGCCCGGTGATCTGTCACGGCGCCGAGAGGTGCCTTGCTCGAGAAGTGCTTTGACAACAAGCACTTTCACGACAAGTACTTGGACAAGAAGTACGCCGGCAAGAGGCGGCAAGGCCGAATCATCCTTCAGCGCCACAGTAGTGGCGCGTTGCGGATCTAGCGAAAACAGGAGCGTTTGAGCATGGCGAGCAATGAGCACGATTCAGCACCTTCTTCCCAGTCGAATGCCGACAGCGCGAAGTGCCCCTATCACGAGGGCCAGAATCGCTCGGCAGAGGGAGAGAACCCCTATACCCATCCCAACCGCAATGGGCCGCATGACACCAAGCCCAATGCCGGTGATGGCCATGCCAAGGACGAGGCGCTGGAGACCTATCGCGCCGACGCCGAAGGGCATGACCTGCGTACCAACCAGGGGCTGCGCATCGCGGACAACCACAACTCGCTGAAGGCGGGGGAACGCGGTCCGACCCTGATGGAAGATTTCATCTTCCGCGAGAAGATGAACCACTTCGACAATGAACGTATTCCTGAGCGTATCGTTCACGCGCGTGGCGCGGCCGCGCACGGGTATTTTCAGGCCTACGACAATGCCGCCAGGTATTCCAAGGCCGGCGTGTTCAGCGACCCATCCAAGAAGACGCCGGTGTTCGTGCGCTTCTCGACCGTGCAGGGCTCGCGTGGCTCCAACGACACGGTACGTGACGTGCGTGGCTTCGCGACCAAGTTCTACACCGATGACGGCAACTGGGACCTGGTCGGCAATGACATCCCGGTGTTCTTCATCCAGGACGCGATGAAGTTCCCTGACTTCGTGCACGCCGTGAAGCCGGAGCCGCACAACGAGATTCCCCAGGGCCAGTCAGCCCACGATACCTTCTGGGACTTCGTGTCACTGATGCCGGAAACCACTCACACCGTGCTGTGGACCATGTCGGACCGCGCCTTCCCGCGTCATTACCGCAACATGGAAGGCTTCGGTGTGCATACCTTCCGTCTGATCGACCGTGAAGGCGTGTCGCGCTTCGTCAAGTTCCACTGGAAGCCGGTGGCCGGTACCTGCTCGCTGATCTGGGATGAAGCCCAGAAGCTGTGGGGACGTGACCCGGACTTCAACCGTCGCATGATGTGGGATGACATCAAGAGCGGGGCGCCGCTGGAGTGGGAGCTGGGCATCCAGGTGGTCGAGGAGAAGGACGAGCACAGCTTCGACTTCGATATCCTCGATCCGACCAAGCTGATCCCCGAATCGCTGGTGCCGGTGGTGCCGATCGGCAAGATGGTGCTGGACCGCAATCCGGACAACTACTTCGCCGAGACCGAGCAGGTCGCCTTCAATCCGGCCAACATCGTGCCGGGGATCGACTTCTCCAATGACCCGCTGCTGCAGGGGCGTCTGTTCTCCTATCTGGATACCCAGATGCTGCGTCTTGGTGGGCCGAACTTCCACGAGATTCCCATCAACCAGCCGGTGTGCCCGTTCCACAACAACCAGCGCGATGCCCAGCATCGTCAGACCATCAACACGGGGCAGGCGTCCTACGAGCCGAACTCCATCGATGGTGGCTGGCCGGCCGAGACACCGCCGTCCCAGGACGCCCATGGCGGTTTCGAGCCGTATCATGAGCGCATCGAGGCGCACAAGGTACGTGCGCGCAGCGCCTCCTTCGGGGATCACTATTCCCAGGCCACCCTGTTCTGGAACAGCCAGACTGACGTGGAGAAGGAACACATCATCGCGGCCTACACCTTCGAGCTTTCCAAGGTCGAGCGTCCGTGGATCCGTGAGCGGGTGATCACCGAGATCCTGCCCAACATCGATCTGGAGCTGGCACGTCGCGTCGGTGAGAATCACGGCATCGAGACACCGACCAGCAAGCCCGCGCCGGACGGTGAACTGGGCACCAGCCAGGTCGACAGCGACCCGGCACTGAGCCTGATGGCGCGCCTGCCGGACTCCATCGCCACCCGCAAGGTCGCGATCCTGGCCGCCGATGGCGTCGCCATGGAAGATGTTCGCTCGATCAAGGAGCAGCTGGCCGCCGAGGGTGCCGAAGGGCTGTTGATCGCCCCGAGCATGGCGCCGATCAAGGCCGGAGACGGCACCATGCTGTCGCCGGATGCGATGCTCAATGGCCTGCCGTCCGTGACGGTGGATGCCGTCGTCGTCGCTGGCGGCGCGGGCAGCGTCGAGGCGCTGAGCGGCTCGGGCCTGGGACTCTATTATGTCCAGGAAGCCTACAAGCACCTGAAGCCCATCGTGGCGATCTGCGAAGGCAAGGAGCTGCTGGCCGCCGCCCGCGTGCCGGTCGAGGAGGGCGTCATCCTGGTGGATGATGTGCTCGCCGCCAGCCTGCCGCTGCGTGATGCCCTGATGGCTCACCGTGTATGGTCGCGTGATGCGCGTGCCAACCAGATGCCGGCATGAGGCGCTGACGCCCCACAAGGTATGATGTGACCCATATAGCCCCCTGACCTGCGAAGGTCAGGGGGCTTTTTCATGGTCATGATGCGGTCATTTCCGGACGTGAAGATGTGATGGCGGAGAAAGGTGAAAACAGGGTTGGTGACACCTCCGGGTTGAGAGCCGTCCTGCGGTTCACGCCGCTGAGGGTGGCTGATAGGCTCAGTGATAGAGGCTGATTATCGAAGGCATGCTGGTAATTGATTATCGCTAGAAGCACCAGGTGCGTAAGGTAAGCAGGCATCAAGGGGCCACAAGCCAGCACATGCCGGGCAGGCATTGGCCCCGACCCGATTCGACAATGGGCTGCAGGCCTTCACATCAAGCAGCGCATGAAAATGTGACATCAGCAGCATCTGGCCTTGCCAGTCGAGTTTGATAGCGCTTTTTTCTACCTGACAGGAGAACGTCTACATGTCCCAGACTCCACGCTATACCACAGGTAACGGCGCCCCGGTGCCTCACGATGACATCAGCCAGACAGCGGGCCCGAATGGTTCACTGACCTTCGACAACTGGCGTCTGTTCGAGAAGCTGGCGCACTTCAACCGTGAGCGCATTCCGGAGCGTGTCGTCCACGCCCGTGGCGTCGCCGCCTACGGCACCTTCACCCTGACCCGTGACCTGTCTGACCTGACCATCGCCCGCTTCCTGCAGGGCGTCGGCAAGCAGACCCCGTTGCTGGCGCGTTTCTCCACCGTGGCCGGTGGCCAGGACAGCGGCGACAACACTCGCGACGTGCGCGGCTTCTCCTTGAAGTTCTACACCGAGGATGGCAACTGGGACATGGTCGGCAACAACACGCCGGTGTTCTTCATCCGCGAGCCGTCCAAGTTCCCTGACTTCATCCACACCCAGAAGAAAGACCCGCGCACCAACATGGTCGACTGGCAGAATCGTTGGGAATTCTGGGCCAACCATCCGCAGGCGCTGCATCAGGTCACCATCCTGATGTCCGACCGCGGTATCCCGAAGTCGCTGACCACCATGAACGGCTACAGCTCACACACGCTGAGCCTGTGGAACGACAAGGGCGAGCGTGTCTGGGTCAAGTGGCACTTCAAGACCGACCAGGGCCACGAGACGCTGACCGACGATCAAGCGGCGCAGGTCGCACCGGACTTCCACCAGCACGACATGTTCACCCGCCTCGAGCGTGGCGAGCGTCCGAGCTGGACCGTCAACCTGCAGGTGATGACCGAAGCCCAGGCACGTGACTACCACATCAACCCGTTCGATCTGACCAAGGTGTGGCCGCACGGTGACTTCCCGCTGATGGAAGTCGGCAAGATGGAGCTCAACCGCAACCCGGAGAACTACTTCGCGGAAGTCGAACAGTCCGTCTTCTCGCCGTCCAACTTCGTGCCGGGTATCGGCGCCTCCCCGGACCGCGTGCTGCAGGCTCGTCTGTGGGCCTACGCCGATGCACACCGCTACCGTGTCGGTGCCAACGCCGAGCAGCTGCCGGTCAACCGTCCGGTCTGCCCGGTCAACCACTACCAGCGTGATGGCGTGATGGCGGGCATGTGCCCGGTCACCGGTCACGGTGGCGGCCCGCTGGGCGGCCAGGTCGGTCAGGGTGTACCGGGAGAAACGAAGGAAGGTGGCCAGTACTCACGCACCAACTTCTACCCCAACGAGCGTGCCGATCAGGGCGCCCCGGTGCCGGACGCTACCGTCGCCGAGCCGGCGATGCCGCTGGAGCAGAACGCCTGGATGGGCTATCACGACAACAGCGATGAGGATAACTACAGCCAGGCCGGCAACCTCTATCGTCTGTTCGATGAAGGCCAGAAGACGCGCATCACCGACGTCATCGCCGGCACCATGGCAGGCGTCAGCCACGTGGTCCAGGACAAGATGATCGCGCACTTCCGTCAGGCGGATGCCGATTATGGTGATCGTATCGCCACCAAACTGGCCAAGCTCGATCCGCGCTGAGTCAGTCATGTTGCACCCTTCGTCAGGTCAGTAGTTACCCTTTGAGCTGACGAAAACATCAAGGCCCCCGCCGGGTAACCGGCGGGGGCCTTGTCGTATGCGGCTGTCAGGGTGCTATCCGACAGTCACAGCGCTGTGCGAAAGACACGCAAGCACAGACACCTCAGTCGTCGCGCGTGGCCTCATTGCCGTCGGCTTTCTCGCACACGCCCAGCGCCCACAGCAGGAAGGCGTCCTGGCGCGCATTGTCACGCCACGCCTTGAAGCGACCCGAGGCACCGCCGTGGCCGGAGCTCATGTCGGTGCGCAGCAGGACCGGATGCGGCGTGCAGTCCATCTGGCGCAGACGCGCATAGAGCTTGGCCGGCTCCCAGTAGGGCACGCGGGTGTCATGCCAGCTGCCCTGCAGGAACAGCGGCGGATAGGGCGCGGCGCTCAGGTTGTCCAGCGGCGAATAGGCGCGGATGCGACGCCGCGCCTCGTTCTCGTGCGGGTTGCCCCACTCGGTGTATTCCGCGGTGGTCAGCGGCAGCTCCGGGTTTTCCATGGTGCGCAGCACATCGACGAAGGGCACATCGAGCACCGCGGCGCAGAAGGCCTCGGGACGCTTGTTGAGGCTGGCGCCGACCAGCAGGCCACCGGCGCTGGCACCGTAGGCGGCAATGCGATCCGCGGCCCCGACGCCTTGCTCGACCAGCGCATCACGCGCGGCGAGGAAGTCATTGAAGCTGTTTTCCTTGTGCTCCAGCTTGCCGGCCAGATACCAAGGCTCGCCACGGTCCCCGCCGCCACGCACGTGGGCGACCGCGAAGGCGACGCCACGCGTCAGCAGTTCCAGGCGGGCGATCGAGAACCAGGGGTCCAGTGTCTCGCCGTAGGCGCCATAGCCGTAGAGCAATACCGGCAGCGGGGCGTGAGGGTGGCCTGCGTCATCACACAGGTCGCGCCGCATGACCACCGAGACCGGCACCTGCTCACCATCGTCGGAGGTTGCCCACAGACGGCGGCTGATCAGCTGCTCGGGCGCGAGATCGCCATGCACGGTCTGACGCTTGAGCAGGCGGCGCTCACCCGTGTCGAGGTCCAGCTCGATCCAGCTCGGCGGCGTGGTGAAGCTTTCCTCGCGGATGCGCAGGCGGCGAGCGTCGAAATGCGGGCAGTCGCCCAGCCCCTGGCTCAGCGGTTGCTCCGGCATCGCCAGGCGTTCGTCGCGGCAGATCGTTTGTGTCGGCGCCGTGCCCTCGAATTCGATCACCCGCAGCCAGGCCTGGGCCTGACGGTGATCGCGTTCATCGACCATCAGCCCCCAGCTGAAGGCCTCGACGCCTTCCAGCGTCACCTCATCGCGGGTGGCGATCAGCGGCTGCCAGTCGCCGGGCGCATGCTCGGAGGCGATATCGAGCTGGAAGTGCGGCGCTTGCCTGTTGTGCAGCACATAGAAGTGGCCGGGGCGGTGATCGACACCGTACTCGACGCCGGTCTCGCGGGCGCGCACCAGGCGCATCTCACCCAGCGGAGTATCGGCCTTGAGCAACCAGGTCTCGCTGGTGTCCTTGGAGGCGGTCTCCAGAACCAGCCAGGCGCGTGAGCGGGTCTTGCCCATGCCGACCCAGAATTCGCTGTCTTCCTCGCGGTAGAGCAGCGTCTCGGCGCGGCTCGTGACATTCAGACACCAGATCTCGAAGGGGCGCTGGGTGCTGTCATAGCGCGTGAACAGCAGGTGCTGGCCGTCCTCGGCCCACACCAGGTCCGGCCCGATATTCTCCAGCAGGCACTCGTCATCGTGGCCGGCGTTGCGTGAGTCGCCATTCGCCGCGTTCAGTGTTGCAAGACGCAGGCTGAACACCTCGTCGCCGCTGGTGTCCAGAGTCCATGCCAGTTGCTGTTCATCCGGGGAGATGGCCATATCGCCCAGCTCGACGAAATCGTGATGGCGCGACAGGCTCTGCAGGTCCAGCAGGCATTCGTGCTGGCGGGTATCGGCGGGGTCGGCGCCGATCGCATGGCGCCACCAGACCGGGTAGTCGGCGTCAGCGGCGGTCTCGCTCCAATAGACGTAGTGATCCAGTGCCTCGGCCAGGCTTGAGACGGCCAGCTCGCGGCGCGCAAGATGGCCGTGATAGAGGGCGTCGCTCAGCGGCGCGAGCGGGGCGAACCAGCGATCGCTCTCGGCGTTGGCCGCCGTGAGAAAGGTGGTGACCTCTAGCGTGTCGCGTTGTTCAAGCCAGTGCCATTCGGGGTCATCGGCACGATAATGGCGCTGGACGGGGCTATCGGGCATGGCTACCTCTTGAAAGTGGGGTGCTCGAGTGTGTCGGGCGGGCATGGAGTGTAACATTGAGCCTGTCCCACAGCGTGCGCAAGCCCTTGCTTCATGGGAGGCATCGCCGCCGTGAGAGATGAATGCGCAGCCTCTGGTGCCACGCAACGTGTGGCCCCGATGATGGGATGACTCGATGGCTGAACTGAGGTGCCGGCTGCTTCTGCACAGGACAGGTACCCCTCAGAATGTCAGTCTCGACAGGATGTTATGACAGGAGTGAAGGGCATGATGATTTCCGATTCGCTGCCGCAGATGTGGCTGATCTATTTTGGCCTGGCGGCGGTAGTGCTGTTTACCGGCTATATGGCGGTGCGAATACTGCCGCGTTTCCTGCGCTGGATCCTCGTCGGCGGTATCGCCGGCATGATCGCCGTGCCGACCAGTTTTCACGTCACGGCCAGCGTCGCGGAAGATGCCTACACCGGCCTTGCACCGGCCATCGTGGCCTTTGCCGTCAGCGTGGTGCAGAAGGATGGTGGTGGCATGGCCTCGGCCTTCGGCATGCTGGTCCTGGGCATCGGGGTCGGCGTGGTGCTGGGCCTGGTGATCTGGTGGCTGGGACGCGGACGTGAACAGCGTCGCCGCGCCGCCCAGCAGCGCCGCGAGCCTCATGGCCACGAGCAGGAGGATGAGGAAGTGCGCGAGGGCCACGCCGCAGGCGCCAGCTTGCGTAGCGAGAAACGTGGCACCCCGGCACGTGCGTCGGCGCGTACCCGCGCAGGCCGTGACCGTCAGGAACCGTCGCTCTGATCGAGCGTCGTTCGATCAGCGCCAGCCGTGCATTGTCCGAGCGTGGACTAAGGATCTGTCATGCCCCGTGATGTAGCTGTCACTTCGTCTCTTGAGCCAGTCCGTTCACCAGGGCTTGCGTCCGGCTCTTCATCCGGCCCTCTAGCGAAGGGGGCGGGGGCGCGCTGGCTGGCGGCCCTGATGCTGGCGGGTATCAGCCTCGCGTCGCCCTCGGCCTTCGCCGAGCAGGCATCATCAGCGGAGAACCCCTCGGTCAGCGAGCCGGTGAGTGAGCCGGCAAATGAGTCGGCAAGCGAACAGGCTGAGCAGATGCCGTTCGTGGCCCGCGATGTCGCGAGTGACGCGAATGCTGCCAGTGGCTCGGCGCGCGACATTGCGCCTGACCTGCGCATGGCGATCGATGTCTCCGGCAGCATGAAGCATAACGACCCGACCAATCTGCGCGCCAGTGCGCTGGACCTGCTGGTCACCTTGCTGCCGGAGCGCTCGCGTGCGGGGCTGTGGGGCTTCGGTGAGCAGGTGCAGCCCCTGCTGGCACTGGGCGCGGTCGATGCGGGCTGGAAGCAGGCAGCCCGGGGGCTGGAAGGGCGGCTGGACGATTACGAGCAGTACACCGACCTCGAGGCGGGCCTGCGTGCCGCCGCCGAAGGCGCCGATGCGAGCATCGATGGCCAGGGGCCGCGTCAGGTCATTCTGCTCTCCGATGGCATGGTCGACCTGCGTGAGCCGAGCAGCGAGAAGGCCGCCTCGGACAGCGCCTCGCGTCAGCGCATCACCGATGAGCTGACGCCACAGCTGGCGGCGCACAACATCACGGTGCATACCGTCGCGCTGTCGCGCAATGCCGATATCGATCTGCTGCAGCAGGTCGCCGATGGCACCGGCGGGCTGGCGACGGTCGCCGAGACCCCGGAAGACCTGTTGCGTGCCTTCCTCGGGGCGCTCGACCGTATCGTGCCCGGCGAGCTGGTGCCGCTCGAGGACAAGCGCTTCACCATCGATGGCAGTGTCGAGGAATTCACGGCGCTGGTCTTCCATGGCCCCGATGACAGCGCGCCGGTATTGATCGCGCCGGATGGTCAGCGCTACTCGCTGGCCGACAAGGCGTCGTTGCCCGAGAGCGTGCGTTGGGAGCATCAGCCGCGCTATGACCTGATCACCGTGACCGACCCCGAGGCCGGGCAGTGGCGTATCGAAGGGCAGGTAGGCGTCGACAGTCGCATCACCGTGGTATCAGACCTGGCGCTGGTGTCGCGCCCGCTGCCCGCCACGCTGTATCGCGGCTTTGGCTATTCCCTCTCAGCCTCGCTGGTCGACGGCGCACGTGATGTCGCTGAGCAGGACTTTCTGGCGACGCTGGACGGCAATGCGCGTCTGGTGCCGGAAGACGAGGGTGGCATGTCAGCAGAAACGGCAGCCGTGACCAGCGCCCAGCAGCGTGGTCTTGAGCGTGACGGCGCGCAGTTCAGCGTCAACATGCCGCCGCCGCAGCAACCGGGTGGCGCTCGCCTGACGCTGACCATCGAGGGCCAGCGCGATGGCGCGCCCTTTGCACGTCAGTTGAGCCAGCGCACCAGCGTGGTCGACCCACTGCTGGTCGAGCCGATCGGTGGCAATGCGCAGAATGCGACGCCGCCGAGCGCGCTGGAGGTCAGCGCGCGTCATCCGTTGCTCAACACCGCCAACACCCAGCTGGACGCGACGCTGCAGGGCGAGCCGTTGAGTGTGGCGGAAGCGGGCGAGAGTCGTTGGCGTATCGAGCTACCGCCGCTGGAGCGTGACGTCAGTGCCGATGTGCAGATCAGCGCGCGCATCGCACTGGGCGGGAGCTCGCGGGTGATCGATCTGGCGCCCTATACCCTCAATGAGAATGCGGCGCGGCGTGCCGCCAATCTGGACCGCTCGCCCATCGAGGGTGAGTCCTTCGGTGAGATTCAGGGCCTGGATCAGGCGGTAGAGGAGAAGGAAGACCTCAATGATCTGCTGATGAAGGGCCGCCTGCCCATCGACAAGGTGCCTGCGTTGATCAGTCAGTGGTTCGAAGGAGCTTCGGACTTTGCCCAGCGTGAGGCAGAATCACCGCAAAGCCGCATGATCGCTTACGCCGTGGCCGGTGTGATCGGCCTGCTGGTAGTGATCATGTTGGTGCGTCGCATGACGCGCAAGCCGACTCAGCGGGAGGAGCCCCATGTGTGAACTGCTCGGCATGAGTGCCAATGTGCCGACCGATATCTGCTTCAGCTTCGCCGGTTTTCTGCAGCGAGGCGGGGGTACTGGTCCGCACCGCGATGGTTGGGGAATCGCCTTCTATGAAGAGGGCGGTTATCGCGAATTCCGTGACCCGCATCCGTCGGTGGATTCGCCCATCGCGCGCATGATTCTCGATTATCCGATCAAGTCGCAGATGGTCATCAGCCATATCCGTCAGGCCAATGTCGGCCAGGTGACGCTGGCCAATACCCACCCGTTCACGCGCGAGCTGTGGGGCCGGCAGTGGTGCTATGCCCACAATGGTCAGCTGGCGGACTGGCAGGCACTGCCCCTGCCGTACTACCGCCCGGTGGGCAGCACGGACAGCGAGCACGCTGCCTGCTTCCTGCTCGGCGAGATCCGGCGCGCCTTTCCGAATCCGCCGGCGCGGTGCGAAGACCTGTGGCGGCATCTGCACGCCCAGTGCGAGCGTCTGCGCGGGCTTGGCGTCTTCAATCTGCTGCTCTCCGACGGCGTGCATCTCTACGCCTACTGCTCCACCAAGCTGGCGCACATCACGCGCCGCGCGCCCTTCGGGCAGGCGAGCCTCACCGACTTCGAGATGAGCGTCGACTTCCAGCAGCACACCACCGATGCCGATGTGGTCTCGGTGATCGCCACCGATCCGCTGACCGACAACGAGCAGTGGCAGCGCCTGCTGCCGGGGCAGCTGGTGGTGTTCCGCGAAGGCGAGCTGGTCGCCAGTCTTGGCGGTGAGTTGCCGCTGAGCCAGGAAGAGCCAGGGCAGGAGCAGGCTGAGAGCGGGGCGGTCGATCGCACCGCCACCGCGCGCCGCAAGCCGGATTGGCTGGCTTCTGACTTGAGTTGCTGACGTTTGGCTGAGTCGCTGACGCTGAGCGATGGAGAAAGAGCTTGAATGCCGCAAACACGAAGGGCCGCAATCGCGGCCCTTCGTGTTTGCGGCTTTTGCCTGGTCAATGCGTGAGGCTCAGCCTTCGACGTCGTCGAACATGCCGGCGAACATCGGCGAGGACAGGTAGCGCTCGCCGCTGTCCGGCAGGATGACGACGATGGACTTGTCGGCGTAGGCGGGGTCTTCCGCCAGACGCAGCGCCGCGGTCATCGCCGCACCGCAGGAGATGCCGCACATGATGCCTTCTTCCTGCATGATGCGACGTGCCATGGCCATGGCGTCTTCACTGGCGACGGGCTCGACGCGGTCGATCAGCGCCAGGTCCAGGTTGTCGGGAATGAAGTTGGCACCGATGCCCTGGATCTTGTGCGGGGCAGGCGTGATCGACTCGCCCTGCATGCGCTGAGTGATGATGGCGGATTCCGCCGGCTCCACCGCTACGGCTTCGAGTGACTGGCCGCGCACCGTCTTGAAGTAGCGGGCGATGCCGCTGATGGTGCCGCCGGTACCGACGCCCGCCACCAGCACGTCCATCTCGCCATCCAGCGCGTCCCACAGCTCCGGGCCGGTGGATTCTTCGTGGATGCGCGGGTTGGCCGGGTTGGAGAACTGCTGCGGCAGGAAGTAGCGTTCCGGCTCGGCCTTCTGCAGCTCGCAGGCCTTGTCGATGGCGCCCTGCATGCCCTTGGCCGGGTCGGTCAGCACCAGGTTGGCGCCGAGGGATTTCAGCACCTTGCGGCGCTCCATGCTCATGGAGGAGGGCATGGTCAGGGTGACGGGGTAGCCACGCGCCGCGCCGACGAAGGCCAGCGCGATGCCGGTATTGCCGGAGGTCGGCTCGATGATTTCCATGCCCGGCTTGAGCACGCCGCGTTCCTCGGCGTCCCATACCATGCTGGCACCGATACGGCACTTGACCGAGAACGCCGGGTTGCGGGCTTCCACCTTGGCGTACAGGCGTGGATGGCTGCTGAGGCGGTTGATCTTGACCAGCGGCGTATTGCCGATGGCTTGCGAGTTGTCCTGATAGATCTTGGCCATACGAGGTCCTCTGGGTATCTGGCGGCTAGACAGCGAGCATGCCCGCTGCTTGAGTGAAGTGATGACGCTCAGCAGCGGCTGTCGCGACTGTATGAGCATAAGGTTAAGGGCTAGCCGAGCGCGACTCAAAGGCCTGAAGCGCATAACGACATGGCAAGGTTGGCAGTCGCCGCTAGTCTCTGACCAAGGTCGTACAAGAGTAGTGGTTTGATTTAACGACACATTTTCGGATGTGAACGATGGTTTCAATCGGTCGTTTTACATCATTGGCCTGACTGGTTAAGGTGAAGCGCGGCGGCCCTGGAGGTTCTTGCCGGGGTGTCGCCGGTGCGTTGCCGGCACCTGCGCGCGCGCTGTCGCGCCGTCCTTTTCCCCATCGCGCCGTCATTCATGTCATTGTTCACATGTGGGCGTGACGCCCTGATAACAACAAGTGCTGAATTCTCGCCTGTGGCTGCCAGTGAAAGACTCCGCGCCCGGCCACGATCCAGCAGACGAATGCAGTCATGGAGCCCAAGCCATGCATGATGCCAATCCTGCCAACGCCTCGGCAGACCCGGAAGCCGACAAGGCGTCTGATCACGCTGGCCCCGTGACCGGGGACGCCAACCTGATCGTCAGTGGTGAGCCGTTGTCCGGTCTCGAGGATTACCCCTCGATTCTCGAGGTCTTCGAGGCCAGCTGCGCCAACTATGCCGAGCGTCCGGCCTTCAGCTGCATGGACAAGACGCTCAGCTACGCCGATGTGGACTGCCTGTCGCGCAATTTCGCCGCCTGGCTGGAACACGAGACCGACCTTGAGCCCGGTGATCGCATTGCCATCCAGCTGCCGAACCTGCTGCAGTTCCCGGTGGCGGTATTTGGTGCGCTGCGCGCCGGTCTGGTGGTGGTCAACACCAACCCGCTCTACACCGAGCGCGAGATGCAGCACCAGTTCCATGACTCCGGCGCTCGCGCCATCGTGATTCTGGCCAACATGGCGGACAAGCTCGAGAAGGTGCTCAAACGCACGTCCATCGAGGAGGTCATCATCACCGAGATCGGTGATCTGCATGACTTCCCCAAGCGTCCGCTGATCAATCTGGCGGTGCGCTACGTCAAGAAGATGGTCCCGAAGTACCACCTGCCCGAGGCACACGGCCTGCGTGACGTGCTCAAGCGCGGGGCGGGGCTCTCGCACACGCGTGTCACGCGCCAGCCCGAGGACATCGCCGCGCTGCAGTACACCGGCGGTACCACCGGGGTCGCCAAGGGCACCATGCTGACCCACCGCAATCTGGTCGCCAACATGCTGCAGGCGCGCGGCGTGATCAGTGATGTGCTCAATGAAGGTCAGGAGGTGCTGATCGCGCCGCTGCCGGTCTATCACATCTATACCTTCACGGTGAATTGCCTCTACAGCATGGAGAGCGGCAACCACAGCGTGCTGATCACCAATCCGCGCGATATCGATGGCTTCATCAAGACGCTGGCCAGGACACCGTTCACCGCCTTCGTCGGCCTCAACACGCTGTTCTCGGCGCTATGTCAGCGTGATGACTTCAAGGCGCTGGACTTCTCGAGTCTCAAGCTGACCATCTCCGGCGGCATGGCGCTGACGCGCAGCGCGGCCGAACGCTGGGAAGCCGTCACCGGCTGCCCGATCGCCGAGGGCTACGGCATGACCGAGACCTCGCCCATCGTCAGCTTCAATCCGCCGCGCGAGCTGCAGCTGGGCACCATCGGCAAGCCGGTGCCGGGCACCGAGCTCAAGGTGGTGGATGCCGATGGCGTGACGCTGGGGCGCGATGCGCCGGGCGAGCTGTGCGTGCGCGGCCCCCAGGTGATGAAGGGCTACTGGCAGCGTGACGATGCCACGCGTGAGGCGATGGATGACAAGGGCTTCATCCGCACCGGCGATATCGCGGTCATCCAGCAAGATGACTTCGTGCGCATCGTCGATCGAAAGAAGGACATGATCATCGTCTCCGGCTTCAATGTGTTCCCCAACGAGATCGAGGACGTGGTCAGCGGCCATCCGGATATCGTCGAGGCGGCGGCAGTGGGCGTCCCGGACGAGCAGAGCGGCGAGGCGATCAAGCTGTTCGTGGTCTCAAGCAACCCGGACCTGGATCGCGACAGCCTGCGCAGCTGGTGCAAGGAGCAGCTGACCGGCTACAAGGTGCCGCGCTTCGTCGAATTCCGCGATGAACTGCCCAAGACCAACGTCGGCAAGGTGCTGCGTCGTGAGCTGCGCGACAGCGAAGAGAGCGCTGGCAATACGCCGCTACGCGAGCACTGAGGACAGTACTGAGGGCAGCGCTGAGCCGGCGGCATGGCAGGGGACTAGCACCGCCAAGGTTGGGCGCGGCTACGCGCAGGGCTACAATGGACGGCCCGTCACTTGTTGACGGGCCGTTTTGTCATTCAGGTGTCATGGCTTGCTGCCTCGTGCAGGCGAGCGTGAGGCTGAATTCCCGAGAGTTTCCGGCTGCGCGCGTGGCGTGTGGTCGCTGGTTGAGAAGAGGCAGTCCTTGAGCGACACCGCTACCGCACCGTCCGAACATGCGCGTCTTGAAGCCCTCGCGGCTCGCCTTGAACGCGCCCTGAGCCGTGATCAGCGCGAGCTGGGCAAGCGCCTGGCTGGCCTGCGGCGGCGTCTCAAGGAAGGCAAGCCGGTCGATCGTGCCATCAACGATATCGAGAGCCGCCTGGAGGCGAGCATCGCCCAGCGCGCCGCCCGCGAGACGGCACTGGCACGCTGGCAGACCCCCGCCGCGCTCAACTATCCGCCGGAACTGCCGGTGGTGGAGCGTCGCGAAGACATCCTCGCCGCGCTTGCCGAGCATCAGATCGTGGTGGTCGCCGGTGAGACAGGCTCGGGCAAGACCACCCAGCTGCCCAAGCTGTGTCTGGAGATGGGGCTGGGACGCAACGGCCTGATCGGCCACACCCAGCCACGCCGTCTGGCGGCGCGCTCGGTGGCGGCGCGTCTGGCCGAGGAGCTCGAGACGACACTCGGCGAGACGGTCGGGTATCAGGTGCGCTTCAACGACACCACCGGCCCGTCGACGCTGATCAAGCTGATGACCGACGGTATCCTGCTGGCGGAAACCCAGCATGACCCGGACCTGAGCCGCTACGAGGCGATCATCATCGATGAGGCCCACGAGCGCAGTCTGAACATCGACTTCCTGCTCGGTTACCTCAAGCGTCTCACCGCGCGCCGTCCGGACCTCAAGATCATCATCACCTCGGCGACCATCGACGTGGAGCGCTTCAGTCAGCACTTCGCGGCCCAGGATGGCACGCCGGCGCCCATCGTCTCGGTCAGCGGGCGCAACTTCCCGGTCGAGACCCAGTACCTGCCGCTGGTGCGCGATGCCGAGGATGAGGAAGACCTCAGCCTGCAGGAAGGCATCCTGCGCGCGGTGGAAGAGCTGTCGGTGATCGAGCGCGAGAAGGGCTGGATGCAGGGCCCGCGTGACGTGTTGATCTTTCTGCCCGGCGAGCGCGAGATCCGCGCCACCGCGGACACCCTGCGTCGCGCCCAGCTGCGTGATACCGAGGTGCTGCCGCTGTACGCGCGACTCTCGAACGAAGAGCAGAACCGCGTCTTCCAGCCGCATCGTGGCCGCCGCATCGTGCTGGCCACCAATGTCGCCGAGACATCGCTGACCGTGCCGGGCATCCGCTACGTGATCGACCCGGGCCTGGTGCGCATCAGCCGCTACAGCTATCGCTCCAAGATCCAGCGTCTGCCGGTGGAGCCGATCAGCCAGGCCAGCGCCAATCAGCGCAAGGGCCGCTGCGGGCGTATCGCCGAAGGCCTGTGCATCCGCCTCTACAGCGAGGAGGACTTCCTCGCGCGCCCGGAATACACCGAGCCGGAAATCCAGCGCACCAACCTGGCCTCGGTGATCCTGTCGATGCTGTCGCTCAAGCTCGGCGATATCGAGAAGTTTCCCTTCGTCGATGCGCCGGATTCGCGCTTCGTCACCGATGGCTTCCGCCTGCTGCGCGAACTGGGCGCGGTGGATGAACACAACCGTCTGAGCCGTGATGGCCGCACCCTGGCGCGTCTGCCCATCGACCCGCGTCTGGCGCGCATGGTGCTTGAGGGCGCCACGCGCGGCTGTCTGCGTGAAGTGCTGATCATCGTCAGTGCGCTGTCGATCCAGGACCCGCGCGAGCGCCCCGCCGACAAGCGCCAGCAGGCCGATCAGATCCACCACGAGTGGGATGACGACAACTCCGACTTCGTCAGCTGGCTGAATCTGTGGGAAGGCTTCGAACTGGCGCGTGATGCCTTGGGTGCCAACCCGCTGCGCCGCTGGTGCAAGGCGCGCTTCCTCAATTATCTGCGCCTGCGCGAGTGGCATGACACCTTCCGTCAGCTCAAGCAGCTGACGCGCGACCTGGGGCTGGAGATGACCAGCGCCCAGCACGAGCGCGACGCCGAGGCGCAGGCCGAGGTCACCGCGCGGGTACTGGCCTCACCGGGACAGGGCCGCCGCCCGTCGGTGGCCATCGATCACGAGTCACTGCATCGCGCGCTGCTGACCGGGCTGCTCTCCAATCTCGGCCTCAAGCAGGAAAACCGCGAGTATCTCGGCGCGCGCAACCGACGCTTCTTCGTTCACCCGGGCTCCGGTGTGGCCAAGAAGTCGCCCAAGTGGGTGATGGCGGCCGAGATGGTCGAGACCACCAAGCTCTACGCGCGTCAGGTCGCGGCGATCAAGCCCGAGTGGGTCGAGCCGCTGGCCGAGCATCTGGTCAAGCGCAGCTACAGCGAGCCGCACTGGGAGATGAAACGTGCCCAGGTGGTCGCCAGTGAGCAGGTGACCCTGTTCGGGCTGCCCATCGTCACCGCGCGCAAGGTGCATTACGGCCCGCTGGCGCCGGAAGAGTCCCGCGAGCTGTTCATTCGCCGTGCGCTGGTCGAGGGCGAATTCCAGACCCGTGCGCCGTTCTTCGCCCACAATCGCGGCCTGATGGATGAGGTCGGTGAGCTTGAGGACCGCGCGCGCAAGCGGGACATCCTCGTCGACGAAGAGACGCTGTTCGCCTTCTATGCCGAGCGGATTCCGGAAGGCATCTACAACGGGCGCAGCTTCGACAAGTGGCGCAAGGAGGCTGAGCGCGACAACCCCGATGTCCTGCATCTGAATCTCGATGACCTGATGGCGCGCGACGCCGAGGAAGTCACCGTCGCGCGCTACCCCGAACAGCTGCATCACAACAGCGTCGCCTACCCGCTGAGCTATCACTTCGCGCCCGGTGCGGTGGATGACGGCGTGACGATGATCGTACCGGCGGCGATGCTCTCGCAGCTGCCGCGCTATCGCATCGAATGGCTGGTGCCGGGGCTGTTGCGTGACAAGGCCATCGCGCTGATGAAGTCGCTGCCCAAGCAGTACCGCAAGCAGGTGGTGCCGATTCCCAACTGGGTCGATGCCGCACTTGAGGCGCTGACCCCGGACGACGTGCCGCTGACCGATGCGCTGGCCGAGTTCATGCGCATCAAGACTGGCCTGCGCCTGCCGCAGGATGCCTGGGCGCCCGAAACGCTGGAACCGCACCTGAAGATGAACCTGCGCATCGTCGATCAGGACGGCAAGGTGCTGGGCGAAGGGCGTGATCTCGAAGCGCTGGAGGCTCGCTTCAAGGACTCGGCCGCGGCCGCCGCGCGGGCGATGGCCAGCCGCAGTCGTGAAGCCGACAGCGAAGTGCTGGAAGATCTGCCGGAGACGCCGATCGCCACCTCGCACAGCACCACCCAGGCGGGCATCCGCGTCGAGGCCTACCCGGCGCTGGTGGTGAAGGCGGCGGCGCCTGCCGACAGCGGCATGAGCGCCAAGCAGCGCAAGCTGGCGCGCAAGACCGGCAAGAACAGCGCGCCGTCCAGCCATGCGCCTGCCAGCGCGACGGCTCAGGTCGAGCAGAATCTGAGCGTGGAGCTGTTCGATCATCCGGCCAAGGCCGCCGCCGCGCACCGTGATGGCATCACGCGCCTGGCGATGGCACGCCTGCCGGACCAGGTGCGCTATCTGGACCGTGACCTCAAGGCGCTGGAGCGCTGTGCGCTGCTGTTCGCCAAGGTCGGCACGCGTCGCCAGCTGGCGGATGACTTCATCTACAGCGTCTTCGAGCAGGTGATGGCCGTCGAGCCGCTGCCGCGTTCACGTAGCGAACTGCAGGCGCGTCTCGATGACAAGCGGGCCGAGCTGGTGCCGCACGCCGAGGCGCTGCTCAAGCCGCTGGAAGCCGCACTCAAGCAGCATCTGGAGCTTTCCAAGCGCCTCAAGGGCAAGATCGACTTCTCGATGGCGCTGGTGGTGGCTGATCTCAAGGCCCAGCAGGCGCGCCTGATCACGCCGGGCTTCATTCAGGCCTCCGGTGAATGGTTGCATCAGCTGCCGCGCTATGTGGAGGCGATGCTGATCCGTCTCGACAAGGCGCCGCGTGAGCGCATGCGCGACCAGCGTGACATGGAGGAGGTCAAGGGCTTCGAATCCCGTCTTGATGCCCGCCTGAGCAAGGCGCGCGAGCAGGGGCTGCCGGATGCGGAGCTGGAAGAGTTCGGCTGGTGGCTGCAGGAACTGCGCGTCTCGCTGTTTGCCCAGCAGCTTGGCACCCTGGAGACCGTCTCCGCCAAGCGCCTCGAGAAGCGCTGGCAGGAGCTGATGGCGCGCCGCTGATGTCCTGAGGCTGGGCTCTGCCCTGGCTGGAGCTCTGTCCTGGCTGAAGCTCTGCCTTGTCTGGGCCATTCCAGGGCGCTGTGCGTGGCATCAGGGGCTTGCGTGACCGGTACGTGGAGGCGTGCCGCGGCGGGATGGCCCAAGCTGCAGACAGGAATTGCTGTTTAAGCATTCACTGTGATCGCCCGACAAATGTTGACTCGGGCGTCTGGAATCGCCGAGACAGCGTACACTGAACATGGGGCATGACGACGCGGCGCCGGGTCGTGCCCCGCTCAATTCTGGTGATATCCCGCGGGATAGCACTGTCAGGAGTGGATGCATGCCAAACAATGACAATGATCACGCTGCCGATACGCAACACGCCAACGCCGGTCAGTCCATGAGCGCCAGCGGCAATCATCGCGTACTGATCACCGGCAGCGGGCTCTACACGCCGCCCAATGCCATCAGCAACGAGGCATTGGTGGCGTCCTTCAATGCCTGGGTGGCGGCGGACAATGCCGCCAATGCCGACGCCATCGCACGTGGTGAGCGAGAGGCGCGCACCGAGTCCAGCGCCGAATTCATCGTCAAGGCCTCGGGTATCCACAGCCGCTACGTGCTGGATGCCGAGGGCATTCTCGATCCGGAGCGCATGCGCCCACGCCTGCCGGCGCGCGCCAATGACCAGCCCTCGGTGCAGTGCGAGATGGGCGTGGCGGCCGCGCGTGAAGCGCTGGCGGCGGCGGGCGTCAACGCCGCGGACCTGGATCTGGTCATCGTGGCCTGTTCCAACCTCGAGCGCCCCTATCCGGCGGTGGCGGTGGAACTGCAGGCCGCGCTTGATGCCGGTGGCTATGCCTTCGACATGAACGTGGCGTGCAGCTCCGCCACCTTCGGCATCGAGACCGCCGCCAACGCGATTCGCAGCGGCAGTGCCAGGCGTGTGCTGATGGTCAATCCGGAGATCTGCAGTGCGCATCTCAACTTCCGCGACCGTGACAGCCACTTCATCTTCGGGGATGCTTGCACGGCCGTGGTGCTGGAAGCGGCGGATGTCGCCACGCGCACCGATGGCTTCGAGGTGCTCGGCACGCGCCTGGTGACGCGCTTCTCCAACGCGATACGCAACAATTTCGGCTTCCTCAATCGCACGGCAGTGCTTGAGGACGACGTGGCATCCGCGATGACACTCGACAGCGCAAGCCATCGTGTAAAGGCCGATGACAAGCTGTTCATCCAGGAAGGGCGTCGTGTCTTCCGTGAGGTCTGCCCGATGGTGGCCGAGCTGATCACCACCCATCTGGGCGAGATCGAGGCAGACGGCGGTGATCTTGATCGCATGTGGCTGCACCAGGCCAACCGCCACATGAACGACATGATCGCGCGACGTGTGCTCGGGCGTGACCCGTCGAGCGAGGAGGCGCCGATCATTCTCGATCGCTACGCCAATACCAGCTCCGCGGGCTCGGTGATCGCCTTCCACCTCCATCACGCTGATCTGGCGCCGGGGAGCCTGGGGGTATTGTGTTCTTTCGGGGCAGGCTACAGTGCCGGCAGCGTGCTCCTGAAACGCTGCGGTTGAAGCAGGACATTGCGCGAATCCACGTGGCCTGTGCTGGCTCTTGGCGGGCGCGGAACGTATAAAGAAGACCGGACCTGACAGCCAGGGATGTGGCAAGGACCGCTGCAGGAATCCAATAGACTTACAGGTGACAAGATGCACACGATCAAGACTTCCCTGCCGGCACTGCTGGCCATGTCCCTGCTGGCGGGTTGCGCCAGTACCGGAGACAGCGAGCCGAACCCTCAGGACCCCTGGGAGGGCTTCAACCGTAACGTCTATACCTTCAATGACACCCTGGACCGCTATGCCCTCAAGCCGGTCGCGCAGGGCTATGACTATGTGACGCCGGAGCTGGTACAGGATGGCGTGGGCAACTTCTTCTCCAATCTGGGAGAGGTCCGCACCATGTTCAACTCGGTGCTGCAGTGGAAGTGGGCCAATGCCGGTGTCTCCACCGGCCGTCTGCTGCTCAACTCCACCGTCGGCATCGGCGGCCTGTTCGATCCGGCCAGCGAGCTTGGCTGGACAGTGGACGAGGAAGACTTCGGTCAGACGCTTGCCGTCTGGGGTGCAGGGCAGGGGCCGTATCTCGTGCTGCCGCTGTTCGGTCCGAGTACCGTGCGTGATACCGCGGGCATGCCGGTGGATTACTTCGCTGATCCCGTCAACTACGTCGAAGACGACAAGGTGCGTTACGGCCTGAAGGCGCTGGATCTGGTCGATACCCGTGCCGGTCTGCTCGAGCAGGAGAAGCTGATCCAGGGCGATCGTTACAGCTTCATTCGTGATGCCTACCTGCAGCGCCGCAACTTCGAGATCAACGATGGCAAGTTGGGCGATGATCCCTTCGCCAGCGACAGCTTCGATGATGCCGATCTCGACGGTGCCTTCGCACCGGAAGACGACAGCCAGTAACGCGTCACCCGCAGCAGGCGACCGGTACCGTGAAGGGTCAGTGGTGCCGGTCGCGAGGGCAAGCAGCATCAAGACTGCGAGTGGATGGCAGTAAGGACGGGAATGAGGGGTTGGCATGGCGGATGAGCAAGGCAAGCGTCTGTTGATCGGTCTGATTGATCTTCCCGGCTCGCGGCGTGATGCGCTGGCGAACCTGTTGACGGATGAACGCTGTGCGGTGGCGGCCTGTGATGGCATCGCGACACTGCCCAGCGGGGTGGCGGTGGTGGTCGCGCATGTCGAGGCCGTTTCCAGTCATGAGTGGGCGCGGCTGGCCGAGCGCCTGCCGACGGTGGTGGTGGCCGAGAGCCGTGGCGATGAATGCCTGCTGCCGGCGGTGGAGGCCGGGCTGGTCGATTACCTCATCTCGCCGCGCGAGCATGGCTCGGTATTGCGCAGTCTGCTCAAGCGGGCGGCGGAGCATCACCAGCTGGCCCATGAGCACGCCAAGGCACGCGCGCGCCTCGAGGAGCTCAACGAGCACCTGGAGACGCATCTGGCGCTGCTGCGTCAGGACCAGCAGGCCGGTGGCCAGATCCAGCAGCGTCTGCTGCCCCAGAGCGGGCAGCACATCAATGGCGTCAGTTATGAGTACTGCCTGTCGCCGTCGCTGTATCTGTCGGGTGACTTCCTCGAGTATCAGGCGATCGACGAACGCTTCAGCCTGTTCTACTTTGCGGATGTCTCCGGGCATGGCGCCTCGTCGGCCTTCGTGACCGTGCTGCTCAAGCTGTTGTTCGCACGCGCGATCCGCCACTGGGAGGAACATACGCCGGAAACCTTCGGCCCCGAGTGGCTGGCACTGCTCAACCGTGAACTGATCGACAGTGGTATCGGCAAGCATGCCACGGTGATGTGTGGTGTGATGGACCGTGACACGCGCACGCTGCATTACACCCTGGGCGCCCAGCTGCCGATGCCGGTACTGGTCACGCCCGACGGCGAACTGCGTGAGCTGGAAGGCAGCGGTCGGCCGGTGGGGCTCTTCCCAGACACCCGCTATCCAGCGTATCGTGTGGCGCTTCCTGAGCGCTTCCGTCTGTGGCTGGCCAGTGATGGTGTACTGGAATGCCTGCCGGGCGAGGCGCTGGAGGACAGGACTCGAGCACTGCATCAACGGATTCTGAGCAGTGAGGATGTGCAAGGATTGCGTCGTGGACTGGCGCTGGATGGCGAGCTGCCGGATGACCTTACCTTGATGACGCTGACAGGATTCCATGATGGATGAAGGACGTATCCAGGCCGTGTTCGAAGACGGCCTGTTCGTGCTCAAGCTATCCGGTGATGTACGCCTGACGCTGTGTGCCACGCTGGATCAGCAGGTACAGCGCGTGGCTGCGGTTGAGGGACTGGAAAGCGTGATCATCGATCTGCGCGAAGCGACCAATGTCGATTCCACCGCACTGGGCTTTCTGGCCAAGCTGGCGCTGGCGGTCCGCGACCGGCTGGTGATGCCGGCGCAGGTGGTGGCTGCCCATCCCGACGTGCTGACCATGCTCAAGGTGATGGGGTTCGACGAGGTGGCCAGTGTCGTGGACGCCGGCAGCCTGCCGGAGGCGGACCAGGCCGATCTGGACGGGGCTTCCTGCTGCAACGCGCCAGCGCTGAACGCGTCTCAGGATGACGCCGATGCCTCGCCCCAGCAGGAACAGGAGCTGCGCGGACGCATTCTCGAGGCTCACCGGCTGTTGATGTGCCTGAACGGCCACAACCGCCTGGAATTCCAGCCGCTGATCGAGCTGCTGGAAAGCGAGGAGCATCGCCAGCCCCACTGAAGGCGCGCTGGGACGTTGAGCCTGACAGCACGCTGCTGAAAGCACGAACCTGACAGCACAATGCAAAAGCGCCTGCCGTGAAACACGGCAGGCGCTTTTTGTTGCCTTGGCCATTCAATGAGCTCTTGCTTAACAAGAGCTCATCATCGGCGCTATGCTCCGTTGGCTCAGTGGCTGCGCAGTTCGGCCAGCAGAGTCTCGAGCTTGCGCTGATCAGCCATGAACTTGCGGATCCCTTCGCCCATCTTCTCTGTGGCCATGGCATCTTCGTTCATGTCCCAGCGGAAGTTGGACTCGGTCAGCACTTCCGGCACGTTCTGCTCGGCATCGGCGGCCAGCAGGCGACGTTCCAGCGGGCCGGTGCTCTCGGCCAGCTCACCCAGCAGTGCCGGCGAGATGGTCAGACGGTCACAGCCGGCCAGCGCTTCGATCTCGCCGGTGTTGCGGAAGCTGGCGCCCATCACGATGGTCTTGTAGCCGTGGCCCTTGTAGTGCTCGTAGATGGCCTTGACCGACTTCACGCCCGGGTCGTTGTCGCCGCTGAAGTCGGCATCCGGCTGATTGGCCTTGTGCCAGTCGAGAATACGACCGACGAAGGGCGAGATCAGCGTCACGCCGGCATCGGCACAGGCCTGGGCCTGGGCGAAGCTGAACAGCAGCGTCAGGTTGGTGCGGATGCCTTCGCGCTCGAGCTTCTCGGCGGCGCGAATGCCTTCCCAGGTGGAGGCGGTCTTGATCAGGATGCGTTCCTGACCGACGCCATTGGCGGCGTAGCGCTCGATGATGCGATGCGCGCGACGGATGGTCTCGTCGGCATCGAAGGACAGACGGGCGCTGACCTCGGTGGAGACATAGCCCGGCACCAGGCCGGCGATCTCGGTACCGATATCCACGGCCACGGCATCGACGGCATCATCGATGTCGGTGGCCTTGCGCGCGACTTCGGTCAGGCGCTCGCGACGTGACGGGTCCTGAGCGGCCTGCAGGATCAGTGACGGGTTGGTGGTAGCATCAGTGGGCGCGAAGCGACGAATGGCCTCGAGGTCACCGGTGTCGGCGACGACGGTGGTCATTTCCTTGAGTTGGGAGAGCTTGTCCTGTGCCATGCAAGAGTTTCCTGTACTGAGCGTGAGCCACCCGAAGGGGTGAGTGGCCCTCATGAATAAGGCAAGAGGTGAAGGGCAGGAGCCGCCGGAGCGAGCGCTGCCACCGAGTGTGCACCCACGCCTGCCGGCTGTGAAGACATCTCGGGCCGATCGCCCCAAGTGGATGATCCGCGGGGATTTCATCAGCGTGATGTGACATTCGTCACCTGTGTAGGTCAACTGTATCAATTGTGCGGCGGCGCGCCCACTGTCGTCATCTGACGGCAAGGGCGTGGCGTTTTCGGCACGTGGACATACCATCGACAAACGATTGCAGGAGGGGATGTGGACAAGCGTCAAACCCGTCAGCTGGCCTTGCTGGTCGCGGCCAATACGGCCCTGGCTCCATTGGCCATCGATGCCTATCTGCCGGCACTGCCGGCCATGGCAGAAGACCTGGCGACCACGGTGCACCATACGGAGCTGTCGCTGTCGGTCTTCCTGCTCGGCTTCTCGCTGGGGCAGTTGATCTTCGGCCCGCTGTCAGACCGTATCGGGCGCAAGCCGGTCCTGCTGTCAGGCATCTTCGTCTTCCTGCTGGCGAGTCTGGCCATCACCCAGGTCGAGAGCCTCGAGGGGCTCTATGCGCTGCGCTTCCTGCAGGCGCTGGGCGGCGGCGCCTCGGTGGTCAATTCCTCGGCGATCGTGCGCGATTGCTTCAGTGGCCGCGAGGCGGCCAAGGTGCTGTCCACCGTCGCGGTGATCATGATGCTGGCGCCCTTGATCGCGCCTGCCATCGGCAGTCTGCTGCTGGGCATGGCGGGCTGGTGGCTGATCTTCGCCTTCCTGGCCGCCTATGCCGCCTTCCTGCTGGTGGTGCTGCCGCTGCGCTTGCCCGAGACCCGGCGCAAGCGTGAGGCGGACGAGCCGCCGGCCAGCCTCCTGCAGGTCGCGCGTGACTATGCCAGCGTGCTGCGCCACGGGCCGGCGATGGGCTATGCGCTGACGCAGGCGATGGGCTTCGGTGGCATGTTTGCCTTCATCACCGCGTCGCCCTACGTCTATATGCAGCATTTCGGAGTGACGGCGGCCTGGTACCCGGTGCTGTTCGGCGCCAACATCCTGTTCATGTTCACCGCCAACCGTCTCAACGTGCGCCTGCTGTCACGCCTGTCGCCGCCGCGTCTGCTGCGCATCGGCATCGGTATCCAGCTGTCTGCGGCCATCCTGCTGGTATCGGCGCTGGCACTGGGGCTGGACCTGCTCTACGTCATCGCGCCGCTGCTGATGGTGTTCGTCGGGGCCAACGGCATGGTGGCGCCCAACGCGATCTCCTCGGCGCTGGAGTATTTCCCGCGCATCAGCGCCACGGCCAATGCGCTGATCGGCAGCATGCAGTTTGCCAGTGGCGCCGTGATCGGCATGCTGATCGCAGGTCTGGCGATGGACAGCCTGTGGCCGATGATTCTCGGCATACTGGGCACGGCGCTGGTCAGCAATATTCTGCTGCGGGTGCTGGCAGGGCGCCGCGCCCTGGCGCGCCATGAGACGCCGTCCGACTGAGAAAGGCTTGAGCCGGCGACTGTCACACAGTTGTCATGAATGCTTGGCAAGGTACTCCCTGTAGACAAGAAGCCACCTCACTGGCTCATTCCTATCGCAAGGAGTTTCAGGCATGAAGGCGTTCCTCAAGTCCGGTCTCGCAGTGGCTGTCATCGCTGCATCAGTTGGTGCTGCAGAAGCCCGTGAACAGCTGCGCATCGTGGGTTCTTCCACGGTCTATCCGTTCTCCAGCTACGTCGCTGAAGAGCTGGGTGCCACCAGCGATTTCCCGACTCCGGTCATCGAATCCACCGGTTCCGGCGGCGGCATGAAGCTGTTCTGTGAAGGTGTCGGTGACAGCACTCCGGACATCACCAACGCCTCTCGTCGCATGAAGACGTCTGAATTCGAGCGCTGTGAAGAGAACGGCGTGACCGATATCACCGAAGCCATGATCGGCTTCGACGGTATCGCCTTCGCCCAGTCTGTCCGCGATGGCAGCATGGACCTGACCCGTGAGCAGATCACCCTGGCGGTCGCCGCTCAGGTGCCGGTCGACGGCAAGCTGGTCGACAACCCCTACACCAAGTGGTCCGAGATCGACTCCTCCCTGCCGGACCGCAAGATCACCGTCTACGGGCCGCCTTCCACTTCCGGTACCCGTGACGCCTTCGAAGAGCTGGTGATGGAAGTCTCCACCGAAGAGATGGAAGGCTACGGCGGTGAGGGTTACACCAACATCCGTCAGGACGGTCACTACATCGCTGCCGGCGAGAATGACAACCTGATCATCCAGAAGCTGGTCGAGAACACCGAAGCCTTCGGTATCTTCGGCTACTCCTTCCTCGAAGAGAATGCTGACAAGGTCGTCGGTGCTTCCATCGATGGCGTGCAGCCGGAAGCCGATGCCATCTCCTCTGGCGAGTACCCGGTCTCCCGCTCCCTGTTCTACTACGTGAAGAACCAGCACAAGGATGACGTGCCGGCTCAGCAGGCCTACAACGACCTGTTCATGAGCGAGAAGATGATCGGTGAGCTGGGCTACCTGAAGGGCATCGGTCTGATCCCGCTGCCGAAGGAAGAGCGCGCCACGCTTCGCGAGCAGGTCGCTGAGCGCACCAAGCTGACTCTGGCCGATCTCCAGAAGTAAGCAACGCAGCTGACCCTCTGACGCGGCCGGTTGCCCTTGGCAGCCGGCCCGTTTGCTTGACTGGTCGCAGGGTTTCGCAAGGCATGAAGCCTTCCCCCTGTGAACAACGCGACTCCGGGACCCGAAAGATGCAGACTCAGCAGATCTTTCTCTTCTTCATAGGCATCGTGGCGCTGGCTGGCCTGGTGGCCTTCTTCAGCGGCCGCAGCAAGGCACAGCGTGTGCGTGCCAGCGGTGCTGAAATGTACGCCCAGCCGGATCAGTACGGCTGGTTCACGGCAATCTCCAGCGCAGGGCCTGCTCTGCTGGTCGGTCTGGCAGCCGTCGTTGCGATTGCCACCGCAGATATCGATATCGAAGGCATGCAGCTGCTGATCGCCAGTCTGGTCGTCGCAGCCGTCGGCCTGGTCATCGGCCTCGCCCTGGTGAAGCCTGATTTCCATGCGCGCAATGCCATCGAGACCCTCATTCGTTATGTGTTGATCGGCGCGGCGATGATCTCCATCGTCACGACGTTCGGCATTCTGGTCTCGATCATCTTCGAGGCCATCCGCTTCTTCCAGATGGAAAGCTTCTGGACCTTCATCACCGGCACCACCTGGGATCCGGGCAACAGCTTCCAGATGGCCGCCGGCCGTGGTGAAGGTGTCGAGAGTACCGCCAACTTCGGTGCCGTACCGCTGTTCGCCGGTACCTTCATGATCACCCTGATCGCGATGCTGGTGGCCATTCCCATCGGCCTGCTCGCCGCGGTCTACATGGCAGAGTTCGCCCCCGAGAGCGTGCGTACCGTCGCCAAGCCGGTGCTGGAAGTGCTCGCCGGTATCCCGACCGTGGTCTACGGCTTCTTCGCCGCCATCACCGTCGCGCCGCTGATCGTCGACATCTTCTCGCCACTGGGCATCGAGGCGTCCTACAACAACGCGCTGGCGCCGGGTCTGGTCATGGGCATCATGATCATTCCGTTCATTTCCTCACTGTCCGATGACGTCATCACTTCCGTGCCGGACACCATGCGTCAGGGCTCTCTGGCGCTGGGCATGACCCACGGCGAGACCATCCGCAACGTCATCCTGCCGGCCGCGTTGCCGGGCATCATCTCCGCGTCTCTGCTGGCCATGTCACGCGCCCTCGGCGAGACGATGATCGTGGTGATGGCGGCGGGCATGCGTCCGAACCTGACCGCCAACCCGCTGGAAGACATGACCACCGTCACGGTGCGCATCGTTGCCGCGTTGACCGGCGACCAGGAATTCGCGAGTGCCGAGACACTGTCGGCCTTCGCGCTGGGTCTGGTGCTGTTCGTTGTCACTCTGCTGCTGAACATGGTCTCGGTGGTCCTGATCCGCCGCTTCCGTGAGAAGTACAGCGCCAACAACCTCTGAGGCCGAGACTAGACATGAGCCATTCATTCGACGATATCTCGGCCCAGCTGAAGGGCCGTCATCGCCGCACCAAGCGCCTGAAATTCATGTCCATGGGCGCACTCGCCCTGGCCGCCACCTTCCTGGTGGTCTTCATCGGCGACATGGTCATGCGCGGCTATCCGGCCTTCCAGCAGGCAGAACTGCACGTGCCGGTCACCTACAGCGAGCAGTCGCAGGAAATCCCGCTGGCAGCGGTGGAAGAAGACGTGCGTGATCTGGTCAGCCGCGGCTGGCTGCGCCAGCTGCCGCGTGACATGGCCGCTGACGCCAGCCTGATGGGACAGACGATCGACCGCTGGGTGATCGCCGATGACCAGGTCGATCAGTACCTCAAGGGCCACAAGTCACACCTGAAGCCCAAGCAGACTGCCGTGCTGGACCGCATGATCGAGAACGGCACGGCCGAGCTCAAGTTCAACATCAACTTCTTCACCACCGGTGATTCGAAGTTGCCGGAATACGCCGGTATCTGGTCGGCCGCGATGGGTACGATCCTGACGCTGCTGGTCACGCTGGCCTTCGCCTTCCCGGTCGGCGTGCTGACGGCGGTCTATCTGGAGGAGTTCGCTCCGGACAACCGCTTCACCCAGGCCATCGAGATCAACATCAACAACCTGGCGGCGGTGCCGTCGATCCTGTTCGGTCTGCTGGGTCTGGCGATCTTCATCAACTTCTTCGGCATGCCGCGTTCCTCCCCGCTGGTCGGTGGTCTGACGCTGGGTCTGATGACCTTGCCGGTGATCATCATCACCACGCGCTCGGCGCTGCGCAGCGTACCGGACACCATTCGTCAGGCCGCCTTCGGCGTCGGCTGCTCCCGCTGGCAGGTGGTGCGTGACCATGTGCTGCCGCTGTCACTGCCGGGAATCCTGACCGGTTCCATCATCGGCCTGGCACAGGCGATGGGCGAGACCGCGCCGTTGATCATCGTCGGCATGGTGGCCTTCATTCCGGATGCGCCGACCGCCATCACCCAGGCTGCCACCGTGCTGCCGGCCCAGATATTCACCTGGGCGGGCGAGCCGGAGCAGGCCTATGTTGAACGTACTGCGGCGGGCATCCTGGTGCTGCTGTCAGTGCTGATCCTACTCAATGCCGCAGCCGTGATGCTGCGCAAGAAATTCGAGCGTCGCTGGTAGGCAGCTGCGAGGCGGCCCGCCGATTGGCCGGTCGCCTTCCACCCTTAGCCCTGGCCCACGACTCATCAAGGAATACGAGACATGAACAGCACCGTCGCCACTCCCGCCAAGCCTGCCGCCGCCACTCGTCCCGGTAGCCCGGTCGTCATCAACGAAGATGCCAACCACGAGCTGGCCATTCGCGTGGAAGACCTCAACCTGTGGTACGGCGAGAAGCAGGCGTTGAAGAACATCAACATCGATGTCTTCCAGAAGAACGTCACCGCCCTGATCGGCCCGTCCGGTTGTGGCAAGTCGACCTTCCTGCGCTGCCTGAACCGCATGAATGACCTGATCCGCAGCGTGCGCATCGAAGGTCTGGTCGAGATGGATGGCCGTGACGTCAACGCGCGCAACATGGATGAAGTGGCATTGCGTCGTCGCGTCGGCATGGTGTTCCAGAAGCCGAACCCGTTCCCCAAGTCCATCTACGACAACATCGCCTACGCGCCGACCATGCACGACCTGGTCAGCCGTCGCGCCGACAAGGATGATCTGGTCGAGAGCGCGCTGCGTGATGCGGGTCTGTGGGAAGAGGTGAAGGACATTCTCGACCAGCCGGGCACCTCGCTGTCCGGTGGTCAACAGCAGCGTCTGTGCATCGCGCGTGCCATCGCGGTCAAGCCGGACGTCATCCTGATGGATGAGCCGACCTCGGCGCTTGACCCGATCTCCACCGCGACCATCGAAGACCTGATGGACAAGCTGAAGACCCAGTTCTCCATCGTCACCGTGACGCACAACATGCAGCAGGCGGCGCGTGTCGCCGATTACACCGCCTTCTTCCACATGGGTGAGCTGGTGGAGTACAACGACACCAAGACCATGTTCTCCAACCCGAATACCAAGAAGGCCGAGGACTACATCACCGGTCGCTATGGCTAAGCGGCGCCTGCGTCAGGGGCTCGGATGGCTGAGCCCCTGAGCGCTTCCTGAGAGCATCGCAGGCCGCACGACGACACGAGGCCCGGATCCATGATCCGGGCCTCGTGTCGTTTCAAGCATCAGGTTGGCTCAGTGTCTGCTGGTGGATCAGCCTTCCAGTTCGACGGCGATCGCGGTGGCTTCGCCGCCGCCGATGCACAGCGCCGCGATGCCGCGCTTCTTGCCGCGGCGTTCCAGCGCGTTGATCAGGGTGACGATGATGCGCGAGCCGGTGGAGCCCACCGGATGCCCCTGGGCGCAGGCGCCGCCGAAGACATTGACCTTGTCATGCGGGATGTCGTGGGCATCCATCGCCAGCAGGGTGACCACCGCGAAGGCCTCGTTGATCTCGAACAGGTCGACGTCTTCCGTGGTCCACTCCAGGCGCTTCATCAGCGTGTCGATGGCGCCGATGGGCGCCAGCGTGAATTCGCTGGGGTGCTGGGAGTGGGTGCTGTGACCGAGGATACGCGCCTTGACGGCCAGCCCGCGTCGTTCGGCTTCATCGCGGCGCGTCAGCACCAGCGCCGAGGCGCCGTCGGAGATGGAGCTGGCATTGGCGGCGGTGATGGTGCCGTCCTTGGCGAAGGCCGGGCGCAGGGTAGGAATCTTGTCGAGATTGGCCTGGAAGGGCTGCTCGTCCTGCTCGACCACGCTCTCGCCCTTGCGGCTCTTGACCGTGACGGCGGCGATTTCCGGTGCGATATCTCCCGATTCGGTGGCCGTCATGGCACGTCTGAGCGATTCGATGGCGAAGTCGTCCATGCGCTGGCGGTCATAGCCGCGGGCATCGGCCACTTCCTGGGCGAACACGCCCATCAGCTTGCCGGTCTCGGCGTCTTCCAGCCCATCGAAGAACATGTGGTCCTTCAGCTCGCCATGGCCGAGGCGATAGCCGCCACGCGCCTGGGTGAGCAGATGCGGGGCGTTGGACATCGATTCCATCCCGCCGGCCAGCATGATGCGGTTGGTGCCTGCGCGAATCAGGTCATGCGCCAGCATGGTGGCCTTCATGCCGGAACCGCACAGCTTGTTGATGGTGGTGGCGCCGATGCTGTCCGGCACGCCGGCCTGACGCATGGCCTGCCGCGCGGGGCCCTGCTTGACGCCGGCGGGCAGCACGCAGCCGAAGATGCCCTCGTCGACATCGGCAGGCGTAAGGCCTGCGCGTTCGATGGCCGCCTTGATGGCCACGGCAGCCAGCTGTGGTGCGCTCAGCGTCGAGAGTGAGCCCTTGAGGCCGCCCATCGGCGTGCGGGCGCCGGCGAGAATCACGATGTCATCGGCGCTGGCGGCGGGGCTTGGCGTAGTGCGGGAAGCGGTCGTCATGACGGTCTCCTGTGTCTTGTTATTGGAAGATCGAGTCGTGCAGTCGGCGTTGTGATCACTGCGTGGCTATGCTTTGATCCATTCAATCCCATAAACCAAGCAAGCGCTAGTTATACGATGAATGTAGCCACCGCCTCACCCCGTCGCAAGGAGCTGGTCCGTATCGCTGCCCGCCTGTTCGTCGAGGAGGGTTTCGATCGCACCACCGTCCGCATGCTGGCCCAGGAAATGGGCATCAAGTCCGGCAGTCTCTTCCATCACTTTGCCGACAAGCAGGAAATTCTGTGCGCCGTGATCGAGGAGGGCATGTTCAGTGCGCTGGCCATCGCCCGTGAGCATCTGGCGCGCTGCGAGCCGTACCAGGCAAGTGAAGTGACCGCCTCGGCGGCATCGCAGCAGCAGGCGCGTGAGCGACTGCTGGCCCTGGCGCGTGCACATCTGGACACGCTGCTCACCGACCGCAATGCCCATGTGGTCGCGCTCTATGAGTGGCGGCGGCTGGAGGGCCCGGCGCGCGAGCATCTCGTCCAGCTGCGCGATGACTACGAGGATCTGTGGCGTGACGCCATCGCCTCCGCCGTGGCCGCAGGGCTGCTCAAGGGCGACGCCGCGCTGCTGCGCCAGTTCATGCTCGGCGCGCTCAACTGGACGGTACGCTGGTATCGCCCCGATGGAGAGCGCTCCCCCGATGAGCTGGCCGAGGCGCTGGTCGACAGCCTGTGTCGTCTGCCCTGAGCGAGTGTCTGCTGCACAGCGTGCGTTACACGCCGTCTGCAACTTTTGGCCAGTCGAGCGTCACAATGCTTGCCGCCCGATAGGCTTGTCGCTAACTTGACGTTTACGTTAACTGTAGATGGCTGGCGCCCAGTCATCTCACATCGCCCCGGAGCACCACTCAGGAGCCAGTCACGCCATGACGCCAAGCGATACAACAACAAACCGCACGTCACGCGCCGCCTCTGCTGCATCTGTCGCACCTGCGAATTCACACGCCATGCAACCCGCCGCCAGCCAGACGCTGAGCGATTATCTGGCCGCCTTCGATATCCAGGCGCTGCGCGATGAATTGTTCACCACGCCGCTCGACGGCGAGGGCGAGCTCGGCAATGCCTATGAGGCGTGTGTCGGGCGTCATCTGCGCGCCGGGCAGGGCGAGCGTATCGCGCTGGTCCATGAAGACGAACAGGGCCGGGTGCGTGAGCTGAGTTACGCACAGCTCGATGAGCAGAGCGCGCGGATGGCGGCTGCCTTGAAGGCACAGGGCGTGATGGCGGGGCAGCGGGTCGCCTGCATGCTGTCGCGTACGCCGGAGCTGATGATCGCGCTGGCCGCGACCTGGCGGCTGGGCGCCGTCTATCAGCCGCTGTTCACCGCCTTCGGCACCGATGCGCTCGACTATCGCCTGTCGCGCGCCGAGACGCAGATCGTGATCACCGAGACGAGCCAGCGCAGCAAGTTCACTGAGCTTGCCCGCCATCCCGTGATCATCTGCGTGCGCGGTGAGGGAGACGCACTGGAGGCGGGCGATCTCGACTGGCAGACATTGATGCAGAGCGAGCCACTGACCGAGCCGCCGGTGTGGCTGCCGGCGGAGGCGCCCTTCCTGCAGATGTTCACCTCCGGCACGGTCGGCAAGCCCAAGGGTGTGGCGGTGGCGCTGAATGCGCTGCCCGCCTTCTGGCTCTATCAACGCCTGGCGGTGGACCTGCGCCCCGGCGAGCGCTTCTGGAACATGGCCGACCCCGGCTGGGCATACGGCCTCTACTACGCCATCACCGGCCCGCTGTTGCTGGGTGCCACCACCTACTTCATGCAGGCGCCGTTCAGTGCAGAAGGCGGGCTGGCCTTCATGGAGCGTCACCGCATCGACAATTTCGCGGCCGCGCCCACGGCCTATCGCATGCTCAAGGCCTCCGGGCTCGGTGAAGGTGCCTTCGAGCGCCTGAACCTGCGGGTCGCAAGCTCCGCCGGTGAGCCCCTCAACACCGAGGTGGTGGGCTGGGTCGCGCGGGAGCTGGGCTGTGCGGTGATGGACCATTACGGCCAGACCGAGACCGGCATGACCTGCTGCAATCATCACGCGCTGGCCCATGAGGTCGTGGTCGGTAGTGTCGGCTTCCCGCTGCCCGGCTATCGACTGGCCGTGCTCGACGCCGAGTATCGTGAGCTGCCGCCGGGCGAGCCGGGTGTGCTGGCGGTGGATATCGCCCGCTCGCCCGCGCACTTCTTCGCCGGTTACACCTGGCAGGAGAAGCAGCCCTGCGTCGAGGGCTATTACCTGACCGGAGACGTGGTGGTGGCAGAGCCCGATGGCCGCTTCACCTTTGCCGGGCGTGATGACGACATCATCACCACCGCGGGCTATCGCGTCGGCCCGGCGGATGTCGAGAACGCTGTGCTGGTACATCCGGCGGTGGCGGAATCGGCGGCGGTCGGCAAGCCGGATGCGCTGCGCGGCGAGATCATCAAGGCCTATGTGGTGCTGCGCGATGGCCATGTCGGCAGTGACGAGCTGGCGGAGGAAATTCGCGCCAGCGTACGTCAGCGACTCTCGGCGCACAGCTACCCCCGCGAGATCGACTTCGTCGACAGCCTGCCCAAGACGCCATCGGGCAAGATCCAGCGTTTCCTGCTGCGGGCACAGGCGCGCGCGAGCTGAATACCGAGCCATATACCTGGCTTTCAGGCACGGCCGTCTATCCGGCGGGGCTTGTGTGTTACCACGCGCCTGTTACCACGCGCCTGTCACCACAGGTCTGTCATCACCTGGCTCTCATCACCTTTCCTGCCATCACCTTTCGGGAGACTCGTTTCATGAAGATCGCCGACCACTGCTTTCTGATCACCGGCGCAGCATCCGGCCTCGGGGCCGCCACGGCCTCACGTATCGTCGCGGCCGGCGGCCAGGTGGTGCTGGCGGATCTTGCCGAGGCCGCACGTGAACAGGCCGATTCACTGGGGGAGGCGGCACGCTTCTGTCATTGCGACATCACCGACAGCGCCAGTGTCGAGGCCGCGCTGGATGTCGCGGAGCAGACCTTCGGTGCCATTCATGGGGTGATCCACTGTGCCGGCGTGGTGAGCGTCGCCAAGCTGGTGGATCGTGACGGCGAGCCTGCTCCGCTTGAAGGCTTCGAGAAGACGCTGGCGATCAATCTGAGCGGCACCTTCAACGTGGCGCGCCTGACGGCGGCACGCATGGCGCGCAATGCCGCCGAGGGCGAGGACGGCGAGCGGGGCATCATTCTCAATACCGCCTCGGTCGCGGCCTTCGATGGCCAGGTGGGGCAGTGTGCCTATAGCGCCTCCAAGGCCGGGGTCGCCGGCATGACGCTGCCGATGGCGCGTGAGCTGGCACGCCATGGCATTCGCGTGATGGCGATTGCGCCCGGCGTGTTCGAGACACCGATGATGGCCGGCATTCCGGAGCCGGCCCGCGAGGCGCTGTGCGAGGCGGTGCCGTTTCCCAAGCGTCTGGGCAAGCCCGATGAGTTCGCGCGTCTGGCCGAGCACATCATCACCAACAGCATGCTCAACGGGGAGGTGATCCGCCTCGATGGCAGCATCCGCATGGCCTGAGGCTGGCGGGCAAGGCTTTCAGCGTCTGGATCGGGCTCTCCGGATCGGCTTTCTAGAGAAGAGCACGGTACACAAGGAATCTTGCAGGACAGGTTATCTCTGGGGGAGATATTGCTCGATCGCGGCTGCGGTCGGGCTTTTTTGTGTCTGTTTTTTGTGTCTTCTTTTGTGTCTACCGTGCGCGAGGGGCGGCTTGAAGGCAGGGCTTGCCACCGATGAGACAGGGCTTGCCACCGATGAGACAGGGCTTGCCACCAATGTCGCAGGCCAGAAATCAAACGACCGCTTGACGGTATGGCGAAGGAGGCGTTAATTTCAAACACATGTTTGATAGTGTTGCGTCAGACCTGTTCGCCGCCAGCGACTCGCTTCTTCATTGCTCGAGTGAGTGTTGCGCCGCCTGACAAGCGTCCTGCCGCCACCTGTCGTTGTTCAGGTCAGCGCCGCCGCGTCGCGACGGCTCAAGGAGTAAAGCATGCCGGACTATCAGGCGCCGTTGCGCGATATCCGCTTCGTGATGAATGAGCTGCTCGACTATCCCGCGCACTATGCCAGCCTGCCGGGTGGCGATGAGGCCAGCGACGATATCGTGACCGCCATCCTGGAGGAGGGCGCACGCTTCGCTCATGAGGTGCTGACGCCGCTGAACCAGTCGGGCGACCGCGAGGGCTGTACCTTCGAGGGCGGCGAGGTCAAGGCGCCGAGCGGCTTCAAGGCTGCCTACCAGCAGTATGTCGAGGGCGGCTGGCCGAGTCTGGCTGCCTCACCGGAGCATGGCGGTCAGGGGCTGCCGCCGTCACTGGCGATGGTGCTCTCGGAAATGGTCGCCTCCGCCAACCTGTCGTGGGGCATGTATCCGGGCCTCTCGCATGGCGCGATGAATGCACTCGAGCATCACGGCAGCGAGGTGCTCAAGCAGACCTATCTGACCAAGCTGGTCGAAGGCAGCTGGACCGGCACCATGTGCCTGACCGAACCGCATTGCGGCACGGACCTGGGCCTGATCAAGACCCGCGCCGTGCCGCTGGATGACAGCGATGGCAGCAAGGGCTACCGCATCAGCGGCACCAAGATCTTCATCTCGGCCGGTGAGCACGATCTGTCCGAGAACATCGTGCACCTGGTGCTGGCCAAGCTGCCGGATGCTCCGGAAGGCTCGCGTGGCATCTCGCTGTTCGTGGTGCCCAAGTTCCTGCCCGACGCCAATGGCGAGGCCGGTGAGCGCAACGGCGTCAGCTGTGGCTCCATCGAGCACAAGATGGGCATTCACGGCAACGCGACCTGCGTGATGAACTTCGATTCCGCCACAGGCTATCTGGTCGGCCCGCCGCACAAGGGACTGGCCTGCATGTTCACCATGATGAATGCCGCGCGTCTCGGCGTGGGGATCCAGGGCGTGGCGCTGGCCGAGGCCAGCTTCCAGAATGCGCTGAGCTATGCGCGTGACCGTCTGCAGATGCGTGCCCTGTCTGGCGCCAAGGCGCCGGAGAAGGCAGCCGACCCGATCATCGTGCATCCGGACGTGCGCCGCATGCTGCTGACCCAGAAGGCCATCGCCGAGGGCGGGCGCATGCTGGTGATGTACGCCGCCCAGTTCAATGACATCGTCGAGAACGCTCCGGACAGCGAAGACAAGGCACGTGCCGATACCTTGCTCGGCCTGCTGACGCCCATCGTCAAGGCCTTCCTGACCGAGACCGGCTTCGAGGCGACCAATCACGGCGTGCAGGTCTATGGCGGCCACGGCTTCATTCAGGAGTGGGGCATGGAGCAGTTCGTGCGCGATGCGCGTATCACCCTGCTCTATGAAGGCACCACCGGCATCCAGGCGCTGGACCTGCTGGGCCGCAAGATCCTGATGAGCCAGGGCGAGTCGCTCAAGGTCTTCACCAAGGAGATCCACAAGTTCTGTCAGGCCAGCGAAGGCAGCGAGTTTGCCAATCCGCTCGCCGAGCTCAACCGCGAATGGGGCGAGCTGACCATGGCGGTGGGCATGGGCGCGATGCAGGACCGCGAAGCGGTCGGCGCGGCCAGTGTCGATTACCTGATGTATGCCGGCTACGTCACGCTGGGCTACCTGTGGGCGCGGGCCGGTGAGACGGCCAGGGCCGCGCTGGCGGCCGGCGAAGGGGACGCTGCCTTCTATCAGGCCAAGCTGGATACCGCGCGCTTCTACTTCCAGCGCATCCTGCCGCGCACGCAAGGCCATGCCGCGATGATTCGTGCCGGTGGCGAGACGCTGATGGCGCCGACGGTGGAAGGTTTCGGCAGCGGCTTCGAGATCTGATGACGGCTTCAAGCCTGACAGCAGTTTCAAGCCTGACAGCAGTTTCAAGACTCAGCAGTTAGATGTATCGGCAACAGTCGTGTCTTATGCCTCCAGTCAGTGCGCTCTGACTCGGTACCCTTGGGGAGACTTTGGTCTCCCCATTTTTTGTGCGCTTGGTGTCAGGAAGGAGTTTTCCCGACACGAGCAATCAATCTCGTTTCAGTCTTGGCTTGTGACAGGCATGCGCCCAAGATAGGCGCATCGAAGGCTGTCCCGAGGAAACCGCGGGGCAGCGACGCGCATGTACTTATGGCAAGTACTGATGGCAAGTACTGATGGCAAGCACTGACAGGATAGGTGGCGCAGGATGCACCCGAACGATACGCCTGAGGAAAGATCGCGACACGAGGAAATGCCGCCCGAGGCGCAGATGGCCGATGCGCAAGCGCCTGACGATAGCGTTGGCGAGCCACGCAGCGTCAGTGAGGGCACTTCCATCGAGGAGGCCGTGACACGCATGCAGGTGCCACGCGACGAGCGTCAGCAGGAGGCGCTCGAACGCTCCGGACGTTCTCGCCATGCGCCCAACGTGCGCCGCGCGCTGGAGATTCACCCCTTGCTGGTCGGCATGGCCGCAGTGGTCATCATCATCGGCGGCCTCAAGCTGGCGGCGGACCTGGTGGTGCCGCTGCTGCTGGCGGTGTTCGTCGCTGCGGTCTGCGATGCGCCGGTGCGCTGGCTGGCCCGTCACGGCATCGGGCAACGCTTCGGGGTGCCGATCGTCATCCTGACGGTCTGCGTGCTGTTCTCGTCGCTGACGGCGCTGCTGGTCTCGCGCTTCACCCTGTTCAGCGATGAGATGCCCAAGCTTGAGGAGAGCCTGCGCGAACAGTATCAGAGCATGCTGGAATGGCTGGCGGACAGTGGCGTATCCATCGCGCCGGCCCGTTTCAGCGAGCTGGTCGATCCGGCCTCGTTGACCCAGTGGGTGCCGAACCTGCTGACCGGGCTTGGGGGGCTTCTGTCCTCGAGCGTCATCATCGTGCTGACGGCCACCTTCCTGCTCTATGAGGCATTGTCACTGCGCGACAAGCTGGTCAGCACGCTGCGCAGCCCGCATGTCAGTCTGCGCCGCTTCACGCTGTTCTCGCTGACGCTGCGCCGCTATCTGGCGGTCAAGACCTTGATCAGCCTCGTGACCGGGGGGCTGGTCGCGATCAGCTGTCTGGTGCTCGATGTGGAGTTCGCCTTCCTGTGGGCCACGCTGGCCTTCTGCCTCAACTACATTCCCAACATCGGCTCGGCGCTGGCCGCGGTGCCTGCAGTGTTGCTGACGCTGGTGATGCCGGAAGGCGGTGCGGTCAAGGCGCTGATGCTGGGCGGTTGTTATCTGGCGATCAACTTCATTCTCGGCAACTTGATCGAACCGCGCGTGATGGGGCGCACCCTGGGGCTGTCGACGCTGGCCGCCTTCCTGTCGCTGGTGGTGTGGGGCTGGGTGTTCGGGCCGGTGGGCATGCTGTTGTCGGTGCCGATCACCATGACGCTCAAGATCGCCTTCGACTCGCACCCGGGCACGCGCTGGGCGGCGCGTCTGCTGGGCCCCTCCGTGCGCCGGATTCGCCGTCGTCGACGCTTGGCGGAGGAATGACCCGCGAGCCAGCTCTGCGTGGATGACCCGCTGCCAGAATGCCAAAGGCCCCGTCACGCTGTGCGCGACGGGGCCTTTGGTTATCGAATCAGTGCGCGGTGGCTGGCGGGGCAGTCACCTGTCAGCAAGTCGACTCAGAGGTTCTGCTCGATGAACTGGCTCAGCTGACCCTTGGACTGGGCACCGACCAGAGAGGCGACCTTGGCGCCGGACTTGAACAGGATCACGGTCGGCACGCCACGCACGCCTTGCTCGGCAGCGATTTCCGGCGCGTCATCGACATTGACGTTGACGATCTTCAGGCCTTCGCCTTTCTCGTTGGCGACTTCTTCGACGACCGGCGCCATCATCTTGCACGGACCGCACCACGGGGCCCAGAACTTCAGCAGGACCGGGGCTTCAGCGTTGAGAACTTCCTGTTCGAAGTTGGCGCCGGTGACATCGACGTGATTGGACATCTTGTTTCTCCAGGGGATTCGTTTCGCTGTCTGCGGCATTGCCGGACATGCAGGCTGCGTCCGATGGTAGCGCCACTTTGCATCACTGACAAATGGGCATTGTCCATCGGCTCAATAGCACGGGGTTATGATCGCTAGTGTTTTTATAGCTGTTTTATTGGTTTGAGGGAATAGCAACGGGGCAGGCAATGTGGATTGCCCGCCCCGACTTTGGTATTGCCTGTGCGAAGGATCCCGCAGCAAGGAGAGCTCAGAAGAAGGCGTAACGGATGCCCAGCCCCAGCAGCAGTGTCGTCAGCAGGCCCTGCAGCAGGCCGCTGGGCATGTGGCGTGTCAGGCGTGCGCCCAGGCTGATGGCGGGCAGTGAGCCGACCAGCAACGCGCCGAGCAACAGGAAGTCGACATTGCCCAGCCACAGGTGGCCCAGCCCCGCGACCAGTGTCAGCGGTACGGCGTGAGCGATATCGGTGCCGACGATGCGCGCGGTGCTCAACAGCGGGAACAGCATGATCAGCACGGCAGCACCGAAGGCGCCGGCACCCACGGAGGACAGGGTGACGCACACACCGAGCACGATGCCTGACAGCACGGTCAGCGGTGCCGCGTGGCGTACGATGAAGCTTTCCGGGCTGATCAGCCCCAGCAGGCGCTTCTTGAACAGCAGTACGCCGGCGGTGAGGATCAACATCACGCCCAGCATGCCCTTGATCAGGCCCGCGTAGGCGGTGGGGTCAGTGAAGAAGGTATGCAGGACCGCAATCGTCAACAGCGCCGCCGGCAGCGAGCCGATGGCCAGGCGCCGGGCGATGGTCCAGTCCACATGTCCCTGGCGATGGTGCGCGAAGGCGCCGCCCGCCTTGGTAATGGAGGCATAGAGCAGGTCGGTGCCCACGGCGATGTGCGGCGGGAAGCCGAACATCAACAATAGGGGCGTCATCAGCGAGCCGCCGCCCACGCCAGTGACACCGACCGCGAAACCCACTCCGGCGCCTGCCAGCACGTATAGCAGCAGTTGTGTGACTTCCATCCCTACCTACCCCCTTGTCAGGTTACTGTCGCCAATCTACTCTTGAGCGTATATTCCCGAAAGGAATCATTATTCATGATTTTATCGCCCGATCATCTTAGCAAGGTGACCGGCCATGTCCGGGCCACTGTCACGCCGCGTCGCGTCGATGGTGCTTCTCAGGAGAGTGAAGCCGCATGAAACTCCAGCAGTTGCGTTATATCTGGGAAGTCACCCGCCACAACCTGAACGTGTCCGCCACCGCGCAAAGTCTATATACCTCCCAGCCGGGAATTTCCAAGCAGATTCGTCTGCTGGAAGATGAGCTTGGCGTCGAAATTTTCGCACGCAGTGGCAAGCACCTGACGCGGGTGACCCCGGCCGGCGAGTCCATCGTCGAGCTGGCAAGCCAGGTGCTGCGCACGGTGGAGAACATCAAGCACGTCGCCCAGGAGCACAGTGACGACCGTCGCGGCAGCCTGTCGATCGCCACCACGCACACTCAGGCGCGTTATGCCTTGCCGCCGGTGATCGCCGATTTCACGCGCAAGTACCCGGATGTCGCGCTGCACATGCAGCAGGGCACGCCGAAGCAGATCGCCAACATGGTCAGTGAGGGGCAGGCCGACTTCGCCATCTGCACCGAGTCGCTGGAGCTGTTCAACGACCTCATCCTGCTGCCGTGCTATCGCTGGAACCGCTGCGTGCTGGTGCCCAAGGATCACCCGCTGGCCAATGGCGAGGAACTGACCCTCGAGTCGCTGGCCAGTTATGCGCTGGTCACCTACACCTACGGCTTCACCGGCCGCAGCCAGCTGGACGATGCCTTCAAGTCCCACGGCCTGGCACCCAACGTGGTGCTGACCGCCTCGGACGCCGATGTCATCAAGACCTATGTGCGTCTCGGCATGGGCATCGGCATCGTCGCGCACATGGCGGTGGACAAGGTGGCCGATGAGGACCTGGTCGCGCTGGACGCCACGCATCTGTTCGAGAGCTCCACGACCAAGATCGGCATCCGTCGCGGCACCTTCATGCGCAGCTACATGTTCGAATTCGTCGAGCGCTTCGCGCCGCACCTGACGCGCGAGCGTGTCGAAGCGGCATTGGCCGCCGGCCCGCGCCACGAGCACGAAATCTTCCACGACATCGAGCTGCCGGTGCGCTGACCGGTGGGCTGAGTGCCGCTCGCCAGATCTGCCGCAGCGCAGATGAAAAAGCCCGCCTCCTGAGAGGCGGGCTTTTTGCTGGCTGGGCGGCTCGAGCGCACAGCGTCAACCACAGGGCTCAGTGTGCCAGGTGCAGGCCACACTCGCGGTTGTCTTCCGCCTTGGTCGGGTCGACGTAGTCGAACTCGTTGGGCAGGTCGTGGGCGACCAGATACTCGTGCATCTGCTTGGATGACCAGTTGAGCACCGGGGCGACCTTGATCAGGCCATCGCCGTTCAGCGAGACCGGCTGCATGCCGGCACGGAAGGCGGTGTCACTGGCGCGCACGGCGGTGAACCACATTTCGGGGTTCAGCTCGCGCAGCGCACGCTCGAAGGGTTCGAGCTTCACTTCACGGGTGAAGGCTTCATGGCGCGGGTCATCGATATGCGGGGTGAGGCCATCGACGGCTTCACGGTGGGCACGCGTGCGCTGCGGCAGATAGATGATGCGGTTCAGGTTCAGCTTGCGCGTCACCTCATCGGCGAAGCGGTAGGTGGCATCGGTGTTGTAGCCGTTGTCCATCCACACGATCGGGATATCAGGGCGGAAGCGCGTCACCATGTGCAGGATCACCGCCTCGAAGGGTCGGAAGTTGGTGGTGCAGATGGCGTGCTTGTCCAGTGACAGAGCCCAGCGGGTCAGGGCTTCCGGGTCGTTGCCGAATTCGGCATTGATGCGGGCGAGATCGAAGGTATCGGACATGAGGAGTCTCCAGAACGAGGGCACGTCCGATGGAGCGGGGCGCAGGGCTGATCAATGGCCAGCAAAGACCATCAGCAGAGGCGGGTAGCGCTCAAGGAGACGTGCAGGAATGCGCCTACCCTATCAAAGGCAGGCACTGCTTCCCCAATACGAATTCGTTCGAACGTTATATGCCATCGAGTTATGGCGCTCATGACGCCTTATAACGCCGCCTGTCAGCCAAGCGCTTCCATCAGGCGCTGGATCTTGGCCAGGCTCTCGCGGTATTCGGCCTCTTCCTCGGAGTCGGCGACCAGGCCACCGCCGCCCCACAGATGCACCTGCCCCTCGGCGATCACCGCCGTGCGGATCGCGATGGAGGTATCCATGTGGCCGCGGATATCCAGATAGCCGAGGCTGCCGCAATATGCGCTGCGGCGTACCGGCTCCAGCTCCTCGATGATCTGCATGGCGCGGATCTTGGGCGCGCCGGTGATGGAGCCGCCGGGGAAGGCGGCGCCGAGCAGATCCAGCGCATCGCGTCCTTCATCCAGGGTGCTGGTGATGGTGCTGACGGAATGGTGCACGTTGGCGTAGCTCTCCAAGGCGCACAGTGAGGGCACCTTGACGCTGCCGGGCGCAGAGACGCGGCCCAGGTCGTTGCGCAGCAGGTCGACGATCATCACGTTCTCGGCGCGGTCCTTGGGGCTGGCCAGTAGCTCGGCGGCAAGTCGGGCGTCCTCTTCCGGCGTCGCGCCACGTGCGCGGGTGCCCTTGATCGGCTTGGTCTCGACCGCGCGATGATTGACCTCGACGAAGCGCTCCGGCGAGACGGAGACGATCGCCATCTCCTCGCCCTTGGCGTCCTGCCAGCTCAGATAGCCGGCGTAAGGTGTCGGCGTGGCCTGACGCAGGCGCAGGTAGGCATCCCAGCTGTCGCCACTGCAGTCGGCGGAGAAGCGCTGGGTCAGGTTGATCTGATAGCAGTCACCGGCATGCAGATACTCCATCACCTGGCGGAAGCGTTCGCCGTAGCCCGCGCGGTCCAGCAGCGGCGCGAAGGGGGTGTCGAGGACGAAGTCGGCGCTGCGCGGCGCCGGTTGCTCCAGCCACTCAAGCACCTGCCGGCGCCGTTGGGGCGAGGCGATCAGCCAGCTCTGCTGGCGCTGATGGTCACTGATCAATGCCCAGTCATAGAGACCGAGACGCGCCCAGGGCAGCGCGATATCGTCCTCGGTCGTGGCGGGCAGGTCTTCCAGCGCGCGCCCGAAGTCGTAGCTCCAGTAGCCCAGCAGGCCGGCGATGAACGGCAGGTCCTCGGCGCTCAGGTCATGCCGGGCGAGCTCTTCGCCTGCCAGCGTCTGCGGCAGCAGGGTCAGCAGCTGGCGCTGGGCCTCGATCACCGGCAGGCGGGCGAGGCGCTCCAGCGCTTCACTGAACTGGCTCAGGTCACGCATCGACTCAGGCAGCGGGCCAGTGAGCTTGCCGCCGTGTGGGCCTTGCTCCAGCACGGCCAGCGGGTCGCTGCTGATGATGTCGAAGCGGCCACCGGCCAGCGACGGCTGGCCGCTGTCGAGCAGCACGGCGTCGGGACGTGAACGCAGGCGTGCGAAGCGCGACAGCGTGGAGGCTTCATCCTCGGCGGCGAGGGCGTAGGGCAGGGCGTTGATTTCGAGCGAGATGGTCATGACAGCTTCCGTTGGCGGACAGGGCATTCTAGGCATCCGAAGGCGTTTTGTCCGCCCATGCGTGCGGATTCCGGTGAGGGGCTGTCCTTGTTGGCTTGCCGTTCTCCCGTGCGCTGATTAAGGTGCCTGCCTCTGAACGCCCTGCGCCGTCATCGACGACTGCGTTGACGCACGTGCTGACGTTCGCCCAGCCCTCTTGCCCAGTCTCTTGCCCAGCCCCTGGCACCCCACCGGAGCCCCTGCATGCATCCCGAGTTCGAACATGGCCAACATCTGCTGTCACGTCCCGATCAGAACATCTTCTGGCAGCGTCTCAAGCGGTATGACGCACAGGGCGGACGTCGACTGCTGATGCTGCACGGCGCGGGCGTGGCCGGCACGCTGACCTGGGCACCGCTGGTCGGGCATCTCACGGCCCATGATGAGCTGATCATCCCGGACCTGCGTGGCATGGGGCAGACGCTGGCGCCGCAGGGCGGTGAGCCTCCTTTCACCCTCGAGCAGGTGGTCGAGGACGTGATGGCGTTGATCGAGACCCAGCGCATCACGCATTTCGACCTGATCGGCTACAGCTTCGGCGGGCTGGTCGCCATGCGCCTCGTCCAGCGTCTGCGCGCCGAGCGCCCGGAGGTGAAGGTCGGCGACATCAGCCTGCTGGAGCCGGCACTGCTGGAGCGCGAATGCCACGCCACCATGCTCAAGGTGCGTGACGGCTACGCCGAGGCGGCGCGCGCCATGCGCGAAGCCTCAAGCCCCGAGGCGGGCATCACCGCCTTCCTCGATCTCATCTCGCCGCATCGCACGCGCAACCCGCGCGCCGAGCGCATGATGGTGGCGCGATTGGCGCATCGCCATCTGGGCTTCGCCAATGCGCTGGACTGTGTCACGCATGCCGTGCGCGAGATCGACCGCGAGGCGCTGCTGGCCGACGTGCTGGCCTCCGGCAGCGAGGTACGCAGCCTGGTCGGCGGCAAGAGCCCGCAGACCCTGCGCGACTATCACAGCCTGCTGGCCGAACGTCATGCGGGTTGGCAATCGCTGGAAATCCCCGGCACCGATCACTCCCTGCCTTTCCAGAAACCCCGCCGCATCGGCGCGGAGCTCAGCTTCACATAAATCGCGTGATTGTCGACAAGCCGACCGATGAACGGTCTGGCATTGAGACTCAAGACGCCCCGTCAGCCTGTGCTGGCGGGGCGTCTTGAGTCTCGGCAGCTACCGGCTGGAGTGCCTCTGGCCTGTCGATGTGTGAAGACTGGCATGGCGGCGTCTCAGGCGGTTTGGCCTTGTTCTGGCAGCCTTTTGTCCAGCGCATGCCAGCTCTCTTACGCCAAAGGTGTAGAGGATTTGGCGGATTGCATCTTGACCCACTCAGGCTCGCTGGCTAGTCTGGCAGTCATTGAATGATTGTCGACAATGGTGCTGAAAGTCCCTCATCGCCATTGTCCTGTCTCAGCCCCTTGTCCAGCCGGATTGCCTGACCGCCATGACCACCGATGCCTTTCACAATGCCACCACCGCTCGAAGCCTCGCACGCGGCGCCACTGCCGAGCAGGCAGGCCACACCGCCTCCGCGAGTGCTCCGGCGCCTGAGGTGCGCACTCTGGCCGAGCGCGTCTTCCACCAGCTGCAGGACGCCATCGTGCGCGGCGAGCTGGCACCGGGCAGCAAGATCACCGAGCCGGGGCTGGCGCAGGCCTATGGCATCTCGCGCGGCCCGCTGCGTGAGGCGATGCGTCGTCTCGAGGTCCATCGCCTGATCGAGCGCGTGCCCCACGTCGGCGCGCGGGTGGTCAAGCTCTCGATGACCGAGCTGCTGGAGCTGTTCGACGTGCGTGAGGCGCTGGAGAGCATGGCCGCGCGTCTGGCGGCGCGGCACATGACGCAGGAGGAGGTCACGCGGCTGCGCAGCGTGCTCAAGACCCACGAGCAGCAGTCGGACCTCAAGACCGGCACCGCCTACTTCCAGAAGGAAGGCGATCTCGACTTCCACTATCAGATCGTCCTCGGCAGCCATAACCATATGCTGATGACGATTCTCTGCGACGACCTCTACTACCTGGTGCGCATGTATCGCACCCAGTTCAGCGCCAGTGGCTCGCGTCCGCAGAAGGCCTTCGTCGAGCACCACCGTATCGTCGATGCCATCGAGGCCGGTGACGAGGAACTGGCGGAGCTGCTGATGCGGCGCCACGTCAGCGCCTCGCGGGAGAACGTCGCCCGCCGCTATGCCGCCACGCTCAAGGAAGAGCAGGGCGAGGAGTGAACTGCCACACCGCTTGCGACCGGATTACCCCCAACAATTCCAACCCCGTCATGGGCCCAGCCCGGGAGATGTCATGTCACGCCATCTGAGTTCCACCGCCTTGCCAAGCCCCGGCGCCCGCTTCCGCGCGGCGCTGGAAGCCAATCGTCCGCTGCCCATCGTCGGCACCATCAATGCCTATACCGCCATCATGGCCGAGCGTGTCGGGCATCAGGCGATCTACCTGTCCGGTGGCGGCGTGGCCAACGCCTCCTACGGGCTGCCGGACCTGGGCATGACCAGCATGAATGACGTGCTGGAAGACGCGCGCCGCATCACCGCCGCCAGCGAGCTGCCGCTGCTGGTGGACATCGATACCGGCTGGGGCGGCGCCTTCAACATCGCACGCACTATTCAGGAGATGGAGCGCGCCGGTGTCGCTGCCGTGCACCTGGAAGACCAGGTTGCCCAGAAGCGCTGCGGACATCGCCCCAACAAGGCCATCGTCTCCAGTCAGGAAATGGTCGATCGCATCAAGGCGGCCGCCGATGCCCGTCGTGATGACGACTTCTATCTGATCGCGCGTACCGATGCCTTCCAGAAGGAAGGGCTCGAGGCCGCCGTGGCGCGTGCCAATGCCTGCGTCGAGGCCGGGGCGGACGCCATCTTCGCCGAGGCGGTGCATACCCTCGAGGACTACCGCGCCTTCTGTGAGGGCGTCGACGCGCCGATTCTGGCCAACATCACCGAATTCGGCGCCACGCCGCTGTTCAATCAGCGCGAGCTGGGCGATGTCGGCTGCCGGATGGTGCTCTATCCGCTGTCCGCCTTCCGCGCCATGAACGCCGCCGCCCTCAAGGTCTACCAGAACATCCACGACAAGGGTGACCAGAAGGACGTGGTCGACGACATGCAGACCCGCATGGAGCTCTACGACTTCCTCGATTACCACACCTTCGAGCAGAAGCTGGACACCCTGTTCGAGGCCGAAAGCCGCAAGGATTGATGCCAGACGCTCGAGACGGGCGCCATGTCTCGCATCAGGAGGCCATTGGCTTCACGGGCCGGCACTTCCAGCCCGACCGTTTATCCCTCGCTGGCAAACGCCTGGCCGGCGAGGGGCTTGACGCTTTATGCCCTACAAGAAAAAGAACAACTCAATGACGCCACTGCCAAGGAGATCGCGCCATGTCAGATACCACCGCTACCCCGAGCCCTAGTGCCTCCAGCGGCCTGCGCGGCCAGAGTGCCGGCGAGACCGCCCTGTGCACCGTCGGCCAGACCGGCTCCGGCCTGCGCTATCGCGGCTACGATCTGGAGGATCTCGCCGCCCACGCAAGCTTTGAAGAAGTCGCCTATCTGCTGCTCAAGGGCAAGCTGCCCAATCGCGAAGAACTGGACGCCTACATCACGCGCCTCAAGGGGTTGCGTGGTCTGCCGGATGCCCTGAAGTCGGTACTGGAGCAGATTCCAGCCAGCGCCCACCCGATGGACGTGATGCGCACCGGTTGCTCGATGCTCGGCAATCTGGAGACCGAAGAGAGCTTCGATGAGCAGTCCGATCAGGCCGACCGCATGCTGGCGGTGTTCCCGTCGATCATCAATTACTGGTATCGCTTCAGCCATGATGGCGTGCGCATCGACACCGAGACCGATGACGACTCCATCGGCGCGCACTTCCTGCACCTGTTGCACGGCGAGGCCCCCAGCGAGCTGCATGCCGCGGTGATGAATACCTCGCTGATCCTCTACGCCGAGCACGAATTCAATGCCTCGACCTTCACCGCGCGTGTCTGCGCCTCGACGCTCTCCGACCTGCATTCCTGCGTGACCGGGGCCATCGGCTCGCTGCGCGGACCGCTGCATGGCGGTGCCAACGAGGCGGCGATGGCGATGATCGAGCACTGGCGCTCACCGGAGGAAGCCGAGCGCGAGATTCTCGGCATGCTGGAACGCCGCGAGAAGATCATGGGCTTCGGCCACGCCATCTACCGTGAACGTGACCCGCGCAACGCCATCATCAAGGAGTGGTCACGCAAGCTGTCCGAGGATGTGGGTGACACTCAGCTCTACGCCGTCTCCGAGCGCGTCGAAGCCGTGATGTGGCGCGAGAAGAAGCTGTTCTGCAATGCCGACTTCTTCCACGCCAGCGCCTATCACTTCATGGGCATTCCCACCAAGTTGTTCACGCCGATCTTCGTCTGTTCACGCCTGACCGGCTGGGCGGCGCATGTCTTCGAGCAACGCGCCAACAATCGCATCATCCGCCCGAGCGCCGATTACACCGGCCCGGAGCATTGCGACTGGCTGCCCATCGAGCAGCGCGGCTGACCCTTTCCTCGGCCAGTCAGCGTGCTGGCCGATCGTTTTCTTGACCGCCTGATGAGTCCGGATGCCCATGAATACCGAGTATCGCAAACCCCTGCCTGGCACGGCGTCACCGGGTACCCCGGTCGACTACTTCGATGCGCGTGCCGCCGTGGAAGACATCGCCCCCGGCGCCTACGCCGGTCTGCCCTATACCTCACGCGTACTGGCCGAGAACCTGGTGCGTCGCTGCCCGCCGGATCAGTTGCGTGACAGCCTCGTGCAATTGATCGAGCGTCGGCGTGATCTCGATTTTCCGTGGTATCCCGCGCGCGTCGTGTGCCATGACATCCTCGGTCAGACCGCGCTGGTCGACCTGGCCGGCCTGCGCGATGCCATCGCCGAGCGCGGCGGAGACCCGGCCAAGGTCAATCCGGTGGTGCCGACCCAGTTGATCGTCGACCACTCGCTGGCGGTGGAGCACGCCGGCTTCGACAAGGACGCCTTCGCCAAGAACCGCGCCATCGAGGAGCGGCGCAACGAGGACCGCTTCCACTTCATCGACTGGACGCGTCAGGCCTTCGAGAACATCGACGTGATTCCGCCGGGCAACGGCATCATGCACCAGATCAATCTGGAGCGGATGTCGCCGGTGATCGAGTCGCGCGCCGATGAGAAGGGCCATCAGGTCGCCTTCCCGGATACCCTGGTGGGCACCGACAGCCACACGCCGCATGTCGATGCGCTGGGCGTGATCGCCGTCGGCGTCGGGGGGCTGGAGGCCGAGAGCGTGATGCTGGGGCGTGCCTCCTACATGCGCCTGCCGGACATCATTGGCGTGCGCCTCACCGGGCGTCCGCAGCCAGGCATCACCGCCACCGACATCGTGCTGGCGCTGACCGAATTCCTGCGCGCCGAGAAGGTCGTCTCCTCCTATCTGGAATTCTTCGGCGAAGGCGCGGCCAGCCTCACCCTGGGCGATCGCGCCACCATCTCCAACATGACGCCGGAGTACGGCGCCACGGCGGCGATGTTCTACATCGACCAGCAGACGCTGGACTATCTGACGCTGACCGGGCGTGAGCCGGAGAACATCGCGCTGGTCGAGCGCTACGCGCGTGAAACCGGGCTTTGGGCCGACGAGAGCGGCCATATCGAAGGCGCGGTGGAATATGAGCGCGAGCTGACCTTCGATCTGTTCTCGGTGGTACGCACCCTGGCGGGCCCCTCCAACCCGCACAGTCGCGTGCCGACCAGTGAACTGGCCGCACGCGGGATCTCCGGGATGATCGAGCATGAGCAGGACGAGGACGGGCGCGACCTGATGCCGGATGGCGCGGTGATCATCGCCGCCATCACCAGCTGCACCAACACCTCGAATCCGCGCAATGTCATCGCCGCCGGCCTGCTGGCCAGACGCGCCAATGCGCTGGGGCTGACGCGCAAGCCGTGGGTCAAGACCTCGCTGGCGCCGGGCTCCAAGGCCGTGCAGCTGTATCTGGAAGAGGCGGAACTGCTGCCGGAACTCGAACAGCTCGGCTTCGGCATCGTCGGCTTCGCCTGTACCACCTGCAATGGCATGAGCGGTGCGCTGGACCCGGCGATCCAGCAGGAAATCGTCGAGCGCGACCTCTATTCCACCGCGGTGCTGTCCGGCAACCGCAACTTCGATGGCCGTATTCACCCCTACGCCAAGCAGGCCTTCCTGGCCTCGCCGCCGCTGGTGGTCGCCTATGCCATCGCCGGCACCATCCGCTTCGACATCGAGAAGGACGTTCTCGGGCATGCGCCGGACGGCTCGCCGATCATGCTCAAGGACCTGTGGCCGAGTGACGAGGAGATCGACACCATCGTCGGCTCCAGCGTCAAGCCGGACCACTTCCGTCAGGTCTACATCCCGATGTTCGAGGCCCGTCAGGATCGCGACGACACGACCAGCCCGCTCTACGACTGGCGCGAGATGAGCACCTACATCCGTCGTCCGCCGTACTGGGAAGGCGGCCTGGCCAGCGCACCGACGCTCAAGGGCATGCGGGCACTGGCGGTGCTGGGGGACAACATCACCACCGATCACCTGTCGCCCTCCAATGCCATCATGGCCAGCAGTGCGGCGGGCGAGTATCTGGCCGCGATGGGCCTGCCGGAGGAGGACTTCAATTCCTACGCCACTCACCGTGGTGATCACCTCACCGCGCAGCGGGCCACCTTCGCCAATCCCAAGCTGATCAACGAGATGGCCGTGGTGGAAGGGGCGGACGGCAAGCGCGAGGTCAAGCAGGGCTCGCTCACGCGTCTGGAGCCGGAAGGCAAGGTGGTACGCATGTGGGAGGCCATCGAGGCCTACATGCAGCGCAAGCAGCCGTTGATCATCATCGCGGGCGCGGATTACGGCCAAGGCTCGTCGCGTGACTGGGCGGCCAAGGGCGTGCGGCTGGCGGGCGTCGAGGCCATCGTCGCGGAAGGTTTCGAGCGTATTCACCGCACCAATCTGGTCGGCATGGGCGTGATGCCGCTGCAGTTCGCCGCCGGTACCACGCGCAAGACGCTGGCGCTGGATGGCAGCGAGATCTACGCCGTCGAAGGCGAGCCGGCGCCGGGGGCAGAACTCACGCTGGTGATCGAGCGTACCGCCGGCGACAAGGCAGGCCAGCTCGAGCGCGTGCCGGTCACCTGTCGTCTCGATACCCGTGAGGAAGTCTCCATCTACTCGGCGGGCGGCGTGCTGCAGCGCTTCGCCGAAGACTTTCTGAGTTCGCAGGCGCCGGGCGAGACGGTGGCGGAGGTGACGGCATGAGCCAGCAGGCACAGCTCAGGATTCCCGCCACCTATCTGCGTGGCGGCACCAGCAAGGGCGTGTTCTTCCTGCGTGATGAGCTGCCGGAAGCGGCGCAGGTGCCGGGCCCGGCGCGTGATGCCCTGCTGTTGCGCGTGATCGGCAGCCCCGACCCCTACGCCAAGCAGATCGACGGCATGGGGGGCGCGACCTCCAGCACCAGCAAGATGGTGATCATCAGTCGCAGCGAGCAGCCGGACCACGACGTCGACTATCTGTTCGGCCAGGTCTCCATCGACTCGCCCTTCGTCGATTGGAGCGGCAACTGCGGCAATCTCTCGGCGGCGGTGGGACCCTTCGCCATCGAGAAGGGCCTGGTGCCGGCCGAGCGCCTGCCGCGTGATGGCATCGCCGAGGTGCGTATCTGGCAGGCCAACATCGCCAAGACCATCATTGCGCGGGTGCCGATGTGCGAGGGGCGCGTCCAGGAAACCGGCGACTTCGCCCTGGATGGCGTGACCTTCCCGGCCGCCGAAGTGGCGGTCGCCTTCCGCGACCCCGCCGCCGGCGAGGGCAGCATGTTCCCCACCGGCAATGTGGTCGATACGCTGGAAGTGCCGGAATCGGTGGTCGCGGGCGGGCGGATCCAGGCGACCCTGATCAATGCCGGCATCCCGACCATCTTCGTCGCTGCCCGCGATCTCGGCTATCAGGGCACCGAACTGCAGGAAGCGATCAATGCAGACGGCGAGGCCCTTGCGCGCCTCGAGACATTGCGCGCCCACGGCGCACTGCGCATGGGGCTGATCCAGGAGCTGGGCGAGGCCGCCAGACGTCAGCACACCCCCAAGGTCGCCTTCGTGGCGCCGCCGGTGGATCACGTCGTCTCCAGTGGTCGCGAGATCAGGGCTGACGAGATCGACGTGCTGATTCGCGCCGTATCGATGGGCAAGCTGCACCACGCCATGATGGGTACCGCGGCCGTCGCCATCGCCGCGGCGGCCGCGGTTCCCGGCACGCTGGTCAATCTTGCCGCCGGTGGCGGGGCCGATGCTGAGTCTGGGGCCGGGCAGACTGGCTCCGCGCGTGACTCGGTGTGCTTCGGACATCCCTCCGGCACGCTCAGGGTCGGCGCGAGTGCCCATCGTCAGTCACCCTCGGGTCAGGTCAGTGACGGCCAGCAAGGCGAGGGCGAATGGACCGTCAGTGAGGCCGTGATGAGTCGCAGCGCGCGTATCCTGATGGAAGGCTGGGTGCGGGTGCCGGCGGAGACCTTGATGCGCTAGCGCCGGTATTGGCAGGCGATGGTCTATTGTCATGTTCGACAGCCAAGGCCCTCACCTGCGGCATCCCGATGAAAGCCGGCCTGGCATGCATGTGCAAAGGGCCGGCTTTCGCGTGTCTGTGGTGCGGACTCGGGTATTTCGGGGGGCGTGCCGGTATCGCGGGAGATGCATGCGAGCAAAGACGATCCACGACAGGAGATCACACATGAGCACGCCATCCTCTGATCAGACGGGCGAAAGCCGTCTCAGCGCCACTCAGGTCAGTACCAACCAGGCCAGTACAAGTCAGGCCAGCACCAATCAGGCCAGCGCCAACCAGCGCCCGGACTATGACTCGGAGCTGCAGCAGATCGCCGACTATGTGCTGGGGTATTGCGATGATCCTCATGTCGCGAATGTGGATACGGATACGGATACGGATGTGGATGGCCTGGCCGGCAAGAGCGTGCGCTCAGGTCCCTCGGCAGAGGCGATGGACACCGCTCGCCTGTGTCTGATGGATACCCTCGGCTGCGGCATCCTGGCGCTGCGCTTCCCGGAATGCACCAAGCATCTCGGCCCGCTGGTGGCCGAGACCGTGGTGCCTCATGGTGCACGGGTGCCCGGCACCGCCTTCAGTCTCGATCCCGTCAAGGCGGCGTGGGATATCGGCTGCACCATACGCTGGCTGGATTACAACGACACCTGGCTGGCGGCGGAGTGGGGGCATCCCTCGGACAATCTCGGCGGCATTCTGGCGGTGGCGGATCACCTCTCGCGCCAGCGTGTCGCGCTGGGCAAGCCACCCCTGGTGATGCGTGATGTGCTGGAGAGCATGGTGATGGCCCACGAGATCCAGGGCGTGCTGGCGCTGGACAATAGCTTCAATCGCGTCGGGCTCGACCATGTCATGCTGGTCAAGGTGGCGACCACCGCCGTGACGGCGCGCTTGATGGGAGCGAATCGCGAGCAGTTGCTGTCGGCGCTGTCCCACGCCTTCGTCGATGGCCAGAGCCTGCGCACCTATCGTCATGCGCCCAATGCGGGCTCGCGCAAGAGCTGGGCGGCGGGGGACGCCACCTCACGCGGCGTGCGGCTGGCGGACATCGCCCTGCGAGGTGAGATGGGCGTCCCCGGTGCTCTCAGCGCGCCGCAGTGGGGCTTCAATGATGTGTCCTTCAGTCACGGCAATAGCGATCTCGCGCTCAAGCCCGAAGACGAGCGACGTCTTACACTGGCGCGCCCCCTGGGCAGCTATGTGATGGAGAACGTGCTCTTCAAGGTCTCCTTCCCGGCCGAATTCCATGCCCAGACCGCCGCCGAGGCCGCCGTCCAGCTCCATCCCGAGGCGCGCGACCGGCTCGAGGAGATCGAGCGCATCGAGATCACCACCCACGAATCGGCGATCCGCATCATCTCCAAGCAGGGCGCGCTCGCCAATGCGGCGGACCGCGATCACTGCCTGCAATACATGGTCGCGGTGCCGCTGATCTTCGGCGAGTTGAACGCGGACCACTATGAAGATGGCTTCCATGCCGCTCACCCGGAGATCGACCGGCTGCGTGACAGGATGGTCGTCACGGAAGAGGCGCGCTTCACCCGCGAGTATCTGGAAGCCGACAAGCGCTCGATCGCCAATGCCCTGCGGGTAATCTTTTGTGATGGCAGTACCACCGAGCAGGTGACGGTGGAATACCCGCTGGGCCATCGTCGGCGGCGTGAAGAGTCGCTCGCCCCGCTCGAGGACAAGTGTCGGGCCAATCTGGCCACCTGCTTCCCGCCCTCGCGGTGCGACACCTTGATGGCGTTGCTGGGCGATCGCGAGCGACTCGAGGTACTGCCGGTGCACGAGTTCATGGCGCATTGGGTGCCGTGAGGTTGCCGGCCGCATGATGCCCCGTTGGCAATCAGTCATCCAATTGACTGGTGCCGTCATCCGGTATGGGTAAACTGGAAGCGGATTGCACAGGAAGATCGACAGGGGCGCTTGCAAAGACTCGCCGGAGAGCGGGACAACGCCTGCCGGGCCTTCATTGCAAAGGCATCATCACAAGGGACTCATCATGAAAACATTTCTGCTGCTGGGCGCCATCGCGCTGATCGTCATCTACGTGATCTCGATCTACAACAAGCTGGTCAGCCTCAAGGCTCGCTTCGCGAATGCCTTCGCGCAGATAGAGGTGCAGCTCAAGCGGCGCTATGACCTGATTCCCAATCTGGTCGAGACGGCCAAGGGCTATCTGAGTCATGAGCGTGGCACCCTGGAAGAAGTGATCAATGCCCGCAACAAGGCGATGGCCGCCTTGAATGCCGCAGCGGCGCATCCCGGCAGCATGGACAAGCTGGCCAGTCTGGCCGGTGCCGAGCAGGGGCTGGCAGCGAGTCTGGGCAAGCTGGATGTGGTGGTCGAGGCCTATCCTGAGCTCAAGGCGGACCAGACCATGAGCGACCTGATGGAAGAGCTGACCGCCACCGAGAACCGCGTCGCCTTCGCGCGTCAGGCCTACAACGATGCCGTCACCGACTACAACGTCTATCGCCAGAGCTTCCCGCAGGTGGTGTTCGCGCCGACCTTCGGTCATCGCAGTGATGCAGGCCTGCTGGCCTTCGATGACAGCGTGAAGATTCGCCAGGCCCCGGATGTCAGCTTCTCGTGAGTCGACCGGCTGATGCTTCTCTCGCAGCGGCCTTGCGCTGTGATCCTGACTGGGTAGATGGCGAGCGCGAATGAATTTCTATCATGAGCAGGACAGTGCGCGGCGTCGTACGCGGCTATTGCTGCTGGCCTTCACGGCCATGTCGCTGGTGGTGTCTCTTGCCGCCGGCGCCGTGGTGCATGTCGCGATCAGCAGTTTCCTGGGGCGCCCGGCCGCCACGACGTTTGAATATGTCTGGCCAGTGGCGAGCATCATCTTTCTGTGCAATGCCCTGGTCGCGGCGCGCGAGCTGCGGCGTCTGCAGCAGGGCGGTGCGGTCGTGGCCGCACGCCTGGGGGGCAAGCTGGTGGATGTCGAGACCCAGGACTCGAATGAGCGGCGGGCACTGAATGTCGTGGAAGAGATGGCGATCGCCGCCAATCTGCCCACGCCGCAGCTGTTCCTGCTGCCGCATGAGGCGATGATCAATGCCTTCGCGGCGGGCTATCGGCCCCATGATGCGGTGATCGCGCTGAGTCGCGGGGCGTTGGAGCAGCTGGATCGCAACGAGCTGCAGGGCGTGGTCGCTCACGAGTTCGCCCATATCGCCAATGGCGATATTCGCCTCAACCTGCGTCTGGCGAGTGCGGTCCACGGCCTGGTGTTTCTCTCCGAGGCGGGGCGCATTGGCTTCGTGTTGGGCAGGGCGCGCTCCTCCGGTTCCGACAAGAAAGGCGGCATGCCGCAGCTGATGCTGGTCGGTGTGGCGCTGTGGTTGCTCGGCAGTCTCGGCGGGCTGGGTGGCAGGCTGTTGCAGCGCGGGGTCGCGCGCTCACGCGAATATCTCGCCGATGCCAGTGCAGTGCGCCTGACGCGTTTCCCGGATGGCATCGCTTCGGCCCTCAAGCGTATCGGTGGCATGGGCTGGCAGGGACGTATCCAGCATCCACGCGCCATGACGTACAACCACCTCTTCTTCGTCGAAGCGCGCCCGCCATGGCTGACGGGCTGGTTCGACTCGCATCCGCCGCTGGATGAACGCATCAAGCGCCTGGAACCCCGTTGGGACAGGCAATATCTGAGCGCGCGCCAGCAACCGGTGCATACCTTCGAGCAGCAGGGGCCCATCGGGGCAGAAGTGCTTGGCGGGGTCATGGCGAGTATCGCCGGCGCGGCCGTCATGGGCGAGCTGTCGCGTTCCCGGGGTGAGCTCGAGAACCTGACGCTGTCGCGCTTTCTCTGCCCGCAGCTGGTGGTGGCGATGATCGCGCCTTCGGAGCTCACCCGGCGTGGGGTCTGGCTCACCGAGCTTGAGCGTCAGCATGACTGGCTGGATGGCAAGCGCGTGCGCGAGGCGCGGCGCAAGCTCGAGTCCTTGCCGCGGGTCGAGTGGATTCCCTTGCTCAACCGCTTGATACCGCGCTGGCGGGAAGCGGATGAGCGCGCGCATCGCATGCTCAAGGCGCAGACACCTCCGCAGGACATGTTTATCTGGTGTCTGTGGCAGTTGCTGCTGGAGTCACTGGACCCGCGAATCGATCGCAAGAGTGACTCGCTGGCCCTGCAGCAATGCCAGCCGGCCTGTCAGCATTGGCTCATGCTGATGGTCGGACTCATCGGCGATGAAACGCTGCGCGAGAACATCTTCCTGGATGCCAGTGCGGAACTTGGTCTGGCGCTTGCGTATCCGCAGTCGCAGCCGGATGGGGATAACCCTGCGCTGCGCTGCCGTCATCTCACGCAGCTGGCTCACCTGCGCCCGATGGACAAGCAGCGCTGGTTCACGGCGCTTGCCCAGGTGGTGCATGCCGACCAGACGCTGGTCGATGAAGAGGTGGCCCTGCTGACACTGCTGGCGCGCGTCATGCAGCTGCCGGAGGCGCGCCTGGAAGCGGCGCTTGAGACACAGTCGCATTCGCGTGGTGGCTGGCAGGCGCGCCCAGTATCTCGGCCCGCGGACGGCAAGGCGGTCTGAGTATCGACCAGGCGAGTGGCTGTTTTCTGCGTCAAAGCCCTTGCCATCAAGCCGATTCCTGCGTAAAGTACGCATCCGCTGCCGGGGACGCATGGCGTTACCAGCGGTAGAAGAGGTTTGCAGGTGGTTGTTTTGTTTGATGTTTTTGAAGTCCGCTTCGAAGTCATCGATTGACAATCCCGGGCGATTCGCTAGAATACGCCGCACTCCTTACGGAACAGGTGATCGAGCAATGCTCCTCACCGCTTGATGATGCTTAGAGGCAGTCGACTGACTCATCATCAAGTGCTTGACTTCTCAAGCGTTCCGGGTAGAATATGCCTCCTCGCTTAACAGCGACGCTCTTTAAAAATTTGATCAGGTAATTCGTGTGAGCGCTTGCCGATGAGTGGTGACAAGGTCACCAAATATCGGAGCAAGCCTCTCACGAGAAGTTTGACTCTGAACCAAGTTTGGTCTGCTTAACAGACTATCAAGCTTTCAACTGAAGAGTTTGATCATGGCTCAGATTGAACGCTGGCGGCAGGCTTAACACATGCAAGTCGAGCGGAAACGATCCTAGCTTGCTAGGAGGCGTCGAGCGGCGGACGGGTGAGTAATGCATGGGAATCTGCCCGATAGTGGGGGACAACCTGGGGAAACTCAGGCTAATACCGCATACGTCCTACGGGAGAAAGCAGGGGATCTTCGGACCTTGCGCTATCGGATGAGCCCATGTCGGATTAGCTTGTTGGTGAGGTAATGGCTCACCAAGGCGACGATCCGTAGCTGGTCTGAGAGGATGATCAGCCACACTGGGACTGAGACACGGCCCAGACTCCTACGGGAGGCAGCAGTGGGGAATATTGGACAATGGGCGAAAGCCTGATCCAGCCATGCCGCGTGTGTGAAGAAGGCCTTCGGGTTGTAAAGCACTTTCAGCGAGGAAGAACGCCTTGGGATTAATACTCCCGAGGAAAGACATCACTCGCAGAAGAAGCACCGGCTAACTCCGTGCCAGCAGCCGCGGTAATACGGAGGGTGCAAGCGTTAATCGGAATTACTGGGCGTAAAGCGCGCGTAGGTGGCTAAGTCAGCCAGGTGTGAAAGCCCCGGGCTCAACCTGGGAACGGCATCTGGAACTGCTTGGCTAGAGTGCAGGAGAGGAAGGTAGAATTCCCGGTGTAGCGGTGAAATGCGTAGAGATCGGGAGGAATACCAGTGGCGAAGGCGGCCTTCTGGACTGACACTGACACTGAGGTGCGAAAGCGTGGGTAGCAAACAGGATTAGATACCCTGGTAGTCCACGCCGTAAACGATGTCAACTAGCCGTTGGGTCCCTTGAGGACTTAGTGGCGCAGCTAACGCAATAAGTTGACCGCCTGGGGAGTACGGCCGCAAGGTTAAAACTCAAATGAATTGACGGGGGCCCGCACAAGCGGTGGAGCATGTGGTTTAATTCGATGCAACGCGAAGAACCTTACCTACCCTTGACATCCAGAGGACTTTCCAGAGATGGATTGGTGCCTTCGGGAACTCTGAGACAGGTGCTGCATGGCTGTCGTCAGCTCGTGTTGTGAAATGTTGGGTTAAGTCCCGTAACGAGCGCAACCCCTATCCTTATTTGCCAGCGAGTAATGTCGGGAACTCTAAGGAGACTGCCGGTGACAAACCGGAGGAAGGTGGGGACGACGTCAAGTCATCATGGCCCTTACGGGTAGGGCTACACACGTGCTACAATGGCAAGTACAAAGGGTTGCAATACTGCGAAGTGGAGCCAATCCCATAAAGCTTGCCTCAGTCCGGATTGGAGTCTGCAACTCGACTCCATGAAGTCGGAATCGCTAGTAATCGTGGATCAGAATGCCACGGTGAATACGTTCCCGGGCCTTGTACACACCGCCCGTCACACCATGGGAGTGGACTGCACCAGAAGTGGTTAGCCTAACCTTCGGGAGGGCGATCACCACGGTGTGGTTCATGACTGGGGTGAAGTCGTAACAAGGTAGCCCTAGGGGAACCTGGGGCTGGATCACCTCCTTATCGACACTGTCTACTGCTCGCGGCAAGTGCTCACAACGAATTACCTGATCAAGTTAGTTTATCGAGTAGTAGTGTCGGGTCTGTAGCTCAGTTGGTTAGAGCGCACCCCTGATAAGGGTGAGGTCGGCAGTTCAAATCTGCCCAGACCCACCAAAAGCTTCGTGCTTTTGTCGACACGGTTTTGCCGACTTTGGGGCCATAGCTCAGCTGGGAGAGCGCCTGCCTTGCACGCAGGAGGTCAGCGGTTCGATCCCGCTTGGCTCCACCATGAAAGTCCGGTTCAGCTTCTACTACCTGATAACGCTGCACAGTCCACAGTGACAAGCATATCGCCTTCCTCGTGAAGGTTGTGTGACTTCTCACTGTTCTCTGAACAGCCGCTCTTTAACAATGTGAATCATGCTGACGATAGATGTGTGCGCCAAGCACATGTCTATCAAACGATATGTCGGAGAGGTCCGACAGATTCGTAATCCTTGACAGACCCCTTGGGGTTATATGGTCAAGCGATTAAGCGCATACGGTGGATGCCTTGGCAGCCAGAGGCGATGAAGGACGTGATAGCCTGCGATAAGCGTTGGCGAGGTGGCAAATACCCTGCGACCCAACGATTTCCGAATGGGGAAACCCACTCACCATCAGGTGAGTATCTATAGGCCAATACATAACCTATAGAGGCAAACCCGGGGAACTGAAACATCTAAGTACCCGGAGGAAAAGAAATCAACCGAGATTCCCCAAGTAGCGGCGAGCGAACGGGGACCAGCCCTTAAGCGTGACAACTGACAGACGAACAAGCTGGGAAGCTTGACGATACAGGGTGATAGTCCCGTAGTCGAAGTCTGAGTCACGTGAAATCGAGTAGGTCGGGGCACGAGAAACCTTGACTGAACATGGGGGGACCATCCTCCAAGGCTAAATACTCCTGGCTGACCGATAGTGAACCAGTACCGTGAGGGAAAGGCGAAAAGAACCCCGGCGAGGGGAGTGAAATAGATCCTGAAACCGTATGCGTACAAGCAGTGGGAGCACCTTCGTGGTGTGACCGCGTACCTTTTGTATAATGGGTCAGCGACTTATATTCTGTGGCGAGCTTAACCGTATAGGGGAGGCGTAGGGAAACCGAGTCTTAACTGGGCGACCAGTCGCAGGGTATAGACCCGAAACCGGGCGATCTATCCATGGCCAGGGTGAAGATTGAGTAACATCAATTGGAGGCCCGAACCCAAGTATGTTGAAAAATGCTGGGATGAGCTGTGGATCGGAGTGAAAGGCTAATCAAGCCCGGAGATAGCTGGTTCTCCTCGAAAGCTATTTAGGTAGCGCCTCACGTATCACCGCTGGGGGTAGAGCACTGTTTCGGCTAGGGGGTCATCCCGACTTACCAACCCGAGGCAAACTCCGAATACCAGTGAGTGCAGCGTGGGAGACACACAGCGGGTGCTAACGTCCGTTGTGAAAAGGGAAACAACCCAGACCGTCAGCTAAGGTCCCAAAATCCTGATTAAGTGGGAAACGATGTGGGAAGGCTCAGACAGCTAGGAGGTTGGCTTAGAAGCAGCCATCCTTTAAAGAAAGCGTAATAGCTCACTAGTCGAGTCGGCCTGCGCGGAAGATATAACGGGGCTAAATCAGGTACCGAAGCTACGGGTTCATCCTCTGGATGAGCGGTAGAGGAGCGTCGTGTAAGCCAATGAAGGTGGATTGAGAAGTCTGCTGGAGGTATCACGAGTGCGAATGCTGACATGAGTAACGATAAGGGGAGTGAAAAACTCCCCCGCCGGAAGACCAAGGTTTTCTGTTCTACGTTAATCGGAGCAGAGTGAGTCGGCCCCTAAGGCGAGGCGGAAACGCGTAGTCGATGGGAAACGGGTTAATATTCCCGTACCGGATGTGGTTGCGATGGGGGGACGAAGAAGGCTAGGTGAGCCAGGCGTTGGTTGTCCTGGTGAAAGCATGTAGGCCGAGGAATCAGGCAAATCCGGTTCCTCTGAGGTCGAGATGCGAGACGAACTGACCACGGTCAGGAAGTCATCGATGCCACGCTTCCAGGAAAAGCCTCTAAGCTTCAGATCACATGCGACCGTACCCCAAACCGACACAGGTGGTCAGGTAGAGAATACCAAGGCGCTTGAGAGAACTCGGGTGAAGGAACTAGGCAAAATGGCACCGTAACTTCGGGAGAAGGTGCACCGGTTCGAGTGAAGGACTTGCTCCGTAAGCTCCTACCGGTCGAAGATACCAGGTGGCTGCAACTGTTTATTAAAAACACAGCACTCTGCAAACGCGCAAGCGGACGTATAGGGTGTGACGCCTGCCCGGTGCCGGAAGGTTAATTGATGGGGTTAGCTCACGCGAAGCTCTTGATCGAAGCCCCGGTAAACGGCGGCCGTAACTATAACGGTCCTAAGGTAGCGAAATTCCTTGTCGGGTAAGTTCCGACCTGCACGAATGGCGTAATGATGGCCACGCTGTCTCCACCCGAGACTCAGTGAAATTGAAATCGCAGTGAAGATGCTGTGTACCCGCGGCTAGACGGAAAGACCCCGTGAACCTTTACTATAGCTTTACACTGGATGCTGATGTTGTCTGTGTAGGATAGCTGGGAGGCTTTGAAACCACGTCGCCAGATGCGGTGGAGCCAACCTTGAAATACCAGCCTGACATCATTGGCGTTCTAACTCAGGTCCGTTATCCGGATCGAGGACAGTGTATGGTGGGTAGTTTGACTGGGGCGGTCTCCTCCTAAAGAGTAACGGAGGAGCACGAAGGTACCCTCAGCACGGTTGGAAATCGTGCATTGAGTGCAAGAGCATAAGGGTGCTTGACTGCGAGACAGACACGTCGAGCAGGTACGAAAGTAGGTTCTAGTGATCCGGTGGTTCTGTATGGAAGGGCCATCGCTCAACGGATAAAAGGTACTCCGGGGATAACAGGCTGATACCGCCCAAGAGTTCACATCGACGGCGGTGTTTGGCACCTCGATGTCGGCTCATCACATCCTGGGGCTGAAGTCGGTCCCAAGGGTATGGCTGTTCGCCATTTAAAGTGGTACGCGAGCTGGGTTTAGAACGTCGTGAGACAGTTCGGTCCCTATCTGCCGTGGGCGTCGGAAGTTTGAGAAGAGCTGCTCCTAGTACGAGAGGACCGGAGTGGACGAACCTCTGGTGTTCGGGTTGTCATGCCAATGGCATTGCCCGGTAGCTACGTTCGGACGGGATAACCGCTGAAAGCATCTAAGCGGGAAGCCCCCTTCAAGATGAGACTTCCCTGAGGCCTTGCGCCTCCTGAAGGGCCCTTGAAGACTACAAGGTTGATAGGCTGGGTGTGGAAGCACAGCAATGTGTTGAGCTAACCAGTACTAATTGCCCGTGAGGCTTGACCATATAACACCCAAGGGGTTTGCGCAGGCAAACCGCCGGGATTGCGACAGGATCGAGACATATCGGTCAGCATGATTCATATTGCGAGTCGCGAGGCCAAAAGCCTCGGGACTCAGGCATCGCAAGATGCCACCGTTTCGCCTGACGACCATAGCGAGCGTGAACCACCCGATCCCATGCCGAACTCGGAAGTGAAACCGCTTAGCGCCGATGGTAGTGTGGAGTTTCTCCATGTGAGAGTAGGTCATCGTCAGGCACTTATACCGAACCGCCCCTGTAGCCTTGCTGCAGGGGCGGTTCTCTTTGTGGTGAGAAAAGTTGCGCAAAGCAAGAGATGTACGCGCTTCGTGAGGCGTCTGCTGCGCCCATGACGACGGCCTGAGCGTTGTCACAGCCCCATCACGTACATGCACGCTTGTAGAAGGCAGCGGCGAGAGGCTAGACTCCCCAGCCCTCTGTATTGGAGATGATGATGCAACCTCAAGAACTGTTGCTGTATTGCCGCCCTGGCTTCGAGGCCGACCTGGCCGCAGAAGTCAGCGAGAAAGCGGCGTATATCGGCACGCCGGGTTATCCGATTACGGCACGCGACAGTGGCTTCGTGCGTTATGTGGTGACGGGCGAAGAGCCCGCCAACGCCCTGCATCGTGACATGCCGCTACAGGCGTTGGTCTTCGCTCGTCAGACCCTGGTGGCACTGGAGCCGCTGGTCGGCATGTCGCGGGAGAATCGTGTCTCGCCGATTCTGCAGCAGGTGGTCGACGCCGGCTGGAGCTTCGAGGAGATCCGCCACGAGATGCCGGATACCAATGATGGCAAGGCGCTGTCGGGGCTGGGCAAGGCCGTCGGTCGCCCGCTGGAGTCCGCGCTCAAGAAGCGGGGCGCCCTGCGCCGCAAGGCCGGTGGTCGGGCGTTGCATGTCTTCTGGACGGATGGCGATGAAGTCCAGCTGGGCATGAGCTTCCCGGGCAACCGCAGCGAATATGCCAATGGCATTCGTCACCTGCGTTCGCCGAGTCGTGCGCCCAGCCGCTCCACGCTCAAGCTGGAAGAGGCGTGGCACGAATTCGTGCCGCGCGATCAGTGGGAGCGTCGCATCGCCACTGGCATGCAGGCAGCGGATCTTGGTGCCGCCCCGGGTGGCTGGACCTTCCAGCTGGTCGAGAAGGGCATGTTCGTGTTCGCGATCGACAATGGCCCGATGAACAAGGACCTGATGGCGACAGGGCAGGTCGAGCATCTCAAGGAAGATGGCTTCACCTGGGAGCCACCGCTGCACCTGGATTGGCTGGTCTGCGATATCGTCGACAAGCCGATTCGTGTGACCGAGATGGTCGAGCGCTGGCTGAAGAAGCGCTGGTGCAATGAGGCCGTCTTCAACCTCAAGCTGCCGATGAAACAGCGCTGGAAGGAAGTCTCTCGCTGCCTCGACTATCTGGCCGCCAGTCTCGAGCGCTCCAACGTCGGTGCCGAGATTCGCTGTCGTCATCTGTATCACGACCGTGAAGAAGTCACTGTGCACGTGCGCATCACGCACTGATTGGCTGTTGCTCAATCAGCATGCACGAGTGGCACATGCCCCATACAAGAACCCCACGGCCTGCCCAGGTCGTGGGGTTCTTGTATGGGGCGCCTGATGCCTTCGCTCGCCGGAGAGGCGCGTTCAGGTATGCTCCAGCAGGATTATCCGCTCCGGTTGGGATAGCATGGGCGCCAGGCGCGCCATCATGCGATCTCTGGCCGGACTGACCGACCATTCCTGCCACGCTCGCGCATCGCGCCATGAGGTGATCAGGATGCGGTGACCCGCGCGGCCGGTTTCCATCAGGTTCTCGCCCGAGATGAAGCCCGGGACATGCGTAGCCTCGCGTACGACTTCACGCGAGGCCTGTTCGTAATCCTGTTCCAGCCCCGGCATGATATGCCGTTCGATCAGAACCTTGATCATGCCTGTCTCCCCTTTTTTGTACGTGCCGCCAGCCAGGGCGGCAGGATTGTCAGGAGTCTTCGATGACCGATATCACATTGCCCGAGGCCGATGCCGAACTGGAAACCAGTGGCCTGTATTGCCCGGAACCCATCATGATGCTGCACAACAAGGTGCGTGAGCTTGCCTCGGGTGACCTGTTGCGGGTGGTGGCGACCGACCCTGCCACCACCCGTGATGTGCCCAAGTTCTGCGCCTTTCTCGGCCACACCCTGGAACTGAGCCACGAGACGCCGGAACAGTTCCTGTATTACATCCGCATCAGTTGAGCGCCATCCGCATCCGCTGAGTCGCTGGCCATGACTGGCCCTCAGGCTTCACGGTCATGGACCTCGACGCAGACCTGATCGCTCTCGCCGGTCATCATCAGCGCGAGAGCCTCCAGCGTCGCCGGGTCCTGCTCGCGAATCTGGTTGGCGATGGCGCGCTGGAAGAAATAGACCACATCATGCCGGCTGCGCCCCGGGTACAGGCAGTCGTCGCCGGCCAGCACGGGTGTCTGGGTGACGCGAGCCTCATCGACCAGCAAGGCCTCGATGTTGCCATCGCTGTAGAGACGCCAGCCGAAGACCTGCTTGAGCTGCCACTGTGTCTCGCCGTTGGTCATGCACAGCGCATGGGTACCCAGCGTGTCCGGCAGTTGCTGCAGCAGCGTCGTCTTGTCCGAGACTTCATAGTCGTAATAGGCCGCGGCGTGTTCGAGCTCGAACACCTTGTGGTCAGGCGCCAGCATGAAGACTTCGTCGGTTTCCGGGTCGCGATAGCCGACGAAATGCCCCTGCTGGGGGTCTTCCAGCTCGTGGCAGGGCGTCAGCCCCTCCATCCACGGCACCATGCCGACGACTTCACCATCCTCGCGCAGCCCCCAGGCCAGTACCGGAATGCTGTAATAGCTGTCCGGGTCGCTGTCGAGCTGATAGAGCATTTCCAACCCGTCGTGTTCCGGCGCCAGCCGGAGAATACGACGTCGTGCACGCATCCTGTCACGCATGACACTCAGGTCGATGACCTTGGCGGAGCGGGGGGAAGATACTGGTACGCCCATGACGAACCCTCCTCAGCAGCTTGTCGATCGTCCTCGGCGTGTGCTGGTGCGTTCTCTCGCTTCTGCCATGTGTGTCGTCAGCGAGAGAGCACTGCCTTGAATAACCATTAGCACAGCCAGAGCCTTGACGGTAACCCCTCCTTGGACGAAATGACCGTCTATCAGCTTTTTCGTGTTTAAACGCAAAAGCCCCGCGTCACCCTGTCGGGTGTCGCGGGGCTTGCTCATCAAGGCGTTTCAGGCAGCTGTCAGCCCAGCATCCCGGCCGAGCTTCCTGTTGGGATGCAGGCTGAGATGCAGGCGCTATCCGGCAGGCATCACTGGCTCGCCAATGCCTCGTCACGCACGCCACGGCGCGCGATGATCCACAGGCGCCAGCCAAGCAGCAGCGCCGCCACGGTCAGGCCGGCCACCATGCCGATCCAGTAGCCATAGACGCCCATCTGCTCGATGGGCCAGGGCGAGATCGGGAAGGCCTCACTGCCGACGCCCAGCAGGTGTCCGCCTCCCAGCCCGACCACCCAGTAAGCGAACATGGTGATCAGCATAATGATGCGCGTGTCCTTGAAGCCGCGCAGTGCCCCTGCCATGGCGACCTGCAGGGAGTCCGAGACCTGATAGAGCATCGCCAGGGTGATCAGCGACATGGCCAGGGCCTGGACCTTGAGGTTGCTGGTGTAGAGCGCCACGGCCGGCTCGGCCAGTACCCAGATCACGATGTCATTCACCAGCGCCACCACCAGCGAGAAGGCCACGCCATTCCAGGCCACGAAACGTGCTTCGCGCATGTCGCCACGGCCGATGGTGTGGCCGACGCGCACGGTCAGGGCCATCGCCATCGACAGCGGCAGCATGAACAGCAGCGAGGTGAAGTTGAGCGCGACCTGGTGCGCCGCGACCTTGATCTCGCCGAAGCTGGCCACGAACAGGGCGATGACCGTGAACAGCGTGACCTCGAAGAAGATCGCGATCCCGATCGGCAGGCCGACCTTGAGCAGTTCGCCCATCTGCTTGAAGTGGGGGGCGCTGGGCTGGCACCACAGCGCCACGGCGCGATACGCGCTGCTGTAACGCGTGTAGGCGAACATGCTCAGGCACATGATCCACATCGCAAGGCCGGTGGCGATACCGCAGCCGGCGGCGCCCATGGCGGGGATGTCGCCCAACAATCCCGGCAGGGTGATCCCCAGCAGGTCATCCACGCCTGCAGACCCGTAGATCAGCACGTAATTGAGCGGGATGTTCGATATCAGGCCGATCAGGCTGATGATCAGTGCCGGGCGGGTATGGTTCATGCCGTCCGAGTAGGCGCGCAGGACCTGATAGAAGGCGGCACCCGGCATGCCCCAGGCGATGGCCATCAGGTAGAGGGTCGCCTGCTCGGCCACGGCCTCAGGCACCTCCATCAGCGTGAAGATCGGCGCGGCCAGATACCACAGCGCAAGCCCGGACAGGCTGCCGAGCACCAGCGAGATCCACAGCGATTGATGCACGTTGCCACGCACCTCACCGCTGCGATTGCCCCCCATCAATTGCGCGACCACCGGCGTCAGGCCCATCAGGGTGCCCGCCATCAGCAGCAGCAGAGGTACCCACAGGCTTGAGCCCACCGACACGGCTGCCAGGTCCGTGGCCGAGGAACGTCCCGTCATCAACACGTCCACGGCACTCATGCCTGCCTGAGCCAGCTGCGCGCCACAGATCGGCAGCGCCAGGGTCAGCAGGCGTGAGGTTTCCGCTCTGACGCGGGGAATCAGTGGCGGAGGCGGAGAACCGGGGGCCGTCTGAGGCTTGGAGGGGGTGGATGAATCGGCGGGGGGCACGGCAGGCTCCTGCTAGTAATCGAGAATCATTCTTGCTTGGCGCGCCATCCTAGCAGATAAGCAGGTTTCATGAACGCAAGCTGATGAATTATCACGGCTGTGAGCGACACTGTCAGCTGAAATGACGCGCTATACGCTAGCCACGTACAATGAGCCATCCGACAGAGCAGGTCTTCCTGCTGTCACCGAATGCCCACACACTGCCAGCGCTTGCCGAGAATTGCCGTGTCGTCCCATGAGTCCCTACCTGCCGTCCTTTCCTCTGATTCCGCCTGCGGGAGCCCCCGTCGTGCGCATGACCTCGCCACCTTGATGGCATTGTTTGACGGCCTGTTCGGCGACACCTTCAACACCTTGCTGCGCTGTGATCCCGAAGAGCCGCTCTATCTTCCGGCCGGCATGCAGGGGGAAGGCAGGCATGTCCCGGAATCAGAGCTTGGCTATCACCGCATCTATCTGGCACGTGGCTTCTTTTCCAGCGCGCTGCATGAGATCAGCCATTGGTGCATCGCAGGTGCCAGACGGCGGCTCGAGGAAGATTACGGCTACTGGTATGCGCCGGATGGCCGCGACGCCGAGCAGCAGCGTGCCTTCGAGAGTGTCGAGGTCGCGCCGCAAGCGCTGGAGCTGCTGTTTCACCGGGCGGTGGGCAAGCCGTTTCATGTCAGCGTCGACAATCTTGAGCTGGAGGTGGATCGAGACGCCTTCGCGCAACGTGTGATGCAGCGCGCCGCCGATGTCGAGCAGCGCGGCCTGCCCGCACGCGCCGCTGCCTTCCGCCACGCACTCGCCGGTGTCTGGCAGCAGGGGATGCCGCTTGAGCAGGCCATCGCCCATGCCAGGCCCCTGTTGCCTGCGGTGGGGGAGGACGGCCGACTGGCGTGATGCCTTCCTGCGTATGCCAGGCGGCAGTGGCGTCGCCCGCTGGGCTTGCCTCCCGGAACTCGCCTACCTGAGCCGGATTGCATTATCTGCAAATCAGCGTTGCACTCACGTTGCAGGTGTCAGGGCTTTGTGATTAGAATGATTCGCATTGACACAATGGTTCCGCTTTTACTGGCCTGCAGGTCTGCTCATGGCAATCCTCGTCAGGACAGGACACCTTGAACAGGGGTATTCGATGACTGCTGTATCCATGATTTCTGCATCCTCCGCTCGCAAGCTGTTGTTGAGTGCGCTGGTCGGCGTGACGGCTGTCACGGCCATGCCGGCGCAAGCCCAGGAAGAGGTGAACGTCTACTCCTATCGTCAGGCCTATCTGATCGAGCCCTTCCTCAAGGAGTTCACCGAGGAGACCGGCGTCAAGGTCAACGTGGTATTCGCCAAGCAGGGTCTGGCCGAGCGTCTCAAGCGTGAGGGTCGCAACACGCCGGCTGACGTCCTGCTGACGGTGGATATCGGTCGCCTGCAGGAGCTGGTCGACGAGGAGCTGGTCAAGAGCGTCAATGACGACGTCATCGAAGCCAACCTGCCCGAGCAGTATCACGGTCCTGACAACCAGTGGTTCGGTATCACCACCCGTGCCCGCGTGCTCTACACCAGCGTCGAGCGCCTCGAGGCCGGTCAGGTCGCAAGCTATGACGACCTGGCGGATCCGAGCCTCAAGGGCCGTGTCTGTTCACGTGCCGGTGATCACCCCTACAACGTGGCATTGATCGCCTCGCGTATCGCCCACAATGGCGAGGAAGCGACCCGCGAATGGCTGGAAGGCTTCAAGGACAACCTGGCGCGCAAGCCGCAGGGCGGGGACCGCGATCAGATCAAGGCGATTCGTGACAACGTCTGTGACGTGGCCATCGGCAACAGCTACTACTACGGCAAGATGCTCGACAACGACGAGCAGCGTCCGTGGGCCGAGAAGGCACGCATCGAGTTCCCGGACCAGAACGGTGTCGGCACGCACATGAACATCTCCGGCATGGCGATGACCAAGTACGCGCCGCACGAAGAGAATGCGCTCAAGCTGATGCGCTTCTTGACCGAGAAGACCGCCCAGCACATGTATGCCGAGGTCAATTTCGAGTATCCGGCCAACCCGGCTGCCGAAAGCTCGGAGCTGCTGACGTCCTGGGGCGAGTTCAAGCAGGATGACCTCTCGCTGACCGAGGTCGCCAAATACCGCAAGCGAGCTGCTCAGATGGTCAATGAAGTCGGCTTCAACCAGTAACGGCACTCACCGCTGGCGCAAGCCATCGGGTGGGATGTCATGAACGAAGAGGGGCTGTCGCGATGCGACAGCCCCTCTTCGTTTGAGTGAACAATGTAAAATAGACGCAATTGCAGTTGGCAGGTCAGTGAGGAAGAACAGATGACGCAAGGCAAGCGGCTGTTGGCAAAGCGAGGTGCGAGCCTTGAAGAAGAAGCCTGTACGGCAACCAGCGCGACGGAGCTCGCCCTGGAGCGCGCGACTCACAGCACGTCAGGCGCCGAAGACGCGGCGATAAGACGTCGTCAGCGGCGTCTGGGCACGCACATGGGGTGGTTCGCGACGGCCTGGGGGGTCGCCGCGCTGGTGGTGATGCCGGTGCTGGCCGTCATCTGGCTGGCGTTGTTCGGCGATGATGGCAGTGATCAGGCCGGTGACGGCATCTGGCCGCACCTCGTCTCCACCGTGCTGCCTGACTACGTCATGACGAGTCTGGCGCTGGTGGCCGGCGTGGCGGTGCTCAGCGGCAGCATGGGCGTGGTGTCGGCGTGGCTGACCACCATGTATCAGTTCCCGCTGCGGCGCACCTTCGAGTGGTCATTGCTGCTGCCGTTCGCGATTCCCGCCAACGTCATCGCCTACATCTACACCGATGTCTTCGAGTATGCCGGGCCCTTCCAGGGCGCGCTGCGTGCGCTGTTCGGCTGGGACTCGCCGCAGGATTACTACTTCCCCGAGATACGCAGTCTGGGCGGCGCCATCCTGATGCTGTCGCTGGTGCTGTTTCCGTATGTCTTCATGCTGGCGCGCTCGGCATTTCTCGATCAATCGCCGTCACTGCGCGATGCCAGCCGCACCCTGGGCTGCAATGGCTGGCAGAGCTTCTGGCGCGTGGCGCTGCCCAGTGCACGCCCGGCGATCGCCGTCGGCCTGGCGCTGGCGATGATGGAGGCGCTCAACGACTTCGGCACCGTCGATTACTTCGCGGTGCGTTCGCTGACCGCCGGCATCTTCAATGTGTGGCTCAACATGGGCAGCCTGCGCGGTGCGGCCCAGATCGCGCTGTGTCTGATGATCTTCGTGGTCACGCTGATCTGGCTGGAACGACATGCCCGGCGCCGGCAGCGTCAGTTCGGCAAGGGCGATCGCTATCGTCGCTATCGTCGCCCGACCCTGCATGGCTGGCGCGCCGGGCTGGCGACACTGGCCTGTCTGCTGCCGCTGCTGTTCGGCTTCCTGTTGCCGGTTGGGCTGCTGACGCGGCATGCCATTCGCTACTTCGAGGAGTCGTGGACGCCGGACTTCGCCGGTTACGCGCTCAATAGCCTGATGCTGTCGGTGAGTGCTGCCGTGCTGACGCTGATCATCGGGGTGCTGCTGGCCTACGCCAAGCGGCTGGATCGCACCGCCAGCGTACAGCAGGCGCTCAAGCTCTCGAGTCTCGGCTATGCCATGCCGGGGGCCGTGCTGGGGCTGGGCGTGCTGGTGCCGCTGTCCGGTTTCGACAATGCGCTGGACAGCTTCCTGCGCGCCAACTTCGGGTTCTCCAGCGGCCTGCTGCTGACGGGGACGATGGGCGCGATCATCATCGCCTATGTGGTGCGCTTCCTCGCCATCGCCGCGGGTTCCATCGAATCGAGTCTCGACAAGGTCACGCCCTCGATGGACATGGCGGCGCGCTCGCTGGGCGAGAACACCTTCTCGACACTGCGCCGGGTGCACCTGCCCTTGATCCGCCCCGGCTTGCTGACCGCGGCGCTGGTGGTGTTCGTCGATGCCATGAAGGAGCTGCCGGCCACCTTGTTGCTGCGGCCCTTCAACTTCGACACGCTCGCTACCCACGTCTATCAATACGCCTCGGATGAAATGCTCGAGCAGGCGGCGTTGCCGGCGCTGGTGATCGTGGTGGTCGGCATCCTGCCGGTGATCGTGATCTCGCGCACCATCGTGGCCTCGCGCAGCGAGTCATGATGAAGACAGCGTCGGCATCAGCTTATTGCCATATGAGAGTTGTTCCTCGTGTGGAGATCGCCTAGGGTGCAGCGCTCGACACTGACAGGACAACGCCGGAGATGGTTCGCACGATGCTCAAGCCTTACGTAGCCAAGATGCGTGGTGGCCCCCTGAAGCGGGGCAGGCCGCATGTTGCCGATGCCCTGTGGTCGTGGCTCGGGGCCTTTCTGGGCATGGCGCTGATCGGCTGGCTGTCCTCGCACTACCTGGCGGTCAGCTCGCTGTTGCTGGTGGGGTCCTTCGGCGCGACCTCGGTGCTGCTCTACGGCGCGCCGCACAGTCCGCTGGCCCAGCCGCGCAATGTGCTGGGCGGCAACATGCTGTCGGCACTGGTCGGTGTCGCCTGCTATCACTGGCTGGGCGATGGCTGGCTGGCGGCCGCCATGGCGGTCTCGGTGGCACTGCTGGTCATGCAGCTGACGCACACCCTACACCCACCGGGCGGCGCCACGGCCTTGATCGCGGTGATCGGCGGTCAGCCGCTGCACGAGCTGGGCTACTGGTACGCTCTGTTGCCGGTGGGGCTTGGCTGCTTGGCGATGCTGGTGCTGGCGGTGTTGATCAACAATCTGGCGCGTCATCGCCGCTATCCGCTGCACTGGCATTGAACCCATCGGATGCACGCTTCTGCAGGCGACGGCGGAAGATGGTAGACTGGGCCATCGCCTGACGCGAGCGACTGGCAGCAGCCGGATGAGGTCCCTCTGACCGACTCTTTCTTCTCTGCGCCTGATACGCCTCGCTCCCTCTCCCGGCACGTGCCCGGCCAGGCGCCATTCCTTAATGATCGACCAGCACGTGGCCGGTCAGCCGAAGAGATATTGATGACTGAGACTACTGCCAATTCCGTCCCGGCGTTTGCCTCCCTGGGGCTGTCCGCTCCTGTCCTGAAAGCGATCGCCGAGATGGGCTATTCCACGCCGTCTCCCGTCCAGGCAGGTGCGATTCCTGCCGTGCTGGAAGGCCGTGATGTGATGGCTGCCGCGCGCACCGGTACCGGCAAGACTGCCGGTTTCGCCCTGCCGCTGGTCGAGCGCCTCTCACAGAGCGCTCCCGCGGGTGCCCGCAAGATCAAGGCCCTGATCGTCACGCCTACGCGTGAACTGGCCGCGCAGATCGACGAGAACGTCACTGCCTATTCCCGTCACCTGAAGCTGCGCAACGCCGTGGTATTCGGTGGCGTGAAGATCAACCCGCAGATCAGCCGCCTGTCCTCTGGTGTCGAGATCCTGACCGCCACGCCGGGCCGCCTGCTGGACCTGCACTCCCAGAAGGCCATCGACTTCTCCGATCTCGAGACGCTGGTGCTGGATGAAGCGGACCGCATGCTGGACATGGGCTTCATCCACGACATCCGTCGTCTGCTCAAGCTGCTGCCGACCAAGCGTCAGACGCTGCTGTTCTCCGCGACCTTCTCCGATGAGATTCGCGGCATGGCCAACAAGCTGCTGAATGACCCGGTGGCGGTGGAAGCCAGCCCGCGCAACACCACGGCCGAGAAGGTCGAGCAGCATATCCACACCGTGGAGAAGAGCCACAAGCCTTCACTGCTCAAGCACCTGATCATCAAGGAAAACTGGCACCAGGTGCTGGTCTTCACCCGTACCAAGCACGGTGCCAACCGTCTGGCGACCAAGCTCGAGAAGTCCGGCATCAGTGCTGCGGCGATTCACGGCAACAAGAGCCAGAATGCGCGTACCAAGGCACTGGCCGGCTTCAAGAACGGCGAAGTGCGAGTGCTGGTCGCGACGGACATCGCGGCGCGTGGTCTGGATATCGAGCAGCTGCCGCAGGTCGTGAACTACGAACTGCCCAACGTGCCGGAAGACTACGTGCACCGTATCGGGCGTACCGGCCGTGCCGGCGCCAGCGGGCGTGCCATCTCGCTGGTCTCCAGCGATGAGCGCAAGGAACTCGGCGGCATCGAGCGTCTGCTCAAGGGCAAGCTCAAGCGCGTCGAAGTGGAAGGTTTCGTGCCGGAAGTCGATGTCGAGCCGGAACGTGAGCCGCGTCAGCCGCGTGGTGGTCAGCGCTCGGGTGGCCAGCGTACTGGCGGCAAGCCTGCCGCTGAAGGCCGTGGCAATGGCGGCCAGCGCTCTGGCGGCGCACGCTCTGGCGGCCAGCGTTCTGGCGGCCAGCGCACTGGCGGCAAGCCTGCTGGTGAAGGTCGTGGCAATGGCGGCCAGCGCTCTGAAGGTCAGCGTACTGGCGGCAAGCCTCAGCAGACCGCGCGTGTCGATGATGACAACCGCGGCAACCGTGCACCGGTACAGCGTGAAGTCGATGGCAATCGCGTCGCGCCGCAGCCGGAAGTGAACGGCAACCGTGCGCCGAACGCGCCGAGCAATGATGAGCGCCCGCGTCGCCGCTCACGTGGTGGCCGCAATCGCTCCAGCGGTGGCAACGGTGGTGGCCGCTCCAACGGCTGAGCCGCGTCGTAGAGGCCAAGGCTGGAAAAGAAACGCCCCGACAACCTTGCGGTTGTCGGGGCGTTTGCGTGTCAGGAGCGGAAGCGACTGATCAGACGTCTTCTTCCCAGTCGATCTCGTAATCCGGGCCAGTGCCCTGGATGTCTTGCTCACCACGCACGCCATCACCGCGCAGGCGGGTATGGATGGCCAGCATCACCAGCACCTCGTTGTCCGGGCGGAAGGGCTGCAGGCCCTGTTCGAACAGCATGTTGTTGCGCTCGCGCGCCCAGTCACCCGGTGCAAGCTCAGGGTAGAGGCCTTCCGCCGGCGCGAACTCGATGAAGGGGTCCATGTTGTAGGCGTCGAACAGGCGGGCCAGTGCCTGCTCGTCATCCATGACGCCGGTGGTATAGAGCGTGGTCTGGTAGTAGTCCTGCTCCAGCTCCTTGAGCACATCGAGGGGGCTGACGCCGAAGCTGCGCAGGTCGTCCAGGCTGTAGTCGCCCAGCTCCAGCATCTCGCCATCCAGCCATTCGTCATCCGGCTGGATCAGTACATGCTTCATCTGGCCATCGGGCAGCGCCCAGGCGATGGCCAGCGGCAGACTGGAGTCCTCGCCGGTCTCGACGGCGATGAAGGCGGGGAAGTCCCCTGTTTCGGGTTCATATTCGTGCATGGTGATGTCCAGAGCAGGGAAGCGTGCAGGGAAAGTCGTTGATGCCGATTACAGGCGGAAGAAGCGTGTGGCAGTGGCGCTGGTGGCCTCTGCGAGTTCTTCCATGTCGATACCACGCAGCGCCGCGACCTCCGCCATGATCCACACCAGCAGAGAGGGTTCATGACGCCGCCCCTTGAGCTTGGCGGGCAGATTGCGCGGTACCAGATAGGGGCAATCGGTTTCCAGCATCAGGCGTTCGAGGGGAATCTCGCGGCACAGGCTGCGCAGGTGTTCGCCTCGGCGCTCATCACACAGCCAGCCGGTCAGGCCGATGTGCAGATCGAGATCCAGATAGCCGTAGAGCGTCTCGCGCTCACCGGTGAAGCAGTGCACGACGGCGTGACTGATATCGTCGCGCCAGTGCTTGAGCATCTCGAGCATCTGGCGACCGGCGTCACGTTCATGCAGAAACAGCGGCAGGCCTGTCTCGGCGGCCAGCGTCAGCTGCGCTTCGAACGCTCGGGCCTGTTCGGCGGGCGTCGAGAAGTTGCGATTGAAGTCGAGGCCACATTCCCCCACCGCGACGACCTCCGGCTGCGCCAGTAGCTCCCGGATGCCGCGTTCGACACCGTCGTTCCACTGGCTGGCATCATGCGGATGCACACCGGCGGTGGCAGAAAGGCCACGATAGCGTGCCGCCAGCGCCTGGGCCTCACGCGAGCCATCCAGGCTGGTGCCGGTCAGGATCTGCTGGCTGACGCCCGCCGCGCGTGCTCGCAGCAAGGTGCCCTCGATGTCGCGCGCGTAGCTCTCATGCGTCAGGTTGACGCCGATGTCGACCAGCGCAGAGGGGCTGGCGAAACGCAGCTCCGGTGCCAGCAGCGTCAGCGCGGCCGCGATATCGGCCTCGCCGAGTTCAAGGTCATCACACAAGGCGGCAAGCGTCTCGTCGGACAGCCGCTCGCTATCATAGTAGGGCAGGGAGGCAGGATCGGCATGCGGGGGAAGCGCGGACATCGGACACCCTTGGGATCGCGGGGAGGGAGAAGACTCGTGACAGCGCAAGGCCGGGCAATAGCCCGCCGGCCTGGCACTCGATAGCGCTGCATGCCAGGCGGGCCTTGGCAGCGCAGGGCACGTGACGTGATTTCAAGCGGTCGGCCATTCTACCCAAGGCGCCGGCGTCTTTCAGCCCTTGCGGCGTCTTCCATCGCCTGCACGCTGCGCCTCGGGTAGAATGGCAGCATTCTCCGGCGCGCGTCGCTGGCGGCGGCCTGTCCGCCTGACTCCCACTTCCTCCGTGGCCTTCCCGGCCGTGGACCCGTCACGAGTTGCTGCTGCACATGGCATTGTTACGACTGGAAAATCTTCAGCTGGCCTATGGCCATCACGTCTTGCTCAACGGGGCGGACCTTGTCGTCGAGCGCGGCGAGCGTCTGGCGCTCGTCGGCCGCAACGGCACCGGCAAGTCGACCCTGCTCAAGCTGATCACCGGCGAATTCCAGGCCGATGCCGGTGAGCTGTGGAAGGCGCCGGGCCTCAAGATCGGCGTGCTCTCGCAGGACCTGCCGGCCGCCGAAGGACGCACCATCTTCGATATCGTCGCTGAAGGCCTGCCGAAGGCGGGCGCGCTGCTGGCGGAATATCATCACCTGATCAGCGATCCCGAGCCGGACCTCAAGCGTCTCGAGCACGTGCAGGTCGCGCTGGAAAGCGTCGATGGCTGGCAGTTCCAGCAGCGTATCGATACCGTGCTGACCCGCCTGGGCCTGCCGGAAGACACCATGATGGAAGACCTGTCCGGCGGCTGGCGCCGTCGTGTCGCACTGGCGCGTGCGCTGGTGTCCGACCCGGACCTGCTGCTGCTCGATGAGCCGACCAACCATCTGGATCTCGATACCATCGCCTGGCTGGAAGAGCAGGTCGCGGCCTTCTCCGGCGCCGTGCTGTTCATCACCCACGACAGGGCCTTCCTGAAGCGCCTCGCGACCCAGATTCTGGAGCTGGACCGTGGCCGTCTCGGGCGTTATCCGGGCGATTACGCGGCCTACCAGGCCCAGAAGCAGCACGATATGGATGTCGAGGCCAAAGAGAACTCCGAGTTCGACAAGAAACTGGCCCAGGAAGAGACCTGGATCCGCCAGGGGGTCAAGGCGCGTCGTACCCGCAATGAAGGCCGTGTGCGTGCGCTGGAGAAGATGCGTGCCGAGCGTGGCCAGCGGCGTGAAGTGCAGGGCCGTGCGCGTATCGCCGTCGACTCCGCCGAGCGCAGCGGCAAGCGGGTCGTGGAGCTGGAGAACGTCAGCTATCGCTACGATGAGGCGCAGGAGCAGTGGGTCATCCGTGACCTGAGTGTCGAGATCCAGCGCGGCGACAAGGTCGGCCTGCTGGGGCGCAACGGCGCGGGCAAGACCACGCTGCTGCACATTCTGCTCGGTCAGCTGGAAGCCAGCGAGGGCAAGCGCATCGAAGGCACCAAGCTGCAGATCGCCTACTTCGATCAGCTGCGCAAGGGCCTCGACATGGAAGCCACCGTCTACGACAACGTGGCGCGCGGCAGCGACCGTGTCACGGTTGGCGGGCGTGACATGCACGTGATGAGCTACCTGCAGAACTTCCTGTTCACGCCGGACCGCGCGCGTCAGCCGGTTCGCTCCCTGTCAGGGGGCGAGTCCAACCGCCTGCTGCTGGCGCGTCTGTTCACCATGCCGGCCAACGTGCTGGTGCTCGATGAGCCGACCAACGACCTGGATGTCGAGACGCTGGAGCTGCTCGAGGAGCTGTTGCTCGACTTCGACGGTACCGTGCTGCTGGTTTCCCACGACCGTGCCTTCATGGACAACGTGGTCACCAACATCCTCGCCTTCGAGGGCGACGGGGTCGTCAAGCCGTATGTCGGGGGTTACAGCGACTGGATACGTCAGGGCGGGCATCTGCCGCCGGCACCGTGGGAAGTCGAGCGTGAGCGCGAGGAAAAGCACCGTCGTGATGCCCAGGCAGAAGACGAGCGCCGCAAGCGTGAGGCCGCCCAGGCGCAGCAGGCCAACAAGAAGGTCAAGCTGCCCTACAAGTTCCAGCGCGAGCTGGACCTGATTCCGGCGACCATCGAGAAGCTGGAAGCGGAGATCGCGACGCTGGAAGCCGAGATCGCGGCGCCGGAGTTCTACACCGGGGATGCCAAGGCGGTGAAGAACACGCTGGAGAAGCTCAGCCACAAGCAGCAGGTGCTGGAAGAGACGATGGAACGCTGGATGGAACTTGAGGCCATGCAGGAAGGCTGAAGCCGCAAGTGACGGTCCTGCACACGTTCGGTCATGAACTACGGTCATGAGTGACGATGCTTGATGACCGTGCGGTGCAGAAAGCCCGTCAGCTGAACACACAAGAGGGCTGCCCATGGGCAGCCCTCTTGTCGTCCCTCACATGTCATCGACGTGAGGTGTCGTCTGGCATGAGGTGTCGTCTAGCCGGCCGCCATCATTCCTCGCTGTCATCCGCGCCGACGCGCACCGCCAGCACGTCACACTGGGCACCGTGCAGGACACCCGTGGAGGTGGAGCCCAGCAGCAGCGCAAAGCCATGTCGACCATGCGAGCCGACCACGATCAGGTCCACGTCGTGTTCGGCCGCGAAGCGATGAATCTCGCTGTCCGGCATGCCGACCACCACGTACTGGTCTTCGGCGGCGATATCATGGGGGGAGGCGATCTCGCCAAGCCGTTCACGGGCGTGGGAATCCAGCTGGTCCTGGATGCTGGTCAGATCCATCGGGATATCACCGCCATAGGCAAAGCCCAGCGGTTCCAGCGTATGGATGATGGAAATCTTGGCGCCGTTGCGCTTGGCGATCGGCAGTGCCCGCTCCAGCACCAGATGGGAATCCTTGGTCAGGTCGACAGCGACCAGTACATGCTTGTATTCGTTGCTCATCCTGAGGTCCTCCCGCAGAGGTTGGCCATTCGAGTGGCGTCGTGCACCTGCTTCCATGCTAGGCTTGCCGCCCCCTTGAACACAATGACTTACATCAACGTAATGGCAGTGCGTGATACGCAACACTGCGGGGCTGCATAGCCTATCCTGCGCTTTCACGCCACGTCCTGCTTGATGAAACCCTTGAATAGACAACCGTTGGATAGACGATGACGACTGCGCTGATCATCATTTTTGTCGTGCTGGCGATGCTGTCGCCGCTGACCTGGTTACGCCCCAGCAAACGCGAGACGCGCACTTCACTGGTCCGCAAGGCGGTGATCGCCGATGGCATGCGGGTTGATCTCAAGGCGCCGGCGCTTTCTGACGCGCCCAAGGGCATCGTCGGTTACCGCCGCCCCTGGCCGACCGAACGCGATGTCACGCCCTTCATTCTGGTGCAGGATGAATGGGCCAGTGATGCCCTGCGTGAAGCGGTGCCGGGCTATCGCTGGCGCGAAGAGAGTCGCCTGGCGGATGACCCTGATGTTGCCGCGGCGCTGCTGCGCTTCACGCGCACGCTGCCGGAGGATGCCCTGATGCTGGAGTCGTCGCTCTCCGGTCTGACGCTGTGGTGGGGCGAGAGTCTGGATGTGGAGAGCTGCCACGACTGGCGGCGCGAATTCGAGGCCTTGCATGCGTTGTTGATCGACAAGGCGCCTATTTCGCACAAGCGTCGACCGCTGGTGGGCACCGAGCCGAAGATGCCGGACGCCTGACACGCGCAGCCTTCCCGCCTGCAGAAAAAAGCCCCCATCGAGTCACTCGATGGGGGCTTTTTCATGTCCCGCTTGCGCTCATGTCCTGCTGGCGCGGCCGGTCATTATCGGTCGGCGTGTAGGCTCAGGCGCTCTCCGGCACCTTCTCGGAGATTTCCAGGCCATTGCGCTCCATGACGCGCAGGCATTCACAGAATTGATCGACCTGCGCTTCACTCAGGCCCTCGAGCATCTCGATGCGAGTCTGCTCGGCGATGGCATCGATCTTCTCGATCAGTGGCAGCGCCTTGCGGGTCAGGAAGATGCGCTTGGTGCGGCGGTCTTCCTCACAGGCACGGCGCTCGACCAGGCCCTGTTCGGTCAGTTGGTCCAGGGTGCGAACCAGCGACGGGGCTTCGATACCGATGGAGCGAGCCAGATCACATTGGGGCTGACCATCGCCCATGCGCCACAGGTGTACCAGCGTCATCCAGCGAGTCTGGGTCAGCCCTAGTGGGGACAGTCGCTGGTCCAGAATGGCGCGCCACAGGCGCGGCAGGCGGGAAAGCTTGAGTCCGATATCTTCATGCATGGATAGGTCGTCCGCTGAGTGCAAATGTGAAGGGGCTTTTGTCATTGGCGCGCGTCCAGTATCACTCAAACCTGAATGAGACTGATTCCTTGCGCGCGCCGCCCTTCACATCAGCATGCTAGGCAGTCTGGATAATTACAAGCCTGCGAACGAATTTTACGTCCAAGGTCGAGTAACTCAGCGTTCCCGCTTGCAAAGTGACTCATGATGGCGACTGTCACAAACCCGGAATCAGGTTGGTGATACGCCAGCCGGGGATGCCGGGCGGCTGGCTGATGGTGCTGTCGGCCAGGGTCGCCTGCTGCGGATCATCGCTGACCACGAAGCGCAGACTGCCGATGCGCTGTCCGTTCATCGTCTCGACATCGATGCGCCACTCGCCCTCGCTGCCCTGCGGGAAGGCCGTCTTGTGCGTCCAGGCGCGGTAGCCTTCGCTGCGCCCGCCATTGATGTTCAGGGCGATGCGATCGACGACTTCGCCGTCATGCCGCCAGACGTGATAGACCTTCTCCGACAGGCCGCGCGGCGCGCGGATGGCCGTGAAGGCGTAGAGGCCTCGGGCGGAGAGTTGCGCAGGCGTCAGCTGCATCTCGCCACGCGGTGCGCGCGCCGCGGTATCGAAGTCCGGCGACAGGCTGCTGGCATTGATCCACAGCGTGGCGGGCGGAATCCAGGCGCGTGCCCCCCATGCGCCTACCCCGAGCATCACGCTGATGCCGATCATCGCCAGACCGCCGACCACCCCACGCGCGATGCGCAGGTTGGCGACGCTGGGCAGCGCGAACAGGCTCATGGCGGCACAGGCGGCCAGCAGGCTCTCGCCCGTGGTCAGCTCCAGCAGCAGGGGCAGGGTGACCAGTACCACCACGAACACGCACAGGGCGTGGAAGCCGAAGTACAGCCAGCGATGGCGCTCGGCCAGCCGGTAGTAGAAGGGATCGAGAATCGACAGCAGGGTCGCGCCGCACAGCAGCAGCGTGAAGCCCGCCTGGCCGCTGGCCCAGTCGGTGGTCGCCAGGAAGAACGGCAGCGTGAAACACAGTGTCTCCTGCTGGATCAGCTGGGCCACGAAGGTCGCCAGCTTGCGGGGCAGGGCATTCTGGCCGCGATGGCGGCGCAGACGGCTCCACAGGCCTTCGGCGATCAGGATCAACCAGGCCAGCATCATGCCCAGCGCCAGCATGCCGCCTAGCCATTGCTGACGATTGACGAGGAAGAAACTGCAGATGCCGGCGGCGAAGCCGATGGGCGGCCATAGCCAGTGCCAGCGCTTGGTGCGTTCGACAAGGCCGGTCAGGCGCAGATACAGGGCGGTGAGAGTGCTGCTCATGAAAGCATGATATCGATGAGGCCTTTGAAAGCCTGCTGGCGCGCGAGGAGGTGTCGCGGCCAGCCTGCGGGTTGGGAAAGCGTTCAGGGTAACGCGGCTGCCTTGTGCGGTGTAGCGTCGATCTTTGCCTACATCGGCTGTCGATGGCGTGCGCCAGTCAGCCCGGGCCAGTATACAGACGCCCCGTGACCCCCGACCTTTCGCTAATGTCCGCAGGCTTGATCTTTGCCCGTCACTGGCCCAAGCTGGCTGTATTCAAACGCTTGTATGAAGCGCTGTGATGAGAGATGACTCTCGCGCGGTGCCTCTGCCAGCGGCGAGTCCGGCGAGGCCGGTTGCCAGCACCCTCATGGCCAACGCCAAATGGCAGTGACCCTCGAGCGCCCGGCAGCCCCTTCACCTCTTTCTCTTGTGGAGATCCGTGGATGATCTATTCAGGCAAAACGCTAACCGTCGAGGCCAATCAGGACGCCATCGCCCTGTTGACCCTCGATCTTGAAGGCGAATCGGTCAACAAGCTGGCCAGCTACGTACTCAAGGAGCTGGGAGAGGCGGTCGAGGCCATCAAGGCGACGGCCGACCTCAAGGGGCTGGTCATCCGCTCCGCCAAGGAAGCGTTCGTGGTCGGTGCCGACATCACCGAGTTCCATCAGATGTTCGAGAAGGATGAAGCCTTCCTCATCGACATGAACATGAACATCCATGGCATCTTCAATGCCATCGAGGACCTGCCGTTCCCCACCGTCACTGCCATCAATGGGCTGGCGCTGGGCGGCGGCTGCGAGATCACCCTGACCACCGATTTCCGGGTCATGGCCGACAGCGCCAAGATCGGCCTGCCGGAAACCAAGCTCGGCATCATCCCGGGCTGGGCGGGCTGTGTGCGCCTGCCGCGCCTGATCGGGGCGGACAACGCCATCGAGTGGATCTGTGGTGGCACCGAGAACCGTGCCGACAAGGCGCTGGCAGTGGGCGCCGTCGATGCCGTCCTGCCGGTGGCCGAGCTGGACGCGGCGGCACTCGACATTCTGGCGCGTGCCAATGCCGGCGAGCTGGACTATCAGGCGCGTCGTCTCGAGAAGACCTCGCCGCTCAAGCTCAATGCCATCGAGCAGATGATGGCCTTCGAGACCGCCAAGGGCTTCGTGGCCGGCAAGGCCGGTCCGCACTATCCGGCGCCGGTGGAGGCCATCAAGGTCATCCAGAAGGGCGCGGGGGAATCGCGTGAGCGTGCCCAGGCCATCGAGGCCAAGACCTTCGCCAGGATGGCGCTGACCGACGTGGCCTTCAATCTGGTCGGCCTGTTCATGAACGATCAGGTGGTCAAGAAGAAGGCCAAGGGTTACGAGAAGCAGGCCAGCGAGATCAAGCAGGCCGCCGTGCTGGGGGCCGGCATCATGGGCGGCGGCATCGCCTACCAGAGCGCCAGCAAGGGCACGCCGATCCTGATGAAGGACATCAACGGCGAAGCCATCGAACTGGGCCTCAAGGAGGCTCGCAAGCTGTTCGGCAAGGGCGTCGAGCGCGGCAAGCTGACCACCGAGAAGATGGCGCAGGGCCTGTCCAACATCCGCCCGACGCTGTCCTACGGTGACTTCGGCAATGTGGACCTGGTCGTCGAGGCGGTGGTCGAGAATCCCAAGGTCAAGGCCTCGGTGCTGGCCGAGCTCGAGGACAACGTCGCCGAGGACGCCATCCTGACCTCCAACACCTCGACCATCTCCATCACGCGGCTGGCCGAGTCGCTCAAGCGTCCCGAGAACTTCTGCGGCATGCACTTCTTCAACCCGGTGCACCGCATGCCGCTGGTCGAGGTCATCCGTGGCGAGAAGTCCAGCGATGCGGCCATCGCCGCGACCGTCGCCTATGCCCGCCAGATGGGCAAGACGCCGATCGTCGTCAACGACTGCCCGGGCTTTCTGGTCAACCGCGTGCTGTTCCCCTACTTCGGTGGCTTCAGCCTGCTGGTCGAGAAGGGCGCCGACTATCAGCGCGTCGACAAGGTGATGGAGAAGTTCGGCTGGCCGATGGGCCCGGCCTACCTGCTGGATGTGGTCGGCATGGATACCGCGGTGCACGCCAATGCCGTGATGGCGGAAGGCTTCCCGGACCGCATGGCGCGAGACGGCAAGACCGCCATCCAGGTGATGTACGACAACAAGCGCCTCGGCCAGAAGAATGATCTGGGCTTCTACCGCTACGAGGAAGACCGCAAGGGCAAGCCGAAGAAGCTGGCGGATGATGAGGCTCAGGCACTGGTGGCCCAGGTTGTCAGCGAGACGCGCGAGTTCTCCGATGAAGACATCATCGCGCGCATGATGGTGCCGCTGTGCATGGAAACCATCCGCTGCCTGGAAGACGACATCGTCGGCAGCCCGGCCGAGGCCGACATGGCCTTGATCTACGGCATCGGCTTCCCGCCGTTCCGTGGTGGCGCGCTGCGCTATGTCGATGCCATGGGCGTGGCCGAGTTCGTCGCGCTGGCCGACAGCCTGGCCGATGAGCTGGGGCCGCTGTATCGCCCGACCGAGGCGCTGCGCGAGCGCGCCAAGCGTGGCGAAGTCTTCTACTCCTGAGCCTTTGATGGCTGAGCGCCCGAGTGGCCGCCAGCACTATCCGACCAGAATTTTCGGCCCTCGCGACAGCGAGGGCCATGAGGGAGCCAGACAATGAATCTGAATCCGAGAGATGTGGTAATCGTCGATGGCGTGCGTACCGCCATGGCCAAGGCCAAGAACGGTGCCTTCCGACACGTGCGCGCCGAGAATCTGTCCGCCGCGGTGATGCAGGCGCTGTTCGATCGCAATCCCGGCCTGGTGCCGGCCGAGGTCGACGACATCATCTGGGGCTGCGTCAACCAGACCCTGGAGCAGTCCATGAACATCGCGCGCAATGCCGCCATCATGACCGGCATTCCGCGCACCGTACCGGCGCAGACGGTCAACCGCCTGTGTGGTTCCTCGATGAGCGCCCTGCATATCGCCACCGCCAACATCAAGGCCGGCATGGGCGACTTCTATATCATTGGCGGTGTCGAGCACATGGAGCACGTGCCGATGGCACACGGGGTCGACGTCAACCCGGCGGCCAGCAAGCATGCGGCCAAGGCGGCGATGATGATGGGCCTGACCGCGGAACTGCTCGGCAAGATGCATGGCGTGAGTCGTGAGCAGCAGGATGAGTTCGGCGTGCGCTCTCACCAGCGTGCCCAGGCTGCCGCCGATGAAGGTCGCTTCGATGACGAGATCATCGGCGTCGAGGGCCATGATGCCGAGGGGCGTCGCGTGATGGTGACCCGCGATGAGGTCATCCGTGGCGATGCCAGCATGGAGTCCATGGGCAGCCTCAAGCCGGTGTTCGATCCCAAGGGCGGCAGCGTGACGGCGGGTACTTCCTCCGCGCTGTCAGTGGGCGCCTCGGGCATGGCGGTGATGAGCGCCGAGCGCGCCGAAGCGCTGGGCCTCAAGCCTATCGCTCGTGTGCTGTCCACTGGCGTGGCAGGCTGTGACGCCTCCATCATGGGCTACGGGCCGGTGCCGGCCTCCAAGCAGGCGCTCAAGGCGGCAGGTCTGACCATCGAGGACATTCAGACCGTCGAGCTCAATGAGGCCTTTGCGGCGCAGTCGATTCCGGTACTCAAGGACCTTGGCCTCTTGGAGCGTGTCGATACGGCGGTCAACCTCAACGGCGGCGCCATCGCGCTGGGCCACCCGCTGGGTTGCTCCGGTTCGCGTATCTGCACCACGTTGCTCAACGTCATGAAGCAGCAGAACACGCGCCTGGGCCTGGCGACCATGTGCATCGGCATGGGCCAGGGCGTCGCGACCGTGTTCGAGCGCCTCGACTGAACGTCAGCGTCTTCGATAAGCGATCAGGCCCCGCCTGATACCTCAAGCGGCATGTCTTCGGACATGCCGCTTTTTCGTTGGCAGGCTTTTGTCTGGAAACGCGGAGGGCGGCGCAGTATCGTGGCAATGGGCGATCGAGCGTCACGTCGCCCCGGGCTTGATGATTGAGGTTACGCGAGGGAGTCGCATCGATGGACTGGAATCATGTCGAGCAGGATCTGCCGCGCGCCACGCCGCCCAGACCCTTGCCACACCCCCTGACCTTCCGGTTGCCGGCGGGCAGTATTGATTGTCACCTTCACCTGTTTGGTGACCCGGTGCGTTACCCATTGGCGGCGGACAGAACCTATGACCCGGCCCCCGTGGGGCTCAATGAAGCACTTGAGATGCATCATGCACTGGGCGCCAGCCACGGCGTGCTGATACAGCCCAGTGTCTATGGCTATGACAATCGCCTGCTGTGCGACAGCCTGCAGAGCTGTCGTGAGCGTGGGCTGGATTACCGTGGCGTGGCGGTTGTCACCCCCGACATCAGTGATGCCGAGCTTGAGCGGCTCTCCGAGCTGGGTGTCTGTGGCGTTCGCCTCAACCTGATCTTCGCCGGCGGGTTGCGCTGGCGTGATGTGGTGCTGCTGGCGGATCGCCTGGCACGCTTCAAGTGGCACCTGGAATGTCTGATCGATGTCTCGACCTTCCGTGACATGGAAGCGCGCCTCGGCAGCTTGCCGGTGCCGGTGGTGATCGACCACATGGGCCATCTGGCGGCCACGCGTGGCCCTGAATGTCCCGGCTTTGCCGCGCTGTGTCGACTGCTCAAGCAGGGGCGCACCTGGGTCAAGCTGTCGGCGCCTTACCGGCTGACCACGCGCGGACGCTTGCCTTACTCCGATGTCACGGCGCTGGTGCGGGCGCTGGTGGCGGCCAATCCGGAGCGCGTCGTGTGGGGCAGTGACTGGCCGCATCCCTATATCGGCGTCGAGATGCCGGAGGAGGACACCCTGGCCGAGCTGATGCAGCGCTGGTTGCCGGAGCGCGAGATGCGCGAGAAGATCTTCCGCGACAACCCGCGCAAGCTTTATGGCTACAAGGCGTTCGTGAAATCCAAGGCGGATGCGGCGCACTGAGCGAAGAGTTGCCACGCTCGCAGGGCGCAATTGAGTGACGCGGCATCACTTGTGTAAGCCGAAAAGCCGCATAGGGCACAGAAGCCGAATGACAAGACGCCCCCATCAGCCTGCTGGTGGGGGCGTCTTGATGATTGGCGAAGAAAGACAAGAGGGGAGCCGGAGAAAGACAAGAGGGGAGCCGAAGAGAAAGACAAGCGAGGAGCAGGGGAGCAAGTCAAGCGAGGAGAGGCGTGGCCCGCAGCGTCTAGCGGGTCTGGAAGGCCACGCGCGTGCCATGGGCCAGCAGGCTGGCATTGTCGACCGGCGTCGTGGGCAGGCCGATCATCTCATCCTGCACTTCCGCCCAGGTCTGCACGCCGTGGGTCAGCCCCAGCGGCAACAGCAGGCGGCTGATCCACTGGGTGCCGGTGAAACTCAGGGACTGGCCGTTGTCATCGACCAGACGACTGATGCCAGCGGCGTGATGCAGGCGAACCACATGAAGCCCTTGATCCAGCGTCTGCACTTCCACTGTCAGGGTATTGCCCTCGGCGAGCCACAGCCGCAGGGTCTCGACGTCGACGGCTTCGCCAAGCGTGCTGGAGGAAGTCTGCATGTGTTCTCCCGGGTATCTGAATCACACCACCTTGTAGGCGTGAGGCAGTTCGGCCAGTGGGCCGCGTCCGCCGGCGAGTGTCAGGGCGAGATCGACCATCCCGTCCCAGATGGGCAGCGTCATCCCGCCCTTGATCGCCATGTCGAGTCGCTGCGAGAACAGCAGCAGCTTGTGCAGGCGCTTGTGGGGCAGGCGGTTGAGCGCCTGTTGATAGAAGGGGCGACGCTTGTCGAAGATCATCGGCTTCTGCGCCTTGCAGGCATGCTCGAAGCTCTGGCCTTGATCGAGGTGCTGGCGCAGCGAGAGCAGTGTGCGCAGCTCGCGGGTCAGTGCCCACAGGATCACCGGCGGCTCGACGCCTTCTCCCCGCAGCCCGAGCACGATGCGGCCACTGCGCTCGACTTCCCCCTTCAGACACGCATCGGCCAGCGTGAAGACATCATAGCGGGCATTGTCCTCGACGCCCTGGACGATGGCATTGCCATCCAGGCGTGCGCCCGGCGGGTGCAGCAGTGCGAGCTTCTGCAACTCCTGATCCGCGGCCAGCAGATTGCCCTCGATGCGCTCGGCCAGCAGGCGAGCGGCGTCCTGATTCAGCTCGAGGCCGTGACGACGGGCGCGATCGCGAATCCAGAAGCCGAGGCGGGAGTGGTCCACCGGCCACACCGCGATGAAGACGCCGACCTTCTCCAATGCCTTGAACCACGCCGTCTGCTGCACCTTGCGATCGAGACGCGCTGCGGTGATCAGCAGGATGTCGCCATCCTTCTCGATGCGCTCGGCGTAGGCCTTGAGGACCTTGCTGCCTTCCTGGCCGGCACTCTGGGTGCCCATGCGCAGCTCGATCAGCTTGCGCGAGGCGAACAGTGACATGCTGGCGGCAGACTCGGTCAGGCGGCCCCACTGAAAGCCGTTCTCGACATGCAGTACCTCGCGCTCCTCGACACCGGCAGCGCGCGCCGCACGCCGGATGGCGTCGCAGCTTTCCTGGTGAATCAGCGGCTCATCACCGGCCACGATATAGACGGGAGACAGGCGCTTGTTGAGCTGCTCGTCGAGCTTGTCGGGATAGACCTTCATGAATGTCCTTCGATACTGCGCGGGTCTGGTGGGCAAGTGCGCCTAAGGCTCGGGCGGCCAGTCACGAGCAGGGTGCTAGCCCCGGCGTGATGGTGGCCCTGAACAGGCACGGCCCCATGATGATCGGTTGCCCGATATCGTGGAGCCGTGCCTGGCGAACGTTGCGACTTCCAATCTCTACCAACTGCTGCCAGCTTTCTTCCACTTCTCCCGGCCTCGCCTGTCGTCAATCGTCTGGCCTTTCAGCACTCATGGATCACGATTCATGACTCACGAACGGGGGCTTCAGTGCGGAAGCGTGGAGCTCAGGGCTTGATCGCGCGCAGGCGCTCCAGCAACTGACGGCTCAGATCACGATTGACTTCCTTGGCCGCGCGCTCACGCAGGTCATCGGTGTTGAGCAGGTCGTCATCGTTGGTGTAGTAGAGGCTGCTGGCCTGCAGCTCCTGCTGGTTGGCCAGGTAGGCCCCATCGGACTTGCGCTGCAGCGAGTAGGTCAGGCGATAGGTCAGCTCACGCTTGATGCTGCCGGCATCGCCGTAGGTGATCTGCTGCACGTTCTCACGGACCTTGCCCAGGTTGAGGGTCAGCGGTGCGCTGTCGCTCAACTGGACGTCGGCACGCTCGAGGGCGTCGCGCAGGGCGTCGTGGGTCTTGGTGATCGGTGCCTGGACGTCCAGCTCGGTGATGGCCATCGGCGCATCGTTCACGCCGCGCAGCTGGAAGCCGCAGCCGCTCAGCGTCAGCGCCAGGCCGACGCCGAGGGCGGCCAGCACACGACGGCGGCCGAGGCCGCGGGATGCATGCTCTGATGTGTCTGCTGAAACACTGGAAGACTTCGCTTGCGTCACCGTGACCTCCTGTCATGAACGAGTGTCATGAATATCTTGCGAGAGCGCTGCGTGGTGCCTGTCAGCATCACGCAGCGCACGGAATATGGCCGTCAGAGACCGACATCCTTCCAGCTGCCTGTCGGGCTCTGACGGGACCGGCGACTCGGGCCGCCGGTATCTTGCTCGGTCTGGTCGCTATCAGTTGGCGACGATATTGACCAGCTTGCCCGGCACCACGATCACCTTGCGCACCGTCTTGCCATCGGTGTGCTTGGTGACATTGGCATCTGCCAGCGCCGCGGCTTCGATGGCGTCGCGATCGGCATCGGCGGCGAAGGACAGACGCGCACGCAGCTTGCCGTTGACCTGCACGACCAGCTCGATGCTGTCCTTCTTCATCGCCTCGGCATCGGCGGCCGGCCAGCTGGCGTCGATCACGGCTTCGTCGTGGCCCAGTGTCGCCCACAGCGAGTGGCTGGCATGCGGGATGATCGGCGACAGCAGCAGCACGCAGGCCTCGACGGCTTCACGGCTGACGGCCAGACCCTGCTCGGAGGTATCCTCGAAGCGGCTGATGGCGTTGACCAGCTCCATCACGGCCGCGATGGCGGTGTTGAAGGTGGTGCGGCGGCCGATGTCATCGCTGCACTTGGCGATGGTCTCGTGTGTCTTGCGACGCAGCGCCTTCTGATCATCGTTCAGGGCGGTCACGTCCAGCGCGCCCGGAGTGCCGGCGGCGACATGCTCGTGGACCAGACGCCAGACGCGCTTGACGAAGCGGTGCGCGCCCTCGACACCGGAATCGGACCATTCCAGCGACTGCTCCGGCGGCGCGGCGAACATCATGAACAGGCGCACGGTGTCGGCACCGAAGCGATCGATCATCGACTGCGGGTCCACGCCGTTGTTCTTGGACTTGGACATCTTCTCGGTGCCACCGATCACCACCGGCAGACCATCGGACTTCAGCACGGCCTTGATGGCGCGGCCCTTGTCGTCGGTCTCGACGTCCACGTCCAGCGGGTTGAACCAGTCACGGCCGCCCTTGGCGTTGATGCGGTAGTAGGTATCCGCGATCACCATGCCCTGGGTCAGCAGCTGCTTGAACGGCTCGTCGCTGTCGACCAGGCCGAAGTCACGCATCAGCTTGTGGAAGAAGCGCGAGTAGAGCAGGTGCAGGATGGCGTGCTCGATGCCGCCGATGTAGTAATCGACCGGCAGCCAGTAGTTGGCGCGCTCGTCCAGCATGGCATCGGCGTTGTCCGCACAGCAGAAGCGCGCGTAGTACCAGGAGGACTCCATGAAGGTGTCGAAGGTATCGGTCTCGCGCTGCCAGCCATCGCCCAGGTCACTGAAGGACGGCATCTTCTTGATCGGCGAGCCACCGGAGGCGTCGAATTCGACTTCCAGCGGCAGAGCGACCGGCAGTTCGTTGTCGGTCAGCGGGATGGATTCACCGTTCGGGCCATTCTTGACCGGGATCGGTGCGCCCCAGTAGCGCTGACGGGAGACACCCCAGTCGCGCAGACGGAAGTTGGTCTTGACCTCACCACGGCCCTGCTCGACCAGGCGTGCGGCGATGGCATCGAAGGCGCTCTCGAAGTCGAGGCCATCGAAGTCACCGGAGTTGATCAGCACGCCGTGCTCGGTGAAGGCGGCTTCGCTGACGTCAGGCGCATTGCCGTCGGCATCGGCGATCACGGCTTCGATCGGCAGGTCGTACTTGGTGGCGAATTCGTGGTCACGCTCGTCGTGGGCCGGCACGGCCATCACGGCACCGGTGCCGTATTCCATCAGCACGAAGTTGGCGACGAAGACCGGCACTTCACGGCCGGTCAGCGGGTGGATGGCCTTGAAGCCGGTATCCATGCCGCGTTTTTCCATGGTCGCCATGTCGGCTTCGCTGGTGCCGCCACGCGCGCACTCGGCGTTGAACTCGGCCAGCTCCGCATTGTGCTCCGCCGCGGCCTTGGCCAGCGGGTGAGCGGCGGCGACGCCAACGTAGGTCACGCCCATCAGGGTGTCCGGACGGGTGGTAAAGACGGTCAGGGATTCCTGCACCTGGCTGGCCTTGGCATCGAGGCCGAAGCTCAACTCGACACCGCGCGACTTGCCGATCCAGTTGCGCTGCATGGTCTTGACCTGCTCCGGCCACTCGACCTTGTCGAGGTCGGCCAGCAGTTCTTCGGCGTAATCGGTGATGCGCAGGAACCACTGCGGGATTTCCTTGCGCTCGATCAGCGCGCCGGAACGCCAGCCACGGCCGTCGATGACCTGCTCATTGGCGAGCACAGTCTGGTCCGCCGGGTCCCAGTTGACGATGGAACTCTTCTTGTAGACGACACCCTTCTCGACCAGCTTGGCGAAGAACCACTGCTCCCAGCGATAGTATTCCAGGTCGCAGGTGGCGAACTCACGGCTCCAGTCGTAGGCGAAGCCCAGCGCCTTGAGCTGATCGCGCATGTAGGCGATGTTCTCGTGGGTCCACTTGCCCGGCGCGACGTTGTTCTTCATCGCGGCGTTTTCCGCCGGCAGGCCGAAGGCGTCCCAGCCCATCGGCTGCATGACGTTCTTGCCCTGCATGCGCTGGAAGCGCGAGATCACGTCACCGATGGTGTAGTTGCGCACGTGACCCATGTGCAGCTTGCCGCTGGGGTAGGGGAACATCGACAGGCAGTAGAACTTCTCGCGGTTGGCATCTTCCACCGCCTTGAAACACTGATTTTTCTCCCAGTACTGCTGGGCAGCCTGTTCGATCTGATCGGGAGCGTACTGTTGAGAAGTATCCTGTGAATCCATCGGGTCCGTCACTACCTTGGCATTGGCCGCTACCCGTCACCAGGGACAGGCAGGGCGTGAAGAGGTGGGCGGTCACATCGGGATGGGCCGCCGCTGTCTGCGATGGGGTCAAGTCTACCCCAGACGCCAGGACTCAGGTAGGGGAGGCGAGCGCTGTGGCGCCAGGCGAATGCGCTTCATGCTGCCAGTGCCACGCGCTTGATGCGTGTCAGGGAGTGGAAGAGTGTGGCTTGTGTCGCAACGCCAACGCCACCATGCTGAAGGTAGAGCGCCATGCCCTCCCGCAGTACGGGAGAAGGTGAAGACACAAGGAGAGTCCATGAGCCAACCACGTGAACCCCGCGATCCCCATGAGCCGATCAGCGCCACGGATCGTGATACGGCTGCCACGTCCTCGCACGACAGTGGCTTTGAAGATACGCCGATGCCCTCGCGCTCAGCTTCCAGCCAGCCGCAGGGCGAAGGTGAAGGACGTCTCGGCGATGCCTATGGGCGAATCCTGACGCGGCTGGAAGACAGCAGCGGTGAGCTGTCGTGGGATGGCCTCAAGGCCGAGCTGGATGAGGCGGTCAAGTTCGAGGCCGAGGTCGAGGAATTCACGCTCGACGAGCTGGCGCTGCTGCGTGCCTGGGTCGAGCGTGACATGCGTGAATTCCGCCGCCATCTGGCGACCGGTGGAGAAGGGATCGCCAGCTGGCTGGGGATCGACCTCTCGGTGCTGTCGCGCAGTGTCAGTTCCGCGCTGATGTCGATCGCGGACCGCACCGTGGTGGACCGCGCCCACTTCGAGGAAGACCTCGAGGCCGCGCGCGCCGACTACACCAGCGGCGAGGTCATCGCGCCGGGGCTATTGCATTGCGTGCACTGTGAGTCGACCACCATGCTCACGCGGCCCAGCGTGCTGGAACCCTGCCATGCCTGTGGACATCGATTCTTCTCGCGTGGCGCGCCGCCCGTCACTCGTCAGCCTCCCGCGGCCGATGAGAGTGATCAGGGCTGATGGCGACACCGTCAGACTGGTTCGCCCCGGCGCATGCCACCTGGAGCGCCGGGCAGCGCCACAAGGCGTTGCAACAGCTGATCGATCACTTCAATCAGCGCCCGCGTCCACGTGAGGCGGGCCTCTTCAAGCAGATCTCCTATTACCTGTTTCTGCTCGCGGATTATCGCTCGGCCAGCCAGATTCTGGCCCAGGGGCATGTGGAGTGTCCGGCCGATGAAGAGATCGCGCTCAATCAGGTAGTGTGTCTGTCGCGCGCCAATGATGCCGCTGGCTCGCTGGCGGCCGGTGAGGCATTGGCCGCACGGGGCTGTCTCAATCCGGTGCTGTTCGACTCGCTGGCCAGCAGCGCGGCCAGACTCAAGCGTCATGACGAGGCACGCGAGCATGGCAGTCGCGCCCTGGCGCTCAAGGACGAGCAGCATGGGGGGCTGCCGTTGGCGAAGGGCTGGCGACTGCCCGCTGAATCCCCCTCGGCAGTCGCCGCCGGCAAGACGCGTGTGCTGTCCTTCGGCCTCTGGGGCAAGGGGCCGCGCTATTTGAACGGCATGCTGCATAACCTGCTGTTGGCGCCGGTGCTGTATCCGGGGTGGCGGGTTCGGCTCTATCACGATGACAGCGTGCCCGATGATTTCCTGGCTCTGGCGCGGGAACTGGACGCCGAGCTGATCGAGCGTCCCTCCAGTGACACCCTGAGACAGCGGCTGTGTTGGCGCTTCGCGGTCGCCGATGACCCGACGGTGGGCTACTTCGTGGTTCGCGACTGCGACAGCGTCATCAGCCTGCGCGAAGTGCGTGCGGTGCAGATGTGGCTGACGTCCGGGCGCTTCTTCCATGTCATGCGTGACTGGTGGAGTCATACCGATCTGGTGCTGGCGGGGCTGTGGGGCGGGGTGGCCCGAGTCCTGCCGCCACTCGAGACATTGCTGGCCCAATGGCAGCCACAGCATGTCGAGACGCCGAATATCGATCAGTGGTTCATGAAGGAATGCGTGTGGCGCTATCTGCGCGAAAGTCTGGTCAGCCACGACCGGTGTTACTCGCTGCAGATCAAGGGGCGCGACAGCCTGAAGTTCCCGGATGACGTGCTGGGAGAAGCACCTGGCGGCACGGCGCATGTCGGCAGTGACGAGTGGACGCGCGATCGCGCCTTCCAGCTCCGCCAGCTGGGGCCATGGCTCAAGGAGGCCAGCTGGATGCGTGACAGCGACGTCTGAGCGCAATCCGCGATAAGCGTCTGCTGAGCGGGTTATATAGACACACGAAGGGCTGCCCATGGGCAGCCCTTCGTGTGTCTTGCCAGCAGTCCTTCGCTTGTCTTGCCAGCAGTGCTGTCGGGTCTAGCGACCTACCAGCCAGCCGATCCATTCATGCAGTGCCCAGCGTGACTGGGTCAGAGCGGAGCTGTTGGGGATCCAGGCATCGATGCCCAGCCCGGAGACTGTGGTGTAGCCCACCGGCGCCGGGATGATGGTGCGGAAGCCCTGGTTCTGGAAATTGCGCATCGCGCGCGGCATGTGCCAGGCGCTGGTCACCAGCACGATCTTGTTGATGTCGTCCTGCTCGAGCATCTCGCGCGTGAAGAGCGCATTCTGCTGGGTGTTCTCGCTGCGATTCTCCAGCCAGCGCGCCGGGTAGTCGAATTCATCGATCAGCGAGCGCTGCATCAGCTCGGCGAGGGTGCCGTCATCGGAGGACGATACCTTGCCACCGGTGAGCAGAATCGGCAGCTCCGCGTTTCGGGCCACGCGGACGCCTTCGTCCAGGCGGCTGAGCGTCTCGCCATTGATGCGATCGCGGCCTTGCAGCTCCGGGGCGTCGTAGTAGCGTCCGCCGGAAAGCACCACCACGGCTTGCGCCTGGATCCACTCTGCCGGTTCACTGGGCTGAATGCGCTCCAGCCCTGACATCAGGCGCGTGGAGACGACCGGCGAGGACAGCAGCCACATGCTCAGGATGGCCACGACCATCATGGAGCGTGCCAGGCCCGGCCAGCGCTTGAGCACGAGCATGGCCAGAAACAGCAGCAGGAGAGGCCCGCCGGGCGGCAATACCAGGTCCTTGATGATGCCGAGTAACTCGGTGATGCCCATTGTGGTCTCGCTTGTGCAGAGGCAGTGCCGGGCATCGGCCCGGCAACGGGTAAGGTTGAGCGTTCAAGCGTCTGAGGCCCTGGGGGCTCACACGTTCTGGCCCTCAGGCGTCCTGCGGGCGTTGACGGCGCGACTTGAGGCATTCGTTGATGCCCAGCACAAGGCCCGGCGCCAGCAGCAGCGCGATCAGAATCCACACCGGCAGCAGGCCGTAGTGCATCCAGGGCGTCATGCCCAGTTGCAGGCGGATATCGCCAGTGACGGTGGCCTCCTCGAACTGGGGTGCCTGGGCGATGATCTCACCCTGCGGCGAGATGATCGCCGTGACGCCATTGCTGGTGGCACGCAGCAGATAGCGGCCGTTTTCCAGCGCGCGCAGCTGAGCCATCTGCAGGTGCTGCAGCGGGCCGATGGAGTGACCGAACCAGGTGTCATTGGAGACGGTCAGCAGCACGGTAGAGCTCAAGGCGCGCTGGCGGACCAGCTCCGGATAGACGATCTCGTAGCAGATCGCCACGCCGATACGCAGACCGCTGACCATCAGTGGCGGCTGCTGGCTGTCGCCTGACTGCATGCTCGACATCGGCAGGTCCAGGAAGCCGATGATGCCCCGCAACCAGCTTTCCAGCGGCACATACTCGCCGAAGGGCACCAGGTGTTCCTTGCGATACTGGGCCGACGGGTCATCGATGGGAATCACGCTGTTGTAGAAGCGATTGTCGGCGTCACGCTCGACGATCCCGGTGATCAGACCGGTCTTGGGCGGCAGAGTTGCCTGGATGCGCTCGAGGAAGGGCTCGGCCTGGTCGCGCAGCATCGGCAGTGCCGTCTCCGGCCAGACGATCAGGTCGGCATCGTCCTGCACGGCGCGCGTCATCGCGGCGTAGGTATTGGCCGCACGGCGCTGACCTTCGGCGCTCCACTTGATCAACTGCGGCAGGTTGCCTTGCAGCAGGGCGACGCGTGCCGGCTGGCCGCCGGACTGTGTCCAGCTGGTCGGCAGCAGCAGACCCGCGCTCCACAGCACGAGCAGCGGCGCGATCGCCCACCAGCGGCGGCGCAGCGCCAGATTCCACAGCAACGCCCCGGACAGCGCGATGATCAGCGAGATACCGTAGACGCCAAGCACCGGCACCCAGCTGGCCAGCGGTGAGCCCACGGCACTGTTGCCCAGCAGCAGCCACGGGAAGCCGGTGAAGGCCCAGGTACGGAACAGCTCGCTGAGCACGAACACCGCGGCGAATGACAGCACATCGAGCTTGCGCGAGCAGAAGCGCTGCCACAGGCCCATCCACAGCATCGGGAACAGCGCCATGCAGGCCACGAACAGCATCGTCAGCAGTACCGCCAGCGGCATGCCGGTATAGCCATAATCATGGATCGAGACGTAGACCCAGCTGGCCCCGCTGCCGAACAGGCCGACCCCGAACCACCAGGCGCGCAGGAAGCCACCGCCTTCCATGCGCAGCGCCCCGTAGAGCAGGCCTGCGCCGATCGGGCCCAGCCACCACTGCTCGAAGGGGGCAAAGCTCAGGGTGACCAGTACCCCGGCAATGATCGCCAGTACATTGGCCAGCAACGAGGCGCCCGGGAAGCTCCTCGCGCGGGGGGAATCTGACATGCCGCTCTCCTTGTAAAATGCCAGACACATCGGCGGATGTGTCTGGCATTGTCCTCTATCGGGTCAGCCTGTGGTCAGGCCATGAATCACTCGCCGCTGATGTGCGCACGATGCTCGGCCGAGGGCGGCGCGTCACCGGTGGCATCTTCCAGACGACATACCTGTACCTGACGAATGCGACGATTGTCCGCATTGAGCACCGTGAAACGCCAGCCGGCGAAATCGGTGGATTCCTGACGGCGCGGCATGTGACCGAAGCGCTGAATCATCAGACCGCCGATGGTGTCGAATTCCTCATCGGAGAAGTCGGTATCGAAGTGCTCATTGAAGTCATCGATGGTGGTCAGCGCGCTGACGGCGAATTGGCCATCGCCCAGCTCGCGGATGTCCTCATCCTCATCGGTGTCGTGCTCATCCTCGATATCCCCGACGATCTGCTCGAGGATATCCTCGATGGTGACAAGGCCTGCCGTGCCGCCGTACTCGTCGATGACCACCGCCATGTGATTGCGGGTCTCGCGGAATTCCTTGAGCAGGCTGTTGAGGCGCTTGGATTCGGGGATGAACATTGCCGGACGGATCGCTTCGCGCAGATCGAAGCGCTTGCGCTCGCTGTCATTTTGCAGAATCAGCGGCAGCAGGTCCTTGGCCAGCAGGATGCCGAGCACCTCGTCGAGGTTCTCGTCGATGACGGGATAGCGGGAGTGAGCCGATTCAAGAATCAGCGGCAGGTACTCCTCCGGGCGCTGATCGACCTGAATGGCCTGCACCTGGGAGCGGGGGATCATCACCTCGCGCACCTGCTGGTCGCTGATTTCCAGCGCGCCTTCGATGATGGCGATGGCGTCCTGATCGAGGTTGAGGCGTGGGCCTACCTCAGCCAGAAACTGGAGCAGCTCGCTACGGGAGCTGGGTTCGTCGGTGTCGCTTGAGAAGGCGCCGAACAGCTTATCGAGCCAGGTTTTCGATTGGCTTCCCGATCGGTCTTCGCTCATGCGTTAGTTTCTCTTTTCCTCGGTGGCGATACCCCATCGTCGTGGTGGTATCGGGGCAGCCGAGTGACCCGGGGACAAGCCCCGAACCACCCGACGGCGGGTGCTGCCGATGCGCAGGGGCGCCGGCATCAGTGATTCTCTTCCCGGTAGGGGTCGGCGATGCCGAGCCCTGCCAGCACATGACGCTCGAGCGCTTCCATGCGTTCGGCTTCATCGTCCTCGATATGGTCATAGCCGAGCAAGTGCAAGGTGCCATGAACCAGCATGTGGGCGAAATGATTTTCCAGCGACTTGCCCTGTTCCCGCGCTTCGCGGGCGACGACATGCACGCTGATGATCAGGTCGCCCAGAAAGCGCTGCTCATCAAGAGCTTGTTCAGCCGCGGTCTCGGTAGCCGCAGAGCCGAGGGCAGAAGACGCGGTGCCAGAAGTCGAGAAGCCAGAAGGTGCGGCGTCGTCAGTGGCATCTGCCTCGTCAGCTTCGCTCATGGCGTCTGACGCCAGCATGACATCGTCGCTGTTGTGGCCGTCGAGACCTTCCTCTACGCCGGCGTCCAGATCGCCCTCCGGCATGCCCGCAAGCGGCAGGCTGTCGTCATCGCCTTCCTCGGCGAAGCGCGCGGCCAGTTCCGGTGGCAGGGCGAAGTCGTCCAGATCCAGCGGCTCATGCGGGAAGGACAGCACGTTTGTCGGGGAGTCCTTGCCGCGATAATCGCGATTGAGGCCCTGACTCTCGGCTTCTTCCACCAGACGCACGGTCAGCTCGTAAGGCGCCGCGGCGGCGCTGGCATCGCGCTCCAGCGCGCCATCTTCCGCGGCGGCCAGCAGCGCAGCCGCCACCCAGGCTTCCAGCTGATGGCTGGCCGGCAGCGGCTGGCCATCGAATTCACTCTCGCCGATGGCCAGTTGCAGGTCCACGACGACTGCGGGGGCTTCGCTCACTGGCTACCTCCCGTCGGGGTGCTGGCAGGCGGCACGTTGCTCTGGGCATTCAGCGCCGCCATGCGGGCTTCGCGCTCGGCCTGACGCTGCTCGCGACGCTCGCCTTCCTGCTGCTCTTCCGCGGCTTCGAAGGTGTCGTAGGCCTCGACGATGCGCTGCACCAGCGGGTGACGCACGACGTCCTTGGCCAGGAAACGCGTGATGCTGATCCCCGGGGTGTCCTTGAGGACCTCCATCACGTGCGCGAGACCTGACTGGGTGCCACGCGGCAGATCGACCTGCGAGACATCACCGGTGATGACGGCGGTGGAGCCGAAACCGATGCGCGTCAGGAACATCTTCATCTGCTCGCGCGTGGTGTTCTGGGACTCATCGAGAATGATGTAGGCGTTGTTGAGCGTCCGGCCGCGCATGTAGGCCAGCGGCGCGATCTCGATGATCTGGCGCTCGATCATCTTGTTGACGTGCTCGAAGCCGAGCATCTCATACAGGGCGTCGTAGAGCGGGCGCAGGTAGGGGTCGATCTTCTGGGCCAGGTCCCCCGGCAGGAAGCCGAGCTTCTCGCCGGCCTCGACCGCCGGACGCACCAGCAGGATGCGTCGCACTTCGTTGTTGTTGAGCGCTTCCACGGCAGCGGCGACGGCAAGGTAGGTCTTGCCGGTACCGGCCGGGCCGATGCCGAAGTTGATGTCGTGATTGCGCATCTCGGTGACATAGCCCTGCTGGTTGAAGCCGCGCGGGCGCACCAGCACCTTGGGCGTGCGGATCACCACATCACCGTAGGTGGCGCCCTGTTCCTCGGCAGCCTCGACCAGCGCCTCGACGCCGGATTCCTGCAGGAAAAGATGAACGGTCTCGGCATCGACTTCGCCGGCGCCGGTTTCGCGATACAGATGCTCCAGCACGTTGGCGGTCGCCTTCACGGCGGCCGCGGGGCCTGCGATCTGGAAGTCGTTGCCGCGATTGCGCAGGGTGACACCGAGCCGGGATTCGATCAGCTTGAGATGCTCGTCGCGCTGGCCGGTCAGGCTGGCCAGACGCTGCGGGTCTGCCGGCTCAAGCGTCATGTTGAGAATGCGATTGGCTTGCTGTGACTGATGGCTCAAGGCGTCGAATATCCTGATAGTGATGAGTGACGATGATGCTTGGCGATGAGGGGCAGCCGCGATGGCGGATACCTGCGCGTAATGCACGGGGCGCTCTGCCCGCCACGGCGCATGACGGCGCCATTTCAGAGTCAATGGTGACGCGTTGCCGAAGTCTCAAGAGAGCTTAATGCGCGATGGCCGTACAGGGCAATTGTCCTGTACGGCCAGCGTGGCTATCTGCTTGATAGTGGGGGCTGATGGCGCCTCGTCAATGTCGTGAGCGACGAGCGATCAATAGCGGTAGGGCGAGCTGAGCTCACCGCGCAGCGAGTTGGGGTAGGCCTCGGTGATCTCGACATCCACCAGGTAGCCGATCAGCTCGGTCGGGTTGGCGGCGCGGAAGTTGACCACCCGGTTGTTCTCGGTGCGCCCTGACAGCAGACCCGGGTCACGCGGCGAGAAGCCGGAGACCAGGATGCGCTGGGTGGTGCCGACCATCTTGCGACCGATCTGCATCGCCTGCTGGTTGATGCGCTCCTGCAGGATGAGCAGGCGCTCCTTCTTCACCTCTTCCGGAGTGTCATCTTCCAGATTCGCCGCCGGGGTGCCCGGACGTGCGGAGTAGATGAAGCTGAAGGAGTGATCGAAGCCGATCTGGCCGATCAGGTCCATGGTGTCCATGAAGTCCTGATCGGTCTCGCCCGGGAAGCCGACGATGAAGTCGGAGGAGAAGCTGATGTCCGGACGCAGCGCACGGATGCGCTCGAGCTTGTCGATGTAGAGGTCACGCTCGTGGCCGCGCTTCATCGCCGCCAGGATGCGGTTGGAACCCGACTGCACCGGCAGGTGCAGATGGCTGACCAGCTCCGGGATCTCACCGAAGGCCTCGATCAGCGAGTCCTTGAACTCCAGCGGATGCGAGGTGGTGAAGCGGATGCGGTCGATGCCCTCGACCTGCGCCACGCAGCTGATCAGCTCGGCGAGGTCGATCTCCTCACCCAGCTGGTTGAGACCGGCGTAGGCGTTGACGTTCTGGCCCAGCAGGTTGATCTCGCGCACGCCCTGGTCAGCCAGGTGGATGACTTCATCCATCACCTTCTCGAAGGGACGTGAGACTTCCTCACCGCGGGTGTAGGGCACCACACAGAAGGTGCAGTACTTGGAGCAGCCTTCCATCACCGAGACGAAGGCGCTGGCACCGTCGCTCTTGGGCGCGGGCAGGTTGTCGAACTTCTCGATTTCGGGGAAGGTCACGTCGACCACGGAAATCTGCTTGAGGCTGTCGCGGCGGGTGTCGAGCATCTTCGGCACGCGGTGCAGGGTCTGCGGGCCGAACACCATGTCCACATGCGGGGCACGCTTGCGCAGGTTGTCGCCTTCCTGACTGGCCACGCAGCCGCCGACGCCGATCACCAGCTCCGGGTTCTTTTCCTTGAGCTTCTTCCAGCGTCCCAGCTGGTGGAATACCTTCTCCTGCGCCTTCTCGCGGATGGAGCAGGTGTTGAGCAGGATGACGTCTGCTTCGGATTCGTCGCTGGTGACTTCCATCTGATGCGATTCGCCGAGCAGATCCGCCATGCGCGCGGAGTCATACTCGTTCATCTGGCAGCCGTGAGTCTTGATGAAGAGTTTCTTCGCCATTGCCTTGTGTGAACGCTCTGAGCTGCGCGCCCGGGCTTCGTGCGCCTCGCGCCCGGGCACATGGTGGCGGCGGGCAGCGTCAGCGGTCAGGAGAAGCGGGCGCGACTTGTAATGAATGAGCCCCGGCGCCGATGGCTGGCCGGGAATCGAGGGCGCGACGATACTGTGCCAAGCGGCACGCTGATCGGGTCGAGGCCAAAATCGGGACGGCACAGTATAGGAGTCTGCCGGCCATGCGGCCAGCCCTGTCGCATCGCTGGCAGCAATGAGGAGGATGCCTGCCAACCACCGGTTCAGCCTGATGGTGGCTGTGGTATCCTCACGAGAAAGCCCGCGCATGCCCTGACGCTACAACAGGGGCTTGGCATGTTTCATAGTTATCAGGCAGGTGTTGCGCAACGCACATCAGGCTGTCAATGGCTTGATTTGTTGAGGTTTTCATGCCGATAGCCCGGCTGCCTGAGCTGGTTAAAATTTGATCGATTTGTTGGCGGGGCAGGCATTTCGCCGTGCGCAGACCTGCCCCTTTGAGGTTGTCCCAAGACTTATCCACAGAAAGTGTGGATGTCTGAAGACACTGAAATGACAGTCTCGGATTTTTCTCGCGGCAATTTCGTTACCGTACGTCCAAGCGCGACAGCGATGCCAGGCAGGACGCCTTGCATTGCGCAACCTGGCAGACACCGCATGGGCAGACAGGGCGAGCCTTCCTTCGCCCAAAAGCGGTCGATCATGTTCGGCATGTGGGGACGCAGGATTCAGCGCGCTTGCTCCTCGTGCCCACCGCCTGACACGGTCGGCTTACGCCCTTAGACAGCCATGAAGAACACGATATGACGCGATTCTCCATTACCAGCACCCCTTCATCTTTCGGTCTCCTGTCACCCCGATCGCCGTGTTCGACGCTTGCGCGCTCACTGCGCCGTGTGGTGCTGGGGGCTGGCGTCGCCGGCAGCCTGCTGCTGGGCGCACCGCTGGCCAATGCGGCCACCGACCGCTGGGTCGCCGATGACCTCACCACCTTCGTGCGCAGTGGCCCGACGGATGGCTACCGCATCGTGGGCACGGTGGAAGCCGGCCAGCCGGTCGAGCTGCTCGAGGTCCAGAATGACTACAGCAAGATCCGCACCGCCAGCGGTGACGTGGTGTGGATTCCCTCCGCTGACCTGCAGGACACCCAGAGCGTCAATGCCCGGGTGCCCGAGCTGAGCGCCAGGGTCAAGGAATTGACTGCCAAGCTCGACGGCATCAATGAAGAGTGGGAAACCCGTGTCGAGGACATGAAGACCGGCCTCGAGACGCGTCAGGCGCGCATCGAGGAGCTTGAGCAGTCCAGCAACAGCCAGTCAGCCGAGCTTGCCCAGGCGCGTAGCAAGATGCAGGACATGGAAACCAAGCTCGATACCAAGAAGCAGGACCTGTTGATGCGCTACTTCATGTACGGCGGTGGCGTGGCGGGTGTCGGCCTGCTGGTCGGCCTGATCGTGCCACACCTGCCGCGTCGCAAGAAGAAGCGTCACGGCTTCCTGTAAGGCATCCCGGTAACCCCGATAGCAGAGGGAGTGCGCCAGCTCATGTCGGCACAAGACACGACGATGGACGCGACGCCGGCCAGCGACCCCTGGCTGGCGCGATGGCAGGAAGGGCGGATCGGCTTTCATCTGCCCGCCACGCATTCGGCGCTGGAGCGCTGGTGGCCGCGGCTTGAGATCGCGGCGGGCGCCAAGGTGCTGGTGCCGTTGTGTGGCAAGAGTCTCGACATGCGCTGGCTGGCGGCGCAGGGCTATCCGGTGCTGGGCATCGAGCTTGCACGCCAGGCCTGTGAGCAGTTCGTCGCCGAAGGTGCCGGGGATGTCTCGCGCTATCGGCTGGAGCACTTCGAATGCTTCCGCCAGGGCATGGTCGAGCTGTGGTGCGGAGACTTCTTCCACTTCCATATCGATCATGTCGATCATCTCGACGCCTTCTATGATCGCGCCGCGCTGATCGCCTTGCCGCCGGCCACCCGGCAGCGCTACGCCTTCCATCTGGCGCAGCTGCTGCCCCCGGGCGCGCGTGGCCTGTTGATCAGTCTCGAGCGGCAGACGGAGCAGCATCAGGGGCCGCCGTTCCATGTCGCCGAAGACGAGATTCGTCAGCTGTTGAGCGCCAACTTCACGCTTGAGGTACTGGAGCGTCGCGCCCCGGATGAGCGCGGTTTGCGTGAGACGGTATGGAGTCTGGTGCGCAAGGGACCGCGTCGCTGACGACTCAGGGGTGACCTTGTCAGTCAGGTCCAGTCTTCTTGAAGGTCCAGTCCTCATGAAAAACGCCACCGCCGCCCAATGGGCGGCGGTGGCGTTTTCGTTGGTGGCGAGCTGCTGTCGAACTTGCTGATCGAGCTTGCTGATCGAGCCTACTGGTCGAGCTGGCGGATCAGCGTAGTGTCCTGGAAGGCGCGAGTCAGCGCATCGCCGATCACCTCAGAGACCATCTCGGTGTTCTTCTCCTGACTCGGCTTGAGGGCATAGCCCTGATCACGCGTCGCGGTGTAGCTGCCGGTATAGCGCTGCTTGCCGGACACGGCGACGGCCTTGATCACGCCATTGAGTGTCGCGGTATCGGTGATCAGGCCGCCACGCTTCACGCCATAGGCCAGCTCGGTCAACGAGATGGTCAGCTCTGCTGCGCCCTGGTTGGCCTGCTCGGCGGACACCGGCACGAAGCCCATGCGGCGCAGGGCGCTGACGGTCTGGGCCTCAAGCTTGGGCGTCAAGTCACCGGTCGGCACGACCAGATAGCTCGAGGCATTGGTGGCGCCATCTCGAGAGCCGATGCGCTCTGACGGGCGCTCATCGAGAACGTCCACCACCACCTGTTGCCCGTGGCCGACCACGCCCATCTCGCCGACCTGCGGATTGACGTATAGGCGTTGCGGGCTGGTGCCGCAAGCGCTGAGAAGTGCCGCCGTGGCGATCAGTGCCACGCTCATGCAGGTGGTGCGCAACTTGTGCATCATCATCGGGGTTCCTGGGCCTGAGGCCGGTTGTCATGGGAGTCATCTCGGCCATCCGTTGCGAATATCTCGCCTATAGCACGGGATGGCCGGAGCACAATGGCGCGAGTATAGGGCCAGAATGGCGCCTGAGCGTAGTGGAAATTCAGGCTCACGGCTGTCCTCTGCAAGCGACAGTGGTCGAGGTTCATAACCCATAGCTCATGCGCCGTCGACACGTCTGCTCAAGGCCAGCAGGCCCAGCAGCGGGCCGGGCAGCAAGGCCAGCAGCAGCAGGCTGCCGTGGCCGGCGATCAGTGGCGTGAGCAAGGCGATCGAGACCAGTGACAGGCTGAAGCCGAAGGCATTCATCATCGCCAGGGCGCTGGCCTGCAGCTCGACCGGGGTGCCGCCCGCGGCGAGCGCCGAGAACTGCGGCGAGTCGATCACTGCCAGAAGGCTCCACAGCGCCAGCAATGCCAGCAGCACGCCGTAACCGGCCTCAAGCTGCGTGGCGGCGACGAAGACCAACGTCAGCGTCACCGAGCCGGCGAGCCCGAGGCGCGCCACCCACAGACTGCCTCGGCTGCGCGAGAGCCAGCCCCCGATGACACAGCCGGGCGCGCCGATGGCGATCACCAGGAAGCTATGCCAGGCCAGGCTGGCAGGAGAGAGCGTCACGCCTGTCGCGCTGGCCATCTGGGTCAGCAGCAGAGGTGTCAGCGCCCACAGGGTGTACAGCTCCCACATGTGGCCGAAGTAGCCCAGTGCGCCGCGCACGAAGCCGGGATATTGCCAGGCCGCCAGGCCTCGAGTGGCACGCGTGAGAAAGGTGTTGCGGCCGTCTTTCGCCGCTGGTGCTTGACGGGGCGCCGAGGTGGCTTTGGCCACCGGTGGGGCCAGCATGGCGACCAGACCGGCACCGACGATGGCCAGCAGCGAGGCGGTGCTGATGGCCGCGCCCCACGGCAGCTGCATGCCTTCGCCCTGTTGCAGTGCGGCCAGCGCATGCGGCAGCCCGGTGCCAAGCACCAGCATGCCGACCAGCCAGGCGAGTGCGGCACCGGCACGGTCCGGTGCGGTCTGCACCATCAGCTTCAAGCCGATGGGGTAGATGCCGGCCAGTGCCAGCCCCGTCAGCACGCGCAAGCCTGAGGCGCTCAGTAGTCCCGGCGCGATCAACAGCGCCAGATTGGTCAGCGCGCCCAGCACGCAGGAAGCCATGAACAGATGGCGCGCCGCGAAGCGGTCCGCCAGGCCGGCAAGCCCCAGCACCAGGGTGCCGACGATGAAGCCGCCCTGCACCGAGGAGGTCAGCTGGCCGAGTGCCGCGGCGCTATCGCCGGCGAAGTCCCAGCTCGCCAGCATCGGCGTGAGTACTGCATTGGGGGTGAACCACAGGCTGGTGCCGAACAGCTGCGCCAGGGCGATCAAGGCGACCGGATAGCGGTTGGCCCATTGCCGCCAGCCAGAGATGGGCGGCGTGAGTGACTTGGTTGAGGACACGAGGGCACCTTGTAGGGCTGATGGCGTGATGGCACGGCAAGACGTGAACGGGCGACACCGAAGTGTCGCCCGTCACAGATAGCCCGCCCCAACAATGGGGTCAAGGCGTCATTGATGGGGCAGCTCGGCGATGCGATGCAGAGACTACCCCGTCGCAGCCGTCGTCTACAGCCCCATGGCCGAAGAGGTGGAGCGACGCGGGTCAGCACCGCCGTAGAAGGTGCCGTCGTCGATCATGATCGACTGGATGGCGCCCATGGCGTCCTTGGTCACTACCTTGTGGCCCATCGCCTCGAGCAGACGGATGGTGTCCTTGCTGATGCCCGCCTCGATGCGAATCTCGTCCGGCAGCCACTGGTGGTGGATGCGTGGCGCACTGACCGCCGACTGGATGTTCATGCCGTGGTCGATCACGTTCATGATCACCTGCAGCGTGGTGGTGATGATGCGCGAGCCGCCGGGGCTGCCGGTGACGAGGAAGTTCTTGCCATCCTTCATCACGATGGTCGGGCTCATGGAAGACAGCATGCGCTTGTTCGGCTCGATCTTGTTGGCGACGCCGCCGATCAGGCCATAGGCATTCGGCACGCCCGGCTTGGCGGAGAAGTCATCCATCTCGTTGTTGAGCAGGAAACCTGCGCCATCGACCACGATGCCGGAGCCGTAGCTGAAGTTGATGGTGTAGGTATTGGAAACGGCCAGACCATTGCCATCGGCAATCGAGAAGTGGGTGGTCTGATTGGACTCATACGGCTGCGGCTTGCCGGGCTTGACCTCACTGGAGGGCGTTGCCTTGTCGAGCTCGAACTGGGCGCGCAATTCCTTGGCGTAGTCCTTGGAAATGATGCCCGACAGCGGCACATCGACGAAGTCGGTATCGCCCAGATACTCGGAGCGGTCGGCGTAGGCGCGGCGCATCGCTTCTGCCATCACGTGGATAGTGGCGGCGGAATTGAAGCCCATCGCCTGGATGTCATCGCCTTCGAGCATGTTGAGAATCTCGACGATGTGCGCGCCGCCGGAGGAGGGCGGGCTCATCGAGAAGATGTCATAGCCACGATAGGTACCGTGGACCGGCTCGCGGATGGCCGGCTCGTAGGCCTTCAGATCATCCAGCGTCATGATGCCGTCGTGGCGCTCCATCTCGGCGACGATCAGGCGGGCGGTCTCGCCCTCGTAGAACTCGCGCGGTCCATTGGCGGCGATGCGCTTGAGGGTCGCGGCCAGTTCCGGCTGCTTGAACAGCTCACCCGCTTGATAGTTGCTGCCATCCGGCTTGTAGAACACCTTGGCGGTGCTGTCCCACTTGGCCAGGCGGTCCTTGGCATCGCTCAAGCCCTTGGCGAAGCGTGTCGGAATCACGAAGCCGTCTTCGGCCAGCTTGATGGCCGGGGCGAGCGCCTGCTCGAGACTCAGGGTGCCGTAGTCTTCCAGCGCCTTGGCCAGGCCAGCGACGGTGCCGGGCACGCCTGCCGCGCGGTGGGTGAAGCGCGACCACTCGGAGACCGCCTCGCCATTCTCGTCCTGGAACATCGTCTCGCTGGCCGCCGCCGGGGCCTTCTCGCGGTAATCGATGGCGACCACTTCGCCGGTCTTCTCATCCGACACCAGCATGAAGCCGCCGCCACCGATATTGCCGGAGCGCGGCTGGGTCACGGCCAGCGCGAAGCCTGCCACCACGGCGGCGTCGACGGCGTTGCCGCCATCGGCCAGCACATCGCGTGCGACCTGAGAGGCCAGATAGTGGCTGGTCGCGACCATGCCGTGCTGGCCTTCCTGGGGGTGGAAGCGCTCGCCTTCCAGAATCGCGGAAGACTCGGCGAAGGCGGCGGGAATCGCCGTCGGCAGCAGGCCGGCCAGCGGCAACAGTGCGGCGGCGGCCAGCGCCTTGAGATGTCTGCGGTTTGCGAGAGAGGTGTCGAACATGAGAGGTGTCGGTTCCTGTTATCGTTATAAGAGATGCGACATGACGCGTGCAGTGCGAGGAACATGCGCAGAAGGCCAGCGAGCTGCTCACTGGGCCGAGAGAACAGCTTAACTATCAGTTGCTAATGCACCAATTTCAACTTTGCACGGCAATATTCTTGTTGGCGTCTGATCTGGAAGGGGATGAGGTCCTGGTGTGAGGGCGGCTTGAGGGTGTGGGTCGCAGTGGAGTGCTTGGCGTGGGCCGGCGGCGACGGACCGGCAGGCTGGCGGTGCACATTCACACAGCGCCTGTCTTTTGTGAGAGGGTGGCGTAAAATGCTCCTTCCACTTCTCGCTGGCGCCTGATGACATGTCTGAACTACTGCCGAATGACTTCAAGATTGCCCCGTCGATCCTGTCCGCTGACTTCGCCCGCCTGGGGCAGGAGGTCGAGGATGTGCTGGCCTCCGGGGCCGATATCGTCCACTTCGACGTGATGGACAATCATTACGTGCCCAACCTGACCATCGGGCCGATGGTGTGCAAGGCGCTGCGTGACTACGGCATCAGCGCCGAGATCGATGCCCACCTGATGGTCACGCCGGTCGACCGCATGATCGGTGACTTCGCCGAGGCCGGTGCCAGCTACATCACCTTCCACCCGGAAGCCTCCGATCACGTCGATCGCTCGCTGCAGCTGATTCGTGATGCGGGCTGCAAGTCCGGTCTGGTATTCAATCCGGCCACGCCGCTTTCCTACCTCGACTACGTGATGGACAAGGTCGACATGATTCTGTTGATGAGCGTCAACCCGGGCTTCGGCGGCCAGTCGTTCATCCCCGGTACCCTCGACAAGCTGCGTGAAGCGCGTCGTCGCATCGATGCCTCCGGCTACAACATCCGTCTCGAGATCGATGGTGGCGTCAAGGTCGACAACATCGCCGAGATCGCGCGTGCCGGTGCCGACACCTTCGTGGCCGGTTCCGCCATCTTCAATGCGCGCAGCGACAGCGATGCCAACCGCTACGACAGCGTATTGGCGAAGCTGCGTGCCGAGCTTGCCAGCGTGCGCAGCTGATCGCGTGACGGATGACAGCGCGCGAGCTGGCGAGGCAGCCGACGGCTCGGTTCACGCCGCGGCGCTCAGCGAGTGGTCGCTGTATGTGCTCGAGACGGCCCAGGGGCGCCTCTACACCGGTATCAGTACCGATGTGGCGCGCCGCCTGAGCGAGCATGAGGGCGGCAAGCGCGGTGCGCGAGCGCTGCGCGGCAAGGGGCCGCTGACGCTGTGTTATCAACAGGTGGTCGGCGATCGCTCGCGGGCGCTCAAGCTCGAGTATCGCGTCAAGCAGTTGAGTGTGGCGGCCAAGCGTCGCTTGATCACCGGTGAGATGACACTGGACAGCCTGCTCGGCGAGACCTGACGGCCTGCTTGATTGAATGCGTGAAATGAAAACGCCCCCGACGGAATCCGTCGGGGGCGTTTTGTTGACTGGCGACCCTGCCGGGCAGGCTCAGTCTCAGTGCAGTTTCATCTTCGGGCGCAGGTAGCGGTTCAGGCCATCGACCACCACCGTCATGCCGGTCTTGACCACGCCGTGGATCGCCATCTGGTGCATGCGATACAGCGAGGCGTAGAAGAACTTGGCCAGGCGGCCTTCGATGAACAGCGAACGCGCCGAGGCACCGCGCATCAGCGAGCCGACGGCATCGAAGTGTGCCAGCGAGATCAGCGAGCCGTGGTCCTTGAACACGAAGTCCTTGAGCGGCTTGTTGGCCATCGCGGCGCGCAGGTTCTTGACCATCAGGCTGGCCTGCTGGTGAGCGGCCTGGGCGCGCGGCGGGACGCGCTTGTCATCCGGCTGCGGGCAGCTGGCACAGTCACCGAGGGCAAAGATGAACTCATCATCGATGCTCTGCATGGTCTGGTGCACCTTGACCTGATGGTTGCGCTCGGTGGACAGACCCAGCTCGGACAGGAAGGCGGGCGCACGGATACCGGCGGCCCACACGCTCAGGTCGGCTTCGATCAGGGTGCCATCGGCAGTGGTGATGCCGCGTGAGTCGGCGCAGGTCACCCGGGTATCGACGTGGATATCGACGCCCAGCTTGGTCAGCTCCTTGGCGACCGGCTTGCCGATGCGTTCCGGCAGGGCGGGCAGGATGCGCGGTGCGGCCTCGATCAGGTGGACCTTGACCTGACGGTCTTCCAGCGAGGAGAAACCGTAGCTGTGCAGCATCTTGGAGGCATCGAACAGCTCGGCGGAGAGCTCGACCCCGGTGGCGCCGGCACCGATGATGGCGACGTTGAGCTGCTGGCGCTCACATTCCTCACCGTTGGCGCTGAAGCGCAGGAAGGTGTCGAGCATGTCGCGGCGGAATTTCTCGGCCTGCTGCGGGCTGTCCAGGAAGTGGCAATGCTCGGCGACGCCTTCGGTGCCGAAATCATTGGACACGCTGCCCAGTGACAGTACCAGATAGTCATAGCTGAGCTGGCGGGCAGGCAGCAGCACGTTGCCCTTGGCATCGTGGATGGCGGCCAGGGTCAGCTGCTTCTCTTCACGCTCCAGGCTTTCCAGGGTGCCGCGCTGGAACTTGTAGCCGTGGGCCTTGGAATGGCCCTGGTAGGAGACTTCATCGAGACCGGAATCCAGCACGCCGGTGGCCACTTCGTGCAGCAGCGGCTTCCAGATGTGCGTGGAATTGCGGTCGATCAGAATGATCTCGGCTTTCTTCTTGCGGCCCAGCTTGTGGCCCAGTTTGGTGACGAGTTCCAGACCGCCGGCGCCTCCGCCAACGACTACGATGCGGGGAATGGCCATTGAGTGCTCCTCAGTGACAAGATTGATGGGAAGGTGTGAAAAGTGTCGGCCGGCTATCGAGTCAGGACATGCAAGGCCCGGAGTCGATAACTGGCGTCGCGATACCGCTATGATAACAAGATAATGAGCGTGCTAAATAGTGCTGCATGCGCGAGATGTCGTTTTTTTACGTATATTCGCCATGAGCAAGCGAGAACTCGTCGTTGCGCTTTTGGCACCTACACGAATTCTGTCGCTGAAAAGGAGCAAGGATGCACGATCATCCCACATTCACAGGTCCCGTACATCCGTCGCTCAGGGCGATCGAGATGGTCGCCTTCGACCTCGATGGCACCCTGATCGACTCGGTGCCGGACCTCGCCCATGCGATCGACTGCATGCTTGAGCAAGAGGGGCTGGCGGCGCTGGGGGAGGCGCGGGTACGCGACTTTGTCGGCAATGGGTCGCGGGTACTGGTGGAGCGCGCCCTGGCAGCACATGGCCTGGCGACCGATGACCTGGCGCGGGTCGAGCAGGCGCATCAGAGCTTTTTGGCACATTACGCCGCCGACCCCAGCTCGCGTACGCGACTCTATCCCGGGGTGCGGGAATGCCTGGAAGGTCTGCGCCAGGCCGGGATCCCGCTGGTGCTGATCACCAACAAGCCGGAAGCCTTCATCGAACCGCTGCTTTCGCACTTCGCGCTGAGCGAGCATTTCGCGCTGGCGCTGGGCGGCGATAGCCTGCCGACGCGCAAACCGGACCCCGCGCCCCTGCTGTTCGCCGCCGAGCGGCTGGGAGTGCTGCCGCGTCAGGCCTTGATGGTCGGTGACTCGCGTCACGATATCGCGGCAGGCCGCGCCGCCGGCTTCCGCACCCTGGCGGTACCTTACGGCTACAACCATGGCGAGCCGATCTCGCGCAGCCACCCGGACTACCTCGTCGACTCGCTCGCCGAGCTGGTCGTGGCTGGCTGAGTGACGCTGATTGATGGGAATTGACAGAGCGAGGCTGGTGTCCAGCTCGGGCGCGCAGTGAGGCATGAGATGGCAGAACTTGCCTCCACCAGCGCTGCCGCCAGCGACCCGCGATGATAGACTGAGTCCCAGACAAGCCGGCCCCGTGTCGGCAACGCACCCTCCGTGGAAGGAACTGCAGGTCATGATGACCCCACAACACTTCGCTGAACTGGCCGAAGCCGGTTACAACCGCATTCCCGTCACCCGTGACGTGCTGGCGGATCTCGACACGCCACTGTCTACCTATCTCAAGCTGGCCGACATGCCGTGGACCTTCCTGCTGGAGTCCGTGCAGGGCGGAGAGAAGTGGGGGCGTTACTCCATCATCGGCTTGCCGTGTCGTGAGCGCATCGAGGTGCGTGGCCAGGTGGTCTCGCATCTGATCAATGGCGAGCAGACCGGCATGACCGAGGTCGAGGACCCCCTCGACTGGATCGAGCAGTTCCAGACCCGTTTCCGTGTGCCGGTCATCGACGGTGCGCCACGCTTCAATGGCGGTCTGGTCGGCTACTTCGGCTATGACACCGTGCGCTATATCGAACCGCGCCTGCGCGGCGTCGAGAAGCCGGACCCGCTGGGCGTGCCGGACATCCTGCTGATGGTCGCCGACGAGCTGGTGATCTTCGACAACCTGTCCGGGCGTCTGACGCTGTTGACCCACGCCGACCCGGCAACGCCGAACGCCTACGAGGCTGCCTGCGAGCGTCTCGAGCGCCTCGAGATCCAGCTGCGCAGCGCGACGCTGAACACCGTCAGCCCCGGCACCGGCGGCGAGCCGGTCAAGGAGACCGACTTCACCTCCGGCTTCACCGAGGAAGGCTTCAAGGGCGCAGTGGAGAAGATCAAGGAATACGTGCTGGCCGGTGATGTCATGCAGTGCGTGCCGTCACAGCGCATGTCGATTCCCTACCGCGCCGCGCCGCTGGATCTCTACCGTGCACTGCGCAGCCTGAATCCTTCGCCATACATGTTCTTCTTCAATCTGGATGACCACCACGTCATCGGCTCGTCGCCGGAGATTCTCTCGCGTCTCGAGGATGGCGAGGTCGCGGTGCGCCCGATCGCCGGTACCCGCGTGCGCGGCGCCACCGAAGAGGAAGACCTGGCGCTGGAGAAGGACCTGCTGTCAGACCCGAAGGAAGTCGCCGAGCACCTGATGCTGATCGACCTGGGTCGCAACGACGCCGGTCGCATCAGCCAGACCGGCAGCGTCAAGGTGACGGACCAGATGGTGGTGGAGCGCTATTCCCACGTCATGCACATCGTCTCCAATGTCACCGGCAAGCTGAAGGAAGGCCTGGGGCCGATGGACGTGCTGCGGGCCACCTTCCCGGCCGGCACCCTGTCCGGCGCGCCGAAGATTCGCGCCATGGAGATCATCGACGAGGTGGAGCCGGTCAAGCGCGGCATCTATTCCGGCGCGGTGGGCTATCTCTCCTGGCACGGCAACATGGATACCGCCATCGCGATCCGCACCGCGGTGCTCAAGGACAAGGTGCTGCACGTCCAGGCCGGCGCCGGCATCGTGGCCGATTCCGTGCCGCAGTCCGAGTGGGACGAGACACTCAACAAGGGGCGTGCCCTGTTCCGTGCCGTGGCGATGGCGGAGCGCGGTCTGGACAATCTGGACTGATCGGCGCGCCACGCATTTCAGGAGTGACTCGCCAGTGTTCGCGGGTCACTCCCTGCAACGGCGCATGTGATTGACACTCCTGGCAGCTCAACGCACTATTGACCCATGACGCTACGTAACCCGCACGACCTCAGCCAGCAGTGGTGGCGCTCCTGACAAGGGGGCGGCTTTCGCATGTCTGAAGTTCGAGGACGTACGACCAGAAGAATGCCGCCGACCAGGGCGGCATTTTTGTTGCTGGACGGCGGGAACGACACCACAGGAGAGCGGGCAGGCCGGTCAATCACGGCGCATGATCCGCTCCCGAGAATGGACACTGACCATGCAGACATTCACTTCGCAGGACGCCAGCACGCCACGCGTGCTGATGATCGACAACTTTGACAGCTTCACCTACAACATCGTCCAGTATCTGAGTGAGCTGGGCGCGGAAGTGCTGACCGTGCGCAATGACGCCATCACGCTCGAGCAGATCGAGGCGCTCGGTGCATCACATCTGGTGCTGGGTCCGGGGCCGTGTACGCCCAACGAGGCCGGCATCACGCTGGATACCATTCGCCACTTCGCCGGCAAGCTGCCGATTCTGGGCGTGTGTCTCGGTCACCAGGCCATCGGTCAGGTCTACGGCGGCAAGGTGGTACGTGCGCCTCAGGTGATGCATGGCAAGACCTCCGCCGTGCGTCACGACAACAGTGGTGTCTTCGCTGCGCTGGCCGAGCCGCTGGAAGTCACGCGCTATCACTCGCTGGTGGTCGATCGTGAGAGCCTGCCCGAGTGTCTGATCGTCACCAGCTGGACGGATGACGACGATGTCACGCCGCAGTTGATCATGGGCCTGCGCCATCGCGAGCTGGATGTCGAAGGTGTCCAGTTCCACCCTGAGTCGATCCTGACATTGCAGGGTCATGAGCTTCTGGCTAACTTCCTGCGTCGCGGCGAGGCTGCAAAAGCCGCCTGAGCGGGCGTTGATCGCAAGAGTCACATCCTATTTTTTCATGCGTCAGCCGCCGAGGCTGGCGCCTGCGGAGACACAACATGCAGATGCGTGAGGCGATTGGCGCCGTGATGCGCCGCCAGCACCTGAGCTACGACGACACTCATGCGGTCATGACGGCCATCATGACCGGCGAGGCGACCCAGGCGCAGATCGGGGCCTTGCTGATGGCGCTGTCGATGAAGGGCGAGACCGTCGATGAGCTGGCCGCCGCCGCCCAGGTGATGCGTGAGCTGATGACGCGCGTCACGGTGCGCGCCACCGATGCAGTGGATATCGTCGGCACCGGCGGTGATGGTGCCAACCTGTTCAATGTCTCCACGGCGGCAAGTTTCGTGGTGGCGGCCGCCGGTGGCCATGTGGCCAAGCATGGCAACCGCAGTGTCTCGTCATCGTCCGGCAGTGCCGACCTGCTTGAGTCGGCCGGCATCAATCTGGCGCTGGACGCCGAGCAGGTCGCACGCTGCATCGATGATATCGGGGTCGGCTTCATGTTCGCGCCCAACCATCACGCCGCCATGAAGCACGTGATTGGCCCGCGCCGCGAGATGGGCGTGCGTACCATGTTCAATATCCTCGGTCCGCTGACCAATCCGGCCGGCGCCACCCGTCAGGTGCTGGGGGTCTATGACCCGGCGCTGGTACCGCTGATGGCCGAGGTGCTCAAGCGCCTCGGGGCCGAGCATGTGCTGGTGGTGCACAGCGATGATGGTCTGGACGAGATCTCGTTGGCGGCACCGACGCTGGTCAATGAGCTCAAGGATGGCGAGATCCGCGAATACCGCATCGCGCCGGAAGACTTCGGTATCGCGCGCCAGTCGCTGGAAAGTCTGGCGGTGGAGACCTCGGACGCCAGCCTCAAGCTGGTGCAGCAGGCACTGCGCGGTGATGAAGGCCCGGCCAGTGACATCGTGGCGCTCAATGCCGGCGCGGCCCTTTACGTGGCGGGCATCGCGGACAGTCTCAAGGAGGGTGTCAGCATTGCCGAGGACGTGCAGGCCAGCAAGCTGCCGTTCGAGAAGATGAAGGAATTGGCGGATTTCACCCGTGTCTACGCCCAGGTCAATGATGAAGGAGCGACCCGCTGATGAGCACCGAGCAGACGACTGACAAGGCATTGCCGACCATCCTGGCCAGGATTCTGGCGCGCAAGGAAGAAGAGATCGCCGAGCGCAGCGCCGCGGTGAGCGAGGCGGACCTGCAGACCCTGATCGAGAAACAGAGCGCGCCGCGCGGCTTCATCGAGGCGCTGACGTCGCGCATCGACCGTGGCGAGCCGGCCATCATCGCCGAAGTGAAGAAGGCGTCCCCCTCCAAGGGCGTGATCCGTGAAGACTTCGTGCCCGCCGAGATCGCCGTGGCCTACGAGCAGGCCGGCGCCGCCTGTCTGTCGGTGCTCACCGATGCCGACTTCTTCCAGGGGCATGAGGACTTCATGATCGAGGCGCGCGACGCCGTCTCGATTCCGGTGATTCGCAAGGACTTCATCATCCACCCGTATCAGGTGCTGGAAGCGCGTGCCATCGGCGCCGACTGCATCCTGTTGATCGTCGCGGCGCTGGACGATGCGCGCCTGAGTGCTCTGTATCGTCAGGCGCGTGAGCTGGGGATGGATGTGCTGGTCGAGGTGCATGACGGCGAAGAGCTCAAGCGTGCACTGGCGCTGGGCATCGAGCTGGTCGGCATCAACAACCGTGATCTGCGCACCTTCGAGACATCACTGGAGACGACGCTGGACCTGCTGACCGACATGCCGCAGGGCGTGCGCGTGGTCACCGAATCCGGCATCCATACCCGTGACGATGTGGCGAAGATGCGCGACGGTGGTGTCCATGGCTTCTTGGTAGGGGAGGCCTTCATGCGCTTTGATGATCCGGGTGAAGGTCTGCGGGGATTGTTCTTCGCGGATTGATGTCCGGTAGATAACGTTGCTTGTTATCTTGTGGATAACAAAAGCCCGCATGGCAATGCCATGCGGGCTTTTTTCATGTCTGTCTGCTGACTTCTGTCCAAAGGCGTGAGGTCGTCATCCGGCTGGAGGTCTATGCCCGCCATCAGTCACAGGCTCAGGCGTCTGTCTTGACGCTCTCGACTCCCTTGCGTGCCGTAAGCAGAGCCTCGGCGATTTCCTCGACGCCGGCGCCATGACTGTGGCGTGTCACCCAGCTGGGCTCCCAACCGAGTGCCGCGCGGTGCTGGATGATGTTGGCCACGCCCACGGTGTGGCGGAAGGTGGCGAACATCGGCGCATCATTGGGGGCATCGCCGACGTACATCACCTCCTGCTCCAGCTGCATGCGGTCCAGGCCGAAGGTCTCGGTGAGGACTCGCACCGCCATGCGCGCCTTGTCGAACTCGCCCTGCCACGCATTGATGTGGATGGAGCTGGCACGCGCCTGAATACCGGCGGCCGTGAAGCCGGCGATGATGGCGCGTATCTCGCTCTGGGCCAGCGGGCCGACCGCCTGGCAGTGGTCCACCGCGACATCGGCGAAGCGGAAGGGCTGGTCCTGCGCCAGTGCCGCGCGCGGATGGTTGAGCAGCAGCTGGCGGGCGACGGTCATGACGTGGCGCTGGCGAGCGCGCAGGCGCTGCTCGTCTTCCCACCAGGTGGTGAGGATGCGCTGCCCCTGGCGGCGGAAGGCAAAGGCGCCGTTCTCACCGATCACGCTGGCGACCGGCCAGGCGCGTGCGATGTGATCGCACCAGCCCGCACAGCCGCCCGTGACGGGGATGACCTTGATGCCGGCAGCATCCAGACGCTCCAGCGCCGCCAGCGTCGATGCCGCGAGACGCCCTTCATGGGTGAGGGTGTCATCGATATCGGTCAATAGATACCGGATACCTGACAGGGTGCTGGCAGGACAGTGGGCGAAGGCTTGCATGGTGATTCCAGAAATCCTCAGAAGGTAAGCGGGCGCGCGGCTGTCATCAGTCGCGTACCCCTTCAGTATCGTCGATGCGTGCCGGCTTGCGCGACGCGCCTCGGTTCAGGCAGTGAAGCGCACCGACAGGCTCTGCTGGCTGGCAGCCTCCAGCGCGCTGCGATAATCGGGCTGATGGGGCAGCTCATCGGTGACCAGCAGGTCGATCTCCTCGAGCGGGGCGATGCGGCACATGGCGGCGCGGCCCCATTTGCTGGCATCGGCGACCAGGATCCGGCGCTGGGCGTGATGGACCAGCGCACGGCTGACCGCGGCCTCTTCCGGATCGAAATCGAGCAGCCCACCGGCATCAAGACCGCCACAGCCGAGGACCGCGATATCGACCTGATGACGCGCGAAGAAGGCCACGGTGGCGCTGCCGACCACGTCGAGGTCCTGCGGGCGCAGTTGTCCTTCCGCCAACTGGACGGCGACATCCGGATGGGTCGAGAGCGCCTGCGCCACCTGCAGATTGTTGGTGATCACGCGCAGGCCGCGTCGGGCAAGCAAGGCTTCGGCGACCGCCACCACGCTGGTGCCGATGCCCAGCGCCAGGGTGGCGCCATCGGGAATCTCGGCGACCACGCTGGCGGCCATGGCCTGCTTGGCGGTCCGCGCCAGCATGATGCGCTGGGAATGTCCCAGGTTGTAGCCGCCCGGTGGGCGCTCGATGCCGCCGTGGCGCCGCCGCGCCAGCCCGCGCTCACACAGCACGCCCAGGTCACGCCGGATGGTCTGGGGCGTGACGTCGAAGGCGTGGGCCAACGGGTCGACGGCCAGCTGGCCCTCGCGGGCCAGTCGCTCGAGAATCTGTTGCTGGCGCGGCGTCAGTGCATCATTGCTCGCGTGTTCGACGCTGCGACTGTCGCGCTCGATGCCCGGGGTCATGTCTGGGGTAGCCCTTGCGTGGTGGTGTCGTTCGGTAGAGTGGGCTCGCGATCCTCCTCGCTGAAGATGGCCGGGTCATCGCTGATGACGGCATCCACCCCCCAGGCCCAGCGCGGCGCGAAGGCGGCCGCATCGTTGGGCGTGTAGCAGAGCAGCTTGTGGCCCCGGCTGGTGATGGCACTGGCCGCGGCGCGCGTCAGGGCGCGCCAATCGGCATGCACGGAACTTGCGTTCAGCTCATCGGCCAGGCTCTGCCAGTCGTCGGGGATGTCATCGTAGAGCAGGCCGATATGCACCTGCGGGTCGCGTTGACGCGTCAGGCGCAGCGCCTGGGGATCAAACGACGAGATGATCAGATGTGAGGCGGGCAGATGGGCGCTGGCCATCGGGATGGCGGCATCGACCAGCGCCTGGGCATCGTGGCCAGGGCTGAGCTTGAGCTCCAGATTCAGGCGCATGTCCAGGCGTGCGATCAGCTCCAGCGCCTGCTTGAGCGAGGCCATGCGCTCACCGGCAAAGCACGCATTGAACCAGCTGCCGACATCGAAGGTCTGCACGCTGTCCCAATCCAGATTCTTGAGCTTGCCACGCCCATCCGAGCAGCGATTCACGCCGGCATCGTGCCAGATGACCGGCGTGCCATCGCCCAGCAACTGCACGTCCAGTTCCACCCATTGAAAGCCTGCTTCATGCGCCGCCTGAATGGCGGCCAGGGTGTTTTCCGGCGCATAGGCCGACAGGCCGCGATGTGCGATCGCCAGGGGCAGGGACAGGACGCTGTCAGTTGAATGTGATGCGTCGGCTGAATGTGACGATGAAACCATGGTGAATCCTCACAGAAAGAATGGCATGTCTGCCCGCCACGCAGCTGTGGCGCTGATCGGTCGAGGCGGATCACTGATGCTCAGACGCGAGACTGATCAGGGCAGGTCTCAAGCATTACCATCCAATGATGACGTTATCAGGGCAAGGGGTTCCGTCGGCCCGCGACAGGACGGAAGCGCTCATTCGATGGCCGCTGTCGCCTGCTCGCGGGTTGCCAGCCGCTTGCCGTCGGCGCCGAACAGATGGGCACGCGCCGGAAGGATGGCCAGGCGCAGCGTCTGTTCTTCCGCGACGGCGTGCTCGCCATCCAGTCTCACCACCAGCGGCTCGTTCTGGCCTTGCAGCCGGCAGTACGCCAGAGTGTCCGCGCCCAGCGGTTCGACCAGCTCGATGCGCGCCTCAAGCTCCGCGGCCCCTGCGGGCAGGGCGTCGGCTGTTCCCAGTACCTGCAAGTGCTCGGGGCGAATGCCGAGGGTCAGCTCAGCGCCCGTGGTCAGGCCTTCGCCATTCAATGCAAGCTTTGCGCCACAGGGTAGCGACAGGCCGGCCTGTGCCTGGGTGACGCTCAGGAAGTTCATCGCCGGCGAGCCGATGAATCCGGCGACGAACTGGCTGGCGGGCTGATCATAGAGCGCCATCGGCGTGCCGAACTGCTCGACGTGGCCGCCGTTCATCACCACCAGACGATCCGCCAGGGTCATGGCTTCGGTCTGATCATGGGTCACGTAGACGGAAGTGACCTTGAGGCGCTTCTGCAGGCGGCGAATCTCGAGACGCATCTGCACACGCAGCTTGGCGTCCAGATTCGAGAGTGGCTCATCGAACAGGAAGACCTGCGGCTTGCGCACGATGGCGCGCCCCATGGCGACACGCTGGCGCTGGCCGCCGGAGAGCTGCTTGGGGCGGCGATCGAGCAGCCCGGTCAGGCCCAGCAGCTCGGCGGCCTCGCTGACGCGCTGCTGGATCTCGTCCTTGGGCGTGCGCCGATTCCTGAGGCCGTAGGCCATGTTGTCGAACACGCTCATGTGCGGGTAGAGCGCATAGTTCTGGAACACCATCGCGATGTCGCGCTCGGCGGGTTCCAGCTCATTGACGCGCTTGCCGTTGATCTCCAGATCGCCCTCGGAGATGTCCTCCAGGCCTGCCAGGGTGCGCAGCAGGGTCGACTTGCCACAGCCGGACGGGCCGACGATGACGATCAGCTCGCCTTCGCCGAAGGCCAGATCGATGCCATGCAGGGCCTTGTAGCCATTGGGGTACTGCTTCTTGAGCTGCTTGAGCGCCAGTGTTGCCATGAGTTGTGTATCCAGAGCGGTGGCGTGACGGGCAAGTCTGTCCATCACGACGTAACGGAATCAGGGGGCTTGGGGCGATGTGTCGCGGGTCGGAGCGCGAGATCACTTCTCGCTGTCCACCAGGCCCTTGATGAAGTAGCGCTGCATGAACAGGATCACCAGTACCGGCGGGCCCATGGCCAGCAGCGTGGTGGCGGTGACGTCCTGCCACGGCACCAGACCATCACCGGTGGTCAGCATGCGCTTGAGGCTGACGACGATGGTCAGATAGTCGGCATCGGTCGTGATCAACAGCGGCCACAGATACTGATTCCAGCCGTAGATGAACATGATCACGAACAGCGCCGCGATGTTGGTCTTCGACAGCGGCAGCAGGATGTCCTTGAGAAAGCGCCACGGCCCGGCGCCATCGATGCGCGCGGCCTCGACCAGTTCCGCCGGAATGGTCAGGTAGAACTGACGCAGCAGGAAGGTCGCGGTGGCACTGGCGATCAGCGGCAGGATCAGGCCGGCGTAGCTGTCCAGCATGTTGAGGTCGGCCACCACCTTGAAGGTCGGCAGGATGCGCACCTCCACCGGCAGCATCAGGGTGATGAAGATCAGCCAGAAGCACAGCTTGCGGAAGCGGAATTCGAAGAAGACGATCGCGTAGGCGGCCAGCACCGAGATGATGATCTTGCCGATGGCGATGCCCAGTGCCATCAGCATCGAGTTGAACAGCAGGGTCATCACGTCGGCGCCGAGACTGCTGACCGGGTCTGCCAGCAGCTGGCGGTAGTTGTCCAGGCCAGCCTCGCCGATCCAGACGGGGGCGACGTTGGAGTAGAGGTCACCCATCTCGTGGGTACTGGCGCTGAAGGCGATCCAGACCGGCAGGAAGAACAGTGCGCAGCCGACGATCAGCAGGGCATGGCTTGCGATATCAAGCCCGGGGCGGTTGTAGCGCATCAGTACTGCACCTTCTTCTCGACATACTTGAACTGGATCAGCGTCAGCACGCCGACGATGACCATCAACAGCACGGACTGGGCAGCACTCGAGCCCAGGTCCTGCCCGACGAAACCATCTTCATAGACCTTGTAGACCAGAGTGCGGGTCGAGCCGGCCGGGCCGCCCTGGGTGGTGGCATCGATGGTGCCGAAGGTCTCGAAGAAGGCGTAGACCACGTTCATCACCAGCAGGAAGAAGCTGGTCGGCGAGAGCAGCGGGAAGGTGATGGTCCAGAAACGCCGCCAGGGGCCGGCGCGGTCCATCGCGGCCGCTTCCAGCAGGCTCTTGGGGATCGCCTGCAGACCTGCGAGGAAGAACACGAAGTTGTAGCTCATCTGCTTCCAGATCGAGGCCAGCACCACCAGCAACATGGCCTGATCGCCATTGAGCTTGTGATTCCAGTCGATGCCGATGGCGGACAGCAGCTCCGGCAGAATGCCCAGCGTCGGGTCGAACAGGAACAGCCACAGCACCCCGGCCACGGCGGGCGCCACGGCGTAGGGCCAGATCAGCAGGGTCTTGTAGGCGTGTGCGCCGCGCAGCACGCGGTCCGCCAGTACGGCGAGCCCCAGCGCCAGTGCCATGGCGCCGAAGGCCACCGCAAAGGAGAAATAGGTGGTCGTCCATAGTGTCGTGAGATATTCCGGCTCGCTCAGCACGCTGACGAAGTTGCTCAGCCCGGTGAATTCCCGCGAGAGCCCGAAGGCATCCTCGACATAGAAGGCCTGTTCGATGGCCTGGTAGGCCGGCCAGAAGAAGAACACGGCCACGATCAGCAGCTGAGGCGCCAGCAGTATCCAGGGCGTGATGGCGTGTCGATTGAAATGGGCCATGCAGCAGGGGTCTCGCAAGCAAGGAGGGACTGGGTGGTTCCGTCGGTAGCACGGAGTCGGCAAGCCTCGGCCGCTCCTGCGCCATCAAGCCGTGAGAGAAGGGAAAGGACACCGGATGTCGGATGCGCTTTCCGCTCTCTGGCTGGAGAAAATAGCGGGAGGGCGAGCCCGGCATGGGCCCGCCCCCGGTGTGGCGATGATCAGCCGTTGGCGCGTTCGAACTTCTCGAGCAGCGAATCGCCGCGCTTGACGGCGTTGTCGAGGCCGTCCTGCACGCTTTCCTTGCCGGAGAAGATCTTCTCCAGCTCTTCATTGATCACGTCACGAATCTGCACCATGTTGCCCAGGCGCAGGCCCTTGGAGTTCTCGGTCGGCGTCGCGGAGGTCATCTGGGTGATGGCGACGTCGGTGCCCGGGTTCTCGGCGTAGAAGCCCTGTTCGCGCGTCAGTTCTGCCGCGGCAGTGGTGATCGGCAGATAGCCGGTGAACTGGTGCCAGTCGGCCTGCACTTCAGGCTTGGAGAGGTACTGGAAGAACTTGGCGACGCCCTGGTATTCCTCATCGCTGTGACCGGACAGCACCCACAGCGAGGCGCCACCGATGATGGAGTTCTGCGGCGTCTCGATCACGTCGCTGTCATAGGGCAGCGGTGCCACGCCGAACTCGAAGCCCTTGGCGCTTTCCTTGACGCCGGCATAGCTGGCGGAAGAGCCCATCATCATCGCGCACTCGCCGGAGTAGAACTTGGGCGCCGCGTCATCGAAGCGACCGCCGAACACGAAGCGCTTGTCGGCCTGCCAGTCATCGAGACGCTGGATGTGATCGACCACGGCGGTCGTGTTGAATTCGAGGCGGGTATCGGTGCCGGCGAAGCCATTGGCCTGGCTGGCGAAGGGCACGTCATTGCGCGCCGAGAAGTTCTCCAGCATCACCCAGGACGGCCAGGTGGTGGTCAGGCCACAACTGGCGGCGCCGGAATCGACGACCTTCTTGAGCGCAGCGCCCATTTCCTGCCAGGTCTGCGGGAGGGAATCGACGCCCGCCTTGGCCAGCACGTCCTTGTTGTAGTAGGTCACTGGCGTGGAGGAGTTGAACGGCATCGACAGCATCTTGCCGTCGGTGTCGGTGTAATAGCCGGTGACGGCAGACAGGTAGGCGTTCGGATCGAAGGCGGTGCCTTCCTGCGGCGCGAAGTCTGCCATCAGCTGATGCACCGGGACGATCGCGCCCTTGGCGCTCATCATGGTGGCGGTGCCGACCTCGAAGATCTGCACGATGTCCGGGCCCTTTCCGGCGCGGAAGGCGGCGATGGCGGAGGTCATGGTCTCGGAGTAGTTGCCCTTGAAGACCGGCTTGACGACGTAGTCGTCCTGGCTTGCATTGAAGTCGGCCGCGATCTCGTCGACCTTCTTGCCGAGCCCGCCCCCCATGGCGTGCCACCATTCCACCTCGGTGGCGGCGAGGGCACTGGCGGAGGCGGAGGCGAAACCGATGGCCAGCGCGAGGCTGGCGAGGCGACGAGTCGCGGTGGCAGTCGTGCGGGTGCTTGCATGATGAGTTGGGCGGCGCATGGTCAAACTCCTGAGAGGTTCCCCTGGCCAGCTTCCGCAACAAAGAAGAAGGACGCTGGCCGCTGACGATCGATGGCGACGATCAAGTGAACATTTTCTTGTTCTTTTGATGATCGTCCGAAAAGCGTAGACGACTCTATAGCGCCCGCCTTACAACTTTGTGACAGGTAGATGTTCATTCGAGCGAAGCTGAGCTTATGGCTGAACTTATGACAGAATTTGTGACTGAGCAGCCGGCGTGTGGCGCCGCCAGCTCGGCTCAGGTTGGCAAGCGAGGCGCCGGGGGCAACTCAAGGCCGGAATAAGCGGCCGGCGAGCGAGTGTGCTAGTCTTGCGCGCTGAAAATGCCTGTGGCGGAGAACGCGATGAAAGTGGTTGAAGTGAGTGCCGGTGCCCGACGTGATGCCTGTCTGGCGATGCTGTGCGCCGAAGTCCATGGCCGCGAAGGGGGCCTGGATGCGCTGGTGAGTTACGCCGGCGTGCGTGGGGTGTGGTTCGAGAATGAGATGGCGCGCCTGTTCGCGCTGGTCGACGATGCCGAGCGCATCCACTCTGCCGCGCTGCTGGTACTCGACGAGAACGCACGTGGCCTGAATCTGGCGCTGTGGGCGACGCCGACGGTGCATCGCGGGCACGACCACGGCATCGCGCTGGTCTCCCAGCTGTCCGATCACGGCCGCCTGCAGGTGCGCATCACCGACAGCTCACTGGTCAGCGTGCTGCGTCGCGCCGGCATCAACGACTGGCTGGAGGCCGAGGCCCAAGGCGATCAGCCGCGCGAGCTGGTCGGCATGAATCCGGCCGCGCGTGTCGGCAACCTGGCGGCCCTCGACGCGCCGCTGCGCCTGGATCGCGAGCGCATCAAGCGCTCCTTCAAGGCGCGCCCGAAGGACTTCGAGACCTACAAGAACGCCTTCGTGCGTGACCTGGAGCACTTCGCGCGTCATATCTGAGGATGAGATGACGCACGCGAATGGCATGCTCTGCCAAGACAAAGGCCCCGCTCATTGAGCGGGGCCTTTGTGGTTCTGCGATCAGTGATCAGTGATCAATTCCTGTATCGATCAGATGGGCGTCGATCGCGTGGGCGTCGATCAAGCGGGCGTCGGCCAGTCATCAGGCGGCGTCCTGCTGCGGGTTGGAGGCGGTGCCGTCACTCGCCATCGGCTTGCGCACGAAGGCGTCGAATTCGAAGTGGTCGACGGTCAGCATGTCGAGTACCTCGGCTTCGAAGACGCGCATGAAGTCGCCATCCTCGGCGGACAGGATGCCTGCCTCGACCGCCGCTTCGATACGCGCTTCCGGTGACAGTGCGTCGGCCGGAATCTCGCCCTTGTGGTAGGCCTTGGCCAGCGCCTTGTAGATCGGCTCGGCGCGCGGGTAGTCCTTGAGCAGCGCGTTGTAGCGGGCGAGGGCGTTGTCCTGCTGGTCTTCGTCCTGCGCGTCCCAGGTGTTGTCGGTCAGCTTGGCACGCAGTGCAGTGTCGGTGGAGACTGCTCGAGCGATCTCGCGGGTCAGGCTGTCCTTGGGCATGGCGAACTGACGGCCACGCGGCAGGGCGATCACGCGCAGGGCAGTGCCCAGCGCACGGTTGGGCAGGTTGGCGAACAGCTCATCCAGTGCCTTTTCCGCGCGGTGCAGCAGCCACTGCATGCTGTAGTGGAACAGCGCCTCTTCGTGTTCGCAGGCCTCGGATTCGTGCCACTGCTTGAGCGTCAGTGACGCCAGGTAGAGGTTGGAGAGCACGTCGCCCAGGCGTGCCGACAGCATCTCGCGCGCCTTTAGGCTGGAGCCGAGGCTTGCCATGGCCGCATCGGCGGACAGCGAGAAGGCGGCGCTGAAGCGGTTGATGTGGCTGGCGTAGGGCGTGGCGACGGCGTCGAAACCAGTGGCCTTGCCGCCGATGCCGAAGCTCTGGGTGAAGGCGCGTGCCGCGTTGCCGAAGATCAGGCCGGCATGGCGGAAGAAGGCCTTGTCGAAGGCGTTCAGGTCATCGGCGTCCTTGGCGGCCAGCTCTTCCAGCACGTAAGGATGGCAGCGGATCGCGCCCTGACCGAAGATCATCAGGTTGCGGGTCATGATGTTGGCGCCTTCCACCGTGATCGAGACCGGAGTGCCGGCATAGGCCACGCCGATGTAGTTGCGCGGGCCAAGCGTCACGCCGCGTCCGCCGTGGATGTCCATGCCGTCGGCCAGCAGCGAGCGGGCCATCTCGGTCAGCTGGCTCTTCAGGATGGCGGAGGGCACCGCCGGCTTGTGGCCGTTGTCGATCATGTTGGCGGTGTGCAGCACCGACGCCTGGCTGATGTAGTTCATCGCGGCCATGCGGGCCAGCGGCTCCTGCACGCCTTCCATCTCGGCCACCGGCAGATTGAACTGACGACGGATGCGCGCAAAGCCGGCGCTCCAGCCCAGTGCGTAGCGCGAGATGCCCGCGGAACCGGACGGCAGGGTGATGCAGCGACCCACCGACAGACACTCGACCAGCATCTTCCAGCCCTGGCCGGCCATCTGCTCGCCGCCGATCAGGTAGCTGAGCGGAATGAAGACGTCCTTGCCGAAGATCGGGCCATTCATGAACGGCGCGCCGATCGGGTGGTGACGACGGCCGATGTCCATGCCGTCGGTGTCACGCGGAATCAGAGCGCAGGTAATACCGATGTCTTCCACGTCACCCAGCAGATGCTCGGGGTCGAACATGCGGAAGGCCAGGCCGACCACGGTGGCGACCGGCGCCAGGGTGATCCAGCGCTTCTCGAAGTTCAGGCGAATGCCGACGACTTCCTCGCCATCATGCATGCCGCGACACACGATGCCGGTGTCCGGGATGGAGGTCGCGTCACTGCCGGCACGCGGGCCGGTCAGGCCGAAACACGGAATCTCGCGGCCATCGGCCAGACGCGGCAGGTAGTAGTTCTTCTGTTCTTCGCTGCCGTACTTGAGCAGCAGCTCGCCCGGGCCGAGGGAGTTGGGCACGCCGACGGTGACCATCAGTGTCTCGTTGACCGCCAGCTTCTGCAGCACCAGCGACTGCGCCTTGGCCGAGAAGCCCAGGCCGCCATATTCCTTGGGAATGATCATGCCGAAGAACTTCTCGCGCTTGAGGTATTCCCACAGCGCTTCGGGCAGATCGGCACGCTCACGCGCGATCTCCCAGCTGTTGGTCATGCCGCAGGCGACAGAGCATTGATCATCGATGAAGGCCTGCTCTTCGCTGGAAATGCCGTCGTTGCGCTGTGCGGTCAGGGTGTCCCACTGCGGCTTGCCGGAAAAGAGCTCGGCGTCCCAGAACACGGTGCCGGCTTCCAGCGCCACCTTCTCGGTGTCCGAGACCTTGGGGGAGACCTTCTTGAACATCGCGAACAGGCGCGGGCTGAGCCACTTGCTGCGCAGGGCCGGCAGGCCACATACCGCGACCAGTGCCGCGCCGATCAGCAGCAGGCAACCCAGCACCGGCGCGTCGACCGCCAGGCCGACGATACCGATGATGGCGAGAACGCCGATGGCCGCGAGGGCCCCGGCTTCGCGTGCCATGACGGCCAACAGACCGGCAACGGCGACAAGGATGAGGATGAGCTGCGTCATGGCAGGATCTCCGGGTGGCGAGGGATGGTGTCTTTGCATGGCGTTTCTACAGCGTAGCAGCCATGCGTTTAGAACAGTTGTTTGAATTCTCTTCAGCGTATCCCATGTTGCCCGACCCTGCAGTACGTCCAAGGTCTAAGGTGTGCGGATTCATTCTCGAAGAGGGCAGTCGCCCGGGGGAGGCAGTCGGCGAGCGCCAGACCGGGCTGAGTGAAAGCTGTCTGGCAGGCATGAAAAAGGCCCCGCAATGCGGGGCCTTGGACGATCGATAGCGCTTGCGTGCGTGAGGTCAGACTACCTGTCGCAGGCGTTGACTCGCACGGGTTCTGGCGTTGATCAGTGCTCAGTCATTGATCAGTGCTTAGCCATTGATCGGAGCAGAGTCGATCTTGCGCTTGGCGGGCTTCTTGGCCGGCGTGCCGGGTTCGATCACGAAGTAATCGGCGTCGGAGGGCGGCAGCGGCGCGCGGCCACGAATCTTGTCGGCCATCTTCTCGGCCAGCATGATCGTCGGCGCATTCAGGTTGCCGGTCGGGATGACCGGGAACAGCGAGGCATCGACGACGCGCAGGTTGTCGAGGCCATGCACGCGACCGGCACCATCGACCACTGAAGTCTCGTCGCTGCCCATGCGGCAGCTGCCACACGGGTGGTAGGCGGTCTCGGCGTGGTTGCGCACGTACTCGTCGAGCTCGGCGTCGGTCTGCGCCTGGGCGCCCGGTGCCAGCTCGCGGCCGCGGTAGGGGTCCAGCGCGGGCTGGGCGATGATCTCGCGGGTCAGGCGGATGGCGGCGCGGAACTCTTCCCAGTCACGCTCCTCGGCCATGTAGTTGAAGAAGATTGACGGCGCGGCCTTGGGATCGAGTGAGGTCAGGCGTACGCGGCCCTTGCTCTGGGAGCGCATCGACCCGACGTGCGCCTGGAAGCCGTGGCCCTGCACTGCGCTCTTGCCGTTGTAGCTGATCGCGATCGGCAGGAAGTGATACTGCAGGTTCGGCCAGGCTTCGTTGTCATCGCTGCGAATGAAGCCGGCGGCCTCGAACTGGTTGCTGGCGCCGACACCGGTGCCCTTGAGCATCCATTCCAGACCGATGGGCGGCTGGTTGTACCACTTGAGGGACGGATACAGCGAGATCGGCTGGGTGCACTCGTACTGGATGTAGAGCTCCAGGTGGTCCTGCAGGTTCTCGCCCACGCCCGGCAGGTGATGGACCATCTTCACGCCCAGCGGCTCGAGATGTTCACGGTTGCCGACGCCGGAGCGCTGCAGGATCTGCGGCGAGGCGATGGCGCCGGCGCACAGCAGCACTTCCTTGCGCGCACGCACGCGATGATCCTGACCCTTGCGCTCGTACTTCACGCCGACCGCCGTCTTGCCTTCAAACAGGATGACGTCGGTGGTGGCACGCGTCTCGATGGTCACGTTGGAGCGCTTCTTGGCGGTATCCAGATAGCCGCGCGCGGTGGAGGCGCGACGGCCTTCCCTGGTCACGAAGCGGTCCATCGGGCCGAAGCCTTCCTGCTGGTAGCCGTTGACGTCTTCGGTGGCCGGGTAGCCCGCCTCGATGCCTGCCGCGATGAAGGCATGATAGAGCTCGTTGTTGCCCTGCTTGGGCGTGGTGACCGACACCGGGCCGTCGCCGCCATGGTAGTCATTCGGGCCGATATCGCGCGTCTCGCACTTGCGGAAGTAGGGCAGGCACTCACGATAGTTCCAGTCGGCCAGGATGGGGTCCTTGGCCCAGTTGTCGTAATCCAGCGCGTTGCCGCGGATGTAGCACATGCCATTGATCAACGAGGAGCCGCCCAGACCCTTGCCGCGGCCACATTCCATGCGACGGTTGTTCATGTGCGGCTCGGGATCGGTCTTGAAGTCCCAGTTGTAGCGCTGACCCTGCAGCGGATACGCCAGCGCGGCGGGCATCTGGGTGCGGAAGTCGAAGCGGTGGTCGCGGCCACCGGCTTCCAGCAACAGCACGCTGACGTCGGCGTCTTCGCTCAGGCGGGTGGCCAGCACATTGCCGGCGCTGCCGGCGCCGATGATGACGTAGTCGTATTCACGCTCGAATTGGCTCATGGGAGGTCCTCTCGTATCGGGTGCCACATGCGGGCACATGACGCCCCGTTCACGACGGGGAGTGGCCACTGCCGGGCTGCTGGATACGTTTGCTTGTCTGTGGTGAGTCGTCGGGGCACCGCATGACAGCAAGCTGCCATCGGGGGCTCAACGACTCATCGGGATTCGGGCACTGCGCGCGGCGCTGGCGAGCGACGCGGCGTGCAGCCGGCATGGCGAGTGTTCGACATGCCGGCAGGTGGGGCATCTGGCGCTTGGTCGTGCTTGAGGCCCGGTGCTTAGGCCCGGTCTTGAGAGCCGGTACTTCAGCCTCTGGCGCCAGAGGGTGCTGCTGTCATCAGGCCTTGTGGCCAGTGATGGCTCAGAAGGCGGACTCGAACGGGCCCATCTCGATCAGCACGGACTTGGTCTGGGTGTAATGAGACAGCGTCTCGACACCGTTCTCGCGGCCGATGCCGGACTGCTTGTAGCCGCCGACCGGCATTTCGGACGGCGACTCGCCCCAGGTGTTGACCCAGCAGATGCCGGCTTCGAGCTGGTGAATCACGCGATGCGCGCGGTTCAGGCTCTCGGTGAACAGGCCAGCCGCCAGGCCATAGGTGGTGTCGTTGGCGCGACGGATGACTTCCTCTTCACTGTCGAAGGACAGGATGGACATCACCGGACCGAAGATCTCTTCCTGCACGATGCGCATGTCATCGCTGCAGTCGGTGTAGACGGTCGGTGCGACCCAGGCGCCCTTGGCGAAGTCGCCTTCGCTCATGCGCTCGCCGCCGACCAGCAGACGTGCGCCGTCCTGCTTGGCGATCTCCAGATAGGAGACGACCTTGTCCAGGTGCTCGAAGCTGACCAGCGGTCCGAAGGTGGTGGCGCGGTCCTGCGGGTCGCCGGCCTTGATGCGCGCGACGCGCTCGACGATCTTGGCTTCGAAGGCGTCCTTGACGCTGGCTTCGACGAACACGCGGGTGCCGTTGGTGCACACCTGACCGGAGCTGTAGAAGTTGGCCATCATGGCGCCGTCGGCGGCACGGTCGAGATCGGAGTCGGCGAACACCAGCAGCGGGGACTTGCCGCCCAGCTCCATGGTGACTTCCTTGAGGCTGGAAGAGGCGGACGCGGACATGACCTTCTTGCCGGTGCCGGCTTCCCCGGTGAAGGAGATCTTGGCGATATCCGGGTGCTCGGTGAGCATCACGCCGACGCGTGCATCGCCCTGCACGACGTTGAACACGCCGTCCGGCAGGCCGGCTTCGGTGAAGATCTCGGCCAGCTTCAGTGCGCTCAGCGGAGTGACTTCGCTGGGCTTGAAGACCATGGCGTTGCCGGCGGCGAGAGCCGGGGCAGACTTCCAGCAGGCGATCTGGATCGGGTAGTTCCAGGCACCGATGGCGCCGATGACGCCCAGCGGCTCCTTGCGGGTATAGACGAAGGCTTCCTGGCGCAGCGGCATCTGGCTGCCTTCGATGGCCGGCGCGAGGCCCGCGTAGTACTCGAGTGCATCGGCACCGGTGACGATGTCGACCGCTTCGGTCTCGGACAGCGGCTTGCCGGTGTCGAGTGTCTCGAGCAGCGCCAGTTCGTCGTTGCGCTCGCGCAGCAGGTCCACGGCGCGACGCAGGATGCGTGAACGCTCCATGCCGGTCATCGCGGCCCACACCTTCTGACCCTGCAGGGCGCTTTCGACGGCGGTATCGACGTCGGCACCGCTGGCCTGCTGGATCTCGGCGATGACTTCGCCGGTGGCCGGATTGACGGTCTCGAAGGTCTCGCCGGAGGTAGCCTCGACCCGACGGCCACCGATGTAGAGGGTCTGGGTCGGGAAGCTTGCGTTGCCGTTAGCCATGCGTGCGCTCCTTACTGGGTTCAGGGGAAGTGGGGGAGTCTGTCGCGTTCAGGGATGCTGCCATGTGACGTGTCAGCTGGTAGTCGACATATTCGTAGGCGAGGCGGCGTGCGCGCTCGACATCGAGGCCGGTCGGGTCCAGCGTACCGCGCAACCACAGGCCGTCGATCAAGGCGGCCAATCCGGCCGCGGCATCACGTGCCTCGTTCAGCGGCATGCAGCGGCGGAACAGGGCACATAGATTGGAGATCAGCCGCCTGTCGTTGACTCGCTGCAGGCGTTCCAGCGGAATGCGGTGCATGCTGGATGCCCAGAAGGCCAGCCAGGTCTTGGAGACGCTCTGACTGACCTGGCTGCGGTCAAAGTTGCCGTCGATCACCGCGCGCAGATGGCTGCGGACGTCGTCGTCGGCCAGTGCGGCGCGACGCTCACTGACGGCGCTGCGCAGGTCAGTGAGAATCTGGCGCATGGTGGCTTCCATCAAGCCATCCTTGCCGCCGAAATAGTGGCTGATGATGCCGGTGGACACGCCTGCGTGACGGGCAATGCGGGCCACGGTCGCGTCGGCGAGTCCTGCCTCATCGATGGCTTGCATGGTGGCCTGGATCAACTGGCGGCGGCGGATAGGTTCCATTCCCACTTTGGGCATCAACGGAGTCCTTTTCGTATATCGGGTCGGTGTGACACTTGGTGTGGCCATGGTACTGGATCATCACCGGTTTGCCGCGAGCGCTGCACCATGCTGTCGTGCGCAAAGTTTTTATTGAACGTTCAATTAACAAAAAGTGTAGAGGCTGGTTCCCGATGCGTCAAGTTGAGGCAAGGTGGGGCGGTCAGGGGGCGGTCAGGGGGCGGTCAGGGGGCGGTCAGGGGGCGGTCAGGGGGCGGTCAGGGATGGTCAGGAGGGGGAGGCGGGCGAGGCATCGAGGGCCGGTGGCGGCCAGCGACAGGCGGGCGTTCAAGACTGTGGGTTGGCGAGGCCGGTTGGTAAAAGCGCTACAGTGCGGTAGAACATGGAGGGGCAGCATGTCGATCTCAACGTAGGTTGAACGTTGCGCCGACGCTCGAGAGTTGAATGACAACGAACAATAAAACAAGGGGTTAGCATGAAACGATCACCTGGTAAGGTGCTGTTGGCACTGGGCGTCATCGCCGTGCCGGTCATGGCGAATCAGGCCCAGGCCGCCGTGTCGGAGGAATGTCGCACAGTGCGTTTCGCCGAAGTCGGCTGGACGGACATCACGGCCACCACCGCTCTGACGCGTGCCGTGCTGGAGGGGCTGGGTTATGAGACGACCTCTGACACCATCTCGGTGCCGATCGCCTATGCCGGCATGAAGAATGATGACTTCGATGTCTTCCTGGGCAACTGGATGCCGTCGATGGCCTCCATCAGTGACCCCTACATCGACAAGGGGCAGGTCGATCGCCCGCGCGCCAATCTCCAGGGCGCGAAATACACCCTGGCGGTGCCGCAGTATGTACTGGATGCCGGCGTGACCTCGGTGGCGGACCTTGCCGACAATCTCGAGAAGTTCGACGGCCGCATCTACGGGATAGAGGCGGGCAACGACGGCAACATGATCATTGCCGACATGATCGATGACGACGCCTTCGGCATGGGCGAGTTCGAGATGATCGACTCCTCGGAAGCCGGCATGCTGGCGGAAGTGAAGTCGAAGATTGCCGCCGAGGAGTGGGTCGTGTTCCTCGGCTGGGAACCGCACCCGATGAATACCCGCTTCGAGATGGGCTATCTGGAAGGGGCCGATGATTACTTCGGGCCGAATCTGGGGGGTGCGACGGTGTATACCAATACTCGCGCGGGCTACAGCGAGGCATGCACCAACGTCGGGGCCCTGCTTTCCAATCTCGAGTTCACCCTGGAGATGGAAAACCAGCTGATGGGCGACATCATGGATGGCGGCGAAGACCCGGATGATGCGGCGGCCAGTTGGCTCAAGCAGAACCCGCAGGTGCTGGAGGCCTGGCTCAAGGGAGTCGAGACCGTGGAGGGTCAGCCTGGCCTTGCCGCGGTGAAGACATCGCTGGGGATCTGATCGGCCCGTCAGGCTCGTCTGTTGAGCTTTTGATAAAAAGTGCTTGCAATTCAGCAGCCTGACCTGCAATATACGCCTCGTCGTGTGGCTACATAGCTCAGCTGGTTAGAGCACATCACTCATAATGATGGGGTCCCCTGTTCAAATCAGGGTGTAGCCACCAGTGATTCCAAGGCCTGCATCCGTGCGGGCCTTGTCACATCTGGATGTCGCTTAGTGCGCTTTCGGAGGTGGATCCGGCAGGAGGAATCGAACGAGTTCTGCGGTGGTCTGAATGGCCGAAGGTGGTTGACGCCATTGAGTATTTCCGTATAATTCGTCGCGTGTTCAAGGTTGTTCCTCGATAGCTCAGTTGGTAGAGCAAATGACTGTTAATCATTGGGTCACAGGTTCGAGTCCTGTTCGAGGAGCCAATAGCACATGCAGCATGCTTGAAATGTCAGCCTGATAGCATCCATGATGATGTCACTGACAGATGGATTTCCGGTCGTTCCTCGATAGCTCAGTTGGTAGAGCAAATGACTGTTAATCATTGGGTCACAGGTTCGAGTCCTGTTCGAGGAGCCAATCCAAGGCTTCCTGCCAATGCCGGAAATGACGCTGATAGATGAGTTCCTCGTCGTCAGCTTCGATATCGCCCTGATATCGATCGATATTTTGTTGTTCCTCGATAGCTCAGTTGGTAGAGCAAATGACTGTTAATCATTGGGTCACAGGTTCGAGTCCTGTTCGAGGAGCCAATATCACTTCCCTGCTTCCCTTCGTGTTCTCTGTTGGTCGCACCATCGCTGCCTGAGCCTTGCTTGTTGGCCCTGGCCACAAGTCCTGTTTCTGATCTCTGTTCGCAAACCCTGCTTCCTTAGTTCAGCTCGCCAGTCCGTTCCTGCTCCGCATCTTGCTTTGGTATTTCGTGCTGCTTCGGCATTTCGTGCTTTCTGCGTCGAGAGCGTGTTCCCGCGTCGCCAGCATTCTGCTGTCATCCTCTGCGCGGCAGCTGCCTGGCGTTGCGATGCATGCCATTCCGTTTCTGCTGCTACGTTTTCTGTCTTGTCGTTGCTTCGTATGTGTTGCTGCTTGGGTGTTGTGGTGCGCGCGTTGCTGCCTCGCGCGGCCGTGATGCTGCGTGCCATAGACTTTCTTTGTGGCATGAAAAAAGCCCCTGCGCTCGGTGTTGCATGAGAGCAGGGGCCTTGGCAGTCGACCAGCTTCATCAGACGCGGGTCATGGTGCGAGTCACGAGAGTCTAGCGATCACCGGTGAGGTGGGCGTAGTCGAGCAGGATCTCGGCACTTTCCTGAAGCTGGGCCTGATCGATCGGGTCCTTGGCTTCCTTGTCGCTGCTGCCTTCTTCGATATCGGTTTCCTGCTGCGGGTCACTCTCGGGGGAAGAGATGTGGTCGCTGGCGGCATCGAGTTCGGCAAAGCTTGTCAGTGGCTCGAGGTTGAGGGCACGACGGCGCTTGTTTTCCAGTGCCAGCTGCTCGGCTTCCTGGGCATCCATCTCGCGTTTGCGCTGCTCGCGATTGAGGCTGATGCTGGTCTGCTGCGCGCGCAGTGCCTTTGACAGCGCGACTTCGCTCTTCAGGTAGCTGAAGTTGGGGTCCTGTTCGACGCGGCTCTGGTGGCGGGCGCGCAATGCGGCCAGATAGCGTGCCGGATCACCGTAGCGGCGATACTTCACCGGGCGTACCTGGTCCCAGGGCAGCGCGTAGTCGAGGCTGGATTCGCCGATCTCCTGCGGGTCGATGACGCTGGGGAAGGCGATGTCCGGCTTCACGCCCTTGTTCTGGGTCGAGTCGCCGGAGATGCGATAGAACTTGGCGCGGGTCAGCTTGATCTCGCCTTCGCTCAGCGAGGAGATGGTCTGCACCGTGCCCTTGCCGAAGGTCTGGCTGCCGAGTATCGGGCCGCGGCCGTAGTCCTGGATCGCACCGGCGAAGATTTCGGATGCCGAGGCCGAGAGGCGGTTGACCAGCACGGTCAGCGGGCCGTCATAGTGGGTGCCGGCATCGGTATCGCCGTAGAGGCTGATGCGGCCGCGTGCATCACGCACCTGCACGGTGGGGCCGCGATCGATGAACAGGCCGATCATCGAATTGGCTTCCTGCAGGGCGCCGCCGCCGTTGTTGCGCAGATCGAGAATGATGCCTTCCACCTGCTTGGCCTTCAGTTCATCGATCAGGCGCGCCACGTCGCGAGTGGTGCTGCGATAGTCGTCTTCACCGGCCTGCCAGGCATCGAAATCGACATAGAAGGCGGGTACATGAATGACGCCGATCCTGTGGACGCCGTCATCGCGCTTGACGTCGATGACCTTGGCGTTGGCAGCCTGGTCCTCGAGCTTGACGGTGTCGCGGGTGATATCCAGTTCACGCGTCTTGGTGACATCCAGCGACTGGGCCGGAATCACTTCCAGGCGCACGACGGAGCCCTTCGGGCCGCGGATCAAGTCCACGACGTCATCCAGTCGCATGCCGACCACGTTGGTCCACTCACTGTCGCCCTGACCCTGGCCGACGGCCACGATGCGGTCGGCCGGCTTGAGCTCGCCATCCTTCTCGGCAGGGCCGCCGGGCACGAGACTCGAGACCTTGACGTATTCACCTTCGGATTGCAGCAGGGCGCCGATGCCATCCAGCGACAGCTTCATCTGGATATCGAAGGATTCGCCCTGACGCGGCGAGAAGTATTCACTGTGCGGGTCGATGCTGCCGGTCACGGCATGCATCACCAGCGTCAGGATATCTTCATCGTTGGTCTGCTTGATGCGCTTGAGCTGGTTGGAATAGCGCTCGCTGAGCGTCTTGGCGATCTCGTCATCGCTCTTGTCGGACAGCGACATCGATAGCCAGGCATTCTTGAGGCGCTTGCGCCACAGCTCGTCGAGCTCCTGCTCGCTATCGGCCCACGGGCTGTCCTTGCGGTCCAGCGCCAGGCGATCGTCCTTGTCGAAATCGAAGCTCGGCTTGGCGTCCAGCGTCTTCACCAGCCAGGTGAGGCGTGCGGTGAGGCGTTGCTGATAGCGCTCGTAGAGGCCATAGATACGCTCGAGATCACCATCGACCATGGCGTCGTCGAAATCATGACGCAGGTCGCTGAACTCGCTGATGTCCGCATCCAGCAAATAGGCTTTCTGGGGGTCGAGAGTCTTGAGGTATTGCGTAAAGGCGCGGTTGGCCCAGTGGTCATCCAGGGTCACATCTTCGTAATGCCCATAGCGCAAAGACTCGGCAACTTCGCGAGCAGCCTGTGCATCGGCGTCAGTAGGGGGGACCGCGGCGCTGGCAGGGCCGGCCATGGCAAGACACAGGGCAACGAATGCCGTGCGCCGGACGTTTGCGAACAGGCTCATCAATGAAGCACTCCCGATTCATGTACACTCTGCTCCCTGAACGACCTCCCCGCAGGGGGTCGAGCGGGCATTGTAGCAGTCTCACGCACCATACACAGTTGTCTGGCGTTGATGCGTTGGGGTTGTGAAAACTCTGTCAGCGCAGGGCTTTGGCTGGCATGCCGCGCTTCTCGACGCCCCGCTGAATGGTGACTGGATGGCAGTCATGTCATCGAAGGGTCGTCACAGGTTTTCCCCATCATGTTTCTTCTTATACAGTGCCTTGCATATATCTTCGAGGACCAGACGCCATCATGACTCATGCGATTGCGGATTCCCGCGTTCCCGCACTGCTCGACTTCCTGTCTTCTTCTCCCACGCCGTGGCATGCGACAGCTTCCATGGCGCAGCGTCTTGAACAGGCGGGCTATCGTCGCCTCAGCGAGACGTCTTCCTGGCAGCTGGCGCCCGGTGAGCGCGCCTATGTCACGCGCAATGATTCCTCGTTGATCACCTTTCAGCTCCCGAAGGGTGATACGTCGCTGAGCTCACTTCGGATGATCGGTGCGCACACCGATTCGCCCTGTCTGCGCCTGAAACCCAATCCGGCACAGGCCAGTCAGGGCTGGTTGACGCTGGGCGTCGAGACCTATGGCGGCGTGTTGCTGAGCACCTGGTTCGATCGCGATCTGGGCCTTGCGGGCCGTGTCCAGGTGCGGCATGCGGACGGCCGTCGCGAGACGCTGCTGCTGACGGTCATGCGTCCGTTTGCCTGCGTGCCGAGCCTGGCGATCCATCTGGATCGTGACGTCAACAGCGGGCGTGCCATCAATGCCCAGACCCAGATGTCAGCCGTGGTCATGCAGCTGGGGGACGAGGCCGGGACGCCCGCGGAGGTCTTCAATGCGCTTTTGATCGAGCTGATCGAGGAGCAGCACGGCGTGCGGGTCGCGGATGTCGTCGACTTCGAGCTGGGCCTGCATGATCTGCAGCCGGCGGCGCAGTCGGGGCTGAAGGGTGAGTTGATCACCAGTGCGCGCCTCGACAATCTGCTGTCCTGTTTCGTCGGTCTCGAGGCACTGCTGGAGGCCGATGGCAGTCAGGGGGCGCTGTTCGTCACCACCGATCATGAAGAAGTCGGCAGTGCCAGCGCCTGTGGTGCCCAGGGGCCCTTCCTGGCCGATGTGCTCAAGCGCATCAATCACTACGTCGGCTTGGACAGCGAAGAAGGCTATCAGTGCCTCGTGCAGCGCTCCTTGATGATTTCTTGCGATAATGCCCACGCCGTGCACCCCAATTTCGCGGACAAGCATGATGCGGGGCATGGGCCGAAGTTGAATGCCGGGCCGGTCATCAAGGTCAATGCCAATCAGCGTTACGCCACCAACAGCACCACGGCCGGGCTGTTCCGCGAGATGTGTCGCGAGCAGGATGTGCCGGTGCAGACCTTCGTCAGTCGTGCCGACATGGGCTGTGGCAGCACCATCGGGCCGATCACCGCCAGTGAGGTGGGGGTGCCGACCCTGGATGTGGGGCTGCCGCAGTGGGGCATGCACTCGATTCGTGAGACATCCGGCAGTGCCGATGTCGCCATGCTGATCAAGGTGCTGGTAGCCTTCTGCAATCGCGAGCAGCTGGACTGAGTCGAGCTGGATTGTGCTGAGAGAGCGGGCGCGTAGCGTAATATCGTAAAAAAGACGAGCCTGGAAAAAGGGCGGCCTGCGGGTCGCCCTTTTTGATGCCTGTGACCTGGCTCGAGGGCTACGGCGCAGGGCGCTGGATGCGCGAGTCTTGCGTATGGATCGCGCACAACGAAAAAGGCCTGACTGCAAGCAGTCAGGCCTTTCGAATCTTGGTTGGTGGCTACACCCTGATTTGAACAGGGGACCCCATCATTATGAGTGATGTGCTCTAACCAGCTGAGCTATGTAGCCGTCCAACGGAGGCGAATATTACGGATTGTCCGCGATGTTGTCAACGTATCAGCGCGAAAAAGTGGCAGGGAATTCATCAGGCTAGCGTCCCGGCCGCGCAGCGAGGGCATCAGGTAGGCTGTCGGAGAGAGAGCTGGGTATAGCCTCTCGCGAGATGGCGCGTGCGATGAGGTCGCCACTGGCGCAGGCCAGCGTGAAGCCCAGACTGCCATGGCCGACGTTCAGCCACAGATTGTCCGGGCTGTTCGCTTGCCGGGGACGGCCGAGGATCGGCGGCCCTTTGGGCGTGCTGGGGCGCAGTCCGGCCCAGGGAGTGGCCTGCGCGAAATCGCCGGCTGCGGGGAAGGTGTCGCTGGCCAGCTTGCGCAGGGCGGCAATGCGCTGCTCATCCAGTTCGGGGTGGAAGCTGTCGCGTTCCCGCTGGCCGATATCCACCATCGCCGCGACGCGCAGCTGGCGTGATGCCGACGACTCCAGGTCGGCATAGACCACCTTGCGTGCCGAGTCGGTGACGCTGATGCGCGGCGCGGCCGTCTCCGGGGTGTCAGCTGTCAGCGCCAAGGTGAGGCTGTAGCCCTTGAGTGGCTGCAGGGGCAGGCGAATGCCCAGGGGGCGCACCAGCTCGGCGGCATGATTGCCGGCCGCGATGACGACCTCTTCGACGGCGAGGCATTCTCGGCGGCCATCAAGGTGTCTGAGCTCGAGCTGCGCGATGCGGCCGTTGCGTGCGCTCAGCGCGGCGACGCGCGTGTTGGCGAGGCGCGTGTAGCGCCCGGAGACCTGCAGCTTGCGCTCCAGCGCCTGACAGAAGGCATGGCAATCCGCGGTCTCGTCCGAGGCGCTGAAGATGGCGCCTGACAGATGGGCTTGCTGATGGGCCAGTGAGGGCTCCAGCGCGATGCATTGGCGTGCATCGAGCACCTGTTGGTCCTGCGGGGCGACGCGCGCGGCGGCCGCCTTGTCGAGCGCTATCGGGTCACGATGGATCACCAGCTTGCCGCGCTGCTGCCAGGCGAAGTCGCCGAGCGCATCTCGAGTGCGCCACTCGCTCATGATCGCCTGGCTGTGCAGCGCCAGCGAGAGCATCTGCGCTGCGCTGGTCTGATGTGTGCGGTGATTGCAGGCGGCCACAAAGCGGGCCATCCAGCGCCATTGTGCGGGGGCCAGATTCGGGCGCAGTTTCAGCGGTGCCTCATTGCCTGCCAAAAGCCACTTGATGGCCTGGCGGGGCACGCCGCTATCGGCCAGTGGCGCCACATAGCGATAGCTCAGCTGGCCGCCATTGGCGTGGCTGGTCTCGCTGGCGACCTCGGCATGGGCGTCGATCAGGGTCACGCAGTGGCCGGCGCGCACCAGGGCGTGGGCACTGGCGAGGCCGATCACGCCGCCTCCGATGAGGGTCACGTGGCGTTGCATGCTGGGCTCCCGGGTCGTGAAGGTCGTGTCCTGCTCGAGCATGCCGGTCGCTTGCGTAAGTGGCGAATGAAAAGGATGTGCTGCGCCATAACCCGAGGTTATGGGGTAACCTGATGCGCAGGCGCTCAAGTGCGCCCTCAAGTACGCCCTCAAGTAAGCCCTCTAGACAACCGGACAGGGAGATAGCGCATGCGGCTCAGGGACCTGGAGATCTTTCACGCCGTCCTGCAGGCCGGTAGCGTGACCGGCGCGGCGCGGTTGCTGCATATCTCCCAGCCAGCGGCGAGCAAGGCGCTGCAGCAGGTCGAGCGCCAGTGGGGCATCACGCTGTTCACGCGCAGTGCAGGGCAGCTTCATCCCACCGAGGAGGCGCGCAAGCTGGAAGCGGCCAGTCAGGGGATGCTCGGTCAGCTGGACGATGTGAGGCGGCTGGTCGATGGCTTGCGTGAGGGCGAGGCACGCACGCTCAAGGTGGTGGCGACGCCTGCCATCGCCCAGCAATTGCTGCCGCAGGCGCTGGGTCAGTGGCGCCGGCGTCAGCCACGGGTCAGCTGTGAGTTGGCGACCCAGCATACCCGCGAGATCGTCGATGCCCTGTTGCTGCATGAGGTCGATATCGCACTCACGCTGAGTGCGCCGACGCATCCTGCGCTGATGATGCGTCCGCTGGTGCGCATGCCGCTGCTGGTGCTCGCGCCCGCAGGGTATTGGGCACAGGACTGTCAGCAGGCGCCGATGACGGTGGCGGAGTTAGCCGGTCAGCGCCTGATCGCGCTGGGAGCGCACGACCCGCTGGCGCGGCGACTCGATGGTCTGCTGGCGAGCGTGGCGCAGGAAGCTTCAAGCAATTTGCCATCTTCGCCGCGCATCGTGACGCGTGTGCAGACCTATCCACTGGCGGCGGCGCTGGTTCAGGCGGGGGAGGGGTTGGCGGTGGTCGATGCGCTCACGGCGCATGCCGCCACTACAGAGCGCGGCTTGAGCGCTCGTCAGCTGCCTCAGGCGGGTGAGCTGGTGCTGAGCGCCGTGTGGCGACGCGAGGCGGGGCGTTCGCGGCTGGCGCAGTCGCTGGCAGACCAGCTCGCCAGGCAGGCCGCGCAGTGGCTGCAGGTGCCGCTGGCAGAGCCCTCAGCGGTCTGAGCCCTTCGCTGGTTGAGCTCTCTGTTGGTTAAGACCTCCACGGCTTGATCGGTGCCCCTGATTGAACCGTTTGCCGCACCACAACGCAGAACGCCCCTGACCTCGTGAGAGATCAGGGGCGTTCTGTCAGGACAGGCTGTCAGGGCGTCAGCTGGGCCCGGGCGTCGCCGGGCACCGGTGAGCCATCAGACATTGAAGCGGTAGTGCACCACGTCGCCATCCTTGAGGATGTAGTCCTTGCCTTCCAGGCGCCATTTGCCGGCATCCTTGGCGCCTTGCTCGCCCTTGTAGGCGATGAAGTCGTCATAGGAGATGACTTCGGCACGGATGAAGCCTTTCTGGAAGTCGGTGTGGATGACACCAGCGCCTTCCGGTGCGGTAGCGCCGATCTTGACGGTCCAGGCACGTACTTCCTTCACGCCAGCGGTGAAGTAGGTCTGCAGGCCCAGCAGCTCGTAACCGGCGCGGATGACGCGGTCCAGGCCCGGCTCTTCCATGCCCAGCTCGTCGAGGAACATCTCGCGCTCTTCCTCGTCCAGCTCGGCGATCTCGGCTTCGATCTTGTTGCACACCGGCACGACGCTGGCGCCTTCGTTGGCGGCAATGCCGCGCACGATATCGAGGTAGGGATTGTTCTCGAAGCCTTCCTCGCTGACGTTGGCGATGTACATGGTCGGCTTGAGGGTCAGGAAGCCGAAGCCGCGCACGATCTTCAGGTCGTCATCGCTGAGGCCGAAGCTGCGCAGCGGCTGGCCTTCGGCCAGGTGCGGCTGGATGCGTTCCAGCACGGCCTTGGTGGCGATGGCTTCCTTGTCGCCGCCCTTGGCGACACGGGCCAGACGCTGGATGCTGCGCTCGACGCTGTCGAGATCGGCCAGGGCCAGCTCGATGTTGATGGTCTCGATGTCGGCGGCCGGGTCGACGTGGTTGGCGACGTGGATGACGTTGTCATCCTCGAAGCAGCGCACCACGTGCGCGATGGCGTCGGTCTCGCGGATGTTGGCCAGGAACTTGTTGCCCAGACCTTCGCCCTTGGAAGCGCCCGCGACCAGACCCGCGATGTCGACGAATTCCATGGTGGTCGGAATCACCTTCTCCGGCTTGACGATCTCGGCCAGCGCGTTCAGGCGAGGGTCAGGCATCGGCACGATACCGGTGTTCGGCTCGATGGTGCAGAAGGGGAAGTTCTCGGCGTCAATGCCAGACTTGGTCAGTGCATTGAAGAGAGTGGACTTGCCGACGTTCGGCAGGCCGACGATGCCGCAATTGAAACCCATGGCGCTAGATCCTGGTGTGACGTATCGAATGGGGCGTGGCACTGGCAGACGTCTCGACCAGCAGGCTCTGAGTGCACAGGCACTGGGCATGCGGGGAAACGAGTGGGCAGGCACGGAATGAAGACAGGCGGGAAGTGTAAGGCCTCATGCCGCCGAGGTCATCCATTGGGCGCATGTCGCGCGACAAATGATGCCTTTTGCTGCTGATCGCGTGGCGAGACGCGCGCACGCAAGCGAGGTGATGCGCTGAGCGAATCACCGAAATTCGGAGAGGGGTGATGCAGGGGTTCAGCTCTTGAAGGAATGCAGGCGATTCATGGCCCGTGCCCATTCGCCACTGATGGCGTCGGGGAGGGTCATCACCACTTCGTCGATGGCGTCGTCGATAGCCTGGCGTTCAGCCTTGCCGGGACGTCCGAGCACGAAGTTGGTCACCAGCTTGGCATTGCCGGGGTGGCCGATGCCGATGCGGGCACGATGGAACGACTTGTCGTTGCCCAGTGCACTGATGATGTCGCGCAACCCGTTGTGACCGCCATGGCCGCCACCCTGCTTGTAGCGGGCGGTGCCGGGGTCGATGTCCAGCTCATCGTGGGCGACGAGCAGTTCATCCGGGGCGAGCTTGTAGAAGTTGCACAATGCGGCCACGGCCTGACCGCTGCGATTCATGAACGTCGATGGGAACAGCAAATGCAGATCCTGACCGGCGAAGTGGACCTTCGCGTACTGGCCATGGAACTTGCGTTCCGGACGCAACGTGGTGTGACCGTGGCGCGCAAGAGCGTCAAGGAGCCAGACGCCGGCATTGTGACGGGTGTCTTCGTATTCGTTCCCCGGGTTACCGAGGCCGATGATCGCTTTCACTCGTGACATGCGCTGTCTGGCTCCTTGATCAGGCTGCGTTATTCTGCAGCAGGTGCTTCTTCGCCTTCAGCAGCATCTTCTGCGTCAGCAGAGATGTTCGGACGAGTGACGTTGACCACAGCGGTGTCGTGATCGGCACCGTGGGACAGGGCAACGGACTCGGCGCCTTCCGGCAGAGCGATGTCGGACAGGTGCAGGGTGTGGCCAACTTCCAGCTTGGACACGTCCAGCTCCAGGTATTCCGGCAGGGCTTCCGGCAGGCAGCTGATTTCGACGTCAGTCGCCAGGACGTGCAGGACGCCGTCCTGGTCCTTGACACCGACACAGGCTTCCTGACCAGTGATGTGCAGCGGCACGTTCATGGTCAGTTTGTGGGTCGGATCGATGCGCAGGAAGTCGACGTGAGTCAGCAGCGGCTTGAACGGGTGACGCTGCAGGTCACGGATGACGACTTTCTCGGTCTTGCCCGCAACATTCAGGGTGATGATGGAGGAGTAGAACGCCTCATCGTCAACCGCCTTGTACAGGCTCGGCTTGTCGATCATGACCGGAGTCGGAGCCTGGTCGGCACCGTAGATGATGGCCGGCACGAAGTCGTTCGTACGACGCAGGCGGCGGCTCGCACCTTTCCCCAGGTCTTCACGAACTTCAGCATTCAGTTTGAACAGTTTCATTTTGCAGATACCTCAAGGGTCTAATGAGAATCCGGTAGCCCCCGCGACCAGAGCGCTACCGGATCCATGAGGCCGGCCCGGAGATTTCTGGGCCGGCCGCTTGTCGGCAGATGACGGATCATCTGCCGTTGTCAGTGCCTCTTCCTCGAGCAGCGGCGAGCAGGGCCCGCCGACAGGACTCAGTGGAACATGGCGCTGACGGATTCTTCATTGCTGACGCGACGGATCGCCTCGGCGATCAGGCCAGCGACTGTCAGCTGGCGGATCTTGCCGGAACGACGCGCGGCGTCGGACAGCGGGATGGTGTCGGCAACCACCACTTCGTCGAGGACGGAGTTGGTGATGTTGTCGACCGCCGGGCCGGACAGGATCGCGTGGGACGCATAGGCCACGACGCGGTTGGCGCCATGATCCTTGAGTGCCTCGCCCGCCTTGCACAGGGTGCCGGCGGTATCGATCATGTCATCGACCAGCACGCAGGTGCGGTCCTTGATATCACCGATGATGTTCATCACCTGGGCCTGGTTGGCCTGGGGACGACGCTTGTCGATGATGGCCAGCTCGCAGTTGAGCTGCTTGGCGATGGCACGGGCACGTACCACGCCGCCCACATCCGGGGAGACGACGATCAGATTGTCATAGTTCTGACGTTCGATGTCGTCGAGCAGGATCGGTGAGCCGTAGACGTTGTCCACCGGCACATCGAAGAAGCCCTGGATCTGGTCGGCATGCAGGTCCATGGTCATGACGCGATTGACGCCAGCCTTGACCATCATGTCCGCGACCACCTTCGCCGAGATCGGCACGCGAGCAGAGCGCACGCGGCGGTCCTGACGGGCGTAACCGAAGTAGGGAACGACCGCAGTGATACGCGCCGCAGACGCACGACGCAACGCGTCCACCATCAGGATCAGCTCCATCAGGTTGTCGTTGGTCGGTGCGCAGGTGGACTGCATGATGAAGACGTCCTTGCCGCGAACGTTTTCGTTGATTTCTACCGCAATCTCGCCATCGCTGAACTGACCGACGGTTGCATGGCCCAGGCGGGTATCGAGGGCTTCAGCTACCTTGCGGGCGAGAGCGGGATTGGCATTCCCCGCGAATACCATCAGTTTTGACACGCGCAGCCACCTTTGGAGTCTTGTGGGATCTCGGGAGTGGAGAATTCCGGGTTGACCGGGAACGGCCAGGATTGGCTGGGGTACCAGGATTCGAACCTGGGAATGTCGGTACCAGAAACCGGTGCCTTACCACTTGGCGATACCCCAGCAACGTTCACTTCAACCAGTTGCTGTGCTCAGGCCGAAGCCAGAGCGGCATGTAGAGGGGAGATATTGCAACCGCGTGCCGAGAAGGCGTGCCACATCGGGCGCTCGAGTTCGAGTCGACCCAGCACCTCGCTGGCCTGTCGTGCGTCGTCAAACGCACAGAACACACAGGCGCCGGTGCCCGTCAGTCTGGCGGTGCCGAACTGGTCCAGCCAGTCCAGGGCGTCGGCGACTGCCGGGTACAAAGTGCGCACCACGACTTCACAGTCGTTGCGGCCCCCCTGCAGTGCGCGCGCCATACTAATCGCGAGGCTGGAACGTGTCAATTGCGGGTGGCCGAACACGGCGGGTGTCGCGACCTCGACACCGGGGTGGATCACCACGAACCATGGGGTGTCCAGCGGGGCTGGCACCAGGCGTTCGCCGATGCCTTCGGCCCAGGCGGCGAAGCCGCGCACGAACACCGGCACATCCGCGCCGAGCGACAGGCCGAGCTCGGCAATGGCATCTTCGCCAAGTTCAAGCCCCCAGAGTCTGTCCAGCGCCAGCAGGGTCGTGGCGGCGTCGCTGCTGCCGCCCCCCAGGCCGCCACCCATCGGCAGCACTTTCTCCAGCGTGATATCGACACCGGGCAATGCGGTGGGTGACGCGACCTTGCCCTGCGCGTGTGCGGCTTCTCGCAGCAGGCGCGCGGCGCGCACGATCAGGTTGGCCTCTTCGGGTACACCTTCAATAGGCGGCGAGAGGTGGATGGCCTCATCGTCGCGCAGCGTGAAGCTGAGGCTGTCGCCGTGCTCGAGAAACTGGAACAGCGTCTGCAGCTCGTGATAGCCATCGGCGCGCTGGCCCGTGATATGCAGCATGCGATTGAGCTTGGCCGGGGCGGGCAGGGTGAGAGTCATGGTCGATGCGGATGCGGCTGTCGATGTTGTCATGGAAGAAGGAGAAGGTGTCACGATCACAGCGCCTGCCACTGGTTGACGATGAGCGTGGCGGTGAGGTCGCCGTAGTAGAGCTTCATCTTGCGCGGCAGCCACAGGCCTTCGGCGCGGGTCCAGTCCTGATAGTCCACTTCCCAGCCGTCCTGATAGAGGGTGGTCGGGAAGCCCAGCTCATCTGCCTCGATGTCATGCTCGCCAGCGGCCGGTACGCCGCGCACCCAGTTGTCGAGGGCACCCAGCGGCAATGACCAGCCCAGTTGCGCCAGCATCAGACTCTCGGCATCCGGGGCCTCGAAGTCACCCTCGGAGGAGGAGAGGCGCACACCATCGGCGTCGCGCACCAGGGTCGTGCGCCCCGCGCCCAGCGGCCCGGTGATCAGCATGTGGTAGTCATCGCCGTCCTGCTGCCAGTCGAGGTTGGCGCTATGGCCTTCCTCGGGGGTGCGAATGCCGACCTTGCCTGCCAGCTGCCAGTGGGTCAGGGCGGCAAGTTGCGCGTCCTGTTGCTGCCAGTCGCCGTCGCTGCGCGTCAGATCACCGGCATTGTCGCTGGCCATCTGGCTGGCGCAGCCGCTGAGTACCAGTGTCATGGCCAGCAGGGCTGGCCCGAGCAGACGGCGTGCCTGGCTCAGCAGGGGGAGTGACAGGGGAGAAGTGATCATGACGCGAAAGCCTTCCGGATGGCGAGAAGATGAGTGATGGTGAGTGAGACTCCACTCACTGACGGGTCAGGATAATGGACTCGCCGGTGGGCAGAAAGTGCCGGGTAGCGTGGCAGTGCCCTTCAGGGCGCGTCGACGACCGGGCGTAGCTCGGGGATATGCTGGAACAGGGCTTCGAGCTCGCTGGCTTCTTCAAAACGCTCGCTCAGCTCTACCGCCAGGCCACGGGCTTCATCCTCGCGGCCCAGCGCCCACAGCACCTCGATGAGATGGGCGCCGATCTCGGCATCCTGCTGCTGGGCCCAGGCGGCTTCCAGCGGTGCCAGCGCATTGTCGAGGTCGTCGGTCAGATAGCGGCCCCAGCCGAGGCTATCCAGAATGGCCGCGTCGTCGGGCGACAGCGCATGGGCGCGCTCGATCAAGGCCAGTGCTTCCTCGAGGCGGTCCGTCTCCACCAGCAGGGTGTAGCCGAGCGCGTTGTAGGCGCTGGCGTTGTCGGGCTCCAGCGCGATGACTTCCCGCAGGTCTTCTTCCATGCCGCCCAGCTGATCATCTTCCAGATGGCGGATGCCACGCAGGAACAACAGGCTGCCCAGCTCGCTTTCCAGCGTGTTGCGCGTATCGGCCTCCTGGGCGGCGATGGCTTGCGCAAGTGCCTTGCGGCGCGTGGTGATGCTGCTGCTGAGCAGGGCCTCGGCCTCGGCATGCGCCTCCTGGGAGTCGAGCAGGTCGATCTCGAAGCTGAGCAGCGTCATGGCATGACGCGGATGGCGCAGGCGTTCCACGGCCAGGAACTGACGGGCCTCGTCCGTGCGCTCATGTTCGACCAGCAACTGGGCGGCACGGGCGCGGCTGGAAATGTAGCGCTCGCCGTCCGGCACCTGACGGTAGTAAAGGATGGCGTTGTCGACGTCGCCGCTGGACTCGGCGGCCAGCCCCAGCAGGGCATAGGCGGCGTCCGGCACCGGGTCTTCGTCGAGCAGCGGCAGCAGCAGGCGATGGGCGTCCTCGGGGGAATCGGCATCAAGATAGAGGCTGGCCAGCGCCAGGCGCAGGCGTGGCGCGTTGGGGTGGCGGGTGATGAGGCTGTCGATGCGCTCGCGTGCCGCGGCCAGATCGCCGCTGGCCAGTTCGGTCTGCGCAGCGCTCAGGATCAGGCGACTGTCATCGGGGGCGATCTCAAGGCCTTGGGCCACCGCGCGCCGCGCCGCCTCGAGACGCCCCGCACTGCGTTCGATCTCGCTGCGCGCCAGCCAGAGCTCCGCCAACGTGGCGTGAGCGCTTTCCAGGCGTACCAGGCGTGCACGCGCGGCTGTCTCATCGCCCAGCGCTGCCTCGAACAGTGCCGCGGCAATCTCGGGCATCGGCTGCTCGGGATGCTGGGCGATATGCGTCTCCAGCATCGTCAGCAGGGGTTCGAGCTCGGCGCCGGCATCGATCGCCTGCTCGGCCAGGGTCGCCAGATTGCCATTGCCGCCACTGGCGGTGAGCATCAGGCGCTGCTCGAGCGCGGCCTGCCAGTCGCCTCGCTCGACCGCCAGGCGGGCGCGGATGATGCCGGGCTCGCTGGCGGACTCATCGAGTTGCTGCCAGCGTTCGGCGGCGCGCTCCAGCAGAGCCGGGTTGTCGGCGAAACGGGCCGCGAGCACGGCGCGGCGCGCCAGTTCCGGGTCATCGAAGTGACGGCTGGCGGCCAGATAGCCATTGGCGGCGCGGGGATAGTCACCGCGCTGTCCGGCGAGTTCGGCGCTCAGCAGCTGATTGAGGCTGTCGGCATCGAGGCCCTGCTGGATGGGCGGCGCCGTGGCCAACGGGTCGGGCTGCGCCATCAGGGGCGTGGAGTTGCTCATCGACTGACAGCCGGTCATGCCCAGCAGCAATCCGCCCACGACGCAGGACTTCCACCCGGCGCGCGGGCGACGGGGGACATCAAGGCAGGCGTGCGCGTGCGGGGGGCTATGTTCAGCGGCAGTCGAAGCGTGCATGCAACCTCGCGTTTGTCAGTGGGGGCAGGATGAGGGAACGGGGCGGTCGAGCCGCAGGCCTGGTCATGCGCGTAGCGTGGCGCTGACGAAGGCGTCATGTCTCGCAGCATAACGGCTGGCGGCGAGCGGGGATAGCGTTGCCGATGCAAGCAAGTGGCATGACCCACCGGTCCCCTCGTATGCCGACAGATACGCCGCGCGGGCTGATAGCGATAGCCTGCCATCATCATGGAAAATCCTCATCGGCTGCGACGTGCTGCGGGGTCGCGTGGTCCAGACGCTGTGGTAGAATGAGCGCGCTAATATTACGATCTCAGCCGCTTCGGCAGCCCTGTGTGCCTTTATGTCAGCCGCCTTTGTCCCCATTGAGTCGACAGGTGTAAAGGCACCGAGCCTGCGCGGATTACCTGCTGTCCTGGCCTTGGCCTCGCGGCAGGCCAGCACCGAGAGCCGCCTGACATTGACGCCGATTCCTGCCGGCCAGACCCTGACGACTGACTCCATGACCCTTCTTGCCCTTGGCATCAATCACCGCACCGCCGCCGTTGACGTGCGCGAGCGCGTTGCTTTCACGCCTGCGCAGCTCGATGCCGCGCTGGGCGAATTGAAGCGCCTGCCGGCGGTCTCCGAAGCGGCGGTGCTGTCGACCTGCAACCGTACCGAGCTCTACTGCGTGACCAGCGATGGCGCCAAGTCGGTGCTCGAGTGGCTGGGGCGTTTTCATCGCCTGCCGGTGGAGGAGCTGTCGCGTTGCAGCTATCAGCACCTGGGAGAAGAGGCGGTACGCCACCTGATCCGTGTCGCGGTGGGGCTGGACTCGATGGTGCTGGGCGAGCCGCAGATTCTGGGCCAGCTCAAGGACGCCTATCAATTCGCGCGCAACTCGGTGGGGCTGGGCGGTGAGCTCGAGCAGCTCTTCCAGCATATCTTCCAGGTCGCCAAGCAGGTACGTACCGAGACCGGTATCGGCGAGAACCCCGTCTCGGTGGCCTACGCCGCCGTCAGTATGGCCAGCCACATCTTCGATGACTTCTCGCGGGCCAATGCCTTGTTGATCGGTGCCGGCGAGACCATCGAACTCGTCGCGCGCCATCTCAAGGAAGCGGGCATCGCCAACCTGTGCATCGCCAACCGCACCGTGTCGCGCGCCGAGCGTCTGGCCGATGAGCTGGGCGGGACCGCCATCGGCCTGGAAGGCATTCCGCATGCCCTCGAGAATGCCGATATCGTGATAGCCTCCACCGCGTCCCAGCTGCCGATTCTCGGCAAGGGCATGGTGGAACGCGCACTCAAGAAGCGCCGCTACAAGCCGGTGTTCATGGTCGACATCGCCGTGCCGCGCGATATCGAGCCGCAAGTCGGCGACCTCGACGACGTCTTCCTCTATACGGTCGATGACCTGCAGGAAGTGATCGACGAGAATCGTCGCCACCGCGAGCTGGCCGCTGCCCAGGCAGAAGAGTTGATTCGCCAGGGCGTCAACGCCTGGTTGCACCTCAAGCGGGTGCGTAGTGGCGGCGAAGTCATCAAGCGCTACCGCAGCCATGGCGAGCAACTGCGCGCCGAATGCGAGGCGCAGGCGCTGGCGGAGCTCGATCAGGGACGCGACCCCCAGGAAGTGGTCGCGCAGCTGGCACGCCAGCTGGCCAATCGCTTCATGCATCACCCGACGCTGGCACTGCGCCAGGCCTCGGGAGACGATCGCCAGGATATTCTTCAGACGGCCCAGACGCTTCTGCTCGCGCCGGCTGATTCATCACAGGACCCTTCATGAAAGACAGCCTCATCACCAAGCTCGACACCTTCCATGACCGCTTCGAGGAGATCTCCGCACTGTTGTCGGAGCCCGAAGTGATCGGGAACCAGACCAGGTTCCGCGACCTGTCGCGGGAGTATGCCGAGCTTGAGCCATTGATCGAGGCATGGCGCCGCCATCGCGGCCTGAACGAAGACCGTGACGCCGCGCTGGCGATGGCGGAGGACAGTGATCCCGAGATGCGCGACATGGCGCGTGAGGAAGTCCGCGATACCGATGCGGCGCTCGAGACGCTGGAAGCCGAGATCACCCAGCTGCTGATTCCGCGTGACCCGGACGACGGTGCCAATGTCTTCCTCGAGGTGCGTGCCGGCACGGGCGGTGACGAGGCGGCGCTGTTCGCCGGTGACCTGTTCAAGATGTATTCGCGCTACGCCGAGCTCAAGGGCTGGAAGGTCGAGACCATCAGCGCCAGCCACGGCGAGCACGGCGGCTTCAAGGAAGTCATCGCCCGCGTGAAGGGCGAGGGCGTCTACTCGCGCCTCAAGTTCGAGTCCGGCGCGCACCGCGTACAGCGCGTGCCCGCCACCGAATCCCAGGGGCGTATCCATACCTCGGCCTGCACCGTGGCGGTGATGCCCGAGGCCGATGAAGTCGGTGACGTCGACATCAATCCGGCCGACCTGCGCGTGGATACCTATCGCAGCTCCGGTGCCGGTGGTCAGCACGTCAACACTACCGATTCCGCGATTCGCATCACCCACCTGCCCACCGGCGTGGTGGTGGAGTGTCAGGATGAGCGCAGCCAGCACAAGAACCGTGCACGCGCCATGTCACTGCTGGCGGCGCGCCTCAAGCAGGCCGCGGTGGACACCCAGGCACAGGCCACCTCCGATGCCCGTCGCAAGCTGGTCGGCTCGGGTGATCGCTCCGAGCGCATCCGTACCTACAACTTCCCGCAGGGGCGTCTGACCGATCACCGTATCAACCTGACGCTCTACAAGCTCAATGAAGTGATCGCCGGCCAGCTGGACGAAGTGATCGAGCCGCTGGTGGTGGAATATCAGGCCGATCAGCTGACCGCACTGCAGGAGCAATAAGGTGAGAATCGATGTCACCCTGGCAGCCGCGACTGCCCGTCTGAGCGAGGCGGGCAGCGATTCTCCGCGTCTGGATGCCGAGTTGCTGCTGGGCGAGGTAATGGGACGAGAGCGCACCTGGTTCTACACCTGGGGCGATCGGGATCTCGAGAGCGAGGCCGGCGCCGAGGGCGTGGCACGTTTCGAGGCGCTGCTGGCGCGTCGCGCCGAGGGCCATCCCGTGGCGCATCTGCTCGGGCGGCGTGAATTCTATGGCCTGACGCTGGCCTGTTCACCGGCCACGCTGATTCCGCGCCCGGACACCGAGGTCATGGTGGAGTGCGCGCTGGAACTGGCCGAGGCCACCAGCGGCAAGCTGCTGGATCTCGGCACCGGCACCGGCGCCATCGCGCTGGCCTTTGCGCGTCATCGCCCGCAGTGGCAGGTGCTGGGGGTCGATCTCATCGAGGAAGCCGTGCAGCTTGCCCGCGGCAATGCCGAGCGTCTGGCGATCGCCAATGCCGAATTCCGCCAAAGTGACTGGTTCAGTGCCGTCACCGAGAGCGGCTTTGCGCTGATTACCGCCAACCCCCCTTATCTGGCCGATGATGACCCACATCTCGCGCTGGGCGATGTGCGCTTCGAGCCGCGCTCGGCGCTGGTCGCGGCCGAGGCAGGGCTGGCGGACTTCCTGCATCTGATCGCCACTGCGCCGCAGCACCTGGCCGCAGGCGGTCACCTGATGCTGGAGCATGGCCTCACCCAGGGCAATGAAGTGCGCGAGGCACTGCGTGCCGGCGGCTTCGTCGACGTCGAGACCCTGGAAGACCTGGGCGGACGCGAACGCATCACGCTGGGCAAGCTGGCCTGATGCTCGCCGGGCACCGTCTAGCGGTGCCCGTGTAGTGGCGCCCGTGCGTGGCCCCCGCTGACATCCTCGCGCTTGGCACCCCTGTAGTGCATTCCACCGTTTTCAGTGGAGTCTGCGTGGAATCCTCGTCACAGTACCGCCAGTGAAGGCGTATTCCCTGTTGGCCGGGTATGATAGTAATGAACCTGCATGATTGGCATGGTCATCTGATAACCCCCCTTGTTATCCGACGGCCTGACTGCACGGAAGCTAGGAGCACGGATGATCCTGCTGCAAGTCACCCTGCTGGGAAAACTATTACAATGAAAGCAAAATCACGCTCTCTGGACCGCATCGACCTCAAGATTCTGCGTTGCCTGCAAGAGAATGCCCGTATCTCCTATGTCGACCTCGCCTCGGAAGTCGGCCTTTCCACCACGCCGTGCCTGGAGCGCGTCAAACGCCTCGAACGTGCCGGCGTCATCCGCGGTTACAAGGCGGTGCTCGACCCCAAGGCGCTCAAGGCCAATCTGTTGGTCTTCGTCGAGATCAGCCTCGAGACGCAGTCGCCGTCGGTGTTCGATGAGTTCCGCCGCGCCGTCTCCAAGCTGCCGCAGATCCAGGAATGTCATCTGGTCTCCGGTCAGTTCGACTACATCCTCAAGTGCCGGATTCCGGAAATGTCCGCCTATCGTCAGCTGCTCGGCGATGTGGTGCTGACGCTGCCCGGCGTCAAGGAATCCAAGAGCTATGTAGTGATGGAAGAGGTCAAGGAGCAGTTCTCGCTGCATGTGCCCGATATCGAGGAGCTGGATGCCAAGTAATGGCAAGCCCTGTTGTTGTCGGGCAGGGCTCATGGCTTCTCACTTCATTTACCGATAGGCGGCTTTTCTCCCATGCAAGATTCGCAATTGCTGCGCTACTCGCGCCAGATCCTGCTCCCTCAGGTCGACATCGCCGGGCAGCAGCGCCTGTTGGCGGCGCGGGTTCTGGTGATCGGGGCGGGTGGACTGGGCTGCCCGGCAGCGCTCTATCTGGCAGCCGCGGGCATCGGCACCCTGGTGGTGGCCGATGATGACCACGTCGAGCTGTCCAATCTGCAGCGTCAGATCGCCCATGGTGACGCCGACATCGATCAGCCCAAGGCGCAATCACTCGCCGCCTCGCTGTTGGCGATCAATCCCGATACCGAGGTGATCGCGTTGTCAGAGCGCCTGCAGGGTGAGACGCTGGCCGAGCAGGTGGCCGCCGCAGACGTGGTGCTCGATTGCACCGATCGCTTCAGCTCGCGCTTCCCGATCAACGCCGCCTGCGTGGCAGCGGGCACCCCGCTGGTGTCCGGCGCCGCGATACGCTTCTCCGGCCAGCTGGCGGTGTTCGATCGCCGTGAGCCACAGGCGCCGTGTTATGGCTGTCTGTACCCGCCGGATGAGCTGGGCGATGAAGAGCTGACCTGTGCCGAGAGCGGGGTCATCGCGCCGCTGGTCGGCATCATCGGCGCCTTCCAGGCGCTGGAAGCGCTCAAGCTGGTCAGCGGTGCCGGCAGCGTGCATCGCGGCCTTGCCACCTTCGATGGCCTGACCGGTGAATGGCGGCGCATGGGCCTCAAGCGCGACCCCGGCTGCCAGGTGTGTGGTCAAGCGTCATGATGTAGTCGGTCAAATCGACGGTATATCTCCAAGTCGCATGTCTTCAGGACAGCATATCTTTAAAAAGCCCCGCAGCCTTTCTGGCTGGCGGGGCTTTTTTGTCGCATGTTGTGGTGGAGCGGCCGGCGCTGCGCATGCCGCGTGTGCGCACCACCAGGGTGCGCCAATGCCGTGGGGTGTTGAAGATTTCTCCCATGCAGCGCAATCAACATGCAGCATTACAGCGAAACGTGTGGTAAATATCGAAAATATTCCAGTCGATGGTGAATAAACTCAACAAGAGCGGATGAGGAGGTGCATGGGCGGCTTCAGATCAGGCACGCAGAGCGAGTGTGCTGGCTCGTATTCCTACTACCAGGCCAGCCAGCGTGTGACGCTTGACCCATGCCCGCCTCTAGCTGGTGAGCAGCGTGCCGATGTCTGCGTGATCGGCGGCGGTGTCACGGGCTGCTCCGCTGCGCTGCATCTCGCCGAGCGTGGCTATTCGGTCATTCTGCTGGAAGCGCAGACCCTCGGTTTCGGGGCCTCCGGGCGCAGTGGCGGCCAGATCCTGCCGGGGCTCGGCACCGATATCGCGACGGTCGAGAAGGCGCTGGGGCGCGAGCAGGCACGCGCCATCTGGGAGATGAGCCGCGAGTCCGTTCGCCTGACCGCCGAGCTGGTCGCCCGGCATCAGATTCCCTGCGATTTCACCCAGGGCTACCTGCATGCCGCGGTCAAGCCGCGTCATGTGCGCGAACTGCAGGAGTTCCAGGCGCGCATGGCACGCGATTACGACTATCACGCGCTGCAGTGGCTGCAGGGCGATGCGCTGCGCGAGCGGGTCGTCACCGACGCCTATCCGGGCGCGTTGCATGATGGCGAGGGCGGTCATCTGCATCCGCTCAACTATACCCTCGGACTTGCGCGAGCTGCCCAGCAGGCCGGCGTCACGCTCTGCGAACAGAGCCGGGTGCGTCAGCTCGACCACGGCGAGAGCGGCGATACACCCGATGGCACCTCACGGCGTGCTCGTATCCATACCGAGCATGGCTGCGTGAGCGCCGAATTCGTGGTCGTGGCCACCAATGCCTACCTCAATGGCCTCGTCGCCTCGCTGGAAGAGCGCATCATGCGCGTCGCTAATTACATCGTCGCCACCGAACCGCTCAGCGAGGCCCAGGTCGCGCAGGTCCTGCCGCAGGATGACGCGCTTTCCGATGCCAACTTCGTGCTCGACTACTACAGCCTTTCTGCCGACAGGCGCCTGCTGTATGGCGGTGAGGTGAGCTATACCGGTCAGGAGCCGCGTGGCCTCAAGGCGCGCATGGACAGCAAGATTCGCCGCCTGTTTCCGATGCTCGATGGCGTGGCGATCGATTACCGCTGGGGCGGTGACGTGGCCATCACCATGAATCGCGCGCCGGACTTCGGGCGTCTTGCGCCGAATGTCTATTACGCCCAGGGCTACTCGGGACATGGCATGTCGCTTGCAGGATTGGCGGGCAAGCTGGTCGCCGAGACCATCGCCGGTCAGGCAGAACGTTTCGATATCTTTGCCGCCATGCCGCACCGTCCCTTCGTGGGCGGGCGCTGGCTGCGAACTCCTCTGCTGGTCCTGGCGACCAGCTTCTACACGTTGCGTGATCGGCTCTAGGCCGAGGCCATGATGAAGGTGCTGCACATTTGACATTGTTGAACACCCCGACAGCCCAAGAGCTGGAAACGACTGGTGAGTAATCGCAAGGGAGGCGCGATGAGCGCGGTGGATGGCAAGGACGCTGGTACGCCCGAGCAGCACACGACGAAAAAGCCTGCCGGCGTGCGGGCGCCTGGCGGCACGCACGCCAGCGAGAGCGTCAGTGAGCATGTCGGTGAGAGCTTCGACGATAACGCCGGTGAGAACCTTGGCGATACCGTCAATGAGAGCGTCGGCGAGAGCCGCGGCACCAATGCGGATCAGCCCGCGCTGCCGCGACGCGCGGCATCCTCCATCCAGCTCAAGGGGCTGCACAAGCGCTTCGGCAATGAGGTGGCGGCGCTGGATGGCGTAGACCTGAGCATCCAGCCCGGCGAGTTCTTCACGCTGCTGGGGCCTTCGGGCTGTGGCAAGACGACACTGTTGCGGATTCTGGCCGGTCTCGAGGCGCTGGATGAAGGTCAGGTGGTGATCGGCGGACGGGATGTCACCGAGGTGCCGCCGCATCAGCGCAGCGTCAACACGGTCTTCCAGTCCTATGCGCTGTTTCCGCATCTGTCGGTGCGCGACAACCTGGCATTCGGCCTGAAGATGCGCGGTGTCGCCCCCCGAGAGCGCGAGGCCAGGGTTGCCGAGATGGCGGAGTTCATCAAGCTGGGCAGCCTGATCGATCGCCGGGTCGACCAGCTCTCCGGTGGTCAGCGTCAGCGCATCGCGCTGGCGCGGGCGCTGGTCTGCGAGCCGGATGTGCTGCTGCTGGATGAGCCCCTGTCGGCGCTGGATGCCGGCCTGCGCAGCCAGATCCAGATCGAGCTGCTGCGCCTGCAGAAGCGCCTGGGCATGACCTTCGTCTTCGTTACCCATGATCAGCAGGAAGCGATGGTGATGTCGGACCGCATTGCGGTGCTCGACAGCGGCAGCCTCCAGCAGGTGGGCTCGCCGCGTGAGATCTACGAGCGTCCGGCCAATGCCTTCGTGGCGCGCTTCATGGGCCATGCCAATCTGTTCGACGTCACGGCTCGCGATGACAGCCGCAGTGACGCCATCCGACTGACCACGCCGCTGGGCGTACTGACCGCACAGGCGCCGGGCACTGGCAGTCTGCTGCTGTTGCGTCCCGAGACGCTGGACCTGCGCCGGCGACCCGCCAGCGAGTTCGAGCGTCACGACGTGCTGGAGAACCACTTGCCGGGCCGAGTGCAGGAGCGACTCTACCGCGGCAGCCACGCCGAATATCGTGTCGAGGTAGCGGGTGTCAGCGTGCAGGTGGTGGTCAACAACCGGGGTGGCCAGTTGCCGGAAGTCGGCGACCAGGTCGATGTGGTGGTCGCCGCGCAAGACCTGATCACGCTGGGGGAATGACGATGGCCTATCACGCAACCCTGGCCACTGCGCGCAGCCGCGCGGTGGTCGCCGAGTCACGCCACCTGTTGCTGACGGTCGCGCCAGGTGCACTGTGGATCATCGTCTTTCTGGTGCTGCCCAGTCTCTATCTGATGAGCGTGGCCTTCATGACCAACGGCCCCTATGGGTTGCCGGAAATGCCGTTGTCATTGACCTCGTTTCAGCAGCTGGCCGGACAGGGCTTTCTCGGCTGGAGCCCGGGCAACCTGATGACGCTGGGGCGCTCGCTGTGGCAGACCGTGCTTTCCACTGTGCTGGTGGTGCTGGTGGCCTATCCGATCGCCTATTACATCTCGCAGTCAGACCAGCGCTGGCGGCCGATCATGCTGCTGGCGGTAGTCGTACCGTCCTGGACCAATCAGGTCATTCGCACCTTCGGCTGGATGAATCTGCTGGCGCCGGGCACGCCGCTGGCGGAGCTGGCGGAAGCCATGGGCATGATCGCGCCCAACATGGGGCTCTATCCGTCCAATTTCGCGGTCACTCTGGGGCTGGTCTACAACTTCCTGCCGTTCATGGTGCTGCCGCTGTACGCCGCCTTCGAGAAGTTGAATCTTTCACTGGTGGAGGCGGCGCAGGACCTCTACGCCTCGCCGCTCAAGGCCTTCTGGCACGCGGTCTTCCCCCAGACGCTGCCGGGGCTGTTGGCGGGTGTCGTGCTGGTGGCGATTCCGGCCTTCGGCATGTACGTGATTCCGGAGCTGCTGGGCGGCGGCAAGGGCATGATGCTGGGCAATCTGGTCGCCAATCAGTTCGCTGGCAGCGCCAACTGGCCGCTGGGTGCGGCGGGCGCGATCCTGATGCTGATCGCCACTTTCATTGGACTGTATGCGATGCGCCGTATCGGCAAGCGGCTGGGCGGCGGTGAAGAGGTGGTGATATGAAGCGCGGGAGCTTTCACAAGGGATTGCGGGGCTTCTGGTGGCTGACGCTCGGTTTTCTGTATCTGCCGCTGATCGTGGTGATGCTGTTTTCCTTCAATGCCTCCAACAGTGCCGCCAGCTTCACTGGCGTGTCGCTGCGCTGGTATCGGCGCCTGCTGGGCAATGACGCGATTCTGTCGGCGCTGGGCAATTCGCTGCTGCTGGCGGTGGTGTCGTCATTGCTGGCGCTGATGATCGGCACGCTGATCGGGTATGGCATGTATCGCCATCGTCACCGCAAGCTGGGCTGGCTGATCGTGCTGATCTATCTGCCCATCGTGCTGCCGGACATCGTGTTCGGGATCTCGGAAATGACCTTCTTCGTCAAGATCAATGAGCTGACCGGTCTGCTGTCGCCGGGACTGGCCACCATGACCATCGCACACGTCACCTTCCAGGTGCCGTTCGTGGCGTTGATCGTCTACTCGCGCTTCGTCGGGCTGGACCCGACGCTGTTCGAGGCGGCCAAGGACCTCTACGCGACACCGCGGCAGCGCGTGCAGTTCTTCATGTTGCCGACACTCAAGCCGGCATTGATCTCGGGCTTCCTGCTCTCCTTCACGCTGTCGCTGGATGATTTCGTGATCAGTTTCTTCACCGCCGGACCGGAGAGCGCCACCTTGCCCATCTACATCTGGAGCGCGATACGCAAGGGCGTGACGCCCGAAATCAATGCCATCGCCACATTGATGATGGCGGCGGTCGCCCTTGCGGCGCTCACGAGTCTGGTGCTGTCGCGCCGGCGCGCGGCGTCGTGAGCATACGCAATATCCACAGGCGGTCTGACACTGCTGTCCTTGCCGACGTCGGGCCTGATCATTCATCACGCACATCCCATCATTTCTCAAGCACGTTGAGCGGAGCATCACAATGACAAACAACACGCTGCGTTTCGCTGTCGCCATCGGCAGTCTGCTGCTGGCAGGTGCCGTCCAGGGCGAAGACAAGAAGCTGTATCTCTTCAACTGGACCCAGTACATGGATCCGGAAATCATCACCGCCTTCGAGGAGAAGTTCGGCGTCGAGGTAGTCGAGAACTACTACAACTCGCTACCGGAAATGCTGGCCAAGTTGAATGCGGGCGGCGTCTCCCAGTACGACATCATCGTACCCTCCAACTATTACGTGCCGCGCTTGATCGAGACCGGCCTGGTACAGAAGATCGACAAGGCCAAGGTGCCGAACCTGGCCAATGTCGCCGAGCAGTTCAGTGACCCGAATTTCGATCCGGGCGCCGAATATACCGCTCCCTATCAGTGGGGCGTGACGGGACTGGTCTACAACGCCAGCACCTTCAAAGAGGCGCCCAAGAGCTGGGCCTTGCTGTTTGATCCCGCCGTCAATGGCGATTACCCCTTCAGCCTGATGGGCGATGGTCAGGTCAGCATGGGGTCTGCCTGTGCCTATCTGGGGCACGGCTACGACTGCACCGACCTGGATGACTGGCGCGAAGCCGCCAGGCTACTGATCGAGACCAAGCACCGCGACAACTTCAGCGGCTTCTCCGATGGCACGCCGGCGCTTCAGCAGCTGGCGCGCAAGGTCACCCATGGCGCGTTGTCCTACAACGGCGACTACCTGTTCTATCTGGAGGAAAACCCGGAGTCCTTCGCTGACATCAAGTTCGTCATTCCTGACGAAGGTGCCGAGAAGTGGGTGGATTCGATGATGATTCCGGCCAAGGCACCGCACCCGGAGCTGGCGAACGCCTTCATCAACTTCATTCTGGATGCCAAGGTCGGCGCGCAGCTCTCCAACTACAACTACTACGCCAGCCCCAACGCCGCCGCGGCGCCGTATCTGGATGAGGTGCTGACTCAGCCACCGATTCAGCCCTCTGAGGATGACATGGCGCGCCTGCGTTTCTCACCGAGTCTCTCCGGCCAGCAACTGCAGGTATTTCAGCAGCTGTGGTCTGAGGTGCAGTCGCGCTGAACCGAGGGAGCTCTGAACCGAGGGAGCTCTGATTGATGTCTGAGTCGAAGCCACGCATGGAGCATCACGATGACAACTGACACGCTGCGTTTCGCTGCGGCCATCACCAGCCTGTTGCTGGCCGGTGGCGTCCAGGCCGAAGACAGGAAGCTGTATCTCTTCAACTGGACCCAGTACATGGACCCGGAAATCATCACCGCCTTCGAGGAGAAGTTCGGCGTCGAGGTGGTCGAGAACTACTACAACTCGCAGCCGGAAATGGTCGCCAAGTTGAATGCCGGGGGTGTCTCCCAGTACGACATCATCGTGCCCTCCAGCTACTACGTACCGCGCCTGATCGAGATGGGCCTGGTGCAGAAGCTCGACAAGGACAAGGTGCCGAATCTGGCCAATCTCGCCGAGCAGTTCCGTGATCCGGTGCTGGGGGAGGGGCTCGACTATGCCGCGCCCTATCAGTGGGGTGTCACCGGGCTTGTCTACAACGCCAGCACCTTCAAGGAAGCGCCCAAGAGCTGGTCGATGGTGTTTGATCCGACCGTCAATGATGCCTGGCCGTTCGGCTTGATGACCGGTGGTCAGGTCAGCATGGGCATCGCCTGTGCCTATCTCGGCCATGGCTATGACTGCACGGATCTCGACGACTGGCGCGAGGCCGCCAGGTTGCTGATCGAGACCAAGCATCGCGGCAATTTCAGCGGCTTCTCCGACGGCACGCCCGCGCTTCAGCAGCTGGCGCGCAAGGTCACGCATGCCGGGCTGTCCTTCAATGGCGATTATGTGTTCTACCGGGAGGAAAATCCGGACTCCTTCTCTGACATCAAGTTCGTCATCCCCGAAGAGGGCACCGAGAAGTGGGTGGATTCGATGATGATTCCCGCCAGGGCGCCGCACCCGGAGCTGGCGAATGCCTTCATCAACTTCATTCTCGATGCCCGGGTCGGCGCGCAGCTCTCCAACTACAACTACTACGCCAGCCCCAATGCCGCGGCAGAGCCGTATCTGGATGAGGTGCTGACTCAGCCACCGATTCAGCCCTCCGAAGAGGACATGGCGCGACTGCGTTTCTCACCGAGCCTCTCCGGCGAACAGCTGCAGATCTTCCAGCAGCTGTGGTCCGAGGTGAAGGCGCGCTGAGCGCTGGCAATCGGGTCTATCGAAGCAGGCTGCCGAGCGCGTGGCCTGCCCTGTAGCGTTCAAGGAAGGTGTCATGAAGTACGAACCCACTGGTCGCGAAGACGACGAAGCCGTGCTGCAGGAATGGTTCACGGCACATGGCATCACCGAGGTGGAATGTCTGGTCACCGACCTGACCGGCATTCTCAAGGGCAAGATCATGCCGGCGCGCAAGTACCTCAATGGTGGGCGACCGCGCCTGCCGGACTCCATCTTCATCCAGACCGTCACCGGCGGGTATCCGGATGATGAAGACAGCCGCTTCTGGAATCCGGCCGAGCAGGACATGCAGCTGATCCCGGATACCAGTGCCGTCTATCTGGTGCCATGGGCGGAAGACCCCACCGCGCAGATCATCCATGACTGCTATTACCTCAATGGTGATCCGGTGGAGCTGTCGCCGCGCTATGTGCTCAAGCGAGTGCTGGCACTGTATGCCGCACGCGGCTGGAAGCCGGTCGTGGCCCCCGAAGCCGAGTTCTATCTCGTCAAGACCAACAAGGACTCCGACTATCCGCTGGAGCCGCCCGTCGGGCGCAGCGGTCGTCAGGAGAGCAGCCGTCAGTCCTATTCCATCGATGCGGTCAATGAGTTCGATCCGCTCTTCGAGGAGATGTATGACTACTGCGAGGCCATGGGGCTGGATCTCGATACCCTGATCCATGAAGAGGGTGCCGGGCAGATGGAAGTCAATTTCGAGCATGGTGACTCGCTGGCGCTGGCCGATCAGGTCGTGATGTTCAAGCGCACGCTGCGCGAGACGGCATTGCGCCACGGCATGTACGGTACCTTCATGGCCAAGCCGATGGCCTATCAGCCGGGCAGCTCGATGCATATCCATCAGAGCCTGGTGGATGTCGCGACCGGCAGGAACCTGTTCGCGGATGATGAAGGGCGGGCCAGCACCCTGTTTCGCAACTTCATCGGCGGCTTGCAGACCTACATGCCGTCCGCGATGCCGTTCTTCGCGCCCAACGTCAATTCCTATCGCCGCCTGATGCGCAGCGAGACCAGTGGCTCCGCACCGATCAACGTGGAGTGGGGCTTTGACAACCGCACCGTCGGCTTGCGGGTGCCGGTGTCAGATGCCGAGGGGACGCGGGTCGAGAATCGTCTGGCCGGCGCCGACGCCAATCCCTATCTGGTGATGGCTGCCTCGCTGGCCTGCGGCTATCTGGGCATGATGGCGCAGATCGAGCCGCGTCCGCCGGCCGTGGGCTCTGCCTGGGAGGGGGGTAACAGCCTGCCGGACGATATCGGGCCGGCGCTGAATGCGCTGCACTCCTGCAAGCCGTTAGCGGATATTCTCGGCGAGCGCTTCGTGAAGAGCTATCTGGCCGTCAAGCGCGCCGAGCATCGTGAGTACTTCCAGGTCATCAGCTCGTGGGAGCGGGAGCACCTGCTGCTGCGTGTCTAGCCCTTCGGGACATGTCCTGTGTGTCTAGTACTGTATGTCTCACCCAGCGGGGCAAGCCCATGAGGGAGCCGAGAGGTCGTGACAGTCGTCACGGCCTCTCGGCGTTTCAGGTGGTGCACTCTGTGTTGGCAGGTTGCTGCTTGTGGTGATTATTGCATGTCAAAGTCGGCGTGATTGGCTCGATGATCCGTGATATAGTGCTTTCATGTTGATTAAAATAACCACAAGGAAGTTGTCATGAGTGCCTCTCTGCCCCTGGAACATGCTGCCTCCTGGTATGCCGCCTCAGCCAATGCCGCGCCCGAACGGCCCCCGCTAGCGGGAGATGTCAGCTGTGATGTCTGCGTCGTCGGGGCTGGCTTCACCGGCATCTCGGCGGCGCTGCACCTGGCCGAGCAGGGCCTCAAGGTGATGGTGCTGGAGGCCGCCCGCGTGGGTTACGGCGCATCCGGTCGCAATGGCGGGCAGATCGTCAACAGCTACAGCCGCGACATGGATGTGATCGAGGAGCGTTTCGGCGCCCAGACGGCACGTGCGCTGGGCGACATGGCCTTTGAAGGCAACCGCATCATTCGTGAGCGTATCGCCGGTTATGGCATCGATTGTGACCTGCGCGAAGGCAATCTGTTCGCGGCCTGCAATGCGCGTCAGCTCAAGGGGCTCAAGGAGCACAAGGCGCTGTGGGAGCGCTATGGCAACACCAGCCTCGAATTGCTGGAAGGCGATGCCTACAAGCGTGAAGTGAGTGCCGAAGGCTATACGGGCGCGCTGGTCGATCACTCCGGTGGCCATATTCATCCGCTCAATCTGGTGTTGGGCGAAGCCGCAGCCTTCGAGTCGCTGGGCGGCGTGATCTTCGAGCACAGCCCGCTGCTGAGTCTCGAGCATGGCAGCCCCGTCGTGCTCAAGACCGCGGGCGGTATCCTGCGGGCCGACCGCGTCGTGATGGCGGGCAACGCCTACCTCAATGGCGTGCTGCCGGAGCTTGAAGGCAAGTCGATGCCCTGTGGTACCCAGATCATCACCACCGAACCGCTGGCGGAGGATGTGGCGCGTAGTCTGCTGCCCAACAACATGGCGGTGGAAGACTGCAATTACCTGCTCGATTACTACCGCCTGACCCGTGACAACCGACTCATCTTCGGTGGCGGCGTCAACTATGGCGGCGAAGACCCCAGCAATATCGAAGCCTTGATTCGCCCCAAGATGCTCAAGGCCTTCCCGCAACTGGCCAACGTCAAGATCGACTACGCCTGGAGCGGTACCTTCCTGATGACGCTCAATCGTCTGCCTCAGTTCGGCGTGCTCAATGACAACGTTTACTACGCCCAGGGCTATTCCGGGCATGGCGTGACCTGCAGCCATCTGGCTGGGCGCTTGATCAGTGAGGTGATGACCGGCCGTGATGGCCGCTTTGATGCCTTCGCCGGCCTGCCGCACCTGCCGTTCCCCGGTGGCCGCATGCTGCGGGTGCCGCTGTCTGCCGTGGGTGCCTGGTACTACCAGACCCGCGACAAGCTCGGTATCTGATCAGCCTGTTCTCCAGAATGCCCCAAGCCGCCTTCCTTATCGGGAGGCGGCTTTTTCATGGGCTGGAAAGTACGCCTGACCTGGCCCGAAACGCACTGCGCCCCGCCTGTGAAGGCGGGGCGCAGTGCATGTCTTGCCGATTCATGGCGTGAGCGCTGGGTCAGCCGGCGATCCAGAACCCCATCAGCAGGAAGCCCAGCGTCGTGACCAGCGCACCGATCAAGGTGTAGGGCAGTTGCGTCAGCGCATGCTGCATCGGCTGGACCCCGCAACCCTGTGAGGACAGCACCGAAGAGTCCGAGAAGAAGCAGGCGTGGCTACCGAAGCTGGAGGCTGACAGCAGGGCACCGACGATCAGCGGCAACGAGGCATCCATGTGCAGCGCGATGGGAATCACGATCGGGATCGAGATCACGAACACGCCCCAGGAGGAGCCGGTCGCGAAGACCACGACGGCCATGCTGACGAACACGATGGCCGGCAGGATCGCCGGAGTCAGGTAGGGTGTCAGGCTCTCGATCATGAAGGTGGTCATGCCGAGCTGGTCATTGACCTCGCGCAGCACGAACCCGACCGCCACGATGGCCAGGGGCAGCATCATGGTGCGAAAGCCGTCCATCACCGCGTCCATCAGCGAGGAAAACGACACCAGACGCTGGGCGAGATACAGCAGGATGGTGAACAGCGTAGCGACGATCACGCCCTTGAGCAGGTCGATCTCGAACCAGGCGCTGGCGCCGATCAGCACGGCCATTGGCAGCACAAAGTTCATCAGACCGATCCAGGGGCTGGATTTCGGCGCTTGGGCTTCCGGCAGGGGCTCCGGGGCGCCGTCAGGAATCGGCTGGCCGGCCTTGGCGCGTCGCTCGGCGGCCTTCATCGGTCCGATGTCCGGCATCAGGCCAATGGCGACCAGCATGGCCAGCGCCATCGCGATCCAGCCATACAGCATGTAGGGAATCGCCTGGATATAGAGCGACATGCCGCTTTCGGTGGCACCGCCTTCCTCGAGCAGCTGGGAGAAGTACACCGCCCAGGTCGAGAGGGGCACCAGAATGCAGATGGGCGCGGCAGTCGAGTCGACGATATAGGCCAGCTTCTCACGCGAGACCCCGAAGCGGTCCGTCAGGCGTTTCATCGCCGCTGGCGTCGCCAGGGCATTCAGATAGTCATCGATGAAGATGAGGATGCCGAGGATCACGGTGCCGATCAGCGACTGACGGCGTGTCTTGAGCAGGCGACCGATCATGTTGCTGAAACTCAGCGTGCAGCCGGACTTCTCCATCATGGCGATGAAGCCGCCCATCAGCCCACAGACCAGAATCAGCCAGGCGATGGTCTCGTTCATCATCACGCCCAGCGAGATATCGGCCAGTTCTCCGATGTAGTCGTCAGGCTGCAGTATCAGCAGACCCGCGAGCGCGCCGATGGCCAGGGCTTCCAGGGTGCGATGGGTCGCGATGGCGACCACCAGCACGATCAGCGATGGCACGAGGCTGATCCAGCCGAACGGCGTGCCGGCCTCATGGGTAAAGGTGATGCCCAGCACCAGTGCCAGGATGACGCCGAACATGGCAATGCTGCGCCCCTTGCCACGGACGCTGACGGAGGGAGCGAAGGGGTGTGGGGACGCTGGGGGGACGGGAGAGACCTGATTCATGCCCGGGCCTCCCATGCAGCGAGGAAGTGCTCGGTACTGACTTGGTCGGTACTGACTTGCTCGGTACTGAGTTGGTCAGCGCAGCAGCGCTCTGCGGGGAGCCGGTCTGCAAAGCCGTGGCCATGCAGCGAGTGACCAACGAAGTCGCGGGCAGCGACGGTTTTTATGATTGTCATGTCCTGAGCCCTGGAGTTGGTGGAGAGGTCGGTGTGGATCAGATGTTGCGCAGGTACCAGTCGTATTCCAGACGGCTGATGATCTGCATGGCTGCTTCACGCTCCGCGCGACGGCCAGCAATGAAGACGTTCAGGAAGCGCTCGCTGAAGGCGTGGGCCAATGCTTCACTTTCCTCCAGCAGCGTCAGCGCCTCGGGCCAACTGTTGGTCAGGCTCGGCTCGAACTGGTCATAGGCATTGCCGGTGACCGGCTCGCCCGGCGAGACCTGATGCGTAATGCCGTGGATCACCGAGGCCAGCAAGGTGGCCAGCAGCAGGTAGGGATTGACGTCGGCCCCGGCGACGCGGTGCTCGAGACGACGTGCCTCGTTGGGGCCGGAGGGGATGCGGATGGCGACTGAGCGATTGTCGAAGCCCCAGGTCGGCGCCATCGGCACGTACAGGCCCTGCTGAAAGCGGCGATAGGAATTCAGGTTGGGCGCAAACAGCGCCATCGAGGCGGGCATCAGTTCCAGCAGGCCGCCGATGGCGTGACGCAGGGTCTCGGTGCCCAGCGGATTCTCGTCCTGCGCGGCGAAGACATTGTTGCCGTGCTGGTCCAACAGGCTCATGTGCGCATGCATGCCGTTGCCGGCCTCGTCGCCATACGGCTTGGCCATGAAGGTGGCATCGAAGCCGTGGCGCAGGGCGACGCCCTTGATCAGACGCTTGAGCAGGACAGCGCTGTCACAGGCCTTCATGACATCGTCGAGATGGATCAGGTTGATCTCGAACTGGCCCGGCGCACATTCCTTGAGCGCGGTATCCAGCGGCAGCTGTTGGATGCGCGCGGCAGTCTGGATCTCGTCGAGGAAGTCGGCGTACTCATCCAGCTCGCCGATGGAATAGAGCTGGCTTTCGCTGGCGCGCTCGCCTGTCAGCGGGGAGCACGGCGGCTGCACCATGCCCAGGTCATCGCGCTCGCGATCGACCAGATAGAACTCCAGTTCCAGCGCGACGACCGCCGTCAGGCCCATGTCGGCGAGAATATCGACCTGTTTCTGCAGCTGATTGCGCGGGTCGGCAAAGAAGGGGCCATCCTTGTCATCACGCATGTTCATCAGCAGTTGCCCCTGCTTGCCGTTGCGCAGCCAGGGGGCTGCCATCAGGGTGCCGGGGATGGGGCGGCAGACCTGATCACTGTCACCGCTGCTGAGCCCCAGCCCGGTTTCCTCGATGGTGTTGCCGGCGATATCCAGTGCGAAGACGGAGCCTGGCAGGTTGATGCCATTCTCATAGGCCTTTTCCAGATTCTCGCGCGGGATTCGCTTGCCGCGCTGGATGCCGCTGATGTCACTGATCAGCAGATCGATGTTCTCGATTTCCGGATGACGGTCCAGAAATTCTCTGGCCTCATCGACGGGGAGGCTGTACATGGATATCACCTGTGGGCATGGGATGTTGTGGTTTATATATCGCCATCATGGCCATTGTTGTCAAATATTTTACAACACTTGACGGTTTTCGTGGCTGGATGGCTTTGGTGTTATGGCGATAAATTCTTTTTAAACAGTGTGTTATATGGATTTTTGTGAAATCGTCGTTTCGTCGGGTTGGCAAGGAAAGGCGTTCAGTCTATGTTGATTAAAACATACCAATCATCCAAGGCCTGCTTGTTCGCCTCAAAGGAGATCCCATGCCACCTCGTCCCCTGGTGGGCGTCATTGCCTGCCGTCGCACCGTAGAAGGTCATCCGGCGCATATGGTGACCGACAAGTACGTCAGCGCCCTGCGTGAATTCGGACTGGATCCGGTGGTCATTCCGGTCTGGGAGGATGTCGAGCCCGGCGCCGCCAGCGCCCTGCTGGCACGCCTGGATGGTCTGCTGCTGACTGGCAGCTATTCCAACATGCACCCCTCACGCTACGGCGAGACCAGCGCGCCGGAGAACACCTATGAAGACCCGGCCCGCGACGCTGCGGTGCTCTGCTGGGTGCCGCTGGCGCTTGAGTTGCGACTGCCGCTGCTGGGGATCTGCCGCGGGTTTCAGGAGCTGAACGTTGCCTTCGGCGGCAGCTTGCACCAGGCGGTGCAGAAGGTGGCAGGCCTGATGGATCATCGTGAGCCCAAGGGCGATCTCGAGGCGCAGTTCGCGCCATCGCATGCCATCAGCATCTCGCCCGGCGGAGTGCTGGCAGGGCTTTACGCCGCGCCCGAGGCGCAGGTCAATTCCTTGCATCAGCAGGGGGTCGCCCGTCTTGGTGAGGGCCTGGATATCGAAGCGGTTGCCCCGGATGGGCTAATCGAGGCGGTCTCGGTCAGTGGTGCGGCGTCCTTCACGCTGGCGGTGCAGTGGCATCCGGAATGGAAGCCGCGTGAGCACGCCTTGTATCAGGCGATTCTGGAAGGCTTTGCCGCGGCCTGTCGTGACAAGACCGAGGGCGGCACCTTGCCGACCTGTCACCCGACTCGCGAGGAGGCGTGAAGATGGCAATGAATGACGCTGGCGAACGCCTGAAGGCGCTGGATGCGCGCCACCACCTGCACCCCTTCACCGACTTCAAGCAGCTGGGCGAGCAGGGCAGTCGTATCATCACCGGTGCCAGCGGCGTCTATATCCATGACGCCGATGGCCAGCGGATTCTCGATGGCATGGCGGGGCTGTGGTGCGTGAACCTCGGCTATGACCAGCCGGAACTGGTCGCGGCGGCCAGCCAGCAGATGACGCAGCTGCCGTACTACAACACCTTCTTCAAGACCGCCCACCCGCCGGCGATCGAGCTGGCGGCCGAGCTGTGTCGTCTCGCGCCGGAGCATATCAATCATGTCTTCTTCACCGGCTCCGGCTCTGAAGCCAACGACAGCATGCTGCGCATGGTTCGGCGGTTCTGGGCGCTCAAGGGCAAGCCGGAAAAGCAGTGGATCATCGCGCGCGAGAATGGCTATCACGGCTCGACCGTCGCGGGTATGAGCCTGGGCGGCATGGCACCGATGCATGCCCAGGGCGGCCCCTGTGTGCCCGGCATCACGCATATCCGCCAGCCTTACTGGTTCGCGGAAGGTCGTGGAAAGGGGAGTGAAAGCCCGGAATCTGAACCACACAGTCGAGACGATTTCGGGCGACTGTGTGCCGAGGCGCTGGATGCGCGCATTCAGGAACTGGGCCCGGACAATGTGGCCGCCTTCCTGGCGGAGCCCGTGCAGGGTGCCGGCGGTGCGATCATGCCGCCTGACAGCTACTGGCCTGCCATCAAGGCCGTGCTGGCGAAATATGACATCCTGCTGGTGGTGGATGAGGTCATCTGCGGCTTCGGTCGCCTCGGTGAATGGTTCGGCAGTCAGCATTACGACCTGAAGCCCGATCTGATGCCCATCGCCAAGGGGTTGTCCTCCGGTTACCTGCCGATCGGTGGTGTGCTGGTCGGCGATAGGGTCGCCGATACGCTGATCGAAGAGGGCGGCGAGTTCTTCCATGGCTTCACCTATTCCGGACACCCGGTGTGTGCCGCCGTGGCGCTCAAGACCCTCGAGATCATGCAGCGCGAGGATATCGTCACCCGGGTGCGTGACGACCTGGGGCCGTATCTCGCCAGTCGCTGGGCCACGCTTGCAGACCACCCGCTGGTCGGCGAGGCGCGTTCGCTTGGCCTGATGGGGGCGCTGGAGCTGGTGGCCGACAAGGCCAGTGGCGAGCGTTTCGATTCTTCCCGGGCCGTCGGCAACCTGTGTCGTGATATCTGTTTCGAGACGGGACTGGTGATGCGCTCGGTGGGCGACACCATGATCATCTCGCCGCCGCTGGTGATCACGCATGAGCAGATCGATGCGCTGGTCAGTCTGGCGCGCGCGGCACTGGATGAAACGGCGCGCCAGCTGGCGAGTCACGCCGCCACTTGCTCTTCCGCTGCGCTGAAGGCCACTTCGCCCTCGTCCTCGCTGCCTTCTTCACTCTTCTCTGCTCCATCCTCTGAACCTTCCTCTTCCCTGACCTCGGAATCCTGATCATGAGCCGTCCTCAGACATTGGCCGAATGGCAGGCGCTGGCCGCTCGCCTGACCCCGCAGTTGCAAGGCAATGCCTTCATCAATGACGAATTCGTGCCGGCGGTCAGCGGCGAGACCTTCGAGAGCCTCAACCCGGCCACCGGTGAGCGGCTGGCGATGGTCGCCAGCTGTGACAGCGTCGATGCCGAGATCGCCATTCGCCATGCGCGTGCCGCCTTCAAGAGCGGTGTCTGGTCGCGCATGGCCCCGACCCGGCGCAAACAGGTGTTGCTCAGACTCGCCGAGCTGATGGAAGCCCATCAGGATGAGCTGGCGTTGCTGGATAGCCTCGACATGGGCAAGCCGGTCACCAGCGCGCTGAACGACATGGCCGGGGCGATCGGCTCGATCCGCCACCAGGCCGAGTCCATCGACAAGCTTTACGGTGAGGTCGCCCCGACCGGTCAGCAGGCGCTGGGCATGGTGCTGCGCGAACCGCTGGGCGTGGTGGCCTCCATCGTGCCGTGGAACTTCCCGCTGATGATGACGGCGTGGAAGATCGCCCCGGCGCTGGCGGCGGGCAACAGCGTCATCCTCAAACCGTCGGAGAAGTCACCGCTGTCGGCGCTGCGTCTGGCGCAGCTGGCGCGTGAGGCTGGTATCCCGAGCGGCGTCTTCCAGGTGCTGCCGGGCTTCGGGCATACCGTCGGGCGTGCGCTGGCGCTGTCGATGGACGTCGAGTGCCTGGCCTTCACCGGCTCCACCGCCGTCGGCAAGCAATTGATGCAGTATGCCGGGCAGTCGAATCTGAAGCGGGTGTTCCTGGAGTGTGGCGGCAAGAGTCCCAACATCGTCTTCGCCGATTGCGCCAATCTGGATCGCGTCGCCGAAAGTGCCGCTGCCGCCATCTTCTACAACCAGGGTGAGGTCTGTATCGCGGGTTCCCGTCTGCTGGTGGAGAGCTCGATCCGCGATGCCTTCGTCGCCAAGGTAGTGGCGGCTGCCGAACGCATGCAGCCGGGCGACCCGCTGGACCCGGCAAGCTTCATGGGCGCGATGGTCGACAGCACCCAATATGAGCGCGTGATGGGCTATATCCGTCAGGGTGTCGAGGAGGGCGCGGCACTGCGCGCCGGCGGTGAGGAGGTCGAAGGGCCCGGACTCTTCATTCGTCCGGTGGTCTTCGATGGCGTCACGCCACAGATGGCGATTGGCTGCGAGGAAATCTTCGGCCCGGTGCTGTCCGTGTTCGGCTTCGAGACCGAAGACGAAGCGCTGGCGTTGGCCAATGACAGTGACTTCGGGTTGGCGGCAGGGGTGTGGAGTCAGGACATCGATCGCATCATGCGCGTGACGCATCGCCTCGAATCCGGTCAGGTCTTCGTCAACAACTGGGCGGGGGGCGATCAGACCATGCCCTTCGGTGGGGTGAAGCAGTCCGGCAACGGCCGTGACAAGTCACATCACTCGCTGGCGGAATACACCCAGCTCAAGAGTGTCTGGATCGAGCTGAGCTGAACCGGGATGAGCTGAACTGAAATGAAATGAGCTGTGTAGGTCCCCATGAACTCAGGGGCTTGCGAAGAACGAAGAGGCCACGCGATTGCGTGGCCTCTTTTTCTTGCCTTCGTCGCAAGGGCTAGAACATCCGCGCCGGCGTCGCGCAGCTGACCAGGCGACACTCGACATCACCGATGTTGCGGAAGCGATGCGGCACGTTGGTATCGAAGTAGTAGGCGTCGCCCGCCTTCAATACCCGCGTGTCGCCACCGATGGTGATCTCTATCTCGCCCTCGATGACCACGCCCGCTTCCTCACCCTGATGGGTGATCATCTCGCGGCCGGTGTCAGTGACGGGCGGGTAGGTCTCGATCATGAACGACAGGGCGCGGTCATGCCGCTTGGCGCCCACCAGCTTGAAGATGACATCGCCGCTGCCGACGTTGATCAGCTCCTCCTCGCTGTAGAACACCTTGGCGGTGTTCTCGAGCTCCATGGTGAAGAAGTCGCCGACACTCATGGGAATGGCGGCGAGAATCTTCGACAGTGAACTCACCGACGGGCTGACCTTGCCCTGTTCGATCAGTGACAGGCTCGAGTGTGTCACACCGCAGCGCTTGGCCAGCTCGCGTTGCGAGATGCCACGCAAGGTACGCAATGCCCGCAGGCGGGCACCGACATCATCTGCCATCAGAACATCCTTCATGTCGCGACGAGTTGAGGAGAGGGGCAAGCCCTTCCAGACCGACGACGGCCAGCCACGGAGCTCCGCAACTGGCCGTCGTTCACGTGCTGGTGGTCGAGATCAGGGGCATCGGCATCAGAGCCGGCGCTGTCCTGATCATCGACAACGCGATCAGCTGAGGCTATCCAGCTTGTCCTTCAGCACCTTGTTGACCTGTTGCGGATTGGCGGTGCCGCGCGAGGCCTTCATCACCTGGCCGACGAAGAAGCCGATCATCTTGCCACGCTTGTCCGGCTCGGCTTCCTGATACTGGGTCACCTGGGCCGGGTTGTCGGCGATGACCTGATCGACCACGGCTTCGATGGCACCGGTGTCGGTGACCTGCTTGAGGCCGCGTGACTCGATGATCTCGTCGGCGCTCTTGCCTTCGCCATCCCACAGCGCAGCGAACACCTGCTTGGCGGCCTTGCCGTTGATGGTCTCATCGACGATGCGCTTGATCAGGCCACCCAGCTGGGCCGCGGAGACCGGGCTGACGGTGATGTCGAGGTTTTCCTTGTTGAGACGACCGGCCAGCTCGCCTTGCACCCAGTTGGCGGCCTGCTTGGCGTCGCCGCAGACATCCTTCACTTCCTCGAAGAAGTCGGCCATCTCGCGGCTGGCGGACAGCACGCTAGCGTCATAGGCGGACAGACCCAGTTCGCTTTCGAAACGTGCGCGCTTCTCGGCCGGCAGTTCCGGCAGGGTCTGGCGCAGGTGTTCGATGTAGGCCTCGTCCACTTCCACCGGCAGCAGGTCCGGGCACGGGAAGTAGCGGTAATCGTTGGCTTCTTCCTTGGTGCGCATGCTGCGCGTCTCGTCGGCGTCCGGATCATACAGGCGGGTTTCCTGCACGACCTTGCCGCCGTCCTCGATCAGCTCGATCTGACGCTCCACCTCGAAGTGGATGGCGCGCTCGATGAAGCGGAAGGAGTTGACGTTCTTGATCTCCGCGCGGGTGCCGAAGGCTTCCTGACCCTTGGGACGCACCGAGACGTTGACGTCGCAACGCAGGGAGCCTTCGGCCATGTTGCCGTCGGAGATGCCCAGGTAGGTGACGATGGCGTGGATCGCCTTCACGTAGGCCACCGCTTCCTTGGCGGAACGCATGTCAGGCTCGGAGACGATTTCCAGCAGCGGCGTGCCGGCACGGTTGAGGTCGATGCCGGTCATGCCCTGGAAGTCTTCGTGCAGCGATTTGCCGGCATCTTCCTCGAGGTGGGCGTGGTGGATGCGGATCGACTTGCGCGTGCCATCTTCCAGAAGGATCTCGAGCACGCCAGGGCCGACGATGGGCTGATCCATCTGGCTGGTCTGGTAGCCCTTGGGCAGATCCGGGTAGAAGTAGTTCTTGCGTTCGAACACCGAACGGCCGGCAACGGCGGCATCGACGGCGAGGCCGAAGCGCACGGCCATGGCCACGGCCTGCTCGTTGAGCACCGGCAGGGTGCCCGGCAGACCGAGGTCCACGGCGCTGGCCTGGGTGTTGGGCTCGGCACCGTAGGTGGTGGAAGAGCCGGAGAAGATCTTTGACTGGGTGGCGAGCTGAGCGTGAACCTCAAGCCCGATTACGACTTCCCATTGCATCAGGCTTGCTCCTGTCCGAATTCCGGGCGCTGGCAGTGCCAGTCGGTGATTTGCTGGAACTGGTGCGCGACGCCCAGCAGGGTCTGCTCACCGAAGTGCGGGCCGAGGATCTGCAGTCCCACCGGGCGCTTGCCTGCCAGGCCGGCCGGCACGCTGATGCCCGGAATGCCTGCCAGGTTGATGGCGATGGTGTAGAGATCCTGCAGGTACATGGACAGCGGGTCCTTGTGCGCGCCGAGATCGAACGCCGGGGTCGGCGCCGCCGGGCCCATCAGCACATCGACCTGGTCGAAGGCATCGAGGAAGTCCTGGCGGATCAGGCGACGCACCTTCTGGGCCTTGATGTAGTAGGCATCGAAGAAGCCTTCGGACAGGGTGTGCGTGCCGATGATGATGCGGCGCTTCACCTCGTCGCCGAAGCCTTCCTCGCGGGTGCGCTTGTAGAGGTCTTCCAGGTCCTGCGGGTCCTTGCAGCGATGGCCGAAGCGCACGCCGTCATAACGCGACAGGTTGGAGGAGGCCTCGGCCGGTGCGATCACGTAATAGGTCGGGATGGCCAGGTGGGTATGCGGCAGCGAGATTTCCTGCACGCTGGCACCGGCATCCTCGAAGACCTTGATCGCGGCACGCACGGAAGCTTCGACTTCCTCGGACAGGCCTTCGCCGAAGTATTCCTTCGGCAGGCCGATCTTCAGGCCCTTGAGGTTGTAGTCCAGCCCTTCGACGTAATCCGGCACGCCACGTACCACGCTGGTGGAGTCGCGCGGGTCGGCGCCGGCGATCACGTTCATCAGGCGCGCGCAGTCCTCTGCGGAGCGGGCCATCGGGCCGCCCTGATCGAGGCTGGAGGCGTAGGCGATCATGCCGTAGCGCGAGACGCGACCGTAGGTCGGCTTGAGGCCGGTGATGCCACAGAAGGCGGCCGGCTGGCGGATGGAACCGCCGGTGTCGGTGCCCAGGGCGGCCGGCGCAAGGCCTGCGGCGACGGCGGCGGCACTGCCACCGGAGCTGCCACCCGGCACGGCGGACAGATCCCACGGGTTCTTGACGGCGCCGTAGTGGCTGTTCTCGTTCGAGGAGCCCATCGCGAACTCATCGAGGTTGGTCTTGCCGAGAATCACCACGCCTTCGGCCTTGAGCTTCTCGATCACGGTGGCGTCGTAGGGCGCGACGAAGTTGTCGAGCATCTTCGAGCCGCAGCTGGTGCGCACACCTTCGGTGCAGAAGATGTCCTTGATGGCCATCGGCACGCCGGTCAGCGCGGCGGCATTGCCAGCGGCACGGCGCGCATCGGCGGCATCCGCATCACGCAGCGCGTCTTCGCGGCACAGGGTGATGTAGCTGTTGAGCTCGCCGTCGAGGCGTTCGATACGGGCCAGGAAGGCTTCCGTTAGCTCGCGGCTGGTGTATTCGCCGGCCTCCAGGCCTTGCGCCAGCTCACTGAGCGTCTTGTCATGTAGTGCAATGGACGATGACATGTTCGATTCCATCAGTGCAGACGATGCGCCGGGCATCGTCCGCAGAAATTCCGGGGCGGACGAGGCGTGCCGCGTGACGTGGTATCCGATGGCAGTCGGTCACGATGCGTGAGCGACCTGCCAGGCGAGATCACTCGACGACGCGCGGAACCAGATACAGACCCTGCTCTGTGGCCGGGGCCACCTGCTGAAAACGCTCGCGCTGATTCGATTCGGTGACTTCGTCGGCGCGCAGGCGTTGCGTGGCTTCCAGCGGGTGTGCCAGCGGTGCGACGCCGTCGGTATCGACCTGTTGCAGCTGGTCGACCATGGCGAGAATCCGGTCGAGATCCTCGACGTAGGCTTCGGCATCCTGCGAGGCAAGACCCAGGCGTGCGAGGTGAGCGGCACGCAGCACATCTGAATGTTCAAGGGCCATTGAAGTTTCCCTGTCTTGGCTTCGAGAGGCTTGAGGTGACGGCAGGAGTCGGAGACGACCACGCGGAATTGGCTGGCGCGACGTGCGCGAAAAGCCGAATTCGAAAAATTGTGGTGTCCCGGCAAACCCGATGCCCGTTACCCTGTAAAACAGCGCGCTTTGCAGCGATGGAGCAATCTGTCGCCGAATGCGCCGTTACAGTGTGATTCGGCGTGAAATGTACCACATCTGCGTCGCTCTGGCAGGCGTGTCAGCTTGCCGCCATGGGGTGGCAATGGTACCGTTCGCGTCTGCACAGGGTTCCGGTCTGGACTAGGTGATCAACTTCCATGTTTAAACGTTTACGTGGGCTGTTCTCGAGCGATCTGTCGATCGATCTGGGTACTGCCAACACGCTTATTTATGTGCGCGGTCGCGGTATCGTGCTCGACGAGCCCTCAGTCGTGGCCATTCGCCAGTCCGGGAATGCCCGCAGTGTGGCGGCCGTCGGTGCCGATGCCAAGCGCATGCTGGGGCGTACCCCCGGCAATATCACGGCCATCCGTCCGATGAAGGACGGCGTCATCGCCGACTTCACCGTTACCGAACAGATGCTCCAGCATTTCATCCGCAAGGTGCATCAGAGCACCTTCCTGACACCCAGCCCTCGTGTGCTGGTGTGTGTGCCGTGCATGTCGACCCAGGTCGAGCGTCGCGCCATCAAGGAATCGGCCGAAGGGGCTGGCGCGCGTGAGGTCTACCTGATCGAGGAGCCGATGGCTGCCGCGATCGGTGCGGGCCTGCCGGTGGAAGAGGCGATGGGCTCCATGGTGGTCGATATCGGTGGTGGTACCACTGAAATCGCCATCATCTCGCTCAACGGCGTGGTCTATTCCGAATCCGTGCGTATCGGCGGTGACCGCTTCGACGAAGCCATCACCTCCTATGTGCGTCGCCATTACGGCAGCCTGATCGGTGAGGCGACGGCCGAGCGCATCAAGGAAGAGATCGGTTGTGCCTACCCGGGTGGCGAGCTGCGCGAGATCGACGTGCGCGGTCGCAACCTGGCCGAGGGCATTCCGCGTTCCTTCACGCTCAACTCCCACGAGATCCTCGATGCGCTGCAGGAACCGCTGGCGGCCATCGTCTCGGTGGTCAAGAGCGCGCTCGAGCAGTCTCCGCCGGAGCTGGCCTCCGACATCGCCGAGCGCGGCCTGGTGCTGACCGGTGGTGGTGCGCTGCTGCGTGACATCGACAAGCTGATCGCGGAAGAGACGGGCCTGCCGGTGATCATCGCCGAAGACCCGCTGACCTGCGTGGCGCGTGGCGGTGGCAAGGCGCTGGAAATGATCGATCAGCACACCTTCGAGCTGCTGTCGAGCGATTGACCTCGTCCGGGGCCGGGCATGCTGTGTGCTGTACGGCTGGTCCCGGCCTGTCGGAGGAAGTGCTATCAAACCCCTGTTCACGCGTGGCCCCGTGCCCGGCTACCGCATGCTGTTGTGCGCGGTGCTGTCACTCGCGCTGATGTTTGCCGAAGATCGCTTCAGCTGGATGGTCGATGTGCGCGCCAGCATGGCGACGCTGGTATCGCCCGTGCAGTGGGTCGTCAGCTTGCCGACAGAAGGCATCAGCTGGGGCGCGCTGGTGTTTGCCGACCAGCAGGAGCTGGCCGACGAGAATCGCGCGCTGCGCGAACAGCTGCTCAATCTGTCCAGCCGTGTGCAACGCATGGCGAGCCTGACCTCCGAGAATACGCGCCTGCGCGAATTGCTCAATGCCGGGCAGCGTAGCGATATCCCCTATATCACCTCCCAGTTGCTGACCCTCGATGCTGACCCGTTCTCCCACCGCATGGTGGTGGACCGCGGCGAGCAGGATGGCGTGCGCATCGGCTTGCCGGTACTCGATGCCTATGGCCTCGTCGGGCAGGTCATCTCCACCTCGGCCTACAACAGTCGCGTGCTGATGATCAGTGATGCCAGTCACGCCGTGCCGGTGGAGATCAATCGCAATGGCCTGCGCTTCATCGCCCAGGGCAGCGGCAAGATCGATCAGGTCGATGTGCTGCATGTGCCGGACACCGCCGACATTCGTGTCGGTGATCTGCTGGTGACTTCCGGACTGGCGCTGCGCTTTCCGCGCGGCTTGCCGGTGGCACGTGTTACCGAGGTCTATCATGATCCCGGCAAGCCGTTTGCCCGCGTGAGTGCCGAGCCCATCGCGCAGCTGGAGCGTTCGCGCAACTTCCTGATCCAGATGCCGCCGCCGGTGGATACCGACAACCTGTATGTCGATGACAGCCTCGATGAGTTGCCGCGTGACAACCTGGCGGCGCCCAGACCCGAGGGTGACGACGCCACACCAGGCTCCGCCGAGGATGCGGCAGACGCTCAGGCACCCACCGATGCTGCCGGGGAGAACAACTGATGGCCTTTCGTCCCCAGACCACCTTGCTGTGCTGGTTCTCGCTGCTGCTGGCGCTGTGCTTGCAGGTCATGCCATTGCCGGATGTATGGCTGATCTGGCGGCCCCAGTGGCTGGGTCTGATGCTGGTCTACTGGTGCATCGTCTCGCCGCAGAGTGTCGGAGTCTTCCACGGCTTCCTGTTCGGGCTGGCGCTGGATGTCCTGCAGGGCGCACCGCTGGGACACAACGCCCTAGTGCTGTCGTTGACGGCCTTCATGGGCGTGCTGCTCTATCAGCGCATTCGCGCCTACTCGCTGTTGCAGCAGGCGTTGCTGGTGATCGTGGTGCTGGGCATCGCGCAGTTGCTGGATCAATGGCTGCGCAGTCTGTTCGGTGCCGGCCCCGTCAGCCTGTCGTTCCTGCTCTCGGCGGTCATCGGTGGCGCACTGTGGCCGTGGCTCTATACCCTGCTGCAGATGCTGCGTCGGCGGGTCGCGGCCTGAGTGCCACTGGCACGTCGCTAGCGCTTCTTGTCAGCTTCCAAAAGCCGCCTACGGGCGGCTTTCTGGTACTTGTCAGCCATGTTTCTCTTCACGAGGTCTTCCATGTCATCCCGTTCAAGGTCATCCACTTCCAGGCCATCCACACCTGATACCGAAAGCCCCACTTCCTCACTCTTTGCGAACTCTGACGTCGCGGGGCAGCGCAAAGTGATGTCTCAGGGCATTGCTCAACAGGGCATTGCTCAACAGGGCGCTGCTCAAGCGGGGTTGATCCTGGCCTCGGGATCGCCGCGTCGACGCGATCTGCTGGCCAGTATCGGCATCCAATGTGAGGTGGCGCCGGTGGATATCGATGAGACGCCGCAGGCCAATGAGTCGCCGGAGCATTACGTGCTGCGTCTGGCGCGGGAGAAGGCGCAGGCCGGGTTCGCGGCCCTGGCGCAGCGGACGGCAGGCCAGACGGCGGGGCGGCGAGTGCTCGGCGCGGATACCGCGCTGGCACTGGATGGGCGCATTCTCGGCAAGCCGCGCGATGAGGCCGATGCGCGCGAGATGCTGCTCAGCCTGTCGGGGCGCAGCCATCAGGTGCTCAGTGGCGTGGCGCTGTGTCATGGCGACGCCGGGCGCGACATGCGCTGCGCGAGCGAGCTGGTCGAGAGCCGCGTGACTTTCCGCACCATCACCCCGGAGGAGGCTGCGCGCTACTGGGCGACCGGTGAGCCGGCTGACAAGGCGGGGGGCTACGCCATCCAGGGGCTCGGCGCCGTCTTTGTCAGTCATCTCGAGGGCAGTTACAGCGCCGTGGTCGGGCTGCCGCTGCATGAGACCGCAGAGCTTCTGAGCAAGGCGGGCGTTCAGCCGTGGCAACCGCTCTGACGGGCGATGTTCTGCACTGCGTCAGTCGGGTGTCGAGTCAGCGCTCCAGCGGCATCGTGAAGGACGAGGGCTTGCGTGCGTGGCACAAAATACCCGTTGCAGGAAATCCTTAGTCGATAGATCACAGCCGGGGGCTCCCTTGCTATGTCATAATTGCAAGCAACGACTTTACAAGGACTTGCGCTATGAGCGGCGAGGTATTGATCAACCTGACACCGATGGAGACCCGCGTGGCGGTGGTCGAGAACGGTGTCCTGCAGGAAGCCTTCATCGAACGCAGCGGGCGACGCGGCATCGTCGGCAACATCTACCGTGGCAAGGTGGTGAGAGTGTTGCCCGGCATGCAGGCGGCCTTCATCGACATCGGTCTCGAACGGGCCGCCTTCATCCATGCCCAGGAAGTCATGCCGGCGCACACGCCGCATGATGAGCAGCTCTCGATCCGCGAGCTGCTCAGCGAAGGCCAGCCACTGGTGGTGCAGGTCACCAAGGACCCCATCGGCACCAAGGGTGCCCGGCTGACCACGCATCTGTCGGTGCCGTCACGCTATCTGGTCTACATGCCGGACTCGCCGCATACCGGCGTGTCGCAGCGCATCGAGAGCGATGCCGAGCGTGACCGCCTCAAGGAGCTCACCGAGCAGTGCCTGACGGCGCTGGATCCGGAAGCGCCCGGCGGCTTCATTCTGCGCACGGCGGCCGAAGGTATCAGCGAGGCCGAGCTCAAGCAGGACATGCATTTCCTGCTGCGCCTGTGGCGCAAGGTCAGCGAGCGTCGCCTGACCGCCGCCGTGCCCAGCGTGATCTATGATGATCTGCCGCTGTTCATGCGCACGCTGCGCGACGTGATGCGTGACGAGATCGAGCGCGTGCGCATCGACTCGCGCGAGAACTTCATCCGGCTCAAGGAATTCGCCAGCGAGTTCATGCCGGACATGGAAGGGCGCATCGAGTATTACCCCGGCGAGCGACCGATCTTCGATCTGTTCAGTGTCGAGGATGAGCTGCACAAGGCGATGGGCCGCAAGGTGCAGCTCAAGAGTGGCGGCTATCTGGTGATCGACCAGACCGAGGCGATGACCACCATCGACGTCAACACCGGGGGTTTCGTCGGCCATCGCAACCTCGAAGAGACCATCTTCAAGACCAATCTCGAGGCGGCGACCGCCATCGCGCGCCAGCTGCGCCTGCGCAATCTCGGCGGCATCATCATCATCGACTTCATCGACATGGAAGAGACCGAGCATCAGCGCCAGGTGCTGCGCGTGCTCGAGAAGTCGCTGGAGCGTGATCATGCCAAGAACAAGATGACCGGCGTGACCGAGCTGGGCCTGGTGCAGCTGACGCGCAAGCGCACGCGCGAGAGTCTGGAGCAGGTGCTGTGCGAGGCCTGCCCGACCTGTCAGGGGCGCGGCACCCTCAAGACGCCGGAGACGGTCTGCTACGAGATCTTCCGCGAGATCATGCGCGAAGAGCGCGCCTACAGCCCGGATACCTACATGGTGCTGGCCTCGCAGAACGTGGTCGATCGCCTGCTGGACGAGGAATCCGCAGCTGTGGCGGACCTCGAGAGCTTCATCGGCAAGACCATCCGCTTCCAGGTCGAGGCGCATTACACCCAGGAGCAGTACGATATTGTGCTCATGTGATCTGTCAGCCGCCGCGCCTGCGATGATGCCGGGAGTCGCGTTATCCACATCGTGAGTCTGTCCTGTTCGGAGAACCACCAGTGACCCGTTCTACCTCACCAGAGGCGGCACGTTCTACCTCGCAAGAGGCGGCGCAGGAGGGCGTCGAAGACGCCCCGTCTTCGTCAGCTGCGACGCCAGCGCCACCCTCGCGTGGGCGGCGCTGGGCGCGCGGGCTGCTGATGGCGCTCGCGGTGCTGCTGGCGTTGCTGGCCATCCTGATCGGGGGCCTGCGCTGGTGGTTGACCACGCTGGATTCACGCACTGAGTCCATCAGTGACTTCATTGCCACCCAGACCCATTCCAATGTGGGGATGTCATCGCTTGAGGGCCGCATGGATCACCTCGATCCGGCCATCAAGCTGTCGGGGCTCAACCTCTTTCGACCCAACGAGATGCAGGCGGCGCCGCTGTTGAGTGTGTCCCATCTGGAAACCCGTCTCGATGTGCTCTCCTCCCTGCGCCATCTGGCGCCTGTCTTTGATCGCGCCACCGCCACCGGCGTCATCGTGCACCTGTACCAGCGCGAAGATGGCAGCTGGGGCTGGCCGGGCCCGCCGCGTCCTCCCGAAGCGCTCGAACCCGAAGGACAGATGAGCCTTGCGCAGACGGAGCAGGGACTGGCGCTTTTGGCGCGTCAGCGTGTGCGGCTCCAGGACGTGCGTCTGGTGCTGCATGGTCGCAACGATACCCTCAACCTGAATGCCGCCGAGCTGCTGCTGTCGGGAGAAGGCGATCGCGCGCATCTGGAAGGCCAGTTGCGGGTCGGGGAATCGCCTCAGGCCGGAGTCAGCGCCGTGCTGGAGGTACTGCCGGGAGACGACGGCCTCGCCGACTACTCGGCCCAGCTGCAGGTGGAGCTGGACGCCGGTGCGCTGGCGAGTGTCGGGCGTCTGATGGGCGAGCGCGACAGCCTGATGCTGCGCGACGCCGATGGCAACGCGACGCTGTGGGCGCGCTGGCGTGACGCGCGACTGGAAGATGCTCGCCTGCGTCTCGATCTCAATCGCCTGACGCTGGATCACCATGGCGCCCAGCTGGCGCTCAAGGACATTCATGCGCGTGGCCAGTGGCTGCGCGACCTGGCGGGCAGTGATCGCTGGCAGGCCTGGCTCAATCAGATCTCGGTCGGTGCCACGCAACTCGATGACGCCCCGGCGGCCGGCGCTTCGGCGCCCGGCGATCCGGTGGCAGATAGTGACGACCAGACGCCGCAAGCGGCGTCATCGCCAGAAGTCTCCGCGGCGCTTGCCAGCCTGCCCGAGCGTATTTCGCTGTCGGGGGATCTCGCCGATGGCAGCGTGTCGCTGGTCACCAGCAGTTTCGATCTGGAGAAGGTGGCACGTTGGCGCAATGTGCTGGCGCTCGGCGAGCTGGGCAATGTGCTCGAGTCTCTCGATCCGCGTGGCACGGCCACCGGCCTTTCCCTGTCGCTGGCCGGGATCGGCCTCGATACCCCGCTGACCATGAAGCTGGCGCTGGGTCTCACCGGCGCCGAGGTGGAACCCTGGCAGGGCGCTCCGGGGCTCGGGCCCCTGGCGGCCTGGGTCACCGCGCAGAGTCTTGATGAGGGTGGCATCGCGAGCCGGATCGCGTTTCGTGGCGACCAGGGCATGCGCTTCCACTTCCCCGAGGTCTTCGGCGACGGCTGGCAGCTCGAAGCTGCCGACGGAGTGGTCGAGGTCAAGGTCGATGACAGTGGCAGCAGCGTCTCGGGGCATGACCTGCATATCCAGCGCGCTGGCGCCGATGTGACGGGCGGCTTCGGCCTGCAGATTCCCGCACAGGACCATGACCGCTTCCAGCTGGATCTCGAGATGCGCGACGTGAACGCCCGCAGCATTCCGCTTGCCTCCTGGTTGCCGATGAAGGTGCTGGACCCGGCGCTGAGCGAGTGGTTGACACGCGATGTCGCGGGGCAGGTCCCCGAGGGCAGCCTGCATCTCACCCAGGTGTGGGATGACGACAATGGCGAGGATGGCTATGGCCCCGGCGATTCGATGGACCTTGAGCTTGCCATCGAGGATGGGCGACTTGGTTATGCCGAGGGCTGGCCTGCGCTGGAGGGCGTGAAGGGCAACCTCGCGCTGCACGACAATACGCTGAGTGCCACGGTCGCGGCGGCGCGCTCTCAGCCGGCCACGGCGCTGGGCAGTGCAGCGCCCCTGGCGGTGCGTCAGGCCGACGTCGACATGCAGGACAACACCTTGAAGATTCAGGGTGACGTGACCGGCAGCGTCGAGGCGCTGTTCGATCTGCTCTCGCATGCGCCGCTGGAAGATGCCGCAGCGCTGATCGCCGAATGGCAAGGCAAGGGCTCGGTGGATGCGACGATGGACATCCGCGTGCCGCTGGAGGACGCCGAGCAGACGCGCATCACGGCGGCGGGCAAGGTCGGGGAGCGCCAGGCGGCGACGCTGGCCTTCCCGGGGCCGGGCATCGAGGTTGACGGCATTCGCGGGCCGCTCGAGTTCGTGCATGACCCATCCCGCCCCGAGGGACGCCGTGAGCAGTTGACCGGCAATCTCTCCGGCAAGTTGTTCGGCGGTGCGGTCAAGGCGGCGCTCAACATCGGGCAGGCAGATTCAAACAGCAAGGGCGCGATCACCTTCGACGGCAAGGCGCCATTGGCACCGGTGCTGGGCTGGCTGGGCGCGCCCGAGCACCTGATCGGCGATGCCGCCGAGAACACCCGGGCCGCCTTGCAGGACGGCGAGAGCCCGCGCGCGCTGGGCGGCGAGTTCAACTACCAGGCGCGCCTGATGCTGCCGGATGACGGCGCCAGTCTGGCCCTCTCGAGTGACCTCAAGGGAGTCGCCATCAATCTGCCGGCACCCTTTGGCAAGACGCGAGAGGAGGCGGCACCGCTGGCGGTGGATATCGGGCTCGCGGAGGGTGGCGGCGATGTTCGCCTCGACAATCGCGCCCGTGCACGCTGGAAAGGCGGCAATACGCGTGACGATGGCAGCTCGGTGCCGATGACGGGACAGCTGTGGCTGGAGCGTTGGCCGAGTGACCCGCAGTGGCCCACCCAGACCGGCTGGGACATCGCCTGGCGCACACCGACCCTCGCCCCGGAGCTCTGGAAGCCGTGGGCGGGAGCGCTCTCCAGTGAAGGTGGCGCGAGTGGCGAGGGCAGCGACGCTGAGCAGAGCGACCCCCTGCGTGCCTTGTCACGCCTGCGCGTTGCCACCGATTGCCTGATGATCCAGTCCCGGTGTACGGGGCCGATGACGCTGGAGGCCGCGCCGCGCCAGAGCTCGCAGCAGCAAGGGCTGGGGCTGGCCGCGACGCTGGATGGTCAGCTCGCCAGTGGCGAGCTGGTGTGGCAGTCAGGCGCCGCGCGACCGCTGATTCTGGACCTGGACACCCTGAATCTCGATGCCCTGTGGCCCGCGGATGCCGAGCAGGAGACGCAGGCCGCCAGCGCGCCAGGCAACTTTACCGAGGCTATCGATGTCGGCATCGAGCCGACGCCGTATCCCGCTGAGCTTGCCGACCTGCCCGCGGGCAGTCTGCGTCTGGCACACCTCATCTGGCGCGATCAGCAGCTGGGGCCGATCAGTGCCGACTGGACCGCCGACAGCCAGCAGCTGGTGGTGTTGCCGCTCTCCATCACGCTGGGCAAGATCACCGCGGTGGGCAACATCACCTGGGAAGATGCCGGCGCCAACAGTCTGACGCGCGCTCGCCTGTCCGCTGATGGCAGTGACCTGGGCGGGCTGCTCGAGCGTCTCTCCCAACCGCGCGGCATCGAGGCGGACCGCGCCCGGGCCGAGGTCAAGCTGGCCTGGCCCGGCGCGCCGCAGGACTTTGCCCTGTCGCGCTCCAATGGTCGCGTCGAGATCAAGCTGGATGATGGACGCTTCCTGAATCTGGGCTCGACCTCTGCCCGCCTGCTGGGGCTGGTCAATGTGGATAACCTGCTGCGCCGCCTGTCGCTGGACTTCTCTGACGTCACCGACAAGGGGACGGCCTTCGACAAGGTACGTGGCGCAGCGACGCTCTTCGATGGGCGACTGGAAAGCGATGGCCCCTTGCGTATCGAGGCGCCGTCCACCACCGTGACACTCAACGGGCAGGTCGATCTGCTTCGCGGTACCCTTGATCAACGCATGGCCATCACGGTGCCGGTCAGCCAGAACCTTCCGCTGGCCGCCGTGCTGGCAGGCGCACCCGCCGTGGGCGGGGCGCTGTTCGTGGCCGACAAGATCTTCGGCCGCTTCATCGACAAGGTGACGCAAATTCACTATCGGGTATCAGGCCCCTGGGGCGACCCGAACATTACTCTGGAAAGTGCTGAATGACGCAAAATGCGAGTTCCGGTCGCGTGCTCGACGATGCCGCGGCCCTGTTGCTGACCCCGGGCGGGCTCAGCCTGGATGATCTGGATGCTGGCCTGGCACATGCCATGGGCCCGGGCACCGACTATGCCGACCTCTACTTCCAGCGTATCTGGCAGGAGAGCTGGGTGCTGGAAGACGGCGTCGTCAAGGACGCCAGCTACAACATCGATGGTGGCGTGGGCGTACGCTCATTAGCGGGGGAAAAGACCGGCTTCGCGTACTCCAATCAGATCGATGCCGCCGCGCTTGCCGACACTGGCCGGACTGCGGCGGGTATCTCACGCAGCGGCAGCAGCGGCACGGTCGCAAGCTCGATCATCACCGAGGCACCGTCCTTCTATGCGGGCATCGACCCGCTGAATGGCCTGAGCGCTGAGGACAAGGTCGCGATGCTCAAGGAAGCGGACCGCATCGCGCGCAGCCTCGACCCGTCCATCAGTCAGGTGTCGGCCTCGCTGTCGGCGCTTTACGAGGTGGTGATGGTGCGTGCCAGTGATGGCACCCTCGCCGCGGACCTGCGTCCGCTGGTGCGTTTCAACATCAGCGTGATCGCGGTGCGCAATGGCCGTCGTGAGCGTGGCAGTGCCGGTGGCGGTGGTCGTTTCCCGCTGACCCGTCTGCGCGATGAGAATGTCGCCGAGCGTTACGCGCGTGAAGCCGTGCGTCAGGCGCTGGTCAATCTCGAGGCCATCGATGCACCGGCCGGCCAGATGCCGGTGGTGCTGGGCAATGGCTGGCCGGGCGTGCTGCTGCACGAGGCGGTCGGTCATGGTCTGGAAGGTGACTTCAACCGCAAGGGCAGCTCTGCCTTCTCGGGTCGCATGGGTGAGCAGGTCGCGGCACGCGGCGTCACCGTGGTCGATGACGCGACCCTGGCCGATCGCCGTGGCTCGCTGTCCGTCGATGACGAAGGCATCCCGGGACAGTACACGCCGCTGATCGAGGATGGCATCCTCACCGGCTACATGCAGGACAAGCTCAATGCCCGCCTGATGGGCATGGCGCCGACGGGCAATGCGCGTCGTGAGTCCTTCGCGCACCTGCCGATGCCGCGCATGACCAATACCTACATGCTGGGTGGCGATCGCGATCCGCAGGAGATCATCAAGAGCGTCAAGCGTGGCATATACGCGGTCAGCTTCGGCGGTGGCCAGGTCGACATCACCTCCGGGCGTTTCGTGTTCTCCGCAAGCGAAGCCTATCTGATCGAAGACGGCAAGGTGACCACGCCGGTCAAGGGCGCCACCCTGATCGGCAACGGGCCGGAAGCCATGGGCCGCGTCTCGATGATCGGCAACGACCTGGAGCTGGATACCGGTGTCGGCGTGTGTGGCAAGGACGGCCAGTCCGTGCCCGTCGGCGTCGGTCAGCCGACGCTGAAGCTCGATGAGCTGACGGTCGGCGGCACGCAATCCTGAGCGGGTCGCGTTCACAATGAAGCGATGAATACGACGACACCGCCGTGGCAGGGCCATGGCGGTGTCGAGGAAGCGCTTGAGGATCAGCACGTCATGGGCAGTACGTCAGAGCAGCGCGTGAGCGGCAGACCCCGTGTCAGAGGTCGAGTTCGGCCCGCAGCAGCTTGAAGAGCTTCTTGGCGCTGTTGGGCTGTTTGCCGGCGTCACGTTCGGCACGCGCATTGCGGATCAGCTGACGCAGGGCCTGACGGTCCACGTGAGGATAATCCTCGACGAAGATCACGAAGGCTTCATCGTCGTCCAGCAGGCGATCGCGCCAGCGTTCGAGACGCTGGAAGGAAGCATCGCGACGCACGTTCTGCTGCTCCATGGCTTCGAAGACGGCACGCACGGCGTCCAGGTCTTCCTTGCGCATCAGCTTGCCGACGTACTGCATGTGGCGACGCAGGCCTTCGTGACTACGAATGCGATGGGTCTCCTCGATGGCGGCCAGCATGTCGTCAGAGAGCGGGAATTTGGCGCGCTGGCTTTCCGGCAGATCGATGATCTTCTTGCCCAGCGCCTGCAGCTCGATCATCTCGCGCTTCAACTGGGACTTGCTGGGGCGCTCGACGAGCTCCTCGGGTCTTTCTTTACGCATGCCAATTCCAATGAGTCGGGGAAATTTGCGGCAGTATAGCACTGCCGGGCCCCCGTCTCCTCAGAAGGAGAACAACATGAGCCAGGCCTTTGATGCCGTTGCTCAGCAACAACTGCTCGAGCGTCGCGTCAGCGAAGCTCTCGAGCTTGCCCGCAGCCTGGGTGCCGACGCCTGTGAGGTCGGTGCCAGCGTCGATCAGGGCGTCAGCATCTCGGTGCGTGACGGCGAAGTCGAGACGGTCGAACTGTCGCGTGACCAGGGCATCGGCGTGACCGTCTATCTCGGCAATCGCAAGGGCAGCGCAACATCTTCCGATGCCGGCAGCGACTCGATTCGTGCCGCGGTCGAGAAGGCGGTCTCCATCGCGCACTATACCGGCGAAGACAGTTTTGCCGGTCTGGCGCCGGCCGAGCTGATGGCCACCGACTTCCCTGATCTCAAGGCGCATCACCCTTGGGCGATCAGCGTCGATGAAGCGACTGACCTGGCGCTGGCCTGTGAGCGTGCCGGGCTGGAAGTGGAAGGCATCGCGCAGTCCGAAGGCGCCAGCTTCTCCAGTGGTGAAGGCGTTCAGGTCTATGGCAACAGCCATGGGTTCCTGGCCAGCCAGTGCGGCAGCCGCCACTCGATGTCATGCATGCTGATCGCCAAGGATGCACAGGGCATGCAGCGTGACTATGACTACACCAGCGTGCGCAATCCGGCGGACCTGCGCTCCCCCGAGTCGGTGGGGCGTGAAGCCGCGCGCCGTACGCTGGCGCGTCTGAATGCGCGCAAGGTGGCGACGGGTCGCATGCCGGTGCTGTTCGACCCGCAGATGTCGGCCGGGCTGGTCGGTCACTACCTGTCTGCCATCGCCGGCGGCTCGCTGTATCGTGAGTCCAGCTTCCTGTGCGATAGCCTGGGTCAGCCGCTGTTCCCCGACTGGTTCACGCTGGGCGAGAAGCCGCGGGAAGTCGGTGGCATGTCCAGCGCCGCCTTCGACAACGATGGCGTCGCGACGCGTGACAATGTCTACTTTGCCGACGGCAAGGTGCAGAGCTACATGCTGAGCGCCTACAGCGCCCGTCGCCTGAACATGCAGACCACCGGCAACGCCGGCGGCGCGCGCAACGTGCGCATCACCGCGCCGTTGACCTCGCTCGATGAGATGCTCAAGCAGATGGGCACCGGTGTGCTGGTGACCGAGCTGATGGGCCAGGGCGTCAATGGCGTCACCGGTGACTACTCTCGCGGCGCCTCCGGTTTCTGGGTCGAGAACGGCGAGATCCAGCATGCGGTCGAGGAATTCACCATTGCCGGCAACCTGCGCGACATGGCGGCCAATCTGCTGGCGGTCGGCGATGATGTCGATACGCGTGGCAGCATCCACAGCGGTAGCTGGCTGATCGATGGCATGACCGTCGCCGGCATGTCCGAAGGCGAAGACGAAGAGCTGGAAGGCTGATCGCTGACGCTTCTCTGATCGCGCGACAGGCGAGATGCAACACGGCCGCTCCCAAGGGAGCGGCCGTGTTGTTTCTAAAGCAGTCACTGGAACCCGTCGGGGGGGATTACAGGTAGAGCCAGGTCGCCAGCCCCAGGAAGGCCATGAAGCCGATCACGTCGGTCACGGTGGTCAATATCACGCTGCCGGAGAGGGCAGGGTCGATATTGAGCTTCTTGAGCAGCACCGGCAGCAGCGTGCCCGTCACGGCGGCGATCAACAGGTTGATCATGATCGCGGCGCCGATGATGGCCCCCAGCTGGACATCCCCGAACCACACGATGGCGATGCCTGCCACCACCACGGCCCATAACAGGCCGTTGAGCCCCGCGACGATGACCTCGCGCTTGAGTAGCCAGCGGACATTGCCACTCTTGACGTGGCCCAGCGCGATACCGCGAATCAGGACGGTGAGTGCCTGAGAGCCCGCGATGCCGCCCATGCTGGCGACGATGGGCATCAGTACGGCCAGCGCGGTGATCTTCTGGATGGTGCCTTCGAACATGCCGATCACGGCGGAGGCCATGAAGGCGGTCAGCAGGTTGATGCCGAGCCAGACGGCGCGGCGCCACGAGGTCCGCATCACGGGAGAGAAGGTGTCTTCGTCCTCATCCATCCCCGCCATCGACATCACCTGGTGCTCGGCGTCACCACGGATGACGTCGACCACGTCATCGATGGTGATGCGACCCAGCAGGTTGCCATCGCCGCCGACCACGGGTGCCGAGATCAGGTCGTGCTTCTCGAACAGCGAGGCGACTTCGGTTTCCGGCATCAGGGCCGGAATCACCACGCTGTCGGTGTCCATCACTTCGCGCACCGTGACGCCGGGGTCCGAGACCAGCAGGCGATTGATGGGCAGGGCACCGATGAATTCATCGCGACGCGAGACGACCAGCAGGGTATCGGTGGAGTCGGGCAGGCGCTCGTGGCGGCGAATGTAGCGCAGCACCACGTCCAGGGTGATGTCCGGACGAATGGTGATGGTGTCCGTGTTCATCAGGCCGCCGGCGGTGTCCTCCGGGAAGGACAGTACCGTTTCGACGCGCAGGCGCTCCTGCGCCTCCATGGAGTCGAGGACTTCGAGAATCACCGCATTCGGCAGGCGCTGCAGAATGTCGGCGACATCATCCGGTTCCAGGTTCTCGGTGGCGGCGAGAACGTCGACGGCGTCCATGTCCTTGAGGAAGTCGGTCTGGATGTCTTCGCCAAGGTACTGAAGGACATCGCCCTGCAGCTCGGCATCGACCAGCTCCCAGAGCAGATTACGCTCCTTGGGGGGCGAGGATTCCAGCAGGTGAGCCACATCCACCGGCGCGAGGCCGCGATTGAGCATGCGTCTAGCCTGTTCCAGCTCGCCGCTTTCCAGCGCCTGTGACAGGCGATCAAGTCTTGGCTTGAGTTTACGAGACGTCTTGCTCATCTGTCGGCTTCCCCTGTCGACATGAAGGACAGCGCTGATTCTACCATTGGCGTAGGGGGGCGCGTCGACAAAAGAAAACAGTGTTTCTTATCGAAAGGACAATCCGAGTCCCGCCACTGGCACAAAAGCAGCGTCGCATGGCTGCCAGGCGCAAGGATAGGTGCAGGGATAGAGGCAGGGCTAGGTATAAGGGTAGGCGCAAAGACAGGCGCGAAATCCCGCGCGAGCCGTGATGGAGCTGCCCAAGGGAGCTACCAGAGGGGCTGGCCGAAAAGGGATCTGACCGAAAGGAAGGCTGCGCGCAAAGGGCGAGAGGGGCAGGGAGGCGAGAGCCAGATGAACGGGCCGCGACGCACAGCCCTGATGCACAGCGCTGTCAGTGGCGGTTATTCGTCTTCCTCGAAACGCGCCTCGAACAGCGCCTCGATGGCCAGCATCGCCTCATCGGCCTGTTCGCCCTCGACATCGATCAGCAGCGTGGTGCCGCAGGGCGCGGCCAGCATCAGCAATGCCATCACATTGGCTGCATTGGCGCGTCGCTCGCCATGGCTGACCATCACCGTCGCGCAATAGGGCGCACAGCAATTGACCAGCTTGGTGGCTGCGCGGGCGTGCAGCCCGCGGCGGTTGGTCAGCGTCAGCTCACGAGAGGCCATCGCGATGCTCCTGCTGATGCTCTTGCTGATGCTCTTGCTGATGCTCTTGCTGATCATTCGTCTCACCCGCGTTGCTCAGCGCGGTATGAATGCCCAGCTCGCGGTGACGCAGGCGCACCTCAGGCAGGCGCTCGGCGAAGTAGCTCGCCAGCTGCTCGCACAGGTAGACGCTGCGATGCTGGCCGCCGGTGCAGCCCACGGACACCGTCAGGTAGCTGCGGTTGCTGTCCTGATAGGCGGGCAGCCAGCGTTCCAGCCAGCCGGCGATATCGTCATGCATCGCCTGGACGGTGGGGTAGCGCTGCAGGAATTCGGCCACGCTGTCGTCGCGCCCGGTATCGCCGCGCAGATTGATGTCCCAGTACGGGTTGGGCAGGCAGCGGGCATCGAACACCATGTCGGCGTCGGTCGGCACACCATGCTTGAAGCCGAAGGATTCAAAGGTCAGCGTCAGGTGGCGGGAGCTGTGCTGGGCGACTTGCTCGGTGATCCGCGAGCGCAGGTCGTGCACGCTCAGGTTGGTCGAGTCGATGACCAGATCGGCCTTCTGGCGAATGGGAGCGAGCGTCTTCTGCTCGATCTCGATGGCCTCGGCCAGGGTATGGTCGTTGTCGCGCGTCAGAGGGTGACGACGACGGGTCGCCGAGTAGCGTTCCAGCAGCACTCGCGAATCGGTGGTCAGGTAGACGACCTGCACGTCCATGCCGCTCTGGCGGACGTTGTCGAGCAATTCGGGGAAGCGGGTCAAGGCTTCCGGCAGGTTGCGGGCATCGATGGAGACCGCGATGCGCCGGCGCGCCGGGCTGTCCTTTTCGAGCTGATCGACCAGTGGCGCCAGCAGCATGCCGGGCAGATTGTCGATGGCGTAGTAGCCAATATCTTCCAGCGCCTGGAGAGCGATGGATTTCCCGGAGCCGGAGCGGCCGCTGATGATCACGATCTTCATGAAGTGCTCTCCAAGGGCGAGGTCAACGTCGAAAGAATGCAGGGGTGGGGCAGAAGGCTGCCCGCTATCAGTGCGCTGTACGTCGGCCGATGGAAGGCCAGCAAGACGAAAGCCCGGACAATGTCCGGGCCTGTCATTCAGCGCGCCGGTAATTCGGCGATGGCTTGGGTCAATGCCTCAAAGAGTGCACGCTGGCTGTCTGCCTGGCGCAGGGCCGAGCGATTGGTCGGGGAGTTGAGCAATTCCGCGACCTGCCCGAGCAGCGTCAGATGGGTCTCATCCGCTTCCTCAGGCACCAGCAGCACGAACAGCAGATCGATGGGTTCTCCGTCGATGGCATCGAAGTCGATGGGTTCACCGAGCTTCAGAAACGCAGCGATTGGCGTCTTGCAATGCGGGCTGCGTGCATGGGGCACGGCCACACCGTGGCCAATGCCGGTCGACCCCAGTCTCTCGCGCCCGATCAGGCGCGAGAAGACTTCCTGGCTATCCAGGCTGGGAATGTTCTGTGCGATGAAGGTGCTGAAGAATTCAAGCACCCGCTTCTTGCTCCCCCCGGGGACACCGTAAAGCGTGCGCTCGGGGGGAAGGATCTGATCAAGTGTCATGGCTGAAGGTCAACGGGTCCCGGTGCCCTGAGAGCGAGCCTGGGACTTTTCCTTGTGTTTGACCAGCTGGCGATCCAGCTTGTCGGCGAGCGCGTCGATGGCAGCGTACATGTTGGGGTCTTCTGCCAGGGCGTGGAGGTCAGCGCCTGCCGCGTGCAAGGTGCAGGCAGCCTGCTGGCGCTCCTTCTCGATCGACAGTGTCACCTGAACATTGGTGATGTTGTCGTAATGCCGTTCGAGGCGAGCGAGCTTCTCGTTGACGTAATCGCGGAGAGGATCGGTAAGTTCCACATGATGCCCGGTGATATTCACTTGCATGGACACGCTCCTTTATCCAGCGGGTTGCCATTCAATTGTAACCCTTTTTGACTACGAGCAAACCCTGATCGGACGCTCTGCAACAGGCTTGACGGCCACCGTCTGGCGATGTTTTCGCTCCCTTGCCAGTGGCGTCAGATGTCGTGAGCGTCTGTACCGACAATGCCCAAGCTTTGCGCAAAGATCAACGCTGCGCTGCATCGTGGCTCAGTGCTTGTCTTCAACTCAGTGAGGGGTATCGGAGTGGACTTCAAGGGCACGTCTGGTGGGTGGTGCGTGAAAGACGCGCAAGAAGGCGGGTTTTCGTCGCCAATCCCTGCATGTACGTCGCCTTTCAGGCGCTTCGATTGCGTCGAGCAAGCGGCGTTCCGGGAGGTTCTCCGGGTGTCATCCAGGTGCAATACGCGCAAAAGTGACTTTAAAAACATGCGATTGACGGTGAATGACGCTGCCGGAAAGGCGGTTTTTTACCGTCATCCTGCGCGCCGTCATGGCCCATGACGGGCAATTGATGAGCGGTTGACGGCATGACAGAGCGCACGACAGGCGTACCGCTACCCGCGAAGTCAGAGGCTGATGAGCGGAAAATCCAGCGCTTGAGGTTGGCGGCGGCTGCCATTGTGGAGGTGAAAGCAGGGCATGGCAGCCGCAGGTGACGCGTCAGGCCAGACGCTTGCGCTCGCTGGAGGAGGGGATGCCCATCGCTTCGCGATACTTGGCCACGGTACGGCGTGCGACCTCGATGCCATCGCTGGCGAGCAGATCGACCAGCCGTGAGTCGGAGAGAGGCTTGCGGGCCGGCTCTTCCGCGATCAGCTTGCGGATGCGGGCACGAATGGCGGTGCTTGAGTGGGCGTCGCCACTGCCGCTGCCACCGACCTGGCTCGAGAAGAAGAACTTGAGCTCGAAGACGCCGCGCGGGGTGTGGATGTACTTCTGGGTCGTGACCCGCGAGATGGTCGACTCATGCATCTCGACCACTTCGGCGATGTTGGCCAGAATCAGCGGCTTCATGCCTTCCTCGCCTTGCTCGAGGAAGTCGATCTGGCGCGCCATGATCTCGCGGCCGACCTTGAGCAGGGTGTCATTGCGCGATGACAGGCTCTTCATCAGCCAGCGGGCTTCCTGCAGGTTGTCCTTGAGGAAGGTATTGTCGGCGGACTTGTCGGCACGCTTGATCAGCGCGGCGTATTCCGGCTGGATGCGCAGCTTGGGCAGCGCTTCCGGGTTGAGCTCGACCTGCCAGCCGTGGCGGGTATGGCGTACCAGCAGGTCAGGGATCACGTAATCGCTGGCGGGCTCGCCCCAGGCGGATGCCGGACGCGGGTCGAGCGCGCGCACCAGGCGGATGACGTGATCCAGCTCGTCATCGTCGAGGCTCAGGCGGCGCTTGAGCAGCTTGCGGTCATCGTTGCCCAGTGCCTCGAGGAATTGACGTACCAGGCGGCGCGCCTGCGCCAGCAGCGGCAGATCATCCGGCAGCAGTGCCAGTTGCAGCAGCAGGCATTCGCGCAGATCACGGGCGAAGACGCCGGTCGGGTCGAACTGCTGCAGACGCAGCAATACCTGCTCGAGTTCGGAGGCCTTGAGGCCGGGCAGGCCCTGGCCGCGCAGGCCATCGACCAGTTCGTCGAGTGACAGGCTCAGATAGCCGGCACCGTCGACGGCATCGATCAGGCTCTCTGCCATCTGGCGTTCACGGCCATCGAGGTCGGTCATCGCCAGCTGCCAGCGCAGGTGGTCCTGCAGGCTCTCGACGCTGGTATTGCGATCGAAGTCCGGCCCTTCTTCACTCCCGCTGCCACTGCCGGAGCTGGTCAGGCTACCGGCGTGGTCCTGGTAGAGGTCCGACCAGTCACTGTCGAGGGGGTATTCCTCGGGAATCTCGCTCGAGGAGTCGGCAGTGGAGATCTCGCTCGAATCCTGTGTCTCGATGACATCCAGCGACTCGTAGTCCTCGTCGAGCTCCAACATGGGGTTGGACTCGAGGGCTTGCTGAATCTCCTGACGCAGGTCGAGCGTCGACAGCTGCAGCAGCTGGATCGCTTGCTGGAGCTGCGGCGTCATGGTCAGCGAGGTGCCGAGGCGGAGTTGCAGGGTGGGTTTCATGGAGTCAGTCAATTCACGGCAAAGGAACGTGCCTACTACGCTATACCGTGACTCGGGGCACTGACAAGTGGTTGTCATGAATATTCAAGCAACTTGCATGCCATGTTTCCACCAAGGTGGTATGGACGTCATGCATGCGTCTGATGTCAGACATGAAAAAGCCGCTACGCGATAAAATCACGCAGCGGCTTTTGAAGCTTTCGCCTCCGGTGGGCTCAGCGCATTCGCTGACCCTAGAGCGTGAACTCGTGGCCCAGGTAGACGTCGCGCACCTGCTGGTTGGCCAGGATGGAGTCCGCATCACCGTGGGCGATGATCTGGCCATCGCCGACGATATAGGCGGTGTCACAGATATCGAGCGTCTCGCGCACGTTGTGGTCGGTGATCAGCACGCCGATGCCACGATCGCGCAGTTGGCGCACGATGCTCTTGATCTCGCCCACCGAGATGGGGTCGACGCCGGCGAAGGGCTCATCGAGCAGCACGAAGTCCGGCTCGGTGGCAAGCGCCCGGGCGATCTCGACCCGACGACGCTCACCACCGGACAGGCTCATGCCGGCGCTGGCGCGGATGTGCGTGATGCTGAATTCCTCGAGCAACTCTTCAAGGCGTGCCTTGCGGCCATTGCGATCCAGGTCCTTGCGGGTCTCCAGGATCGCCATGATGTTGTCGGCCACCGACAGCTTGCGGAAGATCGACGCCTCCTGCGGCAGATAGCCGATGCCGGCGCGTGCGCGCTGATGCATGGCGGCAGCGGAGAGGTCCTTGTCATCGATGGAGACGTTGCCGGCATCGGCGCGCACCAGTCCGACGATCATGTAGAACGAGGTCGTCTTGCCGGCGCCATTGGGACCCAGCAGGCCGACGATGTCGCCCTGGCGGATCTCCAGCGAGATGTCCTTGACCACCTTGCGGCCCTTGTAGGCCTTGGCCAGATGGCGAGCGCTCAGCGTACGCGGAGTAGCAGCAGTCATGACTCAGTTTTCCTTGCTGGCATTGGCGCCGCGCGGCGTCAGAGTCATGTGCACGCGACCGCCTTCGGTCTGCTGTGCCGTCTTGTTGTTGTTGGCGTTCACCTGGCGCTTGTCGAGGAAGTACTCCACGTAGCCGCCTTCGAAGGTGTCATCGCCTTTTTCGAGACGCGCGTCGCCGACCAGCTCCACGCGGCGCTCCAGTGCATGGTAGCGGATGGTGTCGGCCCAGCCCTTGACCAGCTTCTCGTCGGGCGCGGGCTGCTGTTCCAGGTAGGCACGCTTGCCGGTGGCCTTGACCAGCGAGATCTCGCCGCTGCCGGCGCGGCTGATATCGACGCGGCTGGCATCGAGTTTCATGCTGCCCTGGCGCATTTCCACCTGGCCGGTGTAGGTGGCGGTACCGGCCTTGTCATCGAGCGACAGGGCGTCCGCGGCGATGTTGATCGGCTGGCTGGCATCGCTGTCCAGCGCCATGGCGGCCGGGGCGAAGCTGGACATGCCCAGTGCCAGGCAGAGCGCCATGACACCGCTGTTGAGGGTCTGGCGACAGGCCGTCAAGGGCTTGCGAGTCGTGGAAGTCATGGTGGCTCCTTGGCATGACGGGGTCGCCGCCCGAGCAATGATGCCATCGAGCGGCAGAGAGGAAGGTGTTGCGGCGCGGGTCATGGCGTGACGGCCAGCCCGGCGGGTTCATTCACCGCTGGCAGGCGCTGCCTCGAAGGTGCTGTTGACGCGCCCATCATCGGAGGTGGTGCTGTCGGCGCCCGAGTCGATGCGCTCGGCTTCCTTGCTGGCCTCGCTCTGGCCTGTACCGGGTTGCAGGACGCTGCGAACACGGCCCTGCAGCACGGCGGAGTCCTGGGAGAGGTCGGCGCTGAAGCTGTCGCTTTCGACATGCTGGCCATTCTGGGTGATCACGACCGGCACGTCACTCCAGGCGCGATTCTGATCACGGCTGTAGTGCAGGACATCGGTATCGAGGGTCCAGCGGTCATCGGGCTGGCGCAGTCTGGCATCACCCTCGAGGGTGAAGGTGTCGCCGCCGGCGCTCAACACGCCACTGTCCCCCGTGGCATACCAGCGGCGGTCTTCACTGTCGTTGGTGCGAATCTTCGGGGTCTGCGCCCGGGTCACGTCATCGCCTGGCGTGTGCTCGATATGCGGCGAGGTCATGGACTGGATCGCCACGCCGCGTGTATCGAAGCGTGTCATGTCTGCCCCGTCGAGATAGTAATCCGGCTCACTGCTGTCGACCTCGACATTGACGGTCGATTCCAGGCTGTTGCGCTGCTCGATCAGCGCCAGCACGCCACCGACGAGCAGCAACAGCAGCATCAGCCAGAGACGCGGAGAAGGGCGGGGCAGACGTAACATCAGGGACGCGACTCCTGCAGGTAGGTATCCAGCACCGAGGCCCAGTGGCCCTGTGCCTTGAGCAGCAGATCACAGAGCTCGCGCACGGCGCCATCGCCGCCCTGGCGTGAGGTGACCCAGTTGGCCTCGCTCATCACGTAGGCCATGGCGTTGGGCACGCTGACGCCGAGACCGACACGACGAATGGCCTCGCGGTCCGGCAGGTCATCGCCGCAATAGGCGACTTCTTCCAGCTCGATCCCGTGCTCGCGGCACAGGTCGGTCAGCGCGACCAGCTTGTCTTCACGGCCCTGGATGACATCCTGAATGCCCAGTTCCTTGGCGCGACGCTCGACCATCGGCGAGCTGCGGCCGGTGATCAGCGCAACGCGAACGCCACTGCGCAGCACCAGCTTGAGGCCATGGCCATCCTGGACGTGGAAGGACTTGGTCTCGACGCCATTGGCATCGTAGTGCAGACGGTTGTCGGTGAGCACGCCGTCGACATCCAGCGCCAGCAGACGCACGCGGCGTGCGCGGTCGATGATGTCCTGCGGATATTCTTCGCTCAGGGAATTCGTGTCGCTCATGGTCTTTCTCCTCGCACTCCGTGCATGCTTGACGCTGTCCTGTGAACGGCGCTGATGGGCGTTGAGCGGTGGCGTCTTGCCGGGACGATCTGCCGTCGAACAGAGACAGCGAACGCCCGCGGGAGTTCAGATCACGCCGCTGGCCAGCAGGCCGTGCATATGGATGGCTCCGATGGGGTGCTCATCCTCGTCACAGACTACCAGAACGCTGATGCGGTTTTCTTCCATGATGCGCACCGCTTCGGCGGCCAGCATGCTGGCGCGCACGGTCTTGCCGCCACGGGTCATGACATCATCGACCTTCAGCGCGCGCAGATCGCCGTGCTGGTCGAGGGTGCGGCGCAGGTCACCATCGGTATAGACGCCGACCAGGTGGTCGTCATCATCGATCACGCAGGTGAAGCCCATGCCCTGACGCGTGATCTCGAGCAGCGCATCGCGCAGCGGGCTGCCGAGTGCCACGCGCGGCAGGGCATCGCCGTGGTGCATCACGTCCTGAACCCGCAGCAGCAGGCGTCGACCCAGGCTGCCGCCCGGATGGGAAAGCGCGAATTCCTCGGCAGTGAAGCCGCGGGCCTCCAGCAGTGCCACCGCCAGGGCGTCGCCCATCACCAGCGCGGCGGTGGTCGAGGCGGTCGGTGCCAGATTCAGCGGGCAGGCTTCCTGGGTGACGCTGGTGTCCAGATGTGCCTCGGCGTCACGCGCCAGGGTCGAGCCGGGTTTGCCGGTCATCGAGACCAGCGGAGTGCCCATGCGCTTCAAGAGCGGCAGCAGCGCCGTGACCTCGGCGGTCTCTCCGGAGTTGGACAGCGCCAGCACCACATCGGCTGGCGTGATCATGCCCAGGTCGCCATGGCTGGCTTCACCGGGGTGGACGAAGAAGGCCGGCGTGCCGGTGCTGGCCAGGGTGGCGGCGATCTTGCTGGCGACATGGCCGGATTTGCCCATGCCGGTCACGATGACGCGGCCCTTGGTCGCCAGCATCAGCTGACAGGCGCGGTCGAAGTCGTCATCGAGATGGCTGTCGAGCGCGGCGATGGCCGCTTCCTCAATGGCGAAGGTGCGGCGGGCGCTGGCGCGAAAATCCGCCTGGCTGGCCGGAGTCTCATCGGCGACGGACTGGCTGGCGGCGGTCTGACTTGAAGCAGAGGTGCCAGGCGCGGTGGCGTGCGGGGTGCTGGAAGGCTCGGTCATGATCGAATTGTTGCCTGTGGTTGGCCAGGGCTCAAACCGCGCGGAAAGGGCGTGTCATCCCGCGCGGCGGCGTGGCAAACGATGATGAAGACGCTGCCGTCAGCGAGTCAGGCTGATGGCAAGCCAGGCCGTGTAGGCCAGATAGCAGGCGAGCAGGATAACACCTGGGCCGCGACCGATGCGCCCACGGCGCTGCCAGATGAGCAGCGCGGCCAGCAGCAGCGTCAGCCCCAGCATCACCGGATAGTCACGGCTGATGGCGCTGCCATCCACCGGACCCGGCGCCAGCAGGCCCGGCACGGGCAGCACGGCGAGGATGTTGAACAGGTTGGAGCCGATGACGTTGCCGATGGCGATGTCGTGATGGCGCTTGAGGGCGCTGGCCACGCTGGCGGCCAGTTCCGGCAGGCTGGTGCCGATGGCGATCACGGTCAGGCCGATGATCAATTCCGGCACGCCGAGTGCCTGGGCGATGTCGGTCGCCCCCCACACCAGCGCACGCGAGCTGGCGATCAGCACCGCCAGCCCGACCAGCAGCCAGAAGATGGCGCGTCCGGTGCTCATCTCGGGCACGTCATCCTGACTTTCCGCCTCGCTCGGCGAATCGACCTTGAACAGCCACACCAGCGTGAAGACCAGCAGGGCCAGCAGCAGGATGCCATCGAGACGCTCGAGCCCGCTGTTGGACAGCGCATAACCGCCCAGTGCCGTAGCCGCCAGCAGCAGCGGCAGCTCGCGACGCACCAGCCCGAAATGCACCGGAATCGGGGCGATCAGCGCCGTGACGCCGAGCACCAGGCCGATATTGGCGATGTTGGAGCCCAGCGCATTGCCGGTCGCGATATCCGGAGTGCCATCAAGAGAGGCCATGATGGAGACGACGATCTCGGGGGCAGAGGTGCCGACGGAGACGATCGTCATCCCGATCAGCAGCTTGCTCATCCCGGCGCGCCACGCAGTGGCCGCGGCTCCTTCGACGAAGCGATCAGCACTCCAGACAAGACCAATCAGGCCGATGACGACTGCAAGGATGGGATATAGCATCAGAACTCTCGGGGCAGGGGGCAGGGCGGTGGCGTATCGCCGGGAACCGCGCCATTAAACGCATCCCCCCAATCCTTTGCAAGACAGCGGCCATGTTCCCATTGTCGAGCGTGTTGCCGAGCGCTTTGTTGAGCGCGTCACCACCCGCGGCACGGCTCTGTTGCCTTGATGAGACTGGCGGCACAGGGGTGGGTTCGGATACGATGTTCGCTAACTAACTTGATCCTTGGATCCCATGACTCGGACATTCGACCTGTTCACGAGCCGACTGCGTGTGGCTCGTCACGGCGAAGGTCCCTCACAGCGGATGCTTCTATGACTGATTTGCCCGGTCAGACCGCAACCCGGACGGGTGCGGACGGCCAGGATGCGCAGGCTTCTTCACGCGGCGCGGCAGGCGAGATCAATCTCGATGACGCTTTGATTCGTGTCGAAGGCCTGCGGTTCACCCGTGGAGAACGCGAGATATTCTCCGGCATCGACCTCAAGATCCCGCGCGGCAAGATAACCGCCATCATGGGGCCTTCCGGTACCGGCAAGACGACACTGCTCAAGTTGATCGGCGGCCAGTTGACGCCCTCGGCGGGGCGCGTCGAGATCGCCGGCTTGCACGTGCATGGCCTGTCGCGGCGCGAGCTGTTTCGCATGCGCCGTCGCATGGGCATGCTGTTTCAGAGCGGTGCCCTGTTCTCCGATCTGAGCGTGTTCGAGAACGTCGCCTTCCCGCTGCGCGTCCACACCGATCTCCCCGATGCGATGATTCGTGACATCGTGCTGATCAAGCTCGAGTCCGTCGGGCTGCGCGGCGCGCGTGAATTGATGCCGGCCGAACTCTCCGGCGGCATGACGCGGCGTGTGGCACTGGCGCGAGCCATCGCACTGGACCCGGACCTCATCATGTACGACGAGCCCTTTGCCGGGCAGGACCCCATCTCGATGGGCGTGCTGGTCAATCTGATCCGTCGCCTCAATGATGCGCTGGGCATGACGGCGCTGGTGGTCTCGCACGACATCAAGGAAACGCTGACCATCGCCGATTACGTCTATGTGATCGCCGATGGCAAGGTGATGGCGCAGGGTACCCCCGAGGCGCTGAACGCCGAGTCGGACCCGCGCGTGGCCCAGTTCATCCACGGCAAGCCGGATGGCCCGGTGCCCTTCCATTATCCCGCCCCGGACTTCGCCGGCGACATTCTCGATGGTCGCGAATCGGCAACCCGCAGGAGAGAGTCATGAGTGGTCTGAATCGTGGCCCGCTCGGGGCCATCACGTCACTGGGCCGCAGCAGCATCGACGTGATCGCGGCCATCGGGCGTGCCGGCATGCTGCTGGTGCAGGCCGGTATCGGCATCCCGTCCCGTGAGGGCATCGGCCTGTGGGTGCGACAGATGCACTTCGTCGGTGTGCTGTCGCTGGCCATCGTGCTGGTCTCGGGGCTGTTCATCGGCATGGTGCTGGCGCTGCAGGGCTACACCATTCTGGTCGGTTTCGGTGCCGAGGAGGCGCTGGGGCAGATGGTGTCGTTGTCACTGCTGCGTGAGCTGGCACCTGTGGTCGCGGCCTTGCTGTTTGCCGGGCGTGCGGGGTCGGCGCTGACGGCGGAGATCGGCCTGATGAAGGCCACCGAGCAGTTGACCAGCATGGAGATGATCGGTGTCGATCCGCTCAAGCGTATCGTCGCGCCGCGTCTGTGGGCCGGGTTCGTCTCGCTGCCGCTGCTGACCATCGGCTTCAGTGTCGTCGGCATCTGGGGCGGCAAGCTGGTGGGGGTCGACTGGCTGGGCATCTACGAGGGCGCCTACTGGAGCAGCATGCAGTCGAACGTCGATTTCATCGGTGATGTCATGAACGGCGTCATCAAGTCACTGGTCTTCGGGCTGGTGGTCAGCTGGATCGCCGTCTTCCAGGGCTATGACCTGATCCCGACCTCGGAAGGCATTTCGCGCGCCACCACACGTACCGTGGTTTATTCATCTTTGGCGGTGCTGGGACTCGACTTTGTCCTCACGGCCGTCATGTTTGGAGAGATTTGATGAAACGTACCCGCATGCTCGAGTTCGGCGTGGGCCTGTTCATACTCGCTGGTTTCCTGGGAATGGTCTTCCTGGGACTGCGTGTCAGCGGCGTCACGTTCCAGCAGGCCGATGACACCTTCGTGCTCAATGCCAACTTCTCAGGGATCGGAAGCCTCAAGGCGCGGTCAAAGGTCACGATGGCAGGTGTTGCCGTCGGCAGCGTCGAGAAGATCGAGCTGGACCCGAAGTGGTTTGACGCCCGTGTCACGATGAAGCTGGACAGCAGCCTGCGTGGCAAGCTGAGCAAGGACACCACCGCCGCCATCCTGACGTCCGGCCTGCTGGGCGAGCAGTACATCGGCCTGAGCACCGGGGGAGACCCGGACGTGCTGGAGGACGGCGATACCATTCGCGATACCCAGTCTGCACTGGTGCTGGAAGAGTTGATCCAGCAGTTCGTGTCCAATTTTTCGAAGAGCTGATTCTCGAAGCGTTGATTCTCGATGCGCTGTTCATCGAAGTGCAGGCACCCGGTGCACGCGTGTGATGCACCGACAGACCTGACTCGGTGCCTGCGGTTTCACGTTCGAGCACGATGCACATTTTCAAGGAGCAACCCTGATGACCTCTAGCCTCAAGAAGCTGATTCGTCCGTTGAGCGTGCTGAGCCTGTCCGCCCTGATGGCGCTGAGCCCGCTGGCCATGGCCGCCCCGCAGGAGCCGGACGTGCTGCTGCGCGACACGGTCGAGGGCCTGACCACCAAGATCGATAGCCGCGAGAGCTACTACAAGGACAACGTCGACGAGCTGGAAACCCTGGTGGATTCCGCGCTGAAGCCGGTGGTGGATTATCGCTACATCGCCGCCAGCGTGATGGGCAAGTACTTCAAGGGCGCCTCTCCTGAGCAGCGCACCGAATTCTCCAAGGTCTTCCATGACACCCTGATCGGCACCTACGCCAAGGGTCTGGTGAGCTTCGATTACGCCAGGCTGGACGTGAAGGACAGCGAAGGCGAGCGTCGCTATGAAGACCAGGACACCGTCTACATGGACGTGGTCGATACCAAGGGCAAGGTCTACCCGGTGGCCTATTCCATGCGTCTGCGCAACGACGAGTGGAAGGTGGTCAACGTGATCGTCAATGGCGTCAACCTGGGCCTGACCTTCCGCAACCAGTTCGATCAGGCCATGCGTGACAACGGCCGCGACATCGATGCCGTCATCAAGGGCTGGCAGCCGGATGTCGACCTCGAGAAGGGTGAGGGGGATCAGGGCAACAGCTGAGCCCTGTCGTCGCCATGACCATGAAAACTCTCTTCGATCGCGAGGGCGTCACGCTGGAAGCCGGTGACGCACGGCTGAGCCTGAGTGGCCAGCCGGATTTCGACAATGCCGCAGAGCTGGCGGATTCCGGCAGGAAATGGCTGGGGCGCCGCGAGGATGGGGTTTCCATCGATCTGTGCGGCGTGGATAGCGCCAGTACCGCCACCCTGAGCGTACTGCTCGAGTGGCAGCGCCATCTGGCGGAGCATGGTGGGCATGTCGCTCACCTCGCGTTGTCTCCCGCATTGAGCCGACTGGCGGCAGTCTCCGGACTGGAAAACCTGCTGCCGGGGCTGAATGTCGCCGAGATCAGCGCAGAGCCCCCGCTGTCACTCGAGACGTCCTGAGCCAGCGGCGGCCTGATCGCCTGTCAGGCCGCACCGCTCTGCTGGAAGCTCGAGGCTTGTCCGTATCGCCATTCATGCGCGCGGCAACGTGGAGGCAGCGATTGACTGCCAATCGCGTTCCCGCGCGCTTTTGATTACCATGTGCGGTCATATCGCATCGATCGTCGCGCAAGGGTTCCCTGCCACGATCCCGACATGTACCGCGAAGGAGTCACCGCCCGTCATGCAACCGAATGATGTCAAGGCCCTGCTCGAGGCTCGTATCGAGAACGTCGATTTTCATATCCAGGGTGAGGGCTGCAATTTCCAGGTCGTCGCCGTGGGAGATGTCTTTGCCGAGCTGAGCCGCGTCAAGGCCCAGCAGCTGGTCTACTCCGCACTCAATGACGAGATCCGCTCTGGCGCGCTGCATGCCATCAGCATTCGTACTTATACCCCGGCGCAGTTCGAAGCTGCCGCCGGCAACGCTCAGGGTTGACCGGAACATTTCATGGATAAGCTGATCATCACTGGCAACGGGCCGGTCAACGGGGAAGTCTGGGCCAGTGGCGCCAAGAATTCGGCACTGCCCATTCTGGCAGCCACGCTGCTGTCGGAAGGTCCCGTGACCATCAGCAACCTGCCGCATCTGCAGGACATCACGACCAGCCTCGAGCTGCTCGGGCGCATGGGCGTCGAGCCGGTGATGGGCGACAACATGACCGTGCAGCTGGATGGCTCCAAGGTCGAGCATTGTCACGCGCCCTATGATCTGGTCAAGAAGATGCGTGCCTCGATTCTGGTGCTGGGCCCGCTGCTGGCGCACTTCGGCAGTGCCGAAGTCTCGCTGCCGGGTGGCTGCGCCATCGGCTCGCGTCCGGTGGATCTGCACATCCGTGGCCTGGAGGCGATGGGGGCCGAGATCACGGTCGAGAATGGCTATATCCGCGCCAAGGCGCCGGGTGGCCGCCTGAAGGGCGCGCGCATCGTCTTTGATGTCGTGACCGTCACCGGCACCGAGAACCTGCTGATGGCTGCGACCCTGGCCGATGGCCGCACCGTGCTGGAAAACGCCGCGCGTGAGCCGGAAGTCGTCGATCTGGCCGAGTGCCTGATCGCCATGGGCGCCAGGATCACGGGCCAGGGCTCCGACACCATCGTCATCGACGGTGTCGAGAAGCTGCACGGCTGTGAATACTCCGTCATGCCGGACCGTATCGAGACCGGCACCTTCCTGGTCGCGGCGGCTGCCTCGCGCGGCAAGGTGCGTGTCACGCGTACGCGTGCCGACACCCTGGACGCCGTACTGGCCAAGCTGGAAGAAGCCGGTGCCACCATCACCACTGGTGATGACTGGATTGAGCTTGACATGCACGGCAAGCGCCCGAAGGCGGTCAATATCCGCACGGCGCCGTACCCGGCATTCCCCACCGACATGCAGGCCCAGTTCGTGGCGATGAATGCGGTCGCGGAAGGCACCAGCACCGTGATCGAGACCATCTTCGAGAACCGCTTCATGCACGTGCAGGAGCTCAACCGCATGGGCGCCCACATCGCGCTCGAGGGCAACACCGCAGTCGTGACCGGCACCGAGCGCCTGTCCGGCGCGCCGGTGATGGCGACGGACCTGCGCGCCTCTGCCTCGCTGGTGATCGCGGCGATCGTCGCCGACGGCGAGACCATGGTCGACCGCATCTATCACATCGACCGCGGTTACGAGTGCATCGAAGAGAAGCTGTCCGGGCTGAACGTGATCATCCGTCGCTCCGCCGGCTGATCAGTGCCCCACCTCGCGCTGTCGGCCTTGATTGACCGGCAGCGCGTGCCGAATTCCTACGTACAAGCACGGGCGAATACCCCATGAGCAAGCAACTGGTCGTCGCCCTCTCCAAGGGGCGTATCCTCAAGGAAACCCTGCCGCTGCTGGCTGACGCTGGCATCGAGCCGCTGGAAGATCTCGACAAGAGCCGCAAGCTGCTCTTCGATACCAATCTGCCGGACGTCAAGCTGGTCATCATCCGTGCCACCGATGTGCCGACCTACGTGCAGCTGGGCGCCGCCGATCTCGGTATCGCCGGCAAGGACGTGCTGCTCGAGCATGGTGCCGAAGGCCTGTACGAGCCGCTGGACCTGGAAATCGCCAAGTGTCGCCTGATGACCGCCGGTGTCGTCGGTCAGCAGCAGCAGGGCGCTCGCCGCCGTGTCGCGACCAAGTTCGTCGATGTCGCGCGTCGCTATTACGCCGAGCAGGGTATCCAGGCCGAAGTCATCAAGCTCTACGGCGCGATGGAACTGGCCCCGCTGATGAATCTGGCCGACGAGATCGTCGATATCGTCGACACCGGCAACACCCTGCGCGCCAACGGCATGGAGCCGCGTGAGCTGATCACCGACATCAGCACGCGTCTGGTGGTCAACAAGGCCGCCATGACCATGAAGCACGATCGCCTCAAACCGCTGATCGATCGTCTGCGTCAGGCCGTGGAAGCCCGCCGCGAGGCGTGATGGCGGCGCGCTGTCGCATCGACCCGCTGGATACCCAAGGTCGCATAGATGACCGTGGCAGAAGATGACTCTCGAAACGCCAGCTGCCGCCCCTGCTCGTCACGATGCTCATCAAGAGTTCATCACGATGCTTATCAAGATGATGCGGGCAGGCGCTGGACAGAGCCCGTCCGGTTCAGCCTTCTCTGCCAAGCAATGAGAAAAGAGGTTCGCATGGATACCTTGATCAACCGGCTTGATAGCCGTGATACCGATTTTACTGCCCGCCTGGACCGTTTGCTGTCATGGGAGGGCGTGTCCGATGCCGAGGTACAGCATCGTGTCACCGACATCCTCGCGCGCGTCAAGCAGGAAGGCGATGCGGCGCTGGTGGAGTTCTCCAACCGCTTCGATCGCCTGAATGTCTCGAGCATGGCCGAGCTGGTCATCGGTGCCGAGCGTCTGGCCAAGGCCTATGCCGACCTGCCGGCGGATCAGCGCGAGGCGCTGGCCGTGGCTGCCGAGCGTGTGCGTGTCTATCACGAGCATCAGAAGCCGGAAAGCTGGTCCTTCAAGGACGAGCACGGCAGCCTGCTGGGCCAGAAGGTCACGCCGCTGGACCGCGCCGGGATCTACGTGCCGGGCGGCAAGGCGGCCTATCCGTCTTCCGTGCTGATGAACGCGATTCCGGCGCATGTCGCGGGCGTGCGCGAGATCATCATGGTCGTGCCGACGCCGGACGGCGTGGTCAATGAGCTGGTGCTGGCCGCGGCGCACCTGGCGGGCATCGATCGTGTCTTCACCATCGGCGGCGCCCAGGCCGTCGCGGCACTGGCCTATGGCACCGAGACCGTGCCGCGCGTCGACAAGATCGTCGGCCCCGGCAACATCTACGTGGCGACTGCCAAGCGTGCGGTGTTCGGTCAGGTCGGCATCGACATGATCGCCGGGCCGTCCGAGATTCTGGTGGTCAGCGATGGCGTGACCGACCCGGACTGGCTGGCGATGGACCTGTTCTCCCAGGCCGAGCACGACGAAGATGCCCAGGCGATCCTGATCGGGTGGGATGACGAGCACCTGGCCGCCGTCGAGGCCGCCATCGAGCGTCTGGCGCCGACCATGGAGCGTGCCGAGATCATCCTGACCTCGCTGCGTGAACGCGGTGCCCTGATTCGCGTCAGCGGGCCGGAGCAGGCGCTGGAGCTGACCAACCGCATCGCGCCGGAGCACCTGGAGCTCTCGGTGGCGAATCCCGAGGAGTGGGTCGAGGGCGTGCGTCACGCCGGCGCCATCTTCATGGGCTCGCACACCTCCGAGGCGTTGGGCGATTACTGCGCCGGGCCGAATCACGTGCTGCCGACCTCCGGCACCGCGCGCTTCTCCTCGCCGCTGGGCGTCTATGACTTCCAGAAGCGCTCCTCGCTGATCCAGTGCTCGCCGGAAGGTGCTTCGGTGCTCGGGCGTACTGCCTCGGTGCTGGCGCGTGGCGAGTCACTGACGGCGCATGCGCGCAGTGCCGAGAATCGCATTCTCGACTGAGCCTGAGACTGAGGCTGAGCCTTGTCTGGTCAGTAAAAAAGCCCCGCGACGGTCTCCGTCGCGGGGCTTTTTGTCATCATGGGGCAGATTTTCTGTTCAAGGCGTCGCGCCGATGCTCCGCCTCAGCCCTAGTCCTGCAGGGACGGATCGACGGCCGCCGGCGTGTTGTCGGGAATCGGGCGTTCGCCGACCTTGACGTCGATGTCCAGCGTCTTGCCGTCACGCAGCAGGCGCAACTCCAGCGCATTGCCGGGTTTGACGGCGGCGATGTCGGCCATGGCCAGGCGAGCATCCAGCAGGCGCTTGCCGCCGATGGCAGTCAGGATATCGCCCGGACGCAGGCCGGCACGCGCGGCAGGGCCGTCACGCAGCACGGCGGCCACCACCACACCTTGCGGGGCGCTCAGGCCGAAGGAGTGCGCCAGCGACGGCGTCAGCTCCTGCACTTCCAGGCCCAGCCAGCCTCGAATCACGCGCCCGTGGTCGACCAGTGACTCGAGGATGTCGCGCGCCAGGTTGGCGGGGATGGCGAAGCCGATGCCCTGCGAACCGCCGGAGCGCGAATAGATGGCGGTATTGATGCCGACCAGTGAGCCGTCGGTGTTGATCAGCGCGCCGCCGGAATTGCCGGGGTTGATCGCGGCATCGGTCTGGATGAAGTCTTCATAGGCGTTCAGACCAAGATGGTTACGTCCGGTGGCCGAGATGATGCCCATGGTGACCGTCTGGCCGACCCCGAAGGGGTTGCCGATCGCCAGCGAGACATCGCCGACGTGGACCTGGGTGGAATCGGCGATCGCCACGGTGGGCAGGTTGTCGAGGTCGATCTTGAGCGCTGCAAGGTCGGATTCCGGGTCCACACCCACGACCTTGGCGAATGTCTCGCGGCCATCGCGCAGGGCGACCTGAATCTGGTCGGCGCCCTGGATGACGTGGTTGTTGGTCAGGATATAGCCGTCACTGGAGAGAATGACGCCGGAGCCGAGGCTCGACAGCATGCGCTGGCTGCGCAGGGCGTCTTCCCCGTAGAACTGGTTGAAGAAGGGGTCGGACATCAGCGGATGCTTGCTGTCGTCCTTGATCTCGCGCGAGGAGTAGATGTTGACCACCGCCGGTGCGGCGGCGTCCACCGCGGCCTGATAGCTGGCCGGGCCGCTGTTGCGTTGCAGCGGCGGTGCTTCACGCAGTACCGGGTCTGCCGACTCCTCGCGCTGCGCCGCTGACAGCGTCAGGCTCGGAGGCGGCAGCACCTGCTGATTGGCGGCAGAGTTCTGAGATGGGCTCGGGTAGGGGGTGTTGCCTGCCTGCTCGTTCTGCTGCGGGGCGGGCTCGCCCAGACCCAGCGTCGGAAAGCGATCCAGCACGACGACGGCCAGCAGGACGCCGGTGACGACGGGCCACAGTAGCGGGAGCAGTGTGCTGCGAAGAGAACGGGGCATCGGATTACCTGATAAAAAGTCCGCGCACCGACGCGATGCTGCGGACATGAAGATGAATAGCCTGAAGATCCACGTGCCACGCGAAGGGATGGCCCCGGTCAAGGCGCGACACGCTTACATGGCGCCGATGCGCCGTTACAATGCTCGCCAGTGTAACACTCGATGACTCTGACTGCTGGAGGCCCAATGGCTGATCGTGACACGCTGATGAAGGCGCTGGATGGCTGTCTGGAGGCGCAGGCCTTCAAGGACTATACCGTCAATGGCTTGCAGGTGGAGGGGCGCCGTGAGGTGCGCCGCGTGATGACCGGCGTGACGGCCAGTCAGGCGCTGCTTGATGAGGCGCTCGCCTGGCAGGCGGACCTGGTGCTGGTGCATCACGGCTACTTCTGGAAGAACGAGCCGGCCCAGATCACCGGCATGAAGCGTCGGCGCCTCAAGACCTTGCTGGCCAATGACATCAATCTGGCGGCCTATCACCTGCCGTTGGATGCGCATCCGACCCTGGGCAACAATGCCCAGCTGGCCGAGCGTCTGGGACTGGTCAGTGAAGGCTGTCTGGATGGCGTGCCCGGGCGTGGCCTGGTGCATGTCGGGCGTTTGGCCGCCGAGGTGGAAGGGCTGGACAGCACCGCGCTGGGGGCCGAGTTCAGCCGCCGTCTCGGGCGTGAGGTGCTGGTCGTGGCCGGTCATGATCGCCCCATCAAGCGCATTGCCTGGTGCACCGGCGGCGCTCAGGACTATATCGGTCTGGCCATCGAGGCCGGTGTCGATGCCTTCCTTTCGGGCGAGATTTCCGAGCGCACCACCCATAGCGCCCGCGAAGAGGGGGTGACCTACTTCGCGGCGGGGCATCATGCGACCGAGCGTGACGGTGTGCGTGCCCTCGGCGAGTGGCTGGCAACCGAACATGGTGTGGAGCACCGCTTCGTGGATATCGACAATCCAGCGTGACATCTGATGCCGGAAACGACAACGGCCACCTCGAGAGGTGGCCGTTGTCGTTGTCGTTGTCGCTGTCGTTTTCAGATGCCGTGAGTGGTTCACGACAGCAGGGCGATCAGATACGCGGCGGGTTGGTGGCCGGTGTCTCGCCTTCACTCGGTTGCGGCTTGAGGCCGAAGTCCTCTGACAGGGTGCCACGGTTGTCGGCGTAATCACGCGGCAGGTCGACCTTGTCGGTCTCGCTGTCGTCCGGCGTGGTGTCAGTGTCCAGCAGGCGGCGCTTGAGCTGGCTGTCATCGCACAGCGCGGTGGCGCCAGTGGCCAGATGCTGGCGCAGCTCATTGCCGGCGCGCTGGATCTGGTCGGTCAGGTCGCTGGCCTTGGAAAAGTGGTCGTTGAGGGCATCGCGGAACTGGGTCAGCTCCAGTTCGCGCTCAGCCAGCTTCTGGCGGGTCTTCTGGTTGCGGGCCACGTTGGCATTCAGCAGGTGGTAGCACAAGGCGCCGATACCGATGCCAGCCAGAAAACAGGCAATGGCCAGGATCCAGTCAATGTTGCTCTCGTTCACGTCGCTCTCCTTGTGTCACGACTGCGGTGATCGTCACCGCTGGGGCATGGTAGCGCTGAGATACGATGCCGGTATTCAATGATGTTCCATCACGCCGATCTCGGGATCGGTCTGGTGTCCAGCAGATCAGCGCCGCTTGCCGCTGTCCTTCTTGCGTCAGTCTTGCGTGTCTCTTTCTTTGCTCTGTCTTTCGTGGCTCTGTCTTTCGTGGCTCTGTCTTTCGTGCCGCTTGCGTTTCAAAAGCGTCCACGCGCCATTATATCGGTGTGGTGCAGCGATGCGTCAATTCACGCGGCGCGCGACCTTGGTCGCCTGTCGGCGCAGCCGGCGGGGTGTGGGCGGATGCCAGCCAACGCCCTGCGAATGATGCGCGCGGCGAAAGCCACGTCGCGCAGCCGATTGCTGGTCGGTGAGTGGGTAAAGTGGCCATCAAGGCGTATAATGCCGCGCAATTTCGTCCTTGCCTGCCCGCCGTGTCGGGTCAGGCGTGATCTTGTTCCTTTCATGTCAGGCGTGCGCCAGTGCGTGACGCCTGACCTGCAGCGGGTTTCTCAATGCCAGCACCGACGCCTCTCGAGAAGTACCAGGCAGACCTCAAGCGTGATGACTTTGCCTACGATGCCGCCCAGGAAGATGCGGTCCGCCATCTGCAGCGTCTCTACGACGACCTCGTGCGCACGCCGCGCCAGATGCCCGACAAGGTGTCTGACGCGACGGGTGGCGGCGGGCTGGGCTCCAAGGTGCGTCGTCTGTTCGGCAAGCCGTCACGCACGGCGCCTGTCGATGAAGCGCCCGAGATCATGGGCCTCTACTTCTGGGGTGGCGTGGGGCGCGGCAAGACCTACCTCGTCGATACCTTCTACGAGAGCCTGCCGTTTGCCGACAAGATGCGCACGCATTTCCACCGCTTCATGCAGCGTGTCCACAATGAACTCGGCCACTACAAGGGCGAGAAGAACCCGCTGACTCTGGTGGCGGCCAAGTTCGCCGTCGAGGCGCGCGTGATCTGCTTTGACGAATTCTTCGTCAAGGACATCACCGATGCGATGATTCTCGCCACCCTGTTCGAAGAGCTGTTCAAGCAGGGCGTGGTGCTGGTCGCGACCTCCAATATCGTGCCGGATGACCTCTACAAGGACGGCCTGCAGCGGGCGCGCTTCCTGCCGGCGATCGACCTGGTCAAGCGTCACTGCACGGTGGTCAACGTCGATTCCGGCATCGATTACCGCCTGCGCGCGCTGGAGCACGCCGAGCTCTTCCATAGCCCGCTGGGCGACGACAGTGCCGCGCGGCTGGCGCGGGAATTCCGCTCCATCGCCGGTGCCGAAGGCCATGCCGATGAAGGTCTGAGCATCAATCATCGCGTGCTGCACGCCCTGCGTCGCCATGAAGACGTGGTGTGGTTCCACTTCGATGAGCTGTGTGATGGCCCGCGTAGCCAGAATGACTACATTGAGCTCGCGCGTGAATTCCACACCGTGCTGGTGTCCGAGGTGCCGCAGATGGGGCGCGACAGCGACGACCAGGTGCGTCGTTTCATCAACATGGTCGATGAGTTCTATGACCGTGGCGTCAAGCTGCTGATGAGCGCCGCGACGCCCGTCGAGGACCTCTATACCGGCGGCAACCTGGATTTCGAATTCCAGCGCACGCTGTCGCGTCTGCAGGAAATGCAATCGCGTGAGTATCTCGCGCTGCCGCACAAGCCGTGAAACCTGCTGCGAGGGCAAAATAGCCTTTGTGGTAGGCGGGCATGGCATGTACAATGTGCGCTCGCTCGAACTGTTGACCGGTTCTCGAGCCATCCTGAGTCATTCACTCCTGATGGGCGAGGGCAGTCTGGAGATGAGAGGTAAGTGACTGCGCAAGCAGCACGCCGCTCGCTGCCAGACGTCGGACAACCAAGAAAAATAGGGATTGGTCGCGCACACAAGTGCAAGACCCGACTATAGGTGATTCATCCATGAAGACGTTTACTGCTAAGCCGCAGTCCGTCCAGCGTGACTGGTTCGTCGTCGACGCAGCCGGCAAGACGCTGGGCCGTATGGCTACCGAAATTGCTCGTCGCCTGCGCGGCAAGCATAAAGCCGAGTACACTCCGCACGTTGATACTGGCGATTACATCGTCGTCATCAATGCCGAGAAAGTCGCTGTGACGGGTCGCAAGGCAGAAGCCAAGACCTATTACCGTCACACCGGTTACCCGGGCGGCCTGCGCTCCATGAACTTCAACCAGATGATCGAGCACAAGCCTGAGCGCGTGATCGAACTGGCTGTCAAGGGCATGCTGCCGAAGGGCCCGCTGGGTCGTGCCATGCAGTCCAAGCTGAAAGTCTATGCTGGCTCCGAGCATCCGCACGCTGCGCAGCAGCCGCAAGAACTGAACATCTGAGGGAAGCATCGCCATGACACAGCAGCACTACGGTACCGGGCGCCGCAAGACTTCTACCGCGCGCGTCTTCCTGAAGCCGGGCACCGGCAAAATCACCGTCAACCAGCGTGACCTGAACGACTACTTCGGTCGTGTGACAGGCCGCATGGTTGTCCGTCAGCCGCTCGAGCTGACCGAAACTACCGAACAGTTCGACGTCTACGTCACTGTTGCTGGTGGTGGTGGTTCTGCTCAAGCCGGCGCTATCCGTCACGGCATCACTCGTGCCCTGATGGCTTACAACGAAGACTTCCGTCCGGCCCTCCGCGCCGCCGGTTACGTCACTCGTGACGCCCGTGAAGTCGAGCGTAAGAAAGTCGGCCTGCGCAAGGCCCGTCGTCGTCCGCAGTTCTCCAAGCGTTAAGAGAACTCGCGTCGACCACAAGAACGTCCAGTGCCCGCAAGGGTGCTGGACGTTTTTTTTGCGGTCTCGCTGCACGATTGACGAAAGCGGCTTTGGTCAAGGTGGCTTTCTTGAGTTGTGAGCGCTCTGTTCTTGCCCTTTAATACAAGCAAGCATCAAGTGCTCGGCAAGTGGATGGCCCAGCATCAAGCGGTAGTGTTTGGGAGATAACAATAAAATGTCAGATCAAGCTGTGAACCGAGGGCGACGCCGCTTCCTCGTCAGCGCAACCACCGTGGTCGGGGCGGTAGGGGTGGTCGGTATCGCAACGCCCTTCCTGGCGTCCTGGCAGCCAAGTGCGCGTGCCCGTGCGGCAGGCGCACCTGTCACGGCGGATATCTCGCGGCTGGCACCCGGCCAGCAGATGACCATCGAATGGCGCGGCAAGCCGGTGTGGGTGGTGCGTCGCACCCCCGAGATGATCGCCGATATCCGTGCCATCCCCCCCGCAGAGCTGCAGGACCCCGAGTCACTGCGTCCCCAGCAGCCCCCTTATGTCGATGCCGTGCTGCGCTCCATCAAGCCGGAATATGTGGTGTTGGTGGGTATCTGCACGCACCTGGGCTGCTCGCCTGGCTATCGTCCCGAGATCGGCGCGGCGGATCTCGGCGCGGACTGGCCGGGCGGCTATCTGTGTGCCTGTCATGGGTCCAAGTTCGATCTCGCCGGGCGAGTCTTCACCGGGGTGCCGGCGCCTTCGAATCTGGAGGTGCCGCCGCATCGCTACGAGAGTGAGCAGGTGCTGGTGGTGGGTGTCGACGAGGAGGCTGCCTGATGGGGAATCCAAACCGTGCCAAGGCGCCACGCGGCATCATGCGCTGGATCGATGATCGCCTGCCGGCCACACAGTTTCTGCAGGACCATCTGACCGGCTACTACGCGCCGAAGAACTTCAATTTCTTCTACTTCTTCGGCTCGCTGGCCTTGCTGGTGCTGGTCAATCAGATATTGACCGGCATCTGGCTGACGATGAGCTATACGCCGAGTGCCGAGGAGGCCTTTGCCTCCATCGAGTACATCATGCGCGATGTGGAGTACGGCTGGCTGATCCGCTACATGCATTCCACCGGCGCCTCGGCCTTCTTTGTTGTCATCTATCTGCACATGTTCCGTGGCCTGCTGTATGGCTCCTACCGTGCGCCTCGCGAGCTGGTCTGGATCTTCGGCATGTGCATCTATCTGGCGCTGATGGCCGAGGCCTTCATGGGCTATCTGCTGCCCTGGGGGCAGATGTCCTACTGGGGTGCGCAGGTGATCATCTCGCTGTTCACGGCGATTCCGGTCATCGGGGCAGACCTGGCGCAGATGATACGTGGCGACTACCTGATCTCGGGGATCACCCTGAACCGCTTCTTTGCGCTGCATGTCATCGCCTTGCCGCTGGTGATCGTCGGGCTGGTGGTGCTGCATCTGGTGGCGCTGCACGAGGTGGGCTCGAACAATCCCGATGGCATCGAGATCAAGGACAGGAAGGATGGGGCGGGGCAGCCGCTGGATGGCATTCCGTTCCATCCCTATTACACGGTGAAGGACCTCGTCGGCGTCGGCGTCTTCCTGTTCGTGTTCTGTGCGGTGATCTTCTACTTCCCCGAAGGCGGCGGCTACTTCCTGGAGACGCCGAACTTCGAGCCGGCCAATTCCCTGAAGACGCCCGAGCACATCGCGCCGGTGTGGTACTTCACGCCGTTCTACGCCATGTTGCGCGCGGTCAATTACCCGCTGTTCGGCGTGGATGCCAAGTTCTGGGGCGTGGTGGTCATGGGGCTGGCGATCGCCATCCTGTTCGTGCTGCCGTGGCTGGATCGCTCGGCGGTGCGCTCGATCCGCTACAAGGGCTGGCTGTCGCGTATCGCCATCGTCATCTTCGTGGTGAGTTTCGTGACGCTGGGCGTGCTGGGGGTGATGCCGCCCACGCAGGAGCGCACGATCATCGCGCAGCTGGCGACCGTGGCATATTTCGCCTTCTTCATACTGATGCCGCTGTATACGCGCTTCGAGACGACGCGAGCGGTGCCTGACAGGGTGACGGGCCGATGAGCGCGCTGATGGGTGGGTCAAGGGAGTGGCTCAAACGCGGGCTGGCAGCAGGGTTGCTGGCCGTAGTGAGCCTGATGGGGTCGGGCATGGTGAGCGCGGCGAGCAGCGCGGTGCCGCTGGAGACGATGCAGCCGGATCTGCACGATCAGCCCTCGCTGCAGCGAGGCATGCAGCTTTACACCAACTACTGCCTCGGCTGTCATAGTCTGCAGTATCAGCGTTACTCGCGTGCCGCAGAGGACCTGGGGATGCCCGAGGACCTGGTCGAGCAATATCTGATTCTCTCGCCAGCGCTCAAGATCAATGACACCATGCGCACGGGCATGCAGAAAGAAGACGCGGCCGGCTGGTTCGGCACGCCGCCACCGGATCTGTCGCTCGAGGCGCGTCTGCGCGGCACTGACTGGATCTACACCTATCTGAAGAGCTTCTATCGCGATGCGTCACGTCCGTGGGGCGTGAACAATGCGGTCTTCCCCCAGGTCGGCATGCCGCATGTGCTGGAGTCGCTGCAGGGCGTGCAGGAAAAGGTCTGTGGGCAGAGTGACCTGGCGGTAGCGGGGGCGGAGATCGATCCCGACACGGGGCGTTATGCGTCCTGTGATATTCTAGAGATCACCCAGCCTGGCAGCATGACGGCAGGGGAGTTTGATCAAGCGATGTGGGATCTGACCAATTTTCTGGCCTATGTCGGCGAGCCTTCGCGACTCAAGGCTGAGAGCATGGCCCCCAAGGTGTTAATATTCATTCTGATCTTTACCTTGCTGGCGTATCTTCTCAAGAAGGAATACTGGCGCGACATTCATTGATGGCCCCCGGGGCGGGGTCTCAGTGATAATGGCGAGCCGGCAGTGACGGGCGCGCGGCTGATCAGTCGCGCGCCCGCTTGCGTCGCCTTGAGGTGGCGCAGGCTGACCCTCTGGCAGGGCCCGTTGTGACAAGGGCAGGCCAGAGGAAACTTATCCCCGTTTGTCAGGCCAAAAGCTGACACGGGCATGTCTCGAACAGATGCGAGGACAGTTTCATGGGTGTTGTGGCCAAGCGTTCATCGATGACCTTCTACTCCGGTGGTGACGACCACTTCAGCCACCGTGTACGGATCGTGCTGGCCGAGAAGGGTGTGGCAGTCGATATCATTGATGTGGATGATGACAGCCGTCCGGCCGAACTGGCCGACCTGAACCCGTACAACAGTGTGCCGACGCTGCTGGATCGCGACCTGGTGCTCTACGAGTCCAAGGTCATGATGGAATATCTGGACGAGCGTTTCCCGCATCCGCCGCTGTTGCCGGTGTATCCGGTGGCGCGCGCCCAGAGCCGTCTGTGGATGCATCGCATCGAGCGCGAATGGGTGCCGATGATGGAAACCATCCAGACAGGCACCAAGAAGGAAGCCGACAAGGCGCGCAAGGAATTGCGTGAAAGCCTGATCGGCATTTCCCCGATCTTCGACGACATGCCGTTCTTCATGAGCGACGAGTTCTCGCTGGTGGACACCTGCATTGCCCCGATCCTGTGGCGCTTGCCGACACTGGGAATCGAGCTGCCGGAGAAGCAGGTCAAGCCGCTGCTGACCTACATGGAGCGGTTGTTCGGGCGTGATGCCTTCAAGGCGTCGCTGTCCGAGGCCGAGCGCGAGATGCGCATCTGATCCGTGCGTGATCCTTCGGTCACTGATCGATCGGTCACGCATTCGGGCTTTCGCCCTCGCTCATCAGTCTGTGGATGATGGATGTGAGCGATGCGCGGGGCGTTGGCCCGTTGGCGGAATGGACTTCGGTCGTCGCTGACACTCATTGCAGTTCAAGAGGTTCTCCCATGCTTTCCAGTCGCCCTTATCTGGCACGCGCACTCTACGAGTGGCTGCTGGATAACGACAATACGCCGTACATCGTGGTGGACGCCGAGCAGGAAGGTGTCCAGGTTCCGCGTCAACACGTCCAGAACGGCCAGATCGTGCTCAATATCGCACCCGGCGCGGTGCGTGATCTGTTGATCGCCAATGAAGGGGTCAGCTTCAATGCCCGCTTCGGTGGTCAGCCGATGCACGTCAGCGTGCCGACGGCGGCCCTGGTCGCGCTGTATTCGCGTGAAAACGGTGTCGGTATGGTCTTCGGTCACGAGCCGGTGATGCCGGGTGCCGATGAGATGACATTCGGTGAAGCCGCGCCAGATGCCGAGCCGGCCGCCGCAGCGCGCCCGACGCTGGCCAGTGTCGGCAGTGCGCCCGTCGAGGAAGAGGTGCCTGCCTCGGGATCAGCGGATGCGTCCGTCGAGACAAGCTCAGGCGCTGATGCCGAAGCCGCCGATGAAGAGCAGGCGTCGGACTCGGCCAGCGACGAGCAGGGTGCTGATGACAATGATCAGCCCAAGCCGCCGCGCAAGGGGCGTCCTTCGCTGCGCGTGATCAAGTAATCACGTCGGCAGGTGGGAGCGATGGATGAGGGTTGGCCATTGTCCGCCTGATGTCGCTCCTGTCATGAAAAATGCCCCGCAGGCTTCGGCCTGCGGGGCATTTTTCATTCTTGATTCTTGGTGCTATTTATTCAGGGTACGTTTCGTTCAGGGCACTTTTCGTTCAGGGCACTTTGCATGTCAGGCATGCAAGGCGCACCACCTCGATCAGTCGAGGTACTCGAAGACCTTGGCGATACGCTGGATGCCGCCGACTTCAGAGACCTTGCTGACGATCTGGTCGGCTTCGGCGCGGGTCACGATACCCATCAGGTAGACGCTGGCATTCTCGGTGAGTACCAGGATGCGACCGGAGTCGATGTTGGCATCCGCCGCCAGCGTGGCCTTGACGCGCGTGGTCAGCCAAGTGTCCTGCACGCGCTGGCTGGCCGGGGCATTGGCGCTGATTTCCAGCGCATTGTGCACCTGACGCACGCGACGCACGTCCTTGGCGATGTCCGTGGCCTTCTGCTTCAGCTCGTCGCTGGCGACCTGGCCGGTCAGCAGCACCATGCCGTTGTAGGAGTTCACGTTGACGTGGGCATCATTGAAGCGGGCATCGGTCTTGCCGAGATTGACCTCGATCTTGGTCTCGATGCTCTCGTCTTCCACCTGGGCGCCCAGGGTGCGATCGCCATAGTCTTCGTCGATCGGGCCGCTGTTGGTCAGGTCGGCGACGGTGGTGCAGCCGGCTAGCGTCAGGAAGCCGGCGGTGGCCATGAGGGAAAGCAGGTTCTTGTGCGTCATGCCGTTTTCTCCTGGTGAATGCCGTGGGGCGCGCGGATTACTCGTTGCTGCCGAACAGCTGATGATCAATCAGGTCGCACAGGCAGTGGATGGCCAGCAGATGGACTTCCTGGATGCGTGCCGTAGAGGTGGCGGGAACACGAATCTCGCAGTCTTCGCTGCCCAGCAGTGACGCCATGTCGCCACCGTCGCGGCCGGTCAAGGCGACGACGCGCATATCACGGTCGTGAGCCGCCTGGATGGCCTGCACCACATTGGCGGAGTTGCCGCTGGTGGAGATGGCCAGCAGGATGTCGCCGGGCTGACCCAGGGCGCGGATCTGCTTGGAGAACACCTCGTTGTAGCTGTAGTCGTTGGCGATGGACGTCAGCGTGGAGGTGTCGGTGGTCAGTGCGATGGCCGGCAGGCTCGGGCGCTCACGCTCGAAGCGGTTGAGCAGCTCGGAGGAGAAATGCTGGCTGTCGCCGGCGCTGCCGCCGTTGCCGCAGGCCAGGATCTTGCCGTCATTGACCAGGCTCTGGACCATCATCTGGCTGGCCGCTTCGATGAAGGGCGGCAGCACTTCGCTGGCGTAGGTCTTGGTGTCAATGCTGGCGTTGAAGTGGCCGAGAATACGCGATTGGAAATCCATGATGGCTCTTGGTCGTTGGCTTCAGAACGCTTCGAAGGCGTGGCGAATCCAGTGAATGGAACGAGGGGAGGTCCCCTCCACGCCTACCACGTCGAAGCGGCAGGAACATGATAGCCCGTGCTGGGCCAGATAAAAACGCGCGGCAGTGATCAGCCGGCGTTGCTTGGTATGGGTCACGCTTTCCAGCGCGCTGCCGAAGCGGGAGTTGGCCCGGTAGCGCACCTCGATGAAGACCAGGGTCTCGGCGTCACGCATGATCAGGTCGATCTCGCCGCCCTTGGCATGCTGGTTGCGCGTGACGGGTGTCAGGCCACGCGCTGCCAGCCATTGTTCTACCTCCGCCTCGATGACGGCGCCGCGCGCTCGGGCGCGACGCTGGGGAGGCGGGTGCGCCTTGCCAGAGGGCGAGTCGGCGCGTGTCATGTCAGGGTGTGTAGGCTTCGACGGTGCGGCTGTTGGCGCCTTTCAGTGGCGGACGCGGTACGCCACCTCTGAATTCAGCCCAGGGCAGCGTGCGCTCGATGCGGCCATCGTGGCGCGGGAAGAGGCTGCCGGTGGCGCCGAAGAGTTCGCCGCCCGCACCGGCCAGCATCAGCGGTACGCGCTGGGCCAGACGATAGGCATCGACCCCCATGGCGTTGAGCTTGAGCATGCGCGGTGAAGCATCGGACAGAGCGCGGTAGGTGTCGACTTCCGGCAGGGACGCCTTGCCGCCGGAGGAGGCCTCCGGCACTTCCCAGGGGATGTCCACGAAGTCGACGCCATTGAGGTCGCCATCCTGATCGGGCTGCGGTGCGCCGTCATAGAGATGGGAGGTGCCGTAGATCGGCAGGTCGCCCGCGTAGTAGAAGTCCAGCATCGGCGGCACCTGACGCGCATAGCTCGGCAGCGCCAGCAGGAAGATCATGTCGATGTTGCCGGAGTGCGCGCGGCCGTATTTGCTGCCGGATTTCTTGGCGGACTTCATGCGCGCCTGATCCTGGCTCGAGACCGACAGCAGGTCCTTGACGGCTGAGCTGACGGCGCCCTTGGGGTTGTAGCGCTCGACGGAGACGATGTCGCCACCTTCCTGCTCGAAGCGGTCGCGGAAGGCGCTGTAGACGCGCTGGCCCCAGGCATTGTTGGGCACCAGCGCGGCGGCGCCACGATGGCCGTCGAGTGCGGCGCGCATGGCGACCTGGCGGGCTTCGTCCTCGGCGGACAGGCCGTACTGGAACAGGTTGTCGGCACGGTTGCTGTCATGGGTGCCGTAGTTGAGGGCCAGTGTCGGCAGCGGCAGGCTGTTCTGGGTCTCGAGTTGACTGACCAGCTTCTTGTCCAGCGGGCCGAGCACGACCTGGGCACCATCCATGGTGGCACGGGCATACAGGGTCTTGAGGTCCGCGCTCGAGGTGTCATAGAAGCTCAGCTGCGGGGTGGCCTCGGCATTGTCGATGGCGCTGCGATGGCGTGCCTCGATGCCTTCACGGATGGCCTGGGCGATCCGCTTGAGCGAGCCGGACTCGGGCAGGAAGACGGCAATCTTGCGCACTTCCTGGCCGGAGAGCTCGCGCAGGTCGAGAATGCCCTGCGGCATCTGGCGTGCGGCGGGATGCTGCGGGTTGGCGTCCGACCAGTCGTTGATGGCGGAGAACATCTGGTCGATGTTGCCACCGAAGCGACGCTGCAGGCGTAGCAGGTCCGTCCAGCCACTGGCGGTGGGGCTGGCACTGGCCAGCTCGTTGAGCTGACTGGGTGAGAGGCGCGTGAGCTGCTCCCACAGGGTGTCGTTGATGCTCAGGTCATCGCTGTCGGCCTGCAGGGCGATCAGGGTCTGGGCGCTGGCCAGGGGCTCGCCGACCATGCCGAGTGCCAGGCCGCGACGCTTGCGCAGTGTGCGCTGGTCATCGCCGGACATCTGGATGCCGTCCTCGAGCACCGAGGTGGCCAGGATCGTGTTCCAGCCGTCCTGCTGCTCAAGCGCGATGCGCGACAGCAGCAGGGCCCATTGCACGCGTTCCTGCGGCTCGAGGCTTGCCGGATCGATGTCGGATGCGATGGTGATCGCCTGCGCGTTGTCGCCGCTGCGTGCTAGGATGTCCGCAGCTTGCAGGCGCGTACTGGCCGCTTGCTGACCCTGTTGCTGCTCGGCCTGAGCAAGCAGGGCATCGGCCCCGGGGCCGCTGGAGAGCGGTGACTGTCCGGCACACCCTGCCAGCAGCAGGGCGGAGGCGGCGAGGCCCGCCAGCGTGCGCAGGCCGGAACGTGAACGGCGCGCGGCCTCCTGCCGGATGGCTGACGAAGTGCCCAGCGTATTGGCTGATGCACGATTCCATGTCTGGCGCATGTACGACGGTCCCTTGGCTGATGGGCGATGTGGTCAGGACTGCATCGCCGCCTACTGTGATGAAGGGTGAAAGGCATCATGGCACTCGGTCGATCAGGGCCACGCATGCAGCGTCCTTCGGATGAAATGTCCCAAGGCAATCTGCCTGTGTCTGACGACCATTTCTACCATTGAGTTCAACGAGTCGAAGCATTGAATGTCCGAGTCTTCTGAAGGCGTATTGTACGTGGTCGCCACGCCGATTGGTAACCTCGATGATCTCAGTCCCCGCGCCGCGCGGGTGCTGGGAGAAGTGGACCTGATCGCAGCCGAGGATACCCGCCACAGCGCGCGGTTGCTGCGTCACCTGGGCCTGGAAGTGCCCATGATGTCCCTGCACGATCACAATGAACGTGGTCGTGTCGACCAGCTGTGTCAGGCGCTGGAGGCAGGCCGACGCGTCGCGCTGGTCTCCGATGCCGGCACGCCGCTGATCTCCGACCCCGGCTTCATCGTCGTGCGCGCCCTGCGCGAGCGTGGCTTCAAGGTAGTGCCGCTGCCGGGGCCGTGCGCGTTGATCACCGCCCTCAGCGCGGCGGGCCTCCCGACGGATCGCTTCACCTTCGAAGGCTTTCTGGCCCACAAGGGCGGCCCGCGTCAGGCGCGCCTTGCCGCGCTGCGCGACGATAGCGCCACCCACGTGCTGTATGAATCTCCGCACCGTATCCAGGCGCTGCTCGGCGATATCCGCGAGGTGCTGGGCGAGCGCCGGGTCGTGCTGGCCCGTGAGCTGACCAAGACCTTCGAGACCTTCCTCGATGGCACGGCGGCCGAGCTGCTGGCGCAGATGGACGCTGACAGTGATCAGACCCGCGGCGAGTTCGTGGTCATGATCGAAGGAGCGCCGGCACGTGACGGCGATGAGGCGGCCAGTGTCGAAGGCGACGCCCTGTTGCAGGTGCTGTTCGAGGAGGGCGTCGGCGTCAAGCAGATGGCCGCCATCGCCACACGTCTGGTGGGCGGGCGCAAGAAAGCCTGGTATGCCAAGGCGCAAGCCATGAAGGACGCGGCAGAGGAATAAGCAAACCTCTGTCACGCCAGACTTTTTTGCCGCTGCCATTGTTCGGCCTGCGCGGGCTTCGTCTTGTGAAAGGCCCATGACACTGGTAGTCTTGCGCGCTTGGGAGACGGCCAGACAGTCGCCGCCAGCGCAAGCTGGGGGAGGAAAGTCCGGGCTCCATAGGGCAAGGTGCCAGATAACGTCTGGGCGGCGCGAGCCGACGGCAAGTGCAGCAGAGAGAAGACCGCCTACGTCAGCTTCGGCTGACCGGTAAGGGTGAAAGGGTGCGGTAAGAGCGCACCGCGCGGCTGGTAACAGTTCGCGGCGAGGTAAACCCCACCTGGAGCAAGACCAAATAGGCCCCCTATGCTGCTGCCCGCAGTGGGGGCGGGTTGGTTGCTTGAGCCCTGAAGTGATTCAGGGCCTAGATGAATGACTGTCCACGACAAGACCCGGCTTATCGGCCATCTCCCGCCTTATAACGTCAGTGTGCTGCCAGCCTTCGCGATGCGAGCGATGGCAGCACACCTTGAATTCGCATGACCGGCGCCGTCCGCTGCGTGTTTCGTGAATGACCATTGCAGTTGGATGGCAACGAACACGCTGCCGTGACAGGCGCCGGTTGTCGGTTATGGCACTTGAATTCGTGTTTCAGCCGCTTGCCTGCTGCACGCAGGCGCTGTTTCCGCTCTTATGCTGTCGGTGTCCTTTGCCACCGGCTTTCACTGCTCGCATCGCGTGCCAAGGTCCAGAGTTTCGTCATGTCCAAGCCCAGCGCTCCTTCCGTTACCGAGTCTGCCGATACCGAGTCCGTCGAAGTGGCTGATCGCTTCGCGCATGTCAGTGTCATGCTCGATGGCGCGGTCGATGGCCTGATTCAGGACACGGCCGGCGTCTACTTCGACGGCACCTTCGGTCGCGGTGGCCATTCGCGTCTGATCCTGTCGCGCCTGGCGCCCGAGGGGCGTCTGATCGCCTGTGATCGTGACCCCCAGGCGCTGGCGGAAGCCGCGACCATCGATGACGAACGTTTCAGTATCCATGCCGGTGAGTTCGCGCGTCTTGGCGAGTATGCCGAGCGTGAGGGCGTGCATGGCCAGCTGGATGGCATCCTGCTCGACATCGGCGTGTCATCCCCGCAGCTGGATGATGCCGAGCGTGGATTCAGCTTCATGAATGATGGCCCGCTGGACATGCGCATGGACCCCACCAGTGGCGAGAGCGCCGCCGAGTGGCTGTCGCGTGCCAGTGCCGAGGACATGGCCTGGGTCTTCAAGACCTATGGTGAGGAGCGTTATGCCAAGCGTCTGGCGCGCGCCGTGGTGGAGCGTCGCGCCGAGCGACCCATCACGCGCACCGGCGATTTCGCCAGCCTGATCAAGGATGCCCACCCCAACTGGGAGAAGCACAAGCACCCGGCGACGCGTGTCTTCCAGGCGATCCGCATTCATATCAATGGTGAGCTGGATGAGCTGACCCGCGCGCTGGATGCCGGTCTCGAGGCGCTCAAGCCCGGCGGTCGTCTGGTCGTGATCAGCTTCCACTCGCTGGAAGACCGCATCGTCAAGCGCTTCATGCGTGACAAGGCGCGGGGGGATCAGGCGCCGCGTGGCATGCCGATCCGTGAAGACCAGCTCAACAAGCGTCTCAAGCTGGTGGGCAAGGCGCAGAAGGCCTCGCAAAGCGAAGTCGATGCCAATGTCCGTTCGCGCAGTGCCGTGATGCGCATTGCCGAAAAGCTCAAATAGCGTCAGTGCTCCCTCTGGGGAATCGTGCCTCTTTCTGCGCCTGCCTACCGGCAGGCGCGCGCGCAAGTGGGCTGTGGTGAAAGGACGACACAAGTGTTGCCGTGCTGCAACTCTTAGCGGCTAACGCCACTTGCTGACATAATGCGCCGGGCGCTTCAAACAAGTGAGCGAACATCGCGCCTGCACGTTGGCAGTCTGCAAGGATATTCGTGATGCGGGGCATCACGTTCAGAGTGATTAGGGAGTCGGCATGGCGGGACGGAGACAGGATGGCTGGACGGGTAACTGGCCGATCAAGGTGCAGATGCGTTGGCGTCACCTGTGTTTCGCGGTGCTGATGCTCAGTCTGCTCGGCTCTGCCGCTGCTGTCGTGATCAGCTCCCACCTCTCGCGCGGCCAATATGCCCAGCTGCAGAAGCTGGAAGCGGCGCGCGATGATGCGCGTGCACGCTGGGGCCGCCTGTTGCTGGAAGAGAGCGCCTGGTCGGCGCCGGCGCGTATCGAAAGCATCAGCATCGAGCGACTCGAGATGCGCGTCCCGGATGTCCACGATGTCGAGGTCATTCGCTGATGGCCACGCGTCGCCCGCCTTCGTCTCGCCCGCGCAACCCGCGCAAAGCCGCCGGAGCTGAGACGCCCGCTCGTCCCAAGGCCGCAAGCGGTGCCCGCAAGAGCGCGCGCGCGGCCATGGGGCCAGCCCGCTATCGCATCATGCTCTTCATCGTGCTGGCCGGGCTTGTCGCTCTGGTCGGCCGCATCGGTTATCTCCAGCTCTTCGATCAGCAGTTCCTGCAGGATCAGGGCGACGCACGCACCCTGCGCGTCGACAGCATCAATGCTCACCGCGGCATGATCACCGACCGCACCGGTGAGCCGCTGGCGATCTCCACGCCGGTCATCACCCTGTGGGCCGACCCGCGCAAGGTGCCCGACGACCCCGTGCGGCTGTCATTGCTGGCGCGCGCGCTGGGTCAGAAGCCGGATGATCTGATCGCACGCGTCCGCCGCTATCGTGATGCCGGCAAGGGCTTCATGTACATCAAGCGCCAGATGACCCCGCCGCAGGCCCAGCCTGCCATTGACCTCGATATTCCGGGCGTCAGCCACAAGCAGGAATACAAGCGCTATTACCCCTCCGGAGAAGTCTCCGCCCAGTTGATCGGCGTAACCAACGTCGATGACAAGGGCCAGGAGGGGCTCGAGCTTGCCTACAATTCCTACCTTTCCGGTACGCCGGGCAAGCGACGTGTGCTCAAGGACCGCAAGGGGCGCCTGGTGCGTGACCTGCATCTGATCAGCGAAGCCAAGCCCGGTGGCGACCTGACACTCTCCATCGACCTGCGTCTGCAATACATGGCCTACCGCGAGCTCAAGGCGGCCGTGGCGGAGCACCGCGCCGATGGCGGCACCCTGGTGATGATGGATGCGCGCACCGGCGAAGTGCTGGCGATGGTCAATCAGAAGTCCTATAACCCGAACAACCGTGCCGGGCTTGATCCCGCCGGGCTGCGCAACCGCGCGATCACCGATGCCTTCGAGCCCGGCTCGGTCATGAAGCCGCTGTCGATGAGCGCCGGCCTTGCCTCCAGCAAGTATCAGCCGGACTCGGTGATTGATACCACGCCGGGTTACATGCGGGTCGATCAGTTCACCATTCGTGACTTCCGCAACTACGGCAAGCTCGACATGGCGGGCATTCTCTACCATTCCTCGAATATCGGCATGAGCCGCATGGCGCTGAGTCTCGAGGATGATGCGGTGTGGAATCGCTACTATGAGCTGGGCCTCGGCCAGGCGCCGGGCACCGGCTTCCCGGGCGAGACGACCGGCGTGCTGCCGCCGCCGACCAACTGGTCGCGCAGCAAGCGGGCCTCCATCTCCTACGGTTACGGTATCAGCGTCTCGGCGCTGCAGCTGGCCAGCGCCTACACCGCGCTCGCCAACGATGGCCGTCGTGTGCCGCCGTCGCTGCTCAAGGTCAAGACGCCGCCGGTGGGTGACCAGGTGATCTCATCGGACAACGCACACGCCTTGCTCGGCATGATGGAGAAGATCGTGCAGCCCAACGGGCCTGCCAAGCGGGCGGTGGTCGAAGGCTATCGCATCGCCGGCAAGACCGGCACCGTGCGCAAGGTGACGGCCGGTGGCTATCAGAAGACCGCGTATCGTTCGTTGTTCGCGGGTGTGGCACCGGTGTCTGATCCGCGTATCGTGACCGTGGTGATGATCGAGAACCCCAAAGGGGAAGAATATTACGGCGGTCTGGTGGCGGCGCCCGTGTTCGGGCGCGTGGTGGGCAAGGCATTGCGCCTGCTGGATGTGCCGCCGGACAGCAAGGTCGGTGAGTAACGCTTTTCATGTGGCACGGTCGCCGGCCTCGGGTGGGCGACTGCGTCTTTTTTCTCATGTAGTGAATACGTTCCGGGACATCGGGAACAAGGAAGGTCTTCCGACATGACTTCACCGCACGATTCCAGACGCCTGGGCGAGTTTCTGGCGCGCCCGCTGGCCACGGCGACAGACATGCTGGCAGCGTTGCTGGCGCTGTGGCCAGGCGGCCTCAATGACGATTGCCGTGCACGGCTTGTCGCGCGCGATGACTGGCACCTGACGATCGACAGTCGCAGTGCCGCGCAGGGCTCCCTCTTCATTGCCATCCCCGGCATCGCCAGCGATGGCCGCGACTATATCGCCGCGGCGCTTGAGGGCGGTGCCGAGCTGGTGCTGGCCGAAAGACCTGCGGGCGGGGATGCACGTCTCGCACTGCATTCAGACGATGCCAGAGTCGTCTGGCTCGAGAATCTGGGCGAGCAGCTCGGTGAGCTGGGCCGCCAGGCCTTCAGTGTGCCCGAGTCGCTGACGCTGGTCGGGGTCACGGGCACCAATGGCAAGTCTTCCGTCACCCATTACATCGCCGAGCTGGCCGAAGCGATGGGCACGCCCGCCGGCATGATCGGCACGCTCGGCATCGGGCGTCCCGGCGCGCTGGTCGCGGGCGAGCGCACCACGCCTGATGCCCTGGCCGTGCAGGCGGCGCTCAAGGGCCTGAGCCTGGTCGGTGCCGAGCTGATCGCGATGGAAGTCTCCTCGCATGCGCTGGATCAAGGGCGCGTCAATGGTTGCCGCTTCACCGTCGCAGGCTATACCAATCTTTCGCGAGACCACCTCGACTACCACGGCAGCATGGCGGCCTATGCGGCGGCCAAGGCGAAGCTGTTCAAGCGCCCCGAACTCAAGCTTGCGGTGCTCAATGCCGACGATGCGCTGGCGCGTCTAATGCTGGCCGGCATGCAGCGCGGCGTGCGCGTGCTGGCGATGGGGCGTGATGATGTCGCGACCCTGCGCGTGCTGGATGTCTTCCCCGAGCCGCTGGGCCAGGTTGCCGTGATCGCGACGCCGGATGGCGAGCGCGAGCTGGGCCTCAATCTGATGGGGCGCTTCAATCTCGACAACGCCTTGCTGGCAATGCTGATCCTGCATGGCCTCGACTATTCGTTCGAGGGGCTGTTTGCCGCCGCGCCGCGTCTGACGCCGGTACCGGGGCGCATGCAGCGCCTGAGTCGTGATGGCGCGCCGGTGGTGGTGGTCGACTACGCCCACACGCCGGAGGCCGTCGAGACGGCACTGACCGCGCTGCGCGCCCACCTGCCGGCGCGGGATGATGCGCGCCTGTGGTGTGTGCTCGGCTGTGGCGGCGATCGCGACAGCGGCAAGCGTCCGCTGATGGCCACGGCCGCCGAACAGGGTGCCGATCGTGTCGTGATCACCGATGACAATCCGCGCACCGAGGATGCCGCTGCCATCCGTCAGCAGATGATGACCGGCATCCATGCCCGCGAGCGCGTGCTGGATATCGCCGAGCGTGGCGAAGCCATTGCCCAGGTCATCCGCGATGCCGGCGAGCATGATGTCATCCTGATCGCCGGCAAGGGGCACGAGGATTATCAGGAAATCGACGGTCAGCGACTGCCGTTTTCGGATGTGGCCCATGCGGTCGCGGCGCTGGAGCGTCGTGAGCTCTCGATGCTGGAAGGTCAGGAGCGTGACGCATGAGTGCGCTTGAACAGCCCGTCGCTCTGGGCACCTTCGAGGAAGTGGCCGCGGTGCTCGGGGCGCAGTTGCCGCAGGCATTGCGCGGTCAGGCACTGGGCGACATCGAGACGGACACCCGCAAGCTTGGCGAGCAGGCCGCACCGCTGTTCGTGGCCCTGAAGGGTGAGCGCTTCGATGCCCATGACTTCCTCGCCCAGGCTCGCGCCAATGGTGCCGTCGCGGCGCTGGTCGAGCGGGCAGTGGATGATCCGCTGCCGCAGATCGTCGTCGCGGATACCCGGCTGGCCTTCGGGCTGCTGGCGGCGGCGCGTCGTCGTGCCTGGGGGAGGCCGCTGATCGCGGTGACCGGCAACAGCGGCAAGACCAGCGTCAAGGGCTTGGTGCATGCCATCCTTGTGCGGGATGCCGCGCGTTTCGAGGCCGAAAGCCTCGCCAATCACGGCAACCTCAACAACGATTTCGGCCTGCCGATGACGTTGCTGCGCTTGAGCAACGCCCACCAGCACGGTGTGGTCGAACTGGGCGCCAATCATCTCGGCGAGATCGCCTGGACGACGGCCCTGGCGCGCCCGCAAGTGGCGGTGATCACCAATGTCACCGGCGCCCATGTCGGCGAATTCGGCGGCATGGGGCAGATCGCCCAGGCCAAGGGCGAGATTCTGGCGGGCTTGAGCCCGTTGGGAGGGCGACGTCCGGTCGCGGTGCTCAACCGTGATGACGCCTACTTCTCGCTATGGCAGGCGCTGGCCGCAACCGGCCAGGCGGTCGATGTCATCGACTTCAGCGTTGCGGATGGCGTTGTGGATGGCAGCGTGGATAGCGTTGATCGCCCGGCACGCCTGCAGGCGCGTGAGCTAGGCGCGGATGAACTCGGGCGTTATGCTTTCGAACTGACGTTTGATGGCCGCTCGCTCGGTCGTGTCCAGCTGGCGTTGCTGGGGCGTCACAACGTGGCCAATGCGCTGGCGGCTGCCGCGGCGTGCCTGGCACTGGGCATCGACAGTGATCTGGTGATCGCCGGGCTCGAGAGCGCCGAGAGCGTGCCCGGCAGGCTGGGCGTCGTGGCAGGCATCAACGGTTCGCGTCTGCTGGATGACAGCTACAACGCCAACCCCGGTGCCATGCTGGCGGCGCTGGATCTGCTGGCGACACTGCCTGCGCCGCGCTGGTGCCTGATGGGCGCCATGGGCGAACTCGGAGCAGACGCCGAACGTCTGCATGCCGAGGTGGGCGATCACGCCCGCAAGCTGGGCATAGATTTCATTGCCACCTGCGGCGAGGGCGCTCAGGCGACTGCCGAGGCCTTCGGGGCCGGTGGCAAGCACTTTATCGAGCGGGCAGAGCTGGAAGCTTACGCCCGTAACCATCTACCCACCGGGGCCAGTGTTCTGGTCAAGGGGTCTCGCAGCGCTGGCATGGAGAATGTCGTTGCCGCGCTCAAGGTCGACGCATCAAGGTGAATGTGAGTCATGCTGCTGCTGCTTGCTGAGTTTCTGGCCCAATTCAATGGCGCCTTTACGGTTTTCAATTATCTGACCCTGCGCGTGGTATTGGCCACGTTGACGGCACTGTTGCTGTGTCTGTGGCTGGGTCCCTGGGTCATCCGCAAGCTCGTCGATGGCCAGATCGGCCAGGCCGTGCGCGACGATGGCCCCAAGTCTCACCTTTCCAAGGCCGGCACTCCGACCATGGGCGGAGTGATGATCCTGCTGTCGATGGCCGTCTCCACTCTGCTGTGGGGCGACCTGACCAACCTGTATGTCTGGGTGGTGCTGGCCGTCACGCTGGGCTTCGGTGCCGTCGGCTGGGTCGATGACTACCGCAAGGTGGTGGAGAAGAATCCGCGTGGCCTGCCGGCGCGCTGGAAGTACTTCTGGCAGTCGGTGGTGGGCATCGGCGCCGCCGTGGTGCTGTATCTGACGGCGAGCACGCCGGCCGAGACGGGCCTGCTGGTGCCGTTCTTCAAGGACGTCGTCATCCCGCTAGGCGTGTTCTACATGGTGCTGACCTACTTCGTGATCGTCGGCAGCTCCAATGCGGTCAATCTGACCGATGGCCTCGATGGTCTGGCGATCATGCCGACCGTGCTGGTCGCCATGGGCCTGGCCATCTTCGCCTACGCTTCGGGCAACCTGAAGTTCGCCGAGTATCTGCACATTCCGTTCATCGCCGGTTCCGGCGAGCTGGCCGTGTTCTGCGCCACCATCGCGGGTGCCGGCCTCGGTTTCCTGTGGTTCAACACCTATCCCGCCCAGGTCTTCATGGGCGATGTGGGCGCGCTGGCACTCGGCGCGGCGCTGGGTGTCGTGGCGGTCATCGTGCGTCAGGAAATCGTGCTGTTCATCATGGGCGGCGTCTTCGTGATGGAAACCGTCTCGGTGATCCTGCAGGTCGGCTCCTACAAGCTGACCGGGCGACGCATCTTCCGCATGGCGCCGCTGCATCACCATTTCGAGCTGAAAGGCTGGCCGGAGCCGCGCGTCATCGTGCGCTTCTGGATCATTACCGTCGTGCTGGTGCTGCTTGGCCTGGCCACACTCAAGGTTCGCTGAGGACGCATTCGCGATGACCCTCTCTGTCACCTCTCAAGCACCGGCCTCGCCGGTGCCTGCCAAAGGACCGACCCTGGTGGTCGGTCTTGGTGTCTCCGGACAGGCGATCGCTCGCCATCTGAGTGATCGCGGCATCGACTTTGCCGTCGCCGATACCCGTAGCGCACCGCCGGGCCTCGAGAGCCTGCGCGAGCATGCACCGCAGGCCGAGGTACATCTCGGCCCACTGGAAGCGCTGGATCTGTCACGCTTCGGCGAGGTGGTGCTCAGTCCAGGCATCGACCCGCGTCAGGCGGTGTTCGATGGGGTTCGCGAGCGACTGGTCGGCGAGATCGCACTTTTCGTGCGCGCGCTGGATGAGCGTCAGGCCCGCGACGCGCAGGGCAAGCGGCCCACGCTGGTCGCGATCACCGGCTCGAACGCCAAGTCCACCGTGACCACGCTGATCGCGCAGATGGCCGAGCGTGCCGGCCGTGACGTGGCGGTTGGCGGCAATCTGGGCACTGCCGCGCTGACATTGTTGCGTGAGCAGCCTGATGCCGAACTCTACGTGCTGGAGCTGTCTTCCTTCCAGCTCGAGACCACACCTGAGCTCAAGGCCGATGTCGCCTGCTTCCTGAATCTCTCCGAAGATCACCTTGATCGCCACGATGGCATGCGCGGCTATCAGGCCGCCAAGCGCGGCATCTTCCGCGGCGCAGGCCTTGCGGTCATCAATGCCGACGACGCCTGGAGCTGGCCGGCCGAGAATGATGCGGTGGTGCGAGTCAGCTTCAGCGTGCAGCTCGGTGAGTCGGCTGATGAGTCGTCCGATGAGGCTGCCAGGCAGGCGCAATGGCGCCTGGCGGAGCAGGGCGGCACGCTGTCGCTGTGTCATGTCGAGTCTGGCCAGTTGCGCGGCGTGATGCCTGCTGCGGAGGTGCGACTGGCCGGCCGCCACAACCAGGCCAATGCGCTGGCGGCACTCGCGATGGGCACCGCGATCGGTCTCGACGAGACGGCGATGGTCGCCGAGCTAGCAAGCTTCGCGGGCTTGCCGCATCGCGGCGAGCTGATCGCCGAGGTGGCGGGCGTGCGCTGGATCAATGATTCCAAGGGCACCAATGTCGGGGCGACGCTCGCGGCGATTGCCGGTCTCGGCCCGACGCTCGAGGGCAAGCTGATATTGCTGGCCGGTGGTCAGGGCAAGGGCGCGGATTTCACGCCGCTGGCGGCGCCACTGGCCCGTTACGCCCGTGAGGCGGTGGTGTTCGGACAGGATGCGCCGCTATTGACGCAAGCCCTGGCCGATGACGTTACCGTGACGCCAGTCATGACGCTGTTGGAGGCCATGCGTCATGCTCGACAGATCGCTCAGGCGGGGGACTGCGTACTGCTGTCACCGGCCTGCGCCAGTCTCGATCAGTTCCCCAATTACATGGCGCGCGGCGACGCGTTCCGTGACTGGATCACGCAGCACATCATGTCCGGTGCTGACTGCAATTCTGGCCCTGGCGGCAGCGACAAGGAAGCCTGCGATGCGTAACAAGGCTCGGCGAGTCCATGACACCTTGACGGCAGAGCGTCAGCCCGTCGACGGCTGGCTGCTGTTCTGCGCTTTGGCGATCCTGTGTATCGGCTGGGTGATGGTGACGTCTGCCTCCAGCGAGATCTCGAGCGAGCGCTTCGATGGCAATGCCTTCTACTACAGCATGCGCCACGGCATCTTCATCGTGATCGGCCTGGTGGCCGCGATCTGTACGCTGCGCGTGCCGATGTCCGCCTGGCAGCAGCGCAGCTTCGCGATGCTGATGCTGGGCTTCGTGCTGCTGGTGGTCGTGTTGGTGGTCGGGCGCGAGATCAACGGCGCCAAGCGCTGGATACCGCTGCCATTGGTCGGCGGGGTGCAGGCCTCCGAGATCGCCAAGCTGTGCCTGATGATCTGGCTGGCCGGCTATCTGGACCGCCGCCTCGACAAGGTGCGCGCCAGCGTCGTCAACGGCCTCATTCTGCCCTGCGTTCCCTTGTTACTGATGATCGTGCTGCTGGCGCTGGAGCCTGACTTTGGCTCCATCGTGGTGATGGGCGGTGCCGTGATGGGCATGCTGCTGATGGCGGGCGTCGCCTGGTGGGGCTTCATCGTCTTGCTGGGCCTGGCCGGCGGCGGTGGTTGGCTGTTGGCGATCGCCGAACCCTATCGCTGGGAGCGTCTGACCACCTATACCGACCCGTGGGCCAACATGTATGACAGTGGCTACCAGCTGACCCAGGCGTTGATCGCCTTCGGTCGTGGTCACCTGAGCGGCATGGGGCTGGGCAACAGCGTGCAGAAGCTGTTCTACCTGCCGGAAGCGCATACCGATTTCGTGTTTGCCGTGCTGGCCGAGGAGCTTGGCTTGATCGGGGCGACGGCCGTGGTGGCGCTGTTCGGACTGCTGATCTACCGCGCCTTCAAGATCGGTCGCCGCGCTGAACTCGCCGGCTTGCCGTTCAGCGCCTACCTCGGCTACGGTATCGCCCTCGTGCTGGGGGCGCAGGCCTTCATCAACATCGGTGTGGCCAGCGGACTGCTGCCCACCAAGGGGCTGACCCTGCCCTTGATGAGTTATGGCGGCTCCAGCCTGATCGTCAGTTGCGTGCAGATCGCGATACTGCTGCGTATCGATGCCGAGACCCGCAAGCTGACCCGCACACCGACAGGAAATGCCGCCGCGCCCCGGCGCAAGGCCAAGAAGCCGACCGAGACACCGCAAGGAGCACAGGCATGACGTCATCTTCTTCTACCATCGCTCCTGAGGGGGCGGTCGACTCGGTAGACACTGTCTCCAAAGGCGTCGTGCTGATGATGGCCGGCGGCACGGGAGGGCATGTGATCCCGGCGCTGTCGCTGGCGCGTGCCCTCGCGGCGGCCGGTCACGAGATCCATTGGCTGGGCAGCCCGCGTGGCATCGAGAATCGTCTGGTGCCTGACGCCGGCTACCCGCTGCATCGGGTCGAGGTCGCAGGCCTGCGTGGCAAGGGACTGGCGGGCTATGCGGCGATCCCGTTTCGTCTCGCGCGTGCCGTCCTGCAGGCGCGGCGCGTGATTCGTGAGCTCAAGCCGGTGCTGGTGGTAGGCCTCGGTGGCTTCGCCAGTGGTCCGGGCGGGCTCGCGGCGCGCCTTGAAGGCATTCCGCTGGTCATTCATGAGCAGAACGCCATCGCGGGCCTGACCAACAAGGTGCTGGCGCGGATGGCGACGCGTGTCTACGCCGCCTTCCCGGGCGCCTTCCCGCCCGCCCTCGGGGCTCAGGTGGTGGGCAATCCGGTGCGCGATGAGATCGCCGACGTTGGTGCCGCCGGGCATGCGTCCGAGTCTGCTGTCGAGACGGCAGGCGAGGCGCGTGCGTTGCATTTGCTGGTGATGGGCGGCTCGCTGGGGGCTCAGGCGCTCAACGAGACGCTCGCACCGGCGCTGGCCTTGCTGCCGGAAGCCTCGCGCCCCGTGGTGCGCCATCAGGCCGGACGTGACAAGCAGGCGGCGACCCTTGCCGCCTATCAGGCAGCCGGCGTCACGGCTGAGGTCAGCGAGTTCATCGGTGACATGGCCGAGGCCTACGCCTGGGCAGACCTCGTGGTCTGTCGCGCCGGCGCGCTGACCGTGGCCGAGCTGGCTGCGGCAGGTCGCCCTGCGGTGCTGGTGCCGTTCCCCCACGCCGTGGATGACCACCAGACCGTCAATGCCGCGGTATTGGTCAAGGCGGATGCCGCGCGCCTGATTCCCCAGAATACGTTGACTGCCGAGCGCCTCGCCGAGACGCTGGCAGAATTGCTTGACCCCAAGATACTCACTGGCATGGCCGCTCGCGCCCGCAATAGTGCGGAACTCGATGCGGTAGCGACCATGCTGGCAGGCTGCATGGAGACTCGCCTTGAACGCTAGCAATTCTGATCGCGGTGCAGGTATGCGCCGCATCCGTCGTATCCACTTCGTCGGCATCGGCGGTGTGGGCATGTGTGGTATCGCCGAAGTACTGGGCAACATGGGCTATGAGGTCAGCGGCAGTGACCTCAAGGAATCCGCCGTCACGGCGCATCTGCGTGAGTGCGGCGTGCGTGTCGCCATCGGTCATGCGGCCATCAATGCCGAAGGCGCGGATGTGGTCGTGGTCTCGACGGCAGTGGACACCACCAACCCGGAAGTGGCCTGGGCGCGGGAGCATCGCATTCCCGTCGTGCGTCGCGCCGAGATGCTCGCCGAGCTGATGCGCTTCCGCCAGGGCATCGCGATTGCCGGCACCCACGGCAAGACCACCACCACCAGCCTGACCGCGACCCTGCTCGCGGAAGGTGGCATGGACCCGACCTTCGTCATCGGCGGCAAGCTGACCAGCGCGGGCACCAACGCCCGTCTGGGCGAGGGCGAGTATCTGGTCGCCGAGGCGGACGAGTCCGATGCCTCCTTCCTGCATCTGCAGCCGTTGATTTCGGTGGTGACCAACGTCGATGCCGATCACATGGCTACCTATGAGGGCGACTTCAATCGCCTCAAGGACACCTTCATCGAATTCCTGCACAACCTGCCGTTCTACGGTCTGGCGGTGCTGTGTATCGATGATGCCAACGTGCGTGAGCTGCTGCCGCGTGTTCAGCGTCAGTTCGTGACCTACGGCTTCAGCGACGATGCCGATTACCGCATCAGCGATTTCCGCCAGGGTGGCGGTCAGCTCAGCTTCACGGCGCTGCGTCCGGAAGGCCATGCACCGCTCGAGATCACCCTGGCGATGCCGGGTGAGCACAATGCGCTCAACGCCCTGGCGGCGATCGCCATCGCCACCGATGTCGGTGTCAGCGACGAGGCCATCGCCCGCGCGCTGGCAAGCTTTGCCGGTGTCGGTCGTCGCTTCCAGGTGCACGGAGAATTCGCGGCACCCAATGGTGAGCAGAGCGTGATGCTGGTGGACGATTATGGCCACCACCCGCGCGAAGTGGAGATGGTGATTCGCGCCGTGCGCGCCGGTTGGCCGCAGCGCCGTCTGGTGATGGCCTACCAGCCGCACCGTTATTCGCGCACCCATGATCTCTATGAAGACTTCGTGCGTGTGCTGTCCGAAGTCGACACCCTGTTGCTGCTGGATGTCTACAGTGCCGGGGAAGCGATGATTCCGGGCGCCGATGGCCGCTCGCTGGCGGGCTCGATCCGTCAGCGCGGTCAGGTGGACCCGCTGTTCGTCGAGCACAAGCGTGCCTTGCCGGACCTGCTCAAGAACGTGCTGCGTCCGGGCGATATCCTGATTACCCAGGGGGCGGGCGATGTCGGTGGCATTGCGCTGGCACTGGCGGGGGTCGACCTCAAGCTTGACGAGGTGACGCTATGACCGTCTCTTCCTCCCCGTCCGGATCGACAGGCGTGAATCCTGAGCTGGCCACGCGCTATGGACGTGTCGTGGTGCTGTTCGGTGGCCTGAGCGCCGAGCGCGAGGTGTCGCTCAAGAGTGGTGCGGCGGTGCTGGCGGCCCTGCAGGGCGCAGGTGTCGATGTGCAGGGCTATGACATGGCGCATGGGCTGGTCGGTCTCGAGGCTTTGCGCCCCGACCGTGTCTTCATCGCCATGCATGGTCGCGGCGGCGAGGATGGCACCTTGCAGGGTGCGCTTGAATTGCTGGGCATCCCCTACACCGGCAGCGGCGTACTGGCCTCTGCACTGGGCATGGACAAGCTGCGTACCAAGAAGCTCTGGGATATCGAAGGCTTGCCGACGCCACGCTCCTGTCGCCTGGCGGCGGACACGGACTGGCAGTCGGTGCTCGAGACGCTCGGGACGCCGGTGGTGGTCAAGCCGGTGCATGAGGGGTCGACACTCGGCATCCATATCGTCGAGGACGCCCAGGCGCTCCAGGATGCCTGGACGGATGCCAGCCGCTTCGATGCGGTGGTGATGGCCGAGCGTTTCATCAAGGGCCCGGAATACACGGTGTCGGTGTTGGACGGCGAAGTCCTGCCGGCCATTCGCATCGAAGCCGATAGTGGTTTCTACGATTATGATGCCAAATACATCGCCAATACCACGCGCTATCTGCTGCCTTGTGGCCTGAGCGCTGCGCGCGAGGCGGAATTGGCCGAGATCTCGCTCAAGGCATTCAACGTGCTGGGCTGCGAGGGTTGGGGCCGTGTCGATGTGATGGAAGATGCGGACGGTGCCTTCTGGCTGCTGGAAGTCAACACCTCGCCGGGCATGACCGATCACAGCCTGGTGCCGCAGTCCGCGGCACATGTCGGGCTCGATTTCGCCACCCTGGTGCTGCGCATTCTCGACACGACTCTCGCCGAGCGGGACGCAAACGATGCGTCAGTCGCTCAGCAGAGTGGTCATTGATCGATGGCGGCGCGTAGCACTACCGGCGCAATCTTCGGCCTCGTTCTCGGTCTTGCGCTGCTGGTCGCGGGCGGACAGGCATTGTGGACCTGGCTTGACCGTCCCATTGAGCGAGTCACCATCAAGGGTGACTTCGATCATGTCAGTGCTGCCTACCTTCAGCGTCATATCGCGCCGTTGATTCGTGGCCAGAGCTGGCTCTCCGTCCCATTGGGCGAGGTTCGGCGTCGCGCGTTGGCGATCGATTGGCTGAGTGAGGTCAGCATCTCGCGTCGCTGGCCGGATACACTCGAATTCGAGCTGTTTGAACAGCAGCCGGTGGCCTATTGGAATGATGGCGAATTGCTCAATGTGCGCGGTGATGCCTTCCAGGCGGGCCCGGTCACGCAGCTGGGCAATCTGCCCAATCTGGCGGGGCCCAAGGGCAGTGGATCCGAAGTGCTGGCCGAGCTTGACACGCTGCAGAGCCAGTTGGGCGGGCTGGGGCTCAATGTCTCCCAGTTGCGATTGGAGCCACGCGGCGCCTGGCGCTTTCAGGTCAATGATTCGGTGTGGGTGATGCTGGGGCGCAATGATCGAGAGGCGCGTCTGGCGCGTTTCATGGCGGCCTGGCAACGGCGCTTGGGCGATGAGGCGTCGCAGATCCGCTACATTGATCTGCGTTACCCCAACGGAGTGGCAGTGGCGTGGCATGGGGAGACGACGGCACCCGAAGAAGGCAAGGACAGTTGAGGCAAATGGCGACACTCACTACATGCTTCATTTGCGTGTGAGTATTAGCAAAATGGCGATATCGCCAGTTTCATTTGTCGTCAATCCCGCCTATTCTAGCGGGGATTTGCGCCCCTCGGTATTTTAGGCTGGTATGCCCCAAGTGGCTGCTCCTATACTGGGAAGTCAAATCCCTCTGTACGGGTTAAACGGAACGTAAACCCGTTTTGGGTGGTGCGGCAGACATGTTGTCTGTCAAAGCGCGCAATTATTTTCATGATGAACCAGAATCAAGGAGCTGGCCCGACCTATGGCAGGACATTCCAAATCACAGGATATGGTGGTCGGGCTGGACATCGGAACCTCCAAGGTAGTCGCGATCGTGGGTCAGCCGACCGATGATGGCGGTATCGAAATTGCGGGAATTGGCTCCCACCCTTCACGTGGCATGAAGAAGGGTGTGGTGATCAACATCGAATCGACCGTACAGTCGATTCAGCGCGCAGTGGAGGAGGCTGAGCTGATGGCCGGCTGCGATATCCACTCGGTATATGTGGGCATCGCCGGCAGTCATATCAGTTCGATGAATTCCGATGGTGTCGTGGCGATCAAGGATCGCGAAGTGACGCCGTCTGATATCGAACGCGTGATCGACTCGGCGCGCGCTCGAGCGATTTCTGAAGGTCAGCGCATTCTTCACGTGCTGCCGCAGGAATATGCCATTGACCGTCAGGAAGGTATTCGCGAGCCGTTGGGCATGTCCGGGGTGCGTCTTGAGGCGCGCGTTCACCTGGTCACTGCCGCACTGAATGCCGTGCAGAATATCGAGAAGTGCGTGCGTCGCTGCGGGCTCGAAGTCGACGACATCATTCTCGAGCAGCTCGCCTCGAGTCATGCGGTTCTGACCGAGGATGAGCGTGAACTGGGTGTGTGCATGGTGGATATCGGCGGTGGTACCACGGATATCGCCGTCTTCACCGAAGGTGCCATTCGTCATACGGCTGTGATCCCCATCGCGGGTGATCAGGTCACGAATGACATCGCCATGGCGCTGCGCACACCGACGCAATATGCAGAAGAAATCAAGGTCAAGTATGCCTGTGCTCTGACCCAACTGGCCTCCAGCGACGAGACGATCAAGGTGCCGAGTGTCGGTGACCGACCGGCACGTGATCTGTCCCGTCAAGCGTTGGCCGAAGTGGTCGAGCCCAGGTATGAGGAACTGTTCACCCTGGTCCGCGATGAATTGCGTCGCAGTGGCTATGAAGATCTCGTGGCTGCGGGCGTGGTTCTGACGGGTGGAACGTCACGCATGGAAGGTGTCGTTGAGCTGGCGGAGGAGATCTTCCACATGCCGGTTCGCATCGCTTGCCCGCAAAATGTGCGTGGACTGGCGGATGTGGTCCGCAATCCGATTTATTCCACGGGTGTGGGTTTGCTACATTATGGGATGAAACAGGAGCGGCACACGCCATCGTCGACGACCGTCGCGGTGCGCAGAGAGGAATCTGCCGCGCGACGCGTTCACGGCCAAGAGCACGACACCTCCACGCTGGAGCGGATCAAGGGCTGGTTCAAGGGAAATTTCTGACAGGGATTACAGAAAGACTGTGATCCAGGAGACAGGGCATATGTTCGAACTGGTAGATAACGCACCCTCCAGCAGCGCGGTCATCAAGGTGATCGGTGTTGGCGGCGGCGGTGGTAACGCCGTCAATCACATGGTCGAGAGCAACATCGAAGGCGTCGAGTTCATCTGCGCCAACACCGATGCTCAGGCGCTCAAGCGCGTGGCCGCCAAGACTGTCCTGCAGCTGGGCAGTGAAATCACCAAGGGGCTTGGCGCTGGCGCCAACCCGGAAGTGGGCCGCCAGGCGGCGATGGAAGACCGCGAGCGTATCGTCGAGCTGCTGCAAGGCGCCGACATGGTCTTCATCACTGCTGGCATGGGGGGTGGTACCGGTACCGGCGGTGCTCCTGTCGTGGCGCAGGTCGCCAAGGAACTGGGTATCCTGACCGTGGCCGTCGTCACGCGTCCGTTCCCGTTCGAAGGGCCGCGTCGTCAGAAGGCGGCAGAGCAGGGCATGAAGGAGCTCTCCGAGCACGTCGACTCCCTGATCACCATCCCCAACGAGAAGCTGCTGTCTGTGCTGGGCAAGAGCGCCAGCCTGCTGAGCGCCTTCAGCGCCGCCAACGACGTGTTGCTGGGTGCCGTGCAGGGGATCGCGGAGCTGATCACCAGCCCGGGCATCATCAACGTCGATTTCGCCGACGTGCGCACTGTCATGTCCGAGATGGGCATGGCGATGATGGGGACCGGTGACGCCATCGGCGAGAACCGTGCTCGTGAAGCCGCCGAGAAGGCCATTCGCAGCCCGCTGCTCGAAGACATCGATCTGCACGGCGCGCGCGGTATCCTGGTCAACATCACGGCAGGCCCGGACCTCTCCATCGGTGAATTCAACGATGTGGGTGCCACCGTGCAGGAGTTCGCTTCTCCGGACGCCACCATCGTGGTCGGGACGTCCATCGACATGGACATGACCGACGAGCTGCGTGTCACTGTCGTAGCGGCGGGTCTCGACGGTCGCGTCGAGAAGCCGGCTGCGCGTGAAACGGCACCGGCCAAGCGTTCCGTCGAGAAGCCGGCGGATTACCGCAGCCTGCAGACGCCGACGGTCACCCGTCAGGCCAAGGAAGAGCAGGAAGCGGCAGCCAAGAAGTCGGAGCCGCGCAAGTCGCGTGATATGGATGACTATCTCGATATCCCGGCCTTCCTGCGTCGCCAGGCTGACTGATGCGCACTGACTGACACGTCATTGACGCTCATGCGCCAGTCGGCATGAGGCTGGGATGACACGGCTCATCATGAGTCTGACTTCACCCATCCGGGGCTTCCCGGGTGGGTGAAGTCGTTTTCGGGGCAGACAAAAGGGGCTTTCGCCGCCGCCGCGGGGCGCTGCCTGTGCGTCACGTGTGCATCCGCCAGTGCCGTGGGCGCGTAAGGAAGGGAGGACTTCAAGCTGTCTTGCACATTGATTATCGTTTTATGGCAGTGCGAGTGAGAACTGTTTGGTGATTGCGTGTTCATACTCAGCACGAGGCCAGCAGGCGCGCGGGTCAGCCTCAATGGTGCTCGAAAGGCAATGTTGAATTTCCCTAACAGCGGCAGGTGACAATTTGTTGAATTCCTGCATTGCTGTTATCATGAACACTGTTTCCAAATTCAGGCTGACTGGCTATCTCCCTATGATTCGACAAAAAACACTCCAGAATACGATCCGCGCCACAGGCGTTGGTCTGCACTCAGGTGACAAGGTTTACCTGACGCTGCGTCCCGCTCCGGTCAACACCGGCATCGTCTTCATCCGTACCGATCTCGAGCCGCAGGCTCATATCCGTGCCGATGCGATGAGCGTCCGTGACACCACCATGTGCACCGCCGTTTCCAACGGTGAAGCCAAGGTGACGACCGTCGAGCACCTGATGTCCGCCTTCGCAGGCCTGGGCATCGACAACTGCTTCGTCGAGCTGTCCGCGCCGGAAGTGCCGATCATGGACGGCAGCGCGGGTCCGTTCGTCTTCCTGATCCAGTCCGCTGGTATCCAGGAGCAGTCGTCGCTCAAGAAGTTCATCCGCATCAAGCGCGAGATCGAAGTGCGTGATGGTGACAAGGTCGCGACCTTCCTGCCGCACAACGGCTTCAAGGTGTCCTTCGCCATCGACTTCGATCACCCGGTGTTCGAACAGCAGAAGCAGACCACCACGGTCGACTTCTCTACCACCTCCTTCGTCAAGGAAGTGTCTCGCGCGCGTACCTTCGGTTTCATGCGTGATCTCGAATTCCTGCGCTCCCAGAACCTCGCGCTGGGTGGAAGCCTCGACAACGCCATCGTCGTCGATGACTATCGCATCCTCAACGATGAAGGCCTGCGTTACGACGATGAGTTCGTCAAGCACAAGGTGCTGGACGCCATCGGTGACCTCTATCAGCTGGGCCACAGCATCATCGGCGAGTTCCGTGGCTACAAGTCCGGCCATGGCCTCAACAACATGCTGTGCCGCGCGCTGCTGGAAAATGCCGACAGCTACGAGATCGTCACCTTCGAGAACTCCGATGCGATGCCGATTTCCTATGCCTCTCCGGCGCTTGCCGTCTGAGTCGAGGCCAATGACATCTGCGAAAGCTGCAAGACGAGGTATTTCAAAAGAAAAGCACTCAGAGAGACAGTACGAGCAGAACACTGTGACCTAGCCCGTCCAGCCTGACAGCACTGCTCCGGCCTTAGCCAGCCGGAGATGGAAACGACAACAGCCGCGCCGCCCTTCTGGGCGGCGCGGCTGTTTGCATGCCAGACAAGAAATGCTTGAGTTGGCTCAGGGCGTCTCGGCGTCGTCGCTCGAATCCGATGCGTGGGCCGCCAGTCGCTCCAGGGCGAGGCGCAGACGCTCGTCCCGGGTATGGGAGGCGCAATCCAGCAGGTGTTCCGCGGCAGCCTCTGGCAGGTGGCGTGGTTGGCGCGCGGGCACGAAGGCCGGACGAATCGGGCGGACCTTGAAGGCCAGGCGGGCGAGGGTGGCGAGTTCTGGCAGCTCGCGCAGCACACTGATCAGGCGACGCTGCTCATAGCGCAGCCAGGTCAGCCAGGAGGCGCGGCTGGTGATCAACGTCAAGGTGTCATCGTGATAGCCGCCGACGAAGACCTGTTCCTGCATGTCCTTGGGCAGTGCAGCACGCAGGTGTAGCTGGGCCTGCTCGAGCATGCGCGCCTGGCGCATGACGCTGCCAAGTTGCCCCTTGCCGTTCAACAGGCGCGCCGCGGGCTGGGCGCGGAAACGCTTAGCCTTTATACTCATGGGCTTGCATGCCGGTTCAGTGATTTCCGGCAATCTATCATGAGCGGGAGTCCGGCAACAGCATGAGCCCTGTCGATGCCACAGCACGCCCTCGTGCGTTACCGGATTCCGGTAGCGGCGCTTCGCGTCGCTGGTCGGTACGCACGGCGCCGCGCTGGCTGCTGGCAGGCCTGCTGCTCAGCTGTCTGTTCCCCGCTGGACTGAGCGCAGCGCAGGTCGAGCGCGTCAATCTGACGCTGGCCAGCATCCAGTTGCTGGCACCCGCGGTGATTCGTGCCGAGAGTCGCCGTCAGGGGCTGCGCTGCCTGCGCAAGCGGGTGCGTCGTGCGCCCCAGGCCAGTCCCAACCTCCCGCGCCAGCGCTCCTTCGTTTCCTGCACCCGCGTTCTGCTGCGTGGCCTCGTCAATGCCATCGCGCCGCGTGCGCCGCCCATTCTGTCCTGACACCCCGTTCATCGTCCGCGCCGCGGATGATGAGGTTCGTTTTCTCTTTCGAGCGTTATGCCTGATGGGCCCCGGGCCACATCGAGCTGCCCTGTCATCGCCTTTGGCGGCAGCGCTTGAGTGTCATGATATGTGAAGGCGTGACCCGACCCCCGGGTCACGTACAAGGACAGAATATGCTGGGTAAATTCCTGACCAAGGTAGTGGGTTCCAAGAATGATCGCGAAGTGAAGCGCCTGCGCAAGCGGGTCAACGCGATCAATGCGCTCGAGAGCGAGCTTGAACCGCTCTCCGATGAGGCGCTGACAGCCAAGACCGCGGAATTCCGCGAGCGTCTCGCGCAAGGGGAACATCTCGACAAGCTGCTGCCGGAAGCCTTCGCGACCGTGCGTGAGGCCAGCAAGCGCATCATGGGCATGCGTCACTTCGATACCCAGATGGTCGGCGGCATGGCGCTGCACGAAGGTCGCATCGCCGAGATGAAGACCGGTGAGGGCAAGACGCTGGTGGGGACGCTTGCGGTCTACCTGAATGCGCTGACCGGCGAAGGCGTCCACGTGGTGACGGTCAACGACTATCTGGCCACCCGTGATGCCAACTGGATGCGTCCGCTGTATGAATTCCTCGGTCTGAGTGTCGGTGTCATCTACTCCGGCCAGCCCAACGAAGACAAGCGCGCCGCCTATCAGGCCGATATCACCTACGGCACCAACAACGAATACGGTTTCGATTACCTGCGCGACAACATGGCCTTCTCGCTGGAAGACAAGGTCCAGCGCAAGCTGCACTTCGCCATCATCGATGAGGTCGACTCCATCCTGATCGATGAGGCGCGCACACCGCTGATCATCTCCGGCCCGGTGGAAGAGAATACCGACCTCTACAAGATCATCGATCGCATGGCGCGCGAGCTCGAGCAGTGCAGCGATGAGGAAGATCCGGAAAGCGGCGACTTCACCCTCGATGAGAAGCAGAAGCAGGTCGAGCTGACCGAGTTCGGCCACCAGAAGGTCGAGGCGCTGCTGCGTGCCCAGGAGCTGCTCGGGGAAGAGGATTCCCTGTATGCGGCCCAGAACCTGAGCCTGCTGCACCACGTGCACTCTGCGCTGCGTGCCCAGAACCTGTTCGTGCGTGACGTGGATTACATCGTCAACAACGGCGAAGTGGTCATCGTCGATGAGCACACCGGGCGTACCATGGTCGGTCGTCGCTGGTCTGAAGGCCTGCACCAGGCGGTCGAGGCCAAGGAAGGCGTTGCCATCCAGAAGGAAAGCCAGACGCTGGCATCCACGACCTTCCAGAATTACTTCCGTCTCTACGACAAGCTGTCCGGCATGACCGGTACGGCCGATACCGAGGCCTTCGAATTCCGTCAGATCTACAACCTCGACGTGATGGTCATCCCGACCAACAAGCCCATCGCGCGCAAGGACATGAATGATCTGGTCTATCTGACCGCGGAAGAGAAGTTCAACGCCATCATCGAGGACGCCCGCGAGAAGGTCGCGGAAGGTCGTCCGGTGCTGGTGGGTACCGCCTCGGTCGAGACCTCCGAGCTGCTGTCGCAGATGATGCACAAGGCGGGCGTCAAGCATCACGTCCTGAACGCCAAGCAGCACGTCAGCGAGGCCGCCATCATCGCCCAGGCGGGTCGTCCGGGCGCCGTGACCATCGCGACCAACATGGCCGGTCGTGGTACCGACATCATGCTGGGCGGCAACTGGGAAGCCGAGCTTGCCGAGCTGGAAGCGCCGACCGAAGAGCAGATCAACGAGATCAAGCATGGCTGGCAGGAGCGTCACGAAGCCGTGCTGGCCGCGGGCGGTCTGCACGTGATCGGCTCCGAGCGCCACGAATCACGTCGTATCGACAACCAGCTGCGCGGTCGTGCCGGTCGCCAGGGTGACCCGGGCTCCACGCGCTTCTTCCTGTCGCTGGAAGACAGTCTGATGCGCCTGTTCGGCTCTGACCGCGTGCAGCGTCTGATGGGCGCGCTGGGGCTCGAGAAGGGCGAAGCCATCGAGCACAAGATGGTCTCCAATGCCGTCGAGCGCGCGCAGAAGAAGGTCGAGGGTCGCAACTTTGACGTGCGCAAGCAGCTGCTCGAGTACGATGATGTCGCCAACGATCAGCGCAGCGTGATCTACGAGCAGCGCAACGACATCCTCGAAGCCGACGAGATCGCTGAGAACATCGCCGGCATCCGTCGCGAGGTGCTCGATGACGCCATCTCCCTGCGTGTGCCGCCGCAGAGCCTGCCGGAACAGTGGGACCTGCCGAGCCTCGAGAACGACCTCAAGACTGACTTCAACCTCGACCTGCCGCTGGTGCAGTGGGCGGAAGAGGACGAGCACTTCCATGAGGAAGCGCTGCGCGAACGTCTGCAGGCCGCCCATGAAGCGCTTTACGCCGACAAGGTCGAGGCCGTTGGCCCTGAGCTGATGCGCCGCTTCGAGAAGCAGGTCATGCTTCAGGTGCTGGACACGCGCTGGAAGGAGCACCTGCAGGCGATGGACAACCTGCGTCGCGGCATCCACTTGCGCGGCTATGCCCAGAAGAACCCGAAGCAGGAATACAAGCGCGAAGCGTTCGAGCAGTTCCAGACGCTGCTGGTCAACATCAAGTCCGACGTGGTGCGCATTCTCAGCCACGTGCAGGTGCGTCGCCAGGAAGAGGTCGACACGCTGGAAGAAGAGCGTCGTGCCAACCTCGAGCGCGAGCAGGCCAGCGCCGAAACGCGCCGTGTCGATGAAGATGCGGTCAGTGAAGACGGTGTCCAGGCGGCCGAAGAGGTCGTCGAGGCACAGTACGGTGCGCAGCCTCAGGCCCAGGGCGATGGCGAGCCGATGCGCCGCGATGTGCCCAAGGTCGGCCGCAACGACCCGTGCCCGTGCGGTTCCGGCAAGAAATACAAGCAGTGCCACGGCAAGCTGAGCTGACACTGCGCCAAACAGCCTCCCTGCGCGTCACGTCGATTCGGCTCGCAGGGGGCAGTTGTCACAGAACACCATGATTGGAGACGTGAACGATGGCGGTAGGGCCTTCCACTTTTCCCGCTGACATGCCGGCGATTGCCGGCTTTCAGATCGGGGTTGCTGAAGCCGGTATCAAGAAGCCGGGTCGTCGTGATCTGGTGATCATGGCCCTCGAGGCAGGGTCGCGTCTTGCAGGCACTTTTACCCGCAACGCCTTCTGTGCGGCACCGGTCCATGTCGCACGTGAGCACCTCACGGCAGGCGTCGAAGGGCCGCGTTATCTGGTGATCAACACCGGCAATGCCAATGCGGGGACTGGCGAGCAGGGCATGACCGATGCTCGCGCGACCTGCCAGGCCTTGGCGGAGATCGCCGGCTGTGATGCAAAGGCAGTATTGCCGTTCTCGACCGGCGTGATCGGTGAACCGCTGCCGATGGATCGCCTGACGGCGGCGTTGCCGACAGCCTTTGCCGACCTGGGCGAGGGCGACTGGTCTGCCGCGGCGCATGGCATCATGACCACCGATACGCGGCCCAAGGGCAGCTGGCGGACACTTGCGCTGAGCAATGGCGAGAGCGTGACGCTGGCGGGTGTCTCCAAGGGCTCCGGCATGATCTGCCCGAACATGGCGACCATGCTGGGCTTCGTGGCCACCGATGCTGATCTCGCCATCGATCAGGCGGCGCTCGATGCCATGCTGCGCCGGGTGGTGGTCAAGAGCTTCAACAGCATCACCGTCGATTCCGATACCTCCACCAATGACGCCTGCATGCTGGCTGTCACGGGGCAGGCCGGGCGCATCGAGGGTGAAGACCTGATCGCGTTTGAGGCCGCCCTGGCGGAGGTCATGCTCGAGCTGGCTCAGGCCATCATTCGTGATGGCGAGGGGGCGACCAAGTTCGTCACCATCGAGGTCAGCGAGGCGCGTTCACAGGAAGAGGCGCGTGCCGTCGGCTTTACCGTCGCGCACTCGCCGCTGGTCAAGACAGCGCTCTATGCCAGCGACGCCAACTGGGGGCGCATTCTGGCGGCCGTCGGACGTGCGCCGCTGGAAGAGCTGGACGTCACGGGTGTCGCGATCACGCTCAATGGCGTCACCATCGTCGAACAGGGCGGCCGTGCCGACAGCTACACCGAAGCCGCCGGCAGTGCCGCCATGGCCGAGGAAGAGCTGGTGATCGGCATCCGCCTGGGACGTGGACAGCAGGAAGCTCGCATCTGGACATCGGATCTGTCCCACGATTACGTCTCGATCAACGCTGATTATCGTAGCTGACGCCCCAGGGCGGAGGCTTGTGCTGAAACGGTAATGCAATATCTCCCGCAGGCTTCGCCTCTCGAGGCGGAGTCGGATGTACAACGCGAGTCAAAGGTACAGGCATCATGCCGAAGCGAAGGGTTCACGTGGCGGCTGCCGCCATCTTAAACGAACAGGGCCAGGTCCTGATTGCACGTCGTCCCTCGACGGTGGATCAGGGCGGCTTGTGGGAGTTTCCGGGTGGCAAGCTGGCGCCTTACGAAACCGGTCTGGAAGCGCTCAAGCGTGAGCTGTGCGAAGAGCTGGGCATCGAGATCATTCGTGCTCAGCCGCTGATCCGTATTCATCACGAATACCCGGACAAGCACATACTGCTGGATGTGTGGGAAACGCGTCAGTTCACTGGCGAGCCCTTTGGGCGTGAAGGGCAGGCAGTGCGCTGGGTCGAGATCGAGGATCTCTACAAGTACGCCTTCCCGGCGGCGAATCTGCCGATTCTGCGGGCGGTCTCGCTGCCGCGCGAGTATCTGATCACGCCGGAAGAGGCCGATGAGGACGTCTTCGAGACGCGTCTGACGCGTGCGCTGGATGAGGATGGCGTGCGTCTGGTCCAGCTGCGCGCCAAGGAGCTGGATGAGGCGGCCTATATCGCGCGTGCCGAGAAGGCGCTGGCGATCTGTCATGCGCGTGGGGCCCGCTTGCTGCTCAACGCCGAACCGTCCATGCTCGGCAAGGTCGATGCGGATGGTATCCACCTGACCAGCGTACGTCTGGCGGAGCTGGCGGAAAAGGGCGAGCGTCCGGTTGCCGCCAACAAGTGGTTGTCTGCCTCCACCCATGATCAGCAGCAGCTGGACCAGGCCGGCCGTGTGGCGTGTGACTTCGTGTCACTGTCGCCGCTGCGTGTGACGCCGTCGCATCCGGAGCGTCCTCCGCTGGGCTGGCATGACTTCCAGGGGCTGGTCGAGCAGGCGTGCATGCCGGTCTATGCGCTGGGCGGCATGTCCCGCTATGACAGCGATCATGCACGCGCCGTCGGTGCCCAGGGTATCGCATCGATCCGTGATTTCTGGAAGTGATGATCGCGTGTTGATGGCAGTTGCCTGAACGACAAAAGACCCTCGAGGCTAGCCTCGAGGGTCTTTTTTGTTGCCGAGCGTCTTGAGTGCCGAGCTTTTTATCGGCCTGAACCAGCAGGTCTCTCTCGAGCGCTACTGCTGATGCATGTCGCGCTCCATGCGCGCCACCATCTCGTCGATGCTGGTCTCATCCATGGCGGGCTCACCGGCGATGCTGTGGGATTCGTCAGCCCAGGCGCCAAGATCCAGCAGTTGGCAGCGCTTGCTGCAGAAGGGGCGAAACTCGCTGGCGGCACTCCATACCACGTCGGTACGGCATTGCGGGCAAGCGACGGTCAATGGTGTCTTGCCATTGTGGGAAGCGGTGGCATCAGACATGAGGGGTGTCCTGAAACGGTGTATGGGGGGCGCTCAGTGATCGATAGTAGGCATCCATGGCCGCTACCTGTTCACGAAGATGCGCCTGGCTTCCGTCATTGTCGATGACATCGTCGGCCTTGGCCAGTCGTGTCTCGCGTGGCAGCTGGGCGGCGAGGATGGCGCGTACCTGTGCTTCGCTGACACCATCGCGGCTCAGCGTGCGCACCAGCTGGATATCCTGGCTGACATCCACCACCAGGGTGCGTGAGACGAGGCTGTCCTGGCCGGATTCGAACAGCAGAGGAGAGACCAGCAGGCGATAGGGACTGGTCATGGCCGCCAGGTGCTGCACGATCCGCTCCCGGATACGCGGATGGGTGCAGCGCTCCAGCCACTGGCGCTCCTCGGGGGCAGCGAAGATCCGCTCGCGTAGCGCGGCGCGATCAAGCTCGCCCTGCGCCGTGACGATCGACTCGCCGAAGTGGGCGATGATCTCGGCCAGTGCGGTTTCGCCGGGACGCACGATTTCGCGCGAGACATCATCGGCATCCACCCATTGGATGCCCAGCTCGCCGAACAGCCGCGCGACGCTCGATTTGCCGCTGCCGATGCCGCCTGTGACACCGATGATGGGGCCTTGGGGTACAGAAGTCGTCGTCATGCGCCGATCACGCTCAGGTAGAGGCTCATCAAGGGCGTGCCAAACAGCAGGGCGATCCAGCCGGCAACCGCCAGGTAAGGTCCGAAGGGCATCGGGGCGCCGCGCAGACGCGGTACCAGCAGTTGCAGCAGGATGCCCAGAACGGCCCCGAGACCAGCGGACAGAATCAGCAGCAGCGGCAACCACTGCCAGCCGAGCCAGGCACCGAGAGCGGCAAGCAGCTTGAAGTCACCGTAGCCCATGCCTTCCTTGCCGGTGACCAGCTTGAATAGCCAGTAGAAGCTCCACAGCACCACATATCCCGCCATCGCGCCGATCACGGCACTGGGCAGCATCAGAGGCTGGAACAGCAACTGATAGGCGAGGCCTGCCCACAGCAGTGGCAGGGTGATGGCATCTGGCAGCAGCTGGGTGCGGAAGTCGATGACTGACAGTACCAGCAGGGTCAGACAGGCACCGAAGATCCACAGGCTCTGTGCCTCCAGGCCGTAGATCAACGCGATGGAAGCGCCGAGCGCGCCACCGGCAAGTTCCACCAGCGGGTACTGCGCGCTGATGCGCGTATTGCAGCTGGCGCAGCGGCCACGGCGTTTCAGCCAACCGAGGATGGGGAGGTTGTCGTGCCACTTGATCGGCGTGTCACAGCCCGGGCAGCGTGATGCAGGGACCAGCAGATTGAAGCGCGGTGTGTCTTCGGCTTCCAGCTCCAATGCCTCGCGGGCCTCGGCGCGCCATTGGCGCATCATCATCACGGGCAGGCGGGTGATGACGACATTCAGAAAGCTGCCGACCAGCAAACCGAATATACCGGCCAGGCAGGCTTGCAGTGTGGGGGAGAGTTGGGCGAGTGATTCCACGAGTCGTCCTTGTCAGTAAATGACACGGCCGCGTCCCTGAGGTGGCGCGGCCGCTTGGCATGAAAGCTTCTTTCGAGACAAAAGGCTGCGTGCTAGATCGCGTTGCCCAGCTCGAAGATGGGAAGATACATCGAGACCACAAGCCCGCCCACCAGGGTGCCTAGCACCACGATGATCAAGGGCTCAAGCAATGAGGTCAGCGCATCTACCTTGTTGTCGACGTCTTCTTCATAGAAGTCGGCGACCTTGTTGAGCATGGCATCCAGTGAGCCGGATTCCTCGCCAATCGCCACCATCTGTACCGCCAGTGTCGGAAACAATTGCGTATTGCGCATGGCGAAGTTCAGCTGCTGGCCGGTAGAGACATCTTCCTTGATCTGGGCAATGGCACGCTCATACACCTTGTTGCCTGAGGCGCCGGCGGCAGTATCAAGTGACTCTACCAATGGAACACCTGCCTGGAAGGTCGTAGCCAATGTGCGTGAGTAGCGAGCGACAGACGATTTATCCAGAATATCGCCGAGCACGGGTACCTTGAGCATGAAGCGGTGGCTGGCGTAGGCAAACTTTTCAGAGCGCTTGATTCCCTGCGCAATAAGTACGACGGTCAGGATTATCGCGCCTAATGCCACGTACCAATAATTCTGTGCATACTCGGATAAGGTGATCGTAAGCTGAGTAAATGCTGGCAGCTCTGCGCCGAAGCCCTGGAAAAGGCTTTCAAATTGCGGAACTACCTTGATCAACAGGATAGCTGTTACCCCGATCCCGACGCCGATCACGGCGATAGGGTAATAAAGGGCTTTCTTGACGCGCGCCTTGAGAGAATCAATCTTTTCTTTATAAGTCGCGACACGGTCAAGCATCTTGTCCAGGGCACCAGCTTGTTCGCCGGCTTCGACAAGATTGGCAAACAGGTTATCAAAATGCTGGGGGTGTTTGCGCAAGGCTTCCGAGAAGCTGGCACCTGCTCCCACCTGATTCATCATGTCTTCGACCAGATGACGCATGCCTGGACTCTTCATGCTTTCAGCCACGATGCCAAATGCCTGGAGTACCGGCACGCCAGCACGGATCATGGTCGCCATCTGACGCGCGAACATGGTGACATCTTTGCCACTGACTCTTTTACTGCCGCCAAACAGGGAGGACTTCTTGCGCAGGCGTTTGAGTACGATCCCTTGACTGACCAGCGTGTTCTTGACCTGATCGACATTGGCCGACATCAGCTCGCCCTTGACGTTTTCACCGCGCGAGTTCTTGCCTGACCATTGCCAAGTTTCAATGCCAGCTTTTTTCTTGTCTTTCTTGGCAGTTCTGGGAGTTGCCATGTCAGTTATCGTTCCCTGATAAATGGGGAGCAGGCATAGTAGGTCGAGCCATGATCATCAATGCCTGGGTCATCTTGTCTTCAATGTGCCTGATGACTGAGCAAAAGTCAGCTATCTGGCGTATTGATCGCTGTTAGCCAGCATGGACGACTATCACATGCTAGGTTTGCCATCAGCGACTCAGTCCTTGGTGATGCGATTGACTTCTTCCAGCGAGGTCATGCCCGACATCACCTTGCGCAAGCCGCTACGCCTCAGGTCTGAAAGCCCTTCCTTGCGCGCCTGGTCTGCCAGCTCGATGGCGGTGCCCTCACGCATGATCAAGCGGCTCATCTCATCCGAGATCGGCATGACTTCATAGATGCCGACGCGCCCCTTGTAACCCAGCGTGCACTGACTGCAACCGACAGGACGGAATATGGTCGCCGCCTCGAGTTCTGCTGCGCTGAAGCCATTGTCTTCACTGAAGCCCATCGAGGCCATCGCCTCAGGTGGAATCTCCGCTGGCTGGCGGCAGTGGGTACACAGGCGGCGAGCAAGGCGCTGAGCGATGATCAACGAGACGGAACTCGCGATGTTGAAGGGAGCGATACCCATGTTGCTCAGGCGTGTCAGCGTCTCGGGGGCAGAATTGGTGTGCAAGGTGGAAAGTACCAGGTGACCGGTCTGTGCCGCCTTGATGGCAATCTCGGCGGTTTCCTTGTCGCGAATTTCCCCCACCATCACCACATCGGGATCCTGGCGCAGGAAGGCGCGCAAGGCCGAGGCGAAGTCCAGGCCGATCTTGGGCAGCACATTGACCTGGTTGACGCCTTCTACCTTGAGCTCGACCGGGTCTTCCGCCGTCGAGATATTGCGCTCCGGTGTATTGAGGATATTCAGGCCTGTATAGAGCGTCACGGTCTTGCCGCTACCGGTCGGGCCTGTGACCAGAATCATGCCCTGTGGCTGATCCAGCGTTTTCTCGAACATGGCGCGCTGTTCAGGTTCGAAGCCCAGCGCCTCGATGCCCATCTTGGCCGAACTGGGGTCGAGGATACGCAGCACCAGCTTCTCGCCATACACGGTGGGCAGTGTATTGACGCGAAAGTCGATGGAGCGGGACTTGGACAGGCGCAGTTTGATCGCGCCATCCTGTGGCAATCGACGCTCGGAAATATCCATGCGCGACATGACTTTCAGGCGCGCCGAGATACGGTTGCGCATATTGAAGGGCGGACGGGTATTCTCGATCAACATGCCATCGATACGAAAACGAATGCGATAGGTGGATTCGTAGGGCTCGAAGTGGATATCCGAGGCGCCACGCTTGATGGCATCCAGCAGCACCTTGTGAACGAAGCGCACCACTGGTGCATCGTCACTGCTGGCCGTGATCGCCATGTCATGGTTGTTATCTTCTTCGCCCTCGAAATCCAGCCCATCGAGTGCTTCGCCATCTTCGCTCAGCATGTCCATGGCACTTTCTTCGCCGGCTTCCAGGTACTGTTCCAGAGCCGGCGTCAGCTGGTCGGCAGCGACCAGAACACTCTCGATCGACAAGCCGGTGGCAAACTGCAGCTCATCAAGATGCGTGAGCGTCGATGGGGAGGGCACGCCAACTGTCAAGCGATGTTCACGGCGATAGAGAGGCAATACCCCCAGCTTGCGCAGGACTTTTTCGGGCAGCTCATCAATGGAAGGCAGTGAGTCGACACGAAGGGCATCGAGATCCACATACGGCAGGCCATATTCCCAGGCGGCTGCCAATGTCGCCTCACGCGCCGGTACCAGGCCATGCGCGATAATGTGCAGCAACAGGCTTTCCCCGGCCTCATTGGCTTCCTGTTCAGCCAGCTGTGCTGCCTGTGGTTCGAGCAGGCCAGAGTCGACCAGTCGGGCGGCAAATCCTTTTAGCGGGTGTTCTGACTGGGGCATGACACTCTTCCTGTTGCAGTTGCCGATGGGGCTACTTTGACTGCTTGAAACGTGAAGCAGGCACTGATGCGCTGCGCGCGAAATCTGGTGCGGTAAGCCATCGTATTACAAGCATCGTCTTGCAGAAGAGTGTAGCTGGATTGCCCTGCGCTAGGAATGGCGCATTCGTGACATGGGAAGGGGATAGAGTGAGTGGAAGGAGCTAGCCAAACACTGATGGCTCGGGCGTAGCGTTGAAGAAAGTCTGAATCTCGATCACAAAGTTTTTGTGTTCGTTGCTTGCAATGTCACTGAGTGTAATCTATTGTAACAACCAAGCAGCCGTCAGCGCCGCCAGGCAAGCGTCTTGCGACATGGCAATGGCACCTGATCTGTGGCTGTGGTATCACTCGTCCCGTCCGGTCGACACCCCGTGATATCAAGATGTTATGCTGATGAAGAAGTTGTTGGGAATATTAGAATCAAACACCCATGCTGACATTCTTCTGTAACATCCTGCTGGTCAGGGAAGGTAACCGGGGTATCAGGACGTACGACCTGATCTCACTACGCAAATGCAAGGGAGTCACACCATGACACGCAAGCAACAAGCTGGTTTTACATTGATCGAGCTGATGATCGTTGTGGCGATTATCGGTATTCTGGCAGCCATCGCGATTCCGCGTTACCAGGATTACACTGCTCGCGCTCAGGCTACCGAGGCTCTTAACCTAGCTAGTGGGCTAAAAACCGAGGTTTCCGAGTATTATGCTAGTGAAGGAGAATTCCCTTCCATTACAGATCTAAATTACTCTGCAGCTACTGCTATTAATGGCACTTATGTTCTGAGCGTTGATGTCGACGGTGGGGATGGTACTACTGCTGGTTCTGGTTTGATCACTGCAACCATGAAAAGTTCTGGCGTTGCCGCGGATTTGCAAGGTAAAAAGATCTACCTTGAACCGACAGTTAATTCTGGTTCTATCAGCTGGGCTTGTGAAACTGATGCATCCAAGCTTGCTGTAGTCCCAACTAACTGCCGCACTACTCATTAGTGATTAAAAAAACCGCCCTTCGGGGCGGTTTTTTGTTGTATCTATAAAATTCTCAATAAAGTGCCTCTTCCTCTTCCACCACATCCTTCAGTAGCTCCAGGAACAGCTTGTCTGCATCGGAGTGCTCTGCTGGATCTTCCGGGATATGGATGCTGGTAGTGTCAGATATCTCGTTGGCGATGATAGCTAGCACTGCTTGCTCATTCTTTCCTTGTTCTGCCCCTTCCTTGAGGCGCGCTCGCGCCACGACCAGTGATTGCTCGAGAATCTTCGGGTCTTGCAGCAGCTTGCGGATGAAGCCTTTCAGCTCACTGATGATGCGTGTCTTGTGCATTTCGCCGGATGCGTTGCTCATGGCGTGCTCCTTGTCTGGTGGATGTCTGTCTTTGAGTTCGAGCGTGAATTCTGGTCTTGATGACGATGCCTGGAGCGCCTTTGAGCGCTTTTGAACGATGAGGGATCAACCCAAGCCTGCCTCTGAAGTTCAGGATGCCATGCCTACCTTTGCCTGCAGTGTAACCCACACGTCAGCGCTGGTGGATATGTGACATCACACCAATCTCCAGCTTGCCAAACCACTCAAGACCCGCTGCGAGGCGTTCCATCTCGTCGATTGATGCGTTGCGTGAGTCAGCGTCGTGGTTACATTGCTGAGCCGTTTCCGAGGCGGCTTGCGTAGCACAACCTGGCAGCTCCAGCAGGATATCCACATGCGGGGCCGACGAGTCGGTGTCAGCAGACGTGGTGGCATGGTTGACGTAATGCAGAGTGAGGCCGCTGCGCGCCTGCCAGAGGGGTGACTGCTGCCAGCATTTCTCGAGTGCGACGATGATGTCGCTGCGCAGGGGCAGGGGCAGGGGCTGCTGCAGCGTGGGCTGCGCCAGGCTAGCCTGGCCGAGATGCGAGTCGTCTTCAGGGTCGATGTGATAGAGCACATCACTGAGCTGGGGGAATTCGGCCTTGAGGCGAGCCACTGCATGATGACCGATGGCATGGCCTTCCGAGACGCTGATGCGTGGCGCGACCAGCAGGTGGACTTCCAGCACGATACGGCCGGCCAGCGTGCGGCTGCGCAAGTCATGGGCACCACGCACCTCCGGCAGTGACAGCAAGCACTCACGCATGGCGTGTTGCTGTTCGCGTGGCAGGGCGGTGTCGATCAGTTCGCGTGAGGCCTCCCAGGCCAAGGAGGCGCCGATCTTGCCCACCATCACGCCAACGACGACCGCCGCGATGCCATCCAGCCAGCTGGCTCCCAGCTGGGTACCGATCAGGCCTATCAGCACCGCCACGGTGGAGAGCGCATCGCTGCGCGAGTGCCAGGCATTGGCCTCCAGCAGCTTGGATTTCTGCTTGCGCGCGATCTTGAGCGTGGCGCGAAAGATACCTTCCTTGCCGAGCAGAGAGATGATCGCGATGCCGATGCCCAGCGCGCCGGGTAACGGAATGGTCAGTGAGCCGAACATCAGCTCCCAGCTGCGCAATATGCCTTCCCAGCCAATGGCGCCCGCCACGGCCAATAGCAGACTGCCGAGTACCAGAGTGCCGAGCGTCTCGATGCGCTCATGCCCCCACGGATGTGAGCGATCCGGCGCCTGGCGGCCGTAGTGAGTCGCCACCAACACGAAGGCGTCTGTCACGAGGTCTGACAGGGAATGGATGCCATCGGCGATCAGCGCCTGCGAGCCGACCAGCTTGCCGATGACGAGCTTCGCGACACCCAGCACGCCATCCAGCGCCGCGCCGATCAAGGTGATGCGCTGTGCTTCACGCTTGGCGCTTGCCGTGCTGGCGGCATCTGCGGGTGATGGTTGAGGCATGGGGAGGCTCGCTCAAAGGGGAGTCGGGGGCGTCATGAAGTCAGCGCCTACTTCTGCGCAGGCCGGGCAGGAGTCAGCGCACGCAGCTGTCTTCAGAGATCTCGCCGCTGGGGCGCAGGCGCCGCGCGAGGCTGTCAACGACGATATTGAGTATGGCGGTGAGCACCAGCAAGGCAAATGCCTGATCAAACATCAGGTATTCGAAGCTCGAGTCGATATGGAAGCCCAGCGTCACCACCCCCAGCATGCCGAGAATGGCCGTCTCGCGAATGATGGTCTCGGCGCGGTAGAGCAGCAATGCGAACATGCCGGGAGCGACACGCGGGTTGAGCTCATAGAGCCAGCATTCGAACTTGCCCTGCGGGCGGCTGGGAGGCAGCTGAATCTGGTTGGCATGACGAGCACACAGGAAGGCGATGATCGCGCCGTTGTGCAGCGCTAGCGCCAGCCAGGCGGGCAGCAGCGAGGGCCCCAGCAGCAACAGCAGGATGAAGGCTAGAATCAGCTCCGGCGTGGTACGCAGGAAGATAAGCAGGCCGTTGGTCGAGTGTTGCGAGAGGCGGTTGCCCACATGGCGGCTGGCCAGCGGCCACAGCAGCATGGCGATCAGCAGACTACCGGCGGTGCCCAGCAGGCCGAGCAGCAAGGTATTGCCGATGGCGGGCAGCAGGTCGGGCAGGTGGCCTGCCCACTGCAGCAGGCCTGTCGCGAGCTCACCCGAGACCAGCGATTCGAATGATGCATTGACCAGCGGCGCCGGCCAGATGTCATGGCTGATGAAGCGCCACAGCAGGGTCGGGCTGACATCGGGCCATGGCCCCAGCCACCAGAGGCTGGCGATGGCCAGTACCGGCAATACCCGACGGTGCCCCCACCATGGGAGCGTGGCGATCAGCAGATAGAAGATCCACAGCAGAGCGCCCGCCTCGGCGTAACGACCCTCGCGAAAGGCGCTTTCCAGATAGAAGCCCAGCGTGGGCAAGCCGACGAAACCGAGCAGGACACTGGCGCGCAGTCCGCATTCGAAGCGATAGCGGGTATAGCTGGCCATGCGCCGCCACGCCATCGGCAGTTCAGCATACACAAAGCGCATCGCGCGTGAGCTGGCCCAGGGCAGTGCCTTGAGCGGCGCCTGCGGCAGTTGTTCGAGAATCTCGGCATAGACCTTGGCGAAGGTCGCGGCATAGGGAATCGTGATCGCCGCCAATGCCGTGGCGGCCGACAGCCCGAATACCTGCAGCAACAGCAGCGCCCAGAACAGCTCATGTACCGCACGCAGCCCGGCACAGATGCCCCGCAGCAAGCGTGAGCGAGAGTAGACCAATGCCATTGGCAGCCCGATCAGCGCACCCAGCAGGGTGCCCCACAGCGCGAAGGCGATGGTCAGGATCAGAGCGTGCAGCGGGGATTCCAGCGCGCCGGGAGTCGGCGATGCCAGGCCCGCCAGCATGCGGCCCAGTTCCTGCCAAGGGTCGCGCGAGGTAATAGAGAGATCGGCGAAGGGCACCAGCACCAGCATCGCGATGACCAGACCACCACCGAGGCGCAACAGGCGCGCGCCGTCACTGCGTGTCTGCCACCAGCGAGGAGGATGGCGCAGCTCTGCCGTCATGGTGGAGGGGTCAGCTGACATCGGATGACTCGCGGGTCGCCGCAGCGGGGTACAGGAAATCCAGGTCGCCAGACGTAAGTCCGTCGGTCGCGACATCCAGCAGCACGCGCCCCTGGCCGTCAGCCTGCTTGCCAAGCCCGATAACGCGCGTGAAGTGAGTGAGTGCCAACTCACGCTGATGAAGCGCTACCACGCTGGTGGCGTGGCGGGCGTGAATCAGCTGGATCAACTGGCTGGCCTGATGCGGGTCTACGCTTGCGACGGGCTCGTCACCGAGGAACAGATCATGGCCCTGATAGAGCGCACGTGCGATGGCGACACGCTGGCGCTGACCGCCGGAAAGCGCCTCGACGGAGCGTTCCATCAGGCCGGCGATACCCAGCGGTTCGCACAGCGTGGCGACCGCCTGCCAATGAAACGGTTTCGGGCGCAGCAGATTGAGCAGGTTGGTCAGCCGTGAGTGCTGGTCCAACCGGCCCATGAAGATGTTGTGGTAGACCGACAATTGCGGCACCAGTCCCTGGCGTTGAGGGCACCAGGCGGCCGCTACGTCGCGCTGTTGCAGCGCGGCGCGCAGGGCTTCCAGCAGCGTGGACTTGCCTGCGCCACTGGCACCGAGCAGGGCGATGCGCTCGCCCGGCAGGAGGCGAATATCCAGGTCACGCAAGACCACCTCGGCGCCATGGCCGAGGTGGTCTTGCGAAAGGTGCAGCAGTGGAGAGGGTGTTTCCTGGGTCATGAGCTCAGCGCAGCAGACCGAGCTGTTCACCGACGGTCTTGATCGGCGCGTAGTCATCGTTGCTGGCCGGAATGAAGCCGGAGCGCGGGAAGCTCTCGAGCAGGTCCGGGTCCTTCATGTCCAGCAGGGCCGTGGTGACATGGGCGGTGAAGTCCGCGCCGAAGTGGCTGTCGGCATCGCCACGAATCGTCCACTGATAATCCGGGTAGGCTGGCGTCTGCCACAGCACCTGCACCTTGCTCGGGTCGACCTTGCCGTCCTTGACTGCCGCTTCCCACACCGCGAAGTTGACCGCGCCCACGTCATAGGTGCCGGCCGCGACCAGTGCGATGGTGCGTGAGTGGTCGCCGGAAAAACCGACGCGGCTGAACAGGGCGTCCGGCGCCTGCTGGAACTGCTCGCGCAGATAGTATTCCGGCATCAGGCGGCCTGAAGTGGAGGTCTTGGCGCCGAAGGTGAAGGAGTGGCCTTCGAGGGAGTCGGGCAAGGCGTCCAGCGGCTCGGCGGCATCGCCGGCCAGCTTGAGGTCGCGACGTGCGATGAAGTAGCTGCGGAAGGCGGCATCTTCCACGCCCTGGGCGATGGCGACGGAGCCCGGCACCATCTGACGTGCCTGAACGCCTGTCAGGCCGCCGAACCAGGCCATCTGGATCTGATCATTGCGGAAGGCGCTGACGGCGGCGCTGTAGGATTTGACCGGCACATACTCGACATCGACGCCCAGCTTCTCTTCCAGATAGTCGGCGACCTTGTCGAAACGCTCCACCAGGCGTGACTCGTCTTCATCCGGAATCGCCGTGAACTTGAAGGTGTCGGCCTGAGCCAGACTCATGGTCACGGGAAGGGCGGAAATCAGGGTCAGAGCAGCAGTGGCCAGCCAGCGCATGGGAAGCATCCTCAGCATTCACGACATGAGACATCATGCGGCGAGCACCGCATGTCAGGGGGTATGGCGCGTATTGTTGTGTCTTGATCACGCGGGTGCAAGCCCCGCGCCATGCCTGAAGGATCGTTCAAGTGGCGCTGAAGCGTCAGTAGCGCGTTGAATGGCTGCGCAGGAAGAGCTCATTTGCCTTGGCTGGGGCTGATGACTTGGTGGCGAGTGCTCAAGACTCCGGTGGGAAACGGGTGTCCTTCAAGCTGTCCTTGATCTTCTTGAGGTGCTGTTGGAAGTCTTCTCCACGGCGCAGCGTCACGCCGGTGGCCAGCACGTCGATCAGGGCCAGGTGGATCATGCGTGAGGTCATCGGCATATAGATATCGGTGTCTTCCGGGGCCATGACTTCCAGCACCTCGGTGCACTCGCGTGCCAGCGGAGAGTCCGGTGCGGTGATGCCCAGTACCGCGGCGCCATTGCTGCGTGCGAGCTTGGCGATATCGACCAGTTCGCGGGTGCGTCCGGTGTAGGAGATGATCACGATCACGTCGCCGGTATGGCAGGCGGCGGCCACCATGCGCTGCATGAGCACATCTTCATAGGCCATGACCGGCAGGTTGAAGCGGAAGAACTTGTGCTGGGCATCCGCCGCGACCGGGCCTGAGGCGCCAAGGCCGAAGAAGCAGATCTGCTTGGCCTGGCTCAGGTAATCGACGGCGCGTTCGATGCGTCTGGGGTCCAGTGCGCGACGGGCATCGTCGAGTGCGGCCACGGTGGCGCCGAGAATCTTGTCGCCATAGGCGGCGGCATCATCGTTCTGATCGACACTGCGTGACACATAGGGCGTGCCACCGGCCAGGCTCTGGGCCAGCTTGATCTTGAAGTCGGGGAAGCCCTTGGCATCGAAGTTGCGACAGAAGCGGTTGACGGTCGGCTCGCTGACCAGCGATGCCTGAGCGAGCGCCGCGATGCTCATGCCGGTGGCCGCAGCCGGATCCGCCAGAATGACGTCGGCGACCTTGCGCTCGGAGCGATTGAGCTCGTCGAGACGTTCACGGATGCGATTGATGAGGTCGTGTACTGCCATTCGCCTGTTACCCTGCCATTGTGTAGTGAAATAACTACGTAATCTGGGCATCCTAGCCTCACTCGTCTGGTAGGCCAAGCATCTCTTTGGGTCACTTGCTGATCCAGGGGCGCGAAGGACGAGGTGAAAGCGAAAGCGCCGCTGACTACCACTTTTAGGTAAGTTTACCTATTTGTGGGGCGAATTGTCTTGAGTGACAGCGGCGTTATCGCTACATTTGTTGTTAATATAACCAGCCATGTATCGCCAACGCCTTCCCGGTGCCGTGTGTCATTCGAGCCTCTCCTCGCCGCGCCAGCCTGCGCAGCCTTCCAGGAAGCGGGTTCGAAGTCGCCCACCTTGTCGGTCATTTCGGCATACAGGGCAGTTTCGACGGGAGAAATCGGCGGCATGAGTTCCGACATCATTCCGGGCGTGGATATTGCCCTGTTCGGCGCCTTGGGCGACCTCGCCAAGCGCAAGCTATATCCAGCCCTCTATCACCTCGACCGTGACGGTCTGCTCGAGAAGGCAACTCGCCTGATCGGTCTGGCACGTCAGGATGTCAGCCTCGAATCCTTCAAGGACACCGTGCAGGCGGCGCTCAAGGAGCGCGTCAAGCCGGAACACCTCGAGAAGGAATGCATCGAGCGCTTCCTCTCTCGCATCAGCTATGCGGCGCTGGACTTCAGCACCGTGGAAGGCTATTCCGCGATCGCCGATTGGCGTGTGGATGCCAAGGGCAAGCCGTCGCCGCGCCCGCTGATGATCTATCTGTCCGTACCGTCGCGTATCTACGGCGACATCAGTAGCAATCTGCAGGCGGCGGGCTGTCTCGACGAGCACTCGCGTGTCGTGGTCGAGAAGCCGATCGGCTCTGATCTGGAGAGCTCGCGCGTCGTCAACGACGCGATCGGCGCCGTCTTCCACGAATCCCAGATCTATCGTATCGATCACTATCTGGGCAAGGAAACCGTCCAGAACCTGATCGCGCTGCGCTTCGCCAACCCGATGTTCGGCAACCAGTGGAATCAGAACCAGATTTCCCACGTCGAGATCACCGTGGCGGAGAAGGTCGGCATCGAAGGGCGCTGGGGCTACTTCGATCAGGCCGGTCAGCTGCGTGACATGGTGCAGAACCACCTGCTGCAGCTGCTGTGTCTGATCGCGATGGACCCGCCGTCCAACCTGGATGCGGACGCCATTCGTGACGAGAAGGTCAAGGTGCTCAAGGCGTTGCGCCCGATCACCGGCGAGCGTCTCAACACGGATCTGGTACGTGGTCAGTACATCGCGGGTGCCGTCGACGGTCAGCACGTGCCGGGCTACCTCGAGGAAGAGGGTGCCAACACCGAATCCCAGACCGAGACCTTCGTGGCCTTCAAGACCGAAGTCTCCAACTGGCGCTGGGCCGGTGTGCCGTTCTACCTGCGGACCGGCAAGCGCATGCCGGAAAAGCTGTCACAGATCGTGATCCACTTCCGTCAGCAGCCGCACTACATCTTCGATCCGGACCAGCGCTCGCTGGCGGCCAACAAGCTGATCATCCGTCTTCAGCCGTCCGAAGGCATCTCCCTGCAGGTGCTGACCAAGGACTCCGGTCTCGACAAGGGCATGCGTCTGCGCCCGGGCCCGCTGGACCTCGACTTCAACAGCGCCTTCCCCAAGCGCCGTATTCCGGAAGCTTACGAACGTCTGCTGCTTGAGGTCATCAAGGGCCAGCAGTATCTGTTCGTGCGTCGTGACGAGATCGAACACGCCTGGCGCTGGGTCGATACCCTCATCGATGGCTGGGAATCCCGCGCTGCCACGCCGCGCCGTTATCCGGCCGGCTCCTGGGGCCCCGTCTCCTCGATCGCGATGATCACGCGCGACGGTCGCAGCTGGTATGAGGAGTATTGAGATGAGCGCCACCGTGACTGAGCAGGACCCGCGCGTACAGACCGCACACTCTCTCGCCGAGTATCTGGCCGCCGCCTTGCGTGCTGATCTCGACGTTGATCCGTCAGCGCGTGCGCTGCTGGTGGTTTCCGGCGGCTCCACGCCCAAGCCGCTGTTTGCCGCGCTGCGCGACAAGCCGCTGGATTGGTCGCGGGTCGATATCACTCTCGCCGATGAGCGTTGGGTGAGCGAAGACGCCGATGACAGCAATGCACGCTTCGTGCGTGAGCACCTGCTGAGCGGTGCGGCCAGTGCCGCCACCTTCCATCCGCTGACCAACGCCGAGGCAGAGCCGGAAGACGGTTGCGCAGAAGTGAGTGCTCGCATCGCGACGCTCCCTTGGCCGGCCTCCGCGCTGATTCTCGGCATGGGTGGCGATGGCCACACGGCCTCGCTGTTCCCGGATGGTGACCGTCTGCAGGAAGCGCTGACCAGTGCGGATTGCTGTGTGCCGATGCGTGCACCCAGCGTGCCGCAGGCGCGTATCACGCTGTCTCTCGAGCGTCTGCGCCAGACGCGTCGTACCGTGCTTCATCTCACGGGGACCGACAAGCAGGCCGTGCTGTCGCGCGCGCTGAGCGACGTCGAGGCGGTCAGTGAACTGCCGATTCGTGCCTTCCTGTCCGCGCCGCTGGCGCTTTACTGGGCCCCCTGATCACATCGGCCGCGGCCAGCCACAAGGGAGGCTGGCCGCGGCACAAGGAGAACGCCATGAGCTTTGAAAAACAGCTTCCGTCGACTCGCACCACCGAGATCGACAGCATCTGCCAGAAAGCCTCCGTGCTGCCGGTGATCGCCGTCGAGCGCATCGAGGACGCCGTACCGCTGGGCAAGGCCCTCTACGAAGGTGGCCTGACCGTACTGGAAGTCACGCTGCGTACCGACTGCGCGCTGGAAGCCATCCGCCTGATGCGTGAAGCGCTGCCCAACGCCAGCATCGGTGCCGGCACCGTGCTGACGCCGGAACAGTATCGCCAGGTGGAAGAGCTGGGTGTCGACTTCATCGTCACGCCGGGCACCACCGAAGCGCTGTACCAGTACGGCGTGACCAGCAGCGTGCCGATGCTGCCGGGTGTCGCGACCGTCTCGGAGCTGATGACGGGCTGGCAGTACGGTTACCGTCGCTTCAAGTTCTTCCCGGCGGAAGCCGCGGGCGGCGTCAATGCGATCAAGTCCTTCGGTGGCCCGATCAGCGAAGCTCGCTTCTGCCCGACCGGCGGCATTTCCCTGAGCAACGCCGCTGACTACCTCGCGCTCAAGAACGTGATGTGTGTCGGTGGTAGCTGGGTTGCGCCGCAGAAATTGATCGATGCGGGTGACTGGGATGGTATCCGCGAGCTGGCGCGTGAAGCCTCAGAGCGTTTCCACCGCTGAAGCCTGATATCTGGATGAGTGCTGACCACTGATCCAGCGGTTGCCTGCCAACGTCATGCACGCCGTCGTGCTTGAGGCTGACAGGCTGCCAGTACTGCTCTCTCTCGACAGCTTGGCTGTTGCTTGTGACCCGTCTCTCGCGAGGCGGGTCTTTTTTATGCGCGTCATCTTGGGAGAGAGGCGAGGCTAACTTGTCTGGCTGGAGTCGCTGGGCTGGTTGTGATGCCGGTCTCAGCGCTGCGGCGTGCTCAGCTGACAGTAGAGATCATTCAGCAAGGGCAGGGCCAGCCCATGTCGGGCAGTGGCAAGGCGCAGCGGGCCAAGGATCGCCTCGACCTCGGTAGGGCGATCGGCGAGCACATCCTGCAGCATCGAGGCGCGATTGTTGGCGGTCGCGCGGATGACCTGCTCGACCAGCGCCTGCCAGCCTTCCCCCGGGGCAGAGATGCCTTCGCTATCCAGCACCGCGCTGATCTCCTCGACCGCCTGACGCACCATCGGCGCAAATGGCCGGTCGCGCAGCTGGCCATTGCGAATGCGATAGCGTGCCACCAGGGGGTTGATCGCCGCATTGATCGCCAGCTTGTGCCACAGGCGAGTCTGGATGTCCGGTGTCTGTTCGCACGCAAACCCTGCAGCCTTGAGCCAGTCACCTTGCATGAGAGCGGCCTGATTGGACTGGCTGTCGGGATCTCCGTCACCGCCACTCTGCCATGCGCCCAGCCAGGTGTGGCCGCGCCCGGCGTGTTGCACGCCAAGGTGCTGGAGTTCATCCGCGGTTGAGTCAGTGTCAGGCGTCGCGATTGCACCAGGCTCGGGGGGCATCCAGGCGCCTTCGGTGGTGCTGGCGCATAGCAGGTTGGCGTGGCGTTCGGCCAGCCACGGCTGAGCGCTCAGTCCGTTCTGCCAGCAGGTCACGGGAGTCCCGGGCGTGATATGTGGGGCCAGTTGCTGCCAGACGGCGGGTACGCCGTGGGCCTTGGTCGTCAGCCAGATGGCGGAAGGCTTTCTAGATGATGAGCTTTGTAGTATGTCGATTGTTGAATAATTTATCTTTGCGCTAACAATAAGTGATTCCGGTGTGGTCATGTCGAGCATGACCGCTTGCCCCGCCATTGCCTGACGCCCCAGCAGCAGGACACGCGGTAGTGCGGATGCCCCCTGCTCACGCAGCTCTCGCTGGCGTGCCGCCATCAGTGATGCCGCCAGCAGACGCCCGATGGCGCCCGGACCGATGATCCACAGCCAGTTATCTTCCGGATCAGTCATTGTGTGCATATTTGTCATCTTGTCATGGAGAGCAGTGCGTGAGCGCGGGAAAGGCCGGTTGTACTTCACCCGACCCGCTGTCAGCTATCGGTCTTGCGCCGTGACGTAGTCGCTCGCTTGCGGGGACTTCTGGAAGAGGCACTTTTACGAGAAGCGCCGTCAGAAGTGCTGCCAGAAGCGGTCTTGCCTGAAGAGCTGCCAGAGGCGCGCTTCTTGTAGGACGTGGCCTTGCGACGCGAGCCGCCCTTGCCACCGCCCTTGCGCGGCGCGGGTGTCGCACCGCCGACGCTGGCCAGTGCCGTGTTCAAGCGGCTGGCGGAGCTATCGGCGAGCAGCGCACGCAGGTCCACGATCAGCTCGCTCAGGAAGGGCGCCGCCGGGTCGCCTTGCTCGTGGATCATGCTCAGGCGTTGCTCCCACTGTGCGGTGCGCTCCGGACGCGATACGGCAGGCGGCAGCGCATGAATCAGCGCGCGGCCGATACGCGTCGAGCGCATCGCCTGGCCTTCGCGCACCAGATAGCCGCGATTGATCAGCGTCTCGAGCATGCCGGCGCGTGTCGCCTCGGTGCCCAGCCCATCCACATCGCGCAGCGTGCGCCGCACCGCTTCATCCTCGACGTAGCGTGCGATGTTCATCATCGCCTGGATCAGGCTGGCGTCATTGAAAGGCTCCGGCGGGCGGGTCTCTTTCTCCTCGATACCGCAGTCGAGCACGCAGGCCGGTTCGCCTTCCGTCAGGGCGGGCAGCGGCGGCGGGGTCTTGTCATCGGCAGCTGCGTTCCTGTCAGAGGCCTTCTTGTCAGAGTCTTGCTTATCAGCTGTCTCCCCGGCCCCCGCAGCGCGCTGGAACAGCACCTTCCAGCCCTCGTCGATGACGCTGCGGCCACTGGCGCGGAAGGGCTCCTTGGCGAAGCGCAGCTCGACCTTGACCTCGCGATAGCGATAGGCCGGATAGAACTGGGCCAGCACGTTGCGTGTGATCATGCGGTAGAGGTTGGCTTCATCGCGCGACAGGCGCGCATAGTCCGGCTCGCGCCCGGTCGGCGCCAAGGCGTGGTGCGCGCTGACCTTGCTGTCATTGAAGGCGCGCGAGCGCAGGCTGAAATCGGCGCCGCCACTGTAGCGTTCAAGCTCGCGGTCACCCACGCAGGCGCTGATCATCAGATTGGCCATGCCGGCGTGATGTTCGCGCGGCAGGTAGCGGCAGTCGGAGCGCGGATAGGTGATCAGCTGATGACGCTCGTAAAGCGCCTGACAGGTGTCGAGGACCTTCTGGGCGGGCAGGCGAAAACGGCGCGCGGCATCGACCTGCAGCGCCGAGAGCGAATAGGGCAGCGGCGCGGGCTGTGACTTGTCGCTGGCCTCGACACTTTCGACATGGCCATCGCCGAGGGTGGTCAAGGTCGCGAGATGGCGGGCCAGGCGCTCGGCGGGACGGCTATCCAGCAGGCGTCCCTTGTCATCGAGTGGCAGCGGGGTGCCCTTGTCCGCCAGACGTTGCAGCCAGGGCGAGCTGGGCGCATGCCACCAGGCCTTGAAGCTGCCCGCCACCACGCCAGCCTCTATCCACAGCGGGAAGAAGGCGCGGGGCTCGAAGGCCTCGATTTCCTCGTCACGGCGCACGACCAGTCCCAGCAGCGGCGTCTGCACGCGTCCCACAGACAATACGCCGTCGTGGCCGGCCTGGCGCCCGGTCAATGTCCAGGCGCGAGTCAGATTCATGCCATACAGCCAGTCGGCGCGCTGGCGCGCCAGCGCGGCTTCATAGAGCGGCTGCCAGCGCTGATTGTCGTCCAGCTTGTTGAGGGCGCGGCTGACGGCGGGGCGGTTCATGTCACTGATCAGCAGGCGTTTGACCGGTCCGCGCCAGCGCATGTGCTCCAGCACTTCCTGCACCAGCAGCTGGCCTTCACGGTCGGGGTCGCCGGCATGCACGACCTCATCGGCCAGCTTGAGCTGCTCGCGGATGGTCTTGAGCTGACCGCGCGCCTGGCTGCGTGGCTTGAGCTTCCATTGCTCGGGGATGATCGGCAGGTGATCCAGCGACCAGCGCTTGAAGCGCTCGTCGTAGTCATCCGGCGGGGCCTGCTCCAGCAGGTGGCCGATGCACCAGGTGACACGGGTGTCACCGGCATCGATATAGCCGTCGCGCTTGCTTGAGCGTCCGGGCAGCGCCTCGGCAATGGCGCGGGCGAGGCTGGGCTTTTCGGCGATGATCAGGCGCATCGGGCATCCTGCGGTCAAAGGCTGTCGATATGATGATCCATACAGTATGCCGTTGGCCCGAGGCGGGGATCAATCGTCGTCGAGCGCGCGACGTGCCTGGACGAGGGCGCGATACCAGTCGCGGTTGGCGGTCTGGATCAGCGGGGGGCGATTGGAGAGATAGCTGACCGGGTGGTGGTCGGCGGGCTGATAGTTGCTGAGCATGTTGAGCGTCGCTTCACGGGCGCCGAAGGTATCGCGCAGGAACTCGATGGCCAGCGGCTCCAGCTCGACGCGATAGTGGCGCACCAGCGCGATGGCCAGTGATTCGGCGGTGCGTGACAGGTCATCGTCGATCTCGCGCACCATGGCGCTGCCCAGCGCCGCCTTGGCCGCTGCGGATTGATTGGGCTCCAGCTGGCCGAAATAGGCGGCATTGGAGCCATTGATGGCGCGCTGCACGGCCGGGCGTGACAGGTGTATGTGGGGCTCCAGCGCGAGAGCGATCTCGACCGCCATCGCCTTGGCCTTGTCGACACCGACCCGCAGCACCGTCTCGCGCGCCTGGTAGGCGATCTCGCTGTCGACGCGCTTGATGCGGCTCTCGTTCAAGTGATCGGCCAGATGCTTGCAGACCTCCGCCTTGGCTTCATCGTCCAGAGCGATGGTCTTTTCCTGGATGCGCAGACCACGACGGCCCGGGCCGACCCGCAGGCGGGTGGCGTCATCGGACATCTGCGAGGCGATGTTCTCCCAGCGCTTGGACATCTTGAGGAAGACGGCGTGGCTGCGCCCGACCTGCTCGTAGGCATTGGTCACCGTCTTGTAGAGGCGGATGGCGTTGGTGAGGATATCGGCCCGCGAGCGCAGCGCGGCGCGGTGTTCACGATCGCCCTCATTGACCGCGATCGCCAGATGCGTCACCTGCTCGGCAAGGGCGTCCATCGCCTGGGTGGAGCGCTCCAGCAGTACCTCGGCGCGCAGGCCGGAGGCGGCATCCTCCACCAGGGTGCCGGACTGCTCGGCCAGATAGACCGTCAGCGCCTTGAGGCGTGACAGGCCGGTGGCCTGACGAATGCGATAGCGCGAGCGGGCATGCTCGAGGTTGTCCAGCGCGCGCGCCAGCTTCCAGCGGCCACGGTATTCGAAGGTCAGCAGCGGAATCTTGCGCCCGCTGATCAGCTCGAAGGCCAGAATCAGCATCTCCTCCACGTCCTGTAGGGTCATCAGCAGGTCGTTGTCCTGCTCGATGGCCGCCAGCACACGCTCGATGAAGTTCTCGTCACGCGGCACGCCGCTGTGCAGGTCGGGCGCGCGCCCTTCGAAGCGCTCACGCAGCAGGCCGATGGCCTCGGGGGCCAGCTCGGCCAGCTCATTGAACTGGGGCTCGAGCCATTCGCGGTTGAGGCTGTTCATGTCGCGGATACGCGCATGCAGGCCCACGCGACGGTAGACGTCGATCTGGCTGATGATGCGCGCGGCATCACGGTCATCGAGCAGCTCCAGCGCCGCCAGCTCGACCCCCTCCGGCGCCAGGTCCTGCTTGCGCAGCAGCATGGCCGCCGCTTCACGCCGGCGGGCATCGCCTTCGAGGCTCTCGACGATCAGATTGCGCGTGGCGAGGATCAGCTCCGGCACGGTGTCGATGACGCGTTCGATCTTGGCTTCGGTGCGATCATAGCGCCGTGAGCTGGTCAGGTTGTGGGCGATATTGGCCACGATGCCCGCGACACCGGTGATGACGGTGTAGGAGATGAAGAAGATGTAGTTCTCGAAGGTCGGTTCCTTGCCGTAACCGAGCAGATAGCCGCCCCAGGCGCCGATCAGCGTCACCGGGCCTGCGGTCCACAGGATCTGCATCAGGCTCACCGACCAGGGCACACGCTCCACGGCCTGGGTAATGCGGCGAATCTCGTCGCGGCCCTCACGCTCCAGACGCACCTGGGGCGCGTCATTGGCAGTGTTGGCTCGGGGACGAAAGGGGCTCGGCAACAGCAAGGCAGGCTTCCTTGATTGAACGGGGTGGGGCTTCTGGCACGACATGGGCTGCCGAGAGGTTCGTGAGCACGAGCCTCGAGCGCAGCGCGGGGCAAAGGGTGTCGTCAACAGTAGCATTGGGCAGCCTTTTGGCTCCAGTGAGCAAGGGCCGCAAGCGGGTCGAGCGTGGTAGAATTTCGCCCGCCACTGACTGGCCAGCGGGTCTCGCCAGGACGTCAGGCTCACGCTAGGACATCAAAAAGCTCTGGAGGTTGTGTGGAACGAGACTTGGAAGCAGGAAAGGGTGCAGGTGATGGGGCTGAAGTCGTGTTGCTGGACGGCGGCATGGGCCAGGAACTGGTGCGTCGTAGCGGTCGTGAGCCGACGCCGCTGTGGTCGTCTCAGGTGATGCTGGACCAGCCTGAGCTGGTGCGTGACCTGCACCTGGATTTCATTCGTGCCGGCGCGCGCGTCATCACGCTCAATACCTACACGGCCACGCCGCAGCGTCTGGGCCTGGCGGGTGTCGGCGAGTCGATCGCGGCCATTCATGCGTCCGCCGGCAAGGCCGCGCGGGATGCCATCGCCCTGAGTGGCGAGGCGGATGTGCGCGTGGCAGGCTGCCTGCCGCCGCTGGTCGCCACCTATCGCCCTGATGTCGCGCCGAGTGCTGACGAATCCCTGGCCAGCTATCGCCGGCTGGTGGAATTGCAGGCACCGCTGGTCGATGTCCTGCTGTGTGAGGCGCTGTCTTCCTGCGTCGAGGCTCGCGCCGCCGCCACCGCCGCACTCGAGAGCGGCTTGCCGGTGTGGGTCTCGCTGACGGTGAAGGATGACCTGACCGCGACCCTGCGCAGTGGTGAGCCGCTGGCCGACGCGATCAGCATGCTGCAAGCGATGGGCGTGGACGCGATCCTGATCAATTGCAGCGCGCCGGAAGCCATTCAGGGTAGTCTGGAAAATCTGCTGGCCAGCCCGCTGCCGACCGGTGCCTATGCCAACGGCTTCACCTCCATCGCGGAGCTCAATCCCGGCGGCACCGTCAAGGACCTCAAGGCACGCGAAGACCTGGGGCCTAAGCAGTACGCGGCGCATGCGCTGGGGTGGGTCAATGCCGGCATTCGTATCGTCGGCGGTTGCTGCGAGGTGGGCCCGGCGCATATCGCCTGCCTGGCCGAACAGCTCAGGTCAGCAGGTTATCGCTGCGTCAGCCGCTTGAGTGAGTGAACGATGAGGGGCGAGGCTTCCTCGTGATAGACTTCGCCCCTTGATTCGCAGGTTCTGTCGGGCATCGCGCCTGAGGAAACGCCGAGGTGAACGCCGAGGCGACGATCGGGATGCGGTGTCTGCAGGACTGTGAAACGCTTTTTTAGGGAGATGCCATGCTTGCCGAGTGGGTCGAACGGCTCTTGAGTTACGCCAGTGGGGCACTTGATGCCATCCGCGCCGATGAATCCTTTCCTGCCTTCATGCAGTGGGCGCATTCGGAGGGCGTGAACTACAGCGGTGGCGACGAAGCGCTGGCGGTAGCGCTGGCGCCGGTGCTGTGGAGCCAGACTCCGCTGGTGCGGCTCGACTTCGCGCGCGAGTCGTTGGCACCGCCCGGACGCAACGAGCCTTGCTGGTGTGACTCGGGTCGCAAGTACAAGCAGTGCTGCGACAAGGTGCAGTTGCCGGCGATTCCGGATCACCTGATGTGGATGCTGTCGCTGCGCGAGTTCAAGGGTGAACAGCTCAAGGCGGCGCTGGCCTCTGGTCTCGCGCCGGCGCAGGCGCTGCTCGAAGCGGGGCTGATCAGCGCCGAGAGCGGCAATCGCGGTCGGGCTCAGCAGATCATGGAGGCGCTGTTCGATACCAGCGACTGGTCGCGTCTGCCCGAGCAGGCCGAGCCTGGCTTCGAGCTGCTGCTGGATCTCTATCAGGAGCGCGGCTTCACCCGCAAGAAGGCGCTGCTGCTCGATGAGGTGCTGGAGCGTGGCCCCGCCTTCCTGCGCGGCGTCGCCCTGGAGCATCAATGTCTGCTGCATCTGGACAGCGATGATCTGGGCTCGGCGCGCGCCGCCTTCATTCGTGCCCAGCAGACGCTGCCCGATTCGCCGACGCTGGCGTATATCGAAGCCATGCTGCTGCTGCACGAAGGCCAGCCGGAAGAGGCGCAGGATCGTGCGCGCTTCTGGTGGCGTCGTCTGTCCAAGCAGAAGGACATCGAGCCCGGTCAGCTGGAATTCCTGGCGGATCTGGCCGAAAACCCGCGTGCCACGCTCGCCGAGCAGATGGTCAATTCCGATGAGTCGCTGTCGGATTCACTGGCCGCCCTGCAGGCGCTGTTCGAGGTGATCGAGCATCCGCCGCGTCTGGCGCTGGAAACGCAGGAAGATGGCAGTCTGCTGTTCCGTCAGAATGCGGAGCAGGCCGTGACACTCGGGCTCTGGGAGGCGGTCTTCCCGGCGCGTATCGAGGAAGAGGCGGCACTGGCGCTGGATATCGATCCCTGGGATGTCCAGGACCCCAACGAGTGGCTGCAGCAGCTGTGCGCCAGCCCCGAATGGCTGGACGTTCCGGCGGTGTGTCAGGGGCTGATCCTGGCGCTGGCCAGTCGCTTCGGTAGCCTGCCGTGGATGTCGGACACCTTCTTCGTGCCGCTGGCACAGCGCTTCGATCGTTGGCTCGATCAGATCGAACAGGCCGGCGGCCTGTTGCGCTGGGAAGATGGCGACAACGCCCAGTTGCTGCGCTGTGGACTGGGGCTGGTGATCGGCATGGAACGCGGTGAGCGCGAGCGTTCACGTCAGCTGGCGGAGCGCCTGCTCAAGCTTGACGAGGAAGACAGCCTCGGCCTGCGTGAGCTGGTGCTGGATCAGCTACTGCGCGAAGGCCGCAACGACGAGGCCGTGACCCTCGCCGAGCATGATATCGAGCGACGTGCCGTCGATGAGGAAATGCCGCTGTTGGGCATCCTGATGGGCCAGGTGCTGGCGCTCTATCGACTGGGGCGCGACAAGGACGCCGAGCAGGCACTCGAGATCGTGCGGGAAGCCAATTCGCATCTGATCAGCCTGCTGCTGGCGGAGCATCCGCGGCCGGTGAGTCTGGCGGTGGAAGCGCCGGAACCCGGCACGCGTGGTGAGGCCTGGCAGTACCGCACCCTGATGCGCGACCAGTGGAAGCGTAGCGAAGGCGCGCTTGCCTGGCTGGCCAAGCATCGCTGAGCCGGTGTCAAAGGCCGCTCATGTTGCCTGACGAGTGATCGCAAGAGCCAGTTTGTAAAAAACCCGCAGTGCCACGGCACTGCGGGTTTTTTTGTGTCTCGCCTTGCGTCGCGAGGCGGACTCAGGGGGAAGCGCGAACAGGTGCGATCACTGCTGCTTGCCTTGCTGGCGCAGTCGCCAGGCTTCTCGAATGGCACCGCGGAGCCCCGGCGTCTGGCCGACCTGGATGGCCTCCAGCGTCGCGGCGAAGGCATCCGGTGTGGCGCGCCAATCCGGGGGCTGGATGGCGCCTGCACTGCTGATGCCGACCCTGTCCAGTGGCGGTGGCGAGCGCTCGGGCAGTGCCCCGAAAAGCCGCATGCGGCTGTCCTGCACCTGGCGCAGACGATGGCGAAGCTCCTTGTAGCGTGAGCCGAAGGGGCGTGTGGCCAGGGTGATCAGGGCCGCCAGAATCCGTTCTTGCCACTCGGGGCGTGCCGGGTTGCGATAGGCGACGCCGCGTTGTGAGGCGGCGCCTGCCTGACGGCGGTCCTTGAGCCAGTGCGGGGCCGTCCTGTCGAGCGCCTCGCCTTCGAACAGGATGCCGGCGTTGACCTGCTGGCTACCGTGCACGCGGGTGAAGGGCAGGATGACGCAGTCCTCGAGCATGGCGCCTTCTTCCACGTAGCTGCCCTGTTCGAGGCAGCAGTGTCCCTTGAGCAGCACGCCGGGCTCCACATGGGTGGTGATGCCGGCGAAGCCGCCGGTGAGGCGCGATTCATCCAGGCGTGTCGCGCCGGCGGCGTAGTAGACGTGGTGCAGGTCCTGCTCGCCGGGCAATACTCCGCGCTCGCCATGTGGCGTCAGGCCTGAGTCATCGGCATCGAGTGCCTGCATCACCAGGGCGTGATAGTGCGACAGCGAGGCCAGCAGGGCCGGCCCCAACTGGGCATTGTCGCGCAGCTCCGGCCAGTGAAGACGAGCGAGCGACGGGTCTGCCACGCTGGCCGGATGGCAGACCGGCGCGCCCGACGCCATGACCTGCTCGCTGATCGTGAGGCTGTCATCCTTGAACCACTCCGGCATCAGCAGCACATCGGCGCGCAGCACCGGGGCGGGCAGGGCGGCCATGGCGCCGAGTCGCTTGATCTGCTCGCGCGGGTCTCGCTCGCCGGGCATCGGTAGAATGTCGAGATCGATGCCCCAGCGTGAGCCATCGGCGATACGCGCCCGGAACCACTCGGGGTCACGGGCGATGATCAGGCTGATATGCGTCACGCCTCGCCCGACCAGCAGGTCGAGATTGCGCTCCAGCACGCTGCGTCCGGCAATCGGCAGCAGGGCCGGCGAGTAACGGCGGTCAATCGGCGCGACTTCCTGGCCGAGGCGGTCCGCCAACAGGATCACATGCATTGCACACCTCCTTGGCATGAGTCGTGATATTGGCGCAGCGCAGCACGAATGAGAGAGGGAGTCTCGCGCATCAGTAGGCTCCACGGCTGGTCAGAACGGCAGGAATCGTGCGCAACAGCAGCTTGATGTCTTCCTTGATGCCCTGACGATGCAGGTAGAAGAGATCCAGATGGATCTGTTGCTCGAAGGACAGGTCCGAGCGCCCCGACACCTGCCACAGCCCGGTCAACCCCGGGGTGGCATCCAGACGCATGCGCGCGCGCGCCTCGTAGAGCGCCACCTCGCGGGCGAGGGCGGGGCGCGGCCCGACCAGCGCCATCTCGCCGCGCAGCACATTCCACAGCTGCGGCAATTCATCGATGGACAGCTTGCGGATGATACTGCCCACGCGCGTGATGCGCGGGTCCTGCTTCATCTTGAACAGCACGCCACCCTCGCTCTCGTTGGCGGCCTGCAGTTCGCGCAGACGCTCTTCGGCGTCGATGTACATCGAGCGGAACTTCCACAGCTTGAACGGCTTGCCGTGGCGCCCGATACGCTCCTGGCCGAACAGCACCGGGCCTGGCGATTCCAGGCGGATGGCCAGCACGGTGCCCAGCAGCAGCGGTGACAGCACCAGCAGCACGCCGCTGGCACCGACGATATCCATGGCGCGGCGCGCGCGCGGGGTCAGCCAGTTGCTCACTCGCCATCGAAAGTGGCGCCAGTTGGAGCGTGACTTCATCCACAGGCCGCGGCCGGGAATCGCCTCTTCCCCATACTTGCGCACGCTCATCAGAAAGCTCGGGTTGCCAAGCACGTAGCGCTTGAACATGCGGCGTGGCTCCATCAGCAGCCGCCAGGCCCATTCCATGCCCAGTCTGCGCACGACGCCCGGCGCACGCGGGATGCGCTGGGAATAGAAGTCGAACAGCCCGCCGACGCCCATGACCACCGGCACCTCGAGTCGCTCACGGTAGGTGGAGATCCACTTCTCCTGGGCCGGCACGCCCATCGCCACCAGCAACAGGTCAGTGCCCTGATTGATCTGCGCCAGCACGTCGTCGATGATTTCCGGGCCGATGAAGCCGTGATGTACGCCACTGATCTCGAGCGTCGGCCATTGCTCGCGGAGCTTGTCGGCCATCCTGTCGGCCACGCCCGGCGCGGCGCCGAGCAGGAACAGGCGCTTGTTCTCCGCCACCAGCATGTCGCACAGGTGGGGTAGCAGGTCGGTGCCATTGAGGTTGGCTTCAAGCTCCTGGCCGAGCATGCGGCAGGCTATCTTGACGCCGCTGCCATCGGGCAGCAGCAGGTCGCTGTCATGCAGTACCTGCATGTAATAGCGATCGACCTGGGCCACGTTCAGGCAGTGTGCATTGACGAAATTGACGGTGCGCGGCTGCGGGTCGCTGATCCAGCTCTTGAGCAGGCTCAGGCAGGTGTCGAGGCTGGTGTTGACGAAGGGCACCCCCAGCACCTTGACGTGAGGCAGCGTCTTGACGCGCTCAGTGGTGAAGAGGGCTTGATCCAATGGCTGGCTCATCATGGCGACTCCACTTCATGAGCGTCCTGCTGTTGATTCGGTCTGGCCGACTGCGAGCGCGGCGCATTGTCGATCTTCTTCTTCTGCGCCTTGCCGATGACCCCCTGGGCGAGCCCTTCACAACGCAGATAGAGACTCTTGGGCATCACGCGCAGCATCAGGGCGGCCCCTGCCGTGGCAGCGGTGCGCCCGAATTCCGCCTTCCAGATGCCCGGCCATGCCTTGACGGCGCGGCGGCAATACTCCCAGGCAGCATCCCCGTCACGCAGGCGAATCGCCTGACGTGACAGGTAGCGCAGTTGGTAGGCCTGGGCGCGGGGATACCACTGCTCGATGAAGTCAGGCGCGTAGGCGCGCGTCAGCTCGACGATTGCAAGCCAGCTCTGGTACTGGCGCTCCAGTTGTGCCGAAAGCCCGCCTTCATTGAGCCGGTAGCGGGTCAGCGGCTCGGGAATGCCTTCCACCGTGGTGCCGGTCTTGAGGGCGATGCGGGTCCAGCACTCGATGTCTTCGCTCTGGCGCAGACTCTCATCGAAATAACAGGGCAGCACGCCACCCCCCTTGACCTCACAGTCGAAGGCGATGGCCTCGAGAATCTCGCGGCGGATGACCGGTGCCGAGCCATTGCCCACCGGGTTGCGACAGAACAGCAGCCCCGGCGTGATGTCGGTCAGGCTCGGCATCTGGTAGTAGTCCAGCGGTTCGCCGTCGGCATCGATGAAGGCCGAGCGCGAGAAGGACAGGCCTACCTCGGGGCGTGCCTCGAGGTGCTCGCGGTGGCGCGCCAGCTTGGCGGGCTCCCAGATGTCATCGGAGTCCAGGAAGGCCAGATAGCGGCCCTGAGCGGCACGCACGCCGGTGTTGCGGGCCCCGGCCAGGCCGCGATTGACCGGATGCGTGATCAGCGTGACACGCGGGTCGTCGTAGGCCTCGCAGATCGCCCGGCTGCCATCGGGGGAGCAGTCATCGATGATGAGCAGTTCAAGATCGCCATCCTCCTGCGCCAGCACGCTGTCGATGGCGGCCGCGACGAAACGTTCGACGTTGTAGATCGGCATGATGACCGAAAAGGTCGGGGTCATGGTCTGGCCTCCTGGACGTCCCTGTCTGGGGAAAGCGGTGCGGTGGATACTGCGTGAGGTGTGTCTGGTGTGTCTGGTGAATCTGGTGGCGGCGCATCTGTCACCCGGCCGTCCTGAGCGAGGATCAGCCGGCGTGTCCACAGGTAGCCGGGTAGGGCGGCCAGGCTGATGCCGACCAGAATGCCGGCCGCGACGCCGTTGATGCCGAAGGGCACGCCGGCGAACATGCCGGCGCCGAGCATCAGCGTCATGAAGATCTGCAGCTTGAGGTCTGCCCCCGGCATGCCCTGGGCGCGCAGCAACTGGCCGCAACTGTCGAGCAGGATGCGCGGCAGGGCGGAGAGGCAGATCAGGATCAGGATCGGCAGGGCGCCACGCTCGACCCAGGCCTCTCCGAACAGGATCGGCACATACCAGGGTGCCAGCAGGCTCTGGGCGATGATGGCGGGCACGGCGACCAGCGCGAACAGGCGCATGCCGTGGTGCATACGTGCCAGTCGCTCGCGAGACGTCATGTCGCCGCACAGCTGCGGGAAGATGGCGGTGGAGTAGGCGCGCAAGAGGCCAAGGCTGATGCCGAGTCCGGCATTGAAGGCAAAGAAGTAGACGCCGAGCACGTCCATGGCGAACAGGGCACCGACCAGCAGGTAATCCATCTGCTGACGCAGCACCGAGACCACCTCGACGCCCATCATCGGGCGCGCGAAGCTCATCAGCGGACGCGACCACAGCGTGGAGGGGCGCTCATCGATGCGCCATGATTCGCACCAGCGGTAGGTCAGGGTCCAGATGGGCGTCACGATCAGCTTGGGCAGGATCAAGGCCCAGAATCCGGCACCCATGGCGGCCAGCAGCATCACGCCGACGGCCTCGCCGATGCTCTGGCCCATCTCGATGCGCGCCGTGATGTGCAGGCGGTTGCTGCGCAGAATTCGCGCCGCGTTGATGGCGGCGGGGGGCAGCATCGGGAAGATCAGCGCCAGCGCCATCAGCGGCAGGGTCAGATCGGGAGCGTCATAGAGGTAGGCCAGCAGCGGGGCCAGTGCCATCTGCAGCACCATCAGGCCAAGACACACCACCCAATTGAACCAGTAGGCATCGCGGCACAGGCGTTCATATCCCTCGCGACCGGCCTGCACCAGAGCGGGTACCACGGCGGCATTGGAGATGGCGTGCATGATCTCGTGCGCGGTGAGCACGATGGCGGCGATACCGAAGGACTCCGGCGCGATCATGCGCGCCGCCACCAGGGTCGCGCCCAATCGCGCGATGCGGTGCACCCCTTGCGACATGCCCATCCAGGCCAGATTGCGGATCAGACGGCCATTGCCACCGTCTCCGCCATCTGTCAGACGTGTCTTGAGTCGCGTGATCACACCCATCGCCTGGCTCCCTGGCTTGTCGTGCCTTTCCAGGCATCTGGTCTTGTCGGTCATGCTTTTGAACGGCTGGTGTAGCCACTCTAGCGCAATGTACTGATGAATTGGCGTGATCTGGCGCAGCCTTGTTCCACTATCCCGTGATCGGACTAGGTTGCCGTGTCGCTGCTGCCGGTATCGGCGGAGGCGGGCGCTGCCCTTGAAAGCGGCTTCTCCACATCCACCGGCCCCATGTTGTGGATATGCCCTTCGCTGGCGGGCAAGCCCGCCAGCTGGTGCGCCTTGCCGATCAGGATCAGGCCCGGCCAGATCAGGTAGGCCAGAATCTCCAGGTTCTCGCCGAAGGAGTAGACGAACAGCAGGCCGACCATGATCAAGCCCAGCTGCACGACAGGGCGGCCGACCACGAAGCGCAGCAGATGCAGCAGGCTGACCAGCATCGGCACCAACAGCGCGAACAGGCCGAAGATGCCCTTGACGAACAGCAGCCCATACCAGCTGTGGTGTGAGCCGATCGGCATGTACTCCACCAGGTGCGGGCCGCGTTCGACGATGCCGTGGCCGAACCACGGCGCCTCGTTGCGCCAGCGGTCCACCGCGATGCGCCCCAGCGCGGCCCTCACGCGGGTCGAGTCCGCCCGCGAGCCCTTGAAGGCGGCGATGAAGTTGTCGATGGCCTCCAGGATCGGCGCGCCGAGAAAGCCACCGATCAGGCTGACGCCGGAAAAGCTGAACCATAGCCACGGCTTGTGCAGACGCTTGAGCAGGAACATCCCGGCGCTGATCAACACCAGCGACACCAGCGCCATGCGCGAGCCGGACATCAGGATCATCAACACGCTGCCGCCGATGCCGATCGCCTTCCACAAGGGGTGTTTCTCGAGCAGGGCGCAGGCGAAATAGATGCTGGCGACGAAGCCCACCGCCGGTGCCCAAGGCGTGAACAGGCGCCAGCGCGGCATGCCGCTGCCGGGGTCGATCTCATAGAGCGAGACGGCGAAGAATTCCGGCCCCGGCCCGCCGATGGCCTGCAGTGGCGAGACGAAGGGCACCTGGGGCAGCCCCGCCAGCCAGGCGCCGACGAATACCGGCAGCAACAGCATGGTGTGCAGGCAGACATGCATGGCCGCGCGGATGATCACCGCCGGGCGGATCGCCAGACAGCCGATGATCGGGAAGACCGCCAGCAGCGCCCAGCCCTTGGCCCAGCCGATGGAGGACTTGATCAGCTTGCCGGTGCCGAGGTTCTCGATCAGGTGGCCGGCCAGCAGCGAGAACTCCATCACGATCATGCCGATGATCCACACCCACAGTGGCCAGGGCAGGCGCGGAAAACGCTGGCGGTCCTTGAGGTGCAGCCAGGCGGCACGCATCACCAATGACCATGCCAGCACCGGTGCCAGCACGTAGAGGCCGCCGACCAGATAGAACAGATAGGTCGCGGTGATCGAGAACCAGATGATGCGCTCTTCCGGGGTCTCGGGGCGGACATCCGCCTCTGGCCCCGCCTTCAGGGAAAACATCGGCGGCTCACACGCTTTGCTGCAGACGCAGCAGGTAGGGTTTTCTGATCCACAGGAGAATCAGGCCGATGATGCTGAAGACACTCGCGGCAAGCGCGCCGACGATGGCCAGCTTGATGCCCAGCGAATCCGCCTTCTCGGGCAATGGCGGCGGATCGAGGATCTGCAGCATCGGGTAGCTGGCGAAGGGGTCGATCTGACCGATGTCGATCTTGGCCAGTGCCGTGGTGTAGACCGCCGTGGCGACCTGTTGCTCGCGCAGCAGGTCCTGCAGCTGGGCGGCCTTGGCGACGCTGTTGTCCAGCCGCTGCTGGCGGGCCGCCAGATTGGCCCGCCCGGTGGCAAGCTCGCTGATCACGCCGCGCCGCTGGGTATCCAGGGTGATCAGCTCGCCGACCAGGGTGTCCTGATTGGCATGGCCGGACGCGGCACGCAGGGCATTCTGATTGCGCGAGGACTGACGGGGCAGCAACTGGCGCATGCGTGAGGCCAGCGAGCGCTCGAGGGAATCGAGCCCCGCGGCTAGATTGATGACCTCCGGATTGCGCTCGCCCCATTTGCCACGCGCTTCATCGAGACTGGCCGCCTGCTCCGCGGCTTGAGTCAGCAGCGCCTGATAGCGGGCGTCGCGCTGCAGGGCGATCACGCCACCGGCTTGGCCGGCATCCAGTCCCAGGCGACTGGACAGGGTGGCGAGCCGGGCGTTGAGGGCCGACAGCTCGCCATCCCGCGTTTCCAGCGTGTCCTTGAGCGCCTCGACACTCAGCGTCAGTTCCTTGAATTGCTCCATGGAGACCAGCCCGGAGGTGGACTGGAACTCGAGCAGCTTGCGCTGGGTTTCCTTGAGCGTGCGGTCGTAGGTCTCTAGCGAGCGGCGTATGACGGCTTCGCGGCGCTCCTGCTCATCATTGCGCAGCTGTTCGATCACCTCATTGAAGGCATCGATGTGCGCATTGGCGCGTGCAAGCGCGGCCTTGGCGCTCGGCGCGCTGGTCTGGAAGGCGATCAGGGCGGTCTGGTCGGTCAGCTTGATCTTGGGCTTGCCGTAATCGTCGGGATGCATGTCGACCGTGCTGGCGGCACGCTCGAGCACGGCAGGGCTCTCGGCGATGGCGCGATAGTTGACCTTGGGGTCCAGCGAGGAGCTTGAGTAGGAAGAGTTGGCGCTGGTGCTGGCCTGGCCGATGCTCTCGAAGTTCACCGACAGGCCGGAGCCGGTGCCGGGCAGGATCATCGTCCAGCTGGTGGTGTAGGTGACAGGTGCCACGGCGATGAAGGCGATGGTCAACCCCCAGATGACACTCAGGATGGCGGTCGCCAGCAACAGGTAGGCCGCGCGGCGGGTGCGCGGGCGCATGCTGGAGCCACGCGCCGCCCAGCCCAGCAGGACGCCCAGGAGTCGGCGCCCCAGTGAGGGCTTGGCTGCATCTTGTGGTGTGTCGGGTGAGCGGGACTCTGTCATGCACATCCTTGTCGCGTGGTAGTGATCGGCCGCATTCCATCAACGGACAGGCGATGGGTTACAGCAGAGTGGCCGGCGTCAGCAGGTCAGTCAGCGTGCGGGCGATATCACGGATGTTGGTGACACCGGAGTCATAGCAGCCGACCACATCTTCGGGCATCAGATAGGGATTGACGCCCACATCCGCCGGATTGGCCAGCAGGGCATCGATACCGCGATCGACCACGACCGGCTGATGCGTCATCGGGTTGGTACTGATCAGCACCGCGCGGCGCGAGCCGGAGGTCGCCTGGATGCCGCCGACGCAGTTGGCATTGATCACGCCCTGCAGCATGCGCACGCCGTAGGGCACCTGCGAGCGCAACACCGTGTAATTGCTGACGTTGTTGTTGTTGGCAGGGGTGGTCAGGTTGGAGGCATAGATGACGATGCCCGGCGCGGTGAGCGGCGAGGGGCGCATCAGCGCGGCCTGGAAGGCGCCGCTGGAGGGCACGTGGATGCGGTCCCCCACACGCAGCCAGGGATTGGCGGCATACTCGCCGTCGATCAGGCCGCGCATGTCGAGAATCTGTGTCTGGCCGTCGCGAATCAGCTCGATATGGCTCAGGTCCGCGTCGGGGCGGATGCCGCCGGCCGTGGTCAAGGCCGCCGACAGACGACGCTGTTGACTGGCATCGCCGCCGGCGAAATCGCGGCGCACCATGCGCTCTTCGGGCAGGCGGGTATTGATGACCGCCTCGCCCGGGAAGAACACCGCGCCGGACACCGCAACGGCCAACGGCGCCCATTCCTCGAGCCGGATGCTGACATGCGCCAGACCCGGGCGAATCAGCTCTTCCTGCACCAGACGCCGGGTGATCTCATCCGCCAGGGCGTCGATGGTCTTGTTGGAGGCCTCGACCGGCGAGAGCCACGGCAGGCGCAGGCGTCCGTCATGATCCACCTCGTAGCTGCCATCGAAGAGTTCGCTGCCGGCGACCCTGACGCTCAGACGATCGCCCGCCGCCAGCCGCTGGTCATCGCCCGCGGGCAGTTGCATGAAGCGATCATCGGCATGAGGGGCAGGCAGCTCCAGCGGCCAGTGGGTCGCCTGTTGCCAGTGATCCTCGGCGGGGGTGTCGTCCAGCATGATCGGCGTACAGCCGCCCATCGGGCCGGCCGTGATCGCGACGCCCAGCAGGCGTCGAAGAGAGCGGAAAAGGGAGCTGGGCCGAGCCAGGTCGCGTTTCATCAGGCTACCTCACGAGAAGGCCCTGTCCGGGTGTCACCGCTCGACTCCAGCAGCGGGTCGCGCTGATAGTAGATATCGAAGAGCTCGAACAGGCGCACGCGCTCCAGCTCTGTCTGCATGACCGGCGAGGGTTCGACCACCACCAGCGCCGCCGGGGACAGGGCATCATGCAGACTGACCAGCACCGAGAGCCCATCGGCATCGATGGCCTCGACATGGCTGAGGTCCACCGCCAGAGTGCCGGTGCGCTCAGGAATCATCGCCAGCATCTCCTGGCGGAAATAGCGTGCGAGCTCGCCTGTCAGCTGGGCAGGCGGCGTGATCATGATGCCTTCGTGAATCCGGGTGGTGATGGGCATGACGGGCTCCCTGTGCTTGATGTCACCGCCTGGCGCCAGCTGGGCCTGCGGTGCAGCTTGTTATCTTTATGCACTATGCCGCATAAGCATCGTTTACCTGCTGTTACAGTGTCAACGGCGCCGACTGACTTGCCTCATTCTTTCTTGCTGGGTTTCGTGGTTCTGTCTGCTGTTTTCGGGCTCTCCTGCTGTTTTCGGGCTCTCCTGCTGTTTTCGGACTGTCCAGGTTGGCTGCGCGGCGTTGTCACTCGCCCGACATGGCGGGTGACTTGTGCGGCGTGGCCAGCATCGCGCCCCAGTGGCGGAAGCGCAGCAACAGCAACAGGCCCGGTATGGCGGCCAGCGTGCAGATCCAGAAGAAGCTGTCCCAGCCGGCCGCATCGGCCAGATAGCCGGAGGGCGCGGCAATCACCACGCGCGGCAGGCCCATGATCGATGAGAGCATCGCGTACTGGCCGGCGGTGAAGCGCTTGTCGGTCAGCGCACCCATGAAGGCGATGAAGGCGGCGCTGCCCATGCCGGCCGCCAGGTTCTCGAAGGCGACCACCGCCGCGAGCCACGCCAGCGAATCACCGACGTGATGCAGCCAGACGAAGCCGGCAGTCGATACCATCTGCAGGATGCCGAACCACCAGAGCGCCCGATAGATGCCGATGCGCATGATCATCAGGCCGCCGAAGAAGGTGCCGGCCAGCAACGGCCACAGGCCGAACAGCTTGACGGTCGCGCCGATCTGGGAGTTGCTGAAGCCGATGTCCTTGTAGAAGGGCGTGGTCAGATTGCCCGCCACGGAATCGCCCAGCTTGTAGAGCAGGATGAACAGCAGCAGCCAGATGGCGCCATCGCGCTTCATGAAGTGGCGGATGGGGTCCCACAGGATCTCATGCAGATGATGGGTGCGCGGCGCGGCCTGTGCCTCGGGTTCCGGTGCCAGCAGGGTCACCAGCATGCAGGCGCCCAGGGTCGCGGCCATGATCAGGTAGGTCACGCGGAAGCCGATCATGTCGGCCAGCACCAGGCCACCGGCCGAGGCCATCAGCATGCCGATGCGGTAGCCATAGACATAGAAGCTGGAGCCCAGCCCCAGCTCGTTGTCCGGCAGATGCTCGCGCCGATAGGCGTCGATCACGATGTCCTGGGTGGCGCTGAAGAAGCTGACCGCCAGCGCGATGGCGCCCATGGTCAGCGGCGACATGTGCGGGTCCTGCAAGGCAAGCAGCGCGATGAGGGCGGTCAGGGCCAGCTGGGCGATCATCAGCCAGCCACGGCGCCGGCCGAGCACCGGCGGCATGATGCGGTCCAGCAATGGCGCCCACAGAAACTTGAGGGTGTAGGGCAGGCCGACGAGCGCGAGCAGGCCCACGGCGTCCAGTGAGACACCGGCATCCGTCATCCAGGCCTGCAGCACGCTACCGGTCAGCAGCAGTGGCAGCCCGGAGGCGAAGCCCATCAGGAACGTGATACCATGACGGCCAACGAGTAAGCGTAAATCCTTTGAAGTCAAAGCCTTGCCTGTCCATGCAGAGGGTGTGGCCGCGCGTGTCACACGCACGGTGAGCGGCTATCTGCCGCTTGCGTCATTCATGGCCGGATTGTCGCACTGCCTGAGGGCAAGAGCCATGCATTGTCCTGCCGGTCAGCCGACAGGCATGATGCAGGTCGAGACACGCATGAGTGGGGCAGGCAGGCAATGAGAGGTCATCATGAGTGAAGCCCGAGAAGCTGCCAAGGCGCATTGGTATCTGATCCAGTGCAAGGGCGGGGAATCCTTCCGTGCGGCGGAGAACCTCACCAATCAGGGATTTCACGTCTTCCACCCCCTGTTGGAGGTGGAAAAGAAGCGCGGCGGCAAGCTGCGTTGGGTCGAAGAGCCGCTCTTCCCCTATTACCTGTTCATACGCCTTGATCAGATGGATGACAACTGGCGGCCGATTCGCTCGACCCGTGGCGTGCTCAAGCTGGTCAGCTTCGGCAACACGCCGACGGCGGTGCCGACGCCTCTGGTGGAAGCCCTGATCGCCAGCGGCGAGCAACGCCAGGAGCAACCGCCGGAGAATGTCTATTTCCGGGCCGGCGAGCAGGTCGAGATCATCGATGGCCCCTTGAGTTCGCTCAGTGGCGTCTTCGAGAGCGCGAAGGGCGATGAGCGCGTCATCGTGCTGCTCAATCTGATCAATCAGCAACAGCGTGTCGAGCTGTCCAGTCGTCAGCTGCGGCGTAGCGAAAGCTGAGCTGCCGACCTGTCTCATCCGACTTGATCCGCGAGACCGCATTGCACCTTTCTTCTGGAGTGGTTCCCATGGCGATTACTTCCCAGCAGGTCGTCAGCCTGCATTACACCCTGCGCACCGCTGATGGCACTGTGCTGGATAGCTCCCGTGAGCGTGAGCCGATGGATTACCTGCATGGCCACGACAATATTCTGGCAGCGCTCGAGAGCGCGCTTGAGGGCTGCGATGTCGGCGACCGCAAGGTCGTCAATCTGACGCCAGCCGAAGGCTTCGGTGAGCGGGATGAAGGCCTGGTGCAGTACTTCGGGCGTGATGCCTTCGGCCCGGGCGAGATCAACGCCGGCATGCGCTTTCAGGCCCGCACCCCGGAAGGCCAGCGGTCGGTCACGGTGCTGGAGGTCGGTGAGCAGCAGGTCAAGGTCGATGCCAATCATCCGCTGGCAGGTCAGGCGCTGAGCTGGGAAGTCGAGGTGCTGGAAGTGCGCGATGCCACGCGTGCCGAACTCTCGGCCGGTCATCCGCTCGGTCTTGATGTCAGCCATACCGAGATCGAAGACAAGAAGGTGCGTCGCTGAAGTAGGCATTGCGGATGGGTGCAACGCTCAAGCGCCGCGTTGCAGCCCCTCTTCAACAACAGACAGCCCCGCTGCCGGAATCCTCGGCAGCGGGGCTGTCTGTTGTTGGGACCTATAGTGATGGAGAAAATTGATATGGATCAGTCGTCTGCGCGCCAGCCGCAAGGATCGAGCCGGGAAGCCTTCAGGACTTGATGCAGATCAGATTCGCGCGGGGCATGGCGGGGTAGAGTGTCCTTGTCGAGGCCGCAGCAGGCCGACACAGGCGGAAGAGCTATCGATGTCGGAGCTATTGATGTCAGAGCTATTGATATCAGAAGCAGAGGTGTCAGCTGCCGACAGAGGCTGGCATTCAGGGAGCCCCTTGGGGAAGGGGCAGGCCAGGATGGCCGCTGTCAGAATCGGGCTATTTGCAGGTGCCGATTCGCCGTCAGGGGAGGGGGAAACCCCGCTAGCCGACCTTCGGGTCGGCTTTTTTGGTTGTGGGGTTCAGTGGGGGAATGGCTAACTGCGTTTGCATGACGCTGGCTTGTCTGCGGGCTGCTTGAAAGCTTTTGCCAGTTCTCTGAGAGGAAGAGAGTCGCTGGACAGGCAACCCCGCAACTGACACGAGGTTGCCTGCCCGGCGAGACGGCTCAACTATTGTTGCTGGCAGTCTTGAGGCTCTCGACTTCCTTGTGGGAGTCGACGGCCTTCCCGGTGGTGGTCTTGTCGATGCTCTGACTTTTCTTGACAGTCTGGCTCTTCTGGATAGCCCCGTCTTGCTTGACCGACGGGCTCTTCGTGTTGATGGCCGAGGTCTTCTTGCTTGGCTTGCCCGGCTCGCCCAGCGTCAATGTCGTGTTCATGCGCTTGAGCGTATTGGGGCCGATTCCCTTGATTTCCGTCAACTGTGCCACGTCGGTGAAGGGGCCGTTCGCCTTGCGCCACTCGATGATGGCCTGGGCCTTCTTGCCACCGATGCCCTTGAGCTCGGTCAGTTGTGCGGCAGTGGCGGTGTTGATGTTCATGTCTGCGGCCTGGCTGGTCGGTGACAGTACCAGCAGGCTGGTCACGAGAAGTGTTCCTAGCAGGGTTTTCATGGTCGCTTCCTATGCTCACATCAGGGCGGTCGATGGGGAGTGCGCGGGGCGACCACCCGAGGCCCTGCGCGAGAAACACTCTGGCTCAGGTATTAGATTTGCAGTCATTTAGGTTTAAACGATTTCTCATCCTTGCGCGGCTTTCTGCGCTCAACGCAAGAAAGCACTACGAGCGTTAGCCTGCTGATTCGATTCGTCTTTCCCTGGGCATACAACGACAGAGCCGAGCGCTATAATGTTGCCCCGAGCCCATGACCTCCTGTCATTGCGCCTGCCACATAGCCTGGAGCCCGGATGCCTGCCACGACTTCCCCCCTGATCATCGCCCTCGACTACCCGGACATGAGTGCTGCGCTTGCCATGGCAGACCAGCTGGATCCTGCGCGCTGTCGCGTCAAGGTAGGCAAGGAGCTGTTCACGCGTGTGGGTCCCGAGATTCTCAAGGCATTGCATCAACGCGGCTTCGAGGTCTTTCTCGATCTCAAATTCCATGACATCCCCAACACCACCGCCCAGGCCGTGCTGGCGGCTGCGGAGCACGGCGTGTGGATGACCAATGTCCACGCCTCTGGCGGTGCACGCATGATGCAGGCCGCCGCCGAGGCGCTCTCGACTCGCGGCCTCGACACCCAGCTGATCGCCGTGACGGTGCTGACCAGCATGGAACAGACCGATCTGGCCGGTATCGGGCTGGATGTCACGCCGCTTGCGCAGGTCGAGCGGCTGGCGGCCCTCGCCCAGCAGAGCGGCATGCACGGTGTGGTGTGCTCCGCTCGTGAGACCCCGAGCCTCAAGGCGCTGTGCGGTCCGGAGTTTCTCAAGGTGACGCCGGGTATTCGCCCGAGCTTCGCGCAGGCCGGTGATCAGCGGCGCACCATGACGCCCGGTGAAGCCATGGCAGCCGGTAGCACCCATCTGGTGATCGGGCGTCCTGTCACCCAGGCGGAGGATCCGCTGGCGGCGCTGGCGCTGATCGAGCAGGAGCTGGGCGCCTGATCGGCTGATTGTCTGCCTCATGGGCAAAAAAAGACGCCAGCCGCAGACTCTGCGGCTGGCGTCTTTTTCATGGCAGTGATCACTACTGCTGCTCACTCGCTCACGTTTTGCGCGACTGCCTCAATCGGCAGACTTGATATGCCAGCTGACCTGAACACTGCTCTCGAGGCTCAGCTCGCCGGGGCGGTATTCGCTGCCGCTGCTCTTGGCCTCTGCCATGTCGGCACGCATTGCCATCATCTGCGGGCGCGGGCTGTGTGAGGACTCATTGATTGACTGCACGCTGCCCAAGGTCGCGCCGAGGGTCTCGGCCATCAGCTGTGCCTTGTGGCGTGCCTTGGTCAAGGCTTCCTTCAATACCTTGTCTTCCAGGGCATCCCGTTCACTGATCTGATACTGCACACCGGCCAGTTGATTGACGCCAGCGCCCAGCAGCAGGTCGATGACTTCCGGTACCTTGTCCAGGTCATCGAGAGCGAGGCTGATCGGGCGTTCGAGGTGTGTACGGCGCCATTGCTGGGGCTGCTGCTGACCATTGTTGCGCTCGTAGTACTGTTCAGGGCGCAGGTTGAGGCTGCCGGCGCTGATCTGACGGCTGTCGATGCCCGCTTTCTCCAGTGCCTGAATCAGTGTCGTCATGCGCGATTCCAGTGACTCGCGTGCCTTGCGGGCCGCCTGGCCCTCGGCCTTGCTGTCGGGAGCCTTGTCATCCACCTTGCGCGCGGGCGTCTTCTCCCACAGGCGCGCCTGGATGGTTGCCTTGTCGGGCGCCGCCTCCAGGCTGGCACTGGCGCTGACATGCACCAGAGCCGGTGCGGGCGTCTGATCGGCGCGGGCCATGTGCGTGGCGCCGGCGGTGCAGAGCGCCAGGCCGCATAGCATGGCGGTACGACGCAGGCGCTGGGCGAGGGGGGCGGGGCCTCTGGTGGCGTGGTTCATCAGCATGGGAATTCCCTTGTATAAAGTGGCAACATTGTTGCCTGGCGCTTGGTGAGGGGCATGAATGCGGGCGCGTTAGGCTTGAAAGTATCAGCAATGAGGGCGATGCGTGAAGGTACACGAGAGACTGCGCTCTATACGTGGCGCTGCACAGGCAGTGTCGGTGCTCGTCATGACATTGCTGATGGCGTCGCCTGTCTTGGCCGCAGGGCGCGAGGTGATCGACGATGCAGGCGACGTCGTGGCACTGTCACAGCCGGCGCAGCGGGTGGTCACGCTGGCCCCGCACGCGGCCGAGCTGGTGGCGGCGGCGGGAGGCTTGCCGGCCTTGATCGGCGTGAGCCAGGGCAGCGATCATCCCCCTGCGGTCAGCGAGCTGCCGCGCCTGGCCAGCTATCACGGCCCCAACCTAGAGGCGCTGCTGAGTGCCCGGCCTGATCTGATCGTGGCATGGGGCAGCGGGCTTTCCGATGAGATGCATGAGCGTCTGACAGCGTTGGGGATGCCCGTCTTCGTCAGCGAGCCCGCCACACTCGACGACGTGCTGTCCAATATCACTCGGCTTGGCACCTTGCTGGGCACCCGTGACATCGCGGATAAGCATGTGACGACGCTCGCAGCGCGCATCGAGCAGCTGGAGCGCGCGCGCGACAGCGACCCCTTGCCGGTCTTCTTCCAGCTGGGGGAGAGCCCGATGACGACGCTGGGTGGCAATCACCTGGTCAATGAGCTGATTCGGCGCTGCGGTGGTGAGCCGCTGCTGACGGACTCACCCGCCGTGGTGCCGCAGATCAATCGGGAAGCCTTGTGGCTGGCCAGACCGCACCTGATTCTGCATCCGGTCGCGAAGGGGCCGGCGCGCAGGGAGTGGATTGCCGCCTGGCGCGCGGATGAAGGGCCACTTTCCGAGGTGGCACTGGCGGGTCTGACTCCTGACTTGATCAGCCGTCCCGGCCCGCGCAGTGTCGAGGCGATGGCAGAGGTCTGCGCTGCCATCGCGAAGATGCAGGCGTCGGACTGAGGGCGGCGGAGTCAGGGCGGCTTCGTGCAGGACGCTCAGAAATCGATTCCGCGCCGCGCCTTGAGGCCATGATTGAAGCCGTGGCGAATCTCGGTCATCTCGGTGACGGTATCGGCACAGGCAACGATTTCACGATTGGCATTGCGCCCGGTGATGATGACGGTCTGCTCCGCAGGGCGATTCTCGAGTGCCGTCATCACCTCCTCCAGCGGCAGATAACCGAACTTGACCATGTAGGTCAGCTCGTCGAGCACCACCAGATAGACGCTGTCATCGCGCATCAGGCGCTGTGCTTGCTGCCACACGGCCTGACAGGCAGCGGTATCGGCCTCACGATTCTGGGTGTCCCAGGTGAAGCCGGTGGTCATGGCATGCACTTCGAGATTGGCATCCTCGGCGAGCCGTTCGCGCTCGCCGCATTCCCAAAGCCCCTTGATGAACTGGATGATACCGACCTTGTAGCCATAGCCCAGCGCACGGGTGATGGTGCCCCAGGCGGCGGTCGTCTTGCCCTTGCCATTGCCGGTGAACACCAGCAGCTGGCCGCGCTCCTCAGTGGCCTGCGCCACCTTGTCATCGACATGCGACTTGAGCTTTTCCATCGCGGCCTTGTGTCGGGTATTGCGATCCGTCATGCGTATGCTCCGTGAGTCAAAGGCACAGCACCGACCCGGGGGACGGTGTTGTGATCGGTGCTGTGGTATGTGTGGCTGCTTGTCGCCCGAGGCTCTTCAAAAGAGGCACCCCGGGAAAGCCTCTCAGAAGAAGAAGGTGACGCCGCCTTCCACATAACGGCCCTGGGTGTTGTAGCCATTGACCAGTTGGTATTCGCGGTCGAAGACGTTATCCAGCTTGGCGCTCAACTTGACGTTCGGCATCACCTGCCAGCTGGTGCGCAGATCGACCACGCCATAGCCGGCAGTGCGCGTGTCGGTGTAGGTATCTGCGTCAGTATCGCTGCGGCTGGCGCTGCCACGCAGCGTGGCACCGAAGCTCCAGTCGTCGAGTGCGTAATCGGCGTCCAGACGCGCAAAGCGCTGGGCGCGGCGCTTCAATTGCTCACCGGTATCGCGGTCCTCCGGGTCCTGCCAGGTCATGGCAAGGTTCACGCTCAGGGCCTCGCCTTGCCAGCCACTGCTCAGCTCGACGCCACGGATGCGTGAGCGATCGATATTGATCGGTGAGAAGTCGACTCCTTCGTAGCTGATCAGATTGTCGATATCGGTCTGGAAGGCATTCAGGCCCAGATGCCAGTGATGTTGCTGCAGGCGCCAGAACAGCTCGGCCGTGGTAGAGGTCTCGGCATCGAGGTCCGGATTGCCGGAGCCGTAGGGGCTGTAGAGGTCGATCAGGTTCGGTGCCTTGAATGCGCTGGAATAGCTGGCCCCGAGCTGTTGCGCGGCCGTCAGATCATAGGCGTAGCTGGAGCCGCCCGTCATCTGGTGGCCATAACGATTGTCGTCGTCATAACGCAGGCTGGTCGTGACGTGGTGACGCTGTTGCTGAAGGTGCCAGCTGCCGTAGACGCCGGTGGCATAGCGGCTATCGACGCTGTAGCCCTCGGCGGTGAAGTAGGGGCCATCGGCATCCAGGCTTTCCTCGCGATGGTCCACCCCCAGACTGAGCGTGCCGAGGTCGGTGTAGAAGTCGTGGCGCAGGCCGACCTCGTTGCGGGTGCTGGCGACACGCCCGGCATCACTGCCGGCTTCGGTGTTCTCGTACTCATCCCGCGTGCGCGCCACGCTGACCGTCATGTCCCAGTTCGGGTTCAGGTGCGTCAGCAGGCTGGCATCCAATACCATCTGGCTGCCTTCGCCGTGGCAGTCTTCCGAGGCACTGAAGCTGCTGTCGTAGCAGTCGTCATAGTCGTAATCGGTCTCGGTGTTGGCGACGCCGAGGCTGAGCGTGGCCTGCTGACCGAAGTCGTGGCCAAGGCGTAGTTCGGCGCCCGTGGCCTCGTAGCCATCATCTTCACTGCCGGTATCGCGGGCCGAGAAGCCATCGCTCTCATCATGATGGAGATTGGCCGAGAGGCGCGTGTCGTCTTCCACCGAGCTGAACTGGGCGTTCTGGCGGAAGGTGCCATCGCTGCCGGCACGCAGGGTAACTTCTGCATGCTGACCGACTTCGCTGCCGCCACGCGTGATCAGGTTGATCACACCGCCGATGGCATCGGCGCCGTAGACGCTGGCACGCGGGCCACGCACGATCTCGACACGCTCGACGGCGGCGAGTGGCAGGAATTCGAAATGCGCCAGGCCATCGGCACTGTTGGCGACACGCTGGCCATTGACCAGAATCAAGGTGTGGTCGGACTCGGTACCGCGCATGAAGAGGCTGGTCTGGCTGCCCATGGGGCCGCTGCGGGCGACCTCGATACCATTGCGTGATTGCAGCAGATCGACCAGCGAATTGGCCTGCAGGCGATCGATCTCGTCACGCGTGATGACGTCGGTGCTGGCCAGCACATCATTCTGCAGCTGCGGAATGCGATTGGCGGTGACCTGGACGGTGTCCAGATCCTCGGATGAATCGGTGGTCAGCGCATCAGCAGCGACGGCGGGCGGGGTCAGCAGCAGGCTACCGACGAGGGTGAAGCTGGCCTGCGCAGATGCGCGACCACGAGTGTTGTTGTGTTTCATGAATGATCCTCAAGCGTCAGACGCAATGAGGAGGACAGCGTGACAGGGTGCGCGAGCACACGTCCCCCGCGCGCGCCCTGATCAAGCAGGCCCGTCGCGGGAGACTTGCCACTGGTGAGGCCCTCCGCATCAACCAGTGTGGAAGCGAGGGCCGGTCTCCGGACTGACGCCTGGTGGACTCCAATGGCAGGAGTCTCACCCCCTCATGCGCCTTCCCACCTCCTTCCCTTGGGGGAGGCCCGAATGACAGGACCTCCCGGAGGCAGTGGCTGGCCGTGTCGATCTTGTCGATCGTGGTCGACCTGCATGAGCGTTGCGATCACCGTTGCGGGGGCAGTACGGGGTTTTCACCCGTTTCCCGAACACCCTGGCTTCAACGTGAACCATTGTCTGGGGCGGGGGTGAGGGAGTCAATCGGCAAACCGGCGTTGCGCTGGCTGCCACCCAAGGCCGCTCAGGTGCGGTCATTCAGGGGGAGAAGTCAGAGGGCAAGTCTTCGGTTGTGCCAGATACGACAACGCCCGCACGGGGCGGGCGTTGTCGAGATGACGGTCTGGCCAGATGGCGGTGTCTGCTCCATGGAAGCTCGTGCTACAGAAGCCAGCTCTCTGGAGACTGGCTCACAAGCGAGCGTCTCTAGAGAGACAGGAACAGACCGGCGAGACTCGCTGACATCAGGTTGGAGAGCGTGCCGGCGAGAATCGCCTTCATGCCCATCTGCGCGATATCACCGCGACGGTTCGGAGCCATCAGTCCCAGACCCCCCATCAGGATGGCGACGGAAGACAGGTTGGCGAAGCCGCAAAGCGCGAAGATGATGATGGCTTCAGAGTGCTCGGACAGCTTGATCTGGTGGCTGGCGAGGTCGGCGAAGGCGACGAACTCGTTGAGCACCAGCTTCTGACCGATGAAGCTACCCGCCTGGATGGCTTCGTGCCACGGCACGCCGATGACCCAGGCCACCGGGGCGAAGGCATAGCCCAGCAGCAGCTGCAGCGTGATGTCTTCATAGCCGAACAGGCCGCTGACCCAGCCGACGATGATGTTGCCCAGCGCGATCAACGCGATGAAGGCCAGCAGCATGCCGCCGACATTGATCGCCAGCTGCACGCCAGAGGCCGCGCCGGAGGCGGCGGCATCGATGACGTTGGTCGGGCGATCGATGTCCTTGCCCAGCGCTTCTTCGACGCTCTGGGTCTTGGTCTCGGTCTCCGGGATCAGCATCTTGGCCATCAGCAGGCCACCCGGCGCCGCCATGAAGGAGGCTGCCAGCAGGTACTTGAGGTCGATGCCCAGCGAGGCATAGCCCACCAGCACGGAACCGGCCACCGAGGCCAGGCCACCGGTCATCACGGCGAACAGCTCCGAGCGGGTCATGCCGGCGATGAACGGGCGCACGACCAGCGGGGCTTCGGTCTGGCCGACGAAGATGTTGGCGGCCGCGGACAGGGACTCCGGACGGCTGGTGCCGAGCACCTTCGACAGGCCGCCGCCGAGCACGCTGATCACGACGTTCATCACGCGCAGGTGATAGAGCACCGCGATCAGTGACGAGAAGAACACGATGATCGGCAGTACGCGCAGCGCGAACACGAAGCCGCCGCCGCCGAAGACTTCGAACATCTTGTCGCTGACCAGGCCGCCGAACAGGAAGTCCATGCCGACGTTGGCACTGGACATTACGGCCTGTACACCTTCGCTGAGCCCAAGCAGCATGCTCTTGCCGGCAGGCACGTAGAGCACGAAGATCCCCAGCATCGCCTGGATGGCAAAGGCACCCAGTACGGTGCGCAGGCTGATGGCGCGTCGGTTTTCAGAGAGAAGGAAGGCAATCCCCAGCAGGGCGAAGACGCCCACCAGGCCCATGACGATCTGCATCAAGCAGCTCCTGAATGCGTAGGTGTTACGTTGAGGACAAGGCAATAGCGCTGGCCACAGGACGGTATGGCCAAAACTGGCGCGTACTCTACCAGTATTTTTGCCCTCTGTCGGAGTCTGCCACTAACGTTTGACGGATTTTTTGTGAATCGCGCGAGGCGTGCCTGCGTCAACACGCACGAGGCCCGCCATGGGCGAGCCTCGTGGTTTCTGTCTTGCCGTACCGTCGTGATGTTCCGACGTGATGCTGAGTCTGCCCGCTGTCAGGTGCCGGCGCCCGGCAGGCGACTGGCCGGCAGGGGGCCTGACCCCGAACCCGGCGGCGTCTGTGATGACTTGCTGCCCGCGCCCTTGTCGGCCTGGGGAGCTTCGGCCTTGTCGGTCCTGGGCTGGGAAGACTTGTTCAGCTCCGGCGAGTCGGCATGGATCAGGCTGATCAGCGTCTCGCCGGCCTTGGGCTCCAGCGCCACGGCCGTGTTGGCGATCCGGATGCGGCCCTGACTGCTGATGCAGAACAGCGGCAGCAGGCGCTCTTCATGAATCCTGCGGTAATCCTCGAGACTGAAGCTCTCGGTGATGCGGGCGTGTCGGAACTGTGCGCCCTGAGAGAGCAGGCTCGCCAGCTTGGCATAGGTGATCTTGCCATCGAACAGCAGCGGCAGATGCCCCAGCGCCTGGTCCTGCTGGCGCTTGGCGTTCTTGCCATTGTCCTCGGCGAGCCGGAAGACACGCCCGTGGCCCAGGATGTGCTCGAAGTGCAGCGCGGCCAGGCTATTGAGTTCGCGATAGGGCGACAGCGGCATCAGGTGGCCGATACCGGTCAGCTCGAGATGCTGGGCGGCATGTTCAGACAGCGGATTGCCGTAGTAGACCGGCAGGCCCGCCATGCGCGCTTCCTGCACGGCGTCCCAGTTGGTGTCGGTCAGGCGTACCGAGAAGCCGGCATCGACCAGCTCGCGGGCGACCTGGCGCGACACCGAGTTGGCGCCCAGGATCAGGAACCCCGAGGGCGGCGGCTCGCCGACGCCCAGCACCTTGACGATGGGGCGCGACAGCAGGCTCTGGACCACCACCGTGCCGATGATGACCAGGAAGGTCATCGGTACCAGCATCTCGGCGCCCTCGATGCCCTGGGATTCGAGCTTGAGGGCGAACAGCGAAGCGACTGCCGCCGCGACGATGCCGCGCGGTGAAAGCCAGGCCAACAGGGCCTTCTCGCGCAGCGTCAGCCCGCTGCCCAGGGTACACAGCCAGACCGTCAGGGGGCGTGCGACCCACATCAACACCGCCAGGAAGATCCACGCCGGCCACGACAGCAGGGATAGCTGCTCGACGGTCAGGCGCCCCGCCAGCAGCAGGAACAGTCCCGAGATCAGCAGAACCGTCAGGGTCTCCTTGAACTCGATGATCTGCTGGGTCGGCACGCCGCGCATGTTGGCCAGCCACACGCCCATCACGGTGACGGTTAGCAGGCCGGATTCATGGAACAGGGTATTGGAGATGGCGAACAGCCCCAGCATCACCATCAGGGTGCCGAAGTTGTGCAGCTTCTGCGGCAGCCAGAAATGACGCAGCACCAGCCCCCAGCACCAGCCACCCAGTGCCCCCATGCCGAGCCCGAGGCCCACCGTCTGGGCGAACAGCAACAGGGTGTGCGAGGCCGCATTGCCGGTCATGCCGAGCGCGACGTACTCATAGACCAGTACCGCCAGCAGCGCGCCGACCGGGTCGATCATGATGCCTTCCCAACGCAGGATCTGGGTCAGGTTGCCGCGCGCGCGCAGCGTCTGCAGCAATGGCATCACCACCGTCGGACCTGTCACCACCAGCAGGGCGCCGAGCACGGCGGCCATCTCCCAGCGCATGTCGAGCAGATAGTGGGCGGCCACGGTGCCGATCACGCCGGTGATCACCACGCCGGTGGTGACCAGCCGTCTGACGATATGGCCATGGCCGCGCAGGTCCTTGAAGTCCAGCGTCAGGCTGCCCTCGAACAGGATGACCGCCACCGCCAGCGAGACCAGCGGGAACAAGAGATCGCCGAGTAGCTCATCCGGCTTCAGCCAACCCGTGACGGGGCCGGCGAGGATGCCGACGATCAACAGCGGCAGGATGGCGGGCAGACGCATGCGCCAGGCCAGCCACTGGCAGCCGAGGGCCATCAGACCGATCAGGGTCAGGGCCAGAGCAGGTTCGGTCATCGGGTGTCTTCCTTGGAGTCAGCGAAAATGAGCGGTGCCACTGTTGCGGTCACCGCTCATCGTTTCGTTGTGTCTCAGCCGTCTGTCAGTGGCCCTTGCCCCTGCTTGTCTGCACAGGCTTGAAGCAGGGGCAAGGGCCACTCAGCTGCCGCGCGGCAGGCCGAAAGGGCGCAGCCTAGCGATTGATTCCGTGGTATGCAACGTCGCGTTGCCTTATCGCGCTCTCCTCATTTCCTTTCTCTGTCGTGCCCGCGTGATGGCGTCGGGCAGACGCGATCACTCATTGGGCGCGACGCAGCAGCGGCAGCAATGCCTGCAGCGGATGCGGCAACTGGCTGCCGGAGAAACGCTTGCTCTGACTGCGGCACGAATAGCCACTGGCGACCAGCTTGCCCTGATTGGCGTCGTCTTCGACCACGGCCTTCCACGACAGGTCATAGATGGCACGCGAGGTCTCGAGATTGCGCGCTTCGTGGCCGTAGGTACCGGACATGCCGCAGCAGCCGGTGGCGATGGTCTCGAGCTTGAGACCGAAGGCGGAGTAGACCTGCTGCCAGGCCTTGGCCGAGCCCGGGGCATTGGTGCTCTCGGTACAGTGGCTCAGAAGCTTCATGCCCGGGTCCATCTTGCCCAGCACCGTCTTGGTGACGCCGACCGGCAGCAGCTTGCGCAGGCTGATCAGCCATTCCTGCAGCAGCAGGACGTCGGGCACCGCGTCCGGGCCGAGGGTCTTCACGTACTCCTGACGATAGGTCAGGGTCATCGCCGGGTCGATGCCGACCAGCGGCACGCCGAAGTCGGCGATCGCCTTGAGACGCTCGGCCTGGGCACGCGCGGTACGCTGGAAGGCGCCGGTGAAGCCCTGCACCTGCAGCGGCTTGCCGTTGGGGGCAAAGGGCGCGACGAAGACATGGATGTCGAGTCGCGACAGCAGCTCGATGATGTCGATCACCAGCTGGGCCTCGAAGTGACTGGTGAAGGCGTCCTGCACCAGGATCACGCTTCTGGCCTTCTGGGATTCGGTCAGGCGGCCCAGCTGGGTCGGCGTCGCCTCGGACACGCCCCAGCTCTTGAGCTGTCTACTCAGGCTGGCGCGTGACAGGCGCGGCGCATCGACCATGCCGATCGGGCCTTCCAGCAGACGACTGACCAGCTTGTTGGTCAGTAGGCCGTTATAGAGCGGCGTTACGCGCTCGGCCCACGGCAGCACGAATTCGAGGCTGCCGATCAGGTAATCGCGCAGCGGACGCTGATAACGATGGTGATAGACCTCAAGGAAGCGGCTGCGGAAATCGGGCACGTTGACCTTGATCGGGCACTGGCCCGCGCAGGACTTGCACGCCAGGCAGCCGGACATGGCGTCGTAGACCTGCTGGTCGAAGTTGGCGTCAGATTGACCCTCAGCCTGTGCGGTACCGGCACGGCGTGCCTTGAGCGAGGCGCTGATGCGCGCCGGCAGACGCGCCAGCCACATGGCGGTGCCCTTGAGGCCCGGGGTACGAGCAGCCTGGGCTTCGGCGATCACGTCGCGTCCGGCGTTGCCTTCCAGGCGCAGCCATTCACGCATCAGACTGGCACGCCCCTTGGGCGAGTGGATGCGCTGGCGAGTCGCCTTCCACGACGGGCACATGGCGTCGTTGGGGTCGTAGTTGTAGCAGGCGCCATTGCCGTTGCAGTAGACGGCGCTGGCATATTCCTGCCACACGCGCTCATCGATCTGACGGTCGAGATCGCCGCGCATGGTCACGTCATCGATACGCATCAAGCGGGGGTCGAAGGCCTCGACGGCGCTGTCAGCGTGATCACGCTTGTTGCTTTCGCTGCCCTCTTCGCTGCCCCCTTCGCTGGCGCCGGCGTCACGCGTGCTTGCGTCCTCGACCAGCGCCACTGACAGGCGCGGGGAGGCGATCTTGCCCGGATTGAGCTGGTTGTGCGGGTCAAAGGCCGCCTTCACGTCCTGCAGCGCGCCGTAGAGGCTGCCGAAGAAGCGTGGCGAGTACTCGGAGCGCACGCCCTTGCCGTGCTCGCCCCACAGCAGGCCACCGTACTTGTGGGTGAGGGCGGCGACCTCATCGGAGATCTCGCGGATCATCGCCTGCTGGGCGGGGTCCTTCATGTCCAGCGCCGGGCGCACGTGCAGCACGCCGGCATCGACATGACCGAACATGCCATAGCGCAGGCCACGGGCATCCAGCGCGGCGCGGAATTCGGCGATGTAGTCGGCCAGATGCTCCGGCGGGACGGCGGTGTCCTCGACGAAGGGCAGCGGGCGGGCTTCGCCGTCGACATTGCCCAGCAGGCCCACCGAGCGCTTGCGCATGCCATAGACACGACCGATCTGCGCGCGACCGCGGGCTTCGGTGAAGCCGAGACGCTCGACGCTGGTATCGCTGGCCAGGTGCTCGCTGAAGGCGCGGACCTTGGCATCCAGCACCTCTTCGCTGTCGGCATTGAATTCGATCAGGTTGATGCCGCCGATGGCCGGAGTGCCTTCGGCGCTGGCCGGGAAGAACTCCTCGACGCTATCCCACACGAAGTCCTGCATGGCGAGGTTGAGCACGGTGTCATCCACCGTCTCGATGGAGGTCGGGCGATTGCCCTCGACCGCCATCAGCGCCTTGGCGTCGCGCAGTGCGTCCATGAAACTTGCGTAGCGCAGGTTGATCAGCGTCGAGCAAGGCGCGATGGGCAGCGCATTCAGCTCGGCCTCGACCACGAAGCCCAGCGTGCCCTCGGCACCACACAGCAGGCTGTTGAGGTTGAAACGACCATCGGCCTCGCGCAGGTGGGCGAGGTCGTAGCCGGTCAGGCAGCGGTTGAGCGGCGGGAAGATGTCGGCGATTTCCTCGGCACGCTCATCGGCGATCGCGCGTGCGGTGCGGTAGACCTCACCGACGCGATCCTCACGTGCGCACAGTGTCTCGAGTTCGGCATCATCGATGGCATGGCTCGACAGTCGTGTCCCGTCGAGCAGAACGCTGTCGAGCGCCAGCACGTGGTCACGCGTCTTGCCGTATTCGCAGCTGCCCTGACCGGAGGCATCGGTATTGATCATGCCGCCAATGGTGGCGCGGTTGGAAGTCGAGAGCTCCGGGGCGAAGAACAGGCCATGCGGCTTGAGCGCGGCATTCAGCTGGTCCTTCACCACGCCGGCCTCGACGCGCACGCGGCGGTTCTCGACATCGATCTCGAGAATGCGGTTCATGTGCCGCGAGACATCCACCAGCACGCCGTCATTGAGCGACTGGCCATTGGTGCCGGTACCGCCGCCGCGTGGCGCCAGGGTGACGCCCGAAAAGCGTGGCTCGTGGGAGAGGCGCGCGATGCGCTGGACATCCTCGGCATGGCGCGGGTAGACCACGGCCTGAGGCAGCACCTGATAGAGCGAGTTGTCGGTCGACAACACGGTGCGGTTGGCGTAGTCCGGACTGATGTCACCGGCAAAGCCTGCATCTCGCAGGGCGGCCAGGAAGTCCAGATAGAGGGAATCGACGGGGGCGGGCATATCCAGCAGGCGTTCGGTCATGATCTCGCTCGGGCAGTGAGTCGCGTCAGGCAGGCATCCAGGGCCAATGGGCCTAAGCTTACCTGAGCTGGGCGTGTGGCCCCAGCCCAGCGCGGCATTGCGTCACTCGCGATACGGGAATTCAGGTGAAAGGAGTGAGGAATGACTACGCTGTGAGGAGTAATCAAAGCAAGGCGTGTGCGCCTGAATGCAAGCAACAAGGGGGATGATGCGCGCTCGCCGAGAGCGATTGTCAGGCGTCAGTCACCGCTTCAGTGGTACCGTCAGCCATCACAAGGCAGGCCGTCATGGCGTATCCCCTCCGTTTCTTCCCTTGAAGCTGTCTTCCCTCTTCCGCTGAGTCATCAGGAGTTAGCTCATGGCATCGTCCACCTATTCCTCGACCTCCACTTGTCATCGCGAGTCTCGCCAGCCGCCCACGCGATTGGGAGTGCTGGGGGTGGGGGAGTTGGCGGAGTCATTGCTGGTCGCGTTGGCGCGCGGTTGTCAGCGCGAAGGCCGCTCGCGGCATGATCTGGAATTTCATCTCTCGCCGCGCAACGACGTGCGCAGTCACCGTCTGGGCTGGCGTTTCGGTGCCATCCGCCACGTAAGCAACGTCGCGGTGTGTGAATCGAGCCTGTGCATGCTGGTCGGGGTGCGGCCAGAGCAGCTCGAGGCACTGGCAAGTGAGCTGCGTGAAAGCCACGCACTGAGCAAGGATCATCACCTGATGGTGCTGGCGGCCGGTGTGCCACTGCAGCAGCTGCAGCGCTGGTTCGCGCCGGCGCGAGTGGTGCGGGTGATGACGGGGCTGGCGGTCTGTGAAGGGCAGAGCGCCCTCACGCTCTATCCGGAAGACCCGCTGACGCGCGACCTGCTCGGGCCGGCGGTCCGGCAGATCATCGCCTTCGATGATGAAGCGGCCTTCGAGGCCAGCATGCTGGCGGTCTGCGTGAATGCCTGGCAGATGGCGCAACAGCAGGCGTTGCTCGACTGGTTCCAGACGGTGCCCGGCATGAGCGGCCCCCAGGCGCGACTGTTGCTGATGGCGCAGTTGCGTGATGCGCTGGCCTTGATGGAAGCCCACCCCGATACCCCGCCCGGCGAGCTTGCCTCGCGTATCGGCACCCCCGGCACCTGGACGGCACGCGGTCTGGAGCAGCTCGGGGGCAAGGAAGGCGCACACCGCCAATGGCAGCATGTGCTGGAGCAACTGCGCGCGGAGATCGAGCAGGGCAGTGCGTCCCCCGGCAGTGAATGAGACGCTCTGCCGCCTGATGTCTTCCGCTCTCAGCCACCCCTCAGACACCCGCGATGCCCATTGGTCAGGAGGCGCATCGCGGGTGTCGTGCTTTGTTCAACCTGCCTTTCGTGAGTCGTGGATTCCCCGTGGCTGGCGATTTTCCTACAATAGAGCGCTAGGCGGCACCCTCGGGTGCCAGAGTGGCTGGCGGCCGATCCATGGCGTTGCCCAGCGCTCACTCGCAATGAATCGAGCACGGGGCATACAAGGCACATGGGAACCTGGTTGGCAGTAGCAGCGGGCGGCGCCATCGGGGCGCTGGGACGGTATCTTGTCAGTGGCTGGATCGGCGCCGCCGCCGGGCGTGGTTTCCCGTGGGGGACCCTCGGCGTCAATCTGATCGGCAGCTGCCTGATGGGGTTCCTGTTCATCTGGGTGACCCAGGAGCTCAAGCTGGCCCCCGTCTGGCAGGCGATCATGGTGGCCGGCTTCACCGGCGCCTTCACCACCTTTTCCACCTTTGCCCTCGAGGCGCTCAATCTGATGATGAGCGGACGCATGCTCGCGGGGCTGGTCTATGTCGCCGTCAGTGTGGTGGCGTGTCTGGGCATGGTCGCGCTGGGCATGAAGATCGCACGCGTTCTGCTGTGATTCCCGCGCCCGGGCGCGCCATCCTGTCGCCTGGGCGGCTGCGAAGCAGGGCATGGCTGAGGTAGACTAGTGCGCATAACCTTTCCGCGCCGCGATGCGGCCTGAGTGATCCGACGAGAGAGCCTTCCCACATGCTGGACCCGAAACTTCTGCGCGCTGATCTTGAAGCGACTGCCGAGCGCCTCGCACGTCGTGGCTATCAGCTGGATACCGAAGCCTTTGCCGCGCTGGAAGCGCGCCGCCGTGACCTGCAGGTCGAGACGGAATCCCTGCAGAACGAGCGCAACACCCGCTCCAAGTCCATCGGTAATGCCAAGGCACGCGGCGAAGACATCGCGCCGCTGCTGGCAGAAGTCAGTGATCTGGGCGAGCGTCTCGACGCCGCCAAGTCCGAGCTCAATGAGCTGCAGGCCAAGGCCGACGCCATGGCGGCCAGCCTGCCGAACCTGCCGGACGCCGAAGTGCCGGAAGGCGCTGACGAAAGCGACAACGTCGAGCTGCACCGCTGGGGCACGCCGCGTGAATTCGACTTCGACGTGCGCGACCACGTGGACCTCGGTGAGCTCAAGGGCCAGCTGGACTTCGAGCTGGCGGTCAAGATCACCGGTTCACGCTTCGCCGTGATGCATGGCTCCATCGCGCGTCTGCATCGTGCGCTGGTGCAGTTCATGCTCGACAAGCAGACGCTGGAGCATGGCTACGAAGAATATTACGTACCCTATATCGTCAACCGCGATTCCCTGATGGGTACCAGCCAGCTGCCCAAGTTCGAGGAAGACCTGTTCAAGCTCAACGACGATCGTGATTTCTTCCTGATCCCGACCGCCGAAGTGCCACTGACCAACATGGTGCGCGACGAGATCATCGACGCCGGCAGTCTGCCGCTCAAGTTCACCGCCCATACCCCGTGCTTCCGCAGTGAAGCCGGTGCCTATGGCCGTGATACCCGCGGCATGATTCGCCAGCACCAGTTCGACAAGGTCGAGATGGTGCAGGTGGTCGCGGCGGAGAAGAGCGACGAAGCCCTCGAAGAGATGCGCGGCCACGCCGAAGCCATCCTGCAGGCGCTGGAACTGCCGTACCGTGCCGTGACCCTGTGCACCGGCGACATGGGCTTTGCCGCCGCCAAGACCTATGACCTGGAAGTCTGGCTGCCGAGCCAGGCGACCTACCGCGAGATTTCCTCCATCTCCAACTGCCGTGACTTCCAGGCACGCCGCATGCAGGCGCGTGTGCGTGTCGAAGGTCAGAAGAAGCCGCAGCTGGTGCATACCCTGAATGGGTCCGGTCTGGCCGTGGGTCGCTGCCTGGTCGCCGTGCTGGAAAACCATCAGAACGCCGATGGCTCCATCACTGTGCCGCAGGCGCTGCGTGGCTACATGGGCGGAGTGGAAACCATCAACGTCTGAGGTGCGTGAATCGCCGTAGTGGATTCTCGTAGTCAAGGCCCCCGCTTTCCCATGGAAGCGGGGGCCTTCGTTTATCGCGGAGACAGAGGCCTCGCCCGATCGCACCACTCGTTATTCCCTCACTCGTTATTTCCTCTGCGTGACTACAACGTAGCGCCAGGGTTGTTATTCTTATTGGTTATTTTAGAGAGTGGTTCTTATGCTCTAAAATGCGACCCATCGAAGGCTGCTCCCCAGCCTCGCCGCGTTTGTGGATGTGCCCCATGGAATTTCTCAATCTCTCCTGTGACCCCTCACGTCTCCAGCTGTGCCTGATCGGTGGCGGCCAGGAGGCTGTCGCGCTGGCCGAGCGTTTCGCCGGCCTCGGTGCAGACCTGTGTGTCTACGGCGATGCCCGCATGCCGATGCTGGAGACCCTGTGTGGTCGTGAAGGTTGGGAGGTTGCCGATACCCTGTTGCCCGTGCCGGCCCCCGGCCAGCTATGGCTGGTCGCCACCGGCAGCGAAGGGCGCGATCGCGGCATCCTGCGTCATGCGCGCGAGCAGCACGTGATGGTGTTCGCGCCGAGCCACCCCCGGGACTCCAGCGTGCGCCTGCCGCCACGCCTGGTGGCCGGCGAGGCGGTGTTGCCCGTGAAGGAGGAGGACCGCTTCACGGGCACGCATGGCCAGGTGGCGTTGGTCAGCGCGGGGCCGGGTGATCCGGAGCTGCTGACGCTCAAGGCGCTGCGCCATCTGCAGCAGGCCGATGTCATCATTCATGATCGCCTGGTCAGTCACGAGATTCTGGCGCTGGCCAATCCGGAGGCGCGTCGCCTGTACGTCGGCAAGGCGCGCAGCGATCACAGCGTGCCGCAGGAAGGCATCAATCAGGCGCTGGTGGATTACGCCCGCGCCGGGCATCGCGTGGTGCGCTTGAAGGGTGGTGACGCCTTCATCTTCGGGCGCGGCGGGGAAGAGCTCGAGACCCTGGCCGGCGCCGGCATCAGCTTCGAGGTGGTGCCGGGCATCACGGCGGCTTCCGGTTGCGCGGCTTACGCGGGTATCCCGCTGACTCATCGCGACCACGCCCAGTCGGTGCGCTTCGTCACCGGCCACTTGAAGGATGGCAGCTGTGACCTGGATTGGGAGGCGCTGGCGCGTCCGGCCCAGACGCTGGTCTTCTATATGGGGCTCGGCAGCCTGGGTCTGATCTGCGAGAAGTTGATCGCCAATGGTCTGGCGGCGTCCACGCCGACCGCGCTGGTCGAGCAGGGCACCACCGCACGTCAGCGTGTGCATGTGGCAACGCTGGCGGACATGCCGGCGCAGATCGCCGGTCAGGGCCTCAAGCCGCCGACGCTGATCATCGTCGGGGATGTGGTCAAGCTGCACGATTCGCTCAAGTGGTTCTCGCCGAATGCCAACAGCAGCCTGGGGTGGGAAGATGGCAAGCACCCGACGCCGCTGGCCAATGTGGTATCGGTCTAGAGCGACCGTAGCGAAAGCGCTAAAAGCAGCGACATGAGCAGTGACAAGACGCCGCCTCGGTAACCCCGGGGCGGCGTCTTGCGTTGTTGGACTGGTTGTCGCGGGCCTGATCATCGTGCTGGTGCATGGCTGGGCGGCTCTTGGGCCAAGGTCGAGATGACGTGGCATCTGATTGCGCCTATTGTTTCAAGCAATCGTTTGAATTCTGCTGAGCGAAGCCCGTCGTTCATCACGGGGTGAGAGGCAAGTCTTTCGCGAAAGCCCTAGGCACATGAGTCAGTGAGGACAGTGATATGGCCAAGTATCAGGCGCCACTCAAGGATGCACGCTTCATTCTCGATGAGGTGTTCGCCGCCGAGCAGGAATGGGCGGGCATGGCAGCCACCGAAGAGGTGAATGTCGAGCTGGCCGAGGCGATTCTCGAGGAAGGTGCGCGCGTGACCCAGGCCGAGCTGCTGCCGCTCAACCTGAGCGGTGACGCCGAGGGCGCACGTTTCGAGAATGGCCACGTCACGACACCCAAGGGCTTCAAGGAGGCCTATCGGGTACTCGCCGAAGGCGGCTGGATGGGGCTGGGCGGCAACCCTGAATACGGTGGCCAGGGCATGCCCAAGATGCTCACCGTGGCCTTTGAAGAGATGCTCTACGCCACCAATACCAGTTTCGCGCTCTATCCGGCACTGAATGCCGGCGCCTGTCTGGCGGTGGATAGCCATGCGCCGGAGTCCGTCAAGCAGGTGTTTCTGCCGCGCATGTATGCCGGCGACTGGCTGGGCACCATGTGTCTGACCGAGCCGCATTGCGGCACGGATCTCGGCCTGATCCGCACCCGTGCCGAACCCCTCGAGGGCGATGACCCGCTGCTGGGGCTGCCGCGCTATCGTCTCACCGGCACCAAGATCTGGATCACCGGCGGCGAGCACGACATGGTCGACAACATCGTGCATCTGGTGCTCGCCAAGCTGCCGGATGCGCCGCCGGGCACGCGTGGCATCTCGCTGTTTCTGGTCTCCAGGCACCTGCTTGATGCCGATGGCCAGCTGACGGCACCGAATGCGGTCAGCTGTGGCTCCATCGAACACAAGATGGGCATCAAGGGCAGCGCGACCTGCGTGATGAACTTCGACGGTGCCGAAGGCGTGCTGATCGGCGAGCCGCATCAGGGGCTGGCGGCGATGTTCACCATGATGAACTACGAGCGTCTCTCCATCGGCCTGCAGGGGCTGGGGCTGGGCGAGGTGGCCTATCAGAGCGCGATGGACTTCGCCGCCGAGCGTCTGCAGAGCCGGGCACCGACAGGCGCCAAGGCGCCTGACAAGCCGGCCGACCCGATTCTGGTGCATCCTGACGTGCGGCGCATGGCGCTTGAGGTGCGCGTCTGGAACGAGACCGGGCGCGCCTTTGCCGTCTTCGTGGGCCAGCAGCTGGACCGCGTCAAATATCACGCCGATGACGCGGTGAAGGCCGACGCGGATGCGCTGGTGCAATTCATGACGCCGATCGCCAAGGCGCTGCTGACCGACCGTGGCTTCGATGCCACCGTCATGGCGCAGCAGCTCTATGGTGGCAATGGCTACTGCGTGGAGTGGGGCGCCGAGCAGTACGTGCGCGATGCACGCATCGCGATGATCTACGAAGGCACCAACGGCATTCAGGCGATGGATCTGGTCGGGCGCAAGCTCTACCGCAACCGTGGCGCCCATGTGGCGAGCTTTGCCGCCCTGGTGCGAGCCGAGCTTGAGCGTCAGGCCGACGACGCCCAGACCCGTCCGTTCGCCGAGGCGTGCAAGACGGAGCTGGCGCGTCTGGAGCGAGTGTCGGAGCAGTTGCTGGCCCGCGCCGATGACAACCCGGAAGAGCTGGGCGCGGCGGCCTGTGACTACCTCAATCTGGCAGGGCTGTGTGTCTACAGCTATCTGTGGCTGCGCATGGCGCGTGCTGCGGCGCATGGACTGGCGCAAGCAGGGACCAGCGGTGAGGCCTTCTATCGCCGCAAGCTGGCGCTCGGGGAGTACTTCGTGGCACGCGTGCTGCCGCGCGCCGTCGCTCTGGAAGCCCAGATCAGTGCTGGCGCAGCTCCATTGATGGCCTTCAGTCTCGAGGATTTCGCGCCGGAGCAATGACGCAAGTCACAAGATACCGTGACCGTCAGTAGCGTCCAATGAAAAGCCCAGCGACCGTGTCAGGTCGCTGGGCTATTTGTGTTGTCGGAATCCCTGTCCATCGGGCCGTGTCGGCAAGCTTGCATGCCCACTGGCCGCTCATGACCGCTCGGTCGGCTCATTCTGCTTCAGCAGCCAGTCACGCATGGCGGGGAACAGCTCGACCAGCACGAACAGCGGGCCGATCAGCAGCTGCCGCAGATCATCGAGGAAGGCCGGTTTGCGGCCCTCGATACGATGGCCGACGACCTGACCGATCCAGGCGACCACGAAGGCTGCCAGCATCATCGGTGTCACCGGCCAGTTGAGCCCGAGCATCACGAACATCAGCGCCAGGCTTGCCAGGGCCCAGACGGCCATCACGCCAAGTACCCTGAGAGAGAAGCGCGCATAGACGGCCAGGACCGCCAGGGTGACCACGCCACCGGGCAGCATCCACACACCCAGCCCCGGTTCACTCGATAGCCCCTGCCCCCCGAGCAGTCTCCACAGCAGGATCAAGCTGGCAGTGAAGATGACCGGCACGCAGACAAGATGCATGCGGATGTTCTCACGATGCTGATGACTGGCCGCGTAGTGCTCGAGTGCTTCATGCAGACGCCGGTGGGCGGCTGTCTTGACATGAGGGTGCGATAATATATCCATGAGGCATTCTCCAGACAGACATTGAAAATGCCCGCATGCGCAGATGCGCAGCGGGATCGATGGCGTGTTATGTCAAGGAGCAATGGCGTGAGCCAGCAGGGTCCGGCAACCCTGCTGGCTCCTGTCAGCGTAGCGTATTGCTGCGCTGCCAGCCTGTGTCAGCACAGGGCTGACTGTCGAACCCGGCACTTTTCAGGCGTGAATCAAGTGGCCCTGGCCCTTCAGAGATGGAACTGACCGCAGGCTTCCGGCTGATGCAGGATGGCTTCCAGACGGATGACGTCACTCTGGCCATCTTCCCGGGGCAGCGTGATCTGCTCGCCAACCGCCATTCCCAGCAGCGCGATGCCCAGTGGTGACATGATGCACAGCGCTAGTGAGGTCTCTTGCTCTTCGGGTTGCGGCAGGTGGCTGCGCAGCGACATGCACTCACCATCCTCCGGGGTAGGGTAGTGCAGTGTCAGCTCGCTATCGCCGGAGCGCGACCCCTTGAGGCGCAGGCGGCTGCGCATGCTGACGCGGTCTTCGGGGAAGTCATCGGGGGGCACGATCTCTGCCTGGATCAGGCGGCTTTCGAGGCGAAGGGACAGCTCATCATCGTGTTGCTGAGCGTCGATCAGGCGCTGGAGGCGGTCAGCATCCAGGCGGTTGATGATCAGTCGTTGCCGAGTCATCGTGGGGTTCCTTGTTATCGAGTCACTGCGCGATATCATGCGCAGCAAGACGGCGCCAATCCTGGCTTGGTCAATACGGGGAGACGGACAGGGAATCCATCGACCGTGCTTGTCCATGGATTGTCCGCTAATTAATCCTAGCGGCTTTTGACGGGGTGTGGGAGTCGTCTGATGCCGACAACTTTCATGGCGCTGTCACCCAGGGCTGCCAATCTCACGCGAGACTCATCGATGTCGATTTTCTGGATATATCCGCTGGCGGCGCTCGCCGAGATCGCCGGCTGCTTCAGTTTCTGGGCCTGGTGGAAACTGGAACGCAGCCCCGGCTGGCTGGTTCCCGGCATGCTCAGCCTGGCGCTGTTCGCCTGGCTGCTTTCACTGGTCGACGTCAGTCACGCCGGGCGCGCCTTTGCCGTCTATGGCGGTGTCTATATCGCCGCGTCAGTGGCCTGGTTGTGGCTGGTCGAGCAGCAGTTGCCCAGTCGCTGGGACCTGCTGGGGACACTGGTCTGCCTGGCGGGCAGCGCCATCATCGTGCTGGGCGCCCGTGCGCAATGAGCGCAGATGTCTTGTTTATTAGTATTTTATTAAATATGTCGGGCGTTGAGCATGAGAGCGCTCATTGTTGGGTATACTGCGCCAAGATGAGGCAATGACCCTCGGGATTCGATCTGACGCAATGAGGCACCAGCATGCAGTGGGAATGGTTATGGGGGCTGGGCGGCCTTGGCATCGGCGGTTTCATCGGCTTCTGGCTCGGTCGCTGTCGGCCGCGCAGAGAGGAATGGAATCAGGCCGTGCAATCACTGCTATCGGCATTGGTGGAGGCGGAGCCAGACGTTGCGCGTGGTGAGCGGCTGGCACTTGATCCCTCGCTGCTCGACGCCTTTCGCCAGGTGGCCTCGCGTCGCGAGTTCTATCGTTTCACCAGCGGAATCGAATACGTGAACCTGCAGCTCGCCGCGGCGCATGCCGCGCATCATGACCGTGAAGAGCGCCAGCTGTTGCTGGATCAGGCGCGTGTCAGCCTGGCCAATCTGCAGGACAGCCTAAGACGACGCTGAGGTTCGTCCAGACGCGCGAATGCCGCACCGCAGATCGGCCGGGATCGCAAAGCAGGTTGTTTGCAAAGCAGAGTAACGCAGAGCGCGGGCGTGAAACGGGTATAGCAACCGACGGGAAGGCACTGACGATGATGATGGGTGCAGAAGGCGTCAGATGACACGACGCATGCACGACAGGCAAAAGCGGGAGGACTTGCTGACTGCGCGAGGCAGTTGGGGAGCATCAGCAGAGTATGCTGATGGTGCGGAAGGGGGGACTCGAACCCCCACACCTTGCGGCACCAGAACCTAAATCTGGCGTGTCTACCAATTCCACCACTTCCGCGAGAAGCAGGGCTGCATTTTACCTGTGATGCCTTTCAAGTCAATCGCTTGTGTCGATTATCCCCTGAAATCCCCCGCCTTGTGCTGCGCCTTCAGCGCCTCACTCCGGCACGACATGCACGCTACGTGATTCCAGTCCGCAGGGCAGTTGCAGATAGCTGGCGGCGCGCTCGGCGGCGTGGCGTGTATTGGAAAGATCTTCATCGCACATCCACGGCACGACGCCCAGGCAGGGGGCCCGCAGCGTGCGTGACAACGTCGCCATGTTGTCTTCGCTGACCTCGATATCCGCTTCCAGATGGTTGATGACGTAGCCGGCGATCTCCAGCCCATCGCGTTCGATGGCCTCGAGCGTCAGGCGCGCATGATTGATGCAGCCCAGGCGTAGCCCGACGACCAGAATCACCGGCAAGCCCAGCTCGATGGCCAGGTCCGAGAAATCCTCATCGTCATTCAGCGGTACCCGCCAGCCGCCAGCGCCTTCCACCAGCAGCAGGTCGCGCGGTGCGCTTGTCTGCTGGCCCCGCACATGCGCCGCGATTTTCGCCACCTCGAGACTGACACCCACCTGACGCGCGGCAATGTGCGGCGCGATGGCCGGCGCGAAGCGCCAGGGGTTGATGCTTTCGTAATCCGCTTCCGGTTCGCACTGCGCCTGCAATGACAGGGCGTCGGCGTTGACCAGACCATCGTGATTCTCGAAGCAGTCAGAGGCCACGGGCTTGAGGCCCAGCGTGGTCAAGCCGCGCAGGCGAGCACGTGCCAGCAGGGCGCTGGCGATGAAGGTCTTGCCGATTTCGGTATCGGTACCGGTCACGAAGGCGGCGATGCCATGTTCGGCTCTCGCAGGCAAAGCAGTGTCCCGTGACGAGCTGTCCGCGGTTTTCATATCAGTTTTCATTGTATCCGAGCGAGGCAGGTAATTGCCTTCAAGCAAAGTATCAGTGTTATTCGTACGCAATTCTGAACGGTTTTTCGAGCACAAGTTCAATGACTTGATAGCTTACAGGTAATCCCTTTGCGGTACGCAACGTTTCATGCCGCGCCTTGGCCTGCTGTACCTCGGCGCGTGTCAGGCGCCGGCCAGTGGCGGTCTGTGCCCCGATGCCCTTGATCGAGGCCATGACCGCGGCGACATCGGGATAGTGAAATATCCGCGGGCGTAACTGCCAGTGGCAGCGCAATCCGGCGGCTTCTGCATGGCGTGCAAGATGGGCGGCGCTGGGGAAGTGGCGCACGGAATCATCCGCACGCTGCCAGGCATGGCGTACTTCCTTGAGGGTGCCGGGCCCCAAGGTATTGATGTGCGCTCGAGCGCCGGGTTTCAAGGTGCGTGACAGTTCCGCGAGCCATTGCCGAGGGCTGTCGCACCATTGCACGGCCAGGCTCGAGAACACCAGGTCCAGACTCGCATCGGCCAGTGGCAGGCGCTCGGCATCGGCGCGCAGCCAGTTCAGGCGCTCAGGGCTGCCACTCGCAAGCTCGCTCGTCTGGCGTGCGGCTTCACGCAGCATCTCAAGTGAGAGATCCAGCCCCATGCAGCAAGCCCCAGAGTAGCGCTGCGCCAGTTCGAGGGTCCAATGTCCGGGCCCACAACCGAGATCGAGCACACGGGCATCGGCCGGCAGCCGCTCAGGGAGCGAGGCGAACAGAGTGGCCGCCATGGCGTGCTGCGCCTGCGCCAGCGTGAGGTAGTCGGCAGCGCCGCGATCAAAGGCGCGGGCAACCTGCTGGCGGCTCGTGGCAGGCGTGAGCGGGGGCGTTGCAAGCTCTGCAGGCGGCACGCTGACGGCAATCGACATCTCAGGCCTCCTCGCTGATGTGCGTGACGTGGGTGGCGAGGCCCATGCGCGTGAGCAGGGCATCGGCAAGCGCCTCGGTCGCGCTCAATGGCAGGCAGTGGCCACCCTCGAATTCCGCGACCATCTGGCCCTGCGCGCGCAGCGCCGCACTCAGGCCCGGCGCCAGTAGCGGGTCCTGCTTGCCGAGCCAGAACTCGAGCGGTAACTCTGATTGAGGCGCCAGTGACATCTGGCGGCTGGCCAGTTCCGCCAGTCCTGTCGCTAGCACCGCTTCGCGACTGACGGGGTGACGACCGATCAGTTCGCGCAATTGTCTGAGGCAGTCACGCGCAGAGGCCTCACCACTGGCCTGCCAGCGCAGAAAATGTTGCCAGCTGGCGGCAGGGTTGCGCGCGAAGGCTGCGCGGAAGTCCTCCAGCACCTCTGGTGCCAGGGCGGGAATCATCTGCTCAGCTGCGGCCTGGTCGATGAAGCTTGGCCCCATGGCCAGCGAGACAAGGACGGCCGGCGCCTGCTTCTTCGCCAGCGCCTCGGCCCGCAGGGCACCCAGCGACCAGCCCAGCCACAGGGTATCGGTGCCGCCCAGTGAATAAGCTTGCGAGGCGGACGGCTCTTGTGAGTCTGTCCGCGACTCGGCTTGCGGGCCTTCTTCTGGCCAATCCGGCGCGATGATCTCCAGCGGGCAACTCTTTGCCTCGTCATCTGCCTCGTCAGCTGCCTGCTTATCTGCCTGCTCATCTGTCTCAGTGACGTGAGCGAGGCGTGCATGCAGGCAGGCGATCAAGGGCTGCCAGATGCGCGCATCGATGCCCCAGCCGCTGAACAGCACCAGACGAGTCAGCGTCATGGCGTGACTCCTTCTGGGCTGATGGTTGGGGAAGAAGAGTGGGGCTGGGCCTTTTCCGCTGCCAGTACCGCTTCGAGAGCGTCGAGCAGTACCGCGATATCCTCGGCCGTGTGCTCGGCGGAGAAGGTGAAGCGCAGGCGCGAGCTGCCGGCGGGCACCGTGGGCGGGCGGATGGCCGAGACCAGTACGCCACGCTCGCGCAGTGCCGCGCTCCAGGCCAAGGCCCGCGCCTCGCTGCCCAGAATCAGTGGCTGAATCGGGGTCAGCGCGGCAGAAGATGCCTCCCTGTCGGTTGACGACAGCCCGAGCGCGAGCCCACTGCCCGCCAGCAGATGCGTACAACCTTCACGGAACTGCTGCACGCGGGCCTGTAATCGCTCACGACGCTGCGGCTCGCGCGCGACGATATCCAGCGCCGCCAGGGTAGCGGCGGCAACATGCGGTGGTTGCGCGGTGGTGTAGATGTAGGGACGCGCCAGCTGGATCAGGCTCTCGATCAGCGCATCGCTGCCGGCGACGAAGGCGCCGCTGCTGCCGAGCGCCTTGCCCAGGGTGCTGACCAATACCGGCACGTCAGCCAGCGGGGTATCGCGCCCGACCAGGCCTTCGCCATGCACGCCCAGCACGCCCAGCCCGTGGGCATCGTCGATCATCAGCCAGGCGTTGTGCCGGGCGCAGGCCTGGCTCAGGCCCGCGATATCGGCGCAGTCGCCATCCATGCTGAACACGCCATCGCTGATCACCAGCTTGTCGTCGGCCGGGGAGCGCGCCAGCTGGCGCTCGAGGTCTTCAAGATCGCGGTGGTGGAAGCGACGCGAGCGCACGGCAGTGGTGCCGGAGGATGCCAGGCGCGCGCCGTCGAGGAGGCTGGCGTGATTGAGGCGATCATGGAATATCTCGAGGCTGCGACCGGCCTCGCGCGAGGCGCTCGCCAGCGCATCGATCACGCCCAGATTGGCCATGAAACCGGTGGAGAACAGCAACGCGCGTGGCCGCCCGGTCAGCTCGGCCAGACGAGCCTCCAGCTGGTGGTGAGCGCGCTGGTGGCCATTGACCAGATGAGCGCTGCCGCTGCCGACACCGAATTCACGCGCCGCGCGACAGCCGGCCTCGACCAGTGCCGGGTGGTTGGCCAGCCCCAGATAGTCGTTGGCGGTGAAGTTGAGCAGCGGGCACGCCTCTGCATCGGCTGCCTGCCCAGCGAGGCTGACGTGGGGGCCCTGGGGGGAATCCAGCGTCAGGCGCCGGCGATAACGGCCGGCCTGCTCACGCTGAGTGAGCAGGTCCTCCAGATGCGTGAAGCTGGCGTTTGACTGGGAGCTGGAGCGCGCGGGCGTATCGGTGGCCACGAGCGATCAGACCACCAGGCCGCAGGGCTTGCGTTCGCGCACCTGGCCTTCGCTGCTGGCGGGCGTCGCCTCGCGCGTGGCGTCATAGAACAGGCTGCCCTCGACATTGGCGCGTGCCTTTTCTTCCATGGCAGCCTTCAGGGCGGCTTCGCGCACTTCGTCTCTGGCGACTTCCTGGCGGGTCTCCGGGTGCAGGCCGAGGCGCTCGAACAGCTCGCGGTCACGGTTGGCCTGCGGGTTGCCGGTGGTCAGCAGGCGCTCGCCATAGAAGATGGAGTTGGCGCCGGCGAGGAAGGCCAGTGCCTGGGTGGAATCGTCCATCTGCTCGCGGCCGGCGGACAGGCGCACGTGGCTCTTCGGCATCATGATGCGCGCCACGGCGATGGCGCGGATGAACTCGATGGGATCGAGATCATCGACATTCTCCAGCGGCGTGCCCGCTACCTTGACCAGCATGTTGATCGGCACCGATTCCGGCTGCGGCTCCAGATTGGCCAGCTGACGCAGCAGGCCGGCACGGTCGGTGGTGGTCTCGCCCATGCCGAGGATGCCGCCGGAGCACACCTTCATGCCGGCTTCGCGCACGCTGGCCAGGGTGTCCAGGCGCTCGCTGTAGCTGCGCGTGGTGATGATCTCGCCGTAGTACTCCGGTGAGGTGTCCAGATTGTGGTTGTAGTAGTCGAGGCCGGCATCCGCGAGCTTTCTGGCCTGATCGGTATCGACCATGCCCAGCGTCATGCAGGTCTCGAGTCCCAGCGACTTCACCTGACGCACCATCTCGGTGACCACTTCGAGGTCGCGCTCACGCGGGCTCTTCCAGGCCGCACCCATGCAGAAGCGGCTGGCGCCGGCGTCCTTGGCGGCACGTGCCTGCTCGACCACCTTCTCGATCTCCATCAGCTTTTCCTTGCCAAGGCCAGTGTTGTAGTGGCCGGACTGCGGGCAGTACTTGCAGTCTTCCGGGCAGGCGCCGGTCTTGATCGACAGCAGGGTGGAGACCTGCACCGCATTCGGGTCGAAGTGCTGGCGGTGCACCTGCTGGGCACGGAACAGCAGGTCATTGAAGGGCAGGGCGAACAGCGCCTCGATTTCTGCGACGCTCCAGTCATGGCGTACCACGCTGTCATCGGCAGGCGCAGGGATATTCGTGGCTTGTGTTGTCACGCGGGAGGCTTCTACGGTCATGAGCTTGAGGTCCTTCATCAGGCGGGCAGAGCGAGAGCGCGCTGAGCCGGTCATCCGTGGGTGAGTCCGGGAGTCGGCAGCCGAGCTGGCAAGTGGCCAGTCAACGCATCGAGTAAGGTCAGGTTAACTGAGATGATAGAGTTTCCGTGGGCGCTGTCAACGATGAGAGCTCTGCTGGTTGACCACTGGCAGCTGTCGCGACCCTGCGCCTTCTGTCAGCGTCAGCTGACGACAGCCATGTCCGGCGCGACCGAACGGCAGAGCGCTTCAGTTTCACCTACCCATTCATTTTCCTCTCTAGCGACTCGCTCGCGTCATGAGCGAGAGCTGTCATCGCGCCGCGAGTGGTGCGACGCCTGCGAGGCGAGAATCGCGCGCAATCAGCATGCCTGTCCGCGTTGTGCTGAGCCTGTCGCCTCATTGGCATTGAGTCAGCAGGCCTGTGCACGGTGCCTGTCGTCACCGCCCGCCTTTGCGCGCTGCTTTGCGCCGCTGCGTTATGAAGGGCTGCTGGCGGGGCTGTTCCAGCGCTACAAGGACCAGCATCAGCGCCGCGCTGGGCGACTGCTGCGCCAACTCATGCAGCGGGAGCTCGCGCACTTCTGTCGCGAGTGGCGCCAGACGCACCCTCACGGCGCAGTGCTGCTGGTACCGGCAGACGCCTATCGTCGTCGCCAGCGCGGCCATGATGCGCTGGCGGAGCTGTGTCGCGGGCTGGGCCCCGTCATTGCTGGCCATCCGCAGGATATGGCGCGGGTGCGCGACAGGCGCATGCCGCACGAGGCGTCAGTCGCGGTGGCCAGGGCAGCGCCGGATCAGCGCCTGCGGGATAGGCGCGGGCGTCTGAAAGCGCAGCGTGGGCGTTATGACATTGACGGCCTATTGCCCGAGCACGTGCTGCTGATCGATGACGTCATGACCAGTGGTGCGACGCTCGACAGTCTTGCTCAGGCCTGCCTGCGAGCCGGTGCCCGTGAGGTCGATGCCTGCGTGCTGGCGCGGACTCCCCTGGCCTTGCGCGGGGCGCTGTGACCCGCAAACGCGACACGAAGTAGAGCTGCCCGACACATGCCGCCGGGGCTGAGCCTCGAAACGGGCGTTGAGCTCAGCGGGCAGGCGGGGTCAATCAGGGAGAAGACTGGCGTGCAGAGGGTCTAATCTCATAGCATGCAAGGTCCGGCAGCCGTTTGCTGGTCCATGCCCGAGGAATTGCCATGCCTATTGATCCTGTTTCCCCCGATGACTCGCAATCTTCCGGCACCTCGCGCGAGTTGGATGCGCGCTCCAATGGCAACACCTGGTCGACGACATCCGCGCCAGAGGGCCATGGAGACACGCGTGTTCATCCCTTCGATGCTCTCGCGCCGGACCGTGTCGTGGCCGCTGTCGAATCGCTGGGCTTCTGGTTGCCCGGCGAGCCGTTCGCGCTGAACAGTTACGAGAATCGTGTCTACCATCTCGCCGATGATGACCGACGCCGCTGGGTGGCCAAGTTCTATCGCCCCGAGCGCTGGAGCCGTGCCCAGATGCTCGAGGAGCACGCCTTCTTGGCCGAGCTGGATGAGGCCGGTGTTCCGGGCGCCCCCGCGTGGGCGAACGAGGCCGGCGAGACGCTGCATCGATTCGAAGGCTTCGACTTCGCTCTCTTCCCGCATGTGGTGGGGCGCGCGCCGGAGCTTGAATCTGCCGAGCACCTCTATCAGCTGGGTGAGCTGATCGGTCGCGTGCACGCGGTGGGGCGCAAGAGCGCGTTTCGCGAGCGGGAGACGCTCTCGCCGCTGCGGATTCTCGAAGAGAGCTGCGCCAGCGTACTGGCCTCCGACTGGCTGAGTGAGCGCCAGCGCGACAGCTACCAGCGCGTCATCGAGGCACTGCGCCCGTTGGTCGCGGAGCAGAGCTGGCCGGAAAGCGCCCTGATTCGTACCCACGGCGACTGCCACATCGGCAACATGCTGGGGCGTGATGACAGCTTCGCGCTGGTCGACTTCGATGACTGCCTGAGCGCCCCGGCGGTGCAGGACCTGTGGATGCTGTTGACCGGTCAGAGCGACCCGGAGCTGCACATGCAGCTGTCCGAAGTGCTGGAGGGCTACGAGCAGCATTGTGAGTTCAATCGCAGCGAGCTCAAGTGGATCGAGACCCTGCGCACACTGCGCATGGTGCGTCACAGCGCCTGGGTGGTGCGGCGCTGGTCGGACCCCGCCTTCCCGCAGGCCTTCTCGCACGTGGCAAGCCTGGGCTACTGGGATGACCACATTCGCAGCCTGGAACAGCAGCGCGTCGCGCTGTCTGCGCCGCGTTGGCTGGCCTAGCGGTCGCGACATGGCCTGGCAGTCGTGAAATGGCCTGGCAGTCGTGACATGACCTGAAGGTCGTCGCGAGGCCTGAGCCCCTTTGGCGAAGTGAGTGACATCGCCCCTTCATGCGCCCCCATCGGTTACCGATGGGGGCGCATGTGTTGCACGGATACGACAATCGCGTGAACAGACCTGCGTTGACGGCATGCCTGAGGTAGAATCTGGCCCTGACATTGAACACGAAGTTATACGATTTCTTGCCATCTGATCGCTTGTGTATGACTTTTGTGCTTTACCCCTGCTATGCGTGCGCTAGTGCGCGCCCCTGACCGATACCATAGGCAGACGGATGACCGAAGAGATTGCCAACCACTACCGCCAGATCATCACCGCGTTGGGTGAGGATCCAGAGCGTGAGGGCCTGCTGGATACGCCCAAGCGCGCGGCCAAGGCCATGCAGTACCTGACTCATGGCTATCAACAGTCGTTGGAGGAGATCGTCAACGGCGCTGTCTTCACCTCCGATACGGACGAGATGGTACTGGTCAAGGACATCGAGCTTTACTCGATGTGCGAGCATCACCTGCTGCCGTTCATCGGCAAGTGCCACATCGCCTATCTGCCGTCTGGCAAGGTGCTCGGTCTGTCCAAGTTCGCGCGTATCGTCGACATGTATTCGCGACGCATGCAGATTCAGGAAAACCTCACCAAACAGATCGCCGAGGCCGTTCAGCAGGTCACCGGTGCACGTGGTGTGGCCGTCGTGGTCGAAGCGCGTCACATGTGCATGATGATGCGTGGGGTGGAAAAGCAGAATTCCAGCATGAAGACGTCCGTGATGCTGGGCGCCTTCCGCGACAATCAGCCGACCCGTCAGGAATTCCTGACGTTGATCAGCTGACAGCAGAGTGAAGACGCCGCCTTTCGAGGCGGCGTTCTTGTCTGGGAGTCATCTCGCGCGTTTCCCTTGATCAGGAGTCCCTGCCGATGCCGATGCATGCCTTGCACGATGAACATCTCGATCACGACCTCGCCACCATTCGCATCAAGAATCTGCGCCTGAGAACCTATATCGGGATCAATGAAGACGAGATCCAGAACCGCCAGGATGTCGTGATCAACGTGGTGATCCGCTATCGCGCGGCACGCGCCGTGCAGTTCAATCACATCAGTGAAGCGCTCAATTACCGTACCATCACCAAGCAGTTGATCCGTCATGTCGAGGAAGGGCGCTTCGCGCTGCTCGAACGCATGACCCGTGAGGTGTTGGATATCGTGATGGCGCACGAACAGGTGCTGACGGCGCAGGTCGAGATCGACAAGCCGCATGCCTTGCGCTTCTCTGACTCGGTGTCCGTCACCCTGTCGGACAGTCGCGAAGCGCATGACTAGTCGCCCCGGGCAGGCGTTGAGAAGCTCAGGTGTCGAGAAGCTCAGGTGTCGAGAAGCTCAGATATCGAGAAAGTCAGATGTCGAGAAGCTCACATATCGAGAAAGTCAGGCGCAGAAGTCTGAAGAGTCGGGAGACATGATGTGATCGGGGAAATCATCCATTTCGATGATGCAGAACAGCAGGGCACCATTCGGGACGAGAAGGGCGGTGAGCACGCCTTCGATCTGGTCGGCTGGCGCGGGCGTGGCTTGCCGGGGCCGGGGCTGGCGGTGGACTTCGAGCTTCGCGACGGGCGTGCAGTGCAGGTCTTCAATGCGCGAATCAAGCAGCAGAAGGCGCGGCGAGTCGTCTCGATGCCGCCCGAGAGCGAGGCCGGCGAGGCGCCCGGGCCCAAGGCCGACGCCGCCAGGCCGGCAACGCGCAAGCGCTGGTGGCTCGCCGGGCTGGCCATCGTGGTACTAGTACTGGCAGGGTTGTGGATCTAGCGCCACGCCCGCATCTAGGCTATATCAGGTTAGTCTTGAGTAGTCTCGGTTAGCCGGGAATCACTGCCTTGACCCACAAGCACGCCTCGGGAGTCTTTATGGAACATCTCAACGATACCAGTCTGTTTCGTCCATTTGCCTATATCGACGGTGGCTGGGTAGCCGCGGATTCCGGCGAGCAGATCGAGGTCGACAATCCTGCCACCGGCGAGATCATCGGCCGCGTGCCTCGGCTGGGTTACGCCGAGACCGAACGCGCCATCGAGGCGGCGCAGCACTCCTTCGCGGACTGGAAGGAGACGCCGGCGCTGGAGCGCGCTGACATCCTGATGAAGTGGTACGCCTTGATGCTGGAGCACAAGGATGATCTGGCGCAGATCATGACGCTGGAGCAGGGCAAGCCCCTCGCCGAAGCCGCCGGTGAAATCCAGTACGCGGCCAGCTTCCTGCGCTGGTTCGCCGAAGAAGGACAGCGCGTGTATGGCGATACCATCCCGGCCGCCAAGCGTGACCAGCGCATCCTGGTGCTCAAGCAGCCGGTCGGGGTAGTGGGGGCGATCACGCCGTGGAACTTCCCGGCCTCGATGATTACCCGCAAGGCGGGCGCCGCGCTGGCCGCGGGCTGTCCGATCGTGGTCAAGCCGGCCAGCCAGACGCCGTTCTCGGCGCTGGCGCTGGCGGTGCTGGCGGAGCGCGCTGGCGTGCCGCGCGGCGTCTTCAATGTCGTGCCGGGCTCGGCCAAGGACATCGCCAAGGCGATGACCGATTCCAGCATCGTGCGCAAGGTGACTTTCACCGGCTCCACGGAAGTCGGGCGTGGCCTGATGGCAAATGCCGCGCAGCATATCCAGAAGATCTCGCTGGAGCTTGGCGGCAACGCGCCCTTCCTGGTGTTCGAAGACGCCGATCTCGATGCGGCGGTGGAAGGCGCGATGGCAGCCAAGTTCCGCAATGCGGGTCAGACCTGCGTCTGCACCAATCGCTTCCTGGTGCAGTCCAGCGTGGTCAATGCCTTCAGCGAGAAGCTGGCTGCTGCCATGAACGCCGAGCTGACCGTGGGCAATGGTTTGGAAGAGGGCGTCAAGGTCGGCCCGTTGATCGATGGCGACGCCGTCGAGAAGGTCGCCGAGCACGTGCAGGATGCCCTCGACAAGGGTGCCGAACTGCTGTTGGGCGGCCATCCGCATCCGCTGGGGGGCAGCTTCTTCACGCCGACCCTGATCTCGCAGGTGACGCCGGAGATGAAGGTCGCCCGTGAGGAAACCTTCGGTCCGCTGGCGGCGATCTTCCCCTTCGAGAGCGAGGAAGAGGCGATCGAGATGGCCAACGACACCGAATTCGGCTTGGCCAGCTATTTCTACAGCAGCGACCTCAAGCGTGTCTGGCGCGTCTCGGAAGGTCTGGACTACGGCATGGTCGGTATCAATACCGGGCTGATCTCCAACGCCGCGGCGCCCTTTGGTGGCACCAAGGCATCGGGGCTGGGCCGTGAAGGCTCCAAGTATGGCCTCGAGGAATACATGGAAACCAAGTATCTGTGTCTCTCACTTGGCTGAACCATCGTCAGTGGGTCTGCGCTGTCGATCTTTGCTTGAGTCTTGCATCCTTGAGCTTTGTCTCCTGTAACTTTGCATCTTCGAACGTTGCATCGCTGATTGATGGCCAGCGCTCGAGGCAATGATCGGACACGCCATCAGCTGGCAAAAAGCCCGCCCGGGAAACCGGGCGGGCTTTTTCGTGCATGCATTTATCCCACCTGTCTGCGCCGAGTGTGCCTGCAATTTGCCTATGGAATTTTCGCTGCTGATGAGAGAGCGGCATGCGCGTCGCGACAAGAGGCGCATGAGTCATTGGTCGTAGAGATGGAGTGGCTCGAGGATCGATGGCGCTGCGCGTGTCAGACCAAAGCGGTATATCGCGGCCTTTTGGCGCAGATCAGGGCCAAAGACAGCTGTGCTTTGTCGGCATTCTCTTACTTGTGGATATGCTTATTTACGCTACAGTCAAAGAGCGGGACCTGTGGTGATAGTCTTCAAGGATTGAAGACAGGGCGAGTGGCGTGGCGGACGCGACTCGCCCTTTTTTATTGCCGGATTTCTGATCTCGGGTTTGGATCTCTGATCTCGGGTTCGGATCTCGGATCTTGGCTCTCGCGCCGCAACCCTCATGCCGCAACGCTCACTTCCCAGCCCCCCATCTCAGTCCTCACTTCTCGGCTCGCATGTCTCACCCCAGTGGCGAAAGCCCCATGCCCGCCACCAGGCCTTCCAGTGCATGCCGCCCGGCAATCGAGTTGCCGTAGCCGTCCAGGCGTGGTGACCAGACGCAGATGCTCATCTGTCCCGGCAGGATGGCGATGATGCCACCGCCGACGCCACTCTTGCCCGGCAGCCCCACTCGCCAGGCGAAGTCGCCTGCCGCGTCGTAAAGCCCGCATGTCAGCAGCAACGCATTGAGCTGGCGTGTCTCTAGCGGCGAGACCACTTCCTTGCCATCCAGCGGATTGACGCCGCGATTGGCGAGGAAGGCGAAGCTGCGCGCCAGTTCCACACAGTTCATCGACACCGAACAGCTGTGGAAGTAGGTATCCAGCAGGTCATCCACATCGGAATGCACATTGCCGTAGGCCTGCATCAGATAGGCCAGCGAGGCGTTGCGCGCCTTGTGGTCCATTTCCGAGCGCGCGACCTTTTCATCGAAGCCGATATCGTCGCTGCCGGACAGACGCCTGAGCTGCTCACGCAGAGTGTTCTGGATCGAGACGATGCGCGATACCAGCAGGTCGGTGATCAGCAGGGCACCGGCATTGATGAAGGGATTGCGCGGGATGCCGTTCTCGACCTCCAGCTGCATGATCGAGTTGAAGGCCTGGCCGGAAGGCTCACGGCCGACACGCGACCAGATCTCGTCGCTCTCCAGGCGCTGCATCGCCAGTACTAGCGCATGCACCTTGGAGATCGACTGGATCGAGAAGCGGGTATGCGCGCTGCCGGCGTACTGGACACGGCCATCCACATGGCAGACGGCGATGCCGAACTGGTCAGGGTCGACCTGCGCCAGGGCCGGGATATAGTCCGCGACCTTGCCCTCGTTGAAGCAGCGGCTGGCATCATCGGACAGGCGTTCGAGCAGTGTCTGGAGAGCATCGGGGTCGAGTGGCGGCGTCATGGCAACCTTGAAGCAGCGGTAGAGGGAAAAGGGCGCGTAGCTGGCCGAGCCATCGTGACGACGGCGCCATCGGGCATCAGGCCGAGAGTGGCGCGAGGGGCCGGCAGGGCATTCTAGCGGATATGACCGCAGCTGGCGCGCTCGATGCCGCTGGCAGGGTGTACCGTCAGGCCGGCTCAATCGCGTGATAGTTGACGCTTATCAGCCAGGTAGTGCAAAGTGATTTCTACATGCAGTTGAGAATCGTTATTATTGCTTCATCAAGGCAGCATGCAGTTGCCTGACCCCATGACATGCGACGCGCTGAGGCTCAGCGTCTCGCTGAGTAGACCGCCCGGAGGGCAGCCAACATGATCAAGACATTGACCTTTGCCAGCATGCACTTCTCCATCGCCTTCGGTGTCACCTACCTGCTGACCGGCGATATCGTGGTCGGCGGCCTGGTCGCCATCGTCGAGCCGGCGGTCAACACCGTCGCCTTCTTCTTCCACGAGAAGGTCTGGAACCGTGTCACCGCGCGCCGCCAGCAGGCTGCTGAGAGCGAGGCGAACTCGCGAAACGCCATGAGCGGGGCGGCGCTGGCGGGCTGAGGCTGCTTGCGCGTGGCAGGGATGCGCCGCAGAATCGAGCGACCTTTTCCCGGAGCTCCCCATGCCGAAGCTTGCCCCTCGCGCCGCCCGTTTCTCTCTTCCTGCCAGGGCCTCTTGTCCTGCCCAGCCCTCTCATCCTGCCCGCGCCCGCCAACGTCCTCTCGTCCAGGGGGCGTTGGCGTTGCTGCTGGGGCTTGCCGGCAGCCTGGCTGGCCTCGAGGCCGTGGCCGCCGACGAGACGCGTGATTATCACTACAGCGACGCCCACCTGCACTTCGTGGACTTCTTCCAGCAGGGTGATGGTCTGGGGGCCTTGCTGGATGCCATGGACGAGGCACAGGTCGATCACGCCCTGGTCACGGGCATTGGCGTCGCCAAGAAATGGCAGCAGGACGCGCCCAAGAAGCCACGTTACTACATGGGCGATGATGCGCCGGTCTACTGGTATTCCGGTACCGACTACATCCTGGCCGAGGCGCTGACTCGCGCGCCCGAGCCGGTACAGGCGCGTTTCTCGCCGTTCATCACCGGCTTCAACCCCACCGATCTGAACGCTGCCGACGAGATTCGCCAGCTGATGGCGATCTATCCCGGCTTCTGGAAAGGCATCGGGGAGGTCTTCACGCGCCATGACGACCTGACGCGCCTGACCGAAGGCGAGACGCCGCGCGCCAATCATCCGGCCTTGATGAAGGTCTATGCGCTGGCGGCGGAGAAGGGGCTGCCGGTGATGGTGCATTCCAACATCACCAGCAAGCGGGAAGGGCATGAGGGCCTGTATCTCGAGGAATTCGAGAGTGCGGTGCGCGACAATCCGGACACGACCTTCATCTGGGCACACGCCGGGACCAGTGCCGAGCTCAATCGCCGTCTGGGGCGCATGACCTGGCTGCACGGCGAGATCGAGCGCATGCTGGAAACCTATCCCAACCTGAATATCGACCTGTCCTGGTCGGTGCTGGAACCCTACCTGCTGGATGATGAAGGGCAGCCGCGCTCGCGTTGGGTGGCGCTGGTCGAGCGCTTCCCGCAGCGCTTCGTGCTCGGCAGTGATGTGGTAGGGCGCTTCGGCTCGGTGGGCGATATCCTCGCCAGCTATACGCCCTTCCTCGATGCGCTGTCGCCACAGGCGGCGCGCAATGTGGCGCGCGACAACTTCCTGCGCTGGGTCAACCTGCCGGTTGAATGACCGCGTTTCTTGTCAGATGCGCATGAAAAAGCCCCCGCCAGCATGTCGCTGGCGGGGGCTTTTTGCGTGGGCGCCAGCTTAGGCGCCCGTGCAGGTCAGCGTTATCTGATCAGTGACGGAAGTGACGCATGCCGGTGAAGACCATGGCGATGCCGGCTTCGTTGGCCGCATCGATGACTTCCTGATCGCGCATGGAGCCACCCGGCTGGATGACGGCAGTGATGCCGGCCGCCGCAGCGGCGTCGATGCCGTCGCGGAACGGGAAGAAGGCATCGGAGGCCATCACGGAGCCCGGCACTTCCAGACCTTCATCGGCGGCCTTGATGCCGGCGATCTTGGCGGAGTACACACGGCTCATCTGGCCGGCGCCCACACCGATGGTCTGGCCATCCTTGATGTAGACGATGGCGTTGGACTTGACGAACTTGGCCACTTTCCAGGCGAAGGTCAGGTCGTTGAGTTCCTGCTCGCTCGGCGCACGCTCGGTGACGACCTTGAGCTCATCGCGACCGACCATGCCCTGGTCGCGGTCCTGGACTAGCAGACCGCCGGTGACACGCTTGAAGTCGTGACCGCCGGTACGTTCGGCCGCCCAGGCATCCGCGACGTCGAGCAGGCGCACATTGGCCTTGGTGGCGACGATGGCCGCCGCCTCTTCACTGATGCCCGGGGCGATGATCACCTCGACGAACTGACGCGAGACGATCGCCTGCGCGGTCTCGGCGTCCAGCGGCACGTTGAAGGCGATGATGCCGCCGAAGGCGCTGGTCGGGTCGGTCTGGAAGGCACGCTCGTAGGCGGCCAGGGCAGACTCGCCGATGGCGACGCCACACGGGTTGGCGTGCTTGACGATGACACAGGCGGTCTCGTCGAAGGCCTTGACGCACTCGAAGGCGGCATCGGTGTCGGCGACGTTGTTGTAGGACAACGCCTTGCCCTGCACCTGCACGGCCGTGGCGACGCTGGCCTCGGTGGCACCGTCCTCGACGTAGAAGGCCGCCTTCTGGTGCGGGTTCTCGCCGTAACGCATGTCCTGCTTCTTGCTCAGGCTGACGTTGTACTGACGCGGCAGGCCTTCGCTGCCGCCTTCGACACGCTGGCCCAGCCAGTTGGCGATGGCGCCATCGTAGGCAGCGGTGTGCTCAAAGGCGGCCACGGCCAGATCGAAGCGCGCGCCATCGCTGACGGCGTTGTCGTTGGCATCCATCTCGGCGATCACGCGGTCATAATCCGAGGCGTTGACGACGATGGTGGTGTGGGCGTGGTTCTTGGCGCAGGAGCGTACCATGGTCGGGCCGCCGATATCGATGTTCTCGATGGCGTCTTCCAGCGAGCAATCCGGGTTGGCCACGGTAGCGGCGAACGGGTACAGATTGACGATGACCATGTCGATGGGGTCGATGCCGTGCTCGGCCATCACCGCATCATCCTGGCCGCGACGGCCGAGAATGCCACCGTGGATCTTCGGGTGCAGGGTCTTGACCCGGCCATCCATCATTTCCGGGAAACCGGTGTGCTCGGACACTTCCGTGACGGCAAGGCCGTTGTCCTTGAGCAGGCGGAAGGTACCGCCAGTGGACAGCAGGGCGACGCCGCGGGCGTCCAGGGCACGAGCGAATTCGACGATTCCGGTCTTGTCGGAAACACTCAGAAGGGCGCGACGGATGGCTTGGGGCTTGGCTTGCATGATGCTCCACTCGTGGATCAACAAAAAGACGCCGGGGCACCTGTAAAGGTGCCCCGGCGGGGTCAGATCAGATCAAACTGCTTGAGCTTCTTGCGCAGTGTGCCTCGGTTGAGGCCCAGCATGTCGGCGGCGCGGGTCTGGTTGCCCTGCGCGTGCGCCATCACTGCCTCCAGCAGCGGCGCCTCGACCTCGGCCATCACCATGGCATGCAGGTCGGTGACCTGCTCGCCATCCAGGTGGGCGAAGTAGCGCGCCATGGAGTGCTCGACGGCCTCGCGCAGGGTCTGATGGTGCCGCACGGGCGTCATCAGGGTGGCCTGGCTTGCGTCGTCGGGTGAAAGAGGGTGCCTGCTGGTCATGCTGCGTGACTTCCTTGCGTCTCGGTGCGGGCGATGCCTTCCGGCTCGCCGAACAGGCGGGTCAGGAACTGGCGCTGTTGTTCCGGCTCCTCGAGGGGATTGAAGTGGCGCTTGAGCTCACTGCCATCCTCCCGCGTCGCCAGATACCAGCCCACATGCTTGCGCGCGATGCGCGTTCCCATGTAGTCACCGTAGAATTCGTACAGGGCCTCGAGGTGGGTGCGCATCACGAGGGCGCGCTCCGCATCGCTCGGGCCACAGGCTACCTGGCCGGTGGCCAGGTAGTGATTGATCTCGCGGAAGATCCAGGGATTGCCCTGGGCCGCACGGCCGATCATCACGGCGTCGGCGCCCGTATAGTCAAGCACATGTCGCGCCTTCTCGCCGCTGTCGATATCGCCATTGGCGAAGACCGGAATCGACACCGCGGCCTTCACGGCGGCGATGGTGTCGTATTCGGCCTCACAGGTATATTTCTGCTGGCGAGTGCGACCATGCACGGACAGCGCCTGGATGCCGGCGTTTTCGGCCATGCGCGCGATGGCGATGGCGTTGCGCGTTTCTTCGCACCAGCCGGTGCGCATCTTGAGCGTGACCGGCACGTCCACGGCGCGTACCACGGCATCGAGAATCTCGCCGACGAGCTTCTCGTCGCGCATCAGGGCAGAACCGGCGGCCTTGTTGCAGACCTTCTTGGCCGGGCAGCCCATGTTGATGTCGATGATCTCGGCGCCCATCTCGGCGTTGAGCGCCGCGGCCTCGGCCAGCATGGCGGCATCACCGCCGGCGATCTGCACGGCACGCGGGCCGGGTTCGCCGGCATGGTTCATGCGTGTACGTGACTTGACGGTATTCCACAGCCGCTTGTCACTGGTCACCATCTCCGATACCACCAACCCGGCGCCCAGCTCACGACATTGCTGTCGGAACGGGCGATCGGTGACACCGGCCATCGGGGCCAGAATCACGCGATTGGGAAGCTGATGTACGCCGATGCGGGGCAGGTCGGCGGGAAGCGGGGTATCGGTCATGGGTCTCGTGTCATGCGAGTGGTGTCAGGCGCGCGAGCCGCTGTCGTTTCAGGGATTTGCGGGGGCGTCATGATACCTAGAGCGCCGCAGGGTTTGAAGGGCTATTTCATCCACAATGCGTCGCGGATGCGTTCTCCCTGCGCGGCTGCGGCGCTCATGGCATGGCTCATGGCGTGGCTCAGCCCATCAGTGGACGCTGACCATTGAGGCGTACCCAGCCATCGCGCTCGGTGGGCTCTTCCATGATCAGGCCGGCTTCACGATAGGCGTCGAGCACCTCTCCCGCCTGGGGCGCGAGAATGCCGGAGAGCGCCAACAGGCCACCCGGGGCGACGCTGCCCGCGATCTGCGGAGCCAGTTCGACCAGCGGGCCGGCCAGGATGTTGGCGACCACGATCTGATAGCCCGCGTCCGGCAGGCGGTCCGGGTAGCACAGGGTCAGCTGATCGCTGACGTCATTGCGCTGGGCGTTCTCACGCGAGGCCTGCAGCGCCTGCGGGTCGATATCGGTGCCCAGCGCATCTACCGCGCCGAGCTTGAGCGCGGCGATGGCGAGAATGCCGGAGCCGCAGCCGAAGTCGAGCAAGCTGTGCTGGGCGAGCTTGCCATCGACGGCCAGCCCATCGAGCCATTCCAGGCACAGGGCGGTGGTCGGATGGGTGCCGGTGCCGAAGGCCAGGCCGGGGTCGAGCATCAGGTTGACGGCGTCCTGCTCCGGCGCATCGTGCCAGCTGGGCACGATCCACAGGCGCTGGCCCATCTTGAGCGGCTCGAAGCCGTCCATCCATTCACGGGCCCAGTCACGGTCCTCGAGAATCTCGACCTCGATCTCTGGGCAGGGCTCATCGGGAATCAGCGCCGCCCAGCCGGCCTTGACCCGCTCGCGCATGGCCTCGATGCCTTCGGTACCATCCCAGAGGCCAGTGAGGACAGTCTCGCTCCACAGCGGCGTGCTGCCGAGGTCCGGTTCGAACAGCGGTTGGTCTTCAGCATCCTGTAGCGTGATGGCGCAGGCGCCTTCTTCCATCAGCAGATGCTCGAGAATCTCGGCGTGGTCGGGGGCGATACGCGCCTTGAGTTGCAGCCAGGACATGGTGACTCCTGTCGATGGGCGATAAGAAAGGGGAGGAGGGCACAGACGACAGAAGGGCAGCCGAGGCCACCCTTCTGTCGTGCGTCTATCGGCAACCAGGTCACCGATCTCAAGCGGGGCGTCTTACAGGCCCAGCTTCTTCTCCAGATAATGGATGTTGACGCCACCTTCCTGGAAGCCGGCATCACGCACCAGATCCTTCTGCAGGTCAGTGTTGGTCTTGATACCTTCCACCAGCAGCTCGTCGAGGGCATTGCGCATGCGCGTCAGTGCGATCTCGCGGCTCTCGCCCCAGGTGATCAGCTTGCCGATCAGGGAGTCGTAGTGCGGCGGAACGGTGTAGCCGGAGTACAGGTGCGAGTCCATGCGCACGCCCAGACCGCCCGGCGCGTGATAGAGCTCGACCTTGCCCGGAGACGGCATGAAGGTGCGCGAATCCTCGGCATTGATGCGGCACTCGAAGGCGTGACCGCGCAGCTCGATATCTTCCTGCTTCACGGACAGCGGCAGGCCGGAGGCGATGCGCAGCTGTTCCTTGACGATATCGATGCCAGTGACCATTTCTGTCACCGGGTGCTCGACCTGAACACGAGTGTTCATCTCGATGAAGTAGAAGCCGCCGTTCTCGTACAGGAACTCGAAGGTGCCGGCGCCACGGTAGCCGATCTCGATGCAGGCATCGGTGCACGACTTGAGTACCTTGGCACGCGCTTCTTCGTCCAGCTGCGGCGCCGGTGCTTCTTCCAGCACCTTCTGGTGACGACGCTGCAGGGAGCAGTCGCGGTCATACAGATGGATGGCGTTGCCCTGGCCATCGGCCAGTACCTGGACTTCGACGTGACGCGGGTTCTGGAGGAATTTCTCCATGTACACCGTGCCGTCGCCGAAGGCCGCGGCCGCTTCACCCTGGGTGATGCTCACCGAGGACAGCAGGCTGGCCTTGGAGTGCACCACGCGCATGCCGCGACCACCACCGCCAGCGGCGGCCTTGATGATCACCGGATAGCCGATGCGCTCGGCGATGGCGTACATCTCGTCTTCGTCTTCCGGCACCGGGCCGTCGGAACCCGGAACGGTCGGAACGCCGGCCAGCTTCATCGCCTCGATGGCCGCGACCTTGTCACCCATCATGCGGATGGTGTCAGCGCGCGGACCGATGAAGGCGAAGCCGGAACGTTCGACCTGTTCGGCGAAGTTGGCATTTTCCGACAGGAAGCCGTAGCCCGGGTGGATGGCGTCGGCGTCCGTCACCTCGGCGGCTGCGATCAGCGCCGGGATGTGGAGATAGGATTTGGCAGAGGAGGCCGGGCCGATGCACACAGCTTCATCCGCCAGGCGGACGTGCATCAGGTCGCGGTCGGCCTTGGAGTGCACCGCTACCGTCTTGATGCCCAGTTCCTTGCAGGCGCGAAGGATGCGAAGGGCGATCTCGCCGCGGTTGGCAATCAGTACCTTGTCGAGCATGGTGACGTGTCCGTTGGGATCAGGAAATGACGATCATGGGCTGGTCGAATTCAACCGGCTCGCCGTCTTCGATCAGAATGGCTTCGACGACGCCATCCTTGTCGGCTTCGATCTGGTTCATCATCTTCATGGCTTCGACGATGCAGACGGTATCACCTTTCTTGACGCTCTGGCCGACTTCGATGAAGGCCTTGGAACCCGGCGCCGGAGAACGGTAGAAGGAGCCGACCATCGGGGAATTGATGGTGTGACCCTGCGGCGCAGCCGGTGCTGCCGGAGCGGCCGGTGCTTCAGCGGCGCCAGCGGCAGCCGGAGCGGCCTGCTGCATCGGCTGCTGCTGCATCATCATCGGGGCCTGCATCATCGGCTGCTGGGCGAAGCCCTGCGGATGGCGGCTGATGCGAACGGACTCTTCGCCTTCCTGGATCTCGATTTCGCTGATGTTGGACTCTTCGAGCAGCTCGATCAGCTTCTTGACCTTGCGGATATCCATGAAATTAATCCCGATGTAAATGTGGCTGGAAATGGGGGTGTGCAGCCGTGATAGCGGCGGCTGCGGGCGACAGCCCCGACGGCTGTCCCGACCATGGCGATGGCCGGTGAATCCTGGTATCAGGCAGTGATGAGGCCTGATGGCGGCGCGTGAACACCGCTCTGGACGTGCCCTTACTGCGCGAGATCGTCCAGGGCGGCGTCAAGCGCCATGTCATAGCTTCGAGCGCCAAAGCCCATGATCACGCCGCGTGCCACATCGGAAAGATACGAATGGTGGCGGAACGGCTCGCGGGCATGGGTGTTGGAAAGGTGCAGCTCGATGAACGGGAGTGCGACGCCGAGTAGCGCATCGCGCAGCGCAACGCTGGTATGGGTAAAGGCCGCCGGATTGATCAGGATGATGGCGGTGCCATCTTCACGGGCAAGGTGAATACGCTCGATCAGCACATGCTCGGCGTTGGACTGCAGCCAGTCCAGCTGATGGCCGGCCGCGCTGGCGCGCTGGACCAGACGCTGGTGGATATCCTCCAGCGTGGTGGTGCCATACACCTCGGGTTCACGGGTCCCCAGAAGATTGAGATTGGGGCCGTTGAGTACCAGGATGCGCGCCATGAAAGTCCCTTGTGTCAGCCGTGCTCGAGCACCAGGCTCATTGAGCTGTTAACCCATGAAGAAAATGCAAAGATACCGTCACTATCCACGACGTTTACCTATTGAGCGTAGGCTGTTGCCGTAGTGACGCGGATTCTGCCGAAATTCTCGAACGCTGTCCAGTTTGGCACTGAACCGAGGATTTTGCCGCATTCTTCGTCCTCGCGTGCGTCTCGGCAGCAACTGCCCTGCGCCGGGCCTGTGCAGACACGCCGCTCAGTTCGCGCGCTGCGAGGTGCCGCGCAGCTGATCCAGCACCGCTGTCAGGTGCTGGCCGAGCTGACTGGCGTTGACCTCCCCCTGAATGCGCGCCGCCTTGAGCTCGCGTTCATCGGCGAAGAACAGCAGGCTGGGGGGGCCAAACAGGCCGAATTGCTTGAGCAGCGCCTGGGTCGCGGCCCCGGTACTGGTGACGTCGGCGCGAATCAGGTGGAACTGGCGCAACTGGCTGGCGACTTTGGGGAAGACCTCGCGCTCCATCACCTTGCAGGAGATGCACCAGTCGGCGTAGTAGTCGACGAACACCGGCTGGCCGCGGCTGGCGGCCAGTGCCAGTTCTCGCTCGAGCTCGCTCATGTCGCTGACGGTGGTGAAGTCCAGTGACGTCTCGGTAGCCTGCCCGGATGATGTGCCGCCAGAGAAGGGGGCCAGCGGGCGCAGCGGGTCGCTTGCGCCGCCTGCCACGCCCAGCAGGCTGATCATGCCCCAGCCCAGCGCGACCAGTCCCAGTGCCTGACGGGCACGCGCCCAGCCTCGGGTCTGTGTGCTGAGCGCCCCCAGCGCCACGCCGGTGCCGATGGCCAGAATGGCCCAGCCCAGCACTGCCAGTGAGGCCGGCAGCAAGCGCTCTACCAGCCACAGCGCCACCCCCAGCAGCAGGATGCCGAAGGCCTGCTTGATGCCCTCCATCCAGCCGCCGGCCCTGGGCAGCAGGCTGGCGCCGAAGGTGCCGACCAGAATCAACGGCACGCCCATGCCCAGCCCCAGCGCGAAGAGTGCCAGTCCGCCGGTCATGGCATCGCCACTGGCGGAGAGATAGACCAGCGCACCGGCCAGAGGTGCCGAGACGCAGGGCGATACCACGAGTACCGATAACGCGCCCGCCAGCGCCAGTCCGCCGGGGCCGGCGTTCATCAGGCGCCCTTGCAGCGCGTCGAGCCGTGAGTGCATGCCGCTGGGCAGTCGTAGATTGAAGGCGCCGAACATGGCCAGCGCGAACAGCACGAACAACGCAGCGAAGGGGATCAACACGGCCGGCGCCTGCAGATGCGCCTGCAGGTTGAGCCCCGCGCCGAACAGGCCCATCAAGGTGCCGGCCGCGGCGTAGGTCAGGGCCATGCCCAGGGCGTAGCTCGTGGACAGCAGCAAGGCGCGCGGGCGGCTGGGGCGCTGGCCGACGATGATCGAACTCAGGATCGGAATCATCGGCAGCACGCAGGGCGTGAAGGTCAGCCCGAGGCCGGCGAGGAAGAACAGCCCCAGAGCCGTCAGCAGGCTGGCATCCGCGAACAGTGCGCTGAAGCCGGAATCGGTGCCGCTGATCGGGGCTGTTGTGGTGCGACTGTCCGTCGACGCCGTCGTACCGCTCGCCTGGCCGGCGGTCGGCATCAGCTGCGCGAAGGGGGCAGGGGCACTCTGCTCACCGGCCTGCAGAGTGACGGTCTCCGGCGGATAGCAGAGCCCGGCATCGGCGCAGCCCTGGAAGGTGATGGAGAGCGGGATCGGGCCGCTGGCCGGTGTGTCTTCATGCACTGCCTTGCCAGTGGAGGCGCTCATAAGCGGGATGCGAATGACCAGCGCATCATGGAAGACATGCACCTCGCCCATATAGGGATCGTTCTTCAGCTCTCCCGGCGGCAGGTCGGCGTCGCCCAGAGCGACCTGGTCGCTGGTGGTCGCGAAGCTGAACTGATGACGATAGAGGTAATAGCCTTCGGCGCTGGTGAAGCCGACATACAGGGTGTCGCCCTCGCGCCAGCTGCGCGGCTTGAAGGCTTCACTGACCGGCAGGAAATCGCCCTGATTGCCGCCGCCGAACAGGCTGGACGCCGCACTGCTGGAGCCGCTGTCAACGCCTGAGCTCGAACTTGAGCCTGAACCTGAGTCTGAGCTGAACAGACCGGCATTGGCGGGCAGCGCCGTCATCGCCTGTGCGACCACCAGCGCGATTGCCAGCAGGGTTGCCAGCAACTCAGGGCCCAGCAGGCGCGAGAACGCGGAGGGGCGTGCGCGGCCCGTTGGCAGCGCCATGCGGACTTTCAAGAACGAACGAAGCACGAAAGCATCCTTATACAGTGCCGAAAGAACATCCTGCAGGCCTCAAGGCACCGCAGTCTCGCGCCGCCTTCATCCTGCTCGGGGGCAAGCGCTGGATCGAGAGCAGGCCCATCATCGCCGCGCACGACTTGCACGCGGATGAATGTGCCACCATGTAGCAGACATCCCGTTCGTGTGAGGGCGTGTGAGGACGTATCGGGCTCGAGTGGTGAAGCCGCCTGCGCGGGTGGCAGTCTGGCCCTCGGCTCGTACCGCGACTCAGCCCGCGACTCACTCCGCAACTCGGTCCACGACCAGGCCCGTGGCCCGGCCCGCAATCCGGAGCGCATCGCACCTTGCCACAGAACCGGCACTTCACCGAGTGCGACTGGCACGTGCAGGGGCGCATGATAGGATAGGACGTACGTCATGAGTACCGGCGCTGGATGCATCGGCGCGGCTCACATCCGTTCAGGCAGGTCTGACTCGTCTCTCACACGGCTTTTTCTACAAGGCTTCATACAAGGAAGAACGCATGGCCCTATTCGGTAAAGGCAGCAAGCGCGGCGCCAATCGCGATGTGCTGGAAACGCCTCAGTATGGCTGGATCTGGAAACCACTGATCGGGCTGTTCGTCATTTACCTGCTGGTCTGCGTTGGCCTTGGTATCTACTGGAGCAGTGAACCGGACGAGTTCAACATCGATCAGGCCACGCGCACCGAACTGGCTCGCGTGCACGGGCTGGCCGCACCGGTGGCCAAGGTCGAGGGCGAAGAGCCGGCACCGGCTTTCGAGACCCTGCCGACAGGCACCGCGACCGTCGCCACCCTGATGAAACTCAATGACACCCTGCTGCACAAGCCGGGCGGCTATCTCAAGAATGATGTGGCGCCGCCAGGGCTGATGCTCGACAACATGCCCAACTGGGAATATGGCGTGCTGGTACAGGTGCGTGACATGACGCGTGAGCTGCGCAAGGAATTCAGCCGCTCGCAGTCCCAGTCCAGCGATGACAAGGCACTGGGCAAGGCCGAATCCCTGCTGTTCATCGATGCCAATGCCTGGATGCTGCCGGAAGCCGAGCACGAATATGCCGACGCCAACCGTGAGCTGGGCGACTACCTCAAGCGTCTGAGCGATGACACCCAGAACAACGGCCAGTTCTACGCGCGTGCCGACAACCTGGTGGCCTGGCTGTCGGATGTCGAGAATCGCCTCGGTTCCCTGTCCCAGCGTCTGTCGGCGAGTGTCGGCAAGTCGCAGCTCAACCTGAGCCTGGCCGGCGACAAGAGCGCCACCTCGGCCAAGAGCACCCAGACGGAAGAAGAGATCAAGACGCCGTGGCTCGAGATCGACGATGTCTTCTATCAGGCACGCGGCACCTCCTGGGCGCTGATCCATCTGCTCAAGGCAGTGCGTCATGACTTCCAGGGCGTGCTGGAAGACAAGAACGCGCTGACCTCCATCGACCAGATCATCCGTGAGCTGGAAGCGACCCAGACCGATATCGGCAGCCCGATCATCCTCAATGGCTCCGGCTTCGGCTTCTTCGCCAACCATTCGCTGGTGATGGCCAACTACGTCGCGCGTGCCAACTCCGCGATCAGTGACCTGCGCAGCCTGCTCGAGAAGGGCTGATCCCGTGACGCCCGATGCCGGCTGAGGGCTGTCCTCATCGGTGTCGGGCGTGAGCCGGAAACGAAAAAGCCCCCGTCAATGACGGGGGCTTTTTTGCATCGTGATGCCTGAATCGCGCATCACTTCAGAAGGACTCAGTCCTTCTGGTAGGCAGCGGCTGCCTTCTCGATCGCGGCACGGGCGGCATCAGCACCGTCCCAGGAATCGATCTTGACCCACTTGCCTTTCTCGAGATCCTTGTAGTTCTCGAAGAAGTGCGCGATCTGCTGACGCAGCAGTTCCGGCAGATCAGTGACTTCCTGGACGTCGTCGTACAGGGAGGTCAGCTTCTGGTGCGGGACGCAGACCAGCTTGGCGTCTTCACCGGCTTCGTCGCTCATGTTGAGCACGCCGACCGGACGCGCACGGATGACGCTGCCCGGTGCGACCGGATACGGGGTCACGACCAGCGCGTCGAGGGCATCGCCATCGTCGGCCAGGGTGTTCGGGATGTAGCCGTAGTTGGCCGGGTAGAACATCGGGGTGGCCATGAAACGATCCACCATGAGCGCATCGATGTCCTTGTCGATCTCGTACTTGATCGGCGCGTGATTGGCCGGAATCTCGATCGCTACGTAGACGTCGTTCGGCAATTCCTTGCCAGCGGGGATCTTGTCGAAACTCATTGTCGAGTCCTTGGGTTTGCGGGTTGAAGGCCTGCGGGTCAAAATTCCGCTGAATTATACGAACTGGCAGACCGTTTTGCCATTATGCCACGCTCGATCGCCTTGCGTTGCACCAACGAGTGGTGGCACTGCAGGCTGACTCGGGTAACACTTGGGGCCGTCCAGCGCGGCGCAACGGCGATTGCGCGTTCAGCGTCGGGCTGGCGCAGCGTCACCACCGCATGCATGAAACGTAACGGCAGGATCGAGACGCAAGGAGACCGCCTTGGCGGATGCAGAGCTTTCACTCAGTTACGGTCAGGCCTTCGTGGCTCCCGACCGCAAGCGTCATCGCAGCTCGATGTCGCTGGAGATACCGCTGGAGCGCGGCCCGCTGGCGGCCAAGGGCGGCTGTGCGCTGATCGCCGACACCACCAGCAAGAACGCGATTGCCAAGCAGGCCGGCGACCTTGCCGTGCGTGGCTTTCTGGCCGATTACTTCGCCACGCCCGACAACTGGAGCGTCAAGTATTCCGCGACCCGCGTGCTGCGGGCGCTGAACAGCTGGTGTTACAGCCAGAGCCGCTTCGTGCGGGGCGGCAGTTACGTGACCTCGATTTCCGCCGTCGTCTTCCGGGGCCAGTCGGCGCATCTGTTCCATGCCGGTGACACGGTGGTCTTCCGGCTGCGTGGCGGCGAGTTCGAGCAGATCTCGCGTGACCATGTCACCGATCTCGGCGGCTATCGTTATCCGTCGCGGGCACTGGGCATGGATGTCAGCCTCGACATCGACTATATCGAGCTGCCGCTCAAGCAGGGCGATATCTTCCTGTTCACGACCCAGGCGGTGCGCGGCACCCTGCTGCCTTCCGATTTCGTGTCACTGATTCGCGATGACGTCTCGGATCTCGATGCCGCCAGTGAGCGCCTGGCCCATGCCGCGGCGGACCGCGCCGATGAGCGCGGCTACACGGCCGACCAGTTCTGCTTCCAGCTGGTGCGCATCGATCGCCTGGCGACTGCCTCTGATGATACGCCGGGGCGCGTCTATGGCGACCTGCCGGTGCCGCGTGAGCTGGAGCCTGGCGACCGCATCGATGGCCTGGAAGTGATGGAGGTCATGTCGCGCAGCGCGCGGGTACGCGTCTACAAGGTGCGTGACCTCAAGAGCCGGCGCGTGATGGTGATGAAGGCGCCCAGCCCGGAGCTGTCGCTCAAGAATGCCTATCTCGAGCACTTCCTGCTCCAGCAGTGGGTGGTGGACCGCGTCAGCTCGCCCTTCGTGGTCAAGGTGGTGGAGCCGTCACGCCCGCGTGATCACCTCTACTACCTGCTCGAACATCTGGAGGCGCAGACGCTGACCGAATGGGCGCGCATGCACCCGCAGGCCAATCTCGAGCAGCGTCTCGACATCGCGCGTCAGCTTGGCAAGGCCGTGCATGCACTCAATCGTCGTGAGGTGCTGCACCAGCTGATTCACCCCGACAACGTGATGATCGATCGTCATGGCAAGGTGGTGCTGGTCGATTTCGGTGCCTGCCATCTGCGTGAGGGGGATGGCCATGAGAGCGCCGGTCCGCTGGCGCGTCAGGTCGGCCTGACTGAGCACAGCGCACCGGAATATGCCCTTGGTGCCGATGTCAGTCGGCGCAGCGATCAATACGGCCTGGCCTCGGTGATCTACTGGCTGCTGACCGGCATGCAGCCCTACGCCCAGTCGATGGAGCAGCTGCGCACCCACACCGACCTCGAACTGCTGGAGTATCAGCCAGCCCGGATGCGCAATCCCCAGGTGCCACAGATCCTGGACGATGCCCTCAGGCGCGCCCTGGACCCGCAACGCACCCTGCGCTATCGCCGCCTGTCTGAGCTGCTCTACGCGCTGCGCCTGCCGCAGCAGGACCCCGGCAAGGCGCTGACGCCCTCGGAGGCGATACGTGAACCGGCCAATTTCTGGCAGGGCGTCGCCGGCATTTTGCTGTTGCTGCTGGTGCTGTCCTGGCTGCTCAAGTGAGCGCAGAGCCTGATGGGGCTCAAGGCCATGGTGGGAGGAAGAGCTGTATGGGACAGACCGCGATCGTGATCGGGGCGACCGGCGTGGTCGGGCGCGAGGTGGTGGCTGAGCTCATCACCTGCGAGGCCATCGCCCGAGTCATCACGCTGACTCGCCGGCCGGTGCCTTGCGACTCTGACAAGGTCGAGAACCATGTGGTCGACTTCGCGCGCCTGGAAGACTGGGCCGATTGTTTCCAGGCGGACCTGCTGTTCTCGTGCCTGGGCACCACGCTCAAGCAGGCGGGGTCGCTCGAGGCCCAGCGGCGTGTTGATATCGATCATCAACTGAGTGCCGCCCGGCTGGCGGCCGCCCAGGGAGTGACGCACTACCTGCTGGTTTCCTCCAGCGGCGCCAATCACGCGAGCCGCAATGGCTATCTCAGGACGAAGGGCGAGCTGGAAGTGGCCATCAAGGCGCTGCCTTTTGCGCGTATCAGTGTCTTCCAGCCGTCATTGCTGGTGGGGGAGCGCAGCGAGTTCCGCCTGGGCGAGTCGCTGGCGCGCTATCTGTTGCCAGCGCTCACCCGCTTGCCGGGCCTGCAGCGCTATCGACCGATCCGTGGCGCTCAGGTGGCGGCGCGTATGGTCGAGGTCAGCAAGCGTCAGCAGCAGGCGCATGCGGTGTACCGGCTGGAGGAGGTGTTTCCCCGTCCCCCCGAATGACAACTGACAGCCATCAAAAAGCCCCGCACAGTTGCCTGTGCGGGGCTTTTTTACACTCGCTTCACTGTCAACGACCGGCTCTGTCAGCGACCGGCTCTGTCAACGACCGGGACAGTCAGCTATCGGTACTGTCAGCAACTGGCCGTGTCAGTGCCGGACCAGTCAGGCGCATCAACGCCAGGCGATCAGATCGTGAACGGTGTCAGCTTCTTCTCGACCTTGGCCAGCGTGAGCCTGGCGACCGCCGGCAGACCATTGACGAACGGCGGGAAGTCTTCGCCCTGGATCAGCGGCGACAGATATTCACGGCAGGCGTCGGTGATGTAGAAGCCATCTTCGGTGATGAACTCCAGCGGCATGAACTTCTCGTGGTTGGCGATCTGCTCCAGCGGCGCCTCGATGATGTCCCAGGCGTAGTCAGCGCCATCGCCGAGGCGACGGATCGCCGGCATCACGGCATTCTTGCCGGCCAGCGCCATCTCGACGGCGGCACGGCCAGTGGCGTAGGCCTGCTCGACGTCGGTCCTGGAGGCGATGTGACGCGCTGCGCGCTGCAGGTAATCGGCCACCGCCCAGTGGTACTTGTAGCCCAGGTCCTGCTTGACCATGCCGGCCAGTGTCGGCGCGACGCCGCCCAGCTGACGATGGCCAAAGGCATCGGTGTTGCCGGCATCGGCCAGGAAGGTGCCATCTTCGTAACGCGCACCTTCGGAGACCACCACCACGCAGTAGCCGTGTTTCTTGACGCAGGCATCGACGCGCGCCATGAATTCCTTACGGTGGAAGGCGACTTCCGGGAAGACGACGATGTGCGGCGGCTGGGTGGCATCTTCACCGGCCAGGGCACCGGCAGCGGCGATCCAGCCCGCGTGGCGACCCATGACTTCCAGGATGAACACCTTGGTGGAGGTGGCGCACATGGAGGCGATGTCGAGACCGGCTTCACGGGTGGAGGTGGCGATGTACTTGGCCACGCTGCCGAAGCCCGGCGAGTTGTCGGTGATCGGCAGGTCGTTGTCCACGGTCTTCGGCACGTGGATGGCCTGGATCGGATAGCCCATGGTCTCGGCCAGCTGAGAGACCTTCAGGCAGGTATCGGCGCTGTCGCCGCCACCGTTGTAGAAGAAGTAACGGATGTCGTGGGCCTTGAACACCTCGATCAGACGCTCGTACTGGGTACGGTGGTCCTCGATGCTCTTGAGCTTGTAGCGGCAGGAGCCGAAGGCACCGCCCGGCGTGTGGCGCAGCGCGGCGATGTTCTCGTCGCTTTCCTGGCTGACGTCGATCAGGTCTTCGGTCAGGGCACCGATGATGCCGTTGTGACCGGCATACAGCTTGCCGATCTGGTCGCCGTTTTCACGAGCGGCTTCGATGACGCCACAGGCACTGGCGTTGATGACGGCGGTAACGCCACCGGACTGGGCGTAGAAGGCATTGTGCTGGGGCATGGGCTTCTCGTCTCTGCTTCCTTGTCATGGTCTTGAACGGGCTGGCGCTTACCCGCCGCATCATATCCGAAAGACATGACCCCTGCACGACGCCCGAATGCCACAGGGGGTGTCGTCCATCCCTGACAGGCCGCGCGCTACTCGCCGCCTGGCGGGCATGCTAGGCTGCTCGGGCTTCCGGATTGGAGAAACAGATGCACCTTCACGTCATCGGTATTTGCGGTACCTTTATGGGCTCTCTGGCGCTTCTGGCGCGCGCACGCGGTCATCGCGTCACGGGGAGCGATGCCAACGTCTATCCGCCCATGAGCACACAGCTGGCCGAGGCCGGTATCACCCTGATGGAAGGCTATGCGGCCGACAATCTCGTCCCCGCGCCTGATCTCACGGTGGTCGGCAATGCCGTCTCGCGCGGCAACCCCGAAGTCGAGGCGCTGCTCGAGCGTGGGCTGGCCTATACCTCCGGCCCGCAATGGCTGTGTGACAAGGTGCTGACCGGCCGTCCGGTGATCGCCATCGCCGGCACCCACGGCAAGACCACCACCGCGACCATGACCGCCTGGATTCTCGAATGTGCGGGTCTCGCGCCGGGCTATCTGATCGGTGGCGTGCCGCCGCAGCTGGGCGATTCCGCGCGTATCGGCGACCCCCGGGCGCCCTTCGTGGTCGAGGCCGATGAATACGACACGGCCTTCTTCGACAAGCGTTCCAAGTTCGTGCATTACCGGCCGCGCATCGCCGTGCTCAATAACCTCGAGTTCGATCACGCCGACATCTTCCCGGATCTCGCCGCCATCGAGCGTCAGTTCCACCACCTGGTGCGTACCGTGCCGGCTGGCGGCAAGCTGGTGGTCGCGGCGGACGCCGTCGCCGGTGCCGAGGCGCTGGAGCGCGTGCTGGATCAAGGCTGCTGGACGCCGGTGACGCGCTTCGGCGATGAGAGTGGCATCGAGAATGCCGGTGGCGACTGGCGCTATCGTCTGATCAGTGCCGACGGCAGCCACTTCGCGCTGGCACCGCCGTTTGGTGACTCAGGCGAGGCGGATCGCTTCGTCGAGTGCCAGTGGGCGATGCGCGGGCGCCACAACGTGGCCAATGCCTGCGCCGCCGTGGCCACGGCCGTCGAATGCGGCGTGAGTCTTGCGGTGGCACTGGAGGCGCTTGCACGCTTCGCGCCGCCCCGACGTCGCCAGGAGCTGCGCGGTGAGGTAGCGGGCGTCAAGGTCATCGATGACTTCGCGCACCACCCGACCGCCATCGCCACCACGCTCGAGGGCCTGGCGCCGGGCGTGGCGGCCGAAGGTCAGGGCGGCCGCCTGTGGGCGGTGATCGAACCGCGCTCCAATACCATGAAGCTCGGCACCATGAAGGCGCGTCTGCCGGCTTCAGTGACCGCGGCCGACCGCGTCAGCTGGTTCGCGGGCCCCAGCCTCGGCTGGTCATTGGAGGAGACGGTCAGCGAGTGCCGCGCGCTCGGCGTGGAGGCGGAGGTCGAGCAGGACCTCGACACCCTGATCGCGAAGATCGCCAATCAATCCCGCGCCGGCGACTGGGTGGTGGTGATGTCCAATGGCGGCTTCGGCGGTATCCACGAGCGCCTTCTGGCGGCGCTGGCAGCACGTGAAGGTGAAGCATGAAGACGCAAGCGACAGCCCCAGAGGGCGAGTTCAAGTCGGCGGTCACCGTCGCGCTGACCGGGGCCTCCGGTGCCCAGTACGGCCTGCGCCTGATCGAGTGTCTGGTCGCGGCCGGTCATGAAGTGATGGTGATGGTCTCCAAGGCGGCGCACATGGTGATCGCCACCGAGACCGACGAGGAGCTGCCGGCGCGCCCGGCGCGTCTCACCGAGGTGCTCACGCAGCGCTACGCCGCCAGACCCGGCCAGATTCGCTGCTTCGGGCGCGAGGACTGGATGGCCCCGGTGGCTTCCGGCTCCGGCGCGCCGAGCGCCATGGTGGTGTGCCCGTGTTCCACCGGCTCACTGTCCGCGATCGCGACCGGGGCCAGCAACAACCTGATCGAGCGCGCCGCCGATGTGGCTCTCAAGGAGCGCCGCACGCTGATTCTGGTGCCGCGCGAGACGCCGTTCTCGGCCATCCATCTCGAACACATGCTGAGTCTGGCGCGCATGGGCGCCGTCATCCTGCCCGCCGCGCCCGGCTTCTATCATCGCCCGCAGACCCTTGATGACATGATCGATTTCATCGTCGCGCGCATTCTCAACCAGCTGGGGGTCTCGCATGCGCTGATGCCGCGCTGGGGCGAGGGGCATGTCAGCGGCGATTGAAGGGCGGTCAGTCGATCCGTTCGGGTGAGAGCTTGTCAGAGGCATCCCTCTGGCACTGCATCAGACTGTGCAAGGAGAGCAGGGAATGCTGAATTGGTCATTGTTGTCGGTGTTCGTGCCGACATTCTTTCTGGTCTCGCTGACGCCGGGCATGTGCATGACGCTGGCGATGACTCTGGGCATGACCCAGGGCGTCAAGCGCACGCTGTGGATGATGGTGGGCGAACTGCTGGGCGTCGGGCTGGTGGCGGTGTCGGCGGTGATCGGCGTCGCGACCATCATGCTGCGCTATCCGATGGTGTTCTCGGCCTTCAAGCTGGCGGGGGGCGCCTACCTGGCCTGGCTGGGGATCCAGATGTGGCGCTCACGTGGCCGCCTGGCTCTGGGGGTAGCAGGGGAGGATGCGGCGGCACCGCGCGCCTCGCGCCGTGCACTGGCCGCACAGGGCTTCGTGACGGCGATTGCCAACCCCAAGGGCTGGGCGTTCTTCATCGCCCTGTTGCCGCCATTTCTGGATGCCAGCCTGCCGCTGGCGCCGCAGCTGATCGCGCTGGTCGGCATCATCCTGACGCTGGAATTCACCTGCCTGCTGCTCTATGCCGGCGGTGGCAGCAGCCTGGCGCGCTGGCTGGGGCGTGGCTCGCGTGTGCGCCTGATGAACCGCGTGGCCGGCACGCTGATGATCGGCGTGGGAATCTGGCTCGCGACCGGTTGATGTCGGCATGACTGAGCCAGGCATTGCAGCTTGTAAATACATCAAGGCCCGCCATAGGCGGGCCTTGATGCGTTCAGGGGCGCGGCTTTGTTTTAGCTGCGGCGCTGATTCAGCTGCGACTTCGGTTCAGTTGTGACTTGGATTCAGCTACGGCGCAGGGTCTCAAGTGCTGCCGCCGCCACGATGAAGCTGCCGCCGACCAGCGTCAGCCAGGTGGGCACCTCGCCGAGAATCAACCACGCCAGCAGCACGCCGTAGACGGGTTGCAGGCAGCCGATCATGCCGACGGTCTTGGCCTTGAGGCCGCCGAGGGCGAAGGTCATCAGTGCATGCGGCGCTGCCGTGAAGACGATGGCCAGCACCAGCATGGCGATCCCCGTCGAGGGGCTGGCATCCATGATCTCGCCGGAGACGAATGGCAGCGTCAACACCACGACGCCCAGCGCCTGCAGGCTCATCGACAGTACCGGATTGAGATGGCTGAGACGGTAGCGCACCAGTAGATTGCGCGCCGCGAACAACAGGCCCGAGAACACGCCCCATAACACTCCCGCCAGGCTGTCGCCCTGCGTACTGCTGTCGCCGCCGGGGACGAGCAGCCAGACGCCGATGCAGACCAGTCCCGCTGCCGCCAGGTCCTTCGCTTTCAGGCGCGTGCCTTCCACCCAGGGCTCCAGCAGCACGATGAAGATGGGATAGGTGAACAGCGCCAGCATGCCGGTGGCCACGGAAGACACCTGCATCGAGTGAAAGTAGCTCACCCAGTGCGCGGCCATCAGCGCGGCGGCGATGCCCAGCAAGGCCCAGTCGCGCCCGCTCAGACGCAGCGAGACATGCCACTTCAGGCGCGCCAGCCACAGCAGGAACAGCCCCGCCAGCAGGCTGCGCCAGGTGGTGATATCTAGCGCCGAGAGGGGCACGCCTTTCGAGAACAGCGCCGTACCGCCGAGCAGCGCGATGCCGAGATGAATCGACATCAGTGCCTGGGGCTGGTTGGCGGGAGGGGCAGCAGGGCCGGGCATGAGGTTCCTCGTCATCAGGGGGTAGTGATAAAGCCGCCATCTCAGGCGGCTCATCGGTTTACAGCGCTATCACGGCAACGTTATCGCGACGGCCTGAGCGGCAGCAGTCTGATCGCGACAGCCTAGAGCGGCAGCAGTCTGATCGCGACAGCCTAGAGCGGCAGCCAGGCGAAGCGTGCCGCCAACAGCAGCAGGCTCGCCATGCTCAACCACAGCAGCGGGGCTGGCGATTCCAGGGGGGCAGAGGGCTGGCGCACGAAGGCGGGATAGCTGATGCGCACCAGCGCACAGACCAGCAGACCCACGCAGGCACCGCCCAGCACATCACTGAGGTAATGGACGCCAAGCGTGATGCGTGACAGGCCGACGAGCGTACAGGCGGCGATGGCTGCCCAGTAGATCCAGCGACGTCGCGAGGAGGGCTGGCGCTCGGCGATGAAGGCGGCGGCCAGCCCGAACACTGCCACGCTGCCGGCGGCATGGGCGCTGGGAAACGACATCGATCCTTCCAGGAAGGCGGGGGTATCCGGACGCGGGCGCTGGATCAGGTGCTTGAGCACGGTATTGGCGCTGGCGATGCCCAGCCAGGCGGCCGTCAGATGCAACCACACCGCGTGGCGACCCTTGAGCAGCAGCCATACCAGCCACGGAGCCACGAGCGCCGCCAGGCCGGTGCCATCGGCGAGGCGAGACAGCACGAGGCTTGCCTCGCGCAGCCAGTCCTGGGGCATCAGTGAGGAGAGGCTTGCGGCCAGCGAGGCGGCCACGCGGTCGATCCACCACGGCTCGGGATGGGCCAGCACCGCCAGGCTTATGGCGGGCACGCTGATCACCGCGAAGATCAGCAGCGCCATCGAGGCGAGCGGGAATTCGCCCTCGGGGTCGGGATGGCGCAGCTGCCACCACAGACGCCGCCCGGAAGGGCTGCGACGCATGCGACGAGCCAGCCAATGATAGAGGCGGCCCTCGCGGCCCAGCTGGCGGCGCAGGAAGGAGAAGGCGAAGGCACAGGCGATCAGGCCGCTGGCCAGGCCGACCAGCAGGCCGTCGGCCCCTTCCGGCAGGGTGAACAGTGACTGCCAGGTCTGGCCCAGCAGATAGCCCGGCAGCAGGTAGGCCGGTGCCCAGGCCAGCGCCGAGAGGCCATTGACCAGGAAGAAGCGCGCCGGCGGCATGTCGAGCATGCCGGCGACCAGCGGGATGATCGGGCGCACCGGGCCGACGAAGCGCCCGAAGGCGATCGACCAGCTGCCGTGGCGATGAAAGAACTGCTGACCGTGCTCGATCCACTCGGGATGGCGCGAGAAGGGCCAGCGGCCGGGCAGTTGATCGCGATAGCGGATGCCCAGCCAGAAGCTCACGCCATCGCCGATGATGGCGCCCAGCGCACCGGCGGCCAGCAGTATCGGCAGCGAGAGTTCGAGATGGCCGGCCAGGGAGGCGCCGGCGGTGAGAATGACCACGCCTGGCACCAGCAGGCCGATGATGGCGAGAGATTCAAGCAGTGAGACCAGGCCGATGACGGCGACAAGGGCTGCCGGGTGATCGCTCAGCGTGGTCATCAGGGTATCGATCATCACACTGGGGTTCAGCCAATGCAGCAGTGACGCAAGGGTGTCGCTCATTCATTGAGATCCATCAGGGCAAGCTGGCTGGCCAGCAGGCGTTGCTCGAGTTTCTGGGTGGTGTCATCGGCCTTGTACGTCACCAGGCGCGCGCGGGCAATGATGGAGCCGGTTTCCGGCTGTGTGGCCGCTGCCAGCGCCGCGGTCAGGCGCTCGCGCATGATCAGCGCTCCCGCCTCACCGGTATTGGGCAGCATCAGCCAGAAGGACGACTTGTCGCTGCGACAGAGCAGGTCGCCCTGGCGCGAGACCTCCTGCATCACGTCGCAGGCCATCGCCAGACATTCGACGCGCCTGTCTTCGCCGAACTGCTCGCCGAGCATGTCCAGTTGCGGCAGATAGACGACCAGAATGCTGAACGGTTGGTCCAGCGCCCGCGCACGCGCCGCCTCACTGATCAGTCGTTGCTGACCGGTGCGGGCGTTGAAGGCGTTGCACTCGGTTTCCTCGCTGGCGGTCAGGCTCATGACACCCGCCTGCAGGCTGTTGATGACGAACGGCTGGCTGGCCACCAGCAGCAGACACAGGTAGCGCAGTATCTCGCCGAAGTTGTCTTCCTGGTGGCCCAATAGCCATAGCCACAGCGGTGCCAGCACCAGATTGAGCAGCATCGCCGGTGCCAGGGGCAACAGCAGCAGTGTCAGCACGCTGGGCAGTCCCAGCCACAGCGACATGCCCGGGTAGGTGCCCGGCGCCTCGAGTGCCAGCATCAGGTAGCTGGCGATCAGCGTCAGATAGGAAGGCAGCGGCTGCTCATCATCGAGGTGATTGAGGCCGGCGGCAATCGCCATCAGCAAGGTGGCCAGCACCGGCGTCAGGATATGCTCGAAATCGCCCACCAGGTAGCGCCACAGGGCGTAGGTGGCGATCACCGCGGCGGCCAGCAGCATGATCAGTGTCTTGCGATTGGCGAGCTCCCGGCGCTCGCGATGGGCCAGGCTGTGCAGAGGAGACATCAGTGATCATTCCCCCGCGACGGTGTCAAGGCGACCTTGTCTGCCGCGCTGGCCGGTTTGAGGATGTCTCGCCCATGGTCTGACGGGGCATCGTCTGTCGAGGCGTGGTCTGACGAGGCGTTGTCTGTCGAAGTTTCGCCTGACGAGGCATCGGCATCGGCAGGCTTGCGAGGCAGTGGCGGCAGCAGGGTGATCGGCTGCGGTTCATCGCTCAGGTGGGCGCTGAGGCGCTTGAGGTCCAGCGCACTGGGGTCACTGTCGTTGAGAGGCTGCACGCGAGCGCGAATCGGCATCGCGAGATGCTCGATCAACTGACGACGGCGCAGGCTGGCCATGCGCTCGCCGCGGGTGACCAGCAGGACGGCCAGTGCCCCGTCATCGAGCTGGTAGCGGGTCTCATGTGGTAGCGCGGCACTGTCGAGGGTATTCATCAGGCGACGATTGGCCAGACGACCGGTCTTGACCGGTGCGAGCAGGATCAATTCGATATGGATGTCCTCGCGATCGGCGCGGGCAATTTCCCGCGGCAGGTCGCGCATCAGCTGGTATTGTGACCAGATCGCGCGGCTGGAATCACGCCGACCACGCCGCTCCAGCTGCATCCAGACCTGCTGCTGGCGTCGCCCACCGATGGCACCGAGCGCCATCAGGGTCGCGGTGATGCCGATGCCCAGGCTCAGCCAGTCGCTGCCCAGCTGAGCGAGCGCCAGCCAGGTGGTGACCAGCCCGATCAGTGCGCAGGCCGGTGCCAGCCAGCGCGGGCGCGGATAGAGCAGCAGGACGGCAAAGCCCCACAGCCACATCAGGTGTTGCTGCGGGGCCAGCAGTACCAGCGCACTCATGATCAGCGCGACGCTGAGCATCACCAGCGTGCGGAACCAGCGCAGGGTGAACAGCTCGTGGGCGAGAGAGACCACCAGCAACATCGTGCCACCCACCGCCAGCAACAGGGCAGTGAGCGTCAGGCCGATACTGATCTGTCGTGCCGCTTCCAGCAGCAGCAATACAGAGCCGAGCAGACAGACGAACTGACTGAGACGGACTTTGAACTTGATCTCCATGGTGACTTATATTGGCACCTTTGCCGTGGATGGCGCGAAATCGGCCGAATTCCCTGGCCGAACGGTCTGTGACGTGGGCATTGGTGGGCATTGCCTGCACGTTTGCAAGATGCGACGGTGCTCCGATCATGCAACGTCGTCTGCAATAATGGCAGCATACCCCAAACGGCGAGTGACAAAAGTGTCTACGCCTCTGAGGCTTTCACATACGACCACCACGTCTGGCCTTCACCTCAGGCCTTCACGTCAGGGCTTTACGTCAGGGCTTCTCTGGGGAATGCCCTCGCGGGGTCCGGCCGATGATGAAATGAGCACGTGGACACTGACAACCAGCGAGATTAGGCACATGAGTGAGCAGGGCAAGCACGACACCACGGACGTCGTGGCGTACATGAATCGTCTGGGGCACGCAGCGCGCGCGGCAAGCGTCGTGATGCGTCGCGTCGACAGCGGCATCAAGAATCGTGCTCTGCAGACCATGGCGCGTCTGATCGATGAGCGTCGCGAGGCACTGGCAGAGGCCAACGCCGAGGACCTGACGCGTGCACGCGCCAATGGGCTCTCGGAGGCGATGGTCGATCGTCTCGCGCTGACGCCGGCGCGTATCGACGGCATGATCGAAGGGCTCGAGCAGGTCGCGGCGCTGCCGGACCCGGTCGGCGAGGTCGATGGTCTGCGCTCGCGTCCGAGCGGCATTCAGGTCGGCCACATGCGCGTGCCGCTGGGCGTGATCGGCATCATCTTCGAGTCACGCCCCAACGTGACCATCGAGGCGGCCAGCCTGTGTCTGAAGTCCGGCAATGCCTGCATCCTGCGCGGTGGCTCCGAGGCCGCGTCCAGCAACCGTGCGCTGAGCGAGATCATCAGCGAGGCATTGGTGCTCTCCGAGCTGCCGGCCACGGCAGTGCAGGTCGTCGCCACCACGGACCGCGCCGCGGTCGGTGAGCTGATCGCGATGCCCGAGTTCGTCGACGTCATCATTCCGCGCGGTGGCAAGAGCCTCATCTCGCGTATCTCGCGTGATGCGCGCGTGCCGGTCATCAAGCACCTCGATGGCATCTGCCACGTCTATATCGATGCCACGGCTGACCTGGCGATGGCGGTCCGGATCGCCGAGAACGCCAAGACCCACCGCTACGGCACCTGCAACACCATGGAGACCCTGCTGGTCGATGCGCCGGTTGCCGCCGAGGTCCTGCCGCGTATCGCCGAGCGTCTGGCGGCACATGAAGTCGAAATTCGCGGTTGCGAGCGCACCTGCGAAGTGCTGCCGCAGGCCGTGGCCGCCATTGCGGAAGACTGGGACACCGAATACCTGGCGCCGATTCTGGCGATTCGCGTCGTGGATGGCGTCGATGAGGCGATGGCGCATATCGAACGTCACAGCTCCGGGCACACCGAGGCCATCATCACCGAGAACTATGCGCTGGCGCGCCGCTTCATGGCGGAAGTCGATTCCAGCTCGGTGATGGTCAACGCCTCCACCCGCTTCGCCGATGGCTTCGAATATGGCCTGGGCGCCGAGATCGGCATCTCCACCGACAAGCTGCATGCGCGTGGCCCGGTCGGGCTTGAGGGCCTGACGACCCGCAAGTACATCGTGTTCGGTGATGGGCAGATTCGCCAGTGAAGGACCAGGTCTCACCCGCCGAGGATCAGGTCGCGCCCGAGCAGACTTTGACGAACGAGAGGACCTTGACGAACGAGAGGACCTTGACGAACGAGCAGGCCCTGTCGCCCGAGGCGCTGGAGGATACCCAGCGTCCCTTGAATGCCGATGGTCTCGCGCAGGAGCGTGAGGCCGTGCATCACGGCACCGAGTCGGCACATGACTCGCGTTCAAGGACTGACACGGCAGCGGAGCCGGGCTTCGAGGGCTGTCTCGGCCCGGTGCCGCGTGTCGCCATGCTCGGCGGTACCTTCGATCCCATCCATCACGGCCATCTGCGCAGTGCCATCGAGCTGCGCGAAGCGCTGGGGCTGGACCATGTGCTGCTGGTGCCTGCGCATCAGCCGCCGCATCGCGCCGCGCCCGGCGTCAGCAGTGACCAGCGTCTGGCGATGCTGGAAGCCGCGATAGACGCAGAGCCGGGCCTCAAGGCCGATGGGCGTGAGCTGCTGCGCGATGGCCCTTCCTACAGTGCCGACACCCTGGCCAGTCTGCGCGCCGAATATGGTCCGCAGGCGCGGCTGGTGATGGCCATCGGCCATGACGCCTTCCTCAAGCTCGGGGAGTGGCATGCCGCCGATCGTCTGTTCGATGATGCCCATGTGGTGGTGATCGAGCGGCCGGACCATGATGCACCGCTGCCCCGGGCGCTCGAAGCGTTGATCCAGGGGCGCGAGGTCGACTCGGTGGCGGCCTTGATGGCGCGCCCGGGTGGCCACCTGTTGCGCCTGTCGCTGCCGACGCGCATGGCCATCAGTGCCACCTTCGTGCGCGAGCGTCTCGCGCTGGGTGACAGCGTGCGCTATCTGCTGCCGGAAGCGGTGATCCGTCATATCGAGGCGCATGGCCTCTATTGTCCGTCATCGAGCTGAGCGTTGTGGCTCTGAACGTCTTGTCGCGTGCGAGCGTGGCATCATGAGAGGGGCGTCACTGCCGCGATCCCGCATCGTCGTGCGTGGCGCCCCTTTGGCGAGTAAATGACGATGCCCATAGGCGCGCGCATCGCCAACGGGTAGAATGCGCCCCCTGCCGAACAAACTCCCGAGGAATCATGCAGACCGAAGCTCTTAAAAACCTGGTTGTCGACGCCCTTGAAGAACTCAAGGCCCAGGAAATCAGCGAGATCAATGTCTCCAAGCTGACCAGCGTCACCGATGTGATGGTGATCGCGACCGGTACGTCCAGCCGCCATATCTCCGCGCTGGCCAACAACGTGCAGGTCACCGTGAAAGAAGCCGGCGTCAAGCCGCTGGGCTGTGAAGGCGACAACGGCTCCGACTGGGTGCTGCTGGATCTGGGCGATGTCGTCGTCCACGTCATGCTGGCCGAAACCCGTGCCCTGTACGACCTCGAGCGCCTGTGGAGCGATCTGCCCCGCGAAACGCGTGAAGAGTACGAGCAGAGCCACTGATCCTGCCAGCCTGACCCGACGGGTTGCTCGTCGGGGCATGCCAACCGCGCGTTACGTCCTTGCCGGTCGCGATGTCGCGGGCAGGGAGTATCCGATGGAAGGACTGCGGGCTTGCCCGTCGTTCTGACACAGCACGGGACAGGACATGAAGATCCGAGTTTTGGCGGTCGGGCAGAAGATGCCGGACTGGGTGGAGAAGGGTAGCCGGGAATATCTCAAGCGCATGCCGCGGGATTTTTCGCTTGAGTTCATCGAGCTGGCGCCCGGCAATCGCGGCAAGAATGCGGACATCGCCCGTGCCATGGCCAGTGAAGGCGATCGGATGCTTGAAAAACTCAAGGGAAATGAACATGTTGTCGCCCTTGATGTCCTAGGTAAGGCTTGGAGTACCGAGCAGCTTGCCCAGCATGCCGATGATTGGCGGCTGGGAGGGCGAGACGTGGCCATCCTCATCGGTGGTCCGGATGGGCTCGACCCACGCCTGCTGGCACGTGCCGATCAGCGCTGGTCGCTCTCGGCACTGACGCTGCCGCACCCCCTGGTGCGCATCGTGCTGGCAGAACAGCTTTACCGCGCCTGGACATTGCTGGTCGGGCACCCCTATCACCGGTAAGCGCCTGCCGCTTGCGACACGACACTGGTTGCGAGACCCGCCATGCGCCAACGCCGGGCGACGATAAAGAATCCTCAACAGGAAGTGCGGATCTTTCGCCTTCGCAGCATCGTGGCTGCCGGCCTTGTGCTGGTGCTGGCCGGGTGTCTGCTGGCGCGGCTGCTCTTCCTGCAGGTCGTGGAACACGACATCTATACGACGCGCTCGGACAAGAACCGGGTGCGTGTCGAGCCCTTGCCGCCCACGCGCGGCTTGATCTATGACCGCAATGGTCAGCTGCTCGCCGAAAACCGCCCCAACTACAATCTCACCATCGTGCGCGAACGCGCCGGTGATCTCGAGACGACGCTTGAGCGCCTGGTCGAGATTCTCGATCTGCCGCCCGATGAAGTCGAAGACTTCAAGGAACGCTCGCGTCAGCGTCAACGCCCCTACCAGCCCGCCCTGTTGATGAGTGAATTGAGTCAGGAGCAGATCGCGCGTCTGGCCGTCAATCGCTATCGCCTGCCCGGCGTCGAGGTCGAGGCGCAGCTGCTGCGCTACTACCCGGAAGCCAAGCCGCTGTCGCATACCCTGGGGTATGTGGGGCGCATCAATCAGGCCGAGCTCAAGACCCTCGACAAGGGCAACTATTCGGGCACCCACTTCATCGGCAAGACCGGTATCGAGCGCTTCTATGAAGAGGAGCTGCACGGTCAGGCGGGCCTGCGCAAGGTGGAAACCAATGCGCGGGGCCGCGTGCTGCGTGAGCTGTCGCGGATCGATCCGGTGCCGGGCAAGGACCTGACGCTGACCATCGACCGCGGCCTGCAGGATCTCGCCTATCGGCTGCTCAAGGGGCGACGTGGTGCCATCGTGGCCATCGAGCCCGAGACGGGCGACATCCTGGCGATGGCCTCCGTGCCGGGCTTCAACTCCAATGAGTTCGTCACCGGCATCAGCGTCAAGAGCTATCGCGCGCTGCAGAATGATATCGACCTGCCGCTGTTCAATCGTGCCATTCGCGGCCAGTACCCGCCGGCCTCGACCGTGAAGCCCTTCATGTCGCTGGCGGGGCTGGAGAACGGTGCCATCACCACCAGCACCACCTTCTACGATCCCGGCTATTTCCAGCTGCCCAATGACAGCCACAAGTATCGCAACTGGCTGCGCTGGGGGCATGGGCGCGTCAACATGCGGCGCGGCATCGCGGTGTCCAATGACACCTTCTTCTACAACGTCGCCTACCGCCTGGGGATCGACCGCATCAGCGAGTACATGCACAAGTTCGGCTTCGGTGAGCAGACGGCGCTGGACGTGCAGGGCGCGCTGCCCGGCCTGATGCCGTCCAAGGAATGGAAGCGCAATCGCTACGATAAGCCCTGGTACCCCGGTGAGACCATCTCCATCGGTATCGGTCAGGGTTACTGGCTTGCCACGCCGTTGCAGCTCGCCTCGGCGGAGGCCGTGCTGGCCAATCGCGGCAGGCACGTGACGCCTCACCTGGCCAAGCGCATCGGCGACGAGACGGTATTGTTGCCCAGAAGCGAGGAAAAGCCGGATGTGGTGCTGGACAATCCGGCGTGGTGGGACGATGTCATCGCCGCGCTCGAGGATGTGGTCAGCGGGCGAGAAGGCACGGCGCGCAAGTATGTCGGGCCCGGCCTCAAGTACCGCATGGCCGGCAAGTCCGGTACCGCCCAGGTCTTCACCCTCGGGCAGGACCAGAAATACAACGGCAAGGAGCTCGCGGAGCGTCTGCGTGACCACGCCCTGTTCGCCGCCTTTGCGCCGGTCGAGCACCCGGAGATTGCCGTTTCCGTGGTGATCGAGAATGGCCAGGGCGGCAGCTCCGTGGCGGGCCCGATGGCGCGCGCTGTCACCGATTACTGGCTGTTGCCGCGCATTGACCCCGAGGCGCGTGAGGCGGCGCTCACGCTGGCTGCCGCTCTGGCACCCCCGGAGGCACCGGTGGGCGAGGGTGAGCAAGGAGAGAACGATGCCGACTGATTATCAGCGCTCGATGCGTGGTGTAGGCGGGGACCTCAGTCATCGCCGCCGCACCAGCCTGTGGGAGCGTATCCACCTCGATCCCTGGCTGTTGCTGTTGCTGCTGGCCGTGCTCGGCTGCGGGCTGATCGTGCTCTACAGCGCCAGCGGCCAGGATATCGACTTCACGCTGCGCCAGGCCTCACGTCAGGCGCTGGCACTGGTGATCATGATCGGGCTCGCCCAGCTGTCACCCGCGACCCTTTACCGCTGGGCGCCGGTCGCCTATGGCGCCGGCTTCCTGATGCTGGTGGCGGTGGAGGTGCTCGGGGATGTCGGCATGGGCGCCCAGCGCTGGCTGGTCATCCCCGGGGTGGTGCGCTTCCAGCCCTCTGAGCTGATGAAGTTGGCGATGCCGATGATGGTCGCCTGCTGGCTTGGTCAGCGCCCGCTGCCCCCTCGCTGGCGAGATCTGGCCATCTGCGCCGTGATCATCGTCGCGCCGGTGCTGCTGATCGCGCGCCAGCCGGACCTCGGCACCTCGTTGCTGGTCGCCGCGGCGGGCGTGTTCGTGATCCTGCTGGCGGGGCTTTCCTGGAAGCTGATCGCCTTCTTCGGCGCCTTGATCGCCTCGGCATTGCCGCTTCTGTGGATGGTGATGCACGACTATCAACGCCGCCGTGTGCTGACATTCCTCAATCCGGAGTCTGACCCGCTCGGCGCGGGCTGGAACATCATCCAGTCCAAGACCGCCATCGGCTCGGGCGGCATCTTCGGCAAGGGCTATACCCTGGGGACCCAGTCCCAGCTCGAGTTTCTGCCGGAGCGCCATACCGACTTCATCGTCGCGGTCATCGGGGAGGAATTTGGCCTGATCGGCATGAGCTTCTTCCTGGGGCTCTACGTGCTGATCGTGCTGCGCGGGCTGGTGATGTCCAACAATGGCCAGGACAGTTTTGCACGGCTGACGGGGGGCGCGATCATCCTGACGTTCTTCGTCTACGTCTTCGTCAACATCGGCATGGTATCGGGTATCTTGCCGGTCGTTGGCGTCCCGTTGCCGCTGGTCAGTTATGGTGGGACCTCCAGCGTGACCTTGCTGGCAGGCTTCGGTATTCTCATGAGCATTCATACCCACCGGCGCCTATTGTCGCGATGACGTGGCGGCCAGTTGCCGAGTGGCAAGGACATTCGCGAGCCCAAGCTCGCAGACAGGCAAGGAGAGAGTCGATGACGGTGATCAATGCGCGTGGGCGACGTCTGAAGCACTGGGGCGCAGCCCTGGTGATGGTGGCACCGCTGCTGGGAATGTCAGGCGTGGCCAAGGCGGCGCCTGATGGCTTCGCCCCGGCGACTCACCCGGAAACGGCCAAGCTGGTCGACGAGCTGGTGGCCAAGGGGCTGGATCGCGATCGCGTGACCGAGCTGATGAACCAGGCCGATTACAGCCAGAAGGTGCTGGATGCCATGTCGCGTCCGGCGGAAGGTCATCTGCGCTGGGACCAGTACCGCGCCATCTTCATGAAGCAATCACGCATCGAAGCCGGTGTGAAGTTCATCGCCGAGCATCGTGAGACCTTCGATCGCGCCCAGGCCGAGTATGGCGTGCCGCCGGAAGTCATCGCCGCCATCATTGGTGTCGAGACCTTCTTCGGCAAGCACACCGGCACTCACCGCGTGATCGATTCACTGTCCACGCTGGCCTTCGATCACCCGCGTCGCGGCAAGTTCTTCCGTGGCGAGCTGGCGGCCTTCCTGCAGCTGACGATTGAGCAGGGTATTGACCCGCTCTCCATCAAGGGCTCCTACGCCGGCGCGATGGGCTATCCGCAGTTCATCCCGACCAGCTATCAGGCCTATGCGGTCGATTTCGATGGCGATGGCGTGCGTGATCTGTGGCACAACCCGGTCGATGCCATCGGCAGCGTCGGCAACTACTTCGCGCGTCATGGCTGGAAGGCCGGTGCGCCGGTGGTCAGCGCCGCGGATGGCCCCGGGACGCCGCCGTCCTCCGTCACCTTCAACAAGACCCAAAAGCCGTATATGAGCGTTTCCGCGCTCGAGGCGGCCGGTGTCCAGGTGGCAGACGACGTGGCCGGCAATACCCAGGTGATTCCGTTGGCGCTGGACCTGAAACAAGGCTATCGCTACGCCGTCGGCTTCGACAACTTCTACGTCATCACGCGCTACAACCACAGTCACATGTATGCGATGGCCGTGGATGAGCTCTCCCGGGCGATCAAGCGTCGTCTCGAGGACGGAGGTGCGGGATGAGCTGGTCACGTGCGCTACCGCTGACCCTCGCGCTTGCCCTGCTGGCCGGCTGTGCCAGCAGTGGGGGTGGCACCCAGGTCAGTGATGGTGCCTCGGCGAGCACCGGCAAGAAGGCGGGCAAGAACAGCCGCTACGAGATGGACAGCGATGCCTATCCCGATGATGCGCCGGATGTCTCGGCGGTGCCCGATGAGGTGCCACGTGTCGAACCCTATACCCGCAGCGGCAATCGCAGCGAGTACGAGGTATGGGGCAAGACCTATCACGTGATGGATGATCCGCGCGGTTACGTGGCCGAGGGCACGGCATCCTGGTACGGCAAGAAGTTTCATGGCTACGCCACCGCCAGTGGCGAGATCTATGACATGTACACCATGACGGCGGCCCACAAGTCGCTGCCATTGCCGACCTATGCGCGTGTCACCAATCTGGACAACGGCAAGCAGGTCATCGTCAAGGTCAACGACCGCGGCCCCTTCCATGAAGACCGCCTGATCGACCTGTCCTACAGCGCGGCGTGGCGACTGGACATGCTGGGCCATGGCACCGGGCATGTGCGTGTCGAGACTCTCGACGCCACGACCTGGAAGCCGGGCCCGAGCCCGACCCAGGGCACGGCAGAGTCCGAGCGTCTGCTGGCGCGCAGCCAGGCGGTACGCCGCGAGCAGGGCATTGCCGGGCTTGACGCGATGGAGGCAACCGGTGGTTCCGTGGCCTCGAGCGCTTCCGGCGCGAGCGTTGCCGCCAAGCCCGTGGTAGCCTCTGCTGCGCCGAGCAGCACGTCCTCCGTGGCGAACGGGGAAGCTGCCTTCCTGCAGGTCGCGGCGGTCAGTGATCTGAGCAAGGCCGACAGCATTCGTGCCAGTGTCAGCTCCCGTCTGGGACGACCGACTCGCGTGCTGGGCAGCGGCGACCTCTACAAGGTTCAGGTCGGCCCGCTGGAAGACAATGTCCGTATTGAATCGCTCAAGTCGGCGCTGGCCGATGCTGGCTATGCCGGGGCCTTCAGCGTCACGGCAGAGCGATAAGGGCCGCAGGCCCGTTTTCATCCATCATGCGCTTCGTGAAGAGGCGCAACCTGGCCGAGGCGCAAGCCTCGGCTTATGCATGAGTGTCAAAGAGATTCCAACATGTCCCTGAAAGCCCGACTTCTTCCTCTTCGGCGTCGATTCTCCGCGCTGATGGCGGCCAGCGGCATTGCGCTGTTCGCAGGCGTTGCCGCCACCCCGGCCCATGCCATCGAGACGGATACCCTGATTCCGGCGGCGCCGCAGCTGGCGGCATCTTCCTGGATCCTGATGGACGCCAATTCCGGGCGCATCCTGGTCGAGCACAATGCCGACAAGCGCCTGCCGCCGGCCAGCCTGACCAAGATGATGACGGCCTACCTGGTCGAGAGCGAGATGGACGACGGCAAGCTGAGCCCGGACGAGAAGGTCCGCATCAGCGTCAATGCCTGGAAGACAGGTGGCTCGCGCATGTTCATCCGCGAAGGCACCAGCGTCACCGTCGATGACCTGCTGCACGGTGTCATCATCCAGTCCGGCAACGACGCCAGCGTCGCGCTGGCCGAGCGTATCGGCGGCAGCGAAGGTTCGTTCGCCGACCTGATGAACCAGCACGCCAAGCGTCTGGGCATGAAGAACACCCACTACATGAACGCCACTGGCCTGCCGCACGCGGAGCATTACTCCACGGCGCACGACCTGGCGATTCTGGCGCGTCGCATCATCAAGGACTACCCGGATCACTACGAGATCTACTCCCAGAAGTACTTCACCTGGAATGGCATCAAGCAGCCGAACCGCAACAAGCTGCTGTGGCGTGACAAGGATGTCGATGGCCTGAAGACCGGCCACACCGAAGAAGCCGGCTACTGCCTGGTGGCATCCGCCAAGAAGGAAGATACCCGCCTGATCAGTGTCGTGATGGGCACCAAGTCCGAAGAGGCGCGTGCGCAGGAATCCCAGAAGCTGTTGACCTACGGCTTCCGCTACTTCGAGAGCAAGAAGCTCTATGACAAGGGCGCAGTGCTCAACCAGGCGCGTGTCTGGGGTGGCGAGAAGGACCAGGTGCGTCTGGGCATGGCCCAGGACGTCTTCCTGACCGTGCCGAGTGGTCAGGCTGACAAGCTGACCGCGCGTCTTGATCTCAAGGACACCATCAAGGCCCCGGTTCAGGCCGGCGAGCAGTACGGTACCCTGCAGATCAAGCTGGACGACAAGGTGCTGGCCGAAGAACCTCTGGTCGCACTGGAGCCGGTGGAGCAGGGCGGCCTGTTCAAGCGTCTGTGGGATGCCCTGATGCTGTTCTTCCACGGCCTGTTCAACTGAGTCAGTCGCCTGGCTGTGCGAAGTGACGCGGCCGATGACATGATTCAGTGATGGCAGTGGGGCGCGCGTGCTGGCGGTGCCAGGCGCGCGCCCCTGAATATCGCGGTCGTGTACTCAACAAAGGGCGATCCGGCTGACGGATCGCCCTTTGTTGAGTAGAATGGTCGGAAATAGAGTTACCTGAAGGGCTATCCCCATGGCCAAGACGCCAGCAGCTGGTGGGCAGACGCCCCCGAAGATTGAATTCCCGTGTGATTTCTCCCTCAAGATCGTCGGCACCGCCGCAGAAGATCTCGTCGAAGTGGTCTGCAATATCCTGGAAGTGCATGCGCCGGGCTTCGATGCGACGGCCATCACCTGGCAGGACAGCAAGAACGGCAACTACCGCAGCATCCGTGTGGTGATCCGTGCCACCGGTACCGATCAGCTGGATGCGCTGCACCGTGACCTCAAGGCCACCGGTCGCATCCACATGGTGCTGTGATCCAGGCATGAAACGCTGGATTTCCTTGTCTTGCGCCTTGATGACAGGAGCGCATGCATGAACACGATTCACGTCTACCACCTCGGCCTCAAGGCCTATGATGAGGTGTGGTCGGCCATGCGCCACTTCACCGATACGCGTGCGGCCGATGCGCCGGACGAGCTGTGGGTGGTAGAGCACCCGCCGGTCTTTACCCAGGGCCAGGCGGGCAAGCCGGAGCATCTGTTGATGCCGGGCGACATTCCGGTGGTGCAGACCGACCGTGGCGGCCAGGTGACCTATCATGGGCCCGGCCAGCTGGTGCTCTACCCGCTGCTCAACGTCAAGCGGGGCGGCATCGGCGTTCGCCAGCTGGTGACGGCGCTGGAAGAGACGGTGGTGGCGGCGATGGCTGAGCATGGCATCGAGGCCTATCCGCGTCCGGACGCGCCTGGCGTCTATGTGAAGAAGTCGGCGCAGCGTGGCGATGACCCGCGTCGTTCGATGGAAGAGGCCAAGATCGCTTCGCTGGGACTGCGCATCCGGCGTGGTTGCAGTTTCCATGGCGTGGCGATCAATCTGGACATGGACCTCGCGCCCTTCGGGCGCATCAATCCCTGCGGCTATGCCGGCATGGCGATGACCCAGCTGCGCGATCTCGTTCGCGCACCGGTGGATCTTGCCAGCGAGCGTGACCGCCTGGTGCGTTGTCTGGGCGCAAGCCTGGGCGATGTGACCCTGACTCCGGTGAGCGGCCTGCCCGCGGCACTGGCTGACATTTCTCGAACAGCAGGACAGAACTGATGACCGAGACCATCGCTACCACGAAGCCCGCTCCCTCCGCTGCTCCTGCCCGCAAGGAGCGTGGCGTGAAGCTGCGCGGCGCCGAGAAGGTTGCCCGCATTCCGGTCAAGGTGATTCCCACCGAGACCTTGCCCAAGAAGCCGGACTGGCTGCGTGTGCGCATGCCGGCCTCGCCGGAAGTCACGCGCATCAAGCAGACGCTGCGCAAGCACGGCCTGCACACGGTCTGTGAAGAAGCCTCCTGCCCGAACCTGGGCGAGTGCTTCAGCGGCGGCACCGCGACCTTCATGATCATGGGTGACATCTGCACCCGTCGTTGCCCGTTCTGCGATGTGGCGCACGGTCGCCCCAACGCGCTGAACGCTGACGAGCCGCGCGAGCTGGCCGAGGCCATCGCCGAGATGCGCCTGAATTACGTCGTCGTGACCTCCGTCGACCGTGATGACCTGCGCGACGGTGGCTCCAACCACATTGCCGAGTGCATCCGCGAGATTCGCGAGAAGTGCGATGGCACCGAGATCGAAGTGCTGGTACCGGACTTCCGTGGCCGCATGCAGGTCGCGCTGGACGTGCTCGAGCAGACGCCGCCGGACGTCTTCAACCACAACCTGGAAACCGTGCCGAGCCTTTATCGTCGCGTGCGTCCGGGCGCCGACTACCAGTGGTCACTTGATCTGCTCAAGGGCTACAAGGAGCGTCGTCCGGAAGTGAAGACCAAGTCCGGCCTGATGCTGGGTGTCGGCGAGACTGACGAGCAGGTGCTCGAAGTCATGCAGGACCTGCGCAACCACGGTGTCGACATGCTGACCCTGGGGCAGTACATGCAGCCGTCGCGCAACCACCTGCCCATCGACCGCTGGGTGCACCCGGACACCTTCGATTGGCTCGGTCAGAAGGCGCGCGAGATGGGCTTCTCGCATGTCGCCTCCGGCCCGCTGGTGCGCTCTTCCTACCACGCCGACAAGCAGGCGCACGGTGTGGAAGTGAAGTAAGCCGCACTGCTGACATGACGTCAGTTGCCTGAACGAAAAAACCGCCATGGAGCTTGTCTCCATGGCGGTTTTTTCATGTGGCTTGCGCCATCAGGTCGCTATGTTCATTGCTCGGTCGCCAGCGGCAGGCAGGCCACGCTGTGCCCGGGGATGGGCTCCATCGGCGCGCTGAAGTGAGCATTGAGCTCCGGCAGCAGCTCGCGCACGAAGCGCAGGAACAGCTCGGTGACCGGCGTGGGGTAGCGGTCCTTGGGGTAGACGGTGCACCAGCTGCGTCTGAGCGGGAAGCCCGGCAGTGAGGGCGAGGCCAGCAGGCCTGAGGCCAGCTCGAGCTGAACCGACAGTCGCGGCAGGATCGCCACCCCCAGGTGCGCCATCACGCCTTGCTTGATGGCCTCATTGGAGCCCAACTCCAGCGTATGGCGCAGCGAGACACGCTCGCGTGCGGCAAACTCCTCGAAGGCGGTACGTGTGCCGGAGCCGGGTTCACGCATCAGCATGTAGTACTGCGCGAGGTCTTCCAGGGTGATGCCCTTGACCTCCAGCAGCGGATGGCCGGGCCAGACGACGGGGATCAGCTCGTTGTCGAGAATCGGCATGAAGGCCAGATTGGCGTCATCCGGCACCATGCCCATGATCACCAGGTCATCGCGCCGCTCGGCGAGACGCTCGAGCGCCTGACCGCGATTGCAGACGCGCAGGCGCACCGACACTTCCGGATACCGCGCCCGAAAGCGCGCCAGAATATGCGGCACCACGTACTGAGCGGTGGACACGGCCGCCAGATTGAGCTCGCCGCGGATGGTACCGGCGATCTCCGACAGCTCCATCTGCAGGCTCGAGACCTCGCCGAAGATCGACTGCACCGAGTTCGCCAGGGCATCAGCCGCCGGCAGGATATGCAGCGTCTTACCGGCATATTTGAACAGCGATTGCTCGAGTGCCTGCTCCAATTGACGAATCTGGGCACTGACGGCGGGTTGCGTCAGGCCAAGTTGCTCGGCCGCACGGGAGTAGGACTGTTGGCGATGAACCGCTTGGAACACCTGTAACTGTCTGAAAGTTAAGCGATTCAACAAGTTTGGACGCGACATGACACACCCAGTCATAAGGTTTTACTTATAGATTGGCAAAAAAATATCAACTTTTCTATTGGTCTCTCGCTGGGTAGCGTGGAACGCATGCTACCTCGTGTCTGTCAGCGCCGTTGTCGCGTCTGGCGGTCAATGACAAGCGCACGACCAGAGCACCACAACAAGATCACGCGTCACGTCCGGGAGAGTCACCATGTTTCGCAAGTTGCTGATTGCCAACCGAGGGGAAATCGCAGTGCGCATTGTACGCGCCTGTGCCGAGATGGACATCCGCTCAGTCGCTGTCTACACCGAACCTGATCGTTTCTCCTTGCACGTCAAACGCGCCGATGAAGCGCATTTCATCGGCGAAGACCCGCTGGCCGGCTATCTGGATGCCCGCCGCCTGGTCGATCTCGCGCGCGAGACCGGCTGTGACGCCATCCATCCGGGCTACGGATTCCTGTCGGAGAACGCCGAATTCGCGGCCATCTGCGAAGCGGCGGGTATCGCCTTCGTGGGGCCGGCCAGCAGTGTCATCGCCCGCATGGGTGACAAGACCCAGGCCCGCGATGCCATGAAGGCGGCCGGCGTGCCGGTGACGCCGGGCTCGGCCGGCAATCTGGCCGATGTCGAGGAAGCGCTGAGTGTCGCCGAGCAGGTCGGGTACCCCGTCATGCTCAAGGCTACCTCAGGCGGTGGGGGGCGCGGTATCCGGCGTTGTGATGATGCTCATCAGCTCGAGCAGGCCTGGGGGCGCGTGATCTCGGAAGCCACCAAGGCCTTCGGCAGTGCCGATGTGTTCCTCGAGCGTTGCGTGGTCGACCCGCTGCATATCGAGGTGCAGATCCTGGCCGACAATCACGACAACGTGATTCATCTGTTCGAGCGTGACTGCTCCATCCAGCGTCGCAACCAGAAGCTGATCGAGATCGCCCCCAGTCCACAGCTGACACCGGAGCAGCGCTCCTACGTCGGTGAGATGGCGGTACGTGCCGCCCGCGCCGTCGGCTATCGCAACGCCGGTACCGTGGAGTTTCTGGTCAAGGGCAACGAGATCTACTTCATGGAGATGAACACTCGCGTGCAGGTGGAGCACACCATCAGCGAGGCCATCACCGGCGTGGACATCGTGCGCGAGCAGATCCGCATCGCCTGGGGCCACAAGCTGGCCTTCCGTCAGGAAGACATTCGCCATCACGGCTATGCGATCCAGTTCCGCATCAACGCCGAGGACCCCAAGAACGACTTCCTGCCAAGCTTCGGACGCATCACGCGCTACTACGCGCCGGGCGGGCCTGGCGTGCGTACCGATACCGCGATCTATACCGGCTACACCATCCCGCCGTATTTCGATTCCATGTGTCTGAAGCTCATCGTGTGGGGGCTGACCTGGGAAGAGGTCATCAATCGTGGTTCACGTGCCCTCAATGACATGCGTCTGCAGGGCGTCAAGACCACGGCGCCTTACTATCAGGAAATCCTCAAGCACCCTGATTTCCGCAACGCACACTTCGATACCGGCTTCGTCGCAGCCCACCCGGAATTGACCCAGTACTCGGTCAAGCGCCTGCCGGAACAGACGGCGCTGGCGATCGCGGCGGCCATCGCGGCCCACGCCGGTCTCTGATGCGCACCTGATGCCCCTGATGTCGTGAATCTTCTCTGAGCTTCCCCCGGTTCACGTAGCCAACAATTAGAAGGACCCCAGACATGACAGCTGCAACCCCCAACACCCCCGCCGTTGATCACGCCGAGCGCGTCAAGGTCACCGAAGTCGTGCTGCGCGATGGCCACCAGTCATTGATCGCGACCCGCATGCGCACCGAGGACATGCTGCCGATTGCCGCGCGCCTCGATCAGGCCGGTTTCTACAGTCTCGAAGTGTGGGGCGGCGCGACCTTCGATGCCTGCGTGCGTTTTTTGAAGGAAGACCCCTGGACGCGTCTGAAGGCGCTCAAGGAAGCCATGCCCAACACCCCGCTGCAGATGCTGCTGCGCGGCCAGAACCTGCTCGGCTATCGTCACTACGCCGATGATGTGGTGGAGGCCTTCGTCGAGCGCGCCGCGGCAGGTGGCATCGATATCTTCCGTGTCTTCGATGCCTTGAATGATCTGCGCAACATGGAAACCGCCATGCGCGCGGTCAAGAAGGCCGGCAAGCACGCCCAGGGCACCATCTGCTACACCGTGAGCCCGGTGCATACGCTGGAGATGTACGTCGAGCAGGCGCGCAAGCTGGTCGAGATGGGGGCCGATTCCATCGCCATCAAGGACATGGCCGGCCTGCTGACGCCGTACGCCACCTATGATCTGGTCAGCGCGCTGGTCGAGGCGGTCGAGGTGCCGGTCCACCTGCACAGCCACGCCACGGCGGGCCTGGCGCCGCAGTGCCAGATCAAGGCCGTCGAGGCGGGCTGTCGCCACATCGATACCTGTATCTCGGCCTTCGCCGGCGGCACCAGCCATCCGGCCACCGAATCCTTCGTGGCCTCGCTGCGCGGCACCCAGTGGGATACCGGCCTTGAGCTGGAGTCGCTGCGCGAGATCGGCGATTACTTCCACGAGGTGCGCAGCAAGTACTCAGCCTTCGAGAGCGAATTCACCCGCGAGGATGTCTCGGTCCAGATCAGTCAGATCCCCGGCGGCATGATGTCCAACCTGGCCAGCCAGCTGAAGGAGCAGAACGCCCTGGAGCGCATCCGCGAGGTGTTCGATGAGATTCCGCGTGTGCGTGCCGATCTCGGCTACCCGCCGCTGGTCACCCCGACCTCGCAGATCGTCGGCACCCAGGCGGTTCTCAACGTGCTGACCGGCGAGCGCTACAAGAGCATCACCAACGAGGTGAAGCGCTATCTGCAGGGCGGCTATGGTCAGGCGCCGGCACCGGTCAACGAAGAGGTCCGCTCGCGTGCCATCGGCAACGCGCCGGTGGAAGTCGGGCGCCCGGCCGACCTGCTCGCGCCGGAGATGACGCGCCTCACCGAGGAGCTGGGCGAGCTGGCCGAATCCCCCGAGGACGTGCTGACCTTCGCCATGTTCCCGGAGCTGGGACGTGACTTCCTCAACGAGCGTCGTGCCGGCACGCTCACACCGGAAATCATCCCCCAGGGCGAGGCGGAGCGCCCGGTGACCTCTGGCGTGCCGACCGAGTTCGTCATCGACGTGCACGGCGAGTCCTACGCGGTGCAGATCACCGGCGTCGGCGGTGCCAAGGGCAGCAAGCGTCACGTCTACCTGACCCTGGACGGCATGCCGGAAGAGGTAGTGTTCGAGGCCAAGGACGATTACGTGGCGGGCGGCCAGAGCGGCGGACGTGCCAGCGCCTCGGCGCCGGGCCATGTCACCACCGCGATGCCGGGCAACATCGTCGAGGTACTGGTCGCGGTCGGTGACAGCGTCACCGCGGGCCAGTCGGTGCTGATCAGTGAGGCGATGAAGATGGAGACCGAGATCGCCGCGCGTGTCGACGGTACCGTCAAGGCCATTCATGTCGCGCGTGGCGATCGTGTCACGCCGGGGGAAGTACTGATCGAGATCGCGTGATGCCAGCGGCGGCGAGGTTGCAAAATCTGGCCGCCGTCACCATCTGACAGCTATACGATCACCAGGGGCGGCCGGGCATCTTCGAGGCTCTGCCGTCCTTTCCTGTGGAAGGACCAACATGGCAACACATTTCGAGCAGGCTCCCGGCCTGAGTGAGCAGATCGACCCGGCCACCCGTGGCTACGTCTTCAACCAGACCATGCTGCGCATCAAGGACCCCGAGCGCAGCCTGGATTTCTACACTCGCGTGCTGGGCATGCGTCTGGTGCGCAAGCTCGACTTCCCGGAAATGCAGTTCAGCCTCTATTTCCTCGCCTATCTGGATGACGACCAGGCCAGTGAAGTGCCCGGTGATGACCTCAAGCGCACCACCTACACCTTCGGGCGTGAGGCGATGCTGGAGCTGACCCATAACTGGGGCACCGAGAATGACCCGGACTTCGCCTACCATGACGGCAACGCCCAGCCGCAGGGCTTCGGCCATATCGGGGTCAGCGTGCCGGATGTCTACGCGGCTGCCGAGCGTTTCGAGTCGCTGGGCGTCGAGTTCGTCAAGCGTCCCGACGATGGCAAGATGAAGGGTCTGGCCTTCGTGAAGGACCCCGATGGCTACTGGATCGAGATCCTGCGCGCCGATACCTTCGAGCGTCAGGCCAACGGCGAAGTCTGAGGCAGGCCGCCGCTGTAAAAGAACCGCCACTACCGGCATGCCCGGGGTGGCGGTTTTTCGTTTATGCGAAACCCCGCGTTGCAGGGGTGTCAGCGGCATTCGCTTGCTGCAATGATGATGTCTGACTGACACTCGCAAGGCGCTCATTATTGATGGCCCTTGAGGTCGATCGCCCATGACGAAAGAGGAGACAGCTATGTCGGAGAATGCACAGCGGTTGAGCGGCAAGGTGGCGGTAGTCAGTGGGGCTTCACGCGGGATCGGCGCCGGGATCGCGCAGCGCCTGGCGGCGGACGGCGCTCACGTCATCGTCAACTATCGCAGCGACAGTGATGGTGCCTTGCAGGTCGTGACGGATATCGAGTCGCGGGGCGGCAAGGCGATCGCCGTTCAGGCCGATGTCGGTGTCAGCAGCGACGCGGCACAATTGTTCACCGAAGCCCGGCGCGTATACGGCGGGGTGGATATCCTGGTCAACAATGCCGGCATGAGCATCTACAAGCCCATCGCCGATTTCACGGATGACGACTTCGCCAACCTGATGCAGGCCAATCTGACCGGCTCCTTCAATCTGATGCGTGAGGCGGCGCGGCATCTGCGCGATGACGGACGTGTGATCAACATGTCCACCTCGGTGACGCGGCAGATGTTCGCGACCTACGGGCCCTATGCGGCTTCCAAGGCCGCGGTGGACCAGTTGACGCGGGTGCTGGCCAAGGAAGTCGGCGAGCGAGGCATCACGGTCAATGCCGTGGCGCCGGGCCCGACGGACACCGGCCTGTTTCGTCACGGCAAGAGTGAAGAGACCATCGAGCGCCTCAAGGGCATGGCGGCGCTGGGGCGCATTGCGGACCCGCAGGATGTCGCAGCCGTGGTGGCCTGGCTTGCCAGCGAAGATGCCGGCTGGGTGAGTGGCCAGGTCATCGGTGCCAATGGCGGCTTTGCCTGAGGTCACCGAGGTGGGTTTTGCCTAACAACGCCCATGTTTGCGGCTATGCTGTTGTCAGGATGAGGTTTGTTCAGACATTGGCATGAGGGGCTGGTATGAAGGTGACAGCTAGCGAAGTCCACGGCGATATCTCGCCGCAGGGCGTGATCCCGGCTCCCGATGGTTTGCGCGTGGGCTATCCCGGGCACCTTGGGGGGTACTCGCGCGAGTGCGCGCTCAAGCTCTATGCCAACGACGCCCAGCTCAAGGCTTACGCAGGCATCGACGAGGTCATCAGGGCGCTGGCGGAAGGCGAGATCGATACCGCCGTGGTGCCCTGGTCGCGTGGGCATCAGCGTCCGGTGCGCACCACGCATCAGGCGCTGGCCTTCTGGACGGGCATCTGCGTCGAGCGGCGCGTCTTCCGTGCCATCAGTCTCAGTCTGCTCGGGCCGCCCGGGGCTTCGCCGTCGGCGGTGAGGCGTATCGTGGCACGCGAGGCCCTGTTCGAAGAGTGCGATGCCTGGCTGCAGCAGAACCTGCCGGAGGTCGAGCGGGTGGAGTGTCTGCACATGGCGGATGCGCTGGACATGGCAGAGAGTCGCAGCGATACGCTGGCCATCGCGCCGCCATCACTGGCGCGCCGCCCGGGGCTCGTGTGCCTCGCCCAGCGCATCGAGGATGACCCCGGCCGTGTGGCGCAATTCGCGGTGCTGAGGCGTGACCACGCGCGGGTGCGCGGCCAGTGCTTTTCCTGTGATGCCACGGTGGATGAAGGGCAGGGCAACGCCGTGCTGTCCGGTACCAGCGAGCCCGCCGGGTGAGGGTCGCCGCTCGGCCCTGAGTTCCGTTATGCTGAAGGCCATTCGTCATCAGAGGCCTTTTGCATGGTGTCTTCCGACCAGCGCTCGTCCGCTCCCTCCGTATCCTCTACACCAGAGACGCAGGACGCCGCGACTTCATCCGATGTCGCGGCGTCCTGCGTGGTGCAACGCATTCCTGCCACTCCCGCCGAGTGGAAGACCCCCAGCGAGCTTGATGCCCGCCTGCCGGTGCGGCCGGCCGTGGTGCCGGTCTCGCTGCCGACGGCCGGGCTGATCATCGTCGATGAGATCAACGGCTTCTGTCAGGTCGCAGGCGGTGCGCTGGCACCTCAGGCGCCCAATGCACAGGTCAGCAGGATGATCGCCCTCAGCGATACGCTGGCGCGAACCTTCAGTGAGCGCAGACGCCCCTTGCTGGCCTTCATTGATTCCCATGCGCCGGGCAAGCCGGAGCCGCCTTATCCCGCCCATTGTGAGCAGGGCAGCGGCGAGGATGAGCTGGTGGCGGAACTTGCCTGGCTGGAGGAGGAGCCGCAGGCCACGCTGGTGCGCAAGGACTGCATCAATGGCTATGTCGGCGCGATTGATCCCCATACCCAGGTCAATGCGCTGCAGGAGTGGGTGAGCGACGAAGGGCTGGAAAGCCTGGTCGTGGTAGGCATCTGCACCGATATCTGCGTGATGGACCTGGTATTGACGTTGCTGTCGGCGCGCAATCACGGCCTGCTGGGCAAGGTGCGTGACATCGTGGTGCTGGAGCCCGGCTGTGCCACCTACGACCTGCCGGCCGAAGTGGTTGAGCAGCTGGGGCTCCCCGATACGGCGACGCATCCCCAGGCAGACAGTCATCACATCGGACTTTACTGCATGGCGGCGCGTGGTGCGGTGATCGCCAGTCAGCTTGAGCTGACTTCTTGAGCAGATGTCGTGAGCTGCTGTCATGGATTGAGCTGCGTCTCTCGCATAGCGTCGCGGGATAGCGGGATAGCGGGATAGCGTGAAAGTGGAGAGAGGAAGAGCTGGGAAGGTGGCAGGAAGGCAGCAATTTCGTCAGAGGCCGTGCAGGCAAGGCCGCCCGTCTGCGCAAAAGGTAGTTTGATTACAACATCTGGCCATGAAAACGCCGCCTCTCTTGCGAGCAGGCGGCGTTTTCATGGGGCGACAGCCAGCGTCATTCAGGCGCGGGTGCTGACCCAGTCGTTGGCGTCCGGCACGGCCACTTCGACTTCCTCGGAGATCAACTTCGAGTGGAAGAGGAAGTCCGCGCTGGCCGCATTGCTGGCGACCGGCACGTTCCACAATGCCGCCAGGCGCAGCAGCGCCTTGACGTCAGGGTCGTGCGGCATCGGCGCGAACGGGTCCCACAGGAAGACCAGCAGGTCCAGATTGCCTTCGGCGATGCGCGCGCCGATCTGCTGATCACCGCCCAGCGGGCCGCTCAGCAGGCCTTCGACCTCGAGGCCCAGCTCCTTGCTGATGCGGCGGGCAGTGGTGCCCGTGCCCAGCAGCTGGTGGCGGGACAGCTCATCGCGCCAGCGATTGGCCCACGCCAGCATTTCATCCTTCTTGCCATCGTGCGCCACCAGCGCAATGCGCTTGCGTGCTGGCAGGGTGCGCCGTGCCTGGCGCTTGGGTCGTTGTTCGCTCATTCCCTGACCTCCTGAGGATGGGGCAATGTCGCTGGCCTCCCGCCTCGAAAGGCCCGGGGCGGAAGGCCAGCGAGGCCGATCAGTCGATGGTGCTGCCGACAGTGACGATCTTCATGGTGTTGGTGCCGCCATGTGCGTTCATCTGGTCGCCACGGGTCAGGATCACCAGGTCACCGCGAGTCGCGATGCCACGGGCTTCCAGCTCCGCGATGGCGCGACGGTTGATTTCCGCCGCCGGCAATTCGCTGGAATCGAAGGGCAGTGACACCACACCACGGTAGAGGGCCATGCGACGCTGGGTCTTCTGGTCCTGCGCCAGGCCGACGATGGGCAGACCGGAGCGGATGCGCGAGGCGATCAGCGGGGTATAGCCGGATTCCGTCATGCACACGATGGCCACGACACCGGTCAGGTGGTTGGCGGCATACATCGCGGACAGCGCGATGGTCTCGTCGGTCTTGCTGAAGCCTTCGTGGATGCGGTGCTGGGATTCCTGCGCGGCACGCTCACGTTCGGCGCCCAGGCAGACGCGATCCATGGTCTCGATGGTCTCGACCGGGAAGTCGCCGGCGGCGGTCTCGGCCGACAACATCACGGCGTCGGTGCCGTCGAGCACGGCATTGGCGACGTCGAAGACTTCGGCGCGGGTCGGCAGCGGCGCGCTGATCATGGATTCCATCATCTGGGTGGCCGTGATGACCACGCGGTTGAGGCTGCGCGCGCGGCGGATCATGCGCTTCTGCACGCCGATCAGCTGAGCATCGCCAATCTCGACGCCCAGATCGCCACGCGCCACCATCACGCCTTCACTGGCGAGGATGATGCCATCCAGCACGGCGTCGTCGGCCACGGCTTCTGCGCGCTCGACCTTGGCGATCAGGCCGATGTCACGACCTTCCTCGCCCAGCAGTTCACGGGCCAGCTGCATGTCGGCGCCGCTGCGCGGGAAGGAAACGGCCAGATAGTCGACGCCGATATCGATGGCGGTCTTCAGGTCAGCCTTGTCCTTGTCGGTCAGGGCTTCGGCAGACAGGCCGCCGCCTTGCTTGTTGATGCCCTTGTTGTTGGACAGCTTGCCGCCGACCTTGACGGTGGTGTGGATCTCATTGCCCTTGAGCTCATTGACCTCAAGCACCACACGGCCATCGTCGAGCAGCAGCACGTCGCCCGCAACCACGTCATCGGCCAGTTCCTGGTAGTCACAGCCGACACGCTCGACGGTACCTTCATCACGGCCCAGGCCGATATCGAGGATGAACGGCTGGCCTTCGCTCAGCTTGACGGCGGTATCCTTGAAGCGCGCGATGCGGATCTTCGGGCCCTGCAGGTCGCCCAGTACGGCGACGCTGCGGCCCTGTGCGGCGGCAGCCTGACGTACGGCCTCGGCGCGCATGCGGTGGTCTTCGGGGCTACCGTGGGAGAAGTTGAGGCGTACCACATCGACTCCGGCACGAATCATCGCGTCGAGCACACCCGGCTTGTCACTGGCAGGGCCGAGAGTGGCGACAATCTTGGTGCGGCGGATCGGGCCGTTGAACGCGTGCGGCATGAAAGCATACTCCTTGAACACTGGCGTGATGGACTGGCTGAAAACGCAAACCAGGTTGTTGTCATTTTACTACATTGAAGGCTGAAAGGGAGCCTGTCGAGTATCGTCGGCTGTCGTTGTCCATTCTCGTGATCACGATCGGGACTGCAAGGGGTGACGTGAAGTATGCCGAGCGATTGTTGCGAATACGTTGTCGCGGGTACGCGGACATGGGCTGGGGCGTCAGGGTATGCCGCGCTGCGCCATGCGGGCGCGGCCCGTCATTTCGAGGCCTGACGGCCAGGCGTCGCATGCTCTCTGCGGCAGTGTCGTGGTGACCGCCCCGTCACGCCAATGTCCGCCGGCTGGCTTTCACTGACAGCCATTCCAGTGCTACCTATATAGTGGCAATACCCTGCTGAGCGAAATTTCCGCGCATCGGCCCAGCGCAGAACCCTGTACCGGCCCCGTGTATCGGGCCCGTTGACCGCTGCCATGCGCTGATGACCTATGCTCAAACCCGGCTCGAATGCCGGATTGCCACGACCACATGCCTGAAGGCTGTCGATGTCATTCGGCGCAAGCCGCATGCTGACATGGCGGGTGGCATGGCATGTCTCGAGGCTGTCGCAGAGGCGCCCTGTCGAGCCGCCCTGACGAAGCGTCAGTCTCAACATTGCTGGTCAGCGCTGAAATGCTGGGGTAGGGTAGGCGCATTTTTCGGCTGGGACAAAACCCAGCGCGACGAGTCATTCGCCGGCGCAATCAGCGCCGGCCAGGAGATGCGAGCAACCATGGGCAAGTCACTGGTGATCGTCGAGTCGCCCGCCAAGGCCAAGACCATCAACAAGTATCTCGGCAACGACTTCGTGGTGAAGTCGAGTGTCGGGCACATCCGCGACCTGCCGACCAGCGGAAGCGGCAAGCAGGCCACCGACCCCAAGGAACGTGCCCGTCAGGCGGCGGAGACTCGCAAGATGTCGCCCGAGGTCAAGGCGGCTCACAAGGCGCAGAAGGCCAAGACCCAGTTGATCCGCCGCATGGGGGTCGACCCGGAGAATGGTTGGGAGGCGCATTACGAGATCCTGCCTGGCAAGGAAAAGGTCGTTTCCGAGCTGACGCGTCTGGCCGAGAAAGCCGACACCATCTATCTCGCGACGGATCTGGACCGCGAAGGTGAGGCGATTGCCTGGCACCTGCGCGAGACCATCGGTGGCGACGATTCGCGTTACAAGCGCGTAGTGTTCAACGAGATCACCAAGAAGGCGATCACGGCGGCCTTCGATGAGCCGGGCGAACTGAAGATGGACCGCGTACATGCCCAGCAGGCACGCCGTTATCTGGATCGCGTCGTCGGCTTCATGGTCTCGCCGCTGCTGTGGGCCAAGGTCGCTCGTGGCCTGTCCGCCGGGCGCGTGCAGTCGGTTGCCGTGCGTCTGATCGTCGAGCGTGAGCGCGAGATCCGCGCCTTCATCCCCGAAGAGTTCTGGGATGTCCACGCTGAGCTGGCCGCCGCCAGTGGTGAAGCGATCCGTTTCGAGCTGGCGCGTCAGGATGGCAAGGCCTTCCGTCCGACCAGCGAGAAGGAGACGATGGATCGCATCGCGGCGCTGCGCACGGCCAAGCTCGCGATCACCAATCGTGAAGACAAGCCGACGCGCTCCAAGCCGAACGCGCCGTTCATCACCTCGACCCTGCAGCAGGCGGCCAGTGGTCGTCTCGGCTTCTCGGTCAAGAAGACCATGATGATGGCCCAGCGTCTCTACGAGGCGGGTTACATCACCTACATGCGTACCGACTCGACCAATCTGTCGGCGGACGCGGTGGCCACGGCGCGCGACTTCATCAGCGAAGAATACGGCAGCAACTACCTGCCGGAAGCGGCCAACGTCTACTCCAGCAAGGAAGGCGCCCAGGAAGCGCACGAAGCGATTCGTCCTTCCGAAGTGTCACGCCGCGCCACCGATCTCGCCGGCATGGAGCGTGACGCCGAGCGTCTGTATGAGCTGATCTGGCGTCAGTTCGTCGCCTGTCAGATGCTGCCGGCCGAATACCTGTCCTCCACGCTGACCATCGAAGTGGATGGCTACGAGCTGCGCGCCAAGGGCCGTGTGCTCAAGTTCGACGGTTACACGCGTGTCATGAAGCCGATGGGCAAGAAGGAAGAGGACCAGTCGCTGCCGGACCTCGCCATCGGCGAGAAGCTGGACCTGGTCGAGCTGCAGCCGCTGCAGCACTTCACCAAGCCCACGGCGCGTTACACCGAGGCCAGCCTGGTCAAGGAGCTGGAGAAGCGCGGTATCGGTCGTCCGTCCACCTATGCCGCCATCATCTCCACCATCCAGGACCGTGGCTACGTGGCGCTGGAAAACCGTCGCTTCTATGCCGAGAAACTGGGCGACATCGTCACCGATCGCCTCAGCGAGTCCTTCAAGGACCTGATGGACTTCGGCTTCACGGCGCGCATGGAAGACTATCTCGATGAGGTGGCCAACGGCGGGCGCAACTGGCGTGAGCTGCTGGACACCTTCTACGCCGAGTTCAAGGCCGAGCTGGACCACGCCCAGTCCGAAGAGGGCATGCGTCCCAACCAGCCGGTGCCGACGGACATCGCCTGCCCGACCTGTGGGCGTGAGATGCAGATTCGTACCGCCTCGACCGGGGTCTTCCTGGGCTGTTCCGGCTACAACCTGCCGCCCAAGGAGCGCTGCAAGACCACCATCGATCTGCTGCCGGGCGATGAAGCCGTGGCGGCCGATGCCGGTGAAGATGCCGAGACGGATGCGCTGCGCGCCAAGCGTCGCTGCCCGATCTGCGCCACCGCGATGGACAGCTACCTGATCGATGAGCAGCGCAAGCTGCATGTCTGCGGCAATAGCCCGGACTGTGTCGGTCACGAGGTCGAGGAAGGTCAGTTCCGCATCAAGGGCTACGATGGCCCGGTGATCGAGTGCGACAAGTGCGGTTCCGACATGCAGCTCAAGACCGGGCGTTTCGGCAAGTACTTCGGCTGCACCAACGAGAATTGCAAGAATACCCGCAAGCTGCTCAAGTCCGGTGAGGTGGCGCCGCCGAAGATGGACCCGATTCCGATGCCGGAACTTGCCTGCGTCAAGGTCGAGGACCACTACGTGCTGCGCGATGGCGCCAGTGGCCTGTTCCTGGCGGCCAGTCAGTTCCCCAAGAATCGCGAGACGCGTCCGCCGCTGGTCAAGGAGCTCAAGGCGCATGCCGACGAGCTGCCGGAGAAGTATCACTTCATTCTCGAAGCCCCGGATCAGGACCCGGACGGACGTCCGGCGCAGATTCGCTTCTCGCGCAAGGTCAAGGCTCAGTACGTCATGACCGATGAGGAAGGCAAGGCGACCGGTTGGAAGGCGACCTACGACAACGGCCGCTGGGTCGTCGAGGACAAGCGCAAGGGAGCCAAGAGCTGATGAGCCAGCGTGCCCGTACCAATCAGCTGCTGTATCAGGCCGAGTTGCTGCTGGCCCAGTCAGCAGCCTCTGGCGACGATGAGCATGCCGTGGCGCGTCGCATGGCCGGTGAAGAGGGCGCGCTCGCCCTGCTGGAGCTGGCGCTGGCGTCATTGCTGGAAGAGTGTGCCGTGACGGCGCGCTGGCCAGAGGGTAGCTGGCGCGAGCGCCTGGCGTCGCCGCCGACGCCCATCGCCGAGGTCGAGCAGCTGCGCAGCCTGCTGGAGCATTCCGACAGCTGGTTGTCTGAGCTGGTCGCGGATGTGACCCGCCTGCATGAAGAGGGCGGCGTCGCTCGCCGCGAGGAATCGCGTTCGCGTGGTGATGGTCTGATCATCGCGGCAGCCTCGAGCGCCTCGCTGGCCGAGCGTCTCAGTGCCGCCATCACGGCATTCAAGGCGCTGCTGCCGCAGCTGCGCGAGTCGAGTGTCGAGTGGTAGGTCAAGGCGTTGATCTGGTGCTGCACGCTGGTGATGACTGGCGCATGGCAATCGGGTGACGTTTCGCCTTCACGGGTGCTAGACTGATCGCATTGTGGCAAGCCCTGCATTCTCCGGTACGACCATGGCTCTGGCTGTGGTCGTACTTTTTTCTGCGTCGCTGATGGCAACGCGGTGCCGGGCTTGCCAGCCGTCGCGCTGACGATTACAACGACGCCGGTATCTCGCGAGATGCCGTGCAGGAGGAATGACGTGTCCGATCCCGCCGTACTTGAAATTGTGCAAATGGAAGATGGTGAAGTGATTCTGCGCGCCGCGGAAAGCGAAGGTGAGCCGCTGCTCAGCATTCGCATTTCGGACGAGGCCGCCGATCTGCTGCGTGACAATCGTTTCGAGGTCGCGCGTGAGATGATCGACCACGCCATCACCCGGACTCGCCTCTGGGATGGCGAAGAAGACGAGGACGAGCAGTCAGAAGGCATCGTGCACTGATTCATCGCTCGCGCTTCGCGCACAAAAAAACCCGCCTCGAGGCGGGTTTTTTTGTGCAATGCGTGCGGCTTTTCTGTTGCTCAGAGCTCTGCGAGAAAGGTGCTGCTGGGCATAGCTCGTTGCTCAAAGCGCTGCTGGTCAAGGCCTCAGTGCAGGCCGCCATCGCGGATGACGCCCACCCCGAGACCTTCGATCTCCAGGCTGTCCGTGCGCAGGTCGACCTTGATCGGCGAGAAGTCCTCGTTCTCGGCTTCCAGCCACACGTAGTGCCCGTCACGGCGGAAGCGCTTGACGGTGACCTCATCCCCCAGACGTGCCACTACGATCTGTCCGTCACGCACGCTGCTGGTGCGGTGCACGGCCAGCAGGTCGCCTTCCAGAATTCCCACGTCCTTCATCGACACGCCGCGCACGCGCAACAGGTAGTCGGCAGCCGGCGAGAAGTAGTCGCTCGGCAGCGGGCAGTGACGGTCGATATGCTCGCTGGCAAGAATCGGACTGCCGGCGGCCACTTCCCCGATCACCGGCAGGCCATCGTTGGCGCTGTCGTCGACGTCAGCCAGCGACGGCACGCGAATGCCGCGAGAGGTGCCCGGCACCATCTCGATGGCGCCCTTGCGCTTGAGGGCACGCAGATGCTCCTCGGCAGCATTCGGTGAGCGGAAGCCCAGCGCCTGGGCGATTTCGGCCCGCGTCGGCGGGTAGCCAGAGGACTTGATGGTCTTGATGATGAAGTCGAAGACATCCTGCTGGCGCGGAGTAAGCGGCTGGGTCATGGCATTGCCTTTGGCCTGGGCGGCATCTTGAGCTGACGGCACGGGGTGTGCATCCATACAACTGTCATTGTATCCAGTCATGGCGGTCATGCAAGGCATCGTGGCTTGCGTGGTGGCCTCAAAGGGCAGGTAGTCGCCGAGATATCGCTGTCTGGCGACTTTTCGTGCCGATATCCGAGGCATTCTTTCTTGATGGGAATGTCTGGAAGTGAATGCCTGGAGGTAAATGTCTGGTGGTGAATGTCTGGAAGTGAACCCGGCCTGGCGCTGGCGGGGTGGTCAGTCACCCAGCTAGGCGAGCCCTTGAATCGGCACGGTCAGCGTTGAGGGAATATCAGGCTTGGCTAAACCTCTGGCGTTTGAAACGCGAGAGAATTGTCAGTCATGGCATGGCGCGCTAGAATCAAAGTGTTTCAAACGAATGTTCGTCGATGGCGGTGCTCACGGGTGCCGTGATCGAACGTGCCTTGCGGTGAACATGCACCACCTCATGAGAGAGTCGCCGCGCGGGGCTTGCGCCGTGACCTACGACTCCAGTTCTTTTCTACCTGACAAGGGTTCCGCCCATGGCCCAGACCGATACCGTTACCCGCATCCTCGATACTGCCGAGGTGCTGTTCGCCGAGCGCGGCTTCGCCGAGACCTCACTGCGTAACATTACCAGCAAGGCCAAGGTCAATCTGGCGGCGGTGAACTACCACTTCGGCTCCAAGAAATCGCTGATCCAGGCGGTCTTCGCACGCTATCTCGACCCGTTCAGTGAGCGCTTCCACGCGGCACTCGACAGCGTCGAGCAGCAATACGCCGGGCGTCAGGTGCCGCTGGAGGTCCTGCTGGAGGTGATGGCGCGTACCGTGCTGGAGGTGCCGGCCGAGCGCAACAGCCTGCGTACCTTCATGCGCCTGCTCGGGCTGGCCTATACCCAGGGGCAGGGCCACATGCGACGCTATATCCGCGAGCATTACGGCACGGTCTTCAGCCGCTTCGCCGAGCTTTTGAAGCTGGCGACGCCTGATCTGCCGGACAACGAGCGCTTCTGGCGCCTGCACTTCATGCTCGGCAGCGTGATTTTCACCTTCTCGGGCCTGGATGCGCTGCGCGATATCGAGGAAGCCGAGTACGGCCATCACACCACGGTGCGTGAGCTGATCCAGCACATGCGTCCGGTGGTGGTCGCGGCGATGGCAGCGCCGTTGCCGGCCTCGCTCGGAGATGGTGAGGCGGTCACCCAGGCGGCCAGCTGATGGCCTGCTGGGTAGCGGTGGACCTCTCGCGCCAAAGCCTTGAGATACGCAATGACGCGCCGAGTGGCAGTCGTGATGCGCCGCCCCCCGCGGCTGACCCTGAGGCGCTGGTGCACGCCTGCGCGATCTCCAGCGGCCTCAACGGTATTGGCGAGCTCGACGGCAGCGGTTGCACGCCAACCGGCTGGCATGTGATTCGAGCCGCCATCGGGGCGGGCAATCCGCGTGGCGCCGTCTATCGCGGACGGCGCTTCACGGGCGAGGTGTTCACGCCCGAGCTTGCCGCGGAGCATCCTGAGCGTGACTGGATCCTGACGCGCATTCTGTGGCTCAGCGGCCGCGAGCCCGGCGTCAATCGTGGTCGCAATGCCCGCAGCGAGCGGGTCGATAGTCTGCGCCGCTACATCTATTTTCATGGCACGCCCAGCACGGAGCCCATGGGGGTAGCGGCGTCCCACGGCTGCATTCGCTTGCGTGATGACGACCTGCTGCGACTCTTTGCCGAGGCTGTGCCCGGCACCCCGGTACTGCTGCATGCCTGAAGGCGCTGGTGCCCGAGTCTGATACCCTCCATGAGCTGTCACCGGAATCTGCGTGACAGCCCCTTGCCGGGGCGCAGCTGGCCGCGACTGTTCGATAGGGGTTCAGTCGGCTAGAATTGCGCCTTTCCTCGCGCTGGCAGCCTGATTCATCACGTTTCTTCCAGGCTGCCGAGCCCCGTAAAAGACATGAAGTCCTGGCGGTCGTGGCTCCTCTCTTCACGGGACATCACTGCCGCAGGCCATGGACAGGAAGGATGACATGACACAGCCACTGGGCTCCGTAATGGTCGATGTTGCGGGGCTGACCCTCGCCCGCGACGAACGTGAACTGCTGGCACGCCCTGCCGTCGGGGGCGTCATCCTGTTTGCGCGCAACTGCGCTTCTCCCGAGCAGGTGTTGGAACTGAGCCGCGAGATTCGCAGCGTCAATCCCCACCTGCTGATCGCCATCGATCAGGAAGGCGGGCGCGTCCAGCGTCTGCGCGAGGGCGTGACACGCCTGCCATCGATGCGCAGCCTGGCGCAGTGCTGTCTCGGGCGTGACTGTGATGGCTGCGGCGAAGACGCCCAGGCCGCAGGCCTGGGTCTGGCACGCGATGCCGGCTGGCTGCTGGGCATGGAAATGGCAGCCATCGGCTGTGATATCACCTTTGCGCCGGTACTGGATATCGATGTGGCGGGCTCGACCATCATTGGCGATCGCAGCTTCGGCGCCACGCCGGAAGACGTCATCGCGGTGGGCGGCGCCTTCATCGACGGGCTGCAGGAGGCGGGCATGTCCGCCGTCGGCAAGCACTACCCGGGGCATGGTGGCATCTCGGCAGATACCCATCTGGAGCGCGTGGTCGACCCGCGGCCGTTCCGCGAGCTGCGCGAACATGACCTCAAGCCCTTCGCGGCCCTCGCCGAGCGCCTGGGTGGCGTGATGCCGGCGCATGTGATCTATCCGGATTTCGATGCACGTCCCGCGGGCTTCTCACCCAGCTGGTTGGGCCTGCTGCGCGAAGAGTTCGGCTTCAAGGGCGCCATCTTCTCCGATGATCTCGGCATGGCGGCGGCCGTCGCGGAAGGTGGCCCGGCAGAGCGTGCACGCCTGGCGCTGGACGCCGGCTGCGACATGGCGCTGGTCTGCAATGACCCGGCCGCCGCGCGCGAAGTGCTCGACAGCCTCGATGACGATGAGCAGCGCCACCGTGGCAAGCGCCAGGCGCGTCTGCGCTATGCGCGAGCTCGCCCGACGCTGGATGGTCTGGTGGGGCTGGCACGCTGGCGGCGCACCCACGCGCGGCTCGAATCGATGGCGGCCAGTCAGGCATCACAGCAGGCTGCCATGCCCTCGGGCACGCTAGGCGCCGCTGACGCGTCTGACGCACGGTCGGTCTCTGAGTCCGGTAGCGCGCAATAATCAGGCACGCGGTGCCTTTTTCGAGTCGAAGACTGGCAAGGAATTCCCATGGCTGAGCAATCCGCCACCGAGGCTGCTGCCGACAAGCTGGCAGCGCCTGCCGAAGAGATGATCAATCAATGGGTCGAGCCGCTGCGCCAATGGGTCGAGCAGACCTTTGGTCTGCCGCTGTGGGGCATCAATCTCGCTCTGCTACTGCTGGCGGTGCTGTTGCTGCACCTCATCGAGCGGGTGGTGCTCAGCCGCCTGGCGACGCATGCCGAGAAGAGCCGCAACCTGTGGGATGACGCCCTGGTGCATGGCCTGCGTCATCCCTTGTCATTCTGGCTCTACAGCATGGGGGTGTTGCTGGCGCTCGGCATCATCGCCGGCCAGTTCAGCCTCGGCGGGGCCGAGAAGTACCTGGGCACGGCGCGCCAGATCGTGACCCTGCTGGCGCTGGCCTGGGCGTTGATTCGCATGGTCAAGCGCTTCGAGGCGCTGCGCACCATGCCGCCGCCCGGCACCAACGTCAACGCGATGGATGCCACCACGGCCTCGGCGATCAGCAAGCTGCTGCGGGCGGTCGTGGTCGTGCTGGTGGGGCTGGCCATCCTGCAGAATCTCGGCGTCTCGTTGTCCGGGGTGCTGGCCTTCGGGGGTGTCGGCGGTATCGCGGTCGGCTTTGCGGCGCGGGATCTGCTGGCCAACTTCTTCGGCGCCCTGATGATCCATCTCGACCGGCCCTTCAAGGTCGGCGACTGGATCCGCTCACCGGACCGCGAGATCGAGGGCACCGTCGAGGATATCGGTTGGCGCCTGACGCGCATCCGCACCTTCGACATGCGGCCCCTCTACGTGCCGAACGCCATCTTCACCAGCATCTCGGTGGAGAATCCGTCGCGCATGTACAATCGCCGCATCTTCGAGACCGTGGGGCTGCGCTATGAGGATGCCGCCCAGGTCGGCCCCATCGTTGCCGCGGTACGCGAGATGCTGGAAGGCCATGACGAGATCGACCAGACGCGCACCCAGATCGTGAACTTCACCACCTATGGTGAGCATTCGCTGAACTTCTTCGTCTATGTCTTCACGCGCACCACCGACTGGGTGAAGTACCACGCGATCAAGCAGGATGTCCTGCTCAAGGTGCACGACATCATCCGTGAGCATGATGCCCAGGTGGCGCTGCCGGGCCAGCGTCTGCATTTTGCCGATGTACTGTCCTTCGAAGGACGCCACCATGAACACGACGCCGAGGCTGAGAATGCCGCGGCGTCATCAGACACGCAGACGCGCGGGTCCCGCCGCCGTTCTGATTCAACCGCCGCTGCTACATCCTCCTCTGCGCCCGTCCGGCGTGGAGATGAGGCCAGTGACACCCAGGAAACTCCCGATGCTGACTCCGACGCCTGAGACCCTCACCGCCCTGCATGACGAAATGCGTGAGGTGATGGACAATGCCGATTGCCTGATCCCGCAAGCTGACCTTGAAGTGGCACTCGACCGCATGGCCGTTGAGCTGACGGAACGCCTCGGCGATCGCATGCCGATCTTCTATTGCGTGATGAACGGCGGCCTGATCACCGCCGGCCAGCTGCTGACCCGCCTCGACTTTCCGCTGGAAGTCGATTATCTGCACGCCACTCGCTACCGTGGCGCGATGCGCGGCGGCGAGCTGTTCTGGCGCGTCAACCCGGAGCTGCCGATGGCCGGTCGCGACGTGGTGATCGTCGATGACATCCTCGATGAGGGTGGCACCCTGGCCGCGATCCTCGAGTACTGCCGTGAAGCCGGCGCGCGCAGCGTGTCCAGCTGTGTGCTGGTCGACAAGAAGCATGACCGCAAGGCCTACCCGGGCTTCAAGGCCGATTTCTGTGGTCTCGACGTCGAAGACCGCTTCCTGTTCGGCTTCGGCATGGACTACAAGGGCTACTGGCGTAACGCGCCGGGCATCTACGCGCCCAAGGGTCTGTAAGATTTGCTGGATGGCAGCCGCCATCCCGCGATATGACACTCGTTCACCACCCGCCCGGGCAACCGCGGCGGGTGGTGTCGTTTTCGGGGCCTTTTCTGTTCTCCTGGCGCAGAGCGTGACGATTGTGCTTGTCGTTGTCGGTCGGCTCGGAGTAGCGTTCGCTGAGGATCGGGGTGTCCGGTCCCGGGAGATTCCTGCACATGGGTGGCAAGGAGGCGGGCGATGCTGGCGGTGATCGGTGGGACGGGGTTCGGCAGTTGGGCAGGCATGGAAGTGCTCAGGCGCGGCGGGCAGGAAACGCCCCTGGGGGCGGCCTCCTGTGGCGTCGTGGAAGGGCGACTGAATGGTCAGTCGCTGCTGTTTCTGGCCCGTCATGGCCAACCGCACAAGGTGCCGCCGCATCGCATCAACTATCGCGCCAATCTATGGGCGCTCAAACAGGCGGGCGCGACCCATGTGGTGGGAGTCAACTGCGTGTCCGGCATCGACCCGACGCTGGTCCCGGGCACGCTGGTGGTGCCGGACCAGCTGATCGATTACACCACCGGTCGCGAGGGTTCGTTCTTCGATGGGCGTTTCAAGCCGTTCCAGCATGTGTCGTTCGCCTGGCCGTATCATCGGGTCTGGCGTGAGGAGCTGCATGCGGCCGCCGCCGAGGCGGGGCTGCCCCTCTCGGCCGGCGGGGTGCTGGGCGTGGTGCAGGGGCCGCGGCTGGAGACTGCCGCCGAGATCCGCCTGATGGCGCGCGATGGCAATACGCTGGTCGGCATGACGGGCATGCCTGAGGCCGTGCTGGCGCGCGAGCTCGAGATGGAATACGCCAGCCTGTGTCTGGTGATCAGCCATGCCGCAGGCGTCGGCGAAGAGGAGCCGACCCGCGCGGGCACGGAATCCGTGATCGAGGCCGGCATGCCCAGAGTGCAGCGCTTGCTGGCGACGCTGTTGGCGCGCCATGCCTGAGCTGCCTGACCTCAGGAGGAGAGTGGGGGGAGGCGGTGGTGTAGGTAGGCGGTGGTGTAGGTAGGGCGTGTAGAGGGTGTAGAGCGTGTAGAGGGTATGCCCGCACGAAAAAACGGCCTGCATCCGCGATGCAGGCCGTTTTCATTTTTCGTTCAAGCTCACGCTCACGCTCAAGTTCATGCCCAAGTTCGAACCCAGGCGCCTGGCAGCGCAGGGCGCGTCAGGCCGCCTTGGTCTTGGCGTTGAGCAGGTCCAGCAAGGTCTCGCAGAAGCTGAAGCGCGCCTCGGCGTCGTCCATGTCGGTGGCGAAACGCAGCGTGTCGGCACCTTCCAGCTTGTAGACATCCGACTGGCGCTGGATCAGGTTGACCAGCGTCAGCGGATCGACCGGCGTCTGGGCGCCGAAGATGATGCGACCACGTCCGGCGCCGGCCTCCAGCTTGATGATGCCCAGCGCCTGGGCGCGCTGGCGCAGCTGGGTCTGGCGGAACAGCGTCTTGACCGGCTCCGGCAGCAGGCCGAAGCGGTCGATCATCTCGACCTGCAGTTCGCGCAGGTCGCTTGCGTTCTCGGCGTTGCTGATGCGCTTGTACATCATCAGGCGCTGCTGAACGTCGTGCAGATAATCGGCCGGAATCAGTGCCGGCAGATTCAGGCTGACCTCGACGCCTTCATCCAGCGGTGACTCGATATTGGGCGTCTTGCCCGCCTTGATGGCCTTCACGGCGCGATCGAGCATCTCCATGTACAGCGAGTAGCCGATGGTTTCCATCTGGCCGGACTGCTCGTCACCCAACAGCTCACCCGCGCCGCGGATCTCCATGTCATGGGAGGCCAGCGTGAAGCCGGCACCGAGGTCCTGGGACTCGCTGATCGCCTCCAGACGCTTGACCGCATCGCGGGTCATCGCCTTGGGATGCGGGGTCAGCAGGTAGGCGTAGGCCTGGTGATGCGAGCGCCCGACGCGGCCACGCAGCTGGTGCAGCTGGGCCAGGCCGAACTTGTCGGCGCGCTCGATGATGATGGTATTGGCGCTCGGGATGTCGATGCCGGTCTCGATGATGGTCGAGCACACCAGCACGTTGAAGCGCTTGTGATAGAAGTCCGACATGCGCCGCTCCAGGCTGCGCTCCGGCAGCTGGCCGTGGGCGACGCCGACATTGGCCTCCGGCACCAGCTCCGCGATGCGCGCGGCGCTCTCCTCGATGGTCTTCACCTCATTGTGCAGCACGTAGACCTGCCCGCCGCGCAGCAGCTCGCGCAGGATGGCTTCCTTGACCACGCCGTCGTTGCGCTGCTGGACGAAGGTCTTCACCGACAGGCGGCGCGCCGGTGGCGTGGCGATGATGGACAGGTCGCGGATGCCGCTCATCGCCATGTTCAGCGTGCGCGGAATCGGCGTGGCAGTCAGGGTCAGGATGTCGACCTCGGCGCGCAGGCTCTTGAGGCGCTCCTTCTGGGAGACGCCGAAGCGGTGCTCCTCATCGATGATCAGCAGCCCCATGTTGGGCAGCTCCAGCGATTTGGAGAGCAGCTTGTGAGTGCCGATCACGATATCGGCCTGGCCGTTCCTGATGCGCTCGAGCGAGGCTTCCTGGCCCTTGCCGCTGGTGAAACGCGACAGCAGGGCGATCTCCACCGCGGTGTCGGCGAAGCGATCGCGGAAGTTGTCGTAGTGCTGCTGAGCGAGCAGGGTGGTGGGCACCAGCACCACCACCTGGCGGCCGGAATTGACGGCGAGGAAGGCGGCGCGCATCGCGACTTCCGTCTTGCCGAAGCCGACATCGCCACATACCACGCGGTCCATCGGCTGGGGCGCGCACATGTCCTGGATCACCGCGCCGATGGTCTGCGCCTGGTCTGGGGTTTCCTCGAAGGGGAAGCTGGCCGCGAAGCGTGCGTAGTCCTCGGCGGGGAAGTCGCAGGCATGGCCGACACGCGCCTCTCTGCGTGCATAGACATCCAGCAGTTCGGCGGCGGTATCACGGATCTTCTCGGCCGCCTTGCGCTTGGCCTTCTCCCATTGCTCGGAGCCCAGCTTGTGCAGCGGCGCCAGCTCGTCACTGGCCCCGGAATAGCGCGAGATCAGGTGCAGGCTGTCCACCGGCACGTAGAGCTTTGCGCCATCGGCGTATTCGAGCGCGAGGAACTCGGCTTCCTGCCCCCCGGCGTTGATGGTCTCCAGCCCCAGATAGCGGCCGACGCCGTGGGTGTGGTGCACCACCGGCGCGCCTTCACGCAACTCCGAGAGGTGGCGCACGGCCAGCTCGTTGTCATCGGTGGCGCGCGCCTGGCGGCGGCTCTGACGTACCACTTCGCCGTAGAGCTCGGTCTCGGTGATGACCACCAGCCCCTTGTGGCTGTCGCTGTCATCGCTGGACAGGGCATCTTCTGCCTGCGCGCTGGCCACCCAGGTACCATGTGTCAGGCCACCGACGGTCAGGCCGACGGCGGCTGGGCTGTCCACGAAGTGCTCGAAGCTTGCGAAGTCATCCAGGCTGCGCAACCCGAAGCCGCGCAGCAGCGGGGTGAGCTGCTCCTCTACGACTTCGCGGCGGCCCTGGGTCTCGGCGACGAACAGCACACGCTGGGCATGTTCGCCGTTCAGGCGCTGCTTGAGGAAGCTGGCCAGGGCCTGGGTCGGGTCGGCGCTGCGCGCATCGATGGCCAGGCTCGGCAGCGTCTGATGGCCGAATTCGATGGCGTGGGCATTGGACTCACGTACCAGCTCGATACGCTCGTGCTGCTTGATCAGGCCCAGCAGCTCATTGACCGGCACGAAGGCGCGGTGCGGTGGCAGCAGCGGGCGTGTCGGGTCGACGCCCAGATTGGCGTAGCGGGTGGTGATGGCGTCCCAGTGGCTCTCGGCTGCCTCGCGCACGCCGGGCAGCATGGCGATGCGCAGCTCGTCGCCCATATGATCAAAGAGCGTCGCGGTCTCGTCGAAGAACAGCGGCAGGTACTGCTCGAGCCCCGGCGAGGGAATGCCCTTGATGGCGTCGTTGTAGAGAATGCACTGGCGCGGGTCGACATCGAACAGCGTCTCGAAGCCCTCGCGGAAGCAGGCGATGGCGCCACGCGTCAGCGGGTATTCATGTGCGGGCAGAATCTCGATCGCCTCGACCTTGTCGCCACTGCGCTGGGTGTCAGGGTCGAAGGCACGCAGGGTGTCGATCTCGTCATCGAACAGGTCGATGCGCAGCGGTTGCTCGCTGCCCATGGGGAACAGGTCGATCAATGCGCCGCGCAGGGCGTATTCGCCCGGCTCGTAGACCGTCTCCACCGCGCGGTAACCGGCTCGCGACAGGCGTGAGCGGAAGTCCTCGCGATTGAGGATGTCGCCCTTGGCGAGACTGAAGACCTGGCCTGCGATGTAATCCACCGGCGCGAGGCGCTGCATCAGGGTGTTGACCGGCACCGGCACGATGGCGCGGCGGCTGGTCTGCAGGGTACGCAGGGTGCGCAGACGCTCCGAGACGATGTCCTGGTGCGGCGAGAAGCTGTCGTAGGGCAGCGTTTCCCAATCGGGGAAGGGCAGCAGGCGCTCGGGATGGCGCGTATAGAAGCGCAGGTCGGCTTCCAGGCGCTGGGCGCTGGCGGTGTCCGGGGTGATGACCATCAGCGGCGCTTCATCGGCATCGGCCAGGCGCGCCAGCGCCAGCGCCGCGGCGCTAGGGTCATTGAGCATCCAGAAGGTGGTTTCGCGGCGCGAGCGCGGCAACGGGGGCGTCAGCGGAGTCTCGAACATGGGCTCTGGTGTCTTGTGTCCTGGGCTTGGGCGCAACGCCTTGCGGCGTTCACGGCACGGGATGACGTCACGGGCAGGGCCCGAGTGAATAAGGTGCTGGGTCAGTCGCTCACGATGAGCGGCCCACGCATGCAGATGACGCTGAGCGACTCATGGGCGCAAGGCAGTCTCTCGGGTGCACGGCACATTGGTGAGCGCGCGGCACATTCAATAGCGCGCAGAATACTCATGAGCGCGACAAGGCAGACGCGATGCCTTGGCTTGCCAGGCGCGCTTCAACGCAAGCTGTCGCAGCGCAAGGGGCTGCAACGTCAGTCGCCGCCATGAAAGGAGTCGCGCTTGATCATAGCAAGTCAGTCGCTATATGGGGGCAAGTGATGTGCTTTTCAGCACCGTGGACACAGATGGCCGAGCGCGGGATGGGGGAAACGCTTTTGTAGTCAAATCGTTGATTCTGTAGCACTACTACCCTGCGTGCGACCATCCTTTCATTGTGGTGCATAGCCGCGTTACGCATACTCAGCTGGCCTTGTCCGGCGTCGCCAAGCGCTCGGTGACGACCATCATTATTTGCCCGCACGTGAGAGGATGCACCCGTGAGCCAAGAGAATCTCGAAGCCTGTTTCAAGCAGTGGCAGGACAATGAAGCCCTCGCGGAGCAGATGATCCCGCTGTTGGGAGATCTCTACCGCCGCTTCAACGTCGTGCCCTCCATCTACGGGCGTTCGCTGATCAATCGCTCGATGGTGCGCATCCTCAAGAACCACCGTTGGGTGCGCAAGGCCGAAGGCGTCGAGCTGTCAGTGGAAGATACCTTCCCGCTGGTGCGCGCGATGATCGAGCTCAACCTGGGCCCGGCCCACGTCGATATCGGCAAGCTGGCGGTCGCCTTCAAGCGCTCTGACGAGACGGACATCACCGCCTTCCTCAAGCGTGAGCTGGCCGACATCGTCGGTGGCTACGTCGAAGGCGGCATGGGCGGCGACCCGAAGGATGTCGTCCTGTATGGCTTCGGGCGTATCGGTCGCCTGTTGGCGCGCATCATGATCGAGAAAGCTGGCGGCGGTAACCTGCTGCGTCTGCGCGCCATCGTGGTGCGTGGCAGCAAGGATGACCTGGAAAAGCGGGCCAGCCTGCTGCGTCGCGACTCGGTGCACGGTCCCTTCGAGGGCAGCATCACCGTCGATGAAGAAAACTCGGCGCTGATCGTCAACGGCAACTACATCAAGATCATCTACGCCAATTCGCCCACCGAGATCGATTACACCGCGCACGGCATCGACAACGCCATCGTGGTCGACAACACCGGCAAGTGGCGTGACGAAGCGGGCCTGGGTCAGCACCTGGAGTGCAAGGGCGTGGCCAAGGTGCTGCTGACGGCACCGGGCAAGGGCGATCTCAAGAATATCGTCTACGGCGTCAACCACACCGACATCAGTGACGATGACCGCATCATCTCCGCGGCCTCCTGTACCACCAATGCCATCGTGCCGGTGCTGAAGGTGCTGCACGACGAGTACGGTGTCAGCCAGGGTCACGTCGAGACAGTGCACTCCTATACCAACGACCAGAACCTGATCGACAACTTCCACAGTGGTGACCGTCGTGGCCGTGCCGCGGCCCTCAACATGGTGTTGACCGAGACCGGTGCCGCCAAGGCCGTCGCCAAGGCACTGCCGGAGCTTTCCGGCAAGCTGACCGGCAACGCGATCCGCGTGCCGACGCCCAATGTCTCGATGGCAATCCTCAACCTGACCCTGAACACCGCAAGCGACGCTGAGCGCATGAACGACTTCCTGCGCACCGCCTCGCTGCATTCCTCGCTGCAGAAGCAGATCGACTACGTCGATTCCTGTGAAGTGGTGTCCTCGGACTTCGTCGGCAACCGCCATTCCGGCATCGTCGATGGCCAGGCGACCATCGTCACCGACAAGCAGGCCGTCGTGTACGTGTGGTACGACAACGAGTTCGGTTACAGCTGTCAGGTGGTGCGTATTCTGCAGCACATGTCCAACGTGCGTTTCAGCTACTTCCCTACGCGCTGAGTCAATGCGCCGCGTCTGTGGCGTGACTTGCGAAAAATTGAAATAAATACCTGCTGTTACAACGCCCCCGCCCTCAATGATGGCGGGGGCGTTGGCGTTTTCGGCGTGTGCACCACTTTAGTGTCGTATGGTCTTTCCGGCCTCGCATCTTTATAATGAGCCGGATTTTTTTGGGCCGGTCCAATCTCTGGGCTACACCTCCAACCGTCTGATAAGAAAAGCATTCACATTGCCTGATACGCGAAAATCGCGAGGTTGCCTGGTCAATTATCGGCCTCGAGGCGTATCTACGATGGGTGATCTTTCCTGAACAACATCAGATCCGACAATTGGGCGAGTCTATGATCGAAGTCAAACGTGGCCTGGATCTCCCCATCGCCGGGGCGCCGGAGCAGCGTATCGAGGATGCGCAGCCCGTTCGTCGCGTAGCGATCCTGGGTGTTGACTACGTCGGCATGAAGCCGACGATGGAAGTCCGCGAAGGGGACAAGGTGAAGCAGGGGCAACTCCTGTTCACCGACAAGAAGACCCCGGGCGTCCGTTACACCGCGCCTGCTGCCGGTACTGTGGTCGAGATCAATCGTGGCGAGAAGCGCAAGCTTCTGTCCGTGGTCATCGAGATCGACGCGCAGGGCGAAGCTGTGGAATTTACTGCACATGGCGATGCCGCCATTGCAGGTCTCGAACGTCAGGTCGTGGTCGACCAGCTGGTCGAGTCCGGCCTGTGGACGGCGCTGCGTACCCGCCCGTTCTCGCGCGTGCCGGCGCTGGATGCCAAGCCGGCAGCCATCTTCGTCACCGCCATCGATACCCACCCACTGTCCGCGGATCCGGCCGTGGTGCTCAAGGGTCAGGAAGCCGCTTTCCGTCAGGGTCTCGTCGCACTGACGCGTCTGACCGAAGGCAAGGTGTTCCTGTGCCAGGCACCGGGTGCTGATATCCCGGGTGGCGACGTCTCCGGTGTGGTCAGCGAGTCCTTCAAGGGCCCGCACCCGGCGGGTCTGCCGGGCACGCACATCCATCACCTCGCACCGGTCAGCCTGCAGCGTCAGGTCTGGCATGTCGGTTATCAGGATGTGGTCGCCATCGGTACGCTGCTGGCGGAAGGTCGCCTGGATACCACGCGCGTCATCGCCGTCGGTGGCCCGCGTGCCACCAAGCCGCGTCTGCTGCGCACCCGTCTGGGCGCCAGCACCGAAGAGCTGCTCAAGGGCGAAGTCGAGCAGCCGGAAGACACGCGTGTCATCTCCGGTTCGGTGTTCTCCGGCCTGACCTGTGAAGGGGCGCTGCGTTTCGTCAGCCGCTACCACAATCAGGTGAGCCTGCTCGAGGAAGGCAACAAGCGTGCCTTCATGGGCTGGCTGTCGATGGGCGCCAAGCGTCACTCGGTGCTGGGTATCTACCTGTCGAAGCTGACCGGTCTGACCGACTACCGCCCGAACACCTCCACCAACGGCTCCGAGCGTGCCATGGTGCCGGTGGGCGCGTACGAGGCGGTCATGCCGCTGGACATTCTGCCGACGCAGCTGCTGCGTTCGCTGATCGTGGGTGATATCGAGACCGGCATGCAGCTTGGCTGCCTGGAGCTTGATGAAGAGGACCTCGCGCTGTGCACCTACGTGTGCCCGGGCAAGTACGAGTACGGTCCCATCCTGCGTGACAACCTCACCACGATCGAGAAAGAGGTCTGATGATGGGCATTCGACAGACTCTGGATAACCTGGAGCCGCACTTCCACAAAGGTGGCAAGTACGAGAAGTTCTACGCGCTCTACGAAGCCGTGGACACCATTTTCTATGCGCCGGCGAGCGTCACGCGCAGCACCACTCACGTGCGTGATGGCATCGACCTGAAGCGCATCATGATCACGGTCTGGATGTGTACCTTCCCGGCCATGTTCTTCGGCATGTACAACGCCGGTCTGCAGGCCAACGAGGCCATCGCTGGCGGTTACAGCGCACTGGGCGGCTGGCGTGAAGCCATCGTCATGCTGCTGGCGGGTAGCCACGATGCCGGCAGCGTGTGGGCCAACTTCATCCTGGGGGCCACCTACTTCCTGCCCATCTATCTGGTGACCTTCGCGGTCGGCGGGTTCTGGGAAGTGCTGTTCGCGATGCGTCGCGGCCACGAGGTCAACGAAGGCTTCTTCGTCACCTCGGTGCTGTTCGCCCTGACACTGCCGGCGACCATTCCGCTGTGGCAGGTCGCGCTCGGTATCACCTTCGGTGTGGTGATCGGCAAGGAAGTCTTCGGCGGTACCGGCAAGAACTTCCTCAACCCGGCACTGTCCGGCCGTGCCTTCCTGTACTTCGCCTACCCGGCCAGCATTTCCGGCGACGCGGTATGGGTACCGGCAGACGGCTTCACCGGTGCGACCGCGCTCTCCACTGCCGCGCAGGATGGCATGGGTGCCCTGATGCAGCAGATGAGCTGGACCGATGCCTTCCTCGGCTTCATTCCGGGCTCGGTGGGTGAGGTCTCCACACTGGCGATCTTCCTCGGTGCCGCAGTGCTGCTGTGGACGCGTATCGCCTCGTGGCGAATCATGCTGGGCGTCCTGCTGGGCATGATCGCGACCTCGGCGCTGTTCAATGCCATCGGCAGCGACACCAATGCCATGTTCGAGATGCCGTGGTACTGGCACATGGTCATCGGCGGCTTCGCCTTCGGCATGGTCTTCATGGCCACCGATCCGGTCTCCGCGTCCATGACCAACAAGGGCAAGCTGGTATTCGGTGCACTGATCGGCGTGATGACCGTGCTGATCCGTGTCGCCAACCCGGCCTTCCCGGAGGGCATCATGCTGGCGATCCTGTTCGCCAACCTGTTCGCTCCGCTGATCGACCACTTCGTCGTGCAGGCCAACATCAAGCGCCGCGTCAAGCGCGAGACTGCCGGCATCGCGAACGAGGAGACCGTCTGACATGGCCAGCAACAACTCCATCAAGAAAACCCTCGGCGTCGCGCTCGGGCTGTGCATCGTCTGCTCGGTGGTCGTTTCCACCGCGGCGGTCGTGCTGCGTCCGATGCAGCTGACCAATGCCGAGCTGGACCGCAAGAGCAACATCCTCGCGGTCGCCGAGCTGCTGCAACCGGGTGAGGACATCGGTCAGCAGTTCCGTGACAAGGTCACCGCCAAGGTGGTGGACCTGGATTCCGGTGAATACGTCGATGACATCGACCCGGAGAAGTACGACCAGGCCAAGATGTCCAAGGACCCGGCCACCTCACGCACCCTGTCTGGCGACGAAGACCTGCCGGGCATCAAGCGTCGTGAGCAGTACTCCGTGGTCTACCTGGTCGGCGATGTCGAGCAGCCGGACGAGATCATCGTCCCGGTGCGCGGCAACGGCCTGTGGTCAATGATGTACGGCTATCTGGCACTGAAGGGTGACGGCAACACCGTGGTCGGTCTCTCCTTCTACCAGCAGGGCGAAACTCCGGGGCTTGGCGGCGAAGTCGACAACCCGAAGTGGAAGGCCCAGTGGGATGGCAAGAAGATCTATCCCGAAGGCAGCATGGACCCGGAAGTGCACCTGAAGAAGGGCGGCGTGAATCCGTCTTCTCCGGATGCCAAGTACCAGGTCGATGCGCTGTCAGGGGCTACCCTGACCAGCAACGGCGTGACCAACCTGTTGCAGTTCTGGATGGGTGAGAATGGCTTCGCCAAGTACCTGACCCAGTTCCGTGACGTCAAAGGAGCGTAATGATGGCAGCCGAAACTCCTAAAGGTGTCCTGACGACGCCGATCTTCAAGAACAACCCCATCGCGCTGCAGATCCTCGGTATCTGCTCCGCGCTGGCGGTGACCAACTCGATGAACACCGCCCTGATCATGGGTATCGCGGTGTGCCTGGTGACAGCGTTCTCCAGCATGTTCATCTCGTTGATCCGCAATCACATCCCGTCGTCCATCCGCATCATCGTGCAGATGACGATCATTGCCTCGCTGGTCATCGTGGTCGACCAGTCGCTGAAGGCCTTCGCCTTCGAGACGTCCAAGCAGCTGTCGGTCTTCGTCGGTCTGATCATCACCAACTGCATCGTGATGGGTCGCGCTGAAGCCTACGCCATGCAGAATGGCCCGACGATGAGCTTCATCGACGGTATCGGCAACGGTCTCGGCTACACCGTGATCCTGCTGGTGGTCGGCTTCGTGCGTGAGCTGTTCGGTTCCGGCTCCCTGTTCGGCGTGACCATCCTGCAGACCGTCAACGACGGTGGCTGGTACATCCCGAACGGCCTGATGCTGCTGCCGCCGTCCGCGTTCTTCGTCATCGGTCTGTTCATCTGGGTGCTGCGCAGCATCTACCCGGAGCAGGTCGAGAAGGCGGAGTACAAGATTACCGCCAACACCAAGATCAAGGAGGCTGTGTAACATGTTCGAACACTATCTGAGCCTGTTCATCAAGGCCGTGTTCGTCGAGAACATGGCACTGGCCTTCTTCCTGGGCATGTGTACCTTCCTGGCGGTGTCCAAGAAGATCCAGTCCGCGATCGGTCTGGGCGTGGCCGTCATCGTCGTGCTGGCGGTGACCGTCCCGGTCAACAACCTGATCCTGAACTACCTGCTGCGTGAAGGCGCGCTGACCTGGACGGGTCTGGAAGGGGCGGAGAGCATCGACCTGTCCTTCCTGGGCTACCTGTCCTACATCGGCGTCATCGCGGCGATCGTCCAGATCCTCGAGATGTTCCTCGACAAGTTCGTGCCGGCGCTCTACAACGCGCTGGGCGTGTTCCTGCCGCTGATCACGGTCAACTGCGCCATCCTCGGTGCGGCCCTGTTCATGGTGCAGCGTGACTACACCTTCGGTGAGTCCGTCATCTATGGCGTGGGTGCCGGTTTCGGTTGGGCACTGGCCATCGCTGCACTGGCCGGTATCCGCGAGAAGCTCAAGTACTCTGACGTGCCGGCTGGCCTGCAGGGTCTGGGCATCACCTTCATCACCGTTGGCCTGATGTCGCTGGGCTTCATGTCCTTCTCCGGCGTCCAGCTGTAACGCAACCGAGCATAAGGAAATCGAAATGGTAGATACCTCCATCATCGTGCTCGGCGTCGTCATGTTCACCGTGGTCGTTATCGGCCTGGTGCTCGTGATTCTCGCGGCACGCAGCAAGCTGGTCTCGAGTGGTGACGTCCAGATCGAGATCAACAACGACCCCGCCAACACCCTGACGACCCAGGCCGGCGGCAAGCTGCTGCAGACCCTGGCCGCCAACGGCATCTTCCTGTCCTCCGCCTGTGGTGGCGGTGGCTCCTGTGCCCAGTGCAAGTGCCGGATCTCGGAAGGCGGCGGTTCCATCCTGCCGACCGAAGAATCCCACTTCACCATGGGTGAGAAGAAAGAAGGCTGGCGCCTGTCGTGCCAGGTCCCGGTCAAGCAGGACATGAAGATCGAAGTGCCGGAAGAGATCTTCGGCGTGAAGAAGTGGGAAACCACCGTCACCGCCAACCCGAACGTCGCGACCTTCATCAAGGAGCTGAACCTGCAGCTGCCGGAAGGCGAGGAAGTCAACTTCCGCGCCGGTGGTTACGTGCAGCTGGAAGCGCCGGCCTACGACATCAAGTTCTCCGATTTCGACATCGAAGAAGAGTATCGTGGTGACTGGGAGAAGTTCGGTCTGTTCAACGTTCAGCACAAGAACGAAGAGCCGGTCATCCGTGCTTACTCCATGGCGAACTATCCAGAAGAGTACGGCATCCTGAAGTTCAACATCCGTATCGCCACTCCGCCGCCGAATTCCCAGCATCCGCCGGGTCTGATGTCCACCTACGTCTTCTCGCTGAAGCCGGGTGACAAGGTGACCGTGATGGGGCCGTTCGGTGAGTTCTTCGCCAAGGACACCGACGCCGAGATGGTCTTCATCGGTGGTGGTGCCGGCATGGCGCCGATGCGCAGCCATATCTTCGATCAGCTCAAGCGTCTGAATTCCAAGCGCAAGATGTCGTTCTGGTACGGTGCGCGCTCCATGCGCGAGTCGTTCTACAACGAGGAATACGACAAGCTGGCCGAAGAGAACGAGAACTTCGAATGGCACCTGGCGCTGTCCGATCCGCAGCCTGAGGACAACTGGGAAGGCCCGACGGGCTTCATCCACAACGTCCTGTACGAAAACTACCTCAAGGACCACCCGGCACCTGAGGATTGCGAGTACTACATGTGCGGGCCGCCCATGATGAACGCCGCCGTCGTCAAGATGCTCACCGACATGGGTGTAGAGCCGGAGAACATCCTGCTCGATGACTTCGGTGGTTGATCGATGATGTCACGCGTCGCAAGACGACTGGCAGGGCCGGCCCTCATGGGGCTGGCCCTGCTGGTTGCAGGCTGTGAAAATTCCAGCAACCCTGAGTTGCATCGCTTCGCCGGCCCCATCTTCGGCACCGGGTTCCATGTCACGGTGGCTGCGGACCTGGACGCCGATGAGGTGACGTCGCTCAAGCAGGCGAGTCTCGAGGCGCTCGACAAGGTCGACTGGCAGATGTCGACCTACAAGGACGCCTCGGAGCTCTCGAAGCTGAATCAGGCGCCGCTGGATACGCCGATCACGCTGTCGGATGGCCTGGCGCAGGTGCTGGCCGAGTCGCAGGATATCGGCAAGCGCTCCGACGGGGCCTTCGATATCACCGTCGGTCCGGCCGTCAATCTGTGGGGCTTCGGCCCGGATGAGCGTCTCGACAAGGCGCCGAGCGATGAACAGATCGCGCAGGCGCTCGAGAAGGTCGATCATCTGGCGCTGGAGCTCGATGGCAATACGGTGATCAAGCGCAAGCCGGTGTATGCCGACCTGTCGGGGATCGCCAAGGGCTATGGGGTGGACAGAGTCGCCGATGTGCTCGAGGCCAATGGCATCGAGAACTATCTGGTCGAAGTCGGTGGCGAGATCCGCGTCAAGGGTGAGAAGCCCGGCCACAAGCCGTGGCGGATCGCCATCGAAGCGCCGAAGTCCTTCGAGCGCTCGGTGCAGCGGATCATCGATCCCGGCAATGCCGCGGTTGCCACCTCCGGTGATTACCGCAACTATTTCGAGCAGGACGGCGTACGTTACTCGCACACGATCGATCCACGTACCGGTCGACCGATCCAGCACAGTCTGGCCTCGGTCACCGTGATCACGCCGGATTGCGCGAGTGCGGACGCCTGGGCCACGGCACTCAACGTGCTGGGCGCCGAGAAGGCAATGACGATCGCAATTCGCGAGAACATTGCCGCCTATTTCATTGTCAAAACGGATGATGGCTTCAAGCAGTCCTGGAGTCCGGCATTTGCGCCCTACCTGAAGGACGCGCCGGCGACAGGCGATACGAAGCCCGCAGATGAAGCCGGCGCCTGAGCTCGGTCTATCGAGAGCCGGTCTGCCGAGAGGCAGCCGGCCGGGCTCTCTCATCTGCCATCTGTCGAGACACACCTCCGACAGGGTCGGGTGCTCAGATTGCATGGCATCTTCTGGATGCTGTCCTGAAGGATCCACAGGATCGACAGGGGGCAAGCTGCGCTGGAGCCGACCCGCGCGAGAGGTTCACAATGGGGCCATGCCCCGGGAGGAATGACATGACGATCTGGTTACTGGTGTTCGCCGCGATGTTGCTGCTGATTGGCGTGATGGCCGTCGGCGTCCTGATGGGCCGCAAGCCGATCGCCGGCTCCTGCGGTGGTCTCAACAACCTTGGGCTCAAGGATGGCTGTGACATCTGTGGCGGCAAGGACGAGGAGTGCGAGAAGGAGCAGGATCGCCAGCGTCTGATGGCAGAGAGTGGCGGCAAGCCGGCCAGCGATCTGGCCTACGACGCCGCACGTCGCTGATTTCTGCTCTGATGGCTCAGAGCCCGCCGGCCGCAAGGCCTGCTACCGGCCCTGACATGGCAGTGTCACCGCGAGGTGAGACCGTACGTGTCAGGGCCGGTCTACGAACAATCAAGGAGCAAAGCGAGTCTCATGGCAGTCTATAACTACGATGTCGTCGTGATCGGTACCGGTCCGGCAGGGGAAAGCGCGGCAGTCAACGCGGCCAAGCATGGCAAGCGTGTCGCCGTGATCGAGGCTCAGTCTTCCGTGGGCGGCAACTGCACCCACAAGGGCACCATCCCTTCCAAGGCGCTGCGCCACGCGGTCAAGCAGATCATCGAGTTCAACACCAATCGCATGTTCCGCGATATCGGCGAGCCGCGCTGGTTCTCCTTCCCCAAGGTGCTGGAGCGTTCACGCCGCACCATCGAGCAGCAGGTCGAGATGCGTACGCGCTTCTACGCCCGCAATCGCATCGATGTGTTCTTCGGTACCGCGCGCTTCAAGGACGAGCACACCGTCGTGGTGCGCGATGCCCATGAAGGGGTCGAGGAGCTGCACGCGGAGAAGGTCGTGATCGCCACCGGCTCGCGTCCCTACCGCCCGGCGGACGTCAACTTCCGCCACCCGCGCATCTACTGCTCCGATACCATCCTGGGGCTGTCACACACGCCGCGCACGCTGATCATCTACGGCGCCGGTGTCATCGGCTCCGAGTACGCCTCGATCTTCTCCGGCCTTGGCGTCAAGGTCGACCTGATCGATACGCGTGATCGTCTGCTGTCCTTCCTGGATAACGAGATTTCCGACGCGCTGTCCTACCACCTGCGCAACAACGGCGTGCTGGTGCGTCACAACGAGGAATACGATCGCATCGAGGGCGACGAGTCCGGCGTGGTCGTGCACCTCAAGTCCGGCAAGAAGCTGCGTGCTGACGCCTTCCTGTGGGCCAACGGTCGTACCGGCAACACCGACAGCCTTGGTCTCGAGAATGTCGGCCTGCAGGCCAACGGCCGCGGTCAGCTGACCGTCGATGATCAGTACCGCACCGAGCTGGACCACGTGTATGCGGTGGGCGATGTGATCGGCTGGCCGAGCCTGGCATCCGCGGCTTACGATCAGGGCCGCTTCGCCTCGGCCAACCTGCTGGGGGAAGAGTTCAAGTTCGTCAATGAGGTGCCGACCGGTATCTACACCATCCCCGAGATCAGCTCGGTGGGGCGTGGCGAGTCCGAACTGACCGAGGCGCGCATCCCCTACGAAGTGGGGCAAGCGTTCTTCAAGGACACCGCCCGCGCCCAGATCACCGGCGATACCGTCGGCATGCTCAAGATCCTGTTCCATCGCGATACGCTGGAAATTCTCGGCATCCACTGCTTCGGTGACCAGGCGTCCGAGATCGTACACATCGGTCAGGCCATCATGCAGCAGAAGGGTGAGGCGAATACGCTCAAGTACTTCGTCAACACCACCTTCAACTACCCGACCATGGCGGAAGCCTACCGGGTCGCGGCCATGAATGGACTCAACCGTCTGTTCTGAGCGGCGTGGGTCTCGCGCCCACTGACTTGCCCGCTGACTTGGAGCCACACCACAAGGCCCCGACATCATTGATGTCGGGGCCTTGTGGTGTGGCTCCCAACTGGGAAACCTTGTTGATGAGCCTTGAGGAAATCACGCATGCAGGATGATTTGCAGCAACACGACACTCGCCAGTCGGGCACGCAGTCACGCGAGCCACTGCAGGATGATCCGACCTCGGACCTCACGCTACGCCTCGGCCATGAGGAACTGATCATCCATCGCCGTTATGAGCTGGCCAGCATCATCAATGAGCTGGTGCTGGGGCTGCTGTTCACGATCGGCAGCGTGTGCTTCTTCTGGGAAGAGTGGATGACACTGGGAATCTGGCTGTTCGTGATCGGCTCGCTGCAGCTGACGCTCAAGCCGGTGATTCGCCTGGCGCGCCGCATGCACCTCAAGCGGATGCCCGAATCGGCGCTGGACCTCTAGCGGGCGTCTTCACGGCCTGACTGGCTCACCGGCTCTCTGGCTCTCTGGCTCTAGGGATCAGCGATAGCGATGCACGCGCAGACTCTTGAGGAAGGGCGTGTCCTCGATGCGCACGTCGCCGCGGCGGGCGCGGGTGCGTTCGGTGGGCGGCGTCGGGCTTGGCTGGTTGAGAGCGGGCAGGCGCAGGTCATCATGCGGCAGGAACAGCGGCAGAGAGACGTTCAGCGCGCGGCGCGTGCGTAGCTCACCGTCTTCGCGCATCACCGGCTCACGGTAGAACAGGTTGGCGCGCATCAGCGGTGCCTGGGGCTGGATGCGGGCCAGAATCTCATCCGATGGCAAGCCAGCGAGCAGCTTGAGCTGCAGGCGTACGTGCTCGGCCTCGGTATCCAGCTTCATCAGCAAGGCTTCACACTCCGCCACGCTGACGCGCTGGATCGAGCGCCCGGAGCTGTACCAGGCGAAGCGCACTCGCGCCACCGGTGCCTCTGCCACCGGTACCCGGCGCCAGCATTGTTTCAGGTGCAAACGGGCAAGGCCATCGCCCCTCAGGTGCTGATTCAGCCCCGGATGGCGGAAGGGCAGAATCGCCTTCAGCTCGGCCAGTTGGTCGGGATACTTCTCGCGCAGCTCGGCGAAGAGCTCCGCCAGCTGCTCCTTGGCGGCGTTGAGCGCCGCGACGCGCTCGATCACCGTCGGGCCTGCGGCGACAACGCCCAGATAGGGGCGGGTGACTCGGCCGTCCTGGCCATCCTGATACCACACGTCCTGCAACGCCTGGCTGAGCCATTCGCTATCGGCACTGACGCCATCCAGTCGCCAGAGTGGCGAATTCTCTTCTCTGACCGCGGTGATGACCTGATCGGCGGCACTGATCTGCGTATCGAAGGCCGCTTCTATTCTGGCCATCAACTGGTATTCGGGCATGCTCTGCGTCCTGATTGCAGCAAGGGAGGCGTGATTTTTTATCGCGTTATCTTGTTTAGCCTAGCGTGACCGGGATGGCAAGTCAGACCATGGCGGCATGCGCGGGCAGAAGAAGGGCTCCGAGAGACTGAATCACCCGGGATGGAGTGACGGGAGAGGCCGGCTGCGCCGGCGCCGACAGACCGAAACAGAAGAGGGCGCCACGCTGGGCGCCCTCCTGTCTCTGCGGGGGTCTGTGTGATCTCGATAGGGTGCTGTTGTCAGGCCGGCACCTGCAAAAGCCCGCTGGGCTCAGCGGTCGCGATAGCGCTCGGTGAGATCACCATAGGCATCGATGCGACGATCGCGCAGGTAAGGCCAGATGCGGCGCACGTCTTCGCCGCGCGCCAGGTCCACCTCGACCAGCAGCTCCTCGGGCTCGGTACCGCCATGCGCCAGCAGCTCGCCCTGAGGGCCGCAGATGAAGCTGCCGCCCCAGAACTGGATGCCTTCGCTGGCAGGCGTCGGGTCCGCTTCATGACCGACCCGGTTGGCGACGATCACCGGCACGCCATTGGCGACGCCGTGGCTGCGCTGGATCAGGGTCCAGGCATCCTTCTGGCGCGTCTGCTCGGCTTCATCGTCACGCGGGTCCCAGCCGATGGCGGTGGGGTAGAGCAGCATCTCGGCACCGGCCAGCGCCATCAGGCGTGCGCCTTCGGGATACCATTGGTCCCAGCAGACCTGCACGCCCAGACGGCCGACCGAGGTGTCGATGGGCTCGAAGCCGCGGCGTGGGGACTGTGCGCTGGGTGCATCGCCTGGCGTGAAGTAGAACTTCTCGTAGAAGCCGGGATCATCCGGAATGTGCATCTTGCGGAAGGTGCCGACCAGGCCAGCGGCCTTGTCGAGCACCACGGCGGTATTGTGATACACCCCAGCGGCGCGACGCTCGAAGATGGAGCCGACGATCACCAGGCCGAGTTCGGCGGCCAGACCGGCCAGACGCTGGGTGGTCGGACCTTCGAGGGGCTCGGCGAGATCGAAGATCTCGGTGTCTTCGGTCTGGCAGAAGTAGTGGCTGGCATGCAGCTCCTGCAGCATCACCAGCTCAGCGCCATCGGCGGCAAGGCGACGAATGGCGGCTTCGCTGGCCGCCAGGCTTGTGTCCTTGTCGGGCCAGCCCTGTTGCTGGACGACACCGACCTTGAGTGTACGGCGGGAAGCAGTCATCACAGTGCTCCTTGAGAGGTGTTCGAGGTGGCCAGCGTGCCCTTGGGCAGTTGCATGGTCATGCAGTGCAGGCTGCCATGCTGGCGAATCACGGCGCGGCAATCGACCGGAAGGATGTCACGCTTGGGGAAGGCGCTGGCGAGGGCCTTGAGGGCGATCATGTCGTGACGATCGGCGTAGGTCGGCACCAGCACGGCCCCGTTGATGATCAGGAAGTTGGCGTAGGTCGCCGGCAGGCGATGGCTGTCGTCCGGATCGAAGCAGGCATCCGGCCACGGCAGCGGCACCAGGAAGTACGGGTCGCCGTTGGCGTCGCGCAGGGCTTCAAGCTCGGCTTCCATCGCCTTGAGCGCCGGGTAATGCGGGTCGTCGCGATCATCGCAGCGGACATAGGCGATGGTGCGCGGGTCGCAGAAGCGCGCCAGGGTGTCGACATGGCTGTCAGTGTCATCGCCTTCCAGATGACCATTGGCGAGCCACAGCACGCGTTTGACTCCGAAATCGGCCTTGAGTTGCGCCTCGACCTGGGCGCGGCTCAGGCCGGCATTGCGGTTGTCGTTGAGCAGGCAGGCCTCGGTGGTCAGCAGGGTGCCCTGGCCGTCGCTCTCGATGCCGCCGCCTTCCAGAATGAAGTCGCGGCTTTCCACCGGGCTTGCGTAAGCCCCCTGCGCGGCGAGGGCGCGGGTCAGGGCGTTGTCGCGGGCGGCCTCGAACTTGCCGCCCCAGCCGGTGAAGGTGTAGTCGAGCAGTACCGGCTGGCCATCACGTTCGATGGTGATGGGGCCATGGTCGCGCGTCCAGGTGTCATCCAGCGGCGCCACGAAAAGATGCAGACGCTCGGCGGGCAAGCCGAAACCGGCGAAGCGTGCGGCAAGGCGCTCGCGGGTGGCGTCATCGCTGACGCTGATCAGCACGTGCTGATAGCGGCTGATGGCGATCACCATGGCCTCGCAGGTGGCTTCGATGCTCTCGAGCATCTCGCTCCAGTCACTGTGCGGGCTGGGCCAGCTGAGCTGGATGGCGTCCTGCGGGTGCCATTCGGCGAGCAGACGGGTGGCCATGGGCATCTCCCTGATGAAGAGGTAACGATAAAGGCGCAAGCCGCAATGCCGCGGACTCGGCGCGCGATGATAGCAGAGCCATGCGCCGACGCTAGCCCTGTGGTGCCTGACGTGCACATGTCTCGCCATGCTGGCGGTTCATGTTGGCCACAGACGAAGGCTGGCAAACTGCGTTCGAATATGGCTCCATGCGCCGAGCCTGCGGAATGCGTATCATGGCCCGCGACCCTGACCCAAGGAATCGACTTCGATGCTGCTGGATCGCCTACCCTTTCTGATCGGCCTGCGCTATACCCGCGCCAAGCGCCGTAACCATTTCATTTCCTTCATTTCCTTGACCTCGATGCTGGGGCTGTCGCTGGGCGTCGCCGTGCTGATTCTGGTGCTGTCGGTGATGAACGGCTTCGACCACGAGCTGCGCACCCGCGTGCTGGGCATGGTGCCGCATGTGCGCGTCGAGGCGCGTGACAGCGTCACCGACTGGGAGACGCTGGCCGGCAAGCTGCGCGAGAAGCCGCATGTCGTCGGTGCGGCGCCCTATATCGAGCAGCAGGGCATGTTCACCACCAACGGCCGCAACAAGGGTGCGTTGGTCACCGGCATCGATCCGTCCGCGGAGGACCAGGTCTCGATCATCAGCGAGCACATGGTGCAGGGCAGCCTGGCGGATCTCACGCCCGGCAGCTGGGGCATCGTGATGGGCGAGCTGCTGGCGCGCAACCTGGGCGTCGGCGTGGGGGATCGCGTCACGCTATTGGTGCCCGAGGCCTCCATCACGCCCGGGGGCATCTTCCCGCGCCTCAAGCGCTTCACGGTGACTGGTATCTTCAAGGTCGGCGCGGACGTCGATGCCAGCCTTGCCTACACTGATATCTCGGACATGGCCAAGCTGGCGCGCTTTAAGGAAGGTGACGTCCAGGGGGTGCGCCTGAAGCTCGATGACCTGTTCAGCGCCGATCAGGTCACCCGCGACATCGTCAGTCAGCTGGGGCCGCAGTATCGCGGCATGGACTGGAAGCGCACCCACGGCAACCTGTTCGCCGCCATCCAGATGGAGAAGAACATGATCGGCCTGCTGCTGATGGTGATCGTCGCCGTCGCGGCCTTCAACATCGTCTCGACGCTGGTGATGATGGTGACGGACAAGCACGCCGACATCGCCATCCTGCGTACCCTCGGGGCCAGGCCCGGTTCCATCATGGGCATCTTCATCGTGCAGGGGCTGACCATCGGCGTGATGGGCATCATCATCGGCGCCATCGCCGGTGTGGCGCTGGCGCTGAGTGTCTCCGACATCATCGCCTGGGTGCAGTCGACCTTCGGTATCCAGTTCCTGGACCCCAACGTCTACTTCATCAGCTATCTGCCGTCGCGCCTCGAGATGAGCGACATGGGCATCATCATCGGTTCCGCGCTGGTGCTGAGCTTCCTGTCGACGCTGTATCCGGCCTGGCGCGCCTCGCGCATCCAGCCGGCGGAGGTGCTGCGCTATGAGTAATCCGTCGACACCGTCTGATGCATCCATCCGTTCTGCTGCTGGAGACACCGCCATGCCGACGCCGGCTTCTGACACTCACGCGCCGGGTCAGCCCCACGGCAAGCCGATGCTGATCTGTGAGCGCCTGAGTCGCAGTTACGATGAGGGCCCGCAAGAGGTGCAGGTGCTCGACGAGCTGGAGCTGCGCGTGCATGCCGGTGAACGAGTCGCCGTCGTCGGCAGCTCCGGCTCCGGCAAGACCACGCTGCTCAACCTGCTCGGCGGGCTGGACCACCCCAGCCAGGGCATCGTGAAGGTGGCCGGCCAGCGCCTGTCCGAACTCAGCGAGTCGGCACTGGGCAGCTTCCGCAATCAGCACATCGGCTTCGTGTATCAGTTCCACCATCTGCTGGCGGAATTCAGTGCCGAAGAGAACGTGGCGATGCCGTTGATCATCCGTGGCCACAAGCGCGCCGAGGCTGCCGTCAAGGCGCGCAAGCTGCTGGAGCGGGTCGGCATGGCGCCGCGCGCCGATCACAAGCCGGGCGAGCTGTCCGGGGGCGAGCGTCAGCGCGTCGCCATCGCGCGTGCGCTGGTGACCGACCCGAGCCTGGTGCTGATGGATGAGCCGACCGGCAACCTGGATCAGACCACGGCGGCGCGCATTCTCGAGCTGATGGATGACATCGCGCGCGAAGCGCAGGCAGCCTTCATCATCGTGACCCACGACAACGGTCTGGCCGCGCACCAGCACCGTGTGCTGCGTCTGGACGGTGGCAAGCTGCACGAGGACTGAGTCGAGCCGCTGACTGATTCACGCCATGCCTGAAAGCCAAACGCCCCGCCATCGAGAGATGGCGGGGCGTTTTTCATGCGTGTCTGTCGGCAGCGTTCAGAGCTTGTCGGTGTCCTGCTCAGCGGTCTGGCGTGACGACTGCTCCTTGCTGCAACGTCTGGCGGCCAGGCGCGCCTTGCGGCGGCTGCGCCAGTTGCGCACCACCTGATAGCGCCACAAGAGGCGGACCAGCATGTTGGCCAGCAGCGCGAGGACGACGGCGCTGACCAGCGAACCCAGCGCCAGAGCGGGCAGGATGTCTTCCAGCTGGTTGGCGAACCAGGCCGCGGAGACCTGGTCCGGCATCACGCGTGCGGGCGTGTCCAGCATCCAGGCACCTACGCGGTAAGTGGCGTAGTAGACCACCGGCATGGTCAGCGGGTTGGTCACCCACACCAGGCCCACCGACAGCGCGAGGTTGCAGCGCAGTGCCCAGGCACCGAAGGCGGCCACCACCATCTGGAAGGGAATCGGCAGCAGCGCACAGAACAGCCCCACCATGCAGGCATTGGCCACAGTGCGTCGCGACAACGCCCACAGTGCGGGATCGGCGATCAGGTGATGCATGAAGCGCAGCGACTTCTTGCGCTTGAGGGCATCCGGTTCCGGCATGAGCCGCTTGAGTAGACGACGAGGCATGACTTGGCCATTTGGCATTCAACGCCGGCCATTATCCATACATGGCTACAGGACTGCCATGCTGACTGCGCAGTTGTCCGGTTCGTGATCTGCAACCCGCGTGTCTCGATTCGGCACTGAGTACAGCAAAGCCCGCGCCATGCCTGACGGGCTGCGCCATGGGTGACCTTGCAAGAGGCCAGCAACATGTCAGGCGCCACCGTGAATAAATCGTCCCATCCCGCTCGATTCTGGCTGTCACCGGCCTCGCTGGCCCAGCTGCTGGCGGGACTGGTGGCGGGAATCTGGCTGTCACGCCAGGGCGAGTGGGGCGCGGATTGGCAGTCACGCTCATCGGCAGGGCTCGGCGCGCAAGAGAGTGGGGCGCATGGCTGGGCCGCCTTCATGACGCTGAGCGACAACCTGCTGCTGGCCGCCTTGCTGCTCTGCTGGCTGATGGTGGCAGGGGTCTTGGCCGCCAATCCCTCTCGTGCTTTCCCGCACTCTGCTCCCGACGCTGAGTCACGCCGCTTTCGGCTCGGGGCCTTGAGTCTGCGGCTCTCGACAGCGCTGGGGGTCGGGCTGGTGATCGGCCTTCATCAGCAGCCGCTCGTGATGGCGGAGGCGTTGACGCGCCAGGAGCTGTGGCTGGAAGGCCGGGTCGAGCAGGTCAACCGCGCACTGCCGACGCCTGATGACTCGGTGCGCCTGGTGCTGCGTGTCTCGCGCTGTGATCTCTTCCAGCCGACGGAGGTCCCCGGCGCGGATGCCGGGCGTCAGGCCGCCTGTCAGCGGCTGCTGGATCAGCGGGTCCAGCTTCGGCGTTACTGGCCGCGCAAGCTGCCCCGCGATGTTGCGACACGCGAGGCGCTGGCGACTCCCTGGCAGGCCGGTGAGCGTTGGCGCATGGTCGTGCGTCTGGTACCGCCTCATGGTGTCAGCAACCCTGCCTTCGGGCGCTCAGCGAGCCCCGCGGAGTTTGACCGTGTCGCCTGGCTATGGCGTGAAGGTATCGTCGCCACGGGTTACGTGCGCCAACTGTCCCTTGCGCAGCGCTTGGCGCCACCCGGCGGGCTGGCAGCACTGCGTCTTCATGCCGAGCAGGCTCTGTGGCAGCGCTGTGGCGAGGGCGAGGGCGAGGATAAAGGTGGAGGCGAGGCACTGGTCGATTGGCCGGGTTCGCCCTGTCGCTGGCTGGCGGCATTGACGCTGGGCAAGGTCTCGGCACTGACCCATGACGACTGGGACACGCTGAACGCCACCGGGCTGACGCATCTGGCGGTGGTGTCGGGGCTGCATGTCGGATTGATGGCAAGCCTGGTGCTGGGGCTGAGTTTCGGCGTGCTGCGTCTCTGGCGACCGGGCGGATGGCGATTCAGCGTCGCGCCCTGGTGGCTTGCCTGTCTGGCGGCCTGGAGTTTCGCCTTGCTGGCAGGCCTGGCGCCGCCGGCATTGCGCGCCGCCTTGATGGTGACGGTCGGGCTTTGGATGGCGAGTGGCCGCAGCGGCCTGGGTGTCTGGCAGGTCTGGATGCTGGCGCTGATTCTGGTGCTGGGGCTGGACCCGCTGGCGCTGTGGCGCCCGGGTACCTGGCTATCATTCATCGCCGTGGCGGTGTTGCTGCTGGCCTGGCAGGGCCGCTCGCGTCCGCGAGGAATGCGCGGCTGGTGTCTGGCCACGTTGCGCAGCCAGTGGTTGCTGACACTGGTCATGGGTGCGGCCCTGCTGCTTTCGCGCGGCCAGCTGTCCTGGCTGTCGCTGCCGATGAATCTGGTGATGGCTCCCTTGGTGACGTTATTGATCGTGCCGCTTGGCATGCTGGGCTGGGGGCTGGCGGGACTCGAGCAGCTGTTGCTGTCCACGGGGCTCGTCCCGTCACGGCTCACGGGCATGCTCGCTGACGGTGTGTTCAGTGGCGGTCTATGGCAGCTGCTGGCACAGGGCATGGCGCAGACGATGGATTCCTTGTCTTCGCTTGCGTCGACGCAGGGGCGCTGGCCGCAGTCGCCAATGGCGGCGGGGCTGTCGGACGCCACTCCCTCGGCCTTGATCCTGACGCTCGCGCTGATGGCCCTGCTGGGTGCCTGGCTGGCGGAGGGGGTGCCGGGCCTCGATGGCCGTCTGAAGCGTCTGTGTGGCAGCGTGGCACTCTGCTGGGGGCTGTCACTGGCGGCGCTGGCCTTGCCGTGGTCACCGGCGGCGCTGGCCACCGTCGGACGGGACGCCGGCACGCGCGCGACGGAGGCCGCCTCGTTCTCGCCCCGGGCGCCCGCGCTCAGTCTGACGGTGCACGATGTCGGGCAGGGGCTGGCGCTGTCGCTGCACAGTCATCTGGCGTCGAGCGCGAGTGACTCGACAGGCGCGTCACGGCAGGTGCCGAGGCACTGGCGTTACGACCTGGGGGCGGCGTCGCGCAATGCCAGCGCCCGCTTGCCGGGAGCAATGCCCGTGGCGGGAGAGCCTATCGGCGTGATCATGAGTCACGGGGATGGCGATCACGCCGGTGGACTGCAGGCGCTGTCTGCCGAGGAGATCGCCGCCCTGTGGGTGCCGGCCGGGCAGCGGGCGCGGCTGGAGCATCAGGTAAGCTGGCTCGATGAGGTGGCGATGCGGGAGTGTGTCGCCGGGCGCAGCATCACCCTCGGTGAGCTGCAGGGCCACCCCGTGCGCCTTGAGATGCTGTGGCCGCCAGCAGGGTTGAAGACCCGACGTGACAACGCGCACTCCTGTGTGGTCTTGATAGCACATGGCGCGCGCCCGCTGGCGTTGCTGGCCGGCGATATCGGCCAGCAGCAGGAGCGCGAGTTGCAGGCGACGCTGCGCCAGCGCCTGGCCGGGCGCGGCTTGCCGTTGCTGGTGGTCGCACATCACGGCAGCCGCTCCAGCAGTGGTGATGCCTGGCTCGAGAGCCTGGCGGCGCGTCACGCGATTGTCAGCGCCGGTCGCTACAATCCGCATGGTCATCCGCATCCGGACGTGGTGGAGCGTCTGGCGCGTCATGTCGAGTGTCTCTGGCATGTCGGGCTGGATGGTGCCTTGCACTGGGAGTGGTCGCCGCAGGGGGAGCGGCTGCAACCAGCGCGCAGGGCTGGCGGTATCGGAGTGAGGTGCCTTGGGGTAAAATCCGCTGAATGATCAGATGCATGGCGGATTCATACGGCCTGCGCGACAGGGATGGCGCGTGACATCTGACACGACAACAATGGTGCCCGCAGAGGCATCGAGACCAAGGGAGAGGTCACATGCTGGAAGCCTTATACGCAGGGGGAGTCTTGATGCTCCCCATCCTCGGATGTTCCGTCGTGGCACTGGCCATCATCCTCGAGCGCCTGTGGACGCTGCGTCGTCGACGCATCGCGCCGAAGGGTCTGGGACAGCAGGTGTGTGAACTGATCAGCCAGGGACAGGTCAATGTCTACTGGCTGGAGAGTCATTCGCCGCTGGGCAACGTGCTGGCGGCGGGGCTGCGCAATGCGCGCCTGGGCAATGAGCAGGTACGCGCGCGCATGCAGGAATCGGCCGTGGCCGTCATCCATGACATGGAGCGCTTCCTGAGTCCGCTGGGCACCATCGCCGCCATCACGCCGCTTTTGGGGCTGCTGGGCACGGTGGTCGGCATGATCGACGTCTTCGCCGTGATCGTCGATGCGGGCAGCGCCGAGCGAGCCCAGGAGCTGGCCGGCGGGATTTCCCAGGCGCTGGTGACGACGGCGTCCGGCTTGACGGTGGCGATTCCGGCACTGATGTTCCATCGCTATTTCCAGCGCTGTGTCGAGGACATCACCGTCAACATGGAGGAGCAGGCAGGGCAGGTGGTGGAATATATCTCGCACCATCAGGGCGAGCTCGGGCTGGCCGAGAGCCATGACGGCATCGACCGTCGCCCGGGCCAGCGCCCCGGCCAGGTGCCGGAGCCCCATGAGCGCCTGCCGGAAGACCTGCCGGCCTACATGCGTCGTGACGCCGATGACCCCTATGGTGGCGATGATGGCAAGGGGGCAGGTGCCGGGAGGCCGTCATGAGGTTTCCGCGTCGCCAGCGTGAGTCGGTGGAGGTCAATCTCACCCCGCTGATCGACGTGGTGTTTCTGCTGCTGATCTTCTTCATGGTCTCGACGACCTTCGATAGCCGTCGAGCGCTGGACCTCATCCTGCCGCAGTCCAGTCAGGCCAGCGCGGTAGAGCAGGCGCCCTTGATCCTGAGCATCGGGGCGGCAGGTGATTTTACGCTCGGCGAGGCAAGCCTCGGCGAGGATGAACTGGGAGCGCAGCTTGCGCAGTACAAGGACCAGGCAGATCGCTTCGGGTTGATCCTCGAAGCCGATGGCCGCACGCCCCACGCCAAGGTGGTCACGGCGCTGGACGCCGCCGCTGAAGTGGGTATCACCCGTGTGCGCATCAGTACGCGTATCGGGACGGAATCATCATCACCGGATGCCCCATGAGGGCGCCGCCCAAGTCTATGGAGACCCCGTGAGTCGCGACTCCACCTGGATTCATTACCGCCGCTTGCTCGGCTATGTTCGCCCGTACTGGAAGATGTTTCTGGCCGCCGTCGTCGGCTACATCATCTACGGTGCCTCGAGTACGGCGCTGGCCGAGATGATGAAGCGCCTGATCGACGGCATTCAGAATCCTGACGCCCAGTTCAGACTGTTCCTGCCGCTGTTCGTGATCGGCATGTTCGCCGTGCGCGGCGTCGGCACCTTCCTGGGCACCTACTGCATGAGTGATGTGGCGCGCAACGTGGTCCACACCCTGCGCACCACGGTGTTCAACCACATGCTGCACTTGCCGGGGCGCTATTTCGACGAGAACTCCACCGGCCATCTCATCACGCGCGTCACCTACCATGTCGAGCAGATCACCGGCGCGGCCACCAAGGCGCTGACCATCATCCTGCGCGAAGGCTTCTTCGTGCTCGGCCTGCTGGGCTATCTGTTCTGGACCAACTGGAAGCTGACGCTGGTGTTCATCGCCGTCACGCCGCTGATCGGCTGGGTGGTCAGCTATGCCAGCAAGCGCTTCCGCAAGCTCTCCAAGCGTATCCAGGGCTCGATGGGCGAGGTGACCCACGTGGCCTCCGAGGCGCTGTCCGGCCATCGTGTCGTGCGTACCCACGGTGCCGAGGATTACGAGAAGGCACGCTTCGCGGCGGTCAGTGAGTACAACCGCGAGCAGAAGATGAAGGAAGCGCTGACCAAGGCCACCGCCACGCCGGTCATCCAGCTGTTGATCGCCGTGGCGCTGGCCACGCTGGTATGGCTGGCGATGGCGCCGGAACTGATGGCCGGCATGAGCGCCGGTGAGTTCGTCGGCTTCATCACCGCCGCCTCGATGATGGCCAAGCCGGTGCGCCAGTTGACCGAAGTCAACGGCGAGATCCAGAAGGGCATGGCGGCCTCGGAAGAACTGTTCGGCCTGCTGGATACGCCGGCAGAGCCGGACAACGGCACCCTGGTGCCTGAGGGTCGCCTCGAGGGCCGTGTGCGCTTCGACAATGTCCACTTCCGCTATGCAGACCATCAGCCGGAGGTGCTCAAGGGCATCGATCTGGAGGTGAAGCCGGGGCAGATGGTCGCCATCGTCGGGCGTTCGGGGTCGGGCAAGTCGACATTGATGAGCCTGCTGCCGCGCTTCTACGCGCCGACCACCGGCCGCATCCTGATCGATGATGTCGCCATCGAGGACTACAAGCTGCGCCCGATGCGTCAGCAGATCGCGCTGGTCTCGCAGAATGTCACCCTGTTCAATGCCGACCTGACCGCCAACATCGCCTACGGCACCGGTGAGGTCGACAAGGCACGGGTGGAAGAGGCGGCGCGCGCGGCCTATGCCCACGAATTCATCGAGCGCATGAGCGAAGGCTACGACACCATCGTCGGCGACAATGGCGTGATGCTCTCCGGTGGTCAGCGCCAGCGTATCGCCATCGCGCGTGCCATCTACAAGGACTCGCCGATCCTGGTGCTGGATGAGGCCACCTCGGCGCTGGATACCGAATCCGAACGCTATATCCAGCGCGCGCTGGAGGAAGTGTGTCAGGGCCGTACGACCTTCGTGATCGCCCACCGTCTGTCCACCATCGAGAAGGCGGACCGCATCCTGGTGATGGATGATGGCGAGATCATCGAAGACGGCACCCACGAATCATTGATTGCTCAGGAAGGTGCTTATGCCGCGCTGCATCGCATCCAGTTCCGGGAGACGGCAGACGCATGAGTGAACGACTGGTAGACGCCTGGTATCGCGGCGCCGGCTGGCTTCATCTGCTGCGCCCGCTGGAACATGTCTACAAGAATGTGGTGGCGCGCAAGCGCAATGCCTATCTCACCGGCAAGCGTGAGGTCTGGAAGGCGCCGGTGCCGGTGATCGTGATCGGCAACATCACCGTCGGTGGTACCGGCAAGTCGCCGCTGGTCGCCTGGCTGGGGCGCTGGTTGAGCGAGCAGGGCTGGCGCCCGGGCATCATCTCGCGCGGCTACGGTGGGCATTCGCCGCGCTATCCCCTCTACGTGCAGGCCGATACCGATCCTCAGCATGCCGGCGATGAGCCGGTGATGCTGGCTCAGCAGACGGGCCTGCCGGTGGCGGTCGATCCGGATCGCCCAAGCGCGGCGCGGCGCCTGATTGCCGCCGGCTGCGACATTCTGCTCTCCGATGACGGTCTGCAGCATCATGCGCTGGGGCGCGATATCGAGCTGGTGGTCGTGGACGGTGAGCGTGCCTTCGGCAATCAGCGTTGCCTGCCCGCCGGGCCGCTGCGCGAGCCGTTGTCGCGCCTCGCCAGTGTCGATGCGGTGATCTCCAACGGTGTCATCGACTGCTCGCGCCTGCCGGTGGAATCGCATTGCATGAAGCTGACGCCGGTCCACTGGCGCCACCTGATCGACGACGTGCGCTATCCTGCCCACCAGCTGCCGTTCAGTGGTCAGGTGCATGCGTTGGCCGGTATCGGCAATCCGCAGCGCTTCTTCCGCACCCTGACCAACCTCGGAGTCGAGCATCTGCCGCGTCCGCTGGCGGACCACCATCGCTTCACGCCGACGGATCTGCGCTTTTCCGACAATCTGCCCGTGGTGATGACCGCCAAGGACGCCGTCAAGTGTCGCAGCTTCGCCAATGAGCGCTGCTGGGCGCTGGATGTCGAGGCGCGTCCGGACCAGGCGCTGGTAGACTGGCTCGCCAAACGCCTTGAGGCGCTCTGAGTGCTTGATCGCTGAATTTTCTTTCTTTTCTGCTGTTATTCCGGAGATGTCTCGATGGACAAGGAACTGCTCGCGCTACTGGTTTGCCCGCTGTGTCAGGCCAAGCTGACCTATGATGCGGCGAATGCCGAGCTCAAGTGCTTCTACGATGGCCTCGCCTATCCGGTACGCGACGGCATTCCCGTCATGCTGGAAGAAGAAGCGCGCCAGATGGATGCCGACGAGAAGCTCAAGGGGAGCCGCGGCTGATGAGTGACCTTCTGCAGCAGGGGCAGGCAGACGACAGCCGTTCAGAGGGCGAGTCCGGCTTCGTGGTCGTGATTCCGGCGCGCTTCAACTCCTCACGCCTGCCGGGCAAGCCCCTGGCGGACATTCATGGCCAGCCGATGATCGAGCACGTCTGGCGCAATGCCTGTGCCAGTCAGGCCAGTCGGGTCGTGATCGCCACCGATGACGAGCGCATCCGTGAGGCCTGTGAAGGCTTCGGGGCCGAGGTGGTGATGACGCGTGCCGATCACCCCAGCGGGACAGACCGCCTTGCCGAGGTGGTCACGCTGCTGGCGCTGGCCCCCGAGACCCTGGTGGTCAACGTCCAGGGCGACGAGCCGCTGCTGCCGGCGGCGCTGATCGATCAGGTGGCGGTGCGTCTCGAGGAAGACGAGGGCGCCTCGATCGCCACCCTGGCGGAGTCGATCGCCAGCGTCGACAGCCTGTTCAATCCCAATGTGGTCAAGGTGGTGCGTGACCTGCGTGGGCGTGCCCTGTACTTCTCGCGCGCGCCTATCCCGTGGGACCGCGAGCACTTCACCACGCCGCCGGACATGCTGGCCACCGATTCCTGGCTGCGCCATATCGGTCTCTACGCCTACCGTGCCAGCTTCCTGACCGATTACGTCGACTGGCTGCCGGCCCCGCTGGAGCAGCTCGAACAGCTCGAACAGCTGCGCGCGCTGCATCATGGTCATGCCATCCAGGTGGCCATTGCCTGCACGGCGCATCCGGCCGGTGTCGATACGCCGGAGGATCTCGAGCGCGTGCGCGACTGGCTGGCGCAAGCAGCGGCAGGCAGCGAGAGCGGAGAGGCCTGATGAGCGAGCTTCTTGAGCAACTGGCCCAGCGTCAGGCGCCATTGGAGCGCATCCTGATGGTGTGCCTGGGCAATATCTGCCGCTCACCGAGTGCCGAAGGTGTGTTGCGTGCGGCTTTGACGCGCCATGGTCTGGATCAGGTCATCACGGTGGACAGTTGCGGCACCAGTGACTGGCATGTCGGCGGTCAGCCTGACTCGCGGGCCATCGCCCATGCGGCCAAGCGCGGACACGACATCAGCACGCTGCGTGCCCGTCAGTTGTGCGAGCAGGACTTTCACGACTTCGATCTGATTCTGGTGATGGACGACGCCAATCTTGCCGATACCCGTGCCTTGGCTGCACGCAGCAACAGTGGCGATCAGGCGCTGATCGGTCGCCTGCTGGACCTGCTGCCGATCCCGCTGCCCGCGCTGGCAGCGGGAAGTCGTGAGGTGCCGGACCCCTACACCGGAGGCCCCGATGCCTTCGAGCGTGTGCTGGATCTGATCGATGTGGCCTGTGAGGCACTCATTGCGGCACTGCCTGCGGCGACCACGGCGCGGGCACGCTCATGACTCCGGTATCCACTGATCAGAACGCTGGCGACACCTCGCAACGTGAGGGGGTGGCGCTGGATGGCTGCAATACGCTGGGCTTCTCGGCGCGCGCCCGCGCCCTGAGCGAGCCACACACCGTCGAGGCGGCCAGGGCACAGGTGCTGGCCTCCCGGCAGGCTGGAGAGCGTCTGGTGGTGATCGGCGGCGGCAGCAATCTGGTATTGCTGCCGTGGCTGGATGCCCATGTCATGCGTCCGGCCTTTGACGAGGTCACCATCACGCCGGCAGAAGACGGCCTGACAGCCACGGTCTGCGTCGAAGCCGGCAAGCGCTGGCATGCCCTGGTGATGGAGCTGGCCGCCGCCGGCTGGTGGGGCTACGAGAACTTGGCCTTGATTCCCGGATGCTGCGGTGCGGCGCCTATCCAGAATATCGGCGCCTATGGCGTCGAGCTGGCAGACCATCTGCTGCGCCTGGAGGTCATGTCGCTGGAAGATGGCAGCTGCCGCTGGATGAATCGCGAGGAATGCGGTTTCGGCTATCGCGACAGCATCTTCAAGGGCGCGCTTGAGCATCGTGTGCTGATCACGCGCCTGGAGTTGCAGGTGTCGCGCCAGGCGTCGCCCCGGCTCGGTTATGGTGATCTCGCCCAGCGCGTCAGTGCGGCGTTGCCGCAAGGGGAGGAGGTGACGCCGTTGCAGGTCGCCCAGGCGGTGATTGCCACGCGCAGTGAGAAGTTGCCCGACCCCGCACAACTGGGCAATGCCGGCAGTTTCTTCAAGAATCCACAGCTTCCCCAGGCTGAGGCCCAGGCGCTGCTGACCCGCTTCCCGAGCTTGCCGCATTACCCGCAGGCCGATGGCAGCATCAAGCTGGCAGCAGGCTGGCTGATCGACCAATGTGGTCTCAAGGGCGCGCGCAGAGGCCATGTCGGCGTGCATGCTCAGCAGGCGCTGGTGCTGGTGCACTTCGGCGAGGGCGCCGTCACGGAGCTGCTGGCACTGGCGCAGGAGGTGCGTGAGGCAGTCCACACCCGCTTCGGGGTCTGGCTCGAGCAGGAGCCGCGGGAGCTGGGGATGATGCCTGAAGGGTGAGGCCCGAGGGCTGAGGCCCAGAGTCGTGCACACGAGACCTGCGCTGAAGTGAAGGCACGCACACCAAGCGCTGAAAATAGCATGCACTGAAAACAAGAACGCCCCGCAGGCTTGCCTGCGGGGCGTTCTTGTTTTCATCTGACTTGCTGCTCAACGGGAGCGGCTGGCAGACCTTGGCATAGACCCTGGCTAGACCCTGTCTTGCTGCCTTTCTGGCGCCCCCTTCAGCGCTTGTGGCTGAAATGGGCGTCAGAGTGACGGCAGGGGCAGGGCGCCAGCCTCAGGACTCAGTGAGACGTGTTGCTGTCATCCTGAGCGGTCGTGTCCTGAGTCTCTGCGCTGGCCTGTTGTGCAGCAGCACGCTCGGCAGCTTCACGCTCACGACGACGCACTTCGCGCGGATCGTTGTAGGCGCGTTCGCCACGGCGACGGCGGGTCTCGGTGGCTGGCTGCGTGCTGTCCTGCTGCACGCCTTCTGCCGCTGTCATCTCGCCTTGCTCGCTCGGTGCCTGCTTGTGCTCGCTGTCAGCGACTTCCCCTGTATGGGAGTCGTCGCTCACGGCTTGCGCCACGGCGACATTGTCGTGACGTTCGGCAGTCGCGAACGCTGCCTCGGCCGGCGCATTCTCGACGCTGGCGCTGACGTTGACGGCGCTTTCGGCACCTTCAGCAGTAGCATCAGAGCCGTCAGCAGAATCAGAGCCTTCAGCTGATTGAGAGCCTTCAGCTGATTGAGAGCCTTCAGCTGATTGAGAGCCTTCCGTAGCTTCAGCGACAGTATCTGCGGTGCGCTCAGTGCTGACGGCAGGCTCAATCTCTGTGCTGGCCACTTCAGTAGCGCTAGCGCTTTGCGTCACCTTCGACTCGCTGGTCTCAGTCTGCTGAGGAGTCTCTTCGTGCGCGGCCTCCTGTACAGGCTGTTCAGCGGCGGCTGCTTCCACGGCAGGTTCTTCCACGGCAGGTTCTTCCGCCACAGGCTGCGCAGGCTGGCTGGCAGTGTCGGCTTCAGCGGCGATCGCTTCCTCTGCTTCAGCGACAGGTGCCTGAGCTTCGGTCTGCTCGGCAGCTTGCGCTTCGGCGGCCGGTGCCTGGACGCCTTGCTCGGCGACGGCTGGCGCTTCAGACACAGCGGCTTCGCTGGTCACGCTTTCCTTCAGCGACTGCTCATCGGCCGCGGCTTCCGGCGCGACTTCTGCCGCGGTGACGGCCGGCGTGTCGACGGCGTCGTCAGCTGCGCTGGCCTGCGGCTGGTGCACGCTTGGCTGCTGGACGGCATGCTGCTCAGTGCGCTGGGCGGCGTGTTGCTCAGTCTTCTGCGCCTGGTGAGCGTCGGTGACAGGCGCTTCGGACGCCTCTTCGACTGGTGCTTCGACAGGTACTTCGACGACCGGCTCGGGCACTTCCGCTGTCGCTGGCTCAGACTCAGACGCTTGCGCATCGGATGCCGCTGACTCAGGCGCTACCGTCTCTTTCAGCGCCTCGTTGCTCGGCTCGCTGACTTCCGGTGCAACGGCAGCCGTGAGGTCTGCGCTGGCAGACTGCTTGGCGCTGGCCGGCGCGTCCTGTGCCGCGGTGCTGTTTTCACCCTGCGGAGCACTGGTTTCAGCCTGCGGAGCGCTGTCGTCGCCTTGCGGGGTAGCGGTGGTGGCGCTGATGGCTTCGGCACCTTCCTCGGCAATGGCCGGCACCGCAGCGGCGGCTGCCGGAGCAGCGGCGGCCTGCGGGCCTGCCAGCGTCATGGCCTTGAGCGACTTCTGCTCTTCGACCGCCTGCGGGTTCAGAGCATGCTGACGGCTGCGCACACGCGGGTTGTTGCGGGTCTGCTGGTCTTCGCTGCTGACCTGCTGTTCCACCTGCTCGGCCTGTTCGGCCGCCTTGATGGACTCGCGTGCCTGCTTGCTGTCGACCTGCTCGGCCTTGTCAGTCTTGGCCGGCTTTTCACCACGGGCCGGCTTGTCGCTGCGCTTGCCGGAATCGCGCTTGCTGGCGTTGTCGGCCTTGGCGTTCTGGCTGTCGCTGCTCCTGGCTTCGGCTTTCGGGCTGTTGTCAGCCTGCGGCGTCTGCTCCGGTTCGGCCTGCGGCTTGCTGTCGTTGGTGACGATTTCCTGCTGGCTGTCCTGACGCGACTCGTTGGACTTGCGACGGTTGCCACGGTCGTTGCGCTGACGGCGCTTGTTGTTGCTGCGGCCATCGTTCTGGCTGCTGCTGTCAGCGTCGTTGCCACGGGAATCGTTGCCGCTGTTGCGTGACTCGCCATCGTTGTTGCGTGACGCGTTGTCATTGCGACGACGGGAGTCCTTGCGGTTGTCATCACGCTCATTGCCACGGCCGTCGTTGCTGCGGTCGTTGTTGCGGTCGTTGCTACGTTCAGCGTTGCGGCCATTGCGGGAGTCGTTGCGAGCCGCTGCCGGAGCGCTGGCTTCACTGACGGTCTCGCGACGCTCGCGGGCCTTTTCCAGTGCCTTGCGGGCTTCGCTGGACTTGGCCGGCACGGCGGTGTCGCTGTCATTGCCCAGCAGGCGGCTGAAGCCTCGGGCCAAGCGCGACAGCAGGCCGCCACCGGCGGCCGGAGCGGCAGTCCTGGCGGGAGTCTGGGCTGAAGGCTGCGCCACGACTTCCTGCTTGCTGGCCTGAGCGCGGGTGTCATTGCCCTGGCTCGAACGGTTGCCCTGACGGTTGTCATTGCGCGAGCTCTGACGGCTGTCGTTGCGGCCTTCGCTGCGAGTGTCATTACGAGACTCGTTGCGCGACTCCTGGCGGTTGCGACCGTTGCTGCTGCCGTTGCCGTTGCGACGACGATTGCCGTTGTTCTTGCCGTTGCCGTTGCGGCTATCGCTGTCATTGCTGCTGTCAGCGGTCTCGGCCACTGCGGCGGGCGCTGCGGCAGGCGCTTCCGGTGCGGCAACCGGGGCAGGCGTGGTGTGGGACACGCTCTTGACGGCTGCTTCAGTGCGCGCCGGCGGCTTGTCGAAGTTCGGATCCGGTTCCTTGCCGACTTCGGTCTCGACGGACAGCTCGAAGCTGGACTTGTCGGCACCGTCTTCATCGACGTGGTCATCACGCAGACGCACGACTTCGTAGTGCGGCGTGTCGAGTTCCGGGTTCGGCAGCAGCACGACATTCACGCCCTGACGACGTTCGATGTCGAACAGCGTGGCGCGTTTCTCGTTGAGCAGGTAGGTCGCGACCGGCACCGGCAGGATGGCGCGGATCTGCGAGCTGCGCTCCTTCATGGCCTCTTCTTCGATCAGACGCATGATGGAGAGCGCCATGGAGCGCACGTCACGGATGGTGCCCTGGCCGTCACAACGCGGGCAGACCACGCCGCTGGTCTCGCCCAGTGAGGGGCGCAGACGCTGACGCGACATTTCCATCAGGCCGAAGCGTGAGATGCGACCGATCTGGACGCGAGCGCGGTCAATCTTGAGCGCGTCGCGCACACGATTCTCGACCTCACGCTGGTTGCGTGCCGGCGTCATGTCGATGAAATCGATCACCACCAGGCCGCCGATGTCGCGCAGACGCAGCTGGCGGGCGATCTCGTCGGAGGCCTCCAGGTTGGTCTGCAGCGCGGTTTCCTCGATATCACTGCCGCGGGTGGCGCGAGCGGAGTTGATATCGATGGAGACGAGGGCTTCGGTGTGGTCGATGACGATGGCGCCACCGGAGGGCAGCTTCACTTCACGCTGGTAGGCGGTCTCGATCTGGGATTCGATCTGGAAGCGCGAGAACAGCGGCACGTCGTCTTCGTAGAGCTTGATCTTCTGCTGGTAGCTCGGCATCACCTGACGTACGAAGGAAAGCGCTTCTTCCTGGACTTCCGGAGAGTCGATCAGCACCTCACCGATGTCATTGCGCAGGTAGTCGCGCATGGCACGGATGATGACGTTGGATTCACGGTAGATCAGGAAGGGGGCAGGGCGGCTGGAAGCGGCCTTGGTCACCGCGTCCCACACCTGGGCGAGATAGTCGAGGTCCCACTGCAGCTCTTCGGCGCTCTTGCCGATGCCAGCGGTGCGCACGATGACGCCCATCTTGTCCGGCAGGGTCAGGCTGTTCATCGCTTCCTTCAGCTGAGCGCGCTCTTCGCCCTCGATACGGCGGGAGATGCCACCGGCACGCGGGTTGTTGGGCATCAGCACGAGGAAGCGGCCGGCCAGACTGATGAAGGTGGTCAGGGCGGCGCCCTTGTTGCCACGTTCTTCCTTGTCGACCTGGACGATGACTTCCTGGCCTTCCTTGAGCACTTCACGAATGTTGGGACGGCCCTGGCCGGGGTCCTTGGAGAAGTACTCGCGGGAGATTTCCTTGAGCGGCAGGAAGCCGTGGCGTTCGGCGCCGAAGTCGACGAAGCAGGCTTCGAGGCTGGGCTCGATGCGGGTGATCTTGCCGCGGTAGATATTGGCTTTCTTCTGTTCGCGGGCGCCGGACTCGATGTCGAGATCGTAAAGGCGTTGTCCGTCGACCAGTGCGACGCGCAGCTCTTCCGGCTGGGTCGCGTTGATGAGCATCCGTTTCATGTCGTCTCGCTAGACTGGGCGTGCCGAAGGGCAGCCGCATTGTGCGTCGGCGACGAGGAACCGTTTTCCGCTTCGTGTTGTGCTCAGCGCATGTCGTGGAATGCGTTTTTCGCATGCAGGCAAGTCCGTGGACGGGCCACATGCGGCATGATCATGTTGAGTACTTGGAAGAGGCAGGACGTGTTGCGGGGATTTGTACTCCTCCGGCCCTGCGGTCTCTTCCCTAACACCTGGCATTTGCCGATTCATCGACGCCGGCCTTCGGCACGGATATCGAATGATTACCCGGGCTTCATGCCCGAGCGGTCTTGTGTCGTTGGCCCATGAATGACTGGGCGTCTTGCTGTCTTGCCTGCGCAGGCGGCTTTCGGGCTCCCGCGACATCATCTCGTGGAGTCTGCAACGAAGGCTCGAAGGGCGATTGCGCTGCGGCGCGCGGCGTCATGCGTTCCGCGCCCGCTGATATCGTCATCAGGTCCTGTGAGACCTGAGCGACATCGATGTTTTGCGTCAGCTGTTGGTCTGGCCACTGGCCGCGAATGACTGTCCTTGGGGCGGCCTTCGCTGCCTGTGATTGACAGGTGCGATGCGCGGGACAGCACGCTACCGACAGGGTAGATGACAACAGGGTGCTTGCGTGACCTGCACGGTGCTGATGTCGGTGCGCGTTGCTTCATTGCGGGCCATCTGACCCTCTCCGCCGGCGTGAAGCACCTTGTTGAAGTGCCGGGTGCGCCGTTTTTCCGGCCGCTGTGACAGGGCTGCGGAGACGATGATTGGGCATATAGAGAAGGCCCATCTCACTGCGCTCGAATATACCAGTAAAGGTATGTACCAGCAATTCAGCTGCCAGATCAAACGCTTCGCTACATCGCCCGAGATACGAGGCCCGGCGAGCCGCGGATGAGAGCGGCATATGGCACGATGATTCCCCATTGGTCGCATGACACCGTAGAATGACCGGTCTGAGTGCGCCCAGGCGCACGGCAACAAGATGAGCAGGCCGCGCGAAGGCGGGGCCGGAAAGGAGTGCGACATGGCCGAAGGCCAATCAGTCCAGTGGATCGAGGTTGCCCCGGAATTGGCCGGGCAGCGCATCGACAACTTTCTGCGTACCCGCCTCAAGGGCGCACCCAAGGCGTTGATCTATCGCATCGTGCGCAAGGGTGAAGTGCGCGTGAACAAGAAGCGCATCAAGGTCGATTACCGCCTGCAGGCGGGTGATCTGGTGCGGGTGCCGCCGCTGCGCCTCTCGCCGGAAGCCGCCGTGCAGGAGGTCAGTGACAATCTGCGCGAGGTGCTGGCGGGCTGCATCGTGCGCGAGACGGATGACTTCATGGTCATCAACAAGCCCTCGGGGCTTGCCGTGCACGGTGGCAGTGGCGTCAAGATCGGTCTGATCGAGGCCATGCGCCAGATCCGCGCCGACCTGCCGTTCCTGGAGCTGGTGCACCGCCTGGACCGTGATACCTCCGGCTGCATTCTGCTGGCCAAGTCGCGGGCTGCGCTGTTGCAGCTCAATGCCGACCTCAAGGCCCACAAGATGACCAAGCTGTATCTGGCGCTGGTCGAGGGGCGCTGGGATTCACGCCGCGATTATGTCAATGCGCCGCTGGAGCGCTATGACGGTGGCAATGGTGAGCGTCGGGTGCGTGTCGATGAGGCCGGCAAGACGGCCAGCACCCGCTACGCGGTGCGTGAGGCCTATCCGAGCATGACGCTGGTCGAGGCCGAGCCGATCACCGGGCGTACCCACCAGATTCGCGTGCATTCGGTGCATGCCGGCCACCCGCTGCTCGGCGATACCAAGTACGGCACCGAGCGCGGCAATGCCCTGGCGAAGAAGGTCGGGCTGGAGCGCCTGTTCCTGCATGCCGCCCAGCTCAGCTTTCCTGATCCGATCGACGGGCGAACCGTCACCGTGCGCGCACCGCTGGACAAGCGGATGAAGCGCGTTCTCGCCACTGCCAGAGAGCTGGGAGCTCGTCATGACTGATCTCACCGCAGGACTGCCGCAGCCGCGCTATCGCCTGGTCATCTTCGACTGGGATGGCACCCTGATGGATTCCGAGGCGCGTATCGTCGACTGCCTGCAGGCGGCCTCACTGGCGACGGGCATGGGCGAGCTGCCTGCCCATGCGGCGCGCGACATCATCGGGCTCGGGCTGCCCGAAGCCATGGAGCGCCTGTTCCCGGGGGCGACGGCCGAGCAGTGCGAGGCGCTGGTCGCGGCCTACAAGGCGCATTTCGTGGCGGTCGATACCACGCCGCTGGACTTCTTCCCCGGTGTCGAGGCCGGCATCCAGCGTCTGCGTCGCCATCCCGAGCAGCTGCTGGCCGTCGCGACGGGCAAGAGCCGCCGCGGGCTGGACCGCATGTTCACGGCCCATGATTGCGGTGACTGGTTCCATGCCTCGCGCACCGCGGACCTGACGCTGTCCAAGCCGCACCCTCGCATGCTCGAGGAGTTGCTGGCCGAGCTGAACGTTGAGGCGCATGAGGCGCTGATGGTCGGCGATACCGAATATGATCTGGAAATGGCGCGTGCCCTGGGCATGCACAGTGTCGGTGTCGACTACGGCGTACACAGTGTGCCGCGCCTTGAGGCCTGTGCGCCGCAGCGTATCGTCTCGCATTTCGATGAATTGATGGATTGGCTGTACGTGGCCAGGTAACGGCCGCGATCGCCCAGCACAGGAGCAGCAATCGATGAGTGACAGGCCGCATGATCCCTGGCGTGAAGGCGCGGGTGGCAAGGACGAGAGCGAAGCGGGCTTGAGCGGGCAGGGCATGAGTGAGCAGGGCATGAGTGGACAGGGCGCGGCTGACGCCTCCGAGCGAGAGGTGGACTGGCAGGCGCGCGAGCGTACCGCGCAGCTCGAGATGATGGACCGCTGGGTGCAGGGCGTGGTCACCGAGCAGCGTCGTTCGCGGCGCTGGAAGCTGTTCTTCCGCTTCCTGTTCGCGTTGCTGTTCATCGCCTCGATCGCGACCTCGGTGACTCTGTTCACGCTCGGCAGCCAGCCAGCGGCGCTGCCCGGCGAGCAGCATCTGGGCGTGGTGCGCGTGAAGGGCGTGATCGAAGCGGATGGCGAAGCCAATGCCGAGCGCATCATCAAGGGGCTGCGCGCGGCCTGGGAGTCACCGGTCTCCGTGGCGGTGGTGCTCGACATCAACTCGCCCGGTGGCAGCCCGGTGCAGTCCCAGCGCGTCTATGACGAGCTGATGCGGCTGCGCGAGCGGGGCGACAAGCCGGTGATCGCGGTGATTGAAGACCTGGGCGCCAGTGGTGCCTATTACATGGCGGCCGGCGCCGGCGAGATCATCGCGGCACCCTCGAGCCTGGTGGGCTCCATCGGCGTGATTTCCTCAAGCTTCGGGCTCAAGGGGCCGATGGAAAAGCTGGATATCGAGCGTCGCGTGTTCACGGCGGGAGACAACAAGGCGTTTCTTGATCCGTTCTCGGAAATCTCGCCGGACCAGCGTGCCTTCTGGCAGAGCGTGCTGGCCACGACGCACCAGCAGTTCATCGCGGCGGTCAAGGCCGGGCGCGGTGAGCGCCTCAAGGACGATCCCGAGCTGTTCTCGGGGCTGATCTGGACCGGCGAGCAGGCGCGGGGGCTGGGGCTGGTCGATCGTACCGGCACGCTGGAAGAGCTGGCAGCGGAGCTGACGCCAGAGGCGGAGCTGCACGATTACACGCCGCGTCAGGACCCCTTCGAGCGCTTCACGCGGCGCTTCGCCGGTGTGATGGTCAGTGCGATGGGGCTCGAGACGACGGTGTCGCCGGTCAGCTACCGCCTGCCCTGGTAGGCGAGCCAGGGCCGCAGCCCTCGTCGCTCAGGGCTGCGGTGTCTCTCGGGGGCGCGGTGCCTCTCAGGGTTAAGGTGTCTCTCAGAATCACGGCGCATCCAGCAGAGGGTCGACGCCTGCCTCGCGCAGCAGTTCGCACAGGCGAATCAGCGGCAGGCCGATCAGGCTGTTGGGATCACGCCCCTCGAGACGCTCGAAGAGCGTGATGCCCAGTCCTTCCATGCGGAAGCTGCCGGCGCTGTCGAGGGGGCGTTCACGCTCGACGTAGCGTTCGATCTCGGCGCTGGTCAGGGAGCGGAAGACGACCTCGTAGTCTTCATGGCAGACCCAGTGACGCGCGGATTGGGTGTCGATCAGCGCCAGGCCGGTCACGAAGCGCACGCGACGCCCGGAGAAGCGCGCCAGCTGGGCGCGTGCGGCTGACAGATCCGCCGGCTTGCCCAGTATCTCGCCCTCGAAGACGGCGACCTGATCGCTGCCGATGATCAGGTGGTGGGAGTAGGCATCCGCCACGACGTTGGCCTTGCCGAGTGCCAGACGATGGACCAGTGTCTCGGCACTTTCTGCGCGCCGCGGCGTCTCATCGATACTGGGGGCTGTCCAGGTGAAGGGCAGCCCGAGGCGTTCAAGCAGTTCACGACGCCAGCGTGAGCTGGACGCCAGGACCAGTGGAGTCATCATGGCTCTCCCGTCGGGGCGCGTTGCGGGCATTGGCTGGGCGGCGCGCGGCAAGTATTTGAAAAACAAGGGCTGCAGGATGCCGTAAATCCTCTCGGCATTGAAGCGTCAGGCGCGTACAATCGCGCGCTGGACGTGTAGCCCAGTGTCAGTTGTCGCATATCGACGTGAAAGCGTGATGGTGAGGGGGCTGGCAAAAGCAACAAGTTGCTCATGCATTTTGACACCGGGAGGGGGAATCCCTATTATGGCGCGCCTATGTTGACCACAAGACTGCCGACCAAGGTCGAGCCCTACCGGCTGGCGTCAGCGGGTAAACGCCTTGAAGGCGTGATTCCACTGGCGAACATGCCCCGTGTTGTTGAGGCCATCGGTGCTCAGGAAGGGGGCGTCAGCGTCTCCATGACCTTTGACATCGACACTCAACGTCGCAGCTTCATCGAAGGCTCCATCGCCTTCGAGGCAAGTCTGCTATGTCAGCGTTGTCTGGGACCCACCGAGCCGGAGCCGCTTTCCAGCGAGTTCCTGTTGGGTCTGGTGACCAGCGATGCGCTGGCGGCGCAGCTGCCCGGTGAGTACGAGCCGGTAGTGGTGGAAAACGAACAGCTGGATCTCCTGACAGTGATCGAGGATGAAGTGCTCCTGGTCCTGCCGCAGGTGGTCTACCACGAGGAGGCCGATTGTGCCGTCTCTCGCGACCAGCTGGCCAGCGGTGTGGAACCCGAGGCCTCGGACGCACCCGCTGTGAATCCATTCAGTGTGCTTCGCACCCTGAAGGACAAGCACTGAACTCAATTTGTCGACAAGATTGGAGTAATTCCCATGGCAGTTCAGCAGAACCGCAAAACTCGTTCCAAGCGTGGCATGCGTCGTAGCCACGATGCCCTGACTGCACCGACCCTGTCCCAGGACAAGGAAACCGGTACAGTTCACCTGCGTCACCACGTCTCTGCCGACGGTTTCTACCGTGGCCGCAAAGTCGTTGATGCATAAGGCATTGATGCAGCGCGCGGCGTAACGCCGTGCGTATCGCCATCGATACGATGGGCGGGGACTTCGGTCCCCGCGCTACGTTACGGGGCACGGCCAGTGCGCTGTTGCGAGACTCGCAACTCAGCGCCATCCTGGTCGGCCCGCAGCATCTACTGGATGCCGAGTTAGACTCCCTCCCTGCTTCACTCTCTCGTGTTCGTGATCGCCTTCAGACACTCGCTGTCGACGGCATTGTCGCGTCTGATGCTCGCCCGTCCCGCGTCCTGCGCAGCCGCGAGCCCAGCAGCATGTCTCAGGCCCTGGGCCTGGTGGCGAAGGGTCAGGCGGATGCCTGTGTCAGTGCCGGCAATACCGGCGCCTTGATGGCGCTGGGCATGCGCGAAGTGGGAAGAGTGAAAGGGGTGGAGCGACCTGCCATCTGTGCCGCGGTGCCCACGCGCGGCGCGCGCGCCTGCAGCCTGCTGGATCTCGGCGCCAACGTCGATGTCGCACCGCACCATCTGCTGGCGTTCGCCCGTATGGGCGCGATGCGCAGTCGCCTCATCGACGCGGTCGAGCGTCCACGAGTGGGGCTGCTCAACGTGGGGGTCGAGTCGGTCAAGGGGACTGCACAGGTGCAGGAAGCGCACGCCCTGTTGGCTGGCAGCGAGTCGGATTTCGACTACCTTGGCTTTGTCGAGGGCGGCGACCTCTTCTCCGGCAAGGTAGATGTGGTGGTCTGTGACGGCTTCGTCGGCAATGTCGTGCTCAAGAGCAGTGAAGGGCTTGCGCAGATGCTGTCGGCGCAGCTGGGGGCGACCCTGGCGGCCAGCTGGCGCACGCGTTTGATGGCCTGGCTGGCGCGCCCGGCGCTGACACGACTCTCGCGTGAACTGGATCCGGTGCGCTACAACGGCGCTAGCCTGCTGGGCCTGGCAAGCGTGGTGGTGAAGAGCCACGGCGGCGCGGCGGCGGAAGGCTTTGCCTTTGCCGTCACGCGCGCGGCCAGCGAGGCTCGCGAGCAGTTGCCCTCGCGCCTGGCGCAGGCCCTGGAAGGCACATACTCACGCTGAATGAGTAAATTGGTCTGATTTGTTCCTGTTGGGGTCGAGCTTCGGCGCACACGGTGCGACAATGCCAGCGCTTCGCGGCCGGGCGGTGAAGGCGGACGGGAATCAGGGGCAGGCAGCTCCTACAGGAAGCCCCCGCAGGACAGCAGCATGACGTAAATGACAGGAAGCAGGCTTTCCCCTGGCAGAAGCGTGAGACACGACAGTGGTCGTCTCGCTTGCGAGCCAGTGGAAATCGGGTTTCTTGACCCGTGTCAGTCCCACCTGAACAGATGGAAATGGTGACAGCAATGACAGATTCCCTGGCCCTCATCTTCCCGGGACAGGGCTCCCAGCAGGTCGGCATGCTGCGGGAGCTGGCGGAGCGCTATAGCGTGGTCCGCACTACCTTCGAGGAAGCCTCTGACGCGCTGGGGCGCGATCTCTGGCACCTGACACAGGAAGGCCCGGCGGAGGAGCTCAATCGTACCGAGCTGACCCAGCCGGCGCTTCTGACCGCCAGTGTCGCCATCTGGCGCGTCTGGCAGGAGCTGGAAGGCCCGCGCCCGGCGCGCATGGCCGGTCACTCCCTGGGTGAATACAGCGCCATGGTCTGCGCTGGCGTGATCGGTTTCGCCGAGGGCGTCAAGCTGGTCAATCTGCGCGGCGAAGCCATGCAGACTGCCGTGCCGCAGGGCCAGGGCGCGATGGCAGCCATTCTCGGTCTCGAGAATGCCCAGGTCGAAGCCGCCTGTGCCAGTGCGGCACAGGGTGAAGTGGTCGCGGCAGTCAACTACAATGCGCCGGGACAGGTCGTCATCGCCGGTGGCACCGCTGCCGTCGAGCGTGCCATCGCGGCATGTCAGGAAGCGGGTGCCAAGCGCGCCATGCCGCTGCCGGTGTCGGTACCGTCGCATTGTGATCTGATGCGCCCGGCGGCCGACAAGCTGGCCGAGGCGATGAATGCCATCGATTTCCGTGCGCCGCGCTATACCGTCATCCAGAATGTCGATGCCAAGGCGCATGACGATGTCGAGACACTGCGTCAGCGTCTGATCGAGCAGCTCTATCAGCCGGTGCGCTGGACCGATTGCGTCAATGCCATGTTCGATAGTGGCGCGCGCAGCTTCATCGAATGCGGCCCGGGCAAGGTGTTGACCGGCCTTGGCAAGCGCATTCAGCGTCAGGCACGTGGCCTGGCCGTGAATGATCCGGATAGCCTGGAAGCGGCGCTGGAACTTGCCCGCGAGACCGCTGCCGAACAGAATCAGTAAGCTCGTGGCTGGCCCATCTGGCCGGCCATGTGACTTGGATCAGCCAACTCAGGACTCAAGATGACGAGCGAACGCAGAATCGCACTGGTGACCGGTGCCAGTCGTGGCATCGGCCAAGCCATCTCCCGTGAACTCGGCCGTCAGGGCCGTATCGTGATCGGTACTGCCACCAGCGAGAAAGGGGCAGCGGCCATCGGCGCTGACCTCGAGGCGCACGGTATCGAAGGCGCGGGCATGCTGCTCAACGTCACCGATCAGGCCAGCGTCGACGCCGTGCTCAAGGAAATCGGCGAGCGCTTCGGCGCCCCGACCATTCTGGTCAACAATGCCGGCATCACGCGTGACAACCTGTTGATGCGTTTGAAGGAAGACGATTGGGACGCGGTGCTCGACACCAATCTCAAGTCGGTCTTCCGTGTCAGCAAGAGCTGCCTGCGCGGCATGACCAAGGCGCGCTTCGGCCGCATCGTCAACATCTCGTCCGTGGTCGCGACCATGGGCAACCTCGGTCAGGTCAACTATGCTGCCGCCAAGGCAGGCATGGAAGGCTTTGCCCGCTCGCTGGCGCGCGAAGTCGCGTCACGCAATATTACCGTCAACTCAGTGGCGCCGGGCTTCATTGCCACTGACATGACTGAAGCATTGCCGGAAGCGCAGCACGAAGCGTTGCTCGGCAACATCCCGCTGGCGCGCCTTGGCCAGCCGGAAGAGATTGCTGCGGCAGTCGGCTTCCTGACCAGTGATGCAGCAGGCTACATTACCGGTGAGACGTTGCAGGTGAACGGTGGCATGAACATGCGCTGAACCCCACGCAGGGACGTGGTTGCGTCCTTTTGGGGTGGCCTATAAACTACGCCCAGCTTTTTCGAGCTGCGGATTCCGTACCACTAGGAGTGATTGTTAAATGAGCACCATTGAAGAACGCGTCAAGAAGGTTGTGGCTGAGCGCCTGAACGCCAAAGAAGAAGAAATCCAGAACTCTTCCTCTTTCACTGAAGACCTGGGCGCCGATTCCCTGGACACCGTCGAGCTGGTGATGGCTCTTGAAGAGGAATTCGATACTGAAATTCCTGACGAAGAAGCAGAGAAGATCACCACCGTGCAGGAAGCTATCGATTACATCGTCAACCACCAGTAAGGTGTGTTGAAGCGATCACGGAGCAACCTGTTGCTCATGGTCGTGATGCAATTGTCTGTACGTTCAAGAGCCGCACTGTTCCTCAGTGCGGCTCTTGTCGTTCAGGGATGTGCTGCGCAATGCCGCGCCGACAGGGCGCGCATTGCCTGGTGGTAGGCGGTGGGCTTCGTGACAAATGTCCCCTTGTGGCAAGTGTCGGAATTCCTTCGTGAAAGTGGCCAGAAAAGCGCTTGAAAACCGACTGCCCACGCATGGCCAGGTTTCTGTATAATGCGCTCAATTACCGTCCGGGCGTCCATGGCCCTGGCGTGCCAATTCGATAGTTTTGGAGGAGACACGATGCCTCGCAGAAGGGTAGTGGTAACAGGTCTTGGCCTGGTAACCCCGGTCGGGAATACCGTCGAGGAAAGCTGGAGCAACATCAAGGCGGGCAAGAGTGGCATCGCGGCCATCGAGCATTTCGATGTCAGCGGTTTCAATACCCGTTTCGGTGGCTCCATCAAGGACTTCGATGTGGGTCAGTACCTGAACCCGAAAGAGGCCCGCAAGATGGACCTCTTCATCCAATACGGTATCGCGGCGGCCCACCAGGCCATCACCGACTCCGGCATTGAATGCACCGAAGACAACGCCGAGCGCATCGGTGTCGCCATCGGTTCCGGTATCGGCGGCCTGCCGATGATCGAGCACAACCACAAGGCGCTGGAGAAGGGCGGTGCACGTCGCATCTCGCCGTTCTTCGTGCCGGGCTCCATCATCAACATGATCTCCGGCAATCTGGCGATCCAGTTCGGTTATCGTGGTCCGAACATCGCGATCACCACCGCCTGTACCACCGGGACGCACAACATCGGTTACAGCGCACGTACCATCGCCTATGGCGATGCCGACGTGATGGTGGCCGGTGGTGCCGAGATGGCGACCACGCCGCTGGGGCTGGGTGGCTTCTCCGCGGCGCGTGCGCTGTCGACCCGCAACGATGATCCGCAGGCGGCCAGCCGTCCGTGGGACCGCGACCGCGATGGCTTCGTGCTGTCCGACGGCGCCGGTGTCGTCGTGCTGGAAGAGTACGAGCACGCCAAGGCGCGTGGCGCGACCATCTACGCCGAGGTGCTCGGGTTCGGCATGTCCGACGACGCTCACCACATGACGGCGCCGCCCGAAGACGGCCGTGGTGCGGCCGCCGCCATGCGCAACGCCATCCGTGACGCCAAGCTCGAGCCGAGCCAGATCGACTACATCAATGCCCACGGCACCTCCACCAATGCCGGCGACAAGGCGGAAAGCCTCGCCGTCGAGTCGGTGCTGGGCGACGCGGCACGTGATGTGGCGGTCAGCTCCACCAAGTCGATGATCGGTCACCTGCTGGGCGCTGCCGGCGCGGTCGAGGCCGTGTTCTGCGTGCTGGCGATGCGTGACCAGATCGCGCCGCCGACCATCAACCTGGACAACCCGGCCGAGGGCTGCAATCTCGATTACGTGCCGAACGTCGCACGTGACATGAAGATCGAGTACACCCTGTCCAACTCGTTCGGCTTCGGTGGCACCAACGGCTCGCTGGTGTTCGGCAAGCTCAAGGACTGATCACACGCTTTCGTGTTCTCTCTCCTCAGACGCGCTCCCATCCGGGGGCGCGTTTGTCTGTGGGGCGTCACCTGCTTTGCGTGTCGTGCCCGCAACCGTTCTCTGGAGGGCTGTATCGATGACGACTGATGCCTTTGGCAGCAAGAGCTCAGATGACCGGGCCTCTGATGAAAGGAGCGCTTACGACAAGCGCTCTCTTGCGACGCTTGCCGCCGATCTGCCCAGTGATGACCGTGGCCTCGCCTATGGCGAGGGCGTGTTCGAGACGATTCTGGTGCGTGAGGGCCAACCGCAGCTGTGGTCCTGGCACGAGGCGCGCCTGACGCGCGGTTGTCAGCGGCTGGGAATTGCAGCGCCTTCGTCAGCTGAGCTGGCGGGCTGTCTGGCGGTCTGCCAGGGCGAGGGGCTTGAAGTGCTCAAGCTGATCGTCACCGGCGGCTCCGGCGGGCGGGGCTACAGGGCACCTGAGTCACCGGAGACGCGCTTGCGGGCACGCGCGACGCCTTTTGCGGTCAATCAGCAGGCGCGGCGTGGCATCACGGCGCGGGTCTGTGAGCTGCGTGTGGCCGAGCAACCGGCACTGGCAGGGCTCAAGCACCTCAACCGGCTCGAGAACGTGCTGGCGCGCCGTGAGTGGAGCGACATGGCCATCAGCGAGGGCCTGTTGCTCAATGCGCAGGGTGAGCTGATCGAGGCCACCAGCATGAATCTGGCCTGGTATCGTGACGGGCGATGGTTCACGCCGTGTCTTGATCGTGCCGGGGTCGAGGGCACGCTGCTGGCGGCGCTTGAGGCCGAGATGACGTTCGAGCGAGTCCGTGAGGGGCTTGAGTCACTCGCGTGGGCCGAGCAGGTCGTCGTCATGAATTCCGTGCAGGGCGTCTGGCCGCTGCGCACCCTGCTCAAGGCCGATGGCGCGATTCTGGCTGAGTGGAAGGATGAGGCGCATCCGGCGCTGGACGAGTTGAATCACACTGTCGCGCGCTTGCTGGGCGAGCCCGCGAACTGACGGAAGACGACGAGCGTCAGCAGGCATGCCTGCGCGGTCGTCGCCTTCGCCATGAAGACTGGAAACCTGATTATGCGAGTGTTCAAGATCCTCCTGATGCTGGTAGTGCTGGCCGTGGCTGCGGGTGTGGTGGGCTTTCGTTATTGGCAGGCGCAGTTGCTGTCACCGTTGGCGATCGAGAAGGAACAGTTGTTCGAGGTGCCCAAGGGCGCCAGCCTGACCAGGGTCGTGAGCGAGCTCGAGTCACATGGCATCATCGAGGCGAGCTGGCCGTACAAGGTGTGGTCGCGCCTCGAGCCTGAGGCCGTCAATGGCCTGCGCGCCGGTGAATTCCGTCTCACGCCGGGCTTGAACGGCCGTGAGCTGGTGGCGCTGCTGTCCAGTGACGATGTGGTCAGCTATACCTTGACCGTGCCGGAGGGCTGGACCTTCGCCCAGATGCGCACTGCCATGGATGCCTCGCCCAAGCTTGAGCACACGACTCGCGACATGAGCGATGAAGAGTTGATGGCGGCCGTCGGTGCCGAGGGCGAGAAGCCGGAAGGGCGCTTCTTCCCGGACACCTACCGCTATCACAAGGGCGTCAGCGACCTCTCGCTCTACAAGCAGGCCTATAGCCGCATGAGCAAGACGCTGGAGGAAGTCTGGGCCGGACGTGACGACGACCTGCCGATCACCAGCGCCTACGAGGCGTTGATCATGGCGTCACTGATCGAGCGCGAGACCGGCGCCCCGGAAGAGCGCGACGAGATCGCCGGCGTCTTCAAGCGTCGCATGGAGCGCGGCATGCGCCTGCAGACCGACCCGACCGTCATCTATGGCCTGGGCAAGGACTATGATGGCTCGCTGTCGCGCGCCGACCTGCGCAAGCCGACGCCCTGGAATACCTACGTGATCACCGGCCTGCCGCCGACGCCGATCGCGATGCCCGGGCGCGCCGCGCTGGAAGCGGCGGTGCATCCCAAGGAAGGCGATACCTACTACTTCGTCGCCAAGGGTGAGGGCAAGCATCACTTCTCGCGCACGCTGCGCGAGCACAACAATGCCGTGCGCCGTTATATTCTCAATCGGTAATGCGTGGCGAATGAGCTGAAACCCGTGTGGCGAACAGGGTCTGCCATGCTGCACGAGGCTTTCGTCGCGAGTCATCTGCTGTCTGAATCAGGAAACATCATGTCTTCACGTCCGAGCGCATCAAGCACGACGTCTTCTCGCCACGCCGCCAGCGCGGCGGCCACCCAGGCTTCGCCCGCTGGTCGCTTCATCACGCTGGAAGGCGGTGAAGGCGTCGGCAAGAGCACCAATGTCGCCTTCGTGGTCGCCGAGCTCGAGGCGCATGGCCTCGAGGTCGTGCGCACGCGTGAGCCGGGTGGCAGCGAGCGAGCGGAAGCCATTCGCCAGTTGCTGCTGGACCCGGCGCCGGCCGAGTCGCTGAGTGATGATGCCGAACTGCTGTTGATGTTCGCCGCGCGTGCCCAGCATCTGGCCGCGACCATTCGCCCGGCGTTGGCGCGTGGTGCCTGGGTGGTGTGCGATCGATTCACCGACGCGACCTTTGCCTACCAGGGCGGTGGCCGCAACCTGCCGCTGGCCGATATCTCGGCGCTGGAATCCCTGGTGCAGAAAGGCTTGCAGCCGGACCTGACCCTGCTACTGGACATGCCGGTCGAGGCGGCACGTGGCCGTCTGGCCGCTCGTCGCGCCGAGACCGGCGAAGGCGCCGACCGCATCGAGCAGGAAGCCGAGCAGTTCTTCGAGGCGGTGCGTGTCGGCTATCACATGCGTCGTGACGCCGACCCCGAGCGCTTTGCCACCATCGATGCCGGTCAGTCGCTCGAGGCGGTGCAGGCCGATATCGCGGCGGTACTGGCGGCGCGCGTGGCGGCCTGGCAGGCGAACACTGCCACGGATGAGCAGCCATGAGTGCATCAGACGTCAGTAGTGGTGTCACGCTTTCGAGCTTCTCACCGCTGCCGTGGCAGCATTCGCTGTGGCAACACTTCACTGCAGTACACGACAACGGTCGCCTGCCGCATGCGGTGATGCTCAGCGGGCCCTCGGGGCTTGGCAAGCATGAGCTGGCCGATGCGATGATCGCCCGCGTGCTGTGTCGCACCGCCCAAGGCAAGCCCGGCGCGGCGGCCTGTGGTGAATGTCATGGCTGTCATATGCTGGCGGCCGGGCATCACCCTGATCTGATGGCGGTCGCGCCGCAGGATGTCGGCAAGATGATCCGCATCGACCCGATCCGTGAGGTCAATCGCTTCGTCTCCCAGACGGCCCAGCAGGGCGGCTACCGCGTCATCCGTCTGCAACCGGCGGAGTCGATGAACATCGCCTCGGCCAATGCCTTGCTCAAGAGCCTCGAGGAACCCGGCGCCAATACGCTGTTCATTCTGCTCAGCGACATGCCGTCACGGGTGCTGCCGACCATTCGCTCGCGCTGTCAGCAATGGCCGCTGGTGATTCCACCGGCCGAAGAGAGCCTGCCGTGGCTCACGCAGCAGCTGGGCGAGGATGTTCAGGCCCTGCTGCGCATGGCGGGCGGACTGCCGCAGCTGGCGGTGCGTCTTGGCGAGGCGGAGCAGCGTCAGCTGCGTCAGGCCTTGCGCGAGCTGTTCGATGCGCTGGTGCGCGGTGGTGAGCCGGTGGCCGAGGCGTGGCGACTGGAGCGCCAACCGCTGGCGCAGGTGCTGTGGTACGGTATTGCCTGGCTGGAAGACCTGATTCGCATGGGCCTGTCCGGCAACGCCAGTGACCTGCGTGACCCCAGTCTCGAGCCGCTGCTGAGACAGGCGGTCAAGAACGGGCGCACCCAGGACTGGTTCAAGCTGCTGGACTTCGCCCGCGAGCAGCGCCGTCTGCTGGCCGCGGGCGGCAACCCCAACCCACAGCTGGTGCTGGAAGCCTGGCTGGTGCGTTGGGCCGCCTTGCTACGCTCCTGAATGCGCAGCTGGCTTTTTCCGGCGTGAAGACCCGAGTGAAGGTCTGAGCGAAGGTCTGAGCGAAGAGCTGAGGAAGGGTCTGAGCAAAGGTCCGCGTGGAAAGCCACGAGGCTGCGCGAGGCAAGGCGGGCAGGCTAGACTGAAGCCAGCCAGGCCGCTTGCTCGCCTTGCGTCAGATGACAGCAGGCAATGGCCGAAGAATACGCATTGATACGCAGCGTGAGCCCTCATGTGAGCGCTGACGCTCGTCACGGGACTGCATGTGCCGGGAGACCGGCCGGAGGTGAAGGATGGATACCGCTCCACAGCAAGGCCAGAAGGCGCTCTCGCTGACCATTCGTGATCAGAAGACCCTGTTGGCCGCCTACATGTCGACCCTCGTGCGCGGCGGCATCTTCGTGCCGACCACCGAGCGCTACACCATGGGCCAGGAAGTCTATCTGCTGCTGACCCTGCCTGAGGAATCCGAGCGTATTCCGGTCACCGGGCGCGTGGTATGGATTTCCCCGCAGGGCGTCAGTGGCCGGCGCACTGCCGGGATCGGCATCCACTTCAGTGAAGAGGACCGCCAGGTGCGCGATCATATCGAGAACCACCTGGCCGGCATGCTCGGCAAGGGTCACGCGACCTATACGCTGTAGCGCGAGCGCAGCGTCGCTTCATCATCTCGACCGGCAGTGCCATGGGCGCCCGCCGGTCGAGCACGTTTTTCGCCGCGCAGCGCGTGGCCATCAGTAGTGAGAGTTTCCGGATGTTTGTCGATTCGCATTGCCACCTTGATCGTCTGAAACTGGAAGAGCACGGCGGCAGCCTCGAGGCCGTGCTGGTCGCCGCGCGCGCCCGTCACGTGCACCAGTTCCTCGCCATTGCCGTCACGCTCGACGATGTGCCCGAGATCTCGGCCATCGCTCAGCAGCATGAGGATGTGGTGATTTCCGCCGGTGTGCATCCGCTGCATCAGGTCGACCCGGAACCCACGGTCGAGGACATCAAGAAGTGCGCCGAGCGCTTCGGCGCGGTGGCCATCGGCGAGACCGGCCTCGACTATCACTACGAGAGCGTCAGCCGCGAGCTGCAGTACGAGCGCTTCACGCGCCACCTGATCGCCGCGCGTGAGCTCGAGCTGCCGGTGATCATCCACACCCGCGAAGCGCGCGAAGACACCCTGGCGCTGATCAAGCAGCATACGGACCCCGCTGTCGGTGGCGTGCTGCACTGCTTCACCGAAGATCTGGATATGGCGCGCATCGCGGTGGGCCACGGCTTCATGGTCTCCATCTCCGGTATCGTCACCTTCCGCAACGCCGAACACGTCCGCGAGCTGGCACGCGCCATCCCGCTGGACCGCCTGCTGATCGAGACCGACAGCCCCTATCTGGCGCCGGTGCCGTACCGTGGCACCTCCAATGTGCCGGGCAATGTGGTCGAGGTCGCCGAATGCATCGCCGCCGAGCGCGGCATCACCGTCGATGAGCTGGCGATGCAGACCACCGCCAACTTCTATCGCCTGTTCCGCGCTGCCGCGCCGGAAGCGCCGGACAACGTTCGCGAAGCGCTGGCCAGCAGCGGTATGCTCATCGATTGAGCGTGGTACCCCGCATGATCTGACCACCAGGGAGGGAACGTCATGAATCCAGCCGCCATCCTCACCCAGCTGGGCGACAAGGCCACCAGCGGCAAGGCATTGCCGCCAGTGGATCAATGGCACCCGGCGCATTGTGGCGAGATGGACCTCGTCATCTGTGCCGACGGGCGCTGGATGCACGAGGGCACGCCCATCGGCCGTGCGCGACTGGTGCACATGCTGTCGCGTGTCCTGCGCCGCGAGCCCGATGGCAGCTACTGCCTGGTCACGCCAGCGGAGAAGGTCACCATCCAGGTCGAGGACCGCCCCTTCCTGGCGGTGGACTGCTCCCGCGTCGAGAGCGATTCTGCGCAGACTGAGCTTGGAGAGGCCGAGCCCGGACAGACAGAGTCCGTACAGACAGAGTCCGGGCTATCCGAGCCCCAGCCGGACGTCTGGCAGCTGGTCACCGATCAGGGCGATGTCGTGCGGCTGGAAGGGGAGACCTGCCTGACGCTGAGCGAGACGCCGGACGGCCTGTGGTTGCCGGAAGTGCCGGTGCGCTTCGGCCTTGCCGCGCGCCTGCACCGCAATCTCTACTATCGACTGCTCGAGAGCGCCGAGACGCATGAGCAGGAAGACGGCAGCCTGACACTTGGCTTCATGAGCGGCGGGCGCTTCCAGATTCTGGGACAGCTGGCGGCTGATGAGGTCGAGGTCTGAACCTGTCTGAGCCTTTTTGAGCCTGCCGCCTTCTGCTCTCTCTTCCGTATGCCCCTCGCGTTCTGCTTCGCTCCTTTTCTCTCGCCGTCAGCCATTGCAGGTCTTCATGTCGTCACCACTTCCTCCCATCGAGCCCGACAGCACCGCAACCTCCGGGCCAGACGTTGCAGCATCGCCACTGGCGCTGGCCGTCGATCAGCTGACGCAACGGCTGACGGATCAGCAGCGCGCCGTGGTGGCGCATCGTGGGAGGCATGCGCGGGTAGCGGCGGTGGCGGGCTCCGGCAAGACCACCACGCTGGTGGCGCGGGTGCTGAGCCTGCTGGCGGAAGGCATTCCGGCGCAGCGGATTCTGGTGCTGATGTTCAACCGCTCGGCGCGCGAGGACTTCGTCGCCAAGCTGGCGCAGTCGGCTCCACCGGGCACTCGGCTGCCCGACATCCGCACCTTCCACTCCATCGGCCATCGCCTGACCACCACCCTGGTGCGCTGGGGCAGTCTCGAACCGCGCGAGCTCATCCAGCAGGACTGGGCGCTGGAGCGTCTGCTCAAGCAGGCCGCCCAGCGTGCGCTGGGCGATGCCGATCGCGCCGATCGTGAGGCAGCGCTGGAAGGCGAGCGCCTCGAAGCGCTCGCCCAGTTCTGTGATCTGGTCAAGGCCGAGATGTGCGAGCCGACGCTGCTGTATGAGCGCATGAATCTCGGCGAGCACACCGGCCACTTCGTCGAGTCCTTCGCTCAGCTGGAGCAGTTGCTCGAGCAGTACGGCCAGATGACCTATGCCGATCTGCTCTATCGCCCGCTGCGTCAGCTGGAGAAGGAGCCCGAGACCCGCGCGCGCATCCAGGGGCATCTGCAGCACGTCATCATCGATGAGTATCAGGACATCAATGAGGCGCAGCAGCGCATGCTGGCGCTGCTGGCGGGTGCACCATCCGGCGAGGCTTCGCTCGGCGAGTCGTCGGTCGGCGAAGCGTCGCTCGGCCAAGCTTCCTCGCCCGGCGAAGCGTCGCCCGCAGCCTCCGGCGCCTTGGCAGAAGTCATGGCCGTGGGGGATGCCAACCAGTGTATCTACGAGTGGCGTGGCGCGCGGCCTGACTACATGCTGACGCGCTTTGCCGAGAGCTTTGCCGCGCCGCTGGATTTCCCGCTCAGCTACACCTTCCGGCACGGGCATCGTCTGGCGCTGGCGGCCAATCACGCCATCGCTGCCAATGCGCGCCGTCCGGACCAGCTGTGTCTGGCCGCGCCCGGCACGCCGGCGACGCGCTTGTTCGAAGGCCAGGGCGCCGCCAGTCTGGTCGCGGCGCTCACGGCCTGGCGAGAGTCGGGTCGCAGTGGCGCCGAGGCCGCCGTGCTGGTGCGCAGCTGGGCGCTGTCGGTACCGGTGCAGTTGCAGCTGCTCAAGGCCGGCATTCCCTTCCGGCTGGGGCAGGGGGATCGCTTCGTGTTCCGTCTGCCGCTGGTGCAGGCGCTGGCGGGCTATCTGGAGCTGGCGCGTGATGCCACGCGTCTGCGCGACCCGACGCACCTGCTGCTGCTGTTCACCCAGCCCACCGCCTTCGTCGCGCGCGAGCGCCTCGAGCGCCTGTGTCAGCAGCTGGCCGACAGCCAGCGCTGGCCACGCAAGGAAGACCCTATCCTCGAGGGGCTCAAGCCGCTGCAACGCCGCAACCTGCACAAGCGCTGGAAGCTGTTGTGCGATCTGCCCTCGCTGGGCGATTGGGCGCCTGCGCGGCTGCTGCGCCATGTGGTCGATGAGCTGGAGGCCGACAAGGTGCTGCGCCGCGCCGCGGCCCGACGTGACAAGGGCGAGGAGGATGTGCGCCTGCTGGATGTGCTGATCGAGCAGGCAGGGGAGCTGGCCAATGATCCCGACGCCTTCATCAATCTGCTGCGCAATCCGGTCGAGGACGCCGCCGACGGCGTTCTGATCACCACGGTGCACGGGGCCAAGGGGCTGGAGTGGCCGCTGGTGGGGCTGTGGGGCATGAACGAGGAAGACTTCCCGGCCTACTCGCGTGACAACCCGCTGTCGCCGGAGCGCCTCGAGGAGGAGCGTCGCCTGTGCTACGTCGGCGTGACGCGTGCCCGCGAGCAGCTGCACCTGTGGCGTGACGGTGGCACGCATACGCCAAGCCGCTTCCTGGCCGAGCTGTGCGTGGAGGACTGCACCCGCCTCGGTGACTGGATTCACGGTGCCGGCAAGCGCGCCAAGCTCGCCCGTCTGCAGGCCGACGACGGCGATGAGGCCGCCCGCGAGTCAGCGGACGGAAGCGACGATCGGCTGCGTGTGGCGGCGCCGGCACTTGGCGAGGCCTATCTGGCGCGGCTGCCTCTGGCACGTCACGGCATCACGCCGCCGACGCTGGAAGCGCTGCCGAAGAAGGCCGCCAAGTCCCCGGGCAAGCCGGCCAGCAAGTCGGCTGCGCAAGGCCAGTCCAGCTCGGGCGGTACCTATGCTCGTGGCGCTCGACAGGGCAATCGCACTCCACGCGGCGAGCCGGCCGTGCTGCGACGCGTCGGTGATTGGGAGGTCGGTCAGCGCTTGCGTCACGAGAGCTTCGGGGAGGGGGTGATCGAAGAGGTCTCCGGCAATGAGGCCAATCCGCTGATCGAGGTGCGCTTCGCCGATGGCAACAAGCGCCGCCTGATCGCCACGCGTGCCCCGCTGACAGCCTTGTGACCCTTGTGACAACGGACTTGAGACTCGGGCGACAAGGCAGCGCGATTGCCAAGCCTTGCGCCGAGCACCATCATGCCTCCAATGCATCTTCGTCTGCCCGAAAAGGAGTTCCCATGGCTCAGTATCCCGATCCTGCCGCATTGGCGGCAGCCTCCGTCTCCGCCTCATCGCTGCTGGTGCCGGACCAGCGCCAGGCGCCTCTGATCGATGCCAGTCAGCTGGTGACCCAGCTGGCGATGGCGGGCCTCAAGTCGCCCGTGGTGCTGGATTGCCGTGCGCGTCTCGACGATGGGGAAGCCGGCGAGCGCCTGTGGCGTGAAGGCCATCTGCCGGGTGCCATCCATGTCGATATGGACCGTGATCTCTCGGCCGCCGTGCGCGAGGACGGCGTGGGCGGGCGGCATCCGCTGCCGTCACATCAGGCGACGGCCGAGCTGTTCCGCCGCCTCGGCATCACGCCCGAGCAGCAGGTGGTGGTCTATGACGACATGGGCGGGCAGATGGCGGCGGCGCGGCTATGGTGGATGCTGACCTGGGCCGGGCACCCGGATGTGCGGGTGCTGGATGGCGGCATCCAGGCCTGGAATCAGGCCATGGGCGAGCTCAAGCGTGCGCCTGCCCAACCGGTGAGCCCTACACCCAGCGACTGGCAGCCGAGCTTTGATGACAGCCTGCTGGTCAGCGCCCAAGAGGTGGCCGCCACGGATGACAGCTTGCTGGATGCCCGCGGCGAGGCGCGTTTTCGCGGTGAGCAGGAGCCGGTCGATCCGGTGGCAGGCCATATCCCCGGGGCATTCTGCCGGCCGACCCCCAGCAATCTGGAAGCCAATGGCCGCTTCAAGGACCGCATGAGTCTGATGCGTGAGCTGCGCAGCCTGCTGCCGGCGCAGGGCGAGGTGATCGCCTATTGCGGTTCCGGCATCAGCGCCTGCCAGAACATCCTGGCCTTCGCGATCGCGGGGCTGCCGTTGCCACGCCTGTATGCCGGCTCCTGGAGTGACTGGATCAGTGATCCCGCGCGTCCGGTCGCCACCGGAGAGGCCAGCGAGAAGTAGCCGCACGCGCCAGCGCGATGACGGCCCCACAAATGACAACGCCCGCCAGAGGTTCTCTGGCGGGCGTTGTCATTTGTGGGGCGCTTTACCTGACTCTTTGCGTGCGTGCTTACGCTTGTGTCTTGGGCTCAGTGGCGGGCTTGCGCGAATCGAAGCGCTCCAGCAGGGCGGCGTTGGCGCAGTTGCCCATCACGTTGAGGGCGGTGCGCAGGCCATCGGTGAAGCGGTCCACCCCGGCGACCACCGCCACGCCTTCCAGCGGCAGACCTGCCGCGCCCAGCACGGTGGTCATCGCGACCAGCCCCGCACCCGGTACGCCAGCCGTCGAGAAGCTGACCAGCAGGCCGGTGGTGAAAACGGTGATCACCAGCGAGGTGGTGACATCGATGCCGAACAGCTGCGCCACGAACAGCGCATTGAAGCCCTGCAGCACGGCGGCGCCGTCACGCTTGAGCGCCGTGCCGAAGGGCAGCGCGAAGCTGGCCAGGGATTCATTCATGCCGTAGTCGCGGGCATTGCCCAGCGCCAGTGGCAGGGTCGCGCCGGAACTTGCGGTACCGAAGGCGAAGCCCAGGCTCTGGCCGAAGTGGCGCACGAAGGCCAGCGGGCGGGCACCGGTGACGGCCAGCAGCACCAGATAGAGCAGTGCCATCAGCGCCAGCGCGATGATCAGGCCGATCACGTACATGCCCAGGCGCATCAGCAGGTCCAGCCCCTGGGTGGCGATCACCGAGGTGATCAGCGCGAAGACCCCCACCGGCGCCAGCTTGAGCACGAAGGACAGCACCTTGAGGCTGACGGTGTAACCGCTCTCGATCACGCGATGCAGCGGTGCGCTTTCCTTTGGCAGGGCGCGCATCGCCAGCCCGATCAGGGCGGCCGCGAAGATGACCTGCAGCAGACCGCCGCCACCCAGCGCAGTGAAGGGGTTGTTGGGCACCAGGCCCACCAGCCACTGGGCGATGCTGTCGGCGTTGCGTCCTTCAGGTGCTGAATCCACCAGGCTCTCGGCGCCGCTGCCCGGCGTCAGCCAATGCGCGACCAGCATGCCCAGTGTCAGTGCCACGGCGCTGGTGACCACGTAACTGCCCAGCAGACGGCCGGCATGGCGACCGACGTCGGCGCCGCCTTCGCGGTTGGTCAGGCTCATGATCAGAGCGCCGAACACCATCGGCACCACCACGAACTGCAGCAGGCGCAGGAAGATCTGTCCCACCGGCGTCAGCAGGTGGCTGTCGAGCCAGGCGACGCTGCCCTCGGGCAGAGCGTCTGCCCCGGCGTTCAGGGCAAGGCCGCTGAGAATGCCCAGCCCCAGGGCGAGCAGTATCTGGCGTGTGACGGACATGGTGGCTCCGAAGCGATGGCGTGAGTCTGAATTCGAGGGAGGCTAATGTGCTACCGGGAGGCTGTTATATCAACAATCGCTTTGAGATTGTTTTGGAATAACACAAGAAGCGCTTAAGGAGCGCAAGGCGTCCGCAGGCGCGGCGCTGAGAGATGAGGAGGGCCAGACATGACAACGCCGCCACGGCAGGGCCGTGGCGGCGTTGTCAGCTGGCGGGCAGCAGAGGCTTACATGTTGGGGTAGTTGGGGCCACCGCCGCCTTCCGGCGCGACCCAGGTGATGTTCTGCGCCGGGTCCTTGATGTCACAGGTCTTGCAGTGCACGCAGTTCTGGAAGTTGATCTGGAACTGCGGCTCACCGGCTTCCTCGACGATCTCGTAGACACCGGCCGGGCAGTAGCGCTGGGCGGGCTCGGCGTAGCGCGGCAGGTTGTCACGCACAGGAAGCTCCGGGTCGGACAGGCGCAGGTGACACGGCTGGTCTTCCTCGTGATTGGTGTTGGAGAGGAACACCGAGGACAGCTTGTCGAAGGACAGCTTGCCGTCCGGCTTGGGGTACTCGATCTTCGTGCATTCAGCCGCCGGGCGCATGCGCGCGTAGTCCGGTGTGGTGTCATGCAGGGTCGGCAGGCGGCCGCCCGTCAGCTGGTCGAGGAAGTTGTAGGCGCCACCGAGGAAGGTGCCGTACTTGTGCATGGCCGGGCCGAAGCTGCGCGAGGCGTCCAGCTCCTCATAGGCCCAGCTGTCCTTGAAGCGCTTGCCGAAGTCGACCAGGTCTTCACCGCCTTCGTCACCGCCCTTGATGGCGTCGAACACGCTTTCCGCCGCCAGCATGCCGGACTTCATCGCGGTGTGCAGACCCTTGATCTTGGCGAAGTTGAGCGTGCCGGCGTCACAGCCGATCAGCAGACCGCCCGGGAAGCTCATCTTCGGCAGGCAGTTGAGGCCGCCCTTGGCGATGGCGCGCGCACCGTAGGAGACCCGCTTGCCGCCCTCGAGATGGCGGGCCAGGGTCGGGTGCTGCTTCATGCGCTGGAATTCATCGAAGGGTGACAGGTACGGGTTGTCGTAGGCGAGATCGACGATCAGTCCCACCACCACCTGCTGGTCATCGGTGTGATAGAGGAAGAAGCCGCCTTCGGCGTTGCCCTTGAGCGGCCAGCCGCTGCCGTGCACCACCAGTCCTGGCTGATGCTGTTCGGCGGGCACATCCCACAGCTCCTTCAAGCCGATGCCGTAGTGCTGGGCATCCGCTTCGCTGTCGAGCGAGAAACGCGAGATCAGCTGCTTGCCCAGGTGGCCACGGCAGCCCTCGGCGAACAGGGTGTACTTGCCGCGCAGCTCCATGCCCGGCATGTGGCCATCCTTCTCGCTGCCATCGGCGGCCACGCCCATGTCACCGACCACGATGCCGCGCACCGTGCCATCTTCACCATGCAGCACTTCCTGGGCGGCGAAGCCCGGGAAGATCTCGACGCCCAGCTCCTCGGCCTGCTCGCCCAGCCAGCGCGTCAGGTTGCCGGCGCTGATGATGTAATTGCCGTCGTTGTGCATGGTCCTGGGGACCAGTGCATTGGGGATGACCTGCGCTTTCTGGTCATCCTTGAGCAGCACGACCTCGTCACGGGTGACGGCCGTCTTGAGTGGTGCGCCGCGTTCGGCCCAGTCGGGGAACAGCTCGGTCAGTGCACGCGGTTCGAGCACGGCGCCGGACAGGATGTGCGCGCCGACTTCAGAACCTTTCTCGACCACGCAGACCGTCAGCTCCTTCTCGGCCGCGTTGGCCTGCTGCATCAGTCGGCAGGCCGCCGCCAGGCCGGAAGGGCCGGCACCGACGATGACCACGTCGAAATCCATGAATTCGCGTTCCATGACCCGTCTCCTCAATCTTTGCGCCGTCAGGGCCCCGCGGATCCGGCGGGGCGGGCGTGTCACGAACGACCATGGCCGTCCGCTGGGCAGTGGACCTCCGGCGTGGCGTGCGTCAGGGCACGACTCGCCGGAGTGAAAATAGGGGTGCGACTCACGCTGGTACGCCATGTCCTGCACGGACGATCGGCCGCTCGACACAAGGCGCTGGCGCGAAGCAGCCGCATAGCATGCCGCAACAGTAGCATTTAAAACGACCGTTTGTTTATTATGCTTGGGTCTGACGTAATAGCCACCGGGGGGCGTTGCAGGAAATCGCCCGATGGGTTTCACGCTCGGGCGTGTTGAGAGTGATTGTCAGGTTTGACCCCGGCAACCAATTCTGCGCAAGATGCCCGCATGAGAATGGCGGCGCCCGGACAATGAAAACCACGCCGGTCTGGCTGACTTCATCCGTCGGGTGCCAGCGGATATCGTGGCGAGACACTTGTCATCACGGTCATCTGTGGAAGATATTCACCTATCAAACGCTTGCATGAATCGAGCGCTGGCGGCCTCACGGTCACTGGTACTCCATGAGAAATCAGCGAGGACACCATGAAAGTACTCGTCGCGGTGAAACGCGTCATCGATTACAACGTCAAGATTCGCGTCAAGGCTGACCAGTCTGACGTCGAGCTGACCAACGTCAAGATGGCCATGAACCCCTTCTGCGAGATCGCCGTGGAAGAAGCGGTGCGCCTGAAGGAAAAAGGCGTGGCGACCGAAGTCGTGGCCGTCACCATCGGCCCCAAGGCCGCCCAGGAACAGCTGCGTACCGCGCTGGCGCTGGGTGCCGATCGCGCCGTGCAGGTGATGACCGATGACGCCGTCGACTCGCTGGCCGTGGCCAAGCTGCTGGCCAAGGTGGTCGAGGAAGAACAGCCCGGCCTGGTGATTCTCGGCAAGCAGTCCATCGATGCCGACAACAACCAGACTGGTCAGATGCTGGCGGCACTTACCGGCATGGGGCAGGGCACCTTCGCTTCCGAAGTGGCGGTCGATGGCGAGAGCGTCAATGTCACCCGCGAGATCGATGGCGGCCTGCAGACCGTCAAGCTGAACCTGCCGGCGGTGGTCACCACTGACCTGCGCCTCAACGAGCCGCGCTACGCCAAGCTGCCGGACATCATGAAGGCCAAGAAGAAGCCGCTGGATGTGAAGACGCCGGAAGAGCTGGGTGTCTCCACGGCCTCCAAGGTGTCGCTGGTCAAGGTCACGCCGCCGGCCGAGCGTCAGGGCGGCATCAAGGTCGGCTCCGTCGATGAGCTGGTGGACAAACTCAAGAACGAAGCAAAGGTGATCTCATGAGCATTCTCGTCATTGCCGATCATCATGATGGCCAGCTGACCAGCAGCACCGCGAGTGTCGTGGCAGCCGCAACCGCCATCGGTGGCGATATCGATGTGCTGGTCGCCGGTGAGGGCGTAGGCGCCGTCGCCGAGCAGGCCGCCAGGCTTGCCGGCATCGCGCGTGTGCGTGTCGCCGACAATGCCGTCTACGCCCATCAGCTGGCCGAGAACCTGTCGGCACTGGTCGTGGCGTTGGCCGATGACTACAGCCACGTGCTGTCCAGTGCCTCCACCACTGCCAAGAACTTCATGCCGCGTGTCGCGGCACTGAAGGACGTGGCGCAGATCTCCGAGATCATCGCCGTCGAGAGCGCCGATACCTTCCAGCGCCCGATCTACGCCGGCAACGCCATCGCCACCGTCAAGAGCGACGATGTGCTCAAGGTCATCACCGTGCGTGCCACCGGCTTCGATCCGGTCGCGCTCGACGGACAGGCGGCCATCGAGGCCGTGGACGTGGTCGAGGATGCAGGTGTCTCGAGCTTCGTCGAGGAAACCCTGGCCGAAAGCGAGCGCCCTGAGCTGGGCTCCGCCAAGGTGGTGATCTCCGGTGGCCGCGGCATGGGCAACGGTGAGAACTTCGCGCTGCTCAACGGTATCGCCGACAAGCTGGGCGCCGCCATCGGTGCCTCACGCGCTGCGGTCGACGCCGGCTTCGTGCCCAACGACATGCAGGTCGGCCAGACCGGCAAGATCGTCGCGCCGGACCTCTACATCGCCGTCGGCATCTCCGGGGCGATCCAGCATCTGGCGGGCATGAAGGACTCCAAGGTCATCGTCGCGATCAACAAGGACGACGAAGCGCCGATCTTCCAGGTCGCGGATTACGGCCTGGTCGGCGATCTGTTCGAGGTACTGCCGGAGCTGGAAGGCAAGCTCTGAGCAAGGCCCTGCAAGGCTGAGGCCGAGACACCGCAAGGTGGCCTGGCCCATCAACGCGACCCGCTTCGGCGGGTCGTGTTTTTTTGTGTCTGCGGGCAAGGGTTGGGGCGAGGGCAGGGGAGAGAGCGTCAGGAGAAAAGTGCAACGCTGCATTGCAGGTTTCAGGGCCTGCTGATGGGGCAGAGCGAGGCAAGATCAATTGATAATTGTTCTTGTTTGTAATACCGTCCATGCCAGTGATTTGCATTTCCACTCGGAAGCCACTAGCGGCCTGGCAGGCGACCGAGGATGCAACCAAGCCTAGTTCTTCAGGAGATGTCCGTGCGGCGTTCGACTTCTTTCCCCTTCCCGTGCGTGCGAGCCCTTGGCGGCCTGCTCCCGGCGCTGGTGCTGCTTGCACCGCTGACAGCCACCGCATTGCCGGCGCATGCCGAGACACTGCGTGACAGTGCCGCCACTCATCAGGAAACCCAGCGTGAGCTGCAGGCGCGCATCGATGCCGCCGATGACGAGACGCGTGCGCTGCTGGTGCGCCTGCGTGAAGCGCGTCAGGAAGCCGCGCGTCTGGAAAGCTATACCGCGGAGCTGACGCCGCTGAATGCTGACCGCGCGGCGCGTATCGAGCGCCAGCGCACGGCGCTGGAGAATCTCGAGGCCACGCGTGAGTCGCTGCCGGGCCTGCTGCGTCAGCAGGTCGAGGAGCTGGCGGACTTCATCGAGCAGGATCTGCCGTTTCTCAAGGACGAGCGCCTCGCGCGCGTCCAGCGTCTGCGTGACAACCTCTCCAATGCCAGCCTGAGCAATGACGAGCGCCTCGATCAGCTGCTCAACGCCTGGCAGCAGGAGCTGAGCTACGGTCAGGGCTTCGATACCTGGCGCGCTGGGCTGGTCGGTGGGGAAGACACCGAGGTGCAGTATCTGCGTGTCGGCCGCGTCGGCCTCTATTACCTGACGCTGGATGGTCAGCATGGCGGCGCCTGGCAGGCCAGAAATGGCAGCTGGCAGGTGCTGGATGACAGCGGCCTGGAAGCGCTGCGCAAGGGCATCAGCATGGCGCGTGACCAGCAGGCACCGTCACTGGTGACCCTGCCGCTGTCGGTGCCGGTCGAGGACGTCGAGCTGGCTCCGAAGGGGCGCCTGTCGCAGTCCGCGCTCGAGAGCGCCGATCAGGCTGCCGCGGCAGTCACCAGCACACGTACCACCACTACCCGTACCGCGCAGGAGTCCAGCTGATGGCGACGAATTCACAAGCGCCACGTGCGTCTCTGTCACGCCTGTTGCTGACGGCCGGCACCTTGGGGCTGCTGACATTGTCATCTCCCGCCGTGCTGGCGGCGACCGGCAGTGCCGAGCAGTCATTGAGCGTCGAGCAGTTCGAACAGGCCGCCAGTCAGGCCGAAGGCCGCGATCAGGCGCGTCTCGACACCCTGTTGTCGGATCGCGAGGCACTGCAAGCGGCGGTCAGCGAGGCCGAGGCGCGGCGTGACAGCCTGCGCGAGACGCGCGCGACCCTCGAGGCCGAGGCGCAGGAACAACAGGCGACCCTCAGCGGTCTGGACGAAGAGCGTCAGGCCCAGCAGGGCGATCTCGGTCAGGTATTCGAGGTGGCACGCAAGCATGCCCGCGAGACGCGTGAAGCCCTGGCGGGCAACTGGCTGCTGGTCGGCGGCCAGGCGCGTCTGCCGGACCTGGGGCCGCGCGATGAGGTGCCGGGCCGCGAGCGACTCGCCGCCCTGACCGCGGACATCCGCAGCATCGCCACCGAAAGCGGTCGCGCGCTGCGCTTCCAGGCACCGCTGGCCGGGCCGGATGGCAGCATCAAGCCGCGTGAGATCGTGCGCGTCGGCGAGCAGATGGCCTTCAGTGGTCGCCACCTGCTGGCGCCGCTGTCGGAAGACAAGGCCGTGGATGGCCCCTCGGCGCTGGACACCCTCGGCCTTGCGGGTACCACGCCGCTGCGCATTCGCAAGCAGCTGGCGGCCTTCGATGCCGGCGACAGTGATCGCCTGAGCTTCGACCCCACCGGTGGCGATGTCACCCAGGCGCTGGCGCGGGCACCGCGTCTCGGTGAGCGCCTCAAGCAGGGCGGCGCCGTCGGTTATGTCATCGTCGGCCTGGGCGTGCTGGGCCTGATCATCGCGCTGATCCAGCTGGTGCGTCTGTCGCTGACCCGCCGGGCGGTCAAGCGTCAGGAAGCCGACCTGAGCCAGCTCAGTGACGACAACCCGCTGGGCCGTGTGCTGCATCGCTTTGAAGGCATGCGCCACGATCACGAGCCGGAAGCGCTCGAAGCCCGTCTCGATGAGGCATTGCTGGCCGAGCAGCCCAGGCTCGAACGTGGCCAGGCGCTGGTCAAGCTGCTGGCTGCCATCGCGCCGCTGCTGGGTCTGCTGGGTACCGTGACCGGCATGATCGGCACCTTCCAGTCGATCACTGTCTTCGGTACCGGCGACCCCAAATTGATGGCCGGCGGTATCTCCCAGGCGCTGGTGACCACCGTGCTGGGTCTGGTGACCGCCGTGCCGCTGCTGTTCGCCCAGACCGGGCTTTCCAGTCTGTCCAAGGGCCTGATGGGCCGCCTCGAGGGCCGCGCCAGTGCACGTCTGGCCGATCACCTCGAGAAGCGCGCCCCGAGCAAGGCTGCCAGCGCGGCGGCGCGTCAGCGGGATACCGAGCATGCCTGATTCGTTGGCCGCCTCTTCCTTGCTGAGCGGTGGCTTCGCGCCAGTGATGCGGCTGGTGGAAAGCGGTGGCCCGCTGATCGTGGTGATCTGCCTGATCGCCATGGTGCTGTTCGGGCTGGCGCTGGAACGCGGCCTCTACTGGCGGCTCGTGCATCGTCCGGCGCGTCAGCGGTTGATCCACGACTGGGTGGCGCGCAGCGAGCACCACAGCTGGTCGGCGCTCACCCATCGCGAAGTGCTGACCCGTGAGCTGCTGTCACGCCTGCGCGCGCCGCTGCCGTGGCTCAAGCTGCTGGTGCTGATCTGTCCGCTGGCAGGCCTGTTGGGCACCGTGACCGGCATGATCCATGTCTTCGATTCGTTGGCGATCGCCGGCACCGGCCAGGCGCGTGCCATGGCCGATGGTGTGGCACGCGCCACGCTGCCGACGCTGGCCGGCATGGCGGTCGCGGTGGTGGGCCTGATGTTCGTCACGCGCTTCGAGCGCGTGGTGCGTCGTGAAGACCAGCGCCTGCACGACCGTCTGGCGCGCGCCGTCGACGATGCACGTTCCGGCATGTCCGCTGCGAACGGTTTTGATTCCTCCTCTGATACAAGCGAGACACCACATGCGTAGACGTCGCATGGAGGCCGCGGAAGACAGCGGCGAGATCAATCTGACGCCGATGCTGGATGTCGTCTTCATCATGCTGATCTTCTTCATCGTCACCACCAGCTTCGTCAAGGAGTCCGGGGTCGAGATCCAGCGTCCGGAAGCCTCCAACGCCACGGCGCGCCCTGACGCGGCGGTCATGGTCGCCATCACCGCCGAGGGCGCGGTGTGGGTCGACGGCAAGCCGGTGGATGCCCATCGCGTCGGCGACGCCGTGGCCGATCTTGCCGATGGTCAGCCGGTGGTGATCCAGGCCGACAGCCGCTCACAGACCGGTCTGCTGGTCGAGACGATGGATGCACTGCGCAACGCGGGTGTGCAGGACATCGCGGTCGCCGCCTCGAAGGGCGAATGACATGACGCGACGCCTGTATGCCAATCGACTCGTCGGGCTTGTCGGCGGCGCCTTGCTGGCGCTGGTGCTGTTCTATGCGCTGGCCTTGCTGGTTGCGCCGCCGGTGAACGACACGCCGCCACCGGAGCCGCTGTCGGTCTCCACCGTTCAGGCGCCTGAAGAGGCGCCGGAGCCCGCACCGGCGGCGAGTGAAAGTCTGCCCACGCCGCCGGCCGAGCCACCGCCGCCACCCAAGGCAGCCCCGATGCCGGCGCCCAAGGCGACAAGCCCGGTGGCGATTCCCGAGGTCAAGACGCCATTGCCGCCGACGCCAGAGCTGACCATGGATGACAGCCTGCCGCCGCTAGAAGTCGAGCGTCCGCCCAAACCGACCCCCAAGCCGAAACCGACGCCGAAACCGGCACCCAAGGCCAAGCCGGAACCCAAGGCGGTCGCCAGGCAGGCCGAGGCCGCTTCATCGGCGCAGTCGGCGTCTGATGCGTCGTCACAGGCCGCGGCGAAGCCGTCAAAGCCCAAGGCGGCCCCGGCGGCGCAGGGTGGTTCACCGCGGCCCACCGTGCGCACCGCTCCCGAATATCCGAGTCGCGCGCGTCGCCGCGGCATTGAGGGCTTCGTCGAGGTGGCCTTCGTGATTCGTCCGGACGGCAATGTCGATGGCGGCTCGCTGCGGGTGGTGCGTGCCGAGCCGTCGGGCGTGTTTGACCGGGCGGCGATGAAGGCGATCGCGCGCTGGGAATTCCCGGCCGCGGGCAATGCGCGCCAGGCGCGCCAGCGGCTCGAGTTCCAGTTGCGTTGAGGCAACCCATGACCCCATGGCGCGGGCTTTCATCGGGTGTCTGATGTGTGTCATATGTCGTCATCTCTGATGCCGTGGACTTATCGGCAATGCGCCGGGTCATGGCAGCGATGAACGCAAGAGGAAAGACTCATGGTAGCGAAATCCACACCGCCGCAGGACGCCGACAGCGCTGAGCGATCGCGAGGCCTGATGGCGCGGGCGCGCCAGCTGCTGACACGCGGCGGGCGCCGACTCACCCGCGTGACGCTGGTCTCGACCTGCCTGATGCTGATGATGGAAGTTGGTGGCATCAGTGCGGCCCATGCGGCGACGCGCGTCTCCGCCGAAGTGGCGGGGCAGTTGCGTACGCTGCAGTCACGGCTGGATGAAGGCGATTATGACGCGGTCGGTGAGCGCGCCGAGCGTGAGGCCAAGCGCCAGCGTGGTGAAGTGCGTGCGCTGTATCTGTCATTGGCGGCCAGTGCGCGTGCGCGCCAGGGCGATCAGGCCCAGGCGGCGCGTCTGTATGCCGAGGCGCGTCGCCTGCCGGGCGTCAATGCCTCCCAGGCTCGCGAGTGGCTGCGTCGTGAAGCGATGCTGCGCCTGCGCGCCGGTGAGCGCGATAGGGGTATCGCTCGTCTTGCGGAATATCTGCACGGCGGCTCGGCGAGTGCCGATGACCTGTGGCTGGCGGTCAGTCTGGAAGCCAACCGTGGTGACTGGGCGCGCGCCGAGGACTGGCTGGAGCGTGCCAGCAAGGCGAGTGCGCCGAGCGGTGATCGCCTGAAGCTGGCCGTCAGTGTCTATCAGCAGACCGGCCGCCATGGCGCGGCGGTGGCGCTGGTCGAGCAGGGGCTGGGCGAGTCACGCGATCCGCAGGACTGGCAGCGTGCCGTGGCGCTCTATCAGCGCCTCAACCAGAACACCCGCGCCGCCAGTACCTGGGAAGCGGCATGGGCAGCGGGGATCGTCAGCGGCAGTGATGCCTATCAGCAGCGAGTCGACCTGCAGCTGGCGGCCGGTGCGCCGGCACGGGCGGCGGAGCTGATCAAGGCGGGGCTCTCGAAATCCGCGACACCCGAGGGGCAGCCGCTGCTTGACGATACCCCGGCGCTGCGTCGCCAGCTGGCGCAGGCCTGGACGGCGGCGCGCGATGTCGAGCATGCGCTCAAGGCGTGGGCAGCCGTCTCGCAGCAGAGCCAGTCACTCGAGGATGCCCAGCAGTATGCCGAGCTTGCCTATGACTGGGGGCGTTGGGAAACGGCGCAGCAGGCGCTGGCCGCGGCCGGTGAGCGTGGCGACGACTCGGCGCGTCATTGGCTGCTCTCCGGCGTGGTCGCCAGTCAGCTGGAGCAGTTCGACCCTGCGCGTGAAGCTTTCAAGAAGGCTCAGGCGCGTGGCGCCGAAGGGGCCGATGCCTGGTTGAAATCCGTCGCGCAGCGCTGATGACGTAAGACGCTTACGACCCAGCGCTGCCTGAGTATCACTGCAACGAAAACGCCGCCTTTCCTGATCGTCCTGAGACGGGAAAGGCGGCGTTTGCGTGTCTGGCGATCGTGTTCGCGCTGGCGTTGCTCAGCGCATCAGCCGATATCGGTCCACACTGGGGCGTGATCCGACGGCTTTTCCATGCCGCGCAGTGCGTAGTCGACACCGGAATCCTTGATCAGCGGAGTCAGGCCGGGGCTGGTCATGATCAGGTCGATGCGCAGGCCGCGCCTGGGCTCACGCTCGAAGCCGCGTGAGCGGTAGTCGAACCAGCTGAACTGGTCATCGACTTCCGGGTGCACATGGCGGAAGCTGTCGGTCAGGCCCCAGGCGTAGAGGCGCTCCATCCACTCGCGCTCGATGGGCTGGAAGCTGGTCTTGCCTTCGCGCAGCCAGCGCTTGCGGTTGGGCTCGCCGATGCCGATGTCGCGATCGGTGGCCGAGATGTTGTAGTCGCCCATCACCACCACATGCTGCTCGGGCTGGTGGTCTTCTTCCAGCAGGCGGAACAGCTGCTGATAGAAGCGCGTCTTGTAGGGGAACTTCACCGGGTGCTCGATATTCTCGCCCTGGGGGAAGTAGCCGTTGTAGACGATCAGCGGCTCGCCATTCGGGCCGTCGATCTCGACGCCGATCATGCGCTTCTGGGCATCCTCGTCGTCATCCGGCATGCCGTAGTGCACCTTCTTCGGCACCTGACGGGTCAGCATCGCGACGCCGTAGTGACCCTTCTGGCCGTGCCACACCACGTGATAGCCCAGCGCCTCGATGTGCGCGTGGGGGAATTCACTGTCCTGCACCTTGGTTTCCTGCAGGCCAATGACTTCCGGCTGATGCGTCTCGATCAGCGCTTCCAGCTGATGCGGACGCGCACGGATGCCGTTGATGTTGAAGGAAATCAGGCGCATCACGCTTCGCCTCCACCATCATCCTTGGAGGAGCTGTCTTCCTTTGCCGGCGCATCAGGGTGCAGCGGCAAAAGCGGCGCCGCGTTCATGCGTTCCAGCTTGGCGGCAGCCTGGGACTTGCGCTGGTCCTTCTTCTTGGCCACGTAACGCGGGCCGGAATGCACCTGGTCCGGGTTCTCGGCGCGCCACTTCTTGAAGTCCTTGCGGCGGCCGGTACGAATCTGCACCTTGTCGGCGATGGAGCGGCTCTTCTTTCTACGTGTCATCTTCGGGCTTTCCTGTTCGGTGTCGGCAGTCGCCAGCCTTGAGTCGCACGGCAAGGCCGCGGCACGCGGGCAACCGCATCAGTTGTCGGGCATTCTACCAGCCTGCATGGGGCGGGTGCCATGAGGGGCGTCGTGGTGAGAGGCATCGCGTGTCGTGCACGCGAGGATGTCTCGCGCCGAGTGCGTCATGATGCAGGGGCGCGAAGACGCCGGCGGGCTGGTACAATATGTCGGCGTTATCGTCGCTGCCCGCAGGTGAGGTGCGTGACTGGCCGCTTGAATCGGCGCCTTGTGTCTCATGCACGATGGCGGGTCGCCTGCCCCTCGGGGCGCGCTTCCCCTCACGCATGTCAGAGACAACGGCTTGCCGGACGCACCAGTCTTGCTGCCATTGCCCGTGCCAGCGACATGCAATATGCAATATATGAGTGTTACCTGAATGACCCTGGCAGGTACGCCGCCCCGGCCCAGACAGATAGACAGACGGGCGGCGGCGAACTGTCCCGTGGCGTGGCCAAGGTTGCCCGGCAGCCTGATGCCCGCTCGATGAAGAAGCCCTTTCGACCGACACGCAGTATCGGCCGTCCTTGTGGCGACCCATGAGCCTGTCCGTTGCGTGAGCCCGGCGATGACATGACCGGTGCCACGTGAGCAGACCCTCATGGCAGACGTCCGCTCCAGTCCCTTGCCGAACATTCGGGCAGGGGAGCGCTGGATGCGTGAATCCGTCAAGAACAGGTGAGAGCATTCGTGTCCTTCTGCACCCGAGGCCTGCGTGGCCCCGGAGACGCACACCCAGGGGGTGTTGCCGCAGAAGGGCGGGGGATGGCTCCCAATCCGGTAAAGGCGCATGCAGCCCGAGACTACCGCGCATCAGGCGCGAGTCAGGCGAACCAGGTGAGACGACTGGGCATGACGAACCAACCGGGTGTGGCCTGTCACGGCGAGATTCCGAGAACGACCCGCGCCTGTCGCATATGAACCCTTGAAAAGAACGGATTACATGAGCGAGACGGATCAGACCCAGCCAGCCGCTGAGCAGACTCAGCAAGAGCCGCAGGACCCGAACCAGAAGCCGAGAAAGCCCAAGCGTCGTCGTCGCAAGCCGCGTCGCTCCCAGTCCAAGTGGAACCTCGATCAGTTCCCGGTCGCGCCGGTCGCTGGCCAGTGGCGCTTCCATGATTTCGATCTGCCGCTGCCGCTGATGCGTGCCATCCAGAAGGCCGGCTTTGAATACTGCACCCCGATCCAGGCCCAGACCTTCGAGAAGGCACTGCTGGGTGGTGACGTGGTCGGTCGTGCCCAGACCGGCAGCGGCAAGACCGCCGCCTTCCTGATCGCTACCCTGGCCTACTTCCTGGAAGAGAAGGCGCCGGAAGGCCAGAAGCCGGGCGCGCCGCGTGCCGTCATCATCGCGCCGACCCGTGAGCTTGCGCTGCAGATCGAGAAGGACGCCAAGGCGTTCTCCGAATTCGCGCGCATCTCGGTGGCCTGCGTGGTGGGTGGCATGGACTACCAGAAGCAGCGTGAACGCCTCGAGCGCAAGGTCGACCTGCTGGTCGCCACGCCAGGCCGCCTGCTCGATTTCCATACCAAGCGCGATGTCGATCTCTCCGAGACCGAGGTGCTGGTGGTCGACGAAGCGGACCGCATGCTGTCGATGGGCTTCATCCCCGACGTCAAGCGCATCATCCGCGCCACGCCGCGTCCGGAAGAGCGCCAGACGCTGCTGTTCTCCGCCGAGCTGTCTTCCGACGTGCTGGGGCTGGCCGAGCAGTGGACGCATGAGGCGACTCAGGTCGCGGTCGAGCACGAAGCGACGGCTGCCATCGCGGCGGACAACGACGCCGTGCAGACCTACACCGTGAGCGATGATGACAAGCTGCGTCTGTTGATCAATCTGGTGAAGCAGGGCGAGATGGAGCGCTCCGTGGTCTTCGGCAATAGCCGTGGGCTGGTGCGCAAGATCAACGCCGCGCTCAAGGAAGCCGGTATCGAGTCGGCGGTGATGTCCGGCGCCGAGACCCAGACCGAGCGCCTGGAAGCCCATGAGGCCTTCCGCAACGGCAAGCTCAAGGTGCTGGTGGTCAGCGATGTCGCCGGGCGTGGCTTCGCACTCGAGGACGCGACCCATGCGATCAACTTCACGCTGCCGGAAGTGCCGGAAGACTACGTCCACCGTGCAAGCTTCAGCGATGTGACCTTGATCAGCTTCGTCGGTGAGGAAGATGTCTTCTCACTGCCGGAAATCGAAGACTACCTGCAGGAAACGCTGCCGCGTCAGCAGCCGCCCCAGGGCCTGCTGTAACGTCTGCTTGCCTCCGACCGGTCACAGAAAGCTGGCCGGCCGCGCAGGGCAGTCGAGGTAGATGGCAGTAGCACGCAAAGACGGCGGACAGCTCAGGCTGTTCGCCGTCTTGCGCTCCATGACCCGCAGGTTCGACGACAAGCAGCCAGTTGCCAGTTGTTGTCGAGCGGATGTCGTGGGTCAGGGGTGGATGGCCAGTTGAGGAGAGAGACACGCAATGCTGGAAGATAGCCTCAAGGGCGAGATTCAGGGCGCCTATCGCAAGTTGCTCGAGGGTCTTGAACTGACGCCGCGCTACGGGCAGCGGCTGATGATCGCCGAGATCGCGCGCACCCTGGGCAACATCGAGCAGAATCCGGAAGGCTATCGCCTCGGCAACGAGCATGTCTGCGTGCTGGAGGCCGGTACCGGCACCGGCAAGACGCTGGCCTATCTGCTCTCCGCACTGCCGGTGGCCAAGGCGCGTGGCAAGCGGCTGGTGGTCTCGACCGCGACCATCGCGCTGCAGGAGCAGGTCATGCATCAGGACCTGCCGGCGCTCAAGAAGCATTCGGGGCTGAGCTTCGACTACGCCCTGGCCAAGGGCCGTCGCCGTTACCTGTGCGTGCAGAAACTGGATCAGGCGCTGGAAGGTGTCGAGGACAACCCGACCATGGCGCTGTTCGAGCGTGACATGATCGCCAGCGACGGCGGCAGCTTCGTGGAGCTGGCCGGCAAGATGGCTGAGGACTATGCCAGCGGCGAGTGGGCAGGGGACCGCGACAGCTGGCCTCTGCAGGTCGAGGACCGCGACTGGGCGCGTCTGACCACGGACCACCGTCAGTGCACCAATCGCCGCTGCAGCCACTTCTCGGCGTGTGCCTTCTTCCGTGCCCGTCGTCAGCTGGAGCAGGCCGACATCATCGTCGCCAACCATGACCTGGTGCTGGCGGACCTCTCGCTGGGCGGCGGGCTGGTGTTGCCATCGCCCAGTGACTGCATCTACGTCTTCGATGAGGCGCACCATCTGCCCGACAAGGCGCTGGATCACTTCCATCACCGCACGCCGATCAATCAGACGCTGCGCTGGCTGGGCAACCTCAAGAAGTCGCTCACCGAGCTGAATGCGGCGCTGGGCAGTCAGCCGACCATCGGCCGTCTGCTGGCGCGCATGCCCGAGTTGCTGGCGGATATCGAGCCGCGTCTGGGCGAGGTGTTCGGGCTGGGGCATCAGCTGGCGGATCTGCCCAATGGGGCCGGCGAGGACGTCACCAATCATCGCTTCGAGCGCGGTCAGGCACCGGAGGCGCTCAAGGAGCTGGGCCACAACCTGCTCAAGGGCTTCGCGGAGCTGTCGCGGGCGCTGGAGCAGATCGCCGACATCCTGCGTGAGAGCCTGGACCCGGAGAAGGCCACCGGCCTGCCCAAGGAGAATGCCGAGGATTGGCTGCCGCTGGTGGCCCTGCTGCACGGGCGTGCGCTGGAGGCCCATGCGCTGTGGGAGGCCATCGGCCTGAGCGACCCTGCCGATGGGCCGCCGCATGCGCGCTGGCTGACCTTCGAGCGCTTCAATGGCGAGCCGGAGATGACCGTCTCGGCAAGTCCGGTGTCGGCCGCGGAAACGCTGGCGCGCCATCTGTGGGGCGCCTGTTTCGGCGCGGTGCTGACGTCGGCGACCCTGACGGCGCTCAATCGCTTCGAGCGCCTGCAGGAGCGCGCAGGCCTGGCCAATCGCTATCGCTATCAGCGCCTGCCCAGCCCGTTCGACTATGGCAAGGCGGTGCTGGCCATCCCGCGCGAGGCGGTGGAGCCGTCGCCACCCGGTCCGCATGAGCAGGCGATCGTCGACTTCGTCAATGCGCTGGATGTGCGCGAGGCGGTGCTGGTGCTGTTCAGCTCGCGCAAGCAGCTGGCGGCGGTCAACAAGGCGCTGGATGGCGAGACCCGCAAGCGGGTGCTGGCGCAGAGTCGTCTGCCCAAGCATGAGCTGCTCAGTCAGCACCGCAAGGCGGTGGATGGCGGGCGCGGCAGCATCATCTTCGGGCTGGCGAGCTTCGCTGAGGGCATCGACTTGCCCGGCAAGTATCTGACCCACGTGGTGATCACGCGGCTGCCGTTCGCGGTGCCGGATGACCCGGTCGGTGCGACGCTGGCGGAGTGGATCGAGTCGCGGGGCGGCAACCCGTTCATGCGTATCGCGGTGCCGGATGTCTCGATCAAGCTGGTGCAGGCCTGTGGGCGCCTGATTCGCAAGGAAGCCGATGAAGGGCGTATCACGATTCTGGATCGACGCATCCTGACCAAGCGTTACGGTCAGCAGTTGATCGAGGCCTTGCCGCCCTTCGTGCGCGAGATCGATGGCGTGCGCCAGAACTGATGGGGCAGGAGTGATGGGTCAGAACTGATGGGTCAGGGCTTAACGGTCAAAGCTGGCCCGTCAGCTGCCGACCCAGCAGCCACAAAAAAGCCCCGCCAATCGGCGGGGCTTTTTCATTCATCCAATGCTGCCGGTCTGAAACCAGTGGCTTCTGGCCCCAGGCTTCTGGCTCAGGCTTCGGCAGGCTGCTCGAGGCGGGCGCGCAGCGCGTCCTTGAGCTTGGCGTCCATGGTCTTGAAGGTGTCTTCGGTGGTGGCCCAGTCGATGCAGGCATCGGTGATGGAGACGCCGTATTCCATCTTGCTGCGGTCGGCATTGATCTTCTGCGCGCCCCAGTTGATGTGCGACTCGACCATCAGACCCATGATGGAGCGATTGCCCTCGAGGATCTGCTGGGTGACGTTCTCCAGCACCAGCGGCTGCAGGCCCGGGTCCTTGTTGGAGTTGGCGTGGGAGCAGTCGACCATCAGGTTGGCGGTGACGCCGGCCTTGGCCAGTTCCTGCTCGGCCAGCGCGACGCTGACGCTGTCGTAGTTCGGCTTGCCGTTGCCGCCACGCAGCACGACGTGGCCGTAGGCGTTGCCACGCGTGCGGATGATCGCGACCTGACCGGCCTGGTTGATGCCCAGGAAGTTGTGGCCGTGAGACACGGACTGCAGGGCATTGACGGCGACATCCAGCGAGCCGTCGGTGCCGTTCTTGAAGCCGACCGGGCACGACAGGCCAGAGGCCATCTCGCGGTGGGTCTGGGATTCGGTGGTACGGGCGCCGATGGCGGACCAGCTGATGCAGTCCTGCAGGTACTGCGGGGAGATCGGGTCGAGGGCTTCGGTGGCCAGCGGCAGGCCCATCTCGGCCAGTTCGACCAGCAGGCCGCGCGCGATGTGCAGGCCTTCCTCGATCTCGAAGGTGTCATTGAGGTGCGGGTCGTTGATCAGGCCTTTCCAGCCGACGGTGGTACGCGGCTTCTCGAAGTAGACGCGCATCACGATGTAGAGGCTGTCCTTCACTTCCTCGGCCAGTACCTTCAGGCGGCGTGCGTAGTCACGGGCGGCGTCCAGGTCATGGATGGAGCAGGGGCCGACCACGACCAGCAGGCGCGGGTCTTCACCGTCCAGAATGCGCTGGATGGTGCGACGGCCTTCGATGACGGTCTCTTCGGCCTTGGCGGTCAGCGGGATGTCCTGCTTGAGCGCTTCGGGGGTGATCAGCACGTCCTGTGACAGGACGTTGAGGTTGTTGACGTGTTGTTCTGACATGACAGTGTCCTGAGCGGTGTGCGGTCTGCATGGCTGTTAGCAGAGTCAGACGGGCGTCTTCGCGCCCGCCATCCGTGTTGTGCGTACTGAATGATGTCCATGGTATCTGCTGCATGCCGGCTTGTCAGCGCCCTTGGGTCAAATTTAATCAACTGTCAAGCTGGCTGGCGCTGACTTGAGGCTCGTGTGACTCAAGATAAGCGTAAATCGTAAAGAAATCGTTACGCTTTGACGTGTCAGCGTCGCCAAACGCTGTCATGACGGGAGTGAACACGCAAAACCTGAGGCTTTGACGGCATGGCGTCTTGCCGTACAAATGATAAACAGGAACACTGTGCGTTGATTTTGGTCGCGTCAGCGGGCCGCCGGGCGCTTTTTCGCCCCGCGCCAGGCATCGCATCCATCACAACGAATATCAAAGGGGCCGGATAACGCATGCGCGAGTCGCAATTCCTGTCAGGTGCTGATGCCCCGGGGATTCCTGATGTGGAGTCCGCAAGCGGTGCCTCCACTCCCGCGGAGGGAGCGAGTGAATGAGTGTCAATGAAACGGACCAGCAGTTGGTCGAGCGCGCCCAGAAAGGGGATAACCGCGCCTTCGATCTGCTGGTCAGGAAATATCAGCACAAGATTCTCGGCCTGATCAGCCGTTACGTACACGATCATTCAGAAGTGCAGGATGTCGCCCAGGAAGCCTTCATCAAGGCCTATCGTGCGTTGCCCAACTTCCGGGCCGAGAGCGCCTTCTATACCTGGATGTACCGGATCGCCATCAATACGGCCAAGAATCATCTGGTCTCGCGGGGCCGTCGTCCGCCGGGCACCGACATGGATATCGGCGATGCCGAGGTGGTCGATCAATCCGGTCGCCTGTCGGACATCGAGACGCCGGAAGCCGCCATGGCGCGCGATGAGCTGGAGAAGGTCGTCTTCGAGGCCATCGAGAAGCTGCCTGAAGACCTGCGCACCGCCATCACGCTGCGCGAATTCGATGGCCTGTCCTATGAGGATATCGCCGAGGTGATGCAGTGCCCGGTGGGCACGGTGCGTTCGCGTATCTTCCGTGCACGTGAAGCGGTCGACAAGGCGATCCAGGGGCTGGTCAGTCCCGCCTCGGCGGTGTCTGCCGTCGAGTGACGTCGCTGTTCTGCGTCGCCCCTGTGAGAGAAGAGCCACAAAAATTTTGTTGGTTAAATTCAATCAACTCAGTGGCTTGGCGAAATCTTGCAGCTAAAGTGAATGTTTTCTGAACGAATGGCGGAACAATCCGTGCGGCGCGTGTTCTTACTGTTCAGTAGTCATGTAGCTCAGCGACTGCGTGCATGAGCGCTGGAAAGTTGAGTGGTGAGGGGTAGGGCACGAAAGCCCCTCTTCCACGGCGCAGTAACGCTGTTTGCCGTTGGCCCGCTCGGGCCATCAGCCGCCATGGTGAATGACGCCATTTGTTGCCAGGAGTGCAGATTGAAGTCGTCGTTCAATCTGACGAGTGTGAGGGTATTTACGCATGAATCTGAAGACCACCGAATCCGTGAAGGAGTCGCTGTCCGCGCTGATGGATGCGGAGGGTGACGAGCTGGATCTGCGTCGTGTCCTCAAGGGGCTCGATGAGTCTCCTGAGGCTGCAGACACCTGGCGCCGCTATCACCTGGCGCGCAGTGCCATGCATCGTGAGCGTGAAAGCACCTTCACTCTGGATATCGCGTCGGCGGTCAGCGCCGAGGTCGAGCTGATCTCCCGCGAGGCTCCCGCGAGTGCACCGCCCGTGGCCGAGCGTCGCAGCCTGTTCTCCTTTGCCGGTTCCGCGGCCATCGCGGCAGGCGTCGCGGTGATGGTGATCACCGGTGTGCAGGTCTTCAATGGCGGCGACAATGCGGTGCCCGGCGGCGTGAACAGCGGTGCAGAGCTTGCCAGCGGTTCTTCCGTCAACCAGGGCGGTTCAGCCATCCAGGGCGGCACCGTGCGTCAGGTCAGCCAGCCGTCAGTGAATGCCGAGGCGTCTCAGTGGGTACAGCCCGGTGCCAACAGCGGCTTGATGCAGGTCGGCGTGACGCCCTCCAGCTCACGCCCGATGTTCATGGCGCCGCAAAGTAGCAGCTACGATTCCGGCATGTCGTCCAGCAATGTCGCCGCGGCGGATCTCGCCCAGCGGCGTCTGCTCGAGGCCTACCTGAGCCAGCATTCCTCGCGCGGCCCGGTGCCGGAGCGCAGTGAGTGGATCAGCCTGCAGGATGTTGCCCAGTAATATTCGCTGGATGACTGGCTTGCGCTGGCGTCGCTGCCAAGGCAGATGAAAGCAGCATGGACAGACAAGAAAAAGGGGCAGCCATTGGCTGCCCCTTTTTCTTGTCTGTATGTCCTGCATGCGCCCACGTGACCTGGTCGCGTCCGGCCAGTGCCGTCACTTGCTGGTGTGACCACGCTCGGCCTCAGTCATGCAGATAGCGATCTGCCGTCTGGATGTAGAGTGTCTCGACCTTGGCGCGTGCCCAGGGCGTGCGGCGCAGAAACTTGAGGCTCGAGTTGATGCTCGGGTCGCTGAGGAAGCAGTTGATGGGAATCAGCTCGCCCAGGGTCTCGAAGCCGTAGTGGTCCACCAGCCAGGTCAGCAGTGCCTTGAGGGTGACGCCGTGCAGCGGGTCCAGGCGGGAAGTGGATGGGGGTGCGTCGCTCATGCGGGCTCCTGTTGATGGTATCGTGGGCGCTTGTCGGGCCTGAGGCGCGTGAAGTGCCGCCGTGAATGACGCTATTCTACGCGTATGTGTCGCCAGTGCGCGGCGAGTTTTTGCAGGAGTCAGCAGGATGATGCAGGAAGAGGGGCAGGTCACGGGGCATGGCAAGGAAGGCGTCTGGGTCGAGACCCAGCGTCGCTCCACCTGTGGTGCCTGCAATGCGCGCAGTAGCTGTGGCAGCGGCCTGTTGAGCCAGTTTTCGCGTCGCAAGCCGCATCGCGTGCTGATCCATGTGCCGGCAGGCGAAGACTTGCCGATGGTGGGTGAGCGGGTGGTGATCGGCATCGATGAGTCGGCGTTTCTGCGCAGTGCGGGCCTGCTGTATGGCCTGCCGCTGGTCAGCGGCATGCTGGGGGGGATCGTGTCCGAGCAGCTGGCGGGCGCTGGCACCCTGGCGGTGCCGTTGGGCTTCGCGCTCTCGTTGGCGGCGGGCCTGATGGCCGTGCGCTGGCATGCCGCGCGTCCTGAGCGGCAGGCACTCTACCGGCCGCGCTTGATGCGTCGTCTCGGCATGGACGCGATGGCGATCAAGGCGCTGTAGTCGTCGTGCTCAAGTGATGACGTGCTCAAGTGATGACGTGCTCAAGTGTTAGCGGTAGTCGACTCTCTCGGCAGATCGGGGAGTGACTTGCGTAGTCGGCAGGTGGCGTCGTCAGTCTGCATCGGGCTGGCATCGGCACCTGTCGAATGTTGGCGACGCATGGTTGCGTCCAGCGCGGCACCAATCGCTGAACTTCAACGACGCTTCGACGTCAATGAGAAGGACGCCGCCAGCGATGTGACGCTGCCATCGTCAGTAGTTGCGTGATTGCACGCCTGATAACAAGTGATGACAGGACGTACCAGGAGCCGCACTGATGAAATCCCTTTCCCGCCTGATGGTACCTGCCTTGGCCATGGCTGCCCTGATGGGCTCCCAGCTGGTTCAGGCTCGTGAATTGCCCGACTTCACCCAGCTGGTCAAGGACTCGGCGCCCGCGGTGGTCAATATCGCGACCACCACCGAGATCCAGCGCAGCTCGGGGCCGGTGTTCCGAGGGCCCAATGGCGAAGAGATGCCCGAATTCTTCAAGCGCTTCTTCGGTGATCAGCTGCCTGGCCCGGGCCGCGGGGGCGTCGAGAAGCGCTCCAGTCTCGGGTCTGGCTTCATCATCTCCGATGATGGCTACATCATGACCAATGCCCATGTCATTGACGGTGCCGATGAGGTGATGGTGCGCCTCAACGACCGTCGCGAACTCAAGGCGCAGGTGGTCGGTGAGGACAAGAAGACCGATATCGCGCTGCTCAAGGTCAAGTCGGAAGACCTGCCGACCTTGCCGATGGGCGACAGTGATGCGCTGGAAGTCGGCGAATGGGTGGCCGCGATCGGCTCGCCGTTCGGCTTCGATCATTCCGTCACCGCCGGTATCGTCAGCGCCATCGATCGCACCCTGCCGTCGGACGCCTATGTGCCGTTCATCCAGACGGATGTGGCGATCAATCCGGGCAACTCCGGTGGGCCGCTGTTCGATCTCGATGGCGATGTGGTGGGCATCAACTCCCAGATCTATACCCGCTCCGGCGGCTTCATGGGCGTGAGCTTCGCGATTCCGATCAATGTGGCGATGGATGTCGCCGACAAGCTCAAGACCGATGGGCGCGTGGATCGCGGCTGGCTGGGCGTCGTCATTCAGCCGGTCTCCAAGGACCTGGCCGAATCCTTCGGGCTGGACCGTGCGCGCGGTGCGCTGATCGCCGATCTTGATCCGGACGGCCCTGCCGCCGCCGCTGGCCTCAAGAGTGGCGACATCATCACCGCCGTCGATGGCAAGGCGGTCGAGAGCTCGGCGTACCTGCCGCGCATGGTCGGCGCCAGCTCGCCGGGCGATTCGCTCAAGCTCTCCATCCTGCGCGATGGCAAGAGCCAGACGTTGACTGCCAAGGTTGGCCATTGGCCGGGCAGTGAGCAGGCGCATGCCACCAAGGCCAGTGACGACAAGCAAGGGCTGGGCGTTGCGGTGGCAGAGCTCGACAAGGCCAGCTTGAACGAGCTCAACCTCGATCACGGGGTGCGCGTGATGGAAGTCGACCCGCAGGGCGTGGCTGCCGAGGCAGGCATCAGCGCCGGCGATGTGCTGGTCGAACTCAATCAGCAGCCGTTGACCAGCGTGCAGGCGCTGCGCGATGTGGTCGCCAAGCTGCCGACCAACCGTCCGGTCTCGCTGCGCCTGGTGCGCAATGGTCGCCCGCTGTACATCGCACTGCGCATGCGTGCCGACAGCGACAAGTGATCCCGCCAGCGCCTGACGCAAGCGTCAAGAACCTGGGCGACGAGCGCGCAGGCAACAGAAGGTGACCGCCACCGGCACGAAGGCGGTCACTCCGGTAGCAGACGGGGCGCACGGGCGACTGTGCGCCCCGTCTGCTACCGGGCGGCCCTGCGGTTCACCCGAGTTCAGGCGGGTTGTGACAGGGCCGGAGGGGCGCAAAAGGCAACGCCTTCTATCATCGCTTGTGGTCGGACTGTACAATGCGTGCAATTCGATTTCCGTCGTCTCCCGTGTTGGCCGTGTGATTTCACGGAGACGGGCACAAATACAGAGCAGTGATCCATGACCGAACGCGTAACGCCGCCGTCCTTGAAGCATATCCGCAACTTCTCAATCATCGCCCACATTGACCACGGCAAGTCCACGCTGGCTGACCGCATCATCCAGCTGTGCGAAGGCTTGAGCGACCGTGAGCTCAAGGAGCAGGTGCTTGACTCGATGGACATCGAGCGTGAGCGCGGCATCACCATCAAGGCGCAGTCGGTGACCCTCGACTACCACGCTGACGATGGCAATACCTATCAGCTGAACTTCATCGATACGCCGGGCCACGTCGACTTCTCCTATGAAGTCTCGCGCTCGCTGTATGCCTGTGAAGGGGCGCTGCTGGTGGTCGATGCCGGCCAGGGTGTCGAAGCCCAGTCGGTGGCCAACTGCTACACCGCCATCGAGCAGGGCCTCGAGGTGCTGCCGGTCCTCAACAAGATGGATCTGCCGCAGGCGGACCCGGAGAAGGTCTCCCAGGAGATCGAGGAGATCATCGGTCTGGACGCGACGGACGCCTGTCAGGTGTCGGCCAAGTCCGGCATGGGCATGGAAGCGCTGCTCGAGCGTCTGGTACGTGACATTCCGCCGCCCAAGGGCGATCCGGAGGCACCGTTGCAGGCGCTGATCATCGATTCCTGGTTCGACAACTACCTCGGCGTCGTCTCGCTGGTGCGTATCTTCGACGGTACCCTGAAGAAGGGCGAGAAGATCCGCCTGAAGTCCACCGGCCGCGACTGGGAAACCGGCGCGATCGGTATCTTCACGCCCAAGCGCAAGGAAACCGGCGTGCTGCGCGCCGGTGAGGTCGGCTTCATCGTCGCCGGGATCAAGGACATCATGGGCGCGCCGGTGGGTGACACCATCGTGCACACCAAGACCGCCGACAAGGTCGAGCGTCTGCCGGGCTTTCAGAAGGTCAAGCCGCAGGTCTATGCCGGCATGTTCCCGATCAGCTCCGATGACTACGAGGACTTCCGTGATGCGCTGCAGAAGCTGGCGCTCAACGATGCCTCGCTGGACTACGAGCCGGAGAACTCCGACGCGCTGGGCTTCGGTTTCCGTGTCGGCTTCCTCGGCACCCTGCACATGGAGATCATCCAGGAGCGTCTGGAGCGCGAGTACAATCTCGATCTGCTGACCACCGCGCCGACGGTGATCTATGAGGTGCTGATGGACAACGGCGATGTGCTGCCGGTGTCCAACCCGTCCAAGCTTCCGGACATGGCCAACGTCGATGAGCTGCGTGAGCCGATCTGCCGCGCTACCATCCTCGTGCCGCAGGAATATGTCGGCAACGTCATCACCGAGTGCGTCAATCGTCGTGGCGTTCAGCTCGACATGCAGTTCCTGGGTAGCCAGATCCAGCTGATCTATGAACTGCCGATGGCGGAAGTGGTGATGGACTTCTTCGATCGCCTCAAGTCCATCTCCAAGGGCTATGCGTCGCTGGATTACAGCTTCGAGCGCTTCGAGGCGGCCAAGCTGGTGCGTCTGGACGTGCTGATCAACGGCGACCGCGTCGATGCACTGGCGGCGATCATCCACCGTGATCATGCACATGGCCGCGGCCGTCTGCTGGTCGAGAAGATGAAAGAGCTGATTCCGCGTCAGATGTTCGATGTGGCGATCCAGGCCGCCGTCGGTGGCCAGGTCGTGGCACGCTCCACCGTCAAGGCGCTGCGCAAGAACGTGACCGCCAAATGTTACGGCGGCGACGTCAGCCGCAAGAAGAAGCTGCTCGAGAAGCAGAAAGCGGGCAAGAAGCGCATGAAGCAGGTCGGCCGGGTGGAAATTCCCCAGGACGCCTTCCTTGCCGTGCTCAAGATGAACGACTGAGGCAGGCCGCCGTCTGGCGGCTTGCCACCAAGACCCAGGGCAGACAGGGACAACGATGGATTTCTCGCTTGTATTGGTGATTGCCGTAGCGGTAGCCGGCGTGGTGTGGTTGATAGACCTGGTTGCCCTGCGCAGTGCGCGCAAGGCGCGTGTGGCCAAGGCCGAGGCCTCCGTCGAAGGAGAACTGGACGCTGGCACGCGTGAGAAGCTGGCGCGCGACCCGTGGCCGGTGGACTATGCCAAGTCCTTCTTCCCGGTACTGCTGCTGGTGCTGGTGGTGCGCTCCTTCGCGTTCGAGCCGTTCCAGATTCCGTCCGGCTCGATGCTGCCGACGCTCAAGATCGGCGACTTCATCCTGGTCAACAAGTATGACTATGGCCTGCGCCTGCCGGTGGTCGACACCAAGGTGCTGGAAGTTGGCGAGCCGGAGCGTGGCGATGTGATGGTGTTCCGTTTCCCGGAGGATCCGTCCACCAACTTCATCAAGCGCGTCGTCGGCCTGCCGGGCGATACCATTCGCTACGAAGGCAAGCAGCTCTACGTGAATGGTGAGGCCATCGACAAGACATTGAATGCGCGCAACTCCAGTGAACAGTCCGGTGAAGACCTGCTGGATGAGACACTGGGGAAACACGCCCATCAAATCTACAATAACCCTCAGGACCCCGGCCCGCAGATGCGCGAGATCCGGGTGCCGGAAGGCATGTACTTCGTGATGGGTGACAACCGTGATCACTCCAACGACAGCCGCTACTGGGGCTTCGTGCCGGAAGAGAACATCGTCGGCAAGGCGGTGGCGGTGTGGATGCACTGGAAAGAAGGGTTCCCGGACTTTTCCTCGGTACGCCTGATTCATTGATCAGTGCATTGACCGGGCCGCCGAGAGGCGGCCCGGTCGTGTCTGGCAGGGCCACATTGGCCCGCCGGCCTTATCAGTGCGGATTTTCGACATGGGACGATGCGTCGTGCCTGCCATGTCAACCTGCTGTTCATCATGTCGGACCCGTGGCCACAAGCTTGCGGGCAGCGCGGCTGACGAATATCGGATTGGGATGGTGGCAATCGGCAACTCCTCAAGCCGCGTAGGCTTCGGGCATCGCGAGACATGTCGAAGACGACAGGCATCAGCCAGCATGACTGATGCACCATTCGACAGGACGCCCGCGGGCGTCAGCGACAAAAAGAGAGTAGGGAGACCTGTGAGTAGCCCGCTGAATGCCTTTGTAAAGCGTATCGGCCACACCTTCGAGGATGCGAGCCTGCTGGAACTGGCTCTGACCCATCGAAGCTATGGTGGCCAGAACAATGAGCGTCTCGAATTCCTTGGCGATTCCATCGTCAACTTCGTGATCGCCGAAGCGCTGTTCCTGCGCTTCCCCCAGGCCCGTGAAGGCCAGCTGTCACGCCTGCGTGCGCGTCTGGTCAAGGGCCAGACCCTCGCGGAGCTGGCGCGTGAATTCAATCTCGGCGAGAACCTGCGTCTGGGCTCCGGTGAGATGAAAAGCGGCGGTCACCGTCGCGAGTCCATTCTGGCCGATGCCGTGGAAGCCGTGATCGGCGCCATCTATCTGGACGCCGGCATGCAGGTGGCACGTGAACACGTGCTGCGCTGGTACGCCACCCGTCTTGAAGCGCTGAATCTTCAGGACACCCAGAAAGACCCCAAGACGCGTCTGCAGGAATTCCTGCAATCGCGTCAGGCGGCACTGCCGCGTTATGAGGTGACCAGCGTCGAAGGCGAAGCGCATTCGCAGACCTTCAGCGTCGATTGCCACGTCGAGATGATCGACACCAAGACCACAGGCGTCGGCTCCAGCCGCCGTCATGCTGAACAGCAGGCGGCCGAGTTCGCGCTGCAACTGCTCGAACCTGCCCGCGGAGGCCGCTCATGAGCCATACCCCAGAAGACAACGTCACCCCGAGCGGCGACGCCCCTGATCACTCCACTGATAACGGCGCCGGCACGCCGGATGCCCTCGAGGGCATGCTGGCCGCCGCCGGTGTCAGCGATCAGCCGCTGCCGGACACCCGCTGTGGCTTCGTCGCCATCGTCGGTCGCCCGAATGTCGGCAAGTCGACGCTGATGAACCACATCCTGGGCCAGAAGGTCTCGATCACCTCGCGTCGTCCGCAGACCACGCGTCACCAGGTGATGGGTATCCACACCGAAGAGGGCACCCAGTGCGTCTTCGTCGATACCCCGGGGATCCACATCATGCAGCGCGATCGCAACAAGGCGATCAACCGCTTCATGAACCAGGCCGCCACCCAGGCGCTGCGTGACGTCGATGCCGTCGTCTTCATCGTCGACCGCACCCGCTGGATGGAAGAAGACCAGATCGTGCTCGAGAAGCTGGCCCACGTGAAGGCGCCGGTGATCCTGGTGGTCAACAAGATCGATTGGCTCAAGGACAAGACCACCCTCGCGCCCTGGCTGCAGAGCCTGCAGGAGCGTCGTGACTTCGCGGCCATCATTCCGATGTCGGCCAAGAACGGCACCAACATCGATCTGCTGCTCGAGAACGTGATGAAGCGTCTGCCACAGGGCGAGCACATGTTCGCGGACGACCAGATCACCAACAAGAGCTCTCGCTTCCTGGCCTCCGAGCTGGTGCGCGAGAAGGTGATGCGTCAGCTGGGCGATGAACTGCCCTACCAGATGACCGTCGAGATCGAGGAATTCAAGACCGATCAGCGCGGCACCCTGCACATCAGCGCGCTGATGATGGTCGAGCGTCAGGGTCAGAAGAAGATCCTGATCGGCGAGAATGGTGAGCGCATCAAGAACATCGGCCGTGAAGCGCGTCTCGAGATGGAGCGCGCCTTCGACGCCAAGGTCATGCTGAACCTGTGGGTCAAGGTCAAGCGTGGCTGGTCGGATGACGAGCGTGCCCTGAAGAGTCTGGGTTACACCCACGACAAGGACTGACGACGTCGCGCGAGCGGTGCAGGGTGGTGGCGATCCCAAAGGGGCGTGACTGCCGTGTGCCGCCCGTCGCCGATTCGATGTTCTCGCGGTCTCTGCCGCGCACCGCCTGGCCCTGTCCAGGCGGTCTCGTTTCTTGCCAGCCCCTCTGCCAGCCCCTCTGCCAGTCCTTCTGCCAGCTTTTTTTGCCAAGCCACCGTCTGACGTGAGCCTGCCTGATGACGCCGCAACCGGCCTTCCTGCTGCATCGCAAGCCTTACCGTGAAACCAGTGCCATCATCGAATTGTTGACCCTCGAACACGGACGGGTGCGCGCGGTGGCGCGTGGCGTTCAGCGCCCGGGCAGCAAGGCGCGTGCCCGACTGCAGCCGTTCACGCCCTTGCATGTCACCTGGCGTGGCGAGAGCGATCTCAAGACTCTCAACCTGATGGAGACCGGCGGCAGCGCCAGTCTGCTGGCGGGCGAGGGGCTGTTGTGCGGGTTCTACGCCAATGAGCTTTTGACCCGCACGCTGCCGGTGGAAATGCCGGTGCCGGAGCTGTTCGCGCTCTACTCGCTGACATTGGATGAAGTGGCACTGCCCGCCAGACGCGCCCCCGCGCTCAGACGACTGGAATACAGTCTGCTGGAAGCGCTGGAACAACTGCCGCAATTTCGCGGCCTGGATGACAGCCCCTTGATGCCGGACGTGCGCTATGACTATGTGGTCAGTGAACGTCGCTTTCAGGCGCAGCCGCCAGGCGCGGCAGGCATCGAAGGCCGCGCCTTGAAGTTGCTGGCCAGTGAAGACTGGGGCCATGCAGGGCTTGCCCGCGAGAGCCTGTGGCTGGCGCGACGTGCGCTGGCGCCGCTGCTGGGGGACCGTCCGCTGCGTTCGCGCGAGTTGATGATGCAGCTGACGGCCAGGCGGCGTCAGAGTCGTCAGTCCGACTGACGTCATCAGGCGTGGCGACACTGTCCGGCTGCGGCGTGACGCATGATAGTATTGCGCGACCTGTCTTCGGCATGGCCCTCGTCGCCATGCCTGTTCTCTTGTTCATCGTTAGGAGCTGATCATGCATCCGCTGCGCATCCTGCTCGGGGTCAACATCGACCACATCGCCACACTGCGTCAGGCGCGTGGTACCCGCTATCCGGACCCGGTCCAGGCCGCGCTGGTCGCGGAAGAGGCGGGTGCCGACGGTATCACCGTGCACCTGCGTGAAGACCGTCGCCACATCCAGGAGCGCGACGTGCGCATTCTGGCCGAGGTGCTCAACACGCGCATGAACCTCGAGATGGCCGTCAGCGAAGAAATGCTGGCGCTGGCCGAGGAAGTCCAGCCGGCCAACGTGTGTCTGGTGCCGGAAAAGCGCGAAGAGCTGACCACTGAAGGCGGACTGGATGTCGCCGGTGATCTGGCGCGCATCACCGCCGCCTGCGAGCGTCTGGCAGCGGCGGGCTGTGAAGTCTCGCTGTTCATCGACCCGGAGCCGGAGCAGATCCGTGCCGCCTTCGAGGCCGGTGCGCCGGTCATCGAGCTGCATACCGGCGCCTATGCCGATGCCACGGGCGAGACGGCGCGTGTCGAGTTCGAGCGTATCGCGGCCGCCGCGGAGCTGGCCAACGAGCTGGGGCTGGTGGTCAATGCCGGTCACGGCCTCAACTATCACAACGTCGAGGCGATCGCGGGTATCTCCGGGCTCAACGAGCTGAACATCGGTCACGCGATCATCGCGCGCGCCATGTTCGTCGGCCTGAAGGAGGCCGTCATCGAGATGAAGCGTCTGTGCATCGCAGGCCAGGAAGCGGGCCTGATGGCCGCGCTGGATGCGCACGATCATGACCATGACCATGACCACGAACACGGTGATGACCATGAGCATGTGCAGGGCTCAGGCTGCTGCGGATGATCGTCGGCATAGGCACGGACATCGCGCGTATCGAGCGCTTCGAGGCAGGCATGGCGCGCCACGGCGAGCGCTTTGCGCGCCGACTGCTGGGGGAAGAGGAGCTGGCGCGCTTTGCCGATCACCCTCAGCCGGCGGCTTTTCTGGCCAAGCGTTTCGCGGCCAAGGAAGCCTTCGTCAAGGCGCTGGGCACCGGCCTGCGTCAGGGCATGCGCTTCACCCAGATTCAGGTGGTCAACGACGCCCTGGGCAAGCCCTCGCTCAAGCTGTCTGATGAGGCGGAAACCCTGACCGCGCGGGCGGGAATCCGCCATCTGCACCTGTCGATCAGTGATGAGCGTGATCAGGCCATCGCCTTCGTGGTGCTGGAGCGTTAGCCTCCTTCGATCTGGCGCTGGATCGCGTCTCTGAACACGGCGCTCGAAACGACAACGCCACCCCTGCCTTGCGGCAGCGGGTGGCGTTGTCGTTTGTGCAGGGCTGGTCTTTCAGGACTGGTTTTTCAGGGCTGGTTTTTGGACTGGGGCTCGCTTGTCTGTGGCCCGCTTGTCTGTGGCTTGCTTACCGATGACGAGCCTGTGTCGGATGGCTCAGCGGGTGCATTCGAGGGCGCGGTGGCGGGCGGGGATGAGGGCGAGGTCTCGACAGGGGACGCTGTCGGCGTCTCAGCCGTCTCAGGCGCCTCACCGTCGGGGCTAGCCGGTTCAAGCGGCGCGGCGAGCAAGGCCTTGGCCTCATCGCTGTGCGACCACTGGATCAGGCTGTCGATGGCCGCGAACAGGGCCTCGACATCCTCTTCCAGCCGCGACAGGCCGCTGACGCGGATGCGGGTCTCCAGCGCTTCCACCAGCAGTGCCAGGCGTGGCACGCCACAGTAGCGGCAGGCGCCGTTGAGATAATGCACGCCATCGAGCATCGCCTCGTTGTCACGCGCCTGCCAGGCGCGGCGGATCCTCGCCTCGCTCTCCGGCAGGCTCTCGATCAACAGCCCCAGCATCTCCAGAGCCAGGGCCTCGCGGCCACCGGCCATCTCCACGCCCAGCGCCATGTCGACCACCGGCAGGTCGGCGTCCTGCTCCAGGCTGAGCTGACTCTTCGCGGCAGAGCGGGGCAGCGGCGCTGCCGGCGGCGAGGACTCGGCCTGGCTGGCAGTGTCTTTCACTCCCGGCGGCAAGGCAGACGTCGCCTGACTGCGAGCAGGGCTGCGCGGTTGGTTGCGTTCTGGACTGCGCGATTGGCTGCGGGCAGGGCTGCGCGATTGGCTGGATGACCGCGCGGCCTGCGGTGGCGGGTTCAGCGAAATGCCCAGATGACGGCTGAGCAGGTTGGCCAGCAGGCCCTCGTCGATGGGCTTGATCAGGTAATCATCCATGCCTTCCGCCAGCAGCTCTCGCCGTTCATGCGCCAATGCATGGGCGGTGAGGGCGATCACCGGCAGGTGGCGGTTGCCCTCGCGATGTTGATGGCGCAGTGCCTTGGTGGCTTCCAGTCCGTTCATGCCCGGCATCTGGATATCCATCAGGACGGCATCCACGACCTGCTCCTGAGCCAGCGCCAGCGCCTCTTCGCCACTCTGGGCGGCCAGGGTGTCCAGCCCCATGTCGGTCAACAGCTCCTCGGCCAACAGGCGGTTGGAGGGATTGTCGTCGACCACCATCACGCACTTGCGAGGCTGTGCGGACGTTTCCTGACTCGCAGGCTGGGCGGTGAGCTCAGGCCGCGGGCCGGCCGGTGGCGTCTTGACAGGCGTGGCGCTCGCATCAGACGTGGCGGTGGGCTTGGCGGCTGGTGCCGTGCTTGCGTCCTGCTCGCGTGTGGCCGGCTCGAACGAGGTGAAGGAGGCGCTGCGCGGCGCCTGAGTCGGGTCGCGGTGAGGTGAATGCAGCAGATTGGCCAGCTTGTGGCGCATCTGCAGGCGTGTGACCGGCTTGCTGACCACCTCGTCGATGCCGTACTGCTGCAGGTTCTCGGCGTCGGCGGGCAGGGGCGCGTTCAGCAGGCCCAGCACGCGACACGGCAGGTGCTTGAGGCGCGCGCCCCATTCATCCAGCCGTTTGAGGTCGCGGCTCTCCAGCGCGACCACCACCAGGTCCGGCTGCTCTTCGATGCCGACCAGCGTCAGTGACCAGCGGGTCAGCAGGTAACTCAGGGCGCGACGGGTGGCCGAGTGCGGCTCGATCAGGCAGATGCGTTGATGATCGAACACGACTTCGCGCGGGCGCTCCTCGATGCTGCTCACCGCCACCGGCACGCTGAACAGGAAGGTGGAGCCGTGGCCGGGCAGGCTGTCGACCTGGATCTCGCCGCCCATCTGCTCGACCAGTCGCTTGGAGATCATCAGCCCCAGGCCGGTGCCGCCGAACTGGCGTGCCCGTGACGGGTCTCCCTGCGAGAAGGCCTGGAACAGACGATTGCGCTGGGCGCTGTCCATGCCGATGCCGGTGTCTGCCACCGCGATCTTGAGGCGGGTGTTGCTGCCGGAGAGGTCATCCACCATCACGCGCACGATGACTTCACCGCGCTCGGTGAACTTGACGGCATTGGCGACCAGATTCGTCACCACCTGCTTGATGCGCAGCGGGTCGCCCTCGAAGCGCTGCGGCACGTCGTCATAGACAAGCCCGAGCAGATGCAGATGCTTGCGATGGGCCTCCGGGGCATGCATGGCGAGCACTTCCTCGATCAGCGGCTCGATGTCCATCTGCACCTTCTCGAGTTCGAGCTTGCCGGCTTCGATCTTGGAGAAGTCGAGAATGTCATTGATCAATGACATCAGGCTCGAGGAGGCATTCTGCATGTGGCCCAGCCAGTCGCGCTGGCGGTTGTCCAGATCACTGCGCCCCAGCAGGTTGCTGAAGCCGATGATGCCGTTGAGCGGGGTGCGGATCTCATGGCTCATGTTGGCCAGGAATTCCGACTTGATGCGGTTGGCTTCCAGCGCCTTGCGGCGCGCCATGTCGAGCTCGATGTTCTTGATCTCGACGGTTTCCATCGACTCGTGCAGGTCCTGGGTGGTCTGTTCGATCTGGTCCTGCATGTCCTCGCGGGCGCGCTTGAGCTGCTCGACGCTGCGGTTGTAGTTCTCGGCCAGCTCGCTGAGGTCGTCATTGCCTGCCACCGGCAGCTGGCGGTGTGTCTCGCCGCGCGCCAGACAGGTCAGGGCCTCGCCCAGTTCATGCAGCGGCTGCAGCATGCGGCGCGAGCCATGGAAGGCCAGCAGCAGCAGCGCCAGCCCGAAGACCAGATTGGCCAGCCCGTAGCCGACCAGCAGCTGGTAGCGATGCAGCACCAGACGGGTGTCGGAGGCCTCAAGTACCAGCCACGACATCTGCTCGCCGCGCTGCGTCTCGCGCCACGGGTCGATGACCGGCATCACCATCACCAGCGAGTCCGGGTCCGATGGGTAGGCCTGGCTCTCGACCAGCGTGCTGGTTTCCGGGCGCTGGCTGGGGCCGAGATGCAACAGGGCGCCGCCGTTGGCGGTGCGCAGCGTCAGGGCGCGCACGTCGCGCTGGTCGATCAGCATCTGGGCCTGCTCGTGCAGGCGCTGGTCGTCAGCGGCGAGGGCGGCGTTGGCCATGCCCGGCATGATGGCCTGCATGCTGGCCTGCAGGCGCTCCATCATGGCCAGGCGCTCACCGCTGATCTCGCGGTCCACCGCATACAGGCTGAACATCAGGCTGGTGGCGAGGGGCAGCAGCAAGAGGGCAAGCTGGAATCGGGTACGAAGCAGCATGGCAATCCATCGTCAAAGGGCGAACGAGCATCAGCGGCAAGCATACCTCGCGCTCTTGAGCGAAGCGATGGCGAGCGCCCTGACAGGGCTGGGCGGGAGCGATATACTGCGCGCATCATCTACACCCCGACGCGGCCCCCCGTTCGTCCTTGGTCGCGATGCCAGCGCCTGACCGCTGTCATTCGGCTGTCCGGGCGCGGCGTCTCTGGAGTCTGCCTCTCATGTCTCATCTCAGCGAAACCCCCGGTGACGCCAACCCTGGCGCGTCCGATTATCCCAGCCTTGCAGATGTCGTCGGCAACACGCCGCTGGTGCGCCTGACGCGCATCACCGCAGGCCGCAACAATGTGCTGCTGGCCAAGCTGGAGGGTCACAACCCCGCCGGTTCGGTCAAGGATCGTCCGGCGCTTTCCATGTTCCAGGAGGCGGAAGCGCGCGGCGAGATCTCTCCCGGCGATACCCTGATCGAGGCGACTTCCGGCAATACCGGCATCGCGCTGGCCATGACGGCGGCCATCAAGGGCTACCGCATGGTGCTGGTGATGCCGGCCAGTGCCTCCAGCGAGCGCAAGCAGGCGATGGGCGCCTACGGGGCCACGCTGATCGAAGCCGATGGCATGGAGCACGCACGGGACCTGGCCGAGGGGATGATCGCGCGTGGCGAGGGCAAGGCGCTGGATCAGTTCGCCAACCAGGACAATCCGCTGTCGCATTACCGCACCACCGGGCCGGAACTCTGGCAGCAGACCCACGGACGCATCACGCACTTCGTGTCCTCGATGGGCACCACCGGCACCATCATGGGCACCTCGCGCTATCTGAAGGAGCAGAATCCGGCCATCGAGATCGTCGGCCTGCAGCCTGCCGAAGGTGCCAGCATCGCGGGTATCCGCCGCTGGCCTGCCGAATATCTGCCGCGGATCTTCGATGCCTCACGCATCGACCGCACGCTGGATATCGGTCAGCACGAAGCCGAAGTCTGCATGCGTCGCCTGGCGCGCGAAGAAGGCATTCTGGCCGGTGTCTCCTCCGGTGGTGCGCTGGCGGGTGCGCTCAAGCTCGCCGAGCAGGTCGAGAATGCGGTCATCGTGTTCATCGTCTGTGACCGGGGAGACCGCTATCTCTCGACAGGCCTCTATACCCAGGACGACGACATGACTCAGCAGGACACGCCCCACAATGAAGCCGTCGCAGGGGAGCGTTCCTGATGGCGCTGCTCGGACAGAAGCGACCGGCGCGCAAGCCGACCCGTCGCGAGAAGGAAGTGGCCAGTCGAGGCACCCGCAATGCCAGCGACGCCGACAGCCAGTGGCTGACGGTCGACCGCCTGGCCCATGATGGGCGCGGCATCGCCCATGACGAGAGCGGCAAGACCCAGTTCATCGATCAGGCCCTGCCCGGCGAGCGCGTGACGCTGGCCATCCACCGCACCCACAAGCGCTTCAATGAGGCGCATGTGCGTGCACGTGACAACGCGGCTGACAGTCGCGTGACGCCGCCCTGTGCCTATTTCGGCAGCTGTGGCGGCTGTGATCTGCAGCATATGGCGCTGGATGCACAACGCACTCATAAGGTGCAGGTGCTGGGCGAACATGCGACACGCAATGGCGTGACGCTGCCCGAGATTCAGCCGCTGGGCGAAGATGAAAGCCGTTATCGCCGCCGCGCGCGTATCGGCGTACGCGTGACCGATGCCGGTGAGTTGCAGTTCGGCTTCCGGGGACGCGGCAGCAACCAGCTGGTCGATATCACCACCTGCAGCGTGCTGGTGCCGGAGCTGGACCGCCTGCTCGCGCCGCTGCGTGAGCTGATCGAAAGCCTCGAGGCGCCCAAGCGTCTGGGCCATCTGGAGCTGGCCGCTGCCGAAGGGCAGGTCATCGTGGTGGTGCGCCAGCTCAAGGCGGTGCCGCGTGATGCGCAGCGCTGGCAGGCCTTCGCCGAGCAGCACGGCCTGGTGGTCGGCTGGCGGGTCGGACGTGATCCGGTGGTGCTGGAGTGGCTGTCGGGCACGCCGAACGCAGCGTATTCGCTGAATATCGGCGCAACGACGCTGCGTCTTGCCTTCTCGCCGGGCGACTTCGTGCAGGTCAATGCGGCGCTCAATCAGCGCCTGATCGACACCGCCTTCGAATGGCTGGGCGACGTCAGTGGCCTCAAGGTGATGGACCTCTACGCCGGTGTCGGCAACCTGACCCTGGCGGCTGCCGCGGCCGGCGCCAGTGAGGTGACGGGCATCGAGGGCAGTCAGGGCATGGTCGATCAGCTGAGGGTCAATGCCGAAGCCAACGGACTGGCGCAGGTGAGTGCACGTCGAGCGGACCTGAGCAAGGCCCTGCCGTCACTCGAGGGTATCGACCTTCTGGTACTAGACCCGCCGCGTGATGGCGCTCAGCCTCTCTGCGAGGAGCTGGCACGTGATCTGCATGCTGGGAGGGTCAGCCGAGTGCCGCAGCGTGTGCTGTACATCGCCTGTGACCCGACCACGTTGATGCGTGATGCACGGCTGTTGCAGGACGCCGGTTATCGCGTCACGCGTGCCCTGATGGCGGACATGTTCGTTCACACGGCACATCTGGAGTCGATGTTGCTGCTGGAGCGGGCGGAAGACTGAGGCGGTGCCCTCGGGCACTGTCATCAAGATGGCAAGATATTCAAGGACATAGGGTCATGGTCAAGGTGCGCGAAGATCAGCCGCTGACCGATAGCGGTGGTGTGGACATCCCGGTGTGGGTCGCGCGACTGCGCGAGGAAGTCCCGTCGGTGAATGCCGAGGTCATGGTGCAGGCCTGTGAAGTGGCGCTCAAGGTGGCGCGCGAGGCGGACGCCCGCGGTGACAAGCCGTGGCGCGAGCCGCTGCGCAGTTTCCGTTTCAGTCTCGAGATGGCCGACATCCTGTCGGAACTCAAGCTCGATCAGCCGGCGCTGGTCGCGGCCGTGCTCTATCGCGCGGTACGTGAAGGGCATCTGGGGCTTGAGGCCATCGAGAAGCATTTCGGCAAGGAAGTGGCCCGCCTGATCGATGGCGTGCTCAACATGGCCGCCATCAGTCAGCTGCAGGCGCCGAGCCATGGCATGGCGCAGCATGACCAGCAGGACAATCTGCGCAAGATGCTGGTGTCGATGATCGATGACGTGCGCATCGCGCTGATCAAGATCGCCGAACGTACCGTCGCCCTGCGTCACGTCAAGGATGCCCCGCGCGAGAAGCGCATGCGCGTGGCCAGCGAAGTCTTCGATATCTACGGGCCGCTGGCGCACCGCCTGGGCATCGGTCAGCTCAAGTGGGAGCTGGAGGACCTGTCCTTCCGCTACCGCGAGGAAGATGAATACAAGACCATCGCCAAGCAGCTGTCCGAGAAGCGCCTGGAGCGTGAGCACTACATCGCCGACCTGCTGGTCGAGATGCGCACTCTGATGAGCGAGCAGGGCATCAAGCACTTCGATGTCGCGGGCCGTGCCAAGCACATCTACTCCATCTGGCGGAAGATGAAGATCAAGCGCATCGCCTTCTCCCAGGTGTATGACGTGCGCGCGGTACGGATTCTGGTCGGCACCGTCAGTGATTGCTACACGGCACTGGGGATCGTCCACTCGCGCTGGCACCACGTGCCGCATGAGTTTGACGACTACATCGCCAACCCCAAGAAGAATGGCTACCAGTCACTGCACACTGCGGTGGTGGGGCCGAGCAACAAGGTCATCGAGATCCAGATCCGTACCTTCGACATGCACGAGGAGGCGGAGCTGGGCGTGTGTGCCCACTGGCGTTACAAGGGCCACGATGTCGGCCACAAGAGCCGCAGCTACGAGGACAAGATCGCCTGGTTGCGTCAGGTGCTCGAATGGCAGGACGAAGTCGGCGAGAACGGCGGCCAAGAGGCGATCCGTCAGGGGCTGAGCTCCGATGTCGCGCCGGACCGCATCTACGTCTTCACGCCGGAGGGGCATGTCATCGACCTGCCCAAGATCGCCACGCCGATCGACTTCGCCTACCGCGTGCACACCGAGGTCGGCCATCGCTGCCGGGGTGCCAAGGTCGACGGGCGCATCGTGCCGCTGACCTACAAGCTCAAGACCGGCCAGCAGGTCGAGATCCTGACCGCCACCAAGGGCGGCCCGAGCCGCGACTGGCTCAACCCGAATCTGGGCTATGTACGCACCTCGCGGGCCCGCGCCAAGATCCAGACCTGGTTCAAGCTGCAGGCACGCGACCAGAACGTCGATGAGGGCAAGGCGCTGCTCGAGAAGGAATTCTCGCGGCTGGCGCTGGAGAATCTCGACCGTGACAAGCTGGCCAACGCCGTCAATTACCCGACGCGTGATGACATGTACGCCGCCATCGGCGCGGGCGATCTGCGCGTCGGCCAGGTGCTGCATCAGGCCCAGCAGCTGTTCGGCGACACCGATGATCAGGAGCAGCTCGAGCGTCTGCTGCGCCAGCGCAAGCCGCAGGGCAAGGAAAAGCCCGACGCCGTCATGGTGCTGGGGGTCGGCAATCTGAAGACCACCATGGCCAACTGCTGTCACCCGGTGCCGGGCGATCAGATCGCCGGTTTCATCACCCAGGGGCGCGGCGTGACCGTGCACCGTCAGGACTGCCCGAACCTGATCCAGCTGCGCTCGGACGAGCCGCGTCGCATCGTCGATGTCGACTGGGGTCAGCGCTCGCGCAATCAGTATCCGGTCGATATCGAGATCCAGGCCTGGGACCGCTCCGGTCTGCTGCGCGATGTCACCAATGTGCTGAGCGGCGACAAGGTCAATGTGCTGTCGGTGAACACGCGCACCGATCAGCTCGACAACATCGCCACGCTCAAGATCACGCTGGAAGTCGAGAATCTCGATGTGCTGGGGCGCGTATTTGCCCGCATCCAGCAGCTGCCCAACATCATCGACGTCAAGCGCCTGCGGGTCGGGGGCGACAAGGCATGAGTCGCCGATTGGATGCCAGTGTCGATGTCGATGCAGGCAGGCAAGCCGATACGCGCTACACCCTCGATGACCTGCTGACCCTGATGGCCGTGCTGCGTGACCCGCAGTACGGCTGCCCGTGGGACAGCCGCCAGGATTACGCGAGCCTGGTGCCGCACACCCTGGAGGAGGCCTATGAGGTCGCCGATGTCATCGAGCGCGCCGCAGCCGATGCCAGCGTGCTCGAGGAGCTGCCGGCGGAACTGGGTGACCTGCTGTTTCAGGGCGTCTTCTACGCCCAGATCGCCAGTGAGCAGCAACGCTTCGATTTCCACGACGTGATCCATGTGCTGACCGAGAAGATGCTGCACCGCCATCCGCATGTCTTCCCGGATGGCACCCTCGCATCGCGCCGGGAGGGCATCGCCACTCATGAGGTCGACGAAGGCTCGCTCAACGCCCAGTGGGAGTCGCTCAAGCAGCAGGAGTTCGCTGACGCGCCTGCCAGCCAGACTGCCGGCGACAGCGTGCTGGATGGCGTGCCAATTGGCCTGCCGGCGCTGACGCGGGCGGCCAAGCTCTCGAAGAAGGCCGCGCGTTCGGGCTTTGACTGGCCTGACACGAGTGGCGTGCTGGCCAAGATTCGTGAGGAGCTCGGCGAAGTCGAGGAAGCTCTGGCCGAGGGTGATACGGCCCATGCGCGCGAGGAGGTCGGGGATCTGCTGTTCGCGGTGGTCAATCTCGCGCGCACCCTCAAGGCGGACCCGGAGCAGATGCTGCGCGCCACCAATGCGCGCTTCGAATCACGCTTCCGCCATGTGGAAGCCGCGATCGCAGGGCAAGGGCGCACGCTGGATGAGGCGTCGCTTGCCGAGATGGATGCGCATTGGGATGAGGCCAAGCGCCGGGAGCGTGTGGCTGAGCAGGCGCGACAGGGCGAGGGTGCGGCGTCAGCAGCGCGTCCGGTGACGCCGCTGGTTCGGTGATAGGGCGTCGTCGCAGGGTATTGGGAAAAGGGCATTTGGAAAAATGTAGTAAGTTTACGCGATAGTCGGATTGTGGAGCCGAGGCCCGCGGTCGTATGCTGAGGGGAAGCGATCAGGACGCGAGTCTTGTCCTGCTTTCCGGTCTGCTGCGCCGCGGGTCTTTCCGTTTCGCGCCAGTGTCTTCACCAGCGCCAGACCGGTGTCTTCCCTCAGCCGGTTGTCATCAGGTGTCTTTGCGCAATGAGGGAATCTGTTGTCAGCTATCTGACTGTGTGCCCCTGGTGACAGGGGAAGATGACCGCGGCAGCACCGTCACTCCCAAGGAGGGTTTCATGAGTCACGACTTGCATGAATCGTTGCGCGATAACGTGCGTATTCTCGGTGACAACCTCGGCCAGACCATCGCGGCCGACCTCGGCGATGACTTCGTCGCACGCATCGAGCGCATCCGCGCCCTGGCCAAACAGGGCCAGCAGGGCGATCAGGCCGCCCGTCATGAGCTGATCGACTATCTGCGTGATCTGCCGGATGGTGATCTGCTGCCGGTCACTCGGGCGTTCAACCAGTTTCTGAATCTTTCCAACATCGCCGAGCAGCACTACCGTGGCCGCTTCAAGCGCGTCGAGGATTATCGTCCCGGCAGCCAGCCGGACCTCGGCGAGCTGATCACGCGCATTCGCGAGCGTGGCTTCAGCGCGCAGAAGATCGTCGAGGAGCTCTCGGCGATGCGTGTCGAGCTGGTGCTGACGGCGCACCCGACGGAAGTCATCCGCCGCACCCTGATCCAGAAATACGATGCCATCGAGGGCTGCCTGACCCAGATGGAAGGCGCCTGTGATCGTCCGGAACAGGCGACCCTCGCGCGTGCACGTCTGACCGAGCTGATCAGTCAGGCCTGGCACACTGACGAGATTCGCCACGAGCGTCCGACGCCGGTGGATGAGGCCAAGTGGGGCTTTGCCACCATCGAGAACTCGCTGTGGCAAGCGGTGCCGGACTTCCACCGTCAGCTTGACGAGATGACGCTGGACGCCGCCGGCGAGCGCCTGCCGCTGGACGCCGCACCGATCTGCTTCGCCTCCTGGATGGGTGGTGACCGCGACGGCAACCCCAATGTCACCGCCAGCGTGACGCGGACCGTGCTGCTGCTGGGACGCTGGATGGCGGCGGACCTTTACCTTCGCGATCTCGAACAGCTCAAGTCGGAGCTGTCGATGTGGAAGTGCACGGCCGCCCTGCGTGCCGAGGCCGGTGATGTGGCTGAACCCTATCGCGAGATCCTGCGTCGCCTGATCCTGCGCATGGAAAGCACGCGTGACTGGGCCAAGGCGGGCCTGGACGGCAAGCGCCACGAAGGCGTCGATATCATCGAGACCCGCGAGCAGCTGTATACGCCGCTGCTGGCCTGCTACCGCTCGTTGTGCGATGTGGGACTGGACACCATCGCCAACGGCGCACTGCTCGACACCCTGCGTCGCGTGGCCTGCTTCGGTGTCACCCTGACCAAGCTCGATATCCGCCAGGAAAGTACGCGCCACGCACAGGTCTTCGATGAACTGAGTCAGACGCTGGGGCTGGGCAGCTATTTCGAGTGGGACGAGCAGCAGCGCTGTGACTTCCTCACCAAGGAGTTGGCTGGCCGTCGCCCGCTGATCCCGCGCCATTGGGAATGCTCCACCGACACGCGCGAGGTGCTGGATACCTTCAAGGTCATCGCGCGCGAGCATCGCGAGGCGCTGGGCACCTACATCATCTCGATGGCCGGTCAGGCCTCCGATGTGCTGGCGGTGGCACTGTTGATGAAGGAGATCGGCGGTGATGTGCGCCTGCCGATCGCGCCGTTGTTCGAGACGCTGGATGATCTGGACCGCTCAGGCCCGGTCATCGACACGCTGCTGGGCATGCCGATCTATCGCGAGCAGGCCGGTGATCGTCAGGAAGTGATGATCGGTTACTCCGACTCCGCCAAGGACGCTGGCCAGCTGGCGGCTGCCTGGGCACAGTACCGCGCTCAGGAAACGCTGGTGGAAGTCACCAAGCGCCACGGCGTCGAACTGACCCTGTTCCACGGCCGTGGTGGTACGGTCGGTCGTGGCGGCGGCCCGGCGCATGCGGCGATCCTGTCCCAGCCACCGGGCTCGGTGACCGGCTCGCTGCGCGTCACCGAGCAGGGCGAGATGATTCGCTTCAAGTTCGGTCTGCCGGACATCGCCAGCCGCTCGATGGAGATCTATGTCTGCGCGGTGCTGGAAGCCAGCATGCTGCCGCCGCCGGCGCCCAAGCAGCAATGGCGAGACGAGATGGATCGCCTGGCCGGTATCGCGCACAAGGCCTATGTCGGCGTGGTGCGTGAAGACCCGAACTTCGTGCCGTACTTCCGCTCGGTAACACCGGAAACCGCACTGGCACGTCTGCCGCTGGGCTCACGCCCCGCCAAGCGGCGTCAGGATGGTGGCGTCGAGACGCTGCGTGCGATCCCGTGGATCTTCGCCTGGACCCAGATTCGTCTGATGCTGCCCGCCTGGCTGGGCAGTGGCGAGGCCTTCGCCACGCGCATGCAGGAAGAGGGCGGCCTGGAAGTGCTGCGCGAGATGATGAACGACTGGCCGTTCTTCTCCACCTACGTCGACATGCTGGAGATGCTGCTCTCCAAGGCCGACCTCTCGACGGCGGCCTACTACGAGCAGCGTCTGGTCGATGAGCCGGCCCTGAAGGCGCTGGGGCAATCGCTGCGAGATCGTCTCGAGCGTCTGGAGAAGGTGGTGCTGGAGATCCGCGATCAACAGGCACTGCTTGAGCATATGCCGCTGATCCGTCAGGCCATCGATGTGCGCAACCCCTACATCGACCCGCTGCATGGTCTGCAGGCCGAGCTGCTGCAGCGTAACCGCGACGCTGATGGCGCCATCTCCGCCGAGCTGTCACGCGCACTGATGGTGACCATGGCCGGTATCTCGGCCGGTCTGCGCAACACCGGTTGATCCAGTTGATCCAGCTGGCCCTGTTGATTTGCGCCTTGGCGTGAAGGATTAGCCAAGGCCTATCAGCGAAACTGGAAAGCCCCCGTCAGGTACGCCTGACGGGGGCTTTCTGTTATCTATCGGTCAACGCTGAAGGCTGGTTTGCGCGCTGATCAGCGACCAGAATTCAGCGCTCAGCGGCTAGAGTTCAGAGGCTAGAGTTCAGAGGCTAGAGCTCAGCGATAAGAGTTCAGCGACACGCGGGGTCGCCAGGACTCACAGCAGGCCGCTGGCGCGCTCACCTACCAAGGGCATCAGGAAGCGTTCCCGCTGCCAGTCCTCATCCTGATCGAGCGCCACCAGATGCAGCAGTTTGGTGAAGGCCGCTTCCAGCGTCATGTCGTCGCCTGACAGCACGCCGACAGTGGCCAGGCCTGCGCCGGCCGCATAGTGGCCGATGGTGACCGGCCCGTGCGGACATTGGCTGATACCGGCCAGCAGCTTGCCTTCGCCACGCGCATCGGCCAATACCCCCAAAAGCTCGCCGTCTTCCGGCAGATTGCCGCTGCCCCACAGCTCCAGCACGGCGCCCTTGACCTCGGGGCGCATCAACTGCACACGCACGCTCTCGGCGCTGATGCCGGGGTAGAGCGGCAGGCGAATGATGCTGTCCTTGCCGAGGCGGGCATAGTCGGGCAGCTCGAAGGCGGGGCCTTGATCATCCATCAGGCGGCCGGGGTAGAGCACGACGCGGTCATCGACCCATTCGCCCAGCAGCGGCGCATTGGGCGTGGTGAAGCCGCGGTGGTCCTGGGTGTACCACTTGCGGGTGCACACGCCACGCAGCAACTGTCCGCCGAAGGCGACCACGACTTCATTGAGGGTCGGCTGGGCGGCGGCGGTGAGTGCCAGTTCGACATTGCCCAGCGCGTCACTGTGCTCGGCTTCCAGCGGCAACTGTGCGCCACTGACGATCACCGGGCGCGCGGTGCCCTTGAGCTGGAAGGCGAGGCTGGAGGCCGTCCAGGCCAGGGTGTCGGTGCCCTGCAGGACGACGAAGCCATCGAAGCTGTCGTAGGCGTCCGCGATCTGGCTGGCGATGGTGTGCCAGTCCGCCGGTGTCGCGGAGGAGGAGTCGATCAGCTGCGGAAACTCGCGCAGGGTGAAGGCGGGCAGACGGCCACGACGGCTGGGGGGCAGTTGCTCCAGTGCTGCGCGCAGACGTGCATCGAAGTCACCGGCAGGTACCAGTCCTTGTTCACTTTCCACCATGCCCAGCGTGCCGCCGGTATACAGTACCAGGATGTGCGTCTCGGGAGTCATCGTGTCCACCTGCCAGAAATGGGAAAGCCGGCATTGTAACGCATGCCGGCTTGCAGGGGAGCTGTCGGCGTCGGGCGTTCAGCCGCGACGCGATGGGGGCGCTCAGCTGATATTGCCACCGCCGATGCGCGCATCCTCCTGATGGGACATGGCGCTGATGCACATCACCCGTACGCCTTCGAGCATGCTTTCAAGACTCATGGTCGGCAGGCGGCCATCGACACTCTGCTCGGGCAGCGCCGGGATATGCACGAAGCCGGAGCGGATGGGGCTATCCGCCAGATGACGCTGCACCCCATAGAACAGGTGGTTGCAGACGAAGGTGCCTGCCGTGTAGGAGACGCTGGCGGGAAGGCCTGCCGCCTGGAGGTCGTTGACCATCGCCTTGATCGGCAAGGTGGTGAAACAGCCATCCGGGCCGTCGGCCTCGATGGGCTCATCCACCGGCTGGTGGCCGCCGTTGTCCTTGATGCGATAGTCATCCAGGTTGATGGCGACACGCTCCGGCGTGATGGCGCTGCGACCGCTGGCCTGACCGAGCATGATCACGGTGTCAGGGGCGTGTTCGCCGATGGCCTCGATGACGCTGTCAATCGCGGCGTAGCGTGTCACCGGCACCCGGCAGGTGATGATCTCGAAGCGCTCATCGGGCTGGTCGTGCATGGCCAGTGTCTGACCGTCCAGTTGTTCGATGATCTTGAGGGCGGGATTGACGCTATCCGTGCCGAAGGGCTCGAAGCCGCAGAGTAGCAGACGACGCATGATGAAATTCCTTGGCTGGCATCGATCACCGCGGGTCACGGCTGGCGGTGATCGATGCGCGGGTAAGAGTGGGAGATCAGAAGGCCAGCAGCAACATCAGGCTGATATTGGCGGCCAGCATGACCAGCGCAGGCAGTATCTGTGCGCGAATGATGTGGTAGCGGTCATCCAGTTCCAGCAGGGCGGCCGGCACGATGTTGAAGTTGGCGGCCATCGGCGTCATCAGAGTGCCGCAGTAGCCGGACAGCATGCCCAGCACGCCGACGATGGCCGGGTTGCCGCCATGCAGCGCGATGACCAGCGGATAGCCGATGCCGGAGGTGATGACCGCAAAGGCCGCGAAGCCGTTGCCCATCAGCATGGTGAATACGGCCATGCCGACGCAGTAGGCAATCACGCAGGCGATCAGGCTGGTATCCGGCACCACGCTCGAGACCAGCCCGGCGATGGTCTGGCCGACGCCGGCCTGATCGAACAGCAGGCCAAGGGCGGCCAGGAATTGCGGCAGGATGGCGGCCCAGCCGATGGCATCGGCCAGACGGCGACCTTCCTGCATGCCGGTCGCCGGGCTCTCGCGCAGCAGCAGCGCCACGGCAAAGGCCAGTACCGTTGCGACGCCCAGGCCGACCAGCGCACTCTGACCTGTCGTGAGGGTGTAAAGGAAGGTGCCGACCGGAATCACCAGCGCGGGGATGAACAGGCGCGACCCCAAGCGCTTGCGGCGCGCCTGACGCGCCTCATCGCTCAACTGGCCGTAGTTGCCGAACCCGAGCTGGCCGGTGGCGGCCAGCAGCGCCAGCGCCAGCATGGCAAGTCCGACCGCGACATCGGGCAGCCATTGTCCAAATGCCAGGCTGATGCCGAAGATCATCCAGAAGGCACTGGTGCCGAGTCTGCGCGGATGATCACGATCGGTGAGCGTCAGGACGGCAAAGGCCATGATGGCGAAGCCGGTAATCAGGTAGAGAGCGTCGATACTGTTCATGAGTGGCTCTCCGTCGCAGAAGTGGTGAAGGTGTCCTTGCCTGGTGTCGCGTTGGTCTGGCCGGAGGGCTGGGGGTATTCCTCGCGCAGCAGCTGATGTTCACGGCGAATGCGTGCGTCCAGCCGGCGGCAGAGCACGAAGACCACCACCAGTGACACCAGCGCGGTGGGAATGGCATACAGCGCCATGTCGGCCAGGCTGACGCTGGCGCCACTCTTGTCGAGCACGCTCTTGATCAGCAACAACCCGCCGGAAGCCACGAAGATCAGCTGGCTGAAGAAGTTGCCGAAGTTCTCGCTGACGGCATTCAGAACGCGGATGCGTTGGCTCAGGGCCTTGAAGCGTGGCGAGCTCAGCGCCTCTTCGGGGAGATCACGTTCGGCGGCGCCGACTGACATCGGGGCGACCAGCGGTCGGATCATCGCCGGGTGACCACCGAGCTGCAGGCCGAAGGCATTGGTCGCCTTGCGCAGCACCAGGTAGCTGAAGGAGATGCGCCCGGCGCTGGCGGCCCGCAGTTTCTGGACCAGATGTTCGGCCTGATCACGCAGTCCATTGCGTTCGAGCAGCCCGATCACCGGCAGGGTGATGATGAACAGCGAGACGGCGCGGTTGTCGGTAAAGGCCTGACCGAGCGCGGCGAGAATTTCAGTGGGTGACATGCCGGCCACCAGGCCGGAGGAGAAACCTGCCACCAGCACCACCAGCAGCGCATTGAGGCGCAGTGCCAGGCCGATGACGATGATGGCTACGCCGATCAATGACAGCATGAGGTGTCTCCCGAGCCGGGGGACGACAATCGAATCCTTTCGAAGGACATGAGCATGTGCCTCTGGGTGTGAGATTGTTGTTATGAGGGTCTCGTTGCGAAGCAGGTCGAACATTGCCTGGCTGGTTGATCATTGCCGAGCAGTTCGAACACTGCCGAGGCGTTCGAACATGGCAGGGCGCAATGTTCGTTGCTTTACAACGAGAACTCAGAGGGTAGAGCGACACCAGAGGAATCCAAATGAGACATTCGGAATATATAAATTTCAACGACAAGTAGTATCGATAAAATCTATCATCCAGACATGACTGACAGATAATATTGATGCCTTGGTGGGGCCTTGCCTCACCTAATGGGGGGAGAAGATGTCAGCCGTCGACCACTTCGGTGCTGCCATCCTCGCGCAGACAGATACGGCGACGCCTGCCGACCTGGAAGCCAAGCATGGCGGCGCTCAGCAGAATCAGCGCGAACAGCGACGCGATCACGCGCAGGTCGGCCGTGATTTCCAGCAGAATACCGACGACGAGTGGCCCGAGGGCGGCCAGCATGTAGCCGGTGCCTTGTGCCATGCCGGAGAGGGCGCCCGCCAGACGTGCATCGGAGGTGCGCAGCACCAGCAGCGTCAATGCCATCGAGAAGCTGCCCCCCTGGCCGAAACCGAGCAGCACGGCGAACAGCCAGCGCAGGGACAGCGGCCCGATCATCAGTCCCAGCAGGCCTATGGCGGTACAGGACAGCAGCAGCAGGATGGCGGGGCGCTGGTCGCGCCCCATGCGGCCGATCACGGGGGCCAACAGGGCGGTGAGCACCTGTGCCATCACCGAGGCGGCCATCAGCCAGCCGGATTCGATATCGCTCAGGCCGCGTTGCTGGAGCAGGAAAGGCAGCCAGCCAAAGACGATATAGGCCAGGGAAGACTGGCAGCCCATGAAGAAGGTGACCTGACGGGCCAGCGGCAGGTGCCACAGACGGGGGGTGGCCTGCTGTTGGCTGGTCATCTTCTCTGGCCACGGGTGGGGCATGCTCAGGCGCCAGGCGGGAAGCGCGATCACTACAAGCAGCGCCCAGCAGGCCAATGAGGCTTGCCAGCTGTCGAGAAGATTGGCCAGTGGCACGCTGAGTCCCGCGGCCAGCGCCGCACCAAGACACAGCGCCATGGTGTAAACGCCGGTGAACAGGTCGGCTCGCTCAGGATGCTCACGCTTGACGATGGCGGGCAGCAGGGTGCCGGCGACGCCGATGCTGCCACCACATAACAGGGTGCCGAGATACAGCAGCAGCGCCATGTCACTGGCCCGCAACCACAGGGCGATGCCGAGAGTGACCAGGGCAAGGCTGAGGGTGCGCTCTACCCCCAGGCGGCGGGCTAGGCGCGGCGCCAGTGGGGCGAACAGTCCCAGGCAGACGACGGGCAGTGTGGTGAGAAGGCCCGCTGCCAGCGTGCTCAGGCCCAGGTCCTGGGTGATGCGATCCAGCAGGGGCGCCAGGGATGACAGCGCCGGACGCAGGTTCAGAGCGACCAGAATCAGGATGAGCAGGAATAGGGATGCTGGCATTCGGCGCATGAGGAAACCTGAACGAGAGGACAGGTCTGTGAGAATACCGGCATATGCTCAAGCTGTCTTGCCGCGAACCGTTCTTCCTCCAACCGGACCCTGGACAGCAGAACGCTCGGCAGTTGCCGAGCGTTCTGTCTCTATGCGCCTTTCTCGATGGGCCTTTCTCAATTCATCTGTCTCAATGCGCCGCTCCTGTGCCCCTCAGTACTTGGGCTCAAGCTCCAGCTCGCGTGTCGGGCTGTCGATCCTGCGTGCTGCCGCGCGTTGACGCGTCGTGGCGCCGTCGGCATGCACATCGTGGCCGCGGGGAGCGACATTGCGCCATGCGGGCGTCTTCTGCAGGCGCTCGGCATTGGCGCGTGCCGTATTGGAGACTGGCTGGCGACTCGCCTTGGCGCGAATCAGGGTCATGTCCTCAGTGCTCAGCAGCATGCCCTGGGGCGTGCGCTCCAGCACGAGGTGGCCGCGGAAGTGCCAGCAGCGCATGGGGGTATGCGCGACACGATAGCGATGGCCAGCCACCTCCAGCGAGATGGCTTCCTTCGGCTGGCAGCCAAGGGGATGCAGAGTCACTTCCTCCAGCAGCACCAGACGATTGAAGTCGTCAGGCTGAAGCACCTGATTGCCATCATGCATGCGCACCGGAAAGGCATGGTTGTCACGCTGCAGCTCACGCCGCTTGTGACTGACGCTGCCGCTGCCTTCCACGATGCCGGCACCACACACATGCACGAGCTCGCCATCAATCTGTTTGATGACGAGCACCTCGACGTGGCGCTGCTTGAAAAGATGATCACGCAGTGAGCGTAATGGCATGGCTGAAATCCTCATCTACACCATCCGTTGGCTGAGTATATCCGTCAGAGCCCGAGTCATCTCTCTGACCGACAGGCGTTTCCATGCTGCCTGCCAAGTGATATCTCGCACTGATAGCCACATCATACGCCGTTCGTGAGCATTTTTCCCGAATCAAGCACCAGTCTGGGGATAAATCATCTTGTTAGGACGCGGCTTAATGACGCCTCTGTCAGCCAGATGACTGAGGACACTGCCTACTCTTGTCGGGTCACTCGTACTTGCCCAGCACGGCCCGGCAGATATCAGCGAAATTGCGTGCTTCCGGCGGGTGCTCCAGATCGAGCCCCAACGCCTTGCCGACGCGGGAGGCGGCGACCAGACCGCGCACGCAGGGCTTGCCATCGTCGCCCTGCTCGGTCACCAGCAGGTGGGATTCGCCGCTCTGACGCAGTGTCTCGACCAGGTCCCCGACGCGGGCGCGCTTGAGCACGGCGAGAGGAATGCCCTGCAGCTCCGCGCGGGGGATCTGCACCATGTCGGTAGTGACTTCATCGCGCTGAACATTGAAGCGGGTCATGGCGCGCATCACGACTCGGCCACCCTGCAGCTCACGCGAGGTCACCACACCGGTGAAGGTGCCATCATGATCGTGGACCAGCAGCAGGCGCACCCCCGCCTGTTTCATGGTCGCCAATGCCTGACCGATGGAGGCGCTGCCCTGAATGCTGCGACCGGCGGTGACGGCAAAGTCCGTCACCAGCTCACTGGCCGGGCTATCCATGGTGATGTCGCCGATCGGCTGCAAAGGCAGACGAGCGGAGGTGACATGAGAGAGCGTTTCGACGTCGAGGGTATGGTAAGCCGACGGTGCAATGGCATTCATGGACTGACTCCTGTAATCAGATGACGAGCATGTTCTGCGTACTATGAGTCAGGCGAGGGCCAGGAGTTTCCTGCACGATGGGTAACCTCAGGTTGCTACTGTCGCAACAGTGAGAGGATTTTCGGTCCATGAGGTCAATATTTGCTGCACTCTGTGCGAGATGGGAAATGGATAGATTCCATACAGGAAACAAAGGCTGCGCCCGGCAGGCCGACACTGGCAGGAGTCAGCAGCCTTCTTGCCCCTGACAGCAATGATGCCCACTGCACGAGGCGAGTGGGCATCATTGAGCCGATTCAGGGAGTCATCCCTTCATCAGGGGCTGGCGTACACGCCCGGGCGCATCACACCCACTGCTTGAGGTCGCCGCGTACGGCATCCAGGAAGGTGATGAAGTCCGTCTGGTCATCGGCGTCGCAACGGTCCACCTTGCAGGCCAGCTTCATCTTGGTGCCGGCGACGATTTCGTCATACACCTCGAGCGTGAGTTTCTCGACGCTGGCATCGGCGGGTTCCTGCTCACCCTCGAGCAGGCTGAACGTTGTCATCAGCGTGCCGCGAAGACGCGTGGTGCCGCCTTCCGCGACCACACGACGCACCTTGAGCCAGCCTTCGCGCACCATGATCTCACCCTGCGCATCGCGTTGCTTGTAGATGGTGCGATAGCATGCATTCTCGGAGACGCCCTTGGCGGCCATGCTTTCATAGGCCTTGATCATGCGCGTCGCCATGGTGCCAGCTTCGGCGATCTTGCGGCGGGCAGCACGATGTTCACGTTCCAGGCGGTCTTGCTTGGAGAAACGCTGCCACAGGTGGAAGTCGCGTGTCAGAGTGGTCGCGTCCATTACAGTCTCTCTTCTCTAAAGCGGCGGGGAAAAGTGGGTGACGGCTACTGCCATGTCCAGGCGCTGATGGTGTCACGAAGGCGGGCGATTGTCTGCCCGGTTCTTGTCTCAGACGTCGAGGAGGGCCCGAGTGTCAGGTGGTCCGGGTCATGCAGGCTGGCGACGAGATGTCAGCATTGCCATGCTCAAGAGTACCATTGACTGGTCACGGACTTTTTCCAGCCCGGTCATCATCACGACTGAATCTAGGGCTTAAATCTTCTCTGAACTACTCTGCAAGTCACCCACAAGGCCCACTTTGTGAGAATCTTCGACTGCTGATCCTCGAGATTGCTGATGCTTCACGCTCAGGCTCCTGCTACGTGAGCCACGCCGCTGTGATGGGATTGCCAGTCTCGCAGGGGAGGGCGCCTGGTACACGTGAGTCACATGCTTGACTGCGCTGCATGCCTTGAAGGATGCGCACTGGTAAGGGCTGTCACGTTTCATACAGCAGCGTGAGATAGAATAGGCAGGTAAAATCATCAGGTAGCGCGCAGCGGAGGCACACGGGAAGTGCCGTAAATGAGGAAGGAATCATGGCGAAAGCAGATCGCCGTCGCAAAGCGGGAAGTCGGCAGGGTGTCTTGCGCACGGTAAACATGAAGTGGCGGTGGCCAGCTCCAGCGGGGCTGGCTGAGCGGCACCTCGTGCTTTATCAGTTGTTCATGTGGATCTATATCAGTGCGCTCGGCTGCCAGCTGGGCTACTTCGCTCTGCTGGGCCTGCAGCCTTATCCGCAGCCGGTGGTGATCAATGTCATCGGCGTCCTGATCAACGTCCTGGCCATCATGTTCCACCGCAAGGGGTACATGAATTCCGCGTTGCTGTTGCTGGTGGTGCCGATGTCGGCCAAGGCGGCATGGTGGGAATATCAGTTCGGCGCCGAGGGTGGCTTCGAGTATTTCCATATCGTCGCCATCTTCTTCATCTGTATCGCGTCCCTGTCACGCATTCAACGGCTATTGTTCAGTGGTGTCCTGCTGCTGTTCTATATCGGCGCCCAATATCTCACCAGCCCGGTCTATATCGTCTCCTACGAGTTCATGTCGCTGGCCAGTGTCGTCAACCTGGTGATTTCCGTCACCTTCATCGCGGTGGTGGCGGTGCAGATCGGGTGGGAGGCTGAGCAGCGCGAGAAGCGCTACCGTCGTGACTTGCGCCATGACCAGTTGACGGGGGCGCTGTCTCGTTTTGCCTTGCTGGAAGAGGGGCCGCGTCTGCTGAGTCGTGGTGGCCTGGGAGTGCTGATGATCGATGTCGATCACTTCAAGGCCATCAATGATACCCAAGGGCATGCGATTGGCGATGAGGTGCTGATAGAGCTGACGCAACGACTGCGTCACCACCTGCGCGGCAGTGATCAGTTGTGCCGCCAGGGGGGAGAAGAGTTCGTGGCCCTGTGCCCGACGGAGGACAGAGAAGGGCTCCAGCACGCAGCCGAACGCTTGCTGCTCTCGATCAACAGTCGTGCATTCACGCTGAGCAACGGCCAGCTGCTGCGGGTCACCATCAGTATCGGGGTGGCCCAGGGCGGACCGGCCGCTTGCGCGGAATCACTGCTGCCGGACCTTCTGCAGCGTGCCGATCAGGCCATGTACCGTGCCAAGCGCGAAGGGCGCAATCGGGTGGTCACCGTCTGGGATACGCCCGATCACGGTGCAGCCAGTCTCGATCAGATCGAGCCGTCTGATCACGGCCACAGCCTCGACCACGGTCACAGCCACGACAGCCTGGCCATGCCAGGCATGCCGCCACTGGATACTCCGGGCGATGGATCAGGCGCAGCGGCCTCGACCCCCAGTCGCTCTGATGTCAGTCACCATGACGATGTGCAGACCGCCGATGAGGTCTATCAGTGGAAGCGCTGACGCAAGGATGATGGCTTTGCCATTTCACCTCATTGGGCGTGATATCCGTGCATGATCCACGCTCTCACCAAGCGGAGAGACAAGTTGATGATGGATTCCTGTGGCAGCGTTTCACGCCAGATGTCGCGCCGGCTCTTGCGGGGACTGCTGGTGGCGACGCTGGTCAGTGGTATGCCGCTTGCGGCGGTTCAGGCGGAGGAGTCGCCGAATGCTGCAGCGTCTTCGAGTGACGGGCAGGCGCCCCGGGCGCAAGTGATTGCCGACCCGGCGACACCTTCTCTGCCGCCTGCCGCCAAGGCCAACAACAGCATCTTTCGCTGTGTGCAGTCGGGGGTGCCCACCTGGCAGCAGCAGCCTTGCCAGCAGGGTGATACCCCCGTCACGCTGGATGATTCGCTGACGGTGGTGCCCGCCGCTGACGTGATAGAAGAGACTTCAGGCGAAGACCCGACCGCACAGCGTCTGGCGCGTGAGAAGGAGCGTGCCCTGGCCGCACGTGAGGAGAGTCAGCGCCAGTACCGAATTCGTTCAGCGCTGGATGATGGCTATCTGGTGCAGGGCATGAGTGAGGCACAGGCCATCTCGTTGCTGGGCAAGCCCAGTGATATCAGTGAGACGATTGCCGATGACACGTCCTGCCGTCTATTGAACTGGTGGGAAGATGTCCGCGTGCAGTTCTGCAACGATGAAGCCGTGTCCATCACGGCCAATCAGCTGGACTGAGTGACTTGCGGTCAGCGCTATCAAGGCAAGGGCCGGTACGAGCTGAGGCGCTCGCACCGGCCCTGTTCGTGCTGTCCGACTCGTACAGCCCGCGTCAGCGCCATGACGATGAGCGGGGTTTTCTGGCCGCAAGCCTGCTTGCCAAGAAATTGCTAATATAAGGCATGATCTAGCGTAGAACCCGTCTTTTTCATGTCCGATGTTGCGAAATGGCGACGACCGGGTGGTGAAGTTGCCACATTACCGAGTTTATCGAACAGTGTTAGATTACTCTCCGAACGCAGCGGCCAGCCTCTCAGGTGTCATCCAGGGGCATGGCTGACTGGCCGACGAGCCAGGCTGCAACACTATTCGGTGAGGAGAACACGCATGAACAAGTCCATCCTGATTGGCGCGATCGTTGCTGCACTGGGCATTGGCGGTGGAGTGGCGATCGGCAGCTATACGGCCAGCAACTCAGGCCCTGAATATGCCGATATCGTGGCGGTGGATGCCGTGACGGAAACCGTGACCACCCCGCGCGAGGTCTGTCACAACGAGACCGTGACGCATCAGGCGCCCAGCAAGGACACCCACAATGTCGTGGGCACGGCCGTCGGCGCGATCGTCGGCGGTGTGGTGGGCAATCAGTTTGGCGGTGGCAATGGCAAGAAGGTGCTGACAGCCGCGGGTGCCGTGGGTGGCGGTTATGCCGGCAACCAGATCCAGGGTCAGATGAAGAAGGGCGACACCTACACCACGACTGAGCAGCGCTGCGAAACGGTGCAGGACGCGTCAGACAAGGTGGTCGGCTACGACGTCAAGGTCGACATGGGTGACGAGACCCGCACCGTGCGTCTCGAGGAGAAGCCGGACGTGAAGCGCTTCGAGATCCGTGACGGTGAGCTGGTGTTGCCCCAGCAAGGCTGAGGCCAGCTAGCCGCCAGACAAGAAGACCCCCGACGGATTCCGTCGGGGGTCTTCTTTTTTGGACATCCCGCATTCTGGGCATCCAGCTTTCTGGGCATCCAGTCGCGCCCTGTTCTGTCAGACCGTCAGGTCATCAGCTGGCATCCGCCGTGGCGGGCAATGCCTTGGCGATCTCACGTGCCAACTGCTCGCCGGTCACACGCCAGCCTTCGCCCAGGCTATTGACCAGCGCCGGATAGCCGTCATCCGTCAGGGGAGTCAGTGTCTGGATGTCGCCTTCCTCCAGCACGCTGCCATCCACGCCGCGCAGGCGCCAGCGACCGGTGATGACGGACTGGCCATCGTGGCGGCCGATGAAGCGATCCAGGCTTACGCTCAGGCGTGCGCCCTTGAGGCCGCTCAGGCTGGTATCCGCGATACGGTACTGGCTCAGAGGCTGGGCGGGGCTGGCCTTGAGCTGCGTCAGCAGCTGGCGGGTCAGCATGTCCTGCAGGTCATCGGCCCACAGGTTCTGACTGGCCTGTACCAGCGTGATGTCGTCCGTCTGATAGACCAGACTGCCGCCTTCCAGGTAGCTGGCCAGTTGCACCGGCATCACTTCCAGCAGAGGGGCATCTGCGGCAACGCTGCGCTGGGCGGCGCCAGCCTGTGTCGTTTGCGGCAGCAGGTAGGCGCCACCGGTGGCGGCAGTCGTGCAGCCCGCCAGTGTGCCGAGCATCAGCAAGCTTGCCAGCAGGCCGCCGAAGCGGCCCTGGCGCGACGTTGAAGTGCGCGGTGAGGCAGGCGTGCTGCACGCTTGCGGCATGGTGGCTGTGCGGGTCGAGAGACTCATGGCTGTCGTCATCATTGGGCCCTTGGGATCGGATCGCGAGTGGTCGGCTTGTCGAAGATCAGGCTGGAGGGGTTCTTCTCCAGCGTGTCGAGCAGCGGTTCCGCCTTCTTGAGCACGCGGTCCAGTCGTTCGAGATCGCCTTCCAGCTTGCGGTAGGCGGAAGAATCCGGTGTCAGACCATCCAGGGTGCGATTGAGGTTGTCGATGCTGGTGCTGATATCGCCCGGCAGCTTCTGTACCGCCTCGGAACCCAACAGGCTATCGACATGACCGGCCGTCTTGTCGAGGCGCTTGACCAGACTCTCGGAGGCCGACAGCGTCTTGTTCAGGTTGCTCAGGACCGGCTCGACATCGAGTGCATTGAGCTTGTCGAGCAGGGCATTGAGCTTGGCTTCCATTTGCGCCAGGCCTCCCGAGACGCTGGGCATGACCTCGATATCATCGAAGGTATCGGCCTTGTAGGGCGGCGGACTGTCATAGAAGTCGAGATCGACGAACAGGGCGCCGGTCAGCAGGTTGCCGGATTTCAGCGTCGCGCGCATGCCACGCTTGAAGAGGCGCTCGAGGCGCTTCTTCCACTGCGCCACGCCTTCATCATCCACTTGCCCTTCGAGGCGTTCGGGCTCGATGCGAATCAGCACCGGAATCTCGAAGCTCGACAGCGTCCGCACGCGCTGGTGGGTCAGGCGATAAGGCACGCTGACCACGGTACCGAGACGGACGCCGCGGAATTCCACCGGCGCGCCGCGCGACAGGCCACGCACGGTATCGTCGACCATGATCACGTAGTCGATGGCCTGGTGGAAGCTGCCTTCACGGGCCTCTTCCTGGTCGGAGTACAGCGTGAAGGAGGTGTTCTCGACCACCGGACGACCACGCGGCAGATCTTCGGGAATGCCGAAGGCCACCCCGCCGCTCAGTACACTTTCCAGTGACCCGACATCGACCTGCAGGCCCTGGGAATCCAGGCGCAGGCTGACCCCGCTGGTGGACCAGAAGCGCGTGGTGGAGGTCACCAGCTCATGGTAGGGCGAGTCGATATACAGGGTGTAGTGCATTTCCTTCTCGCTGGGGCGGAACTCGCTGGATTCCACGCGCCCGACCACGAAGCCCTCGTAGGTGACGGGGTCACCATCCGACAGCACGCTGCCATCGTTGCTGGTGAGGTCGATACGCAGCCCCTTGGCGTCCTGCGTTGTCACCGGCGGTTGCTCCAGCGCCACGAAGTGGTCCTCCTCATCGCGGCTGTCGCCGGGCTGAAGCTGGATATAGGCCCCCGACAGCACGGTGTTGAGGCCACTGATGCCCTCACGACCGATGCGCGGCTTCACGACCCAGAGTCGCGAGTCGGCATTGAGCATGCGCTCGCTGTCCTTGGACATGCGCGCGGTGACGATGGTCTTGTCGAGGTTGTCCGACAGACGCACGGATTCGACCTTGCCGACCTCGACATTTCGGGTCTTGATCAGGGTCTTGCCCGCCTCGATACCTTCCGCCGTCTCCATTTCGATCGTGATCAGCGGGCCACGGCTGGCGTAGTTGTGCCACACCATCCAGGCGCCGATCAGCAGGGCCACGATCGGGACTATCCAGATCGGCGAAAGGCGGCGTCGACTTTCACGACGTGCGCGAGAATCATCACTCATAAGTCATCCTGTGAGGCGGCAGCGGAAGGGGGATTGCGGGAGGCATTCGGGGGCGTGAATGGCGTCGTGAACGGAGGCGTGGCCTGCGAGGACGAAGCAAGAGACGCGGAGCCCGTCAGCGGCGTCAGCGGCAGATCACCGAACAGCGTGTTCGCCATCATCGCCTTCTCCGTCTCGGTGTCCCAGACAAGGCGGGGGTCGAAGCTCAACGCCGACAGCATCGTCAGCACCACCACGCAGGCAAAGGATAGCGCCGCGGGCCCCGGGTGGACTGACATCAGGGCGCCCAGCTGGATCAACGCGGCCAGCAGCGCCACCACGAAGACATCGACCATCGACCAGCGCCCGACATATTCGGTGATGCGGTACAGGGTCACCCGCGCCCGCGCATGCTGCACCTCGGGGCGCTGGGCGCTGATGCACAGCCAGGCGATGGCGATCATCTTCGAGGCCGGCACCAGGATGCTGGCGATGAAGATGACCATCGCGATGGGCCAGTCACCATGTGACCAGAGCACCACGATGCCACCGGCGATCGTCTGCGGGTCATTCTCCCCGAGACTGACCGTGGTCATGATCGGGAAGAGATTGGCGGGGATGTACAGAATCGCCGCCGCGATCAGCCACGCCCAGGTACGCTGCAGGCTCTGCGTCTTGCGCTGATGGACAGGGTCGCCACAGCGGCGGCAGTGAGTGTGCGCCTCCCGTTCGCCGCAGGCGTTGATCAGGCCGCAGCTATGGCAACTGGCCAGTCCCTGCAAGGCGGCGCCGATGCCCGGCAGCGTACCGCTGGGGGCGGCTGGCTCGCCCGCCAGCGCGAACCACATGCGATCCCCATCGATGCTGGCCAGCGTCTTGGTCATCAGCAGGGCGAAGGCGCAGAACGCCCAGAAGGAAGGGCCGAAACTGATATCGGCCATGCCGGCGATCTTGACCAGGCTCACCATCACGCCGACCAGAAACACATCCGCCATCATCCATGGGCGCAGGTGGCTCAGGGTGCGCGCAATGCCGCGAATGCCCGGCAAGGGCAGTTTCAGCCCGATGGCTGCATGGGTGTATATGACGCCCAGCAGGTAGAGCGCCGGCAGCATCACGATGGTCAGGATCAGCAGCACGGCCAGGGAAGGATAGGACTCGGCCGTGAGGGCGGCGGGCGTATCGATCAGGCTGAGGCTCGCCGAGATGCCACTGGTGGCAAAGGCGATGAACTCGAAGGGCAGCGTCAGCACCAGCATCACCAGGCACGCCATCGCCAGTGCCAGGGTGCGTTGCACGGCATGGGCGTGGCGCTGGGCGAACAGATGATCGCAGCGCGGGCAGCGGGCGCGCTCGCCGGCCTTGAGCGCCGGCAGGGCCACGACGAGGTCGCAGCACTCGCAGGCACGCATCCGTCGCCGTGACACGCCTGACGTGACAGGCGCGAACACCTGCGGCGGATCACGGGTTTCAAAGGTACGCCGGGTGTAGCGGCGCAGGGCAGCAAGGGGACGAGGCATGTCGCTCCAGCGGGATCGGGTGGTGTATCGCCGTGCCGCGCGTGTTCGGGGCATGCGCAGAGGCGTTGTCAGTCGCGGCTTGACCACGCCTGCGGCTGCGCTCTTGGGACAGCGCTCTCGAGGATGCGCCGTCAGCGGCCTGGCCCCATGCACACGCGGCCCTGCGAAGGTATAGGAGTTGTGGAAGCACCAGGCCTGCGCAGGCAAACAGTGTTCGATAGTAGCATGATGCCGCAAAAGGCTGATGGCACTCAATGCTTGCCGCGTGAGCGCGCCTGTTTTTGCCAAGCTACAAACAGGCACGCCGCCCGGAGAGGGCGGCGTGCAGGGCCGTCACGCAATGTGACAGCAATGAGGCTTCTGTCGTGATCAGAGATCAGACAAGGTCATCCTCCTGGCGGGCCGCTTCGTGGGCTCGCTTGAGGTCCTTCGGCTCACCGAAGAGGCGGCGCACGACCACATAGCAGACCGGCACCAGGAAGATCGCCAGCACCGTGGCCGAGATCATCCCGCCGATCACGCCGTTGCCGATGGCGTGACGGCTGGCGGCACCTGCACCTGTCGAGATGGCCAGTGGCACGGCACCCAGGGTGAAGGCCAGCGAGGTCATCAGGATCGGGCGCAGACGCATGCGCACGGCTTCCATGGTGGCATCGATCAGCGAGCGACCTTGCACTTCAAGGTCCTTGGCGAACTCGACGATCAGGATCGCGTTCTTGGCCGAGAGCCCGATGGTCGTCACCAGGCCGACCTGGAAGTAGACGTCATTGTCGAGTCCGCGTATCCAGGTGGCGAGCAGGGCACCCAGCACCCCCAGCGGTACCACCAGCATGACGGAGAACGGAATGCTCCAGCTCTCATACAGCGCGGCCAGACACAGGAAGACGAAGACCAGCGAGATGGCATACAGATACGGTGCCATGCCGCCACTCTGGGATTCCTGCAGCGAGATGCCGGTCCATTCCAGCGCGACGCCATTGTTGAGCTGGCTGACCATCTCTTCCATGGCCTGCATGGCCTCACCGGTGGAGTAACCCGGTGCCGCCTGTCCCAGCAGTTCCATCGAGGAGACGCCGTTGTAGCGTTCCAGCTGCGGCGACCCGTAGGTCCACTCGCCGTTGATGAAGGCGCTCAGCGGCACCATCTCGCCGGAGGTGTTGCGGACGTACCACTTCTTGAGGTCTTCCGGCTGCATGCGGGCACTGGCTTCCGCCTGCACATAGACCTTCTTGGTACGACCCTCGTCGAGGAAGTCATTGACGTAGGTCGAGCCCCACGCCGTGGAAAGCGTCGAGTAGACCTCTGACAGCGAGACGCCCATCGCCGTCGCCTTGAGTTCATCGATATTGAGCGTGAACTGCGGGCTGTCTTCCAGACCATTGGGGCGCAGGCCGGTCACGGCCGGGTTCTGGCCCGCCATGCCCAGCAGCTGGTTGCGCGCGTCGGTCAGTGCCTTGTGGCCGATGCCGCCACGGTCGACCAGCATCATGTCGAAGCCGCTGGCGTTGCCCAGCTCCATGATCGGCGGCGGGTTGATGGCGAAGACCAGGGCTTCCTTCAAGGTGCCGAAGTAGCTCTGTGCTTCACTGACCACGCTGAAGGAATCGCGCTCGCGCTCATCCCACGGCTTCAGGTTGATGAAGGCCAGGCCCATGTTCTGACCGCGACCGGCGAAGCTGAAGCCGGCGACGTCGAACATTTCCTGAACCGCATCTTCCTGATCGACCAGGAAGTGATGCTCGACCTTTTCCAGCGTCTCGAGCGTCTGCTCCTGAGTGGAGCCCACCGGCAGGATGACCTGATTGAACAGATAGCCCTGATCCTCATCCGGCAGGAAGCCGGTCGAGATGCGCGTGAACACCACGCCACAGCCGACGACGATCAATGCATAGACCAGCATCGAGCGACCGGTGCGCTTGAGCATGCCGCCAACGCCTTTCTGGTAGCGCGCGTTGGAGCGATCGAAGACCCGGTTGAAGAGGCCGAAGAAGCCGGTGGTCTTCTCCTTGGTCGGCTTGAGCAGGGTGGCGCACAGGGCCGGCGTCAGGATCAACGCCACCAGTACGGACAGCGTCATCGCCGAGACGATGGTCACCGAGAACTGACGGAAGATCGCGCCGGTGGTGCCGGGGAAGAAGGCCATCGGAATGAACACGGATGACAGCACCAGGCCGATACCCACCAGCGCGCCGGTGATCTGGCCCATCGACTTGCGAGTCGCTTCCAGTGGCGAGAGCTTCTCTTCGTGCATGACGCGCTCGACGTTTTCGACCACCACGATCGCATCGTCGACCAATAGCCCGATGGCGAGCACCATGGCGAACATCGTCAGGGTATTGATGGAGAAGCCCAGCACTTCCAGCACCCCGAAGGTGCCCAGCAGCACGACCGGCACCGCGATGGTCGGAATCAGGGTGGCGCGGAAGTTCTGCAGGAACAGCAGCATCACCAGGAAGACCAGTGCCACGGCTTCCAGCAGTGTCATCACCACTTCTTCAATGGAAATCTTGACGAAGGGCGAGGTGTCGTACGGGACCTTGAAGCTCATGCCCGGGGGGAAGTAGGCGGACAGCTCATCGAGGCGGTCCTTGACGGCCTGGACGGTGTCCAGCGCGTTGGCGCCCGAGGCCAGCTTGATCCCCAGGCCTGCAGCAGGCTTGCCGTTGTAGCGGCTGACGGTGCTGTAGGTCTCGGCGCCTTTCTCGGCGCGACCGACGTCACGCAGATAGACCTGAGAGCCATCTTCCTGGGTCTTGAGCAGGATGTTGCCGAACTGCTCCGGCGTTTCAAACAGGGTCTGCGCCACGATGGTGGCGTTGAGCTGCTGGCCTTCTTCCGCCGGCAGATTGCCCAGCTGGCCCGAGGCGATCTGGTTGTTCTGCGTGCTGATGGCCGTGGTGACGTCGCTGGTGGTCAGCTTGAAGTTGTTGAGCTTCTGCGGGTCGAGCCAGACACGCATGGCCCCTGGCGCGCCGAATAGCTGGGTCTCGCCGACGCCCTGGACACGCGCGACCTCATCCTGGATGTCGGAGGCGACATAGTCGGTCAATTGCTGCTTGGTCATGCTGCCATCGTCAGAGACGAAGGCCGCGACCATCAGGAAGCTGCCGGAGGACTTGGTGACCGAGACACCTTGGTTTTGTACGGATTGCGGCAGGCGCGGAGTGGCCAGCTGCAGCTTGTTCTGTACCTGAACCTGGGCGATGTCGGGGTCGGTGCCGGTATCAAAGCTCAGCTCGATGCTGGCGTTGCCCTGGGAGTCCGAGGTCGAGCTCATGTACAGCAGATTGTCGATGCCGTTCATCTGCTGCTCGATGACCTGGGTCACCGTGTCTTCCACCGTCTGGGCGGAGGCACCGGAGTAGGTGGCCTGAATGGTGATGCTGGTAGGGGCCAGCGAGGGATACTGCTCGATCGGTAGCTTGAGGATACTGAAGATACCCCCCAGCATCACGATGATGGCGAGCACCCAGGCAAAGATAGGGCGATCGATGAAGAATCTGGCCATGACGTTTGAGGCTCCTGGAACGTCGTTCGGGACGGTCGCCAGTCACACGAGAAGCGTCTCTCGTCTGACTGGCGACAGTGGCGCGAAAAGCGGGGGCAGGCTTACTGGCTATCGCCGGTCTTGGCCTGTTCACTTTCCGAGGAGTCGCTGCTGGCAGCAGTCCGCGACTGAGATGCGGCGTTCTGGTCAGTGCCTGTCTCGTCCGAGGCGATCTCGACCGTGGCACCCGGCTTGATCTTCTGCAGACCGCTGACGATGACCTTGTCATTGCTGTCGAGGCCGCTGGTCACCAGCCACTGATTGTCGATGGCCTGACCGATCACGACCTGCTTGGCCTCGACCTTGTTCTCGGCATTGACCGTCATCACGCTGGCCTGGCCCGTGCTGTCACGGCTCACGGCCTTCTGCGGAATCAGGATGGCATCCTTGGCGACGGCTTCGGTCAGGCGGGCACGCACGAACATGCCCGGCAACAGCAGCTCATCTTCGTTGGGGAACAGTGCGCGCAGCGTGACCATGCCGGTCCCCTGGTCGACAGTGACATCCGCGAACTGCAGCTTGCCCTTGGCGCCATAGACGCTGCCGTCTTCCATCACCAGCTCGACTTCCGTCTGGACCGGGGCGGTGGCGGCATCGCGATTCTCGCCCAGCTCACGCTTGAGACGCAGCACCTCGGTGGCGGACTGGGTCAGGTCGACATAGATGGGGTCCAGCTGCTGGACGGTGGCCAGGCTGGTTTCCTGACTGGCCGTGACCAGTGCGCCCTTGGTGACGCTGGACTTGCCGATACGACCACTGATCGGTGAGGTGACCTTGGTGTAATCCAGGTTGATCTGCGCGCTGGATACCGCGGCCTTGGCCGAGGCGACATCGGCACGGTCTTCGCCGACGGTGGCCACGGCATCGTCGTAATCCTGCTGGCTGACCATCTTGCGCGCTACGAGGTTCTTGTAGCGCTTGGCCTTGAGACTTGAGGTGTTGAGACTCGCCTCGGCACGCGCCAGGCTCGCCTTGGCGCTCTCGACATCGGCGCGATAGGTGCGCGAATCGATGTGATAGAGCACCTGACCTTCCTCGACGTCACTGCCTTCGGTGAAGTCGCGCGATTCGATGATGCCGCCGACCTGCGGACGCACTTCCGCGATCTGATAGGCACGCGTGCGGCCCGGAAGTTCGCTGGTGAGCGGTACATCCTGGGCAGTGACGGTGACGACATCGACCTGAGCGGCCTGGCTGGCGCCTGCGGCGGAGCTTTGGCCAGCCTCCTCCTTGTCGCCGCTACAGCCGGCCAGCAGGGCACCGACCAGCAGCAGGCTTGCCGGAAGCAGGCCGAGGCGGCGGGCATTGAAAGCCAATGGGTGTCTCTGCAAGCGGGATTGACTGGGGGAAGTCGGGGCCATGGAGCGTCCTTTACGAAATTCAGGGGCTGAAGTGCGTCACTATCGCCACATTGTGACTCACCGCAGGCGCGGGAGGTCAAAGCAACGATGTCATGATGAGGAAGATATTTAGCCCGCTATTCTATCGGAATGGCGAGGCGACTGTATGGTTGTTTTGTGCAGTTATTGCGCACCCTGTTGCAACAGATTGTTGCCATGTGAGCAGCATTCTGAACGTCATCGAGGGGGATGCAAGACAATGCAATTCGCTTGCCATGCCCGCAGGCGTGCACATGCCTCGCCTCACGCAAGGTGCGTGCACAAGTCAGGTGAGGCCAGGGCAGTGATGGTGCATCAATATGCGCAAATTCTGAATAAGTTATCAGATCGAAGTGTCTGAATGATGAACTCCCCGGCCCTGTACGCGAATGCATGTCGTCAGCACATGACGGATCAGCGGATCAGCGTGAGGTCGGGAGAGCGGGAGAGCTGAGGGGATGAAGCGCAGGGCGACCTCTCGAGTCATCTGCCGGGAGCAGCGCAACCGCAAGAGGACGCGGCAGGGGCGGGTGACCAGGGGCGGAACGCCGTGAATTGCGCCACCAGCGGGGCAAGGCTTGCGTGGTCCTCCGGCAGCTGTGGTTGGCGCAGCAGACGCACGCATGGGCGATCAGCGAAGGCCTCCTCCAGTCTGGCGGCCCAGTGTTGCTGCTGTTCTCGCCAGGTCGCGACCCAGTCAGCCTGCGACTCGTGGGGCGTTGAGGAGGGACTGCCAGCCCCTTGCGCGGCGGGTTCCGGCAGGCACTGATTGATGATCAAGCCGCCGACGGCCAGGCCATGAGCTTCCAGTGCCTCTCGTGTTCGAGTTGTCTCCAGACACGGCAGCTTCTCCGGCGTGCTGACCAGAATCACGCGCGCCCTACGGGTATCGCTCAAGCGCTGACGCAATGCTGCGTAGCGCGTACGGCGTTGCTCCAGCGCCTCGCTGATCGGGTCTTCCGGCGCTTCTTCGCCTGGCGTCTCTGATGCCTGCTGACTGTCCAGCCACAGGCTGCGTTCGGCGACGGCGCGCCTGCGCTGACCCAGCATGCCCTCCAGCCAGCCGCCCAGCACTTCAGGCAGGCTGAGCAGGCGAATGGTGTGCCCGCTGGGAGCCGTATCGAACAGAATGTGGCGATAATGTGAATCTTCACTTTCCAGCGGGGCTGGCGGGGCCAGGATGATCTCCACCAGCGCATCGAAGAGTGCTGCTTCACTGGTGCCGGGGGCGTGGCGTGACAGCTCGAGCTGGCGCATCACGGTGGCACTGCGCTCGCCACTTACCAGGGGGACGATCCGCTGGCGGACCGCCTCCAGGTAGCGGTCGCATTCCCGCTCGGGGTCCAGTTCCATCACGTCGAGGCGCGGCGCGATGTTGCAGGGCTTGCCACCGATCGCACCGAACAGGTCGCCGAGATTGTGCGCGGGGTCTGTCGACACCAGTAGGGTCGCTTCGCCTTTCTCCGCCAGTGCCAGCGCCTGGGCCGCCGCGCAGCTGGTCTTGCCGACACCGCCCTTGCCACCGAAGAACCAGATCTCGGGGTGCTTGGATATCTCGGCTTGCCCCGGCGCTTGGCCAGACTGGTGAGTGTGAGCCTTGTGAGTCTCGTAAGTCTCGTGAGCCGCTGACGGCTGGGTGCCTGCCCAGACAGCCGTATCTTTCGCCGTGCGGGATGCCGCGCGTTTCCAGAGCCTGCTCAACAGCACTTGATGCCCTCCAGCGGTGAATGCTCAAGCCCCTGACGCAGGTGCCAGTCATGCATGCGTTCCAGCATCAGCGGCAGCATCTCCAGCGAGACGGCCGGCGCCGGATTGGGGATGCCCATCAGCTCCGCGAAGCTCATCATCATGAAGATGTCCTCCTCTTCACGGGCAAGCTGCGCCAGATCGCGCTGCTGGTTGACGCGCAGCATGGCCTCCCAGCCATCCCGCAGCTGAATGGCGCCTGTCAGCAGGCGCCTTGTCAGACCCGGCTGGCGGGGTGATGACGCCAACCGGGTATCGTCATCAGCTCTCATGAGCGCTCACCCGGGCGGGAGACGTCAGGCTGCGGCTGGCCTCGAGCAGAATCCACAGCGCAAACACCATGATCAGGCTGCCGAAGGTGAACAACAGCCATTGCGGGTCGTTGCTGCCCATGCCCGACCAATCCAGCACCACCTGCTGCACCATCGCCCACAGCGTCATGATCATCAGGAAGACCATCGGGGCCAGGGTATAGATGACAGGGCGGCCCTGACGCTTGAGCCACACCGACACCAGCATCAGCGAGATGCCCGCCAGCAGCTGATTGCTGGTGCCGAACAACGGCCACAGCAGGTAGCCGCCGGAACCGAAGCCCTTGGGCCCCTGCGGCAGGATGACCAGTGCGGCACTGGCGATGACGGCGATGCTGGTGGCGACATGCTTGTGGCTGAGCGCCGGCATGCCGTATTCGCTGCCCAGTTCCGCGATGATGTAGCGCATCAGGCGCACGGCGGAGTCCAGCGTCGTCGCCGCGAAGCTGACCACGATGACCGCGACCAGCGTACTGCCGACATTGGCTGGCAGGCCGAGGTGCGAGATCAGCTGACCGGACCCCTGAACGAAGCTCGAGAGGCCATTGGCACCCGCCGCGGCGAAGCTTGAATAGGTTGCGGTGAAGTCGGCCTGGGTTGTGAACAGGGTCGCCACCGCGATGATGGAAATCAGCGCCAGCATGCCTTCGCCCAGCGCACCGGAGTAACCGATCAGGCGCGCATCCGGTTCATGGGACAGCTGCTTGGAGGTGGTGCCGGAGGCGACCAGACCGTGGAAGCCCGAGATGGCGCCGCAGGCAATGGTGATGAACAGCAATGGGTAGAAGGACATCTCGGCATCGGCGTTGAAGGCCGGCGCCGTCAGCTGCGGGCCACCTACGGCCAGCCCCAGATACAGCAGTACCAGCCCGACCACCAGCTGGTGAGAGTTGATGGTGTCGCGTGGCTGCAGCAGCTTCCAGACCGGCAAGACCGAGGCGATGTAGACATAGCTCATCAGCGCGATGATCCACACCAGGAAGGCGCTGGAGATGGGCGAAAGGCCGAACAGCAGGGTGGCATCCTCGCCACCGGCCATGGCGGTGAAGGCACCGGCCAGATCGATCTGCAGGAACTCGAACTGGCCCGCCAGCAGGGCGGCGGCATACATCACCATCAGTGCGAGCAGTGAGGGAATCAGCATCTTGCCGCCGCGACGATAGACGCGATGGCCGATCCATACCGCCAGCGGAATCTGGATCAGCACCGACAGCACGCTGGCCGGGAAGTTGATGAACAGATTGGCGATCACCCAGGCGAATACCGCGTTCAGCATCAGGACCAGAATCAGGATGATGAACAGAAACAGCAGCTTGGCACGCTTGCCGATCAGCTTGTCCGCCAGGGTGCCCACCGACTGGCCGCGATGGCGCGCCGACAGCGTCAAGGTGCCGAAATCATGCACGCCTGCCGCGAACAGACTGCCCAGCACGACCCACAGCACGGCCGGCAGCCAGCCCCAGTAGACGGCGATCGCCGGACCGACGATGGGGGCTGCGCCCGCCACCGAGGTGAAATGGTGACCCCACAGCACCCAGCGATTGGTCGGCAGGTAGTCGGTGTCATCGCGCAGCGCATGGGCTGGCGTCACGAAATTCGGGTCGAGGCGGAAGATGCGTTCGGCCAGAAAGCGGGAATAGAAGCGATAGCCGATGGCGAAGGCGACGCAGCCGAAAAGGGCAAGCCAGATGGCGTTCATGGCAGATTCCGAGGGGCGTGGTGATGGATTGAGTAGGGCGTATTGGCGTGTGCTGGTTGTCAGGTCGACATGCCGCTGTCGTGCGCACGCCGAGCAAGACCTTCCGGCAGGGCTTTCAAGCAAGACTTTCAACACACTGGTGCCGATCGGCGTGACGCTAACATCGATAAATGCGCATATAACTTCGCCATTGGTCGCCCCGCCGCGCGCCGGCATGTCGCCAGCAAACCTGCAGGACATTCCTGAAACGCCGCCTCTCTGCGTGGACTGAACGCAGAAGCGCGCCGCTGCCTTGTGCTCAGGCGGCATCACGCGCGGGGTAGCCGTTTTTGCCTCGCTCTGCCTTGCGACCAAGGAGTATCAGTGGGTTGATCCACGCGACCTTGTGTTCCGCCAAGCTCTTCTATACTCGAAGCAAGTCGGAGCAGGGGAGCCGCTCAGCGCCGTCATCTGGGTGAGGCTCTCGATAACAATGACAAGGAGGCGCCGATGTCATGGATCGCGGAATGCCTTTCCCGTGTCACCAGGCCAATGCGTCTGCGCTTGCGACGCACAGTGACGATCCTTTCACTGACGACCCTGTCACTGACAGCCCTTTCCCCTTCGGTGCTGGCAGTGGAATACAACATGCCGGTCGGGGTCACCGCGGTCAGCCGCGAGATCCACTCGCTGCACATGATCATCTTCTGGATCTGTGTGGTCATCGGCATCGTGGTGTTCGGTGTGATGGGCTACGCGATGATCAAGCACCGCAAGTCACGCGGTGCGGTATCGGCAAGCTTCCATGAAAATACCCGTATCGAGATTCTGTGGACCGCCATCCCGCTGTTGATCCTGGTGGTGATGGCGGTGCCTGCCACCGCCACGCTCAAGGACATGTACGACGCCTCCGAGTCGGCGCTGGACGTGAAGATCACCGGCCATCAATGGCGCTGGCAGTACGAGTATCTGGGCGAGGATGTCGCATTCACCTCAAGCCTCGCGACCCCGCGCGAGCAGATCAACAACACCGCCGCCAAGGGCGAGCATTACCTGCTGGAAGTCGACAACCCGCTGGTGTTGCCCATCAATCGCAAGGTGCGCTTCCTGACCACCTCCGCCGACGTCATCCACTCCTGGTGGGTGCCGGACTTCGGCGTCAAGAAGGACGCCATTCCCGGCTTCATCAATGAGGCCTGGACGCGTATCGAGACCCCCGGCACCTATCGTGGCCAGTGCACCGAGCTGTGCGGCAAGGACCACGGCTTCATGCCGGTGGTGGTCGAGGCGTTGCCGGAGGCCGAGTTCGATGAGTGGCTGATCGCGCGCAAGGCCGAAGCCGAGGCCGCGCTCAACGATGCCGGTCGTGACTGGAGTCTTGAGGAGCTGATGGAGAAGGGCGAGAAGACCTACGCCACCATCTGTGCCTCCTGTCATCAGCCGGATGGCCAGGGCATGCCGCCGGCGTTCCCCTCGCTGGTAGGCAGCGCCATCGTCACCCAGGACATGCAGGCGCACATCGATATCGTGGTCAACGGCAAGGCGGGCACGCCCATGGCGGCCTTCGCCGATGTGCTGAGCCCGGTCGAGCTGGCGGCTGTCATCACCTATGAGCGCAACGCCTGGGGCAACGATACCGGCGAGCTGGTGCAGCCAGCCGTCATCAAGGAACAGCTGTCTCAATAGCGTGCAAGCGACGCATTCAGGAGGCGTGTCATGGCCAGTGAACAGCCACGCAAGGCAGTACTTCAGGCCAGCGAGAGCGAGGGGGCCACCGCAGGCGGCGCTCATGTGGGCGAGGGCCACGGCAGTGCGCCGCGCGGCATGCTGCGCTGGCTGCTGACCACCAATCACAAGGATATCGGCACTCTCTATCTGATCTTCTCGCTGAGCATGCTGTTCATCGGCGGCATCATGGCGCTGGTGATCCGTACCGAGTTGTTCCAGCCCGGCTTGCAGATGGTGCAGCCGGAGTTCTTCAACCAGATGACCACCATGCACGGGCTGATCATGGTGTTCGGCGCTATCATGCCGGCCTTCACCGGGCTGGCCAACTGGATGATTCCGCTGCAGATCGGCGCGCCCGACATGGCGCTGCCGCGCCTCAACAACTTCAGCTTCTGGCTGTTGCCGGTCGCCTTCCTGTTGCTGCTTTCCACCCTGCTGATGGAGGGCGGTGGCCCCAACTTCGGCTGGACCTTCTACGCGCCGCTGTCCACCACCTATGCGCCGCCCTCGACCAGCTTCTTCATCTTCTCGCTGCACATCGCCGGCATCAGCTCGATTCTCGGCGCCATCAACATCATCGCCACCATCCTCAATCTGCGTGCCCCGGGCATGCGCCTGATGGACATGCCGCTGTTCGTCTGGACCTGGCTGATCACCGCCTTCCTGCTGATCGCGGTGATGCCAGTGCTGGCGGGCGCCATCACCATGATGCTGTTCGACATCAACTTCGGCACCAGCTACTTCAATGCCGCCGGTGGCGGCGACCCGGTGCTGTTCCAGCATCTGTTCTGGTTCTTCGGGCATCCCGAGGTCTACATCATGATCCTGCCGGCCTTCGGCATCGTGTCCGCCATCGTGCCGACCTTCTCGCGAAAGCGACTGTTCGGTTACGCCTCGATGGTCTATGCCACCGGCTCCATCGCGATCATGTCCTTCCTGGTCTGGGCGCATCACATGTTCGCCGTCGGCCTGCCACTGGTGGCGGAACTGTTCTTCATGTACACGACGATGCTGATCGCGGTGCCGACCGGCGTGAAGGTCTTCAACTGGATCGCCACCATGTTCCGCGGCTCCATCAGCTTCGAGCCCCCGATGCTGTTTGCGATCGCCTTCATCGTCCAGTTCACCATCGGCGGCTTCTCGGGGCTGATGCTGGCCATCGCCCCGGCGGATTTCCAGTACCACGACACCTACTTCGTGGTGGCGCATTTCCACTATGTGCTGGTGCCCGGCGCGCTGTTCGCGATTCTCGCCGGAGCCTATTACTGGTTGCCCAAGTGGACCGGCTTCTATCCCCACGAGGGGCTCTCCAAGTGGCATTTCTGGCTGTCGGTCATCGGCGTCAACCTGACCTTCTTCCCGATGCACTTCTCGGGGCTGGCCGGCATGCCGCGCCGCATCCCGGATTACGCGCTGCAATTCGCCGACTTCAACATGCTGTCCAGCATCGGCGCCTTCCTGTTCGGTATCTCGCAGCTGCTGTTCCTGGTCGTGATCGTCAAGTGCGCGCGCGGCGGTGTCAGGGCGCCGGCGTGTGCCTGGGAGGGCGCGGTGGACCTGGAGTGGAGCGTGCCGAGCCCGGCGCCGCTGCATACCTTCGAGATTCCTCCGCAGACCCGCGATGGCCAGATCATCCGCTGAGCGATGGACAGCGGCCAGGAGAGTGACATGCCCTCACGCGATCACGCAGCACAGCAACAGGCAGTGGCACGCACCGTGCGGCGCACGCTGCTTGCGCTGGTCGCGATGCTGGGCTTCGCCTTCGCGCTGGTGCCGCTCTATGACGTCTTCTGCAATCTCACCGGGCTGAATGGCAAGGCCGCCAGTCAGGCCAGGGCCGCGGTGGCGATGGAGATCGACGAGAGCCGCTGGGTCTCGGTGCGCTTCATCACCCAGCAGGGGCAGGGCCTGCCGTGGACACTCGAGGCGCTGGATGAGCAGTTCCGCATCCATCCCGGTGGCCAGTACAGCGCGCGCTTCGTGTTCACCAATCACGCCGATTACCCGGTGCGTGGCCGCGCGGTCCCCAGTGTCAGTCCTGCCGAGGGCTCACTGCATCTGCGCAAGATCATGTGCTTTTGCTTCCAGGAGCAGACGCTGGCAGCAGGCGAGCGGCGCGAGCTGCCGCTGGTCTTTCAGGTCGACCCTGACCTTCCGGAGGGCATTCGTGATCTGACCCTGGCGTACACGCTCTATCCGGTCACGACGCCGTCATCCGCGGGGGACGATGGTGCAGAGCATTCTGCAGGAGGTGAAACATGAGCAGTGGCAGCTATTACGTCCCGGCCCACAGTGCCTGGCCCATCTTCGGCGTGCTGGCGGTGGGCGGCATGATGATCGGCACCGGAATCTGGATGGTGCACGGCAGCGCCGCCTGGTTGTCAGGCATCGGCCTGCTGGCCGTGGTGCTGGTGATGGCGGGCTGGTTTCGGGATGTGGTGCGCGAGTCGATGGGCGGCCTCTACGATGACCAGATGGACCGCTCGTTCCGCTGGGGCATGGCCTGGTTCATCTTCTCGGAATTGATGTTCTTCGCGGCCTTCTTCGGGGCGCTGTTCTATCTGCGAACCTTCGCGCTGCCCTGGCTCGATGGCGAGGGCGCCAAGGGAGTGACGGCGCTGCTGTGGCCTGACTTCACCGCCAGCTGGCCCCTGATGACGCCGCCGGATGCCAGCATCGCCGGACCCAGAGAGCTGCTGTCGCCCTGGCAGCTGCCGCTGGCCAACACGCTGTTGCTGGTCAGTTCCAGTGTCACCCTCACGGTGGCGCATGAAGCACTGAAGATGGAGTTTCGGCGCACGGCGCGCAACTGGCTGGCGGGCACCGTGGTGCTGGGGCTGTGCTTTCTGTCCCTGCAGGGCATCGAATACTACGAGGCCTGGCACCACCTGGGACTGACGCTGCAGGCGGGAGTCTATGGCGGCACCTTCTTCCTGCTGACCGGTTTTCATGGTCTGCACGTCACCATCGGCACCCTGATTCTGATCGTGATGCTGGTGCGCGTGATACGCGGCCACTTCTCGAGTGAACGTCACTTCGCCTTCGAAGCGGCTGCCTGGTACTGGCACTTCGTCGATGCGGTGTGGATCGGTCTGTTCCTGTTCGTCTATGTGTTCTGACAGCACGCGGCGCGATGTCAGTCCAGCATTCCGGTGGAGAAGCCAATGACCAGCAGAATCACCAGACACACTGCCAGGCCAACCCGCCATTTGAGAGAGGTCAGCAGGCGTCGACTGCGGCTGCCATCGCGCAGCAGAAAACCGGCACCGGCGACCAGGCTTGCCAGCATGCCGATAAAGACCAGTGCGATCAGCGATTTGAGCAGCATGTCACCTCCCGGGGCGCAGACAGTGGCGGGTGAGCACAGCGCGGCACTCGCTTGTGACAGTCGAGCTCATCCGGCAGACAAGCGCAAGTCAGTGCCAGCGGCGCAGGCGTCTTCAATGGGGCAGGAGTCTTCAACGGCGGCGACGCAGGAGCGCCAGGTCGGACGCGGCTGGTGGCTGTTCTGGGGATGCCTGATCGTGCTCGGCCTGTGTCTGTGCAGCTGGCAGGTGATGCGTGGCCAGGCGCGTGCCCAGCATCTGGAGGATACCGCCAGCGCGCCGGAGCTGGTGATGCCGACGGCGCCACCCGCCAGTGCCAGCCTGATCGAGCTGCGCGGCGAGTGGCTCGCGGAACACAGCCTGCTGCTGGACAACCGCACGCTGGACAAGCGCCATGGCGTGGCGGTGCTCACGCCCTTTCGAACGCTGGATGGCCGCTGGTGGCTGGTGGAGCGTGGCTTCGTGGCATCGCCGGCCCCGCGCAGCGACCCGGAGTTTACGACCCCGACAGGCTCCGGGGTGATCAGTGGTCGCTGGCAGTGGTTGAACGGTCAGGGCAACAGCGGTGGTCCACTGTTCGGCCCCAACCGTGAGGGGCAGCGTCTGCAGCAGGTCGATCTGAGCGCCTGGCAGGCGCTGGGCACACCGGCCTTTGCGGGTGTCCTGCACCAGACGAGCGGGGAGGGGCGATTCCTGCCCTGGTGGCAGCCGAGCAACATGACGCCGGAGCGCCATTATGCCTATGCGTTGCAGTGGCTGGGACTCAGCCTGGGGGCGGCGGTGGTCATGGTTCTGGGCGCGCGCCGTCAACGCCAGTCCGCGCTACGTCAGCGCCAGGCCTAGCGTCTGGTGCTTGTGTCTTGAGTCTGTTGTCCGCACACCCGGGCAAGCAGGGAAGCCGTCGTCAGGAGGAGAGCGATGACACACGTGATGCGACAGCGTCTGAAACTCGTGGCCTTGCTGGGGCTGTTGTCCGCCCCGCTGCCCTTGGCGTGGGCCATGCTGAGCGCACAGGTCGGGATTCCCGAAGGACGGGTGGCAAACGGTGCCCTGTTGCCAAAGGTCAAGCCGCTCACGGACTGGTCGCTCGACTACCTCGTGACAGAGAACGCCACTGACAACGTCACCGAAAACGCCACAGGAAACGCGACTGACGGCGCTGTTAGCGCGAAGGAGGCCCCCGGCATGCCGCCGCTGGCCGCCCGAGGCGCGGATGAACAGCGTTTCTGGCTCAGCTGGCCGGAGCCGAACCAGCCGCAGCTGGCCGCGGCGCAGGCCGAGCGCTGGTGGCGCCTGCATCGCGCGCTTGGCAAGGAGGCGCCACGCCTGGGCCGCCTGGTGGTGGCTGAAAAGGCCTTTGTGCATCCCCAGGTGCCGGGTGAGCAACGGGCGCTCGGGCGCTGGCCGGCGCCGAACGACACCGCTTCCGCGCCGCACCAGTTGCGCCTGATCGACCCTCATGGGCAGGTCGTGGTCGCCTACGGGCCCGAGATCACGCCGCAGGCCGTGATGAAGGATGTGCGCCGGCTGCTCAAGCGTAATCCGGTTGCGCCTCGATAGGTCGCGCCTCGCCAGGTCGCGCCTCGCCAGGCCGGGCCTCGCCAAGTCGCACGTGATCTTCTTTCGCTTCACCAGGGAGATATGCCATGTCTCGCCTCGCCATACAGAAGCGCTATCCACCGCGGGCCCGCCAACGAGGGGCGGCGTTGCTGCCTCGCCCGCCATTTCTGCGCCACGCCACCACGGATGAAGCCTCAGCTGCGCAGGCCTTCTCGATGGCGACGCCTGAGCTGACGTCTGATCTGGTGCATGGCCCTGCCGCCCGGCAGGCGACGAGCCGACGGGTGACGGCACGCCTGTGGCGCAGCAGTCAGCGACTGGTCGCCAGCATGCTGGGACTGGTCATCTTGGTGATCGGGCTGGGAGCCTGGACGCGGCTGGTGGACGCCGGTCTGGGGTGCCCCGACTGGCCGGGCTGTTATGGCGCTCTGGTCGTGCCGGACGCCCAGACCGCGAGCCTGCATAGCCCGCATCATCCGCTTGAAGGCTACAAGGCGTGGGCGGAGATGATCCATCGCTATGCGGCGAGTCTGCTCGGGCTTGCGGCCATCGCTTTGCTCGCACTGGGCTGGCGGATTCGCCGTCGGGAGGCTCATCAATCGCAGACCTTCGAGGGTGGCAGTGGCGAGGCAAAGGTGACTGATCACTGGGGCGAGGAGGCGCGCACGCGTTTTCCCCTGGCCGGCTGCTGGCTGTTGTTGGGCATGCTGTTGGTCCAGGGCGCGTTCGGGGCCTTTACCGTGACGCTGAAGCTGTGGCCGCAGGTGGTGACGCTGCATCTGCTGGGCGGCCTGAGCGTATTGAGCCTGCTGCTGTTGCTGTGGCTATCACTCAGACGGCGGGCGGCGCACCTCAAGGTGACGGCTGAGCAGCACAAGGCGGGCGCTGATGCAGCGCACATCCGGCGTCAGCCCTGGCTGGCCGCTCTGGCCGCGGCTCTGCTGCTGGGGCAGCTGGCCCTGGGGGGCTGGACCTCGAGCAATTATGCCGGGCTTGCCTGTGAAGGTTTCCCGGCCTGCAATGGTGCCGCATGGCCGGCGATGGACTGGGGAGAGGGCTTCCACCTGACCCAGGATGTCGGCCCCAGTTATCTGCACGGGCAGCTGCATGGTGAGGCGCGCACGGCCATCCACATGGCGCACCGTGGCGGGGCCGTGCTGCTGGGCGCGGTGCTGTTGGCGCTGTATTGGCGCCAGCGCCGCCACTTGCCGGCGCGGACGCCATCGCCTGACAACCCCTGGCGCTGGGCGCTGGGGTGTTGGCTGGTGCAGGCAGGCTTGGGAATCGCCAATGTACTGTGGTGGTTGCCGCTGGATCTGGCGCTGGCGCATACCCTGGGGGCCGTCGCGCTGACGCTGGCGATGGTGTGGGCGATGGATCGGATGCGCCAGGCGGCTCGCCGCAAGCGGGCATCCGTCTCGCAGGCGCTGGCCTGATGAGAGGCAGAAGCTGGGCAAGACGGTGAGCAGAAGAGAGACACCCAAATGCGCGTGCTCGCGCTCACCAGACCGCAAGAGGCCGCTCTCATGAGCGGCCTCTTGCGGTCTGCGTCGTATCAGCCGGTATCCTGTCAGGCGGCGCTGCCGAAGCGCTCCTGCAGGTAGGCATTGATGGTGTCGGATTCGTACATCCACTCTTCGCGCCCATCGTCATGGGTGATCAGCAGGCACGGCACCTTGACGCGACCGCCACCCTGTTCGAGGGCCTGGCGGTGAGTGGCGTTGTGCTGGGTGTCTCGTTGCTCGACGTTCAGGTTCAGCTGATGCATGCGCTTGCGCACCTTGATGCAGAACGGGCAGGTCGAGAACTGATACAGCGCCAGCTTGGCCGTCTCGGCGTCCACCTCGGCCTGCTGGGCGGGGCTGCGCTCGAGCGCGCTGCCGCGGGTCAGCTTCTCGCTGAGCAGCATGAAGGGAGCCAGCACCAGACGCAGGGTGCGGAAGAACAGGCGGATGATGGAGCGCATGGCAGAACCTCATGGGACGTGCGGGTATCGGCGCCAGTGCCGCAGGGCGGGTGGCGAATTCAGAATGGGGCCATTCTAGAGCTCAGCGGCCTCGGCGTCTTCCCCATGCGCGTTGCGGATATGCGTCAGCAGGGACTTTCGCAACCAGCGGTGCCCGGGGTCCTGCTCGTGGCTGGCATGCCAGATCAAGCGGTAGCTGAGCGCGGGCAGGCGCATCGGTAGCTCAAGAATCGCCAGCCCGTGCAGCTCGCTGCTGGCCTGGGCAAAGCTTCTGGGCGCGCAGAACACCAGCTCGCTGTGCGCGACGATGCTCAGGGCGTCGCGGAAATCCGGCACCAGCACGCTGATGCGGCGTGGTGCGCCGTGCTGCTCCAACCGCTCATCCAGCGACCAGCGTGAGCGCCCCTCGCAGGTGGCCTGGACATGACTCAAGGCCGCGAATTCGCTCAGCGTCATCGGTGTCTGGCGCCGTGTGAGCGGATGATCACGCCGCACCAGAATCACATGGTCGTCGCGCCACAGCAGGCGCGACTGGAAGCCAGCGGGGAGGGCAGGCGGCTCGCCCGGGGTCTCGGCGCTGTGATCGTGTCCGGCAAGTCCGATATCCAGCTGGCCCTTTTCCATCAGGCTCAGGCAATCGGCCTGCCAGCGACTGATCTCGAGGCTGCCATGCGGCAGCGCATCGGTCAGTGTGCGCGTGCAGGACGGCATCAGGGTCGCCCAGGCGCTTTCCAGCACTGCCAGTTGAAAGCGCCGCTGGCTGGTGGCGGGGGTGAAGGTGGCAGGGGCGCTCAGGTTCTCGAGACGCGAGAGCAGCTCGGCCAGCTCGCCACGCAATGACAGGGCCCGCGCCGTGGGGCGCAGACCATGGCGTTCGCGAATGAAAAGGGCGTCATCAAACATCACGCGAAGGCGTGCCAGACTCTTGCTGACGGCAGACTGCGAGAGATGCAGGCGGCCTGCCGCGCGCGTCACGCTGCACTCTTCCAGCAGTACCTGCAGCACCTGCAGCAGATTGAGATCGATGCGCGTGTTGAAGGGCGTGGACGCTGGCGCTGAGCCCGAAGACGCAGGCAGTGACGACGCGGCTGGAGACTGGGCACTAACCGGCCTTGCGGGTGTCTGCGGAGCAGTCGCGCTCATGAGTTTCTCCAGTGGAATATCAAGCCTGAAATAATATCATTTTGCTTCATAAGTCGCAGGCGCTAGGCTCTGCGGATTCTTGATGGCCCCTCTGTCGGGCCGCCCTTGGCTTCTGACTCTCGAGATTATCCATGTCCGTGTCTTCCTCTGCTGCCGCAAGGCCCATGCCCAACGCACGACTATTGCTGTTGCTGCTGGTCGGCTGCGTGATGTTCTCGCCGCTGGCGATCGATATCTATCTGCCCTCACTGCCGGCGATGGCGCGCGAATTCGCCCAGCCCACCGATGTGATGCAGATGACGGTGACGCTGTTTCTGGGCGCTGTGGGTGTCGGGCAGATTCTGGTCGGCCCGTTGACGGACCTCTACGGACGGCGTCCGGCGCTGTTGGGTGGCGCGACGGTCTATCTCGTCGGCGCGATGGTCGCCGTGCTGGCACAGGACATCAGCATGCTGTATCTCGGGCGTATCCTGCAGGGGCTGGGAGCGTGCGCCACGGTGACGGTGGCCTTCGCGGCCGTGCGTGACTGCTACACGCCGGAGCAGGGCGCCAGGATGTACAGCTATCTGAATGGTGCGCTGTGCATCATTCCGGCGCTGGCGCCGGTGCTGGGCGGCCTGCTGGCGGTGCAGTTCGGCTGGCGCTCCAACTTCCTGTTCATGGCCGCCTTCGCGCTGTGCGTCGGCCTGATGGCGTGGAAGAGCTTTGGCGAGACGCGTCCTGCCACGACGGTCGTGGAGCGTCCGCTGTACAACTGGGCGCGCTACCGCCCCGTGTTGACCAGCTGGCGCTTCCTGTATCAGGCGCTGGTCGCGATGGCCGCGATGAGCGCCATCCTGCTGTATGTCTCGTCGTCCTCCGAGCTGCTGGTCGAGCGCCTCGGTCACTCCGAGCTGGTCTTCAGTGCCCTGTTCGGCGGCAATGCCGTGATCAATATCATCACCTTCTTCTTCGCACCGCGCGTGATCACGCGCCTCGGCCGTCAGCCCACCGTGCGCCTGGGGCTGGCGATCATCCTGCTCTCCGGCCTGATGCAGGGCGCGGCCTTCGCCTGGCTGCCACTGTCGGCCGCTGCCTTCATGGTGCCGGTGGCAGTGCTGTCGGTCGGCTTCTCGCTGGCACTCGGGGCGGCATCAAGCCTGGCGCTGGAGGCCTTCGCTGAGCGTGCCGGCACCGCGGCGGCGCTACTCGGCAGCATCCAGCTCGGCGGCTCGGCAGTGGTGGCAACGGCGCTGCTCAATACGCCGCTCGCCCCCCAGCAGGGGCTGCTGCTCATTAGTGTGGTGATGGTGCTGCCCTTGCTGCTGCTGGGCGCGCGGCGTCAGCCGGGCGTCTAGCCGGTATGACTGCCCGGTGCGACTGGCCGATGGGACTGGACGGGCATGGAGGATCCTCTGGCTGGCGCCAGAGGCGGGCCGCGGGGCAGAGATGGTTCATTGAAGGCCCCCGACCAGAGTATGCTTGTCGCTCGATCCGCATGTCGCCAAGGAGGCACCATGGAATCAGCGGCGCGTGTGCGCGTGATACTCAACGGGGACAAGGCTCAGCAGCCGGAGCTGCGCGAGGCCATCTTCGCTCAGCGTGAGCGTATGGCAGGGCTTGAAGTGCGGTTGACCTTCGAGGGAGATGATGTCGCGAGGCTGGTGCGCGAGGCGGTCGATGAAGGCGTCACGCGGCTGGTCGTTGGCGGCGGTGACGGCACCCTCAATCTGATCGCCAATGCATTGATGCAGCATCCACTCGCGAAGCGTCCGGAAGTCGCGATCCTGCCGTTGGGCACCGCCAATGACCTGGCGACCTCGCTCGGCATCCCCGAGCCGGTGACGGAGTCGCTGGCGCTGGCCTGTGAAGGGGCGGCGCGGGCCGTCGATGTGGTGCAGCTGGATGATGCCTACTTCCTCAACATGGCCTCGGCGGGCTTCGGTGCCGAGGTGACGCGCTCGACGCCCGGTGGCCTCAAGAAGCTGTTCGGTGGCGGGGCCTATTCGTTGATGGGGGTGCTCAAGGCGTGGGACTTCCGCCCTTATCGTGGCAGCGTGACCCTCAACGGGGTGGAGGAGGAGCTGGCGTTGTTCGTACTGGCGATCGGCAATGGTCGTCAGGCGGGCGGCGGTCAGGAGCTGGCACCTCGGGCGCTGCTCGATGATGGCTGCTTCGATGTGCTGGTGATCCGCGACTTCCCCATCGCGCGGGTGGGTGAGGTGATCGAGGAGCTGGAGTCGCTCCCCGACAACGGCCATTTCGTGCGGTATGTGCGCACTGACTCGCTGCACTATCGGGGTGAGGCGCTGCCGGTGAATCTCGATGGCGAGAGCTATCTGATCGAGAACAGCGAATTCCAGCTGATTCCCGGCGCTCTGCGTCTGGTCGCCCCGCAGGGCGCCGCCCTGCTGACACACTCATGAGCCCGCAGCTGGGCCATTGAGCGCCGGCTGAGCCATGAGAGCTGGCTGGTACACGAGCGCAGTCTGAGGTTTACTCAGGCTGCGCTCGTTGCGTTGGTGGCAGCGTATTCTTCCAATCTCTCGGCCGCGCAGGGCGGGAGTCAGGGCTTCAGGGAGTGATTGCATGGTCGGTTTGGCGGCGTGGCATATCTGGGTCATCCTCGCGTTGATTCTGGCGGGGCTTGAGTTGCTGGGTGCGCAGTTCGTGTTGCTGGCCCTGGGCGTCAGTGCCCTCGGGGGCGCTCTGGCGGCAGGGCTGGGGGCGGGGCTAAACATCCAGTTGATCAGCGTCGCGATCACGGCCCTGGTGCTGGTACCGCTGTTCGTGCGCAAGATCCATCCCTATCTGTTGCCCAAGACGCCCTACGGCACCTTGGGCAGCGGCGCGGAGACCGGGCAGCTGGCCAAGGTGATCATCGGCAACGGCGGCAAACCTGCCGTGCGCGTGTCAGGCAATGAGTATCCGCTACGCTGGGAGGGGGAGACGCCGCCGGCAGCGGGGGACACGGTCAGGATCGTCAGCGTCGAAGGCATCACCGTCTGTGTCGAGCCTGTCTCGAAGGAATCGGTCTTGAAGTAGTCTGTCTCGAAGGAAACTGCACAAAGACGCCATGAGATCGCGGCTCGATGGCGCGGTCGTGGTGGCAGCGGGTCAAGCGTGATCGGATATCTCACAAGGGCTTGCGGATACGGCCCAGTTCAAGGGAGTTGAGCAATATGATTATCAGTCCGGGACTCATCATCATTCTTTTCATACTGGCGCTGGTGGTAATCCTGCTGGCCAAGGGATTGATGATCGTCCAGCAGTCAGAAGCCGTCGTCATCGAACGCCTCGGCAGCTACAGCCGCACACTGGAATCCGGCGTGAATCTGGTGATTCCGTTCATCGACAAGCCGCGCTCGATCACCATTCGTCGCTATCGTGAGGTCAAGGGTGACAACCTGCCCTTGGTGGTGGAGGAGACGCGCATCGATCGCCGCGAGACGGTGATGGACTTCCCCGGCCAGAGCGTGGTGACGACGGATAACGTCACCGTGACCGTCAATGGCGCGCTCTATTTCCAGATCGTCGATCCCAAGCGCGCCGTCTATGAAGTCGAGAACTTCACCCAGGCCGTCGAGGTCCTGGCCAAGACCAGCCTGCGCTCCGAGATCGGTCGCATGGAGCTCGACAAGCTCTTCGAGAGCCGCAAGGAGGTCAACGACGCCTTGCAGATCACCATGGATGAGGTCGGTGACAAGTGGGGCGTCAAGGTAACGCGTGTCGAGATCCAGGACATCAGCATGCCCGAGGAAGTCGAGGACGCCATGCGGCTGCAGATGGCAGCCGAACGCAAGCGTCGCGCCACGGTGACCGAGGCCAATGGCCAGCGCGAAGCCGCCATCGCGACCGCCGAGGGCGAGAAGCAGTCTTCGGTACTGCGCGCCGAGGGTGACAAGCAGGCCGCGATTCTGCGCGCCGAAGGTGAGCGTCAGGCCATCTATCAGCTGCGCGATGCCATCGGTGCGGAAGACCCGCAGCTGGTGGTCGGCTACATGTTGGGCCAGAAATATCTACAGGTGCTGCCGGACATGGCGCGCGAAGGTGATCGCGTCTTCATTCCCTACGAGGCCTCTGCCTTGCTGGGTGCCATGGGCAGTTTCCGCGAGCTTGCCACTGAAGTCGGCGAGCCCACCAATGCCAGCAATGAAGGGCTGAGACGCGCCCGTCAGATGATGACTGGCGAAGCGGGCCTGGGCTGAGTGTATTGTGCCGAGCAGTGAGTGGCAGTAGGCTGCCGCTCCACTGAATATTCACCGCATCTGGAGCAAGACGATGACAGCAATGACTACCGATCATGAGCGCTTCCTGCAGGCCGCCATTGAAGAGGCGGAAAAGGGCTATGCGGCCGGCGGCGTGCCGATCGGCTCGGTACTCGTCCATGATGGCAAGATCATCGGTCGTGGCCACAATCAGCGCCAGCAGAAGGGCAGCACGGTGTTGCATGGTGAAATGGATGCACTGGAAAACGCCGGTCGCCTGCCGGCCAGCGTCTATCGTGAATCCGTGCTCTACACCACGCTGTCACCGTGCCCGATGTGCAGTGGTGCCATCCAGCTCTACGGTATCCCGCATGTCCTGGTCGGTGAGAACCACACCTTCATGGGCGCGGAAGACCACCTGCGTGGCCTGGGCGTCAAGGTCGATGTGGTCGACAACGCGCGTTGCCGCGAGCTGATGGCGACCTTCATTCGCGAGCAGCCGGACGTCTGGAACGAAGATATCGGTGAGTGATCGCGGCGCGGTTGTTGGTGGTAGCTGATGGAAAATGGTGTTCGTTAACACTATTCTGCTGTGAAAAGGGCGAAATACTTGAAAAGCTGTCGGTCTGGCACCATGTCTTGGATATCAGGCGCCAAGCCACGCTTTCGCTTGCATGACTACACGACCTTTGTTGCAATGCCACTTGCAGGAAACAGGGGCTGGCAACTCCCCACCTATCATGGAGAAGACGATGAAACTCAAGCAATGGATGATTCCCGCACTGGCCGCTGGCCTGTCTCTGGCCATCGCTGGTTGCGATAACGGCGATACTGACAAAGCTGCCCAGAACGCCGAGACCTCTGCCGAGCAGAGCGCCGAGCAGGCTGAACAGAGCGCCGATCAAGCGACTGACGCCGCTGCCGAGAAGATGGATCAGGCAGCTGACGAAGCGGCCGCAGAGATGGATGACGCTGCTGACAAGGCCGAGAACATGGCTGACGACGCTGCCGAATCTGCCGATGCCATGGGCGATGAAGCTGCTGCCGAGAGCGAAAGCGCCCTCGACGCGACCAAGAACGCTGCTTCCGAGACCTATGAGTCCGCCAAGGAAGGTGTCAACGACGCTGCTGACGCCACTGCCGATGCTGCCAAGAACGCCTATGACTCCACCAAGGAGCAGGCTGCCGAGCTGACCGACTCCGCTGAGCAGTCTGGCGACAACGCTGCTGCTGAAGCGAACGAGAAGATCAACGCTGCGCAGCAGGATGCCAACGAGTCCATCGACGAAGCGCAGCAGTAATCACTGGCCAGCGAATGCTGGCGTGATGCCTGTCGCAAGCCGTGTCACTGGCTGAGTGCGAGTGACACGGCCGCCGATACAAGAACACCGTGGCCCTTGGGTCGCGGTGTTCTTGTTGATGACGACTCTTCGATAAGCGTGAGTCAGGCCAAGGCCCGGGCACAAAAAAGCCCGCCGGAAGGCGGGCTTTTCCATGACTGTCTTGCTGCCATCATCAGAGCGCCGGTGAAGGCGGCCTGACCAGGCTGATCGAGAAGATCAGACCGGCTTGATGTTTGCGGCCTGAAGGCCTTTCTTGCCCTGGGTGACGTCGAAGGAAACCTTCTGACCGTCTTGCAGGGACTTGAAGCCTTCTGCCTGAATTTCAGAGAAGTGCGCGAACAGGTCGTCGCCGCCGTCGTCCGGAGAAATGAAGCCGAAACCTTTGGTGTCGTTAAACCACTTGACTGTGCCAGTTGCCATGATTCTTTCCTTGCTTACGAGATGATGTTGGTGGTCTGCCCATCAGACCAGAGTGCGTTGGTGCGGCTAGGGGGAATTCCACCAGAGAGACGCGTTGCGTCCAGCGACGACATCCTTTCCTGCTTGACCTACGCATGCAGCCTGGGCTGCACGTGCTCGCTTCCATTCGAACAGAAAGTTGTCGTATTGGCGACTCCTTCCAGCTCAAGTAGGATGCTCACACAGAGCCAACATAGATGGAAATGCCATGAAGGTCCAGAACGTAGATTACCGCTCGGCCGATGCAGCCGAAAAATTTGTCGAATCCCTGCGCACGACGGGCTTCGGTGTCATCCGCAATCACCCGATCTCTCATGAATTGGTCGAGAAGATCTACGCCGAATGGGCCGAATTCTTCTCCAGTGCCAACAAGCTTGACTGGCGCTTCGATCCCAAGACCCAGGATGGACTGTTCCCGGCAGATGTCTCCGAGACCGCCAAGGGCCATACGGCGCGTGATCTCAAGGAGTATTACCACATCTACCCGTGGGGCAAGATTCCGGACAGCCTGCGCGAGAATGCCATGGAGTATTACCGCCAGGCCGAAGCCTTCGCGGCAGAGCTTCTGAGCTGGGTCGAGGCCCATTCACCTGCCGAAGTGGCCGAGCTCTACCGTGAACCGCTCTCCAACATGATCAAGGACAGCGGTCAGACGCTGCTGCGCGTGCTTCACTACCCGCCGATGACCGGCAGTGAAGAGCCGGGCGCCGTCCGTGCCGCGGCGCATGAAGACATCAATCTGCTGACCGTGCTGCCGGCAGCCAACGAGCCGGGCCTGCAGGTGATGGACGTCAATGGCGAATGGATGGACGTGCCCTGTGATCCGGGTCAGCTGGTCATCAATGTCGGCGACATGCTCCAGGAGACCAGCGGCGGCTACTTCCCGTCGACCACGCACCGCGTGATCAACCCGACCGGCGAGGGCTCCAGCCAGTCACGCCTGTCGCTGCCGCTGTTCCTGCATCCGCGTCCCGAAGTGGTACTGTCTGACAAGCACACGGCGGACTCCTACCTCAAGGAACGTCTGCGCGAGCTGGGCGTCATCTAGCGCCGGCTGCGGCCTGGCTTTCGTTCCCGGCCTGGCTTTCGCTCCCGGGACCGATGAAGAGACACCTGCTGATCCGACGCCATCCGCGCCAGTGCGCGGGTGGCGTCGTCGTTTCCGGGCGTGGCCTCTGGCGGTAGAAGGCTTGATTCATCGGCGCCAAGACCGCATTGACAGTATTCGCAATCATGATCTGCCGCATCGCGGCTAAGGCTTCACTGATGACCACATCGCCTGTTGTACAGGACACGCATTCCAAGACCATGGGCTATCTGCTGTGGATCTTCGGTTTCCTCGGCGCGCACCGTTTCTACTATGGCAAGCCGGTCACCGGCACCATCTGGCTGTTCACCTTCGGGTTGCTGGGCATCGGCTGGTTGATCGACCTGTTCCTGATTCCGGCGATGGACCGCGAGGCGGACTTCCGTTTTCGCGAAGGCCCGATCAATTACTCGCTGAGCTGGATTCTGCTCACCTTCCTGGGCGTGTTCGGCATCCATCGCATGTACATGGGCAAGTGGCTGACCGGCTTGCTCTACCTGTGCACCGGTGGGCTGTTCTTCATCGGCGTGCTGTATGACTTCTGGACACTCAATGACCAGATATCGCTGCGCCATGCCGAGCAGGCGCCGGCCACCCAGCGCTAGAGAGCACGCCTGCGCTGCATCCAGCGGGACGGAAGTGACGTAGCAGGAAAGGCAGTGTCGAGCTTTCGCACGTTCTAATGTGCTGGGGCTCGGATGTTTTCATCAACATGACGACAAGGAAGTGAACATGATCTGGTTGAAAGCCTTCATCGCCGCCTTTCTGGCGACTCTGATCTTCCATCAGGGCCTCTTCGGGCTCTTCTATCTGGTCGATATCCTGCCCAAGGCGCCCTACAACATGACGCCTACCGGGCCGCTGGGCGTCCCGTCAGTGCTCTCGCTGGCCTTCTGGGGCGGGCTCTGGGGGCTGCCGCTGTGGGCATTGGTGCGTCGCAGGACGGGCGTCAGCCATTGGCTGATCAGCCTCGTCTTCGGTGCAGTCGGCCCGACGGCCGTGGCCATGCTGGTCGTCTTCCCGCTCAAGGGAATCGAGGTTGCGCCACTGATGGTGGTCGGTGGCCTGATCCTGAATGGCGCCTGGGGCGTCGGTACCAGTCTGTTGATGCGTGTGCTGGGTGCGCGACCGAGTCCTGCAGCCCCGACGACAGCATGATGGCATCGATTCCGTGGACCATGGTGGCGCTCGCCTGGGCTGCCGGATTGTGCATGCCGCTGGGTGGCGTGATCGCCCAGCTGGAGCGCAGTCACGAGAGTCACGTCAAGCGCAGCTGGCTGGCGGGGATCACCGCGCTCGGCGGCGGCATTCTGTTGGCCGCCGTCTCACTGGTGCTGGTACCGCATGCCATGCAGGCGCTGTCCATCGCGACGCTGTTGGGGCTGTTCCTGCTGGGCGCGCTGATCTTCATGCAACTGGACCGCTGGCTGGCGCGCGGTGGCGGCGCCAAGGGCCAGTTGCTGGCGATGCTGATGGACTTCATCCCCGAGGCGATCGCGCTGGGTGCACTGGCCTCTGCCTCTCCGGCCGCGGCGATGCTGCTGGCACTGTTCATCGCGGTGCAGAACCTGCCGGAAGGCTTCAATGCCTATCGTGAGCTGGAAGGGGCCGGGCTGACGGCGCGTCAGGGGCTTGGGGCCTTCGTGCTGCTGTCACTGCTGGGCCCGCTGGCGGCATTGGCCGGCCATCTGTGGCTTGCGGATGCGCCAGGCGTGCTGGGCGGACTGATGGCCTTCGCCGCCGGCGGCATTCTCTATCTCGTCTTCCAGGACATTGCGCCCCAGTCGCGGGTGGCGCATCACTGGTCACCGCCATTGGGCGCCTCGCTGGGGTTCATGATCGGCATGCTGGGCGATCGCCTGGTCGGCTGACGATCAGCTGACGATTCACCGTGGCGGGGCGGCACCAGCTGACTCGCCACGGCTCGAGACCTTCACACCCTCCGTCATCTTCCCGATAGGGAGCTCGCATGAGCAAGCACGCCAATGAAGGCAACCTCACGGGGTTGCTGGAAGAGCTGGACCGCGAGATCGAAGGGGATATCTCGCTGGGCGACATTCTGGAGCACTTCAACTCCCGGGGCTTCGGCCCCTTGCTGGTATTGCCTGCCTTGCTGGTACTGCTGCCGACCGGGGCGATCCCCGGGGTACCGACGACCTGCGCGCTGTTCATCGTGCTGACCGCGGGTCAACTGTTGCTGGGGCGCAGGATGCCGTGGTTGCCACGCCGGCTGGCGCGCTTCAGTTTCGAGCATCAACGCCTGACCCATGGCGTCGAGCGGGCAAGGCCCTGGACGCGACGCCTCGATCGTCTGCTCAAGCCACGCCTGAGCTTCATGACGCGCGGCATTGCCTATCGCGGTATCGCGGCGCTGACCATCCTGCTGGCCACGGCCATGGTGCCGCTGGAGCTGGTACCCTTCGCCGCGGCCTTGCCGGCAGCGACCTTGCTGCTGCTGGGACTGGGGCTGATCGGGGAGGATGGCCTGGTCATCCTGCTGGCCTTGCTGGTGCTGCTGCTGGATATCGCCACGGGGTTCTGGTTGGTAGGTTGAAGGCTGCGTTGGTCGCTCAACAGCGACGCAGCGTATTTTAGGAGTCGAGGCTCATATCCTTGATGACGCGAGATGGCTTCTGGAGGCCATCAGCTGCGGGCTCATGAGAGCGCCTGCGCCGTTGTGTAGCAACGCAGTAAGACAAAAGACTGAAGTGCACCATTCAGAGGCAAACCAGGCTGTCATCTTGGTGTGGATGGCTTTGCAGGCTGGCCGTGCTCGCCTAGACTGGTCGCCTGTTCAGTGCCATGGGGGCACGAATTCGGCTACTGAAGCGGGTCTGTCGCAAGGACGTTCGTCATGTTTGATTTCATCCAGTTCGATGCTGCCTTCTGGTCCTTCGTGGTGGCCATCATCTTGCTGACGGTCACGCCCGGGGTCGACACCCTGCTGGTGATTCGCAATACCTCGCGCGGTGGCCTGCGTGACGGCGTGCTTACCAGTCTCGCTATCTGTGCCGGCCTCTTCGTGCACGCGCTGGTGTCGTCGGCGGGCATCTCGCTGATCCTGTTGCAGTCGGCATGGGCGTTCTCGGCCCTCAAGCTGGTCGGGGCGGGCTATCTGATCTGGTTGGGCATCAAGAGTCTCAAGAGTGCGCGGCGCGCACGCGGGCTGAATGTCGACGTCAGCGTGACACGGCAGCAGGTATCGTGCTGGCTGCCGCTGCGTGAGGGCTTCCTGTCCAATGTGCTCAATCCCAAGACGGTGGTGTTCTACATGGCCTTTCTGCCGCAGTTCATCGCGCCGACCGACCCGGCCGTGCTCAAGTCATTGTGGCTGGCGGGTGTCCACTTCGTGATCGCCAATCTCTGGCAGATCAGCGTGGCGCTGATGGTCGGTGGCGCAGGGCGCTGGCTGGCAAGGCCGCGAGTCGCCTGCTGGATGGAAGGCATCACCGGATCCGTCATGGTGCTGCTGGGGGCACGGCTGGCGCTAGGCCGCTAGGGATGAGCGGCCACTGCCAACATCGCAACGGAGCGCATGGGATGACGGTTCGTATCCTTGATGACACATGGATCCTGTGACATTGACACTGGCGGCCTTTCTCAAGGTCGTCACGCACCTGGAGGCTCGGGATATCAGTGATGTCTACGATTCCCGCGTACAGCAGGTACGGGTGCTTTACTACGGTTACACCATCGACTTCCGCCACCAGCTGTGGCGCATCGATGATGAATCGGTCTGTGCACATCTGGAAAAGACCGGTACCGCCGTCGAGCAGCGCGAGTGCTCGCGCATGGCCAGCCGACTGTTCGTCGAGACCTGTCATGCCTTGCAGCGCCGGGGGCGGGCGGCGCATATCGACACCCGCACCATGTATTGCAAGGCCGCAGCGACCTTCAAGCCCCGGCGCGACCCCTATGCGGGCATGACGCCGGCAGAGCGCAAGGCGCGCAAGGCGCTGGAAGCGGCGCATCGAGAAGCCGAGCAGGCCTGCAACCGCTACGTGCTGGATGCCCTGTCCTCGAATTCTCTGGAGATCCTGCGTCTGCGGCAACGCTACTGCGACAAGAGCAATCGATTGGCAGCACGGCTCGAACAACAATGATGCCCGGGCCGGTGCTGACGCCTGCCCGAGCCAACGACAGCAGCGGTACAGTGCTGCATTCATGACATGAAGACCGGCCCATCAAGGCTGGCATTGGCAGGGAACGCAATCGGATGAGTCTTTCACATACCCTTCGTCGCCGCCTGGGCGGGTTGAGTGCCGTGGTGCTGGTGGTCGCCGGGATAGCGGCCTGGCTGTACGCCATCGATGAGGGGCGCTGGGTCGGGCGCGTGACCACGCGCCCCGAAACGCTGAATCTCGAGTCGGTGGAGCAGGGCAACCTGCCGGTCAATCAGTTCGTCTCGCTGCGCAATCACTGGGCGGTCTATCGCGAGCACACCGAGACCTTCCGCCTCGATGCCAATGCAGACGGGGGGCGCCGCATCGAGACGCTCTATTATCCGGTCATCTCTGACATGAACCCCTATCTGCTGGAGCTGGCCGGTCTGTCCCGCGCCTTCGGGGGCATCGATGGCATCCCCTCGGAAGAATGGCCGCGCATCGAGCGCATGGGCGTGCTGGTGCGAACCGACTCCGTGCAGAGCCTGGAAAACGTGCCGCCGCTGATCGAGTTCCCCGATGGCCTGTTCGGCACCGTTTTGCACGCCGAGACGGACCTGCCGGGCGATGAGCGCTCCCTGCTGGCCGAGCGCTGGCCCGACATCGATCTGTCGCGTGTGATCATCATCAATGCCGGCCACCGCCCCGGCAATGTCTGGGCGATGATCGTCTATGGCGTGCTGGGCACGCTCTGCTGGGCACTGGCGGTCTGGCTGATGGTGCGACTGATGCGTACACCGCGCGTCACGCGCTCCCAGCCCTTGGCCTATTCCGGCCGAGCGGCATCGGAGCCGGTGGTGTCGCAGGCATACCCGGGCAGCGAGTCTGAAGGCGAGGGGGCGTCTCAGCGCCATGCTGCACAGGTCCATGCGTCTCGCTCCCATGCGGAATCTCAGGCCCATGACGACGCACCACAGCCCCAGGGCGCTCCCGGCAAGCGCCAGGGCTGGCGTGGCAAGGGCAAGGGGAGCGATGAAGGGCGACCCCTGAGCTATGCCGAGGCGCTGGGACGGTATACCCCTCAGCAGAAGGCGCCGTTCGGCAATGGCGTGGCTGCCTCGCGACCGGGCGAAGCCAAGGGCGAGAGCCAGTCCGGGTCCTCGCCCGCCATTCGTCCACGTCGCGATGACTGACTGAACGAATGGCTGAAAGAATGGCTGAAGGGCGCAATGAGCTCTGTCGCCATGGACCATGATGCCATGGGCCCTGATGCCATGGGTCCTGATGCCATGGAAACGAAAACGCCAGCCCCTTGGGGCTGGCGTTTTCGTTGCTGGATGCTGCTGCTCGGCTCAGCGGCGATCCACCAGGGCGGTGGTGTAGCGCTGGCTGACTTCGCGGTCGCTGACCACCTTGACGCCCTCGCTGGTGCCCTTGGCCAGGCTTTCGAAGATCACGCGGTAGGCCAGCACGGCCTTGACGTATTCGCGGGTCTCCTTGAAGGGGATACGCTCGACGAAGCGGTCGTATTCGCCCGGGGTGTCGGCGAGCCAACGATCGACGCGTCCCGGCCCGGCGTTGTAGGCCGCGGCGGCGGCCAGGCGGTTGCCGGAGTAGCGGTCCAGCATCTCGCGGATATAGGTGCTGCCAAGACGGATATTGGTGACCGGATCACCCAGCGCCGCGTTGCTGGGCGTGGGCAGGCCCAGGCCGCGACTGACCTGAGCGGCGGTGCCCGGCATCAGCTGCATCAGGCCGCGTGCGCCCACCGGCGAGGTGGCGGTGGGGTTGAAGGCGCTCTCGCGACGCGCGAGTGCCATCAGCATCCACGGGTCGACGCCGGCATCGGCACCGAAGCGCTGGAAGTCCTGCTGCCAGGCCGGCGGGAAGCGCCAGGAAAGGCCATCCCACAGCTGGCCGCGGATGGTGGCGAAGACGGTCAGGTCATACCATTTCTGCTGCAGTGCATAGGCTGCCAGACGGCGAGCATCGGCGTCATCCGCCTGGGTGACGGCGTTGAACCACTCGGAGCGAGCCAGACCGATCTCGTCGATGTTCATCAGCGCCCTGACACGCTTGACGGCCGGCGTCTCGGCGACCTCGGCCAGTTCCGCGTCGGAGAAGTCCTGGTCATCGCGATTGAGCGAATACGCCTGCCCGATACGGTCGGCGGCCAGGAAGCCGTAGAAGTTGCGCTCGGTCGCGGCGCGCGTCCAGGCAGCACGCGCTTCCTGCGGGCGACCCAGGCTGTCATCGGCACGCCCCAGCCAATACTGGTAGCGGGCTTCGTTGCGGAAGCGGTCCGGCATCTTCAACACCCATTCACGCACCTGCGGCCAGTCGCCATCGCGCACCGCGTTGCGCATGCGCAGATCGAACAGCTCCTCGTCATCGAGGATGGTCAGGCGCTGATCGACCCAGCCGCGGTTGTTGGGGATGTCGCGTACCAGTGAATACCAGGCCAGGTCGCGTTCGACGGTGTGGCGCTGTTCATCACTCATCGGCATGTGCGGATTCACCTTGCGCCAGGCTTCCAGCGCGGCCTCGGTGTCGGCACGCACGAAGCCATGCATGGCGGCGACGCTCAAGGCGGCGAAGGCATGGCCGCCGTGACCGAGGTTGGTCGGCAGGCGCGTGATGGCGGCAAAGTTGCCCTCCAGCTGCTCGCGTGCCGCGATGGCCCGCTGCCAGCTGTTGGGCAGCTGGCGCTCGAGATAGCTGACCATGCCACCCTGGCCGGCAGTCCAGGCGAGCATGGCGCGCTCCCAGATGGCTTGATCATCGATCACGCCACGCTTGCGCAACGCCGAGAACAGCGGGTCACAGGCCGAGTCCTGCGAGCCGGAGACATGCCAGAGCTTCAGGCCGCCTTGCGATGCGCTCGCGACATCATTGCTCAGCTGCGCCGTGTAGTAATAGCACTGGCGCTGCGCGCCGGCCGGCACGCCATCGCTGACTTCCAGCAGGGCATCATGACGGCCGGTACGCCCGTAGGCGGAGATCGCCTGGCCTCGCATCCACTCGGCCAACGGCGAGTCCGCATGACGCTCGATGAAGGACAGCACTTCCGCGGCGGTGACGTACGGCAGGCGGGCCTTGAGCTGGTGATATTCGATGTAGCCCTCCAGCACGTGGCCATTGACGGCGACCTGCTGAATCTCGTCAAAACGCTTGGCGCGCGCATCATCGAAGGCGGCGCGGAAGCTCTGGTCACTGGGAGTGGCGGCCTGCAGGGGCAGGCTCAGTCCCAACAGCAGGCCTAGGCCGGTGAGGTGCCGCAGCGCCGCGAAGCGACGGCTGCCACGGGATCGGAGTGTTTGCTTGCCTGGTGTCACCTGGGACTCCTGCGACTGTCGGTAAAGGGGGCGTGGGCTGGCTGCGACCTTGTGGTGGCGGTTCAGTGCCCCGATGTTGAACAAGTGCCCCGATATTGGCTATCAGGGGTTGCCGATTCAGTAACGATAGTGGCTATCGTGGCAGTGGTCGGCGCTGAATAACAGCACCATCTGATACTGATAGTGAATTATCCGAGAGTGATATCGCGGCTGTGCTGCCGCGAAGATGAAAAGCTCAGTGAATGAAATTTGTGCTACCCGTGAGGAGTCCACTATGGGCAAGGCATTATGGTTGACGCGATTGTTTGGCCGCCGACATGTGCTGGGCAAGGCAGGCGCCGCCTTGCGCACCATGGGGCCCTTGCTGCGCGACGTGGTGAGTGGACGTTATCGCCCGGTGCCGTGGAAGGCGCTGGGGTTGGCGGCCGGCGCCTTCATCTATCTGGTCTCGCCGCTGGATCTGATTCCGGATCTGCTGGTGGGGCTGGGGATTCTCGATGATCTGGTGATCGTGACCTGGTTGCTCGGCAAGCTCGATGATGCGCTGGCCGACTATCGCCTGTGGCGTGGCGAGATTCCCGAACCTGATCCCTCCGAGCCGCCGACTCCCTGAAGGCGTGCAGCGTGGAAACTCCATTCCTCTACCAGCCCTGATGCTGGCACTGGCCATTGGCCGCATGGCAGGGACGCCGCGACCCTGCCATGCTCGTGACACGCTATCAAACACCAGTTTGAATTGGCGTGCCGTCAGTGTCTGATCTGCCGTTTATCACAGGGCGGCGCACCGTTTGTTCACAAACGAGACGCGCCGCTGTGGCAACGCCCTGAACAACGCCTTTCAAGGATATTCTGCATGCTGATCTATGCCTGCCTGCTGTTTGCCGCACTGATGCTGGTGCTGACCAAGGTGCCTGTCGCCTGGGCGCAACATCGAACCGGACGTTACGAGAACCACGATCCGCGCGCACAGCAGCGTGAACTGACGGGCTTCGGGGCCCGCGCGCTCGCCGCGCACCAGAACACCATCGAAGCCTTTCCGCTGTTTGCCGCCGGGGTGCTGGTCAGCGTGATCACCGCGCCGGGCGCGCCCATCGCGACCACGCTGGCGGTGATCTTCGTGCTGGTGCGTCTAGGCTATTGGGGCTGCTATCTGGCCAATATCGCCCCGTTGCGCTCCCTGCTGTGGGGCGTCGGCTATCTGGTCTCCCTCGCATTGATGGCGATGCCGCTGTGGATGTGATGCATGTAGTGCCACAGAGCCTGCTGGGACTGGCCGTCAATCCCGCTGACGTGCCGGCTGCGGGTGGCGTATTGGATGACGCCTGCTGGGCGCGGGCGCTGACCGGATTCCTGAGCTTCATTCCGCACACGGCGCGCTTGAACGTCAGGGTCGAGGAGGTCGCCGCGCCGGCCATCCGCATGCAGCTGCCGTGGCAACCGGCCTTGATCGGCGATCCGCACCGCAGGCTGGTGCATGGCGGTGTGCTGACCATGTTCGCCGATACGCTGTGCGGCAGTGCCGTGCTCACGGGGTTATCGGCACCGGAAGTCTGCCCGACGCTGGATCTGCGCCTCGATCACTACCGACCCGGCGTCGAGGGCCTGGCGTTGGTGGGCGAGGCGCGCGTGCTGCGGGTCACGGAATCGATGGTGTTTACCGAGGCGCAGATCTGGCAGCAGCCGGGCAAGATCCTGTGTCGTGCGATCGGCAACTTCGTCAGACTCGGTGAGCGCAATACGCCCAGCGGCTTTGCCGAGGCGCTGCTGGCGGCGGCCAATGCTCAAGCCCCCGCGAATCCTTCCATACACGAGTCGGAACCGCTGGGGCAGTCAGCACAGGCTGCACAGCCAGCAGACGAGAAAACCGAGCCGCAGGCGCCGCGCGATGCCCAGGACCCGCGTGGCCTGTTCAGTGCGCGACGTTTCGTCGAAGGGCAGCGCACTCACGATGACCTGGCGGCGCTGCTGGCGAGTCTGCCCTACGCGCAGGCAATCGGGCTTGGGCTGTGTGCCATTGACGGGCAGCAGGCGGGCGCGGCCAGTGATGTCGAGCTGCATCCTGAGCAGGCGTTGAGCTATTCCATGGCGGCGATGCCCGACAATGTCGGCAACCCGATGCTGCCGGCGGTGCATGGCGGCGTGCTGGCCGCAGCGATGGAAACCGCCGCGACGCTTGAGGTGCTCAGGCGGCATGGGCGCGGTGGTCGTGAAGCGCGCCTGCCCAAGCTGATCGATTTCTCCATCGACTATCTGGCCACGGCGCGCGGCGATCAGGTGACGCGCATCGACTGTGAAGTGATGCGCGAAGGCCGCCGCATGACCAATGTGCGCGTCAGTGCCTGGCAGAAATCCCGCGAGCAACCAGTTGCCAGCGCGCGCATGCACTTCGTGCTGGAATCACTCGCCTCCCCGTGATGGGCAGGCGATGTCTGCTCCGCAAGCGTCACACTAGAAAGCGCCTCCCTGATGGCTACCTCTCCGTTGGCTTCCTTCCTTGGCTCCTTTCGATGGCTCCTTTCGTTGCTACCCCAGGGAGCCGCTTGGGTGTTGCTGTGGCACATGCTTGGCGCGTATGGCGCAATCATCTGTCGCTAGTGCCTTGAAATCCCTCACCCTTGCCCCATATCTGATCCACGAGTGCTTCCTTCGATCTGCCGCCCAAGAAAGGCAGGCGTCGGCGAGCCGGTTCCATTGTTGCGGGGGCGCTCTGGCCACCGCGAATCTTCTTTTCAGGCATCCACGACATAGAGGTCCTTTTCGATGACGACCGCCACTCACACCGAAACGCATGGCTTCCAGACAGAAGTGAAGCAGCTGCTTCACCTCATGATTCACTCGCTGTATTCCAACCGCGAGATCTTCCTGCGCGAGCTGGTCTCCAACGCGGCGGATGCCTGCGATAAGCTGCGCTACCAGGCGCTGGACAACGATGCCCTCTACGGCAACGACAGCGAACTGCGCATCGAGATCGAGCACGACGCCGAGGCGAAGACCATCACCCTGCGTGACAACGGCATCGGCATGAGCCGTGACGATGTGGTCGCCAACCTGGGTACCATCGCGCGCTCCGGTACCGCCGAGTTCATGAAGAACCTGTCGGGTGACCAGCAGAAGGATTCGCGTCTGATCGGTCAGTTCGGGGTTGGCTTCTACTCCGGCTTCATCGTCGCCGACGAGATCACCGTGCGTACCCGTCGCGCCGACCTGGGCGCTGACCAGGGCGTCGAGTGGACCTCGCGTGGCGAAGGCGAGTTCAGCGTCGCCGACATCGAGCGCGCCGAGCGCGGCACCGAGATCGTGCTGCACCTCAAGGACGATGCCATCGAGTTCGCTGACGATCATCGTCTGCGCAACCTGGTCACCAAGTACTCTGACCATATCGAACTGCCGGTGCGCATGAAGCGCGTCGAGAAGGACGAGGAAGGCAACGAACAGGTCCACTGGGAAACCGCCAACTCCGCCACCGCGCTGTGGGTGCGCTCCAAGTCCGAGGTCAGCGACGAGGAGTACAAGAACTTCTACAAGCACGTCTCGCATGACTTCTCCGACCCGCTCAGCTGGAGCCACAACAAGGTCGAGGGCAAGCTCGAGTACACCAGCCTGCTGTTCGTGCCGGGCCGTGCGCCGTTCGACCTCTACCAGCGCGATGCCGCGCGTGGCCTGAAGCTCTACGTGCAGCGCGTCTTCATCATGGACGACGCCGAGCAGTTCCTGCCGCTGTACCTGCGCTTCATCAAGGGCGTGCTGGACACCAACGACCTGTCGCTGAACGTCTCGCGCGAACTGCTGCAGCAGGACCCGCAGGTCGACAAGCTCAAGTCCGCGCTGACCAAGCGTGGCCTGGACATGCTCAAGAAGCTGGCCAAGGACCCCGAGCAGTACCAGACCTTCTGGAACCAGTTCGGCTCCGTGCTCAAGGAAGGCCCGGCGGAAGACTTCGCCAACCGCGAGAAGATCGCCGAGCTGCTGCGCTTCTCCACCACCGAGACCGACAGCGCGACCCAGGACCAGTCACTGGCCCAGTACGTCGAGCGCATGAAGGAAGGCCAGAGCAAGATCTACTACCTGGTCGCCGACAGCTTCAATGCCGCCAAGTCCAGCCCGCACCTCGAGATCTTCCGCAAGAAGGGCATCGAAGTCCTGCTGCTGACCGACCGCATCGACGAGTGGCTGATGAGCCACCTCACCGAGTTCGACGGCAAGTCCTTCGCGGATGTCGCCAAGGGCGATCTCGATCTCGGCGATGTCGAGAACGAAGAAGAGAAGAAGGCCCAGGAAGAGACCGCCAAGGCCAAGGAAGATCTGGTCAAGCGCGTCAAGGAAGCGCTGGCCGAGAACGTTCAGGAAGTGCGCATCACGCACCGTCTGACCGATTCCCCGGCCTGCGTGGTGCTGCCGGAGCACGAGATGGGCTACCAGATGCGCAAGATGATGGAAGCCGCTGGTCAGCCGCTGCCGGAAGTGAAGCCGATTCTCGAGCTGAACCCGGAGCACGCCCTGGTCACGCGTCTGGAAGGCGGTGAAGGCGATTACTTCACCGATCTGGCACACGTGCTGCTCGATCAGGCCATCATCGCCGAAGGCGGTGCGCTGGAAGACCCGGCCGCTTACGTGCGCCGCCTGAACAGCATGCTCAGCGCCTGAGACGGCGGAACGATCGAGCCACTGGCTTGATCAAGCATGTCCGCAACGACGCCCTCGCAGCCTATGCTGCGGGGGCGTTTTGCGTTGAGTGTGTCGTCAGCGATAGCGTCCAATGCGAGGTACAAGGTGTGCAGGTCAGGAAGGCGGCAGGGTAGGAAGGCGGCAGGGTAGGAAGGGAGGAAGGGGGAAAGGGAAAGGGGAAAAGAAAAAGGGGAGGAAGCGTAGAGAGCACAGAGAGCGCGCCGCGTCAGTGGCGCGAAAGGCGGGCATCGCCTGGCGGTCTGTCGGTGACAAACGACAGGGCTTGCCGTGTCTTTCCTCGCTTGGCCGGCCGCGCCATCTTCTCGCCCACGCGTTTTTAGGGTTTCATGCAGCCTCATGAGATACGCTGATGGTATCTCGCGTCTTGCTACTGCATCCCTCTCGATGAGCGCAGCACATGACTTACCTACCTTTCTCTGCGGATTGGCTGACTGGCGGAGTGCGTGGCCTGCCATGCCTGTCTGCGTGGACCTGGCCGCGGCGCCCGTGGCGCCTGAGCCCTGTCCGTCTGATCAGCGCCGCCTTGCTGCTGGCGATGGGTTTGGGCTCGATGGCGCAGGCGGCGCGGCTGGATGATGAGCTGCTGGCTCGTGACAAGACCCATCAGATGCCGGACCTGCGGCCCTATCCCGCGGGCAACCAGCGCAAGGTCGCATTCTTCGAGCTGATGATTCCGCTGGTGGTGGCCGAGAACCAGCGCATCGCCGAGCAACACGACTGGTTGCTGGCGATGCGCAAGCGCGCCGGTGACGGAGGGCGTGACTACAGCGAGCGCGAGCAGGAGCGCCTCAATGGCCTGTGTGATCAGGCCAATCTGCCCTGTGACGTCACGCGCGAGGACATCGGCGTCAGCTGGACGCGTTTGCTGCTGCGCATCGATACTCTGCCGCTGGACATGGTGCTGGTGCAGGCCATCGAGGAGTCGGGCTGGGGGACATCGGGCCATGCCCGTGAGGGCAACAATCTGTTCGGCATGCGCTGCTTCTCGCGCGGCTGCGGTATCGGGCCGCCGGGGCGTGAATATCGGCGCTTCGAGAGCCTGGAGGCCGGCATCGCCGCCTATTTCGACAACCTCAACTCCCAGCGCAGCTACGCCGAGCTACGTGAGCTGCGCGGGCGTCTGCGTAACGCGGGCCAGCCGGTGCGCGCCGAAGACCTCATCCCGACGTTGAGTGCCTACTCGACGCGGGGCAACGCCTACTTCACCACGCTCTATGATCTGTTGCGCTGGAATCGTGGCCTGATGCGTACCGTGCGTGAGCGCCTCGCGGCCAATGGCGCCCTGTCCTAGCCATGATCGCGCAGCGAAGGTCTTGCCCCCCGCGCTGACAGGGGGGATCATGCCGCCATGCATCTGAGCAATGATCAACGGCGAATTCTCGCCCATCCCTTTCCCTCGCGCCTGCGCGATCGCACGCCGGCCAACAGCGCCGAGCACAGCGATTGCGTGGTGGTGCGTGCCTGTGCCGGCAGCGGCAAGACCGTGCTGATGGTCGAGCTGGCGCGTACCTACGCCGACGAGACCCTCATCTACACCTCGCTCAACCCGGCGGTGGCCGGGCGGACCGCCAGTCAGCTGCCCGCCAATGTCCAGTCGCTGTCGCTGCATCAGCTGGCGCGCCAGGCCTTGATGGAGGAGTACGGCGACAAGCTCAAGCGGCAGCCCGACATCACGCGCCGTCTGGCGCCGCAGAGCCTCAGCTGGCTGGGCAGTCTTTCCAGTCAGTCGCGCAGCCTGATCGCCCAGGGCCTGAACACCTTCTTCGCCGAGAGCGACGCGGTGCCGATGCCGGAGCATCTGCCTGAAGGCGTGGCACAACGGCTGAGCGCCAATGAGCTGCGCCAGCTGGTCGAGAGCATGCGGCTGGTGTGGGAGTGTCTGCTGGACCCCGCCGATCATCAGCAGAGCCTCTCGTTCAACGCCTTGCTCAAGCTGTGGTCGCAGCATGGCCAGTCGCTGGAGGCCGACCTGGTGATGCTGGATGAGGCGCAGGACGCCACGCCAGCGTTGCTGGCCATGTTGCGTCGCCAGCGCTGCGACCTGCTGCTGATCGGCGACCCGCATCAGAGCCTGTCGCGTCAGGTGGAAGGCATGAGCTCGCTGGATTCGCCGCTGCTGGCCGATGCCACCGTCTACTCGCTGCCCGGCGCCTGGCGCTTCGGGCCGGCATTGGCGGCGCTGGGCACGCGGCTGGCGGCCTGTTCGCCCACCGCCCGCGAGCAGGCCATGAGCGGCCTCGGCCCGGTGACCCGTCTGGCGCTGCCCGCGGTGCGTGAGGCATTGCTGCACTCCGGCAAGCGCCATGCGGTGATCAGTGCCGGCCCGGTGGCGGCGCTGGGGGAGGCGCTGTCACTGCATCAGCGCGGCATCGCGGTGGCCTGGCTGGACGGCATCGAAGGCTATCCGCTGGCGGGGCTGCTGGATCACTGGCGGCTCTGGCGCGCACATCAGATGGCCGAGCAGGGCGACAGCGCGAGTCAGCGTGAGTGGTGGCGACTGCTGCCCCCCTCCCTGACACGGCTCGGTCAGACCCCGGCGCAGGTGCTGGGAGCTCTGACGCGTCTCGATGATCATCAGGCGCGCAGCCTGCATGAGCTGGCCTCCTGGTATGCCCAGGCGCCACTCGATCAATGGATCGGTGAGCTGCGCAAGCACGATGGCGACCTGCAGGCCGCCATCGTCAGTGCTCACTCGCGGGGGCAGTCGATCGAGCTGCCCACGGTCATGCTGGGGACGGTGTTCCGCGCCAAGGGTCTCGAATTTGATTGCGTGGTGCTGGCCGATGATCTGGCATTGCCAAGCGCGCGCCAGCAATTGCCCAATCAGGTGCTGGTCACCAATCTCAGCTACACCGCCGCCACGCGGGCACGCCAGCTGCTGGTGCTCAATGAGCGCCTGAGTCACTGGTGGCAGGCGCAGGGCGAGAGTGAGCGCTTCCCTCTGCTCGAGGCACTGCCGCAGGCCTGGCTGAGCGAGTCCACGCATGGTGTGCAGGCGCCACATCCGTGGTGGGGCAAGGCACGCCTGTCGGAGTTGGCGCTGACGCCGCGCAAGCGCCTGCTGTTGCGCCGTCATGAGAGCTCGCTTGAGAAGAGCTCGCTTGAGGGCACGTCTGCCGCGGTGTCGCCCGCGGCTGGCGCGCGCGATCAGGCACCAGCCTCGGGCGACCCTACCAGTCATGCTCAGCACCTGGCTCATGATCAGCACCTGGGCCATGCCCGGGACTCCGACGATGCCCTGCAGGCGCTCAAGCGTCAGGCACGCACCGACACGACGGCGCGCAAGCTGTATGAAATGGCCAGCAAGCTGCCGCCCGGGCGACCCTCCGGCGGCCTGCGCAGCCTGTTGACCCCGAGCGACGCCGCCGCGTCCACTTCTTCCCCCAGCGAGTCGCCGACCCCCGGCGGCCCGACGGAGCCTCTTGATGAGTGAGTTTGCCCCTACCCCCACCGCGCACGTGCACGACCTGGCGGCGCTGCGCTTCAACAATCGCTATGCCCGCCTGCCGGAGCACTTCTTCACGCGTGTCGCCCCGCAGCCGCGACAAGGCACGCGCCTTGCCGATGTGAGTCCTGACTGCGCCTGCCTGCTGGGGCTGGAGGCGGCCTTGACCTCTGACGCCTCCAGCGAGGAGGGGCTCGAGCAGCTGCGCCTCTTGATGGCCGGTGAGCAGTTGCTGCCGGGCATGGACGCATTGGCCCAGAAATACACTGGCCATCAGTTCGGTCACTACAACCCGCAGCTCGGCGACGGGCGTGGCATTCTGCTCGGCGAGCTTGAGACCGATCACGGCAAGACCTTCGATCTGCATCTCAAGGGCGCCGGGCGTACGCCTTACTCGCGCTTCGGCGATGGTCAGGCGGTGGTGCGCTCCAGCGTGCGCGAGTATCTGGCCAGCGAGTACATGGCCGCGCTGGGCATTCCCACCAGCCGCGCGCTGGCACTGGCGGTGAATGCCGAGCGGGTCCAGCGCGAGACCGTCGAGCCCGGCGCTACCGTGTTGCGCGTCTGCGAGAGCCACCTGCGCTTCGGGCACTTCGAGTGGCTGGCCCACTCCGGCCGACATGAAGACCTCAAGACGCTGATCGATCACGCCCTGCGGGAGCACTTTTCAGAATGTCTGTCTGAGCGTCTGCCAGCGGCAGACCAGCCCCTTGCAGACCAGCCCCTTGCAGATCAGGTGCGTGTGACCGCTGCGCTGGCCATGTTCGAGACAGTGATCACTCGCACCGCAAAGCTGATCGCGGCCTGGCAGGCCTACGGCTTCGTGCATGCGGTGATGAACACCGACAACATGTCGCTGCTGGGGCTGACCTTCGATTACGGGCCCTACGCCTTCCTCGATGGCTATGAAGAGAATCTGGTGCCGAATCATACCGATCAGGCCGGGCGCTATGGTTTCGCCCAGCAGCCGGGCATCGGGCTATGGAACCTGGAGCGACTGGGGATCGCGCTGTCGCCGCTGATCGATGTCGAAGCGCTCTCCGCCGCGCTGGGCGCCTACGAGGGCGAGTTGCAGCGTGAATATGCCCGCCTGATGCGCGCGCGTCTCGGGTTGCCGGATGCGCGCGATGAGGACATGACGCTGGTGCAGCAGTGGCGCGAGCTGCTGGCGGCCGGCAAGGTCGACCACACCCATGCCTACCGCCTGCTCAGTCATTGGGATGTCACGCAGCCCATGCCGGAAACGCTGGTCGTGCGCCTGGCCGGTGAGCGTGGGCCGCATGGCAACTCGGCCCAGGCGCGCGATGAAGCCTCGGCGTGGCTTGAGCGCTATCAGGCGCGCGTCATGGCCATCGGGCTCTCCGCCGAGGATGAACGCCAGCGTCGTCTGGCCATGCTCGGCTGCAATCCCCTCTATGTGCCGCGCACGCATCTGCTGCTGGAGGTGATCGCACGGGTCGAGCAGGGCGATGACACTTCGCTCAAGGCCTTGCGTCAGCGTCTGACGGCGCCTTTCTTCCGCCCCGAGGAGGGCAGTCTGGAGGCGGCGCTGGAGTTGGGGCAGGCGCAGGGCGTGGATGCCGAGCTCGTCGATGACTGGACACGGCCACCGGCGGCGAATGCAGCGCCGATCTGCATGAGCTGCTCGTCCTGAGCGGTTCTGCCAGAGCGGCTCTCATTGAAGGGGCCTGAATTGCTTCGCTGACAGCGCAAGCCATGGCCGGACATCCGCCTGGCGCAATGCGGGAAACACGCGCTGACACTCAAGTCATCGTCATGAAAATGGGATACTGCTGCGGCGGTATCCCATTTTTCATGGCAGGCACTGTGGCAGCCATAAGCTCGAGATTATGCGATGCATAACACAAAGCTGAGCTATTCTTGGTGGGGTGCCTTTTGTAAACTCATTGCAAATCAGTCACTTGGTAGTGTCGCAAGGCGCCTGTCAGCATAAGGCAGCTGTTATGGCTGCCATAACGATAGCTTTATGCTTGATTTTATTGCTTTTTTTGCAATGCAGCGCTTGACCCTGATGCACCGACAAGAAAAGACTGATGCTGGACACTCATCGTGTCGCGGGTGATGTCAGGCCTTCTGGCCATGCGTGAGTCACGGCTTGCGATTCAGGCAAGTCTCACCTGTGACAGGCAATAACGTCGCTGAAAGCGCCTCCGGCAGGCAGGATGGCGCGAATCAGCGCTCAACAGGAACGACGCCATGAACCTTTCAAGGCTGGCAGCCTCAGGCATGAACACGGACGTGAAACGAGGTGCGCGATGCTGAATATTCTAGTCGTGCGCGAGATGCGTGCACCGGACCTGGTGACACCCGACGATGGCGTGAGCAGCACACTGGCGCGCGGGGAATGCCGCGTCGCGCTGGACCCGGTGACGGCCGGCAAGCTCGCGCGTCACCTCGACAGCAGCGTCAATGACACCAGCGACGCCATCGTGCACGTGGAGAGCGGTGCCGGACGTCATGCACACTTCGACGATGCGGCCTACGCCGCCCAGGCCGGGGTGGCGGTCGTCGCCGAGGCCGATATCGCGGCGGCGCGTGCCGCGGCGGATCTCGTGCTGTGCGTGCGTACGCCCAGCGAGTCACAGATCAGCGAGTTGCGTGAAGGCGCGGTGGTGGTGGCATTGATGACGCCGTACCAGAACCCGCAGCTGATCAGCAAGCTTGCCAGCCAGGGGCTGACCAGCCTGTGCATGGAATTCGTGCCGCGCATCTCGCGCGCCCAGAGCATGGACGCCCTGTCCTCGCAGGCGGGTGTCGCGGGCTATCACGCCGCGCTGCTGGCGGCCAATGAGTCCTCGGTGTTCTTCCCGATGCTGACGACTGCCGCCGGGACCGTGCGTCCGGCGCGTGTCGTGGTGGTCGGTGCCGGCGTCGCGGGCCTGCAGGCCATCGCGACCGCCAAGCGTCTCGGCGCCCAGGTGTGGGCCTATGACATCCGTGCTGCCGCGCGTGAGCAGGTCGAATCGCTGGGCGCCAAGATGATCGATACCGGCGTCGATGCCTCCGGCGAGGGCGGCTACGCCCGCGAGCTGACCGATGACGAGCGTGCCCAGCAGGCCGATGCGCTGGCACGTCACATGGGCGATGCGCATGTGGTGATCTCCACCGCCGCGATTCCGGGACGTCCGTCGCCGCGTATCATCAGCCGCGAGATGGTCGAGGGCATGAAGCCCGGCGCCGTGCTGGTCGATCTCGCCGCCGAAGGCGGTGGCAACTGTGAACTGACCGAGCCCGGCAAGCGTGTCGAGCACGCCGGCGTCACGGTACTCGGCCCGCTGGACATGGCCTCGAGCCTGGCGGTCAATGCCAGCGAGATGTACGCCAAGAACCTCTTCAACCTGCTGACCCCCTTCATGAAGGACGGCGAACTGACGCTGGACTTCGAGGATGCGGTGCTCGGCCCGATGCGTCTGACCGAAGGCGGCCGCATCACCCACGATGACGTACGCGCTCGCGCGGAGGACGCCGCATGATCGAAGGACTTTCTGCCGTATACATCCTGATGCTGGCGGCCTTCGTCGGCTACGAGGTCATCTCGCGCGTGCCGGTGATTCTGCACACGCCCCTGATGTCCGGTTCCAACTTCATCCACGGCATCGTGCTGGTCGGGGCGATGATCGCCCTCGGTCAGGCCGAGACCGGCATGCAGCAGTTCATCGGCTTCATCGCCGTGCTGCTGGGCGCCGGCAACGCGGTCGGCGGTTATGTGGTCACCGAGCGCATGCTGGAAATGTTCAAGACCAGTGATCGCAGCAAGGGCACAGACGCTGCCAATGGCATCAACGACAAGGAGGCTCGCTGATGAACTGGCTGGTCGAAACAGGGTATTTCGCGGCGGCGGTGGTCTTCATCCTCGGCCTAAAGCGCATGTCACATCCTTCCACGGCACGCAGCGGCATCCATTGGGCCGGTATCGCGATGGTCGTGGCTACGCTGCTCACCTTCCTGCATCCGCAGATTGATGGCCGTTATGGCCTGATGCTGCTGGCCATCGTGATCGGTGGTGGTATCGCCTGGTACTCCGGCAACAAGGTCGAGATGACCGACATGCCGCAGATGATCGCCATCTACAACGGCATGGGCGGCGGTGCGGCAGCGGCGATCGCCGCGGTCGAGCTGATGCGCATGAGCGACAACCCGGCACTGATCGAGCAGCACGGCTCGCTGGCGCTGTGGCTGGGCGTGCTCGGGGCGATGATCGGTGCGGTGGCCTTCTCCGGTTCCATCGTGGCCTGGGCCAAGCTGGACGGGCGTCTCAAGAAGGCGTTCAACTTCCCGAGTCAGCAGCTGATCAACATGATCGTGCTGGGTCTGACGGTCTATCTGGGCGTCGTGATCGCGGCGGTGGAACCATCAAGCTCGCTGGTGCTGGTGTTCTTCGCGCTCGCGTTGCTGTTCGGCGCGATGCTGGCACTGCCCATCGGTGGCGCTGACATGCCGGTGATCATCTCGCTGTTCAATGCGCTGACCGGCCTTGCGGTGGCAATGGAAGGCTTCGTGCTCGGCAATGCCGCGATGATCATCGCCGGTACTGTCGTCGGGGCGGCCGGTACGCTGCTGACCCAGCTGATGGCCAAGGCCATGAATCGCCCGATCCGCAACGTGCTGTTCAAGCAGTTCGGGGGCGCATCAGGTGTCGAGCAGGGCGAGATCGAGGGTAGCATGAAGGCTTCCGATCCGATGGACGCCGCCGTGCAGCTGGCCTTCGCCGAGCGCGTCATCATCGTGCCGGGCTACGGCATGGCGGTGGCACAGGCACAGCACAAGGTCTGGGAGATGGTCGAGCTGCTGGGTGAGCGTGGCGTCGAAGTGCGCTTCGCGATCCACCCGGTCGCCGGTCGCATGCCGGGTCACATGAACGTGCTGCTGGCGGAAGCCGGCGTGCCCTACGACATGATCGCGGACCTGGACGAGATCAACAACGACTTCGAGACCACCGACGTCACGCTGGTCATCGGTGCCAATGACGTGGTCAATCCGGTCGCCAAGAACGACGCCTCAAGCCCGCTGTACGGCATGCCGATCCTCAACGCCGACCAGTCACGCAACGTGCTGGTGATCAAGCGCGGTCAGGGTTCCGGCTTCTCCGGTGTCGAGAACCACCTGTTCTATCTTGACCACACACGCATGGTGTATGGCGATGGTCAGAAGGTGGTCGGCGACATGATCACGGCCCTCAAGACGCTGTGATCTGACGCCTCGGCGTGATGGGGCAAGTCTGCCGCCATCACGCCAGTGCTGAACAGACCGGCAATTTCTGCGCCTCAGGGGGCAGGAATTGCCGGTTTTTTATGCATATCGAGAATTCATGCATATCGAGAGTTCATGCGTATCGATGGTGCATGCCGGTCGATTGCTTGCGAGGCGCGCGTGGCAGGCGCGTCACTCAGGCGCGCCCCCCCAGGCGCAGCCCCCTGCGTTGGCCACGAGGTCTGCGCAGACATCTCTTGTTCAGCATTCTCTGACAAACTATGAGTACAATGCCTGCCATTCACTGAGCACATCGTCATCCAAGGAGTCAGCATGTCTGCCACTACCCCTTCACCTCGTCGGGCCATTCGTGATCGCGAGGTAAGCGAAACGACCCCACAGGCGGTGGGACTCAATGTCTGCGTGCTGGGTGGCGGCAGCTTCGGGACCGCGATCGCCTCGATTGCCGCCGACAACGGTGCCAGCGTCACCCAGTGGATGCGTGATGCCAGCCAGGCCGAGGAGGTCAACACCCAGCACCGCAACTCGGGCTATCTGCCGGGCTTCGAGATCAATGCCTCGGTGCGTGCTACCACCGACATGGCCGATGCACTGGCCGAGGCCGATCTGGTGTGCGTGGCGATTCCCTCCAAGGCCTTCCGCACGGTGGTCCGTCAGGCGCGCGCTCACCTGCGTGAAGGGCAGATTCTGGTGGCCACCACCAAGGGCATCGAGAGCGAAGGCTTCACCCTGATGAGCGAGGTGCTGGAGCAGGAAACCGGCTTCGCGCATATCGGCGTGCTGTCTGGCCCCAATCTGGCGGCCGAGATCGCCCAGCGGCAGCTGACGGCCACGGTGATCGCCTCCGATGATGCCTACACCCGCGCTCGCGTGCAGACGGCCTTCGGTTGCGACTATTTCCGTGTCTACGCCAGCAATGACCGCTACGGCGTCGAGCTGGGCGGGGCGCTGAAGAACATCTACGCCATCGCGGCCGGCATGGCCGCGGCCCTGGGCATGGGCGAGAACACCCGCGCCATGCTGATGACCCGTGCGCTGGCCGAGATGAGCCGCTTCGCGGTGGCCAAGGGCGCCAATCCGATGACCTTCCTCGGCCTTGCCGGCGTGGGCGATCTGATCGTGACCTGCTCCTCGCCGTTGTCGCGCAACTATCGGGTCGGCTACGCGCTGGGAGAAGGGCGCACCCTCGACCAGGCGGTCGAGGTGCTGGGGCAGGTCGCCGAGGGTGTCAACACCGTGCGATTGGTGCAGGATGAATCCGAGCGGCTGGGCATCTACATGCCGCTGGTCAGTGGCATGGCCAAGGTGCTGTTCGAGAATGTCGACCCGCATCACATGGCCCGCGCGCTGATGGGCGGTGAGCAATCCAGCGATGTGGAATTCGTGCTGTCGCGTGAGTCGGTGCAGCAGGCGCGGCAGTTGGAACCCGACGGCTCCTGAGGACTCATAGCAGGTAGCGGGTGATGGAGCGTGTTTCGCCATCCCCTTGTCTGACTCGTGCAACGCTCCGGTTGGCGAGTCCCTGGTCATCGGCCGCAGCGACAAAGCGAGTGATGAAGCGCTTGCGCTGCGGCAGTCATCTTTTCAGGAGAATGTCATGAGTGTACTGATCATGCGTCACGGTGAGGCCCAGGCCGGCACGCCGGACCCCAGCCGCGAATTGAGTGAATATGGCCGCGAAGAGGCGCGCCGCATCGGTCGCTGGTTGGCCCATCAGCTGCCCGCCGAGCGTCGTGCGCGGCTGACGCTGGTCGTCAGTCCGTTTACCCGCGCCCAGCAGACCGCCCAGGAGATCTCCTCGGCGCTGGAGCTGAGTGGTGAGCAGCAGACCACGCTCGAGATCATCACCCCGGACGACCCGCTGACGCCGGTGCTCGACTGGCTGCAGACCCATGTACCGCCCACCTCTGAAGGGCGCGAGCCGCGCGACTGGCTGATCATCAGCCACAATCCGCTGGTCTCGAATCTGGCCAGCGCCCTGGTCGATGGCCCCGGCAGTACCCAGCTGGCCTTTGCCACCGCAAGTCTCGCCTGGCTGGACGCCGATGTCTGGGCCGCCGGCCTGGCGGATCTGCACCAGTTCGTGAGCCCGGCGGAGCTGGCGTAAGTCACGCGCGGCTGTCATGAGCCACAACCATTGAGCCACAACGAAACGCCCCCGCCAGTCTGCACTGGCGGGGGCGTTTCGTTGTGGCATGCTGCCAGACTGCTGCTTGATCAGACCGCTGCTGCTAGACCAGTCCGCTCAGCTTGAGCACGAAGATGCCTGCCGTGATGGTGATGCCCGCCATCAGGGTGCTGATGGCGATGATGTTGGCGGCCAGGCGGTCATTGCCGCCCATCGCCCGCACCATCACGAAGCTTGCCGCCGCCGTCGGTGAGGCGAAGAACAGGAACAGCACTCCGAGTTCGGTGCCGCGGAAGCCCAGCAGCACGGCGACGGTGGTCGCCAGCAGCGGCACGCTGATCATCTTCATAAGGCTGGCACTGAGGGCCAGCTTGCGGCCTTCACGCAGCGAGCGCATCGACAGGGTGCCGCCGATGCAGATCAATGCCAGCGGCAGCGTCATGCGCGCGAAGTAGTCGCCGGAGGTCTCCAGCCACTCGGGCAGCTGCCAGCTGAATGCCGCGAAGGGCAGGGCGGCCAGCACGCCGAGAATCAACGGGTTGGTGATGATGCCGCGCGCGATGCCACTCCAGCTGGTGCGGCCATCGCCGAGATAGCTCGACAGCACCACCACCGACAGCATGTTGTAGGACAGGATGACGACGCCCATCAGGATGCCGCCCATCGAGAGGCCGAGATCGCCATAGAGATTGGCGGCCAGTGCCAGCCCGACGATGGCGCAGTTGCCGCGAAACGAGCCCTGGACCACCTCGCCGCGTTCCTTTCTCGGCACGCGCAGGATCGCCCAGCCCCACAGCAGCAGGAAGGTGCCCAGTGTCGCCAGCGCGAAATAGGTCAGCATGCCCGGGCGCAGGGCGTGATCCAGGTCCGCGCGCACGATGGAGAGGAAGACCAGCGCCGGCATGGTGCCCTTGAACACCAGTGATGAGGCGGTGCCGATGAAGGTGTCATCGATCCAGCCGAGGCGTTTGAGGCCCAGGCCCAGAAATACCATCGCGAAGACCGGAACGGTGACGTTCAGGGTCGCGACGAACAGCGCCAGCATGTCGTTCATGAAGTAGTCTCGCTCATTTCCGCCCTTGTCCTGTGAGTGTTGCGGTCTGTCTGGTGAGGCTTTTGGTCAGCGTCTGACGAGCGTTGCGCGACCGCCCATCGTGAACTGCCGCGGCGGCCTGGCTCAGGCCAGCCAGAAGCCCGTGATCAAGGCCGCTGCCAGCAAGGCCCAGAACAGGCCGTTGCGCAGGCGGGTATCGCGACGCGGCCTGGAAGACGGCGAGGAAGTAGCGGACTGCTTGTCATGCTTGGGCATCGAGGGGTCCTGTCCAGCAAGGTGAAATATTGGCTCAGCGAATGAAGGCTCAGCGGGAGAAGGCTCAACGTGTGAAGGCTCTGGCGGGCAGACGGCCGGCCAGCAGGCGCTCTGACAACAGCGCGTGCCTGTCATTCGCCCAGCATATCAGGCTTTCCTTAGACTTAGGGATAGTCGTTCAGCTCGGGTATCAGCGCCGGCGCTAGTTCCGCTATCAGGTCGCGTTGGCCGGATGGCGCCAATCAGGGGCGCGGGCGGATGTAATGATCGAGAAGATCGGCGCCGAGACCTGCCTTGAGGGCCGGCAAAGGGCGGAATAGACGCCATAACCGCGCGAGTGGCGACTGTGCGCGCACTCCTGCTTGGCGAGCGCAGGCTGTCCGCTTACCCTGTGCGCTGCATTGTCATCTGTCACGGTTAACTGCCGGGGCCACGGTTATCTTCCGGCCTCGTGATCACCTGCCGGAACCATCAGCCTCGGCAGCGCATTGCCCCTATCAAGAAAAGTACAAGGAGCGGGTATCTTGCAGGACCCATACACGACCTCTGCGTCATCTTCTGCCGCGACTCCCTCTGGCGCGACGCCCTCTGCTGCGACTCGCCCTGTGGCAGCTCGCTCTGCTGCAGCTCCCGCGCGCGCGTCTGACGATCCGTCCGCTTCCCCGGCGTTGTTGGTCAGTCGCGGGCTCGGGCGTCAATTCGGCCAGCAACAGGCCGTCACCGGGCTGACCTTCACGGCCTCGCGTGGTGAGGTCATCGGTCTGCTGGGGCCCAATGGTGCCGGCAAGACCACCAGTCTGCGCATGCTGGCGGGCACGCTCGCCGCCACCCAGGGCCAGTTGGAGCTGGAAGGCGAAGCCTTCGATGGCCGCGCCAGTCAGCGCCAGCTCAATCGCCTCAAGCGTCGTATCGGCTATCTGCCGGAGGGTGCGCCCCTGTGGCCGCAGCTGACGGTGCGCGAGAGTCTCGAGTGCGTGGCAGGTCTGCATGGGTTGTCGCGCGAGGTGCGCAATGATCGCCTTGCGGCATTGATGGATCGCCTAGATATCACGCCTTTCGCCAATCAATTGTGCGCTGTGTTATCCAAAGGCTATCGGCGTCGTGTGGCACTGGCGATGGCGTTGACTCATGACCCGGACATCCTGCTGCTCGATGAGCCCACCGATGGGCTGGACCCGCTGCAGAAGGACAGCGTGCGCGCCTTCATTCGTGAGCTGGGTCGCGAGCGACTGATCATCGTCTCCACCCACCTGCTGGAGGAAGTGCCTCGTATCTGTGACCGCGTGCTGGTCATGGCCAATGGCCAGCTGGGCTTCGATGACACGCCGGAGGCGCTGGCCGCGACCTCCGTCAGCGAAGGCATCCTGGGTGGCAGCCGTTCGCGCTACGGCGCGGGGTATGGGGCGAGTTCCAGCCTGCCGGTATGGCGAGTGACGCTGAGCAGGGCCCTGAGCGAGCGCGAGCTGGCCAGTGTCTCGCGCCTGCCGGGCGTGGCGGCCATCACGCCCGTCAAGCCCGGCGATGCCATGGCGCGTGACAAGTCGCCGCTGGTGGTCTCGACCGGCGCCGTGCTGCGCCTGGCCGGGCGCCTCCACCAGGACCCGCGCCCCGCGCTGGCACGCTGGTGCAGCTACATGGAAATCCGCCTCGATGAATGCGTCCACGAACGGGGCGATATCGAGGTCGCGTTCCGCCAGCTGGTGACGCGCATGGCGGAGCAGCCCTCGCCGCTGCCGATGCGCAAGCAGACACCGCGCGCAGATCAGGAGGTGTCGTCATGAGGGCCGTTCTCGCGCTGGTCCGCCGTGACCTGCATCAGGCACTGACTCAGGGCGCCAGCTGGTCGCTGCTGGTGGTGATGGCGGTGCTGGCTCCGCTGGGGGCCTTCGAGGTGGGTGATCTGCTGGCACGTGATCGCGCCGATCTTGGCTCGCTGTGGCAGGTGTTGCCCTGGTTGCTGGTGCTGTGGACACCGCTGCTGGCCCTGCGCGGCTGGCCGGAAGAGCGCGCCAACGGCCTGCTCGAATGGCTGTCCGGCCTCGGACTGGGGTCATGGCGACTGGCCAGCGCACGCCTGATCAGTGCCAGCGTGCTGGGCTGGCTGGGGCTTGCGATGACGGCGCCGCTGGTGGTGCTGATCCATTGGCTGGGCACGCCGGATCTCGGCCTGATGCTCAGCGGCTATCTGGGCATGGCGCTGCTGGTGATGGCGCTGGCCAGTCTCGGTCAGGCGCTGGCGGTGCGCGCGCCTTCTGCGCTGTCGGCGTGGCTCGGGGCGCTGGTGCTGGGCCTGGCGCTGATGCTGCCGGGCACACCCGCGGTGACGAGCCAGCTGGCTCAGCATCTGGCGCCGCACTGGGTGCAGCTGCTCGATCTGATCAGCTTGCCGGCGCATCTGACGCCTTTCAGTGAAGGCCGACCGACCTGGCTCGATGCCAGCTATTTCCTGCTGTTGACCCTGGCCGGGTTGGTGCTGCAGGCGCGCGGCCTCAGTCAGGAGCGCCATGCACGCAAGCAGGCGCCACAGTGGCTGGTCACGGCGGCGCTGGCGGCTGCGGTCACCGCGCTATTGCTGGCCGGCGTGCGCCTGCCGCCGCTGCTGACGGCCGACGGCCACAATCCGCTCACCCGCGCGCATGATCTGACCGCCACGCGTCAGCATAGCCTGAGCCCCGCCAGTCGTGCGGTGCTCGATGACCTCGAGGCACCGGTGACGCTGACCTTCGCCTACAGCGAACGCTTCGCCGCCGATCTGCCGCAGCTGCGTGAACTGGCGACTCGGATCGAGACGCGTCTGGCCGCCTTCGCGCGTGAGCCGCAGATACGCCTCAAGCGTGTCGACCCTGCACCGGACAGTGCCGACTTCGCGGATCTCGAAGCGCAGGGCCTGACCGCGCTGTCATTGCCGGGCGGCGAAGAGATGCTGTTCGGGCTGGTGGTGGATAGCCCCTACGCCGAACGCCGCGCCATTCCGCTGCTCAAGGCGGCGGATATCGGCGGGCTGGAAGCGCAGGTGACACGCCAGATCCAGGAAGTCTCGCGCACTGAGCCGCCGCGCCTGGGCGTCGTCTCGCGTTTGCCGGTGATGGGCCAGCCCAGCCTGGAGCAGGGCAGAGCGCTGGGCAGCTGGGGCCTGATGGAGCATCTCAATGCACGCCTGCGCATCGACTGGCTGTCGGCCGGTGATGATGCCGCGCGTCCGATCGCCGATCAGGATGCGTTGCTGGTGATCGCGCCGCGGCTGTTGCCGGTCAAGACGCTGGAGGCCATCACGGCCTATCTCGAGCGTGGCGGACGGGTGTTGATGCTGGTGGACCCGCTGCCCGAAATGCTCGATCAGCCGGCGCCGGCTTCCGAGGCGCTCACGACGTTGCTGGCGCGCGCGGGGCTTGAATCACGCGCGGGCGAGGTGGTGGCGGATGCGCAGCTGGCCTTGCCGATCGGCCTGCTGGACGGCACGCGTGCGCTGAGTCCGACGTTGCTCGGGCTAAGTGCTGCACAGCTGTCGGATGCCGCGCTCAACCTCAATGTCGAGCAACTGGTGATGTCCAGCGCGGGCTGGTTGGCGCCGCTGCCTGATGCAGCAGACGCATCATCGAAAGGCCCAGGGGCGCAAGACGCGCCGTTGCAGTGGCTGATTCGTGGCAGTGATGAGGCGCGCCTGATTCCGGCGGCGCGTGTCCACGCCAGCCGCATGGACCCGCGTCCGCTGTCGGGGCTGGCAGGGGAAACACCGCCGGCCGGCGGGCTGGCCGTGCTGGCGCAGTGGCCGGCGGCGGGCGCCAAGGGTGGCCAGTTGCTGGTGGTCAGCGATGTCGACATGGCCAGTGACCGTCTGTGGCGGCGCACGGCGGCGGATGGCAGCGAACAGGCCCTCAATGCCAATGCGCGCTGGCTGGAAAATGCCGTGGACCTGCTGGCAGGCAGCCCCGAGCTGGTCGCCTTGCGCGCGCGTGCCCATCAGGTGCGCGAGCTGACGCGTCTGCATCAACTGGCCGATCATCAGGCCGCCGAGGAGACCCGGCTGCGCAATGACTGGCAGACGCGTCTGAGTGCGCTCGGCGCGACGCCGGTGTCTGGCAAGGCCGAAGCCGCGCAGCAAAGCGACGCCCTGGCGGCGATGCAGCATGACTTCGAGGACGCGCTGTCACGTCAGCAGCGTGAGGCGAATGCCGAGCGTGATGCCCTGCGTCGCGAGCTGCGTCTGTGGACGCTGCTGGCCTTGCCGGTGGCGTTGAGCCTGCTCGGCGAGCTGATCTGCTGGCGCCGTTATCGTGCCAGCCGTCGCGCGGGCTATCAGTCGACAGGGCGTCTATCGGGCCACGGTCAGCCCAGCGGGCAGCGCAGCGCAGAACGAGATGTACAGCGCAAGGAGCAGCGCAATGCACAGTACAGCGCCCGCTCCGCGAGTGACGCCGCCACAAGCGCTTCGACAGGCTCGGGCAAGTCAGCCGCAGGCAATGCCGTTTCAGGCAAGGCAGCTTCAGGCAAGGCAGCTTCAGGCAAGACGACGCCGAGCGATACTACCCAGTCGGGAGGTGATTGATGGGGCGCTTCAATCGGACGGGATGGGCACTGACGGCGCTGGTCTCCGTGGCCGCGGTGACGGCGCTCACCGCAGGGCCGTCACTGCTGGAATCGCTGCGCTCAGGCGCCGCCACGGGCGAGACAGACTTAGCCCAGTGGCAAAGTGAGTCGTTGATGAGCGAGGCGCTGACGACAGTGGCCGCGGGTCAGTCAGGCATCTTGCAGCCCTTGCCGCTGCTGTCGCAGGTGGCCGCCTCGGCGCAGCGTATCGGCATCCGGCGTGGCACAGAGGCCAGCCAGGACTGGTTGAGTCTGGCGCGTGGGCCCGCAGGCGACTGGCAGATTACCTCATTGGCCGGCTGGCCTGCCCGTCAGGGCAAGGTGGAGGCGCTGGTGAGTCAGCTGGGCGAGGCACAACTGCGCACGCGCAAGCCGGCCACGGACAAGGCACTTGAGGCGCTGGGCTTCAGCGCGCAGTCACCGCTGCTGAGCGTGAAGGGCAATGGCGCTCAGGTGAGTCTGCAACTGGGCGCCAGGCCCGCGGCGGCAACGCAGCTGAGCGGTGCGGGCAGTGCTGAATTGGCGGGTCGCTACGTGCGGTGGGTGCCGTCACCCTCGGATGCGAACGTGAAAGGTTCCCCCGCCATGGCTGGTGCGAATGGCGCGCCGGTCTGGGAGCTGACACGCGATATCGGGTTGCCGGATTGGCGCGGCGGCATGGCGCCCAGCGAGGTGCTGGACGTCACCGAGCTACGCAGTGACGCCGCGGCGTACAAGCCGCTGAGTCGCATGGACATCTCGCTGGCGGCGTCTGCTCAAGACGCCTCAGCACGGCAAGCGCCGCTGGTGCGAGGCCTGGCACCTGACAGCGACGCTGCCCATCAGATTCTCGCTGCGCTGTCGCCGCTGACGCAGAATGACCTGCGCCCCCGTGCCTCCACGCCTGAAAGCGGCGCAGCCCAGCCAGACGCCTGGCAGCCTGCCGTGACGCTGACCCTCAACTGGTCGCGCCCCTCGCTCTATTACCGTCAGCATGAGCAGCTCAATGATCGCACCCAGCTGGTGCTGGCCATCGCCGCGGGCAGCAAGCCCTGGGCGCGGCTGACGCTCTCCGGCAAGGGGTGGCCACCTGAACTGGTCGCGCGCTTGAATGCCGTCGAGATACAGGTCAATGGCGCGCTGCGCGATCATCTGCTGGCACTGGGCGCGAGGGCGTTGCAAGACGAGCCCGTTGAGCTCACGGCTATCGCGGTTCAGGCGGCGCTGGCGGTCAGTCGTGCCTTGGCGCTGCCTGAGGAGGGAGTGGGAGCAGCCGAGCCCAGCACGGAAGCAGCCGCTGCGCTGGTGCCGGCGGGCATGGAAGGGGAGTGAGGTGCTCCATGGGCCAAAGGGAGGAGTAGCGCCCATGGGGCGGGGCTGGCATGCTGTTGACTATATTTAAACAACCGTTTGTCTGGGCGCGTCAGGGACGTCGGCCCGTGGTAAGGAGACCTTGCGATGAATGCCACCTCACGGCAACCCCGGCCCGGGCAGGCCTTGTCCAAGCAGGGCGACGCTAACCCGGCCAGCCTGAATACCGACACCGAGCGCCCGGTGCTGGCCTTCGCGCATGCCAATGGCTTCACCGGTGCCTGCTACAAGAGCCTGCTGGCGCCGCTGGCCGAGCACTTCAATCTGTTGCCGGTAGACAGACTGGCGCACGACCCTGCCTATCCGGTCGGCAACAATCTGATCTCGCTGCGTGATGAGTGGCTGGCGTGTCTGGACGCCGCGCTGGGGCCGTTGCCCGCGGCGGACGGCACCGGGCGCAAGGTGATCGGAGTCGGGCATTCGCTGGGAGGCATCGTCAATTACATGGCGGCGCTCAAGCAGCCGGAACGCTTCCACTGCCTCGTGCTGCTCGACCCGCCGTTGATGCTGGGCCGTGATGCGCTGGGCATGAAGGTCGCCAAACGCTTCGGCTTCATTGATCGTGTCACGCCGGCAGGCCGCACTCGCGGGCGTCGTGCACGCTGGGACTCCCGTCAGGCCATGCAGGATTACCTGCGCCGCCGCTCACTGTTCGCCAACTTCACGCCAGAGGCGCTGGACGACTACGTCGACAACGCCACCCATCGTCACGCGGACGGCAGCCTGTCATTGAGCTTCGATACCCGTCACGAGGTCGAGATCTTCCGTCACCTCAGCGATCACCTGTCAGGCTCGCCGGCGAAGCTGGCGGTGCCGGTCAGGATTCTGGCCGGCGCCCAGTCTGATCTGCTCACGCCGGCGCGCCAGGCACGCCTGCGCCGCGCCGGGCTGACGGTGGAGCATGTCCGGGGAGGACATATGTACCCCTTTGAATACCCACAGGAGACGCGCGCCGCGCTGCTGGCGGCCATCGCCGACCTCGCGCCGCCGGATGTACTGCCGCCAGGCCTGCTGGCCGGGAGGCAATCATGAGTACTGATCAATCCATTCAGGACATCGCAGAGGCTCCCCTGAACGCCAACGTTACGCTGCGTGAGCGTCGCTTCCCACGGCGCACGGGCGGAGAGCTGGCGGCCCTGGAGTGGGCGCCTGCCGAGCACGCCGAGCAGGCACCGACGTGGCTGGCGCTGCATGGCTGGCTCGACAATGCCGCCAGCTTCAGTCGCCTGGCGCCGCTGTTGTGTGAACGGCTCGGCATTCGTCTCATCGCCATCGACATGGTCGGTCACGGACACTCGAGTCCGCTGGGTGAGCACGGTGATTATGCGGTGTGGGATTACTGCCACGATGTGATCGAGGCACTGGAAGGCCTGTATGACGAGGGGCTGCCGCGCGCGCCGGTCACGGTGATGGCGCACTCGCTGGGGGCGGCGGTGTCGGGGCAGGTGGCTGCGGCGCTGCCGGAATATATCGCGCGACTGGTGCTGATCGATGGCATCGGCGCACTTGCCACGCCAGCCTCGGAGGTGGTCGATCAGCTGCGCCGCGGATTGCTGGCACGCCACGCGCAGCCGGTCAGACGCGCCGCCACGCGACGTGCCCATTATCGTCATGTCGAGGACGCCGTGGCGGCGCGGGTCGCGGGAGGTGTCACGCCGATCGATGCCGACACGGCGCGGCCGATCGTCGAGCGCAACCTCGAGGTGCTGGCAGACGGTGGCCTGCGGCTGAGAAGTGACCGTCGCCTGCTGCGGCCTTCATTGATGCGCTACACCCCGGAGCAGGTGCTGGCGTTATTGGCGGCGTTGACCCAACCGGTACTGCTGATCGAGGGCGAGCAGGGTATCCTGACCATAAGGCACGAGGCACAGCAGGCGCGCGATGCCGTGAAGAGGCTCGAGCGTCGCGTCTTGCCGGGTGGCCACCACCTGCATCTGGAGCCGCCCCATGTGGTGGCGGTCGCCGATGCCATCGTCGAGTGGATCAGCTCGCACTGAGCGATGCACCGCGTGCCGCGTCCGTTCATCTTTCATCATCTGCAGCGGGAGACATGCCATGGCCAAGCGCAAGACCATCGCCCTGGCACTGGGGAGTGGCGGGGCCCGAGGCTATGCCCATATCGGCGTCATCGAGGAAGTGCTGGCGCGCGGTTACGACATTCGCGCCATTTCGGGCTGCTCGATGGGCGCACTGGTCGGGGGTATCCATGCCGCCGGCAAGCTGGATGCCTATCGCGACTGGGTCTGTGAGCTGGATTACTTCGACGTGCTGCGGCTGGTGGATGTCACCTGGAGCCCGATGGGCGCCATCCGCGCGCGCCGCATCATGGATGAGCTGGAAGCCCTGATCGGTGATACGCGCATCGAGGACCTGCCGATTGCGGTCACCACCGTCGCCACCGACCTGATCGCCCAGAAGGAGGTCTGGTTCCAGAGCGGCAATCTGCTCGAGGCGATTCGGGCCTCCATCGCGGTGCCCGGGGTGATCACGCCGGTGCAACGCGACCGCAAGGTGCTGGTGGATGGCGGCCTGATGAATCCCTTGCCGATCACGCCGCTGGTCGCCGCCCACGTTGACCTGGTGCTGGCGGTCAACGCCACGGCGCATTCGCCGCGCAACCAGACACTGGAGCAGATGCTGCCGCCGGCCGATGCCGCCGAGGAAGAGGCGCGCGAAGCCGCCCTGGAAGCGCGCGGCGGTGGTTTCAGTGACTGGCTGCGGGGGGTGCGTCGCGGTGCCGAGCGCATCTTTTCTGCCGAGAAGGAGCAGGCGCTGGAGGACCAGCAGGGCATGGCATTTGCCAGTCCGGTCGGCGGCGTCCCGCTGCCGCCGGGCGATGCCTCGCGCCTGAAGTTCGAGGCACTGAAAAGCAGCGATGCCGAGCCAGCGCTGGGAGAAGAAGCGTTGGCAGAGCCGCAGGCAGAGACTGGCGCTGTCACCCAGGGCAAGCAGCCGCCGTCCGCAGCTGAGCCTGAGCGGGTCGATGATAACGCGCCGGAGCTTGCCTGGGGCAAGCTGGACATGATGATGCGCTCCTTCGATATCACCCAGGCAACGCTGGCCAAGTACAAGATCGCCGGCTATCCACCGGATATCCTGGTCGAGATTCCCAAGACGGTGTGTGGCGCCTATGAATTTCACCGCGCCGCAGGCCTGATCAAGCTGGGCCGGCACCTGGCCGCCGAAGCGCTGGATCGCTACGAGAAGGGCAGCGACGGCTAGCCTGTCGTGAGTTGTCCTTTAATGAAAAAGCCCCCGCCAATCGGCGGGGGCTTTTCGTTACGGTGCTCTTCAATACAGTGCTCTTCAATACAGGGCTCTTCAATACAGGGCTCTTCATTGCAGAGCGTGTGACCGGAGCCTGAGCGAAGCGTCGCCTCAGCCGTTGATCCACTTGTCGAAGATGGCGGCCTGCTCACCGGTGCCCTGCATCTGGGTCAGCCACTGATCGACGTAGGCCTTCCAGATGTTGTCACCCAGCGGCAGCAGATAGCCCTTCTGGGAGAAGGTGAACGGCGCATCAGGATGCACACTGCACAGCTCCGAATGGCGGCTGGCCTGCAGCTGGGTCTCGATGGCGTCGGTGACCATCACATCGGCACGGTCTTCGATGATGTTGTTGAAGATGGTGCGGTTGTCATTGTGCGCGACGCGCGTGGCATCGCTCAGGAATTCATTGGCGAAGCGCTCGTTGGTGCCGCCCGGGTTGACGGTGATGCGCACGCTGGGCTGATTGATCTGCGCGACGGTCTGGTACTTGTCGACGTCCTCGCAGCGCACGATGGGCGTCTTGCCGCCGGTCTGGTACGGCTGGCTGAAGTAGGCCTGAGCCTGGCGGTCAAGCTTGACCGAGATACCGGACATGGCGATATCGCACTTGCCGGAGGTGAAGTCTTCCATCAGCGTCGGCCAGCTGGTCGGCACGGTCTGTACCGTGGCGCCCAGGCTCTTGGCCAGTGAGGCGGCCATGTCGATGTCGATGCCTTCGAAGTCGCCATTGTCTTCACGGTGGCTGAAGGGCGCGTAGTCACCGGTGGTGCAGACCTTCAGCACCTGGCCTTGTTGCACGCGTGAAAGGGTGCTGTCGGACAGTGCATCGCTGGCGACGGCCGGCATGGCGAAGGCCAGCGACAGGCCAGCGGCGGTTGCACCGCCGAGAATGGCAGCGGAAAGGGTGCGGCGTGAAGAGGTGCGCATTGGCTGTTCAGCGTTGGGTGTCATCAGGGTGTTCCCTTGTCGTTATGGCGGCAGGCTCGGCGTGAGGCTTGCCTCTGTTACTCGAGTGCTCGGCTATTCAAGCACTCAGTTATTCAAGTACTCGGCTATTCAGGTGCTCGCTATTCAAGTGCTCAGCTATTCAGATGCTCTGATCGTCAATGTCTCGGCGGTGTGGCGAGCGCAGGATTCGCTCAGTCGAGCAGCGGGTCACGGCCCTTGCTGCGCAGCAGGACATAGACCGCGCCGCTGCCGCCATCCAGCTCCAGTGACGAGGTGAAGGCCAGCACGTCAGGCCATTGGCGCAGCCAGGCATTGACGTGGCTCTTGATGATGGGGTGATCGGCCATGCCGGTCCATGCCTTGCCATGCACCACCAGCACGCAGCGTGAGCGACGGGCGATGGCATCGTCGATGAAGGACTCAAGCTCGATGCGGGCCTGCTCCAGCGTATAGCCGTGCAGATCGAGACCCGCCTCCCAGGCGATCTCGCCGCGCTTGAGGCGCTGACGCTGGCGGTAGGGGAGATCGGGCACCGCGAAGTCGAGCAGCTGGCTGGGCGTGACCGGCTCGACCTGACCATCGGTGGTGCGCGATGGCGTGCCGAGCGTGTCGGTCGAGGCTTCGCTGGCGGCAGCGCGCCGTGCCGCCAGACGCGCCTGCTCTTCCTTGTCGACGGGCTTGCGGCCGGGGTCGGCGCGGTTGGTGGTGATCTTGCGTACGCCGGCCTGCTTGAGGGCGGCACGGAAGGCGTTGAAGTCGTCGCCGGTATCCGAGCTGTCGTCGTGGTTGGGTGGCATGGCCGGGCTCCGCGGGCAATAAAATGGCAAGTCGCGCAGTATAGCGCGGCTGTTGTCGCTGTCGAAGACAGGCGGTTGCCACTGTCGAAGACAAACGGTTGTCGCTTGCGAAGACAAAAGCGGCAGGCGCGCCATCAAGGCATGCCAAGGGTCGCCGCCACGCCTCGTGAACGCTACAATGCCTGCGCGAGACGCCACCGGCCCCTCACTACTGGCGGCGCTCGTTGTCCATCTGTCCGCTTACAGGAATCACCGTGTCCACATCTTCCGCGTCCGACCTGCGCCATCCTTCCAGCCTCAGTGAGCCGGACTCCCGTCTCGTCGAGGAGCTGGTGACCCTGCGCGACCTGATCCGCTGGGCGACCAGTGAGTTCCACGCGCATCGCCTGCACTTCGCCCATGGCACCGATTCTGCCTGGGACGAAGCGGTGGCGCTGGTGCTGGGTGCGCTGCATCTGCCGTGGGACACGGACCCCGCCGTGATCGACGCGCGCCTTCTGACCATGGAGCGAGCGCGCATCGTGGCGCTGGTGCGTGAGCGCATCACCACCCGCAAGCCGCTGCCGTATCTGCTCGGCGAGGCCTTCTTCACCGGCGTGCCCTTCGATGTCGATGAGCGTGTGCTGATTCCGCGCTCGCCGATCGCCGAGCTGATCGAGAGCGGCTTCTCGGCCTGGTTCCCGGAACTGCCGCCGACTCGCGTGCTGGACATGTGCACCGGTTCCGGCTGCATCGGTATCGCCACCGCGCTGGTGATGCCGACCGCCGAGGTCGACCTGGTCGATATCAGCAGCGAGGCGCTGGAAGTCGCGCGTCGCAACATCGAACGTCACGACGTGGCAGGGCGTGTCATCGCCGTGCAGTCGGACCTGTTCGCGGGTGTGGCGGGCAAGCGCTATGACCTGATCGTCTCCAATCCGCCCTACGTGGATACCTTCGATCTCTCCAACATGCCGCAGGAATTCGGCCATGAGCCGGCGCTGGCGCTGGGCGCCGGTGACGATGGCCTGGATATCGTGCGTCGAATTCTGCGCGAGGCGCGTGACTACCTGACCGACGACGGCGTCTTGATCGTCGAGGTCGGCAACTCCGAGCGCCACCTGATGGAAGCCTTCCCGGAAGTGCCCTTCATGTGGCTGGAGTTCGAGCGCGGCGGCAACGGCGTCTTCGCCATCGATGCCCAGACGCTGGAAGTCTGCGCGCCTGAATTTGCTTGAGCTGGCGGGCGCAGGCCGCCAGGCTCTGCAACGCTTACGACAACTATTATCAGAACGCCGTCGGCCATGACCGGCGGCATCGCCTGAGGACCCCCTGAATGTCCGGAAATACCTTCGGCAAGCTGTTCACCGTCACCACCTTCGGCGAAAGCCACGGCCCGGCACTGGGCGCCATCATCGATGGTTGCCCGCCGGGTATCGAGATCAGCGAAGCGGATCTTCAGATCGATCTGGACCGCCGCCGTCCCGGCACCTCGCGCCACACCACCCAGCGTCGCGAGCCGGACCAGGTGCGCATTCTCTCGGGCGTGTTCGAGGGCCGCACTACCGGCACGGCCATCGGCCTGATGATCGAGAACACCGATCAGCGCTCCAAGGACTACGGCAAGATCAAGGACCAGTTCCGTCCGGCCCACGCCGACTACACCTATCACCACAAGTACGGTGAGCGTGACTACCGTGGCGGCGGCCGCAGTTCGGCCCGCGAGACCGCGATGCGCGTCGCCGCCGGGGCCATCGCCAAGAAGTATCTGGCGGGTCTGGGCGTGCAGGTGCGTGGCTACCTGTCCCAGCTCGGCCCCATCGAGCTTGAGGTCAAGGACTGGTCGCTGGTCGACACCAACCCGTTCTTCTGTGGCGATGCCGATCGCCTCGAGGAGCTGGAGCAGTACATGGACGCCCTGCGCAAGGAAGGCGATTCCGTGGGGGCCAAGGTCACCGTCGAGGCGACTGGCGTGCCGGTCGGCCTGGGTGAGCCGATCTTCGATCGCATCGATGCCGAACTCGCGCATGGCCTGATGAGCATCAATGCCGTCAAGGGCGTCGAGATCGGTGACGGTTTCGCCGTGGTCAGCCAGAAGGGCACCGAGCACCGTGACGAGATGACGCCGGAAGGTTTCCTCTCCAATCATGCCGGCGGCATTCTGGGCGGCATCACCAGCGGCCAGACCATCCGTGCCAGCATCGCCCTCAAGCCGACCTCCAGCCTGCGACTGCCGGGTCGCAGCATCGACGTCAACGGCGAGGCGGTCGAGGTGATCACCACCGGCCGTCATGATCCGTGTGTCGGCATTCGCGCCACGCCGATCGCCGAGGCGATGGTCGCGCTGACGCTGATGGACCACCTGCTGCGCCATCGCGGCCAGAACGCCGACGTCAAGGTCGATACGCCGGTGCTGCGCGAGGTGTAAGCCGCTTGCGGCGTTGCTGAGCTTGTAGAAAGACACGCCCCAGTCGTGGAGTGATGCCCTGCATCCTTCGTGGCTGGGGCGTCTTGCGTTGTGGGCTGGCTTGCGGAAAGTAAATAAGAAAAGACGTAAGTAGCAGGCTGCCCCCGTATCATTCGCGCTGCTAGACTCGAATGGCATGCATGCCAGCGGACTCGCGCACCACGCCGTGCGCGGGCAGACAACACAAGGAATCTGCCATGAAGATCAATGTCGAATTCGACCTCACGCCGCAGGAATTCCGCCAAGCGATGGGCCTGCCGGACGTGGAAGCCTTCCAGCAGGAATTGATGGAGCGCTTTCGTCGCCAGATGGAGGCCGGTGTTGAAGGCTACGACCCCATGAGTCTGCTCAAGCCATTGATGGCACCGGGCGCGGGCACGCCGTTTGCCAAGTTCATGCCGCCGGGCATGGCCGAGGGGATGATGGGCGGCGCGTCTGGCGCTGGCAATGCCGGGCAGGGCGCAGCGGGCGGCATGCCCGGCGATATGGGCGAGAGCATGGCCCAGGGCATGGCCGCCTTCAATCAGTATCAGAAGATGATGCTGGATACCCTGCAGCAGTTCGGTCAGGGCGGCGCGGAAGGCAAGGAGGCTGACAAGCCGGAGTCTGCCACGCGCAGGAGTTCGGGGCCCAGTAGTGATCACGGCGCGGATCAGAAGGCAGAGCAAAGCGCCAGCCGGGCGGATGATGCGAAACCGGCCTCTGCGGCCAGTGCGCGCTCACGCGCCAAGCGCAGTTGATGACCGGCAGGCGCGAAGAACGCTCTTGGCTGACAGCGGTGTGAGGCATGCCCAGCCAATCCCATGACAGAAAATGTCCTTTGACAGTTTTCTGTCATGGGATTGCAACCACCTGAGGAGCAGACTAGTCTTTGTGCAGTGCAGCATATTGCTGTGCTCCACAGGTGGCGCAGAGACTTCTGCGCGCTGTCCCGGTACGGAATCCATGGGAGGAACCGTCATGCAGCAGGATCAGATGTTCAACGCCTTTGCCGAGCAAGCCCGCAGCTTCTACCAGCCGATGCGCAAGCTCAACACTCTGATGCTCGACCATATGGGCAAGATTGCCGATTATCAGATGGACGCTGCCAAGCGCTATACCGAGACTGGTCTCGAGCGTGCGCGTGCTGCCACTGAAATCAAGGGTATGGAAGAGTTCAGCGAGTTCAGCAACCGCCAGCTGGAAGTGGCGACCGAGCTGTCTCAGCAGATGATGGATGATTCCCTGAAGCTGGCCGAGATGGGCAACGAAATGCGCGCCCAGCTCGAACAGGCCTACTCTGACGCTGGCAAGGAAGCCACCGACAAGGCGTCCGCTGCCACAGAGAAAGCCGCTTCAGCAGCAGAGGACAAGGCATCCTCCGCTGCCAGCAACAAGCCGGCTGCCGCGACAAGCCGCGCCAAGCAGAACTAAGGTATACCCCGAAAAGGCTGGCGCTTGCGCCAGCCTTTTTTTTGCCGTTTTCAGGCATTGCCCCTGCCGTGCTGGAAGGCGCATGCTGGAGATGGGCACGCTGGCGCACAGGTTGTTTTGCTCTCGTATTTGCCGCGCGCGAATCCGACGGAAAGCAGACCTGCAGGAGGCAGACCATTCCAACTGACAGCGCATTTTAGCTGACAGCGCACTTTGCTTGCCTTGGCATGCTCGCCTGCAGCGCCCTGAAATCAGCCATGAAACGGTCTTCAACCCGTCTTGTGAAACGGTCTTCAAAAACAGTCTGAAAAGCAGTGTCCGTCGCCAGTGAAGGCGCCCGTCTCACGAGAGACGGCATGGCATTGCTCAGTGGTCAGGAAGGATTCGATTCGATTCGATGAAACCGTGCCGCCGGCAGACGTTCGGCAGCCAAGCTTCGATAGCCAATGACGTGATGGTCAATGACAAGGAGGAAGGGCGATATGGACTCAGCCCAGCAGCAGGCGTTCTCGCAGACATTCTCTCAGGCCTTTACCAGTCTGTTCCCCGACGGCGCTGAAGGCACGGAGTGGGCCAGCGTGATGCAGCAGGCCAGTGCCCAGTATCAAGCCTTGATGAGTGACATGCTGGAGCGCCTATGGCCCAGCGCTGCCGCTTCCACCATCTATGACGAGATGGGCCGTTGCTTCCAGGCGGGGGCCGAGGCCCTGGCACGTGACCCGCAACTGTTGATGTCGACCCAGACGCGCCTCTTCCAGGACCAGATGGCCCTGTTGCAGGGCACGTTGCGCGAGCTGAATGGCGAGAGCGTCGAGCCGGTGATCACGCCCGCGCGCTCTGATCGCCGCTTCCGTGATGAGGCCTGGCAGAGTGAGCCCTATTACCATTTCCTCGTGCAGCAATACCTGCTGTTCTCGCGCGCCGTGGACGACATGCTGGCTGGCATTCAAGGCCTGCCGGAGAGCCAGAAGCGCAATCTCGAGTTCTACGCGCGCCAGTACGTCAGCGCCTTCTCGCCCTCCAACTTCGCCTCCACCAACCCGGAAGTGCAGCGCGTGACCCGCGAGACCGGCGGCCAGAACCTGCTCGACGGCCTGAAGCGTCTGCGCGATGACCTGGCCAACTCCGCCGAAGGCATCAATGTCGCGATGACCGACACCGAAGCCTTCCGTCTCGGCGACAACATCGCCGTCACTCCGGGTGACGTGGTCTTCGAGAACGAGCTGATCCAGCTGATCCAGTATCGTCCGGCCACCGAGAAGGCCTTCAGCACGCCGTTGCTGGTCGTGCCGCCGTGGATCAACAAGTACTACATTCTCGATCTGCGTCAGGACAATTCGATGATGCGCTGGCTGGTGGAGCAGGGCCACACCGTGTTCCTGATCTCCTGGCGCAATCCGGGGCCCGAGCAGAGTGATCTCACCTGGGCCGATTACATGCAGATGGGGCCGCTGGCCGCGATGGATGCCATCGAGCAGGCCACCGGCGAGAAGCAGGTCAACATCCTGTCCTACTGCATCGGCGGCACGCTGACGGCCAGCACCATGGCCTATCTGGCGGCCGAGAAGCAGTCCGACCGCGTGCGCTCGGTCAGCTACATGGCAACGCTGCAGGATTTCTCCGATCCCGGTGAGATCGGTGTCTTCCTCAACGAGCCGGTGCTGCAGGGCCTCGAGAAGCAGATGGCGCAGGACGGCTATCTGGATGGCCGCGTGATGGCGTTCTCCTTCAACCTGCTGCGCGAGAATGACCTGTTCTGGTCGTTCTACGTCTCCAACTATCTCAAGGGCGAAGCGCCGACCGCGTTCGACCTGCTGTACTGGAACACCGACGGCACCAACCTGCCGGCCGGTACCCATGCCTGGTATCTGCGCCACATGTATCTGGAGAACCGCCTGGTGCAGCCCGGCGGCATCGAGCTGGACGGCGTGCCGATCGATCTCTCCCAGATCGAGACGCCGAGCTACTGGGTCTCCGCGCGCGAGGACCACATCGCCAAGTGGCAGACCACCTACAACGGTACCCAGCTGCCAAAGGCCTCCATCAAGCGCTTCGTGCTCGGTGGCTCTGGTCATATCGCGGGTATCGTCAATCCGCCGCACAAGAACAAGTACGGCTACGCCACCAATGACAGCCTGCCGGCAACGCCGGATGAGTGGCTCGAGGGCACCGAGCAGCACGAAGGCTCCTGGTGGAATGACTGGCAGGCGTGGATGACCGGCAATGGCTTCGTGGAGCCGGAACCGGAGGTCTCTGCGCGCACACCGGGTGAGGGCAAGCTCGACGTGATCGAAGCGGCACCGGGGCGTTATGCGCGCCAGACCATCCCCGAAGTGCTGGGGCAGAGCGTGCCGGAAGAGATCACCAGCGTGGCGGATGCGCAGCTCAAGGCCGTGCGTGATGTCCAACAGACGGTCGAGAAGAGCGTGAATGAAGCGCTCAAGCAGGTGACGCTGCCGCTGGAAGAGGCCATGACCGCGATGACCGAAGCCGTCACCGGCAAGGCCGCCAATGATGCCGGCGACACGGCGGGCAATAGTTCATCCAGTGCCTCCAGGGCGAATGGTGCGAGCACCAGACCTGCCGCCTCCAAGGCCGCATCAGCCGCTGAGTCGGCGACGTCGGCAAGCAAGCCCGCCGCGCGCAAGCATGCTGCACCCAAGAGCACAGCCTCCAGGAGCACTGCTGCCAAGAGCGCTGCTACCAAGAGCGCAACGACCACCAGCAGCACGGCCAGCGACAGCACTACCAAACAGAGCACGGCAAAATCGAGCACTGCGAGCACGGCTGCCAGCAACACCGGTAGCTCAGCGACCAAGACCACCACGGCGAGAAAGACCTCCACGCCGCGCAAGACGGCTGCCAGCAAGACGACCACTGCCAACAAGTCAACGGCGGCCAAGACGACTGCAAGCAAGACGACTGCGAGCACGTCAGCCTCTGACAACAAGCCGTCTGCATCCGGCACCTCGAGCAGCAGCACTTCTTCTACGGCTTCGGGTTCCAGCGCTACGAAGCCCGCGACGACGCGCAAGAGCACTGCCAGCAAGAGCACTGCCAGCAAGACTACAGCGAGCAAGAGCACCGCCAGCTCGACGGGAAGCGCGAGCACTGCCAAGACGGGTAGCAGCACCGGGGCTTCCAATCAGGGGGCTACCCGCTCGGGCACTTCAAGTTCTGGTGCTTCCACGACCACCGCCAAGAGCGACACCGGCAGCGAAGCGCCCAAGCCGCGCCGTGGCCGTCCCTCCAATGCCAGCAAGGCCGCCGCCAAGGCAGCGGAAGAGGCGAAGAAGGACGATGCCAAGCCTGCGGCAAGCAAGGCGGATGGCGCGTCTGGCAATGCCAAGGATAGCGACAAGCGTTGATCCGCGGCGCCATAAGCTGTGAGTCAGAACCGCAACGCCAGCCTTTCGGGGCTGGCGTTGTGCGTTCAGGCTGTATTTCCAAGCGGGGCTTTCGAGTGCGCTAGAGGTTTCTCGACGCCGCATCCCTTGCGCCTTCCAGCAGTTCGATCATCGCGCTGGCGGCGTTCGAGAGGGTGCGGTTGTTGTGATAGAGGTAGCCGAGCTGGCGTTCGATGGGGCGGTGATCGATGGGCAGGATCTCGATTTCGTCGTCGATCATGCTTTCCGGCAGTACGCTCCAGCCCAGGCCGATGGCAACCATCATCTTGAGGGTCTCGAGGTAGTTGGTGGACATCGAGACTTCCACCGAGAGGCCGTCACGCGCAAAGGTGTCGATGACGATGCCACGCGTGAAGGTCAGGTGGCCCGGCAGCACGGCGTCGTGCTGTGAGAGGGCGGCCAGCGGCAACGCTTTGTGACCTGCCAGCGGGTGATCACGCCCGCATACGAAGCGCATCTCATCCAGCCACACCGGCACCACCGTCAAATTGGGATCGCGATGCGGTGCCAGGGTGACGACGGCCAGTTCCAGCTCCCCATCCAGTACGCCCTGATAGGCCTGTTCCGAATCCAGAAAGCGCATGTCCATGCGCACCTCGGGGTGGGCCATGGTGAAGGCCTTGAGCAGCGGTGGTAGCCGGTGCAGGCCCACATGGTGGCTGGTGGCCATCGTCAGGCTGCCTTTTACCTCGCCGGAAAGATTGCGCAGCGCACGCCGTGTGTCATCGTGCATCACCAGAATGGCGCGGGCGCGGGGCAGCAGGATATTGCCGGCCTCCGTCAGCGAGACACGCCGTCCGATGCGATCGAACAGCCGTGCGCCATGCAGTTGCTCCAGCTGGGCGATGCGCTTGGAAACGGCCGGCTGGGTGAGGTGCAGCTGCTCGGCGGCAAGCGAGAAGGAGGCGGTTTCGGCGACGGCGACGAAGGCCTGCAGAGAGGGTGTGTCCATGTGGGGCAGCTATCCTGTCATGAGGGCGTTCATAGGGGCATTCAGGGGAGCGTCAAGCGGGGCGATCGATGCCGCCGCAGGCGGATGCACTCCTGCTCAAGACCTGATGAGCAATGGTATTCCTTTTGGGAATCCAAAGCATGAAAAACATGAATTGCTTTTATTCATTGTCGCCGAGTACTCTTGATGGCACAGGACGCGGCGGCGATGCTGGAGCCTGCAAGCAAGTGGTCACTATCCACGGGCTCGCACGACCGCCCCGCCATCAACACTGGACGACACACCCTCATCAAGGGGCCGTTACGAGCCCCGAGGCAGCAAGCGCGCTCTTACCGTAAGGCGCCACGAGGAGACACGACATGGCTAGCCAGACCCTTTATGACAAGTTGTGGGATCAGCACCTGGTCAAGCAACGCGAAGACGGTACTGCACTCATCTACATCGACCGTCACCTGCTGCACGAAGTCACGTCGCCGCAGGCATTCGAAGGGCTGCGTCTGGCCGGTCGCAAGCCGTGGCGTCTGGATGCCAACCTGGCAACGCCGGACCACAACGTGCCGACGTCTCTCAAGGAGCGTGCTGCCGGTATCGCGGGCATCGAGGACGAGACCTCACGCATCCAGGTGCAGACCCTCGACGACAACTGCAACAGCTTCAACATCGAGCAGTTCACCATCAATGATGCGCGTCAGGGCATCGTGCACGTGGTCGGGCCGGAGCAGGGCGCAACTCTGCCGGGCATGACCGTGGTGTGTGGCGATTCCCACACCGCGACCCACGGTGCCTTCGCGGCACTGGCCCACGGGATCGGCACCTCCGAGGTCGAGCACGTGCTCGCCACCCAGTGCCTGATCCAGCGCAAGATGAAGAACATGCTGGTGCGCGTCGATGGTCGTCTCGGCACTGGCGTCACCGCCAAGGATGTCGTGCTCGCCATCATCGGTGAGATCGGCACCGCCGGCGGTACCGGCTACGCCATCGAATTCGGCGGCTCTGCCATCCAGGACATCTCCATGGAAGGCCGCATGACCATCTGCAACATGGCGATCGAAGCCGGTGCGCGGGTCGGTCTGGTCGGTGTCGATGACATCACCATCGACTATCTCTACGAGCGCCCCTATGCGCCGAACGCCCAGCAGTGGGAAGCGGCCGTCGCCGACTGGCGCAATCTGGTCTCCGATGCGGACGCCGAATTCGACAAGGTCGTGGTGCTCAAGGCCGAAGACATCGCGCCGCAGGTCACCTGGGGCACCAGCCCGGAGCAGGTCACCAGCGTCAATGGCGTGGTGCCGGACCCGGCCGCGGCCAGCGATGACACCGAAGCGCGTGGCATCACCCGTGCGCTCGAGTACATGGGCCTCAGCGCTCAGCAGAAGATCACCGACATCAAGCTGGACCGCGTGTTCATCGGTTCCTGCACCAACTCACGTATCGAGGATTTGCGTGAAGCGGCGCGCGTGGCCGAAGGCCGCACGGTCGCCAAGAGCCTCAAGCAGGCGATGGTGGTGCCGGGGTCTGGCCTGGTGAAGGCGCAGGCGGAAGCGGAAGGGCTGCACGAGATCTTCCTCGCGGCGGGCTTTGAATGGCGTGAGCCGGGCTGCTCCATGTGTCTGGCGATGAACGCCGACAAGCTGGGCGCCGGTGAGCATTGCGCGTCCACCTCCAACCGCAACTTCGAAGGCCGTCAGGGCTTCGGTGGGCGTACGCACCTCGTCAGCCCGGCCATGGCCGCCGCTGCCGCGATTGCGGGTCACTTCGTTGATGTTCGTGACTTTGCCCCCATCCCTACCAACAACACTCAAGTCGCCTGAGGAGGCCCGACATGGAAAAGTTCATTCGCCAGCAGGGCCTCGTGGCACCGCTTGATCGCGCCAACGTCGATACCGACCTGATCATCCCGAAGCAGTTTCTGAAGTCGATCAAGCGTACCGGCTTCGGGCCGAACCTCTTCGATGAGCTGCGTTATCTCGATGAGGGCTATATCGGTCAGGACATCAGCAAGCGTCCGCTGAATCCGGATTTCGTGCTCAACCAGCCGCGTTACGCGGGTGCCAGCGTATTGCTGGCGCGTCGCAACTTCGGTTGTGGTTCCTCGCGGGAACACGCGCCCTGGGCACTGACCGACTTCGGCTTCCGCGTGGTCATCGCGCCGAGCTTCGCCGATATCTTCTACAACAACTCGTTCAAGAACGGTCTGTTGTTGATTACCCTCGACGAGGACACGGTGGACCGTCTGTTCAAGGAAGCCGAGGCGGTGGAAGGATATCGTCTGGATATCGACCTCGAGGCACAGGCGGTCATCACGCCGTCCGGTGAGTCGATTCCCTTCGAGGTCGACAGCTTCCGCAAGCATTGCCTGATGGAAGGCCTGGACGATATCGGTCTGACCCTCAAGGACCAGGACGCCATCGACAGCTTCGAGAAGCGTCATCGCACCGAGCGTCCGTGGCTGTTCCGCGACGGCAAGACGGCCTGATCTGGCCAGCGTCGCGTCAGTCAGCGCCTGACATCGCAACATATTCGTCATGGCTCGCCGTCCAGAATGGCGGCGAGCCCAGTCTCAGCACCGACGGTGAACCGTCGGTCTCGCCGGAAGACTTCCGGCCCAAGGAGAGTTCCAGATGAGCCGCAATATCCTGATTCTGCCCGGTGATGGCATTGGCCCGGAAATCACTGCCGAAGCCGTGAAGATCCTTGAAGCCGCCCGCAGCGAAGGTCTGGACATCACGCTGAGCGAAGGCAAGGTCGGTGGTGCAGGGTATGACGCGGCCGGCCACCCGCTGCCGGCGGAAACGCTGGAGGCGGCCAAGGCGGCGGACGCCATCCTGCTCGGCGCAGTCGGCGGCCCGCAGTGGGACAAGCTCGAGGACATCTCGCTGCGTCCGGAACGCGGCCTGCTGGGGCTGCGCAAGGAGCTTGAGCTGTTCGCCAATCTGCGTCCGGCGATTCTCTACCCGCAGCTGGCCGAGGCCTCCAGCCTCAAGCCGGAAGTGGTGTCCGGTCTGGACATCATGATCGTGCGTGAGCTGACCGGTGGCATCTACTTCGGTCAGCCGCGTGGCATCGAGACGCGTGATGGCCAGCAGGTCGGTTACAACACCTACGTCTACTCCGAGTCCGAGATCGAGCGCATCGGTCGCACCGCCTTCGAGATGGCGCAGAAGCGCAACAAGAAGCTGTGCAGCGTCGACAAGGCCAACGTGCTGGAAGTCACCATGCTGTGGCGTGACGTGATGGAGCGCATCTCCGCCGACTACCCGGATGTCGAGCTGTCGCACATGTACGTCGACAATGCCGCCATGCAGCTGGTGCGTGCTCCGAAGCAGTTCGACGTGGTGGTCACCGGCAACATGTTCGGCGACATCCTGTCGGATGAGGCCGCCATGTTGACCGGCTCCATCGGCATGCTGCCGTCCGCCTCGCTGAATGCGGGTGGTCAGGGCATGTATGAGCCGTGCCACGGCAGCGCGCCGGACATCGCGGGTCAGGGCATCGCCAACCCGCTGGCGACCATCCTGTCGGTGGCCATGATGCTGCGCTACTCGCTCAACGAAGCCGCCTGGGCCGAGCGCATCGAGAAGGCGGTCGGCGTGGTGCTGGATGAAGGGCTGCGCACTGCCGACATCGCCTACGCCGGGACGCGCAAGGTCTCCACCTCCGAGATGGGCGATGCCGTGCTGGCCGCCTTCAAGGCCCAGGCGTAAGGCAAGACCCGCGTGAACGCCGCCAGCCAGCGGCGTTCTCGCGATGATCATGGGGGAGCTCGGCGTGCGTCGCCGGGTTCTCATGTCAGGACCTGCGGCTGGAGCGTTGGGCAAGGCTCGCCTCGTGTGAGTTGCCTGTGCTCGCTGCGGGTCATTCCTGTGTCGGGAGCGGTGGTGTCTTCCATGCTCCCGGCCGTGCATGAACAAGGAGAACAAGCATGTTGAAAGTCGGATTTGTCGGTTGGCGTGGCATGGTCGGTTCCGTGCTGATGCAACGCATGCGTGATGACAACGATTTCGCCGGTATCGAGCCGGTATTCTTCTCCACCTCCCAGGTCGGTCAGGCCGGTCCTGACGTGGGCACGCCGGTGCCGGCGCTCAAGGATGCCAATGACATCAATGAGCTGAAGGCGCTGGATGTCATCGTCACCTGTCAGGGCGGCGACTACACCAAGCAGGTGTTCGGCCCGCTGCGTGAAGCCGGCTGGAAGGGCGACTGGATCGATGCGGCCTCCACCCTGCGCATGGACAAGGACGCCGTGCTGGTGCTGGACCCGGTCAACCGTCATGTGATCGACCAGAAGATCGGCGCCGGTGCCAACACCTTCGTCGGCGGCAACTGCACCGTCAGCCTGATGCTGATGGGCCTGGGTGGCCTGTTCGAGGCCGGCATGGTCGAGTGGATGACCTCCATGAGCTACCAGGCGGCGTCCGGCAGCGGTGCGCGCCACATGCGTGAGCTGCTGACCCAGATGGGCCAGCTCAATGGCAGCGTGGCCTCCGAGCTTGCGGACCCGGCCAGTGCCATCCTCGACATCGACCGCAAGGTGACCGCCACCATGCGCGGCCATGACTTCGCGACCCAGCAGTTCGGTGCGCCGCTGGCCGGCTCGCTGCTGCCGTGGATCGATTCCGCGATGGAATCCGGTCAGACCCGCGAGGAGTGGAAGGCCGGTGTCGAGGCCAACAAGATTCTCGACAGTCAGGGCAACCCGATCATGATCGACGGGCTGTGCGTGCGTATCGGTGCGATGCGTTCCCACTCCCAGGCCTTCACCGTCAAGCTCAAGCAGGACGTGCCGCTGGACGAGATCGAAGACCGCCTGGCCAAGCACAATGACTGGGTCAAGGTCGTCGCCAACACCAAGGAAGACAGCCTCAAGCACCTGACGCCGGCCGCTGCGACCGGCACCCTGACCGTGCCGGTCGGCCGTCTGCGCAAGCTGGCGATGGGTGGCGAATACCTGTCCGCCTTCAGTGTCGGTGACCAGCTGCTGTGGGGGGCCGCGGAGCCGCTCAAGCGCATGCTGACCATCCTGCGTGAACATCGCGCAGCCTGATCGCACTGTGTAGCAGCATGTCGTCGGGTTCATTGCGAGCCTGACCTGAAAGCGCCCTCGGCTCTCTGGAGTCGAGGGCGTTTCTCTTTTGCACGTTACGTCATGGAAGGTCGGTGATTTCAGGTAAGAGATAGGTCACTGATGTCACGGCGAGTACCAGATATCTCAGTCTTTCCTGCGCATTTTTTGCGATTTTGACTGGCGCTTTTGATGCATGATGGCAGGGAGGTGTTTTTTACGGGTATCGTAAAGGGGATATCGTCGAGCTGGTCACTCGCGATATGACGCCTCTGCGGCCTTTATCGATCGTGGGCCGTCACTCTATCGTTGAAACTTTTTCCACTTTGCCAATGGCTTCCCGCACTCTTGGGACGGACTCTCTGGTATCTTGTGTAAGTATACGTAACATAATGCGCAGGCCGGGCAATGATTCGGCCGCATACGAAGGGACACTCAATGGGACGCAAGCTTCCTCTCGCACTGGCGGTGTCGTTCGCCGTCTACAGTGCTCAGGCCTTGGCAGTCGGCATGGAATCGCCGCGGTTGCGCTCGAATCTGAATCAGCCACTGGACGCGCGCATCGGCCTCACGGATACCTCGGGCCTCGATGCCAGCCTCATCAAGGCCGGCGTTGCCGATTCTGCCGCCTTTACGCGAGCGGGCGTCGATCGCAGCTATGTCAGCGATGACATCAAGGTTGCCGTCAAGCAGCAGGGTGGGCGCTACTACCTCCAGCTGTCCACCAATGGCGCGGTACGTGAGCCCTATGTGGACCTGCTGCTGGATGTCGAATGGCCCAATGGCAAGCTGCAGCGTCAGGTGACCCTGTTGTTCGATCCGGCGGGCTATTCGAGTCAGCCGTCATTGGTGACACCTGCCGGCGCGCGCTCGCGCCCGCTGGCCACCAACGATTCCTCGCCGACGCGTTCCGTGGTGTTCCGCGACAATGCCCAGCCCAGCCAGGCTGCCTCGCGCAGTGCGTCATCCAGCACACCGCCGTCCAGCATCAAGGTGCGCAACGGTGATTCGCTGTGGACGATCGCGCGTCGCGTGCGTCCGGATGCCAGTGTCAGCATCCGTCAGGCGATGCTGGCGATTCAGGAAGCCAACCCCAGGGCCTTCCCGGGCGGCAACATCAACAAGCTGCGTGCGGGAGTGGTGCTGAGCGTGCCGGACCGCAGCACCATGTTGGGACGTTCGCGTACCGAGGCCGACAAGGAAGTGCGTCAGCAGTATCAGCAGTGGGTCGCGGGCGCGCAGGGCAAGACCGTGCCGGCTCCCGCCAGCAAGAAAACCGCTGCGGCCAGCACATCGAACGAGCCTTCCGCCAGTGCTGCGCCTGCGGCCACAGCCGCACCGAGCGGGCCCGCCAGCGCGGGTGCCGATGGCAAGCCGCGTCTGACGCTGCTGGATGAAGACGGCAGCAAGCCCAAGGCGGCAGCAGCCAGTGGTCAGATCTCCGCGGGTAGTCAGCAGGCGATCGATGAACTGTCCGATCGCCTCGAGTCGCTGGAAGATCAGCTGCTGACCAATCAGCAGCGCCTCGATCAGCTGGAGCAGGAGCGTGATGACCTGCGCAGTGAAGTGGCCTCCCTGCGCAACGAAGTCGGTGAGCTGCGAGCGTCGCTGGCAGAGCGTACCGAACAGCTCGAGACGGCCAAGGTGCTGCTCGCCAAACAGAATCGTCTGCTCGTCAACAGCGGCATCTCGCCGTTGGCGTTGCCGGAAAGCCTGATCGCCGCCGGGGTGGACCTCGGTCAGCCGCGCGACGGCGAGGGCAATCTGGTGTTGCCCAAGCAGCCGTGGCCCCAGGCGACCTGGCAGTGGGTGCAGGACAACCTGGCCATCGTCGGCGGGGCGGCCGGGGCATTGCTGCTTCTGTTGCTGCTGCTGTTGCGTCGCCGCTCCGGTTCCGGGGGGGATGAGAACATGAGCTTTGCCGATGCGGTCCGCGGCAATGAAGAGCCCGACCAGGACAAGCCACGCGTCTTCCCGGATACCTTTGCGGCCTCGACTGCCGCTGCCGCCGCGGGTCACAAGTCATCCGCGTCTGAAGATGCCAACGTGGCGGCGCGCCGGGGTTCCGGTAGCCTCGAGCCGCTCTCCCAGCCGGAAGCGGCTGCGATCAGCGAGGCGGACATCTTCATCGCCTACGGCCGCTTCGATCAGGCCCAGGCCCTGCTGGAAGCCGGTCTGGTGGAAGATCCCGCACGCCAGGACCTGCGCCTCAAGCTGATGGGAGTCCATGGCGAGCTTGGCAACGCCGAAGCCCTGCATCATGAAGGTGAGCAGGTGCTGGCGGCCGGCAATGAGGAAGAGCGTTTCGAGGCTCAGGCGCTGCTGGATCGCTACAGTGTCTCAAGCAGTGCGCTGCGTGCTGTCGCAGGCGGCGGTGCGAGTCAGGTGGGGCGCAAGGTCTCCTATCTGTCAGGAGTGGCAAGTCAGCAGGCGGCAGCGCCTCGCGCGCCGCTTGAAGGTCGCGACAAGACCGATGATGCGGCTCATGGCCCGGCAGATGCATCCGCCACGGGCTCTGACGCCTCCCTTGATGACCAGGAAGATGCCGGCGCGCTGTCTGACAGCGAACCGCATGCCAGTGACGGCGTGAGCGAACCGCTGGTCGAGCATGCTCCCGATCAAGGCGTCGCGTTCGAACCGGGCCTCAAGGGCGAGGACCTCGAGAAGGCGCCCGTGCGTGAGAGCCACTTCAACAGCGACAACGTGATCGATTACCAGGCGCCGGAATTGACGCTGGGGGATGCTGGTCACGCTGATGGTGAGAAGGGCGCTGATACCGAGGCATCCAAGGCGGCGGATAGCGCGCTCAAGGGCGAGTCCGTCGAGTTTACCTCGCTGCGTGAAGAGCTGGATGACCACTCCGCGATTGAGAACGGCGCCGCAAGTGAAGGCAGCGCTGCGAGCCGGAAGCCGTATCAGGCGTCCAGCAAGCCATCAGCCGCTGTCGATGGCATGGACGAGCTGCCGTCACTGGATAGCATGACGCTGGAAGAGGTGGACGTGCCGCGGCGTGATATCTCGGAATTCGAGGTCGAGGAAGTGGCGTTCGAGTCTGGGGATCAGGATAATGCCTATCCCTCTGTCGAGTCGGCAGGGTTTGGGGCTGGCGCCCAGGATACCGTGGCATTCCAACAGCTCGAGGAAGCCCGTCAGTTGTTGGTGGATGGCGATGATGATCAGGCGGCTGCGCTGCTTGAGCCGCTCTCTACTGCCAGTGATGACATGGTCCGTGAAGAGGCGCTGGCGTTGATGGAGCGCTTTGGTCTGACCTGATGCCCTTTTTTACACCGTTGGATGATAACGAGAAACGCCCGGGGCGCATTGCTCTGGGCGTTGAATATGATGGCACCCGCTATTGTGGCTGGCAGCGTCTGAGCCACGCCCCCTCCGTGCAGGAAGCGCTCGAGAAGGCCTTGTCCAAGGTCGCCTCCACGCCGATTACCGTGCATTGCAGTGGCCGCACCGATTCCGGTGTGCATGCCGTGCGTCAGGTCGTGCATTTCGATACCCCCGTGGGCCGCAGTCGCAAGGCCTGGCGCATGGGCGGTAACGTCAACCTTCCCCCCGATATCGGGATTCATTGGGCCGTGCCGGTGCCCGATGATTTCCACGCGCGTTTCAGCGCCATCGCCCGTCGCTATCGCTACATGATCATCAACCAGCCGTTTCGGCCGGTGATGGAGCGCAACAATGTCACCTGGTGTCGCGAGCCGCTCAATGTCGCCGACATGCAGGCCGCGGCGGCGCATCTGGTAGGTGAGCTGGATTTCTCGGCGTTCCGCGCCGCAGGCTGTCAGTCGCGCTCGCCGCGCCGCCACGTGCACTTCATTGAAGTCAGTCGCCATGGCCATATCGTCATGATCGATATCCAGGCCAATGCCTTCCTGCATCACATGGTGCGCAATATCGCGGGCACCTTGATGGCCATCGGGCGTGGCGAGAAGCCTGTCGAGTGGATCGTCGAGCTGATGCGCGGAGGAGATCGCACGCGCTCGAGCGCGACGGCAGCGGCGACAGGGCTTCACTTCGTCGATGTCATCTATCCGCCGCGCTATGCGCTGCCCAAGGAACCCCTGGGCCCTGGTCTGGTCGCACATCTTGGCGAGTGGACGGGCGAGCGCCCGTTGCCGGACTGCCCGATGGTGCGCTCACGCATGGCGCGTGCCGAGGCCGAGGGTGCCGAAGAGGCGCGCGCGGCAGGCAAGCTCAGTGAGCAGGAGGCCATCCGGCTGGGCAACGTGGCCCGTGAAGCCGAGCGCCTCAGTCGCGAGCATGAACAAGCGATTCCTGCGGCAGGCGATCCTGCGGCAGGCGTTCCTGCGGCAGGCGCCGAGGATGACACGCTGACGACTGCCACCCAGAATGAATCCTCACGTTGAACGGAGTGATCCCATGACCGAGATGAGCGCTCGAGCGAGCCAGCGTACCCGGATCAAGATCTGTGGTTTGACGCGAGAGCAGGATATCCGCGACGCCGTGGCAGCAGGGGCCGATGCGCTGGGCTTCGTGCTGTGGCCGGGCAGCAAGCGTGCGGTGGATGTGGCGCGGCTGGCCGAGCTTGCCGCGTGCGTGCCGGCCTTCGTGACGCGGGTCGGCCTGTTCGTGGATGCCAGCGCCGAAGAGATTGCCGCGGCGGCGCCACATCTCGATCTGCTTCAGTTGCATGGCAATGAGACGCCGGAGCAGTGCCGGGCGGCAGGGCGGCCCTATATCAAGGCGTTGCGCATGCGTGACGGGATCGATCTCGCCGCGCAGGCGGCGCGCTACCATGACGCGCGTGGCCTGTTGCTGGATGCCTATCGTCCCGGCGTGCCCGGTGGCACCGGCGAGACCTTCGACTGGTCGCGCATCCCGGCCGATCTGCCGCTGCCGGTCATCCTGGCCGGTGGTCTCGAGTCAGGCAATGTCGCCGCGGCGGTGGCGCAGGTCGCCCCTTACGCGGTCGATGTCTCCGGCGGTGTGGAAGCCGCGCCCGGCGAGAAGAGTGCCGAGCGCATGCAGGCATTCTGTCAGGCAGTCCGCCAGCAGCGCTGATTTGCCGGCACGCGTTGTGGCCCTTGCACTGCTTTCGTCCCAAGCGGCGAGGGCCGCAACGCTCAATTGGCATCTCGCACTACCCGCAAGGGGGGCGAAGCCGCTACAATGACCCCCAGAATTCGGAAAAGTGGCCGTACGACCAATGGGTTGCACGGTCTTTTCCATTGGCACTGCCCTGTGATGGTAGCTGCCCGCCATATTGCCGGGGGCGTGAACGCCCTGGAATATGTGCCAACTCGCATGGCCGCCGACAGTCGTCGAGCGGTGCCCAGAACAGCAGCAAAACGGAAGCCTCCCCACCATGAGCTGGCTTGACAAGATTGTGCCGTCAATGAGCCGTATCCAACGCAAGGATCGGCGTACCTCCATTCCTGACGGCCTGTGGCGTAAATGCCCCAAGTGCGAAGCAGTCCTGTACCTTCCGGAGCTGACCAAGCACGACAACGTCTGCCCGAAGTGTGACCACCACCTGCGTCTCACTGCGCGTGCGCGTCTGTCCTGGTTCCTCGACAGCGAAGGCCGCGAGGAAATCGCGGCGGATCTCGAGCCGGTCGATCGCCTCAAGTTCCGCGACTCCAAGAAGTACAAGGATCGCCTGAGTGCTGCCCAGAAGCAGACCTCCGAGAAGGATGCGCTGGTCGCCATGCGCGGTGCGCTCTCCGGTCAGCCGGTCGTGGCCGTGGCCTTCGAGTTCAGCTTCATGGGTGGCTCCATGGGTGCCATCGTCGGCGAGAAGTTCGTGCGTGCAGCAGAGCTTGCGCTGGCCGAGAACATCCCGCTGGTCTGCTTCGCCGCCTCCGGTGGTGCTCGCATGCAGGAAGCCTTGTTCTCCCTGATGCAGATGGCCAAGACCTCCGCGGCGCTTGAAAAGCTCAAGCAGGCTGGCGTGCCGTACATCAGCGTGCTGACCGATCCGGTCTTCGGTGGCGTCTCTGCGTCGCTGGCGATGCTGGGTGACCTGAATGTCGCCGAGCCGAACGCCCTGATCGGCTTTGCCGGTCCGCGTGTCATCGAGCAGACCGTGCGTGAGAAGCTGCCGGAAGGCTTCCAGCGCTCCGAGTTCCTGCTCGAGCATGGCGCCGTCGACATGATCATCCACCGCCGCGAGATGCGTGAGCGCCTGTCCAGCATCCTGCTCAAGCTGCAGGGCATGCCGGTCAACGCCGCCAATCTGCCGGTCGCGGATGCGGTCGTCGAAGAAGAATCCGTCGAGGCGGATGCGACTGTCGAAGCACCGGCCGAGCCGCGCTCCGCCGTGGACAGCGTGCTCGACGAGACCTTCACCAGCGAGAAGCCGCAAGGCGAACGTCGCGATGGCTGAGCAGGGCTCCGCCCCGGCAAGCTGCAGCACCGATGAGGTGCTGCAGTCTTCCTCACTCCCTCCGCTGAATGCCGCTTCGTGGCAGCTTTCCCCCCTGCATGATGCCGTGCCGCGTGGCCTCTCGCTGGATGAGTGGCTGACGCGTCTCGAGCATCAGCACCCCGTCAGTATCGATATGGGCCTTGCCCGAGTGCTGTGCGTGGCCAGGCGCCTCGGTCTGGTCGGGGCGGGTGCGCGTCGGCTCGGTGGCCGCATCATTACCGTGGCGGGCACCAACGGCAAGGGCTCGACGGTTGCCATGCTCGAGGCGCTGGGGCGTGCCCACGGGCTGAGCACCGCCACCTATACCTCTCCGCACCTGCTGCATTACAACGAGCGTCTGAGCTTCAATGGTCACGACGTCAGTGATGCGGCATTGGTCACGGCCTTCGAGCAGGTCGATTCCGCGCGCCACTCCGGGCTGTCGGCCAGTGGTGAGCCGGTGGATGACGAGGGCGTGATCAGCCTGACCTACTTCGAGGCCGGCACGTTGGCCGGGCTATGGCTGATCGCTCAGCAGCAGCCGCAGCTCGCGATTCTGGAAGTTGGCCTGGGTGGGCGTCTGGACGCAGTCAACATCATCGATTGTGATGTCGCGATGATCATCACGGTCGCACAGGATCATGCCGCGTTTCTTGGCACCGACCTCGAGAACATCGGCTTCGAGAAGGCCGGGATTCTGCGCGCCGGCAAGCCGGCCGTGTTCGGCTCGGATGTGCTGCCGTCCAGTTGCGCGGAACATGCTCGCTCGCTGGGTGTCACGCCGCAGGTGCTATGGCAGGACTTTCGCTGGCAGGTCGCGGCTGATCTTGTGAATGGCAGTGTGAATGGCAGTGTGAATGGCAGTGTGAATGGCAGTGTGGATGGCAGCACGGACCATTCGGCTACCTCGCAATGGCAATGGCAGCGCCTGTCAGCGCCGGCACTGACGTTCGATGCGCTGCCAGACCCGGGCTTGCCGCGGGACAATGCGGCCAGTGCGCTGAATGCGCTGGTCGAGGCCGGTATCGAGCTCAACGCCGAATGCGTGCAGCAGGCCATGGCGAGAGTCAAGCTCAAGGGGCGCATGCAATGGCTGAGCCGTCACGGGCGTGACTGGTGTCTGGATGTCGGCCATAACCCGCATGCCGCGAGTTATCTGGCCAGTCGTCTTGCCGCTCATGACCTGCGTTGCGCGCGGGATCCTGCCACTCGGCCGCGGCGGGCGTTGCTCGCCATGCTGGGCGACAAGGATGCCGCTGGCGTGATTCAGGCGCTGGCACCGGTGGTGGACGGCTTCGTCGTCGCCACCCTGGATGGCGAGCGTAGCCGCCAGGCCAGTGAGCTTGCCGCCGTGGTCCGCCACTGTGGTGGTGAGGTGCTGGCAGAGTGCGAGACGGTCACCGCTGCAGCCGAATGGTTGGCACGCGAGACGAGCGCTGGAGAAGTATTGGTCTGTGGTTCCTTCTTCACGGTCGGTGAAGCATTGATGTGGCTCGGCGCCCAGGCCTGATGCAGGCCGGCGGCGGGTCCGGGATTTCGGGTGCAAGGGAGATGTCACAATGAAATATGGCAAACGCGAGCGAATCAGCGGTGCGGTCATCCTGCTGGCGTTGGGGGTGATCTTCATCCCGATGCTCTTCGATGAGCCGCCGGCCCGTGATGAGCGCCCGAGTCCGGTGATGACGCTTGGCAAGCCGGTGGATATCGATCGCTCCAACGTCGATGAGCCGCAGCCGCCCAGCGAGCTGAAGATCGGCACGGATGTGCCGATCACCTTCGTCGACAGCAACGGCAAGGTGCGTGACAGTGACCCGGGTGCTGGCAGTGACAACGGTTCCGAGTCCCAAGGCCGTGTCGCCGAGGCCGAGCAATTGTCGCCGACCCGCTCTGTGGCCAGCAGCGAGCCGCAGTCAAAGCCAAAGCCGGAACCGAAACCGAAACCGGAACCGGAACCGGAACCCGCTGCCAAGCCCGCGCCCAAGCCTGAACCGAAGCCTGCGGTTGCCTCGAATGCGCCGTCGTCTTCCGCCGGTGGCTGGGCCGTGCAGGTCGGCAGCTTCGGTGACCCGGCCAATGCCGAGCGTCTCCAGAAGGAGCTGCAGGGCAAGGGTTTCGCGGCATACCGGATCCCGCGTGGCAGCAAGTTGACCGTTGTCTTCGTCGGCCCGTACAAGTCTTCCGAGATCGGTGAGTCCGCACGCTCGCGCTTGCAGCAGCAGGTCAATATCAAGGGCCTGCTGGTACGACGCAAGGAGGGTGAGTGAACGAGCTGGTCTGGATCGATTGGCTATGTCTGGGCCTGATCGGTATCTCGGTACTGCTGGGGCTGATGCGGGGTCTGCTCAGCGAGGCCCTGGGCCTGGCGGGCTGGCTGGTGGCACTGGTCGCGGCACGCCAGTTCGGCGCCGAGGTGGGTGGCCTGCTCGAAGAGATGATCGTCTCGCCGGGCATCCGCACCGCGGTCGGCTTCGTGCTGGTGGTGATCGTGAGCGTACTGATCTGGGGGCTGATGTTGCGCCTGCTGGAACGCTTGATTCATGCGGTCGGCATGGGCGGCTTCAATCGTCTGCTCGGCGGTGTGTTCGGCGCCTTGCGCGCGGCGGTCATACTGGTGCTGATCACCGCCGTGGTGGGGCTGACGCCCCTGCGTGACAGCGCCGACTGGCAGGCCGCCCAGTTGCGGCCGACGCTTGAGCAGCTGCGCGACTGGTCGTTGGCTCGCTATCGTGAATGGGATACGGGCGGTGACTGGGGCCAGAGCGTGTCGCTGCCGGATTCCACCAGCGGCAACCGGCTCAAGCAGCAGGCCAGCGGTCTGATCGAAAGCGCCCAGCGAGAAGGGCGTGCGTTGAGCGACAGCCTCAGCCAGCAGGCGCTGCAGTCGTTCACGCGCCAGGATGCCACGCAGGGCCAGCCCTCGCTGGAGGCGTTGCTCAGGGGCAGCACCGCTGGCGAGGCCGCAAGCCGCAACGCGGGTGGTGAGCAGTGACAGGCAGGATTTTCAGCGCCGGGCATCGTGGCCCGGCGTTGTCGTTTTCGGCATTCGGCACGCGTTGCTGAAGCCTCATGCGGGGCAGTCGAAGGGGTTGACCCATCGGTCAGGTGTTGCCTGCATGGGGGGCAGGCCTGACAATTGCGCCGTGTGAGCACTCATATTGCCATATGGACGGGCGCCGGCAGTCGCCAGCGTGCGCTTCCCTATCCAAGTGTGTATTAGTGAGGTAATGACGGGATGTGCGGGATTGTAGGTTTGATGGCCAACGCCTCGGTCAACCAGGCGCTGTATGACGCGCTGACCGTATTGCAGCACCGCGGGCAGGACGCCGCGGGCATGATGACCTGGCACGAAGGTCGTTTCCTGCTGCGCAAGAGCAATGGTCTGGTGCGTGATGTCTTCCGCACTCGTCACATGCAGCGTCTCAAGGGCAACATGGGGATCGGCCATGTTCGCTACCCGACCGCCGGTTCCTCCAGCGAGGCGGAATCACAGCCGTTCTATGTCAACTCGCCTTACGGCATCACGCTGGCGCACAACGGCAACCTGACCAACTCCGACCAGCTCAAGCAGGAGTTGTTCTCCTCTGATCTGCGTCACATCAACACCAGCTCCGATTCCGAGGTGCTGCTCAACGTCTTCGCTCACGAGCTGGGCAAGCAGGGCATGCGTCTGGGCGCCGGTGATGTGTTCGATGCCGTGCGTCGTGTGCATCGTCGCTGCAAGGGCGGCTACGCGGCCGTCTCGATCATCAACGGCACTGGCCTGGTCGCTTTCCGCGATCCGCACGGCATCCGTCCGGCGTGTTTCGGCAAGCGTGACTCCGCCGAAGGCGTCGAGTACATGATCGCCTCCGAATCCGTGGCGCTCGACGTCGCCGGCTTCGAGCTGATCCGTGACCTGGCCCCGGGCGAAGCGGTATTCATCGACATGGAGCGTGAGCTGCACACCCTGCAGTGCGCGGATGATCCGGTTCTCAAGCCGTGCATCTTCGAACACGTCTACCTGGCGCGTCCGGATTCCCTGCTTGACGGTGCCTACGTCTATGGCACCCGCATGCGCATGGGCGAGAAGCTGGCCGACAAGATCGTGCGGGAATGGCCGGAGCAGGACATCGATGTCGTGATTCCGATCCCCGATACCTCGCGCACCTCTGCCCTCGAGCTGGCCCAGCATCTGGGAGTGACTTACCGCGAAGGCTTCATGAAGAACCGCTATATCGGCCGTACCTTCATCATGCCGGGTCAGACACTGCGCAAGAAGTCCGTGCGTCAGAAGCTCAACGCCATTGATATCGAATTTGCCGGCAAGAACGTGCTGCTGGTGGACGATTCCATCGTGCGCGGTACCACCTGCAACGAGATCATCCAGATGGCGCGCGAAGCGGGCGCCAAGAACGTCTACTTCGCCTCGGCAGCACCGGCGGTTCGCTATCCCAACGTCTACGGCATCGACATGCCGGCGGCGGAAGAGCTGATCGCCCATGACCGTACCGAGAAGGAAATCGCGGACCTGATCGGCGCTGACCGCCTGTTCTATCAGGACCTCGACGACCTGAAGGACGCCTGTCGTGAAGTCAATCCGGCGCTGGATGAGTTCGATTGCTCCGTGTTCGACGGTGTCTACGTGACCGGCGATATCGACGAAGCCTATCTGAACGACCTGCGTGCCTCGCGCAATGATGGCGCCAAGAGCGCTGGCGAGACCCACGCGGTGGTGGATCTGCACAACGATTCGGAAGATCTCGACTGATCCGGCTGCCTGCCATCCTCGGCAGGCAATCACGCGATGAGCGAACCGCAACGGGCTCCGGAGAAATCCGGGGCCCGTTGCGCGTTCAAAACCGGTAACATTGGCGCATCGCTTTTCCTTCTTCTTCTTGCTGTCGACGCGACCCGAAATGCTGAAGACGCGACATGTCACAGCGGCGCGTGACGCTGGATCGTGATTCACAGGGCAGTAGATTCCATCAGTAGAGGTACTGGACACCATGCACGACGACAATCTTTCCCGCGCCGGTCTTTCCCGCGATGAGCTGGGCCTCGAGACGCTCGCCATCCGTGCCGGTCACCTGCGCGGTGCCGAGCAGGAACACGGCGAGCCCATCTACACCACCTCAAGCTTCGTCTATGGCAGCGCCGCTGAGGCCGCAGCCAAGTTCGGGGGCGATGAAGCCGGCAACATCTACTCGCGCTTCACCAATCCGACGGTGCGCTTCTTCGAGGAGCGCCTGGCGGCGATGGAAGGCGGTGAGCGTTGCGTGGCAACCAGTTCCGGCATGGCCGCGATCATGTCCACCGTGCTGGCGTTGCTGGAATCCGGCGATGAAATCGTCGCGTCGCGTTCCATCTTCGGTTCGAGTGTCAGCCTGTTCACCAAGTACTTCGGCAAGCTGGGCATCACCACGCGCTTCGTCGAACTGAAGGATCTGGATGCCTGGCGCGACGCGATCACGCCGGCCACCAAGCTGTTGTTCGCCGAGACGCCGTCCAATCCGCTGTCCGAGCTTGGCGATATCAAGGCATTGGCGGCGCTGGCCCATGAGAACGACGCCTGGCTTGCCATCGACAACTGCTTCTGTACGCCGGCCCTGCAGCGCCCGCTGACGCTGGGCGCCGATATCGTCATCCACTCCGCCACCAAGTATCTCGATGGTCAGGGCCGGACGCTGGGTGGCGCCGTGGTGGGAAGCTCCTCGCTGATGGAGGAGGTCTATGGCGTGGTGCGTACCTGCGGGCCGTGCCTGAGCCCCTTCAACGCCTGGGTCTTCCTCAAGGGCCTGGAGACGCTGAACATTCGCATGGAAGCCCACTGTGCACGCGCGCTGACGCTGGCACATTGGCTGGAATCGCATCCGGCCATCGAGCGGGTGCATTACTCCGGACTTGAGAGCCATCCGCAGCATGAACTGGCCAAGGCCCAGCAGAAGGCCTTCGGTGCGGTGCTGGGGGTGGTGGTCAAGGGCGGCCGCGAGGCGGCCTGGTCGGTGGTCGATGCGACGCGCATCCTGTCGATCACCGGCAACCTGGGCGACGTGAAGACCACCATCACGCACCCAGCCACCACGACTCACGGTCGCCTAAGCGATGAACAGAAAGCGGCCGCCGGCATCGAAGAGGGCCTGCTGCGTATTGCTGTCGGCCTGGAAGACCTCGACGACATCAAGCGTGATCTGGCGCGCGGACTTGATCGCCTCGCGAGCTGAGTCCCGTAACGCCTGCCTTTGCACACCAACGCCCGGTTCTGCCGGGCGTTGGTGTCTCTGGACAATTTCGCTGGTGTTGCCCTCAAGGGTTGGCGTCCGTTCGGGCACTGGTTAAGCTCTTGCTCAAAGAACCTGCCAGCTCGATGGTCAGGTGGAGACTGTCATCAGGAGCACCTCATGTGGCGTAATTCTCGACGGGGCTGGGGCTGGCCTGTCATCGTGATGCATTGGCTGTCGGCGCTGGCCATCGTCGGGCTCTTCGCGCTGGGCTGGTGGATGACGTCGCTTGGCTATTACGATGCCTGGTACCAGCTCGGTCCGTGGTGGCATCGCTCGGTCGGGGTGATATTGCTGGTGCTGACGCTGGTGCGGCTCGCCTGGCGCTGGAGCCAGACGACCCCGCAGGCGCACGGCACGCGCAATGAACAGCGCGCGGCGCTGGTCGGGCATGTGCTGCTCTACGTGCTGATGCTGGTGGTGATGATCTCGGGTTACCTCATTTCCACCGCTGACGGGCGTGGCATCAAGGTATTCGATCTCTTCGAGGTGCCGGCAGTGATCTCGGGGCTGAAGGATCAGGCATCGCTGGCAGGTGAGGTGCATTGGTATGCTGCCTGCGTTCTGATCATCCTGTCGCTGGGGCATGCGGCGGCAGCATTCAAGCATCACCTGCTGGATGGGCAGGACACGTTGCGGCGCATGATTCGGCCGCTGCGCTGACGAAAAGGAAGGCGTTGGGTACGCTCGAACGCCAGATGTGACGAAACCTCTCAAGGAGCACCAACATGAACAAGACATCCTTCCTCGGCAAGTCACTGGTGGCAGGTCTCATGGCGGCGTCGTTGCCGCTGATGGCGGGTCAGGCACAGGCCTCCGATTACACGATCGATACCGATGGCCAGCACGCCTTCATCCAGTTCAAGATCAGCCATCTGGGCTACTCCTACGTGCTGGGGCAGTTCAAGGAGTTCAGTGGTGATTTCTCCTATGACCAGGGCAAGCCGGAAGATGCAAAGGTGTCGGTAGAGGTCGATGTCGATAGCCTGGACAGCGCCCACGCCGAACGCGACAAGCACATCAAGTCGGCCGACTTCCTGGATGTCTCCCAATATCCGACGGCGACCTTCACCTCGACCGGCTTCGAGTCCACTGGCGATGGTTCCGGCAAGCTGAAGGGCGACCTGACGCTGCACGGCCAGACGCAGCCCGTGACCCTGGATGTGGATCATATCGGCGGCGGTGAAGACCCGTGGGGCGGCTACCGTCAGGGCTTTGAAGGCACCACCACGCTGAAGCTCGCCGATTACGGCATCGATACATCCAAGCTTGGCCCGAATGCGGCCACTGTCGATCTGTATCTGGTCATCGAAGGTATCCGCCAGTAACGACGGCAAACGCAGTGCACTGGTGCTGACGTCAGCATCGACAGCGTGCACTGGCGCCGTGGATTGAGCGCAAGCGCTCTGCAATCCCACCCCATGCCTCTCGACACAAACGCCCCTGCCAATCGGCAGGGGCGTTTGTGTTTGTGCAAGGCGCTCGCGTCACGGGGAGCGTCGTTCAGGCGTCAGCCGCGCAATGCCAGATAGCCGCCTGCCCCGATCATCAGGCCGCCGGCGCTGCGATTGAGGCGTTTGACCGCCTTCGCCGAACGCAGATAGCGGCGGACACGCCCGGCGAGATAGCCCACCGGCACCACGCCCAGCAGCAACGCGCTCAGGTTGAGTCCGGCGGCGATCACGATATCGCTGCCGGACAGCCGGGTGATATCCATGAAGGTGGGCAGGAAGGCGATATAGAACAGGATGACCTTGGGGTTGGAGGCCGAGATGAGAAAGCCCTGCAGAAACCCTTTCCACCAGTTGCCACGTAGCCTGGGGACATCAGTCTCATCCAGCGTCGGTGAGCTCGTCCATAACTTGTAGCCGAGATAGAGCAGGTAGGCGGCGCCCAGGATACGGATGACCACGAAGACTTCGCCCCAATGCGTGGCCAGTGCCGACAGGCCGAACACCGCCGCCAGCATGTAGCAGACATCACTGAGACTCATGCCCACGGCCATCGGCACGCAGGCATTGCCACCCTGGCTCATGCCGCGCGCCAGCAGCGCCAGGATGCCAGGCCCGGGGGTGATGCCAAACAGGAAGATGGCAATGAAGAAGGTCAGCCCGCTTTCAAAGGTCATGAGAGGTCCCTGATGCATAGAGGGGAGGGCAGCGCCGCCACAGCGACGATGTAATCAAGCGCGTCTCGACAGGCGAGAGTGCCAAGCGCGAGACACCAGAGTAATGCAAAGCGCGGCGGTGCGGGAGAGCAGAACAAGAGGAGGGGATGAAGGAGGAGAAAGCGAGAACAAGGAAAGAGTGAAGAGAGCAGAATGAAGAGGAGATAAGAAGAGAGAGAAGAGAGAGAAGAGAGAGAAGAAGGAAGAATCGTGTAACAGGGCAGATGCATGATTCAAGACAAGCGCGAAGCGGGCGCTCTGTGGCATATAAAAGCGCCAGCCGGTGGCCCGGCTGGCGCTGGGTGCTGCACATGCACGTTTTCGTCGGCGCGCATCTTGTGACAGTGCGTCACCTGATGGCAGGTTCTCCTTCTTCTTTTCTGTGTCTGACGCCATGAGGCTCAGGTGCTCAGGTACTCAGGTACTCAGGCACTTGGGTACTTAGATACTCAGATACTCAGGTGCTCAGGCGCTTGGGCGCTCAGGGATTCAGGCGCTCAGAACAGGGTTTCACGTATCGAGGGACATCGGCATTGTGGCTTCTGCGCGGCGGGGCTTCAGATGAGACGACGCCGCAAGTTGCGATGCGTCTCGCTGCGATGGCTCGCGAGCAATCCGTTGCTCACTCGCAGTCGTTGAGGACGGCGTCCGGGAAATGACGACGCAGCATGCGGTTCTGGAACTCGTCGATGAACGAGCAGTTGATGATGATGATGAAGCGCTCGAAGTGCTCGCCGGCGTTCTCCTGGGTGATGGAGCTGACACTGTGGAACAGCTGGTCATCGTGGATATGCAGGACCTCGCCCGGGGCCAGCTCCGTGGTGGTCAGCAGCTCTTTGCCTGCCTTGTCCTGATAGAGGGTGTTGATGGCGCCGCTGACATTCTCGCGGTTGAGCACCAGGATGCTCAGGTATTTGCAGCCATCGGCGTGGATGCCCTGACCCTGGAGAGGATCGATGGTGCCATCACCGCGCACGCCGGTGATCTGCATCAGGATCGGTTCACGCGGGCCGATACCCCACATGTCGGCCCAGGCCTTCACGAAGGCGCGCACATCCTCGCGCTCGGTGAAGCTCTCTTCCAGCGGTGCGTAATAGCGCAGACGGTCAGCCATGCTGGCGGCGTCATTGAACTTGCCGCCCTGCGCCATCGGACATTCGCCCAGCGTCTCGACTTCATGCTGGTCGTTCAGGTGCAGCCAGGACATGCGCTTCCAGCGGGTGTTGACGTAGGGGTCACGCGGCAGGTCCTTCAGGAAGCCCTGCCAGGCCTCGAGGTCGATCTGGGAGGTGATGGATGCCTTGCTCCAATGCTGGCGTGCCAGCTCCTCGTGGACTGCCTCCGGCCAGTACTGCGAGGCAAGCGGCAGGCGCAAGGGGGTGGTGTCCGTCTTGGGGGTCGGGTAGTGCTCCACCAGGCCGCCCTGTTCCAGGGTGATCTTGCGGGAAGAGTCGGCCAGTTGACGTACGCCACGATTTGCGATGTTCATATGAAATTCCTCGACGTTTTGTGCGCTTGGGCGCAAATGGAAGGTGTTGCATTGGCAACGTCGAGGAGAATGGGAAGGTGCGCACGAGATAGTCAAACCCGTACCATGGCGGTAACACGCTAATCTCGCGCAAGTATCATCAATATGGGTACATGGCCAATATCGAGGTATGAGTAATCTAATCGACTGGTATTATGTAAGTCATTAGCGCTATTCTTCGCCCTTTGCAGACGAGCAGCGCAACGCATGTTCAGGCCGCCTGGCACTGCATGAAGCGTTGAGGATAGTGATCGAGAGGCGCTGCAAGACGCTGGGTTTACGCGCAGCAGACCCTTAGACTTTTCTCATGACGACAAGAACTCGTTCTGCGTGTGAGAGAACTCGTTCGAAGTGACATTCCGTCACGAGTTGATCTGCCCCGCCGAAGTCCGGCGAACAGGCGAAGGACGGCAGCGGAGGTATCCTTCAACATGGCTAAAGGGTTCCGCCAGGCCAGCAGGGCCGCCGGAATATTGTGCTCTCGTCCCGTCATCATTGCCGTGGTACTGACGTTGATGGTGGTGGTGATGTGGGGCCAGAGCATGCTGGGTCGATGGCCAACCGCGTTACTGATGGTGATTCTTGGCGCAACTGCGGGCATCATGCTATCTCGCAAGCGTCAGGTGTCACATCATCAGCATACGCAGGAGGCGGTCATGCAGACGAGTATGGTTGGCCTCTCGACCAGCAAGGGACTTCCCGTCAGTGATCAGCGCTTTCGAGAGCTGTTGGAAAGTCTGCCGCGCGTCGCCGTTCAGGGCTATGACAGCCAGCGCCGCGTCATCTACTGGAACGAGGCCAGCGAGCGGCTATACGGCTATAGCGAGCAGGAAGCTCGTGGACGATGCCTGGAAACTCTGGTGATCCCGGAGACGATGGCAGATGTCGTGGTGGACGCACACCATGCCTGGGTCTCTCAGGGTATCGAGATCCCCTCCAGTGAACTTGAGCTCAAGCACAAGTCAGGCGCCCCCGTGCCTGTCTTTTCTCACCATGTGATGTTGGGAGAGCGCACTGACAACCCGCTGATGTTCTGTATCGACATCGATCTGGCGGGTGAGCGCAAGGTCCAGCGTGATCTGGATTACATGACGCGTTTCGACCCCCTGACGGAGCTGCCCAATCGCCAGACCTTCGAGAGCGAACTCGGCGAGGCGCTCAGTGAATGTCAGCGTCATGACGACACCCTGATGGTGCTGTTTCTCGATATCGATCATTTCACCGAGATCAATGACACCCTCGGTTACGAGATGGGTGACCGCGTCATCCGTAGCGTGGCCAAGCGTCTGCAGGGCTTCCAGCGCAATCAGGATCTGCTCTCGCGCTTTGGTGGCGATGAATTCGTGCTGGCGATGCCACGACTGGATTACGAGAGTGATGCCCTGTCGGTGGTCGAGCGCATTCGTCAGGACTTCCAGCGACCCTTCGAGATCGAAGGGCGCCAGTTGCTGCTGCGCCTGAGTATCGGCATCAGCCTGTATCCCGAGAATGGGAGCGAGGCGGCCGAGCTGGTGCGCAATGCCGATGTCGCCAAGCATCGTGCCAAGCTGGCCGGGCGCGATGGCTATCAGTTCTTCAATCAGGAAGTCCGCAACGAGATGCTGCATCAGCACCATCTGGCCGGACGCCTGCAGGCGCTGCTGAATCAGGACGGCGGAGGGGAATTGTCGCTGCATTATCAGCCGCAGGTGGCGGCGCGCAGTGAGCGCATCGAATCCTTCGAGGCGCTGCTGCGCTGGCATTCTCCCGAGGGCTATATTCCGCCCTCCGATTTCGTGAAGGTCGCCGAGCGCACCAATCTGATCGAGCGTCTGGGAGACTGGGTCATCCGCCAGGCGTGTCGTCAGCAGGCCGAATGGCGCGCCATGGGGCTGAAGGGCTACCGGATCGACATCAACATCTCCGGACGCCAGGCCATCAGCTCGGACGTCTTCACCCGCCTTGAGGCCTACGTCGAGGAATACGGGCTGACACCGCGGGACATCGGTATCGAGCTGACCGAGAACGTGTTGATCGATGCCGATATCAAGGTGCGCGACAGCCTGCGGGCGCTCTACGACCGTGGCTACAAGATCGCCATCGATGACTTCGGCACCGGCTATTCCTCGATGAGCTATCTCAAGTTGTTGCCCGTGACGGCGCTCAAGATAGATCGCTCCTTCGTGATCGAGTGCGCCCAGGAGCCCAAGGACCGCGCCATCATGGAGGCCACGGTCTTCCTCGGTCATCGCCTCGGGCTGGAGGTAGTCGCGGAAGGAGTCGAGAACGAGCAGCAGCTGGAGTTGCTGCGCGAGATGCGTTGTGACCTGATCCAGGGCTATTACTTCTACAAGCCGATGGCGGCCACGGACATTCAGCGCCTGTTACTCGGCGGCAACAATCCGCCGAATCGCGCCTCGGGGGCCCTCGCCTCGGACAAGGGCGCTGCAGCCCCTGGCTGTCACTGATACCGGTCGGCCATGCGAGCGATTGATGGTGCTTCTCCAGCAAAGGTCTGTTGCTGTTTGGGCCCTTTTTTGTTCGCGGACTAAAAGATATGATGCTGACAGTTGAAACGCGTCAGGCCGTCACCCTTCATTTCGAGTCCTCCATCTCGGATAAGGACTGGCCACCTGACGTGAAGTCTTCGAGTCGAGCCAGTCATGGCTCCTCGATCATTTCTGCCGAGGGTGGCTGCGTCGTTCAATGCGCAGGGTTGTTCGCCCATCCTCGCTTCCAGCCTGCGTTGCAGGTTGCGATGGTTCCTTGAGCGGATTCACGATCTTTCCGGCGCTATCCTCTGGATACATGTCCGGGCAAGCCAGTCCTTGTGACTGGCTTTTTTTATGCCTGTCACAAAGTGTGGCTAGTGGGGCGGTGCCGTCGCCAGCTCCCGGGCAAGCCATTCGCCCAGCGCCTCGGCATGCGGGTGGCGAGCACGAGCGCGGCCGACCTGCGGCAATGTCAGCGTCAGGCATGCCTCGGTCTCGACGAACCCCCAGGGGGCCACGAGACGCTTGCTGCGCAGGTCTTCCTCCACCAGATAGTCCGGCGCGATGCCGACGCCCAGTCCGACCAGTGTCGCCTCGAGCAGGTAGTTGAGGTGCTCGAAACCTTGCGCGTAATCAAGCCCCTCACTGGATAGTCCCTGGCGTGAGCACCAATCTGGCCAGGCTTGCGGGCGTGATCGGGTATGCAGCAGGGGCAGGCCCAGCAGAACCTCGGGGGAAGGGGGACTGGATGCCTCGCTCAGCCACTCGCTGTCGGGCCGCAGGACGGGCCCGATGCGCTCGGTGCCCAGCACGCGCGTCTCCTGATGCTCGGCGTCATCAAAGGGCGGCGTCTGGAAGCGCAGGACACCGTCCACGCCATTGCGCAGCCCTTCGTTGTCATCACTGGCGGTCAGGTGCAGCTCGAGTTCCGGCAGGGCGTCCTTGAGTGCCCCCAGTCGCGGAATGAACCAGCGTGCCAGAAACGACCCCGGGCAGCTCAGCACGAAGGGCGCCCGCGCATCACTGCGTGCCAGTGCCCCGCATACGCGTGCCAGACCGCCAAGGTGATGACGGGTCGCGGTCGCCAGCTCACGGCCGGCCTGTGTCAGCGTCAGGCCCCGCCCGGCGCGATCGAACAGGCGTGTGCCGAGTGCGTCTTCCAGCTGGCGGATCTGACGGCTGACGGCCCCGTGGGTCACATGCAGTTCCTCTGCGGCGCGCGAGGCGCTCTCATGGCGAGCTGCCACATCGAAGGTGCGCAGGGCATTGAGGGGAGGCAGTAGCTCGGTGCGCTCCATGGTGTGTCTCCTGAGCAAGTGCTGGACGTGTCATTGGCATGGAAAGAGTGGCTGCGCGGCAATGACCGTCTCGACCATCTGTGAGATTTTCTCACACATCTTGGCGAATTTATCGTTTTTCTTCCAGTGCCTGCAGCGCTAGGATGATCACCATATCGCTGGCCCCGCAGATGCCTTGCGCAGTATGTGAGACCAGCCACTGACACGATTCGAGGAGTTCAGCATGAGCCAGACGACTGCTACCCCCAGCCTGCGCCAAGGGCCTGATGCCAAGGGTTTCTTCGGTGATTTCGGCGGCCGCTTCGTTGCCGAGACGCTGATGCCGTTGATTCTGCACCTGCAGCGCGAGTATGAAGCCGCCAAGCAGGACCCGGCATTCGCCGAGGAGCTGGCTGGTCTGTCCGCGGACTATGTCGGCCGCCAGAGCCCGCTGTATTTCGCCGAGCGTCTGACCGAGCAGCTGGGCGGCGCCAAGATCTATCTCAAGCGTGAAGACCTGATGCATACCGGGGCTCACAAGATCAACAACGCGCTGGGCCAGGTACTGCTCGCTCGCCGCATGGGCAAGCAGCGCATCATCGCCGAGACCGGTGCCGGCATGCACGGTGTGGCGACTGCCACCGTGGCGGCGCGTTTCGGGCTGGACTGCGTGATCTACATGGGCTCCACCGATATCCATCGTCAGCAGCCCAATGTGCAGCGCATGCAGCTGCTGGGCGCCAAGGTCGTGCCTGTCACCGCCGGTGATGGCACGCTGAAGGACGCCATGAACGAGGCGCTGCGTGACTGGGTCACCAACGTCGATGACACCTTCTACATCATCGGTACCGTGGCCGGGCCGCACCCGTACCCGCAGCTGGTGCGTGACTTCCAGTCCATCATCGGTCAGGAAACCCGCGTGCAGCTGCAGGAGAAGGAAGGGCGTCTGCCGGATTCGCTGGTCGCCTGCATCGGCGGCGGTTCCAACGCGATGGGCCTGTTCCACCCGTTCCTCGATGAGGAAAGCGTCGAGATCATCGGTGTCGAAGCCGCTGGTGAAGGTCTTGAGACTCCGCGTCATGCCGCCAGCCTCAAGGGCGGCCTGCCGGGCGTACTGCATGGCAACCGCACCTTCCTGCTGCAGGATGAAGAAGGTCAGATCGGCGATGCGCACTCCATCTCCGCCGGGCTCGACTATCCGGGTATCGGTCCGGAACACGCATGGTTGCATGACATCAAGCGTGCCGAATATGTCGCCGCGACCGACCAGGAAGCGCTGGACGCCTTCAAGATGCTGTGCCGTCTAGAAGGCATCATTCCGGCGCTGGAGTCCTCCCACGCGCTGGCGGAAGTCATCAAGCGTGCGCCGGGCCTGCCGAAGGACCACCTGATGGTGGTCAACCTGAGCGGCCGTGGTGACAAGGACATGGCCACCGTGACTCATCACCTGGCCGACGAACTGGGCCTGAACCCTGACGGCGAGTAAGCCCGGGTCTGTCACGTGTTGCCCGGCGTCAGAGTCGTCAGTCGCTGATCGAGTCTGAGCGCCCCATGCCTTCTTCGCCTGCAGGTGTCATCGATGCCTGCAGGCCAGCAAATCCGGAGTCTATTGATGAGCATTTCCGCTATCGACACTACTGCCAGCAGCCGTCTTGACCGTCGCTTCGCTGCCGTGCGCGCCGAGAATCGTGCCGCGCTGGTGACCTACATCACTGCGGGCGACCCCGGCTACGATGCCAGCCTCGCGACCTTCCTCGGCATGGCGGACGCAGGCGCCGATGTCATCGAGCTGGGCATGCCGTTCACGGACCCGATGGCCGATGGTCTGGCCATTCAGCATGCCACCCAACGTGCCCTGAAGGCCGGCCAGACCATGGACCGCACCCTGGCGATGGTCAGCGAGTTCCGCAAGCGCGATCAGGACACTCCCATCGTGCTGATGGGCTACTACAACCCGATCTATCGTCGTGGCGTGAGCCGTTTTCTCGAGCAGGCAAGCGAGGCAGGCGTCGACGGCCTGATCGTCGTCGATCTGCCGCCGGAGCACGATGACGAGCTGTGCGTCCCGGCCAGCGAAGCGGGCATCAGCTTCATTCGCCTCGCTACGCCGACCACCGACAGCGAGCGTCTGCCGGGTGTGCTGGCCAACACCTCGGGCTTCCTCTACTACGTCTCCAGCAATGGCGTGACCGGCGGCGCGGCACCTACTGCCGAGAAGGTCGAGGCCGAGGTCGGTCGCATTCGTGAACATACCGATATTCCGGTCGCGGTCGGCTTCGGTATCCGTACCGCTGAACAGGCGGCGCGGATCGGGCGTTTCTCCGACGGTGTGGTGGTCGGTTCTGCCTTGATCGACCTGCAGGCCAATGCCGAGACGCCGGAGCAGGGTACTCAAGCCGTGCACGCCCTGACCCGTGAACTGGCTGATGCCCTGAAGACCGCGCGTCAGTGATTGCTGGTTAGCGGTCAGCATGCCCCTCGCAGGGGCGGTAGTTAGATAGATAGACAGCAACGCCTCGAACCCTGTTCGGGGCGTTGCTGTTTGTGAGGCACGCGCTATCGGCACGACGCGGCGTGTCACGTCCATCGCCTCGTTCTCGCACTTACCCTTGTTCTTACGCTCACGAAGCGGGCGCTGGCAGGATCTGGTCCAACCAGTGTGCTATCCGCCCACGTATCTGGTCACTGTCGTGCCATTGCAGCAGCAGATGGGGCGCCTCGGGCAGGTAATGAATCTCGAGCGTATCGCGTGAGGCGCTCGGCCAGTCGCTGACCAGCCGCTCGATGGCCACACGGGGCACGGTCTCATCGCGATCACCGTGCAACAGCAGGGTGGGCGGCAGTCGTGTGTCAGCAGAAAGTGCTGCGATGTCATCGCTGGCGTGATCCGTGAAGCGAATCAGGCCGTAATAGGCATCAAGGCGCACGGAATGCACGACGCGGGAATCCTTGGCCAACCGCCCGGCAGCTGCGGGCTGAAGTTCTCCTTCGGGGTACCTGCGTGGCACCTCCACGCTGGTCGCTGGGATAAGGTGCGCCGCCGTCCAGAGTCCTGCGTTGTACAGATAGCGCCAGCGGATGCCGCCGCGGACGCCCGGGGCGGCGAGCAGGCTGCCATCGATCGACAGCGCCGGATGTTGGGCGAGGGCATTGAGTATCACCGAGCCGCCCATGCTTTCTCCCGCCACGATCAAGGGGAGGTTCGGGTGGCGCTGGCGCAGTACCGTGATGGCGTCCACCAGATCCTCGACCAGCAACGGGGACTCCGGCCATCGCCCTTGCTGGCTGGACTCCCCGAAACCGCGTTGGTCATAGGCGTAGGTCACGATGCCTTGTCCGGCCAGCCACGGGCCCAGATCGGCATATGCCAGCCGGAAGTCGCCGTAGCTGTGCAGGCCAAGCAGCATGGCGCGTTGAGGGGTTGCCTGCGCAGGTTGCCAGGACTCCCATGCCAGCGACGTGGCGTCGCGGGTCACGAGATGGCGTGAGGCGGAGGATTCATCAAGGCAAGGGGCCTGGTGGATGTCATTGGCCGCAAGGTAGTGCGGCCCGCATCCCGATAGCAGCATGCAGAGTGTGACTGACACAAAGGGCAGCAGAGCGTTCAAGGAGTGGCTCTCCGTGGCGAATGGCGTGATGTGTGTACTACGCCCGACGCTGCCGAGTGGATCATGCTGTCAGGGCATCTGAAATGTGAGCGTTGTCAGTGTTGTGGGAGTGAACGCGCTCGATTCAAAGGCCTGTGCGGCGCTCGAGAGCCGAATGATGATCGACGCCAGTGCCGATCGAATGACGCTGGACTCATATTCAACGCATCGCAGTGGGTTAATATCACTGAGACATAGGCCGCATACTGGTGCCGAGGATCCGGCACGCTGGTGCTGGTAATTCGCCGAGTCCTGAGGCTCGGCATGTCATCCAGCCAGGATCGCAGAGGAGTCTGCTGAGGATACGCCAGTGAGTGACACCACATCGTTTGGCACCATGCCGAGCACTTCCCGGCCCGCCAATGGCCAGGAAGCCGAAGGCTTGTTGAATCAGCTGCTGGATCACACCAGCAACGGCGTCTGTTGCTATGACCTCGAAGGGCGCATTCGCTGGGTCAACCCCGCCTTTGAGCAGCTTCTCGGCTATCGAGAGCAGCAGGTGGTCGGCAAGGTGCCCAGTGAATTTTTGATGGGGCCGGCATCCGATCTGCTGGTCATCACCCGATTGCGTGAACAGCGCCGCCGCGGCGAACCCAGCGATGAGGAGCTGGTGCATTACGACAGCAATGGCCAACCACTGCGATTGCGGCTGCGCTGCATTCCACTCAAGGATTCCAGGGGGCGGGTGGAAGGGTATCTGGGGCTGCAGACGGACATTACCCAGATGCACCGGGCCTTGATGTTGAGCCATTCCCAGCTTGAGCTGCTGGAAGCCGTGGCGGCAGGCCAGTCTCTGGACAAGACGCTGCGCGACCTGTGCCTGACCATCGAAGGCGCCGCGGTTCAGGTGCGCTCCTCGTTGCTGCTGCTGGATGATGTGGGCCGCACCATCGTGGCAGGTCAGGGGCCCAGCCTGCCGGCAAGCTTTATGCTGTTCACCCGTGGTTTGAAGATCGGGGAAGGCGTGGGCACCTGTGGGACGGCGATGTGGCGGCGCAAGCCGGTCATGACGCCTTCCATCGCGCAGGAACCTGCCTGGGAGGGCTTCCGTGAGCATCCGCATGCGTTGGGGCTGGATGCCTGCCTGTCGATGCCGATTCTCGATGGCGAGGATAATCCGCTGGGCAGCTTTGCCTTCTATGCCGAGACAGGCGAGGTCTTCGATGCAACTCACCATGGCTTGCTCGAAGTGGCGGTCAAGGTGGCCAGGCTGGCGATCGAACGCTATCGACGTGACCAGCAGCTGACGCATCAGGCCTTGCACGACTCGTTGACCGGCTTGCCCAACCGGCGCCTCGTGCGTCGTCATCTCTGTGAGCTGGCGGAGCAGGCCCAGCCCGGCGAGATGGGCGCGCTGATGTTCCTGGATCTTGATCACTTCAAGCGTCTCAACGATATCCTCGGTCACGATGCCGGTGACCTGGCGCTCAAGCAGGTCGCCTCGCGTCTGGCAGAGATGCTGGGCCCGCAGGACTTCCTCGCGCGCCATGGGGGAGACGAGTTCATCGTGCTGCTGGCACCGAGAGCCGGTGGGCCGCGCGAAGCGGCTAGCCGAGCGCGCCAGGTGGCGGAGCAGATGCTGGAGCGACTGCAGGAGCCGCTGGAGCTTGAAGGGCGAACGCATCAGTTGACCGGCTCGTTGGGCATCACGCTCTATCCGCGTCATGAGGAAGGCTATGGCGCCTGCTCTCAGCAAGTGTTGCCGGCTGGCAAGGCCGAGCATGACGAAATTGATAGAGAAGAGAGTGATGCCTGGAGTCACCTCCTGCATCAAGCGGATATCGCGCTCTATGAGAGCAAGGGGGCCGGGCGTGCACGGCTGTGTTTCTTCGCGCCCGAGATGCGCCAACGCATCATCGATGCCGCTCGGATGGAACACGCGCTGCGTGAGGCCGTGTCTCGCCAGCAGCTGAGTGTCCACCTCCAGCCGCAATTTTCCCTGCCCGAAAGTGGTGAGCCGCAATTGTGTGGCGCCGAGGCATTGCTGCGTTGGCATGACCCGCAGCTTGGGATGGTCTCGCCAGCGACCTTCATCCCCATCGCGGAGGAGTCCGGCCTGATTCTCGAGCTGGGACATTGGGTGCTGGAGCAGGTCTGTCGCGAGCTTGCCGCCATGACCGCTCGAGGCTATGCGCTACCGATGGCGGTCAATGTCAGTCAGGTGCAGTTCCGTAGCAGCGAGTTCGTGCCGCAGGTCACCAGGCTGTTGGCGCAACATGACTTCGCGCCTGAGCTCTTGCGTATGGAAATCACCGAGAGCCTGGCGACGGATGATGAAGCGGCAATGCTCGAGAAGATTGACCAGCTGGCAGCCTTGGGCCTGAGCTTCTCGATTGATGATTTCGGCATCGGCTACTCGAATCTGTCGCGTTTGCGTCGTATGCCGCTCAAGGAGCTGAAGATAGATCGCAGCTTCATCAATGACCTGTCTCATGAGGAATCGCCAGACACGCATACCACGGGCAACGAGATCGTGCGTGCCATGCTGATGATGGCGAGCGCCCTGTCACTCGATGTCGTGGCGGAAGGCGTGGAAGAGACGGAGCAACTCGAAGTCTTGCGGCGCATGGGTTGCTCGCGAGTTCAGGGTTACCTGCTGGGGCGCCCGCGCCCGATGGCAGAGGTGATTGGCGACGCGGAGGCCCGATTGTCGAAAGGATAGGGAAGGCATGTTCATGAGGCTGTCTCAGCCAGCCTGGGGCATGACACCGAAATCAGGCGTGGAGCATGCCTTCAGGTTATTGCTCCAGCGCCTCCAGCATGTGGATGACGACGAAGGGGCGTGAAGCAGGCGGTGCAGCAATTGTCGGGTTTATCTCGCCACTTCAATGGCTTATACTTCCGCTCGCTACGCCCCCTTAGCTCAGCTGGATAGAGCGGCCCCCTCCTAAGGGGCAGGTCGCAGGTTCGACTCCTGCAGGGGGCGCCAAGCCCCTCTTTTTCCCTGCTTTACCCTCCTCTTATATTCTCGTAACTCCTTGTTTTACCTTTATTGCGTCCGTAATACTGTATATTTATACATGCATCCACTCTAGAGGCTCGTGTATGGTGTGGTGTATGGTGAGGTTCCACCATACATGGGCACCATACATGAAGCGTGATGCTATCAAGCGGCGACCGCTTGCAGACACCGTGTTGTCTACCCTCGAGCCAGAAGCGCGTGAGTATCGCGAGTCCTATGGCCTGGACCGTCTCTACTTCGTCGTATCGCCAACTGGCCGCAAGCGCTGGGAGGTTCGCTACAAACACCCGATCACGCAAAAGTGGTCGTTCATGGGAGTAGGGGGTTACCCGGACACCAAGGCCAAGAAAGCGCGAGCTCAAGCTATCCAGATTGCCGAGCTGGTAGCCGACGGCATTGATCCCCGGGAGCACCTTAGAGGGGGCGGTGGTGTCCGGACCTTTAGGGTTGTCGCGGAGCAGTGGTACGAGCACAAGCAGATGCAGGGGAGATCGGCCAAGACGCTGACCAAGATGAGGCATTGGCTCGATAATGATGCGTTGCCTGCACTGGGAGAGTTGGCAGTTGCTGATGTGTCACGGGCTGACTGCGTGCGCGTTCAGAAAGGCATTGAGGCCCGCAAGGCTTTCAATATTGCCGAGAAGTCCCGGGCTTTTCTGCGCCGGATCTTCGACTTCGCCATTGCTCACGGCTATTGCGAGAACAACCCAGCTTCGAACCTGCTGGACGTTGCGGCGCCGGCACCAGTCTCCAAGCCTCGTCCTCATCTACTGGAAGAAGATCTACCAGACTTTCTGCGTGCGCTGCGTATGACAACCAGCCGCCGGTCTACCCGCTTGGCTGCTTGGATGGTCGTGTGGACGGCATCGCGGCCAGGCATGGTGCGATGGATGGAATGGAGCGAGATCAAGGGCAAGTCGTGGCACATCCCCGCGGAGAAGATGAAGATGCGCCGCGATCATGTCGTGCCACTTTGCCGTCAAGCACTGCAAGCGCTTGAAGAGATGCGTCCTCTTTCTGGACGATCGAGGTATGTATTCACTGGGGAGGGGGCAAAGCTACCTGTCCTGTCGGATGCTGCGATAAATCGCTGCTTCTCGAATGCAGGGTATAAGGAGAGGATGACGGGGCATGGTGCCCGCCACACGGCCAAGACGCTGCTGAGTGAGCATGGGTGGCCGTTACAGTGGACGGAGATGCAGCTTGCGCACAAGCCGATCGGGTTGGAGGGCGTGTACAACCAGGCGTCGTACCTTGAGCAGAGACGGAAGATGATGCAATGGTATGCCGACTACCTTGAGGCATTGGAAGTCGGCATGACCAAGGCCAAGCGGGACAAGTTCAAGCGTCGTCAGCGGGACGTAACTGCATAGCCCATTGGCTCATCCATGCTTCAACCTCATGCTCGTACCAATAGTTGGTCGATGCCCGGCCAATGCCATCCTTGATAGGGCGCGGGAAGTTGGAATCTTTCACAAGCAGCTTCTCGAGTGATGAGCGGCTGCGGCCTATCTTCTCGCAGACTTCACGGGTGCGGAGGAAGCGCAGCGGCTGGTGTGTGGCTGTGTCTGTCATGATCATCTCCTGTCTAGTCACCTTGATAACGGCCCGAGCTGTAGCCCAGGGCCTGCTCTTCTTGCGCGGCGGCATGATTGGCCATCGCGTCTTGCACACCGGGCACCTGCATCACCAAGGTGTACTTGCGGCGCCAGTGATCTCGTCGTTGGCTGATCATCACGATCAGGTCTGCCAGTGGCAGTGCTTCACCATCTTCTGCGGCGTACCCGGTACCGTGACAATGGGCGCATGGGGAGATATGGAAGACGCCTCGAAATGTGCCGCTGCCACCGCATTGCGGGCATGGCCCATGCGCTGGCGGCTCCCACGATGCTTGCGATATCTGGCGCATACGGCCTCCCTGCAGGCACAAAAAAAGCCACTCATGTAGGAGTGGCTCATAAAAAAACCCGCCGTATGTGGCGGGTTTTCTGGGACGCGGTTGTTATCTCGGTCTAGCCGAGTTCACCATTTCTTTCTGTTGTGCTGCAGCCCTCTTTAGCGCAGCTTTGAAGAAATTGCTTTTTTCTTGGGGCGGGGTATCACGGAGGTAGCGAGAGAGACTAGCTCGATCTGCTGTCTTCGTTTCCTTGTTCGGTGTCATCAGGTTTACTCCTTGCTGCTAGGGCTCTAGCAAGATCTTCACGAGTACGAGAGGTTGGGCAAATGCAATCTACACTTGCTACGTCCTCATGAAATTCAGGGTCTGGATCGGTAAAGTCTTTGACTAGGCCCTATCTGCCAGCGTAGTTGTCACCTAAACGGATTGAGAGGTGATCAACGTGCGTTATTCCACAGAACGTAAGGAAGCCATCCTCAAGAAGATGGCGCCGCCTACGAGCATGACCATCCCGGAATTGGCCGAACAGGAAGGCATCACCGCAACAACCCTCTACAATTGGCGGAAACAGGCCAGAGAGCGAGGACAAGTTTTGCCATCACGTTCCACCCAGCCCGACCAGTGGACCAGCCAGGAGAAGTTCCAGATCGTCCTGGAGACGGCCCCGATGAACGCGGCCGAACTCAGTGCCTATTGCCGCGAGCGTGGGCTCTACCCCGAGCAGGTGGAGGCTTGGCGGGATGCCTGCATGAACGCCAACGACGACGTGGCAGCGCAGGCCAAGCAACAACGCCAGGCTCGCAAGGCGGAGCAAAAGCGGCTCCGTAAGTTGGAGCGCGAGCTGCACCGTAAGGACAAGGCCCTCGCCGAGACGGCGGCCCTGTTGGCCCTGTCAAAAAAAGCCGAGGCGATCTGGGGCACGACCCACGACGAGGACGACTGACCAGCCTCCCGGATCGCCAGCACATCGTGACCCTGGTGCAAGACGCCCAGCGTGACGGGGCTCGGCTGGTCAAGGCCTGTCAGGTGATGGGCATCAACGTGCGGACCTATTTCCGCTGGGTCGCAGAAGGCGAAGTGACGGCGGACCGCCGCCCCGGCGCCGATCGCCCGGAACCCGCCAACAAGCTATCTCCCGAGGAGCGAAAAGCGATCGTGGCGTTGTGCAACGCTCCAGAATATCGAAGCCGCCCTCCGGCCTTCATCGTGGCCGATCAGGCTGACAAGGGCCACTATCTGGCCTCTGAGTCGACGATATACCGAGTGCTTCATGAATATGATCAGCAACATCACCGGGGCCGACAGCAGGCCCCTCAGCGTAATCGCCCACCGACCACTCACCAGGCGACGGCGCCGAACCAGCTTTGGTGCTGGGACATTTCGTGGCTGCCCGGTCCCGCGCGCGGCACTTGGTGGTATCTGTACCTGATCATGGACGTCTTCAGTCGCAAGATCGTCGGGCACGAGATCTATGAAACAGAGACTGGCGAGCTGGCTGCTGAGTTGATTCAGAAAGCCTGCTGGCGAGAGCGCCTGACAGATCGTCATAAACCCTTGATTCTGCATTCAGATAACGGCAGCCCGATGAAGGCAGCGACCTTCCTGGAAAAGCTCTATGACCTGGGCATCACACCATCGTACAGCCGGCCGCGAGTCAGCAACGACAATGCCTTCGCCGAGTCGGCCTTCAAGACGCTGAAGTACCGGCCGGGCTTCCCCGTCGACGGGTTCGCCACCCTGGCCGAGGCTCAGGACTGGGTTCAGCAATTTACCGAGTGGTACAACCATGAGCACCGGCACAGCGCCCTTCGCTACGTCACGCCGAGCCAGCGTCATAACGGCGAGGCCAAAGGCATTCTGACGCAGCGCCGAGAGGTCTTCGAGGCCGCGAAGCAGCGTCACCCGGAGCGGTGGTCAGGCGACATCCGGAAACTCGATCTGCCGGAGATAGTGCATCTGAATCCGGAGCGGGATCCGGTACCGCAGGCAGTAGGATTTTAAAAAGCCAGAACCACTTCATGTGCCAACTATGTTGACAGATTCCGTAGGACGTCGATGCTAAGGTCGTCGCCAAACTCCTTTTTCATCTCGTTTACCACAAGACGGGAGCTAAAATACTGATCTATAAAGGATTCTAAGGGGATCCCTCTACCCTCAACTATCTCTCTGGCCTGTACGAATTCCCATGAAGTCAAGGGGTCTTGGTACACATACCAAAGTCTTACAAGGCGACCTTTTTGCAGAGCCCTTTGGATATTGCTTCTAACCTTCTTGAGGTTAGCAGAGGTGCCGTCCAGTAGGAAGCTCTTCCTGCTCCTTACCAGCCTGTCGAAGACGCGCTCAACGATCAAAGATACTCCGCCTTGGAAAAGACGTGAGTTACTGCCATCGTAGCCTGGTAAGTTGCTTCGGAAGTCATCAGGATCTACGCGTAAAATGTTAAATTGAGATGCTATCTCCTTAGATGCTTCCGTTTTTCCTGCACCGGGGGCACCAGCCATGAAGATGGTTAATGGAGGGTCGTCACCATCACCATCAGGGCAGCTCAAGAGCTCGGAGGCGATTGTGTTGCGTATGCTCTTTGCACTGGCCTTGGCTGTTTCCACAATCTCCCGATCATGATCACTCAGTCCATTCATATGGCTATTTCCATAAGGCTATGATGGCTAGTTATACATGGTGATCTTTCAAGCTACTAGTCAAGGTGTTATGCGGCTTGCTGCAGCGCCTTGATGATGTGGCTGACCGGGGTAGGGCATACCGCGTTGCCGAGCAGATGCACGGCGAGACGGTGGTTGTCCGGCAGCTGGTAGGTGTCGGGGAAGCTCATGGCCGACCGGCATTCCCACCGGCTGAGCATGCGCATGCGGTCGCCATCGACGATGGCCCAGCGATCGCGCGTGGTGATGGTGCCGATGGGGCGATCCAGCGATCTTCCCGTCTTGGTGTTGCCGTAGTAGCTGATCAGGAAGCGGTCACCGTGGGCGGCACGGCCCGCGCGCACTCGCTCCAGGGTGGCGGCGGCTCGCCCGGGCTTCTCGATGGGCTGCCAGCGGCCCGCCTCGAAGTCGATGAAGCTGGCAGCCGGCAGGTGATCGAGTGTCGGCAGGTTCAGCTTGAGCGGCTGGGCGGACTGGGTGAGTACCAGGAACATGCGGATGCGGTTCTGTGGGGCGCCGAGGTCAGCGGCATCTACCACATGCGGGCTGACGGCATAGCCCAGCGCCTGCATGGCCAGCACCCAGGGGCGGTAGAGCTGCCAATCGAGGAACTCGGGTACGTTCTCCACGAGGATGGCTGGCGGCCGGCGATACTCGGCAGCTGATACCACTGCCCAGGCAGTCGAGCGTCTGGCATCGTGCTGAGGGTTGCCGCTGGCCTTGCCTCGCGCTTTGCTGTGGCCCTGACAGCAGGGCGACGCCAGCATCAGGTCATGCGCGGGCACCTGGCTCCAATCCGCTTGATGCAGGTCCTGGCAGATGTGCGCTGCGTCCGGATGGTTGCGGCTGTGCCACTCGACAGCATCCGGCCAATGATTGGCGGCCCAGGCCACGTTGCAGCCGGCCATGCTGGCGCCGGTGCTGAATCCACCGGCACCGGCGAAGAGGTCAATGACGTTCATGACTTCACCTTGCGATGGCCTGCGTCGTAGAGCGCTCCCAGCAGGTACTCTTCCGACAGTGCCCCGTGAAGCTCGCGCTTATGAGCGTCAGCCGCGGCCTTGGTGATCTGCTTCATGTCCTCAATGGCCGTCTCGCGCTCGCTGCGGATGGGGCGTAGCTCAGACTGAGCGCACACTTCAACGCCACGTCGCTTGCCTTCGACCACGGCATTGCCGCCGCGCAGTGTATGGCCGATCACCCTGACTTCTGCGTATCCGCCGTGATCTGAATCGAGCGTCACGATGCTCCCCACCGGTGGCAGCCCTTCTCCATTCCAAGCCCTTGGATTGACTGTATCGCTGACAGGTCGCTCGAGATGTTGGACGTGTACCAGCAGCGCCTCTTCCCATTGTTCCCGGGTGATGACGATGCGGCGCTCATGGGCGCCGATCCATGCGTAGTGCCATTCATTGTTGGTTGGGCCTTTGATCCAGCCCTCGAGATCGCCGTGGCCGTTATCGGTCGGGAGGTTGCAGTCCGTCTCGGGACGTGGCCACGGGTGGGGGAGGTGCATCAGGCTTGCCATCAGTTGATCGCGGGTCATATCAGTCATCTTTGGTGAGCAGTGTGTCGAGCCAGCCACCGGCGAGCAGGCAAAAGAAAGCCGCCAGGCAAGTGGCGGCAATAAGTAGTGGGTGAATCATGGTGATTTCTGTGTCAGTGAGGCGTAGTCGCCTAGCCGCTTGGCGGTCGCCAACAAGCCGGCAGGCCTTCGCCTTAGCGTTTTGACAGCCTCTGCCAAGCTTTGGGGCTTCGCCGGCTTGCGGGATTTGGTGACTGGCTCAAGCAGTAGTATCGGATTATGACGGCCCAAGCGCGTCATGCGGGACAATAGTGTCCCTTCCCCGATACCGAGCCGCTCGGCGTGTTCCGCCATCGTCGCGGTGATGCCATCGACAGTGACCCGAGATCGAAGAAAGAGCGTCATGCTGGCCTCCACGAGTGGTTGTGCTCACAGGTCAGCCTCCAGAAGAGGCTGACCTGTGAGCACAAAAAAACCCACCGTATAAGTGGGTTAACAATCAGACGGTTTGCACAGAACTAATCAGCTTTTTCTGTATCCTTGGAATGGCGAGCATCTTTACGTAGTCGGCCCATAGAGCCGAACGTCAACAGCACAAAAAGTAGGGCCAGACCCAGGCCCATCCATACTGCTTCAGTGCCCATAAATTCAGTTCCCCCTTCAGAACCCTGCAATTTCCAGGATTTTCAAGTGTAAAGGAAAATGGGTTTGATTAAACCACTCATGTTTATGGCTGATGCAGATAATGGTTACGGCTAAAAAGGCCCCGTCAGGGACGTGACGGGGAAGCACAGGCACTGCAGGGAAAGGGCATCGGGAAGCGGTCGCGCTTTGCGAAGGCTTGCCATTGCACTCTCGGGTGGGCTCTGCCATTGGCAAAGCCCCATACCATTCCCAGTATTTCGACAGCCCTGGGCGGCGTACTCCCAGCGGCCTCTCGCGTGTCTAGCGCTACGGGCTGGCTGGGCATGCCTGATTGTTAAAGAACAGCCGCATTGCCCGGCGGTTCGGGGCTCATCAGGCGATACCGGCAGTGCCGATGTCCTCTGATAAGCGCTGTCTCTCCAGCTGTCACACCACTTGCCCAGGTGTCGGGGGTAAGGCCGCTAGCGCAAGGGAGGAACCGGCGCCTTACCTGCGGGTGGTTATGCTCGCAATCCCCACTGGCACCACCTGCTGGCCTTGGGGCGAGGTCCGATCAGCGACTGGCGAGCTGCTGACCATGCGTAATCTGAGGGGAGCAAAGGCTGGCGGCATTGCCGTGGAAGTCCGGCCAGCCGCGGCGCTGTGATTCAGCGAAACCGGCCTTGGCATCTTCCTGCCACATGGCGGTCATCTCGCAGTATTCGGCTTCGCTGGCGGTCAGCTGGCGCGGGCCATCGGTCTGCTGGGTGAGGCTGGCGAGCGTGACTAGACCGCCGACGATGACGGCGAGGGCGATGGCTGAACGATGCTTGCGGGCTGTGTCGGTCATGGGCTGCTCCAATCCACTCAGTGACGATGGCGGTGTGCCGTGTCGATGTGGATTATTATGGCAATGCTCATATTGTTGGTCAATGAGATTACGCATATTTTCCCATATTTAGCTTTGGGGCTATGTTCCATGCAATAAAAAACCCGCCTCGATGGGCGGGTCTATCATTCGTTTGAAGGACTTTCAGGGTGAAGCACCGGGAGGGTGACACAGGTGTCAGGGTGACACAGGTGTCAGAGTGACACAGGTGTCAGGGGGAGGGTGACTCTGGTGTCGTACCTAGAACCTACCTACTTGAATCACTCTCTCTGGTTACGCGTGCGCGCGATGATTTCTCAGGCGAAGGTTTCCCACCAGAAGACGCGGCCGATGATCTTCGGGGCATCCGGATCACCCAGGGTGTAGAACTCTTCTGGGTACTCGATGTGGTTGTCACTGACCACCCGCATGCGACCCATCGGCAAGCGGTAGAGGCGCTTCACGCGCAGCATGCCGCCGTGATCTAGCGCGTATACCTTGCCATCGATGATGTGACGGCAGCTTTTGTCGATGCCGATGGGGGAGCCGTCAAAGATAGCTGGCTCCATGGAATCCCCAGATACCGTGGCACAGGCGGCCTGCTTGGGGTCTACCCCGGCACGCGCCAGGCGCGGCAGGCTGAAGCGCATGTACGCCCCGTGATTCTCGATGACCTGAGTGCGGCCATCGCCAGCCGCCATCTCGACTTCGCGGAAGTAAGGGATTTCTACCTCGTCGTCCCTGAGAGGCTCATTCCCCTCAACGATTTCCGTTTCATGGAGCACTAGCTCGCTGGCGTCGCTTTTGGCGGCAGCCCAAGAATCAGTCATCTCGCCTTCGCCAGTAGCCAGCCATCTCGCGCTGACGCCAAGCGCATGCGCAATGGTGATCGTATGTGTCGAACCCCGGTGCTTACCTCGCTCGAGACTAGAGATGACCGATTGGTCGATTCCAACTCGCTCGGCTAGCTGAACCTGGGTGAGTCCGGCTGCCTTTCGGGCAGACCTGATTCTGTCTTTGAGTTCCATGGCCGGATTGTTATGCGCATGCTCATGTTGTTGCAAATGAGTTTTCGCATGCTCTAGAATATGAGAAATCGCATAGAGGTGTGTTGTATGAGCAATATCTACAGGCGTCTTGTCGCCCACTTCGGGAACCAACGAAAGACTGCTGAGACTTTGGGGGTTGATCAAGGGTCTGTCTCCCACTGGGTTTGCGGCACAAATGGAATGTCGCCCGCAGCGGCCTTGAGAGCAGAGCGATTAACCAATGGAGCGTTTCTGGCTGAACATCTTTGTCCACGAGTCTTTGGCCGCGATAAGCACACCGCCTGACACCCACAGCATAGCCCGCCGCCCATATCGGCTTAAACGGAACGAACACGGAGAAATTGACCATGGATGCCCATACAGAGATCGAGCGAGACATGGATGCCTTCCTGGACGCAGTGCACGACGTGGCGTTCGAGTGCCAGCCCAAGCAGCTGGCGAGCGATCTGGGAATGTCAGCCAAGTCCATGTATCGCCGCCTCAGTGAAGACGAGCCGATGCCGCTGCGTTTCATCGATTTCGTGGGGATCTTCTGGAACGTGGACCGCGAGCACCAGATGCGCCTGATGGCTCCGTTTCTGGATTACCTGAGCATGGTAGCGGTGCCGCGTTGTGCGAAGGGCGAGGTGAGCCGTGGTGACGTGTTCGCGTCAGTGCTGGATGCCCAGCAGGGGCAGGGCGCGATGGCGGCGTTGATTCGGGCGGCGATTGCAGATGGCGAGGTAGACGAGGAAGAGGCAGAGCAGCTTGAAGCGCAGCACAAGGCCATTGAGCAGCAGATGAGCACCCTGATGGGACAGCTGCAGGCGATGCGCAAACCGCTGAAGGTGGTGAGCCGGTAACCGGGCACCAGATACAAAAATCCCCCGAAGGCGTCGAAACCAATCCGGGGGAAGCATCTCACTATGCCAAGGGAGTATGGCATGACGATCAAGACGAGTGAAGCCAAGCAGATGTTGACCAGCTATCGGGGTTGGAGCTGTGAGTCCCTCAAGGCCGAGACCTATCGGCTGGCGGTGATGATCGAGAAGCGTGAGCGAGTGGGTGGCGTGATTGATCTGCGTATGAGCATGCAGCACCACCTGGCCGTGGTGGCCCTGCTGGAATGCGGCAAGGGTCAGGGTGAGACGGCGCAGGCAGATGCCCGCCGCACTCTGTCGATCGACCACCACATGAGCGAGGCAGGACGTTTCGAGCGCCTGTCACTGGGCGTGGCAGCCAAGGGCGATGAGGTACCGGCATGAGCATCACGGCACGAATGAGTTCAGCACGCCTTGAGACAGAGATGTCCCGTGCTGGCCGCAAGATCGCCAAGCTGAAGGATCTGCTGCCAGACCAGCCGCGCCTCACCGGCGAATATCACTCGGCCTATGCCGCCTGGCACCAGTGCAATGCGTTGCTGGCGGCCCGTCGCGGCGACAAGGGCGGCGAACTGGGCAGCATGCAGTGGCATCAGGCCCGCGCTGCCAAATATCTGACACTGGCGGGAGGTGAGGCATGAGTCTGCATCGATCACAAACGAGTCGCCAATGCTCGATGCGGGAATATCGATGATGCAGTACCTCGTTGCTATCAACCAAGTCAAGGCCGTCGAGTGGGGGCTCAATGCTCAGCAGGCGATGCTGTTTGCGTTTCTGCATCAGGTGCCGACCTGGGCAAATGCGCGTCAGATCGATGGCCACACCTACTACAACATCGGCAAGGGGAAGATCTGCGAAGAGCTCCCGATGCTGACTGATAAGCACGACACCGCCTACCGACTCATGAAGCAGCTGGCCAAGCTCGATCTGATCGTGATGACCAGTTGCGACAACCGGACGTATATGCGCCTAACCGAGAAGGGGGTGACCTGGAACCGCTCGGTAGGGTCGGAAAAATCTCCGATCTGTCCCTCGGCGCCTGATTCTCAAGGGTCGGAAAAAAATCCGACCTTGGAAAAATCTCCGGGCGGGGTCGGAAAAATATCCGTGCCAGGGTCGGAAAAATCTCCGACGAATCAGGGTACCAATGATCCTAACCCCTCTCTCTCTGGCGCGGGCGAGCCGAGCATCTTCGAACGAGCGGCCCAGCAGGCAGACAACGGCCAGCCGCAAGTGACAGCCGGGGCCCGTCAGGTGCTGATGACATTGGACTGGCAGCCGGATGCCACCCACTGGCAGACGGAGACGGTGCGCCGTGGTGATCCATCGCTGACATGGGATCAGGGCGAGCTGGCGGACTTTACCGCGCACTTCGCGGATCAGCCGGGCCGGAGGCATTCGCATCATGCCTGGTGCGCCAAGTTTGCGGGTTGGGTGAGCGAGAACCGTAAGCGAGAGGCGGCCCGCCAGGCCCGCATGAGTCAGAACGCCAACACATCGAACAACACTGCACGCAACGCTGGAGGCACCCATGGAAGCCGTCGCTCAACTGGTCCAATCCGTAACTCGAAACTCTCAGCCGCTGAGGGGCGTGCACTCATTGAGCAGCGCCGCCGTGAACAAGCCGAAGGCCAGCCGCCGTCCGGCGACATCATCGATGGCGAGTGGCTGTGATGACCTGCCACGGGTGAGCCAGAAGGCGGTGGATGCATTGTTCGATCGCTTGGCCCAGCTGCATGGCGCCCATTGGCACCGCCGCTGCCGTGAGATGGGCTGGGGCACTGAGGAGAATGGCCAGTGGGTGAGCTGTGACGTGGAAGGCGAGTGGCTGGCGGCCCTGAGCCACTTGAGCGCCCAGCACCTGCGCTGTGGCTTGCAGGCCGAGAAGGCCCGCACTGCCAAGTCGCTACAGCAGCGTGGCAACGCCTTCCCGCCGGACAGCGCCATGCAGTTCGCCGAGCTATGCCAGATGACGCCCGAAGGGCTGGGCCTGCCGGACTTCGACACTGCCTGGCAGGCATTGCAGGACCACGCCTTCACCGGCAAGCCGTACCCGCATGAGGCCATCGCCGCCGCGGGCGAGCACATGGACCTTCACGGCATGGCCTCTGCCAGCTATCAGCGCATGGACAAGCACGAGCGCGCCTTCCGCGTGTATTACCAGCAGGTGGTGGAGCGCTTCGCCCGGGGTGATGACCTCAAGCCGCAAGCAGCGATTGGACATGACGGCCAACTGTCACCGGCAGAACGTGCCGCCATGGCGGGGGAGGAGAAGGCCCGCAAGGCGGCGGGTGAACTGGCAGGCATCACACCTGCCCAGGCACTGAAGATGATGCGAGGAGGGTTGGCACATGGCGAATCATGAGGATCAGGCAATCCCCACGGGTATTGGCAGCAGGCCTACTGGTGCGACTCGTCCGCGCCGCGCGTCGCTGGACAATCCGGCTTGTCAGCTAGGTCGGACGTATCTGGCACTCAGTGAATCGCGCTCGTGGCTGATGTTGCATGAGCTGGCAGCCGAGATCCGCAAGCGCTTCGATCGGTTGGATAGTGAGGCAGCCATCAGTGCCCGCCTGCGAGATCTGCGTCGCCAGCATGGGTTGATCGTGGAGAGCCGCCGGCGTGGAGACAGTGCCGCGCATGAATACCGTCTGATCCGCTTGGCGCCAGCAGGACGTCAGACGGATGTGTTGGGGATGTTGCAGTGAGCTATCGCCCCGCCGGCAGCTACAGGCGGCCGAATCATTCAGCCCTGCGTCGCTGCTTTGCCTGCGGTAGTCGCGTGGCCATCCATCAGCTGGCGGGGTGTCTGGGGACGTGCAAGCGCTGCATTGCCCTGGGCGCTCCCCGCTTCAATGCCAATGGTGAGCGACTGAGGGGGCAAGCGTGACTGAGACCACACCCAAGCCCGCTGGCGGCCCACTGGCCCGCAAGGCCGCGATGTTGTGCCAGGCCGAGGGATTCCATCGCTATCTGGATCAGGCGCGCCGGGCTCGACACGGCATCGATACCAATGTGCTGCCGGATGGTACGCACAAGGAGGAAGACGCGGTGGACTTTATTCGCACGGCCTGCGGGGTAAAAAGTCGCGCCGAGATCGATCATGAGCCGAGGGCGGCGCACATGCTGCGCCGGATCATCACCAACTATCGCCGCTGGCAATCCAATCAGGTGAGGGCATCGTCATGAGCTGGGCAACACATCCTTCCGCCAAGGTAGCGGCCCGCAAGTCGCCGAACCGTACCGCCGGCCAAGCCCGCAAGTCGGCGCCACGCATCGACCGTGAAGGGTTGGAGCAGAAGGTTCTGATTCGCTGGCTCAAGGGCGAGAAGCTGCGCGGCAAGCCGGTGGGCGTGCTGCTCGAGGATGTCACCTATCACGTCCCCAATGGTGGCAAGCGCAACAAGAAGACGGCTGCCGACCTCAAGGCCCAGGGCGTGCGGGCTGGGGTGAGTGACCTGGTGGTGGCCACGGCCCGCGGTGGGTATCACGGACTCTACATCGAGTTCAAAGCAGCCCCGCCACATGATGCCGCCCTGGCGAAGTCTCAGCGCGAATGGCTTGAGAAGATGGAGGGAAATGGCTATCTGGCGGTGCTGGCTAAAGGCGTGGATGAGGCCAAGGCGGTGCTGGTGGCCTATGCGAGTTGGCCCGAGACAGTGGTGGCCGGTGAGCTGGAGGTGATGCCGCATGGCAGTGAGTGGCGCAAGGCAACGGCATAGGGCTCACGTAGTAACCCGGAGCAGGAGGGCAGGACATGCAGCGGATCGAGGATATGGGGCTGGCGGAGACCTTCCGCCTGATCGAGAAGCTGCCGGAGGGCGTGAGGCGTCAGCAGGCGTTGGCACATGCTCTGGATGAGCTGCTCGAGGAGGAAATCGAGTATCGCACCGGGCTGCGCCATCAGAATGCCGGGTGGCATCAGGTGTCATCGGTGGGCGGTATGGGGGAAGGGCGTGGCGAGTGCACGGGCCTGGTGGATCACGTCGGCAAGGCGGCAGAGCGTTATCAGCAGGAAAGCCAGTGGCGGACGATGGCGGCAGCGCTGCTGTCACGCCTGAGTGATCGACAGCGTATGGCGGTACTGCTGGCGGCCTATGCCATTCCGCCGGTGCAGAATTGCCAGTCGCCGCGCATGATGACCCAATCGCAGGCCGTGGCGGCGCAGGTGGCGATTCTGGCGCGGCTGGGCTGGGTGCCCGGGGCGGTGAAGGTGGCGGAGCCCTTCAGCACTGTGAAGTCGTTGCAAAGAGCGGCCACGAGAGCGCGTGAATCTCTACTGCATATGGTGCTTTCTCAGGCCGAGATGGCCGCCTGACTACCATATGTTGCACAAGCGGGGGTTTGAGGGTACGATTCAGCTATTGTGTGATTCTTGCGTCTCTGGATCACCACTCATTTCAAGGCCCTGCCATCTGGCGGGGCTTTTTGGTTTATATCTCGTTGATCGATAGCTTAGCTCTTCTCCCCGATATGGCTCATCCTCGCTGATGGGGCACTCTGAGCAGGGGATAACATGAATCACATAGACGCTGGACTCGTTGAAAGAGCTAAGGCTGACCCTTCGGAGCTTCTGGCTCTAGGGGCTTTGCTAAATAAAGAGCGAAACAGGGACGAGCTCACCTTCTCGGAGCTACTCGAACGCTATAGGCACGTGGGGCTGACGAGTGACATAGCAGATTCGGCCTGTCACGAGGAGGAGCTTGCGCGCAGGCTGGAGCAAGCGAGAGGTATCAATCGAACTTTTTCCTTTAAGGACGGCCATGCTCGATGACATCATTTGTGTGACTCATGTGGAGATGGCCAAAGGGGGCGATTTCAGGCCTCTTGGCGAGTCTCTATGCATTGTGTGTGACGACATGGGGATAGACTTGGATGTTGTCATTGAGGAATGTGAATTTACACGGCTCACTCACGAGGTTGCTTTGGCAGCGCTGAAGCACGGTCGTTACCGCAGACAATATTCGTAGTGTGTTCCATGTGTTTTCCGAGCCCTGCCATCCGGCGGGGCTTTTTCGTATCTGCTTACCGGTGATGCCCATGCCTGCACATGCCCCCGCGCACTGGCTCGATGAGGTCGAGCTGGTGGGCTTCGATGCGCCTGTTGATCCAGCAGCTGATGATGCCAGCAATCTGGCGGCCTTTCTGGACACCATTGCCTATGCCGAGGGCACGCCGCGCTTCAGCTCGATTGAGGGCTATGACGTGCTGGTGGGCGGCAAGACCTTCGATGGCTTCGACGATCATCCCCGCCAGTCGGTGTGGCTGAAGTCGTACAACATCCACAGCACGGCGGCGGGCCGGTACCAGTTCCTGGTAGGGACGTGGGATGACCTGGCCAAGCGCTTCCACCTGCCTGACTTCTCGCCGGCCTCTCAGGATGAGGCGGCCAGGCAGTTGATCCGCCAGTGCCGGGCATTGGGGCTGGTGCATGACGGGCGCATCGCTGAGGCCATCCACGCCTGTCGGCGCATCTGGGCGAGTTTGCCGGGGGCAGGGTACGGGCAGCGTGAGCTTGATACCGATGAGCTGCTGGGCGTGTACGTGCGTGCTGGCGGCCACATCGCATAACGATAACGACGAACTACGCAGGGCCTACCGACTCAGGAGGCCATATGCATGACGACGACCACGAGCCCGCCGATATGCCACACCGCGATCCATCGACATGGCAGATGCTGCTGGAGTGGCTACAGCCGTATCAAGCCAACCTCTATGCAGCGGGTCTGTCATTCGTGATCGCACTGCTGCGCGGCCTGCATGCTGGTGGCCGCTTCTACAAGTCATTGCTCGAGGCGACCCTGGTGGGTGGCCTGACATTGGCGCTCAAGCCGCTGCTGGACTGGGGCGGCTTGGATCAGGACATGGCCGTGGCCATCGGGGCTGCGATCGCTTTCCTCGGTGTCGAGTGGCTGCGTGCCAAGTCTGACGCCATCTTCGATAAGGTGCTGGGACGATGGCTGCACTGATCACGACCGCGTGGGCATGGGGCCGCAAGCTGATATCAGGCGTGAAGATCGAGGTCGTCCTGATGGCAGTGGTGCTGGGCTGGGGTGCGATGAAGACCTATGAGGCGACCAAGGCCGAGCAGCATGCCAATGACCTCAAGGCTGAGCTATCCACCGAGAAGGCAGTCAACCGCGGGCTCGAGATGATGGCGCTGCACTATGGCAATCAGATGAAGCGATTGTCCGTCGCATTGGAGGCACGCGAAGCCAGTCGCGCACTGGATGACCGTTCAATCATGGCTGCCCGGGCAGCTGCACGCCGGATGGAGAGAGACGATGCGCCGACTGGGGATTGGGCTGACAGGCCTGTGCCTGATGCTGCTGCTGAGTGGCTGCAGCGCCTTCGAGAGCAAGCCAGTGGTGATGCCCACTGAGTGGCAGTGCACGCCTGATGTGCCGAGCTACCTGCTCAATCCACTGCCTGCCCCTGATCGGCCAGTGACATCCAACCGCGATCTGCTCAGCCTACTGGCTGACTATGAGTCACAGCGTCGCCGATTCAACGCTGACCGCACGGCGACGGCCTCGATCCTCGAGCGCCTGGCCGATGGCCCTGATGGTGCCGAGCAGACGACTGCTGAGTAACACCGCAAGAATTGAAAAGCCCTGCCTTCCGGCGGGGCTTTTTTGTGGGCGCTTCACCCGCGCCCGGCACTTACCAGAGCCTTTCAGGATAGAGCCTGAGGAGCGCCGATGGCTTCATCGGGCCTCTCTGGGTTGGCGACTCCTGGGTGACAGGCTCTATCTCTAAAAGGCTTCTACCGATGACAAACGTTATCCCGTTCGATTACGAAGGACAGTTCATCCGCTTCAACACGGATGGTTGGATCAATGCCACCGACATTGCCAAGCGCTTTGGGAAGGAGCCGAATGATTGGCTGATGCAGCGTGACAGCATCAGGTATCTAGCCGCCCTTTCTAGAGCTCTTGGTAAAGGTGATCTTCTGCAGGAATTCAATATTATCAAGCAGTTAGATGGCATAAGGTCTGCCTCTAAGGCCAAGATGCTGAGGCTGGCAAAGAAGTCAGGTCTAGTGATCACAAAGGCCGGGAGTGAAGGTGGAACGTGGCTGCATCCTAAATTGGCCGTGGTCTTTGCTCGATGGTTGGATGTCGATTTCGCCGTTTGGTGTGACCTACGCATCGATGCGTTGATGCGCGGTGAGCTGAGCGCTATGCAAGAGTTCGAGAAGGCCTGTCGCGCACTGGATGACCAGAATGCCAAGGGCAGCCTTGCCGGTCGCGAGCTGGCCAGCCATCGGTGGGTCAAGCCGGCGCTGGAGTCTCGCGCTGACTACTGGCGGCAAGAGCTCCAGATGGCGCTGCCCATCGACCCCTGAGTTCTGGATTGATTGACAAGGCTGACGAGCGGTCAAGGCACCCCCAGCTTGGGGGTTCCTTGGCGCCCAGAAATACTCATATATCGCCCTGGTCACAGTACGCGGTCTCGCCCAGTGCCTCCGTCGCGGATGACATAGAGCTTGTATCCCTTGATATGGGCGAGAGCCTCTGCGTACTCACGCGCTTCGGCTTCCTGCTTGAATGTCTTGTGCGGCATATCCTCGAGCTCACGACGTACTGCCCAGCCGTCAGTGCAGCGGTAGAGATATAGCTCGAGCATCATGGGTGTCTCCTTTGATCGGTGCCCCTGCATGTTCGTGTATGCGCAACTCTCAACGTAGTAGAGGAGAAGGTCTGTGCCTATCAAACCGCCACGTCCCTGCAAGGCACCCATGTGTGGTGGCAAGACGACGGCCTCTCATGGGTACTGCGAAGCGCATGCCGATCGAGCCATCAACTGGGGCAAGAGCAAGCGAGGTGGGCAAGGCCGAGGTGGTCGGCCATGGCGGCGACTGCGAAACGCGATTCTCAAGCGTGATCGCTACCTCTGCCAGCCATGCGAGCGCATGAACCGCATCACGCCAGCTACTGAAGTTGATCACATCGCGGGCAAGGCTCAGGGCGGCACAGACGCCGCTGACAACCTCGAAGCGATCTGCAAGTCCTGCCATCAGACCAAGACGGCAAGCGAGGCGCAGGCGGCCAGATCAGGCGACTGAGGCAGGCTCTGAGAGGGGGAGGGGGTGCAATCTCTACCACCTTTGGGGGCGGCCACCGTTCCGTTACGTTTCTTTCTCACACCCGCGAAATTGAAAAATCAGCCTAGCGCGAAGGATTCTCAGATGACACGAGGTCGCAAGCCCAAACCAAGCCACTTGAAGGCGGTGCAGGGCAACGCCGGCAAGCGTGCCATCAACCATGACGAGCCCGAGGGCGATGCACTTGATGAAGTCCCGCCGGCACCCGACTGGCTATGCGAGATCGGCCGTGATGCCTGGGACAAGCTCGCGCCCTGGTTGGTTGGCTCCAAGATCCTGACGCGCTCTGACCTGCATCAGCTCGAGGCCTACTGCGATGCCTACGCCACCTGGCGTCAGGCCGTGGTCGAGATCCAGCAATGCGGCCTGGTGCTGGAAAGTCCTGCCACCGGTGCCCCCATCAAGAACCCAGCTCTGACCGCGAAGAATGAGGCAGCCCGCCAGATGACCACATTCGGCAGTGCACTCGGTCTCGATCCGTCCAGCCGAGCACGCCTGGCCGTGCCCGGGTCCAAGGATGCCGCCAACCCCTTCGCCGAGCTGCTGGGTGGCAACAAGCGATGACACTCAATGGCCAGCTATCCCAACGTCAATGCTGCGAACAAGTACGCTCGGGACGTGGTGGCTGGCCGGATACCCGCTTGCAAGTGGGTCCGCCTTGCTTGCCAGCGTCATGTCGATGAACAGAAGGCGGCCAAGACGCGCGCCTTTCCCTACCGCTTCGACCGTGACGCCGCCGAGCGGGCATGCGCCTTCATCCAGCTGCTGCCTCACACCAAGGGCAAGTGGGCGCGCGAGCGCAAGCTGATCACGCTCGAACCCTGGCAGCTCTTCATCTTCAGTGTGCTGTTCGGCTGGATGAGCAAGCGCAGCGGGCAGCGCCGTTACCGCGAGGCCTACATCGAGGTACCGCGCAAGAACGGCAAGTCAGTGATCGCCGCTGGCGTGGCCACCTACATGCTGGCCGCCGATGGGGAATACGGCGCCGAGGTCTACTGTGGTGCCACCACCGAGAAGCAGGCCTGGGAGGTCTTCCGCCCGGCCAAGCTGATGCTGCAGAAGTCACCGGCCCTGATCAGCGCCGCCGGCATCGAGGTGATGGCCAAGAACATTAGCATCCCCGGCGACGGCTCCCGTCTGGAACCGATGATCGGTGACCCGGGCGACGGCTCGAGCCCCAGCTGCGCCATTGTCGATGAGTTCCACGAGCACCAATCGCCCAGCCTCTACGAGACCATGCTGACCGGCATGGGTGCCCGCGATCAGCCGCTGATGTTCATCATCACCACTGCCGGCTTCAACCTCGCTGGCCCTTGCTACGACAAGCGCCGGCAAGCGCAGCAGATGCTCGAGGGTGTGGTTGATAACCCTGAGCTCTTCGCGCTGATCTACACCATCGATGAGGGCGACGACTGGCAGTCACCGGACGTGCTGCGCAAGGCCAACCCCAACTTCGGTGTCAGCGTCAGCGAGGAATTCCTGCTCAAGGCGCAGCGCGATGCTATCCAGTATCCCAGTCGCCAGAACTCCTTTCTGACCAAGCACCTCGATGTCTGGGTCTCGGCACGCAGCGCCTGGCTGAATATGGCCACCTGGCTGGCGGCCGGTGATGACTCGATGTCGCTGGACCAGATGGAGGGCGAGCCCTGCTGGCTGGGTGTTGACCTTGCCAGCAAGACCGACATCGCCGCCATCGGCCTGATCTTCCGCAAGGTGCGAGAGGACGCCAAGGTCGAGTGGCGTGCCTTCGTGCGCAGCTACCTGCCGGAAGGTGCGATCGAGCGCGCCAGCAGCAACCGCGCTGCCTATGAGGGCTGGGTCAACTCCGGCCACCTGATCATCACTGATGGTGAAGAACTCGACTTCGAGGTCATCCGGCAGGACATCCTCGACCTCTCCAGTCGCTTCGATGTGCAGGAAGTTGCCTACGATCCCTGGCGGGCTACCCAGCTCGCCCATCAGTTGATGCAGGAAGGCGCGCCGGTCATCGAGTACCGCAACACGGTCCAGAACATGAGCCCCGCCATGCGCGAGATGGAGGCCGCCGTCACTGGCGGTCGCTTCACGCACCCGGCTGACCCGCTGCTCACCTGGATGGCCAGCAACGTGGTCGCCAAGGCCGACGCCAAAGAGAACATCTACCCGCGCAAGGAAGCCGCCGACAACAAGATCGACGGCATCATCGCGCTGCTCATGGCGTTGGGGCGTGCCATCACCCTCGATGTCGAGCCGCCCAGCCTTCTCGACTCCCTCTCAGACGACGACTTCCTGGTCATGTGACATGCGAAACCTACTGTTCGACACCCTCGGGCTGGCCGGCTTCGCCAGCCTGACGGGCGGCCTGTACCTGCGATTCGGCCTCGCGGACGCGCTGATGGTCAGTGGCAGCCTGCTACTGGTGTTGGCACTGCTCGGCGCACGCGCCATGCGCAAGGGGGCCTCATGATTCTCGATCAACTGTTCTCCACCCGCTCGGTCGAGAACCCGGCAACACCGCTCACCGGTCAGACGCTGGCGGACTATCTGCATGGCGACTCCAGCATCACGGTCAACCAGCAGAGCGCCATGACGCTTGGCGCGGTCTACGCCTGCATCTACGTGCTGTCATCCTCGCTGGCGCAATTGCCGCTGCACGTCATGCGCAAGCAGAACGGCGTCATCACCGCCGCCACGGACCACCCCGCGTATCAGCTGCTGCATGACGAGCCCAACGACTGGCAGACCAGCTACAAGTGGCGCGAGACGGCCCAGTCCCACGTGCTTGGCTGGGGCAATGGCTACACCGAGGTGGTTCGGGATGCGCGGGGCAATGCCGTCTCCCTGCAACGCCATTGTCCGTGGAACTGCAGCCCAGTGAAGCGCGGCAACCGCTGGCTATATGCCGTCACCGATGAGGATGGCTCACGCGCCGTCGCGACCGAGGACATGATCCACGTTCGTGCACTCGGCTCGCACGATCGCACCGGCGTCAGCGTGGTGCGCCAGCACGCCGAGACCATTGGCCTCGGGCTGGCGGCCCAGCGCTACGGCAAGGATTTCTTCGAGGGAGGCGGGCGCCCGACCGGGCTTGTCACCGTCAAGGACAGCTTGAACGCCGACAGCTGGAATCGCCTCAAGGAGACCTGGGCCAAGGCCGTGGCCAGCCTGCGCCAGTCCGAGAACAAGACGCTGATGCTCCCCGCACAGCTGGATTACAAGTCGATCACCATCGCGCCGGAGGACGCCCAGTTCCTCGAGACGCGCAAGCTCAACCGCTCCGAGGTGGCCGGCATCTTCAACGTGCCAGCGCACATGATCAACGACCTGGACAAGGCCACCTTCTCGAATATCTCCGAGCAGGCCATCCAGTTCGTGCGGCACACGATGATGCCCTGGGTCATCAACTGGGAGCAGGAGATCAACCGCGCCATCTTCACGCCCACCGAGCGTCGGGCTGGCTACTACGCCAAGTTCAACCTCGCCGGGCTGCTGCGCGGCACCCCCACGGAGCGTGCCGAGTTCTATCACAAGGCCATCACCGATGGCTGGATGGATCGCAACGAAGTCCGCGCCCTGGAAGACATGAACCCACGCGATGGCCTCAGCGAGATGCTGATCAGCGTCAACGCCACCCCAGCCAGTCAGCTGGGCCAGTCACCCTCGCCCGAGGACTCCACATCATGAGTGAGACAGAAAAGCGCGCCCTGACGTGCGAGGTCCGCGCCGAAGCGGGCGAAGAAGGGCAGCCGTTGCGGATCATTGGTCACGGCGCCGTCTTCAACAAGCGCAGCGAAATGATCATGGGCATGTTCAAGGAGCAGATCGCCCCCGGTGCATTCGACAACGTGCTGGGCGATGACGTGCGCGCCCTGTTCAACCATGACCCCAACTTCGTGCTCGGCCGCACCCTCAGCAACACGCTGTCGCTGTCCGTGGATGAAGAGGGCCTGCGTTATGAGATCGACCCACCCGACACCCAGTCGGTGCGTGATCTGGTCATGGCGCCGCTGGCACGGGGCGACATCACCGGCTCCAGCTTCGCCTTCCGAGTCGCCCCCGATGGTGACGAGTGGGGCGAGGACGAGCACGGCGTGATCGTGCGCACCATCCACCGATTCAGCCGCCTGCTGGATGTGTCCCCCGTGACCTATCCGGCTTACCCCGATGCGGGCGCCGCCAAGCGGTCGCTCCAAGCTCGCTGCGATGAACTCCGAGAGATCACGCAGCGTGCCGTCAATCAGCGCCGCGCCCGCGAGCGCTTCCTTGAACTCATCAATGCCTGAGCCCGTGGAGGCTACATGAAACTCTCTGAACTGAAGCAGAAGTACGCGGCCGTCGCCAAGGACATGCGCAAGATGCATGAAGATGCCGGTGACACCGAATGGAAGGATGAGCAGCGCAGCCAGTGGCAGTCCATGAAGAGCGAGCTGGATGGCCTGCAGGACAAGATCGATCGCGAAGAAGCCCTGCGCGATGCGGACCAGCGTTTCGTGCGTGACAACGAAGAGGAGCTGCGCGGCCAGTCTCAGACGCCGGAAGCTGGGCAGTCCCAGGGCCCGAGCGTGGATGAGCAGCGTGCCGCGGCCTTCGATGCCTTCGTGCGTGAAGGCATGGGCAACATGAGCAAAGAGCAGCGCGCGATCATGCGTGAGATGCGAGCTCAGGCAGCGGGCGAGAATGACAAGGGCGGCTACACCGTCCCGACCACCATGCTCAACCGCATCCATGAGTCCATGCAGGACTATGGCGGGCTGGCCTCGGTCGCCCAGATCCTGAATACCTCCGATGGCGCCACCATCGAATGGCCGGTGTCTGACGGTACCGGGGAAGAGGGCGAGCTGCTGGGCGAGAACACCGCCGCCAGTGAAAAGGATGTCGAGTTCGGCATCCAGAACCTCGGCGCCAAGAAGCTGAGCTCCAAGGTCATCCGTGTCTCCAACGAGCTGCTGCAGGACTCGGCCTTTGACATCGAGGGCTTCCTGGCCTCGCGCATCGGCTCCCGTATCGGTCGCGCCGAAGCCAAGTACCTGGTGAGCGGTACCGGTGCCGGCACGCCCCAGCAGCCCAAGGGCCTCGCCACCTCGGTCACTGGCACCGTGGCGGCAGCCGCCGCGGCCAGCCTGAACTGGAAGGACATCACCAAGCTGATCCACAGCATTGATCCGGCGTACCGTCGCGCGGCGAACTTCCGTCTGGGCTTCAACGACAACACCCTGCAGAAGATCACCGAGATGGAAGATGGCCAGGGTCGCCCGCTGTGGCTGCCGGCCGTCGCGGGCCTGGCGCCATCCACGGTACTCGGTCAGTCCTACTTCATTGATCAGGGCTTCGAGGACATGGCCGCGAGCAAGAAATTCATGTTCGCCGGTGACTTCCAGCAGTTCGTGATTCGCCGCATCAACTACATGACGCTCAAGCGCCTGGTCGAACGCTATGCCGAGTTCGACCAGACGGCCTTCCTCGCCTTCCTCGCCTTCCATCGCTTCGATTGCGTGCTGCAGGACACTGCCGCCATCAAGGCGCTGACCGGCAAGGCGGCCTGATCCTCACCCACCACCTGACACAAGGGCCGCCATCGCGCGGCCCTTGCCTGTTGGGGCCAACCCCATGAGGCATGCCGATGCTCGAGCTGGACATCATCAAGTTGCACGTCCGGCTGGAGCCGGACTTCTCCGAGGACGATCAGCTCCTCGAGACCTATTCCAATGCGGCCCGTCGCGTCATTGAAGGACGCACGGGGCGCACGCTGTATGAAACCCACGACGCCATCCCGGCAGAAGGGGATGAGCACGCGCTGGTCATCGATGACGACATCACCACCGCGATGCTGCTGCTGATCGGCCACTGGTACGAGACCCGTGAAGCCGTGGTCATCGGCACCATCACCTCAGAGGTACCCATGGCCGTGGGCGCCCTGGTCGATCACTACACCCATTACCACTTCGCATGAGGTGACTATGCGCGCCGGACAGCTTCGTCATCGCGTCACCCTGCTGGGTAGCCGCACCGGGCATCCGCCCAGCTGGCCCACCTTGCGTGAGGTCTGGGCCGAATTCGTGGAGCCCAAGAGTGCCGGGCGAGAAGAGCAGGCGGGTATCCGTGCCCCATCTTCCACGCTGGTGCGTATGCGGCCCCGCGATGAGTTGGCAGCAGGCCAGATCATCCGCCGCCGCGACGGAGTGCTGTTCATCATCGAATCCCTCGATCCGGCACGCAGCATGGTGGAGATTGCCGCGCGTCGCCTGCAAGGCGTGGTGGCCGAGTATGAGCCGATGAGGGGGGAGGCCTATCCCATTCAGGCATGGCTGCACCGGCAGAACGTCTTCATCGGCCAGGCCAATGAGGCCCGCAACGTGGTCGAGGTACTGCAACCGGAGCTGCGCTGGCCGTGGCCAGAGCCCGGCGACAGGATTCACATCGCCGGTCTGGCGCTCGAGATCGAAGGCATCGTGGAAGGCAGCGATGACGGCATCACCGTGCAGCTGTTCACCATTCCTCGCTGACAGGAGGCCGCATGCCTCGCAAGCGTGGCAAGAACTCACGGCTGCCCAAGGGCGTGGCCATCGAGGGGTTGACCGATAGCCTGGCGGAGTTCAGGGCGCTACCCGCGGCCACCCGCCGCGCGATGACCTCGGCCATCAATGCGCAGGCATCCGCGACCCGCAAGCAGCTCATCGATGACATCAGCGCCGATGGCAAGGTCAGGCCGACGGCGGTGCGCTCGCGCATCACGGTCGAGAAGGCCAGCAAGGACCAGCCAAGCGCCAGCCTCACGCTCAGCCGCTCACCGGTGCCATTCAAGTCCTGGCAGTACCGCACCGAGGTGGAGGATGGCACTGGCACCCGCGCCAGTATCTGGATTCGCAAGGGCGGCCAGCGCATGCGGGTCTACGGCTTCGTCAATCCCAAGGGCGGCAGCAAGACACCGCTGGTGCGCTACCGCAAGGGCAGTCAGCGCCGCCTCACCCGCGCCAACGGCTGGACCCTCAAGAACCATTGGAATCATCAGGTGAATGGCGAGCTGCGCAACCAGATCGCCTTCGACCTCCAGCAACGCTTCCTCGCTCGCCTTGCCAAGGAGAGAGCCACATGACGCCCATCACCCGCGTGATCGATGCCTTCGTGGCACAACTGGCGGCCATCTCGACGGCCAATGGCCATGCCACCGACATCGCGCATATTGAGACCGAGGCCATCCAGATCAACCTGCGCTCGGAGACCCCGCTGCCACTGCTGCATGTCCGTCGTCTGGCCAGCAACGTGGACGCCCGCGCCGGGCGGGGGACGCGCAAGGAATCGATCAGCCTTCAGATCGAGGCCTATCTCGACCTCAAGACCCATGGGCGTGCCGGTCAGGATGCGCTGCTCAATGATCTTTACAACGCCATCTATCCGGAGAGCCAGGTACTGCTGGATGGGCTGGCGGTCGCCATCACGACTGGTGAAGCCGAACTGGATGATGCGGAGCTGGGCAGCCGCATTCTTCCCATCTATCTGCCCGTGACCATCACCTACACCCGCACGAGGTAACTCATGGCTGACTTCAAAGACACAGGCCTGATCATGTCTGGCGACATCTTCATGGCCGAGGTGGATGCCGACGGCAAGTTCGGCGCCCTGAATGGCCCGATGAACGTGCCGTCCCTGAGCATCACGCCGACCAGCGTGAACCGCATTTCCCGCCCTTCCTTCCAGAAGGACAACTACGGCCAGGCGCTGGATGCCGTCAACCTGCCCAGCGATTCGGCCAGTGTCACCATCCAGTTCGATTCCATGCCGGCCGCCATGCTGGCGGAGACGCTTGGCGGCACGGCAGAGCTGGCGGATGCCGAAGCTGACAGCGTGACCGGCGAGGCGCTGACCCTGACGGAAGGGGCCTGGGCGGCGCTGCCGCATTCCTCGCTGGCCGCGGGAAGTGTCGTGGTCACCAAGGACGCTACCGATGTCACTGCTGACTGCGACATCAACCTGAGTGCCGGCCTGATCAAGGCGCGCACCGCTTCCGCGGCAGGCGATGTCACCGTGGATTACGACACCGAGGCCGTCACCGGCTATCGCGTGATGGGTGACACCGAGATCTCCAAGCCGCGTTACATCCTGGTGGATGGCATCAATCTCGCCACTGGCAAGCGTACCCGGGTCGAGATCTTCCGTGCCGTGCTGTCAGCGGATCAGGCCACCGAGCTGATGGGCACCGAGTTCATCACCGGGCAGCTGTCCGGCTCGCTGGTGGTGCCGCCCGGCAAGGGCGCCGCCTACACCGCCACCATGTACAGCTAACGGGAGCGAGCCATGACCGACAAGACTGCTACGGGCAAGACTGGCACTGAGGCCAAGCCCGGCACTGAGGCAAAGCCCACCGACTCGGTGAGCGTCAAGCTCAGGAAGGCACACCGCCACGGCGGCAAGGAGTATGCCGCCGGTGACTCCCTCACCCTCGAGGTGCGCCAGCTGGATCGACTGAAGAAGGCGGGCAAGGTCTGAGCCTGCCTGCTGTGAGTTGCACCACCTAGTCCGCCATCTGGCGGGCTTTTTCATGTCCGGAGCACGACACGATGGCCAATCAGAGTGACATTCAGCTGCGCATTCAGGCCGCGGTCGATGGGCTGCAAGACATCGGCAAGCTGATGAGCGAGCTGGACAATCTCGGGCAGGATAGCAGCGAGGCCTCAGCCGAGGTCGAGCGCCTCTCTGAAGAAATGTCGGCCATCGGCCAGCAACAGAAGCTGGTCACCCAGATCAACAAGGTCGCGGCGGTCGTGGATGACGCCGGGACTGCCATGCGCGAGGCCGTGGACAAGGCTGACGGCTTGCAGGCCGCGTATGAGAATTCCGCCAATGGTGCGGACTCGCTGCGGCTGGCGACACAGCGGGCCGCGCAAGAGGCGGACGACGCCAAGGCGGCGCATGTCGCCCAGGCCCAGACGCTGACCCAGCTGCAGACCAGCTACAAGGGCGCCCAGACCGCCACCACTGCCGCCCGTCAGGCATGGCGTGATGCCGCACAGCGTGTGCGTGACCTCAAGTCCGAGATCGGCCGGAGCGCCAACGCCACCGACGAGCAGCGCCAGGCATTGTCGCGGGCCAGTGGTGCCGTGGAGCAGGCGAAGGATGCCTACGATGCCCAGGCACAAAGCCTCAGCAGTCTGCGTGATGAGCTGCAGCAGCAGCGTGAAGCGACGGATGAGGCCAAGGAGGAGTGGCAGAGCGCCAGCGCCAGTGCGGCCCAGCTGACGGCCGAGCTCAAGCCGGTCGAGCGTGAACTGAAGCAGCAGGAAAAGGCCCTCAACAAGGCCCGCGCGGCAGCCGACAAGGCGACCGCCGGTCATGAGGCTCAGGCCCAGAAGCTCACGCGCCTGCAGCAGGATGCCCACGCCGCGGGTGTGGACATCGACAACCTGGCCGATGAAGAACAGCGCCTGGCCCGCCAATCCCGCGAGCTGGAAGACGACGTGACCTCGCTGGCATCCGGCTTACGTGAGACCGCCGCGGCCGCCCGCGAATCCGGTGAGGCAGCCGAGCGCAGCGAAAGCCGCTTCAAGAAAGCGGGTGCCTCACTCAAACAGTGGGCTGCCGGTGCTGCCGCCGCCACGGTGGCAGGGGCAGGGCTGGCCGTCGGCTGGGCCACGCGCTACACCGCTCAGCAGGCTGAGATGGCCCAGCAGCTGGATATCACGTCGCGCTCGCTGGGTATCTCCACTCAGGCGCTGCAGGGCTATCAGTACGCCTTTCAGCGTGCCGGTATCGATGCCGACAAGACTGCCAATATCTTCAAGGACACGGCCGACAAGATCGGTGACGCCTACCAGAACGGCGGCGGTGAGGCGCAGGACGCCCTCGATGCTCTGGGCATCAAGGCCGAGGAGCTGATCGAGCTGGCGCCAGACGAGATGATGTTGCGCCTGGCCGATGCCATGAAGGATCTGCCCCAGGCAGCTCAGGTCAACCTGCTGGAATCGCTGGCAGACGATGCCACACGCCTGCAGCCACTGCTTGCCAATAATGCCGCTGAACTCCGAGCCCTGATGGAAGAGGCCAGCGAGGTGGGGCTGATCATGTCCCCCGAGCAGATCGCTAATCTGCAAGCGACCGATGACGCCATCACCCGCCTGCAAGGCCGGCTACAAGGGTTGAGCAATCGCCTGATGGGCGAGCTGTCACCGGCGGTCAATCAGGTGTCCGCTGACTTCGAGAAGGCTCTGGCGGAAAACCCCGGGCTGCTGGACGACCTCGCCACGGCCATCGGGGGTGTGATTCGCACCGGCGGTGAGTGGGCTCGGAGCTTCATAGAGCATCGCGATCAGATTGGCGGTGCCATGCAGTCGGTCGTCGATACCGGCCAGTTTATGGGCAATTCTCTGCTGGCCGTATTCCGGTTGGTGCAGTCAGCGGCCGCCGGATTGACGGCCGGCATCGCAAGCGTCAGCACCGGTGTGCTGCAGCTCAACGCCAAGTCGCTCGAGTTGCTGAACAAGGTTGGCGCTGCTACCGATGAAGAAGTCGCCAGGGCGCAGGCCAAGGCCAAGGCGGCAGAACAGACGCTCTATGACCTCAACAAGGATGCCGCGCGTTACTTCAAACAGGCTGCCGAGGCAGGGAAGGACGCGGCCAACGCCTTCGACAACAGCGATACGGCCGCGCAGAAAGCCGCCAAGTCTGCTGCCAAGCAGGCCGCTGCCTCTGAGGCTGCGGCCATTGCCGCCAAGAAGCAGGCCGAGGAGGAAGAGAAGGCCGCCAAGCAGGCAGCGGATGCGGCCGCCAAACGCCAGAAGGCACTGGAAAACGCCGCCACTTCTCTCGGTACCTCGCTGGGCGAGCTGTCCAGTGGTATTGCAGACAGCGAGCAGGAAGCCCTCGATGCCTTCGCCACGCTGGCGGCCAGTGGTGAATTGAGTGCGGCGCAGCTGGCGACGGCCTTCGAGAAGGCGCAGGACAAGATCAAATCTGACAAGGGGATCGCCGCCCTCAAGGATCAGGTCGATGGGCTGGTGAATGACGGCGTGACCGGCGCGGATGCCCTCGCGACCAAGTGGAAGTCTGCTGGTGCCCGCCTGGCCAAGGACATGGGCACCACCCTGGAAGAGATTCGCACCGGTGTGACCGAGGCGGAACGCTCAGCCATTGATGCCTTCACCAAGATCGCCTCTACCGGCGAGCTGTCCGCCAAGGAGCTGAGCCGTGCCTATGTCGGCGCCAAGGAGCAGATCAGCTCGAAGGAAGGCATCAAGGCCTTCGGCGCGGTTCTCGATGGGCTGGTCAAGGATGGCGTGACCGGGGCTCGCACGCTCAAGGCGCAGTGGATCGAGGCGCAGGAAGCCACGGCCAAGGCAGCCCGGGACACGGGAGACAAAGCGCAGCAGGCCTCTGCCGACACGGCCAAGACGGTGGAGGCCTCTGTCACGCGCAGTGCCCAGACCATTGCCCAGCTGATGAGCAATGCCCTGCACGAGACGGAAGAGCAGATGCGGTCACTCAGTGACGCCGCCTATCAGGCCTTCGCGACTGACTGGGGCATCGACACCCAGGCCGAAGGCATCGAGGGCATGCAGGACCGCATTGCCGAGTTGGATCATGAAATCGGTGATCTTCGCGACAACCTCGCCACCCGTCTCGACTCCACCGGCTTCACGGCCTGGATGACGGACCTCGCCACCACGTCACGTCAGACCGAGATCACCTTCCTCGAGCAGAAGATCGCCGTGGAATCGCTGATCGACCAGATCGAGGCAGGGCGGGCGCCAGCCAGCGCACTCTCGCAGGACATGGATGATCTCTCACGCCGCTTCGACCTGCTCGATGAGTCGGACCTCTCCGGCCTCGAAAGCTCCATTCAGTCGGTGCGCAGTCAGGTTGAGTCGCTGTCAGACAGCGTGAGTGACACCTTGGCCAGTCTGCGCTCGGAGCTCGCCAGCCTCCAGGGCGATAGCGCCCAGGTGGAGGCACTGCGCTATCAGCAGCAACAGACCGAGCTTCAGGAGGCACTTAACGCCGCCCGGGCATTGGGCGATGCTCAGACTATCAGCGCGGCGCAGGAGTCGCTGCGTCTGGCGGAACGCGCCCACGACCTGCGCCTTGAGGATATCCGCGCCCAGTCCGAGCAGGAGAAGCAGCAGGCTTTGGCTGATGAGGCTGAGCGTCAGCGCAACGTGCAGGAGGCCGAAGTCATCCAGCGCGAGAACAACCGTGACGCCCAGAACCGTACTAGCCAGCTCACCCAGTCGGTGCAGGCCCAGCGCCGCGTGGCGGTAGACCTCAACATCGGTAACGAGACCGTAACCCTCAACGGGGTGGACGAGCGCGAGGCCGATGCCTTCCTTGATCGATTGACCCAAGCCTCACGCACGACGGCCCGCCGCTGATGGCGGGCGCTTCATTTCCATCGCGAGAAAGTCACGAGAACACACCATGGCGATCACCCTTGAGGGCATTGTGCTGCCCGATGACATACAGTGGACCGATGAGCTGGTGTCCCACAGCGTCGGCCAGGTGCAGACGCCCACGCTGACCGGGGCACTCATCATCGAGGAATCCGCGCAGGCGGCAGGGCGGCCCATCACCCTCGCCAGCGGCAACGGGGCTTGGGTAACCCGCGCCACCGCGTTGGCCCTCACTGAGTTGGCGGCCACGCCGCGGCCTGACGGTACGCCCATGACGCTCACCTGGGGTGATGGGCGTACCTTCGAATGCGTGTTCGACCACGCCATTGGTGAGGCGGTTACGGCCACCGAGGTCTATCGCCTCGCTGCTGGCGGCCAGGGCGCAGACCACCCCTATACAATAGTTCTACGTATGATTGCGAGATAAATTTCGCTTAGCTGAAGACGATAGATAAAAAATACGATATTATTCTCATGTTTAGCTGCCACTTATAATCCTCACTATAACTTATTGAAGTCATGGATGATTAATGGATACTTTATCTACAGCACATAGTGATAACTTTGTAGTTGACGAGAGTAATAGCGTTGAAGGCGTTGAAGGCGTTGAAGGCGTTGAAGGCGTTGAAGGCGTTGAAGGCGTTGAAGGCGTTGAAGGCGTTGAAGAAGATGATGGATATAAGCCTCTCACTAAACTTAATAATATAATTACTCACCAGTTGTATAAAGAACAATACAAGATCGGTGGTGCTAAAGCTAAGTTGAAAGACGCAGCCATACCCTACAGTACGCTAGCTCAAAAGCTTGTGGATCAATTATTTGGTGTGTATTCGTCTAAGGCTATCAAATCCTATGGGGAATTTAACGACGATCTTGTTAATTCACCCTCACAGGTGTTAATACGTGATTTTTACTCTGCTGAAAAAGAGAGTAAAGATTTCGTGTCTTTTAGTAAAGACTTGGTGGGTATATTAGTTCATCGTGCTGGGCAGTCGTCGGGTGCTACTGGCGGACATGTATTCATAGCTGATTTTTCATCTGGTGATGATGAATATCTGTTAGTAGCTGTTATTAATGATGAATATGCGATTGCTCTCGAGGAAAAAGAAGACGTTTCTAACGACCTTAAAGAGGTTGAGTATTTAAATTTAAAAGGACTACGTTTTGCTGGACAGGTTCATGTTTCCTCGTGGCAGTCTGGTGAAGATAGATATATTAGCTTCCTCAATGGCGCTGGGGATGTGTCTAGTTATTTCAAAGAGTTCTTGGCTTGCTCAGGGACTACATCTAACCTTAAAGAAACACAGGCTTTTTGTGAGATAGTTGAAAACTTCGCAAAGAATGTATTAGTTGATGGGAATAAATTAGACGATAATGGACGCAACAGCTTCATCGTTTTAGTAGAAGATTTTTGTAGAGAGAAAGCCAAAGCTAAACAAGAGCTACGATTTCAAGAGCTTGCGAATGCTGTTTGGCCTAAGAACCCTGATGAGTTTTTAAGTGTAATTGCTGCGTCGGCAGATAAAGTTTCTGATGGATTCGTTCCAGTAACGAAAGGGTTAAATAGTTTAGTTAAATTCCAAGGAAAGACTAAGCACTGGAACCTTGTCTTTGATAGAGCTGCTATAATCTCGGGTCAAGTAGATCTAATGGATGATGATAGTATAAGAATTAGAGACGTTCCTAGTGAGCTCTTGAAAAAATTAAAAGATGAGAAAACTGAGTAGGACCATGATACCACTTGTGTTTAGCCATCTTGTTACTATCTATAAGCATGTTGGCTTTAGCTCACTTGACGAGCTAAGCCTGCAGCGGATAGATATTACTATCTCGTCTCAAGAGCTCTTAGATGCATTGTTAATAGCTTTGGATGATAGTAATATATCAAAATCAGGAGTTTCAATTCGTAGGGGAGATCCCGAGTGTTTGTCTTTGGGAGACAAGGTTGTTATAAGTCTTAGTCAACCAATGAAAAAATTGGGCTTATTGCTTGATTCGGCTGATGACCTTTTAAAAACTGCCATCGAGAAGGAACCAAATAACTACTATTTGGCTTCTGAGCAGTATTGGTCTGGTGATAGTGTTGCTCCTGATTCAGTAGCGAAATATCGACAACTAATCGAATTTGTTGGCCTTCTCAGAGACCTTGGGGACTACTATGATCGTGACAGCAAGGTAGTAGTATTCCATCAAGGAGGGGGTATAAAGATCCCGCTTCTACTAGACAGTATTTATGACCATGGAGATGTTAGGGGAGTAGAGTTTTATAGAGATTTTATAAAAGATGATGTACATGGCCAGCAAAAAGTAGAAATTTTACAAACTGCCATTGTCGAGTTGTTAAGGGGCGTAGGAAAAGAAAATAGGTTGCGGTATTTAATACAGAATGCGCCATTAATTGAGCAAAGCTCAAAAGATAGCTATAAGCTGTTTTGTTCAAACTTCTCTTACTCGAAGATTAAGGGTGAGGTTTTAGAGCTGAAGTTAGATTTTTCGAAAAAGATTCACGATGTATTTGCTAGTATTCAGAATCAGGTGTTGAGTATACCTGTGGCAACTATTGTTGTAGCCACACAGATGAAGCCTATCTCTGAAAATGAGTACCAATCATTTATTAATTTCGGCATATTGTTTGGCTGTTATGTGTTTTTTTGCTTGATAGTGGTGCTTCTTCATAATCAGTGGTGTTCATTGAAGGTAATACAAGGTGAAGTCGATAGGCAAGTTGAAAAAATAATGTCAGAACATGCGGCTGTTGCCACAATCTTTGAACAAGATTATAATTTTTTAAAAAAGCGGGTAAGTAAGCAAAAATATGTTCTCATAGGTGTAGGATGTTTGGTATCTTTGGGATTGATCTTAGCCAATATGTTGTATTTTACTATTGAATTCCCTGCGGTTGAGAAGCCAGTAGGAGGAATTTTCTCTATAATTAGTACATATATCTCAGGAGCTAAGATTTTACTTTATCAAATTGATTAATGGTATTTTATTGTGGTGAATTTTAGCCCAGCCATATTCTATGGCTGGGCTTTTTAATATGGAGCCAGCCCAATGGCCGACGAAACAATCCATAGCGGCGACATCCGCATCCTGCAGTCTGAGCGCATGACCGATAACGCCGATGGCGGTGGCCGGCTGACTGGCCGCCCCGTGACCGATGGCGCGAGCAATGACATCTTTGACGACATCTCTGATCTTGATCGCGCGGCGGGGCGCACCTCGCTGCGCAAAGTCGGGGCCGGCGTACTGACCGACAACACCGCCCAATATTTCGGCGCGCACGCGATCATTGACCAGGTGCCGGCTGATCCTAATGTCAGCGTGGTGATGTTCGATACCGGCTCGCCATCTGATGAGCGTGCCGAATCCCGCGATTATGTCGAGAGCTATGTGACCGCCGGCGCGACCTCGCGCATGACGCTGCTGGGCGATCAGCTGGCCGGCCAGCGCAGCATCATCACGTTTCAGATGCCAGAGGCCACGCTGCCCGATCTGGGCGATGTGCTGGCGCTGATGACCGAGCAGGGCGATGCCGCCGGCGAGGTCCAATATGTGCGTATCTCTGAGATCGACCACGAGATCAGAACGTTTGAGTATGAGAACGGCAGCAACGTGCAGACGTTCGAGCGCCGCGTGCTGACGCTGGGGCTATCCACTGCGCTGCGCCAGCGCGTCTATGGCGTGCAGCCCAAGCCTGGCACCCTCAACCCTGACACCGTGGTGCGTGAGGGGCAGAGCACTGATGCCGCCCGTTACTATGGCGTCAGCACCCTGACCCAGCCGGCCACCTTCGGGGCCAATAGCGTCACCGTGGCCAGCACCTATGCGCCGCTTGTGCCGGCCACCACCACCGAGCAGGCGGTGACCGATGTGCAGGTGGGCGGCACGGCCACCATCAGCGTCAGCAGCGGTGGCTCGACCTTCGAGGTGGCGCAGATCGCCAGCACCACCCAGATCGCTATCGAGCTGAATAACCGTGGCTTCACCTATGTCAGCCGCCTGGACCCATTGCCGGCACCTGGCAGCGTGGTGATCGCTTATCGCTCGCTGGGCAAGTGGTATGAGCTGCGCGACGATGACGCCAATGGCGATCTGAGCGGCAGCGGGGCGGGGCGCGTGGACTACGCCACCGGATCTGTCAGCGTGACGCTGGGCGGCCTGCCGGATGTCGGCAGTTCGGTGCTGTTCAGCTGGGGCACGCCGGCCCACTATGAGGACCGCGCCGGCCAGGCCACTATCGACAAACCCTGGATGACGTTCGTGCTGGACCATGCCGGCGTGATGCCTGGCAGCGTTACCGTGCGCTGGATCTCTGGCGGCAGCGAGAAGACGGCCACCGATGATGGCCTGGGCAGCCTCAGCGGTGCAGCCACCGGCCGCGTGGTCTATGGCTATGCCGACGGCAGTGGCGCGCCCCAGCCTGGCGAGGCGTATGTCGAGTTCAATGGCGACGCCTTCCCAGATGCCAGCACCCAGGTCGAGATCGAATATGACTACGGGGCACCGAAAACCGAGCAATTCCTGCCGTCTGCCAACGGGGCCGGCCTGGTCAGCCTCAGCATCAGCGATGCGCCGGTGCGTCCTGGTAGCGTCGCCATCACCTGGTCGGTGGTGCGCACCTGGTCGAGCAGCGAGAGCGAGTCGCGCAGCAGCCCGCGCACCGGCACCTGGGAGACTGTCGAGCAGAATGGCGGCGAGGCAGATGTCACCTACACCATCACCGATGATGGCCGTGGCGGCTTCAATGGTGGATGGGAGGGCAGCATCGACTATGCCACCGGCGCGGTGACCTTCGAGGTCGAGAAGATCCGCGAGGTCAGCGAGTGGGATGATGGCGATGCCACGCACCGCGAGTGGGGCAGCAAAGAGAAGCGCGACGTTTTCGAGAATGGCTCGAGCGTCTGGCTGACCAGTCAGCTGGACAGCGCCGCCCCGACTACCCACACCATCACCCAGGATCTCGCCCCGCTCGATGTCGAGCTGATGCCCCTGCTGCAAGATAGCGTCGTGCCAGGCACCCTCAGTTTCATCTTCCGAGGTGATACATTCATCGACCGCCAGGGCAGTCTCTATCGCAGCGTGACCAGCAACGGGGCCGGCGTTCTCGCGGGCACCATCGACTATGGCAGCGGCGATGCTCGCATCACTGACTGGCCAACAGGTACCAGCGCCACCATCACCGTGCAGACACTCGTGTCTACCTTCGGCACCTGGACGCTGGATGAAGCCTTCTTCCGCACGCCCGGCTCGCCGCTGCAGGTGGGTGGTCTACTGATTCAGGCCACCACGCTCGACGGTCGCTCGATCACCGGCCAGGCGGCACTCTCTGGCGAGATCGAGGGTGACGAGATGGCAGGCAGCGTGAGCTTCGAGACGGGGGTGGTGCGCGTTATGTTCGGCAAGCAGGTGGCCGATGCCAGCCTGACAGCCGCCGAGAAGTCAGAAAGCTGGTATGACGCCGCTGCGGTGGATGATGACGGCATGATCTGGCGACCGACACAGATCATCCCCAGCACGGCCCGCTTCAATGCAGTGGTGTTGACTACTCTGCCGCTCGAGGCTGAGTTGATCGGTATCGACCCCGTGCGCCTGCCCAGCGATGGCCGCGTGCCCATCTATCGTGCCGGCGGCGTGGTGGTGGTGCACCACACTGGCCGAGCGCCATTCCCCTTGGGGCTAGCGGATGGCACCGCGCTGGATGTGGGCCGCTCGCGGCTGGCGAGCCTGGTGGTGGAGGACGCCGCCGGCGAGGAGGTGCCGGCTACCCAGTACAGTGCAGATCTCGATGCCGGCACCGTGCAGCTCGCCGCGCCTGACACGGCCACCCATCCCGAACCTTGGTACGCCCTGCACCGTGTCGAGGACATGCTGCTGGTAGGAGATGTGGACCTCTCAGGCGTGCTGACGCTCAAGGGCAATCTGAGCCACGACTACCCGTCAGATGACACTCTGGTCAGCGCCGCGATGGTGGCCGGTGATCTGAAGGCGCGCGTCACCAATTTCTTCGACCTTGCCAGCTGGGACCGGGACTGGAGCAAGGATGACAACGACGGCGCAGACGGCACCCTAGCCGAGTACAACACCACCACCTATCCGCCCATCATCACCAACCGCGGGGCCATCACCGAGGACTGGGCGCTGATCTTCACCAGCGCCAGCAACTTCCGCATCATCGGCCGCACTGTGGGCGAGATCGGCGTGGGCAGTATCAATGAAGACACTGCCCCCACCAACCCCAATCACGGCGTGCCCTACTGGTCCCTCAAAGCAGGAGGATTCGGGGCTGGCTGGGTGAATGGTAACGTGATCCGCTTCTCGACCATCGGCGCATCCTTCCCGATGTGGCTGGCGCGCGTGATCCTGCAGGGGCCGGCCAGCGGCCAGCAAGATTCTTTCCGACTGCAGATCCGTGGCAACGCCAACGCCTGATCGTAGACGGCAGGCGCAACCCTATATCCCTATCCCTCAACCGCCCAGCTACTCGCTGGGCGGCTTTGTTTCTGGAGACATACAAGATGGCCGATTATCCGGTGAAGTGGTTCAGCAATGACATGGGTGGCGCGCCGGTGCTGGGGGATACCTCAGCCGGTGATTTCATCGCGCTGCTCAAGGCGTGCTTAATCACGGGCTTCAATGTGACGCCGGTGGCAAGCGCCACCTATGAGGCCGAGAGCGGCGAGGTGTTGATCACGCTGACCACTGGGCACGGCTTCAAAGCCTGGCAGGTGATCGAGATCAGCGGGGCAGACCAGGAGGGCTATAACGGCCAGCACCGCGTGACCAGCACCGGCAGCGATTGGGTGCGCTATGTGCCCGATGCCGCGCCCAGCGTGTCACCAGCCACCGGCAGCACTATCGAGATCAAGGCGGCTCCGGTGGGCGGCTGGCAGGTGGTGGCAGAGGATGCCGAGAATCATCGCATTGCATTGACGCGCACCGATCCTGCTGCCACTGCCATGACCTTTGTTATCGAGAACAACGGCAATGAGGGGGATTATCCGTCAGGGGGTGAGATGGTGGCGCGCGTTCGGGTCTGTGATGGCTTTACTGATCTTGATACATATGAACAGGCATTAGAAGAGTTCTGGCCAGCTAGCCACCGAGAATCAGTAGGGCCGATGTGGATGCTGATAGCTGACCCCTTTCTGATGTTCTGGACCCCTCGCTATGGAGCAGAGGATAAAAGCGGGACCGTTCTTATGGGGGATATTGATAGCGTTCGTCCTGCCGATGCCTATCACTGCGTACTCACCGGAATTAAAAGCGGTAGCCTGGCGGAGTGGGATCGTACATCAGAACAATACTACCCTGAGATAGCTGATTTTGAGGGTGAGTCAGACCATCAGGGGATCGCGCGCTCGCATTATCAATTGCCTGGGGCTGCCCAATGGAAATTGGCGGGATTGTCTACTGGGTTTGGCCAGCTATTTGATTACCCCAGTCCGCAAACCAATGGGTTTTATGTTTCTACTGGGCGTCTGATGGTGGTGGAGGACAGCGGCCTGAGAGGCTTTATGCCTGGCTTGCTGCAGCCTCTACAGACATCATCCGCTTACGCAAAGGCGGTCATAGATAACCTGCCCAGCCTTGAGGGGGTGCCCGTTTTATTCTGGCTGTCAGCATCCTCTAAGCTCACAAGTCAGTCAGAGATTCTCCTCGCGTGGCGTCTTGATACGTGGAGGGTCGCGTAATGAGCGTAGAAACAGTTGTATTCACGGAAGACCACCCCTCGCTACAAGGGGAATGGGTATATGATAGCGCTTCTGGGGGGTTGCGTAGCAATGTTATAACGCATTCCCAAAATACCACGCTCATCATCGACCCTTTCAAGGGAGAGGCTGCTGGCTCTAGTGCCGTGAAGGTGACTCTGCAAGCCCGCGTTAGCTCTGAGCCAAATTACGATAAGCTAAGGGTGACCGTCAAAGGTGCTTCGGAGATTTATTCTGGCGAAGTGGATTGGTTTGATATTAATGAGGTGCTGGCATCAGGCGAAGTTATTACGCTTGAATACTTCAAGGATACCAGCGGAGATAGGGGTGAAGACGCGGCCTTTATTCGACGGCTTGAATTCGCATACGGCACAGAAGTTGCCAACGCTGTTACCTCTGATAATCTTGAGGGCGACTGGAGTTACGACCCAAACAACGTAGCATTCAAAAGCAAGGATATAGGAGATAACGAATAATCTATTGCGCTATTGGACATAGCTAGCTTTGGCATAGATGATATGGTGCTGGCTATTCTTGAGGTCAGGGCCAGCATGGAGAAAAACGCTGATAAATTGATTATAAGTCATAATGGATCTGACCGAGTAGTAACGGGGGATAGCGGGTGGGTGAAAGTGCCAGTCAACATTCCTGATGATGGAATAATTAGACTGAGTTTTATAAAGGATGCCTCCGTTTCTACCTATGAAGATGCAGCCTATATTAAAACAGTTTATGTCGTAGATGGCGGTGAGGAAGTTGTTCCTGTAGGGCTGTTTTCACTAAATCTCGGGGTGTCCGATCTCGGGTATTATCCTTACGCTTCCCCAAGAATTCCAAACCCATCGGCAATAAAAGCTGACGGGCGCAGCTTGGTGGCGTCAACTGTTGATCTTGTGACTGGCATTGGTGTTATAGATCAGATCGACGGCAGTGGTGCCAATGGCACGCCGACTGGCGGCGTCTCAGATCCCGCGCGCATGGGCGTCATTGCCGGCACCGTGCTGGACATCCAGGCCCAGCCCGTCAGCCGGCGGGTGCGGGTGCATGAGCGCGCCACTGGCCGCATTGTGCGCGAGACGTGGAGCGATGCCGATGGCAAATACCGCTTTACGGACCTCGACCCGCGCCGCGCGTTCTACGTGATGGCCTTCGATCACACCCTGCAGCAAAACGCTGTCGTGTCAGACAATGTGCATTCTGAGGTGGAGGACAGCCCGTGATCAGCTTCTCGACAAGCGTGAAAAATGCACGCCTGGCGGCCATCGCCGGTGCGATTGATGCCGGCGATTCGCCGGCGTCATTCGTCGTGTACTCCGGCACCCGCCCATCACCTGGTGCTGCCGTCACCGATCAGGTGGCGCTGGCCACGCTGGAGGTACCCCAGCCATTCGCCGCCGATCTCTCTGGTGGCGTCCTGACGGGGGCAGCCTTCGAGGAAGTGATGGCCGATGCTGATGGCGAGGCCACCTGGGCGCGCCTGGTCGATGGCGAGGGTGCCTGGGTGATGGATCTGGATGTTGGCATCGAGGGATCAGGCGCTGACGTGACCATCAGCTCAACGACGATTTATCGAGGGATACTGACGCGGATCAGCCGCATGGTATTCGCTGAGGGCTAGGGGGCACCGTGAGAGAGATCAGGCTGCAGTTTGTCCAGGGGCTTGCACCCTGGAATGCGCGAGCGCTCGAGCTGCGCCTGGGGGGCGATCCTGGTTTGCTGCTGCTGTTCGCCGGTGACTATACGCCGCCGGCGGGTGGCAATGTCGTGCTTGGCTTTGGTGGTGCCACTGAGGCGGTGGAGCTGCCGCGCGAGCTGGTGCTCGATGCTCAGCTGATGCCGCCATCAGTCGATGCTCGACTCGCCCAGGGCGGTGCCATCGAGATCGCGGCCAGCCTGGTGATGCCAGTGGCCACCGTGCGTGCGCAGCTCGAGCTGATCCAGTCGCTCAGTCTGGAGGTGATCACGCCGCCGGTGTCGGCAGAGATCCGCGTCGAGCATGGTGTCAGCCTTTCGCTGGTGGCCACGCTGGGTGCGCCGGCGGTGGTCGATGTCGCACTGACCCGCGAGATCAATGTCTTTCGTGGGCCATCAGATAGTGCCGGTGCCCGTTTCGAGAACGCGGTCCCGCTCGAGGCCCAGGGCAGCACCCGCTGGGAGCAGCCGGCTCGCCCCTATGGAGCCACTGCGTCAGCCTTCGAGCAGGGCGCGACGCTTGCGGCCAGCCAGGGTGGCCAGTGGTCGGCACGGCCCCGCACCGATGCCATCAGTGGCTCGCGGTGGGAGCAGGCCGAGCGCATCCTGGGCACCCTCAGTGGCAGCCGGTGGCTGCAGCTGCCGCGTGTCCGCCGCGCATCTCGGCCGGTATGGGAGCAGGGGCAGGGCATCGCCGCTGCTCGCTCGAGCGGCTATCAGCACCCGCCGCGCAATGATGCCCGCCGGCGCTCGCGCTATGAGGAGGCCCGCACCCTCGAGCCGGTGACGATGGATGTGCCCTATCAGCAGGGGCGCACCACCGGCGACGATTGGCGCGTGCCCTGGGAGCAGGCCCGCCGGCCACCGCCTGGCATCGACTTGCCGCCAGATCCGCCTGAGCCGCCGGTGCTCGAGCCGGTGGAGGGCAGCACCACCCTGCAATTCTGCCACGCCATGCCGAGCGCCCCGTGGGTGCTGCAGTTCGGTCTGACGTGTGAGATACCCACCCCGACCATTCCCGTCAAAAGGCTCTATATCGTGCAAAACTCCGCGCGCCTGGTGCGCCTCTCCGATGGCCTGGAGCTGCCGGCCACCCAGATGACGCTCAGCATCGACGCTGATAGCTGGGCATGGTCATTCTCTGCCGGCCTGGCAGGGCGTGATGCTCAAGCGCTGGTGACTGGCACCGATGGCCAGCCGGTGGAGGTGATGGCCGAGATCAATGGCGAGCAGTGGCGGTGCCTGGTGGATGGCTGGCGACGCTCTGAGAGCTGGCAGAGCCATAGCGTGACCATCAGCGGCCGCTCGCTCGCGGCGTACCTGGGTGCGCCCTACGCCACCGCGCGCAGCTACACCGAGGACAGCCAGGCCACTGCCTCGCAGCTCGCCCGTGCTGAGCTGCCAGAGGGCTGGTCACTGGATTGGCGCATGACTGACTGGGTGGTGCCCGCCGGCGCGTGGAGCTATGACAGCCTCGCGCCCATCGACGCCATCTCGCGGATCGCCCAGGCGGCCGGCGGCTATGTGCAGGCCCACCAGCAGGATCAGACCATCATCGTCGCGCCGCGCTTCGAGGCAGCGCCCTGGCGCTGGGCTGAGAGCGAGGTCGATCTGGCGGTGCCGCGTGACATCATCACCCAGCTGGGCAGCGATCAGCAGCCAGGTGATGCCCGCAATGCCGTTTGGTTGCATGGCGACACCGGTGGCATCCAGGCCCAGATCATCCGGCAGGGCACCGCAGGCGATCAGCTGGCACCCACCGTGGTGGATGCCCTGATCACCGATCAGGCACCGGCCCAGTCGCGCGGGATCGCTGAGCTGGCCGCTACCCTACGCCAGAGCACCGAGAGTCTGCAGATGCCCCTGGCGGCCTCTCTGGGCGGCCTGCTGCTGCCTGGCATGATGATCGAGTGCGATGGCTGGCGTGGTGTCTCGCGTGGCGTGAGCGTCAGCGCCAGCCTGCAGGGGCGTGCCCTGAGCGTGCGCCAGTCTATCGAGCTGCAGAGATTCCATCTGTGATGGCGTCGTGTGGTATCAGTTCAAACAAAGGAGGGGGATAGCATGGCCAATCCATATCGCCGCCTGCTGGCGTTGCTGCCGACCACGCCGCGCCAGGTAGGCGAGGTGATCAGCGTCAGCGGCTCGCGCGTTCGCGTGGATCTGGTAGGGGGTGGGGTGCGCACCTGCCAGGGCGATGCCCAAGCAGGTGACATGGTCTACGTGGAGGCCGGAAGAGTAATAGCGCAGGCCCCAAGATTACTCATAAAAACGATCGAGGTTTGAGGGTACATTGGATGTTAGTTGAAAGCCTTCTTTGTGATAGTTTCAAAGGGCTGCGGCCTTCCTATATAATAACCTTGCATTTTCGTTACACCCATATTTAGTAGCGTCCTCATTTCTTCCTCGGTTTCTACTCCTTCAGCAAATACTTCCGCTCCTATCTCATGCGCAAATGTGACTAAAGCACTTGCTAGGGCGCGTCGTTTTTGATCTTTATGGATATCTCTAATCAAAGAGATGTCGAGCTTTATTTTGTCAGTGTCAATTTCAAGGATATGCTTGAGTGAAGCATATCCAGCGCCAGTGTCATCTATAGCAATCCTAGCTCCTTTTCTGCGCAGAGTTAGAAGGGATCGATTGAATTCGGCATAATCTTTTATTTTTTCATGCTCAGTTATTTCTATAATGACTCTGGATAAATCGAAATTCTTGATTGTGCTTAAGGTTTTTGTGTTACAAATTGAGTTGGGAGAAAGGTTTATAGATAAATACTGATCCAGTGGAATTGAGGGAAGGTAATCAATTGCTTTCAAGAAAGAAGCAATCTCCAACTCAATATCTAAATTGCACTCTCTTGCCTGCTCAAACCAGTCGTGAGTAGACAGTTCTTCTGTATTATTAAATCTTGATAAGCATTCATAGCCAATAATCTTATCAAACTTTACGTCGTATATAGGTTGGAAAACGATATTTATCGTATCATCTTCGATAGCTTTTTTTATTCGAACTCGATTTGTATCAATTTCTTCCCATAAACTTTCTTCTTGTTCAAGCAATAGCCCTGCCATGTCTGCCAGTGACTTTAGTGTTTTATAATCTAAGTTTTCTCTTACTAGCAGAGGGCTTTTATTGAAGCAATATAATATGCCGTGAATGTGGCCATTTGCGCTTGAGATTGGTATTCCTATGTGTGATCTGAAGTCTAAGGCGCTATTATTCGTGCTTCCTTGATCGACATTTTTATGTGCATTGCCGAGCTTGCCTTGATAATGGAAAGCTTTGAAAGATTTGTCGTAGATGTAGCTTGTCCGAAGTTGATCTGCTTTTGTCTTAATAGGGTATGCGCTTGAAATTTCATTAGCTTTCTTGCGCGTGTTAAAAAGCTCAAGGACACATGCATCCATGCCAAGTGACTTTCTAGCAATAGACGTGATTACTTTGAGAGTGTCTTTTGCCTTGGGGTCTATGTAATGATTATCCATAATGCCTCACATAGCTACTATATTCTGATCTAGTAAATGGTTATTAGAATGATTCAAATAAGTTCATTCACATATGTTTTTAGTAGCATACGGCATAATCTAATGCTGCTTTTATATTGATATTCTAAACTAACGTAGGGGGTGCTTTGGCGTCATGCCAGTCGAGATATTGTGTAGTCGAACAGGTTAGGAGCGAAACATGACCTTAGTTTAATAGTCATTGGGGTACTGCATTTCTAAATGTATGTTATGTATATGCTAAGGATATTATGGTTACATATTGCTTCCTAAAGTTTGTTGACTAATAGTTGGGTATGCTGTACGGAAGCTTTGGCGGCTTCGCTCTGTCGAAAGCCATAGAAATACTTGTCTATTTTCAACTTCCCAATAGCGAATTCATATTGCCAGATATAGCCAATTCCCAATTGGGTGCTCAGTGCTCGTTATGATGGCGTGCTTTAGAAAATGGAAGCGCTAAGAGGAGGGTATCGACGCTTGGTTGCTATCAACCAAGCTGCGCTATGTAGGTGAGGTGATCAGTGTCGGCGACTCCCCTCTTAGATATCATCGGCGATGGAGCTGTACCTGCCAGGGCGCCGTCCAAGTGGGAAGCCTGCAGGTCTATGAAGAGGGGGCAAATCATCAGTGAGGCGCTGTGTTTGCCGATGGTGATGATCGAGGTGGGACTATCGTTGTGTCCAGAGCTCAATGCGCCGATCTGCTCTCGGTGTCGTATGGGGAATTTCAACCCAGTATCAATTTCTGTGTATGGTGCTGTGTATGGTGGGATGGGTAATCATGCATATAGCCCTCAATGGCGGGCTTGTACGACTCCTGCAGGGGGCGCCAGCAATCCCACCTTCTGGACGCCGTCGTCTGTCCTGCCTTCTGCGTCATCGCCTTATCGTCTTCTCTGCACCGTTCGTTGCGTGCTCGGCCCTTGCTCTGTGAGCAGCGCCCGTCCTGGCTTCAGGCCCGGAGTAAGAATTGCCGCACTTGATCTTCCTATCCGATTACTCGTTCAACAATGTCCTGGCTCTTGGTCTGGACATCGCATCGTCTTGCCAGCCAATCGTCCTGCCAGTTCAGCGTCGCGGGAAGGCGCAAGAACAAGCCCTGCAAGAGAGTCTCTCGATAAACGCAGGGCTTTGGGTGTCAGCGGGAGTCTGATGTCACGGCATCAGTGGGCAGGGACAGAAACTCCTGCATGATGCGGGTATCGCGGAAGCGTTCGATCAGCTCCGGATCCGAGTCGAGTGCCGGCGGGTTGGCGAGACCTTCACGAATCTTGGCTGCCAGCGCCTCGATGGAGTCTTCGGAGATCAGGCGCGCCTGATCATGGATCAAGACATTGCGAATGCCGCCGGGGACATCCGGTGCCACGCACGGCGTGCCACAGCACATGCTCTCCACCAGCACGATGCCGAAGGCCTCACTGCGTGAACTGAGCACGAACAGACGGGCGTGCTTCATCCACGGGTAGGGGTTCAGGCGGCTGCCGATCAGGTGGACCCTGTCGCCGACGCCCAGCTCGCGGATCAGTGCTTCGGTGGCTTCCCGCTTGGGGCCATCGCCGACGATGACGAGGTCTTCCTCGATGCCTGAGGCGAGGTATGCCTTGATCAGCACATCCTGACGCTTGACGTCCGAGAGACGACACACCTGCACCACGTAAGGGCGGGAGGGCAGTTCCACCTCTTCCTCTGCCATGGCGGCGATGGCATCCAGATCACAGACATTGCCGATGGTCGCGAGTCTCGCCGCCTTGATCCCGTGATGGTCCAGCAGGCTTTCCAGTTGCTGGCGCACATTGTCGGTGTTGCACACGACCTGTTTGCCGCTATACAGGCGGCTCAACAGGAAACGTTGCCGCCAGCCCTCTTTCAGGTCGCCGGGCCATGACACCGCCACCTGCCACAGGCGAGGGTCCCGCCACGACCAGAAGGTCTCGAAGGCGCCCTGGCCGCGCGTGATGACCCGATCGATCGGGCCGTGTTCCTTCTCCAGGCGCGCGATGAAACGGCGCAGATAGTGGCCGCCGTAATAGCCTCGCCAGACGTATCCTGAGCCCTTGATCCACGGAGCCAGCAGCAGGCGGGTGAACAGGTCGTAGAACAGGCCGATGCCCGTCTTGCGAAATGCCTTGTCGAAGTCGACCTGATGAAGGTGCACGCCGGCATCCGGGACGAGTTCCAGTTCGCCTTTCAGTACCAGTACATGGACCTCATGCCCTTCGCGGTGCAAGACATTGGCGAGATTGACGGTATTGCGTTGGATGCCGCCGATGTTGAGCTTGCGGACGATTAGCAGGACGCGTTGTTTCATGGCTGAGGTCTATGTCGGAAGTGGAGTCGATGTGCACAAGTCAGTCACGTTGAAGCCTTGGCTGCTCAAGTCGATCAAGTGTCGGTCTTTCTCTGCCCCATGACCTCTTTCCTCGCCATGTGCCGTTCCTTGGCCCCTCGATGCAGGCGCCATTCTACGCCGATCCATTTGGCGGAGGAAATGCGTGGCGGCGGGCCGTCAGCGGCATCAGTGGGCGGTTCATCCGCACCGAGAAGTGCCTTTGGCGAGTGAGTGAGGCATTATCTGCACCATCGCTTCGTCAGTTCTTTCTCCTTCGCCAAGATATTCTCCATGCCTGAGCCGAAAACCTCGTCCCGCGCTGGCGCCTCTCGCGTTCGCCGTGCCACCGCTGATCGTCATTTCGACGGTCTGGCCGACAAGTTCGAACGTGGTTTCTACACCACGGAGCGCGGCCGTGTTCGTCTTGCGCTGACCCAGCGTCTGATGGATGAGAGTTTCTCGCACCTGCCGCCTTCCCCGGTACTGGAAATCGGTGCGGGGCTCGGGCAGACCGCTCACTGGTGGCTCACGCGTGGGCACCACCTCACGCTGGTCGAACCCTCTGGCGAGATGCGTGAGCGCGCGAAACGCTTCCTGAGCACTGCCGCGCCGCAAGGCCAGGGGCTGTCCGCTGGTTCGACGGCTGATCCATCCCGGGCGGCTCAGGCGGCGTCAGATCCGCAAGTGCCTGGTCACGCCGACGCGCTGTCGAATGATGAGCCGTTCGCTGGGCGACTGATCTGGGAGGGGCGTGATCTGCAGGGCTTCGCTGCTGAGACGGACAAACAGTGGCCGGTGGTGGTGTGCCATGCCGTGCTGGAGTGGCTGGTCGATCCCCGGGAGGGGTTTGCATTGCTCGCGAAGTTGCTGGCGCCCGGCGGCGTCATGTCGCTGAGTGTCTTCAATCGCGATGCGCTGGCGTTTTCCAATGTCAGCAAGGGCAATTTCGACAAGGTACTGGAAGGGCGCCTGGCAGGCTGGGGTACCGGCAAGCGCTTGACGCCCATCTCACCGCTACGCGATGGCGAGATACGTCAGTGGGCCGCGGAGGCGGGGCTTGAGGTGCGTGAGCTGACCGGGCTGCGCGTCTTCCACGACTATCTGCGTTCACGCGACCCGCTGAGCGAGGCTGACATGCAGAAATTGCTGGCGCTCGAGTGTCAGCACTGGCGCACGACCCCCTTCGTCTATCTGGGCCGCTATCTGCACTATGAGCTGGTGCGCCCGGCCTGAGGCGGTACCCGCACAACCGCATTGTTTCGATATCCGGCGCCCTCGCCGTTGTCCATATCTTCTTACCCTGTTGGAGTCTTCATGTCTGCTCAAACCCCCGCCTGTCAGCTACTAGAGCGTCAGGACAGTGATTTTCGTGATTGGCTGTGGGTCGCTGCGCCGCGTGATGACTGGTGGCTGTCATCGGACCGCCAGCGGCGTGTCTGGGGGCATGACACCGGTATCGTGAATGCCGCGCGGGAAGCAGGGCACCGGGTCAGCCATGCGGTGTTCTTCGCCGATGCGCGAGCTGATGACACCATCGCGCAAGCCGCGGGCGCCATCGTGTTCTGGCCCAAGGCGCACGCGCTGGGCGAGTGGTGGCTGGTGGCGCTATGCCAGGTGTTGCCGGCCGGTACGCCGATCAAGGTGGTGGGCGAGGTCAACGGTGGCATCAAGCGCGCTGAGCGCATCCTCAAGGCGCTGGGGATGACGGCGCGCAAGGACGATACCGCGCGCCGTTGCCAGCTGTGGTCATCCGCCACGCGTGAGTTGACGGCCGAACAGGCCGCCAGCAGTGAATCGCCACTGGCAGTGGCTGGACAATGGACAGAAGGCTGGGGCGAATTCGAGGCGCTGGAGATGCGACTGACCAGCCATCCGGGACTGTATGGCAATGCCAAGCTGGACCCGGGTACCGCGCTGCTGCTGGAGAACCTGCCGACCCGTGGCTACAAGCGTGCGCTGGATATCGGGGCGGGTGATGGCATCATCAGCTGCTGGCTGGCGCGTCACGGTGCGCGCGTGATGGCAGGCGACGTCAGTGCCTTCGCGGTGGAGGCGACCCGTCGCAGTCTGGCGCTCAACGGGCTTGAGGCGGACGTACGCCTGAGTGATGTCTTCGCGGCGTTCGAGGGGGAGCGGTTCGAGGCCATCGTGGCCAATCCGCCGTTCCATCATGAGCGCGATATCGATTACGGACCGGCGGCGCGCCTGATCAGCCAGGCACCGGATCACCTGATGCCCGGCGGCACCCTGACGCTGGTCGCCAATGCCTTCCTGCCGTATCCCGGTCTGCTGCAGGCGGCCTTCGGCGAGTTTGAAGTGCTCGCGGAAACGCGCCAGTTCAAGGTCTATCGTGCACGCAAGGCGCGCTGATTCCCTGCGACCTGAGCCTCTGCGGCCTGATGCCCAGCTCGCCGCTTATGCCTCCGGCGACTGATAGCGGATGGCCGTGATGATGTAGGTCGTCTCGCCACCCGGTGCGGCTACGCTCACCTCGTCATCCAGCCCCTTGCCCAGCAATGCCTGGGCAAGGGGCGCATCGACGCTGATCCAGCGGCGCGGATTGTCGGTCTCATCAGGGCCGACGATGCGAATCTCCATCTCCTCTCCCTGCTCGTCCTCCAGCGTCACGAAGGCCGCGAAATAGACGCGCTCCAGATCCGCGGGCAAGCGATCGACGACTGTCAGCTCATCCAGGCGTTTCTCCAGATAGGCGATCCTGGCGATGGTCTGATTGAGCGCCTTCTTGTTGTAGGTGTAATCCGCATTCTCGCTGCGATCCCCCATGGCGGCGGCCTCGCCCGTCTTGCGCGAAAGCTCTGGGCGCCTCACACGCCTCAGGTGGTCGGCCAAGCCCTTCATCTTCGCGAGGCCCTGCGGGGTAATCACGTTGCTCTTCTTTTCCTGGCGCGGGTCCGTCTTGGGGTCGCGCCAGCGTGTCATGTTGCGACCTTGCATGGTCTGCTCCGCTGATTCTGTGGGTAAGGCTCAAGGCGTCGTGTGTGATGTTCGCTAGCGTTGAGACCTGCGACCAAGGGTGATTGGCGGCCGATTCAAACGTTCGTTACAGTCAGTGTGTGCTCGCCGGAGCACTTGCGCGTCACCCATGCCGAATCTGCCAACAATAACGAAAATCAGGGAGCTGTCCATGCCCATGCTGCCATCTTCACACCCGTCTTGCCGTGTCATATCCCGTTGCTGTCGCGTATTGCTCTCCGGGGGCATGGCGCTGGGCATCACGCTGGCCGGCATGACCGGAGTCCATGCTGCCCCGGGCGATGATGACGTCTTCCCGCTCTCCAAGCGCTGGGCGCAGATCAATTATCAGGTCTCCGGTGATGCTCAGGAAAAGGGCATGGAGGCCCTGGGCAAGGAGGTACGCGCGCTGGCGGATCAGTATCCGGACAATGCCCATGTGCTGACCTGGGAAGGCATCATTCTGGCTTCATGGGCCAAGGCGCGCGGTGGCCTTGGAGCACTGGATCTGGCCAAGGAAGCCAAGGCCACGCTCGAGAAGGCGATCACGCTCGACCCCGAGGGCGACAACGCCTCTGCCTATGTGACGCTTGGCGCGCTCTATGACAAGGCGCCCGGCTGGCCGGTGGGCTTCGGGGATGATGAGAAGGCGGGAGAAGTGCTGCGCAAGGGGCTTGAGGTCAACCCGACGGGCATGGATACCAATTATTATTACGCCGATTATCTGGCCTCCGAAGGCCGTGATGAGGAAGCGCTCAAGCATGCGCGTCTCGCACAGGACGGGCCGCCGCGTCCCAACCGTGAGCTGGCCGATCAGGAATTGCAGAAAGAGATCGCCGCGCTGATCAAGCGCCTGCAGTGAGTCTCTGGCATCCGTATCACTTGCATGGCTGTTGGAGGCGGAGACTGGCTGGAGCGACCATCAGTGAGCCCCGCAAGTGAACGGCAGCGCTGGCGTCAGGCGCTGTTCTAACAGCCTCGAATGAATTCCCGATTCCCTGAATGACTGAGTCCTTGAGCCCCACGGCCCGAGCGGAGATCCCGCTCGGGCCGTGTCGTTTATCGCTCTGCGGGTGATAAGTCGCCCAGGTGTCTTCAGGCGGCGCCTTGAATGGCGCTGATGGCTGACTCGGTACGGCGCGGCGAGCAAGTTTGCAGGTGACGGGCTGGCCAGTCTCGCGGCAGGACAGGATAATGTCTGCTCAGCCAAGGAGGATGCATGAGCGAGCAACAAGAGCACGTCGCAGGGCAACAGGCCTTCGCACATGATGATGTCGAACTGGTCGAGGCCAGGGTGTTGCAGGACGGCTTCTTTCGCCTCGAGCAGCGCGAATTCCGCCACCAGCGTTTCAACGGTGGCTGGAGCGATGTGATCCATCGCGAGGTGCATGTCCGTCACGATGCGGTAGGCGTATTGCCCTACGACCCGGTCAACGACCGTGTGGTCTTCGTCGAACAGATTCGTGCCGGCATGCTGGAAGACGCACGCACGCCCTGGAGCCTGGAGCCGATTGCAGGGCTGGTGGACAAGGACGAACAGGCCCATGAGGTCGCGCGCCGTGAGGCGATCGAGGAGGCCGGGTGTGAGCTGACCGACCTGATCGAACTGTACCGCTACTATCCGAGCCCCGGCGCCTGTACCGAGGAGGTCACGCTGTTCATCGGTCTGTGTGACAGCAGTGGGCTGGGTGGCGTGCATGGTCTGGCCGAGGAGAATGAAGACATCCGTGTGCATGTGCTCGATTTCCAGGCGGCCCTCACGCTGCTGGAACAAGGGCGGTTGGGCAACGCGATGGCCATCATGGCCATGCAATGGCTGCTGCGTGAGCGTGCCTCGTTGCGCGTCATGCATGCCTGAGGCAGTGAAGGCGAAGCTTGGCAATCCCCCGTGTCTCACGCAGGCTTCCTCAACCTGCGCGTCAGAGCTGCTATTCTAGAGGCTTGCTGAAAACCGGCAGCCAGCAACGATCACTGTCTGCGTCCGTATCAGTCTCGGTTTTCGTCTCAGCTTCAGTCCCGAGAGCTGGACTCGAGAGTCGATAGCCGAGAGCTTATCGCCGACAGCCTGAGCGCTGGCGCAGCGCTTGATTTATCACACGTCGCCCGCATCTTGCCACGCACGATAGCGGGCGTGCTTTGACAGACAACATGCCAATGTTCTGAGATTCGCAAGGAGATCGCCCATGCAGGTCAAGAAAGCCTATGTGGCTGACCTAAAAGCACTCCATGCCGAGTGCGGGTCCAATTATCTGCGCCTCACGCGCATCCTCGGCAAGGCCGAGGCCGGTGACAGCTTCGCCTTCCCGCTGGCGGGCAATCAGGGCCACTTCGGCACGCTGCTGCTCGAGGTGGTCGAATGCGCGCCCTATACCACCATGGTCACGGTCGCCCAGACCGGCGTGCTGGACCACATCATCGATTCGCCGCGCATGAGCGTGCATCTGTACCACGACGTGCGCATGGCGGAGGTCACCGACTTTCAGCGCCAGCGTCACTTCTCAGGGCGCAATCGTTACCCGAATCCGCGCATGCACCAGCCGGACGAAAAGCTTCAGCTCAATCGCTTTCTCGGCGAATGGCTGACCCATGCCCGCGCCTTCGGGCAGGCGGATGTGCCGGAGTTGCCGTGACGTTTGGGGCTGGCATGGCGCACAGGCGCTGACACCCGATGGATTTCCCGTCTTGATTGACAGAACCGCGATGGCCCGGCCGTCGCGGTTCTGTTCATTTCCCTGCTGCTCGAGAGACCGATGCGACTGATTCAGATAAGTGATTGCCATCTGCGCGCCGACCCTGATGCGCGTTCACGGCTGGGCTTCCCCTGGCGTCAGCTGGAGGCGGTGATGGCGCATGCCTCGCGCCTGCGCCCCGATATCCTGCTGGTGACCGGTGATGTCAGCCAGGATGAGAGCCCTGCCTCCTATCGCATGGCGGCAGAGCTGTTCGATGGCCTTGGCTGCCCCTGGTTCTGGTTCGCGGGCAACCACGATCACCCTGAATTCATGCAGGAGCTGCGTCCCTTTCATCACGAGCTGGATCTGGGCGACTGGCGACTGCTGTGTCTGGATTCGCGCGTCACCGGGCAGGCCGGGGGGGAGCTTGGCGAGGAGCAATTGAGCGAGCTTGCGCAGTCACTGGCGCTGTCCGTCGAGCTGGACCCACGTCCGATCCTGCTGGCCATGCATCATCATCCGCTGCCGATCGGCTCGGACTGGATGGATGCGCTAGGCCTTGCCGACCGCGATGCGCTGTGGGAAACGTTGCGCCCGTACCCGCAGGTGCGGGCCGTACTGTGTGGGCATATCCATCAGGCCTTCACGCAACTCATGCCGTGTGGGCAGGGCAGTGTGGCCGTCTATGGCGTTCCCTCCACCTCCGATCAGTTCGCTCCGCTCAGCCATGATTTCGCCGTGGATGAGGCGGCGCGCCCCGGCCTGCGCGTGGTGGATCTCGATGGCGAGCATCTCGAGACCTGGGTGGAGCGGGTCACGCTCTAGCCAGTCTCGCAAGGAAGGGCGGGCAAGCTCGCCCCATGCGCTGCCACAGCGTCAGCATGAATGATCTGGGCGTCAGCATGAATGCCCTCGGTGTCATCAGCGGGGTGCAAGGCCCACAGGTATCAGGTATGCCTTTTTGGTCTTAAAAGATAGTTTCTGATTCTTTGACGTTATCAAGGCGGGGCGAGTACCGTGTAACCATTCGGCGTGCTCCCTCGGGGCATCCATCTGTCGCTGACAGAGCGCGCCACTGACTTCACGGGCCGCCTCTCGGGGCGTGTCCCAACGCTCACGAGGTTGCCGCACGCAATGCTTACCCCCGAACGTCAGACCCACCTCAAGCAGCTTGAGGCCGAATCCATTCACATCATCCGTGAAGTGGCAGCGGAATTTGCCAATCCGGTCATGCTGTACTCCATTGGCAAGGATTCCGCCGTCATGCTGCACCTGGCGCGCAAGGCCTTTGCGCCGGGCGTCCCGCCGTTCCCGCTGATGCACGTCAACACCACCTGGAAGTTCCAGGAAATGATCAAGTTCCGCGACGAGATGGCCGCGGAAGTCGGCATGGAGTTGATCGAGCACATCAACCAGGAAGGCGTCGAGGCGGGCATCAACCCGTTCGATCACGGCAGTGCCAAGTACACCGACATCATGAAGACCGCCGGTCTCAAGCAGGCACTCGACAAGCACGGCTTCGATGCCGCCTTCGGTGGTGCACGTCGTGATGAGGAAGCCTCGCGCGCCAAGGAGCGTGTCTACTCCTTCCGTGATCAGTACCATCGCTGGGACCCCAAGAATCAGCGTCCGGAGCTGTGGAACATCTACAACTCCAAGATCAACAAGGGTGAGTCCATCCGCGTCTTCCCGCTCTCCAACTGGACCGAGCTGGACATCTGGCAGTACATCTATCTCGAATCCATCAAGATCGTGCCGCTGTACTACTCCGCCGTGCGTCCGGTGGTGAAGCGTGACGGCCTCGACATCATGGTCGACGACGACCGTCTGCCGCTCAAGGAGGGCGAAGTGCCGGAAATGAAGTCCGTGCGCTTCCGTACCCTGGGCTGCTACCCGCTGACCGGCGCCGTGGAATCCACCGCCGCGACCCTGCCGGAAATCATCCAGGAAATGCTGCTGACGCGTACCAGCGAGCGCTCCGGGCGTGCGATCGATCACGACCAGGCAGGCTCGATGGAGAAGAAGAAGCGCGAAGGTTATTTCTAAGGTCGCCTCAGCACATTGCCTGCAGGCGCCGCCACGCGGCGCTTGATGACCCGAACGAACAATTCGCCTGATGAGTCGGCTCGCAGCCTCATGAGACACTGGTTCGCGACACTGGCTCGCCACCTCATCAGGCCCATGACAGCGGCAAGGAGAAGAGTGTGTCCCACGCGTCAGACAAGATTTCCGCGGATATCGAAGCCTACCTGCAAGAACACGAGCGCAAGGACCTGCTGCGCTTCATCACCTGCGGTAGCGTCGATGATGGCAAGTCGACCCTGATCGGTCGTCTGCTGTTCGATTCCAAGCTGATCTATGAAGATCAGCTGGCCTCCATCACCCAGGCCTCCAAGACCAGCGGCACCACCGGTGACGAGGTCGATCTGGCCCTGCTGGTCGATGGCCTGCAGTCCGAGCGTGAGCAGGGCATCACCATCGATGTCGCCTATCGCTTCTTCTCGACCGACAAGCGCAAGTTCATCATCGCCGACACGCCGGGGCACGAGCAGTACACCCGCAACATGGCCACTGGCGCCTCGTCCGCGAGCCTGGCGATCATCCTGATCGACGCGCGCTACGGCGTGCAGACCCAGACTCGTCGTCACAGCTTCATCGCCGACCTGCTGGGCATCCAGCACCTGGTGATCGCGGTCAACAAGATGGACCTGGTCGATTACTCCGAGACGCGCTTCAACGAGATCGTCGCCGAGTACCAGGAATTCGCCAACAAGCTGAACGCGCCGGACATCCGCTTCGTGCCGATGTCCGCGCTCAAGGGCGACAACGTCGTCAATCGCAGCCCGTCACTGGACTGGTACACCGTCGATGGCGAAGCGGGCCCGTCACTGCTGGAGGTGCTGGAAACCGTCGAACTGACCCACGACCAGAACCTCAGCGATCTGCGCTTCCCGGTGCAGTACGTCAATCGTCCCAACCTCGATTTCCGCGGTTACTGCGGCACCCTGGCGGCCGGTGTCGTGCGTCCGGGAGACAGCGTCAAGGTGCTGCCGTCCGGCAAGGCCTCGACCATCGAGCGCATCGTCACCTTCGATGGTGATCTCGAGATCGCCTACCCGGGTCAGGCCATTACCCTGACGCTCGACGATGAGATCGACATCTCGCGTGGCGACTGGCTGGTGGCGGCGGATGCCGAACTGCCGCTCTCCAATGCACTGGAAGCGGATGTCGTCTGGATGCACGAGAAGCCGCTGCAGCCGGGCCGTCAGTACGATATCAAGCTGGCGACCCGTGACCTGACCGGTCAGGTCAGCGCCATCGATTACCTCTACGACGTCAACACGCTGGAGCATCACGAGGGCGACAGCCTGGCGCTGAACGCCATCGGTCGCGTCCAGCTCGAGCTGACCCAGGCGGTGCCGGTAGACGACTACCGCTCAAGCCCGGGGACCGGCAGCTTCATCGTCATCGATCGTCTGAGCAACGTGACCGTCGGCGCGGGCATGATTCGCGGCGTGGGTCGCGCCGGCACCCAGGCCACCACCCAGCAGACCGACTGGGCCGCGTTTGAAGCCGACCTCAATGCGCTGGTGCGCAAGCACTTCCCGCACTGGGAAGCGCGAGATGTGCGCGAGCTGCTCGGCCGCACCAACTGATTCCGTCCTGTAGCGACAGCAGCATGGAAGTCAGCGGAATACCAACAACAACGCTGGACACGCAATAACAACACGGCCTGCTGGAATGAAGCCGGAGAACGCAAAAGCCCCCATGGCCGCAAGGCGATGGGGGCTTTTTGCATGGTGCGGCTCACACCTGGCGCATCAGGCGACAGCAGTGTCGATGGCGAGCGGGGTGGAGGGGCCGAAATGCTCGTGGTGACATTGGCTGAGCGGTACGCCGATACGGCTGAGGTGCTGGATCATGCTCTGCATGAAGCCATGCGGGCCGATCACGAAGGCCTGCAGCGACTCGGCGCTGGCACCGGTCGCGGCGATCTGCTGCGCCAGCCAGTCGCGCTCGATGATGCCCAATTGCGCATGGGGCGGCAGCGTCTCGGCCTGTTCGTAGCAGACCTGATAATGCAGCTGCGTTGGATACTGCGCGACCAGCGCCTTGAGGGTGGCGTCGAAGGCATGCACCTCGGGATTGCGCGCCGCATGCAGGTAGATCACCTGGCGGCCCGCCGCCAGCGCCGCCGTCAGCAGCGACAGCATCGGCGTCTGGCCGACACCCGCCGACAGCAACAGCACCGGGGCATCGGCGCTCTGCGGGGCAGCATGCTCGAAGGTCAGCTCGCCGGCCGGTGGCAGCAGTTCGATCTCGTCACCTGTCTTCAGCGCATGCAGGTACTGGCTGGACTGGCCGTGGGCCTCACGCTTGACCGAGATACGGCAGAAGCGCTCGTCCGGCGCGTGGGACAGGCTGTAATGGCGATGGATCACGCCCTGGGGTGTCGCCAGGCGCATGCCGATGTACTGGCCCGGCAGGAAGGAGAACATCGGGCCTTCCACCGGCGCCAGGTACAGCGAGCGAATCTCGCGGCTCTCGTCCTGTGTGCGCACGATGCGGAAGCGGCGCAGCCCCTGCCAGCCGCCGCGGGTAGCGGCGAAGCTGTCGTAGCGGCCCTGCTCGGCGGCGATCAGCACAGCGGCCAGTTCCCCATAGAGGGCGCCCCAGGCATCGGCGATCTCCGGCGTGACGGCGTCCCCCAGCACCTCGCCGATGGCGGTCATTAGGCACTCGCCGACGATGGGATAGTGTTCCGGCAGGATATTGAGCGAGACATGCTTGCTGACCACGGGCGCCAGCAGGCGGTCCACCGCCTCACGCGAGTGGCGTGCGCCGACATAGGCGAGTACGGCGCCGGCCAGCGCACGGGCCTGGCCGCCGCTGGCCTGGTGGGTCTGGTTGAACAGCGGCTTCACCTCGGGATAGCGCTCGAACATCAGCGGATAGAAGCGCGCCGTGATGGCATTGAGATGCTCGGCGACGACGGGAGCGGTGGCGGCGATCAGGTCTTCCTGGGCGTTGGTCAGCATGACGATACCTCTGATTGATGTCCCTCCCTCTATGGCAAGGGGCGTGCCAACTCTCGAGGCCAGTCGTCATGCACTCTGCAGGTCTATGATGTCAAAATGACATGGTCATGTGGCGTGTTCTAATGACATCAAGCGTGTCATGATGACATCAATCTTCAGCCCTCTCACTCCCGATATCCGCAAGGATGACCGCATGCCCGATGCCCTCTTGCCCCTGAACGATACGCCGGTCGCGGCCGTGAATGCCTGGCTCGCCGCCTGGTTGTCCCGCGAGGAGGGCGGCGAGCGGCGCGCGCTGCCATGGACGCGTCTGCTGGCCGCGATCATGCAGCAGCTGCCCGGTGAGGCGGCGACCCTGATGCGCTACCTGCCCGAGCGTGACGAGCTGTTGCCACTGGCCACCTACGGCCTGCCTGCCGAGGTGCGCGGGCGACGCTTCGCGCTGGCGGAGCACCCGCGGCTCAAGGCGATCGCCGAGCACACGGGAGTACATCGTTTCGCGTTGGACAGCGACCTGCCGGACCCCTTCGATGGCCTGCTGGGGGACGTGCATGGGCCGGATCTGTTGGTGCATGACTGTGCCGGTATCGCGCTGCGCGAGGGCGATACCCTGCTGGGAGTGATGACCTTCGATGCGCTGACGCCGGGAGTGTTGGCCCCGCTGGAATCGTTGTGCGCCTCTGCGAGTACGGACGAGCTGGCACTTCCGCTTCAGGAGTTGCAGGCCTGGTTGTCACTCCCCGCACACTGTCTGTCGCTGTCACTGCGACAGGAGTGGGCTGCGGGGGCCACGGAAGGCAGGTCAGGGCTTTCGGCACCGATGGTGGTCTCACCGACAGGCATGGCGTCACAGAGTGCCATGGCCTGCCCGCAGCGGGGCCCGGCGATGGCCAGGCTCGAGGCGCAGCTGGAGGCGGTCGCCGATACCGAGATGACGGTGCTGGTGCAGGGCGAGACCGGCGTGGGCAAGGAGGGCGTGGTCCAGCGCCTGCACGACGCTTCCCGGCGGGCTGCGCGGCCGCTGGTGCGCATCAACTGCGCCGCCTTGTCGCCGGATCTGGTCGAAAGCGCGCTGTTCGGGCATCGGCGTGGCGCCTTCTCGGGGGCGACCCACGACCATCGTGGTCACTTCGTGATGGCGGATGGCGGCACCCTGCTGCTGGATGAGATCGGCGAGCTGCCGCTGTCGCTGCAGCCCAAGCTGCTTCGGGTCTTGCAGGAGGGCGAGCTGCAGCCGCTGGGCAGCGATCGCGTGGTCAAAGTCGATGTGCGCGTCATCGCGGCCACCAATCGCGATCTCGAGGCGGAGGTCGCCGCCGGGCATTTCCGTGAAGACCTCTATCACCGCCTGAGCGTCTATCCGCTCAGGGTGCCGCCGCTGCGTGAGCGCGGACGTGCGGACCTGCTGGCGTTGGCCGGCACCTTTCTTGAGCACAACCGTACGCGCCTCGGGCTGGGCAATCTGCGCCTGACGCCGGCGGCGGAGCGCCTGCTGTGCGACTACCCCTGGCCCGGCAACGTGCGTGAACTGGAGCACTGCCTGAGCCGCGCCGCCCTGCATGCCCGGCTCGCGCATGGCGCCCACCCGACTCGCCTGCGCGCCGATGGGCGCCAGCTGGTGGTGATCACGCCGGAGCTGCTGGGGCTGGAGGTCAATACCGAGATGTCACTTGAACGGGCCACCGGCGTGGCGCAGGAGATTCAGGGTGCGCAGGTGGGGAGGGTGGATCAGACAGGCAGAGCGAGTCAGACCGGAGGAGCAAGTTCTGCACCGCGCACCGCCTGGCAGGACGGCGATGAGACGCTGGGACTGCGCGATGCCACCGAGGCGTTTCAGCGTGAACACATCTCGCGGGTCTGGCAGGCAAGTGATCGCAACTGGGCGGAGGCAGCGCGCAGACTCAAGATCGATCGCGGCAACCTGTACCGGCAGGCGCAGCGTCTGGGAATTGTCTGAGGCGAGTTGTAGTGCCTGAGACGAGAGGCAGTGTCTGAGACGAGAGGCAGTGTCTGAGAAGAGAAAAGAAGACGGCGATGCTCATGAAGCATCGCCGTTCTTGTATTTCTGCTGCCGTCGGCCCTAGCGCGACGAGAAGTCCGTGTCTCTAACGCGCGTTCAGGTGCCTGCTCAGACGCCAGGTCAGGCGCGAGTGGCGATCAGCACCGCACGCCGCGGCGCCGGGTGGCCTTCGCGGGTCAGGCTCGGGTCAGCGGGGTCGAGGAAGTCGCTCAGCGAGTGGTAGGTCATCCAGTCGGTGGCACGCTGCTCGTCCAGGGTGGTCACAGCTTCATCGACGATGCGCACGTCCTTGAAACCGGCGCGCTCGCACCAGTGGGCCAGCGCCTGCGAGGAGGGCAGGAAGTAGACATTGGGCATCGCGGCGTAGCGCTCGCCGGGCATCAGCACCGTCGTCACGTCACCTTCCACCACCAGGGTTTCCAGCACCAGCTCGCCGCCGGGACGCAGGGTGTCACGCAGCTGGAAGAGGTGGTCCATCGGGGAGGGGCGATGATAGAGCACGCCCATCGAGAATACGCTATCGAAGGCGCCCATCTTCGCTGGCACATCCTCGATGCCCACCGGCAGGAAGTGCAGGTTGCGGCCCCGGGGGTGATCCGCGCCGATGAAGTGACGCACGGCATGGAACTGGCAGTAGAAGCGCGGTGAAGGGTCGATCACCAGCGTGAAGGCCGCGCCTGCACCAACCATGCGCCAGCCGTGGTAGCCATTGCCGCCGCCGACATCCAGCACGCGGCGATGGGTGAGGTCCGACAGGTGCGGCGCGAGACGCTGCCACTTCCAGTCGGAGTGCCATTCAGTGTCGATATGGATCTCGTCGAGCTGATAGGGGCCCTTGCGCCACGGCATCATCGCACGCAGCAGGTTCTCGCTCTGGCGCAGCTGTCCGCTAGTCAGGCCAGTCGGAAAGCGTGCGCCGACCCGGTCGGCATCCAGCTGTACATCGCGATCGTCGGGCAGGGCGGGCAGCTTTTCCAGCGCGCCATGCCAGGCCTTGAGGTCGGCGTGACGCTTGCGGTCCAGGCCATTGGCCAGTTGCTCGGGCAGGGCGCCCAGCCAGCGGGCGAAGCCGTCGCCGACGGCGCCTGGCTCACAGGCAAGCTCGGTGAAGGCGCGGTAAAGGTCGCGGTCATACGGGGAAATGCTCATGCGCTGGGTCGGGTCCGTGCAGGCGTAGCGGTCATTCGGCGGCTTTGAAGGCGACCATCGATGCGAAATTCAGGTATTGCAGCCAGGTGTGGCTGCGCTGGAAGCCGGCGCGCGCCAGGCGCTCGTGATGCGTGTTCAGGCTGTCGGGCTTCATCACGTCCTCGAGGGCCTCACGTTTCTGGGAGATTTCCAGATCGGAGTAGCCGTTGGCGCGCTTGAAGTCATGATACCGTTCGATCAGCCAGGCATTCTCGACCGGATCATCGCTGATGATCTTCTCGGAGAGGATCAGCACGCCGCCGGGTTCCAGCGCCGCGAACAGCTTGTCGATCACGGCGTCGCGGTCTTCCGGCGGCAGGAACTGCAACGTCAGATTGACCACGATCATGCCGGCCGGCTGATAGTCGAGAGTGCGAATATCAGCTTCGGTGACGTTGATGCGGTGGTCGGGGAAGGCCTCGGCGAGTTCGCGGCTGGCGCGCTCGACCATCGGTCTGGACAGATCGACGGCCTCGATCTCGATATCCTCGGCGGCCATCTCGCGGGCCAGCGCCATGCTGGCAGCACCCAGTGAGCAGCCCAGATCATAGACCCGCGCGCCGGGGCGCAGGTGGGCGCGGGCCATCAGGCCCAGCATGGCGATGATCTGACCGTAACCCGGCACCGAGCGGCGCAGCATGTCCGGAAAGCAGCTGACGACCTGCTCGTCGAAGGAGAAGCTGGCGACACGGTCAAGGGGTGTCGTAAATATCGCGTCACGGTAAGATGCATCACTCATGGATCAAGGCTTCATCGGGCAGTGGGCCAGGGCGACATGCCTGTGGCCGAGGACCGGCCGGGCAGAGCGCCCCGTCGGGCCCGCCATTCTACGCATTCGGCGCCCGTGACGCACCCGTCACGGCCGGCGGGTGATGCCTCCATCAATCGATTTCAGGCCGGGCCGTGCAGGGCCGGTCATTACACTTCAAGGAGAGAGGTGGCCATGTCCACTCAATCAGCGGCACGTTCTGCGCGTCGTAATACCCAGGCCTGGCAGGCTCTCGCGCGCCATCATCAAGAGCAGATGGCCGATGTGCATCTGAAGGACCTGTTCGCCGAGGATGCGGCGCAAGGGCGTGACCGAGTGGCGACCTTCACGCGCTCAGCCGCGGGACTGCGTCTGGATCTCTCCAAGCAGCGCCTCACGGGCGAGACCCTGGAGCTGCTGCTGGATCTGGCGCGCGAAACCGGCGTCGAGCAGGGCATCAAGCGCCTACTTGCCGGTGAACATGTCAATCGCTCCGAAGACCGTCCGGCGCTGCACGCCGCGCTGCGTCTGCCGCGCTCCGCCAGCCTCGAGGTGGACGGCGAGGATATCGTGCCGGCCATCCACGAGAGCCTCGAGCACCTGGCCGAGATGGTCGACACCTTCCACAGCGGCCAGTGGCGCGGCGCCACCGGCAAGCCGATCACCGACGTGGTCAACCTCGGTGTCGGTGGCTCGGACCTGGGCCCGCTGATGGTCTCCAGCGCCTTGAGCGATTGCCGTCCCAAGGACATCCACGAGATCGGCGTGCACTTCGCCTCGACCATGGATGGCTCCCAGCTGGCGGATTATCTGGAATCCTTCAGCCCGGAAACCACGCTGTTCATCCTGTCCTCCAAGTCATTCTCGACCATCGACACGCTGTCCAATGCCCGCACCGCGCGCGACTGGCTGAAATCACGCCTCGACCCGGAAGGGCGCCTGGAAGCGCTGATCAATCGTCAGCACTTTATCGGCGCTTCCGCCAAGCCGGAAAAGATGACCGAGTGGGGCATCGCGCCGGAACATCAGCTGCTGTTCTGGGATTGGGTCGGCGGCCGCTATTCGCTGTGGGGCACCATCGGTCTGCCCATCGCGCTCAATGTCGGCATGGACAACTTCCGTCGCCTGCTGGCCGGGGCGCATGAGCTGGATGAGCACTTCCGCACCGCGCCGCTGGAAGACAACCTGCCGGTGCTGCTGGCGCTGGCCGGGATCTGGAACAACAACTTCCTCGATATCCGCGCCCACTCCATCCTGCCCTACGATGGTCGCCTGGAATACTTCGCAAGCTACCTCGAGCAGCTGGAGATGGAATCCAACGGCAAGTCAGTGACCAACGATGGCGAGATGATCGACTACTCGACCTGTCCGGTGCTGTGGGGCCAGCTGGGGCCGAACGCTCAGCACGCCTTCTATCAGCTGCTGCACCAGGGCACCCAGGCGGTCGAGTGTGACTTCATCGCGCCGATGTGCCGTTATGACCATGTCGAGGATGCCGAGACGCGCGCCCACCTCAAGGCACAGCACCGCCTGACGCTGGCCAACTGCTTCGCCCAGTCACGTGTGCTGATGCTGGGCGATGACGCCATCCCCGGTGATGAGGCGCAGCCGAACCACAAGCGCTACCGTGGCAATCAGCCGTCGACCACGCTGCTGCTGGAGACGCTGACACCGGAAACGCTGGGTGCGTTGATTGCGCTCTACGAGCAGAAGGTCTTCGTTCAGGCCACCATCTGGGATATCAACCCGTTCGATCAGTGGGGCGTGGAGCTGGGCAAGCAGATCGCCACCGCCACCGAAGCGACCATGACCACCGGCGAAGGTTTCGACACGCTGGACGCCTCCAGCCGTGCGCTGATCGAAGCGGTGTGGGCAGCCCAGGATCAGGACCCGCGCTGAGCCCTCGGCGGATGTGAGTGAGAGTGAGAGTGCGTGAGTGAGGGCATGCTGATATGCCATGCAAGACGAGCGGCGGCGGCAGTCGTCGTTCTCTGTTGATTTATACAGTATTCTCGCTATCCTATAAGCGAATCAATCGTTTACACTAGACAGCACGACGCGGACCGTCGAAATCCCTGCTTCCAGCATATGAACGCTCGAGAGATGCCCAGCCATCTTGAGGCGTGGGAGGGGAGGTTTCGCGGTCTGACGTGTTGTCGGGAGTGCTGATGGCCAATTCCCCCTTACCGTCAGATACGGCAGCGATGCACGCCGCCGCGCCCGTCAAGGGTCTGCTGTATCTGCACGGCTTCAATTCGGCCAGTTGTTCGCCCAAGGCACGCTTGATGCAGCGCGCGGCAGAGCAGTTCGGCCTGCCGTGCGTGATGCCGGACATCCCCCCGGAGCCCGGTGCGGGTCAGGCGGCGGTCAACGCGGCCTATCTCACGTTGTGTGAGCGCCTGGCGCTGGACCCCGCAGACCCTGCCTGTGATGACGCCATCATGGTGATCGGCAGCTCCATGGGCGGCTTTCTGGCCACCTGGCTGGTCGCGCGTGAGGCCGCACGCCTCGAGGGGCCGGCAGGTCCTTCTCAGAGCGTCTGGCGTCAGGGGCCGCGCAGTGTGCTGATCAATCCGGCCGTGCGTCCCGCGCGACTGGTCAGCGAATGGCTCGGTTCGGTGCATGCCAATCCCTATACCGGCGTGACGTTCACCGTCACCGAGGAGTTCGGGCCCGGACTGCTCGCATTGGAAGCGGAGCCGGTCACGGCGCAGCGCACCCTGGTGCTGTTGGCGACGGCCGATGAGACATTGGATGTCAATGATGCCGCAGGGCTCTATCAGGGAAGTCGCTTGATCATCACGCCGGGTGGCGATCACGGCTTTGCGCAGCTGGCGGAATACCTGCCGGCGATCATGGCGCATGGCGGGCACCGGCTGGCCCCCGCCACCGCAGCGGCGATGCATGTCGCGCCGGACTAGCAGGTCATGCGCGTGGTGCTTTCTGCTACGACACACCACGACCTGGCTGGGCACGGCACCTCTTGGCACGACATGGATTGGCACGACTTGGCAGGGCGTTCGATGCTGAACGCCAGGCGCCGGTCTCTCATTTTTCAGGAATCCGTTGTCCGTCTCGCGCACGTGAAATGGCGAGTCGGATGGCGGACGTCAACACCAAGGACACAAGGCTGCGATGAGTCAGTACAGCGCCAGTTCCATTGAGGTCCTCTCCGGCCTCGAACCGGTCCGCAAGCGGCCCGGCATGTATACCGACACTTCTCGGCCCAACCATCTGGCGCAGGAAGTCATCGACAACTCCGTCGATGAGGCGCTGGCGGGGCACGCGAAGGAAATCCGCGTGCGCCTGCTCGAGAATGGCGGTATCGAGGTCGGCGATGACGGTCGTGGCATGCCCACCGACATCCACCCCGAGCATGGCGTGACCGGCATCGAGCTGATCCTCACCAAGCTGCACGCGGGGGGCAAGTTCTCCCAGGACAGCTATCGCTTCTCCGGCGGCCTGCACGGCGTGGGCGTCTCGGTGGTCAATGCGCTGTCGACGCGTCTGGAAGTGGAAGTGTGCCGCGATGGCCTGCGTCAGCGCATCGCCTTCGAGAATGGCGAGAAGGCCGAGGAGCTGACCCAGATCGGCACCGTCGGCAAGCGCAATACCGGCACTCTGGTGCGCTTCTGGCCGGACGAGAGCTACTTCGACAGCCCGCGCCTGGCGATGCCGCGCCTGCGCCACCTGCTGCGTGCCAAGGCCGTGCTGTGTCCGGGCCTCAAGGTCGTGCTCATCGAGACCGATGGCAGCGAGACGACCTGGCATTACGAGGATGGCCTGCGCGATTACCTGCTCGGCGCCACCGATGGCTTCGAGCGCCTGCCGGAATCGCCGTTCGTCGGCCATTTCGAGGACGAGGAGCACGGGGTCGACTGGGCGATCCAGTGGCTGCCGGAAGGCGGCGAGCTGGTGCAGGAACCCTACGTCAACCTGATCCCCACGCCGCTGGGCGGCACCCACGTCAATGGCTTGCGCTCCGGTCTGCTCGAGGCACTCAAGGAATTCTGCGACTACCGCAGCCTGCTGCCGCGTGGCGTCAAGCTGAGCGCGGATGACCTGTGGGAGCGCGCCGCCTTCGTGCTGTCGGTGAAGATGCTCGATCCGCAGTTCGCCGGCCAGACCAAGGAGCGCCTGTCCTCGCGCAGCGTCGCCGCCTTCGTCTCCGGCGTGGTCAAGGACGCCTTCTCGCTGTGGCTCAACCACCATGTCGATCAGGCCGAAGCGCTGGCGGAACTGGTGATCTCGGCGGCCCAGCGCCGTCTGAAGAGCGCCAAGAAGGTCGCGCGCAAGAAGGTCACCTCCGGGCCTGCGCTGCCGGGCAAGCTCTCGGACTGCTCAAGCTCCGACCCTGCCGACAGCGAGCTGTTTCTGGTCGAGGGTGACTCCGCCGGCGGCAGCGCCAAGCAGGGCCGCAACCGCGAGACCCAGGCGATCCTGCCGCTGCGTGGCAAGATCCTCAATACCTGGGAAGTCGAGTCGCATGACATCTACTCCTCCCAGGAAGTCCACGACATCGCGGTCGCCATCGGCCTGGATCCGGGCTCGGATGACCTCACCAAGCTGCGCTATCACAAGGTCTGCATCCTGGCGGATGCCGACTCCGATGGTCTGCACATCGCCACGCTGCTGTGCGCGCTGTTCGTGCGTCACTTCCCGGCGCTGGTGGATGCCGGGCGCGTCTTCGTCGCCATGCCGCCGCTGTACCGCATCGACCTGGGCAAGGAAGTACATTACGCCCTGGACGAGAGCGAGAAGGCGCACATCCTCAAGCAGCTCGAGAGCAAGCGTGGCACGCCCAATGTGCAGCGCTTCAAGGGTCTGGGTGAGATGAATCCGCTGCAGCTGCGGGAAACGACCATGGCACCGGACACCCGACGTCTGGTGCAGCTGACGCGCAGTGCGGATGACGGCACCCACGAGATGCTCGACATGCTGCTGGCCAAGAAGCGCGCCAGTGATCGCAAGAGCTGGCTCGAGGACTACGGCAACATGGCCGATATCGAGGTCTGATCATCGGTTGAGCTTCGAGCGCAGCTGAACTTCGAAAGCAGCTGAACTTCGAAAGCCAGACAAGCTGCGCGACAGCATTCTTTCGGGAGCGCCACAGTCAGGCGCTCCCCGGTTTTACGCTCGTAATCAAGGTCAAGCGCCCATGAGCATGGATATCCAGGTCGCGGAGGGTGACGTCGAACGTCTGGCCCTGCGCGACTACACCGAAAAGGCGTACCTCGACTACTCGATGTACGTGATTCTCGACCGCGCCTTGCCGCATGTCGGCGATGGCATGAAGCCGGTGCAGCGCCGCATCGTCTACGCCATGCGCGAACTGTCCCTGACGGCCAACGCCAAGTACAAGAAGTCGGCGCGTACCGTCGGCGACGTGCTGGGCAAGTTCCACCCCCACGGCGACAGCGCCTGTTACGAGGCGATGGTGCTGATGGCGCAGCCGTTCAGCTATCGCTATCCACTGGTGGATGGCCAGGGCAACTGGGGTAGCCAGGATGACCCCAAGTCCTTCGCGGCCATGCGTTACACCGAATCGCGGCTGTCGAAGTACTCCGAGGTGCTGCTGTCCGAGCTCTCCCAGGGCACCGTCGACTGGGTGCCCAACTTCGATGGCACCATGAACGAGCCCAAGGTGCTGCCGGCGCGTCTGCCCAATGTGCTGCTTAACGGCACCACCGGTATCGCGGTGGGCATGGCGACCGACATCCCGCCGCACAACGTGCATGAAGTCGTGGCCGCCACGCGCCATCTGCTGCGTCATCCGGACTCCGACAGCGATCAGCTGATGGAGTACCTGCCGGCACCGGACCTCCCCACCGAGGCGGAGATCATCACGCCGCGCACCGACCTCGCCAAGCTCTACCGCACCGGTCGTGGCAGCGTGAAGATGCGCGCCCGCTACGTGCTGGAAGAGGGCGATATCGTGATCACGGCGCTGCCGTATCAGGTCTCCGGCGCCAAGGTGATCGAGCAGATCGCCGCCCAGATGCAGGCCAAGAAGTTGCCGATGGTCGCGGACCTGCGTGATGAGTCCGACCACGAGAACCCGACGCGCCTGCTGATTCAGCCGCGCTCCAATCGTGTCGATATCGAAGGCCTGATGGCGCACCTGTTCGCCACCACGGACCTCGAGAAGAACGCGCGCGTCAACATGAACGTCATCGATCTCAAGGGGCGCCCGCGGGTGATGGCGCTGCACGAGATGCTGGCCGAGTGGCTGCGCTATCGTCGTGCCACCGTGCGTCGCCGCCTCGAGCATCGTCTGGCCAAGGTCGAGGACCGTCTGCATATCCTCGAGGGTCTGCTGACGGCTTACCTGAATCTCGACGAGGTGATTCGCATCATTCGCGAGGAGGAAGACCCCAAGGCCAGCCTGATCGAGACCTTCCAGCTCTCCGAGCGTCAGGCCGAGGCGATCCTCGAGCTGCGTCTGCGTCACCTGGCGCGTCTTGAAGAGATGAAGCTGCGTGGCGAGCAGGACGAGCTCAAGCGCGAGCGCAAGCACCTCAAGCATCTGCTGGGCAATGACGAGGCACTGACGGACCTGATCGACAGTGAGCTTGAGCAGGCCGCCACCGACTTCGGCGATCCACGCCGCTCGCCGCTGGTCGAGCGCGGCGAAGCCAAGGCGCTGTCGGAAGTCGAGCTGATGGGCGCCGACCCGATCACCGTCGCGCTGTCCGAGAAGGGCTGGATCCGTGCCGCCAAGGGGCATGATATCGACCCCGAAGGCCTGTCCTACAAGGCCGGCGACCGCTTCCATCTGGCGGCGCGCGGCAAGACCAATCAGCCGCTGGTGCTGCTGGATGACACCGGGCGTGCCTACACCCTGGCCGCGCACAATCTGCCCAGTGCACGCGGGCAGGGTGAACCGATCACCGGGCGCATGAATCCGGCGGCGGGGGCGGCGATGGTCGGGCTGCTGCTCGATGCGCCTTCCGCGCGCTATCTGCTGGCCTCCGATGGCGGCTATGGCTTCGTGACCACGCTCGAACAGCTGACCGGCAAGAACAAGTCCGGCAAGGCGGCGCTGACCCTGCCGCGCGGCTGTGCGGTGCTGCCACCGGTCGAGGTGCCGACAGTGCCGGAGGCTGCCGATGGCACGCCCGCGGCCCTGGAAGTGGCGGTGGTCTCCAACGAAGGGCGCCTGCTGGTCTTCCCGCTCTCCGAGCTGCCCGAGATGTCCAAGGGCAAGGGCAACAAGATGCTGTCGATTCCTGGCGAACGCGCCGCCAACCGCGAGGAGCTCGTGCGCTCGCTGGTGGTCTTGCCCGCCGGCGCGACCCTGGTGGTGCATGCCGGCAAGCGCAAGACCCTGCTCAAGGGGGCGGATCTCGATTATTATCGTGGCGAGCGTGGCCGCCGCGGCAGCAAGCTGCCCAAGGGCTTCCAGAAGGTCGACCGTCTGGCCGTCGATAGTTGAATCCGGGCCGGATGGCCTGGCTTGTTAGCTGAGGTGCGTCGGCGTTGACGCCGACATGCCCCGTGGGCGACACCTTGATGATTCATTGCTCAGGAATGATTTTCCAATGACACAACGTATCTTGATCCGTGCCACCGGTACGGCTCGTCCAGGACAGCTGGCAGGGCTTGGTCAGGCGCTGGCGCGCAGCGGCGCACGACTGCTGGACATCAATCAGAGCGTGACCTTCGGGCTGGTGTCGCTGGAAGCGCTGGTGGCTCTCGGCGCGGAGTCCGATCTGGAGGCCGCGCTGGCCGCCGCCGGTGAACAGCTGGGGCTGGATGTGCAGGCCGTGCAGGTCGGTGCTGAGGAATATGCGCGCTGGAGCCATCAGGCGGAGCGCCCGCGCTGGATTCTGACGCTGCTGGCGCCGTGTCTGCCGGCCGGCATTCTGGCCGAGGTCGGTGGCCTGACAGCCGAATTCGGCATCACCGTCGAGCTGATGCATCGTCTGTCGGGGCGTGAGCCGCTGGATGGCGAGTCACCGGCCGAAGGCGCCTGTGTCGAGTGCTGGCTGCGCCTGCCGGAGAGTGACACCGACATCAATGCCCTGCGCGAGAAGGCGCTGGCGCTGGGCGCGCTGCACGGTGTCGATATCGCGATCCAGGAAGACGATATCTGGCGTCGTCATCGTCGCCTGATCTGCTTCGACATGGATTCGACGCTGATCCAGACCGAGGTGATCGACGAGCTGGCGCGCCGTCACGGTGTCGGCGAGGAAGTCTCGGAAGTCACCGAGCGTGCCATGCGGGGCGAGCTGGACTTCAAGGAAAGCTTCCGCGAACGCATGAGCAAGCTGGAAGGCCTGGATGAGTCGGTGCTGGCCGATATCGCCGCCAATCTGCCGCTGATGGATGGGGTCGAGCGCCTGATGGCCAACCTCAAGGCGCTGGGCTATCGCACCGCGATCCTGTCCGGCGGCTTCACCTACTTCGCGCGTCATCTTCAGCAGCTGCTGGGTTTCGATGAGATCCACGCCAATGAGCTGGTGATCGTCAATGGCAAGGTCACCGGTGAAGTGCGCGAGCCGATCGTCGATGCCGAGCGCAAGGCGCTGCTGCTGCGCGAGATCGCCGAGCGTCATGGCCTGCATATGGAGCAGACCATCGCCGTCGGTGACGGTGCCAATGACCTCAAGATGCTGGCCGAGGCGGGGCTGGGCATCGCCTTCCGCGCCAAGCCGCTGGTGCGTGAACAGGCGCGCCAGTCGATCTCGACCCTGGGCCTGGATGCCGTGCTCTACCTGATGGGCTATCGCCAGCAGGATCTCGAGCACTGATCCGTGATTCAGCCGCTGAACGCCTGCGCTGAGTGACAAGCCAGTGTGTGAGTGACAACGCCCCCATCGCCGCCGCGATGGGGGCGTTGTCGTCTGGTCATCAGGTCGCAGAATAGTCCCAAAGCAGCAATGCGCTTTCGGGTGTAAGGGCTAGACTGGAGGGGAAGCGCCGACGACTCGTCGCTCGTCAGTTGACGCCATACTGAAACGCCACTCGCCACGCCGTCAGGAGTTTGCCCATGCCGTCACCCTATGACGATGAACTGCACCTGCTGTGCCTTTTTCCGCATGATGCCGCCCTCAAGGGTTTGAAGATTCGCCACGATGCCAGTCCCGACATGGTGGCCGCCGCCGAGCGTCTGCATGCCAAGGGGTTGACCACGCTGCCGGATGGCGGCTATCTGACGTCGGTGGGCCGTGAGGCCGCCGAGCACGCCCATCGTCTCAATGACCTGCTTCACGTCCCGATGGCCATGACGGGCACCTGAGTTCGCCTGTTGGCTGAATCGCTGATCATGAGAAGGAAAAACGCCCCGTGGCTTTCGGCCACGGGGCGTTTTCGTCTGCGGCCTCAGGGGCGGTGAGTCACTTTTGCGCTCAGGCCTTGTGCTTGCGATAGGTCGCGCGGGTGATCTCGACGATCTCCACGCTGACTTCGCGGGCCGCCTCGCAGTGAGGCTTGAGGGCCTCCATCAGGATATCCGCCAGGCGCGACTTGTCGTCATCGCTGCGGCCTTCCAGCTGGTGGCAGTGCAGGTTGACGAAGCCGTGCTTGTGCGCCAGCGGTGCCTGATTGCCGGCCAGACGCCAGTGGCGCCAGCTTTCCGCGCGCACCTTGATGTCGGTTTCCTTGAACAGGCCACTTTGCATGGCAGCGGCATGCAGGTCATCCATGATCGCGTCCATGTCGAGGCTGGGGGCCAGACTGTCGGCATAATCAATGACGAGATGAGGCATGTGGTGGGCTCCTTGAGCATGGCCACGCCTCTCGGGGCGTGTGCCGATGATGAAATTGGCCAGCGATAGTAGCAAATTTTGCGCAGCACGCCGCCTGTTGTTGCCTCACGCTGCCAGTGCGCCATTCACGCGCTGGCGATGATACCCGTCAGGTTGAGCGAAGATGGCTCTCGCTCGTCACCCGCAGGGGAAGACGCCGAAGGGCCAGTGGTGGCGGCGTCGACTCCCGGATGTGTCTTGGACACTGTGGGCTTGGACAGAGGGGGCTTGGACAGAGGGGGCTTGGAAAGAGGTGTCTTGGAGCGTCGGCCGGGCACTTCACGTACCAGGCGCGGCATCAGGAAGCCGGGCAGATGCTCAAGCAGCGCTTCCATCAGGTTGCAGGCCTCTTCATCACTGACCGCGAAGTGGGCGGCACCCTGTACGGGGTCGAAGGCATGCAGGTAGTAGGGCAGTACGCCGCACTCGAAGAGTCGCTCGGCGAGGGCTGTCTGCACTTCCACGCTGTCATTGACGCCGCGCAGGATGACGCCCTGATTGAGCAGGGTGACGCCGGCGCTCTTGAGGCGAGTCATGGCGGCAGCGACGGCGTCGTCCAGCTCGTTGGCATGGTTGGTGTGAATGACCAGCACCTTCTGCAGACGCGTGGCACCCAGCCAGCCGAGCAGCTCGTCATTGACGCGGTCCGGAATCACCACTGGCAGGCGCGTGTGGATGCGCAGGCGCTTGAGGTGCGGAATCTCACCCAGCGACTCCACCAGCCACGCCAGGCGCTTGTCGGGCGAGACCAGCGGGTCGCCGCCGGACAGGATCACCTCGTGGATGCGCTCGTCAGCGCGCAGGTAGTCGAGGATATCCTGCCACTGCGCGCGGCTGGGCTGATGGTCGTCATAGGGGAAGTGACGGCGGAAGCAGTAGCGGCAGTTGATCGCGCAGCCGCCGCTGGCCATCAGCAGCACCCGATTGGTGTACTTGTGGATCAGCCCCGGCAGCGGCGTATGCTCGGCCTCTTCCAGCGGGTCGGTGACGTAGCCGTCGAGCACGTCGGTCTCGGCGTCCAGCGGCAGTACCTGGCGCAGCAGTGGGTCGTCGGGATCATTGGCGCGGATGCGGCTGGCATAGGCCTCGGGCACGCGGATCGCGAACAGCTCATGGCCGTCGCGGGCGCCCGGCAGCCACTCGCGCGCGAGCCCCAGGCGCTCCAGCAGAGCCTGTGGAGAGCGGATCACGTCGCGTAGCTGTGCACGCCAGTCATTCGGGGCAGACGGGGCTTCAGCGGCAGTTGAGAAGGCCTCTGAGGCACGACTTTCGTGGCTGGTGTGCGGGATGGTATGCAAGGATGCAGGGGTTCGGGTTATCATGCGCATCACTTCTAGTCATGATTGCAGCCAATTGACTGCAATCTGGAATTCATGGCGGGCAAGACCCGTTAACGAGTCGAGAGCGAGCAAGATGGCCAACTATTCTACCAACGAATTCAAGTCCGGTCTGAAAGTGATGCTGGACAATGATCCCTGTGCCATCGTCGATAACGAACTGGTCAAGCCGGGCAAGGGTCAGGCCTTCAACCGCGTCAAGCTGCGCAACCTGAAGACCGGTCGTGTATGGGAGCGTACTTTCAAGTCCGGCGAGAGCATCGAAGCCGCCGATGTCATGGAAGTCGACATGGAATACCTCTACACCGACGGTGAGATGTGGCACTTCATGCGTACCGATGGCTCCTTCGAGCAGTACGCTGTCGATGGCAAGGCGCTGGGCGACACGGTCAAGTGGCTGAAAGAGCAGGTCGTCTACACCATCACGCTGTGGAACGACAACGCGATCGCCGTCACCGCGCCGAACTTCATCGAGCTGGAAGTCGTCGAGACGGACCCGGGCCTCAAGGGCGACACCGCCAACGGTGGCTCCAAGCCGGCAACCCTGTCTTCCGGTGCAGTGGTGCGTGTGCCGCTGTTCATCAACCAGGGCGAAGTCCTCAAGGTTGATACCCGCAGCGCCGAGTACGTGTCTCGCGCCTGAGCCCTTTCGCTCACGTCGTGAACACCCTGATGCCTCGCCTCGTGCGGGGCATCATCGTTTGTGCTGGCCACTCATGCTGGTCATTCGTGCAGGGCGATCGTGTCGATCAGCCCTCCCGGTTGGCCAATGTCTCCCGCTGATCCCTTCCTCGAGCCTGTCCATGTCTGATGCCGATTCTTCCGCCGCTGCTTCACCTCTCTCAGCCGCTGCCGCGCCCGGCGCCGCCCTGGCAGAGGACTGGGCGCCCACTGCCACGCGCGAGCGGCTCGTCCAGCGCGCGCGTCTGATCAGTGAGGTGCGCACCTTCTTCGCCGAGCGTGAGGTGCTGGAGGTGGAAACGCCGGTGCTGGGGCAGGCCGGGTCGACGGATGTCGGTCTCGCGTCATTGTCACTGACCGCGCAGTTGCCGGGCGAGCGTGAGCGCGTGCCGCTGTGGCTGCAGACATCGCCGGAATTTCACATGAAGCGTCTGCTGGCGGCCGGCAGCGGGCCGATCTTCCAGATCGCGCGTGCCTTCCGTGATGGCGAGGTCAGCCGCCGCCACAATCCCGAGTTCTGCATGCTGGAGTGGTATCGCCCCGGCATGTGTCTTGAGGCGCTGATGACGGAGACCTGCGAGCTGATCCGGCGCGTGATGGCGCTCGGGGCACAGCTGACCGGTAAGCCGTCGCTGCTCAGTGAGTCTCAAGACGCCCAGATTGGGCCTGCCATCACGCCTTACCGTGCGCTGTTTCGCCGTGTGCTGGCGCTGGACCCCTTCACGGCCTCGCTCGAGGAGCTGCGAGCCGCCTGTGCGCGAGAATGTGAGGTCGCGGCTGACGACTGGTCGCATGAGACCTGCCTGGATGCGCTGATGAGCCTGGTGATCGAGCCGACTCTTGGCTCAGGGTCACAGGGCGCGGAAGCACAGGGCGCAGGAGCGCAGGGGCGAGGGGCACAGGGGATAGAAGCGCAGGGAAAAGCTACCGTGGAGCTGGTCACCGAGTACCCGGCCGCGCAGGCAGCCTTGGCGCGCAAGCATCAGGACAGTGAGGGTGATTGGGTGGCGTCGCGCTTCGAGGCCTACGTGGCGGGCATCGAGCTGGCCAACGGCTATGACGAGCTGACTGATGCCAGCGAGCAGGCGGCGCGCTTTGCCGAAGACAATGCCGCGCGAGTCGCCCAGGGCCTGCCTGAGGTAGCGGCGGACCAGCGTCTGGTGGCGGCCTTGCAGGCGGGAATGCCAGCGGGGAGCGGGGTGGCGCTGGGGCTGGATCGTCTGATCATGCTGGCGCTGGGGGAGCGCGATATCTCGGCGGTCATCGCTTTCCCGGCATCACGTGCTTGAGAGCCGGCATGAGAGGCAGCTTTTGATGTGATTTGCGTGAATCCCAGCGTTTATTACCAACACGCTTGCCGAGCGTGCGTCGACTAGACTGGAGAAGTCAGCGTGGAGGGTTGGCGCTTGCCTGCGAAGCCCGCAGACAAGGTGATGGCAGGACCAGGGCAATGGTCGCAGCGGGTCTTCTTTTATCGGGCATGGTGAAAGAAGGCGACAGATGATGGCTCGAACCCTCGGAGCCTTCGAGGCATCATCCGGCAATCGCGTCGTTAGAGCGCGACGCCCGTCATGGAGGACTCTGATCTGTTTGGGCACTGAAGGTAGTGATCACCCCGATGGCAACGTTCATCGCGGGGCAAGGCAAGAAGGCGAGGGGCGCGGTCAGTCTCCTGTCGTTAAAAAGGGAAGCCAGGGGCTTCCCTTTTTTTATGCCAGGGTTTCATGTGCGGGCTTTATGCACGAGTGTCGTGCTCGCGCTGCGCCAGGCCTGACCTTATTTCTCGTCTGTGGTCGGCGTGTCCTGCGCCGTCTCTGTCGCATGCTCTTCTGGCTCGGTCGGGGCCGGTGCTGTCGCAGACGGGCGCATGCCGAGTGACTGACCCATGCTGACCTTCTGGCCCGGTGTCAGGGCGTCATCGAACTCGACGCTGTCCGGGAAGCACATCACCACGGTGGAGCCGAGCTGGAAGCGGCCCATCTCGGCGCCATGCGCCAGCTCGATGAGTTGATCGAAACGGGTCGTCTCGACATCACCGGAAAGCGGCGTGACCTGACCACTCCAGACGGTCTTAATCGCCGCGACGATCATCGCGCCCACCAGCACCATGGCCATCGGGCCGTGTTCGGTCTCGAAGATGCACACCAGTCGCTCGTTGCGCGCGAAGAGGCCCGGCACGTGCTTGGCGGTGGCTTCGTTGACCGAGAACAGGCGTCCCGGAACATAGGCCATCTCAACTAGGCGACCGGCCACCGGCATATGGACGCGATGGTAGTCCTTCGGTGACAGATAGACGGTGGCGAAGCGACCGTTGCGGAAGGGCGCGGCGCGCTCTTCACTGCCACCCAGCAACTGGGTCAGCGAGAATGCCTGACCCTTGGCCTGTACGAGAGTGCCGTGTTCGATGTTGCCGAACTGGGACAGTACGCCATCGGCCGGTGACACCAGGCCTTCGCCGATGGGGCGGGCATCCGCCTTCAGGGCGCGGGTGAAGAAGTCATTGAAGCAGGCGTAGGCACGCGGATTCTCCTCGAGCGCCTCGTTCATGTTGACGCCGTAGGCCTTGATGAAGCGCTCGATGAAGGTGTTCTTGACCCACGGATTGGTGCAGGCGGCGACACGGCCGATGAGGCGTGAGATCAGGTGCTGGGGCAGTGGGTACTGGCTCAGGGAAAACAGCTTGGCGCGATCCACGATGGCGATCCTTGCAGGCACTTTCAGGAATGAAAAGCCCGCTCCTCGAGAGGGCGGGCGTTGGCCGGCAACAGCGGCGGCCAGCAGTTGGGCTGCACCTTAGCCCATCGTCAATAACGGCTCAAGCCTGCGAATTGCCGCAGCCGTGGGCCTGGCGACAGTTGCCAGGCAGGCCATGCGTGTCATCCCGGCATGGCCTGCCTTGGCGTGCTGGCGCCGGACAGGGGCGTTCCAGTCTGCGATCAAGCGCCTTCAGCGTTCGATGGGCGTATCGTCACGGTTGCCCCATTCCTTCCAGGAGCCCGGATAGGCGCGCACATCGCTGAAGCCCAGCGCCTGACCCACCAGCCAGGTCAGACCGGAGCGGTGATGGCTCTGGCAGTGCGTCACGATGTGCTGTTCGGGGTTGAGGCCGCGAGCGCCCAGTTCCGTCACCAGCTCCGCATAGTCGCGGATGCGCAGGTTGCGCTCACGGTCCATGGCCTCGGTCCACTCGAAATGCACGGCGCCCGGGATATGGCCGAGGCGGGCGTTCTGGCCCTTCTCGCCACGATACTCTTCCGCGGAGCGCGCATCCCAGACCACGACGCTTTCCTGCGGGTCCTCGGTCGCCAGTCGATCGAGAATGTCTTCCCGCGTCGCCATCACGCTGGTGTCCATGTAGGCGGCGTGATACTCGCTGGGGCTCCAGTCGCTGGCGGTGTCACTCAGCGGCAGGCCATCGCCTTGCCATGCGTGCAGGCCACCATTGAGGTAGCTGTAGCGGGTATGACCGAGCAGCGCCAGGGTCCACAGCAGGCGTCCGGCCCAGCCGCCGCCTTCATCGTCATAGGCCACCACATGGCTGTCGCGGGTGATGCCAAGGGCTGACATCACGCCAGACAGTGCCTCGGGGCTCGGCACGCCGGGAATGTCGTCGTCATTGCTGCCGACCAGCTGCTTGAAGTCGAGCAGGCGAGCGCCGGGCACATGACGCGCATGGCTCTCGGCTTTCAGTGGCACGTCGACGATCACGATATCAGGATGGTCGAGCATCTCCGCGAGCTGCTGCGGTTCGACGATCAAGGGCAGCAGGTCGGCTTCCGAGGGGGAAGGGTGTGAAGAATCGTGAGACATGGCGTAATCCTTGCTTCTACGAAGAGAGTGATCTTTCCGGCATCATGGCACGTCGGCTGGCACTGTGGTCAAGTCACTGCGATCAAGAGATGCAATCAAGTGACTGCGGCGAGGCGAAGTGTCACCGCGCCAGATTCCTTGCCATCTTGTCCCCTGAAACGACATGTTTTCAGTATAATGCCGCGCGTCACATTCTGGGGCGAACGTGTGAATGCCCAGTACGGACGCATAACGGTACAGACGTGGACGACGCGTGTGCCAGCAGGGCACAGTGCGCGCCATGACCTGACCTTCTGGACAGCCTTCTGGACAGGCTTCTGATCAACTGGCGAGGCCAGCCAGCAGCCAGTAGATCCAGTAGGTCTTGTAGCCAGTAGGTCTTGTCGAAAGAAGCGCTTGTTTCAGTGCAGCGGGCCTGGGGCGAATGCCACATTCTGGCCCTCGGGAACCCCCTCTTCGCGGCCCCAGGCAATACACTGTCTGTCGCCAGTGGCGCTGCTGCACTCTTCGAGTGCGGTGCGGGCGCTCAACGTGTGTCATTTCGGTGCAGCATGTCGGCGTCTCGTCGACGCTGAGCTGCTACTCAATCGCTTCATCCTGAACGGGAGTCATCATCTTGCTCGAGCGCCTATTCTCACTGCGTGCCGAAGGCACCACGACGCGCACGGAAGTGCTGGCGGGCATCGCCACCTTCATGGCGTCGATGTACATCATCGTGGTCAATCCCGGCATCCTGTCAGCCGCCGGCGTGCCATTCAGTGCCGCCCTCACGGCGACCGTGCTGGTCAGCTTCTTCGGCAGCCTGATGATGGGCCTGTACGCGCGCAACCCGATCCTGGTCGCGCCGGGCATGGGCATCAATGCCCTGTTCGCCTACACCATGGTACTGGGCGGTGGCATGAGCTGGGAGGTCGCGCTGGGCTGCGTGTTCTGGGCCGGCGTCATCTTCGCGGTACTGGCCCTATTCAACGTGCGCCGCCTGGTGATCGATGCGATTCCCGCTCAGCTTCGCTACGCCATCGCCTGTGGTATCGGCCTGTTCATCACCTTGATCGGTCTGGTGAATGCCAAGCTGATCGTCTCCAACCCTGTCACCGTGGTCAGTGTCGCGCCGATGACGCCCTCACTGGTGGTCTTCCTGCTGGGGCTGGCGCTGACTGCCATCCTGGTCGCGAAGCGCATCCACGGCGCTCTGATCATCGGCATCATCGTCACGACCCTGATGGCGACCACCATCGGGCGTCTGTGGGGGGATGGCAGCGCCTACTTCCCGCCGGAGATCGCTCAGCCGACGCTGGTCAACTTCACCGGTATCTTCGCTGCGCCTGATTTCAGCGGCCTGCTGGCGCTGGACCTGCTCGGCTCGCTCAAGGTGGCCTATGCGCCATTCATCTTCGTCATCCTGTTCACGGTGTTCTTCGATGCGCTCTCGACCTTCATGGCAGTGGCCGAGGCGGGCAATCTGAAGGACGAGAATGGTGACCCGCGCAATATCCGTCGCTCGATGATGGTCGATGCCTTCTCGGCGCTGGTGTCCGCACCACTCGGCACCAGCCCGGCGAACGCCTACATTGAATCGGCGGCCGGTATCAGTCAGGGCGGACGCACCGGGCTGGTCGCGGTGGTGGTGGCGCTCTGCTTCCTGCCGTTCCTGTTCCTGGCGCCGCTGCTGTCGCTGGTGCCGTCCATCGCGACCGCTCCGGCGCTGATTCTGGTCGGCGTGTTCATGATGGAGCCGATCGGCAAGATCCACTGGCACCAGTTCGATGATGCGATTCCGGCCTTCATCGCCATGGTGATGATTCCGCTGACCTACTCCATCACCCACGGTATCGTGTTCGGTTTCCTGAGCTTCGTGGTCATCAAGCTCGGCGTCGGCAAGGCGCGCGAGATTCGCCCGACCATGTGGGTGCTGTTCGCGCTGTCACTGCTGCTGTTGCTGGAAGGCTAGGCTTCGAAAGCGGTGGTGATGTGTCTCGAGGCTGTGATGTAACTCGAGGGCCTCGAGCATGAAAAAGCCCCGCCAGGCAGTCACTGCCTGGCGGGGCTTTTTGTTGACGGCTTTTTTGATAGCGCCTGATCAGCTCTCGGTCAGCGAGAGCAGAATCTTCTTGTAGCTCTCGAAGCGCACGCGGCCGATCTCACCGTTGTCCACGGCCTGAAGCAGGGCGCAGCCCGGCTCCTTCTCATGCTTGCAGTCGCGGAAGCGGCAATAGCCGAGATAGTCGTGGAACTCGCGGAAGCCGTCGGTGACCTGCTCGGGAGTCAGGTGTACCAGGCCGAATTCGCGGATGCCGGGTGAGTCGATCAGGTCACCGCCATCCGGCATGTGATAGAGCCAGGCGGTGGTGGTGGTGTGCATGCCCTGGCGTGATTCGGCCGACAGCGGGCCGACACGAACCTCTTCCCTGGGCAGCAGCATGCCGATCAGGGACGACTTGCCGACGCCACTCTGGCCGACGAAGACCGAGGTGCGGTCGCTGAGCTGGGCCTTGAGGGCATCGAGCCCCGACTCGCCACGCGTGGTACAGGCGACGACTTCGTAGCCGAGCGCTTCATAGCGTGCCAGCAGGTCGCGTAGCTCACCGCCGCTTTCCGGCAGCAGGTCGACCTTGTTGAGCACCAGCACTGGCGTGATGCCGGTGGCTTCCGCGGCGATCAGATAGCGGTCGATCAGGTTGGGCTGCGGGGCGGGTTCGGCGGCGAACACGATCAGGATCTGGTCGATGTTGGCCGCCACCGGCTTGAGCACGCCGCGCATGTCGGGGCGTTCAAGCTCGGTGGTACGTGCGCCACGCGCGACGACGACGCCGCTGGCATCGCTGGCTTCGCGCCAGATGACCCGGTCACCGGTGACCAGCGTCTCGAGGTTGGCGCGCAGGTGGCAGCGGTGCAGGCTGCCGGATTCGCTTTCGACTTCCAGGCTGCGCCCGAAGTGGGCGATGACACGGCCATGCTGCTCCGGGCCATATTCGCCGGCGTCGAGCTTGTCACGGTCCTGCGCCTCGCGCTTCTCGGCGCGCTTGGTACGCTCGGCCTGCACCTTCTCGATTCGCCATTGCTGCTGGCGGCTTAGCTTGCGTTTACTCATGCTTGGCTGGTGACTCCGGTCGCCGTTCGTTCGCCAGGGATGGGAGAGTCTTCCCCCCTTTGCGGCGCGATTGTACCCTTTGCGCCCTCGGGTGTCGTGCGACGCCCCGGGATGGCGTGTGATACTGCTGTCATCGACTGGCGTCCCGCGCCATTCCATCATCTGCTCAGCAAGGAGTGACCCATGGCAAATCCCACCGCGCAGGCCGACCGCCTCATCTGGATCGACCTGGAAATGACCGGTCTCGACCCGGCGCGTGAGCGCATCATCGAGGTGGCCACGCTGGTCACCGACGGCGACCTCAACCTGATCGCCGAAGGCCCGGTGTTGGCCGTGCATCAGCCGGACAGCCTGCTGGAGGCGATGGATGAGTGGAATACGCGCACCCATGGTGAATCCGGGCTGGTGAAGCGCGTCAAGGAAAGTCAGATAGATACCGCCGAAGCCGAACGCCAGACCCTCGAGTTCCTGGCCCGGCACGTGGCGGCAGGCGCTTCGCCGATGTGTGGCAACAGCGTGCATCAGGACCGCCGCTTCCTGCAGCACGAGATGCCGTTGCTGGAAGAATTCTTCCACTATCGCAACATCGATGTCTCGACCCTGAAAGAGCTGGCCAAGCGCTGGAATCCGGCCGCGCTCGACGGCTTCAAGAAGCGTGCGACCCACCAGGCGATGGACGATATCCGTGAGTCACTGGCGGAGCTTGCACATTACCGCAAGACCTTCCTCAAGCTGACCCAGCAGGGCATCGTCTAAGTATCGCTCCTTAACTGAAAGCGATAGCCCTGGAGGCAACGCCTCTCAAAGCGCGGTGGCCAGGCGGGCGCCGCGCTTGATGGCCTGCTCCTTCAGCGCCCAGCGCACATGCTCGCGCAGTGGCTCGCTGGGGTAGGCCAGACGGGCGCGCAGCACATGCTCGACCTGCTCCGACCAGGGCGCGTTGCCCAGCCCGATGGCGATGTTGGAGAGCCACTTCTCGTAGCCGATGCGTCGAATCGGGCTGCCTTCCGTCTTGCTGAGAAATTCCTGCTCCCCCCAGCAGAACAGGCGGATCAGCTCGATGCGATCCAGATCATGACGCGGCGAGAAGTCAGTCTCCTGGGTCGCCTTGGCGAAGCGCGTGAAGGGGCAGAACAGCTGACAGTCATCGCAGCCGTAGATGCGGTTGCCCATCGGGCGGCGGAATTCCTCGGGGATGGCGCTATCGAGCTCGATGGTCAGGTACGAGATGCAGCGCCGCGCATCGACGACCTTGTCCTCGACGATGGCATCCGTCGGGCAGGCGACCTTGCAGGCGTTGCAGCTGCCGCAGTGTTCCTTTTCAAAGGGGGCGTCCACCGGCAGGGGCAGGTCGGTGTAGAGTTCGCCCAGGAAGAACAGGCAGCCGGCCTGCTGATTCATCAGCATGGCGTTCTTGCCGAACCAGCCGATGCCGGCCTTCTGTGCCAGGGCGCGCTCCATCACCGGGGCGGAGTCGACGAAGGCGCGATAGCCGAACTTGCCGACTTCCTTCTCGATCTGCTTGGCCAGATTGGCCAGTCGCTTGCGCATCAGCTTGTGGTAATCACGCCCCAGCGCGTAGCGTGACACATAGGCGCGTTCGGGTTGGCTGAGCACCTGAGTGGTCTCGACCTCAGGCGGCAGGTAATCGAGGCGCACGCTGATGACGCGCAGTGTCCCGGGCACCAGCTCCTCAGGACGAGTGCGCTTGGTGCCGTGCTTGGCCATGAAGTTCATCTCGCCGTGATGGCCGTTGGCCAGCCAGCGCTCCAGATAGGCCTCGTGGGCCGAGAGGTCGACATCGGTGATGCCGACCTGCTGAAAACCCAGCTCGCGCCCCCATGTCTTGATGCGCGTCGCCAGTGCCGCCATGGCCTGTTCATCGGCGGCGGGGCTCCCGGTGTCGGCAGGTGAAGCGGCGGCGGTGGATGAGTGCGGAGCAGACATGGGGGTTCCAGCGAGATCGAGGGCAGAGGCGCGCCACCTTAGCGCAACTTGCCGGTCAGCCCAAGCGTGCTGCCTGACGGCGTGAGCACGGCAGGTAAGGCGCAGTAGAAAGGAAGGCGGCATGCAGCGCCATGCCTCACGATAGGCAACGCACATCCAGGCAGGCAACGAGCGTCCAGACAGGCAACGAACATCCAGTCAGGCAATGGATATCCAGACAAGGAGTGTAGGCATGACAGCGCACGAATCGACCTCTGACCAGACCTGCCCCCCGGCATCTTCGGCGACCATGACGCTGTGGCGTTCGGTCAACTGTCTGTGGCCGTTGGCGGCGCTGCGTGATCTGGAGCATTGGATGCTCGCGGAGGAGACCGTCGCCGCTGACAGTGGCCAGAGCGAGGCGCCGGTGGAGAAGCGCCTGATGGGGCGCGCCGCGCAATCGGCGTTCGATCTGCTGCGTCAGCGTTGGCCGGAGGCGCGCAGGCTGTGCGTGCTGTGTGGCGGCGGCAACAATGGCGGTGATGGCTATCTGCTGGCGCGCCTGGCATTGCTGGCGGGCTTCGAGGTGCGAGTCATCGCCTTGACGCCGGAGGATGCCTTGACCGGTGATGCGCAGCTGGCCGCGATCGCGGCGCGCGAGGCTGGTGTCGAGACGCTGGCATGGCCGAAGGCCGATGAGGAGGCGGCGGATGCGCTGCTCAAGGGCTGGCCCTTGCTGGTGGATGCGCTGACCGGCATCGGCCTGCGCGATGCGCCGCGCGGCAGTGTGGTCGAAGCCATCGAGCGCATCAATCACGCTCATCAGCAGGGCGTGCATGTCATGGCGCTGGATGTGCCCTCAGGCTTGAACGCCGCGACAGGCGCGGTCGCGGGTGTCGCCGTGGAAGCGGATGTGACGCTGACGTTTCTGGTCGACAAGCCGGGCCTGCACACCGGACGCGCCGAGCTGCACGCCGGGCACGTCAGTCTGGCGCGCCTGGGCGCGGCGCGCGTGTTGCCGGAGGTGGTCGCGCAGTCGCGAACCGCGGCCTTGCTGGCAGAGGACGCCGTGCAGCGGCTGACACCGCGCTGGCTGGAGTCCGAGCTGGTGCCGCGCTCGCCGCTGGCCCACAAGGGCGATACCGGCAGTGTGCTGGTCTTCGGCGGCGGGCCGGGGCTGGGGGGCTCGGTATTGCTGGCCAGTGAGGCGGCGGCGCGGGCCGGCGCCGGCAAGGTCGCGCTGCTGACGGCGCCCGCGCATATCAGCGCCAGCCTGACGCGCTGCCCTGAGGTCATGGCGCGCGGTCTCAATAGTGGCCCTGAGGGCAGCAACCATGATGGCTTCGCCGTGCTGGAATCACAGCTGGCACAGGCCAGTGTGACGCTGGTCGGGCCGGGCATGGGCACCGAGAGTCTCGAGAGCATGCTGTGGGGCTGGGGCGGCATGTCGCGGGTGCTGGCGGCGGGGCAGCCGCTGGTCGTCGATGCCGATGGCCTGAGCCTGCTGGCCTGGCGCGCGAGCGAAGGCGACATCATCCGTCGCGACGACTGGGTGCTGACGCCGCATCCCGGCGAGGCCGCGCGTTTGCTCGATTGCAGTGTGGCGGACGTCGAACATGACCGGATCGCAGCCGCAAGAGCGCTTCAGCAGCGTTTCGGCGGCAGCGTGGTGCTCAAGGGCGCGGGCAGTCTGGTGGCGAGTCCTGCGGGGGGGCTCGAGGGGCCGGCGGTGGCGCTCTGCCCCTATGGCAATCCGGGCATGGCCAGTGGCGGCATGGGCGATGTGCTGGGTGGCATCATCGCGGGTCTGGCGGCGCAGGCGCTCAACGGCGGCTTCGATGCACGCCAGCCGCGTTCCTCCCAGGATGAGGCGGCGCAGGCCCGGCGAGTCACGCGCGCCATGGCGCAGGCGGCCAGGCTTGGGGTGCTGGTGCATGCCCTGGCGGCCGACCGGGCGGTACAGGAGCGTGGTGAACGTGGCCTGCTCGCGGGTGATCTGGCATCCTATATGCATTTATTGCTCAATCCACGGGCCCGAGATGCGCATACTTCTGTCTGATGAAAACGCCCAGGTTGCCTTCGGCACTCAATTGGGAAATATCCTTGCCGGCCGCGGGCTGGTGTTCCTTGAGGGTGAGCTGGGGGCGGGCAAGACGACCCTGACCCGCGGCGTGCTGCGCGCCTATGGTCACCAGGGTGCGGTCAAGAGCCCGACCTACACCCTGGTGGAGCCCTACGTGCTGCCACGGGCCGAGGGTGGCGAGTGGCACATCAACCACTTCGATCTCTACCGCCTCGCCGACCCTGAAGAGCTCGAGTTCATCGGGGGGCGCGATCTGCTCGCCGCCGACAGCCTGGCGCTGATCGAGTGGCCGAGCTGTGGTCAGGGCTTTCTGCCCACGCCGGATCTGCGCATCACGCTGTTCGTCGCCGACGAAGGACGCGAGGCCGAATTGACTGCCCTGACACCGCGAGGTGAGGGTTGGTTGGCAACACTGGCCGAGCGCCGAACCTCTCAGGCATGATGACGCCGTTCCGCTTGCGTTGTCTGGCGGCGCAGTGTCCGATCATTCGTTATCTTCATTCATGTTCTTTCTGTCTGGGTCATCCTGTCTGATGCCTGAAATAGCGTCCAAAATCCCCCGTATGCGTCTGGCGCGCAGCTTCCGTCGCTGGCTGGCGGGTGGCGTCGTCTGCTCGCTTGCCAGTCTGGTGCTGGCGCCGCAGGCGCTGGCCGCCAAGGTCGAGAACCTGCGCCTGTGGACCGCACCGGACCACACGCGGCTGGTGTTCGATCTCGACAGTGCCGCCAAGGCCAAGGTCTTCGGCCTCGACAATCCGCGCCGTCTGGTGATCGACCTTGCCGGCAGCGAAGTGGCCAGTGCCGCGGTCGAGCGCAAGTTCGCCGCGCTGAATCTCGAAGGCAGTGCCATCAAGTCGATCCGCAGCGGGCGTCAGGGGGATGCCCTGCGTGTGGTGCTCGACCTGACGCGCCCGGTCAATCCCAAGGACTTCACGCTGGCGCCGAATGCCAAGTACGGCAATCGCCTGGTGGTGGATCTCGAGTTCCCCGGCGAGTCGGCGGTCGAGAACCCCATCGACCCCATCGAGGCCCGTATCCGCGAGCAGGAACAGGCCGCGGCCAAGCGCAAGCTGAAGGGCGAGCCGGCGGAACCTGTGGTCAATACGCAGGCGGCGGCACATCCCAAGCGTGACATCATCATCGCGATCGACCCTGGCCACGGCGGGGAAGACCCGGGCGCCAGCGGCCCCAGCGGGACTCGTGAGAAGGATGTGGTGCTCAAGATCGGCAAGCGCCTCAAGCGCATGTTCGATGCCCAGCCCGGCTTCAAGGCCATCCTGACCCGCAACAGCGATTACTACATTCCGCTGCGCAAGCGCACCGAGATCGCGCGTGAGCAGAAGGCGGACTTCTTCGTCTCGATTCACGCCGATGCCTTCAACAGCCCGCGCCCGCACGGCAGCTCGGTCTTTGCGCTCTCAAGCCGCGGGGCGACGTCCGAGACCGCACGCTGGCTGGCCGCCACTGAAAACCGTGCTGACCTGATCGGGGGCGTGGATGGCAATCTCAGCCTGAATGACAAGGATGAGATGCTGCGTGGCGTCTTGCTCGACCTGACCATGACCGCAACGCTCAATGACTCGCTGGCGGCGGGTAGCGGCGTGCTGGCCAACCTCGGACGCATGAATTCCCTGCACAAGCGACAGGTGGAGCAGGCGGGCTTCGTGGTGCTCAAGTCGCCGGATATCCCCTCGCTGCTGGTGGAGACGGGCTTCATCTCCAATCCCCAGGAAGAGCGCAACCTCAACAGCGGCCCCTATCAGGAGAAGCTGGCGCGCTCGATCTTCTCGGGAATCCAGAGCCACTTCGAGCGCAATCCGCCGCCCGCGAGTCTGCTGGCATGGCAGCGCAGCCAGGCACGCGGTGGCAACGGCGGCGAATATCGCGTCAAGAGTGGCGATACGCTGTCGGAAGTGGCCCAGCGCCACAACGTGAGCATGGCGGCCCTCAAGCAGGCCAACAACATGAGTGGCGACACGGTGCGCGTGGGCCAGCTGCTCAAGATCCCGCGCAGCTGAACCTGACGTCATGAAGTCGCCCTGACCGCGCCTTGCGTTGGCGGGGCGCAGACACTGTCCGCTGATGCAGTTCCGGCATGCGTTGCTTGCCGTGGCTGGGTCGGCGGACAGTATCGTTTTCAGAGAAGCGGCGTTTTTCGCTCGTGTATCCAGGAGTCTATCGATGTCTGACGAGCTGACCGACATGCAGCCCGCTCGCCCTGGCGAGCGACGGATCCGTATCCTCAATCCGCGCCTTGCCAACCAGATCGCGGCGGGTGAGGTCGTGGAGCGGCCGGCTTCCGTTGTCAAGGAGCTGGTCGAGAACGCCATCGATGCCGGCAGCACCCGCATCGAGCTGGAGCTGGAAGGTGGCGGTGCGCGGCTGATTCGCGTGCGCGACAACGGCTGCGGCATCACCGAGGAAGACCTGCCGCTGGCGCTGTCACGGCATGCGACCAGCAAGATCGAGAGCCTGGATGATCTCGAGGGCGTGGCGAGCCTCGGTTTCCGGGGCGAGGCACTGGCCTCGATCAGTTCGGTCTCGCGGCTGGAGCTGTTCTCGAATGTCTCGGAGGAACCGGCCAATGGCTGGCGGGTGGTGGCGGAAGGGCGCGAGATGGCGCCGCGCGTCTCCCCGGCGCCGCATCCGCGTGGCACCAGCGTCGCGGTGCGTGATCTGTTCTTCAATACGCCGGCGCGCCGCAAGTTCATGCGCACCGAGAAGACCGAGTTCGGTCATGTCGAGGAAAGCTTCCGGCGGCTGGCATTGTCACGCCACGACATCGGCTGGACGCTGCGCCACAACCAGAAGGTGGTGCACCAGCTGCGCGCCGGTGAAGACACCCTGACGGTGGAGCGGCGCATCGGTGCGTTGCTGGGGCGCAACTTCCTCGAGCATGCGCTGCATCTGGATATCGAGGCCTCCGGCCTGCGCCTGTCCGGCTGGGTGGGCTTGCCGACGCACTCGCGTGCCCAGGCCGATCAGCAGTACTTCTTCGTCAATGGCCGCGTGGTGCGCGACCGCCTGGTCGCGCATGCCGTGCGTCAGGCCTATCGCGATGTGCTGTTCCATGGTCGGCATCCGGTGTTCGTGCTCTACCTGGAGCTCGACCCGACGGTGGTAGATGTCAATGTTCACCCGACCAAGCACGAAGTGCGCTTCCGGGACGGGCGCCTGGTGCATGACTTCCTGTTCTCGAGCCTGCACAAGGCGCTGGCCGAGGTGCGCCCCGGTGACAACAGCGCCGCGCCTACCGGCATCGAGGGGCAGGAGAAGGAAGAGGACCCCGGCTGGCAGCAGCAGGGCATGCGCCTTGGCCGTCAGGAACAGGATGCCCAGCCAAATGCCGCCACTGAACAGCAACCGTCATCGGCCGGTCCGCAGGCCGGGGGCGACTCGTCAGCCTCGCCAAGCGCGCCTGCAGGCCGCCCTGCGGCCCCCTGGCAGCCTTCCTCGCAGCTGCCGCCTGCCGGTGATGGTCGCTCCAGCGAACGCCTGAGTGCCGAGCGTGTGCGTCAGTTCATGGCCGGCTATCGGGCACTGCACCCCAGCGAAGATCATCTGCTCACGCCGGGTGGCGGCGCAGGCGGCGCGGGCGTGGCCAATGATCCGGCGGCGATCGCCAGTGCCGAACGTGAGGCACGGCGTGCGCCACGTGTCACGCTGGGCGAAGGTGGCCGCGAGGGTGACGGGCCAGGGCAGGGCGCAGGACAGGGCGCAGGACAGGGCAGTGCGCAGGCCGGTGTCGGGGAGTCTGCGCCCGGCTGGCGGGTCGACTCGGCGCCGGCGGGAGCGCCTTCCAGCGACGCAGGGCCTGGCATGTCGGCGCCGTCTGTCTCAGGCAGTTCGGTCTCGGGTGGTTCGGTCTCAGGCAGCTCGGCAGTGGTGATGCGTGGTCTGCCGGCCCAGAGTGACGACGATGACACGCCGCCGCTGGGCTACGCCGTGGCGCAGCTGCACGGCGTCTATATCCTGTCGCAGACCTCGCGCGGGCTGGTGATGGTCGACATGCATGCCGCTCATGAGCGCATCACCTATGAGCGCATGAAGCAGCACGTTCACGGTGGCGGCCATCTGGAGGCCCAGCCGCTGCTGGTGCCGGTGTCGCTGGCGGTCAGTTCGCGTGAGATGGGTACCTTCGAGCGCGAGTCCGAGGCGTTCACGCGTCTGGGCGTCGAGCTGGACGCTGCCGGGCCGGAAACTCTGCTGGTGCGTCAGGTGCCGGTCGTGCTCGGCAATGCCGATGTGGAGCCCCTGGTGCGCGGCATGCTGGAAGATCTCGAGCGCTATGGACGCAGTGACCGCATGGAGGCGCACATGAATGAACTGCTCGCCGACATGGCGTGTCGCGGCAGCGTGCGCGCTAACCGCCGTCTGACGATTCCGGAAATGAATGCCCTGCTGCGTGACATGGAGCGCACCGAGCGCTCCGGGCAATGCAATCATGGCCGGCCGACCTGGACCGAGCTTTCGATGCATGAGCTCGACAAGCTGTTCCTGCGCGGCCAGTAGATGACGCCCCGTGTCGTAGCGGTTCACCCCTGATTCACCTCCCAGCCCAGACAATAGGCCATGACCCAGATTCAACCCCCTGAAGATTCCCGACACCACGCGCCTGAGGTGGCTGACAAGCCGCCTGTCGTGTTGTTGATGGGGCCGACGGCCTCCGGCAAGACCGACCTCGCCATTCGCTGGCATGAGGAGCAGGGCGCGGAGCTGGTCAGTGTCGATTCGGCGCTGATCTATCGCGGCATGGATATCGGCACGGCCAAGCCGAGCGCGGCAGAGCTGGCCCGAGCGCCACACCGCCTGATCGACTTTCTCGACCCGCTGGAGAGCTATTCCGCCGCCGAGTTTCGTCGCGATGCGCTGGCGCATATCGCCGAGATCCAGTCCCGCGGCAAGATGCCGCTGCTGGTCGGCGGCACCATGATGTATTTCAAGCGTCTATTGGAAGGCGTGGCGGAGCTGCCGGCAGCGGATGCCGAGCTGCGCGCGGAGCTCGAGGCGCGTATCCAGTCCGAGGGTCTGTCGGCGCTGCATGCGCAGCTGGCGCGGCTTGATCCGGCCACGGCACAGCGCATTCGGGCCACTGACCCCCAGCGGCTGACACGCGCGCTGGAGGTCTGTCTGATCAGCGGGCGCCCGATGAGCGAGCTGCTCGCGGAGCAGCCAGAGGCGGAACTTCCGTTCCGGCCGATAGCGATCGCACTGGCGCCCCACGATAGAGCCGTGTTACATGAACGTATCGAGACGCGTTTTGATCAGATGTTGGAACAGGGCTTCATTGCCGAGGTCGAAGCGCTGAAGGCGCGTCCGGAGCTGCATGCGGGCCTGCCCTCGATACGTTGTGTCGGCTACCGTCAGGTGTGGGATTTTCTCGATGGCCATCTGAGCCGGGATGAGATGCGCGAACGCGGCATCATCGCGACGCGTCAACTCGCCAAGCGACAGTTGACCTGGTTGCGGAGCTGGCAGGGGATTCACCCGGTGGATTCCATGGGTGTAGATCCTTACAGTGAAACCTTGAAAATCGTGCGCCAGACCTGCACTTAGCGTAACATGAGCGGTCACGACCCGCGCCCGTGAAGCCCCCTCAAGAGGGCAACCCGGAGCGCTGGCGAACATAACCATACTTACCTCGAACGAGACATTTTTACGGAGAGTCACATGTCCAAAGGTCAATCACTCCAGGACCCGTACCTGAACATCCTGCGCAAGGAACGTATCCCGGTCTCGATCTTCCTGGTCAACGGCATCAAGCTGCAGGGCCAGATCGAATCCTTCGATCAGTTCGTGATCCTGCTGCGCAATACTGTCTCCCAGATGGTTTACAAGCACGCTATCTCGACCGTGGTGCCGTCGCGCAATGTGCGCCTGCCGGCCCAGGATCCGAGCGTGCCGTCCACAGAAAGCTGAAGTTAGAGGCGCTGATTGTTCTTCGAACGACCCGAAGCCGGTGAAACGGCCGTCCTGGTGCATGTCAATTTCCGGGACGAAAAAGAACGCGAGGATGCCGGTGAGCTCCTCGAACTCGTACGTTCGGCAGGCGCCGTGCCGGCGACCCTCATCGAGGGTAGCCGGCCCCGCCCCGACTCCCGTACGTTCATCGGAGAAGGCAAGCTTGAGGAAGTGCAAGAGGCCCTGGCCGTGCACGAAGCCGAGCTGGTCATTTTCAACCATTCATTGAGTCCTTCCCAGCAGCGAAACCTCGAAGCCACGCTCAAGTGTCGCGTCATCGACCGTACCGGTCTGATTCTCGACATCTTTGCCCAGCGTGCGCGGACCCATGAGGGCAAGCTGCAGGTGGAACTCGCACAGCTCGAGTACATGTCCACCCGCCTGGTGCGGGGTTGGACCCACCTTGAGCGTCAGAAAGGCGGTATCGGTCTGCGAGGCCCGGGGGAAACCCAGCTCGAGACTGACCGTCGCCTGTTGCGTGCCCGTATCAAGTCGATCCACAAGCGACTCGAGAAGGTGCACAAGCAGCGCGATCAGAACCGCCGTGCCCGTGCGCGTGCCGAGATCCCGAGCCTGTCGCTGGTCGGCTATACCAACGCCGGCAAGTCGACGCTGTTCAACGCGCTGACCACCTCCGAGGTGTACGCCGCCGATCAGCTGTTCGCGACGCTGGACCCGACGCTGCGTCGTCTGGAGCTCGAGGATGTCGGTCCGGCAGTCCTGGCCGATACCGTCGGCTTCATTCGTCATCTGCCGCACAAGCTGGTGGAAGCCTTCCAGGCGACCCTGCAGGAAGCGGCGGAAGCGGATCTGCTGGTACATGTCATCGACGCCGCAGACCCGGAGAATGACCGCAATACCGAGCAGGTCAATCACGTCCTGAGCGAGATCGATGCCGGTGATGTGCCGCGTCTGTTGGTCATGAACAAGATCGATCGACTCGACATGGCGCCGCGCATCGAGCGTGATGGCTTCGGTCGTCCGCTGGCGGTGTGGCTGTCGGCACGCGACGGCAAGGGGCTGGATCTGCTGATGCAGGCCTTCGCCGAGCTGCTGTCCGACAACGTCATCTCCATGCAGCTGACGCTGGGGCCTGCCAAGTCCCGTCTGCGGGCAGGCCTGCATGAGCTGGACGCGGTCAAGGACGAGCAATATGACGAGCAGGGCAATGCGCTGCTGGACATTCGTCTCGAGAAACGCGACTTTCTGCAGTTGTTGTCGCATCTTGGTGAATCGCCTGAAGATTATCTCGGCGGTGAACATGACGACCGCGAAGCCTGGCAGCGTGAGCTGTCCGCCGAACGCGCGGAAAAGCATCGCGTGTCGGTCACGCACAAGTCCTGATACCGTCTGGTAGCGAGACTTGCGCCGGTGCGCTGCGCTGCGCTGCGCTCGACGAGAAGTGGCGCGCGACGCAGCATCGCACCGTTGTCGCATTGCAGTGGCAAGCACTACCCGGCATCCATCGCCGCGCACGAATGACGATGGATGCCCTCGCGCAGGGCCTGCCCTGCGCGTCAGAGCAGCGGGCATTCAGCAGGATTGGCTGGATGCCGTCCGACGGACGATGGTCGTCGGGCAGGGCCATGGCCTTCTCCCGCAAGGGACGCGTCGCCATGCCGTACGAGAGAATCGGTCGCCGGAGGCCATCAGGCTCAAGGCATGGAACCGGTCGCAGCTGGCAGGGCGGCGTCATCATAATGACGAGCGGAACATCGACTGAGTGGAGACGACGTATGGCTTGGAATGAGCCGGGTGGCGGCAACCAGCATGACCCGTGGAGCGGCGGTGGTCGCAACGGGGACAAGAAGGGGGGCGGGGGTAGCGGCGGTGGCAATGGTGGACCGCCCGACCTCGACGAAGCGCTGAAGAAATTCCAGGACAAGCTCAACGGCATGCTCGGCAATGGCCGCAAGCGTCGTGGCGGTGCCGGTGGCAATGGCAATGGTGGCAACGGTGGCAGCACCAATGCCTTCGCACTGCCGGGTATCATCGGTGTCATCCTGGTCGCCATCTGGGCGGCTTCCGGTTTCTATCTGGTCGATCAGTCAGAGCGTGGCGTCGTGCTGCGTTTCGGCAAGTACAACGACATCGTCGGTCCGGGCCTGCACTGGAATCCGCCGATCATCGACGATGTGCGTGAGGTCAACGTCACCAAGGTGCGTTCGCTCTCCCAGACCAAGTCGATGCTGACCCAGGACGAGAATATCGTCGAAGTCCAGATGTCCGTGCAGTATCAGGTGTCCAACCCGCGTGACTTCCTGCTCAACGTCCGTGCGCCCGAGATCAGTCTCGAGAACGCCATGGACTCTGCGCTGCGTCACGAAGTCGGCAGTGCCGACATGAACGACATCCTGACCTCCGGTCGTGAACTGCTGGCCAGCAACGTCAAGTCGCGCCTGCAGTCCTATTTGGACAACTACGGTGTCGGCCTGACGCTGCAGACCATCAACGTCGAGTCCACCTCTGCGCCGGCAGCGGTCCAGGATTCCTTCGATGACGTCATCAAGGCGCGTGAGGATCGTCAGCGCACGATCAACCAGGCACTGGCCTACGAGAACTCGATTCTCCCGGAAGCCCAGGGTCAGGCGCAGCGCATCATCGAGGAAGCCGAGGGTTACAAGGAGTCCGTGGTCGCGAAGTCCCAGGGTGAGGCCAACCGCTTCACGTCCCTGCTGACCGAGTACCAGAAGGCGCCGGAAATCATCCGCGAGCGCATGTATCTGGAAACCATGGGTGAAGTGCTCGGCAAGACCAACAAGGTGCTGGTGGATGTCGAGAACGGCAATTCTCTCATGTACCTGCCGTTGGACAAGCTGGCCAACAAGTCCAGTGCTGCCGCCGAAGACAGCAGTGGCATGAGTCGTAGTGAGCTGGACCGTGTGTCCCGACAGGCGAGTGATGCCCTGAGCCGCAGCCAGAGCACTGACAGCAGCAACAGCATCCGTCGGGAGGGTCGTTAATGATCAACAATCGCTCACTGATGGCCGTCGCCGGTCTGGCCGTAGTGGCCTGGCTTGGTAGCAACAGCCTCTACACGGTTGATGAGACCCAGCGCGCCATCAAGCTCAAGTTTGGTGAAGTGGTGGAAGACAACATCCAGCCCGGTCTGCACTTCAAGCTGCCGGTCTACAACACGATCCGTACCTTCGATACGCGCGTGTTGACGCTGGATGCCCAGGCAAGCCGTTATCTGACCCGCGAGAAGAAGGCCGTCATCGTCGACTCCTTCGTCAAGTGGAAGATCGTCGATCCGAAGCGCTACTACGAAGCGACTTCCGGCGACGAGCAGATGGCCGAGCGCCTGATCGCGCCGCGTGTCGACGAGAGTCTGCGTAACGAGTTCGGCAAGCTCGAGCTGGTGCAGATCATCTCCGAGCAGCGTGACGCGCTGATGAAGAAGCCCACCGAAGAGCTCGACGAGGTGATGCGCAAGGAACTGGGGGTGTCGATTCTCGATATCCGCGTCAAGCGTATCGACCTGCCGGACGAAGTCTCCCAGGCGGTCTACGAGCGCATGAAGACCGAGCGTCAGCGTGAGGCACGTGAGTATCGTGCCCAGGGTCAGGAGCAGGCCGAGAAGATTCAGGCCAATGCCGATCGTCGCCGTTCCGTTCTGCTCGCGCAGGCCGAAGAACAGGCGCAGACCCTGCGCGGTGAGGGCGATGCCTCCGCCGCTGCCATCTATGCCGGTGCCTACGGGGCGGATACCGAGTTCTTCCGCTTCTACCGCTCACTGCAGGCCTATCGCGACAGCTTCAAGGGCGATGGCAACATGATGGTCATGCAGCCGGACAGCGAGTTCTTCCGCTTCTTCAAGGACCCGCAGGGTGGCAGCAAGTAAGCAGCATCACTCAGCCCGAAGGCTTGCTTTCGGGGATGTTGCGCGCGGCCTCTGGCAGCATCAGAGGCCGCGCAGTGGATGAACGTCGCTCGAGAGGTTCGCGGGGTTCATCCCACAAGGATTCATGCTAGACTCCTGCAACCGGGCACCGCCCGGTTTTTTTGTGGCCGCTTTTCATGCACAGGCGCAAGGCCGACAGGAAAGCGTCGAGCAGGACCTTGCTTCACGGGTCTCGGTCGGCTGCTGTGAAATCCCCCGCAGGCGTCGCGTTCGTCACGCACGCCAGCCGGGTGAATTTCCTCGCGTCACGAGTCACCCCTTGTCATAAATCTCTCGCAGGATAGCGCAATGACCATCGCAGATCGCTGGCTCCTCCCGGATGGCATGGATGAGGTATTGCCCCCTCAGGCAACCCGTATGGAGGCGCTGCGCCGCGCGCTGCTCGACCTCTATCATCGCTTCGGCTATGACCTGGTGCTGCCGCCGCCCGTCGAATTTCTCGATTCGCTGCTGACCGGCACCGGTACCGAGCTTGATCTGCAGACCTTCAAGCTGACCGACCAGATGACCGGTCGCATGATGGGCGCCAGCGCCGACGTCACCCCGCAGGTGGCGCGCATGGACGCTCACTCCCTGCACCGCGAAGGCCCGGTACGTCTGTGCTACTGCGCCAACGTGCTGCGCACCAAGGCGGACAAGCACCAGGGCGGTCGCAGCCCGGTGCAGGTCGGTGCTGAGCTGTTCGGTCACGCCGGCCTCGAGGCCGACCACGAGATCCTGCACCTGGCACTGACCAGTCTCGAGCAGGCCGGCGCCGGTGAATTGCACCTGGCACTGGGCCATATCGGCATCTATCGTGCCTTGATCGCCGAAGCCGGCATGAATGACGAGTACGAGCGTGAACTGTTCGCCGCCATCGAGCGTAAACAGTATTCCGCTCTCGATGCATTGATCGATCGCGTGGTGGGGGACAAGGTAGTGGCGGGCATGCTCAAGGCGCTGCCGCACCTGCACGGTGATGACGAGATTCTTGCCCAGGCGCGTACCGCCTTCGCCGGCGCACCGGCGGCAGTCGCCAGCGCTCTGGATCAGCTGACGGCGCTGAGCTGCGCGGTCCGCGAGCGTCATCCGCAGGTCACGCTCTATTTCGATCTCGCCGAACTGCGCGGTTACGAGTATCACACCGGCATGGTGTTCGCGGCCTACGTCCCGGGATACGGTCAGGCGCTGGCCAAGGGTGGTCGCTACGACGATACTGGACGTGCCTTCGGTCGTGCGCGTCCTGCCACCGGCTTCTCGATGGACCTCAAGCAGCTGGCCTCGCTGGCCGTGCAGGCCCCGGCCTGCGACGGCATCTGGGCGCCGGCACTCAACGACAGCGCGCTGCGTGAGTGTGTCGATCAGCTGCGTGCCGCTGGCGAGCGTGTCATCGAAGCGCTGCCGGGCCAGACCACCGGCGCGGATGCACACCGTTGCAATCGTGAGCTGGTCAATGGCGACGGCGGCTGGCAGGTCGTCACACTCGATGCCTGAGCTTGTATGACTGAGCTTGTATGACTGAGCTTGAATGGTTGAGCTTCGGTGATCCGAGAGCGATGGCAGCGAGTGACAGATAGCAGAACAGCTGGGGCCACTGGGTCCCGAGGTGCAGCTGCCGACAGGGCAGCTGCACTTGTGAGTGGGTTTTCACCGACGGTTATTCACCGAAAGAGATAGGAACCATGGGCAAGAATGTAGTCGTGCTCGGCACCCAATGGGGTGATGAAGGCAAGGGCAAGGTCGTCGACCTGCTGACCGAATCCGCCAGCGCCGTCGTGCGTTTCCAGGGTGGCCACAACGCGGGTCACACCCTGGTGCTGGACGGCAAGAAGACCGTCCTCCACCTGATCCCGTCCGGCATCCTCCACCCGGGCAAGACCTGCGTCATCGGCAACGGTGTCGTGCTGTCTCCGGAAGCGCTGATCAAGGAAATCCGCGAGCTTGAAGCCAACGACGTGCCGGTGCGTGATCGCCTGCGACTGTCGCCGGCCTGCCCGCTGATCCTGTCCTACCACGTGCGTCTGGACCAGGCGCGCGAGAAGGCCCGTGGCGTCGCCAAGATCGGTACTACCGGTCGCGGCATCGGTCCGGCCTACGAAGACAAGGTCGCGCGTCGTGGTCTGCGTCTGGGTGACATGCTCCACCGTGAGCGTTTTGCCTCCAAGCTGGGCGAAGTGCTGGATTACCACAACTTCGTGCTGCAGCACTATCACGGTGAAGCGCCGGTCGACTTCCAGCAGGTGCTGGACGAAGCCATGGAAATGGCCGAAGAGCTGCGCCCGATGGTCTGCGACACCGTGGATCTGGTCCACTCCGTGCGCAAGGCCAACGAGAACATCCTCTTCGAAGGTGCTCAGGGCTCACTGCTCGACATCGACCACGGTACCTACCCGTACGTCACCAGCTCCAACACCACTGCCGGCGGCACCGCCACCGGTTCCGGCGTCGGCCCGCTGTATCTCGACTACGTGCTGGGCATCACCAAGGCCTACACCACGCGTGTCGGCTCCGGTCCGTTCCCGACCGAGCTGTTCGATGAGTTCGGCCGTCACCTGGCCGAGCGTGGCCACGAATTCGGTGCCACCACCGGTCGTGCGCGTCGTTGTGGTTGGTTCGATGCCGTCGCTCTGCGTCACGCCGTGCAGATCAACTCGGTCAGCGGCATCTGCCTGACCAAGCTGGACGTGCTGGATGGTCTCGAGAACATCCGTGTCTGCATCGGCTATCGCAGCAAGGATGGCGACGTGCTGGACAACCCGGTGGATTCCGAAGGCTACGAAGCCATCGAACCGCTGTACCAGGACCTGCCGGGCTGGAGCGATTCCACCATCGGCGTGCGCGAAGTCGACAAGCTGCCGGCCAACGCCCGCGCTTACATCAGCTTCCTGGAAGAGCAGGTCGGCGTGCCGATCGACATCATCTCCACTGGCCCGGACCGCAACGAGACCATCGTGCTGCGCAACCCGTTCCACGGCTGATCATCACGCATGGCTCACATGAGCCTTGCATGACGGCATGATGGCGTGACCAAGACACCCCGTCGGGAATTCCCCGGCGGGGTGTCTTGCGTTGTGGAGGGGCGCGCGTTGTAGAGATGACTTGTGTTGCAGGTAGGGCTTGCGTTGTAGAGAGGGTGGGGCTGCCGTCATCGCTTACCTGGCGCGCACGGGATTGTTGTACAGGGCACCTGGTCCCTAGGGCAGGGCTGGTAGATATTTTAAATGGGAATGATTGTTATTTTTGTTGTGATCGGCGGCTATCTTGTCGGCAAACTGGTTGCCCAGGTCGCAATTCGACGTTTTCGGTGGGGTCCCCGCTTCACATCGTTCTGATACAGGACTAAAATGGTCCCCAATTAATCTTCCCGTGGTGGAGGCCAGCATGCTGAAGCTTTCCAAGATGACCGATTATGCCGCTGTCGTGATGGCGCGCATCGCCCGCGAGCCGGACTCGGCCCATGCGGCGATCGATCTGGCCGAAAGCGTGCAGCTGCCGCATCCCACCGTGAGCAAGACGCTCAAGGCGCTGGTGCGGGCAGGGCTGCTTGAGTCGCGGCGCGGCGCGCTGGGCGGTTATCGCCTGGCACGCCCGGCCAGCCAGATCACGGCCAGCGACATCATCAGCGCCATCGAAGGCCCGGTGGCCGTGACCGAGTGCAGCCACGCCGACGGCGATTGCGAGCTGGTCAACACCTGCGGGGTGGCCGACAACTGGCAGCGCGTCTCGTACGCCATCAGTGAGCTGCTGGGCAGCGTGACGCTGGCGCATCTGGCGTCATCCGCGCCACTGCGCATGCCGGTGCAACTGCCGATTCAGGCCATCAGCCTGTACGGGGATGACGAACCGCCCCCCATGGCCACGGCAGCCGACAGCACCGGTAAACGCTGAATCCGTTGCCGCGCGACACACGTCGCCGTGGCAACACGAACATTCGAACTTCGCTGCGATTCGGGCGGGGTGATCAGGCATCTGAACAGACCCGGAGCTCTCCGGGAGAGGAGACCAGCATGGCGAGCCAGGAGATGGAGCAGCTTGTACAGCGCGAGTACAAGCAGGGCTTCGTGACCGATATCGAGAGCGACACCATTCCGCCGGGACTGGATGAAAGCGTGATTCGCTTCATCTCGGCCAAGAAGGGTGAGCCGGAGTGGATGCTGGAGTGGCGTCTGGATGCGTATCAGCAGTGGCTGAAGATGAAGGCGCCGTCCTGGGCCCACCTGGATTATCCGGAGATCGACTACCAGGCGATTTCCTACTTCAGCGCGCCGAAGAAGCCGGAAGACCGCCCGCAGAGTCTGGACGAGGTCGACCCCAAGCTACTCGAGACCTACGAGAAGCTGGGTATCCCGCTGCACGAACGTGCCGCACTGGCCGGTGTCGCGGTCGACGCGGTCTTCGACTCCGTGTCTGTGACCACCACCTTCAAGAAGGAGCTGTCCGAGGCGGGCGTCATCTTCTGCTCCATCTCGGAAGCCATCCAGGACTACCCGGAGCTGATCAAGCAGTATCTCGGTACCGTGGTGCCCAAGGCAGACAACTACTTCACCGCGCTGAACGCGGCCGTCTTCACCGATGGCTCCTTCGTGTTCGTGCCGGAAGGCGTCACCTGCCCGATGGAGCTTTCCACCTACTTCCGCATCAACGCCGCCAACACCGGCCAGTTCGAGCGCACCCTGATCATCTGCGAGAAGCAGGCTCAGGTCTCGTATCTGGAAGGCTGTACCGCGCCGCAGCGTGATGACAACCAGCTGCACGCCGCCGTGGTCGAGCTGGTGGCACTGGAAGACGCCTACATCAAGTACTCCACCGTCCAGAACTGGTATCCGGGCGATGAAGATGGCAAGGGCGGCATCTACAACTTCGTCACCAAGCGTGCCGACTGCCGTGGTGACCGCTCCAAGGTCTCCTGGACCCAGGTCGAGACCGGCTCCGCGATCACCTGGAAGTACCCGTCGTGCATCCTGCGCGGCAAGGACAGTGTCGGGGAGTTCTACTCCGTCGCCGTCACCAATGGCCGTCAGCAGGCGGACACCGGTACCAAGATGATCCACATCGGTGAGGGCACCAAGTCCACCATCGTCTCCAAGGGCATCTCGGCCGGTAATTCCGAGCAGTCCTATCGTGGTCTGGTCAAGATCGGCCCGCGGGCCAAGGGCGCGCGCAACTTCACCCAGTGTGACTCGTTGTTGATCGGCGACCGCTGTGGCGCGCACACCTTCCCGTATCAGGAAATCGGCAACGCGACGGCCACCGTCGAGCACGAGGCGACGACCTCCAAGATCGGCGAAGATCAGCTGTTCTACTGCCGTCAGCGCGGCATCAGCGAGGAAGATGCGGTCAACATGATCGTCAATGGCTTCTGCAAGGACGTCTTCCAGGAGCTGCCGATGGAGTTCGCCGTCGAGGCCGAGGCGCTGCTCAACGTCACCCTTGAAGGCGCCGTCGGCTGATCCCGCCGTCCCTTTCGCATTCACCCCATTCTTGAAGGCCGCTCGCGGGCGGCCTGTCAGCAAAAGGTATCAACATGCTCGTAGTCAAAGATCTGCACGTTTCGGTGGAAGGCAAGGAAATCCTCAAGGGTCTCGATCTGACCATCAACAAGGGTGAAGTCCACGCCATCATGGGGCCGAACGGCGCAGGCAAGTCCACGCTGTCTTCCGTGATCGCCGGCAAGGACGGCTATGAAGTGACCTCGGGCACCATTACCTATGAAGGTGAGGATGTGCTGGAGATGGAAGTCGAAGAGCGTGCGCGTGCCGGCATGCTGCTGGGCTTCCAGTACCCGGTGGAAATCCCGGGGGTCAAGAACGTCTACCTGCTCAAGGCGGCGCTGAATGCCAAGCGTGAAGCCGAAGGCCTGGGCGAGATTCCGGCCCCGGAATTCATGAAGCTGATCCGCGAGAAACTGGCCTTCATGCAGATGGACGCCAGCTTCCTGCAGCGCGCCGTCAACGAAGGCTTCTCCGGCGGTGAGAAGAAGCGCAACGAGATCCTGCAGATGCTGGTGCTGGAACCGAAGCTCGCCATGCTCGACGAGATCGACTCCGGCCTCGACATCGATGCCCTCAAGGTCGTCGCCAAGGGCGTCAACTCGCTGCGCAACGAAGACCGCGCCGTGCTGATGGTCACCCACTACCAGCGTCTGCTCGAGCACATCGTGCCGGACCAGATCCACGTGCTGATGGATGGCCGCATCGTCAAGTCCGGCGACAAGTCGCTGGCACTCGAACTCGAAGCCCAGGGCTATGACTGGCTGCAGGAGGAAACCGCGTAATGACAGCACTTGCTACCGCGTCCGTCCCCGGCAGCGAAGCCTTCGCCAGCGAATTCGCTGCCCGCAAGGCCCGCTTTGCGGCTGACCCGAGCTGGATGGCCGCCCGCCGTCAGGCCGGCATCGCCCGCTTTGAAGCCCTCGGCCTGCCGACCCGCAAGGTCGAGGCCTGGAAGTACACCGACACCCAGGCACTGGGTCGTCAGCAATATCGTCTCGCCGACGATGCAAGCCTCGCGCCGGCCGTGAAGGATGCGCTGGCTCTCGACGTCGACGCCTACCGTCTGGTGTTCGTCGATGGCCTCTACAATGCCGAGCTGTCCGATGTGGCAGGCCTGCCCGACACCGTGCGTGTCGTGCCGCTGTCTGACGCCATCGTCAATCAGCCGGAAGTCATCGGCGGCTCGCTGAACCGCCTGACCGGCATCGACTTCACGCCGTTCGTGGCGCTGAACTCCGCCTTCACCGAAGAGGGTGCGGTGATTCAGGTCGGCCCGCGCACGGTGCTCGACAAGCCGGTCTACGTGCTGTTCCTGTCGCGTGCCGCCGTCGAAGGCCAGCCCGTGACCATGAGCCACCCGCGTCTGCTGGTGCAGCTGGGCAGCCGCGCTGAAGCCAGCGTGATCGAGCATCACATCGGTGAGAGCGGCGCGACCAACTTCACCAACATGGTCAGCGAAGTGATGCTGGAGCGCGGCGCCGTGCTCAATCACTACAAGCTGGGCGAAGCCGCCACCGGCGAGACGCATATCGCCTCGCTGCAGGTCGAGCAGCCGCGTGACAGCCAGTATCGCTCCATCAACCTGAACACCGGTGGTGGTCTGGTGCGCAACGACATCGTCTGCGACCTGAACGGCAACAACGCCCATGCACGCCTCGATGGCCTGTTCTTCGGTCGTGATCGCCAGCACGTGGACACCCACTCGCTGGTCAATCACAACGAGGCACTGACGTTCTCCGACGAGAACTACAAGGGCATCCTGGCCGACCGCGCCCGCGGCGTCTTCAATGGCCGCGTGCTGGTCAAGCGCGACAGCCAGCAGATCGAGGCGCATCAGAACAACGCCAACCTGCTGCTGTCGGACCGCGCCGAGATCAACACCAAGCCGGAACTCGAGATCTACGCCGACGACGTCAAGTGCTCCCACGGCACCACGACCGGTCAGCTCGACGAGACCGCCGTGTTCGCGCTGCGCGCCCGTGGCATCGATGAGCAGACCGCCCGTGGCCTTTTGACCCTGGCCTTCGCCAACGAAGTCATGACCGGTCTGGGCATCGACGCCATCGCCGAGCGCATCGAGCGCAGTGTCGCGGGACGCCTGCCGTCACGCTTCCACCTCGATGAGCTGGTCGATCTCAGCGTCGAGCTGGGCGGTGGCGCCGTGGCGGTGGCACGTGATGAGGACTTTGCATGAGCGCACTCGACAACCTGATGCTCGACGTCGTGCGGGTACGCGAGGATTTTCCGATCCTCGAGCGTCGCGTGCATGGTGATGTGCCGCTGATCTATCTGGACAGCGCCGCCACCAGTCAGACGCCGACCGCCGTCATCGACGCGATGAGCGACTACTACCGCAAGACCAATGCCAACATCCACCGTGGCCTGCATACCCTGGCGGATGAGGCGACGGCGGCCTTCGAAGGTACGCGTGAGAAGGTGCGCAGCTTCATCAATGCGCGTCTGACGCGGGAAGTCATCTTCACGCGTGGCACCACCGAGGCGATCAATCTGGTCGCCAACAGCTGGGGAGCCAACTGGCTGAATGCCGGCGATGAAGTGCTGATCTCGGTGATGGAGCATCACGCCAACATCGTGCCGTGGCAGCTTCTGGCCGAGCGTCTCGACATCGTCATCAAGGTCATCCCGTGTGACGACGATGGCGTGCTCGACATGGCGGCTTACCGCGACCTGCTGGGCGAGAAGACACGCCTGGTCTGCGTCAATCAGGTTTCCAACGCCCTGGGCAGCATCAACCCGGTGGCCGAGATGGCGACGCTGGCGCACGCTCACGACGCGCTGATTCTGGTCGATGGCGCCCAGGCGGTGCCGCATCAGCAGGTCGATGTGCGCGAGATCGATGCTGACTTCTATGTCTTCTCGGGCCACAAGATGTACGGCCCGACCGGCATCGGTGTGCTCTACGGCAAGGAAGCGCTGCTGGAGGCGATGCCGCCGTGGCAGGGTGGCGGTGAGATGATCCGCACGGTGTCGTTCGAGAATGGCACCCTGTTCGCGGACCTGCCGCACAAGTTCGAGGCCGGCACGCCGCCCATCGCCGAGGTCATCGGGCTGGGCAAGGCCATCGACTGGCTGGACTGCACCCACATGGCGCTGATCACGCGCTGGGAACAGCAGCTGATGCGCCATGCCAGCGAGCGCATGCGCGAAGTGGACGGCCTGCGCATCATCGGCAACTCGCCTGACAAGGCAGGCGCGATCTCCTTCGTGGTCGATGGTGCCCACGCCCAGGATATCGGTCTGCTGATCGACCAGCTGGGGGTCGCCATCCGTACCGGCCACCACTGCGCGCAGCCGGTGCTGCGTCGCTTCGGTGTCGATGCCACCTGTCGGGCCTCCTTCGCGGCCTACAACACGCCGGAAGAGATCGACATGTTCGTCGATGCCCTGCAGCGTGTGCTGACCATGGTGCGCTGAGCACCACCCTGCGGTGGCCCTGACGGGCGCTGATCAATGAGGCTCGCGCATGGCGGGCCTCATTGGTATCGGCACTTGCCAGGGGATGTTGTCACCCGCACGTCTTGAGTGAACCAACAGAATTCACGAGCCGCATGCCTGTCATGCGGCTCGGCAAGGAGAGGGCATGAGCCACACTGAAGACCAGCTGGCCAGCCTCGGCAAGGGCCAGAAGATGCCGTTGCAGCGGGACGTGGAGGGCATCTCGGTACCGTTCGGCAAGTCGGTGACCCTGCACGAGGACTCGGTGGTCGAAGTCATGCAGGCCAAGGGCAGCACCGTCAGCGTCGCCTTCGAGGGTCGCATGTACCTGATCGAGAGCTTCAGCCTCGATGCGCTGGGGCTGGACGCCGTGCCGCGTCCGCATCTGCCTGCCGGCCAGAGCGATGCCGACATCGAGGCCTTCGTCTGGGCCCAGCTGCGCACCTGCTTCGACCCCGAGATCCCGGTCGACATCGTCGAGCTGGGGCTGGTCTATGGCTGTCGTATCGACACCCTGATCAGCGGCGAGAAGATGGTCAATCTCAAGATGACGTTGACCGCGCCGGGCTGCGGCATGGGCAACGTGATCGCCGAGGACGCCAAGCGCAAGATTCTTGGCGCCGAGGATGTCTCCAAGGTCCATGTCGAGATCGTGTTCTCGCCTGCCTGGTCGCGCGAGATGATGAGTGAGGATGCCCGCCTGGAACTGGGCATGTTCTGAACATCATCAGCGCCCCTTAGTCGTCTGCTGTTGTCGCCCTTTATTGTCTGCGGCCCCCTGGAGGCCTTGCATGGCCGTCAGTCGCAGTAACACTTGGGCGAGATGCAGCAAACGCAACCGGATGGGCGGGAACCTCTCGTCCATCCGGCTATCCAATTCACGTTGCTGAGCGTCCGGGCAAGTTGCTGCCTCGGGCCGCGTCGGCACGTCCGTTTGACGGTTTCCCGTATCACCTGCCTCAAGGAAGACTCCCCAATGCGATTCCAGACTGCGCTGCGCACCCTGACCGCCACCCTGATCCTGAGCACCGCTGCCAGCGCGCAGGCCGCCTGGAAGCTGGATGGCGATGTGTCACAGCTGAGCTTCCAGACCACCAAGATGGCCAAGTCGGGCGCCAGCACCGTCGAGACGGATGCTTTCACCTCCTGGCGGGCGCGCGTCAATGACGCCGGTCAGCTGTCGGTGGAGATCGACCTCGACTCCGCCAGTACCGGCATTGACATTCGTGACCAGCGCGTCAGCGAGAAGCTGTTCGAGTCCGGCACCTATCCGTTGGCCGTGATGACCGCCAGTCTCGACATGCCGACCCTCAAGGTGATGGAGCCGGGTGATACTCAGAAAGTGGATGTCGAAGGCCAGCTGACGCTGCACGACAACACCCAGAACCTGCCGATGAGCCTGCAGGTGACACGCCTGCGTGGCGATCGCTGGCTGGTGCAGACCCTCACGCCTGTGATGGTCGACGCTGAGCAGTTCGCGCTGGTTGATGGCATTCGCACCCTGCGTGACCTGGCCGGGCTTGGCAACATCGCGACCCAGGTGCCAGTCAACGTCAAGGCCGTGATGGTGCAGGAAGACTGAGCGGAGTCACCCGCATGCGTGGCCGGGGAACAGTCAGTGCTGGCAGAGCCTCGGCCGCTTGGGTAGGCTGGGCGCTCATGCCTGCACGATGTGACGGTAACGGCAGGAAAGACAGGCAGGGATGGGCGTGAGGAAGAGATGCAGCGAGTGATCATGCGGGCTGGCTGGACCATCGTCGGTCTGCTGGCCGCCGGTGCAATGACGGTGGTCGGGCTCAACCTCTGGGTCGTGATGGCAACGCACGATCGCATTGCCACGTCACCGCTGACCTGTCAGAGCCGTGAGGTGGGGATCGTGTTCGGCACCTCCCACGGCCTGGTGGGCGGGGGCAGCAATCCGCACTATCAGGCGCGCCTCGATACCGCCGCCCAGCTCTACCGCCTGCGCCGCGTTTCCAACCTGCTGCTCTCGGGAGACAACCGCACGCGTTACTACAATGAGCCGATGACCATGTGGCGTGATCTGCGAGCACGCAACGTGCCGCAGGAGTTCATGACGCTCGATTACGCGGGCTTCTCCACCTTCGATACCCTCGTGCGAGCGCACAAGGTCTTCGGTGTCGACGAGGCGGTGCTGGTCACCCAGCCGTGGCACCTGCCGCGCGCGCTGTTCATCGCCGATGCACTGGGTCTGGAGGCGGTGGGCTGTCCGGCCATCTCCGAGCGCCAGCCGCCGGGGCTCAAGCTGATGCTGCGCGAGTGGCTGGCCCGTGCGGCGACAGTGGGTGATCTCTACCTGTGGGGGCGCAAGCCGCGCTTCCTCGGGCCGCAGGAGTCGCTGCCGACGCCGGTGTTGTCATCGCACTCATCATCGCATCCCTCATCATCTCACTCCTCAGACAAGCACGTGATGTCGACGCGAGAGGACTCCGTGACAGCCGGAGCAGGGCAGCAGGCCGCTCCCAATCGTGATGTGGCGGATGGAGTGGAAGTGGCGGATGGAGTGGATGTGACGGATAAAGAGAATGCTGCCGACACGCCGGACCCGCATGCCCTCGCGCGTCAGGCGCAGGCAAGCCTGCTGGCCAGTCTGCCCGGAGTGAAGCAGGCATTGCTCCAGTGGCTGCCTGTCAGGTCTGATACGAACTAGCCGCGCATTGGCCTCGTCAGACGCACAAGGTCAACACGAAAACGCCCCGCACTTCCTTTGGAAGGCGGGGCGTCTTGCGTTCACGGCCTGGCGGCGGGCAGGTGGCTAGCCGGCGCGGCGGCGGGCGGCCTGACCTGTCTGGTGACGGTACAGCTCGCGGATCAGATGGCGGCAGTTGTGGAAGATGCCTTCCAGTACCTTTTCCATGCTGTCAGGCAGTGGATGCGTGAAGGCGGTCGAGCAGGCCTGCATCAGGACGCGTTCCTGTTCGAGCAACTCGTTGATCAGCACCTGATTGTCATTGCCGACGATGCTCTTCAGGCGACTCCATAGCCACATGTAGTCATCGCGCTCGACATCGGCGTCGCGCGGCATCAGGCTCAGATGCTTGCGTGTCTCGACTTCCAGGGCCTGTTTGAGCTCGACACGGCTCGCATAGAAGGGCTCGAAGGCCTTCAGGAGCGCGGGACGCAGCCGTTCGGCGTTATCCTCGAAATAATCAAGACTGTCTGCCAGGGCTTCCTGGACGCTATCCATCGCCACCTGGCGATTGTCGAGAAACATGGGCGGTCACCTCCTCCGTCAGAAGAGATTGTGCGGGTGAAAACAGTGTTTTTCTACCCCTGAAGGGCAGAAAGTCAGGATATTTATTCCCGCACTGTCAATCCCTGCAGTTTACGACAATACAATGACGTTCTGGTGACGATCATCGTTGCCTTTCAGGCGCTGGCCTTGCCCTGTTTCCATCGCTCACGCTTGTGCACGCGCGGCCATCTGACCCAGAGACGCCAAGGGTGCAGTCATGACGACCTGCACCCTTGATCAAGCGTTGCGCGCAATGCTCTCAGGCTTCAGCGCTAAGGCTCAAGCCCTCAGCCCTCAGCCCTTAGCCCTTGGGCTTGGGCGGAATCTTCTTGGCCGGCGCGGCGGACTTGGCGATGTGATCGATGATCAGACCGGCGATGTCCTTGCCGGTGGCCGTCTCGATGCCCTGCAGGCCCGGCGAGGAGTTCACTTCCATGATCACTGGGCCATGATTGGCGCGCAGCAGGTCGACACCGGCGACGGACAGGCCCATGGCCTTGGCGGCGCGGATGGCGGTGGAGCGCTCTTCCGGCGTGATGCGGATCTCGCTCGCGGTGCCGCCACGGTGCAGGTTGGAGCGGAACTCGCCATCGGCCGCCTGACGCTTCATGGACGCCACCACCTTGTCACCCACCACCAGGCAGCGGATGTCGGCGCCACGCGCTTCCTTGATGTATTCCTGCACCATGATGTTGGCTTTCATGCCCATGAAAGCCTGGATCACGCTCTCGGCGGCCTGGTTGGTCTCGGCGAGTACCACGCCGATGCCCTGGGTGCCTTCCAGCAGCTTGATGACCAGCGGCGCGCCCTTGACCATGGTGATCAGGTCGGGGATGTCATCCGGCGAATGCGCGAAGCCGGTGACCGGCAGGCCCAGCCCCTTGCGCGACAGCAGCTGCAGGGAGCGCAGCTTGTCGCGTGAGCGGGAGATGGCCACGGAATCATTGACCACGTAGGTGCCCATCATCTCGAACTGGCGCAGCACGGCGCAGCCATAGAAGGTGACCGAGGCACCGATGCGCGGCACGACCGCATCGAAGTGCTCGATCTCGGCACCCTTGTAATGGATGGACGGGCGGTGCGAGGCGATGTTCATGTAGCAACGCAGCGTGTCCACCACGCGCGCGGTGTGGCCACGTGCCTCGGCGGCCTCGATCAGGCGACGGGTGGAGTAGAGGCGTGAGTTACGCGACAGGATACCGATATGCATGAAATCCTCCGGAGCCGAATGGGCCAGACAGAGATAGGAATGAATCAGAAGAAGACTGACGTGATGCCCGTCAGGAGGCGTGGTATTCGCCGGTGAAGCCTTTGTCGAATCGAGGCGTCACGCGATGCAGATGGCACCGGGGCCAGCGTCTTGAGGCGAGATGCCGAAGCATGCCGCCGCGCGCCTGGCTGGTGCCGTCAGGGTTCGCCGTGCAGATAGGCGGCGCCCGGTGCGACCAGCAGGCGACGCAGGGCACGGCGCCCCAGCAGAATGGGGTGACGCATCTGGGAGCGGTCCACCAGCGTCATGTCGATATCGTAGTCGAGCCCGGCCAGCTTCATGCGCGAGCGAATCGCGTAGCGCCACTCGGCCTGACCATTGGATGAGCGCACGCGGCGGCGATCATGCACCGGCGTCTCGACCGTATGCGGCGGGGAGTCGCTACCGCCGGTCCGGGTGATGAAGCGAACCCACAGATCATCGTTATGTTCGAAGACCTCGATGCTCTCGGCATGCAGCGCACTGGAATGCGCACCGGTGTCGATCTTGGCATTGAGGTGCAGCTTGAGTTCCGGCAGCTCGATCAGCTCACGCCGACCCACCACGCCCCGCGGACGAAAGCCCAGCAGGTCATGATTCAGTGTCTTGAGATCGAGGGGCGGTGCCTTGTCGATGTGATGACGCGAAGTGTTCTTGTGATGCGACATGTTTCATCCTGAATCAGAGGGCGTGAGCGAAGCGGGCAGCGGCTCACGGCATGAAGACACCGGGCAGGCGCGGCACAGCGTAATGTGCGTTGCCGGCATGGCGGGGTAATGGCCAGGCGGGCGCGCAGCATAGTCACTTAACGTACTGACAGCAATCCTTGCTGAAGCCTCTTTTTTCGCCTCACGAATCGGAGATGACGGTGGCGCTGGCAACGCCCGGCAAAACCGCCCCGGGCACGCGGTCATGGCACGCGGTGATGGCGCGCTTTCATCGCCGTCAGACGCCTCGCTTGCGGGCGCTGGGCAAGTCACCCACGGCCACAGGCGCGGGTGGCATCGTGCAACTGGCGCGTCGCAACTTGCCCTGTTCACCGGTGCCGATCAGCCCCGATTCCACGACTCGATCAAGTGTCCGATCAAGTGTCGTGGGTTATGCGCATGATCTCAAGCACTGTCACCTGTGGGCATGCCCGGCGTCAATGACGCGGGGCAGGATTGCCGGTATCGGCCTGGCGAGTTAGGGCGGCGAGCGCCTGACCCAGCGGGCTGTCCGCGCTTGCATTGCGCAGCGTCATCAGCACCGGCAGACGCAGACGCGGAATCAGGGCGAGGTCGCGGGCCAGGGCAGCGAAGTTGGCCTGCGGGCAGCTGGCCAGGCGGGTCAGGAAGGCCGGCAGACGTTCGGCATCTTCCAGGTGGGCGTAGCCGCGCGCGGCGATTGCGACCAGCACGTCGACATTGACGGCCTCGTCGTCGGCCAGCAGGGCATCGATCCACTCCGCCGCCGCAGGCCGTGGGCTGGCACCGGCGGCCCGCAGGCAGGCGCACAGCGTCTCCAGGTCCCCCAGGTCACGCGCGGCCTGGCCACGCGCGATCAGGGCGGAGAGCAGCTCGGTCTCGTATTCCTCCGGCAGCTGGCCAGCCAGCTGGGCATGGGCGGGCGGCGCCTGCTCCAGACACAGCGCGATGGCGCGCAGCGGCGTATCCGGCAGGTCAGCCAGACGCTGCACGAAGGCGGCGGCAAGCTCGCCGGACAACTCGCCGCGTCGTGTCAGCACGTCGGCAATGCCCTGCAGGCCCAGTGACGGCCAGTCATCCAGCGGTAGCTGGGCGGTGAGATACTGCTCGGCGAGCTCGTAGTACTGGCTGGCAGGGCGGTCACAATCGAGGCTGGCGCGGGCGTGCAGCATGGCGCGCAGGCTGTCATCCGGCGTGAAGGCCAGCGGGTTGTCCTGCATCAGGTTGTCGATCTTGCCTGCCTCGGCCTGCTGGAGATCAGGCCGGCCGACGGTCAGCGCCGTCTGACCCAGCGTCGTGATCAGGCGTTCGAGGAAGGCGTCGCGTTGCGCGGGAGACAGACGGCCTTCCTCATCCAGCGGCAAGGCCAGAAACCACACCAGCGGATCGTCGAGCCCGGCCGGACGGAACACGCATGCCAGGCGTGCCTGGCCCTTGAAGGGCTGCTCCCACGGCTGCTGTTCGGTCTCGAAGGCTTCGAGTTGCTCAAGACTGAGCGGCGCCAGGGTGCGACCCAGGTGATAAAGGTGCAGCTCGGCGCCGGTGCGTGTGAAGAAGTTGCTCAAGGAAGAGAGAGGAGTCATGAGGCTCACCACGGCTGTGTCTCCGCCACGCCTCGGCTTGGCGTGTGGAAGAACGGAAGAAAAGAGTCTTGTCGAGCATCATTGCCAGGCGTGGCATGTGTCGTTGAGTGACAGCTGCCGGCGCGTGACATGTGCCTGAGCATGTCTGGAATGGCAGCGACTTTAGCGATTCACCGGCTGTCATGCCACCCGCTGGCGTGTGATGGCGGCCAGAGGGAAGAGGGCGACCTGATCCTATTATGGCCGCTCTTTCGGCCCGTAACGGCTTGACAGATTACGCGGCACCTCAAGTCCCGCTGAGCGTTTTGCAGGTTGATGATTTTTTGATCAATTTTCGTCATCCCACGACTGGCGTGGCTTGCAGCGTGACCGAGGCGGGTTATCCACAGCATCGTCCACGGATGGCGTGAATAACTGTCATCCACTTGTCGTCAGGCTGACATCTAGCGCTGCAGGTAGCCCAGACGGCGTCACTGGCCCGCCATGACAGGCATGCTAGAATCGCGCTCATTGACAGAATTGCTGTCTTATTCCTTCTGGTTATGTCCTTAAGGGATGAAATGATTGGGAATGCGGGGCAGTCCCGTTATCCTATACAACCAAATCACATATAAAAGGCTGTGCTTATACCTGTTCTGTTGGCTAGACATCCGCGATCAGCCGAATGTCAGCGACCGTCCAGCGCCAATGGCTCAGTCTTGCGATCCACGAGGAATCCCGATGCGCCAATCACGTTCGCTCGCAGCTGTCTTCTCTTCTACCGCTCTCAAGGGCGCCGTGATGGCTGCCGCGCTGGGCGCGACCACCCTGGGCAGCCTGGCGGCACAGGCTGACACCCTCAAGGTCGGCATGTCGGGCGGCTACTTCCCGTTCACCTTCGTCAAGCAGGACAAGCTGCAGGGCTTTGAAGTGGATGTCCTCAACGCCGTCGGCGAGATCACCGGCGACGACATCGAATTCGTGACCATGAGCTTCTCCGGCCTGATCGGCTCGCTGGAAGCCGGCCGCATCGACACCGTGGCCAACCAGATCACCATCACCGATGCACGCCAGGCCAAGTTCGCCTTCACCCAGCCCTACGTCTACGACGGGGCTCAGGTGGTCAAGCGTCGCGGCAATGACGAGATAACCGGCGTCGAGTCCCTCAAGGGCCACAGCGTGGCGGTCAACCTGGGCTCCAACTACGAAGCGCTGATGAAAGAGCTGCCGTACGCCGACCAGATCGACATCAAGACCTATGAGTCCAACATCGAGCAGGACACCGCTCTGGGCCGTGTCGATGCCTTCGTGATGGACCGCGTCAGCGCAAGCCAGGTGATCCAGAAGACGCCGCTGCCGCTGGAACTGGCTGGCAAGCCGTTCTCGCGTCTGGAGAACGCACTGCCGTTCCGCAAGGACGCCGAAGGCGAGGCCAAGCGTGACGAGGTGGATGCCGCGCTGACCGAGCTCAAGGAAAATGGCCGCCTGGCCGAGATTTCCAACAAGTGGTTCGGCAACGACATCACCACGCCTTGAACATTGCTTGCTGCGCCCTGATACAAGGGCGCATGCCAGGATGTCATGTGCAAACGGGGTGACGGCTTGACCGTCGCCCCGTTGTCGTCATGTCGACGGGTGTCTTTCCAGACCCTCAGCCAAGCCCCCAGCCTGTCCGGATAACGAATGGATACTCTCAATATCGATTACATGCTTGGCCTGTTGCCGGTCATGCTCAAATACCTGCCACTGACACTCAAGATGGCCTGTATCGGCATGGTGGCCGCGCTGGTGCTGGCCTCGCTGTTGGCGGTAGTGCGGGTGCTCAAGGTGCCGGTGCTGAATGCGCTGACCATCGTGTTCATCTCCTTCTTCCGCGGCACGCCGCTGCTGGTGCAGTTGTTCCTGTTCTACTACGGCCTGCCGCAGGTGATGGCGTTCCTGACCCAGATCGATGGCGTCACCGCGACGATTCTCGGCCTGACGCTGCACTTCTCGGCCTACATGGCCGAATCCATCCGCGCTGCCATCGTCGGGGTCGATCGCAGCCAGACCGAAGCGGCGCTCTCCATCGGCATGACCAATGTCCAGCTGATGCGACGCATCGTGCTGCCCCAGGCGGCCCGCGTGGCGGCCCCCACGCTGATGAACTACTTCGTGGACATGATCAAGTCCACGTCGCTGGCCTTCACGCTGGGGGTGACCGAGTTGATGGGCGCGACCCAGAAGGAAGCGGCCAGCAGCTTCCTGTACTTTGAATCCTTCATCATGGTGGCCATCGTCTACTGGGTGATGGTGGAAGGGCTGTCCTTCGTGCAGCGCTGGATGGAGAAACGTCTCAACAAGGCCTATCAGCGATGATTGCAGTCAGAAACCTGGTCAAGAAATTCGGCGGGCAGGCCGTACTCGATGGCATCACTCTGGAAGTGAAGCAGGGTGAGATCATCGTCGTCATCGGCCCGTCAGGCACCGGCAAGTCCACGCTGCTGCGCTGCATCAACTTCCTCGAGCAGCCCGATGGTGGCGAGATCCAGATCGGCGAGCGCAAGGTCGAGGCTACACGCGCCAGCCGTCACGACATTCTCGGTCTGCGTCGCAGCAGTGCCTTCGTGTTCCAGAACTATGCGCTGTTCGCCAACAAGACGGCGCTGGAGAACATTGCCGAGGGCCTGATCGTCGTCAACGGCTGGCCCAAGGCCAAGGCGCACCAGCGAGCGCGCGAGATTCTCGAGCGTATCGGCATGAGCGAGAAGGCGGACGCCTTCCCGGCGGCTCTGTCAGGCGGTCAGCAGCAGCGTATCGGCATCGGGCGCGCCATGGCCGCCCAGGCCGAGGTGATCCTGTTCGATGAGCCGACCTCGGCACTGGACCCGGAATGGGTCGATGAGGTGCTGGAGCTGATGAAGCAGCTGGCGGTCGAGCGCCAGACCATGATCGTGGTCACCCACGAGATGCAGTTCGCGCGGGAAGTCGCCGACCGCGTCATCTTCATGGAAGGCGGGCGTATCGTCGAGCAGGGGCCGCCGAGTCAGCTGTTCAGCGCGCCGAAGGATGACCGCACGCGCGCCTTCCTGCGCAAGGTGCTGGATGAAGTGCCGCCGCAGTGCGCCGAGGGCATCTGATACTGCCCGGTTGAGGTAATGCCCCTCAGGTCACGTGAGGTAACGCCTCGGGCAGTACCTGCGACAGACACAACGGCCACCGCGATATCCATCGCGGTGGCCGTTGTCGTTTCGCTGGCGGTGATCATTAATCCGTTTCTGGTGTTGCAGGGCGCGTTCAGGGCGCGTTCAGGGCGACGCTTCATGGGGCCGCAGCGTGTGGCTAGCCGTGGCGGGGCATCGAGCGCACCTTGTCGAAGGCTTCCTGAAGCGCCATCGAGACGCGCTCTTCCAGCAGCTCCTGCTCGGCGGGTGCCATGTAGAACGCCATGTCGACGTCGTGGCGGATATAGCGGGGCGCCAGCTGATTGAGCGCGATGCAGGCCACGTCTTCGCGGCTGTCGACATCCATGGCGTGGCTATCGGGATGCAAGCGCAGCTGGTCGAGCACCAGCTGCTCCATGTAATTGTGTACGCCTGCGCTTTCCATGTGTATTGCCTCCTGGTGATGGGTGCTATCTCCCATGCAGGGCCGTGCCCCCTGACATGTCGATCCCTTCAGTGTGCTCATCAGTATGTTCATCCGAGCTGACTCTCTGTGACGCTCTCCCTCCCGCACGCCAGCTCGGTTGCTGGCGGCAGGACAGCAGGCGGCGGAGTCTTGGGTGTCGCCTGCCGCTCAAGGCCTGTCAGCCGGTCAGCAGGCGGGTTTCCGCCTCTTCAATATGATCAGCCAATCCCGATAATACCAGTGTATCGCCACACGCCAGCGTCAGGTCGCCGGTGGGTTCTTCCAGGTTCTCGCCACTGGCGCGCACCACGCGTGAGACGAGAATGCCGCACACTTCCGGCAGGGCGATGTCGTCCAGTCGCCGGCCACAGGCCCAGGCATCGGCGGTCAGCGTCAGTGGGTGTCGTCGCAGCAGCGGGTTGCCGCGTTTGTCGGTCAGCTGGGACTGCTGACCATGGAAATAGCCATGCAGCATGCTGTAGCGCGCCTCACGCGCATTCTGGATCGAGCGCGCCACGCGCCGGAAGGGCACCTCGAGATTGACCAGCACATGCGAGACCAGCATCAGCGAGCCCTCGAGTACCTCGGGAATCACCTCGGTGGCCCCGGCGGCCTTGTAGGTCTCGAGGTCCGCGTCATCCTGGGTGCGCACCAGCACCTTGAGGTTCTCGAGTTCCAGCGGCTGGATGGCGCGCAGAATGGCCAGCGCATGCGAGAGCTGATTGACGGTGATCACCACCTGACGGGCGCGCTCGATACCGAGCGCGCGCAGGATTTCCAGACGCTGAGCATCACCGAACACCACCGGCTCACCGGCGCTGGCGGCCTCGTGGACGCGGATGGGGTCGGCATCGATGGCGATCCACTCAAGTTTCTCCTGAGTGAGAAATCGCCCCACCGTCTGGCCGACACGCCCGAAGCCGCACACGATGACATGGCCACTGAGCGGGGCGGTGGCGGCGCTCAGCTCCGCGGTGGTGTGCGGGTTCTCCTGGGTGGGCGTGGTGGAGCGACACAGGCGGCGCGTCAGCTGCTGGTTGTGGCGAATCAGGCTTGGCGTGACTACCAGCGAGCCGATGATGATCGCCACCACCAGGCCGACGGTCTCGTTGTCCATCAGGCGTTGCTGACTGGCCAGGGCCAGCAGCGCGAAGCCGAATTCGCCACCCTGGGACAGCACCAGGCCAGTGCGCAGCGCGCTGTCCAGCGGGCGGCCGGAGAGGCGCGCCAGTCCGGTGATCAGCAGTGCCTTGGTCGCCAGCAGGCAGGCCACGCCGATGACGACCCAATACCACTGGGCCAGCAGCACCTGCGGGTCCAGCAACATGCCCACCGAGACGAAGAACAGCCCCAGCAGGATGTCGCGGAAGGGCCGGATGTCGGCCTCGATCTGATGGCGGAAATGGCTCTCGCCGAGCATCATTCCGGCCAGGAAGGCGCCCAGCGCCATCGACAGGTGCAGGCTGTGGGTCAGCCAGGCGGAGAACAGCGCCACCAGCAGCACGGTGAGCACGAACAGCTCTTCCGAGCGCGCGCGCGAGATTTCCTGGAACACGAACGGCAGCACCCACTTGCCGATCATCAGCATCACCGCCACCAGCCCGAGCCCCTTGATGAGCATCAGGCCCAGGTCGCTGAGCAGCTGGCTGCCATCGCCGGCCATGGCCGGAATCAGGATCAGGAACAGCAGGGCGGCGAGATCCTGGAACAGCAGCACGCCCACGGCGGCGTGGCCGTGGGGGCTGTCCAGTTCATTCCAGCGCGCCAGTTCCCGCGTAACGATGGCGGTGGAGGAAAGCCCCAGTGCACCGGCCGCGACCAGCGCCGCCGCCGGTGACAGGCCAAGCGCCGAGCCCAGTGCCCAGAACAGGCCACTGCATACCGCCACCTGACAGGCACCCAGCCCGAACACCGTGGTCTTGAGGGCGCGCATCCGCGGCACCGAGAATTCGAGGCCGAGCGAGAAGAGCAGAAACACCAGCCCGAATTCCGACAGGAAGGCGAGTTCTTCCGGGCGACCGATCCAGCCCGCCAGATGAGGGCCGACCAGAAAGCCGACCGCCAGATAGGCCAGCACCGGCGGCAGATGCAGGCGGCGGAACAGCGCCGCGGCCACTACCGAGGCTCCCAGCAGTATCATCACATCATTGAACAGCGTGTCTGCCATGCGGCCTCCTGGCCTTCCGTGAGCATCATCGGGATAATAGCGTGAACGAACCATGCATGATTTGACGGAGGTCGCATGAATCCGACTGAACAACCCCAGGACGGCGAGATCGCCGGCAATCCCTACGACGAGCTGCGCGCGCTGCTGGCACGTCTGGAAGCGACCATGAAGGCAGCAGACCTGTGGCGCATGGACACGCCATCCCCGCAGGCCTTCATGAGTGTGGAGCCATTCTGTGTCGATCACATGGACATGGGCCAGTGGCTGCGCTTCGTGTTCATCGCCCGTCTGCAAGCGCTGTGCGATGCCCGCGCGCCGTTCCCCGCCAAGTGTGAAGTGGCGCCGGCCATCGAGGCCTGGTTGAAGGATGCCCGCCCCGAGCGCCGCGTGGCGATGACGGAAGTGATTCGCGAGATCGACACGCTGATCACGACGCACTGATTGCCGGGTAGGGGTCTCACCTCGCACTGAGCCTCCTCTACCCGACACCTCCCACTCTGCCCCTATGCAGGCGTGATGCCCTCGCATTGCGCCTCGAGACAACTGTCAGGCGCTTGCATGGCCTATTACTTCGCCTACGGCAGCAACATGAATCCGGCGCGTGTCGAGGCACGCATCGGCGAGACGCGACGGGCCGTGCATGGTTGGCTGCAAGAGCATCGCCTGAGTTTCGACAAGGCCTCTCGGGTCGATGGTATCGCGCATGCCAACGTGCAGCCTGCGCCGGGCGAGCGCGTCGAAGGCGTGCTGTATGAGCTGCTCGAGGCCGAGCAGATCACGCTGATGGACCCCTTCGAAGGCCGCCCGCATGAATATGAGCGTTTCCTTCATTCCATCGTCACCCGCGAAGGCGTGATCGACGCCTGGGTGTATGTGGCGCTGCCCGAGCGCACCGCCGAGGGCCTCAAGCCGGCACGCGAGTATCTGGAGCACCTGCTTGGCGGGCGTGACTTCCTGACGCCGGACTACTTCACGGCACTGAGCGGCGTCGAGGCCGTGCATGCGCTGGATGACGCCACCCTGGCTCAGCTGGGCCTGTCGCGTAGTACGCCGCGCTGACGGTCGCCTGATAGCTGACGGGTGCCTGTCATCTGTTTTCTGTCACCTGTCATGTCGCAACAAAAAGCCCGCCTCTCGTTGGAGAGGCGGGCTTTCGTGTTTCTGGTCACGCCGCGCGACTGATTGGCGTGAGCCTCAGTCCTGCGCGGCCAGTGCCGGGTCCAGGTTCGTCTGGTCACGACGGCTGGCCAGCATGCCGATGATCAGCCCCGCCAGCGCCGGCGCCAGCCAGCCCAGATTCATCGAGGCCAGCGGCAGCAGCGGCTCGATGCGGTGCGAGATGGCCATCAGCGAGTCGATGCCGCTGGCTTCGAAGCCATCCAGCAGGCTGACCAGCAGCGTCAGGCCCAGGGTCCAGGCGAACACGCGCGGCGCATCATGCAGGCGCGGACGCAGGTAGGACAGCAGCGTCAGCACCAGCACCAGCGGATAGAGCGTCACCAGTACCGGAATCGAGACGCTGATCAGGGTCGAGAGGCCCAGATTGGCGATCAACGCCGAGGCCACGGCCATCACGATCACCAGCAGGCGGTAGGGCACGCTCGGCAGCAGGCGATGGAAGAACTCGCCGCAGGAGGTCAACAGGCCCACCGCGGTGGTCAGACACGCCAGGGTGATGACCAGCGCCAGGATCAGCTTGCCGGCATCGCCGAACAGTGCCTCGACGTAGACCGGGATCAGTTCGCCCTTGGCCGCTTCGCTGACCAGTGCATGGCTGGTGGCGCCCATGTAGGTCAGCGGCAGGTAGACGGCGGCCAGACAGATGGCGGCGATGGCGCCGGCCCACAGGGTGTAGCGGGTCACGTCAGCGGTCGCGGTGATGCCGCGTGCCTTGATCGCCGAGACGATCAGGATGCCGAACACCATCGAGGCCAGCGCATCCATGGTCAGGTAGCCCTGCTGGAAGCCGGTCATGAACGGCGCCTCGGCCCACTCGGGACTCACCGGCCCCAGCGGCCCCTGTGGGTCGATGATGGTGAACAGCGCGATCAGCGCCAGCAGCGCGATCAGCAGCGGCGTCAGCCACTTGCCGACCACATCCATCAACTTGCCCGGGCTCAGCGCGATCAGCGTGGCGATGCCGAAGAACAGCACCGAATGCAGGGCCAGGCCGCTCTGTGCTGACATGTCGATGAAGGGGCGCATGCCCATCTCGAAGGCCACGGTGCCGGTGCGCGGAATCGCGAACATCGGCCCGATGGACAGGTAGATGGCGACGCCGAAGGCCGCGGCTGCCCACTTGGGCAACGGCGAGGTGATCTTGTCGAGGCCACCGCCGATCACGGCCACCGCGACGATACCGGCCAGCGGCATGCCGACACCGGTGGCCAGAAAGCCCAGTGCCGCCGGCCAGAATTCGGCACCCGCGCCCTGACCCACCTGAGGCGGGAAGATGATATTGCCTGCGCCCAGAAAGAGGGCAAAGGTCATGAAGCCCAGCGCCACGATGTCGAGGCTGGAAAGTCGTGTTTTCACTATGACGTCCTACGGATTCAGCAGATGCGTTGCAGCAGGCGTCATCAGGTGACCGATGAGGTGGTCGGTCAGGCAAGAAGACGTGCCGAGAAGCCGTTGGCTAGCGACAGGGGTGGGTCACCAGCAGACCCGGGAGCAGCGGGGTAGTGTTGCGCGCGGGCCGAATGGCGAGATCAGGCTGATGGATTGTCGCCACCCTGATCTGACGCGGCGCATTATCGTTGATTTCACGTGGCAAGACAAAGCCATCAGCAAGCCACGCGGCAGGCTCACTGCGCGGCAGGCGCCGGGGGCGGTAGTGGAATGAAGCTCGGCCAGTCGTCCGGCACCACGAAGATCCGCCATTGCTGGCGGGGCGAGCTGGCGGTGGTCGGCTCGCCGTCAGGCGCCGCCACGCTGCGCTCCAGCCACAGCTGGCGGGGGTGTTGATGCGTGCGCTGGCGGCTATGCTGCTGAGCCGGCGCGTCTTGCTGAGCCGCCGTGACTTGCTGAACCGGTTCGTCCGGCCTGAGGTCGTCAGCGGCAGGTGGCACGAAGTGATCGCGCAGCCAGCGGTCAAGTTCATGCCATGGTTGTAGCGACGCCACGGGCGGGGCGGCCAGCCAGGCAGGCTTTTCCCTGACACAGCCCAACAGCGGGCCGTCATGTATCGGGGAGGCCTCGAGGGTCTGACAGAAGGCAGCGAACTGACTGACGCTCATCCACCAGCCGGCCTGGCGCGCACTCTCGGGATGGCAATGGCGGGGCGGGGGCAGCCAGTCGGCGGGAGCTATATCTGGCTGCCAGGGGCGAAACAGGCAACCGGGCAATGCCAGTTGCTGGCCTGCAAGCAGCGGGGCAGGCGGATCTTCTGCCAGCGGTGAGTTCGTCTCGCTCGCGCCTGCCTGTCTGGCCAGTGCTTGTCTGGCAAGTGCCTGGCGGATCGTCTGCTGTCCGCGCTCGGTATAGGCCAGGGGCAATTGATGCTCAAGGCTGCGCTGATACTTGATGGCGAGGCTGTCGGCGCCGCCGGGGCCTATCCAGCGTGCCGGGCTGTCAGCCGCTTCGGGGCCTTCTGGCAGGCCGAGATAGAACTTGATCGCGACCTCCAGGTGCGTGGGCGCCGTGTCCTGCGCCGCCAGATAGAGCATGTCCAGCTCGCCCAGCGTGATCTTGCCCTGGGAAATCCTGAGGTTGTTGACCAGCAGGTGACTGCCGGGCGCGTGTGCCAGCACGAATTGCCAGAGCAGCTCATGGTAGTGGCCCAGGCGATAGTGGCGGCGCTCATTCACGGCGGCCTCGAGCGCGTGGGGCGCCTGCTCCAGTGTCATCAGCCAGCGGTGGCGGACGCGGTCATCCTCCAGCCCGAGTGCCGCCAGGGACGGGCGCGGGTAACGCGCAAGCTGCAAGAGGTCCGGGGCACTCAGAAGCCAGGCGATATCCCTGACGCGCGGGTGACTGTAGCGCGCGCAGTCGCGGCGCAGGTCGCGGCCGGTCGCACAGGGGGAGTCGGCCCATTGGGCAAAAGGGGGCGATGACTCGGCTGCACCGGGCGATGCATGGGATTGGGCTTCGGGCTCGATAGGCATGACGCCAGTGTATCCCACGTCGGATGACGGTCGATAATGCGCGACTTCGTTCGGGGCTGGCTCTGTGTGAACCGAGCCGAGTGCTGCTTGCCGGCCGTGGTGTCCTGCTGGTGCTCCTTCTCTCCCTCTATCTACTCCCTTCTCCTTTCCCTTCCTCCACTCCCACTCTCTGCTCTCTCTGTCTTCTCGCTCCTTTCCCTCACTCGCCACTCTTTACCCGACCCTTTACGCCAGCCTAGCGCTGCTCACGCGACACTTTCTCGCCGTTTTCTTGACGCTCTTCCACCACGTTCTGCCGTCCACCGCCGGAAATGCGACGGCCGTCCCCAGGCTGTCATCATTTTGACATCGTTGCATGGGTCGCCTAAGCGATTGAAAACGTTGAGATTACTTCGCGTGGGTGGGTGAGGGTGCTTCAGTCCGGGTTGGAAGAGCGCTGAATTGATTCGATGAGAGAATCAATCCTGTTCCGGCGCGGGGATATATCCCGCGGCTCGCGAGGTTCACAATGCACTCCATCAACGTTGCAGCAAATATGCAGGGCTGATGAGGCGGTATTGACCTCGAGCTCTTGGTTGTCGAGCGACATGAATCTTCTCGACATCAGTGGGCAAGGCGTCACCGACTGACAGTGTGAGGGGCAGAATCCACACCCTGAACAATCGGTCAATGAATATTCGTAAAGATTGATGTGCACAATTTCTTGCTGCTAGACGCTGTTTTCAGGCGTCTCAGCCAAAGCAGAAAGAAAAATACGCATTTTCTTGTTTTTGTGGCATCCAGTTCTGCTGTGGCGACGTATAACTCATCAGCACAGCAAGACACACCCTGCAGCGTGCAGCATGTTCGACCAAGGTGGTGGGCGAGACACTGTCTTCCTCAACCAAAGTCGATAGTGATCTGCCAGGCCGAAGCGCCGCTCAAGGGGATGGGCCAGCACGCAAACAAGGAATTCTTGCACTCTCCATGTTGTACAAGTCTTTTTCAGAACCGATGCAATAGCTTTATGGGTGATGAGAGGGGCAGTAGGGGCAAGCGCTGGGGAAGGCCGTTCGTTTCCAGTGGCGTTGCTCAAAGAGAAACAGTGAGCTTCCAGTTGCACGGCTAGTTTGAGCGCAGCATAACAATTAGTCTGTTAATAATCGAAACGCAGCACGCACCACAGTCAGTGAAGGCCAGGACCCGGACAGGGGTCAGCAAACCACTCCTTCACTGACTGACAACGACTCAAAGCGGAAGCATCCGCACCAGGACCAGGAGATACACCATGAAAAACATTTCCCTCAAGACTCTGATCGCTACCGTCGCCATCGCCACTGCCAGCACCTCCGTATTCGCAGCCGACGATAGCCCTGCCGCCGTGCGCGTCCAGAACGCCATCAGCAGCCAGCAGATCATGGGCCAGACTCAGCCGGCTGCCACCAGCCAGCAGGGCTTCTCCGAAACGGGCATGAGCGTTGCTGCCGGTCGCGTTGAGCAGGCGCTCAATGCTGACCACATCCGTGGCGTCGATACCGCTGCCGTGTCCCAGGCCAACGCCACCGTCAATGATCAGGGCAAGAGCGTCGCCGCTAGCCGCGTTCAGCAGCGCATCAGCGACAACGCCTGAAGCAGAGTGGGCCACGCTGACAACTCGGTGACCCCCGAACATCGCCTCACCTGACATTCGATCCTTGCCCATTTCTGGAGAATCATCATGAAAACCCTGACTTCCCTGATCGCCGCCGCTGCCATTTCCATTGCTGCCACCGGCGTTGCCACCGCTGATGAAAGTGTTGCCGATGCCCAGGTGCGTGCCGCACTGAGTGAACAGGTCATCCACGGCCAGGCGCAGCCCGCCGCGACGCAGCTGAATGCTGCCGAGTCCGGCATGAGTGCCGCTGCCAACCGTGTCGAACAGTCCCTGAACGCCGACACCATCAAGGGTGAGCAGACGCACGCCGTCTCCCGCGGCCAGAGTCTGAGCAACGACAACGGCAAGAGTGTCGCGGCATCACGCTTTGAAGATGCGCTGAACGGCAACGCCTGAGTCTGCAGGTCCTGATTCATGGCCTCAGGCCCGGGACCACAGCAGCACTGATCTCCCTTTTATCTATTCGCTATTCACTTTTTCTGGAGTCATCTAATGAAAACCCTCAATGCCCTTATCGCCGCCGTTGCCCTGTCCGTGACCGCCACTGGCGTCGCCAATGCCGATAGTGTTGCCGACCAGCAGGTTCGCGCCAACATCAGTGAATCCGTGATCCACGGTCAGGCTCAGCAGGCAGCCACTCAGCAGCAGGCCATCACCGATGCAGGCAAGAGCGTTGCGGCCAGCCGTGTCGAGCAGGCGCTGAACAGCCAGACCATCAAGGGCCAGCAGGCGCAGGTCACTCGCGACACCCAGCAGTTCGTCAATGATTCCGGCAAGAGCGTTGCCGCGTCACGTGTCGAGCATGCCCTGAACGACAACGCCTGATGCGTCGCGCCGTCACACTGACGGCAGCGAACAAGGACTCTGCTTGCGACCTGGCTGACCTTTTTACCCGGTTGACCCGATAAAAGATTTCACTGGAGATATTTCATGAAAATGCTCAATACCCTCATCGCCGCCACCGCGCTTTCCGTTGCTGCCACCGGTGCTGCCTTGGCAGACAGCGTCGCTGACCTTCAGGTGCGCTCTGCGCTCAGCGAATCCAGCATCCACGGCCAGGCCCAGTCCGCCGCCGCCGAGCAAGCCACCTTTGCCGATACCGGCATGAGCGTTGCCGCGGGTCGTGTCGAAAGCTCCTTGAACGATGCTGCGATCGAAGGTCAGCGCGAGACCCTGGCGTCCGACTCACAGCAATTCGTCAACGATGCTGGCAAGAGTGTTTCCGCGACTCGCGTCCAGCATGCTCTGAGCGAAAGCGTCTGAGCCAGATTGTCTGAGCCAGATTGTCTGAGCCAGGTTGTCTGATTCAGGTTGTCTGAGCCCCGCTCTGATTCGTGACCACGCATGGCAGCAACTGACCCAAGCGTCCCCGTAGCAAGTGTCGTCATGAGCAGCAGCAAGAGTTTTAAGTAGCTAGAGCTTGAAGACATAAGGTCTTGGAGACATAAGGGCTTGGAGACATAAGGGCTTGGAGACATAAGAGCTCGAAGAATCAAAAGCGTGAACAAGCCAGTCGTAAAGCAGTGTCACTGACACTGATCGCCAGGTGATACCTCGTCGCGAAGTGAAACGACAGTCTGACCCTTCCTGAAATGGCCGGTATCTGTCGGGAGTCATCCCGCGCAGCGACGCCCCGTGCCTCGTACGATGACGTAGAAGGGTCCCGCCATGGGCAAGCCTGAATATCGCGCCATCGTAAACCGCATCCTTGTGGGTAGTGCTTGTTGATGGTCTTTATCAATAGGTCACGTGGGTGATGTCAGTTATCGACTCTGATAGATATCCCGCCTGGATATACCCAGTACTTGAAGTGATCAATGATGTGTCACTTCATGGCAACTCGATAGTGAAAATGAACGGAGGATAGAAAGATGATCAAGTCATTCATGACTCACGGCCTGGCAGCGTTTGCCCTCGCCACCAGCGGTCTGGCCAGTGCCGATATCAGCACTGATGACAGCAGTAACGTGCGATTCAATAGCGCTCAATCTCACGGCATCCACAGCGAAGTGCGTGATTATCAGAAGAGCGAAAAGCGCTACGCCGCAAATCCTGACATTCTGATCACCAGCCGTGGCAATGTGTTTGCCGATAGTGATGTGCATGGTGCAGTCGATATCGACGCTGACCATCGCTGAGCTTTCGATGCTGACGGTTCACACGACTCGGTTCACACGACTCGGTTCACACGACTCGGTTCACACGACTCGGTTCACATGACTTCATGCCGCAAGTTGTCATTGCGAAACAATTGAAGCGCTGTGATTTGATTGCCACTGCTTGAATCACCGCGCAGCGACGATTGAAGGCGTAGGCACTGATGCGCAGCCAGTGACTACCGACATTCAGGGAGAGCGAAAGGAAATATCCCAGACGTAGAGACACTTGGATAGTGAGCAGAACGCTTGAGCAAGGGCTTTGGGACCCTCCACCATCCCCTCTAGAACGACCTGGTGGCAAAACCCTTTCTCAAACGCTTTCCTGTCCTGGGTGTCGCTGTCCCGACATTCATTGCCCGCCACCATGGCGGGTTTTTTTATGCCCGGATTCCAGAAGGGCACAGCAAGTGGCTGGTCGACTCTGTGTATGGCACCTTGCTTGATGCCCGCAATATTCTGAGGGTTTTCCAGATGATTCGTAAGGATTCATCGGCAGTTCACTGTGTGGATGTCATGATGCATCACGGTGATTAAACGTTGTTGATTGCCGGCCTGCATGTCGGATATCCCGAGGCAGGATGCCATGATATCAATCAAGTGGAGGCCCATGATGGTGCGCGGAAAACTCAAGAAAGTGGCGGGTTCATTGGTGTTGGGCGTTGGTCTGATGTCAGGGAGTGTGATGGCGGGTGATGTCGTCGAAAAGCCCAAGGTGCTGATCTTCGATGTCAATGAAACGCTGCTGGATCTTGCCTCGATGCGCAGTTCCGTCGGCGAGGCACTGGGGGGAAGAGAAGACCTGCTGCCCCTGTGGTTCTCGACCATGCTGCATTATTCTCTGGTGTCTACCGTGACTCGGGATTACCACGATTTCGGGCAGATCGGTGTCGCCTCGTTGCGGGTGGTCGCGCAGAAAAACGGTGTCGAATTGACGGATGAGCAGGCGAAGAAGGCCATCATCACCCCGTTGCTGACACTCCCGCCTCACCCTGATGTCAAGGAAGGTCTGGCCAGGCTGAAGGCGGAAGGCTACAAGATCGTCAGCCTGACCAACTCGTCCAACAAGGGCGTCCAGGCGCAGTTCGAAAACGCGGGATTGCTGCCGTATTTCGATGCGCGCTACAGCATTGAAGATATCCAGATCTACAAGCCGGACCTGCGTTCCTATGAATGGGTGCTGGACAAGCTTGATGTCGAACCCGAGGAAGCCATGATGGTCGCGGCACATGGCTGGGATGTCGCGGGCGCCAAGGAGGCGGGCTTGCAGACCACGTTCATCGCCCGCCCGGGCAAGGCATTGTTCCCGCTGTCAAAGAAGCCCGATCATGTCGTGAAGGATGTGAACGAACTGGCCGACATTCTGCAATAGCACCAGAACCCTTGATTGGCAGAACCCTTGATTGACAGGTGCTGAAGATATTCTGTCATCATGGCGTTTATGGCATCGGTGAGGCTGGCGGGCGTCGAGTGACAGGGCAATTTGCCTGTTCATCGTGAGATTGCCAGCCTCATCGCATGGCAGATGCCAGCGTCAATGGTAGGCTGGGCGGCATTCCCCTTCTTACCGACCGGAGCTGAACATGAGTGACGCATCACAGCAGCATGGCCACCGTGCCCCTCAGATCATCGAGCCGAGCGCCCAGGCGGATGCCTGCGTGATCTGGCTGCACGGCCTGGGTGCTGACGGCAGTGATTTCGTGCCCGTGGTGCCTGCATTGGGTCTGCCTGAGAATCACGGCGTGCGTTTCGTCTTCCCGCATGCACAGGAGCTGGCCGTGACCGTCAATGGCGGCATGCGCATGCCGGCCTGGTACGACATTCTCGAGATGAATCTCGGCCGGCGCGTCGATGAGGTGCAGCTGCGTGAATCCGCAGCCTACGTGCATGCCTTGATCGAGGAGCAGATCGCCCAGGGCATCGCCAGTGAGCGCATCATTCTGGCCGGCTTCTCCCAGGGCGGTGCGGTGGTCTATGAGGCGGCGTTGAGCTGCGAGCGTCCGCTGGGCGGCTTGCTGGCGCTCTCGACCTATTTCGCGACCAGCGCGACCATTGCGCCGAGCGCCGCCAATCAGGGCCTGGCCCTCAGTGTCCATCACGGTACCCACGACGATATCGTGCCGCTGGCACTGGGTGAGGCGGGCGCCGAGAGTGCGCGTGCACTGGGTCATCCACTTGAATGGCAGACCTGGCCGATGGCGCACGCCGTGTGTCTCGAGGAAATCGAGGCGATCGGTGAGTGGTTCAAGGCGCGTCTGCTGGCCTGATCGGCTGCCAGGATCGACTGTCAGTATCGACTGCCAGAGCAAAAACGCCGCTGACGGATCACTCCGTCAGCGGCGTTTTCATGTGCTGCCAGCGGCCCCGTCATACGCCGTCAGCGGTCTTTGCCAGTGCTGGTCGCGCTCAGCAGCGATAGCGGTAGGCGAGGTGTTCATCCTTGCGCGGGCCGGTGATGCGCCAGTCGAGATCAAAGCCCAGGGCATTGCCCACCTCATCGCGCACGATGACCAGCGTGGCGGCGTAGAGATCATCGATGCACAGATGCGCTTCACGACTGACGAAGTGATCTTCGCCTCGAGCGCTGTCGGCCACCAAGTCGAACAGGAAGACGGCGGCATCGCGGCCACGACGTTCATGACTGAGCGACAGCGCCTCGCCATCCGCAGCCAGCTGCCAGCGATAGCGGTTGTGGAAGTTGACGCTGGATGACTGGCCCTCGAGCTGGAACTGGCCCTGCTCGAGAAATACCACACTCTCCTCCTCTTGCTGAGCCGCCTGTCGTGACCCGTCGTGGGGGAAGGCTGGGGCTTCGCGGGTGACCGTCACCTCGCCGCTTCCCTGGCCAGACCAGGCATTGCGCGAGGCCGGGCCGGAGCGTGACGAAAAATCCAGCCGGCGGATCTGCGCGAGCAGCGCATAGAGGGTTACAATTGGTGTCAACTTCTTCTGGCTACCGAGTTTACTCGTCATGTCCTACCTGATTGGTGTCACGGCCCTCTGGGCCTTCTCGTTTTCCCTGATCGGCGTCTATCTGTCCGGTCAGGTCGATAGCTATCTGGCCGTACTGACGCGTATCGTGCTGGCGTGCCTGATCTTTGCGCCGTTCATGCGCCCGCGGGCGATCAGCGGTCGTCTGCGCTTCCAGTTGATGGCCATCGGCGCGATCCAGCTCGGCCTGATGTACATCTTCTTCTATCGCTCCTTCCTGCTGCTGCCCGTGCCGGAAGTGCTGCTGTTCACCATCTTCACGCCTATCTACATCACCTTGCTCGATGACCTGATGAACAAGCGCCTGTCGCCATTCTACCTGCTGACCGCCGCGATTGCGGTGCTGGGTGCGGCGATCATTCGCTACAACGGGGTCAGTGACGGCTTCTGGCTCGGCTTTGCGGTCGTGCAGGGTGCCAATCTGTGCTTTGCCATCGGGCAGGTGGCCTATCGTCAGGTTGCTCCGCAGCTGCCGGCGGATGTCGCCCATCGCCATGTGTTCGGCTGGTTCTATCTCGGCGCGCTGGCGCTGGTGATCGTGATGTTCCTGCTGTTCGGCAGTACCGACAAGCTGCCGTCGCAGCCGGTGCACTTCGTGGTGCTGGGCTGGCTGGGCATCGTGGCCTCGGGGCTGGGCTACTTCCTGTGGAACAAGGGCGCGACGCGGGTCGATGCCGGCACGCTGGCGATCATGAACAATGCGCTGGTGCCGGCGGGCCTGCTGGTCAATCTGCTGATCTGGAACCGCGACGCCGACCTGGCGCGTCTGGCGCTGGGTGGGGCGGTCATCGTGGCGGCACTGGTGATCAATCAGGTGTGGGCACGTCGCCGCGAGCAGGCGCTGCGCATGGCCTGACAGTCTGTGCCATAAGCAAATCCAGACATCGCACCTCAATCAGCCCTCGCCCTGTGCGAGGGCTTTTTGCAGGTGAGCGGTGAGGCGCGCCAGTATCTCCTGCTGGCGGGGAATCTCGTCAGAGGGCCGCGCAGCGTTCTGCATCGCTTCCTCGCCGAGCTGGGCCGCATTGAGACGCAGGCCGGATTGTTCGGCATTGAACAGGCTGCCGGGCAGGGTGGCGATGCCTGCATTCAGCAGCTCCTGATGCAACTGCTCAAGCTGGCGCGCCTCAAGGCTGGGCAGGCCACACCATTGCAGATAGCCGCCGCTCGGTGGCGGCAGCCAGACTCGGTCACCCAGCGCCGTGCTCAGGTGCGCACGCAGACGCTCCAGGCGCCTCGCATAGCAGCGTCGCATGCGCTGCACGTGGCGGCCGTAATCCCCGCTGGTGATCAGTTCGCTCAGGGCAGCATGCATCCACGGCATGTCGCCCATGCCATTGGCCCAGCGCGCCCGAATCATCGCCTGCAGCCCCAGTGGTGACTCCTGCTCGGGCCGTGACAGCCACAGCCAGCCGCAGCGGGTGCGGGGGTCCAGCGTCTTGGAAAATGATCCGAGACTGATCAGCGCAGGCATCGGCCTGTCGGCATGGCGATGGGCGAGGTCGGCCAGCCACGGCTGGCGGGTATCGAAGCTCAGCTCGGCAAAGGTGGTGTTCTCGACCAGCAGGATGGCGTGGCGGGCCGCCAGTGCCAGCAGGCGGTGGCGATCTGGCGTGCTCAGCTGTCCGCCCAGGGGATTGTGGCCATCCGCGGTCACGATCAGGGCATCCAGCGTCAGGGCGGGCGTCTTGTCATCATGACGTTCGAGCAGACGCTCGAGCGCCGCGACATCCAGTCCCTGGTGCGCGCGGGCCGGAATGGCGATCGCCTGATGGCCCTGGGCTTCGATGGCAGCCACGATGCCGAAATAGCCCGGCGCTTCGACGCCGATCCGACAGCGGCCCTTGGCGGCACGCAGCTGGCCGAGCAGCAGGGACATGCCATGCTGCGCCCCCTGGCTGATCAACAGGGCGTCGCTGTCACAGGGATGGCCGTGGTGGCTGAGGTGCTGGGCGATGGCGGTGCGCAGCGCGCTCGAGCCCGGCGGTAGGGCATAGGCGCTGGGATGCTGGGCATGCGCCCCGAGCTGAGTGCGCGCCAGACGATACAGGCGACGCACGGCGGGGGCGTCCAGCTCTGGGTGAGCGGCACCTAACGGCGCCAGGCGCGGATCACTGGCATTCGCCATCGCCTGCCAGGCCGGGTCACTGATGGTGAGGGTGGTGATGGCGCGCGGCCTGTGATGTGACTCTCGCTGCCCGTGCTCTAGCTCGTCGGGGTGGCGAGATGAAGCCGGGCTGGTCTGTGAGTCGGTATTCAGGGCATCCGCGTCGTGAGCAGCCTGCGTCGCTGGCGCGACCCGATAGCCGGCACGCGGTTCGGCGATGATCAGGCCCGCCGCCTCCAGCTCGCCATAGGCACGAATCACGCTGTTGAGGCCGAGCCCCGACTGCGCCGCCTGCCGCCTGAGCGAAGGCAGGCGCTGTCCCGCGCTCAGTTTACCCGTCGCCATCTGGGTCTTGAGCCGCTCGACCAGCTGCTGATAGCGCGGCAGCGTCGCGGCTGTGGCGCCTGAGCTGGCGGTTGAGCTGGTGGTTGAGTTGATGGCGGGGCCTGCAAGCGAAGGGCGGCTGGCGGACGAAGCGTGCTCGGCGGATGACATGCCTGTCTGTACCCCTTGAATTGGTGATTATCTGTATCTTGTGCCCCCTTGAGGGTTCGCGGCAAGCTGAAGGCTCATGTCGTGGTCCCGTCGGTGCACGTCCTGCACCTGCCTATGGGCCGACCGCTTGTCATTTCTCTCGCTGGAGTCTGCGTGATGTGGATGCCACTTTGCTTCGTGTTTCTGTTCGCCAGCGGCTTCATCGCCGCGCGCTTCGGCACCCTGGACGCTGAACCCTTCACCTTGCTGCTGGTGCGCAGCCTGCTGGTGCTGCCGGTGCTGGGGTTGATTCTATGGCTGCGCCGCAAGCCGCGTCAGTGGGGCCGGCGCAATGACCGTCTGGCGCAGATGGGCATTGGCATGCTGTTGCATGGCGCCTACCTGGGCGGCGTGTTCGCGGCGGTCAAGGCGGGGCTGCCGGCGGGCCTGACGGCGCTGCTGGTCAGCCTGCATCCACTGGTGACGGCGGCCTTGTCACTGCCGCTGTTCGGCGTGCGGCTGGGCGCCAAGCAGTGGGCGGGGCTTGGCTGTGGCGCCATCGGCGTCAGTCTGGTGCTGGGGGCAGGGCTTGCCAAGGATGGCGCGGGTACCCTGGAGTGGCCGCTGATCGGGCTCGTCTGGTGCCTGGTGGCGCTGATCGGCGTGTCCAGCTCGACGCTGTGGCAGAAGCGGGTCTCCGGGCGCATGGGGCTGGTCGAGGGGCTGATGTTCCAGTATCTCGGTGCGGGCGCGGTGTTCGTCGTCGCGGCGACCAGTGTCGGCAGCTTTGCCTTTGACCCCACGCCGCGTCTGCTGCTGACCATGGCCTGGCTGGTGATCGCCATCTCGGTCGGTGCCATCTGGCTGCTGATGCTGATGCTGGAGCGGGGCGAGGCCCATCAGGTCGCGCGCACCTTCTTCCTGGTGCCGCCGTGTGCCGCGCTGATGGCATGGTGGCTGTTCGATGAGCAGTGGACCGCGCTGATGGTGGCGGGCGCGGCACTGGTGGTGCTGGGGCTGGTGCTGGACCGCCCGCGTCCGGGCAAGGTGAGCAAGGCGCCGGCCGACGACGCCATGCCGCCTTCGCCTTCAACGCCCTCAACCTCAATAGCTTCAGCAACTTCCAAGGCCTCGGTAACGAACAGCGGGCAAGCCGCCCCGCGCTGAGGCGTGCCGAGCGCACAACTCACAACGCACAACGCACAACGCACAACGCCCCGCCGGCCCGAGATGGGCTGGCGGGGCGTTGTCGTTTCTGACCAGTCAGAAGCGCTAGCCAGGAAGTGGCTGATCAGAAGCGATAGCTGATCCCGGCCATGGTCACGATGGGGTCGATCTCGACCTTGTCGTTGACGCTGCCCGCCACGGTGACATCGGAATCGATATCCAGATACCAGGCGGCGACGTTGGCCGCCCAGTGCTCGTTGATCACCAGATCGACGCCGATCTGTGCGGCCGCGCCCCAGCTGTCATCCATCTCGAGCTTGGTGCCATCGTCGAGGGTTTCATCGGAGAAGTGGGTGTAGTTGACGCCCGCGCCGATGTACGGCTGAATGCGCGATTCACGTCCGCCAAGCGGGTAGTACTGCAGTGTCAGGGTCGGCGGCAGGTGATCGACGGAACCGGCTTTCTGGCCATTGAGCGAGATGTCGTGGTCGAAATCCTGCGCCGCCAGCAGCTCGATACCGAAGGTGTCGGTGAAGCGATAGCCGAGAGTGAAGGCAAAGGCGCTGTCATCATCGACATCCACGTCGGCACCGATGGCATCGATGCGACCGTTGTCACTCTTCGGCGAGACCTTGGCGACACCTGCACGCGTCCAGAACTGTCCGGCGCCGTAGTTGAGCGAGCTGAGAGAGTTGAGAGAGCTGTGAGAGCTGGCATTCAGCGAGTCGGCGGCCATGGCCGGTGTGGCGCCGAGAGTCGCGAGGCTGGTGAGGCCTGCCAGTGCCAGAATCTGCCACGGGCGTGCCGCAGAGCGCGGGCTGCGCGAAGTCAGGTGCGCGGGGAGGGAGGCTGAGCGAGAGACGACGTCGGACATGATGGCTCCTGAAGGATGGCGGGAAACAATGCCCTCATTCTAGGTAGCCGAATTTCGAGAAATTTGATCTGGGGCAAGAGTTTACGGGCGTTCTTGCTCGGTCAGGGACGTGGTTGATCCAGGTCAATTTCTGCGCCACGTCGCTGAAGATCGGCCATGTAGCCGTTGGCTGCCCACAACGAAAACGCCGCAGACCCGAAGGTCTGCGGCGTTTGTGTGTGATGCCCATCTGGCGCCTGGACGGCTCGGCGTTGCCGAGCTCCATCGCTGACGTTTTCATGACGCGGCATCACACGGCTTGCCAGGTACTCGCTGGAGGCATGTTCACGCCTCGTGCAAGGACTTAGAAGCGGTAGGTGACACCGGCACCGACAGTGACCGGGTCCAGCTCGGTGTCGTTCACGTCCTGTCCGGCGATCTTGGTATCGGCCTTGACGTCGGCGTAACGAGCGAAGCCGTTGACGGCCCAGGCTTCGGTGATCTTGAGGTCCACACCCAGCTCGGCAGCGGCGCCGTAGCTGTCGTCGATGTCCATGCTCTGGCCACCGGCAGACTCACCGGAGAAGTGGGTGTAGTTCAGGCCGACACCAGCGTACGGCTGGACGCGGGCTTCAGTACCGCCCAGCGGGTAGTACTGCAGCATCAGGTTGATCGGCATCTGATCGAAACCACCGGCGCTGTTTTCCCAGTCAGTGCTGAATTCTTCAGTGGACTGCAGGGCGATGGCCAGGTTGTCGTGGAACATGTAGCCCACGGAACCGGCGAAGCCAGACTCGTCCTTGGCGATCAGACCGTTGCCGTTGTTGCTCTTGCCGTCGACCTTGGCAACGCCACCGCGCAGGAAGGTATCACCCTTGCCATATGCCATGGCGGATTGTGCGCCCATTGCCATGGTGCCGGCGATAACAGTAGCGGTCAGGATCTTGATAGCTTTCATGTGTAGTTCTCCTTGAAGCTTGGCTTCGTGAGCTGCCTGTCAGCAGTGCCTCGCTACCCTACGGCTTGGGCCGTGTGCTCTGCGTGGCTGCGTCGATCAGGGGACGCTGCAAACTATAAAAAACAGCGTTCTGTTTGGCAAGCTTTTTTTAGAACGTTGTTTGAAAACTTATTAGGCGTCCTGTTAGCGGATGTTACCGATTATTTCAGGGAAGTTTAATGTCTCACGAGTGAGACTTGTGGTGACGCATTCGAGCGACATCCCCATTCATCCTCGCGCAAGGTGACCAAGACCTTGGTCGCATGCCGTGCGCGAGGTTAGTGTTCACTACGCAAAGGTCATTTCCGGCCTCTGCAGGCTCAGCGCCGCTTGCGTGCGGCGCGTGCTTCCAGCTCTTTCAGCCACTGACTGACCTCGGCGCTCTGCGCATCCGCATCGCGATAGATGGCAAGAAATTGTCGCCATTCATCGTGCTGCCAGCTCTTCAGGCGGCGCCACAGCACGTAGAGATCGCGCAGGCACTCGTGGCGGCGCAGCACGAAGCGGCGCGTCTTCTCGAGGTCGATGATGACGGCGTCCATCTGCCAGGTGCTGTTCGGCGACTCACTCGGCGGGCGACTGAGGAAGAGGTGCTTGGGGAACAGACAGCCATGCATCAGGCCAGCCTGATGAATCTCGCGAACGAGGCGGGCGCTGGCGGTGATGACCTGAGAGCGCATGCCGGCATCGAGTTCCGCCCAGCGTTCATGCCAGTGATCCAGATCATCGCGCCCGGCGAGATCGAAGGTGATCAGGATGGCGCGCCATTCCCGGCCAGCACGCCGCTCGCCGTACCAGCCGGCGTCCACTGCCGGTATTCCCAGCGCGTGATAGTGGCGGATGGCACGCCATTCGCGAGAGAAGGTCGGTTCGCCCAGCGGGCGCGCCAGGCTGCGGCCCAGGTGGTTGGTCTGGCGCTTGAGATAGAGGCGATGACTGTTGCCGTCCTCATCCTCGAGCGTCAGCAGCGAAACCGTCGAGACGCCGCCGCGTTCACGATTCGGCGCGTCGACGTCGTGGGCTGCCACTTGCCACAGGGCATCGAAGCTATTGAGGTCGTGCTGCTCCAGCAGGCGGGCGAGGCCGGCTTCGCAGTAATCGCCGTGGCCGCGCGGCGCCGTGGCGCTGGGGCTGGTGGTGGCGGTGTGACCAGCAGAGGGATGAATGGGGGAGCGATGCGTCATGTCAGGTAGGAATCACGGTCTCGGGTGATAGGCGGTAAGCGTTCACTGGCAATCCTTGGCGGTGAGCGCTGCGATGACTGGCCATGATAGTTAGCCTGCTGGGGAAGTGACAGGCCTGCGGCACAAAACTCTCCTTCCCAGCGCGTCAATGGCGCGGGGCCGTGATGGCTTGCTGCGCGGCGACTGGCGGCGCTTGGGTGCGCCAGTCGGTCGCAGCGTGGTGCAACGTCGCAGTGTGGTCGATGGTCGCAGCGCGCGCAGGGGTGCGCAGAGTCAGCGTTGAGATGGCGCCAGGCCAGCGAGGCCCGCCGCTCCAGCATCCATGCGGCTTGCAGCGGAGTTGTCCAGTGACAGCAGGCACTTGGCGGAGGTAGCGGGTGCGACATGCGCCCGGTGAGTGCGACAACCTGACATCTGGAGACTGGCGCGGGAGGGTAGACAATGCCGACCAAGGTCTTGGTGCCACGGTGCCATTGCCTGTGTGCTTGCCGGCGAGAGTCGGCCTGATGTGTCCGTCCGACGTCGGTGGCAAGCGCATGCAGGGACGGCAGCCTGACCGTCCGCCTTATCGCAAAGGGGTTAAGACATGATCTCCGATACCGTCGTGGAGCTGTCGCGGTTCCAGTTCGGCATGACCGCGCTCTACCACTTCCTGTTCGTACCATTGACCATCGGCATGGCTTTCCTGCTGGCCATCATGGAATCCCTGTATGTCATGACCGGCAAGCAGGTCTACCAGGACATGACCAGGTTCTGGGGCAAGCTGTTCGGTATCAACTTCGCTCTTGGCGTGGCCACTGGCCTGACGATGGAATTCCAGTTCGGCACCAACTGGGCCTACTACTCGCATTACGTCGGCGACATCTTCGGTGCGCCGCTGGCCATCGAGGGCCTGGTGGCCTTCTTCCTCGAGTCCACCTTCGTCGGCCTGTTCTTCTTCGGCTGGGACCGCCTGACCAAGCGTCAGCACCTGATGGTGACCTGGCTTGTGGCCTTCGGCTCCAACTTCTCGGCGCTGTGGATCCTGATCGCCAACGGCTGGATGCAGAATCCGGTCGGTGCGGCCTTCAATTTCGAGACCATGCGCATGGAGCTGACCAGCTTCGCGGATGTCATCTTCAACCCGGTCGCCCAGGCCAAGTTCGTGCATACCGTGTCGGCAGGCTATGTGACCGGCGCCATGTTCGTGCTCGGCATCAGCGCCTTCTACCTGCTCAAGGGGCGTGACCTGGGCTTTGCCAAGCGCAGCTTCGCCATCGCCGCCGCCTTCGGTCTGTTCTCGGTGGCTTCGGTGATCGTGCTGGGCGATGAGTCCGGTTATGAAGTCGGGGATGTCCAGAAGGCCAAGATGGCCGCCATCGAGGCGATGTGGGAAACCGAGCCGGCGCCGGCGTCCTTCACGCTGATCGGTCTGCCCAACGAGGAGACCCAGCACACCGATTACGGCATCCATATTCCCTATGTGATGGGCCTGATCGGCACGCGCTCGCTGGATACCGAGATTCCCGGCATCAAGGAGCTGACCGAGGAGCACCGCGGACGCATCCTCAATGGCATGCAGGCCTATGACCTGCTCCAGCAGCTGCGTGATGGCCAGGACGACATCGCGACCCGCAAGGCCTTCGATGCGGTCAAGGATGATCTCGGTTACGGCATGCTGCTCAAGCGCTACGTCGAGACTCCGTCAGATGCCACGCCGGAGATGATCGACAAGGCCGCCGCCGACTCGATTCCGCCGGTCGCGCCGATGTTCTTCTCGTTCCGCATCATGGTCGCCTGCGGCATGGCGATGCTGGTGATCTTCATCGCGGCGGTGTGGATGACCGCCAAGCAGCGCTTCGACGTGCGGCCCTTCCTGTGGATCTGCCTGCTGTCGATCCCGCTGCCGTTCATCGCCGTGGAAACCGGCTGGTTCGTGGCCGAATTCGGGCGTCAGCCGTGGGCGGTGGGGGAGATCCTGCCGACCTTCATGGCGGCCTCGAGTCTGGATGAGTCCGACCTGTGGTGGTCCATCGGTGGCTTCCTGGCCTTCTACAGCCTGTTCTTCGTCATCGAGATGTGGCTGATGTTCCACTTCGCGCGCAAGGGGCCGTCTTCCCTGCACACCGGTCGCTATCACTTCGAGCGCAGCGGCATCCACCATGGCGCCATGTCCGAAGATGACGGCATGTCACTCAATCCTTCGCTGTCATTCAAGGAGTAACGGATCATGTGGGATTACGAGATCCTCAAGCTGTTCTGGTGGGTGGCGGTAGGGCTGCTGCTGATCGGCTTCGTCATCACCGATGGCATGGACATGGGCGCGGCGATGCTGATGCCGCTGGTCAGCCGCAATGACAGCGAGCGCCGTGTGGTGATCAATACCCTGGCCCCGCACTGGGATGGCAATCAGGTATGGCTGGTCACCGCCATCGGCGCGGTGTTCGCGGTGTGGCCGGTGGTCTACGGCGCCGTGTTCTCCAGTTTCTATTTCGCGATGCTGACCATCCTGTTCTCGCTGTTCTTCCGCCCGCTGGGCTTTGACTATCGCTCCAAGCTCGAGAACACCCAGTGGCGTGGCTGGTGGGACCGCGGCATCGTCGCCGGCAGCCTGATTCCCACCGCCTTCTTCGGGCTGATCTTCGGCAACCTGCTGCAGGGCGTGCCGCTGGAAGTCGATCAGTTCATGCGTGCCAGCTACGCCGGCAGCTACCTGGGGCTGTTCAACCCCTTCGCTTTGCTGTGTGCGGCGCTGTCCATCGTGATGGTGATGCTGCATGGCGGCACCTGGCTGGTGGCACGTGCCGATGAGGCCGTCGCCGCACGCAGCGCGCGTCTGGTGCAGCCGCTGGGCCTGCTGACGCTGGGGCTGTTCGCGCTGGGCGGCCTGTGGGTGTGGCTGTCCGGCATGGGCTACAGCATCGATCAGATGGGCGATACCGCTTCGGCCTTGAAGCTGCTCGACAAGCAGGTCGGGCCAGGCAGCTGGCTGGATGTCTATGCGCGTGAGCCGCTGACGCTGCTGGCACCGCTCAGCGCAGTGGTCGGTGTGCTGGCCGCGATGGTGCTGTCGGCCCGGCGCAAGGGCGGCGCGGCCTTCACGGCAAGCTCCGTCGGGGTAGGGGGTGTGGTCGCCACCGCGGGCATCAGCATGTTCCCGTTCATCGTGCCGTCCTCGCGCATGAGCGAGGCCAGCCTGACGCTGTGGGATTCCGTTTCCAGCGAGCTGACGCTCTCCATCGTCACCGTGGCGGGGCTGGTGATGGTGCCGACCATCATCCTCTACACCACCTGGTGCTACGTGAAGATGTGGCGTCGCGTCACCGTCGCGCATATCGAGCAGGACGGTCACAGCCTGTATTGAGGTGCGCTGACCTGAGTTGAGCTGATCTGAGTTGAGCTGATCTGAATTGAGTTGAGCTAGCTGAGCCAATTGCTCCCATTTGCTATCAACAGGCGAGGGCAGTGCCCTCGCCAGGAGACGACACCATGTGGTATTTCGCCTGGATTCTCGGTGTGTTGCTGGCCTGCTTCGCGGGCATCATCAATGCATTGTGGCTTGAGCAGACCCACACCTTTGACGATGATTGAGTGAGGCGGCCCCCAACGTTACTTCTGCGCCGCTGACCGTTCCGATCAAGGAGAGCTCGATGTCACGACCCTGGTACGCCTCACGACCACCGGCCTGGTGCCGAACTCGACCTGCCCATCTGGCCTCGCTGCTGCTGTCTGCCATGGTGGCCATCTGGATGCTGCTGGGGCCGGATGCGATAGCCTCGATGCAGACAGGACCGCGCTATCTGATGTTGCTGGTCGCGCTGTGGGGGCTGGGCGCCGGCTTCACGCATGGCGTCGGCCTGGTGCCGCGCCATGCGACCCGCGCCTGGCTGCTGGGGGCGCCGCTGAGCTGGTGTCTTTTGCTCATCACGCTGGTGACCCTCGCGTCCAGCCAGTAACGCGATTGCGCGGGCTCTAATCATTACATCAACAAACACGGCCGCTCCCTGGAGCGGCCGTGTTTGTTTAGGGCTAAAGGCATGGCTCAAGGGCATGGCTTGCGAGCCCTTGAGTGATTCAGGCTTTACTTGTTGAGGCCGCAGGCTCTATAACGCAGCGAGGTGGTGTCGCGCTCAATGACCCGCGCAGACCGCTCTCGCAAGCCCTCGTAAACCCTCGCAAGCCCTTGCCGATGTCTGGCGCTGTGCGGAGCTTTTCACGGATTCTTGCAGCCGGCAGACCGGTTCGCGCTGGTCACCGTCAGCATTGACGCTGCGTTGTATTCGTCGCCCTCGGCCCCAAGAGGTAATGGAGCGGAGGGAGGAGGGGCGCCGATCGAGAACGGGAGAGTGTCTGGTAAGCCGCTGGTGCAGCACCTGTGTCCTCTTCACTCTCACCTTGTCAGATGATGATGCCCTGGCGTGTATGAATGACGGGGCTCTCGATGGAGGAAATACCATGCGGTCTTCAGCTGATGCATCCTGCGGCCAGGCGTCTGGCCGGCAGTCCTCGTCGGGGCACATTCCCCGCGACATGTCGCGCCGCCTTTCCGGTGACTGGGTCTTGTCATTGGTGGTGCCGGTGATGAACGAGGAGGAGACCATCGGTCTCTTTCTGGAGGCCATCGAGAAGACTCTGGGCTCGCAGGTGCCACACCTTGAAGTGCTGTTCGTCGATGATGGCTCGACCGACGGCACCCTGGCGTGTCTGGAGGCCGCGGCGGCCGGCGATGCCCGCGTGCGCTACCTGAGCCTGACACGCAACTTCGGCAAGGAAGCGGCCATGTCCGCCGGCATCGAGCAGGCGCGTGGCGATGCCATCGTGCCGATGGATGTCGATCTGCAGGACCCGCCGGAGGTGATTCTCGAGTTCATCAGCCAATGGCAGGCCGGCTACGACATGGTCTATGGCGTACGCGCCGCGCGTAATGAAGACACCGCCACCAAGCGCAAGACGGCAGGCTGGTTCTATCGCGTCTTCAACCGCCTGACCTTCACCGAGATACCGCGCGATGCGGGCGACTTCCGCCTGCTGGACCGCCGTGTCGTCGAGGCGCTGCGGCGCCTGCCCGAGCGCAATCGCTTCATGAAGGGCCTGTTCTCATGGCCCGGCTATCGCTCGGTGGGCGTCACCTACCAGCGCCCGTCGCGCACGGCCGGCACCACCAAGTTCAACTACTGGAAGCTGTGGAACTTCGCCCTCGATGGCGTGGTGAGCTTCTCGACCTGGCCGCTGCGGGTCTGGACCTATATCGGCAGTGTCGTCGCCGCTCTGTCCTTCCTCTATATCCTGGTGATCATCAGCAAGACGGTGCTGTTCGGCGCCGATGCGCCGGGCTATGCCTCACTGATGGTCGCGATCCTGTTCTTCGGCGGCATGCAGCTGATCTCGATCGGCGTGCTGGGCGAATACCTCGGTCGTCTGTTCATGGAAACCAAGCAGCGTCCGCTTTACCTGATCGACCATGACAGCCTGCACGACAGCCCGCCGGGCAGCGTGTCACCGGACAGGGGCCTCGATAGCGGCCTGAGCACTGCGCGAGTCGTGCGCGGCGCGTCACGCGATGCGGCGCGAGGTGAATCACTTGAGCGCTGATCGTGAGGGCGTCAGCGAGTCCGACAGGCCAGTCACTGCCCGCGCCAGGGAGGAGGCGGGCACCGCGACCCGCTTCGGGCTGGTCGGGCTGGCCGCGACGGGCGTGCACCTGGGCGTCGCCGCCTTGCTGCTGTTCCTGTGGCCGCAGCTCAATGAATTCATCGCCAATATCATTGCCTTCTGCGTCGCCTTTCAGGTCTCGCTGGTCGGCCATCGCCGGCTGACCTTCAAGCGCCAGGGCAGTGCCTGGCGTTTCGGGCTGGTCGCGGCGGGCGGCTTTGCGCTCAACAATGGCCTGTTGGCACTGCTGATGCAGGGGCTGGATCTGTCGGGCTTCGTCGCCATCGCGATCGCCACGCTCTCGGTGCCGATCGTGACCTATCTGGCCTCACGGCTGTGGGCCTTCAAGGAAGACCATGCATGAATGACAGCGTCACCGCAGGACCGCGCTCGACGCTGGGGGAGCGCCTCAAGACATTGGCAGCCGAGACGCCGCCCCCTGCCGAGGCACTCGCGCGGGCGCAGGCCGTGCGCATTCCCTGGGGGCATATCCTGCTGGCGCTGCTGGTGACGCGCGCCGTCTGGCTCGCCATCGCGCTGTGGGGCGATCACAGTTATCTGCACGCCATGGCGCAGTTCGACGGCAGCTGGTTCAAGGGCATCATGACGCGCGGCTACGATGTCGAGGCGCGCGGCATGAGCGATGGCGACGCCGCCAACTGGGCCTTCTTCCCGCTCTATCCGGCGCTACTGTGGCTGGTGACGCTGGGCGGTCAGCTGGACCCCGAGCTGATGGGCGTGCTCCTGAGCAATGCCTTGCTGGCCGTCGCGCTGGGGCTGGGCTGTCGCTATCTGGCCATCACGCGCCCCGGCGCGCCGTTGCTGCTGTTCGTGTGGCTGGCGGCCAGCATGCCGTACAGCTTCTATTTCAGCGCGCTCTATTCCGAGTCACTGTTCTGGCTGCTGTGTCTGGCGTCATTGATCGACTGGCGCTGTCAGCGTACCGGCCGCGTGATGCTCTGGACGCTGCTGTTGTCGATGACCCGCGCCACCGGGGTGTTCTGGGTCATCGCGATGGGAATCGAGCTTGTGGCGCGCCTGCGCCTGCGGGCTTTCGCCGAGCTGTGGCGGCGGCCCGATTGGCTGCTGATCGGCGTGGTGGGGCCCTTGGGGCTGTTCCTGTTCATGGCGCTGCTCTATCACCGGACGGGTGACGCGCTGGCCTTCAGTCATGTGCAGATTTCCTGGGGCCGTGAGATGGGCAATCCCCTCACCAACCTCATTGAAGGGCTGAGCTACTGGCAGAGCGCGCCGGAGACGCTGCGCCCGGCGTGGCAGGCGAGCATGGCGCTGGTCGGTGTCGGCCTGATCGGCTGGCTGGGCGTGCAGCGGCGCTGGCTGGAGATGGGGCTGGCGGGCTTCACGCTGTTCGTACCGCTGGCGACCGGGCTGGACGCTATTCCGCGCTACATGATCGGCATGCCGGTGTTCGTGCTGGCCCTGCATGACCTGCTCACTCGTCTGCCACGCATGCTGGCCTGGGGCCTGGTCATGCTGGGCGCGCTCGCTAATCTCTGGCTGGTGGAGAACTGGTATGACACCGTCTTCTGGCTCGTCTGATGCCCTGTATGGCGCGCCACGGCCACGGCGCAGCCAGCGGGTCTGGTGGCTGCTGGCCACCGTGGTGGTGTTGGCCTTCGAACTCACCCTGCTGTGGCTGGCGCGCACGCCCAGGGTCGATGATCACTACCGGCGCTACTTCATCGAGCATGCCACCACCTGTTACCGGCCGATGGGCGAGGTGCCGGTACTGACGCCCGGTGAGCGCTACCCCATCCGCAAGGGCGAGCCGCTGGGCAATTGCGGCGTGCTGTGGGCCGGTTTCTACTCGCCCCAGCCAGATGTGCCGGTCAGTGCGCGGCTGGCGGAGGTCACCTTGCGCCTGCGGGTGGCGCCCGAGGTCTCGCCGGCAGGCTCGCAGGCCGTGGTCGTGGCGCTTGAGCTGTCACGCTTCCCGGATTCGGCCGCCGCGCTGCCGGTGGAAGTCATGATCGGGGAGCAGACCGTCACGCGCTGGCCGGTAGGCGGCCGTTATGAGCGCTTCGAGGTCGAGGTGCCCGCCGCGCTGATCGCGAGCGACGGCAGCTTCAGCCTGACCCTCAAGGGGCCGCCGCCCATCGCGCCGCGCGATGCGGGCCTGGATGCCAACAAGTTTCCCGTGGGCCTGCGCCTGGACGCGCTGACGCTGCGCTCACCGCTGGGACTGACGCCCGCTCGGGCGCAGCCCTGAATGGATGAATGGCCTGTCAGGGCACGCTGCTTCAGCGGCAAGAGCACTGACGTGACGCCGATAGTCAGGTAAATTGTGTGCGCGTGAATACCCAATGATCCGTTCGGCCGAGTGTCAGTGCGTCCCCGGCGCGCGCCTCGTGCCCTATAACGATAAAGCACCCGGTGGTCTGCTGACCGCCACGCAAGGGATGCTCAAGGAGTTGTCGTGGAATTTTTGAATGCCATCCCCATGGATACCAGTCAGCTGTTCGAGATAGGGCTGCAATGGGGCGGAACCCTGCTGTCGGCGCTGGCCGTGCTGGTCTTCGGCATGTGGGTCGCCAAGCGCCTGACCCAGTGGGCGACCTCGCTGCTGCACCGCAAGAGCATGGACGAGGCGGCGGCCGGTTTCGTCGGCCAGATCGCCTACGCCATCCTGGTGGTCATGGTGCTGCTGACCGCTCTGGACCAGATCGGTGTCGATACCACCTCCATGATCGCCGCGCTGGGTGCGGCGGGTCTGGCGATCGGTCTGGCGCTGCAGAGCTCGCTGTCCAATCTGGCCTCCGGCTTCCTGCTGGTCACGCTGCGTCCGTTCAAGAAGGGCGATTACGTCGAAGCCGCCGGCACCTCCGGTAGCGTCGATCAGATCACCATGCTGCAGACCCGCCTGGTGACGCCGGACAACCGCAAGGTCACCGTGCCGAACTCCAGCGTCATGTCCAACACCATCACCAACTACTCGGCGCTGCCGACGCGGCGTCTGGACCTGGTGGTCGGTGTCAGCTATGACGACGACATCCGTCAGGTCAAGGCGGTGCTCGAGGAGCTGGTCGCCGGTGACGAGCGCATCATGAAGGAGCCGTCCTACCTGATCGCCGTGTCAGAGCTGGCCGACAGCTCGGTCAACTTCAACTTCCGCATGTGGTGTCAGGCCTCCGATTACTGGGCGCTGAAGTGGGACATGACCGAACGCATCAAGCTGACCTTCGATGAGCGCGGCATCAGCATTCCCTATCCGCAGCGCGATGTGCACTTCCATCAGGCCAGCACGCCGGCCGAGTAACTTTTGCATCACGTAGGCATGTCGACAACGCCACCCTCGGGTGGCGTTTTTGATGGGCTTTCGTCGGGGCATTCCATCGCGCCCCGAGTCAGGTACTCTCGACGTCATCCGTCCTGGGTATCGTTCTGATCGGGAGTCCAGTGCATGACAAGCTCGCAGCCGTTGTCCCAAGCGTGTGATGCCGCTGATGCCAGGCGGCGTCAGGCATGGCGCATTCTGCTTGCCAGTCTCGTGGTGATCGGGCTCGGGCTTGTGCCACTGATCGCCACGCGCGCGCTGTATCTGGATGACATGAGCCGTGCCCTGGATGGCTATTACGGCTGGATGCTCAATGCGCGCCCGGCCGCCGAGGGCATCATGCGCCTGCTGGGCTTTGGCGATGTGCTGGTCAATGTCGCGCCCTTGCCGCAAATGGCGGCCTGGGGGTTGGCGGCGAGCATGGCGCTGGCCTGGTGGCGATGGCTGCCGGGGCTCTCGCTGGCGGGCTGCGTAGTGGGCAATGCGCTGATCTGGCTGACGCCCTTCACCCTGCAGAATTTCAGTTACGCCTTCGACAGCCTGCCGATGAGCGTGGCGCTGGCCAGTGCCACACTGGCCAGTCTGGTGCTGCGTGCTGGCGGGAAAAGCGGGGCAGAGGGAGAGCAAGGCGGAGGGATAAGCGAAGGGCGAGGCCCATGGCAAGTCTGGCAGCCACCGCTGAGCGCCTTGCTGCTGTTGTTGCTGGCGCTGTGCTGCTATCAACCGGCCCTGAATGCCTTTCTGGTGCTGAGCCTGCTCGAAGCCCTGTTCGCGGGCGCCGTCAGCACGTCACTGTGGTCGCGCTGGCGGATGCTGTTGCAGCGTGGGGCGCTGGCCGCCGTCGCCTTGCTGCTCTATCTGCCCATCACGCGGCTGCTGGTGGCGGGGGAGTACAGTCAGCAGCATGGCCAGATGCTGCCCTTCGCCGACCCTCAGGCCTTGCTGGCAGGGATCGAGCACAACCTGAGCGTGGCGCTGGGCGCGCTGCGTGAGGGGCTGGGGCAGGTCACGTTGTTGCTCAGTCTGGCGCTGCTGGCCGGGGCAGCGCTGTTGCGACTCCTGCCTCGAAGCGTGCCTTTATGTCATGCAGAAGCCGCTGGCGCGCCCGAGGGCAGGTCTCGCTCGGCGCGCCAGCTATCGCTGCAGCGCATGAGCTGGGCCCTGTGGGCGCTGCTGCTGGTTCCCGCCCTGTGGGGGCCGATGCTGTTGCTGGCCGAGCCGGTATTTCATTCGCGCACCCTGATCGCCTGGGGACCGCTGTTGGGCGGTGCCCTGATGCTGGCACTGAGTGTGAGTGTGAGTGTGAGAGAGGGCGCGAGCGCGGAGGCAAGCGCAACGCCGAGCATGACAGAAACGGCCAACACGCAGCGCAAGTCACCTGGCTGGCGGGGTCTGACGCAGTGCCCTTTGAAGCCGTGTCTGTTGATCGTCGCCGGCCTGTTGCTGGTGCGCCATGGGGTGATCTTCGCCGCCTGGAGCAATGCGCTGGGCGCCCAACAGGCCCATGAGACACAGCTGGCGCGCACTCTGGTGGCTCAGGCGCGGGAGCAGGGCCTGCCGCTGGACTCGCCCCGTGACGCCGAGCGCTACCAGCCGCGCGATGCCTTGCCGGTACTGGTGCTGGGCGAGGCGCCAGTGGCGCCGCTGGCGCGGGTCGCTCGCCAGCAGGCGGCGGCCGTGGGCCAGAATCTGGTTGCCGCCTTCACGCCTGACAACTACTGGGCCGTGGTGCGGCTGCGCCTGGCGGGCGCCAGCGCGGTGACCTTGCTGCGCGATGAGGCGCTCAAGGCACGCCTGCAAGCGCGATCGCCCTGTGCGCCGGGCGATGCTGTCAGTCAGGCCTCCGATCAGCCCACCAGCCAGCCCTCAGCTCCTTTATCAGTTCTGTCGCAAGTGCCGTCGCCAGCGCTGTCACTGCAAGAGGGAGTCTGGGTAATCGATTTCCGCAAGCCTCGCCAATGTGATTAGGACATATGAGAGAGCCATGACAGCCAGAGTCAGTGAGGACAAGTTGCCATGAACGACAACGCCGCCCCGAGGGGCGGCGTTGTCGTATTGCCGATATGAGCGGCAATAGGTACAGGCTTCAACAATGTGTTGTCACACCTCGATCAGGCGTGGTTCTCGACCTTGTCGAATTCCGTGGTGATCTCATCAGCCGGTGCTGCGCTCATGATGCTGGCCACGTAGATGGCGATGTAGGCGAAGATGACGCCCGGCACGATCTCGTAGAGATCGAAGATGCCACCGGAAAGCTGCTTCCAGACCACCACGGTCACGCCACCGACGATGATGCCGGCCAGCGCGCCGAAGCGGTTCATGCGGCGCCAGTACAGCGACATGATCAGCGCCGGGCCGAAGGCGGCACCGAAGCCGGCCCAGGCGTAGGACACCAGACCCAGCACGCTGGAGTTCGGGTCCAGCGCCAGGATCCAGGCGATGATGGCGATACCGACCACCGCGAAGCGACCGACCCACACCAGCTCGGACTGGGTCGCATCCTTCTTGAACAGCGCCTTGTAGAAGTCATCGGCCAGAGCAGAGGACGATACCAGCAGCTGGGAGTCAGCGGTGGACATCACGGCAGCCAGGATGGCGGCCAGCAGCACGCCGGCAACCGCCGGGTGGAAGATGAAGTTCACCATGACCATGAAGATCTTCTCGCTGTCGGCCAGGTCCTTCGGCACGTAGACGAGACCCAGCAGGCCGATACAGATGGCCGCGAACAGACCCAGTGCAGACCAGACGACGGCGATGGTACGGGCCGCGCCGATGTCCTTCTCGCTGCGGATGGCCGCGAAACGCGCCAGGATATGCGGCTGACCAAAGTAGCCCAGGCCCCACGCCAGTGAGGAGACGATGCCGACCAGGGTCAGCGCTTCGCCGGTGGAGGCGTCACGGAACCATTCCAGCAGCAGCGGGTTCTCGGCAGTGATGCGCGAGGTCGCTTCTGCCACGCCACCCATGTCGGTGAGTGCCACGATGGGCACCACGATCAGGGCAACAGCCATCATCAGACCCTGGATGAGGTCAGTCCACGACACGGCGAGGAAGCCGCCGAAGAAGGTGTAGGACACGATGGCGATGGTACCGACGGTCACGGCGATGGTGTAGTCGAGGCCGAAGACGGTCTCGAACAGCTTGCCACCTGCCACCAGACCGGAGCTGGTGTAGAAGAGGAAGAACAGCAGGATGAAGACGGCCGAGATGACGCGCAACATCTTGGAGTTGTCGCGGAAGCGCTTCTCGAAGTAATCCGGCAGGGTCAGCGAGTCGCTGGCGACGAAGCTGTAGATACGCAGGCGCTTGGCGACGATCAGCCAGTTGAGCCAGGTACCGGCCAGCAGACCGATGCCGATCCAGGCAGCGGACAGGCCGCTGAGGTAGGCAGCGCCGGGCAGGCCCAGCAGCAGCCAGCCGGACATGTCAGACGCACCGGCGGAAATGGCGGATGTCCAGGGGCCCAATGAGCGGCCACCCAGGATGTAATCCGACATGTTGGAGGTGCGCTTGTAGGCCAGCAGGCCTATGCCGAGCATCACCGCCAGATAGATAGCGAACGTGATGAGTATGGTGGGGCTGTTATCGACCATCGTGGAGTAAATCCTTTGCATTTATTGTTGTCGGACGGCGAGCGTCGTGATGATTCACTGCCAGTGACGGTTCCTGTCAGACCGTCGCCGGGAGTCCTGCGTCATGCATCGAACGTCCTTCGAGGGCCATGTCGCGGCGGCTCTCGCAAGTTCCTGCCAATCTTGTACGTTCAGACTAGCGCATAAACGAATCTTCTGACGTTCGTCCGTCCCCGCATATTGCCGTCGAGTCAAAAGGGGAAACGGCAACGGACACCGCAGGGCACGAGCATGAGGGGCCAGTCGCTGGCGATTCATGTCCGTGGGCGTCCCTGTCGGTGTCCGGGGCAGATGACGGCCTGGCGTGCTCGCCGTCATCCACTGGGCATCGTCCTGATGCCCTGTCACCTGGCTACCTCATGCACGTCCAGCATGCAGTCTTCCGCCAGGCATGACCTCTGCTGCTGCCGCGAGAGCAGGCAGCGTCGGTCATTCGTCGCCCATGGCGAGAAGAGACGCGTTGCCGCCGAGAGCCGTGGTGTTGACGGTACGGGTCTTCTCGGTAGCGAAGCGGTGCAGGTAGTGCGGGCCGCCGGCTTTCGGGCCAGTACCAGAGAAGCCCTGACCACCAAACGGCTGTACACCTACCACAGCACCGATGATATTCCTGTTGACGTAGACATTACCAACACGAATTTTCTGTGCAACGGCATTAGCAAAACTTTCGTTTCGCGAATGCACACCGAAGGTCAGGCCGTAGCCGAGGCCATTGATGGTATCGATGACCTTGTCCACTTCGCCGCCTTTCCAGGTCGCGATGTGCAGTACCGGACCGAACTGCTCGCTTTCCAGGCTATCGATGCCATCGATGCGCAGGGCGACCGGCGCAACGAAGGTGCCGTGCTCGGTGATGGTCTTGTCGACGGCGGCTTCGGCGATCACGCGGCCCTGGCTGCGATATTCCTCGATGTGCTTGAGCAGACCGGCACGCGCTTCCTCGTCGATGACCGGGCCGACGTCGGTGCCCAGATCGCGCGGGTCACCGATCTTCAGCTCGTCCATCGCGCCCTTGAGCAGGCCGATGACGCGCTCGGCGACGTCTTCCTGCACGTAGAGCACACGCAGGGCGGAACAGCGCTGACCGGCACTCTGGAAGGCGGACTGCACCACGTCATTGACGACCTGCTCCGGCAGGGCGGTGGAGTCGACGATCATGGCGTTGAGGCCACCGGTCTCGGCGATCAGCGTCGGCAGCGGAGCGTTCTCACGCGCGGCCAGCGAGCGGTTGATGATCTGCGCGGTCTGGGTGGAGCCGGTGAAGCACACGCCAGTGATGCGCGGGTCGCTGGACAGCACGCTACCCACGGTCGGGCCATCGCCCGGCAGCAGCTGGACGACATCGTGCGGCATGCCGGCTTCGCGCAGCAGCTCGACCACGCGGTGAGCGACCAGCGAGGTCTGCTCGGCGGGCTTGGCGACCACGGTGTTGCCGGTGACGGCGGCGGCGACCATCTGGCCGCAGAAGATCGCGACCGGGAAGTTCCACGGGCTGATGCAGGCGAAGACGCCCTTGCCGCCGAGCATGATCTGGTTGTGCTCGCCGGTCGGGCCCTGCAGCTCGGTCGGCTCGGCGAAGTCGGCACGCGCACGGTTGGCGTAGTAGCGGCAGAAGTCGACCGCTTCACGGATCTCGGCGATGCCGTCGGTGAGCAGCTTGCCACCCTCGCGGGAGCACAGGGTCATCAGCTCGGCGGTGTGGGTTTCCATCAGGTCACCGAAGCGCTCGAGAATCGCGGCGCGTTCCTCGACCGGTGTCTGCTCCCAGCGCGGGAAGGCAGCCCAGGCGGCGTCGATGGCCTTGGAGGCTTCCTCGGCGCTGGTCCACTGCACGTGGCCCAGGGTGTCACGACGGTCGAACGGGCAGGTGACGGCCTGACGACGCTCGGCATTGACCTCGACATCGAAGGCCAGCTGCGGACGCACGTCGTAGGTGGTGTCCATGTGCGTGGCCATCTCGTCGATCAGCGGCTGGTACTGGCTATTGATGTTCAGATTGATGCCCCGTGAATTCAGGCGGTCTGCGCCATAGATATTCGGCGGCAGCGCGATGCGTGGGTTGTGGTAGGTCTTGTACTGATTGAGCGTGACCACCGGGTGGGTGCACAGGCTCTCGACCGGCACGCGCGGGTCGACCAGCTGGTGAACGAACGAGGAGTTGGCCCCGTTCTCCAGCAGACGACGCACCAGGTACGGGAGCAGGTCCTTGTGCGCGCCGACCGGCGCATAGATACGGCACCAGGTCCCCTTGGGGGCACGCTTGAGCGCGGCTTCATACAAGGCTTCGCCCATGCCGTGCAGACGCTGGAATTCGAACTGACGTGTCTCGCCGGCGTTGGCCACATCCAGAATGGTGCTGATGGTGTGGGCATTGTGGGTGGCGAACTGCGGGTAGATGCGTCCGCGAGTGTTCTCGGACAGCAGGAAGCGCACGCAGACCAGGTAGCTGACGTCGGTGGAGGCCTTGCGGGTGAACACCGGATAGCCTTCGACACCCAGCTCCTGGGATTCCTTGATCTCGCTGTCCCAGTAGGCGCCCTTGACCAGACGCAGCGGGATCTCGTCGCCTTGCAGGTCGGCGATGCGGTTCAGGTACTGCAGGGTCGGCAGGGCACGCGTCGAGTAGGCCTGCACGACGAGGCCGAACTTGCCCCAGCCGCGGCAGGTGTCGCTCTCGTAGACGGCGCGGAACACTTCCAGCGAGATCTCGAGGCGATCGACTTCCTCGGCATCGATGGTGATGGCGACGTTCAGCTCGCGGGCGATGCCGGCCAGTTCACGCACGCTTGCCACCAGCTCTTCCAGCACCTGCTCACGACGGCCGAATTCATAGCGCGGATGCAGGGCGGACAGCTTGATGGACACGGACGGCGACGGGGTGCCTTCCTTCAGCTTGCGCGAGGTTTCGCCGACGGTGCGGATGGCACGCGCGTAGTCGTCGAAGTAGCCCTTGGCGTCGTCGCGGGTACAGGCCGCTTCACCCAGCATGTCGTAGGAATAGGTGTAGCCCTTGTCGAACAGCGGCTGGGAGCGCTTGAGCGCTTCCTTGATGTCGCGGCCCAGCACGAACTGCTTGCCCATCACCTTCATCGCCTGGTACATGGCGCGGCGGATGACCGGCTCGCCGAGACGATTGACCATGCGGTTGATGAAGGTGGCCGGCTTGCCGTCACCCTTGGGCAGATCCATCTTGATGACGTTGCCGGTCATCAGAAGGCCCCAGGTGGAGGCGTTGACGAACCAGGACTCGCTCTGGCCCAGGTGGGACTTCCAGTCGGCCACGCCGAGCTTGTCCTCGATCAGCGCATCGGCGGTTTCCTTGTCCGGAATGCGCAGCAGCGCCTCGGCCAGGCACATCAGCAGCACGCCTTCCTGGGTGTCGAGGCTGTACTGCTGCAGCAGCTCGTCGATGGAATCGACGGCGGTGTCCATGGTGCGGATCTCGCGAACCAGCTCGGCCGTCTTGTCGCCGATGCGCTTGGCATCCTTGTCTTCGGCGTTCAGCAGCCCGACCAGCTCGCTGACGTAGGCGCTTTCATCGACCAGGTAGTGGTCGCTTAAGCGCGCGAACAGCGCCTCCGGAGACTGCTGCCAGGTGCTGGCGGCCAGCATCTGGTCACTGCGCAGGATGTTGTCCTTGAGCACATTGCCCTTGAGCACCCCTTGCTTGTCGTTTGTCGATGACTGGGCGGCTGTGGACGTGGCTGAGGCGATCGCGGCATTCACTGCACTGGACTGATCGGAGGAAGTGGAGGTGGTCATGGTGCGAACCCCTTGCTGCTGGGCGTCGAAGCGCCGAATGGGATTGCCGAGTCACAGCGCCGGGAGTGATGCAGAACGCATCAGAAAGCGCGACAGCGGCACGTCTGGATGTATGACTGAGAATGTAGGGTGGCGCAGGGGGGCGGGTCTTTCCAATTTCTCGGCTGCACATGTCAAATTCACGGGCATGTCAGAAAAGTGACACGCTTCTCCGACCTTTGTCGAAGGCTGTGCAGCGAAATGATGCGATCTTGTTATACCAAGGTGGTAGAGGCTTGAGGGGCGAATTGAAGAGCGGCGTGCCAGGCACACGGGCGGATCTGACACGCACGCCTCATCGGCTCCTGCCGGCTCGATCAGGACTTGCGCAGTGCCGAAGGCGGGAAGCCGAGATGCTTGCGGAAGGCGTGGGACAGGGCGCTCTGGTTGGCAAAGCCGCAGCGATCCGCGATCTGGGACAGGGAAAGCTCGCTGGTGCCCAGCAGCTGGCGTGCCTCTTCCAGCCGACGGCGCAGCAGATACTGATAGGGCGAGAGGCCGGTCAGGACGCGGAAGCGCTCGCTGAAATGCTGCTCGGAGAGATGCGACTGGCGGGCAAGATCCGCCACGCTGAGGCGCTGGCCGAGATTGGCGTCGATGAAGCGGTTGAGCGCGACCAGATCCAGCTGACGACCACTGGTGCTCAGCGCGCTCATCGGCTCTTCTATGCGTGTGTTCAGGCAGGCGAGGAAGGTGGCGGCGAGCAGGTCGCCCGGCGCCTGCTGGTAGTCGTTGACTTCCGCGAGCATGAATTCGAGATAGCCACGCAGGCGGGTGTCCAGCGTGAAGAAGCGTGGGCGCTCGAAGAGACGCTTGAGCTCGCGATGATGGGCGGTCAGGTAGGGCGCATCATCGGGCAGGTCGAGAATCAGCTGGCGATTCTCGCCGATGCCCGCGTAGTAATGGACATGATCGGCCGGCACGATGCAGCCGGTCAGCGGGCGAATCTCGCCGCCCTGGCCCTCGATCTCGAACTCGGCCAGGCCATCGAGGCCGATCACCAGCTGGTGGTAGCTGTGATCGTGGTGCTCACGCAGGTTGGAGAGCGGGATCAGGCGCATCTCGCTGGCGGCCATCAGGCGCGAGTCTCCGCGACACCGGTGCGGGCACGCAGATGGCCCAGCAGCACGTTGAGCTCTTCACGGCCGGCGCGCGAGAACAGCGCACCGCCCTGGGCCAGCTGCCACGGCCGGGCGTGGTTGTCGAAGATGCCCTGGCAGCGGCGCCGTAGACTCTCCAGATACTCATCATGGCGAATCGGGTAGCCGATCACGCTGTGCCACTCGTTCTCGTTGATCTCGCCGCTGATCGCCTGGTCCAGCACGCGGGCGATATCGCTGTAGTCGGTACGAAAGCGCGGCGTACGCGACATCATCAGCATGGCCACGGTGCCGACGGTGACGATCAGGCAGACCACGAAGGTGATGATGAAGATGGACATGAGCGAACCTTGTGCGGGCGTAACCGGAAATAGTGTGGTAGCTCACCATTCTATCACGCTGCACGGCCAGTATCGTCAGTGCGGCAGGCGCGTCATGTTCTGTCTGTCAGAACGTTATGGCATGATTCAAGTCCATTGAGACGGCATGGCACACGTTGCCTGTCAGCCTCGTTCTTCACCTGCCGTGGGAGCCCCGCCGCATGGCCAATCAACGTGTGGAAGCGGTCGAGCGTGCCTTGACGCTGCTGGAAGCCTTTACCCCCGCGACCCCTCGCCTGACGCTCAACGAGCTGGCGCAGGCCAGTGGTTTCTACAAGAGCACGATTCTGCGGCTGATGGGCTCGCTTGAGCACTTCGGCTATGTGGCGCGTGACAGCCATGGCATCTACTCCATCGGCGCGGCGCTGGGGCGTTTTGCCCAGCTGGCACCGGCGCTGCCGGCCCGCGAGGCTCAGCTGCGCGGCTGGTTGGCGGCGCTGAATGCCGCCAGTGGCGAGACGGCCAGCCTGATGCTGGTCGAGCATGGCCCGCTGGCCGAGGCGCGCCCGGTGGAGGGCGTGACACGCCCGCGTCAGGCGATGTGCCAGTACGCGCATGTCAGCCAGTGGCCGCTGCGTCATCAGCTGGAGGAGGGCGAGCTGGTCGATGAGGCGCTGTCCGCCTTGCTGCAGCAGTGTGTCGACAGTGGCGAGATCGAGACCGGTGAAGCCGCCGGCCTGTCGGTGGCGGCGTTGGCGGTCAGCGTCGCCCAGCATCACGACGAGGGGCTGGCACCGGCGGAAGTCATCGTGCTCAGTGGCCCGACGGCGCGCCTGACGCCTGCCCAGGCCCACCGCCTGCTCGCGCAGTGGCAGCAGGGCAACTGATGCGCGCTCACCAGTGACAGGAGTCTTGAAGTGCTGAAATGACATCGCCCCCGCCGGTCTTGCCGGCGGGGGCGATGTCATTTCAGAGCGCTGTCATTCAGGGCGTGGCACCTCATGAGAGGCGCGGACCCTGGCCAGGATCAGGCGTCGGTGGCGGCCTTGGCGGCGCTCATGCGGCGACGCAGGATGGGGCCGACGATCACCGGCAGCAGCAGACCGGCGATGGCGATGCACCACAGGGTCACGGCCAGCGGGCTGCCGATCAGGATGGTCCAGTCGCCGTCAGACAGCTGCATGGCGTGACGCAGGTTCTTCTCCATCTCTGGCCCCAGCAGCATGCCGAGAATGACCGGCACCAGCGGGATATCCAGCTTGCGCAGGAAGTAGCCAGCGACCCCGAAGGCGACCATGAAGTACAGGTCGAAGGTCGAGTGGCTGATGGAGTAGATGCCCACGAAGGCGACCATGGTCACCACCGGCAGCAGATACTTGGGCGGCACGGACAGCAGCTTGACGAAGATGCCGACCATCGGGATGTTCATCAGCAGCAGGATGACGTTACCGATCAGCAGCGCCGCGATCACGCCCCACACGATGTCGCCGTGCTGGGTGAACATCAGCGGGCCGGGGGTGATGTTGAGCGAGATCAGCATCGCCAGCAGCACCGCGGTGGTACCGGAACCCGGCACGCCCAGCGTCAGCATCGGCACCAGGGCACCAGAGGCGGCGCCGTTGTTGCCGGCTTCCGGGGCGGCCACGCCGCGCGGATCACCTTCACCGAAGTTGCCTTTCTTGCCGAGGATCTTCTTCTCCAGCGTGTAGCTGATGAAGCTGCCCAGCGACGCACCGGCGCCCGGCAACACGCCGGAAATGAAGCCCAGCACACCGCCACGGAAGGAGGTCGGCAGAATCGCGACGATGTCCTTCAGCTTCAGGGTCATCTTGTTCATGGCGATCATCGGCTTGCCTTCACCGGCGTGCTGTTCGATGAAGAACAGCAGCTCCGAGATGGCGAACAGACCGACGATGGCGATGATGAAGTCGATGCCCTCGAACAGCTCCAGCACATCGAAGGTGTAGCGCTGGGTGCCGGTGGAGCCATCGATGCCGACGGTGGCGATCATCAGGCCGATGGCGGCGGCCATCAGCGTCTTGACCGGATTCTTGCCGGTGATGCCGCCCAGGGTGGCGAAGGCCAGCACGAACAGCGCGAAGTATTCCGCCGGGCCGAAGGTCAGCGCGAAGCTGGCCAGCCACGGCGCCATCACGATCAGGCCGATGGTGGCGATCAGGCTGCCGATGAAGGAGGCGATCGCCGAGATGGCCATCGCTTCGGCGGCCTTGCCTTTCTGGGCCATCGGATAGCCATCGAGACAGGTCATCATCGCCGGCTCATCGCCCGGGATGTTGAGCAGGATCGAGGAGATGCGCCCGCCGTACATGGCACCGGCGTAGACCGAGGTCAGCAGGATAAGCGAGGTTTCCGGGCTCAGGCCCAGGGTGAAGGCCAGCGGAATCAGGATGGCCACACCGTTGGCCGGGCCCAGGCCCGGCAGTGCGCCGATCAGGGTGCCCAGGAAGGCCCCCAGCACGGCGAACATCAGATTCTCTGGCTGCAGGGCGATGCCGAAGCCCTGCATCAAGAAGCCAAGACTTTCCATTACGCCACCTCCAGGATGCCCAGCGGCAGTGGTAGCTCAAGCACGAAGTTGAACAGGGCGAAGACGACGATGCCGCCGAGCAGGCCTGTCACGTAAGCGCGAACCGGCTTGGAGCCCATGCGCCAGCACAGGGTGCCGACCGCAGCGGTGGTCGTGACGATGAAGCCCAGCGGCTCAAGCAGTGCGGTGTACAGGCACAGGATGACGATGGCCAGCACCATCTCGGCGCCGGTGCGGCTCCACGGCCATTGCTGGTCCGGGTCGGGGCGCACGATCAGATACAGGCTGCTCAGCGCCAGCACGATCGAGAGCACCGTGGGGAAGGTTTCGGGCCCGATGGACTCGGCCCCGCCGAAGGGTTCCGGGAACTGCTGGGCACCCCAGCCGTACGCGACGGCCAGGGTGAGCATCAGCAGACCAAAGATGCGGTCATTCATCAGCGAATCAGCCCAATGTCCTTGGAAAGGGTCTGGATGTCCTGGATCTGTGCCTTCACGAAGGCATCAAAGTCGGCACCCGATTTGTGGAACGGCATTAGGCCGCTCTTGGTCATCACATCTTTCCATTCTTCGCTTTCATAGACGCTGTCCAGCGTGGTGGTCCAGTACTGCTCGGCATCGTCGCTGACACCGGCCGGGATGTAGAAGCCGCGCCAGTTGGGGGCGACGGCATCGATGCCCTGTTCGCGAGCGGTCGGCACCTCAGCCAGCTTGCCCGGCAGGCGCTCTTCGGAGAGCACGGCCAGCACTTTCAGGTCGCCGGATTCCATGAAGCCCTGAATCTCGGAGATATCACCGGTGAAGGCCTGCACGTGGCCGCCGACGACCTGGGTGATGGCTTCGCCGCCGTTGTTGTAGGACAGGTAGGAGACCTTGGGCAGGTTCTCGACATCGGCAGCCTGGGCGGCGATCAGCACCTTGAGGTGATCCCAGCCACCTGCGGCACTGCCGCCGGCGAACTTGACGGATTTCGGGTCTTTCTTCAGCGTGTCCATCACCTCACTCAGGGTGTTGTACGGCGAATCCTTGGAGACGGCGATGGCGCCGTAGTCCGCGCCCAGTGCGCCGATCCACTCGACCTGGTCCTGATTCATGCCCGGGAACTGGCCCTGGGCCAGACGGGTGGTGGTCGCGGTGGAGGCGGCCACCAGCAGCTGCTCGTCACCGGCACGCTTGGAGACGGTGTGCGCGAAGGCGACACCGCCACCGGCACCGGCCATGTTGATGGTCTGCACGTTGCCCGGCACGAAATCGAGCTCAGACAGGATCTTGCCGACGCTGCGGCAGGTGAAGTCCCAGCCGCCGCCCGGATCAGCCGGCGCGATGCAGTCAACCTTGCCTTTCGGTTCGAAGGCGAAGGCCTGGGCGGACATGGCGGTGACCACCGCAGCTGTCAGGAGTTTGAGTGTCATATGACGTGTCATGGCGACCTCTGGTGTTATTGGATTGTGGTAGCGGCACATGTCGTGAGTCAGGTGCTGGCAGCGGTCGAGCGAGAAACTCGCCCTGCGCCGCGAACCTGACAGCAACCTTACAATTCTGTAAGGCGGAACTTTATTCTGTATGGTGAAATTAGACTGCCGCCCGATGGCTCGCAAGATACCCATTCGTCGCACCGACCTTGGTCGAAAGGCGTATTTGCGCACCTTTGTGGTGCATTTTTGTGAATGATCCGGCGGGATGTCGTGTCGGAATCTGGCGGTTTCCGACGCTCTCTTGCTTCTCTCTTGCTTTTCTCTTGTTCCTCTCTCACTCCTCTCTTGTTTCTCTCTCGCTTCTCTATCGCTGCTCTCTGGCTGCTCTTACTTGCCTCCCTCGCACCTCGCCCAGCAGGCCCGAGCGGGACGCTTGCGTCGCCTGCGTGAGCTGTGCGTTCACGGGCGTCATGGCTTGCTTGTCGTGTTTGAAACGTTATGCGGCGTTGCAGCAGAAGCGTGGCCATTGGGCTTTGGTCTAGCGTGTAGCCGGTAGCCAGACTGCGTGCTGACCGGGTGCCATCGGCAATCGTGCAAGGGGACAGGGGAGGGGAGAAGACTCATGGCCAAGGTGTTGGGCAGTGTGTGGGCGTTGTTGCTGGGTATCGTGCTGATCATGCTCGGCAATGGCATGCACTTCACGCTGATCGGTCTGCGTGGCGGCATCGAGGGCTTCTCCTCGGCGGAGCTGGCGATCGTCACCTCGGGCTACTTCGTGGGCTTTCTCTCCGGCGCGCGCTATACGCCGGTGCTGATCCAGCGGGTCGGGCATGTGCGGGTGTTCGCGGCACTCGGCAGCTTCATCTCGGCGGCCTTGATCGCCTTGCCGCTGCTGACCGAACCCTGGGCCTGGACGTTGCTGCGCCTGCTGATCGGCTTCTGCATGTCAGGCATCTATGTCACGGCGGAAAGCTGGTTGAATGCGGCTGCCAGCAACGAGACGCGCGGCAAGGTGCTGTCGGCCTACATGATGGCGCAGACACTGGGCATCATCGGCGCGCAGGGCCTGTTGACGCTGGGCGACGCCGCGACCTCGGTGCTGTTCATCTGTGCCTCCATCCTGGTGTCGATCTCCTTCGGGCCGATTCTGCTGTCGGCAGCCGTGGCCCCGGTGGTCGAGGTGTCGCGGGCCATGTCGTTCGCGAAACTGTTCAAGGCGTCACCGCTGGGCGCCATCGGCATCTTCCTGCTCGGCAGTGTCTATGCGACCCAGTCGGGGATGGGCGCGGTCTTCGGCACCCAGGTGGGCCTGTCGGGCTCACATATCGCTCTGTTCATCGCCATGCTGTTCGCCGGCGCGCTGGTGTTGCAGACCCCGATCGGCTGGCTGTCGGACCGCATGGACCGCCGCGTGCTCATCTGCGGCCTGTCCGCCGCAGGGGCAGGCTCATGTCTGTTCGGCTGGATGGCGGGCGATGCGCTGTGGCCGTTGATCGCCTCGGCCTTCTTTGCCGGGGGCGTGACCACACCGCTGTATGCGCTGCTGCTGGCCTTCACCAATGATTCGCTGTCGGCCGAGGAGATGCCGGGCGCCTCCGGCGGGCTGGTGTTCGCCTTCGGGCTGGGTGCCATCGTCGGGCCGCTGGCGGCAGGTGGCGCGATGGAGGTGATGGACCCCTACGCCTTCTGGCTGGTGCTGGCGACCACCTTCGTGGCCATCTCGCTGTATGCGCTCTATCAGATCACCCAGCGCGAGATGGTGCCGGTCGAGGAGACCGACAGTTACCTCAACATCCTGCCGACGGCGTCACCGATGGCGGTCGAGGTGGCGGTGGAGTGGGCGCATGAACACGCCGAGGATGAGCAGCTGGCCGCCGAGGCAGCCGAGGCAGCGGCGCAGGAAGAGGCCTTCGAGGTCGCGCTGGAAGAAGCCTTCGAGGAGGCATTGGAAGAGGCGCTGGATGAGGCGTTCGAGGCCAACGTCGCACCGCTGGAGGAGGCGGAGTTGGTGGAGCCGGATCACGAGTACGTGGCAGAGCCGCTGCTCGAGGCTGATGCCGACACGGAAATCGCGTTCGAGACGGAGCGGTTGTCCGAGCTGTTGCCGGGAGCGGAGCCTCGGTCACAGACAGCTTCTGAGACAGGTTCAGGCGCTGACACAGGTTCAAGCTCGGACTCAGAGCCGCACGAAGAGAGAGACCAGGCATCGTCCTATCAATTCGACTCCGAACATCAGCCGCCCAAGGGGCCCTGGCCCTCCATGCCTTGAGGTCGTTGGAAGCCAGTCAGTCGCAAAAAGACGCCACCCCGGCTAACGGGTGGCGTCTTTTTTGGGGCTGCCTTGAGCTTTTGCCAGTCTCGAGCGTTTGCCAGGCGAGCGCGGCGCTCAGGGCTCAAGGGTCTCAGGGAGCCAGTACCTCAGGGCTTCAGTTGATCACTGCAGGCCCAGCTCCTGCGACATCTGCTCGACATCGTTGACCTGCTGGGTGATGAAGCGATCCAACGCCTGGCCGGACTTGTGGAACGGCATCAGGCCGTTGTCCTGCATCACCTGCTGCCACTCGGGCGTCTCGGCCATGCGGTTGAGGGTCTGCTCCCACCAGTCGAAGGCGGCATCCGACGCGCCACCCGGCAGGTAGAAGCCGCGCCAGTTGGGTGCGACCACATCGATCCCCTGCTCACGCGCGGTGGGGATGTCGCTGTACTGGCCGGGCAGACGCTCTTCACTGAACACTGCCAACAGGCGCAGGTGGCCGGATTCGACGAAGCCGCGGGCCTCGGTCATGTCGCCGGTGAAGGCCTCCAGGTGGCCGCCCATCACCTGGGTGATGGCGACGGAGCCGGAGTCGTAGGCGAGGTACGGCAGGGCGCGCAGATTGTCGATGCCCGCCTCACGCGCCGCCATCAGCACCTTGAGGTGATCAAACCCGCCCGCGACATCGCCACCGGCGAAGCGCACCGCCTTGGGGTCTGCCTGCATGGCGGCCAGCAGCTCGTTCAGCGATTGGTAGGGTGAGTCCTCGGCCACGGCAATCACACCGTAGTCGGCGCCGAGAGTCATCAGCCAGCGTACGTCGTCGACCTTGCCGTCCTGATAGGCATGCTGGCCCAGGCGGGTGGTGGTCGCGCTCGAGGCGGCGACGATGACCTGCTCATCGGCGTGGCGCTTGGACTTCACATGCGCGAAGGCGACGCCACCGCTGGCGCCGGGCACGTTGAGGGTCTGCATGCCGGCAGGGATGAGGTTCTGCTCATCCAGCAGGCGGGCCACGCTGCGACAGGTGAAATCCCAGCCACCGCCGGGCTTGGCGGGTGCGATGCACTCCGTCTTGCCCTGCGGGGCGAAGTCGGTCTGTTCGTTCTGCTCCTCTTGGGCGGCGTTGGCGCTCAAGGGTGCCAGCAGGCCAAGGCTGAGCAGCAGGGCAGCAGGGCAGCGGGCAGGGCGCCAGTGCGCTGTCGAGATTGCTTTCTGCGTGAGAAGGGATGGCGTGCAGGGGATGTGGCGTGCATGGCTATCGTGTCCTTGGTGTTCAGCGTCGATCGTTATGGTTATGTCAGTCAGCGTGGCATGGGGCTGAGCGTTGCTGGCTGTCGCACGCTCATGACTGTTGTGATGAGCTTGTGTCGTGAGCTTGCGAGAGTGCGAATGAACGAAAATAGCCTATTTCGGCGAGTCGCGAAAAGGCACGGCAGGCGGGCAGTGAGTAGAGAAATCGCATTTCCCGCGCCGTCACTCCTCAAGGTGGTCTCGGGATTGCTAGAATTGCGCCATCAGGCTGTGGTGAGCGCTCCGCGATCTTCCAGCCGCCGCCTTTCATTGAGGAGACGGGCCATGACCCTTACCCCGCGCATGCACGACTTTCTCGCCCGCCTGCCCAAGGTGGAGCTGCACCTGCACATCGAAGGCTCGCTGACGCCGGCCTTGATGTTCGAGCTGGCGGCGGAGCAGGGCATCACATTGCCCTACGCCACCCTGGAGGAGGTCGAGGCGGCCTATGACTTCGCGGACCTGCCTGCCTTCCTCGCGCTCTATTACCAGGGCATGGGCGTCTTGAATGATGAGTCACACTTCTACCGCCTGGCGCAGGACTACTTCCGCCGTGCGAGCGCCGATGGCGTCAAGCATCTGGAGCTGTTCTTCGATCCGCAGGCGCATCTGGCGCGTGGCGTGAGTCTGGAAACCCAGTTCGCGGGGCTGGAGCGCGCCTGTCGTGAGGCAGTGAAGGAATTCGATATCACCTCGGCGCTGGTGCCGAGCTTCCTGCGTTGTCATTCCGCGGCGTCTGCGCGCGAGCTGTTCGACGCGCTGATTCCCTTTGAATCGCGCTTCGTGGGTGTCGGCCTGGACAGCGCCGAGATCGGCAATCCGCCGGAGAAGTTCACCGAAGTCTTCCAGCTTGCGGGGGAGCGCGGCTGGCATCGTGTCGCGCACGCAGGTGAGGAAGGCCCGGCAGAGTACATCCGCACGGCGCTTGAGGTGCTGGGGGTGGAGCGTATCGACCACGGTGTGCGCTGCCTGGAAGATGCCGCCCTGGTCGCGGAGCTGGCCGAGCGGCGTATCCCGCTGACGGTGTGTCCGCTGTCCAATGTCGCGCTCAAGGTGGTGGAGCGCATGGAAGACCACCCGCTGCCGAAGCTGATCGATGCGGGCCTCAATATCACCCTCAACTCGGATGACCCGGCCTATTTCGGCGGCGGCATGCTCGACAACTTCATCGCCGTGCAGCAAGCGCTGAACCTCAGCGAGGCGCAGTGGCTTACCCTGTGCCGCAACGCCATCGACGCCGCCTTCCCGCAGCGCGGCGAAGGCCTCGGCATGAGTGACGCCCGCCGTGGTCTGCTGCTGGCGCAACTCGATAGCTGCGCAGCCTGAGAATTATCACCGGCGCTTGAATACTGAATGCAATCAACGGCTTGGCCACCAACATCGCCAGTACGACGCCGCCTGCGGCAACCGCTCCATCAGATGTTGCTTGACCGCGCTAAGTCGTTGAGTACAATGCAGTTCTGGCGTGCGCAATGCACCGCCCTGCGGGTGTAGCTCAATGGTAGAGCAGAAGCTTCCCAAGCTTAAGACGAGGGTTCGATTCCCTTCACCCGCTCCAGATTCTTCAAAAAAGCCTTCCGAATGGGAGGCTTTTTTGTTTTTCACTCACAACGTTGGCGTATATCTTCCGCCAGCTCGGCCAACTTCTCATCACTTTCACGTGGGCCATCCGCGCTGACAACGTAGCCATCGTATTCGGTCATGTAGTACTTCATCTTCGAGTTTCTGGCCTGCCATTCGCCTGGCTGTGTGCCATGCAGCGGGATGAGCTTGGCGTGCAGGTGGTTGACGCCGTAGCCCTCGAAGATGATGGCGGTGCGTGCTACCCCGAAGTAGGCGTCGAGCTTGCGCGCCACGCGGCGCGTGAAGCGCATCAGGCCGAGAATCACCTCATCGTCTTGTTCATACACGCAGCTGCCCAGGTGGCGTTTGGGGATGACGACCGTGTTGCCCGGAGTAGAGGCAAAGATGGAGAGGAAGGCCAGGAACTGCTCGTCTTCGGCCACGACATGGCTTGGACTGTGGCCCGCAACGATCTGACAAAACACGCAGTCACTCATGGTTCTTCCCTGGTAGTTTAGTGTCGCCAGATTCGTCCTGAATCTGGGGCAGAGTTCTGTGATCAGAGCTTTTGTGAGCAGGGCACTTGTGAATAGCGCTCGGCAGTCTCCTTGCATGAGTGAAGTGTGATGGAGGCTGGTTGTCAATGCCAGGCAGCCCCCGCAGAAGTGGTTATCGGCAGCAACAACGTGCTCAAAGAGGGGAGCGGCTATCTTGCCGAGCCGATCGGAGCGAAAAGTGTTGCTGACGTGGCGGAGAGTCGCGATATTGGCAGGTCACCTTTCAGCAGTTCGTCACTCGTTGAACGACAAGGAAACCCAGTGGAACTCACCGTCTGGCTGGCATATGTCAGCGTCATCACTGCCTTGATCACCTTTCCCGGGCCGTTTGCGTTGCTGTGCATGGATCATGGCCTGCGCCACGGCCGACGCCGCTCGTTCGCGACGGTGGTGGGTGGGGCGGCGGCGTCACTGGTGTTGATGGCCTTATCGTCGCTGGGCCTCGGCGCAGCATTGGCGGCCTCCGAGACGGGGTTTCTGGTGCTGAAGATCGTCGGGGCGCTCTATCTCATCTATCTGGGCATTCAGGCCTGGCGGGCGCCATCCCAGCCGGTGGTGTTCGATGCCGTGGGGGAAGACGGGCAGATGCGCGCCCGAGCCACGCGTTGGCAACTGTGCCGCAAGGGCTTCGGTATCGGGATCAGCAACCCGAAGGACCTGCTGTTCTTCGGCGCGCTGTTTCCCAACTTCATCGACATGGCCCAACCGCAGCTGCCCCAGTTCGTGGTGCTGGCGCTGACCTGGCTGGTGGTGGACCTGCTGACGATGAGCACCTACGCCCATGCGGGTTCCAGCATCAGTCGCTGGTTTGATAGCCACCGGCGCGTGCGGCTGTTCAATCGCACCACGGGCAGTCTATTCGTCGTGGCCGGCGCGGGACTGGCGGCGTCGCATCGTTGAGCAGAGCCCCGCTCTATTGCACAAGACGTGAAGCGCACGAAGACGACAACGGCACCCGAGGGTGCCGTTGTCGTGTCTGGAGCCTGTCGATCATCAGTGCTTTCGGGCTCAGCGCTCAGGACGTGATTCGAGATACTTCGTCAGCAGTTCGCGATCTTCACTGGTGACCTTCTGCTTCCAGCTTTCCACCACATGCTGACTGGCCTCCTCGAGGGCATCCTGCAGCTCAGGTGGGGCCGGGGTGATCAGCTTCGCGCCGTTCTCCTGCAGGATGGCGTAGGCCTCGTCCAGCACGCTGTGGGTGGCCGTCCAGCCGGCAGACTCGGCGGCATGCGCGGCATCGATCAACGCCTGCTGCTGCGCCTCTGTCAGGTCGTCGAAGCTATCGCGATTCATGTGGATGATATTGAGCGGCATCGCGTAGTTGAGCGTGGTGAAGTGGGGCATGTAGCGGTAGAGCTCCGCACTGACACCGCCCATCGCGGAGGTCAGCGCGCCGTGGATGCTGCCACCGGGCAGCAGGGGTTTGAGCTCTCCCCAGCTCATGACCTGAGGCGCCGCGCCCAGATTGAGCAGCACACGCTGCGTGTTGCGGTCGTAGGTGCGGATCGGCATGTCCTTCAGGTCATCACCGTCAGCGATAGGCGCTTTCGACCACAGGCCGCTGGGCGTCCACGGCAGGGCATACAGCAGGATCTGGTTGTACTCGGCGAGCAGTTCCTCGTAGCGCGGCTTCGCGACCACGTACAGGCGGTGAGCTTCATCGAGGTCGTAGGCGATCGCCGGCAGTGAGGAGATGCCGAAGAAGGGGGCTTCCTCGGCGAGCGCGCCACTGAGTGTCGCGGCGATGTCGATGACACCGCCGGCGGTGGCCTGTAGGTGACTGGCGGAGCGAATGTCCGAGCGCAGCGTCAGCGTCAGGTCGCCTTCGGACTGGCTGGCGACCTGCTGACTGAATTCGGCAGCGCGTTGGCCCATCATCGTGTCGGGCTCGTAATCGCTGCTCATGCTGAGGGTCGTCTGGGCGTGCGCGCTGAGTGCGCTGATCAGGCCTGCCGTGGCCAGGCCAGCGGACAACAGCGCGGAAATGCGTGAGGAAGACGTCATGGGGAATCCTTTCTTTTTGTCATTGACCTTTGCCCGCTAGGGTAGTGCATGCCTGCGTTTATGCTCAGGTGAATCGTGACGTCGCGCATTTTCCCTGCGCTGTCGGGAGAGGTTGCCGCGTGGGGTGGCCGTCATGGCCAAGGTCGGTGGCGTGGGCGCGTGCCTGACTCAGAGGGCATCGCGTTGTGCGAGATAGCGATCCAGCAGTTCGCTTTCCTCAAGGTCAACCTTGCTGCGCCAGCTCTCGATCACGCTGACACTGGCGCGTGCCAGTGAGCGCTTGAGTTCGGGCGAGAGCGGATTGCTGACCGTCACGCCGGCCTCTTCCAGCTGGGCATGGGTCTGCTCCAGGACGCTGGCGATGGCGTTCCAGCTGGTGTCTTCGATCTCGGTCGCGGCGCTGAGAAGGGCCTCGCGCTGGGTGTCGTCGAGCGCTTCGAAGCGTGACCGGCTCATGTGAACGATATTGAGCGGCATGGCGTATTGCAGCGCGGTGTAGTGATCCAGCGTGCGGTTGAGCTCCGCCGTCAGGCCGCCCAGGGCCGAGGTCATCACTGCCTCGATACGGCCTTCGGCCAGCTGCTGTTGCATCGGCTCCCAGCCGAGCACGGTGGCGATGGCGCCAAGGTTGAGCAGTACGCGTTGGGTATTGCGGTCGTAGGCCCGCACGGGCACGCCCCGGAGGTCATCGCGTGTGGTGATCGGCTTGCGCGACCACAGCCCGCTGGGCGGCCAGGGCAGGGCGTAGAGCAGAATCTGGTCATGCTCTTCCAGCAGCGCTTCATAGCTGGGGCGCGCCAGGCGGTAGAGTTCGCGCGCCTGATGCGGGTCATCGACCAGGGTCGGCAGCGAGCTGAGGCCGAACAGCGGCATTTCGGCGGCCAGCGCGCCGCTGTGGGAGTCAGCCAGCTGGATGATGTCGGCGTTGATGGCCTCGAGATGATTCACCGAGCGCAGCCGACTCAGCGGGCCTTCTCCGAAGGAGATCTCGAGCTCGCCCTCGCTGAGCGATGCTACCTGATCGACGAACTGCTGGGCGCGCTGGCCCATCATGGTCTGGGGGCCGTATTCGCGGCTCATGGTCAGCTCGACAGGCTCCGCCTGGGCGGGCGTGCCCAGGGTGGCAAGGCCCAGTGCCAAGCCCACGCCGAGCGCTCTCTTGATGCCGAACATTCTCTTCATGTCGAGCACTCCCTGCATGACAAGCACTGCCTTCATGCCGCTACGCTGTCCGATTAGCATTCGTCGTTATCCATCCATAGGGGGTAAATCAAGTATCCCTCAAAAGTGCAGGGCGTGCTGTCGCTGTCTCGATCAACGCTTCCCCGGTTGGCCTGTTTCACGCCTGCACCGGCACGATTCGGAAGGGGCAACGGGCGTTGAACTGCCAGTTGGCGCAATGTGGTCTACGCTCAAATCATGGCTGTGCAACTGCCCTGACACGAACTCCGCGCCGGGACCGCATGGCCGGATTGTCGACGACTGTCAACGGGAGGTAGACCACATGCTGACCCACGTATGGGGCTTGATGGCGCATCCGCAACGGGAATGGCAGACCATCCGCAAGGAACACGAATCCATCACCCACCTCTACGCACATCATGTGCTGCTCATGGCGCTGGTGCCTGTCATCTGCGCCTACATCGGGACCACGCAGTTCGGTTGGAGCCTGACGGAAGGCCACGCCATTCTTCTGGAGCCTCTGGATGCCTTCTTCGCCGGTATCGCGTTCTATATCGCCATACTGACAGCGATCGGCTTCATGGGCACTGTCATTCACATGCTCTCGCAGCGTTTCTCGGGGCACCCCAGCCGCCGGCGTTGCATCATCTTCGCGGGCTATGTCGCCACGCCGATGTTCCTCGCGGGGCTGGTCGCGCTCTACCCTGTCATCTGGGTGTGTATCCTCGCGGGCACCATTGGCCTGTGTTACAGCGCATACCTGCTGTATCTGGGCATCCCGCCACTGCTCGACATCTCCAACAAGGAAGGCTTCCTCGTCACCGGGTCGACACTGGGGATCGGGGTGCTGGTTCTCGAGGGCCTGCTGGCGGTCACCGTGCTGCTGTGGGGGTATGGCGCACGCTGGTTCATGTAGTCCTTCGCGGCACGTAGGCGTCAGTCTGCTGATGCCATCGGCGCGAAAAAGCGTCTCTGCAACGCCTCGCCTTCATCGGCGGGGCGTTGTCATTTTGCGCGCGGGTTGGCGCGTGGCACTTGTGCTCGGTGGCGGCGGCGTGGAAAGTGTTGGACTCAATCGACAGTGTGGAAGAAAGCGCATGGACAAGTTTGAACAGCGACTGGAGCAGGCTGCGCGGGCTGCATGGTTGTCATATGTCGGTGGACGGACCCAGGACGACATCGCGGTTCAGCTGGGGGTGTCGCGCCCCGGCGTGCAGCGCCTGCTGTCGTTGGCGCGTCAGGAGCGGCTGGTCAAGATCTCCATCGATCATCCCGTGGCCAGCAGCATGGCGCTGTCGGATACGCTGGTGGAGCACTTCGGGCTGAGCTTCTGCGATGTGGTGCCCTCTGACACCCAGTCACCGGAGAGCATCGCGGAGTATCTGGCGGTGGCGGGTGCCGAGCGCCTGGCGTTCTATCTCGGTCGCCAGCAGCCACAGACCATCTCGCTGAGCACCGGGCGTGCGGTACGTGCGGCGGTGGAAGCGCTGAGTCGCAGCGAGCGCCCCCAGCATCGCATCGTGTCACTGGTCGGCAATGTGGCGCTGGATGGCTCCTCCAACCGCTATGACGGCGTGATGCTGCTGGCGGACAAGATCGGCGCTGATCGCTTCCTGCTGCCCGCGCCCGTGGTGGCGGCCAGCATCGAGGAGAAGGAGTCGCTGCAGGGGCAGAATCTGGTCAAGGCGGTGTTCAAGGTCGCCTGTGAGGCCGATGTGGGCATGATCGGCATCGGGCGTCTCGATGCCCAGGCGACGCTGTTCCAGGATCAGTTCATCAGCGCCGCCGAGCGCGATGAGCTGATGGAGGTCGGTGCCGTGGGGGAGTTGATGGGCTGGCCGCTCGACACCCATGGCCGGCTGATCGATTGCCCGCTGGCGCAGCGCATCACCAGTGTGCCGCTGACCTCGCTCAAGGCGCAGCCGCTGATCGGGCTGGCGGGCGGCCACGACAAGGTGCCGGCCATCCTGAGTGCGTTGCGCGGTGGTTGGCTGCAAGGGCTGATCATCGACGAGGTGGCTGCCCAGCGGGTCTGCGCGGCCCTCAAGGAGTGAGCAGAGAACTGCCGTCTTCGTATGATTTCACCGAGATGTCAGCAGCCTATTAGTTTTCTGCTGATGGCTTGCGCTTGACGGCTGGCTCCCGATGACAGGCTTTTGTGGATACAGTCTGCACAAGGCGCCGTACAAGGCGCCGAGCGAGTCATCGGGAGCAGGGCGGGGCGTATGGCCAGGCCTTGCTCCTGGTGTCGTTCTTGGTGTCGTTCGCGGTGTCGTTATCGTGGTCAGGGTTCAGCATTGTCGTTGCCCGCGCGATGCTCGCGTGAGGCCCAGGCGTCCCGTTACCTTCCCGGTGCTATTGCTCTGCTATTTCTCCGTCACTCCTTCGCCCTTCCTTTGCTATTTCTCCGCGATACCTGCGTTTTTTCTTGCCCTTTGCTCTCTCTTTGCCCTCTCTTGGTTCGCTCTTTGTTCTCTCTTTATTTCCCCTTCGTTCTCCCATCCTCGCGTAGGAGGTACGACTTTCAGGGCGAACACTGACTTCTCTTGTCTGACAATCGAGTGCGTTTGTTCACCTCAATGATAAAGAATCGGGGCGGCAATCGTGGTCCGCGTTGTTTCGTTTAACGCTAATATCTGTCTATGCTGAATTGCACGCAAGCTCAGTGGCCATGCCGCCTTGTGGCCTACACCCAAAGGATCAGATCCCAAGGTTGTATAGCCCAAGGTATAGCGCTTCAGGGTTTGCTTTTTTACAGGTCTGATCCGATCATTTGTTCACTGAATGACGTTTTGATCGAACGTGTTTGCGTCGCGATGTCTCGCCAGGACATCCGTTCACCAAGCCGGTTGATGGGAAGGTATCGGTGCCCAAGGCGCCGCTGCCCTCGAAAAGAACAATGCCAATAACGCCCCGATGGAGTGCCCTCATGCGCCTACCTCACATCACCAAGTCCCGCCGTCATCTGCTCTCGCTCGCCAGTGTCGCTGCCCTGGCGCCGCTCAGCGCCCAGGTCAGTGCCGAGACCATCACCGTCGCGACCGTCAACAACGCCGACATGGTGGTCATGCAGAGCCTGACCAGCGAATTCGAGAAGGCGCATCCGGACATCACCCTCGACTGGGTGGTACTGGAAGAGAACGTGCTGCGTCAGCGTCTGACCACCGATGTGGCGACCCAGGGTGGCCAGTTCGACGTCATGACCATCGGCACCTATGAAGTGCCCATCTGGGCCAAGCATGGCTGGCTGACCAAGCTCGACAACCTGCCGGAGGACTATCAGGTCGATGACCTGATCAAGCCGGTGCGTGATGGTCTGAGCGTGACCGAAGGCGAGAAGAAGGGCCTCTACGCGCTGCCGTTCTATGGCGAAAGCTCCATGCTCTACTACCGCAAGGACCTCTTCGAGCAGGCCGGTATCGAGATGCCCGAGCAGCCGACCTGGAGCCAGGTCAATGACTGGGCCGCCAAGCTCAACTCCGCGGATGAAGGCGTCTACGGCATCTGCCTGCGCGGCAAGCCGGGCTGGGGGGAGAACATGGCGGTACTGGGCACCATGGTCAACAGCTTCGGCGGCCGCTGGTTCAATGAGGAGTGGGAACCGCAGCTGGATTCCCCGGCCTGGAGCGAGGCCATCAACTTCTACGTCGACATGATGGGCAAGTACGGCCCGCCGGGCGCGACTTCCAACGGCTTCAACGAGAACCTGGCACTGTTCTCCAGCGGCAAGTGCGGCATGTGGGTCGACGCCACCTCGGCGGCCGGCAAGCTCTACAACCCGAAGGAATCTTCCGTGGCCGACAAGCTGGGCTTCGCGCCGGCACCGATCGCCAAGACGGAGAAGGGCTCGCATTGGCTGTGGTCCTGGGCGCTGGCGATTCCGGAATCCTCCAAGTCCAAGGATGCCGCCCAGACCTTCATTACCTGGGCCACTTCCCAGGAATACGTGAACCTGGTCGGCGAGCGTGAAGGCTGGGCCAGCATCCCGCCGGGCACCCGTGTCTCCACCTACGAGAACCAGTCCTACAAGGACGCCGCACCCTTCGCCGGCTTCGTGATGGACGCCATCACCAGTGCCGACCCGACCGATCCGACCCTGGAGCCGGTGCCCTATGTCGGCGTGCAGATGGTGACCATTCCGGAATTCCAGTCCATCGGTACCCAGGTGGGGCAGATGATCGCCGCGGCGCTGGCCGGCCAGATGTCGGTCGAGCAGGCACTGTCCTCCGCCCAGCGTTCCACCGAGCGCACCATGCGCCAGTCGGGTTACTGATCTGATCCAGCCGGTCTGATCCCAACCGATCTGATCTGAACGTTGCAACGGCCTCCCGCCTTGCCTTGAGCCTCAATCGAAATTGACTCGAAGCACGGCGGGAGCCCCGTCCGGCACCCGCGGTTACCCCCTTCCTCTCGAGACTCCTGCAACGCCCTCGCGGCGTGGCACGGGGAGCCTCGGCCTGAAGCCCACCGCATTGCCGGACTTCCTCACCGTATCGAAGGACTCACCATGCGCACGAGAGCATCCGGACGCACCGTCGGGGGATTGCGAACCCTGTCGCTGCAAGCCCCAGCCGTAAGCCTGTTGTTGATGTGGATGCTGGTACCACTGGTCATGACCCTGTGGTTCTCCTTCCAGCGTTACAACTTGATGATGCCGTCGGTGTCCGGCTTTGCCGGCGTCGACAACTATTACTACCTGCTGACCGACCCGTCCCTGTGGACCGCCATGGGCAACACCTTGCTGCTGGTGGGCTGGGTGCTGGTCGCCACCGTGGTCGGCGGCACGCTGCTGGCGGTATTGCTGCAGCAGGAATTCTTCGGCCGCGGCGTCGCGCGTCTGTTCGTGATCGCACCGTTCTTCATCATGCCCACCGTGAGTGCCCTGGTGTGGAAGAACATGATGATGCACCCGGTCAACGGCATTCTGGCCTGGGTCGCCGGGCTGTTCGGTCTGCCGGCCATCGACTGGTTCGCCAGCCTGCCGCTGACCTCCATCGTGATCATCGTCACCTGGCAGTGGCTGCCGTTCGCGGTGTTGATCCTGCTGACCGCCATCCAGTCACTCGATGACGACCAGGTCGAGGCGGCGCGCATGGACGGGGCAGGGCCGGTGGCGATCTTCTTCTACATCACCCTGCCGCATCTCAAACGTGCCATCAGCGTCGTGGTGATGATCGAGATGATCTTCCTGCTGACCATCTTCGCCGAGATCTTCGTTACCACCTCCGGTGGTCCGGGGCTTGCCTCGACCAACCTGGCGTACCTGATCTACATCCGCGCCCTGCTGGACTTCGATGTGGGTGGTGCCTCCGCCGGTGGCGTGATCGCCATCATCCTGGCCAATATCGTGGCCTTCTTCCTGGTGCGTACCGTCGCCAAGAATCTCGAGAACTGATGACAAGCGCTCAGCACAGGGAGACTCAATGATGTCGACTTCAACTTCCAATTCCGTGGCCGCCGCCAGCGCTGCCGTCAGCGCCAGTCGCGCGCGCCGCAGCGTGATCAACAAGAAGCTTGTCCTGACCCTGGTGGCCTGGACCATCGCGCTGGTGATGTTCTTCCCGATCTTCTGGATGATCCTCACCAGCTTCAAGACCGAGGCCGAGGCGATCGCCACGCCGCCGAGCCTGTTCTTCACGCCCAGCGTCGAGGGCTATATCGAGATCCAGGCACGTGCGGACTACTTCAAGTACGCCCTCAACAGTGTGGTGATCTCGCTCGGGGCAACGCTGCTGGCACTGCTGATCGCGATTCCGTCCGCCTACTCGATGGCCTTCCTGCCCACCAAGCGTACCCAGGGGACACTGCTGTGGATGCTGTCGACCAAGATGCTGCCGTCCGTGGGCGTGCTGCTGCCGGTCTACCTGATCTTCCGCGATCTGGGCCTGCTGGATAGCCGTACCGGCCTGATCATCATCTACATGCTGATGAACCTGCCGATCGTGGTCTGGATGCTCTACACCTTCTTCAAGGACATTCCCAAGGACATCCTCGAAGCCGGTCGCATGGATGGTGCCAGCACCCTGCAGGAGATCTTCCACCTGCTGCTGCCGCTGACTCTGCCGGGCATCGCTTCCACCGGTCTGCTGTGCGTGATCCTGAGCTGGAACGAGGCGTTCTGGAGCCTGAACCTGACCACCTCCAACGCCGCACCGCTGACCGCCTACATCGCGTCCTTCTCCAGTCCTGAGGGGCTGTTCTGGGCCAAGCTGTCCGCGGCTTCCACGCTCGCCATCGCGCCGATCCTGATCTTCGGCTGGATGACCCAGAAGCAGATGGTACGCGGCCTGACCTTCGGCGCCGTCAAGTAATCCGCGCCAGCCAGAGACACGCAAGACGCACACGCAAGACGCATAAGCTACAGAGAGGTACGCCGCCTGCGCCACATTGGCTGATGAACATTGCCAGATGAGCATTGACTGAGAGCAGATCAGCGCAGGCGGCCGAGAGCCACACGCATGTTGCACCCTTGCCATGCCACCCAAATTTGCCATCACCTGCCCTCGGGCAGGTGCGGATAAGGAAACTTCCCATGTCCACACTCACGCTCAAGAACATCGTCAAGGAATTCACCTCCGGCAGCGGCGCCAGCGCCTCCACCACCCAGGTCATCAAGGGAGTCGATCTGGAAGTGAAGGACCAGGAATTCGTGGTCTTCGTCGGCCCGTCCGGTTGCGGCAAGTCCACGCTGATGCGCATGATCGCCGGTCTCGAGAACGCGACCTCCGGTGACATCCTGATCGATGGCAAGCGCATGAACGATATCGGCCCGGCCGAGCGCGGCCTGGCGATGGTGTTCCAGAGCTACGCGCTCTATCCGCACATGACGGTGGGCGAGAACATGGGCTTCAGCCTCAAGCTCGCCGGCGTCTCCAAGGAAGAGCGCGCCGAGAAGGTCAACGCCGCCGCCGAGGTGCTGCAGCTCGGGCCGTTGCTGGACCGCAAGCCCAAGGCTCTGTCCGGTGGTCAGCGTCAGCGTGTCGCCATCGGTCGCGCCATCGTGCGCAACCCGAGCATCTTCCTGTTCGATGAGCCGCTCTCCAACCTGGACGCCGCGCTGCGGGTGCAGATGCGCATCGAGCTGGCGCGCCTGCATGCCGAGCTCAAGGCGACCATGATCTACGTGACCCACGACCAGGTCGAAGCCATGACCATGGCCGACAAGATCGTCGTGCTGCAGGGCGGCGTGGTCGAGCAGGTCGGCTCGCCGATGGAGCTCTACCATCACCCGCGCAACCGCTTCGTGGCCGGTTTCATCGGCTCGCCGAAGATGAACTTTCTCGACATCACCGTCACTGGCGTGGCCGGCGAGGGCGTCACGGTGCGCCTGCCCGACGGCAGCGAGCGCCTGATTCCGGTGGTGAGCCAGACCGAAGATGGCGCCTCGGTCATCGTCGGCGACAGCCTGACGCTGGGCGTGCGCCCCGAGCACCTGATGCTGGACGCGCAAGGCCCGTTCAGCGGCCAGGTTCAGGTCATCGAGCGTCTGGGCGGGGTGACCTCTCTGTACCTGGCGACTCCGGATGGTTCCGGCGATGCGCCGATCGGCGGCCTCAAGTCCGACGAGCAGTCAGACAGCGGCTGGATCCTGATGGCGGATGGAGACGTCAACAGCCGCGTGGGTGACAGCATCCGCTACGGCTTCGATACCGAGCGTGCGCACCTCTTCACCCGTGAAGGGTTGGCGCTGCAGAATCTCAACCGTCACCCGCTGACCAGCCTGACGCGTCAGGACAATTCCCTGTCCAGCGCCAGCGCCGCACAGGAAGCCCGCGCATGAACCGCGCAGCCGCGAATCGGGAAGCCGCGAATCGGGAAGCCAGAGAGGATGATGAGATGAGTACACCCTTGCAGCAGGTGATCTTCGATTGTGACGGCGTGCTGGTGGACAGCGAAGTGCTGGCCGAGGAGGAGCTGTCGCGTCAGCTGGGTGAGTGGCTGCCGGATCTCGACACCGAGGCCGAGCTGCGCGCGGCGCTGGGCATGACCACCGAGGCCATCCTGGGCCATCTGGAGGCCATGAGCGCTCACACCCTGCCGCCGCAGGCGATGGAGCGCATCGACCACGCCATCGAGTCACGTCTGGCAAAGGAACTTGCGCCCATCAGCGGCATGGCGGAACTGCTTGGCGGGCTGTTGGCGAATGGCGTGGCCGTGGCGATCGTCTCCAATAGTGCCGAGCGGCGGGTGCGTGCCTCGCTGGCCGCCACCGGTCTGGATCGCTGGCTGGGCTCGGTGCCGCTCTTCACGGCCGAGCAAGTCGCGCGCCCCAAGCCCGCGCCGGACGTCTATCAGCTGGCGCTGCGTCAGCTGGGGCGCGATGCCCTGGAGTGCGTGGTGATCGAGGATAGCCTCGCTGGCGTCAGCGCGGCGGTCGCGGCCGGTCTGCGCGTGATCGGCTTTACCGGCGCCGGGCATATTCCGCCGGGCCACGCCCAGCATCAGTTGGAGGCGGGTGCCTGGCAGAGCCGTGCCAGCATGGAGGAGGTCAGTGGTCTGATCAGTCAGCTGCGTATCGGTCAGGCCAGCGACCTGAGCGCCACATGAGCACCGTCAGGGGGTGACAACATGCAGACGCTATCCGAGTCGGCCAATAATAGTGAGCCGCTGACCTCGCCACGCAGCGCCCGGCTCGCCGGCAAGGTGGCGGTGGTCACCGGTGCTGCGGGCGGTATCGGCCTGGCCATCGCCACCCGCTATGTCGCCGAAGGCGCCTATGTGGCGCTGGCGGACATCAACGGCGAGGCGGCGGAGCGTGCCGCCCAGCAGCTGCGCGAGCAGGCCGGGCCGCAGGCACGCGTCCTGGCGGTGACGCTGGACGTGACGTCGAGCGTCTCGCGTCAGAGCATGCTGGAATGCGTGCAGGCACAATTGGGGCCGATCGATATCCTGGTCAACAATGCCGCCGTCTTCGCCATGGCGCCGGTGCTGGAGGTCAGCGAGGGCATGCTGCGCCACCAGCTGGCGGTCAATGTCGAAGGCCTGTTCTTCACCCTGCAGGCGGTGGCCAGAACGATGGTCGAGCGCGGGCAGGGCGGCAAGATCATCAACATGGCCTCGCAGGCCGGACGACGCGGCGAGGCGCTGGTCAGCGCCTATTGTGCCTCCAAGGCCGCCGTGATCAGCCTGACCCAGTCCTGCGGGCTTGATCTCATCCGTCATGGCATCAATGTCAATGGCATCGCGCCGGGCGTGGTCGACACGCCGATGTGGGATCAGGTCGATGCGCTGTTCGCCCATCATGAACAGCGCCCGCTGGGCGAGAAGAAACGTCTGGTCGGTGAGGCGGTACCCTATGGACGCATGGGGCTGCCGGATGACCACGCCGGCGCCGCGGTATTTCTGGCCTGTGAAGACAGCGATTTCGTCGTCGCCCAGACACTCAATGTCGACGGTGGCAACTGGATGAGCTAAGGATGAGAGACACCTTCCGTCCCGCTGCAAGGGTGCGCATCCATTAATGAGGTAGTCACGTGACATCTTTACCCGATTCTCGCCTGGCCCACATGTCGCCCTCGTTGGACGACATGGCAAGCCGTGTGCTGGCGGAACACGCCTCCAGTCAGCGCACACGTACCATCGTGGCCCTCGCCGGCCCGCCGGCGGCGGGCAAGTCGACGTTGTCGGAATCCCTGTGCGAGACCCTCAATGCGCTGGAACCCGGCATCGCCGTGGTGGTGCCGATGGATGGCTATCACTACGACAACGCCGTGCTGGCGCCGCAGGGCCTGCTCTACGTCAAGGGCGCACCGGAGACCTTCGATGCGCGCGGGCTCTATCATGATCTCGTCAGGGTGCGCGCCGATGATGGCCCGGTCGCCGTGCCGGTCTTCGATCGCCCGCTGGACCTGGCACGTGCCGGCGGCCGCGTGGTCGGGACTCACCATCGCATCGTGCTGGTCGAGGGCAACTATCTGCTGCTGCGCCACGCGCCCTGGGACGCGCTGCTCGGCTTGTTCGACATCAGCATCTTTCTGGATATCGAGGATGAGGTGCTGGTGCCGCGTCTGTTGCATCGCTGGCGCGAGATGGGCCAGGATGCCCGCGGTGCCCACGAGCGCACCCATCACAAGGACATGCTCAACGCGCACCTGATCAAGCAGGACTCGCTCAACGCCGACTGGCGTTGGCGCCTTGCGAATGCCCCCATCGGCCCCGATGGGGAAGACAGCTGAATGACGGATGGCAGGGAGAGCCCCATGTGGGTAGGTGTTGATTGTGGGACTCAGAGTACCAAGGTGGTGATCGTCGATCCGGCCTGCGGCAGCATCGTGGCCCAGGGCCAGCGCAGTCATGCGCTGCAGGAAGGTGCCAACGGACGCCGCGAGCAGGATCCGCAGGACTGGGTGGCGGCGCTTGAGGGCGCCTTCGCTGATGCACTGGCCGCCTCGCGGCTGGACCCGCAGCGCATCACGGCGATCGGAGTGTCCGGTCAGCAGCATGGCATGGTGGTGCTGGATGAGGCCGGTGTGCCGCTCCATCCGGCCAAGCTGTGGTGTGACACCGAGACCAGCGAGCACAATGCCGCACTGATCGCGGCGCTGGGAGGTGAGGCGGGCTGTCTGGAGACGCTCGGTCTGGTGCTGCAGACCGGCTACACCGCCTCCAAGCTTGCCTGGCTGCGTGAGCGGCATCCCGAGCGCTATCAGCGCATCGCCAGCATCCTGCTGCCGCATGACTATCTCAACTTCTGGCTGACCGGCGAGCGCGTCGCCGAATACGGCGATGCCTCGGGCACCGGCTATTTCGATACCCGGCGGCGCTGCTGGCATCTGGATGTCTTCGCGCAGATCGCCCCGGAGCTTGATGCCCGGCGCGTGCTGCCCCGATTGATAGAATCCCATCAGCCGGCCGGGAGCATTCGCCCCGAGATCGCCGCGCGCTTCGGGCTGCGTGACGACGTCATCGTCTCCAGCGGCGGCGGCGACAACATGATGAGCGCCATCGGCACCGGCAACATCGCGCCGGGGCGGGTGACGCTCAGCATGGGCACCTCCGGCACGGTATGCGCCTGGTCGGCGGACTATCCGGCCGACTGCGACCCTCAGGTGGCCAGTTTCAGCGCCAGCGATGGTGGCTGGCTGCCGCTGGTGTGCACCATGAATGTGACCTCGGCCACCACGCGGGTACGCGAGATGTTCGGCTTCGACATCGCCACCTTCTCAGCCCAGGTGGCAAGCGCCCCGCGCGGAGCCGAGGGCGTGCGGGTGCTGCCGTTCTTCAATGGTGAGCGTGTGCCGATGCTGCCGCGTGCCCAGGCCAGTTTCCATGGGCTGGACAGCCGCAATGCCACCCCGGCCAACCTGTGTCGCGCGACCATGGAAGGCGCAAGTTACGGCCTGCGTTACGCACTGGAGTGCATGGGGCCGCTGGGCAGTGAGGCGCGCCAGATCCGCCTGGTGGGCGGTGGCGCCAAAAGTCCGCTGTGGCGTCAGATGCTGGCGGACATTCTCGGCCTCGAGGTGGTCTGCCCGCAGGTGACCGAGGCCGCCGCCCTGGGCGCCGCGATTCAGGCGGGCTGGTGTCTGGGACAGTCAGGCGATGAAGGACAGGGTCGCCATAGCGAGACGCTTGAGCAACTCTGTGAGCGGCTGGTCGCGCTGGATCACGCGACACTCGCCCAGCCCCAGGCCGAAGGAGTGGCCGCCTACCGCAAGGGCTACGCCGATTACCGCGCGCTGCTCGCCAGCGAGCACGGCATTACCGCCGGCGGCTGAGCACGTTGTCAGAGCACGGCGGCTGAACTCAATACATCAGCACGTCACGCCAAACACATCGCCCCCGCCGAGTGAGACTCGACGGGGGCGATGTGTTTCACGCGCTTCATTGTATCAGTCGCGGCTCAGGCACGAGCTCAGGCATTGGACGAGCGCGCCCATAGATTGACGCCGCTATCGATGGCGTAGCGGTCGATCTCGTCGAGCTCGGCCTGGGTGAAGTCGAGATGATCCAGTGCCTTGACGCAATCGCTGACCTGTTCCGGACGGCTGGCGCCGATCAGTGCGGTGGTGACGCGGTTGCCACGCAGCGCCCAGGCGAGGGCCATCTGGGCCAGCGACTGGCCACGGCGCTCGGCGATGGCGTTGAGGGCGCGCACCCGCTCCAGATTGTCCTCGGTGAGGTGATCTTCCTTGATCGCTCCGCCGCGTGCCAGACGGCTATCCTGTGGCACGCCGCCCAGATACTTGTTGGTCAGCACGCCCTGGGCCAGCGGCGAGAACACGATGGAGCCGATGCCCTCGTCATCGAGGGTGTCGAGCAGGCCGTCTTCCTCGATCCAGCGATTGATCATCGAATAGCTGGGCTGATGGATGATGCACGGCGTGCCCAGTTCGCGCAGGATGGCGGCGGCTTCGCGGGTGCGTTGGGCATTGTAGGAGGAGATGCCTGCATAGAGCGCCTTGCCGGAGCGCACGGCACTGTCAAGCGCGCCCATCGTCTCTTCCAGCGGCGTGTCCGGATCGAAGCGGTGTGAATAGAAGATGTCGACGTAATCGAGGTCCATGCGCTTGAGGCTCTGATCCAGGCTCGAGAGCAGGTACTTGCGGCTGCCCCATTCGCCGTAGGGGCCAGGCCACATGTGATAGCCCGCCTTGGTGGAAATCACCATCTCATCGCGGTAGCCGGCGAAGTCGCGCTTGAGCATGCGACCGAACATTTCCTCGGCGCTGCCCGGCGGCGGCCCGTAATTGTTGGCCAGGTCGAAGTGGGTGATGCCCAGATCGAAGGCGGTCTGGCAGATGGCGCGCGCATTGTCTTCGTGGGCGTTGTTGCCGAAGTTGTGCCAGAGCCCCAGTGACAGGCGGGGCAGTTTGAGGCCGCTCTTGCCGCAGCGCTGGTAGTGCATGCGTTCGTAGCGATCTTCAGCCGGGGTATAGCGCATGGCGGAGTCCTTTCACGAGTGGAGGCGTCGATGTCTCACAGGGATGAGGTGACATCGAATGACGCCTTCAGTCTAGGTCGCGTCTGCAGGTCTGATAAGCACATGCGAACGAATAGATTGTTCGCCAGAACGTACAATGCTGTGGCAGTCTCGTTCACTGAAATCCCGGATGGCTGGCGTGAGGAGCAGGCAGGATGCGGCATCACAAGCAGGTGGAGCGACTGATGTTGTTCGCTCAGGTGGCGGAAACCCTCAGCTTCACCCGGGCGGCCAAGGCGCTGGGCGTGTCGCGTGCTCATCTTTCCGAGCAGGTGCGGCGGCTGGAGCAGGACATCGGAGCGCCCTTGCTGATCCGCACCACACGGGCGGTACGCCTCACCGAGGAGGGCGAGCGCATTCGCCAGCGCATGCAGTCGGTACATGGCGAACTGCTGGCACTGGAGCGCGAGCTTGAACACGACCTGAAGCAGACGAGTGAGTCGGAGCGTCAGGGCTACAGCGGGGTGTTGCGCATCACGGCGCCGGTACTGTTCGCCGAGCGTTATCTGATCGAGGTCTGCAATGCCTTCCAGGCGCGCCATCCGGCGGTCGAGCTGCGTCTGGACGTCAGTTACGAGAGTCATGACCTGACCCGCGAGCCATTTGATGTGGCATTTCGCGCCACGCGCACGCCACCGGACAACATGATCGCGCGTCGCCTGCTCGATTACGTCCACTGCTGCTGCGCGTCGCCCGAGTACCTTGCCGCGCATGGCACGCCGCACACGGCCGCGGCACTTGGTGATCATCGCTGCCACGTCTGGTCGGGGCAGTCCGGCTGGCCGCTGGCCAGTGGTGAAGTCAGTCTCGCGGGGGGATTGGCCATCAATGATCACCGCCTGCTCAAGCAGCAGGCGCTGGGTCATGCCGGCATCATTCGGGTCGCCCATTACCTGGTCGACCGTGAGCTGGCCGAGGGCCGTCTGGTGCGTCTGCTGGCGCACGAGGAGGGCGAGCCCAACAGCATCTACATGCTCTATCCCCAGCGCCTGCCGCAGTCGGGCAAGCTGCGCGCCTTCATGGCGGCGGTGGAAGCCGCCATGCCGCCTCGCGGTGCGTGAACGAAAGACACAGACGCAAGAGTGGCGTATGCAAAAAGACCGCCGTGCCCTGATGGACGCGGCGGTCTTTTTATTTGCCTCTTTATCCAGGCTGGCGGGGCCTCAGAGGCCCAGCGCGGCGACCCCGGCCTTGGCGATCTGGGCATCCTGCTCCGGCTTGACGCCGGACACGCCGATGCTGCCGGCGATCTGGCCTTCGACCATCACCGGCACGCCGCCGCCCAGCATGCCTTCAAGTTGCGGCGCTGACAGGAAGGCGGTGCGTCCGCCGTTGATGGAGTCCTCGAACAGCTGGGTCTCGCGGCGACCCAGGGCGGCGCTCTTGGCCTTCTCCTGGGCGAAGTAGCCGGTCATCGCCGGGGTGTCGTCGAGGCGACGCAGACCCAGCGGGTGGCCGCCATCGTCGGCAACGGCGATGGAGACGGCCCAGCCATTGGCCTCGGCTTCCTTCTGGGCGGCGTCCAGCATCTGATTGACGTCAGCGAGGGTCAGTACGTGGCGAGTGATCATCGGGCTTCCTTGGCAGTGGTGAGGTGAAAGAGATAGTGAAACAGATAGTGAAACAGATACTGAAACAGATAGTGACGCTTCATTTCTGCGGGAGCGTCTCGGGCAGGGCGTCATCCACCAGTTCGATCCAGTGACTCACCGGCGTGCGTCCGGCGCTCGAGAGATGCGTCTGACAGCCGATGTTGGCGGTGGCGATGCGCGCAGGCCCGTTGGCCTCCAGCGCCTCAAGCTTGCGGTCTCGCAGCTGGCGTGACAACTCCGGTTGCGTGATCGAGTAGGTGCCGGCGGACCCGCAGCACAGATGGCCCTCCATGACAGGCGCCAGTGTAAAGCCCAGTTGCGACAGGATCTTCTCCACCTCGCCGCCCAGTCCCTGGGCATGTTGCAGGGTGCAGGGACAATGGAAGGCCAGCGGCTGTTGGTCGGGCGCGGCCGCGAGACTCTTTCGATCATCGCGGGCGATCTCCTCGCCGAGTACCTCGACGATATCGCGGGCCAGGGCGCTTACGCGTGCGGCGCGCTCAGCATAGTCCGGGTCATCGGCCAGCATCTCGCCATATTCCTTGACGAAGGCCCCGCAGCCACTGGCGGTCTGCACGATCGCTTCCGCACCGGCCTCGATGGCCGGCCACCAGGCATCGATGTTGGCACGCATGCGCGCGCGACCGGCCTGCTGGGCGTTGAGGTGATAGTCGATGGCACCGCAGCAGCCGGCCTCGTGGATCGGCGTGACGCCGATGCCGAAGCGCGCCAGCACGCGGGCGGTGGCGGCATTGATGTTGGGGGCCAGGCCCGGTTGCACGCAGCCCTCCAGCATCAGCACCTGGCGAGACAGCAACTGATCAGAAGGCGTCGCGGTGACGGGCGCAGCTGGGTGCTCGGCTTGACGGTCGCGCTCGCGGGCCAGCGGGATCTTGTCGGCCAGCGCGCCAGGCGCGAGGGGGCGAAAGCGCACGCCAAGTGCCAGCAAGGCCTTGAAGCGCGCGGGTTCGACCAGCGCATGGCGCAGGCCACTGCGCAGCAGGCGCTCTCGCCACGGGCGGCCGACGCGACGCTCCAGTTCCTGACGCCCGATATCGAGCAGGGTGTGATATTGCACGCCCGACGGGCAGGTGGTCTCGCAGCTGCGACAGCTCAGGCAGCGATCCAGATGCCGCTGGGTCTCGCGGGTGATCTCGCTGGCCTGCTGGCGGGTGCTTGAGTCCTGGCTCTCGGGGTCGCTCTCCAGCAGCTGCTTGATCAGATAGATGCGCCCGCGCGGCCCGTCGCGCTCATCGCCCAGCAGCTGATAGGTGGGGCAGGTGGCATTGCAGAAGCCGCAATGCACGCAGCTGCGCAGGACCTTGTCGGCCCGCTGGATATGCGGTCTGGCAAGCGCGGCGTCACTGAAGTGGGTCTGCATTCAGGTGCGTCTCCTGTCGTGGCGTGAGTCACATCTCGGCATACAGGCGACCGGGATTGAGGATGCCGTGGGGGTCCAGCTGCTGCTTGAGCTGAAGGTGATAGCGGGCATTGGGGGCGGCCAGCGGCATCAGCGGGCTGTCCTCGGCGGCGACGGTGCCCGGGGTATAGCAGATGGCATGGCCGCCCAGCCGACTGGCCAGCGCGCGGATGCGCTGGGCCGGGGCATCGCTTGCAAGCCAGCGCTGTGCACCCGCCCAGTCACACAGCAGGTCGGCATCCCCCACAGGGCCCAGCAGTTCGCTGACGGCGGCTTGCCACTCGAGGTGGTCCAGCGCCAACGGCAGCGACAGTCGCCACAGTGCCTGATGCGGTGCGCGCGCGCTGAAGAAGGGCAGGCGCTGCTCACGCAGCTCAGTCCAGTGCGCCGTCGCCTGATCCGCCGTCAGGGCCTCGCCGCCCAGCTGCTCGCACCCGGCCTGGACCGACCGCTCGCCTCCTTCCAGACGCAGGGTGAGGCGGCCGTCATGCCAGCTGGTCGCCGTGATCGGCAGCGGCGTGCGGCCCCAAGCATTCAGGTGAGACAGCGCCTCGGCGAGGCTGATTTCCAGACACAGCGATTCGCTTGCCACCGGGCGCGGCATCACCTTGAGCGAGACTTCACTGATCACGCCCAGCGTGCCCTGGGCGCCGCACATCAGGCGCGACAGGTCATAGCCCGCCACGTTCTTCATCACTTCACCACCGAAACGCAGCGCCTTGCCGTCGGCGCTGATGATGCGCGTGCCCAGCACCAGGTCGCGCAGGCTGCCGCTCCAGGGGCGGCGTGGGCCGCTGAGCCCCGAGGCGAGAGTGCCGCCGACGGTCGCCGCGGGCCCGAAGTGGGGTGGCTCGCAGCTCAGGTGCTGACCTTGCTCGGCGAGCACGGCCTCCAGCGTCGCCAGCGGGGTGCCGGCGCGCACCGAGACCATCAGCTCCACCGGGTCGTAGTGGGTGATGCCATGATGCGCGCGCATGTCGAGCACTTCCTCGGCGGCCACTTCACGGCCTAGAAAGGCCTTGCTGCCACTGCCGGCGATGCGCAACGGGCGTCTCGCCTCATGGGCGGCGCGGACCTGTGCGCGGAGTGCCTCGCTGGCATCCTGCTGCTGCGGGGGCTGGCTGGCGGCAGGCGTAGCGCACTCGGCATGGCTTGGCACCTGATCCTGGAGCGAATCATCTGGCTCTGGCATGGCATGTCTCTATTAAAGTGGCGATGAAGTGGTGAACGTCAGGTAGCGAAAGGTCAGGCGGCAGCGGATTCGAGAGCTGTCCATGACAGAGAAACCGTCCAGCCACGCGGCGTCTGTCTAGAAACGCGGCAGATCGGGGTGCGGCAACTGGTTGTCATGCACGTGCATGGCACCGAATTCGGCGCAGCGCGCCAGCGTCGGGATGTTCTTGCCGGGGTTGAGCAGGCCAGCGGGGTCGAAGGCGGCCTTCACGGCATGGAAGACGCTGATCTCCTCGTGGTTGAACTGGGCACACATCTGATTGATCTTCTCGCGGCCCACGCCATGTTCGCCGGTGATGCTGCCGCCGGCGGCCACGCACAGTTCGAGAATCTTGCCGCCGACCTCCTCGGCCAGTTCCAGCTCGCCGGGCTGGTTGGCATCGAACAGGATCAGCGGGTGCATGTTGCCGTCACCGGCATGGAAGACATTGGCCACCGCGAGCCCCGATTGGCGCGAGAGCTCCGCGATGCCGTTCAGCACGGCGGGCAGCTCGCGACGCGGAATGGTGCCATCCATGCAGTAGTAGTCCGGCGACATGCGACCCACGGCGGGGAAGGCATTCTTGCGCCCGGCCCAGAAGCGCGCGCGCTCGGCCTCGTCCTGTGCCTGGCGGATCTCGGTGGCGCCGGCGCGCTCCAGCACCTCACGGACTCGCGCGCAGTCATCGACGACATCGGCCTCGGCGCCGTCCAGCTCGCAGAGCAGAATGGCGGCGGCCTCGACCGGGTAGCCCGCGTGGATGAAGTCCTCGGCGGCGCGGATCGCCAGGTTGTCCATCATCTCGAGCCCGCCGGGGATGATGCCGCAGGCGATGATGTCGCCCACCGCGCGGCCGGCCTTGTCGATATCGGCGAAGCTCGCCATCAGCACCTTGGCGGTCTCGGGCCTGGGCAGCAGGCGCACCGTGACTTCCGTGACCACCCCCAGCATGCCTTCGGAGCCGGTCATCAGCGCCAGCATGTCCAGCCCGGGCGAGTCGAGGCTGTCGGCGCCGATCGTCATCGCCTCGCCTTCGATGGTCAGCATCTCGAGCTTGAGCAGGTTGTGAACGGTCAGGCCGTACTTGAGGCAGTGCACGCCACCGGCATTCTCGGCCACGTTGCCGCCGATGGAGCAGGCGATCTGCGAGGAGGGGTCCGGCGCGTAGTAGAGCCCGAAGGGCGCGGCGGCCTCGGAAATGGCGAGATTGCGCACCCCGGGCTGCAGGCGTGCGGTGCGGGCGTCAGGGTCGATCTCGAGAATCCGTGCCATGCGCGACATCACCAGCAGCACGCCTTGCGCCAGCGGCAAGGCACCGCCGGATAGCCCGGTGCCGGCGCCACGAGTCACCACCGGCACGCCCAGCGCATGACATTCACGCAGCAGGGCGGCGACCTGCTCGACCCGCTCCGGCAGGGCGACCAGCATCGGCATGACGCGATAGGCGGACAGGCCATCACATTCGAAGGGGTGCAGGTCCTCCTCGCGGTGCAGCAGCGTCAGGTCCGGCAGCAGGGTGGTGAGATGCGCCAGCACCTGACCCTTGTCGTGCTGGGCCAGCGGTCCATCCAGCGTCGGGTCATAGAGGATATTCATGCACTGCCTCCCGGAGGTTGGGGTCTGCGCGGCTGCTTTCTGTCGTTGCTGTCTGTCGTTACTGTCGGCTGGTGCGGGGTTCGAGCGAGTCGCCTGTCGATTCCGCCGCACCTGATCTGCACACAATCTGGCCTGCCTCCCCGGCCTTGTCCATGCTTCACATCAGTGGTCTGACCAGACATTCGTCTAGTGTTTGCGCAAGGAAAACCACGCTTTACTGGCCTCACGTCCGCTGCCATCAGGCGGCTTTGCGTCACTCGATCGACAGGTCTGACCAGTCGGAAATCTCCAGGCGCTGCCAGCGGGTTGATCAAGTGCCACGAGCGGGTTGATCAAGGCCCAGCACACAAAGGTCGAGCAAAAGGGGAGGGGCAGGATGCTGCGAACCATCGCCGAGTCAGGAGCTGACCCCCGCGCTGCGGATCAGGCCGCGGCGCGTCTGGAGCAATTGATTCTGGACGGCGTGCTCAAGCCCGGGCAGATGATCCCCTCGGAGCGCCGGCTATGTGAGCGGCTGGGTATCTCGCGGGCCTCGCTGCGCGAAGGGCTCAGGCTGTTGCGTGGCAAGGGCATCATCGAGACGCGTCATGGCAAGGGCTCGAGCGTCGCGGCGCTGTTGCCGAGCGGCGATATCAGCCCGCTGATGCACCTGTTTCGAGATCAGCCGCGCACCCTGTATGACCTGCTGGAAGTGCGGGCTTTGCTGGAAGGGCAGTCGGCGCGACTGGCCGCCCAGCGCGGCACGCCGGCGGATAGAGTGTTGATCCGGCGTCATTACGAGGCGATGGCGGCCTGCGTGCGCGAGTATCCGCCCGACTTCGCGTCCTCAGCGCCGGGCGATGAGGCGCTGCCGGATGCCCAGCAGCTGGCGCGTCACGACCACGCCTTCCACCACGCCATCTGTGAGGCGTCCCACAATCCGGTGCTGGTGCATACGCTCAAGGGCATCAATGACCTGCTGCTCAGCTCGGTGTTCGCCTCGCTGCGCAATCTCTACCATCGCCCGATTCCCCGCGGCCAGATCAATGCCCAGCACACGGCCATCTACCGCGCGGTGATGGACCAGCAGCCGGAGGCGGCAGAGAAGGCGGCGCTGGAGCATCTGCACAGCATTCGCGACAACCTGCGCGAGCTGGAGGCGGAGGACGAGCGGCTGGTGCGCTCGGCCGTGCGGCTGGAAGGCTTCGAGTAGCGCGTCAGGGTTCTGGCTCAGGCGGACAAGCAGGCTGGCAAGCGGGGCGGACTCAAGGCAAAGTGGGCAGCTCATCGCCCAGGACAACGTGCTGCCTTCATGTGGAAACTCTCTTCCGCGAGTGATTGGCTCGACCGCCTCAATCACTCCCGCCACGCCATGCTGTGGCTGTTCATCGCCTCGATGCTGGAAACCCTGCTGATCCCGATTCCCATCGAGGTCGTTCTGATCCCGTGGATGCTGCGCCACCCCGAGCGCCGCTGGCGCGTGGCCGCGGTGGCACTCGCCGGCAACCTGACCGCGGCATTGCTGGGCTTCTATTTGGGAGCCTACGCGCTGGCGGCGTGGGGCGATGGGTTGATCGGCTTCTTTGGCGGGCAGCAGGCCTTCGAATCCTTCCAGCAGCGCTTCAGCGAGCAGGGCTTCCTTGCCATCATGCTGATCGGCATCGTGCCGATTCCCTTCCAGAGCGCCATGCTGGTCGCCGGTGCCAGCGGCTATCCGGTCGCGTTGTTCCTGCTGGCGGCGCTGATCGGGCGCGGGGTGCGCTATTTCGGGCTGGCAGCCCTGGTGGCACTGGTCGAGGATCAGGCACTGGCGCTCTGGCAGCGCTACTCGCGCCCGCTGGGAGTGATCGGGCTGGCGCTGACCGGCGTGTGGTTGTGGCAGGCCTTCATCGCCTGATCGCTCACTCTTGCCGGCTTGCGCTGACCTGCGACAGCAACGCCTTGCCGCGCTGATAGTCGGCCTGCCAGATCGCCTCGGGCACCATGCTGCCGCCGGTGGCCCAGACGACATGGGTGGTATTGGCCTGCACCTCGCCGTCATCCAGCCCGTTGGCCGCCCGCCAGGCGTGCCACTCGGGGGCATCATTGCGCAGTACGTGGCGGATACCGGGCACGCCGGCCAGCGCGGACGGTTCAAGCATGAGGCCTTCGCTGTCATATGCCAGCGCGAGCAGTTCGAGCAGATGCTCATCGCGCACGGTATGGATGCCGCTGAGCAAGGGGGCCATCACGCGCCCGACGAAGGCCGAGGCGCGACCCACCGCCAGGCCATCGGCGCAGGTGCGATTGTCCAGCCCGATATCCTCCACCGCGATGCCGTCATGTTCGCCGGTCAACATGCCCAGCAGCATGCAGGGGGAGCTGACCGGTTCAGCGAAGAAGCAGTGCACGGCGTCACCGAAGACCTGCTTGAGGCCGTAGGCCACGCCACCCGGTCCGCCGCCGACGCCACAGGGCAGATAGACGCAGAGCGGGTGGCGGGCATCCACCGGGATGCCCTGCGCCGAGAGCTGCTCCGCGAGGCGGCTGGCCGCCGTGGCGTAGCCCACGAACAGATCCCGCGAGCTTTCATCATCGATGAAGTGGGCGTTGGGCTGCTGCGCTTCCTGGCGCCCCGCGGCGACGGCCTTGCCGTAATCCCCGCTGTGCTCCACGACCTCCGCGCCCCGGGCGCGCAGCAGGTCCTTCTTCCATTGCTTGGCATCCGCCGACATGTGCACGGTGACGCGAAAGCCGAGCCGCGCGCTCATGATGCCGATGCTGAGCCCCAGATTGCCGGTGGAGCCCACCACGACCTGTTGGCCGGCCAGCAGGTCTCGTATCTCATCACGCTGGAAGGCGCGGTAGTCGTCTTCCTGATGCAGCAGCCCTGCGTCAATGGCGAGACGCTCGGCATGCTTGAGCACTTCATGGATGCCGCCGCGCGCCTTGATCGAACCCGAGATGGGCAGGGCGTTGTCACACTTGATCATCAGGCGGCCGGGCAGCGGGGATTCGGTTGCGCTGAGAGGAGATGCGGTCGAGGCTATGCCGCTCAGCGCCTGCTGCAAGCCGGGCGTTGCCACCAGCGGTGATTCGATGCGCCCTGACGCGGCGGCGGTCTCGGGGAAGGCTTCGGCAATCCAGGGAGCGAAACGCATCAGGCGTGCGTCGGCGTCCTCGATGTCCTGGGCTCCCACGCCACTCGCCTGCAGCGCCGGTGAGGCGAGCGCCTTGGCGGTCGCGACGCGTTCAGGGTTGAGCCAGCCGATTTCGCGGCCGGCCATCAGGCTGGCGATTTCAGGGTGACGCAGCGTCAGGGCGTGGAGGTCATGGGGCGTGGCAGACATGCGGTGTCCTTGTGGGGGCTCGATCCAGCGATCAGGTCAGATCACAGGTTAGCGCGTCTTCCACTGGCAACGCACGTAGCCCAGCTTTCACATTCCGTAAAGGTCAGTGACAAAAAAGACCGAATTTTTTGGCAACCGTCGGGATAGAAATGCAAAAGGTGCAGTCATAGTAAGCAAGGACATGATGTTATCGCGATGTTATGTCTGGCTTTAACTGTTCTTTGGTCCGCCACGGTTTTCCTGGCGGATTTTTTTATGCCTGAAATACGCGGGCTTTGGCAGGTTTTCGCCTGGGGCGTTTGGATTCTCCCAAGCTTTCAGCGACTTTCACTGTGACTATAGGTCTTGGGGGCAGGGCGCGGCACAGCGCTTCCCAACGACTGTCACCGCCTCGGGTTGCGGCGCGAGAATTGATGGGTGTCAGGCTGGCGGCAGAGATTGATTAGCCATTGGGTAATCTTCGAGGCGTTGGCCTGCTGGTGCAAGCATGCTGAAGGCGCTCTCGATGCACTCGGTTTTCTCAGCCATCACGTACAGAGCCCCCAGCGGTGATGACCGCTGGGGGCTCTGTACGTTTGGTCTGGCTCCAAGCAGTTTCTTGATGGGTGAACTGTCTCAACAGCCGTTCTGCATCACCAGCAGCGCACTCAGAACATCGCGGCGGGTGACCATGCCGATCAGGCGGCCCTGCTCGACCACAGGATAGACCTTGGGACGCTGGCCATTCATGTGCTGCGCCAGATCCGTGATGCTGTCATTCGGGCCGACGCTGAGGACTTCGTGACGCATCAGGTCGCCGACCTGGGCATGCTGGCCGCAGTGATAGGCACTGTCGAGCAGCTTGCCGAGGATGTCCTGTTCGGAGATGAAGCCGATCAGGCGGTCCAGGTCATCCACGACCGGCACGCCGGGCAGACGGTGGTGGGTCAGGCCCTGGGCGAGTTCGAGAATGCTGGTGCGCGCCTTCACGCGATAACAGTCGCGGGACATGATGTCGCGAAGGGTCGAGGGCACCTTGAGCTGGGTGGCTTTCATGGGCAGATCTCCTGCGTCACTGCTCTTCGACTCTCCGGTGAGGGAGCCGTGCGATGAATGCCGGCAGCCACTATCGTGACTGCCGGCGACATTCAACATCTGTTCAGAGCATAGGGCATCACTGCGTGAGCTGCGCGTCCCGTTGCCTTGAGGGGGTATCAGTCACCCGGACCGCATTCCATGCAGCGCTCGACGATGGCCGGGCCCAGCTGCAGGTTGGCGTTGAGGTCACGCAGCGCGGTGCGCAGGCCTTCCTCGATCACCGGGTGATAGAAGGGCATTTCCAGCATCTGCTCGATGGTCATGCGTTGCTGATGGGACCAGGCCAGCAGGTGGGCGAGGTGCTCGGCACGCGGACCGAAGATCTCGGCGCCCAGCAGCAGGCCGGTGCCTTGCTCGCCATAGACGCGCAGCATGCCCTTGTTCATGCGCATCACGCGGGAGCGACCCTGGCCGGTGAAGTCGACTTCGCCCACCGCGTAGCAGTCGCAGGCACCGTAGCGCTGTTCGATCTCGGCGGTCGAGAGGCCGATGGTGGCCATCTGCGGATCACTGAACACGACGGCGATGGTGCTCTTGCGCTGACCGGCACGCACGTCGGGGAAGCGACCGGCGTTGTCACCGGCGATTCGACCCTCATCGGAGGCTTCGTGCAGCAGCGGCAGGTCATTGTTGGCGTCGCCGGCGATGAAGACATGGCTCGGCGTGTCGTCGCTCAGACGAGTCTGCAGGGTGTGACGATTGAAGATCGGCACGCCGCGCTCGTCCAGCTTCAGGCCCAGCGCCTCGATATTGAGGCGATCGACATTCGGGCGACGGCCGGTGGCCGCGAGCAGGTAGTCGAAACGCTCGGTGAGGCGAGCTTCGCTGCCACGCTCGATGAAGGTGATCTCGACCCCGGCACCGTTATCGTCCTCGACACGTTCGATCTTCTCGACCTTTGCGTCCGGGTCGAGGTAGAACTCCTCGTTGAAGACGCGATCGGCATTGGCACGCAGCTTCTCGTCACGCAGCGGGCCGATGGCGCCGCCGACACCGAACATGCGGATGCGCACGCCGAGACGCGTGAGCGCCTGGCCCAGCTCCAGCCCGATGACGCCCGGGCCGAAGACGGCGACGGATTCCGGCAGGTCGTCCCAGTCGAAGACGCTGTCGTTGATGATCAGGCGGTCACCGGCATTCTCGAAGAAGCCCGGGTAGCTGGGGCGTGAGCCGGTGGCGATCACGACACGCTCGAAGGTGACGCGGGTCTCGTTGTCGCCGATGATCAGGCTGTTGGCGGTCTCGAAACGCGCATTGCCGCGCAGCTTGTCGTGGGAGGGAATGCCTTCCACGGACTCGACCACGAAGCCGACGAAGCGGTCGCGCTCACGCTTGACGCGGTCCATCACGGCGCGGCCATCCACCTTGACCTCGCCTTCGATATTGATGCCGAACGGTGCGGTGTCACGGGCGTGATGCGCGGCTTCGGCCGCACTGATCAGCAGCTTGGACGGCATGCAGCCGACACGGGCACAGGTGGTGCCGTAGGGGCCGCCTTCGATCATGACCACGGAATCGGTGTGTGCCTTGGCGGCGCGATAGGCACCCAGACCGGCACTGCCGGCACCGATGATGGCGACTTCAACCTGGCGTTCGTTCACGTCGTACTCCTCAAGGCGCGCCAGCGGCGCACCTGACAATGGGGTCTCAGGCGCGAGCGTGGCCCGCGCGTGATGAAAAGAGAAAGTTATCGGGGCCTGTCAGCGTGATGCGTTCAAGCGCTGGTCAGGCTGCCGAAGTAGCGGGCGACTTCATCGCTGCCGCCGACATGCTCGCCGTCGATCCAGACCTGCGGCACGGTGGCCTGACCGGTCATGGCGCGCAGGGTGCGTGAGGTTACGCCGCGGGTGCCGACTTCGATGACTTCGTAGCTGATGCGTGCTTCGTCGAGCATCTGCTTCGCACGTGCGCAGTACGGGCAGCCCGGCTTGCTGAACAGGGTAGCGAAACTGGGACGGCCGGCGTCCGGGTCCAGATAGTCGAGCATGGTATCGGCGTCGGAGACTTCAAAGGGGTCGCCCGGCTTCTGCGGCTCGATGAACTGCTTCTCGACCACGCCGTTGCGTACCAGCATGGAATAGCGCCAGCTGCGCTTGCCGAAACCGATGTCGCTCTTGTCGACCAGCATGCCCATGCCGGCGGCGAAGTCGCCGTTGCCATCGGCGATCAGGCTCAGGTTCTCGGCTTCCTGATGCTCGCCCCAGGACTCCATGACGAAGGCGTCATTGACGGACAGGCAGACGATCTCGTCGACGCCGACAGCATAGAAGCGATCGGCCAGCTCGTTGTAGCGCGGCAGGTGAGTGGAGGAGCAGGTCGGGGTGAAGGCGCCCGGCAGGGCGAAGACCACCACGTTGCGGCCCGAGAAGATCTCCTCGCTGGTGCGCTCGACCAGACGGCCGTCGCGACGGATCTTGAAGCTGACGTTCGGGACCTGCTGGCCTTCGTGTGATTCGAGTTGCATGAAATTGGCTCCGGTCTCGATGAGACGTATCTAAAGGGGATGGCAGGCGACTGAGGCTCGATGACAATGTCGAGTGCATGAGAAATCAGTGCCTTGCGAAACTGGAGCCAGTCTAGGGGCAAGCCTCTTGCGGGTGAATTTGATTGCATCAAGCGAGGCGATAGCTTTTCTTGATGATACTGCTGACAGTCAGTCGTGTGCTGGCTCATGGCCTTGTTCTCGGCAGGAACGTGCTGGTCGGCAAGCGGCTTTTTTGCCGGAAATAGTTATACAGACTTGATATTTGCCCCTGTCAGCCATAGGTAGTGGGTACGTCACGGCATCGTCAGGCGTCGAGTCTGGCAAGCGAGGCAATAGATGAACGCACGAGAGTACATGGCGAAGCACGGCCTGGACGGCGACAAGGACAAGGAGGAGGACAAGCCTCAGAGTCTGGAAGAACATGCCTGGGCACGTGCACGTGAGTCCGGCAGCCATCGGCCACGCACCGGGACGCCGCATGACTGGGAAGACTGGGAGCGCTACCACGAGCAGCTGGCCGCGGACTCCGAGAAGCTGTCCCAGAAGATCGATCGTCAGGCCCGCGCCGGCGGATCCGCCTCTGCGCACGACGATGACGTCGACAAGGCTGACGCTGATCGAGACGGGCAGTGATCGAGAAGGACTGTGATCAAGAAGGACACTGATCAACACGAGTACCGAACATTCATGACCTCCGTGGAGTCACGGTTGTCACAATCGCAAGGAGCAACTCATGGATATCATTCGCATCATTCTGGCCATCATCCTGCCGCCGCTGGGCGTTCTCATGCAGGTGGGTGTCGCCAACAAGCATTTCTGGATCAACATCATCCTGACCTGCTTCGGTTTCCTGCCGGGGATCATCCACGCGGTGTGGGTCATTACCAAGTTCTGACCGCCGCTGAACCCCAGAGGCTCTGATATGGCTGCCCACCTCGGGCAACCCAGAGTTGAAAGGCCCAAAGCCCCCGCTGCCTTGTGTGCAGCGGGGGCTTTTCAGTGGGCGCTCACCGGGGAAGCGCCATGTGGCGTCGGTGATTCAGCGGCGGTGCATGCCGAGGGCCCTTGGCGAATGGCAGGCGACGGTAGTTCAACATTTAGACTTTCGCATAGCCTGATTTCAACGCTTTTCAGCGAGCGCGGCGCTTGTCGCCTCTCGCTTGCCCCCGTAGGGTCAAATGGGACTGAGGGCAGCGATCAGGGCCGGTGAAGCCTGTTCGATCACATGCTCCACGATAACAACAACACGTATGGATACCACGCATGGTCACGACTGCTGAGCCCGACGCGCCGCAGGAGACCAGCTCCTGCTTCGCGATCTTCAATGATGTGCAAAAGAGCTATGACGGCGAAACGCTGGTGGTCAAGGGCTTCAATCTTGAAGTCCAGCGCGGCGAGTTCGTCACCCTGCTGGGACCGTCCGGTTCCGGCAAGACCACCTGCCTGATGATGATGGCAGGCTTCGAAACGCCGACCCACGGCGACATCCTCCTCGACGGTACCCCCATCAATGACTTGCCACCGCACAAGCGCGGCATCGGCATGGTCTTCCAGAACTATGCACTGTTTCCGCACATGAGCGTGGCCGAGAACCTGGCCTTCCCATTGGAAGTGCGCGGCATGAGCAAGGAGGAGATCTCGACCAAGGTGGCCAACGCGCTGGACATGGTGCGACTCGGCGAATTCGGCGATCGCCGTCCGGGGCAGCTCTCCGGCGGGCAGCAACAGCGGGTCGCCCTGGCACGTGCGCTGGTCTTCGAGCCGGAGCTGGTGCTGATGGATGAACCGCTGGGGGCGCTGGACAAGAACCTGCGCGAGGAGATGCAGTTCGAGATCAAGCGCATCCACCAGCGCCTCGGCGTCACCATGCTCTATGTGACCCATGATCAGACGGAAGCGCTGACCATGTCGGACCGCATCGCGGTCTTCAATGACGGCATCGTCCAGCAGCTGGCAACCCCCGAGGCGCTGTATGAAGCGCCGGAGAATGCCTTCGTCGCCTATTTCATCGGCGAGAACAATCGCCTCAACGGCCAGGTATCGCAGCTTGACGCTCAGGGGGAGCATTGCACGGTGACCCTCGACAGCGGCGAGCAGGTACGGGCACTCAAGGTGGCCGTCAATGAGGTCGGCGAGCGCACCCAGCTGTCACTGCGCCCGGAGCGGGTACGCCTGCTGTCGGCGGAAGAGCCAGGCGCCGCGGGCACGCAAAGCCCTCCCGACAATGTCTTCTCCGCCGAGGTGCTCGAGGTGATCTATCTTGGAGATCATCTGCGCACGCGCGTGGCGGTGTGTGGCAGTGACGAATTCATCATCAAGACACCCAACGCCGAGGGTTATCCGCCCTTGCGGCCCGGGCAGACATTGCAGGTCGGATGGGACGCCTGCGACTGCCGGGCGCTGGATGCCTGAGGCCAGCAAAGGTCAGAACAGGCCAGCAAAGAACAGGCGAGAAAGGACAGGCGAGTAAAGACAAGGCAGCACGGGAGGTGAAGCACGCTTCCTCAGCAGAGCAAGAGCAGATTTCGCGACAAGAGTGCAGCACAACAACAAGAAATCAGGGAGATTCATCCATGTCAGTCATCAATCAGTTCACCGCGTCATTCACTACCTCGCGCCCGGGCATGCCGCTGCGCAGCCTGCTGGCGGTTGCCGTGGCAGCGGCCGGCATGAGCGCCGCAGCGGCCCAGGCCGAGACGCTCAATATCGTCTCGTGGGGCGGCGCCTATACCGACAGCCAGAACAAGGCCTATCACGAGCCCTGGGAAGAGAAGAGCGGCGACACCGTCGTCAATATCGACAAGTCATCCAATGCGCTGTCCGGTCTGCGCGCACAGGTCCAGGCCGGCAACGTCACCTGGGACCTGGTCGACATGCTGCCCAGTGATGCCTTGATCGCCTGTTCGGAAGGCCTGATCGAGCCGCTGGACCCGGACACCCTGTTCGCGGCAGCGCCGGATGGCACGCCGGCCAGCGAGGACTTCATCGAGAATTCGCTCAGCGAGTGCTTCGTGCCGCAGATCGTCTACTCCAACATCGTGGCCTTCAATACCGAGATGTTCCCCGAGGACAAGCAGCCGGATTCCATCGATGACGTCTTCAATCTCGAGGAATTCCCCGGCAAGCGTGCGCTGCAGAAGAAGCCGATCAACAACATGGAGTGGGCGCTGGTAGCCGATGGCGTGGCCCCGGAAGATGTCTACGAGATGCTGGATTCCGAGGAAGGCATCGAACGTGCCTTCGCCAAGCTCGATACCATCAAGGACAGCGTGATCTGGTGGGAAGAGGGCGCACAGCCGCCGCAGCTGCTGGCGGACAAGGAAGTGGCCTTCGCCTCGGCCTACAACGGACGCATCTTCGATGCCGAGGTCAACGAGAAGCAGCCATTCTCCATCGTCTGGGATGCCCAGGTCTTCGAGCTGGATGGCTGGGTCGTCCCGACCGGCAAGCTCGACAAGGTCAAGGATTACCTGATGTTCGCCACCGATACCCAGCGACTGGCGGATCAGGCCAAGTACATCTCCTACGGGCCGGCGCGTACCTCCTCCGCGGCACTGGTCTCGACCCATGCGGACACCGGCATCGACATGAAGCCGCACATGCCCACCTATGGCCCCAACTTCGAGACCGCCATCCCCAAGGATGACGAATTCTGGGCCGACAACCTCGATGAGCTGAGCCAGCGCTTCAACGCCTGGCTGGCACGCTGACCCCTGCACTGACCCGCTGGCCCCGGTGGCGCACACCCGCGCGCCGGGGCCTTTTTGATCATGCCTGATGGCCCGTCGGCCATGCTCGATTCCGCCAGGTTGGCTTCCGTCACTGTCACGCGGAAGCCGGCTGGCGGCCCAGGCATCCTCGGATAGCCGATCAAGGAGTGCAGGATGAGCGATTCCTCCGCCCCGGCCACGTCCGGAAGCGCAGCACATGACCCCACTGGCGCCCCCGGCGCGGCGCTGACCACCGCCGATGGCGTACCGCTGAAACAGAGCCTCAATCGCGCCATCCGTCGCAGTCGCATCAAGGCGTTGCTGCTGGTGGCGCCGTTGCTGGTCTTCATCGGGCTGGCATTCGTCATGCCCATCTTCGACATGCTGTCACGCAGTGTCGACAACCCGGAAGTCTCCACCTATCTACCGCGCACCAGCGAGGTGCTGGTCGACTGGGACGGCGAAGGGTTGCCGGAAGAGGCCGCCTACGCCGCCCTGGCGCAGGATCTGGCCGCGGGACTCAAGGCGCGCAATCTCGGGCGCGTCGCCTCGCGTCTCAACTACGAAAAGTCCGGCATGCGGTCGCTGTTCATGAAGAGCGCCCGCCGTGCCGGTCGCATGGAGGCCCCTTACAAGGCCGCGCTGATCAAGGCCGATGAGGATTGGGAGGACCCGGATATCTGGCGTCTGATCAAACGCGAATCGTCGCCTCTCACCGCTTCCTACTATCTGGCGGCGGTGGATCGCCAGTTCTCACCGACAGGCGAGATCGTCGAGAAACCGGAGTATCTGCAGATCCACGTCTCGCTGTTCATCCGCACCTTCTGGATGAGCGCGGCGATCACCGGGCTGTGTCTGTTGCTGGCCTATCCGGTGGCCTGGCTGCTGGCGACCCTGCCAGCCAGTCGCGGCAATCTGCTGATGATTCTGGTGCTGCTGCCGTTCTGGACCTCGCTGCTGGTGCGAACCACCACCTGGATCGCGATCCTGCAGCAGCAGGGGGTGCTCAATGACATGCTGGTGGGCGTCGGGATACTCGCCGAGGAGGCGCGTATCCAGATGATCTACAACAAGACCGGCACCATCATCGCGATGACCCACATCCTGCTGCCGTTCATGATCCTGCCGCTGTACTCGGTGATGAAGACCATACCGCCCAGCTACATGCATGCGGCGCGCTCGCTGGGTGCCGGGCCGATAACCGCCTTCCGGCGTGTCTACTTCCCGCAGACCTTGCCGGGCATCGGGGCGGGCTCGATTCTGGTCTTCATCCTCTCCATCGGCTACTACATCACGCCGGCACTGGTGGGCGGGCAGTCGGGCCGCTTCATCACCAACTTCATCGCCTATCACATGCAGACCTCGCTCAACTGGGGCCTGGCAGCGGCCATTGGCTCGATACTGCTGGTCGTGGTGATCCTCTTCTATCTCGTCTACAACCGCCTGATCGGTGTGGACAAGGTCAAACTGGGGTGACAGATGGCCATACCTTCCTATGCAACTCGTGGTGAGCGGATCTGGCATTGGGTGTTCTGCGTGCTGTGCACGCTGATCTTCCTGTTCCTGATCGGGCCGATCCTGGTGATCATTCCGCTCTCGTTCAATGCCGAACCCTACTTCACCTTCTCGGAGAAGATGCTGTCGCTGGACCCGGAGGGCTACTCGCTGCGCTGGTATCAGGAGTTCTTCACCTCGGATGAGTGGATGCGCTCGATCAAGAACAGCATCATCGTGGCGGTGTGCGCGACGGTGCTGGCCACGGTACTGGGCACGCTTGCCGCACTGGGGCTTTCCAGCCGTTTCATGCCGTTTCGCAATACCATCATGGCGATCCTGATCTCGCCGATGATCGTGCCGCTGATCATCAGCGCCGCGGCGATGTTCTTCTTCTTCTCGAAACTGGGGCTGACCCAGACCTATCTGGGCGTGATTCTGGCGCACACGGCGCTGGGCATTCCCTTCGTGGTGATCACGGTGACGGCGACGCTGTCCGGCTTCGATCACTCGCTGACACGTGCGGCGCACTCGCTGGGGGCCAGTCCGAGTCGCACCTTCTTCCGCATCATCCTGCCGCTGGTGACGCCGGGGGTGGTGTCCGGTGCGCTGTTCGCCTTCATCACCTCGTTCGATGAAGTCGTGGTGGTGCTGTTCATCGCCGGGCCGGCGCAGACCACCATCCCGATCCAGATGTGGTCCGGTATCCGCGAGGAGATCAGCCCGACGATTCTGGCGGTGGCCACGCTGCTGGTGATGGTCTCGATCCTGCTGCTGACGACACTGGAGCTGATTCGCCGCCGCAATGAACGTCTGCGCGGCCTGACGCCGAGCTGACCACTGTCCTCGACCCTCTGCCCTTTGCTCTTGAGTGCTGAGCGCTTGATGGCTGTGAGAAACAGGAGTCGCAAGAAACGCCCTTGCCCCCGCAGAGTCTGTCTGCGGGGGCAAGGGCGTTTCAGGGCCAGGGCTTGAAGACAGGGCTTGGAGACAGGGCTTGAGGAAAAGCCTGCTGCGTCAGGCCGCGCCGAGTCGCTTGTAGAGCGTGGTGCGGCTGATGCCCAGCTCCCGCGCGAGACGCGAGACGTTGCCGCCCAGCGCGTCCAGCGCACTCTGCAGCTCCTCGGCACTGAAGAGATCATGCAGCGAGGGCAGGCCGCTCGGTTGCGAGGGCTGGTGGGCAATCTCGCCCTCTGCCGCGTGGCAGTCGCCCTGTGAGGCGAGACAGTCGCCCGCCAGCATCACATGGCACGGCTCCAGGGTCGGCCCATCGCACAGTGCCAGCGCCAGACGCAGCACGTTGTCCAGCTCGCGCACGTTGCCGGGCCAGTCATGCTGGGTGAGGCGATCGAGGAAGGCGGGCGTGATGCGCGGCAGCTCACGTTGCTGCTCCCCGCACAGCCGTGTCAGCAGGGCACGACTCAGTCCGGCGATGTCGTGACGCTCCCTCAGCGGCGGCAGGGCGATGGTGGCCCCACACAGGCGATAGTAGAGATCCGCCCGGAAGCGCCCGGCCTTGACCAGCTCGCTGAGGGGCTGATGGGTGGCGGCGACCAGTTCGAAATCGACCCGCTGCGGCTTGCCGCCGCCCAGCGGGGTGACTTCACGCTCCTGCAGCACGCGTAGCAGACGCGCCTGCACATGCAGTGGCATGTCGCCGATCTCATCCAGAAACAGGCGCCCGCCATTGGCCTCGAGCAGGCGGCCTTCGCGTCCGGCGGGGTCGGCACCGGTAAAGGCGCCGCGCCGATAGCCGAACAGCTCGGCCTCGACCAGCTCATCAGGCAAGGCGGCGCAGTTGATGGCGACCAGCGGCTGATGGGCGCGATGACTGGCCTGATGCAGCGCCTTGACCACTTCCTCCTTGCCGACGCCGGTCTCGCCCTGCAGCAGTAGTGGCAGGCGGGCGTTCACCAGCCGCGCCAGCAGTTCGCAGACTCTGGCCCAGCCGGCATCGCCATGATGCAGGCGCGCGAGGCTCGGGTGGCACGCAGTCTCTCGAGTGGCGACTTCGGCCGGTGGCTGGCTTGCGGAGCGCTCGGCCGGCGCACGGGCCACGACCCGTGGCCTGGGCGGGGCTGCACACAGGGTGTAGCCCGTGAAGCGCGGGTGTTGTGTGAGCATCAGGCACTGCGCATTGGCGAGCTGGGCCAGCGGCGCCCAGTCCAGCTGCCAGCGTGCCAGCGGCTGGCCCAGCAGCAGGTGGATGTCATCGCGGGTGGCGCAGCTGTCGCTGTCCGCTGCATTGGCTGCGCTGTCCGTTGCGTTGGCTGCGTTTTCGGAAGCGGGCGTGAGTTCAAGATGAGCCGCCAGCAGCTGCAGTCCCCGGCGACTGGCGGCAGCGACCTGACCTTGCGGCGTGACGGCCAGCAGGGCCGCACTGGGCGAGTCCAGCTGCGAGCGGTTGAGATGCAGGCGCAACAGGTGATGGTCGTGCCCATGCGCCTCGCCCAGACGGCGTTGCTCGATGTCATCCGCCAGTACGCCGAGCATGCCGAGGCTGTACTGGCGCACACGGTAGGGATCGCAGATCAGTCCCAGGCACCCCTCGCAGGCGCCGGGCGTCAGGCCTCGATTGGCACTCCAGCTGGCGGGTGCCAGCAGCGCGGCACTGGCACTGGCCAGCCCCTTGAGGCATTCGGCGTCATGCGCTTCGAGCGCGATGCGCGCCAGGCGATTGGCACGCGGTGCATTCAGGGTCTCGGCGATGGCGTTGTGACCCAGCGACTCCTCACGCCAGCGCGCGCCGGGGTGCAACAGGGGGGCGTCATTGCCCAGCAGCTGTTGATGGCCGTAGCTTGCCAGCACCACGCCGTCGCGGTCGGTCAGCACCAGACACGCCTGCCAGTGATCGAGCAGGTTGAGGGTATGGCCGGCCACCGCTGACGCCACCGTCGCCATCAGGTTGGCGGCCTGACGCTGACGCCAGACGAGCTCCTCCGGCGGACACCTGAGGGTTGAGGGCGGCAGCGACGAGGGGAAAGAAGAGGGAAGAGAAGAGGAGGGAGCAGGTGGAAGCGCCGCCGCAGACGTTGCGCAGGCGGCGCTTGGATCGAGCGCCTGATCCTCTGCGTGGTGAGCTGGATGCTTGGCCGAATGATGAGCAGCGTGGCGCGCTGAGTGTTTGGCGGCGTGGGGTAGTGGCATGCGATGTCCCTTGTGCGGCGGGCCTTTCAGGCCTCTGTTGTTATTGGTGCTGTTATCGATGCTGTGATCGGTCTGGGGGAGTGTTCACGGCAATGTTCACTTGTGCGTGGTGAGTGTTCAGTTCCGAGGACTCCAGTGTGCAGACACTGTTCATCAGAGTAGCGGCAGACGCGGCGGATGACGGGCTAGACCATGGTCTGCCCCTGCCTTGGTCGCATCTGGCAAGTGGCTGAATGATCGACAGAAGAGCGGAATCCGGCGCCCTCCGAGGGGCGATGGAGGCTGTCTGTGGGCAGGGGGTTGCGCGCGGCTGGCACAGGGTTCGCTTGAGGATAGTCACCAGGTGGGTGTGAACACTCGGCAGTGGTTGGCCGTGTCCTTGCCCCGATGACTTTCACCAGACGAGACAGCGCCATGTCCTTGAGCCTTGAGGCGGTCACCCGCCGGGTTGGCCGCGAGACCCATATCGACAGGGTGGACCTGACCTTCGAGCCCGGCTCCTTCAATGTGCTGCTGGGACGCACCCTGTCCGGCAAGACGTCGCTGATGCGCCTGATGGCGGGTCTCGATGTGCCCAGTGACGGGCGCATCGTGATGAACGGCGAGGACGTGACCGGCCGTCCAGTGCGCGAGCGCAACATCTCGATGGTCTATCAGCAGTTCATCAACTACCCGAGCCTGAGCGTCTACGACAACATCGCCTCGCCGCTGAAGCTGGCGCGCATGGCGCCGGAGGAAATCCGCCGCCGCGTGCACGAGATCGCCGAGATGCTGCATATCGAGCAGTTTCTTGCGCGTCAGCCGGCGGAGTTGTCCGGTGGCCAGCAGCAGCGCACGGCCATGGCGCGGGCGCTGGTCAAGGACGCCGACCTGGTGCTGTTCGATGAACCGCTGGTCAATCTCGACTACAAGCTGCGCGAAGAACTGCGCCACGAGATGCGCAGCCTGTTCGCGACCCGCAACACCATTGCCGTCTACGCCACCACCGAGCCCGGCGAGGCGCTGGCACTCGGCGGCACCACCACCCTGATGCATGAAGGGCGGGTGCTGCAGTCCGGGCCTACCGAGGCCGTCTACCATCATCCACTGAGTGTCGAGGCGGCGAAGCTCTACTCCGAGCCGCAGATCAATCTGTTCGAGGCCGAGGTGCGCGGACGTGAGCTGGCGTTCTCCGGCGCGGCCAGTGCCGGCGAGCAGGGCAGCCGTTTCGTGCTGCCCACGCCACTGGCGGGGATCGAGAGCGGGGCCTACCGCTTCGGCATCCGCCCCAGCCATCTGGGGCTGGCACCTCTGGCCGATGATGATCTGGAGTTCGCCGTCACGGTGGATATCGCCGAGATCTCCGGCTCCGAGACCTTCCTGCATGTCAGCAATGACGATCACTCGCTGGTCCTGCATCTGGCCGGCATCCACGACTTCGCCGTGGATGATGCCATCCGCGTCTATGCCCCCGCCCACAAGCTGTTCGTCTATGCCGCCGATGGTGGTGACGGGGCGGAACAGCATGGCGATGGGGCACTGATCCGCTCGCCCGAGCGACCCACCACGACTGGCGGAGGGCTGGCCTGATGGCGGAAATACACCTCAATGATCTGGCGCACAGCTACCTGGCGGCGCCCACCGCGGACAGTGATTACGCCATCCGGCGCATGAATCATGTCTGGCAGCAGGGCGGCGCCTATGCACTGCTCGGCCCGTCGGGGTGTGGCAAGAGCACGCTGCTCAACATCATCTCCGGGCTGCTGGCCCCCTCCGAGGGCGAGGTGCGCTTCGATGATCGCGTGGTCAATCGGCTGCCGCCGGAAGAGCGCAACATTGCCCAGGTTTTCCAGTTCCCGGTGGTCTACGACACCATGACGGTCTTCGACAATCTGGCCTTTCCGCTGCGCAATCAGCGCCAGCCGGAGCACAAGGTGCAGTCCCGGGTGCGTGAGATCGCCCAGGTGCTGGAGCTGGAAGACCTGCTGACTCGGCGTGCCAGCAACCTGACGGCCGACGAGAAGCAGAAGGTCTCGATGGGCCGTGGCCTGGTGCGCGATGACGTGGCCGCCATCCTGTTCGATGAACCGCTGACGGTCATCGACCCCCACCTCAAGTGGAAGCTGCGCCGCAAGCTCAAGCAGATCCACGAGCAGTTCAACATCACCATGGTCTACGTCACCCATGATCAGCTGGAGGCCTCGACCTTCGCCGACAAGATCGCGGTGATGTACGAGGGCCGCATCGTGCAGTTCGGCACCCCGCGCGAGCTGTTCGAGGACCCCGCTCACACCTTCGTGGGCTACTTCATCGGCTCACCGGGCATGAACCTGGCCAGCATCACGCTGGAATCGCAGGGCGTGCGGCTCGGCACGGGGGAGGATGCACCCTTGCTGCATCTTCCACGAGCGCTGCTAGCGACACTGGCGGAGCGCAAGGGCGAGTTGAAACTGGGCATTCGCCCCGAATTCGTCGAGCTCGAGGCCAGCGACAGCTCATCAGCGGCGGCGGTTCCCGACACCCGCGAGCATTGGCTGAGTGGTCAGGTCACGCTGGTGCAGGACCTGGGGACCTACAAGGTGGTGGATCTCGACATCGGTGGCGGCTGCCTGTTCAAGGCGCGCATCGAGGAAGATGCGCTGCTGCCGACAGGCCGCGTGCGTCTGCGCCTGCCGGCCCGCTGGCAGCGCTTCTATCTCGATGAGCACCTGCTGGACCTGTCACAGGCCGGCGCGCCCGACAGTGGCGAGGCGGACAGCTTTGCCAGAGGGGAGAGTGGCGGCCCTGTCAGAGGGGAAGATGACCAGCGGCCGGGAGGAAACGCCTGATGCAACGCACACACAACAATCGCGCCTGGTGGCTGGTGCTGCCGGTAGTCATCGTGGTGGCATTCTCGGCCATCATCCCGATGATGACGGTGGTCAACTACTCGGTGCAGGACATCTTCGACCCCTCCACGCGCTTCTTCGTCGGCACCGAGTGGTATCGCGAGATCCTGCGTGACGAGCGCCTGCACGATTCGCTGATCCGTCAGTTCGTCTATTCATTCGCGGTGCTAGCCATCGAGATTCCGCTGGGGATCGCCGTGGCGCTCTCGATGCCGCGCAAGGGCTTCATGGTCTCGCTGTGCATGATTCTGCTGGCCTTGCCGCTGCTGATCCCCTGGAATGTGGTCGGCACCATCTGGCAGATCATCGGTCGTGAGGACATCGGTCTCTACGGCTGGGCGCTGGGCCAGCTGGGCATCGACTACAACTACGCCTCCAATCCGGCTGACGCCTGGGTGACGGTGCTGGTGATGGATGTCTGGCACTGGACGTCGCTGGTGGCGTTGCTGTGCTATTCGGGGCTACGTGCCATTCCCGATGTCTATTACCAGGCCGCGCGTATCGACCGTGCCTCGCCCTGGGCCGTGTTCCGCTACATCCAGCTGCCCAAGCTCAAGAGCGTGCTGTTGATCGGCATCATGTTGCGCTTCATGGACAGCTTCATGATCTACACCGAGCCCTTCGTGCTCACCGGTGGCGGGCCGGGTACCACCACCACCTTCCTGTCCCAGACCTTGACCCAGATGGCGATCGGCCAGTTCGATCTCGGACGTGCCGCAGCCTTCTCGCTGATCTACTTCCTCATCATCCTGCTGGTCTCGTGGCTGTTCTATACCGCCATGACCCATCAGGACAGTGACGACGCCTGAGGAGACGAGTGATGACCACACGCAAGCGTCTGGTAATGACGATCTATCTGCTGTTCCTGCTGGTGCCGATCTACTGGCTGCTGATCATGTCCTTCAAGTCGAATCAGGAGATTCTCGGCGGCCTGACCCTGTGGCCCGAGAACTTCACCTTCGACAACTATCGGGTGATCTTCACCGACCCCAGCTGGTACATGGGCTACCTCAACTCGATGAGCTACGTGGTGCTCAACATGCTCATCTCGCTGGCGGTGGCGCTGCCGGCGGCCTATGCCTTCTCGCGCTATCGCTTCCTGGGCGACAAGCATCTGTTCTTCTGGCTGCTGACCAATCGCATGGCGCCGCCGGCGGTCTTCCTGCTGCCGTTCTTCCAGCTCTATTCCTCGGTGGGGCTGTTCGATACCCCGCTGGCGGTGGCACTCGCGCACTGTCTGTTCAACGTGCCGCTGGCGGTCTGGATTCTGGAAGGCTTCATGTCCGGCGTACCCAAGGAGATCGATGAGACGGCCTATATCGACGGCTACAGCTTCCCGCGCTTCTTCCTGACGCTGTTCATTCCGATGATTCGCCCGGGAATCGGGGTGACCGCCTTCTTCTGCTTCATGTTCTCGTGGGTGGAGCTGTTGCTGGCGCGAACCCTGACCTCGACGGAGGCGAAACCGATAGCGGCGGTGATGACGCGAACGGTCTCGGCCTCGGGCATCGACTGGGGCGTGCTGGCCGCCGCCGGTGCCCTGACGCTGATTCCCGGCATTCTGGTGATCTACTTCGTGCGCAACCATGTCGCCAAGGGCTTCGCCCTGGGCCGGGTGTGATCGTCACCAGGCCGAGCGCCGCTGTCATTGCCGTCAGCAAGTCTCTGCTGGCGGCCCACAAGAGGACATGATGATGGAATGGATGGCCTGGACACTGCCCACGTCACTCTTCTTTGCCGGTATCGGCACCCTGCTGCTGGGCATGACCGCCTGGCAGTTCGTGACCCCGACGCTGAGTCGGCAGGGATTTCTGCCCATCGCGACCACGCGGGGCGACAGACTGTTCATCGGCCTGCTCTCCAGCGGCTGGCTGCATCTGCTGTGGTTGGGCTTTACCGATCAGGTGCTGTGGATGATCAGCATCGTGTGTGTCGTCTGGATGCTGGTGTTGATGAAGTGGGGATGAAGTGGGGATGACATGCGGGGAGATGTGAAGAGGAGAGAGCGCTGACGACAGGCAGCGTCGCCCGGTGGCAACACGGAACCGGACAGCCTGAGGGGAGTCCCAAGCGGTTCTGACTGGCATCCGCCAGTGTCATTCGCCGCTCTGGAATCTCGTTGCATGTCGTCATCTCGTTCACCGCATCGCTCGTCTACAGGTAGTGCTTCAAAGGGTGCTTCACATGGCGCTTCACGTGGCGACTCTCCCTCGCCGGGCCGCAAGAACCGCCGTCGTCTCTGGGCGGGCGTGACAGGGCTGAGCATTGCCTGCGTTGTCGCCCTCGGCTGGTGGGCCGGTACACCGCTCGACAACCCGGACGCCGCGACGCCTGATCAGCAGGTCGGGGATGGCGAAACGGAAGATGCAGGGCAATCAACATTGTGGCAGCAGTATCAGCGCGTGTGGCAGGCCAATCAGACCCGCTCACCCAAGGCGCGCAAGCCACTGCCACTGCCAGACGTTTCCCGCGCCGGCTACCACCAGGGCGAGGCACTGCCGGCGCTTGAGCTCGAGTCCCGTGACGAGGGTGAAGCGGCAGGAAAGGGCGAGGCAGAAAAGGGCACGGCAGGTGAGAGCGCAAAGGGCGTGCTGCGCCGGTTCGATGTCACGGCCTACGGCGCGGATGGTAGTGACACCCTGAGTGATCGCCGCGCCATTCTCGAGGCGCATGCCGCCATGCGTGACTGGCAGCGCCAGGGCAGTGATGACGCTGACCGCCCGGCGCGCCGCGGCGTGCTCTATTTCCCGGCGGGGGATTACGTGGTGTATGGGGCGGCCGAGCGCGACTGGTTTCACTCCCGCCTGGTGGCACTGAAAGCCGCGGTGGCGGACGCAGAACACCAGCAGGCGCTGCGCGAGGCATTGCTCAAGATGCAGGGTTTGAGTCTGGCAGGCAGTCATTGGACCTTGATGGGCGCGGGCAGTGATGTCACGCACCTCAAGCAGACCCGGCCGATGCTGCCGTTGCACGCCAGCTGGTACTGGAGCACTCCCTGGCTGCTGCATCTGGGCAATCTGGCCGAGGGGGGCAAGCAGGAAGAATGGCAAGCCGTCACACCGACGAGACACCGGCAGCCGGCGGATACGCAGGACACGATCACGCTGGCGGATGAGGCGGGTCAGTCGGATGAGACAGATGGCGCAGCGCTCTCGCCAGGCGATGAGGTGCTGCTGGAGAGCATCGACAAGCGGCCTGAGTCAGTGGCGCGTGCCCTGGCGCCCTATCAGATGGAAAAGGACGCCAGCACCGGCGAGTCACGCTGGTTGATCGAGCGTGACGGAGTGATCAAGCGGGCGCGCTATCGCGTGGTGGCACGTGACGGCAAGCGCCTCACGCTCTCGCTGCCGGTGGTGCATGAGCGCTTTCCCGGCGAGCAGTGGCGCATCGCACGCCTGCACCCGGCGCGGGAAGTCGGGGTGCAGGGCATCACGCTCAAGGGCAACTGGCGGGGGCACTTCAAGCATCACCGCAGTGCCGAGGATGACAGCGGCTTCGGCCTTCTGGACCTGGATGGCATCACGGATGGCTGGGTACGTGACGTGCGGCTCGACAGTTTCAATCAGGGGGTGAAGGTGCGCCACAGCTCACAGCTGACACTCGAAGACGTGACGATGACCGGCAAGCCCGGGCATATCGCGATGACGATCAGTGACAGCAATCAGGTACTGGCCCGCCAGGTAGTCGACCAAAGTCATGCCTGGCATGCGCCCGGGGTGGCCCGCTACGCGACCCATAACGTCTACCTTGAACTGGAGCACGCCGGTGACAGTGGTATCGAGCTGCATGGTCAGCAATCGCGCGACAACGTGTTCGATCGCAAGCGTGGCGGTCATGTGCGTGACCGCTGGGGCGCCAGTGTCGGCCATCAGCCCAATCATCTGCGCGGGCTGGTGCTGTGGAATCCGGTCAATACCGGCAAGCCGCATGCTGCCTGGCCCTTCATGCGCGCCGACTCCCACTTCGGCAAGGTGATCATGCCGACGGTCGTCGGGGCGACCGGGCATGCGCTGGGCATCGCCAACCGCCATGACTATGCCCGAGTGATGAATGCCAAGGGCGTGACCGAGTATGACCCCTTGCCGCCGATGGATGCCTTGCAGGCACGCGTCGAGTCGCCGGGCGAGGCCGTGGAGCCCGCCTCGCTCTACCGCGCCCAGCGCGAGCTGCTGCAGGAGACGCGAGAGTGACAGCAAGCCGCTGAGTATCAGTGCATCAGGGCATCAGCGCAGCAGAGCAATCAGGTCAGCAAGGACAACAGAGCAGCAAGAACAACAGAGCAGCAGCCAACGACAGCCGATCGCAACGGCAGGAGGACGAGCAGCACCGAGAGCAAGCAAGGCGGCGAATCGCGCCGCGCGACACGTGATTGACGGAAGTGGTTGTTGGAAGACGCGACACAACAATAACGCCAATGAAGGGACATCCCATGAGTCAGCACATCATTCGACCCGCACGCCTGCGTTACGCCATCGCCTTCGCCACGGCGGCGGGGCTTGCCGGCCTTTCCAGTCAGGCCATGGCCGATCAGTATCAGGATGCGGCAAGGAAGTGGATCGATCAGGAGTTCTCACCCTCCACGCTGAGCAAGGACGAGCAGATGTCCGAGCTCGAATGGTTCATCAAGGCCGCTGAACCGCTGCGCGGCATGGAAATCAAGGTGGCCTCGGAAACCCTGACCACCCATGAATACGAGTCCAAGGTGCTGGCCAAGGCCTTCAGCGAGATCACCGGCATCAAGCTGACCCACGACTTGATCCAGGAAGGCGACGTCATCGAGAAACTGCAGACCCAGATGCAGTCCGGGCGCAATATCTACGATGGCTACGTCAACGACTCCGACCTGATCGGCACGCACTTCCGCTATGGCAAGGTCGTGCCGATCAGCGACATGATGGAAGGCGACGGCAAGGCCTTCACCTCGCCGACGCTGGATCTGGACGACTTCATCGGGCTGGATTTCACCACCGGCCCGGATGACAAGCTCTATCAGCTGCCGGACCAGCAGTTCGCCAACCTCTACTGGTTCCGTGCCGACTGGTTCGAGCGCGAAGATTTGAAGAAGCAGTTCAAGGACAAGTACGGCTACGAGCTGGGGGTGCCGGTCAACTGGTCGGCCTATGAGGACATCGCCGACTTCTTCACCAATGACGTCAAGGAAATCGACGGTGAGCGGGTCTACGGCCACATGGATTACGGCAAGAAGGACCCGTCACTTGGCTGGCGCTTCACCGATGCCTGGTTCTCGATGGCGGGTGCCGGCGACAAGGGCCTGCCCAACGGCCTGCCGGTGGACGAGTGGGGCATTCGTGTCGAGGAATGTCAGCCGGTGGGCTCCTCGGTGACACGTGGCGGCGCGGCCAACGGCCCGGCGGCCGTCTATGCCACCACCAAGTATGTCGACTGGCTGGGCAAGTACGCACCGCCGGAAGCCCAGGGCATGACCTTCTCCGAGTCCGGTCCGGTGCCGTCCCAGGGCAACATCGCCCAGCAGATCTTCTGGTACACCGCCTTCACCGCCGACATGACGCGGGATGGCCTGCCGGTGGTCAACGACGATGGCACCCCGAAGTGGCGCATGGCGCCGTCGCCGCATGGCCCGTACTGGGAAGAGGGCATGAAGCTTGGCTATCAGGACGTGGGCGCCTGGACCTTCTTCGATTCCACGCCGGAGAAGAATCGTCACGCGGCCTGGCTGTACGCGCAGTTCGTCACCGCCAAGACCGTCTCGCTCAAGAAGACCCTGGAAGGGCTGACGCCGATCCGCGAGTCGGATATCCAGTCCCAGGCGATGACCGATGCCGCGCCGAAGCTGGGCGGTCTGGTCGAGTTCTATCGCAGCCCGGCGCGGGTGCAGTGGTCGCCGACCGGGACCAACGTGCCGGATTACCCGAAGCTCGCCCAGCTGTGGTGGCAGTACATCTCCCAGGCCGCCAGCGGCGAAGCCACGCCGCAGGAAGCCCTCGATGGTCTGGCCAAGGCGCAGGACCGCATTCTCGAGCGTCTCGAGCGCGCCAAGGTGATGGACAACTGTGGGCCGAAGCTCAACGAGGAGCGTGATGCGGAGTACTGGTTCGCCCAGCCGGGTGCGCCGAAGGCCAAGCTGGACAACGAGAAGCCCAAGGGCGAGACCATCGCCTACGACGAGCTGCTCAAGAGCTGGAAGGAGTAAGTTTGGCCGGCGCGACAGTGCGCCTTCGAGCAGTTTCCTGAAAGACAGCAGCAACGACAACGCCCCTGCCGGTTTCCCGGCAGGGGCGTTTTTGTGCCACAGCGATCAGCGACAGCGTTTCATCACTTTCTCATTGCTGGCTTACCGTTACGGCTTTTAATTACCGCGTTCAGTCACGGCTCTCAATCACGGTAGAGATCGATGCTCGGGCAGGAGCAGATCAACTGACGATCGCCGTGCACGTTGTCGACCCGGTTGACCGCCGGCCACTGCTTGGCGGCCTTGACGTGCTCGCTGGGGAAGGCGCCGATCTCGCGGGAGTAGCTGCGCGTCCACTCGGCGTCCATCAGGTCGGCCTGAGTGTGCGGCGCGTGCACCAGCGGGTTGTCTTCCAGGGTCCACTCACCTTGCTCGACACGGGTGATCTCGGCGCGAATCGCGATCATCGCCTCACAGAAACGGTCGATCTCGTAGAGCGACTCGGACTCGGTGGGCTCGACCATCAGCGTGCCCGCCACCGGGAACGACATGGTCGGCGCGTGGAAGCCGTAGTCGATCAGACGCTTGGCGATGTCTTCCTCGCTGATGCCGGAAGCGGCCTTCAGCGGGCGGATATCGATGATGCACTCATGCGCCACGGTGCCGTTCTTGCCGCGATAGAGCACCGGATAGTGCCCATCGAGACGCGTGGCGATGTAGTTGGCGTTGAGGATCGCAAGCTCGGTGGCTTCACGCAGCCCCTGCGCGCCCATCATCTTGATGTAGGCCCAGGAGATCGGCAGGATCGCCGCGGAACCGAAGGCGGCGGCCGAGACGGCGGTGCATTCCGGCTTCACGCCTTCCAGCGGGGTGACCACGTGGTTGGAGACGAACGGCGCCAGGTGGGCCTTGATGCCGATCGGGCCCATGCCCGGGCCGCCGCCACCGTGGGGAATGCAGAAGGTCTTGTGCAGGTTGAGGTGCGAGACATCGCCGCCGAAGTCACCCGGGCGGCAGATGCCGACCTGAGCGTTCATGTTGGCGCCGTCGATGTAGACCTGGCCGCCGTGGTCGTGAACGACCTGACAGGCCTCGCGCACGGTTTCCTCGAACACGCCGTGGGTGGACGGGTAGGTGATCATGATCGCGGACAGCTTGTCGCTGTGCTGTTCGGCCTTGGCGCGCAGGTCGGCGATGTCGATGTTGCCGTTGGCGTCACACTCGACCACCACCACCTTCATGGCGGCCATCGCGGCGGAGGCCGGGTTGGTGCCGTGGGCGGAGCTGGGGATCAGGCAGATGTCGCGCGCGCCTTCGCCGATGGAGGCCTGGTAGCGACGGATCGCGACCAGCCCCGCGTATTCCCCCTGCGCGCCGGAATTCGGCTGCATGGAGATGGCGTCGTAGCCGGTGATCTCGACCAGGAAGGCCGACAGCTCATCGATCATCTGCTTGTAGCCGACTACCTGATCCGACGGTGCGAAGGGATGGACGTTGGCGAATTCGGGCCAGGTGACCGGGATCATCTCGGTGGTGGCGTTCAGCTTCATGGTGCAGCTGCCCAGCGGAATCATCGCGTGGGTCAGCGACAGGTCCTTGTTCTCCAGACGCTTCAGGTAGCGCAGCATCTCGGTTTCCGAGTGGTAGCGGCTGAAGGTCGGGTGGGTCAGGAAGTCGCTGTCACGCTGGCAGGCCGCCGGAATCGCGCTTGCGCCCTTGGCCAGCAGGTCCTGGTCCAGCGCGGCGACGGACAGGCCGTGCTCCTCGCCGAGCAGCACGTCGAACAGCACGCCGACGTCAGCGGCGGTGGTGGTCTCGTCGAGGTTGATGGTGATGCGGCCGTCGCCGTGGTGGCGCAGGTTGATCTCGTGGGTCAGCTCGCGACCGTGGATCTTGCCCTCATCCACGCCGGTCACGGTGATGGCATCGAACCAGCTGTCGTGGGCCAGTGCCATGCCGCAACGGCTGACGCCCTCGGCGAGAATGCTGGTCAGGCGATGCACGCGGGTGGCGATGCGCTTGAGGCCCTCGGCACCGTGATAGACGGCGTAGAAGCCGGCGATGTTGGCCAGCAGTGCCTGGGCGGTACAGATGTTGGAGGTCGCCTTCTCGCGGCGGATGTGCTGCTCGCGGGTCTGCATCGCCATGCGCAGTGCCGGGTTGCCGCGTGAGTCCTTGGAGACGCCGATGATGCGGCCCGGGATGGAGCGCTTGAGCTTGTCGGTGGTGGCGAAGAAGGCCGCGTGCGGGCCGCCGAAGCCCATCGGCACGCCGAAGCGCTGGGAGGTACCGACGACGATGTCGGCGCCGAGGCTGCCCGGCGACTTGAGCAGCACCAGGCTCAGCAGGTCGGCGGCCACCACGCTCATCGCGCCATTGGCGCGCGCGGCGTCCAGCAGCGGCGCGAGGTCGCGCACCTGACCGGTGTTGCCCGGATACTGGAAGAGGGCGCCGAAGATGTCGTGCTCGCCGACGTTCTCGGCGGCATCGATGATCAGCTCGAAGCCGAAGTAGTCGGCGCGGGTGCGCATGACGTCCAGGGTCTGCGGCAGCACGTCATCGGCGATGAAGAAGCGCTTGCTCTTGCTCTTCTTGTTGCCGCGTTGACACAGCGCCATGGCCTCGGCAGCGGCGGTGGCTTCGTCCAGCAGGCTGGCGTTGGCCAGCTCCATGCCGGTCAGGTCCATCACCGCCTGCTGGAAGTTGAGCAGTCCTTCGAGACGGCCCTGGGCGATTTCCGGCTGATACGGCGTATAGGCGGTGTACCAGCCCGGATTTTCCAGCACGTTGCGCTGGATGACCGCCGGCAGGTGGGTGTTGTGGTAACCCTGACCGATATAGGTCTTGAACACCCTGTTCTGACGCGCGAGGCGCTTCAGGTAGTCCAGTGCTTCGGATTCCGTGCGTGGCCCTTCGAGATCCAGCTCACGGCCCAGACGAATGGCGGTGGGCACCGTGCGGTCGATGAGCGTGGCGATGCTCTCTTCGCCCAGCGTCGCCAACATGCGCGTCACATTGGCATCGGTCGGCCCATTGTGGCGGGAGATGAAATCGTCGTGTCCGGCCAGCTGGGCCAGGGTAAGCGTCTCGTGAGCCATGCAAGAAATCCTGTGCTGCAACGGGGACTGCAGAGGGCAGTCCGCGGGAGGAACATCACCGTGCCAGCGAGGAAGCGGCGGGCAGGGCGTCGGGAATCATGGGGGCATCGACATCACTGCCGAGCATGCTGCAGTTGCTTCACTCCCCGCGCGACCTGCAAGGGCGGTCGTGTCAGGGGCGTCGTGCCATCGAAACGGGGTGGCGCAGTCACGAGGGTGGCTGTGCGCGAGTGCGGCTATATGCGAGCGCGGAAAGGCGCTGAAACCTCCTGCCCTGAGCGTCTGCGGCATGGACAGGAGGTTGACGGCGATCAGGCTTCGCTTTCGACCAGCTGAGAATAGGCATCAGCGTCGAGCAGCTTGTCGAGTTCGGCGCTGTCAGCGACCTTCATCTTCAGAATCCAGGCATCGTCATAGGGGCTTTCGTTGACGGATTCCGGCGCGTCTTCGAGGCTCTCGTTGACGGCGATGACTTCACCGGCCAGCGGCGCGTACAGATCAGAGGCCGCCTTGACGGACTCGATGACCCCGAACTCTTCTTCCAGCGCCAGCTCACGGCCGACTTCCGGCAGTTCGACGAAGACGACGTCGCCCAGCGCTTCCTGGGCGTGGTCGGTGATCCCGATGGTCACGGTGCCATCACCGTTGTCCTGAACCCACTCGTGACTCTCGGTGTACTTCAGCGTGGCGGGAATATTGCTCATGAGTGTTTTCCTATGTGAAAAGATTTTCTGATTCAGGGAATCGGTACGTCATTATGCCCCAAGGTCCCGGCGTGTGGCAGTGGCAGACTGCCGCGTGATGCTACGACTTTGGGCGTGTATTGCTGACGGCCGTACCTCTATCGTGGTCTGTCACTCTTCGGGCGTCCAGTGTCTTGCGTGGTTCACTCATGAAGCCCGCCATCACGGGCCTGCCTGGCCCATGGATGTGCATCGCTGGCCAGGCCGCCCAGCGCCTTTCCAGCGCGCCGTGACACCTCGTGAGAGGTTGAGTGCATTGCAGCAGCGCGGGAGATCGGTCGCGCCAGTGGGCGAGGATGTCCGGGTCACTGTTGCGAGGCGCTCAAACTCGCGTTATGGTGCCGACAGTTTCTTATCGGAAACTTGTTTCCATGTTGTGTCGTGAAGACCCGGCTGTCAATGCCTGATGCGTTCGAGCAGAGCGAACCTGATGAGAGCGCGTGAGAGTGCTAGTGGCGCTGAGGGAGTCTTTACCTGAGGGTTACCGCGCCGGGCATGCGGCTCGGCTTTCGGTTCGTCATTTGTCTCGACATCCGGCTCGGTTTGTTGTGAGACTTTTTTCGTCAGTCTCGAGATCACCCGGCGCAGGATCTGCTGCCAGAAGACACGATGAGGCGATGAAACATGCGAGTTGGCGCAGTCTCATCGTACTTTTTACGCAATGATTGCCTCACCTGCCAGCGTAAAGCCCTGTTGGGCTAGTGAAGTGAGATAGCTTCCGCTAATGTGAGCTGTCCCAACGGTGAAAATGCCGTGGGAGGCTCGTCGCGGGTCGATCACCCGCCTGGGGATGGTACCGCCACGAGTCACTGCGCATCGTGTGATAACAACAATTCAGCGGAGGAAATCTGCGTGGAAATGATCAGTTCCGTCTTTAGTGCCATCAATGGCGTCGTCTGGGGCCCATTGATGCTGATCCTGTTGCTCGGGGTCGGCTTCTATCTTCAGGCAGGCCTCAAGGGCATGCCGCTTCGCAAGTTGGGTACCGGCTTCAAGCTGTTGTGGAATGGTCGTGCGCCGGGCAAGGATGGCGACGGCGAGATTTCTCCTTTCAATGCCCTGATGACGTCGCTGTCGGCGACCATCGGTACCGGCAACATCGCGGGCGTGGCAACCGCCATCGCGCTGGGTGGCCCGGGGGCGATCTTCTGGATGTGGATCACCGCGCTGGTCGGCATGGCGACCAAGTACGCCGAGGCCGTGTGTGCCGTGCGTTATCGTGAAGTCGATGACACCGGCAACCATGTCGGTGGCCCGATGTACTACATCCGCAACGGTCTGGGCGCCAAGTGGGGCTGGCTGGGCGGTGCCTTCGCCTTCTTCGGTTGCTTCGCGGCCTTCGGCATCGGCAACACCGTGCAGTCCAACTCGGTCGCGGATGCGCTGGAAACGTCCTTCGCCATCCCGCACTGGGTCTCCGGTGTGGTGATGATGGTGCTGGCCGGCGCCGTGATTCTCGGTGGCATCAAGCGTATCTCCAGCGTGGCGGGCAAGCTGGTGCCGTTCATGGCCATCGCCTACTTCCTGGCCGGCATCATCATCCTGGTGATCAACGCCGACCAGATCGGCCATGCCTTCGGCCTCATCTTCACCTATGCCTTCAATCCGGTCGCGGCTACCGGCGGCTTTGCCGGGGCAGCGGTGATGGCCGCCATCCGCTTCGGTGTGGCGCGCGGTATCTTCTCCAATGAAGCGGGCCTGGGCAGTGCGCCCATCGCCCACGCGGCGGCGCAGACCAAGAACCCGGTTCGTCAGGGGCTGGTCGCGATGCTGGGGACCTTCATCGACACCATCATCATCTGCACCATCACGGCGCTGGCGATCATCACTTCCGGCCTGTGGTCTTCCGGGGAAACCGGCGCGGCCCTGACCTCGATGTCCTTCGATCAGGCGCTGCCGGGCGTGGGCAACCACCTGGTGGCCATCGCGCTGGCGGTCTTCGCCTTCACCACCATTCTTGGCTGGTCCTTCTATGGTGAGAAGTGCTTCCAGTACCTGTTCGGTACGCGTGCCATCATGCTGTATCGCATCGTGTTCGTGATCGCGATTCCGCTGGGCGCGATGGCCAAGCTCGACCTGATCTGGCTGATGGCGGACACCTTCAATGCGCTGATGGCGATTCCGAACCTGATCGGTCTGGCGCTGCTGTCGCCGGTGGTCTTCAAGCTGACGCGTGATTATTTTGATGGCAAGGAAGTGCTGGCTGGCGAAGATCGCTGAACGACGCTGATGACTCGCCTGGCCCTACCGTGCCACTGACTGCCTTCTGCATCGCTCGGGTCACCTGATCTGGGCGGTGCAGGCGCAGGGTGCCCTGTTCAAGTCGGCAGTGCTCTTGAGAGCAGTGCCCATGCCGGCAGGGCTCCTGACAGCGGTGCCCTGACAGCAGTGCCCATGACAACAAGCCTCTAGAGAGCGTGTGCCGTTCGGGTGCCATCTCTGAGAGTCATCGCAAGCCAACCTGGAGAATGACGATGTCCGATTCCGCCGCAGTGACGGGTCTCAAGCAGACCGCCCTTCATGACCTGCATGTCGAGCAGGGGGCCAGGATGGTCGAGTTCGCCGGCTATTCCATGCCCGTGCAGTACCCGCTTGGCGTCAAGAAGGAGCATGAACACACGCGCGCCAAGGCAGGGCTGTTCGATGTCTCGCACATGGGGCAGTTGATCCTGCGTGGCGAGAATGTGCAGGCGGCGCTGGAGGCCCTGGTGCCGACGGATATCATCGACCTGCCGGTGGGCATGCAGCGCTATGGCCTGCTGACCTCCGACACTGGCGGTATCCTGGATGACTTGATGATCGTCAATGGCGGTGATCACCTCTACGTGGTGGTGAACGCTGCCTGCAAGGATCAGGACATCGCGCACCTGCGGGTCGGCCTGCCGATGGATATCGAGCTTGAGGTGCTGGATGATCGGGCACTGCTCGCACTGCAGGGGCCGATGGCTCACGCGGTGATGCAGCGTCTGTCGCCCGAGGCCTGCGAGCTGACCTTCATGCACCATGCCCACGTCACCATCGAGGGCATCGAGTGTTGGGTCAGCCGCAGTGGCTATACCGGCGAGGATGGCTTCGAGATCTCCGTGCCCGATGCCGACGCAGAGCGTTTCGCGCGTCTGTTGCTGGCGATTGAGGAGGTGGAGTTCATCGGTCTTGGCGCGCGGGACTCGCTGCGTCTCGAGGCGGGGCTGTGCCTGTACGGTCACGATCTCGATACCACCACCTCGCCGGTGGAAGGCAGCCTGATCTGGGCGTTGGGCAAGGTGCGTCGTCAGGGCGGCGAGCGTGAAGGCGGCTTCCCGGGGGCCGATGTCATCCTGACCCAGATCGCCAACAAGGATCACACCCGCAAGCGGGTGGGGCTGGTTGCCCAGGGGCGTGCGCCTATCCGCGAAGGGGCTGAGCTCTATGATGCCCAGGACAATCGTATCGGTGTGGTGACCTCCGGCAGCTTCGGGCCGACCTATGGCAAGCCGGTGGCGATGGGCTACGTGAGCATCGCTCACAGCGCACTCGAGACCGAAGTGTTTGCCGATGTGCGTGGCAAGCGTCTGCCGATGACGGTGACGAAGATGCCGTTCGTCGAGCAGCGCTACTATCGGGGGTAAGCGCACCGTGGTCAGGTGAGCCACAGTCAGGCTCGCTGCGAGGCGTGACGACCCGTCGCGGGTAGCAGCGCCTTGAAGAGATACGAAAAGGAAGGGAAACGAAAAAGGGACTGCCCAGGCAGTCCCTTTTTTCATGTCTGGCACTCGGGCATGCGGAGGGATGCGATACCCCGCGGCGTGCGCGAACGCCAGACGCAGAAAAGCCCGCCGAAGCGGGCTTTTCTGTCGGAGGAGGGGTTAGCCTCTTCCAGCTAAAATCAAAGCTTAGTCGATCAGCTTGATGTTAGCGGCCTGGAGGCCTTTCTTGCCCTGGGTGACGTCGAAGGAGACCTTCTGACCGTCTTGCAGAGACTTGAAGCCTTCAGCCTGGATTTCGGAGAAGTGTGCGAACAGGTCGTCACCGTTGTCGTCCGGAGAAATGAAGCCGAAACCTTTGGTGTCGTTGAACCACTTGACTGTGCCAGTTGCCATGATCGTAATTCCTTACTGATGATATTGCCGGGAGTTACCCGATAAACGTGGGTAAAACAAGGAGGATATACACCAGGTACCGAAGTGCTTCGATCACGACTGACGATATTCGACTTGCTAACCAACGAGAGCAATACTGCGCTGCTCGGGCGGTAAGGTCAAATGAAATATCAAAAACTTATCCTTTTGCCTAATAATCGTGCGCAGAATTCGCCCGCAAAGCCGTGCCAATAGTGCTGAGAATTTCGCCACACCGAGGGCAAGGAGTCCGCTTGTTTTTTATCCCGTTATCTTGGTGTGAGCGATGACACCTGTAGGTAAAAGACCATAGTGCGGCTTTTCTTGTATAGGGGGTTGAATGGCGCAAAGCCCCGTATGGCGGGCGATGGACACAAAAAAGCCGGCAGCGATGGCAGCGCTGCCGGCGGATGGCGTCGAAGCCATCAAGGCTCTCGGAGAGAGGATGTGATGCGCCCATCACATCATGAGAGATTTTCCTCAAAAGAGTCGGCAAAAATCCGTGGGATGCCGGGGCCGTGTTTTGCCACCCTCGAGCGAAATTGTTTCATGAGTCAAAAGTGGCTCGAAGGTCAAAAGCGGCGCGAGGGTGGCCAGTGCCCGGGGGCAGAAGGTGCCTCAGGCGTCCAGCTGCATTTCCGGCACGTGTTCGGGGACGACCAGTTTGCCTGCGGTCAGGCGCTCGATTTCCTCGACGCTCACGCCTGGCGCGCGCTCCAGCAGGTGGAAGGCACCATCCTTGATCTCGAGGAAGGCGAGGTCCGTCAGCACGCGACGGATGCAGCCGGCACCGGTCAGCGGCAGTTCGCACTGGCTGAGCAGCTTGGATTCGCCGTGCTTGGAGGCGTGGGTCATGGTGCAGATGATGTTCTCGGCACCGGCGACCAGGTCCATGGCGCCGCCCATGCCCTTGACCAGCTTGTTGGGGATCATCCAGCTGGCGATGTTGCCGTTCACGTCGACCTCGAAGGCGCCGAGCACCGTGAGGTCGACGTGGCCGCCACGGATCATGGCGAAGGATTCGGCCGAATCGAAGATGGCGGCGCCATCGATGGCGGTCACGGTTTCCTTGCCGGCGTTGATCATGTCGGCGTCGACTTCGTCTTCATAGGGGTAGCGACCCATGCCGAGCAGGCCATTTTCGGACTGCAGCATCACCTCGATACCGTCGGGGATATAGTTGGCCACCAGTGTCGGGATGCCGATTCCCAGATTGACGTAGGAGCCGTCCTGGATTTCCTGAGCCACTCGCTGGGCCATCTGTTCGCGTGTCAAAGCCATGATTGTTTCCTTGTCTTGGGTGCCATCAACCATGAGGCACTGTGCCGTGTCGTGAAGGCGGTCGAGAAAGTTCGCCGTGGGGCCTGTCGCCCTGATGGCGGCGATTCATGCCGGCGGAGCCCTGGGCTCAACGCGAGCGGACGGTGCGTTTCTCGATGCGCTTCTCGAAGTTGCCCTTGATGACGCGATCCACATAGATGCCGGGCGTGTGGATGTCGGCGGGGTCCAGTTCCCCCGGCTCGACCAGCTCTTCGACTTCGACCACGGTGATCTTGCCGGCGGTGGCGGCCAGCGGGTTGAAGTTGCGCGCGGTATGGCGGTAGACGACGTTGCCGTAGCGGTCCGCCTTCCAGGCCTTGACGATGGCGAAGTCGCCCTTGATGGACTCTTCCAGGATGTAGGGGCGGCCATCGAACTCGCGCACTTCCTTGCCTTCGCCGATCGGTGTGCCGTAACCGGTGGCGGTGAAGAAGGCGGGGATACCGGCGCCGGCAGCACGCATCTTCTCGGCCAGCGTGCCCTGGGGAGTGAGGATCACTTCCAGATCGCCGTCGAGCAGCTGCTTCTCGAACAGCGCATTCTCGCCGACGTAGGAGGCAATCATGGTCTTGATCTGACGGTCTTCCAGCAGGATACCGAGCCCGAAGCCATCGACGCCGCAGTTGTTGGATACCACGGTGAGGTCCTTGGCGCCGAGGCGCTTGATCTCTGCAATCAGGTTCTCCGGGATACCACACAGGCCGAAGCCACCGGCGATTACCGTCATGCCATCTTCGAGGCCTGCCATGGCCTCCGCGTAGCTGGTTACCACCTTGTTGAATCCTGCCATGCGAATCTCCTTGAGTATCCAAGCTGTTGTTGTCGGGATGTCTTCATCATTGCCGACAATCCTGAGTCTGTATATATTTAATAAGTTTGTTTTTTCTATCCATTGATCAGTTTTTGATAAGAATAGATCTGCTGTTTATCGAACCTGCTCGCGAGGAAAAAGCCTGCCAAACCCCATACTGGCGCGGCTGACGCGGTAGCGGGGCGGAATGGCCTGAGCTGAGCGGTCAGTCATGTGAGAGCTTCGTGGCTGTCATCTATGACCAATGGCCTAGATGCCCTGCAAGCCTGACCTGCGAGCGCCTGCTCTGCGAGCAACAGACGACGAACTGCGCTACATCACCTCTTGTGACATCTCTTGAAACAACCCCGGGACAGGACACGACATGACTCTCAAACAGCTGAAGGCCTTCGTGGCCGTGGCGCGCACGCTGTCCTTCGCCGAGGCGGGCACGCTGGTACATCTCTCGCAGCCGGCCCTGTCGTTGGCGGTCAAGAATCTGGAGGAGTCGCTGGGCGGGCGCCTGTTTCAGCGCTCGACCCGACAGGTCAGCCTGACGCCGGAGGGGCGCGCCTTCTTCCCGCTGGCCAGGCGTCTGCTGTCGGACTGGGAGCATGCCGAGGATGAGATGCGCCAGCGCTTCAGTCTCGGGCGCGGCCGCGTGGCTCTGGCCGCGATGCCGACCTTCGCCGGCAATCTGCTGCCCGGGGTGCTGGCCGATTTTCGCCGCCAATATCCGGAGATCACCATCGAAGTGAACGATGTCATCGCCGAAGAGGTGGTCGAGCGGGTCACCGATGGCCGCGTCGAGCTGGGGATCTGCTTCGACCCCGGCGTGCGGCAGGACCTGGTGTTCGAGCTGCTGTTCGAGGACCGCTATGTGGCGATCATTCCCCCCGGCCATGCCTTGCTGGCAGAGGCGCCGACCTCCATCGAGTGGTCACGACTGCTCAAGGAAGACTTCATCACGCTGCAGCGGCCCTCGGGGGTGCGTCGCATGCTCGAGAAGCGCCTCGAGGATGCGGGCATGGCGCTGCATGTCGCCTTCGAGACTCACCAGCTGGTCACCTGCGGTCGCATGGTGGCGGAAGGTCTGGGCGTCAGCGCGGTGCCGGCGATGAGCGCGGCGCAGATGAGTGCGCTGGGTTGTCAGTGTCTGCCGCTGACAGGCCCCGAGATTCAGCAGCGGGTCGGGGTGATCCGTCGCGGCCGCCATGAGCTGTCGGTGGCGGTACAGGCGATGCTGGAGACCCTGCGCGCGCGTTACCCGTCGGCGGATTGAGTCCGGGGCGCAGTGACGCTGGAAGGGGCAACAAAAAGGGACAATAAAGCAGGCGTTAGAGCTGGAAGAGAGCAGGAAGAGGGCAAGAGGAGAGCGAGAAGAGAGAAAGCAGAGTGCACAAGAAAGATGACCTCAGCGCGAGGGCGTCAGCAACTGGCGGTAGGTCAGGCTGATGCGTAGCCCCTCCAGCTTGCGCGGCGGCAGCGCATGATGGAGGCGGTCCTGACAACCACGGCCCATCACCAGCAGCGAGCCGTGCGGCAGCCACAGATTGAACGCCGGCGTGTCGGCATAGGGGCTGCGCGGATGGCCCTTGAAGCGCAGGGGGCGCTCTCGTCCCAGCGAGATGGCGAGCACGATCGGGCGAGTGCCCAGTTCCGGCTCGTTGTCGCTGTGCCAGCCCATGCGGTCGGCGCCATCGGCGTAGCGATTGGCCAGCAGGCTGTTGAAATGCTCCGGGATCACGGGCTCGTTGCGCCCCAGGTCATCGCGTTGCGGGCTGAGCTCGTGATTGATGGCATGACGCGACAGCTCGCCCAGCTGCCAGGCGGTCATGTGCCAGGGGTTGGGTTCGAACAGACTGCCGGAGTAGCGATAGCGGGCGCCGACATCGCCCATCCACACCTGACGGCGTGGAATCGGGTGCGTCTTGCCATGCACGCTCAGGCTGGGGCGCTGCCAGTCGAGATCGCCCTCCAGCGTGACGAGGGCCTGATCGGCCTGCAGCGGCGTCAGGGCGCGCGGCTTGAGATACAGCGGATGCAGGGGGTGGCGGTACCAGCCGTGCGCGAGGTCGAGCCAGTCCTCGGGCAGTTCGCGCGGGCGAGCTGCCAGGGCCGAGCCATCCGCCGCCGCCTGGCGCGCAGCCCCATCAGCCGCGGACGTCGAATCAGAGGTCGTGAGGGCGGCGAAGAGGTCGTCGCCAGCAGAAGGAGTCGTCATGCGGCGAGAGTGCCAGAGCCGCGTCAGGTTGGGCAAGTGGCTCTCGATTCGCGCCGACCCCGGGCTGACGCATGACTCGCGAGCATCAGGTCGTCAGCAGCGCCTCGAAGGTCAGGATGGCCACCTCGGCAAGGCCCAGCCCCAGCAGCGCGCCGGCCAGCACATCACTGACGTAATGCAGGCCAAGGATCACCCGGGAAAGCGCGATCAGCAGTGCCAGCGGTGTGACGAGGATGGCAAGCTCCGGCAGCTGCTGAGCGGTCAGGCTGGCGAAGAGGGCAGCATGCAGGGTGTGACCGCTGGGAAAGCTGTAGCGGTCCAGCGGCGGCATGGTGCAGTTGATGGTATTGAAAGTGATGAACGGGCGTTCCCGACACAGCCGTGTCTTGAGCGCGCGGTAGAGCAGTGCCCCGGCACCAGCCGCCAGGCCGAATTCCAGAAACAGCCAGCCGCCCATGGCATGGTGCAGCGGCAGGCTCAGCGTCAGCAGCGCCCACACCGGCCAGTCACCCAGGCGCGAGACGATACGAAACAGGGTGAGTATCGGCCGGAACAGCGCCAGGCGCGCGACCTGGCGGCACAGGCGCCACTCCAGAAGGTCCAGTCGCTCAAAGACGGGAAGGCTGCGATCGTGCATCGGGCTTCTCCTCGGCGTGACGCAGGCAGGTCAGAAAGCCCTCGGCGATGCGGCTCCAGCCCAATGGTTCGACGCGCACGCGGGCGGCACGTCCCAGTCTGGCGATGCGGGCCGGCCGCTGGCAGGCCTCCACCGCCTGTTCGATGAAGCGCTCCGGCTGGCTGCAGGGCGCCAGCAGGCCCTGGTGATCATCGCGGATCACCTCGGCGGCCGCCGCGTAATCGAAGGCGATCACGGCCAGTCCGCTGGCCATGGCTTCCAGCACCACATTGCCGAAGGTCTCCGACAGTGACGGGAAGACGAACAGGTCGGCACTGGCGTAATGGGCGGCCAGCGCCTCACCGGTCTGGAAGCCGGCGAAGATCGCCTCGGGCAGGCGCTGCTCCAGACGCTCGCGCAGCGGGCCGTCTCCGACCAGCACCAGGGCGAGGTCCGGTTGCACGGCCAGCATGGCCTCATAGGTGCGGATCAGCAGCTCGATGTTCTTCTCGGCGGCCAGGCGCCCGACGTGCAGCGCGACGGGTTGCTGTGAGCTGACGCCCCATGACTTGCGCAATGCTTCGCTGCGATGACTGGGCGAGAAGCGCTCGCAATCCAGGCCGCGTCCCACCACCTGCACATGCTCGAAGCCTTGCTGCATCAGGCTGTCTGCCTGGGTGCGGGTCGGTACCAGCGTCATGTTGGCGGCGTTGTGGAAGCGGCGCAGGCCGCGCCGTACCAGCGGGCGTAGCGCCTTGAGCCGGTAGTGGGTGCTGTATTGATCGAAATTGGTATGGAAGCCCGCGACCACCGGCAGGCCCAGACGGCGGGCGACCATCAGCGCGCTGATGCCCAGCGGGCCTTCGGTGGCGATATAGACGACGGAGGGGCGATGCTCGCGCCACATGCGCATCAGGCGCTGCGGCGCCGGCACGCCGACCTGCACGGTGTCATATCCGGGCAGGCGGAAGCCGCGTACCTGAAGCTCCTGCTGGACACGCGGCTCCAGGCTGCCATCTCGGGTGGCGGGACGAATGAGTTGGAGCTCACAGCCGCGTGCGATGAGTTGATCGCACAGATGACTCAAGGTATGAGCCACGCCATTGATCTCCGGATGCCAGGTTTCACTGACGAAGGCAATGCGCTCCATGACGTCTCCCTAGATGACTATTGTGGTCATTATCGAGAGAGGGAGTGACGGCGGCATAACAAGCAGGTGACGAAGCGATGACACACCCTCAACCCCTCACAACTCAGAGGTATGAGGGTTGTCTCATGAATCGTCAAGCAAGGACGACAGTCACCGGCGTGGCACCGGCGCTGTCGTCATCTGGCGGGGATTGGAGGTGGCGCCATGTCGGGCTGGCGCCGTGAAGCAACGCTGGTTCAGCGCTTCTCGAGAATCTCGCGCGGGTCGATCGGCTTGCCGCCGTGGCGCACATCGAACAGCAATTCATGCTGACCGTTGTTGCCGCGTGCGACGCGACAAAGCGGCGTGCCCGGAGTGACCTGCTGACCCACCTTGACCAGAATCTCGCCGCATTGGGCCAGCACGCTCTGCAGGTTGCCGGAGTGGTGCAGGATGACCACGTTGCCCAGTTGGCGCATGGAGTCGGCGAAGCGCACTTCGCCCCGCGCCGGTGCACTGGCGATGCCGCTGGCGGCGGTACGAATCTGCATGGGCGCCAGCTGGCCATTGCCGTTGGTGCCGAATTCACGCGTCACGCTGCCGGCGGCAGGCCAGCGCCATGACTGGCCCGGCTTCTGCAGCGGGCCGGGGTCCGGGCGGGCGACCAGGCTGCCACCGCTGGCGCGCGCGGCCGGGGCGCTGCGGCTCGGGCCACCGTTAAGCGGCACCGAGATCAGCATGCCGACATCGAGATCATTGGGGTCCTTGCCGGGGTTGGCGGCCTGAATGCGCTGCGGGCTGGCACCGAAATAGCGACCGACCTTGGAGTAGGTATCGCCGGGGCGCAGCTGATAGCGATACGGGCCGCCGGAGGGCGCCCGCTCACGCGCGGTGGGCACCAGGATGCGCTGACCGACCTTGAGGTCACGAATCTTGACGCCCGGATTGAAGCGCGTGAGGCGCAGCAGGGGAATGTCGGCATCGCGTGCGATCTGCCCCAGGGTATCGCCCTTCTGGATGGTGACCCACTGGCCGGCCGGCGAGCCGGAATAGCTGCCGGTCGCGCAGCCGCTCAGCCACAGGCCGAGACAGATCAGCGCCAGCCAGCGCAGCGCGACGCCAACACGCTGCAGAAGTGGACGGTTCACGTCAGGTTCGGCCTGCGCTCGTGCCGAGAAGTCCGCGGCATTCAGGCCGTATTCAGTGTTCATCAATGTCATTCCCTGCACGTGACAGTCGGGCATCCTTGTCCTTCCAGACCTGATTGAGCCATTGCTGGAAGCGCTCGCGATAGGCGGCGTCCGCATGATAGTTGCCGTCCAGCATCCAGGGCTCCAAGGGCCGCTGAGTGATGACGAGCGTGATGTCGCCCCCGTGACCGCACAGGAACTGCCAGAAACTGGCATCGGCATGTCGGTAATCGAGGGTGGCATCCAGAATACCGGAAAGTCGATCGCCAAGCGTGTTGATCACCTGGGCACTGCCGCCGGCACGCGGCTTGAGCAGGTGCTGGAAAGGGCTTTGCTGCTGGTTGTGCTTGGCGGGCGTGAAGCGAGTGCCTTCCACGAAGTTGAAGATCGCCATCGGCGCCTGGCGTGAGCGCTCGCACATGCGTCGCGTCGCTTCGCGATCACGCTCGGCGAGCCGCGGATTGCTGGCCAGTTTCTGCTGGCTGTAACGGCGCATGAACGGGAATTCCAACGCCCACCAGGCAAGGCCGATCACCGGTACCCAGATGAGCTCCTGCTTGAGGAAGAACTTGGGCATCGGCGTACGACGGTGCAGGGCGTACTGGAGAACGAAGATGTCAGTCCAGCTGCGATGATTGGCGATCACCAGCCACCAGCGACGTCGGGCAGACCCATCGCGTAGCGATGGCGGCACGTGGATGTCCCAGCGCGGACGCAGCACATGGCGAATCCACAGGTTGTTGGTGCCGATCCAGCCCATGGCGAGGCGGTTGAGCCCCTCCAACATGTGCAACTGCAGGCGGCGCGATGGCGTGATCAGCTTGAGTGCGGCCAGCAGGTAAAGCGGCAGCGCCCAGCACAGGGTATTGATGATCAGAAAGACAAGGCTGATGACACCTCTGATACTCGACATGCATGACTCCTTCATCAGGTGGCGCCATCGTAATTCACCCAAGAGTGGATGCCCACCCCGCTTGCGTGGGGGATGGCAACCCTGCGTTGCACGAAGCGAACGCCCCTCAGGTCGAATGGCGGGGCGCACGCAGCTGTGATGAGATGCATTGCCGGTCGTGTGACGGGTCGGTGCAAGGGAAAGGTCGTGGCAGGGTTCACGTTGAAGTCACGCCGGGCACCGTCAATCATCGCCGCCGCTGCGCGACGATATCTCAGGGAGTGAGAGTGGCATGTGGTTGCAGGGACTGTTGATCGGGCTGGCGCTGGCCGCCTTCGTGTTGATTGCCATAGAGGATGTGATCCATCTCAACAAGGCCAAGACGACCTTGTTGCTGGGCACCTTCAGCTGGTTGCTGCTGTTCATCTTCGGCCCCGCGGCCCTGGCGGTGGATGATGTCCCCGAGGCCTTGAACGAGAACCTGCTCGAGATCGCCACCTTGTGGCTGTTTCTGATGGCGGCGATGACCTTCGTGGCCTTTCTCAATGCCAAGGGGCTGATCGCCAATCTGATCTACCGCCTGCTGCCGAAACGCATCGGGGAGCGCGGCCTGCTGTATCTGACGGGACTCTTTGCCTTCGCCTTTTCATCGCTGGCCGACAACATCACCGCGACGCTGGTATCGCTGACCCTGGTGCTGTCGCTGGGCCTGGCGCCGAAGAAGACGCTGCGCTTTGCGGTGCTGGCGGTATTTGCCGTCAACTCCGGCGGCGTGGCGCTGATCACCGGGGACGTGACCACGCTGATGATCTTCCTGGCGGGCAAGGTGCGCATCAGCGAGCTGATGCTGCTGGCGCTGCCGTCCTTCCTCAGCGTGATGCTGCTGGCGACGCTACTGCTGCCCGGGCTGGGAGGCGAGGTGAACCTGGTGCGCGAGCCACGCGAGACCCGGCGTCTTGATCGTCTGGTCGCCTGGCTGTTTCTGGCCACCATCCTGTCGACCCTCGGGCTCAACGTGCTGTTTGGCGTGCCGCCGCTGCTGACCTTCCTGTTCGGGATGTCGTTGATGTTCCTGCTTGGACATGTCGCCGAACGGCGCAGCGACAGCGAAGAGCGCCGCATACTTGATTACATTCGTATTATCGAATTCGATACATTGCTATTCTTCCTCGGCATCCTGCTGATGGTCGGGGCGCTCAAGGAAGCTCGTCTGCTGGAAGGCCTGGCACAGCTCTATGCCCTGATGCCGGCGATGCAGGCCAATTATCTGGTCGGGCTGCTCTCGGCGTTGGTGGACAACGTGCCGCTGACCGCTGCAGTGCTCAAGGCGGATGTCAGCATGAACGATGCCGAGTGGCTGGCGCTGACCTATGCCGCAGGTGTGGGTGGCTCACTGCTGGTGATTGGCTCCGCCGCCGGGGTGATCGCGCTTTCCAAGGTGCGTGAGGTGAGCTTCATGAGTTATCTGCGCTTCTTCCCGGCGTTGTTACTGGCCTACAGCGTGGGCTATCTGGGGGCATACTGGCTGGGCGGGCAGATCACGAATACGCCAGTGACATTGGCGCTCTCGTCTCTAGGCTGATTTGAGGGGTGCTGGGGGGGGGGTTCACTACGGCCACAGCCGCTGCCACAGTGGCCGTCTGATGCACTGCCAGATGCGTGGTCGGAAGGGGAATTGGCGCTGTTTGCGGTCGGCTGATCATTTTTTGATCAATCTGTCTGCGCTCGCCTGATCTCGATGGCGATACCTAGATGTACAGAGATTCTTCACAGCTTTTTCCACAGCTTCTGTTGATAACCTGTCTGCGACGTTAGGTTTAGAGGATCAGGCACAAGGCGCAGGCATGGCGGGGGAAAGCGGCGGGGGAAGCGGCGAGTCGTGCAGTGATGACATCATGAGGTGATGCCATGAAGAGTGATGGCAAGAGAGGGTGTGAAGGGTATGGCATGACAGGTCATGTCACTCTCTGAACACAAGAGCCCCCTACGCATGCGCAGGGGGCTGAATGCGACTCATCTCATTGCGCAGTGCTGCCAAGAGGCCATTACGCGCTGAGCTGGCACAGCGTATGTTCCGGCAGCAGTTGTTCTGCGGGACGCTGTTTTCCTTCTTGCTGAGTCGTCACCGGTGCCGTCGCCAGCAGGGCGATGCCGCCCAGCACCACCATATGCTCGTCACCGTCCGCGAACACCATGCGCTGGGCGTGGGCCGGGTAGTAGTGATACTGCAGCTTGGGATTGATGGGCAGTACCGCATGATGGCGCCCGGTCTGCGGTGCCATGCCGTAGGCCAGCATGCCCTCGCAGACCGCTTCCAGCGTTTCGCCAAGCTCTTCGGCATTGAAGCCGACATGGTGCAGGCGCGGCCCCATCACGGAGAGCCAGGCAGCCAGCGGGTTGGCCTCGAGCAGGCGCTCGAAGGTCGGCCAGTCCGGCATGTCCCACGGACGGCAGGGCGCGAGCAGGTTCTGACCCTTGCAGTCATCACGATGACTCTGACTGATCAGGCGCTTGAGCAGGTCACGGTGCATCGGCGGCAGGCTGTTGGCCTGCAGTTCCGCCAGCATGACGGCAGCGCCACCATCCGGGGGAAGCAGCAGATCGACCAGCAGGCCGCGGTCGGCCATGGCGTACTGTTTCACGCGGCGATAGCCCTGGTGGTACAGGCTGGGTAACAGTTTCTCGCTTCTGAAAGGCCCCTGATTCAGCGTCAGGAACATCAGATATTCAGGGTTGATGCTGTCTGGCCAGATATCCAGCGCCCCGATGTCGGGGTGGCGATGGACGAAGTCCAGCCATAGCTGCTGTTGGAATTCCTTGCGTTGCATGATGCCTCCTTGGACGGCCCCTATGACCTCAGTGCTGGAGCGATTATAGGTAGTCGTGCAAAGGGGTATTCAACGCCATTATCCGTTTTTTCGCGTTTCTTGATCGGAGAGTAAAAATGCCAGTGCTGGTGGCGTATTGCGTGGTTCTCATGGTGTGGTCGACGACACCGCTGGCCATCTCGTGGAGCGCTTCGGGCTGGCTGCCTGCCTGGTCGGCGATGGGCAGAATGTTAATTGCCGCATGCCTTGGTTACCCATTGTTACGCATGATGGGGCTGAAAATGGACCTTTCGCGTGGGGCACTGCGCAGCTACTCGGCAGCCGCTCTGGGTATCTGGGGTGGCATGTACTTCGCCTACCTGTCTGCGGCCTGGTTACCAAGCGGTATCATGTCGTTACTGTTTGGACTGGCACCATTGCTATCAGGGCTTTATGCACGCTGGTGGTTGAAAAGTGCTCCACTTGACAAGTTGCAGTGGATGGGGTTTGCGTTGGCATTGAGTGGACTGGCCGTCGCGGTCTCGGATTCCCTGGCGTTGCCGCCGGGCAGCTGGAAGGGAGTCTTGACCATGCTGCTGGCCGTCAATTGCTTCGCCGCCTCGGGGGTACTGGTGCAGCGCGAACGGGCAGGGCTGCATCCGCTGGTGCAGACGGAGGGTGCGCTGCTGGTCTCGCTGCCGCTCTATCTGGTGTGTGCGCTGATCGTCGATGGCGTGCCGCAGGCCCTGCCGGAGGGGCGGCCGATGGCGGCCATCCTCTACCTTGGCATCTTCGGCTCGCTGATCGGCTACCTGTGCTACTACTTCGTGCTGTCACGCCTGTCGGCCAGTACGGTGGCGCTGGCGACCTTGATCACCCCCATCTTCGCCATGAGCCTGGGCGCGGTGCTCAATGATGAGCTGATCTCCAGCCGCGTGCTCGCTGGGGCCTTGCTGATCGTGATCGGGCTGTGCGCCTATCTGTTCGGCCCGCAGTGGCGGGCGCGCCTGACGTCCCGCCGCCTGTCGCAGGGCTGAGCAGGACTCGGGCCGCTCGCCTTTCGAGGAATCGGGTCTGCACGCAAGGTGTTGCCGAGTGCCCCAACGACAAGGGCCGCCCCTGCCGGGGCGGCCCTTGTGTCTTTTCAGGCGCGACTGAGCGCTCTGACGAGTGGTGCGACGTCAGTCCTGATTGTTCTGGAACAGGCGCTTGAGCTCGACCATGGCGGCTTGCTCGCTGTTGACGAGCGCTTTCTGGTCGTGACGGTGCTCGTAGTTCTGCTTGAGCATGTTGTCATCCATTTCCCGGAACGCACGCGCCACTTCCGCCGCGCGAGCACTGGGATAGCCCATCGCCACCAGCAGTTCTCCGCCCATCTCCAGGCTGCTGGCGTAGGTGTCACGAATCACGTGCTCCACGCCCAGTTCCATCAGCTCCCAGGCGTGGTGGCGGTTACGGGCACGCACGAACAGCTTCAGGTGCGGGAATTGATGGCGCACCATGCGCACTATGCCTGTCGAGGTCTCGGCATCATCGACCGCCACCAGCATGATCCTGGCCTGCTCGGCACCCGCCGCCCGCAGCAATTCGGCGCGGCTGGCATCGGCGTAGAAGATGCGCGACCCGAACTGACGCACGAACTCGACCTGGGTGATATTGGGGTCAAGCGCGGTGAAGTTGATGCCCTGGCTCTTGAGCATGCGCGCGCTGATCTGGCCGAAGCGGCCGAAGCCGGCGATCACCACCTGCGGCGTTTCCTCACCGAAGTCCTCGTCATAGGGGCGCTTGGCTTCGCTGGTGGCGCCGAGGTGGCGGGCATAGCGATAGAGGAAGGGCGTGGCAGCCATCGACAGGGTCACCGCACTGATCACCAGGCTGGTGAGGGTCTGATCGAAGATGCCGGCGGCCATGCCGGCGGTCAACAGCACGAAGTCGAACTCACCCCCCTGTGACAGGACCGCGGCCAGCGGCAGGGCCTCGGCCATCTTGAGGCGTGCGACGCGTCCGACCAGCGTGATGACGATGACCTTGCCGAACATCAGCGCCAGCGTCAGCGCCAGCACGGTCAGCGGACGCTCCATCACCAGCGACACGTCGACCGACATGCCCACGGCCATGAAGAACAGCCCCAGCAGCAGCCCCTTGAAGGGCTCGATGTTGGCTTCCAGCTCGTGACGGTAGACGGTATCGGCCAGCAGTACCCCGGCCAGGAAGGCGCCCAGGGCCATGGACAGCCCCACCCATTCCATCAGCAGCGCCGTGCTGATCACCACGAACAAGGCCGCGGCGGTGAAGATCTCGTGGATCTCGCTGCGCGCGACCATCTTGAGCAGGCGCGGCACGACAAGGCGCCCGACGATGATGACCGCCGCGATCATGCCGATGCCCTTGGCGATGCCGATCCAGTTGGTGCCGGTGGAGGCATCGAAGTTGTCAGCGAACAGCGGCATCAGGGCCAGCAGCGGGATCACCGCCAGGTCCTGGAACAGCAGGATGGCGAAGGTCGACTGGCCGTGCGGCGTCGCCAGCTGCTGATTCTCGCTCAATACCTGCAGCGCGAAGGCGGTCGAGGACAGCGCCAGAATCAGGCCCAGCAACACGGCGGCGGGCAATTCCAGCCCCAGCCACAGGCCGACAGGGGTGAGCAGGGCGCCGCACAGCAGCATCTGGGCGCTGCCCAGGCCCGCAAGCTTGAGGCGCATGTCCCACAGGCGCTTGGGCTCCAGTTCCAGTCCGATCATGAACAGCAGCATGACGACCCCGAATTCGGCGAAGTGCAGCACTTCGCCAGGCTCCGAGATGAAACCGATCAACGACGGACCCAGCAGTACCCCGATGGCCAGATAGCCCAGGATGGAGCCGAGGCCCAGACGCTGGAAAAGTGGCACGGCAACCACCGCGCACCCCAGCAGCACGGCGCCTTCCATCAACATGTTCATGTGCGTGTCCTTGTGCATACACGGGCGGAGAAGGCAGCGATTGTCGCTGCCCCCTCCTTTTGTCGCAAGCGGCAAGGTGCGCAAGACGCGACCTTGTGTGCTGCGTTGTGGTGCGAGTAAGCGTCGTGACCAGGGGCGGGAGGCGGTGACGCAGGCACAAAAAAGCCCCCGCCAATGGCGAGGGCTTCAGCAGTGAAGCGGCTGATGGCGGCGATCAGGCCTGCGGCATCAGAGCTTCGTCCTGCACGTACTGGTTGAACTCGGTGAAGCCACCGATGTGGGTCTGATCGACGAAGATCTGCGGCACGGTCTCGACCGGCTTGCCGATGGTCTTTTCCATGTCGGCCTTGCTGATGCCTTCGGCATGGATGTCGATGTAGCGGAAGTCGAAATCATCGCGCTTGGCGGTGAGCTCTTCCGCGAGGTCCTTGGCGCGGACACAGAAAGGGCAACCCGGACGACCGAAAATGACTGCAAGCATGAGACTCTCCTAAGGTTCGTGACTCTCGTTCAGCCCGTACTGGGTGGGCCGAGAAAATGGCGCCGGCACTGCCGGTGAGTAATTGATGACCGCCATTGTGCTTGAGCCTGCCCGGGTTTGCCAATTGAGCCGTACTACCAAAGTCATTGGGGCAATCAATCACTGCCGTGCTGAGGATTAGCCCATCAGCAGCAGATTGGCGCCAAAGCCACCGACGATCAGCAGCGTGAACAGGATCAGCGCGAGCAGGAAAGGCTTCATGCCCAGTGAGCGCAGACGATCGATGCGAGTCTCGACGCCCAGGCCCGCCATGGCCATGGTCAGTGCCACGCTGCCGAGGGTAGAGAGGCTTGAGTGCACTGCCGCCGGGATCTCGCCGGTGCTGTTGATGCCGGCCATGGCGATGAAGCCCAACGCGAACCACGGAATCGTCATGCTGCCGCCGGTCTCGCGGTCATCGCCTTCGGTACGGGCCCGCATCGCCCACAGCTTCGGCAACAGCAGCAGGAAGGGTACCAGCATCATCACGCGCATCAACTTGACGATCAGCGCATTGGCCAGGGCGTCCGGGCCGACCGCTTCACCGGCGGCCACGACCTGAGCGACCTCGTGGATGGTGGAGCCGATATAGATGCCGAACAGGCCTTCATGCATGCCACTCAGCGGGTAGAGCAGCGGGTAGACCAGCATCGCCAGCGAGCCGAACAGCACCACCGTGGCGACGGCCATGGCGGTGGCCGCCGGGCGTGCCTTGATCATTGATTCGGTCGCCAGTACCGCCGCGGCGCCACAGATGGCGGAACCGGCACTGGTCAGCAGTGCGGTGTCGCGGTCCAGCCCCAGCCAGCGCGTGCCGATGAAGTAGCCGCTGCTCAGCACCGCGGTGATCACCAGCACATCGAGGAAGACGACGCTCCAGCCCAGGCCGAGAATCTGCTGCAGGGTGATGGAGAGGCCGAACAGGATGATGCCGAGACGCAGCAGCTTCTTGGTCGCGATATGCAGCCCCGGGGAGAGCGCCGCGGCGTGCCGGCTGGTGATCGGCAGGTTGCCGACCACGATACCGCACAGCAGGGCGAAGACCAGCGGGCTGATGCCGGTGGAGGCCAGCGCCGGAATGGAATGCAGTGCCAGTCCCACCAGGGTCAGGCCGCCACACAGGGCGAGGCCCGGCAACATGCGGCGCAAGCGCTCGGCAGTGGCGGGGGGAGTCAGGGTCTGTGCGTCCATGAGCATTCTCCTTGAGGAAAGTGGCCTATCCCGTGCGGAACATGGCCTGTCTTGTTATGGGTCGTGCGCTGGCGTGTGGTGCACGGCTGTCATCGGCAAGGGCGCTTGAGTCTGCGTCGCTTGCTTAGTGCCTCTGGTTTGATGATTAGTCTATTCGGGAATATTATTCGGCAGTTAGTCGATTATTCTTTTATTACATACCGGAAAAACCGATATGCAGATCCACATCACGCTGCGCCAGTTGCAAGTGTTCGTGGCGGTGACCCGCCACGGCTCCGTCAGCGCCGCGGCGCGCGAGATCGGCCTGTCGCAATCGGCGGCGAGTCAGGGGCTATCCGAGCTTGAGCGTCATCTCGAGGTGCAGCTGTTCGAGCGCCTCGGTCGCCGCCTGGCCCTGAACGCCAATGGTCGTCGCCTGTTGGCGCGCGCCGAGCAACTGCTGGAACAGACCCACGCGCTGGAGCTGGAGGCGCGTGAGCCCGGCGTGGTGGATGGCAACCTGCGTGGCGAGCTGGAAATCGCTGCCAGCGCCACCATCGGCACCTGGTTGTTGCCGGGGCTGGCGGGGGCCTTCATGCGCGAACATCCGGGCACCGAGCTCAACCTGCGTCTGCGCAATACCCATCAGGTGGTGGAGGCGGTGCTCAACTATGACGCCGAACTCGGCCTGATCGAGGGTGACTGCCATGCGCCGCGCCTGATGAGCCAGACCTGGCGCGAGGATGAGCTGGTGGTGGTGGCGCCCCCGAGCCATCCGCTGGCCGTGCGTGGCGTGGCGCTCAGCGATGAGGACCTCGCCACCGCCGACTGGATTCTGCGCGAGGGGGGCTCGGGCACGCGGGCGGTCTTCGAGCGTGCACTGCACGGGCGGATCGAGCGCCTCAAGGTACGCATGGAGCTGGGCCAGCACGAGGCCATCAAGCAAGCCGTATTCGCCGGGCTGGGGCTGGGATGTCTGTCGCGGCTGTCAGTGGCGGCCGAGATCGCGCGTGGCGAGCTGGTGGTGCTGGCCACGCCCCAGCTCAACCTGAAGCGGCGCTTCTCGATGCTGTGGCACCCGGAGCGTTACCGCAGCCCGCTGTGGCAGGCGGTCAAGGTCTATCTGGAAGCCAGCCCGCGCTGAGCCGTCGAGGACGGAGCCGCCGCGCGCTTGATAGTTTGCTAACATAGGCGCTCCCCGCGAGCCGGCTGCCGCCGAGCCACGCCGCTGAGCCACGCCGCTGAGCCTGAGCTACCGCGCCTGAGCTACTGCGCCTGAGCCACGGGGAGCGTAACGGTCTGTCTAGCGTCCATGGAGATGATGATGAGCACAACGGTCGAGCTTTATTACCACGAGAGCGATGCTCGTGATGGCGCCGAGGAACAGACAACGAGCCAGCAGGACGCGACGCCGCTGGTCATTCTTCACGGCCTGTTCGGCAGTGCCGACAACTGGCGTTCGCATATCAAGTCGTGGTCGCGGACGCGCCGCGTGATCGCGGTGGATCTGCGCAACCACGGCCGCAGTCCGCACGTGGCCGGCATGAGCTACCCCGAGCAGGCCGCGGATGTCCTCGCGCTGCTCGACCGCCTTGCCATCGAGCGCTGTGACCTGCTGGGCCACTCGATGGGCGGCAAGGTCGCCATGCAGGTCGCACTCGAGGCGCCCGAGCGTCTGCGCAGCCTGCTGATCGCCGATATCGCGCCGGTCGCCTATGGCCACGGGCATGACGATATCTTTGCCGCCTTCGAGGCGGTACGTGACGCGCGCCCGGCCTCACGCAAGGAGGCCGACACGGTGATGGCGCAGCATGTCGATACCCCGGCCATTCGCCAGTTCCTCGCCACCAATCTGGTGCGTCTCGACGATGGCGCCATGGGCTGGCGCGTCGGGCTGGACCATATCGCGGCGGGCTACCCGCAGATCGTCGAGGCGCCGCACGGTCAGGGGCCAATCGAGCTGCCGGCGCTGCTGCTGTGGGGCTCGCGCTCCAACTATGTGCAGGCCGAGGGCCTGGCGACGATGCGCGAGCACTTCCCTGCGCTGGAAGATGACTCGCTGGAGGCCGGCCATTGGCTGCACGCCGAGCGTGCCAGCGAGTTCCAGCAGGCGGTGGTGGCGTTCCTTGATCGCGTCGCACGCGCTTGAGTACGCCGAGCAGCCACTCCGAAAATCGTCAGCCGGCCGCGAGCGAGCGGGTCATCCCGCCGGTGACCACCCACGAGCGCCTGGTGGTGGCGCTGGTCACCCTGCTGCAGTTCGCCGTCATCATGGGCTTCACCATGGTGATGGCGCTGGGCCCCGACTTTGCCACCTCGCTGGGCATTCCGCTGGATCACCTTGGCTATATCGTCGGCAGTTATCCGCTGGCCGCCGCGGTGGGCACTCTGCTGTGGACGCGACACGCCGATCGCTTCGATCGGCGCTGGGCGGTGTTGGGCTTCCTGTTCGGCGCGGCGCTCTGTCACCTGATCGCCAGCTTTGCCACCGACTTCGAGACCTTGCTGGCGGCGCGCATGCTGGGCGGCCTGTTCGGCGGGCCGGCGGCGGCGACGGCGCTGGCCATCGTGATCGACGTGGTGCCGGGAGTACGTCGGGGGCGTGCCATGGGCCTGGTGATGGGTGCCTTCTCGGTGGCCTCGGTGCTGGGGCTGCCGTTTGCGCTGTGGCTGTCGCAGGGCTTCGGCTGGCAGGCGCCATTTCGCGCCGTGGCACTGTTGGCGCTGCTGGTATGCGGGCTGCTGGCCTGGATACTGCCGCCTATCCGCGGCCATCTCGATAACCCCGAGACACGTCAGCGCAGCCGCAAGGGCACCACGATCCTGAAGATCCTGGCCCAGCCCGACCATCGGCTGGGGTTGGCGCTGATCGCCACGGCGATGTTCAGCAACTTCCTGGTGATTCCCAACCTGGCAAGCTATCTGCTGTTCAATCTGGGCCTGCCGCGTGAGGATCTCGGTGGGCTCTACATGATCGGTGGCGGCCTGTCGCTGGTCGGCATGCAACTCACGGGGCGGCTGTGTGATCGCTATGGCTGTGTCTGGCCGGGCACCATCACCTGCCTGATGACGGCGCTGGTCGGCTGGGCCTTCCTGCTGCATTCGCCGGGACCGTCGCTGATCTGGATCGGCTTCGGCGCCTACATGCTGTTCTCGTCGGCGCGGCGTGTGACCCAGAATACGCTCAACAGCTTCATTCCCGCCGACCACGAGCGAGCGGCCTTCACCAGCACCCAGAGTGCCGTGCAGCATCTGAGTTCCGCCGCCGGCAGCTATGTGGGCGCCGGACTGCTGGTCAGCACCCCGAGCGGCGCGTTAGAGGGCATGCCGCTGCTGGTCGCGGTGCTGATGATCGCGCTGGTGATTCAGCCGCTGCAGATCCTGTGGCTGTCGCGTCGCCTGGCACGCCGCTAGCGCTTGTCGAATAGGCACAAGACGGCGAGAGCGAGCCGGTCCTGAACCCAAAACGCCCTGTCGGAATCTCCGACAGGGCGTTTTGCATGGGGCGCGCTCAAGCGCTCAACGCCTCAGGGCGTGTTGACGTCGACGGCCAGGTGGCTCAGCGACTGGCGCTTCTTGATCATGCCGCGCTCGAACAGGAAGTCCTCGAAGTCACGGTAGCGGCCGGCATCCAGCGCGGCAGGACGCAGCGCGAAGCGCGGTAGGGTGGCGTACCAGGCTTCCTTGTTGAGCTCGGTATCCAGTGCCGGGTCGGAGTCGCGGAACATCTCCCAGCCCTGGTCCGGATGGTTGATGATCCAGGCGGTGGCTTCGCCGACGGCGGCGAGGAAGCCGGCGTACTGGGCCTGCTTGCGCTCGTAGCTGTCGCTGTTGGCGACGAAGATCAGCTCGTCATAGGTCGGCACGCCTTCTTCCTCGATGTAGAAGGCGCGGCCCTTGACGCCTTCCTGGGCCATCTGGGCCAGCTCGAAGTTGCGGAAGGCGCCGGTGACGGCATCGACCTTGCGCGTCAGCAGTGACGGCGTCAGCGAGAAGTTGACGTTGGTCAGCGTGATGTCATCCAGCGTCAGGCCGCTGTGCTGCAGCATGGTGGAGAGCAGCACTTCCTCGACGCCGCCTACCGAGTAGCCGACCCGCTTGCCCTTGAGGTCGGCGATCGACTGGATGTCGCTGTCGGCGCGCACCACCACCACATTCAGCGGCGTGGCGACCAGGGTGCCGATACGCACCAGCGGCAGGCCCTGATCGATCTGCAGGTGCAGCTGCGGCTGATAGCTGATGGCGATGTCGACGCGCTCGGCGGCGGCCAGCTTGGGCGGCACGCTCGGGTCGGCGGGGGCGATCAGCTCGACATCAAGACCGTGCTTCTTGAACAGGCCCAGCTCCTGCGCCAGCACCAGCGGGGCGTGGCCGGGGTTGGTGTACCAGTCGAGCATGACCTTGAACTGCGTCAATGGCTGCTCGGCGGTGGCAGCGTCCTTGGTAGCGTCATTGGCAACGCCCTTCGAGTCAGCATCAGCGCTCTGTTCGTCGCTGGCGGCTGGTTCAGCGCCGTTCTTGGCCTGCTCGGCGGCGCCGGCGGTCGCTTCCACGGCTTCCTGGCTTGCCACCGGCGCCGAGGCGGTCGAGTCACCGTTCACTCCGACCTCGGCCTGCTGAGCGACGATTTCCGGCGCTGACTGGGTGCTGGTGGCGGGTTCTGCCTCGGCGGCGTGGGCCGACATGGCGGTGGCTGGCAGGCTGCTCAGGCACAGCGTGGTCAGCAGGGTGGCGAAGGCGGTGGACAGCAGCGAGGCACGCGGTGAACGTGTCGGCTGCGCTTTGCGCCGTGGCGCCGATGACGAAAGAGACATGGCGGAGTTCCTTGTGATCACAGGGTAGTGGTGCTGCCGTTCGTGGGCGGCAGTCGTCAGGCTCATGCAATTTGTGTCGAGCGTCGTTGCGTCTTTCGGTTACGCGATCTTGCGGTCTTGCGGTAGTTGCTCGAAGCCCAGGCGTGTCAGCTCAGACGTGTCAGCCGGTCGCGGTGCCAGGGCATCAGGGCGCGCAGCAGCGCATCCAGCGAGAAATAGAGCAGCAGGGAGAAGGCGACCAGCACCAGCAGGGCGGCGAACATCAGGTCGATCTCCATGCGCGCGTTGGCGTTGAGCATCAGATAGCCCAGCCCCTGACTGGCACCGGCCCATTCCCCGATGACGGCGCCGATGGGGGCGGCGGTCGCGGCCATTCGAATGCCGGAGGCCAGTGCCGGCAGCGCGGCGGGCAGCTGGATGTGGATCAGTCGGCGCCATGGGCTGGCACCCAGGGTATGGGCAAGATCCAGCCAGCCCTGCTGGGTCTGGCGCAGGCCGTCGTAGCCGGTGGAGGCGACCGGGAAGTAGATGATCAGTGTCGCCATCACCACCTTGGACAGCATGTCATAGCCGAGCCACAGCACCAGCAGCGGCGCGATCGCGAACAGCGGTATCACCTGGCTGATCAGCAGCATCGGCAGCAGCGTGCGGCGCAGGCGGGGAATGAAGGCCAGCGCCAGCGCGGTGGCAAGGCCGAGCAGAATGCCCAGCACCAGCCCGGCCAGTATCTCGCTGATGGTGACGCCAGCGTGATGGGCCAGCAGCGGCGCCTTCTCGATCAAGACCTCGAGCACGGCCTGCGGCGTGGGCAGAATGTAGGGCGGTACGGCGGTGACGGCAATGATCAGCTGCCACAGCCCCAGCAGGAGCAGCGCGCTTATGACGAGGTGACGCATGGCGTGCAGACGTTTCATGCGGCCTCCTCGCTATCACGCAGGCGGGCGATCAGTTGTGCCTGCGCCGGTGGCAGGGCCGGGTCATCCAGTGGCACCGGGCGTGCGGCGCCAAGCCCCGGCAGGCGTTCCAGCTCGGCGCCGTGGCCCGGGAGGCTCGACGGGCGCAGCACCAGCAGCTGATCGGCGAGGCGCAATGCCTCCAGCGGGTCATGGGTCACCATCAGGACGGTGCGGCCCTTGAGCAGGCGGCTGGCCAGATCATGCAGCTCCAGACGGGTGATGGCATCCACCGCCGAGAACGGCTCGTCCATCATCACGACCGGCGCCTGCTGGTAGAGTGTGCGGGCGAGGGCGACGCGCTGGCGCTGACCGCCCGAGAGGGCGTCCGGCCAGGCCTGCTCACGGCCCTCAAGCCCGACCGCGGCCAGCAGTTCATGAGCAAGCTTGCGATTGCGCGGCCGCCGGCGCAGGTCATCGCCCAGCCACAGGTTGTCGATGACGCGCCGCCACGGCAGCAGCAGGTCCTGCTGCGCCATCCAGGCCACGCGGTCGGTCAGCGGCTGACCGTCATCGGTGGCGAGGTCGAGCTGGTGGAGGTCTGACATCTCAAGGCCGGCCAGCAGGCGCAGCAGCGAACTCTTGCCGCAGCCGGAGCGCCCCAGCAGTGCCGTCCAGCTACCGGCTTCCAGACGCGCGGAAATATCGCGGAACAGCGTGTGGCCGGCGTAATCGATTCGTGCGTTGTTGAGGGTGAGTCCCAGCGACACAGGCAATTCCGTGGTCAGGCGGCGTGCCGGCAGGAGGAAGCAGGTGACGCGCCGTGCAGGGCACGCGTCGGGGATTCCCTCCGCCGGTATCAACCGGATCAGGTTCCAGGGGTTGTCGCGCGACGTATCGCTGCGGCTCTCAGCCCATCCTCGGGCACCCCCATCCAGGTCGACAGTGTAACGTCACTCTCTTGCCGGTGTCTTGTCCGACGCGGGTCAGGGGGCGGGTCCGGTGGGCAGGGCAGAGGTGGCGTGCGAAACGGACTATGCCGATGTGCCACGCCTTGGGTATGCTGAGCATTACTGTAACAAGACGTGTAGCCCAAGGAGATCATCATGCCCGACACACCGGATCTCTCGACCTGTTCCAGTTATCCCGTTCCCCCACGGCGGCCGAGCACGGCTGAGGCCGTGGGCGAGCCGCGTCCCGTGCCCAGGGGCTGGCCCGAGGAGTCACTGACCCGCCGGCTCTCGACCTATCTGGGTCAACCGCTCGAGCCGCTGGCGCTCGCCTGGCCGGATAGCGCCAACTGGCTATGGCGCCAGCGTGGCGGCACGCCCGGCCTCATCAAGCTGGCGCGCACCGGCCCAGACCATGACCCCTTCTGGCGCGCCATGCGCGGGGTCTTCGGCGCCGATCGCTGGGCGACGCCGGAGGGCCTGACGCGACTAGCGGGCGCCTTGCCCGCGCGTCTGCCGATTCCGCCACTGCCCCTGACCTTTCTGGGGCGTCTCGATGGCGCGCCCATCTGGCACCTGCCGTGGTCCAGCGGGCAGCCGAGCGATCTCAGCATCACCTTCTGTGAGCTGCTGGGCGACCAGCTTGGTCGCCTGCATCAGGACACGGTGTCCGGCTTCGGCCAGCCGCTGGCGCAGCCGATGCCGCTATTGCACTGGAATACCCGCGTCACGCGCTTTCTTGCCCATCACCCGCGTCGCGCGGAGCTTGGCACGCTGCTCAAGCGCACCTTCCCGGCACCGACTCGCGCGGTGTGGTGTCTGCCGGACATGCGCGCCGATCAATACCTGTGCGCCGCCACAGGCTGGGTATGGAGCGATTGGGAAGCGCTGGTGTGGGCGCCGATCGAGTTCGACTGGGCGCTGGTGGAGTTGCTGCTGGAAACGCCGGAGCAGCGTCAGGCCTTCATGAAGGGCTATTCGCGCCATGGGCGCATGATCGATCTCGACGGCCAGCGCGAGCTGTGCCGTGCGCTGTTGTGGGCGATGGAGGCCTTCGGTCCGCGGCCCTATGCTGAGCTTGCGGCAGCCCCAGCCTGGGTCTCGCCGCGTAGCCTGGCGTGAAATCCGCGTGCTGCACGCTGCAAGTACATGAAAGGTGTGAAATTTCTCTGCAGCCCCATCGCTGACATGGAATACTGTGGGTGAGTCGTCATGGACGTCACTCGAGATCTGATGTAGGGCTTGGCGGGGGAGCACTCGTGGTAGAGAACCTGAATTATTATTTCTTGCTGGCAGGCACGCTGATCGCCTTGAGCGTGTTGGCCAGCCGCGTCTCGGCGCGTCTTGGCATGCCGCTGCTACTGCTGTTCCTCGGCCTTGGCATGCTGGCGGGTGAAGATGGCGTACTGGGCATCCAGTTCGACGACGCCTCATCCGCTTACATGATCGGTAACCTGGCGCTGGCGCTCATCCTGCTCGATGGCGGCCTGCGCACGCGGCTGTCCACGTTTCGTGCCGGCCTGAAACCGGCACTGGTGCTGGCCACCGTCGGGGTCTTCATGACCAGCGGTCTGGTGGGCCTTCTGGCCATGTGGCTGTTTGATCTCACCCTGATCGAAGGCCTGCTGGTCGGAGCCATCGTCGGCTCCACCGATGCCGCGGCGGTCTTCTCGCTGCTGGGCGGCCAGGGCGTTCACCTCAATGAGCGTGTCGGTGCGACGCTGGAAATCGAGTCCGGCACCAACGACCCGATGGCGATCTTCCTGACCATCACGCTGGCCGAGATCCTGACCGGTCAGCTCTCCGGCGTCGCGTCGGGCATCATGAGCTTCCTGCTGCAGTTCGGTGTCGGCGCCGCCATGGGCATCGCCGGCGGCTGGCTGATCGCCCGTCTGATGCGCTATCTGGACCTCGCGCCCGGCCTCTACTCGCTGCTGGCGCTGGCGCTGGGCCTGAGTCTGTTCGCCACCACCAACGAGATGGGCGGCAGTGGTTTCCTTGCCATCTATCTGTGCGGCCTGATGATCGGCAATCACCCCGGCCGGCATCTGGAGCACATCCTACCGGTGCATGATGGCCTGGCGCATCTCTCGCAGATCGTGCTGTTCCTGATGCTGGGCCTTCTGGTCTCGCCCTCGACCATGCTGCAGTTCGCGCTGCCGGCCGCCATCCTCAGCGTGGCGCTGATTCTGGTGGTGCGCCCGCTGGCGGTCATCCTGTGTCTCAAGCCGTTCTTCCGCTTCCGCTGGCGCGAGCTGTGGTTCATCAGCTGGGTCGGGTTGCGAGGGGCGGTGCCGATCGTGCTGGCGATCTTCCCGGTGATCACCGGGGTCGAGAATGCCGGTCTCTACTTCAATGTCGCCTTCTTCGTGGTCATCATCTCGCTGCTGGTGCAGGGCTCGTCGCTGGCGCCGATGGCGCGCAAGCTGCGGGTGGTGGTGCCGCCGGGCGCACAGCCCAGTCGCCGCAACCTGCTCGGCATCATGCCGGTCAATGACTACGAGATGCTGGTCTATCGCGTCGACAACACGGCGCTGGAAGGCGTGGCGCTGCGCATGCTGCGCTTCCCGTCGGGGGCCAAGGTCGGGGCGCTGTTCCGCAACAAGGTGCTGATCCACCCCAAGGGCAGCACCTGCCTGCATCAGCAGGATGTGCTGTGCGTGGTGGGGCGCTCCTGTGATGTGCCGAGCCTCAACCGCATGTTCAATGGCGAGAGTCTGCAGCACGAGCAACGCGCCTTCTTCGGGACCTTCACGCTGGAAGGCGATGCCAACATGCAGGATATCGCCGATGTCTACGGCTTGACGCTCTCCCAGGGCGAGCACCACCTGACCATCGCCGAATTCATCACCCGGCGAGTCGGCGGGGTGCCGGTGGTCGGCGACGATGTCGACTGGCATGGTATCCACTGGGTGGTGAACGAGGTGGAAGGCAATCGCATCACCAAGGTCGGCCTGCGACTGCACTGAGTCTGAGTCCGTTTCTGGGCCTGAATCTGTGTCAGGGCCTGAGCCTGCGCCTGCGCTTCACACGATACGACGCCCCCATTGCACTGCGTGTAATGGGGGCGTCGTGTTTGGACTCATCAATATCGTATTCTGTTGATGTCAGGCCAATTTGTCCGTGACAGCGCCTGGCCACCGATTGTGGCCAGCGACAAGGAGGTGACTACATGGCCAGCCCACATCCTCATCTCGCGGGCTTTCTGCGACGATTCGAGCAATTTCCGCCCGGACTCACGGCGGATGAGAAGACCTTTCATGCCACCTTCAACGTGGTCTACGTGCTGGCGGTCAGCTGCCATCTGCTCTACGCCATCCTGCTGTTGTGGCTGGGCGAGATGGGCATTCTGGCGCTGAATCTGGCGATGCTGATCGTCGATCTGGTCTGTCTGCAGCTGCACCGTGCTCGCCGTGAAGCCCTGGCGGCCACGCTGATGGCGCTGGGCACCTGCGCGCAGATCAGTTTCTCGTTGCGCTATTTCGGCTCGGAGGCCGGGTTCGACTACTTCTACTTCGGCGCCTTGCTGTGCATCTACTCGATCCGCATGTCGTTCATGCGGCGCGTTCTTCTGTGCGCAGCCTGCCTGAGCATGCCGCTACTGGCCTACATCATCCTGATGTTGGAAGGGCCGACCAATCCGCTGCCCGCCGGCTGGATGCTGGCATTTCGCATCATCAATCTGGGCGTCTTGACCATCTTCTTCACGCTGGTGCTGGTGCAGATGGGCTGGTCGGTGGAGCGCCTGCAGCAGCGTTTCGAGACGGGAGGGCGCTTCGATGCACTGACCGGCGCCCTGAGTCGCGCCGAGCTGGTCGACAGCGGGCGTGGCATGTTGATCAACAACGGGGCGCTGAGCGTGATGATGGTGGATGTCGACCATCTGGCGCTGATCAACGAGACCTGGGGTCGCCAGGCCGGTGATCAGGTGCTCAAGGAGCTGGTGCGGCGCATGCGCAGCATCCTGCGCGGGGAGGACCTGGTCGGGCGCTATGGCGGCGAGGAGTTCGTGCTGTTATGCCCGGGGCTGCATGGCGAGCGCGTCGATCAGGTGGCAGAGCGCCTGTGCAAGGGCGCCTCGGCGTTGCCGTTCGTCATCAATGACGGCCTCAACAGTCTGGATGTCAATCTGTCGATCGGTGTTGCCCAGCGTCAGTCCGGCGACAAGGACCTGGAAGGCCTGATCGCCAAGGCCGACGTCAATCTGTTCCGCGCCAAGCAGGACGGCGGCAATGGCTTCGTCAGTGACACCCAGCTGGGCCCCGTGGGTGGGCCGGGCATCGCCGCCATCAATTGAGCGCAATTCACTGCGCGCAGAGTCTTGTGCACAGAGGTTTGCGTATAGAGATTTGCGAACAAAGCTTGGTATACAACCCAGCACGCCCCCGGAGAATGACGTTCATGTCTCCGGGGGCGTGCGTGTGTCAGGGCATCATCAGGCTTGCCCTGAGAAGAGTCAGCGGCGGTTGGACTGGCGACGACGGCTCTTGCTTGCGGACTTGGGGGCGTAGTCGCTGTTCGAGGCCGGTACCGCGAGCTTGGGCGCAAAGCCTTCCACGACTTCGCGTGTCACGAAATAGCCCAGGTGCTGCTCGATGGCGCACAGGTTGCGGAAGTCATCACGCGAGACCAGCGAGATGGCTTCACCGCTCGCCCCGGCACGGCCGGTACGCCCGATGCGGTGGACATAATCCTCGGCGGCGTCCGGCAGGTCGTAGTTGACCACGCGCTGCAGGTCATCGATGTCGATGCCCCGCGCGGCAACGCCGGTGGCCACGAGATACTTGATGGTGCCGGCCTTGAAGTCGGCCAGCAGCTGCTCGCGCATTGCCTGGCTGCGACCGCTGTGGAAGGACTCGGCGGCGATGTCACGCTTCTCCAGCTGACTCACCAGCTTGGCGGCGCCGCGCTTGGTCTCGATGAAGATCAGCGCCTGCTGCCACTGCTTCTCGTGAATCAGATGGCTCAGGAGGGCGGACTTGAACTCCTTGTCGACCGTGATCAGATACTGGCTGATATCCGGCGCGGTGACGTTCTCCGGTGCGACCATGATCTCGACGGCGTCCGTCACTGCGGTCTTGGCGAGTACGCGCACCTGGGCCGAGAGCGTGGCCGAGAACAGCAGGTTCTGGCGCTCCCTGGGCAGCTTCTCGACGATCTTGTTGATGTCGGCGATGAAGCCCATGTCGAGCATGCGGTCCGCTTCGTCGATGACGAGGGTGCGTGTCTCGTCGAGATGGATCGCGCGGCGGGTCAGCATGTCCAGCAGGCGGCCGGGCGTCGCCACCAGAATGTCCACGCCCTCGATCAGGCGTTGTTGCTGGGGTTCGATCTCCACGCCGCCATACATCGCCATGGAGCTGACTTCCAGATACCGGGCGTAGTGCTGGATGTTGTCTTCGACCTGGATCGCCAGCTCCCGCGTCGGCGTCAGGATGACGGCATGTACGCGCTTGGCACGCACCTTGGGCGCTTGCTGCAGGGTCTGCAGTATGGGCAGCACGAAGCTTGCCGTCTTGCCGGTACCCGTCTGGGCGGCGGCGATCAGGTTGTCACCGGCCAGTACGACGGGGATCGCCTTCTCCTGGATGGGAGTCGGGGTCTGGTAGCCTTGCTCGGTGACGGCCTTGACGATGGAATCGCTCAAACCAAGGGCAGAAAATGGCATGGTGTCTCGACTTGTCTAGAGGGGGAGGGGCAAGCGCACATTCTGCGGCAAGGAATGTCTGGCGCAGTGATGCTCACTGTAGCCGAAAGTCCGCTGACGGCCCGGCGCATCATTGGCCATCGCTGCTCAGGCAGGGTAGCGAAGTGGCGGCGATGGGCGCTGCGCGGCAACAATGAAAAAGCCCCGCCTACCTGAAGTAGACGGGGCTTTCGGAATTCAAGGTGGTGGAGGGACAGGGATTCGAACCCTGGGTAGGCTATTAACCTACGCCGGTTTTCAAGACCGGTGCATTCAACCGCTCTGCCATCCCTCCGACTCACGGAGCGAAATACTACCGAACCTGATGAGAATAGCAAGAGGTAAGCGAAGAAAAATCTTCGGAAAAGCCATCGCGGACAATCACTTGCAGCAGGATGGCGCCGGGGTGAGGCCGCCGGAGCCGCCTGCTGGCACCAGACCATGAATCATGATCATGTGTCAGGCCACGAAAAAGCCCCGCCTACCTGAAGTAGACGGGGCTTTCGGAATCAAGGTGGTGGAGGGACAGGGATTCGAACCCTGGGTAGGCTATTAACCTACGCCGGTTTTCAAGACCGGTGCATTCAACCGCTCTGCCATCCCTCCGACTCACGGGATGAAATACTACGGATTTTTCAGTCAGGGTCAAGGGCTTAGCGTAAATTTCCTTGTCGTTCAGATGCTTGAAAGGTCGCACATGCCACAATGGCTGCGGAGACTGACGATGTCGTTGCCTTGCACGCGCCGGATGGTTGCCTCAATAGGGCTTTTCATCGTTCTGTCTCTTGATTAGGCAAACCCCTGAGGGCATGCTGGGGTCAAATCGATGAATCCATCGTAGCAACCTGAGGATAGACACCATGGCTAACAGCTCCTGGCAGGTCTCGCAGGATACCGCGAGCCGCTCGCTCAGTACTCACAAGGTACTGCGCAACACTTACATGATGCTGGCAATGACGCTGCTGTTCTCCGCGCTGACAGCTGGCGTGGCGATGAGCATGGGCGTCGGCCGCATGAACATCTTCGTGCTGCTGATCGGTGCCTACGGCCTGATGTTCCTGGTCCACAAGACCGCGAACTCCACCGCCGGCATCTTCGCGACCTTCGCCTTCACCGGCTTCATGGGCTTCACGCTCGGCCCGGTACTGAACGCCTACCTGAGCCTGCCCAACGGCGGCCAGCTGGTGATGACCGCGCTCGGCATGACCGGCATCACCTTCGCCGGCCTGTCCGCGGTGGCACTGGTGACGCGCAAGGACTTCTCGTTCCTGGGCAACTTCCTGTTCGCCGGCGCCATCGTGCTGATCCTGGCGATGCTGGCAGCGATGATCTTCAACATCAGCGGCCTGGCACTGGCCGTCTCCGCCGGCTTCGTGCTGTTCGCCTCCGCGGCGATCCTGTTCGAGACCAGCCAGATCATCCACGGCGGGCAGACCAACTACCTGCTGGCGACGGTGAGCCTGTACGTCTCCATCTACAACATGTTCGTCAGCCTGCTGGCCCTGCTGGGCTTCGCTTCCGACGATTGATCGTCAAGCGAAGGAACATGAGACCTGCAAACGACCCCGCCTCGGCGGGGTCGTTTGCGTTCGGGTGTCAGGTGGCGTGACTCGCGCTAGAATGGCGCCCATTCATAAGCAGTCACACGAGGTTCGCATGCGTTATGCTCTGGCCGTCTACGGCGGCCCCTACAGCCAGCAGGCCAGCCATTCGGCGCTGCGCTTTGCCGACGCCCTGCTGGCGCGCGGCCATCAGCTGACCACGGTGTTCTTCTATCACGATGGCGTCTATAACGCCGCCAACATGATGGCACCGCCCCAGGACGAGCCGCATCTGCGCGATCGCTGGCTGTCGCTTGCCGAGAACCACGCCACCCGCCTGCAGGTGTGTGTCGCGGCGGGGCTGAGACGCGGCATGCTCGATGAGCGCGAAGCGGCGCGGCATGGCAAGCAGGGGCATACCCTCGAGGCGCCGTTCGAGCTGACGGGGCTGGGCCAGCTGGTCGAGGCGACGCTGGACAATGACCACCTGATCACCTTTGCATGACGTCATTTCTTGTCGTCACTGATGATGTCACTTATCGAGTGAGGAGCAGACCATGAGCGATGTGATGACGGCGCCCCTGGCAGGCGATGACGCCGGGATGGCCGCCGGTGATCTGCTGGTCATGCTGCGCCATGGCCCGCATGGCAGCAGCTGGCTGCGCGAGGGGCTGGAGGCGGCGATGGTCGCGGCCGCCTTCGGGCGCGAGGTCGGGCTGCTGTTCACCGGCGATGGCGTGATGGCGCTGCTGGAAGGGCAGCAGGTCGGGCCGCTGGGGCAGAAGGGCAGTGACAACCTGCTGGCGGCGCTTGAGATGTATGACGTCGAGCGCTGCTACGTCGATGCGGCGGCGCTGCGCGCACGGGGCCTGACAGCGCAGGATGTCACGCTGTTGCCGGTCACGCTGCTCGAGCACGACGAGGTGGTCGCGCTGACCACCGCGTTCTCGCGCGTGCTGAGCTTCTGACACGTCACTGCCGCCAACGCTGGCGACTGATATGCTCGCATCAGTTTCCTGATGCCATGTCATTGATATCTCTTGATTGATGGCCAGTGGCAGTCCCAGCTTCCCTTGCCTGGATAATTGCATGAATCTACATCTACTCAATCGTTCGCCATTCTCCAGCCGCATCCATGATGATGTGCTCAATGCCATGGGCCCGGAAGATCAGCTGCTGTTGATCGAGGATGGCGTCAATGGCGCCCTCGACAACGCCGAGCAGCACCTTGCCGGGCTTGAGGGGCGGCTGTTCGCGTTGCGCGAAGACCTCGAGTCCCGCGGCCTGCTGGGGCGCTGCGCGGAGAACGTCATCGTGGTCGACGTCGACGGTTTCGTCGCCTTGACCGAGGCCGCCGACAAGACCGTCAGCTGGTTCTGAGGCGCCAGGCGCTTCTCCCTTTCAATTTTCATGCAAGACGTGAATCAGGATCTGTATGGCCAGTAGTGAAACGGTGCGCACACTGACGCTTGATGGGCGTGATATCGGACTGGATGCGGAAGGTTATCTGGTCGATCTGGATGACTGGAGCCCGGCGCTGGCGGAAATGCTGGCCGCCGAGGAGGGGCGTGAACTGACGCCGGAGCACTGGGAGGTGATCGAGGTGTTGCGCGACTTCTATCAGCGCTTCTCGCTCTCGCCGGCCATGCGCCCGCTGAGCAAGGCGATGACCCAGCGGTTTGGTCCCGACAAGGGCCGCTCGCTGCATCTGATGCGGCTGTTCCCGGACAGCCCGCCCAAGGTGGGCGCGCGCATCGCCGGGCTGCCCAAACCGACCAACTGTCTGTGACGGTCAGCCGCATGCATGAGTCACCTTGCCCGTCGTGGTGCGCTGCGCTCAACGCGCAAGACCCGGCAGGGATGGCGACGTACGGCGTTGTCTGCGTTACTATTCGTCACAGCGTTGCGGTGTCGGCCAGGAGGCCGATGCTGCTTCAGGTCCCGCGACATGGTCGCAAGGGCATTTGAATTCAGGCGGACAAGAGTCGACTTGCATGGGAAGAGCATTCCAGAACCGTAAAGAATCAATGGCGCGTACCTCTCTCAACAAGGCACGCGTGTATTCACGTTACGGGCGCGAGATTTACGTCTCGGCCAAGAGCGGTGGCCTCGACCCCAACGGCAACCTGAGCCTGCGTCGTCTCATCGAGAAGGCCAAGAAGGACCAGGTGCCGACTCACGTCATCGACAAGGCGATCGACAAGGCCAAGGGCACCGGCGGCGAAGACTTCGCTCTGGCGCGCTATGAAGGCTTTGGTCCGGGCAACGTCATGGTCATCGTTGATTGTCTGACCGACAACAACAACCGCACCTTCGGCGAAGTCCGCACCTGCTTCAACAAGGGCAAGGGCAAGCTGGGCGCGCAGGGTTCGGTGTCGCACATGTTCGACCACCGCGCCATCCTGGCTTTCAAGGGCGCGGAAGAGGACGAGGAAAAGGTCCTGGAAGCGCTGATGGAAGCCGACGTCGATGTCAGTGATATCGAGCTCGACGAAGGCATCATCACGGTTCTCGCGCCGACGACCGAGTACTTCAAGGCCAAGGGTGCGCTGACCGACATCTACGGTGAAGACCTCGACTTCGAAGTCGATGAGATCAGCTTCATTCCGCAGATCCATACCGAAGTCGGCGGCGATGATGCCGAGCTGCTCAACAAGATGCTCGAGCTGCTGGATGATTGTGAAGACGTGCAGCAGGTCTATCACAACGGCGAGTTCGTCTAGGCCAGCGTCTTGAACGTGATGCGACTGACGGTTTCACGCTGACTGGGATGCGAATGTCAGTGTGAGAGGTCAGTCAGAGAAAAGCCCCGTCGGCATGCCGACGGGGCTTTTTCATGTCTCGACACTCTGCACGTATCGACACTCTGCACGTATCGACAGTACGCGCGTCTCAGCAGTGCGCGCGCTTCAGCAATGTGCATGGTGCTGCGCTTGCGGGTCCGTCTCGCGTGGGTCCGCCATGCCACCCTTGACGCCATGCTTTACCAGCCAGACGTTGACGGGCCAGGCGGCGAGCAGCCCCAGGCTCAGGGAAATGATCAGCGAGTTCCAGAACAGCGGCTGGTGCATGCCGGCACCGCCCGCAAGCCAGAGGTCCACGGAAATCGCCACCACTTCCATCACCACGATGGAGGCCGTCTCGCTCTTGAAGGCATCACGAATCACCTGCGGCTTGTCATCACTGCCGCCCTGCAGCATCGGGCCGACCGTCAGCAGGAAGCCGAACAGGTAAGCGAAGATGAAGGTGATGATCGCGGTGGAGATATTGCCCATGGCCAACAGGCCCACCGCCAGGCTGACGCCGACGAATTCCCCCAGTCCGCAACCCGAATAGCAGTGCGCGACGCTCCTCAGCCCCTTGCGGGCATCACCGTTGGCGGCGATCTGGCGCCGCCCGGCGAAACGATAGACCAGCAGTCCCACGACACCGGAGTAGAGCGTGGTCAGCCCCCACACCCACTTCATCATCGGGGCCAGGTGAGCATTCTTCGTGGTCAGGTCACGCACGACCCAGATCAGCGCCGGTACCATCAGCAACAGCCAGCACAGCAGCAGGCTCCAGTGGGAAAGTGACTCACGTAATAGATCTTGCATGGTGACCCCCGTAGAGTGGATGTCGCAGATGGCCGTGCGCCGATAGCAATACGCTGATAGCAGTACGCTGGTGGCGCGGCCCTCCTTGATAGCTGGTGGGGGCAGCGCGCCATATCAAGGGTGGCTGGTCATCGCCTGCTCGCAACCGCCCGTTGCTTCCGCCTGACAGGGTGACAGACGAGGGTGTGTTCTCACGCCTTGTTAACCTTGCCGCAAGCCTCCATGGTGAAGGATGTCGGGCATTGCCCTTGCAATGTCGCCACTTTTCCCAGGAGTCACCATGTCGAGATACGCTGCTACATCCCTTGCGCGCGCCGCCCGTCAATTCGCCGGCGTCGGCTTGATTGCCTCGCTCGCCGCGCCAGCCGTGGCCCAGGCGGCAGACGACAAGGTCTTCGGCTGGGTGGAGAAGGCGACCATCGAGCCGTGGGGCGTGATGGTGAAGGCCAAGCTGGATAGCGGCGCACTGACCTCCTCGATGCATGCCGAGAATATCGAGACCTTCGAGCGTGATGACGAGGAGTGGGTGCGTTTCGATGTGGAAGTCGAGGACGAAGCCAAGGGTGACAAGGTCGAGAACACCTTCGAGCGCCCCCTGTATCGCGACCTGACGGTATCCGGCGCAGGCGGACGCGATACGCGCCCGGTGGTGCTGATGACGCTGTGCATGGGCGGCGAGCGCTACGAGGAGCAGTTCAGTCTGCGCGATCGTGACGGCATGAATTACCCGGTGCTGCTGGGGCGCCGCACCATCCAGAGCCTGGGTGTGCTCGATGTGCGCAAGACCTTCCAGACCAGCCCGGACTGTGCCGAGGACGCGCCGCTGCATCGCTATGAAGACAAGGAGTATTCCGATCGCATCGGCGCGGCGTCCTGATCATATGTCGCTCTGAACGCTCATTGAGGAACGCGTACTGCGCACATTCATCACAAGAGGGAGGCCAGCATGTCGGACATCGCCAGCCAGCGACCTCAGCGTGACGGTTTGCCACTCATCAGGATCTACTACGACGCGCGCTGCCCGGTGTGTCGTCGTGAACGCGCCCGCTACGAGCGGCTGTCGCGCCAAGACGCCAACGTCGAGTGGTGGGATGCGACGGATAACGCCGAGCATCTCGCCGCTCGCGGCATCGGCCTTAAGCAGGCATTGCTGTCGTTGCATGTCGAGACAGCGCAAGGGCAGATCTGTGAGGGCATGCCGGCGTATCGCCTGCTGCTTGCGCGCATCCCCGGTCTTGCCTGGCTGGGGTGGCTGATCACGCGGCCGCTGATCGAGCCGGCGCTGACGCGAGTCTACGATGCCTGGGTGCGTCGTCGGCTGTGTCGGGACGGCAGGCTGTGAGGTGCCGACGAGCCCGACGCAGGCTGCTGGAAGCCCCGTTGCAAGCCCTGCTGGTTTATCATGCTTTTTTGATATGCAAATGCTAATAGTTTTCGTTAGTATGTGAGGCACTGTCTGTTTCTTCACGTCTGCGAGCTTCCCGATGATCGACGCGCTTTCCCCGCTCTTTGCCGGTCCGATGGTTGCCTATCGGGACCTGATCACTACCTACACTCAGGTGCAGGCAGATGATGAGGCGTCGCTCCAGCGTGTCGTGCCGGCGCGCGATGTGCTCAGCCCCGGGTGGCTGGCGGCGTGCATCGCCGCGCATGGCATGCAGTACGAGGCCAGCCCGGCAAACGCCGCCTCTCACCACAGCGCCCCCGATGAGCAGGCGCTGCTATCCCAGTGGTCCAAGTACCTGTTGTCCTCGATGGTGTCGCTGCCGCTGGCGGCCAACCTGCTGCTGGACCATCAACTGCCACTGGAGCTGCGGCATCTTTCGCTGCGCCTTGGCGAGCATGGCGTGGTCACGCAGCTGATACTCGATGATGCGGCGGGGCAGGGCGCAAGCCTCCCGGCGGAGATCGAGTCGGCCGATGAGGCGACGCGGCTCCAGGCGCGCTTTCAGGGCTACCTGGCGCATCTTGAGGCCGTCATCGAGCGCCTCGTGCCGCACACTGCGCTGGGGCCCAAGGTCTTCTGGAGCAACGCGGCACATTACTTCGTCTATATCGTCGGCATGCTGGAAGAGCAGGGCTGGGTCGCGCAGGCGGCGCCGGCACGTCAGCTGATGGCGACCAGAATTCTGGCCGACGGGCGGCGCAATCCGCTCTATCAGCCGGTCAGCGACGTGATGGACCGCCACGGCGAACGGCATACGCCGCGCAAGGTATGCTGCGTGCGTTATCGCATCGAGTGCCTGGGCTATTGCAGCAATTGTCCGCTGAGCATCGAGCGCGCCACGGCCCGCCGCGCTCAGACGCGTCGGGTCGATCAGCGCGCCAACTCGCGCGCGGCGCTGATCGGCAGCGACCTGTCCTGATGGGTAGCGTCCTGAGCGGCAGCGGTCTGTGTTGATCGGCGCCCTCTGGTAAGATGGCGGCCCCTGTCATTGTCCGGTATGTCGTCATGTCCTCGTCTTCGCGCCGCCCACGCGGTGCTTCCCTCGCCAAGTCCGGCGCATCCTCCCGACACGACTCGGCTGACAGACGTCAGCAGGGCACCGCGGCTGACCGTCGTGATCCGGCCGCGCGCGAGAAGCCTGGCGCGGCCAAGGCGCCTTCCATTAAAGCGCCTTCCAACAGGATGCCTTCCAACAAGGCGCCTTCCATCAAGGTGACCCCGGCTCGCAAGGGTCAGCTGCATCCCCGCAACCCGCATCGTGGGCGCTATGACATGGCCGCGCTGGTCAAGGCGAGCCCGGCACTGGCGGCCTTCGTGATCAAGACACCCGCTGGCAGCGAGTCCATCGACTTCGCCGATCCCCTGGCGGTCAAGGCGCTCAATCGGGCCCTGTTGAGTCGCCATTACGGTATCGCCCACTGGGACATCCCCGCCGGCTATCTGTGTCCGCCCATCCCCGGGCGTGCCGATTATCTGCATTACCTGGCGGACCTGATCAGTGAGGCGAATGGCGGTCAGCTGCCGGCGGGTGAGCACGTGCGCGCGCTGGATATCGGCACCGGCGCCAACCTCATCTACCCCCTGCTGGGCAATCGCAGCTTTGGCTGGCAGATGGTCGGCAGTGATATCAGCGCGCAGGCGATCGACTCGGCTCGCGCGATTGTGAGCGCCAATCTGCGGCTCAAGGGCCAGATCGAGGTGCGTCTGCAGACTGATCGCACGCGCCACTTCGCTGGTATCTGGGGCGCGGATGAGCGTTTTGATCTGGTGCTGTGCAATCCGCCGTTCCATGCCAGCGAAGCCGATATGGCGCGGGAATCGCAGCGCAAATGGCGCGGGCTCGACAAGTCGCGCCGGCAGCGCGGCAATGCCTCACGCAAGGGGCGTGCACGCAACGTGCCAGCGCTGAATTTCGCGGGACAGGCGGCCGAGCTCTGGTGTCCGGGCGGGGAAGAAGCCTTCGTCACCCGCATGATCCAGGAGAGTCGCAACGTCGCCACGCAGTGCCTGTGGTTCACCTCGCTGGTCGCGCATTCGGCGAGCCTGACCGGCATCAGGAAAGCCCTCAAGCTCAGTGGCGCCAGCGAGGTCAGGGTGATCGAGATGTCCCAGGGGCAGAAGGTCAGCCGCTTCGTCGCCTGGTCGTATCTCACGCCCGACCAGCGTCGGCAGTGGGGGCGGGATCACTGGCAAGGGAAGTGAAGCGTCTGTCATAGCCGTATCAAGAGAGTCTTCGACTCAATGATGTCTTTGCATTGAAGCCCCCGTCGCCCAGCGCGACGGGGGCTTCTTGCATTGGCGGTTGTCATCCGCGCTTCACTTAAGCCTGCCTTAATAGTTTGCGGGCAAACTTTCTGCCAGAAACGCGCAGCCTGCCGGTTCCGATCGCTGCAGGATCTGACATTTATCCGGCTTGCTCGACGCCCAGTCATTGCTCAGGAGTTATTCCATGAAGTCCGCGATCACCATGACATCGCCTGGTCCAGACCACCCCTCGGCGCAGGGCGAGGGGCCCTTGTGCGGAGGAGTTTCGGTGTTGATACCGGCTCGTGATGAGCGTGACAACTTGCCGGGCCTTATTGCCGAGGTGCATGAGGCGCTTGCGGGGCAGCGCTACGAGATCATCGTGGTGGATGATGGTTCCAGTGATGGCAGTTGGAGTTGGCTCAAGCAGGCTGCGCAGGAAGATGCACGATTGCGCCCCTATCACCACGGCACCAGTTTCGGACAGAGTACTTCGCTGTGGCAGGCTGCCAGGCTGGCGCGCGGTCGATGGTTGGCGACCCTGGATGGTGATGGCCAGAATGATCCAGCGGACTTGCCGGACATGTTGTCACTGGCAACGCTCGAAAAGCTCGACCTGGTAGCTGGTCATCGCACGCAACGCCGCGATGATGCCGTCAAGCGTGTGTCATCACGCTTGGCCAATGCCATCCGACAAGCGCTGCTGCAAGATGACACGCCAGATACCGGCTGCGGAATCAAGGTCATGCGTCGTGACGTCTTCCTTCGGCTGCCGTATTTCGATCACATGCATCGCTTTCTTCCGGCGTTGGTTCGCGCTCAGGGTGGCAAGGTGCAGTCATTGGCAGTCCGTCACCGCGAACGAGTGGCAGGAGTATCCAAATACGGCTTCTTCGATCGGCTCTGGGTCGGTATTGCCGATATCGTCGGAGTGATGTGGCTTGTGCGTCGCTCGCGTCTACCGTCACCGCTCGAGAATATCTTTGGCCATGCTGCCAGTGAGGCCATCGACCATGGTTCGCTGCCGTTGGTGGGGACGCCCGTGTCGACGCCTTCTGCATTCGCGCCAACAAGCCTGTTTGACTCCCCCTCTAGATATCAAGCTGATGGTCACGATGCAGCAGCAGGTGACAGCAACCCGGACCAGGCCGACGTGGCGCGGGGTGCCTGCTGATGGATGTCAGTCCGTGGTGGGTCGCTGTCGGTTTTGGAGGCCAGGCGCTGTTCTCGGCGCGTTTCATCATTCAGTGGCTGGCCAGTGAGAAGGCACGTCGTTCCATCGTTCCTCGTGCCTTCTGGTGGTTCTCGCTTGCCGGTGGCATGACGCTGCTTGCGTATGCCATCCACCGCGAGGATCCGGTATTCATTGCCGGTCAGGGGGCAGGGCTTTTCATCTATCTGCGTAATCTGAGCTTGATCAAGCGGGATCGCCGGTCACTCACGTCGCCTGGTAGCGAAGCGTCGTCTCAGGCACCGCAGGAGGCCACTGTCGTCGAACACGCTTGTGGCAAGACGGAAGATCGCGAATCGGGCACTGACGACTCCCTGAAGGCCAGGCTCGCGTCGCTGGAGATAGAAAACGCCCGACTCAAGACTGAAGTGGCACACCTCCATGTCAATCCCGTTCAGCACCAAGGGACAGGCGCATGAAGGCAATGACGCCAGCTGGCGGTGTGTACCGAAGACTTTCCCGCCATCCCTGGTGGGTCCTGGGGGCGTTGTATCTATCTGTCTCTGCCATCGGGCTTGGCATGCGTATGCCGTGGCCTGCCGATGAGCCACGCTTCGCGCTCAATGGTCTCGAAATGTGGATCACGGGGGACTGGTGGTTGCCACACCGCGCGGGAGAGCTTTATCCCGACAAGCCGCCGATCTTCATGTGGCTCAGTGCCTTGTCCACTGGCTTGGTAGGGGATATCCGCATCGGCTTTGCCCTGCCGTCGCTGGTGGCCGGAGCCGCGACTCTGGGGCTGAGCGTGGACCTGATTCGCCGCCTGCATGGCCGGCACACAGCCTTCATTGCCGGGCTGTGGTTGCTCGCGTCAGTGCAGTTCATCTTGCAGGCCCGTACGGCTCAGATCGACATGCTGGTCACGGCTTTCATCCTGCTGGGTAGCTGGGGATTGTTGCGGCATGCATTGCTCAATGATGGCGTGCGCTATTTCTATCTCGGCTGCTTTGCGATGGGACTTGGCATCCTCACCAAGGGGGTCGGGTTCCTGCCGTTGCTGATGTTGCCTTTCTGGCTGATGGCTGCGCGTCACGCATCGATTTGGCGCAGCAGTGGTCGTCGCGCAGGGCAGCTGACATCACGCGAGCTGTTGATCGGACTCTGCTGGATGCTGGCGGCTCCGCTGCTCTGGGTAGGGCCGATGCTGGTAATGTCCTTCGTGTCCGGCGATTCGGAGCTTGCCGCCTATCGCGACAACATCCTGCTCAAGCAGACCGCTGAGCGATACACCGACAGCTGGCATCATCTGAAGCCTTGGCATTACTTCCTGACCAGTGTGATTCCTTGGGCATGGATGCCGCTGCTGCTGACGCTACCCTCGTGGCCGAAGGCACTCGCTCGCCGCTTCTCGCGCCGCGATCTACGAGTCTGGCTGCCCCTGGTGGGTGCGGCATTGATGGTGGTCTTCTTCTCGTTGTCTCCAGGCAAGCGGGGAGTCTATATCCTGCCGGCGCTGCCGTTGTTGGTGATCGGTCTGGCACCCATGTTGCCGGGGTTGTCACGTAAGCCTCATGTCTCCTGGCTGGGGTTTGCACTTTGCGCCGGATTGGCAGGCATCTTCCTGATCGCGGCACTGCTCGGTGTCTTCGGGTACCCGGCATTGGCGACGCTTGCCGAAAAGGAGGGGGTGGTGCCGTGGGGGTGGTGGGGGCTGCTGGGTGTCAGCGGTATCACGCTCTGTACCTGGCTGAAACCACGGAACGGCTTGTTGGCCTTGGGGATTTGGCTCGTGGTGTTCTGGAGTCTGTGGGGCACCTGGGGGGCACGATTGATGGACCCGGTTCGCAATCCTGCCGTACTGATGGCGAAGGTTGCCGAGAAGAGCGATTACCAGGCATTGGCCATTCCCGACTTTCGTGAGCAATACATCCTGCAGGCGCGCCAACCATTGTGGCACTTCGGTTACAAGACGCCGGAGGAAGACCAATTCTCGCGCCTCTATGCATGGCTGAAGGAGGCCCCGCAGAACCGCTGGGTCTTGTTGACACCCCGCAAGCTCAAGCGGCATGCCTGTCTGGATGGCGCACAGGCCATCACATTGAATGAGCCTGATGAGCAATGGGTACTGCTACCTGGCAGCGCGGCCGTGAAATGTCAGGGCAATCCCGATGCTGCGCCGATGTATCTGGCGCCGACCTCGGTCTCGAATGAAGCGGCACAGCTGATCGGACTTCCCCAGCGCCATACTCTGATGCCGGAGGTTCAGCCATGAAGTGTCAGAAGCAACTTTCATGTGCGATATCCCTGGTGGGAAGAGGCTCCCATTCGTTGATCAACCTGAATGCCAGCGAGCGAATATGTTGGACGCTATGGGGAGTGTTGCTGATGTCAGCAGCGCTGGCACGACCCTATCTGCCCATCGATGAAACTCGCTATGTCTCGGTGGCATGGGAGATGTGGCATGCCGGCAGCGGGTTCGTCTCGACCATGAACGGGGCGGCCTACGCTGACAAGCCGGTACTGTTGTTCTGGTTGATTCACGCCGGATGGATGGTCTTTGGAGTCAATGATGTCTGGCCAAGATTGGTGATGCCGCTGGTCAGTCTGCTGGGTATCTGGCAGATAGGGCGTGTCGCCCGCACCCTGTGGCCGGCCGCTAGCCTGGCCGATGCCGAACGGCAGAGGCATGAACTTTGGGTACGCATGGTGCGTTGGATGCTCGCCGGTTGTCTGATGTGGGTGCTCTATAGCCAGGCCTTGATGTTCGATGTGCTGTTGACGACGTGTCTACTAGGCGCGTTGCGGCCCTGGTGTACACCACAGGGAGGGCAGCCGTTCAGCCTGAGCGTCGTGCTCGAGAGTGGTGTGTGGCTGGGGTTGGCATTGCTGGCCAAAGGGCCGGTCGCACTCTTGTGGTTTCTGTTGGTGGTCGGCTCGCGCCCCTGGTGGACGCAAGCACAAGCCCGCGAGGTGTGGGTCTGTGAGTGGCGCGGTTGGGTGTTGAGCCTGCTGCTGAGCATCGCGGTGTTGTGCATCTGGTTGCTTCCCGCCGTCATCACAGGCCCTCCCGACTATGTCGAGGATCTGCTTTGGGGCCAGACGGCAAACCGCGTCGTCTCCGCGCAGGATCATGCTCGACCGCCATGGTGGTATCTACCGTGGCTGGCGGTGTTGATCTTCCCGCTCAGCCTGCGCCCGCGATTGCTGATCGAGGGGTTTCTGGCCTCGGTTGCTCGGCGGCCAACGTCAGAGCATCCCTTGCTGAAGCTGGGACGCTTCTGGGCACTGGGCGCACTGCTGGTCTTTTCACTTATCTCCGGCAAGCAAGTGCATTATCTGATGCCGCTACTGGTACCGGTGAGTCTGCTGCTGGCCTGGGCTGCTCTGCGCCAGCCTCCGGCTCGCACATCGCTGAAACTGCTGGCAATGATCAGCGGTGGCCTGGGACTGACAAGCCTGGCGTTGGCGGTCATCGTCATGCCCGCAGGCTGGCTGACTGATGCCTCATTTCTGCCGACCAACGCAGCGCTGGTGGCTTCGGGCAACGCAAGCCTTGCGTGTCTCATGGCGGGAGCTAGCTTGCTGGCCTTGATGGTATGGCTATGGCCTTCCGTGGATGAGGCGAGACGCTCCATCACGGCTCAAACACCTGCCGCTGAGTCACTGGGCAATAGCGCGCTGAATGCTCAGCGGCGACTGGCGCTGGGTAGCGTGTTGCTGGTGACCTGCTTGCTGGCCCTGACATTACGTCCGTTATGGCCACGTCTGGATCAGACTGCCCTGGCTCAATGGGTTCAGCACCATCAACAGGAAGGCCAGGAGGTGGCCGTCGTTGGCTGGGACTATCAGGCAACCTGGCAATTTCTGGGGCGACTGACCCAACCGCTGAAGCAGTTGAAGCGCGATTCGAGTCAGCTGGATTCCTGGCAGACAGCGCATCCCGATGGCTGGCTGATAATCGAGGCTGACAAATGTCTGCGTCTACCCGACACGCGAGGCCCTCTGGCCGGCATGCGTGATTGGTGTCAGGCGGCAGTAGACGATGGAGCCAATGCCACGCCGGTCTTTCATCAGGGACGCCACCGATTATTGACGGTACCCGCAGCGGCATTGGGCGGCCCCTCATCAGCACCAACGGCGTTGGTCATGACCGCTCAGGAGAAACGATGAGCATGAAAATACTGGTAACTGGGGCTGCAGGTTTCATTGGTGCTGCTCTGTGTGAGCGACTCTTGAAGGAAGGCCTGCAGGTCGTCGGTCTCGACAATCTCAACCCCTACTATCCGTTGGCGCTGAAGCAGCACCGCCTGACACGTCTCGAAGCACTTGCCGGGCAGTGCGTTGCTGCCCCCGGGAATGCACGCCGGCTGGGCAGCTTTCGCTTCGTCAAGCTGGATCTTGTCGAACGTGAGGTGCTTCGCACATTGATGCAGGAAGCGGAGTTTGATGTCGTCGTCAATCTGGCGGCCCAGGCTGGGGTGCGCCACTCCATCACTCAGCCTTTTGATTATGTCGACAGCAACCTGGTCGGCTTCGTCAATCTTCTTGAGGCTTGTCGTGACACGGCTCCGAGCCATTTGCTCTATGCTTCCAGCAGTTCCGTTTACGGGGATGATACCCGTCAGCCTCTGCAGGAATCCCAGGCGGGTGTACGCCCGCTCTCGCTGTACGCTGCCACGAAGCGCTCAAATGAATTGATGGCTTACAGCTACGCGCATCTCTATGGTTTACCGGTGACAGGGCTACGCTTCTTTACCGTTTATGGCGCCCGCGGGCGCCCGGACATGGCGCCACTTCGTTTCGCACGCAAGCTGCTGGCCGACGAGGTGATCGATGTCTACAACCATGGACAGATGGCACGTGATTTCACCCATGTCAGTGATATCGTGGAGGGCATCTACCGGCTTATGCACCTGCCGCCGACGCAGGAAGTGAATGCCGCTCCCTCGCGTGTCCTGAACCTCGGGCGTGGCGAGCCCATCGCATTGGGGAATTTCATCAATGGCCTCGAGGCAGCGCTGGGTGTCCCGGCTCGCAAGCGTCTGCTGCCGATGCAGCCAGGGGATGTCGAGCGTACCTGGGCAGATACCTCGACACTCGAGACGCTGACCGGCTTTCGCCCCAGTGTCAGTCTTGCGACAGGGCTTGAGGAGTTGGCTGAGTGGGCGCAGCAGTATCCGTCACTGCTGAGAGAAACCGATGATGAGCAATCGCCCCGGGTGGGATGTCCTGACGAAGCAGGCGTCGCTGCAGGTGGACATTCTGGACGCATGACAAAGGCCGGCATGTCCGCCATGACGGCCTTGGCCTTCAGTAGTGGAACTCTCTTGAAGGCCTGAGTGCGATCAGTGGCTGTATATCTGAGGTCAGGTCGAGAAGAGACCAGTTCCCAACACAAAGAGCCCCGCCAGTGACTGGCGGGGCTCCTTGTGTCTTGCCTGTCAGCCGCTATCAGCAGCGACCCTCGCAGTTGGCAGGCTTGTCATTGGCGATGCGCCAGTCCTCCTCGTTGGCCAGCGTGGCCAGCGGCGACAGCATCGAGAAGTCGAACTCGGTGAGGCAGGTGCCGCGTTGTACGCGCTTGGGCCAGTCATGATTGGCCAGCGCCGAGCGACCGATGGCGACCAGGTCCGCGTGCTGCAGGGCGGCCTGCGCCTTCGCGACGCTGGCGACATTGCCATTGGTGATCAGACTCACCTCGGCGGCCTTCTCGCTGCGCACCTGTGCCGCCAGTGCGGTCAGGCTGAGGCTGCGCTCGCGCTCGTCGTCTGCCTCGGGGAAGGCGGGGGCATCGACATCACTGCCGGTCAGGTGCAGGAAATCCAGCCCGGCCTCCATCAGCTTGGCGAAGCGCTCGCGGGCCTTGTCAGGACCGCCCTGCCAGGTGAGCTCCGGCTCGGTCACGGTGCCCTGGGACAGGCGCATGCCGATGGCGAAGTCGGCGCCGACTGCCTCACGCACGCTGCGGATGACCGCCAGCGGGAAGGCCAGACGCGCGATGGCGTCGCCGCCCCAGGCATCGTCACGCTGATTGAAGCGCTCACTGATGAACTGGTGGATCAGGTAGCCGTTGGCACCATGCAGCTCGATACCATCGAAGCCGGCTTCCTTGGCGCGACGGGCGCTGGTGGCAAAGCCGGCGATCGCATCATGGATCTCCGCTTCGCTGATCTCGCGGGCCAGCGGGAAGGGGCCGGAGCCACCGTAGAAGCTGAGCATCTCGCCACTGGCGCGGCTCTCGGAGGGGGCGACGACCTCATCCTTGAAGCGGTTGTGCTGGGTCTGGGCGCCGGCATGCATCAGCTGGGCGATGATACGCCCACCTTGTTGATGCACGGCGTCGACCACCGGACGCCAGCTGTCCAGCTGTGCCTGGTTGGCCAGCCCCGGCTGGTTGGCGTAGCCCTGGCTGAAGGCTTCATCGGTGTAGATGCCTTCGGTGATCAGCAGCGAGAAGTTGCCCCGCGCGAAATCGCGATAGTAATCGACCATGTCGAAGTGCACCTGGCCGTCATCCTGCGCGCTGGTACGTGTCATCGGGGCGAGCACCAGGCGATTGCTGAGCTCAAGCCCGGCGAAGGCATGGGGGGTGAACAGTGCGGTGGTGTCTGTCATCTAGTACGTCTCCCGCGGAAAGCATTCCGCTGTCGTATCCGGTCGTAGGCCCTGAGCGTCTGCGTGCACAAAGAGGTGAAGATCGACGCAGTGCGGTGGCCTGAATGAATGATCGACGGATCATCTGCATGCCCTATATCGTGCCTGCCGCACCTGGGTGTCACAAGCCGGAACGCTGGAAGGAGAGTGTTGTCGTTTTGACAACCTGTGCATGTAATTGCCTGAATTTGCGAGATTTTTTCTCAAATAATTCAGGGTTGCTGCATGAAGTGGCAACGCAGTGCTGCTTTCCATGCACATAAGCATATGCGCGCAACGACGCAGGCCCCGCAACCGTGGGTTGCGGGGCCTGCGTCGTCAGCGCCAATCGTGCCTATGGCGAGTGCTCCGTGCTGGCGATCACTTGCCGTCGCACTGGGCATTCTGCTTGCTGCTGCCTGAGGGCGGGCAGCCGAACCAGTTCTCGGTCGGCTTGGCCTGGCCAGTGTTGGCGTGTCGGCCGCCCTGGCTACCGACCTCGCCGCCATCGAGGCTTTTCTGTACCTGGCGCGTGGCGTTGTCCTTGTCTTGCTGACTCGCTTCGGGCTGTTCGTTCTGTTGATAGTGCGCGCCGTTGTCAGCTGCGCCGTCTGCGGTGCGCTTGGAGTGGCTGGGCGTTGGTTGGCCCTGCGAGGAATGCTGGGAAGAGGCCGCGCCGCTGGTCCCTGTCTCGGTGTTCATCTCGTCGAAGGCCTGGGCCGGGGAGAGGCCCAGCAGGCCCAGCATCACTGCGGCGGCGCCAATGCCACGGCGCAGGCGGGTGCTCGCGGCAGGGCGCAGGCGATGGAGAGAGGCGTTGTCGTCAGTGATGTCTGTCGAGGTCTTGTAGAACATGATGAGGGGACTCCTTGCGGGTCTGGCTGCCGGTGTCGGCAGCCGCGCGGGTGAGGGATTCACCGGCGACGTATGAGGTGTCGGCGAATGCTGCGCCAGCTTGCGAGCGCACGATGCCAGACATGAGAGGGTGACGTGAGTGACTGCAACTCGGCGTTGCGCGCCAGTTAATCGATAGAACAGTTATCGGGGCACACAGCGGGAATTCAACTCTTGTTCAATAATTGGCCGTGGCGACGGGCGCACTCGCCGGGGTGGGTGGCGTGTCTTGCTCACGCAATTGATAGGCAGCCGACACACGATCGATCAGACACTTGTGATGGCAAAAGGGCAGACGCCCCTTGAAGTCGCGACGCGCCATGACAATGTGAGAGGGACAGGGCAACGGCCCTGAGTGTTCACCCAGGTCAAGGAGACAGGCATGACGATCAAGAAAACCGGTTCCGCGCATTGGGAAGGTAGCGTCAAGCAGGGTAAAGGCACTGTCAGCAGTGAAAGTGGGGCGCTCAAGGATCAGCCTTACGGCTTCAATACGCGCTTTGAAGATGGCGCCGGCACCAATCCTGAAGAGCTGATCGGGGCGGCTCACGCCAGCTGCTTCTCGATGGCACTCTCGATGATGCTGGGCGAGGCGGGTCATGAGCCCAAGGCCATCGATACCACCGCCACCGTCCATCTGGACAAGGACGACAGCGGCTTCAGCGTGACCAAGGTCGCTCTGGTGACCAAGGCCGATGTGCCGGGCATCAGCGAGGCAGACTTCCAGTCCACCGCCGAGAAGGCCAAGGGCGGCTGCCCGATCTCCAAGCTGTTCACCGCCGAGATCTCGCTGGAAGCCTCGCTGGTCAACTGAGGCGTCGACCACGACAGAAACGACTCGCGTGACCTCAAGTTTCATCTCTGCGATGCGAGCATGAAAAAACCGCCCTTCGGGGCGGTTTTTTTCGTTGTGTGCGGTGAGCTTTCCGAGGGCGTGTACTAGCGCTTGTCTGAGCCGCTTTCTGAATCGCTCTCTGAACCGCTTTCTGAACCGCTTTCTGAACCTCTGTCTGGGCTCATTGCCAACTCCTCCTCCTCGCTGACCTCGCCGGCGTGCTGCATGGCATTGCGGCGGGATTGCAGGCGCGTCAGTGGCTTGCGATCCGGCGTGCGGTACCAGCGAATGTTCTCGCGTGAGCACTGCTCCAATTCGGCGATCACCTGGGCGCCGAGCAGCAGGATCACGGCGCCAATCTCCAGCCCCAGCAGCAGCACGATCAGCGTCGCCAGCGAGCCGTAGACGGCACCGACGAAGGACAGGTGGGTGAAGTACCAGCTCAAGGCGAGACGCGTCAGCTCCCACAGGGTGGCCGCGACCAGGCCACCGACCAGCGCGCGGCGGGTCGAGACGCGGGTCTGGGGCAGTATCTTGTAGATGGCGCTGAACAGCCCGAACATGCCGACGATGCTGATCAGATAGATCACCTCGCTGCCGGCATCGCCCAGGGTCAGCTCGATGCCGGTCAGCAGTGTCAGGGCGTCATTCATCGCCGAGGCCAGCGCCACCAGCAGGGTCAGCGCCAGCAGGCCCGCGCCCAGCACCATCACGAAGGCGTAGGGCAGCAGGGCGGAAATCCAGGCGCTGCGCTTACGAATCACCGGATGCTGATGGAAGATCAGCGCGATGGCGTCTTCCAGCATGCGAAAGGCCAGTCCGGCGAAGAACAGCAAGCCGCCCATGCCGATCCAGCTGATCACCTCGCGATTGGCCAGCAGCTTGCGCACCGCGTCCAGCAGGATATCTTCCTGGCCCGGCCCCAGATGCTGGACCTGAATGGCGATGATGCTCATCAGGCGCGTTTCATCCACCAGGTGCGTCAGCAGCACGCAGAGCAAGGCGAACAGCGGCACGCTGGACAGCAGGATGTTGTAGCCGACGCCACCGGCCAGCAGCACGCCACGGTTGGCGATGAACTGCCCGATGACGCGCAGGGCGAAGGCCAGCAGGCGCGGCAGAAAGCGCAACAGGCGGCTGCTCACGGAGTCTGCAGCAGGGTCTGGCATGGCTGGGCATCCTCGCTTTGGTTCGTTAAGTCAGTTCTGGGTGATGTCAGCCGCGCTGCCGGGCGCGATGCTGGAAGAACGTCGAGGCGGTATAGAGCGCCAGACCGGTCCAGATCAGCACGAAGGTGATCAGCATCGTCGGATGCAGGGTTTCCTTGAAGATCAGCAGCGCGATCAGAAACTGCATGGTCGGGTTGATGTACATCAGGAAGCCGACCGTGGCGAGACGCAGGCGGCGCGCCGCACCGGCAAAGGCGAGCAGCGGCAGCGCGGTGAGCACGCCGCTGGACATCATCAGCACGCTGGCGGGAAGCCCTAGCGGGCCGACATCGCTGGCCGTGAAGTGCGATTCGCCGGAGAACCACTGACCGCCGATCAGCAGCAGCGCGAGTGGCGCGAGCATCATCGTCTCGACCAGCAGGCCCGACAGGCCATCCAGTGCGATGCGCTTTCTGAGCAGTCCGTAGGTGCCGAAGGTGACGGCCAGCGAGAGCGTGATCCACGGCAGTTTCGTCAGCCCGATCAGCTGCAGGCTCAGGCCGAGAACGGCCAGCCCCAGCGCGAACAGCTGCACGCGCGTCAGGCGCTCCTTCAGGAACAGCATGCCGAGCCCGACATTGACCAGCGGCGTCATGAAGTAACCGAGACTCGCCTGCAGTACCTCATGCACCTCCACCGCGTGGATGTAGATGCCCCAGTTGAGCGCGATCAGGATCGAGCAGGCCAGCACCGGCACAAGCTTGCGGGGTTCGGCGAAGGCGGCGCGCACCGGCGACCAGCGCCGGATGACGCTGATCAGCAGCACCATGAACACGCAGCTCCACAGGATGCGGTGCAGCAGCACTTCCCAGGCGGGAATGCCCTCGAACAGCGCGAAGTAGAGCGGAAAACAGCCCCACATCACATAGGCGCCCAGCCCGAAGCCGACACCCTTGGCGCTCTCGCGGCGCGCCTGCGCCAGACTCTCGGCGCAGGGGCTTGCCTGCTCCCGCCTCATTCGGAGTCGCTCGAACCATCCTGCGCCAGCGGTTTACCTGCGATGTAGTAGCCAGAAGGTTCAAGGGCGATGAAGAAGCTTTCGGCCTCCGGATAGCCGGCCTCGTTCATGGCCTGCGCGATGGATTGGGCGCACAGATCACGCACCTTCTGGCCTCGTTCGAACCACAGCACCTCGACGAAGGGGAAGGCATCGACGAGCTGACCATCGAACACATACTGGGTGGTGATGCATTCCAGCGTGAATTCGTCGCGCGTGGTGGCGGTCGCTTCGCTCAGCTGATCGATCAGTGCGCGCGAGACAGGGGCAAGACGGGCAGGCGTGACACCGTGCAGTGCGCGCGAGACAGGGGCAAGACGGGCAGGCGTGACACCGTGGAAGCGAAGCTGAGGCATGAAGCTCTCCTGTGAGTCGGGATAGGGAGGGGGCGAGCAAGCTCGCGGTGAACTGACGTCGCCGCAACCTGGCGTGGCGACTTTGCGTTCATCGCCAATATATCACTGGCTTCTGATGCTCACACCCGCCGCCAGGGTTTCGTGCGCACGCTGAGCGGTGCGGCGATGACAGATCATGCTTTGCCTCTCACATCTGATCGCCACAGACGGTAGAATGAGCGCTTTCAAGGCGTGGCACGACCAGCGGCAGGGTGGGCAAGGCTTACGCCGCCGCGAAACCGCCAGTCGCCACTCAAGCGTCCATTCAGTCAGCAGGGAGGCACGACGACCATGACGACACAGCCACAGGCGACTTCCTCGCAAGCGAATGCTGGCGATGCCTCGCGAGGGGCGATACTGCGTGTCAGCCTGGTGCAGGCGGACCTGCGCTGGGAAGACCCGGCGGAGAACTGCCGCCTGCTCGGCGAGCAGCTGGATGCCGCTGGCCTGGTCATGGGCGCCGATGGCCGCAATGCCGAAACGGACCTGATCGTGCTGCCCGAGATGTTCGCTACCGGCTTCACCATGAATTCGCGTGAGATGGCGCAGCCGATGGAGTCCAGCGAGAGCGTCGACTGGCTCAAGGCGCAGGCCATCTCCCGTGGTTGCGTGATGACCGGCAGCATCGCGGTGCTGGATGACGGCGAGTGTTACAACCGCATGCTGTGGGCCACGCCCGACGGCGAGGTGACGCACTACGACAAGCGCCATCTGTTCCGCATGGCCGGTGAGCATGAGCGTTATGGCATGGGCTATGAGCGGGTGCTGGTCGAGCTCAACGGCTTTCGGATTCAACTCTCGGTCTGCTATGACCTGCGCTTCCCGACCTGGCTGCGTCAGCGTCCCGTCATCGGTGGCGTGAGTGCTGCCGAGACCGCCGCCGACAGCGCCTTTGAATATGACCTGCTGCTGTGCGTGGCCAACTGGCCGGGCGTACGGCGTCATCCGTGGCGTACGCTGCTGCAGGCGCGCGCCATCGAGAATCTGGCCTATGTGGTGGGCGTCAACCGTGTGGGTGACGACGCCAACGGGCTGCACTATACCGGCGACTCCATGGTCTGCGACTTCAAGGGCGAGCCCATCCTCGACCCTGCGCCAGACCAGCCCTTCATCGAGACCGTGACGCTTGAACGCGGCGCGCTCGACGAGTTTCGAACCAAGTTTCCGGCGTGGATGGACGCCGATCATTTCACTCTGGAGGCCTGATGCGCCTGGACAAATTCCTTACCGAAACCACGGATCTCAGCCGTAGCGATGCCAAGAAGGTCGTGCACCGCGGCGATGTCACCGTGGATGGTGAGGTAGTCAAGAACACCGCGAGCGCCGTCAAGGATGGCATGCGCGTCGAATGGAATGGCGAGCACCTGGAGCTGATGGGGCTGCGCTATCTGATGCTGTACAAGCCGGCCAATGTGGAATGCACCAGCAAGCCGGGCCTCTATGAGCGCGCGCATGACCTGATCGATCTGCCCAATGTCGAGCGCCTGAGCATCGTCGGGCGTCTCGATGTCGACACCACCGGTCTGGTGCTGATGACAGACGACGGCCAGTGGAACCACCGTGTCACCTCGCCCAAGAAGGCTTGTGCCAAGCGCTATCGCGTCACTCTGGCGCGTCCGCTGGAAGGCGATGAGCTGGCGCGCGCCGTGGAGGACTTCGATCACGGCCTGATGCTGGATGGCGAAGAGAAGCCGACGCGTCCGGCGCGTCTCGAGATGGAAACCGCCACCGTGGGCCTGCTGTGGATCACCGAAGGCCGTTACCACCAGGTGAAGCGCATGTTCGCTGCCATCGGCAATCACGTCGAAGCCCTGCATCGCGAAGCCATCGGGGCTGTCGAGCTGGACCCGGAGCTGGAGCCGGGCGAATGTCGCTTCCTGCGTCCGGAAGAGATCGCCAGCTTCTGATCATTCGCTTCTGGTCGCTAGCTTCTGATTCATCGACGCATGCGTCATGAAAAGCCCCCGTCATTTTCACGAATGGCGGGGGCTTTTTCATGCGCGTCGTTGGCCGCCGAGCCTTGTATCGATCCAACGATCGCGCTTAAGGTAGGCAATTGTCTGCTCGTATTGTGAATTATTTACTGGAAGTGGGTTTTGCAGAAGTGGTATTTATGCAGAGGCTGTCTTCAATCAAACGCTTGTTTCCAGTATTTTCATGACAATGGCGTATTCATAACAACAACGAGGAAAATCCACTATGTCGTCCCCCTTCTTCAAGTCGTCTCCCTTCACCAGGTCCCACCTGCTGAAACCTCTGCCACTGCGCATGGCGCTGGCGGGCAGTGGCCTGTTGCTGGCAACCCTGTCAGCGCCGGCGTCTGCCGCGGAAGATGCCAGTGTCGTGTTCGCGGCGCCGCCATGGCCGGGCGTGACCATGAAGACCGAGATCGCCTCCGAAGTCTTCGAGGCACTGGGTTACTCCCCCACCACCCGCCAGCTGGGCGCGCAGATCACTTACGAAGGCATCTCGCTCGGGGAAGTCGATGTCTACCTGGCCGCCTGGTTGCCGGGGCAGAGCACCATGTACAAGGCGGCTATGGCAAAGGATGCCATGGTCGACTTCGGCAACAATGTGGATGGCGCACGTGCCAATTTCGCCGTGCCACGTTACGTGGCCGAAGCCGGTGTCACCTCACTGCATGACGTCGACAAGCCGGAATTTGCCGACAAGTTCGAAAAGACCATCTATTCCATCGAGATCGGCTCGGGCTCCAGTGAAATCGCCAACCGTGCCGTCGATGAGGATATCTATGGCCTCGGCGATTGGGACCTCAAGGAGTCTTCCACTGCCGGCATGCTTGGTACAGTCGCCAATGCCATCAAGCGTGATGAGTGGGTCATGTTCGTCGGCTGGACTCCGCACTGGATGGGCGTCGAATACGACATGGTCTTCCTCGATGACCCGGAAGACCTCTGGGGCCCGGGTGGTGGTGCCAGTGATGTGAAGACCTTGGCCAACAAGGCGTGGTCGGAAGCACATCCCAATGCATCCATCTTCCTGGACCAGATCTCCTTCACCTCCGAGGAGCAGAGTGAACTCATCTATGGCTATGGCAAGGAAGAGCGCCCGCAGGAAGAGGTGGCGGGAACCTGGATGAAGGCCAACCCGGCCAAGGTCAAGGCCTGGCTGGAAGGCGTGACCACCCGTGATGGCGAGCCTGCATGGCCGGCCGTCAAGGAGGCTCTCGGCCTGCCGGAGGCATGATCGACAGCTTGAAAAGGTGCCGCTGATCTTTGTGTATGCAACACCTTGAATATAGTGCCAAGAACACGAAGCCCGCTCATTGAGCGGGCTTCGTGTTCTACAGCAGCGAACGTGTCAAAAGCGTGCGCAGCGTCTGGACAGGAAATGGCCTCTGGCGTGCCGCGCAGCAGGGGGTGTACTCGTCGTCATGCAAATCTTGCATGGAAAATCCAAATAAAGAATTGGTCGCGGGATAGGGGCCTGTATCACCATCAGTCTGCACTCTGCGCTGCTTCCACGCGCAGCCAACAATAATGACAAGAAGGAAACACTCATGGCTGATTCAGGTTCTTCCTCCGCCCCGATACCTCGCTCTCCCGGGCCCATTGCGCGCTTTCTGTCTCCCTGGACACGTCTGGCGCTGTGGAAGCAGATCTTCATCGCGCTGGTTCTGGGTCTGGGGCTGGGCATCGTGCTCAACCAGACCGGGCGCGCCGATATCGCCGCCGATATCAAACCGCTGGGCGACCTGTTCATCCGCGGCATCAAGATGCTGATCGTGCCGCTGGTCTTCATCTCACTGGTCACTGGCGTGGCCTCGCTCAACAACCTCTCCAAGATCGGCCGCTTGAGCGTCAAGACGCTGGTGCTCTATCTGGGCATGACGGCGGTCGCCATCACCATCGGCCTGGGGCTGGCCACCGTCTTCCAGCCGGGCGTCGGGATCGACCTGGGCAGCGCGGCCAATGTCGAGGTGCGTGAAGCGCCGACCGCCGTCGATACGCTGCTCGGGCTGGTACCGACCAATGCCGTCGAGGCCTTCGCCGAAGGCAATGTGCTGCAGATCATCGTCTTCGCGATCCTGTTTGGCCTCTCCATCACGCTGGTGGGGGAGAAAGCTCGTCCGGTGCGCGTGTTCTTCGAGTCCGCGGCGGAAATCATCTATCGCATGACCAGCATCATCATCGCCTTCACGCCCTACGGTGTCTTCGCCCTGATGACCTGGGTGGCCGGCACCTATGGCCTGGCAATGCTCGCGCCGCTGGCCAAGGTGATCGGCATCGTCTATCTCGGTTGCTTCGTGCATGCCGTCGTGGTCTATGGCGGCATGCTGCGCTTTCTGGCGCGCTTGAACCCGCTGCGCTATTTCCAGGGCAGTGTCGAGCCGATCATGCTCGCCTTCACCAGCACCTCCAGTTCCGGCACCTTGCCGGTGACCATGATGGCCGCCGAGCAGAATCTGGGCGTCAAGCGGGGTGTCTCGAGCTTCGTGCTGCCGCTGGGTGCGACCATCAACATGGATGGCACTGCGCTGTATCAAGGCGTCTGCGCGCTGTTCATCGCCCAGGCCTATGGCGTTGATCTGGGCATGACCGAATACGTCACCATCATCATGACCGCGACGCTGGGCTCCATCGGCACCGCCGGTGTGCCGGGTGCCGGCTTGATCATGCTCTCGCTGGTGCTGACCTCCGTCGGCCTGCCGCTGGAAGGCGTTGCCATCATCGCGGGTATCGATCGTGTGCTCGACATGGCGCGTACCGGCCTGAACGTGGCGGGTGACTGCGCCGTCAGCTGCCTGGTCGCCAAGAGCGAAGGCGAGCTGGACGAGGAAGTCTTCAATACGCCCCACGTCATGCGCTCAGAGCTCAGTTGAGCGCTCTTGTCTGAACACCCACCGCGTCATCATCATCGGCTTGTCGGCATCCGCGTGATAAGCGTGTCAAAGACATCAGGAGAACATCGTCATGGAACGCCCCAACGCACCTTCACATAAAGCCAGCCCCTCTGTCGTTCGCTACGGCGTCGTGGGTGGCCTGGGGGCGATCGGCAGCGCGGATGTCCTGCTCAAGACGGTGCGCGCGGCGCAGTACTGCAAGCCGCCGGGCGGGGTGGATATCGCCTTCGAGCAACGCCACTTCGATGATGGGCCGGGAATCGCCGCGGAGGCCTACGACCCGCTGCGGCGCAAGTTCTACGTCTACAACGTGCTCAAGGACATGCAGGGCAAGGTCGAGAACGCGATGGTGCCATGCTTTCTCTCCCATACCTTTCTGGCCGAGATCACCCCGGAAATCAGCTTCAACGTCGTCGATATCTTCGATGCGCTGCTGGCGCGAATTCGCCGCGACTATCCCGAGGTGCGCAAGATCGGCGTGCTGACCTCAAGCTATGTGCGCGCCTCCGGCATCTTCGAGCAACGCTTCGGTGAGCCGGAGGCCACGCAAGACGGCGGCCTCGAGGTCATCTACCCCGATGCCACGCTGCAGCGTGATGCCCTGATGCAGGCCATCTATGGGCCGAGCGGCATCAAGAGCGGCCATCATGGTGGCGAGTGTCTGCAACTGTTGCTCGAGGCCTGTGATGACCTGGTCAGTCAGGGTGCGGAGATCATCGTGCCGGGCCTGAGCGAGATTCCGGTGCTGATGGAATCGCTGCAGCCGCTGGTACCGGTGCCCTTGCTCGACTCCAACCTCATCTACGCCGAATACGCCCTGGGCGTGGACCGCGAGCGCGAGAATCGCAACTTCAAGCTTGGCGTGCTCGGTGGGGTAGGGCCGGCGGCCACGGTGGACTTCATGCGCAAGGTGGTCAGTCTGACGCGTGCCGAGCGCGATCAGGACCACCTCAAGATGGTGGTGGAGCAAAATCCGCAGATTCCCGATCGCACCGCCAATCTGATCGGCAAGGGCGAAGATCCGAGCATTCCGATGCTCGCCACCTGTCAGCGGCTGGAGGCCGATGGCGCCAATGCCATCGCGATTCCCTGCAATACCGCGCATGCCTTCGTGGCGCGTATCCAGCCCTATATCGGCATCCCGATCATCAACATGCTGACGGCGGTGGTTGACCATATCGCGGCGATGCAGACGCCGGTGGCGCGGGTCGGGTTGCTCGCGACCAGCGGCACCGTGACCAGTCGTGTCTACCACGACATCATCGAGGCCTCGGGGCGTGAAACGCTGGTGCCCGATGCGCGCTGTCAGACCCGGGTGATGGAGGCGATCTACGGGCATCACGGCGTGAAGGCGGGGCATACGACAGGGGAGTGCAGCGAGCATCTGCAGGCTGCCATTTCCCACCTGCTGGCACGGGGCGCAGAAGTGATCATCCTGGGCTGTACCGAGCTTCCGTTGATCGAGCTCGATGCGGCACTACGTGAGCGGGTAGCGCTGCTCGATCCCGCGGAAATACTCGCGCAGCGCTGTGTGGCACTGGCGCAAGCCGAGGCCTGATCAGCGCTGTATGCATCCGATCAGCCAGTGAAGGGAGCTTGAAGAAAAGACACGCAGTGACGCGATATACTGCGTTCACGCAGGCCCGCTGTGTGCCTTTGCCTCATTCATGCCTCTCTTCAGGTGCTCGCCGTGGAAATGAACTGGCTGGAAGACTTCCTCACCCTGGCGGTGACGCGTAACTTCTCGCGCGCCGCCACCCTGCGCAACGTGACGCAACCGGCCTTCAGCCGTCGTATTCGCAATCTGGAATACTGGGTCGGCGCCACCCTGATCGACCGCAGCCTGTTCCCCGTCGGCCTGACCCCTGCGGGCGAATCCTTCCAGCGCACCGCCCAGGATGCGCTTTCGGTATTGCGCGTCGGCCGCGATGAGGCGCTCGGCTTCGTGCCCAAGATAGAAGAAGTCGTCTCGATTTCCGCCTCGCACACGCTGGCGGTCAGCTTCTTCGTCGACTGGCATGAACAGCTGCAAAGCCGACTGGGCAACTTGAAGGCACGTATCGTGCCCGACCACGTTGCCGGCTGTGTCGATGCCCTGATCAGCGGCAACTGTGATCTGATGCTGGCCTACAACAGCCCGCTACTCCCGACGCTCACCGACATCGTGCGCTACCCCTCCATCGTGCTCGGCTCCGAGCGACTGGTGCCCGTCAGTGCCGTCGATGACACAGGCCAGGCGTTTTACTCCCTCGACAGCGACACGCCGCAACCCTATCTCTGCTACTCCAGTGACAGCTATCTCGGCCGACTGACCGCACTGATCATCGGTCGCCAGAACCTCGCCGCGCGACTCAACTTCCGCTACGAATGCTCGATGTCTGACGTGCTCAAGCGTGGCGCTCTCGCCGGTAGCGGCATCGCCTGGGTGCCGGAACGCGCCGTGCGCGACGAGCTGGCCGCCGGGCGCCTCGTCATCATCAGCGATGATAGCCACACTGCACCGCTTGACATCTGCCTCTTCCGCCACGCCGAGCACGACCAACGCGTGGCCGAACGCATCTGGCAAGCCTGCCTGACCGCCGAAGACGAAACCCTCGAGCCAGGCCAATAGTCCGCTCGCGGCGTGCCAAGGCAGGGATAGGGAAAGAAAGGGCCCGGAGAAGAAAGAGTCCAGACAGGGCACGCAATGGAAAGAGCACGCAAAGCAAAGAGCAGGGCAATGACCTGACATCATCGCCAGAGCACAACGCAAGACGGGAGCCACCAGGGCTCCCGTCTTGCGTTGTGGCATCTGAGCGCATCCGACCATATCTGAGCGCATCTCAGCTCACAGCTTATTGGCCGCAGCTGCAAGTCATGCAACGCCTCTCACGACAGTCGACGCGAGTTGGCCGTCGTACGCTTGTGCAACGGCTTGATGAAGAGGGTGCCCGTCGTCCACCACGGCGCCACCTTGCCGCCCGTCATCGCATTCATCCACGCCTTCTGCATCACGAACCACATCTCCCAGCTGGCCGCGATCTTCTCCGACACCATCTTCTGGTTCTCGGTGATCATCTTCGGGTCCAGCGGCGACTGGGTTCCCCACAACTGAGTGCGCGACATGATGGTCGACATGGCCGTCGACCACATCTCTACCGACGTCGTGCCCAGTTTCCAGACATCGAACATTGCAGCCGGCGTCGTCGGGACCAACTCTGACCAGGCAGGTTGTTTAGCCATTGTGCTCTCCAAGTAAGGAACCTGGGTACATTGATACGCCTGTTTTTGTTGCAGTGCAATATGAGTTTTGGCTGTGAGATGAGATAGGGCGATTCGGAGCCTCCCTTATCACCACTTTCTATATAAATCAGTGAGTTATCGATGGGTGATGGCTTGAGAAGCCGGAATTTTCCGTGTCTGGGCGGAAATTTCCCGTGAGAGCGAGGAAAGTGGATTTTTAAGGGTTGTAAGTCATGGCTTACACGCCTGTTAACTCTAAGGACAGAATTGCGACAGAGATTCATTCGCTTGTAAGTCAGCGATGGTCTAAGTGGCGGAAATTTCCGGTGTTGAGTTGGACGCGCTAGAGGTGAGGGCGAGGCGAAACGCGCTGGATATCGAGCTTGGCGTCTCATTAATGCGACGCAGGGTGTCGCACTCAATTAACGATTCCTTCTCGCGCTTGCCTCGACTCGGCTATTATTAGATTTCTTGGAATTTCCTATATTTAAATATGCATCTCTCGCCAAGGCAGGACGCCATGGTGGAAGACCATGAGACGGAGCTCGCCCCAGAGGTCAGGGAAAATGCATGAAAAACCGCTCTACGACGGGCCTCGTAGCGCTTTACCAAAAGGACCTCATGTGGTCATTTAGCAGCTTTCGCTCATGGATGATCCGATGCTGACACCGTCTCTTATGCACCATTTATCGATTGTTTCCGACTTCCGCCAGGCGTGGAAAGTGCAGCATCAGCTGTCGGATATCTTGTTTCTGATCGTCTGTGCGGTGATCTGTGGTGCAGAAGGTTGGGATGAAATCGAAGATTTTGGCCACGCGAAGTTGGACTTTCTTCGCCAGTACGGCGATTTTAAGGCTGGCGTGCCGAGCCACGATACCTTGGCCAGGGTGATGGCCCTGGTGAATGCCGAGCAGCTGCAAACTGCATTCGCTGAGTGGATGAAAAGTTGCCATGACGTGACTGAGGGCGCAGTGGTAGCCATTGATGGCAAGACATTGCGTGGCTCGTATTGCCATGGCAAGAACAAGGGTGCGATCCACATGGTCAGTGCCTTCAGCGCGGCTAATGGTGTCGTGCTAGGGCAGGTGAAGACGGCGCAGAAGTCGAATGAGATTACGGCGATTCCCGAGCTGCTAAAGCTACTCAATCTGCAAGGCTGCTTGGTGACAATTGATGCCATGGGCTGCCAGAAAAAGATCGCCACTCAGGTCCTGCAGAAGGGTGCCGATTACCTGCTATCGGTAAAGGGGAATCAGCCAGCTTTGGCTGCCGCCTTCGAGACGGCATTCCCAATAACCAAGGTGGCGAGCTTTTCGGGAGACTCGTATATCACGGATGAAAAGAACCGCGGCCGGCAAGAGACGCGCTATCACATTGTGAGTGAGATTACTGAAGAGTTTCAAGAGCTTAGCTACGAATGGCCGGGCTTGAAAGCGGTAGGGGTAGTGATGAGTTTTCGCCAAGAGGGCGATGAGGCTCCTGAAGAGCCGATGATCCGCTACTACATTAGTTCAGCCGAGTTGACCGCCAAGAAGCTCGCCGAAGCAGCTCGGCAGCACTGGCATATTGAGGCCAAGCTCCACTGGTCTTTGGATGTGGCGCTTCGTGAAGATGCCTGCAAAATCCACCGCGGACAGGCGGCGGAAAACCTCGCTAGGGTCCGGCATATTGCGCTGAATTACCTGAAAGGAGAGAAATCTTTCAAAGGCGGAATTCGGCGGAAACAGAAGAAAGCGGCACTGGTTGAGACATATCTTGCTGACATTCTCGCGGTCTGAAAGCTTTCATGCGTTTTCCCTGCCCCAGAGGTAAGCGCCGTGCGGTAGCCGTGCTAAAAGTAGAAGGTTAGTTGATCTTGGGACTCATAATCCCTTGGTCGCTGGTTCGAGTCCAGCTGGGCCCACCAATGAAATCAGCGTCTTACGAATTTTACCTGGTGAGTCCCATAGTCCAAGGGTACAGTTTCGGTACAGTGCCGATCCTTCAGCAGCCCCCTGGAGACTTTCATGGCCACCATCGTCAAGACCCCTGCCGGTAGCTGGAAAGCCGTCATCCGCAAGACCGGCTGGCCCACCACCGCTAAGACCTTCCGCACCAAACGAGACGCCCAGGACTGGGCACGCCGCACCGAAGACGAAATGGTGCGTGGCGTCTATATCCAGCGCAGCGCTTCGGAGCGCATGACGCTCGAAGCCGCCCTCAAGCGCTACCTGGCCGACGTCACCCCCACCAAGAAGCCAAGCACCCAAAAGAGCGAGCGCCACAAGGCCAGCACGCTGATCGAGCACCTGGGCAAGTATTCCCTCGCGGCCCTGACGCCGGAGCTGATCGCCAACTTCCGTGACACCCGCCTGAACAGCATTGGCCATCGTGGCCAGCCTATCAGCGCCAATACCGTGCGCCTGGAGCTCGCCTTGCTCGGCCATCTCTACACCGTATTCCTGGTCGAAAAGATGATTTCCACTGGGCTTACGTTCGCCACCCACGGTGAAGCGATCGGTAAAGGATTTACCATTGTCCGTGAGCACGATTCGAATCGTGAAGGGAGCCTCCTCTTCCACACGCTTCATGAACGCCTGGGCGTCCTTTGCAGATTGACTTGATCTGACCTCCAGATACACCCACCGAGTGGCACGATCAATCGCGACGTAGAGATAACGCTTCTGATCTTCGTCAGGCATTTGGGGCAGGTGCTTGATATCAATGTGCACATACCCGGGCTCATAATCCTTGAAAGGCCGATGCTTGGGCTTCTCGTCCTCCTTCGCATCTTGACGCGCCAGCTTGGCGAGAGTCGGTACATCACGTCGTTTGAGCATGCGCTGAAGTGCGGAACGCGACAGATTGGGGTTCAGGAATTCCCGAGCAACGACAAGTAGATCATCGAGCCCCAGGCAAAGCAGTTCACGTGCGGCGATGACGATCTCTTCCTGTTCTGAGGTCAGAGTCGCGAGTAGGTTATGACGTGTGTGGGAACGATCCAGGACATCATCACGATAGCGCCAGCGCTGTATAGTTGAGACGCTGACCCCGAACTGACGAGCGAGATCTTTATTGGTCATGCTGGAGGGAGCTGCTTGGATGTCGGCACGGATTTTCGGTGTCGTCGTCGCTTGCTTATGCAGCCTGATGTCCATGAAGCTTTTCTGAATCAATTGCTTGATGAGCTCACGAGAGGCTAACAAAAGATAGCTTCGTTGTGAAATCCGATCATCCGGCACCCTACACCATTTCGGTGCCGTGGGTTTGCAGACCGTATTTTGGTTGCCGAACAGGCCGACCTCGCTGAATGCCTGCGATGCAGGAAATGAGGCGATCCAGCGGACCGGCACCAGATACTCCGCTGCTTCCTCGTCGTCGTCATCGGTCGCCCGGTGGATCTGCGGGTACTCGGTGGCTGTTGTGAGATCCTGAAGCCGCTGACTTCCCTGCTCGGTCTGCACCATGAACTGGTCGCCTCGGCAACGCTCCCCGATCACCTCGGCCACGCCTACATAACCGGTTTTCGGGATGTTGACCCAGACCCGGTCTCCTTCCGAAAGCATGGCAAGGGTCTTGGAGTACCAGGCCGCGCCACCACCGGCGATGAAGCCATGGCGACGTGCTAGTTCCCAGGGGCGGTTATCGCTGAAGGAGGCGTAGAACTCGCCGTTCCAGGGTTCCTTGCGCGTGCGAGCCGCCGGCTGGGTGGGTTCGTCTGGGTCGATCATCCAGGCGCGGCTCAGGTAATGATTGCCCTGGTCCTCGAAGGCGGCGAAGAACATGGCGTTGATCGAGAGCTGGGCATGCTCGTTGAGGTAGCTGATGATCCGCTCGCTGCTGGCGTCGAGCTGGGTGGCGACGACCACCAGCTGGTGATTCTCATTGAGGGTGACACTGTCCAGCGTGATGCCGAACTTGGCCTCGAAGGCGTTCTCAAGAGACGCATGAGGTCGCTGATAGCGTTCGGCGAAGGCCTTATAGATCTCGATCAGCTGGTAGTCGGCCAGGGTGACGATCCAGGAGGCATAGTCGATGGCCTGAGCCACCACGTCGCGGGGCGTCTTGTCGCGCTTGAGCTCGATGACGATAACTGTGCCGTTGGCGCCGATGGCCAGCAGGTCGATCAGCTTGTCGAAACCGGTGCGTACCTGCCGGCCGATCAGCAGCCAGTCCTGATTGAGGATCGAGACATCCTGCATGATCTGATCTTCCAGCTGACCCTCGTTGGCGAGCCCCATGGGCCACAGCTTCTGCGGCAGCTCACCCGTAGTACCAGCCAGCTTCCAGATTCCTTGTTCGATGGACATACTGACCCTTTTATTCTATTCAGCTATATAAAACCCTTTGCACCCCACGAGAGTGGTCTTTATAGTGTCTGTCAACACGGCCCCGATCAGTGAATCCGCTTTGCGGTGAAGCTGCTGAGGGGTTTTTTAATGCTCGCTTTAAGGCCGTACAGGCCACTCCCAGTGTTCCCAGCCTTCGATGACCCCCATGCCGTGCAGGTCTACTCCTACGTGAGAGAGATCGGGGAATGCGTGCAGGAGAGATTTGAGGCGTTCCCACCAGCTGGAACTCGGGTTGATCGTTGTCAGCAGATGCTTCATCACGCACAGCAGCACAAAGACACGTGCCAGTTGATGCTCATGCCCTTTTTGCCAGGCGGTCTCGAAATGCGGCACGTCGCCCGTGGTGGGCTTGGCCGGCTGATCCACCATGTTGCGGTTCCATAGGCGACTATGATGGGCGCAGACATTGCGTAGATAGTTGAGGCTGCGCAGCCAGGAGGCGAGCACTCGGCCGTCTCGGACGCCATAGCGGGCGGCGATCTGATCCTGGTCATCCTGACGCATCCCGTCGTAGAGCGTGGAAAGCGTGCCGAAGTCCCACACCTCGCAGGCGATCCAGATTGGCAGCGGCAGCCCGTACTTCTCCTTGTTATGGCGAATGAACTCCTCCTTGGAGCGATTGATCATCACCGCCTGCTTCTGCAGCCACGCCTGATGGTCGGTAATGCCGGTCTTCTGGTTGATTTCCTGCGCGAAGGCTTCGAAGAGATGGCCAGGGTCGAGGTAGGCAAAGGCGCCGTGCTCACCGACGGTGTGGGAGATATCGACCCGGAAGGCCACTTCGATGCGTTCCAGGGCGTCCATCACCAGCAACCGCAGCTGCTTGTCGAAGACATACAGGGCGACGGCATCCCGGAAGGTAGCGCCCGGCTTGAACTCATCCAGCGCGATGCGCTCGACGCGGCCATCCTTGGCTTTCCGCCCTTTTCGTCGGCGGGGCCAGGCGCAGCAGGCTTCACTCCGCTGGCGAAAGGGAAACCAGTAACCACTCAGCCGGTAATATCCGATGCGCTGTAGATAGTCGAGGGCCTTATCGTCGTCGGTAATGGAAAGTCCTCGCGCTCGGAGGGTTTCCAACTGATCGCGATAGCTGAGCCACGGCTTGTCATAGCCCCCATGCTGAAATTTCGGTGCTGGTGCCATATCAGGATACCGCCTGTTCCACTACCGTCTCGGCGAGCTGGGACCGGGTCTTGCCGGACTCGCTCAGGCGCGTTTTTAGCTGGTCGCAGAGGGCCATTAGCTCACTGACCTTTTCGGCGATGCGGTGCTGTTCATTGATAGGTGGAAGAGGGATAAAAATCTCTTCCCACTTGGAACGGTTTATTATAGGTGTCGCTGACCCGGTAGATTTTTCCAAGATAAGTTCGCGGACAAAGTCTGTGGAAAGCGTTGAGAGAAGATAGTCAGGATGGACTAATATTGGCCGAACCTTATTGATTTGTTGGTTGAACCCACAGCGCTTGTGAATCTTGGCGCATTTTCCTATAGATCCACCAATACAAACAACGACTATATCATTGGGGAGAGCTTCTTCTGACTCCAAAAGACCATTTTCTGAAAGAAACTTGTCAGGTTGGTTGATATGACCTGATGTGGTTATTTGTCCGGGCCCGATAAATGGTATTTCTCCATCAAAAAAAAGCCTTTCCTTGGTGCTGGGTGTTTTCCCAGTTGAAGTAATGCCTGTAGAGGCAATGCTTGCCCACTCCCAACCATCTGGCAGGGGGAATTTCTTGTCTTGATCTTCCGGGAAGGGAAGCTTTTTGGACTTCTTAATCTTCCCGTCCTTGACCAACTGTGCCTTCTCCTCGGCGATCCTTTCGAGCAACGCACTGACAGGATCATCATTGGGATCCTGCTCCACCAATCGCCCCATCACCGCCAATTGGAGGATGGTCTTCTTGAGCTTGTCGATGCTGGCTTCGGTGGTGAAGAGCGTATCGAAATGCTCGGCCACGCGGCCCCAGTTCTCGGCTAACTCGGCGGGATCCGTGGAGCGGGTGAGGGCATCGAGCAGGGTATCGATCAGCACCTTATGGGCTTCCAGCTGGTCGCCAACCTGCTGTTCCAACCGATCGCAGAGGGCCATTAGCTCGTCGACTTTTTCGACGATGCGGTGCTGTTCTTGCAAAGGTGGAACTGGAAGAGCGCCCGAAAAGAACTGCTTGTCATTAATGGCTGGATAGGCAATGCCTGTCTGAACAGACTCCACGTAGCGAACAAATACTGGGCTTCTAAGGTAGTGCAATAGATATTTTGCAGGGATACCACTTAACGGGCTCACTATAGCGAAAGCTGTGCTAGCAATGGGCTCGGGTTCAATCTTTTTATCAATGACCGCTATGTTTTTAAGATAGGGTCGAACAGTTGAGTAAACAACGGTGTTTTGCCTAACTTTCTTTCTGGCCCGTGAAGGTGCATTACTTGGACTGACAGCTTCAGGCTGATCTATTATCCCCTTGATGTTGTCAATCGATGATACGTCAATATAGCTAAATACCCGATCTGGTTCCTTTTGTCCCCAGTCATGACCGACCGCTTCTATTTGAGTCCATTCCCAACGTTCTGGCAGCGAAAATGGCTTGTTAGCATCGGTTAGTGGAGGCAGCTTTCTCGGCTTCTTGATCTTCCCATCCTTGACCAGCCGGGCTTTCTCCTCGGCGACACGTTCCAGCAGTACGCTGGCAGGTTCATCGCTCGGGTCCTGCTCCACCAGTTTGCCGCGCACGGCGAGCTCGAGGATCAGCTCGCGCAGCTTCTTGATACCGGTAAGCTCGATTTTCCCGTTCTTACCCGATGCATTCCGCCCTGAGCCGTTCTTGTGCGTCACGGCGCTGGTCCATAGGTCGAGATGGTCGGTGATCAGCTTCTGAACGCTCATGCCGGCTCCTCCGCTTGCTGCGGTGTGGTCTGGTCTTGCGGCTCATGGCTGAGCGCATCGCCGAGCACGGTCTTCAGCTGATCGCGCAGCTCCTGGATCTCGGCCTGCTGGCGAGCGTATTGTGCGAGCAGCTCGTCGGGGGCGTGGCTGACCTGCTCTTCCTGCCAGGGATTCTTGATGTCCAGGTTGTAGTTACGCGCCTTGATCTCCTCGATGCCGATCTTCCAGGCCTGCTCGGTTTCCTGGCGGCTGGCGAAGCCATCGGCCTCGTCGCCCCACCAGTCGATCTCGGTGGCGAACTCCTCGACCCGCATGGGCTTGGTCTTGCTGTAGTTCTTGTAGCCCTCGGGGTAGGGGTGCTCGTAGTACCACACCTGTTCGGTCGGCTGGCCCTTGGTGAAGAACAGCAGGTTGGTCTTGATGCCGGTGTAGGGGTTGAACACGCCGTTGGGCAGGCGAACGATGGTGTGCAGGTTGCACTCACTGAGCAGTTTTTCCTTGAGGCGCGTCTTCATGCCCTCGCCGAACAGGAAACCGTCCGGCAGCACCACGGCGGCGCGGCCATCCTGCTTCAGCAGGCGAATAAACAGTGCCATGAACAGGTCGGCGGTCTCACGGGTGCGGAATTCCGCCGGGAAGTTGTTCTCGATGCCGTCTTCCTCGGTGCCGCCGAACGGCGGGTTGGCGACGATCACATCGACCCGCTCCTTCGGGCCCCAGTCCCGGTAGGGACGGTTCAGGGTGTTGTCGTGACGAATCTGGCTGGGGACCTCGATGCCGTGCAGGATCATGTTGGTGGTGGCCAGCAGGTGTGGCAGCGGTTTCTTCTCCCAGCCATGGATGCTGTATTGCAGCGCCTGCTCGTCGGCGGGGGTCTGCACATAGTGCTTGCGCTTGTGCTCGATGGCGCAGGTGAGGAAGCCGCCGGTGCCGCAGGCCGGGTCCATCACGCTCTCGGCAAGCTTGGGATCGACGCGGTTGACCATGAACTCGGTCACGGCGCGGGGCGTATAGAACTCACCGGCATTACCGGCGCTTTGCAGGTCCTTGAGGATCTGCTCGTACATGTCGCCGAAGGTGTGACGCTGCTGAGAGGCGTTGAAGTCGATGCCTTCCTGAATGCGGTTGATCACCTGGCGCAGCAGATGGCCGGACTTCATGTAGTTGTAGGCATCCTCGAACACGCTGCGGATGACGGCGGCGCGGGCGTCGCCGCCGGCATCCAGCTGTTGCAGCCCGGGAAAGAGGGTATTGTCGATGAAGCTCTTCAGGCCCTCGCCAGTCAGCCCCTCCGGGTCGGCGGCCCAGCTGCTCCAGCGCAATTGCTCGGGGATGGGGCTGACGTAGTCGTCGTAGTCCAGCTCCCATTCCTGTTCGCGGTCATCGTAGATCTTCAGAAACAGCATCCAGACTAACTGGCCGATACGCTGGGCGTCGCCGTCGACGCCGACGTCCTTGCGCATGATGTCCTGGATGCTCTTGATGGTGGTGCTGATGCTCATGGGAATCTCGTCTCGATAACCGAAAGCGCGCCGGTGTGGCTGCCGGCGCGCAGAATGCGACGTATTGTACCTAGCTGGGTCAGCCGACTGTAGCGGCGTCTGCGTAGAGCGTTTCCTCGAGGGCTCTCACTGCCTCGCGATAACCGGCCTTGCCGCCGAAGGCCTTGGCGAGCTCCACGGGGGTACCGAGCCGGTCCAGCGGTGCCAGCTTCAGTACCTTGGTGTCCTCGATGGTGGCCACGCCGTTGTCGGCATATTTGTCTAGCAGGGCGTCCAGCACGGCGCGGGCCTGGCCCTCGTAGCGAGTGAAATAGTCCGACTGGCGGGCCTTGGCCGCGCGCTGGCGACGGGTGAGTGCAGGCTGGCCGTAGACGATGTGCACGATGGCATCGAAGGGGTCCGGTGTATCGCCGAGTGTCTTCTCGACCTCGCTGGTGAGGTCTTCCCAGAACACGCCTTGTTCAGCCAGCTCATCCAGCACGGCCTGCTTGCGGTCGCTGGCCTCCCAACGGCGCAGGAAGTCCTTCAGGGTGGCGTAGTGGGCGCGTACCGTCTTGCGAGTGTAGTCGGTCAGCTCTTCGGTGATCAGCTTGCCGTCCGGCCCCAGGTACTGCACGCGCCGGCCGATGACCGCCACGGTGACGTCATCGACGACGTATCGCTTGGGCGGCTCGCCGATGCCGCCGTCCTCGTCATCCTCCCAGCCCCCTTCGGGGGGCAAGGCGGGATCGTTCGGTGACTCGTCGTCGGGGGATGCGCCGTCTTCGTCAGCGGGCGCGTTTCCATCGACGCTGTCCTCGGCTTCATCGTCGTCGTCCGGTAGTAGCGGGTCGCCTTCGCCGGGTACGTAGACCTTTTCTGGTTCGCCGTCGAAGGCGGGGTCGGCGAAAAGCTCCGTGGCCTTGCGGAAATCGAGGATGGTGAACCAGAACTTGTCGTGATCGGCGTCAATCCGCGTGCCGCGTCCGATGATCTGCTTGAACTCGGTCATCGACTGGATGCGCTGGTCGAGCACGATCAGCTTGCAGGTCTTGGCGTCGACGCCGGTGGTCATCAGCTTGCTGGTGACGGCGATGACGGGGTAGGGCTCTTCGGGGTCGATGAAGTGGTCGAGCTCGGCCTTCCCCTCGAGCTCGTCGCCGGTGATGCGCATCACGTACTTGCGGTTCTTGGCCACGTGCTGAGGGTTGAGATTGACCAACGCCTGGCGCATCCGCTCAGCGTGGTCGATGTTCTCGCAGAAGACGATGGTCTTCTGCATCGGGTCGGTCTGGGTCAGGTAATCGGTGACGGTTCGAGCGACCAGCTCGGTGCGTTGCGTCAGGATCAGATGACGGTCGAAGTCTCGCTGGTTGTAGATACGATCCTCGATCACCTCGCCGTGGATATCGATCTGGCCGTCGCTGGGGCGCCATCCTTGCAGGTCGCGGTCCAGGTCGACCCGAATCACCTTGTAGGGTGCCAGGTAGCCGTCGTCGATGCCCTGCTTGAGCGAGTAGGTGTAGATAGGCTCGCCGAAGTAGTGGATGTTGGAAACCTCGGTGGTCTCCTTGGGCGTCGCGGTCAGCCCGATATGGGTGGCCCCGCTGAAGTAGTCCAGGATGGCGCGCCAGGCAGAGTCTTCGGCGGCGCTGCCACGGTGGCATTCGTCGATGACGACCAGGTCGAAGAAGTCCGGACTGAACTGCTTGTAGATGTTCTTTTCTTCCTCGCTGCCGGTGACGGCTTGATACAGCGAGAGGTAGATCTCGTGCGACTTCTCGACCTGGCGCTTGGAGATCTTGGTCATGGCCGCGCCGAAGGGCTTGAAGTCGCCGCTCTTGGTCTGATCGACGAGTACGTTTCGGTCCGCCAGAAACAGGATGCGCTGCTTGCGGCCGGCCTTCCACAGTCGCCAGATCAGCTGGAAAGCGGTGTAGGTCTTGCCGGTGCCAGTGGCCATCACCAGCAGCAGGCGATCTTGCCCTTTGGCAATGGCTTCGACCGTGCGATTGACCGCGACCATCTGGTAGTAGCGGGGCGTGCGGCCGCTGCCATCATCGTAGAAAGGCTGCTCGACGACCGGGCGTGTCTCTTCACTCAGGCCTTTCCAGCGGCGGTAGCCGTGCCAGAGCGCATCGGGCCCGGGGAGCTGATCGAGCGCCAGGTTGGTCTCGGCCTGATCGAAGACCAGGCGGTGGGGATCGCTGAACAGGAAGCCGCTGCCGTTGGAGCTAATGGCGAAGGGGACATCGAGCTTCTCCGCGTAGGCCTGGGCCTGCTGCATGCCATGGCCCAAGCTGTGGCTGGCGTCCTTGGCCTCAATGACGGCGATGGGCTGGTTCTTCTGAAAAGACAGCACGTAATCCGCTCGGCGCGGGTGAGCCCGATGATGCATGCGGCCCCGCACCGTGATGCGGCCATCGCTAACCGGATACTCTTCACGTACCTGGGTATGGATGTTCCAGCCTGCCTGCTCGATGGCGGGGGTGATGAACTTGGTGCAGATGTCCCGTTCGCTGAAAGCTTGCCTTATCATAGCTGCTTCCCTGCTGCGTTTATTGGTTGCTTATCAGTTTTTTCGTTAGATTACTTGAAGCTGAGCAGAAACGCATGGGGGCGAGGAAGGGGCCGGCAAGCCTCACGATTCTGAGAAGCAGCGCCTGGCTGGGGTCATCAACCGGCTGAACGACCTCCATGGCGCCGAGATTAGCGACGAGAACAAGCTGCTTTTCGGGAGGATTATCTAGCTTTCGGTTCAAATTATTTACTAGAAGCGGCCTGTAATGGCGATTCTATGTTTGAAGGTAAACCAGTGTGGTTTATTCCTGGGTTCATAGAATAACCGCAGCACTTTGGACCGCATGGTAGAGGCAGGAGGGCCAGCCCCGGTACCCTTCTCGGCTCACTGACCAAAGTGAAGCAGAGTATGGAATACCGACAGCTGACCCAGACCCAATGATACCAGATCCACGCCCGTTATGACTTGGGCATGAGCCAGCGCCAGATCGGCAGGGAGCTGAACCTCCACAGCAGCACGATCAGCCGTGAAATTCGCCGTAACGCCACCGCTGATGGCTATGATCCCGAGCAGGCCCAGACACTCAGTGATCATCGGCGCCGCACTGCTACCAAGTGGTCAAAGCGCCTTCCAGGCATGATGGCCGCCGTTGCCGGTCGGCTACGTGAGGAGTGGAGCCCACAGCAAATCAGTGGCTTCATGGCGCCTTTGGCCGGCGTTAATGTCAGTCATCAATGGATCTACTCCTTGATCTGGGACGACAAGGCACGGGGTGGTGACCTTTGGCGGCATCTCCGTCAGCCCAAACGCCGCAATAAGCACCGCACGCATGCCAAGAGCGCCGGGTTGGGCAAGATCCCCAACCGAGTCGGTATCGAGCACCGCCCAGATGAGATTGATGACCGGCGCTTCATCGGCCACTGGGAGGGCGACACCGTGATACAGGGCCACAAGCAATCAGGCTTGGTCACGCTGGTCGAGCGTCGAAGTGGCTATTGACTGGCCGCACGACTGCCCAGGATCTCAGCCGAGTTGACGCAAGCAGCCATGATCCGCTTGTTGAAGCCGCGTCGGGGAGCGGTCCAGACGATCACACTGGACAATGGCTCGGAATTCGCTGGCCACGAAGCAGTGGCCAAGCCGTGACGGCGGCGATGTACTTCTGCGATCCCTACTGCTCTGGGCAGCGTGGGACCAACGAAAATACGAATGGCCTGATACGGCAGTACTTCCCCAAAGGAACGGATTTCCGCCAGATCAGCAATGCAGAGCTACGCAAGGTGGTCGAAAAGCTGAATGACCGTCCTCGAAAGTAACTCGGCTACCGGACACCGGCGCAGGTGTTTCTAGGGGAATATTCAAGAGGCCTGGATACCGCAGGTGCTGCGCTTATTGCTTGAATTCAGGTATCAGTAACTTATTATTTTAAAAGCGAACTCATAATCCCCTGGTCTGATCTCAAAGGTTTCAGCCGCCCAGTATCCTCCAGCCTTATTCCCCCCCAGCCATGCCCCTATACTTCCCTTTGAAATACAACAACGGCCGCGCCGTCCCCGCAACATCCAGATTCAGTCCTTTCACTTCCCCGATCACGATCAGGTGATCACCTGCGGGATGCTCTGCGTGAATCTTGCAGTCGAGCCAGTGCAGGCTGTCATTGATGACCGGGTTGCCGAGAGGGGAGAGCTGCCAGTCGATGCCTTGCCATTTATCTGCGCCACGCATGGCGAACTGGTTGGAGACATGGCTTTGCTCGCTGGAGAGGATGTTGACGGCGAAGCGCTCTGCCTGGCGGATCTTCGGGTAGCTGAACGAGCTGGCCTTGACGCTGAAGGAGACCAGCGGCGGATTCATCGAGGCGCTGTAGAACGACTGGCAGGTGAAGCCGATCGGTTCATCGTCGACCTGGGTAGTGATGATGGTGATGCCGGAGGCGAAGTGGCCGAGGGCTTCTCGGAAACTGGCGGAGTCGATGGTGGGGGCTGGGTTAGTGTTGGAGAGCGACATGGCAGGTCCTGCAAGATTGGGGAGGTGGTAATTGTCAGCCGTGGGGGAGGGGCTGCAGCGATAGCGCGGGTCTGGGCGCTTGGGTAACAAAGATAAGAGTGATGAAAAAATGGCCGTCGTGAATTCTTCACGATGGCCATTTTTGTTTGCGGCGGTATCAGCCGCAGCTGCTTCCACTCTCGAGCACTTGAAGTGGACCCCATCCTTTGGACCACCTGACGGGTCGTCTAAGCTCGGATCAGGTCATCATCGGCGTCAGGCCGCCTGGGTCAGTGGTTGAGAGAAGTACACTTCATCAGGTGTGGCATCGTCCAGCCCTTGGTGGGGCCGCTCCGTGTTGTACCAAGCGAAGTAACACTTCAGATCCCTTCGCAAGTGGGCGCCACTCTCGAAAGCCTTCAGGTAAACGCACTCGTACTTCACGCTGCGCCAGAGTCGTTCCACGAAAATGTTGTCCTGATAGCATCCCTTGCCATCCATGCTTATCCGGACATCATGGGCTTCCAGCACTTCGGTGAACGCCTGGCTGGTAAACTGACAGCCTTGATCTGTATTGAATATCTCGGGCTTTCCATAGCGCGCCAAGGCTTCCTCCAAAGCATCGATACAGAAGTCCGTATCCAGGGTGTTGGAGACCCGCCAGGCCAGCACGCGACGGCTGTGCCAGTCCATGATGGCCACCAGGTACATGAACCCGCGCGCCAAGGGAATGTATGTGATATCGGTCGCCCACACTTGATTGGGGCGGTCGATGACCCGCCCCCGCAGCAAGTAAGGATAGATCCGATGCCCCATGCCCGGCCGGCTGGTGCATGGCTTTGGATAAATAGCCTGTAGGCCCATCTCGCGCATCAATCGCTGAACGCGCTTGCGGTTCACCGCGTATCCCTGGCGATTGAGATGGGCTGACATCCGTCGTGAGCCATAGGCCGGTGTGCGCAGATGCTCCGCGTCGATCAGACGCATTAACTCCAGGTCATAGGCCCCTAGCGCCTTGCGCTGATAGTACATTGAGGAGCGACTGATACCGAGTAGCTGGCACTGACGCCGGAGGCTGATGTCGGGCGCCTGCGGCTCGACCAGTGCCACGCGCTGGGCCCGGCTCAACGACCGAGCCCGCGTGACAAAAAATCCCGTTCCACCGTCAGCTTGCCGATCTCGCGGTAGAGCGTATCGATCTCCTCCTGGGTCTTCTGAGCGGTTTTACCGGAACTCTTGCTCTCGAAGACGCCGGTGGCATTGTCCAGCAGTTCGCGTTTCCACTGACTCACCATGGTGGGGTGGATCTCGAAGCGGGCCGCGATCTCCGACGTGGTCTGCTCTCCCTTGAGGGCGGCGAGGGCTACCTTGGCTTTGAACTCACTGCTGTACTGTCGACGTTTCTTGCTCATGATCAAGCTCTCCTGGTCGGTCTGATCAGAGCTTAGCGCCTGGTCCGAATTCCGGGGACCACTTCACTCCTCCTGGGTCTTCTGAGCGGTTTTACCGGAACTCTTGCTCTCGAAGACGCCGGTGGCATTGTCCAGCAGTTCGCGTTTCCACTGACTCACCATGGTGGGGTGGATCTCGAAGCGGGCCGCGATCTCCGACGTGGTCTGCTCTCCCTTGAGGGCGGCGAGGGCTACCTTGGCTTTGAACTCACTGCTGTACTGTCGACGTTTCTTGCTCATGATCAAGCTCTCCTGGTCGGTCTGATCAGAGCTTAGCGCCTGGTCCGAATTCCGGGGACCACTTCACCTAGGCAAGTTCCAGGACGTAGCGTATTACCGGAGTTCTCCCTGCTTCAATGGCGGCGGTTGCACGGATGCCGAACGTGCAGCGATGGATGAAAACCGTCGCCTGGCGTCTGAATCGCAAAAAGCGGCCAACGATGCGCTCTTCCGGGGGGCTGGATCAGCAACAGGATAATCTGGCGTCTGATGCTCGACAGCTTGAGCGTCTGCAATCCGCTGCTCAGGGCGCGGATGGTCAACTTGCCGCCATTGGTTACGCAAACCAGCTCGCCAGTAACCAAGCGAACCAACTTCTGCAAATTCGCAGCTTGCTGATTGCTCAGCAGAACGCTGAAGCCGCCCGTCTCGCTGCCGAACTGGATGCTAACGCCAGAGGGGAAGCGCGGGAAAGGCAGATGCGTACCTGGAATTACCAACCTAGCGCAGCAGATCGCTATTAAGGAGGCTGCGATGAAGAAGATCATCCCTCTTGTGGCAGCTGTTGCCTTGGTAGGTTGTGAGCAGGAAACGGTACCAGAGGCGAGTGCGATCACGTGCGCGCCAGTTGCCTTTCAGCAGGCTATCCGTGAGCTGAGCCGGGAATCGAACCGAAAAGCCTTCACCGAAGCCTGCCGGTCGTTCGAGAAGGCCCAACGCATGCGGGAATGGGAGTTCGAACCCAGCTCCCCCGACAGATATTGAGGGAGGGCGTTGCATGAAACGATTCGTTTTTGGTGGTTTGGGCATGATGGCCGTCGTCATGTTGTCCGATACTGCAATGGCTCAGGAGCTATCCAGCAGCAACATCATGGATGATGTGTTGGACCGCTTTCATTCCGCGGCATCAACGTGGGGGCCTGCCATAGAAGCGGCCGCCAGTCGGTTGTTCTGGACCCTGGTAGTGATCTCGATGGTCTGGACATTCGGCATGATGGCGCTGCGCAAGGCCGACATTGGCGAGTTCTTTGCCGAGCTTGTTCGTTTCACCATCTTTACAGGCTTTTTCTGGTGGTTGCTGACGAACGCGACACAGGGCATGAACATCGCGGGAACCATCGTACAGTCATTGCAGACCCTTGGGGCACAAGCCGGTGGCCTCTCCAACGGCAACTTGGGGCCGTCCAGCATCCTTGATATCGGCTTTGAACTGTACGACCAGACGGTGAAGGCCACGTCAGAGTTGAGCTGGAAGCAGTTTGCCACTGCGTTGGTGATGGAAGGTATGGCCTTGGCCGTATTGCTGGTGTTGGCGATTATCTCCGTCAACCTGCTCCTGCTGCTAGCTGCCAGTTGGATACTGCTTTATGCGGGAGTGTTTTTCCTGGGATTTGGCGGTTCCCGTTGGACATCAGACATGGCGATCAACTATTACAAGGCTATTCTCGGCATAGCGGCTCAGTTGATGGCAATGGTGCTTCTGGTCGCCATCGGTAGGGAGTTCATTACTCACTACTACTCGCAGATGAGCGAGAACATGGCGTCCCAGGAGTTGGTCGTGATGCTGGTTGTTTCGGTGATCCTGCTATTTCTGGTTAACAAGATTCCACCGATGATTTCCGGCCTGGTGTCGGGTGGCAGCGTGGGAGCAATGGGCATCGGGTCATTTGGTGCCGGTGCTGCGGTAGGAGCAGCCATATCAGCGGGAGGTATGGCCCTCACGGCGGGCAAGATGGCTGGGAACGCGATGTTGGGCGGTGCGGCGAATGCAGTAGGTGGCGGGTCAGCCATCAAGGCTGCCTTCGAGAAGGCCCAGTCCAATATGTCAGGGTCAGGAGCGGACATGCCGAGCTTTGGCACTGGAGGTGACAGCAGCGGTGGTGGGAGTGGCAGCAGCTCCACCGGAAATGAAGCTGGCACCGGTGACACCCCATTTGCGCAGGCGGCTGGCTTCTCTGGTTCTGGCTCCCGTTCTGGTGGAGATGGAGGGTTCAAGCGGGCGGCATCCTTGGGAGCTGGAACGGCTGGCGAGCTGGCCAAAGGGGTTGGGGTGAAGATGGCCGGAAAATTCCAGGACAAGGTTGATCAAACCGCTGGTGGTCGCTTGGCGTCCTCAATTCGCAAGGGCATGGAGCCGGAAGGTGGTAGTGATGTCGCAGAAGCGGACGACTCTGCTCCCTCATTCGACAGCGACAGCCTGGGCGGTAGTGAACACCAGCAGGACCGTAGCGACGAGATCGCTCGCTTTTTGAACCGTGGCCAGCAGGACACCTAAGGAGACCCCACGATGAAACAACGCCATTTTATGGTAGCCCTGGATATGCTCGACGAAGCGCATGAAGCCCACACTGAAGCCGCTTTTTTACCGGCTGTCGAGCTATCGGCTGAGGGCGAGAGTAACGCTGAGTCAGAGATTTCAGCCTTTGTGAACCGCCCAGCCCGCTCGGATCGAGAGGAAGTGCCATGCAGCACGCACACTAGCACCGACGTAGGAGCTGGAACCGGAAGAACCCCGTTCTCAGAGGCGGCGGGATTTTCCGATACTGGATTCTGACATTATTTATGGGAGCCATTGACCAGCGATAGCTCAGGCGGCCAATGGCCGCCTTTCAGCCAGGAGGAGGACATGGACGAACAGATACGCCCACAATTGCAGCATGAGAGTGAAACCATAATCGTTGACCAGGACGACGAGACGCATCCAGAAAGAGGAGAGCCGGCGGTTCGCTGGCTGACTTCCGAAGAACTGGATGAACTGCGGCGGGACATGAAAGAAGCCTCTGCTTGGGCGCGGGCTGAGCTGAAACGGCGTAGAGAGGGCGGGTAGTCAAGTTCAAGGTGGTTGGGTAAGAATTGATGGTAACTATCGCGACCTCGGCTTTCTGACCATGTTTCGACGCAGGATTCATGACGTTCTGTCCCGTCACTTCGAATTGCGCCAACTCCGTAAGGCGGCTCAATCCCATAGAAGTCCAGAGTCACCGGAGCTGGTGAAGGTCGATCCATTCAAGGCAGTCTGGCGGGTTTCGATACCGAATCACGCGCCACGCTTTATGTCGGTTAGATCAGGGGCAGTCAACCACGAGTTCTTTGTCGTGCATCTGGACGCTGAACGCTTCTATCACGCTTGGCTCAAGGCCAGTCCAAGGATATCAAGGCGCCGGGGCTCAGATTGCATTTGCCGATCTCAGATGTCTGCTGACTACAAGTACAAATGGGCAGTGGATGGCTTTTCTCATGGCGTAAATAACCCTGTACCCCTCGCCGAGGCGGGAGCCCATGTCGATACTGGTGGCCAGCTGTGCTTGGGCTTCACCAACGGGGTTACACGTACCTTCTGGCTTTTGGCAAACCGCTGCCCAGCTTTTCCTGTAGAGGTCTACGGAGAGGAGAGCGCACAACTCCTCCACCAAACAGCCGGCCTCGGCCCAGGTCCAACTACCCTGGCGGAGCTCTTTTCGAAGACCACCCGACAATACGTATAGAGCTGTATACAGCCTAGCTTGCAGAAGTGCATGCAAAACCATAATATGCATTCATCGACGTTCAGGGATCACCGACCGATGGCAATGCTTACAGTTCGCAACATACCAGACGAGGTACACCGCGCCCTGCGTGTCCGTGCGGCTCTGCACGGGCACAGTATGGAAGCCGAGGTGCGCGAGATCCTGGAGGCTGCTGTAGCCCCCGAAGGCCGGGTAAAGCTGGGGTCCATTCTGGCCGACATCGGCCGCCATGCCCAGCTGACCGATGATGAGTTCGCCGCCTTCGAGCAAGTCCGCGACAAGACCCAGGCGCGTCCGGTGGACTTCGAATGATCCTGCTCGACACCAACGTCATCTCGGAACCATTGTGTCAGGAGCCAGAACCGCGCGTTATCGAGTGGATCGACGCCCAGGCCCTCGAGACTCTCTACCTCTCCGCTATCACAGTGGCAGAGCTACGCACTGGCATCGCCTTGCTCCCGGCAGGGGATCGCCGGACGAAGTTGCAGGAGAACCTGGAGAAGCGGGCGCTACCCCTGTTTGCCGGGCGCGTCCTTCCGTTCGATCTTCCCTGTACGCAAGCCTATGCTGGGCTGATGGTGAAGGCACGGGAAACTCGCATCGAGCTCTCTGTCGCCGATGGCTACATCGCAGCGATTACCCTAGCCAACGGCTTTGCCGTGGCAACGAGAGCTCCCGAACGCTTCGAAGCAATAGGCGTGGCGGTAATCAACCCGTGGAAGATGAAAGCCGCCTAACGCCAAGTAAGTTGGACGGCGAAAATTTTAGCGGCTAAAAACGCAGCACTCGCCAGAAGGCGAACAGGATAAATGGCACACCATGAACGCAGTAGAAATCGAAGCCGCAATATCGGATCTGGCACAACAGCCCTTTGACCCGGCTGAATTCCCCTATGCCTTCCTGGAAGCCTTCGGCAATAAGGCTACTACCATCAAACGGCTGCGCTCGGGTGCATCCAACAAGTCCGACCTTGGCGGCGTGTTGCAGACCAACAATATCCATATCGCAGTGGCGGATGCCGGAGCCGTTACGCGAACACTGGAGGCCCTCAAGGCCAGCCCGGCGACCACCCGTGCCAAGGCGCGCTACATCCTGGCAACCGATGGCGTGCTTTTCGAGGCTGAAGATCTGGAAACTGGTGAGACGGTGGCCTGCACCTATGAGGCTTTCCCTGACCATTTCGGCTTCTTCCTACCGCTGGCGGGCATCACCACGGTCAAGCAGGTGCGCGACAGTTCCTTTGACATTCGCGCTACCAGCCGCCTGAATCGGCTGTATGTGGAGCTGCTGAAGGACAATCCTGACTGGGGTACGGAGGAGCAGCGCCATGAAATGAACCACTTCATGGCACGTCTGATTTTCTGCTTCTTTGCGGAAGACACCGACATTTTCGCTGGTAGCGGCCTGTTTACCGATACCGTGGCCCAGATGAGTGCACGGGATTCCGCCAATACCCACGAGGTGATCAGCGAAATCTTCCGTGCCATGAACACCAAGCAAGCCGAACGCACGACGGCAAGTATTCCCCGCTGGGCAGATGATGGCTTCCCCTATGTGAATGGCGGGCTGTTTTCGGGTAGCGTGGCGGTACCGCGCTTCAGCAAGATTGCGCGCTCCTACCTGCTACACATCGGCAGTCTGGACTGGACCCAGATCAACCCCGACATTTTCGGTTCCATGATCCAGGCGGTCGCGGATGATGAAGAACGCGGCGCGCTGGGCATGCATTACACCAGCGTGCCCAACATCCTGAAAGTGCTGAACCCGCTGTTCCTGGACGACCTGCGCGAGAAGTTGGAGGATGCGGGTGACAACCCCCGCAAGCTGTTGAACCTGCGAAACCGCATGGCCAGAATCCGGGTATTTGACCCGGCCTGCGGCTCGGGAAACTTCCTAGTAATCGCCTACAAACAGATGCGCGCTATTGAAGCCGAGATCAATCAGCATCGTGGCGAAACCAACCGTCCCACAGACATTCCGCTGACAAACTTCCGAGGCATAGAACTGCGGGACTTTTCGGCAGAGATAGCTCGGCTTGCATTGATCATTGCCGAGTATCAATGTGACCTACTTTATCGCGGCAAAAAGCTGGCTCTGGCCGAATTCTTGCCGCTGGACTCGCAGAACTGGATTACATGCGGAAATGCCCTGCGCCTAGATTGGCTGAGTATTTGCCAACCAACTGGCACCAAAGTGAAGCATCGCAGTGACGATCTGTTTGAAGAGGTAAGTCAGGCGGAAATCGACTTCGAGAATGAAGGCGGCGAGACCTATATTTGTGGGAATCCACCCTACAAAGGAAGCCAGACGCAGACCAAAGAGCAGAAGGCAGACTTGGCAGCAGTTTTCGACCCTTACGGTATCTCGTCAAAGCAGATTGACTATGTAGGGGGCTGGTTCATCAAAGCAGCCGAATACGCACGGCACACGCGGACGGAATCAGCTTTCGTTAGTACTAATTCTATCTGCCAAGGACGTATCGTCCCGATCATATGGCCTAAGATTTTTGAATTAGGCTCGGTCATTCGTTTTGCTCACACCTCTTTTAAATGGGCGAATCTAGCTGCATATAACGCAGGTGTCACAGTTGCTATTATAGGACTGTCAACAGATATAAGAAAAAAGTGTGCGCTCTATGACATAAGCTTGGAGGGAGAAACCATTGTTAGAGACGCAGGAATGATTACTCCATATCTCACTGCTGGCGAGATTGCTCTTGTGGATGGTCGGCGCAAAAGTATCTCGGGCCTGCCAGATATGTCTTTCGGTAATATGCCTGTTGATGGAGGAAACCTTCTTCTCTCAGCCGATGAAGTTGATTCGCTTGGTTTGAGTAAATCCGATGAGGATATTTTTATTCGGCGTATCTACGGGTCCTCAGAGTTTATTCGTGGGACTGTCCGAAAATGCCTTTGGGTATCCGACCAAGAACTGCCAAGAGCCTTGAATATTGATTCGATCCGCGAGCGCATCGATGGCGTGAGGCAAATGAGGCTAAGGAGCAAAGATGCGGGCACAAAAAAAATGGCTTCGCGTGCACACCAGTTCCGAGAAATGTATCACGGTACAAAGCACACAGTAGTCTTGCCAGGGGTTTCATCGGAGGGCAGGGAATACCTTCCGGTCGGAGTAGTCGACAGCCGTTCAATTGTTTCCAATCTCGCCTTCGCCCTCTACGATGCCCCTCTTTGGAACATGGCTCTAATCGCCTCTCGCATCCATCTGGTCTGGATTGCCACAGTCTGTGGCAAAATGAAAACTGATTTTCGCTATTCTAACACGATGGGTTGGAACACCTTCCCAGTACCCACCCTCACCGAAAAAAACAAAGCCGACCTGACTTGCTGCGCCGAAGATATCCTGCTGGCCCGTGAAGCGCATTTTCCGGCCACCGTCGCTGATCTCTACGATCCAGAGAAAATGCCAGAAAGCCTGCGCAAAGCTCATGAGAAGAACGACGAAGTGTTGGAGCGTATATATATCGGTCGCCGTTTCAAAAATGATACCGAGCGTCTGGAGAAGCTATTCGATCTGTATACTAAAATGACAGCATCTGAGAATAAAATGAAGAAGGGCGCAGTATGAGTAGCCTTAACGATGTCGAAAAGCGTTACTTCGAAAAGCTTTTTGGAATGCAGAGTGGCTATGTGCTGGACTACTCTGATTCGACGTTCGGCGAGTTTTTTTATCGTCACAATATCAATATTCATGGTCAAAAGTACCAGACCTATGGAACATCCAAGGCAAAGAAGTTGCGGGCATTTTGGGAACAAGCATCAGATGCGCTGGTCGGTAAAGTGATGGGAGAAATGCTGGATGCTTATGAGGCAGATTGTGTTCTAAGCAGCCGTACTTCAGAAACATCTATTCTCGAAAAAGCTCGGGGTATTGTTGCACGTCTATCAGGTGTGCCAGTGTCCTCGAAACCGACCCAAGCCGTCGATGATTTTCTGCATAATGAATTTACGATCCCCAACATCCGTAAGTTGCCCATAGAGGCGATGGCGGTCCCGGTCATCGAAAGCCGCCTCAACGAAGCTCGGACGGCTATGGGGGCAGGCGCCTACCTTTCCACCATCTTCCTATGTGGCAGTGTACTGGAAGCTGTGCTCCTTGGTGCAGCACAGAGTGATCCAGCGCGCTTCAATCGAGCTTCAGCCAGCCCAAAGACTGCCGACGGCAGTGTAAAGCGCTTTCATGACTGGAGCCTCGCGCAATTTATAGATGTCGGATGCGAGGCTGGTCTGTTGAAACCCGACGTGAAGAAGTTTAGTCACGGGCTTCGGGACTTTCGCAACTTCATCCACCCATATGAACAGATGTCATCAGGGTTCACACCTGATGAGCATACAGCGAAAGTCTGTTTCCAGGTGCTTAAGGCGGCTCTTGCCAGCGTTGCCGGGGAAAGATCATGAGCGAGCTGATCCTATACACCACGGATGACGGCCGGACCCAACTGCACCTTCGGGTGGAAGGGGACAGCATCTGGCTAAGCCAGATGGAGATTGCTGAGCTGTTCCAGACCACCAAGCAGAACGTCTCTCTGCATGCCAAAAACATATTTGAAGACAATGAGTTGGCCTCGGAGGCAACTGTCAAGGAATCCTTGACAGTTCAGTCTGAGGGCAATCGCCAGGTGAAGCGTCGGATCAGTTACTACAACCTTGATCTCATCCTGGCCATTGGCTACCGCGTCCGCTCGCCTCGGGGTGTGCAGTTCCGCCAGTGGGCCAGCACCCACCTCAAGGAGTTCCTGCTAAAGGGCTTCGTAATGGATGACGAACGCCTGAAGAACCCCAGTGGCTGGGACTACTTCGACGAATTGCTGGAGCGCATCCGGGACATACGGGCCTCGGAAAAACGCTTTTACCAGAAGGTCCGTGATCTATTTGCCCTCAGTTCCGACTACCAGGCCCGCGAGCGAGAGACCGCCCAGTTCTTTGCCGAGGTGCAGAACAAGCTGCTCTATGCCACCACCGGACACACGGCCGCTGAGCTGATCCTAAAGCGTTCAGACCCCAGTCAACCCAACATGGCGTTGACCAACTGGAGCGGTTCACGGGTACGCAAGCACGACGTCATCGTGGCCAAGAACTACCTAACAGCCGACGAGATCGACACGCTCAACCGGCTGGTAGTGATCTTCCTGGAACAGGCAGAGCTTCGGGTGAAGCAACAGAAGGATCTGACCCTGGACTTCTGGCGTAACAACGTCGACAAGATGCTGGCCTTCAATGACCAGCCCATTCTCGAAGGTGCTGGGTCGGTTAGCCGTGAGAATATGGAGAAGGTCGCCCGGGAACGTTATGAGGTTTTCGACCAGCAGCGGCGTATTGCGGAAGCCAAGGCAGCCGATGTCGCTGACCTGAAGGAAATTGAACAACTGGAACAAGACCTCAAACACAAGGGCAAGAAGCCTTGACAGGTGTCGCGCTATGACAAAGATCGTACCCTCTGTTTCCGTCTCGTATGCCAGCAATGGCAGCTCCACCAAGTCCAATGCGTTAGGCATGCGCCCCATGCAGGAGCGCGCTTACGAGCGGCGCGGTGAGCAATACTTGCTGATCAAATCGCCACCGGCTTCCGGTAAAAGCCGGGCCTTGATGTTTATTGCGCTGGACAAGCTCCACAACCAAGGACTCAAGCAGGCCATTATCGTGGTGCCAGAGAAGTCCATCGGTGCCAGCTTCAATGATGAGCCGCTGAGTGATTTTGGTTTCTGGGCAGACTGGCATGTGGAGCCGAAATGGAATCTCTGCAATGCGCCTGGCTCCGATAATGGTGGCAAAGTCAAATCGCTGGGCGCTTTTCTGTCCAGTGACGACAAGGTACTGGTCTGCACCCATGCCACTTTCCGTTTTGCCGTCGACCAGTTTGGCGTTGCCGCCTTCGACGACCGACTGGTTGCCGTGGATGAGTTTCACCACGTTTCAGCCAACCCCGACAACAAGCTAGGTGTTCACTTGGGGGAATTCATTACCCGCGACAAAGTGCATATCGTGGCTATGACTGGCTCTTATTTCCGAGGGGATGCCGAGGCAGTGCTGGCCCCCCAGGACGAGTCGCGCTTCGATACCGTCACTTACACCTACTACGAGCAGCTCAACGGCTACAAGTACCTGAAACAGCTCGATATTGGCTACTACTTTTACTCCGGTTCCTACGCTGACGATATTCTCAAGGTTCTCGATCCAGCCGAGAAAACCATCGTCCATATCCCCAGCGTCAATTCCCGAGAGAGCAGCGGTCAGAAGATCAAGGAAGTCGAACACATCTTTGAGGAGCTCGGTGAGTGGCAAGGAGCTGATCCGGTGACGGGGTTCCAACTGGTAAAAATACCAGGGGGAAAAGTTCTGAAGATTGCTGATCTAGTCGATCCAGCACATCAAGGACGGATACAGGAAAGTCTCAGAGCTCTGTCAATGAAAACAGACCGTGACTACGTTGACATTATTATTGCGCTGGGCATGGCTAAAGAGGGGTTTGACTGGATCTGGTGCGAGCATGCGCTAACGGTAGGCTATCGCAACAGCCTCACAGAAATCGTGCAAATAATCGGCCGCGCCACCCGGGATGCCCCAGGCAAAACACGGGCACGCTTCACCAACCTGATTGCAGAACCCGATGCTGCTGAGCAGGCTGTGACGGAAGCTATCAACGACACCCTGAAAGCTATTGCCGCCAGTCTGTTGATGGAGCAAGTGTTGGCCCCGCGTTTCGAGTTCACGCCGAAGAACCCCACCAGTGGCCCGCAGGAAGGCTTCGACTACGGTGAGGAGGGCTATGACCCTGACAAGTGCAACGTGGGGGTCAACGAAGAAACTGGAAAGTATCAAATAGAAATCAATGGTTTGGCTGAGCCAAAAAGCGAGGAGGCCAATCGTATTTGCCAGGAAGATCTGAACGAGGTCATTGCCAGCTTTGTGCAAGACAAAAACGCCATTGAGCGTGGTCTGTTCGATGAGGAGTTGGTACCTGAAGAGCTTACCCAGGTACACTTGGGCAAGATCATCAAGGACCGTTATCCCAACCTCGATGAGGAAGACCAAGAGGCCGTTCGTCAACACGCCATCGCAGCCCTGAATCTCACCCAGCAGGCCAAGCAGCTGCTAGAGGGAGAGAGCACCGTTGATACAAACGATCCCAAGCCAAATACGGCTCTGATTGCTGGTGTGCGAAAATTCGTGAATGTGCACGATCTCGATATCGACCTGATTGATCGCATCAATCCCTTCAGTGAGGCCTATGCGATTCTTGCCAAGACCATGAGCGAAGACAGCCTGAAACAGGTGGCGGCAGTTATCTCCGGTAAACGTACTAATCTGACGCCAGAAGACGCCAAGGAGCTTGCTGTGAGGGCTTTCAAATTCAAAAGGGAGCGCGGTCGGCTGCCTTCTATCAGCTCACAGGACGCTTGGGAACAACGCATGGCTGAGGGTGCTGCCGCTTTCGTGCGCTTCAAGGATGAGGGCCGTTATGACTGATCTGGACGAATTGCGCGCCGAACTGGACGGGCTCGCCCAGCCCGAGAAGAAGAAAGGCCACTCTGCAAGCGAAGAGCGCATCATCGCTGGTTTCGAAGAGATCCAGCGCTTTGTCGACCAGCATAGCTGCACCCCACAGCACGGTGAAGACAAGGATATTTTCGAACGGCTCTATGCCGTGCGCCTAGACCGCATACGCGCGCTTGAGGAATGCCGTACCCTGGTGGCACCACTTGATCATCAGGGTTTGCTCGATGACGACTACGCCAATGCAGCGGAATCCGTAGAAACTATGGACGATGACGCCTTGCTTGCCGAGTTGGCCGGTGCTGCAGGGACGCCTGAGCTTACCCAGCTGAAGCATGTTCGCTCCAGCGCCGAGAAACGCGCTGCCGAGCAGATCGCGGATCGCAAGCCATGCGAGGACTTCGAGACCTTTCGGCCCTTGTTCGAGCAGGTGCAAACGGAAGTCAAGACCGGCTTGCGCCAATCCCAGCCCATCGAGGCGGGCCGGCGCGCGATTGAGGTCGGAGACTTTTTTGTTCTCGATGGTATCACGCTCTACGTCGCTGAGGTCGGCGATCCGCTGAAAACCACTGCCGGGGAGGTGGACCGTCGCCTGCGCCTTATCTTCTCCAACGGCACCGAGAGTAATCTGCTGCTGCGCTCGCTCCAGCGTGCTTTCTACAACGATCACGCCGCGCGGCGGCTGTCCTCGACCGATAGCGGGCAACTCTCTTTCGGCGGCGAGCTTGAGGCTGACGATGTCGAAAGCGGCACCATTTATGTGCTGCGTAGTCTGTCAGAGCACCCGTTCGTTGCCGAGCACCGCGAGCTAATCCACAAGATTGGCGTCACCGGTGGCAAGGTGGAGGCGCGGATTGCCAATGCCGCGCATGATGCCACTTACCTGCTGGCCGATGTCGAAGTGGTTGCCACTTACAAGCTGGCCGGCATCAACCGCCGCAAGCTGGAAGCACTGTTCCACCGCATCTTTGCACCAGCGCAGCTTGAGCTGACCATCCAAGACCGCTTTGGTCATCCGGTGAAGCCGAGAGAGTGGTTCTTGGTGCCGTTGCATGTGATAGATGAGGCAGTTCAATGCATTCGGGATGGCTCGATTACGAACGTGGTTTACGAACCGAAGACAGCAAACTTGGTCAGCCAAGGAGAGTAGTTTGATGGAGTGGGGAAAACCGATAGTGAATGCTCATGCCATCACCAAATGACATGCAAGCCGCTATCTCACGCATGAGAAAGACTATTCGGCGGCGAGTCGCGGTACTGTGGCAGCACGCATATAGGGCTCGATATCGGATTGAGCGATTGGGGTTTCGCTACCGCTATAGCGCGTTCTCTACGGTTCTCCTTCTTCTTATATCTGCAAGCGTTTATCTGTCACCTATCCTCCAAGCTACGCTTGAGCCCCATTACGCAGCAGAACAGTCGACCGCAGGGATGCGTAGCTTGATTCTAAACACGGGAAGCGCACTGATTGGCGCGGCCGCCATTGTGACATCGCTCGTACTGTTCGCCATGCAGGTGAACATCGAGCGCATGCCTCACGGGTTATTTCGCCGTCTGAGTGCGGATCCAAAGCTGCTTGGCTCGTTCGCGCTGGCATTTCTCTTGGCAATCGGCGTTGCTACGCTGTCGACGTTCGTCGATCAAGCCCGACTGGCGCATGTCATGCTCGCGGTCTTCTGGGCGATCGTGTTCATATTGATCTCGTTCATGTACGCCTATCGGCGTGCCTTGGTCCTCATCAATCCCTTGAGGCAGTTGAGAATACTCATTCACGACACTAGGAAGGAATTGCGGACCTGGACTCGGCGGGCTCAGCGGGCAATGCCCCTCCTTGAGCGAGAAGAAGCTGTAGGTGCCACGTCGTCTCTCACAGACTCGACGCACGACCTGGCTCGTACAACATTCTTCCAGGTCAACAGTCAATGGACCGATGGTGCGAAACGAGCGATTCGACATGCAATGTCGTTTGCTCGGCGCTATGCAGAGCAGGGAGATCATGAGGTGTCAGGTGCGGCACTGAATGCTGTCATCGGCATCAACGCCGCCTACATCGAGTCCAAGGGGAAAACGTTCTACGCCAATACTCCATTTGTCGATAATCCGTTTTCTAGCGACAGCTTCATCAACGACACGCTAGAACACCTTCGGCAAAACCTGCAGAGTGGAATTGCGCGCCGGGATGAACAGCAAGTCGAGCAGACATTGCAAACCATGGCTGCGCTTGTCCGGGTGTATCTGGGCATCGATTACTCGAGCCGATATGCCCCAAAAAGCCACGCACAACTCGCAGCAGGATACCTTGCGAGCTCGGTACAGGCAGTGGTTCCACACGATATGGCTGATGTTCTGCTGGAGGGACAACGGCTTATGGGGCAGTCTGCTCAGTATATCCTCACTCATGGGAAACCTGATGACATAACAGCTCTCAGCGAAAAAATCGCTTTTATTGCGTGCACTGGCTGCGCTAAGAAGGAGTACCACCCCGTTACGATGGAAGGCATCTCGCAACTTGCGAATCTGACTTTCGATCTAATTCGCTCTAGGAGCCACGGTATCCATTTCGCGGTCGGGGAGGTTCGCCGAGATATTGCCTTGGTTGCGAAGTTATTTCTTAAAGTTCCAGATACTCCACTTTCGAGCAGCCATAGCACATTCTTGGGACCGTACTACTCGTCGACGAGCACGCAGAGCTTGAGAGCACGGCTAACAAGCTTGGTGAACGCGATCTTAGAAGCGGAACCGGACAATGAGGATGCCAAATCAGTCATACAGAATATTGAGCGTTGGGCAGAAGGTCTCTATCAAACAGAAAAGGAGCTACTTCTCGCAGCCATACAAGCGAAGTCGCACTTCACGTTTGATATGATTCACTGGATAACGGGAGTGACAGAGATACTTTTGGCAGTCTCCAATGCTCCTGCATGCGATCATCACAGCCAAAATAAGTTGCAGGAGCATGCGCGCTGGTTAATTGCGATATTAACCTGGATTCCCGATGACAAGGACACAATATCGTTTGTCGAAAATTACCAGATGACTGAGACGTTGTTCGAAGCTGCGCTGGGCGCACGCAGTCGCGGTTACGATGACATAGCTAAGGGGATCAGGAAGAATCTCATGTCATGGACATTCAAGGGTGGGAAATACCAAACAGGATGGAATATTCTGGAAAAGGGACTGTGCGGTCTCGCAGCATTCGCTCTTCTAGTTGGGGATGAAGAAGCTTCGGAGATGAGAACAGAGGTAGGGACTCGTTTGTCCGGCGAAGGCGCGCCCGAACAAGAGATCCGAGATCGCACGGCAAGAGCAATCCTGGAGCGCGCTGGCAATCTGTATCGGCAGGGACATTGGTCATCGCAAATTGAAGTGGCCGTTGATAAAGCTGACCACCAGAAATTGCGTCCACTTTTGGAGGAAATTGCAGGCATGCTGATGGGAAGAAGTCGCTCAAGCTAGCATCACTGCGACGGTACACCAGCGGTACACACACCAGCTTCGTGTGCTATCCTCAAATTTCGCTAAGCTACTGATTGCAAAGAACTGTACCTTTCGCTCGATTACGGTTACTTTTCCTTGTGTGTCAGTAGCTTATTGTTTTAAAAGCCAACTCATAATCCCCTGGTCTGATCTCAAAGGTTTCAGCCGCCCAGTATCCTCCAGCCTTATTCCCCCCCAGCCATGCCCCTATACTTCCCTTTGAAATACAACAACGGCCGCGCCGTCCACGCAACATCCAGATTCAGTCCTTTCACTTCCCCGATCACGATCAGGTGATCACCTGCAGGATGCTCAGCGTGAATCTCGCAGTCGAGCCAGTGCAGGCTGTCATTGATCACCGGATTGCCAAGAGGGGAATGCTGCCAGTCGATGCCTTGCCATTTATCCGCGCCGCGCATGGCGAACTGGTTGGAGACATGGCTTTGTTCGCTGGAAAGAATGTTGACGGCAAAGCGCTCTGCCTGGCGAATCTTCGGGTAGCTGAAGGAGCTTGCCTTGACGCTGAAGGAGACCAGCGGCGGGTTCATCGAGACGCTGTAGAACGACTGGCAGGTGAAGCCGATCGGTTCGTCGTCGACCTGGGTAGTGATGATGGTGATGCCGGAGGCGAAGTGGCCGAGGGCTTCACGGAAACTGGCGGGGTCGATGGTGGTGTCAGCTTTGGTATCGGTATCGGAGAGTGACATGGCAAGTCCTGCAAGATGGGGGAGGTGGTAATGATCAGTCGTGGGGGAGGGACTGCAGCGACAGCGCGGGACTGAGTGCTTGAGTGACAAGGATGTGAGTGATGAAAAAATGGCCGTCGTGAATCCGTCACGATGGCCATTTTTGTTTGCGGCGGTGTCAGCCGCCTCGACTTTCACCCCTCAGCACTATCGTCGGGCCAACTCGGTTCGAAGCTAGCTAGGCGCGATGTTTCAGTGCTGTGCCTCGACCCGAGCTGTATCTTGGCCAGTTCAGTGTTTCGCCAAGCGATCAGCGCTGCGCTTCGAGTTCCTTGCGCACGATGGCGGCGCCGGCGCTGAGTGCCTGCAGCTTGCCGCGGGCGACTTCACGGGAGAGAGGGGCCATGCCGCAGTTGGTGCAGGGGTAAAGCTTGTCGGCATCCACGAACTGCAGCGCCTTGCGCAGGGTATCGGCGACCTCTTCCGGCGTCTCGATGGTGTTGTTGGCGACATCGATGGCGCCAACCATGACCTTCTTGCCTCGGATCAGCTCGATCAGCTCCATCGGCACGTGGGAGTTGTGGCACTCCAGCGAGACGATATCGATGTTGGATTGTTGAAGCTTGGGGAAGGCTTCTTCGTACTGACGCCACTCGGAGCCCAGGGTGTTCTTCCAGTCGGTGTTGGCCTTGATGCCGTAGCCGTAACAGATATGGATGGCGGTCTCGCACTTGAGGCCTTCGATCGCGCGCTCCAGCGTGGCGATGCCCCATTCATTCACTTCATCGAAGAACACGTTGAAGGCTGGTTCATCGAACTGGATGATGTCGACGCCTGCCGCTTCGAGTTCCTTGGCTTCCTCGTTGAGGATCTTGGCGAATTCCCAGGCCAGCTTCTCGCGGCTCTTGTAATGGCCATCGAAGAGGGTGTCGACCATGGTCATCGGGCCAGGCAGTGCCCACTTGATCGGTTGATCGGTCTGCGAGCGCAGGAACTTGGCATCTTCGACGAACACCGGCTTCTGGCGAGAGACCGGGCCGACCACGGACGGCACGCTGGCCTCGTAGCGATCACGGATCTTGACGGTTTCACGCTTCTCGAAATCCACACCATTCAGGTGTTCGATGAAGGTGGTGACGAAGTGCTGACGCGATTGCTCGCCATCGCTGACGATATCGATCCCGGCGTGCTGCTGCTCCTGCAGAGAGACGCGCAGCGCATCCTGCTTGCCCGCGACCAGTGCCTCACCTTCGAGTTTCCAGGGGGACCAGAGGACCTCCGGTTCGGCGAGCCAGGACGGTTTCGGCAGGCTGCCAGCGGTGGAGGTCGGGAGTAATCTCGTCATGATGAATAACCTTGTCCTTGGAATGGTTCAGATAGCGAATGTCGTTCGTCGATCAGCGCGCGCTGTTTGCGGATCAGTGAGCTGACCGATGATGGATTTATCGGTTGGCGGACCAGTTGGCGGACCACTGCTCGAGCAGGTTCTGGTAGGGCTTGATGAAGCTCTCTTCCACGAACTTGCCCTGCTCGATGGCGAGCTGGCTGCGCTCTTCGCGGTCGTACACGATGCGCGTCAGTGAATGGTCCTGCTGCTTCAGGCTCGCCTGATAGGATTTACCGGCCACGGAATTGGCGTTGTAGACCTCGGGACGATAGATCTTCTGGAAGGTGTCCATGGTGCTGATGGTGCTGATCAGTTCCAGATTGCTGTAATCGTTGAGCAGGTCGCCGGTGTGGTAGAAGGCCAGCGGTGCAACGCTGCCCGGCGGCATGAAGTAGCGCACCTTCAGGCCCATCTTGCTGAAGTAGGCATCGGTCAGGGAATCGTCGTCCTGGCGATATTCCACCCCGAGGATCGGGTGCACGTTCTCGGTCTGCTGGTAGGTCTTGGTGGTCGAGACGCTGATGCAGATGATCGGCGGCTTCTTGAAGCATTCCTTGTAGGCAGCAGAACCCACAAAGGCCTGGAACAGATTGCCGTGCAGCACGCCGAACTGCTCCGGCACGCTGAAGGAATCCTTGCCCTTGTTGTGCTCCAGCAGGCGCACGCTGAAGTCATAATCGCGCACGTAGGACGAGAAGTTGTTGCCGGTCACGCCGTCAATGCGCTGATTCGTCTGGTGGTCGACGATGGTGGTCTGCAGGATCTCGATGATCGGCAGGGCATTGTCGGAACGCGCGGCATCGAGATTCAGCTCGACGGAGATGATGTCCAGCTCGACGGAGTAACGATCGCCCTTGGGGTTGTCCCAGTTGGCCAGCGCATTGAATCGGTTGTTGATCATGTTCAGCGTGCTGCGCAGGTTCTGCTGACGGCTCTCACCACGCGCCAGGTTGGCGAAGTTGGTGGTCAGGCGGGTGTTTTCCGCCGGAACGTAGTTCTCGTCGAAGCGCAGACTGTTGATGCAGAAACCGAATTCGTTGTTCATGGCGTTCACCCTGATCCTGAGAGAGAAAATTCACTGTGTCGTCGACATCTTCCCGTGATCTTTCAGGCGTCTCGTGAGCGGGTTGCTCTCTGTGAGAACGCATCCATGCCGGGAGAGGCACGCTGCTCGCCATCACGTTCCGTGTGCTGGCTGTGAAGTGCAGCGTCATGGGAAGTCTTCATCAACGATCTGATGCAGGTGAGTATCTAGTGCCTGTCTCCATGACACAAACTGGATTTTTTAATGTTCAAGTTGAGTTAAATTCATGATGAGGGCGGGCGTCATTTCGCACGTTGTGAAAGCCGGCGAATCGAGCGGGGATAGGCGGGCTCAGCAAGCACGCAACGTGAGCCGCAGAGACGTTGACGTGAGGAGTGGGTAAGAAGGGTAAGAAGGGAAAGAGGGGTAAGGGGGAAAGAATGGAGAAACACACACGCTGGCCCGAACTTCCGCTCGGGCCTGTGTGTGGCAAGCACCTGACGTTTCAGAGCACGACACCCTCATGCACTCTTCACGTTCTCCATACTCGGCCATGAAGATGCAGCTGGCTCATGAGGCGAGCGGCTGATGATTGGGCGCCACCAGGCCATGGCGGCGCATGCGGCGGTAGATGGTGGGCCGCGAGACGCCGAGTTGGCGGGCGACCTGGCTGACGTTCCAGTCCGTGTGGCGCAACAGCTCGAGCAGTTCGTTGGCGTCCGCATCAGTCCCCGCATCAGCCCCTGCAGACGCGGGCGCTGGAGAGGCCGGGTTCGAGGAAGCGCCGGATGCGAAGGGGGAGGCAGCGGCAAGCGGACTGGCAGCCCCGCGGGTGCTGCCGGTGTGGGTCTGGCAGACCTCCGGCAGATCATGCAGGGTGATTTCATCGCCTTCCGCGGTGGCCATCGCGAAGGCAATCGCATTGCGCAGTTGGCGTATGTTGCCCGGCCAGTGATGACTCAGCAGCGCACTGATGGCATCGGCGCGCAGGTGGAGTGACTGTTCGCGTTCGGCTTGCAGTTCCGCATGCAGCTTGCGAATGAGGTAGTGACGATCGGCGCGCTCACGCAGTGCAGGTAGCAGGAGTTCGGCGCCGTTGAGTCGGTAGTAGAGGTCTTCGCGGAATTGCCCGCTGGCGATCAGCTCCGTGACATCACGATGCGTGGCAGTGATAACGCGAATATCCACCTTGATGGGCGTCTCGGCCCCCAGTGGCGACACCTCCCGTTCGGCGAGCACGCGCAGCAGGCGTGACTGGAGCGACAGCGGCATGTCGCCGATCTCATCCAGAAACAGCGTGCCGCCGTCGGCCTGTTGGATCAGGCCGCGCATGCCCTTGGGCCTTCCTCCCGTGAAGGCGCCCGGCAGATAGCCGAAGAGTTCACTTTCAATCAGCGATTCCGGAATGGCGGCGCAGTTCACCGCCACGAAGGGCGACTTGGCGCGTGGTCCGCTGTCATGCAGCGCCCGCGCCAACACTTCCTTGCCGGTTCCCGTCTCGCCACGAATCAGGATGCTCACGTTTTCATGGCGCATGCGGCGCGCCAGCTTGAGCAGCCGGTGCATGGAAGGGTCGTCTCCCGCGAGCTGGTCCAGCTCGGGCACCGGGTCATCCTGCTGGCTGACGGTGGGGAGGGCCCGCACCGGATAGCCGCGTGGCTCGATCAGTGTCACGAAGACGATGGCGTCATCCGCCCGCAGGCGGAAGGCGCGAATCTGATCCCGGCTGGCGTGCGGAATGCTCAACAGCTCATTGAGCTCCCCATCGAACAGCTGCGTGACGGCGGGCAGGGTGGAGACCGTCCACGGTGGCCAGCGCTCCAGATGCGCATCGATCAGACGCCGGCCTTCGTGGTTGGCGGCGATCACCTTGCCATCTTCCTGAATGGCAAACAGGCCGCGACCATTCAGGTGCACGAATTCCCGCGCGGTGTCGAAGTGCAGGATCAGGCAATCCCGATAGCGATGCAGGAAGTACGCATCCTCGATCATGCGGGCATGCAGGGTGACCAGGGAGAGCGCAAAGGTCTGGCTCTCCTGCGGGCGGGGCGATTTCAGCGCCGAGATGTCGAGGGCAGCGATCACACGCCCCTGGGGATCGGTGATGGGGGCCGCAGTACAGGTCAGGTCGATGTGGGTGGCATCGAAGTGCTCACGCTGATGGCAGGTGACGGCTGCGCCATCGTGCAGACAGGTGCCCGCCGCCGAGGTGCCGGCATAGCGCTCGTTCCAGTCCGAGCCGAGATAGAGGCCCGCGCGCCGCAGCTCACTCAACTGATCACGCTGACCGCGAAAATCCACCGCGATGCCGCGTTGATCGGTGAGGATCAGCGCATAGCCATGTTGTGCGATCTGACTATAGAGCCGCTCCACCCCGGCACGCGCCACATGCAACAGCTCATCCGCCGATTCCTGATGATCGCGCAGCGCCTGCTGGGTGAGAACGCGGACCGGGCGAGGGCGGCTAGGGTCCAGCTGATATTCCTCCAGACAGCGCTGCCAGGAACGACGGATGACGTCGCGCTGCGTCTCAGGGAAGACGTCGCGGCCTTCGCCCAGCTGCATCAGGGTCTGGATATGCTGCCGCTTGTCGGGCTGCATCGTTTCGAGTTGGCGGATCATGGCTGCCTCGGCGCTGGCCGTCTCGGGACGGCTCTTTTGATAGTGGCTACGGCTCTTTTGATTGTGGCTATGGCTCTTGTGCCGGTGGCGATGGCAATCGCAATTGTCACAACAGCGTCCATAGCAAAAGCGGCGTGTGCTCCTTCAAGCGTATGCGGTGTGACGGGAGCGTCAATCACCCTGTCCTGCATCCTTGGTCGGGGCGTTACAGGTGTAACGCCCCGTGTCAGGCGTACAGCGTACAGTTGTCACGAGGAAGGTGGAGAGCCCGGCGAGGCGAGGAGGGTGGTGATTCGGTAGTGGCGAATTTTTGTCATTCACGACAAGTGCTTACGAGCTTTGTCAGTCGTGCATGACGAAGCTGGCATGCTTGATGCCTTGGATGGAAGGCGTGACTACAACATCCAACAACACGCGGAGAGACGCCATGACCGCACGCACGCCAACTCAGATTGCTCAGCAATGGCTCGATGATTTCGAGTCCTCCCTGACTCAGCGCGATATCGCCCGGGTTCTCTCGTTGTTTGGCGAGGAATGCTACTGGCGCGATTTGATCGCCTTCACCTGGAATCTCAAGACGTCGGAGGGCAAGGACGAGATCCAGTCGATGCTCGCGGCGACCCTCGAGCATGTCGCTCCCTCTCGCTGGCAGCTGGATGGCGAGGCCAGTGAGGCCGGCGGCATCGTCGAGGCCTGGTTCACCTTCGAGACCGCCGATGCACGCGGCAAGGGCTTGTTGCGCCTGAAGGAAGGGCGCTGCTGGACGCTGTTGACCGCCATGCGCGAACTCAAGGAATTTCCCGAGCCGCTGGGCATGCAGCGCCCCAAGGGCGCCGAGCATGGTGCCAACAAGCAGCGTGAGACCTGGCTTGAGTCGCGTCAGCGCGAAGAGGCCGAGCTGGGCTACGAGCGCCAGCCGTATTGCGTGATCATCGGTGGCGGTCAGGGCGGCATCGGGTTGGCCGCGCGGCTCAGACAGATGGATGTGCCAACCATCGTGATCGACAAGAATCCGCGTGCGGGCGATGCCTGGCGCAATCGCTACAAGTCCCTGTGTCTGCACGATCCGGTGTGGTACGACCACATGCCCTACATCCCCTTCCCGGCAAACTGGCCGGTGTTCGCGCCCAAGGACAAGGTCGCGGACTGGCTGGAGATGTACACCAAGATCATGGAGCTCAATTACTGGAGCTCCACGGCCTGTGAGAGTGCGCACTTCGATGAGGCGAGCGGCGAGTGGGTGGTCGAGGTGGTACGCGACGGCAAGCCCGTGACCTTGCGGCCCAAGCAACTGGTGCTGGCCACGGGCATGTCGGGCATGCCCAATGTGCCGCACTTTCCGGGGGCCGAAACCTTCGAAGGTGAGCAGCAACACTCCAGCCAGCACCCGGGGCCGGATGCCTATCGTGGCAAGAAGGTGGTCGTGGTGGGCGCCAACAATTCCGCTCACGATATCTGTGCCGCGCTGTGGGAGCACGACGCGGATGTGACCATGCTGCAGCGCTCCTCCACGCATGTGGTGAAGTCCAACTCGCTGATGGAAGAGGCGCTGGGGCCGCTCTACTCCGAGCAGGCAGTGCAGAACGGCATCGATCACCACAAGGCGGACCTGATCTTTGCCTCGATCCCCTACCGGATACTGCCTGACTTCCAGCGCCCGATCTTCGAGGCGATTCGCAAGCGTGATGCCGACTACTACCGTCGATTGGAGGCGGCAGGCTTCCTGCTCGATTTCGGCGATGACGACTCGGGCCTGTTCCTGAAATACCTGCGCCGCGGCTCCGGCTACTACATCGATGTGGGCGCCTGTGATCTGGTCGCCAATGGTGACATCAAGTTGCGCAGTGGCGTCGGCATCGAGCGCATCAATCCGCGCTCGGTCACTCTGACCGATGGCTCGGAATTGCCCGCTGACCTGATCGTCTATGCCACCGGCTACGGCTCGATGAATGGCTGGGCGGCACGCATCATCTCGCAGGACGTCGCCGACAAGGTCGGAAAATGCTGGGGCATGGGCTCCGATACGCTCAAGGACCCCGGGCCCTGGGAGGGCGAGCTGCGCAACATGTGGAAGCCGACCCAGCAGCAGGCGTTATGGTTCCACGGCGGCAACCTGCACCAGTCGCGCCACTATTCCCAGTATCTGGCGCTGCAGCTCAAGGCGCGGCTCGAGGGTATTCCGACGCCGGTCTACGGCCTTCAGGAAGTCCACCATCTGAGCTGAGGCCAGTGGCGCTGGGCAGTCTGCCAGCGTCATGGTAGCAGCGCAGCATTTGCAGATTTCGGTGAAAGATTCAGGAGACAACTCATGCAACTGAACGACAAGATTGCACTGGTGACAGGGGGTGGGCGCGGTATTGGCCAGGGGATCGCGCTGGCATTGGCCAAGGCGGGCGCGGATGTCGTGGTGGCGGATCTGGACCTCGCCATCGCCCGCGAGACGGCGGCAAAAGTGGAGGCACTGGGTAGACGGTGTCTGGCGCTACAGGTCGATGTCGCGGATGCGGCGTCCGTGCGGCGCTTGATTGAAGAGGCAGAGGTCGGACTCGGCCCGCTCGATATCGCCGTCAACAATGCCGGCATCATCGGCATCCATTCCATCGATGCGCTGACGGTGGAGGAGTGGGACCGCGTCATGAACGTCAATGCGCGAGGTACCTTCTTGTGTACTCAGGCCGAGGTCGCCGTGATGCGCTCACGCCGCGTCGGGTGGATCATCAACGTGGCCTCGATGGCCGGCAAGGTCGGCTTTCCTGATCTGTCGCACTACTGTGCCTCGAAGTTCGCGGTCATCGGCTTTACCAATGCCGTCGCCAAGGAAGTGGCAGCGGAAGGCATCACCGTCAACGCGATCTGCCCGGGCGTGGTGGGCACCGGCATGTGGCGGGGCGAGAGTGGGCTCTCGGCACGCTGGAGTCAGGAAGGCGAAAGCGAGCCCGCTGCATGGGAGCGCCTGCAGAAGAGCCTGCTGCCCCAGGGAGTCGCCCAGACACCTGAGGACATGGGGCAGCTGGTGGTCTACCTCGCCCAGGCCGAACACGTGACAGGGCAGGCCATCGCCGTCGATGGTGGCTTCACGCTGTAAGCTAGCGCTGATCATGGTTCGATACATGATGACAGCACGAGACAGGCCACCTTCGCTAATGGAAGGCGGCCTGTTTGTCGTGACGGCTCCTGACTTCTGTCACTTGAAGGCTTTATGACCCTCGCTCATGGGGCGGTCTACTCTGCAACCGCGTAGGCTCATGCGGTTATCTGTCAGCGTGTTAGTGCCCCCGTAGTACGTCATCGCTCAAGCACTTAGGGCGAATCGAGCAGGTGCGTACCAGAGGGGTCGAGTGATCAAACGTCAAGGGATCAGGCGGCGTTCCTTCATGGCCTCAAGGTGCTGAATGAGACTCTGGGGTGAGTGGCGACACATTTCTGCAAAGCCGGCTTGGCGAGCCTTCGTCAAATCAAAGACAGCGTCCTCTTCGACATGGAAGATGAAATCTCCGAAGCCACCTTGCGCAATCTTGTCGATATCTGTCTCGGCAAGTCCTTGGCGCTCTGCAAGCGTCTTCCAAGTGCTTGACACGGCAGCGAGACGTGTCTCCAACGAAATAGGTTGAGGCTCGCCAGTCTCAAGCCCAAACCAGTTGGCGATCTCTGGCCAGACGTGGCGCCACCGAATCTGATCACCATTGGTGACGTTATAGGGCCCTTGCTGGTTCTCTGCGATGGCCCACAGGGCGGCTTTGCCCACCAGATCGGCATCGCAGATGTTCAGCAAGATATCGTAGGCACGCGCCGTACCGGGGAATTGCATGGCAACACCGAGCTCCCGGCAAAGCGTGCCATAGAGACCGATAAGGTTACCGAGGTTCATGGCTGAACCCAGGGAATGGCCTATCACGATGTCGGGACGCAATGCGGTCCAACGAATTCCCTTGCCTTCGAGTTCGCGAGCCAGATCTTCATGCTCGAAATACAGGTTGGGGGGGAAGTGCCGGCTGTCCTCTTCTCGAGCCGGTGTTTTGTAGACCCCGAGGTGAGCACCGTAGACCTTCCCGCCCTGTACGAAGACCTGGTGCTCGATTGACGCTTGGGATTCTTCAAGCACCTGGAAGAGGTGCCGCATCATGTCGCCATTTTGTTGTGCTTCAGTGGCAGGGTCCGGATCCGGTTTCAAGGCGGCGTAAAATACGTGCGTCACGCTGCTCAGTACATCACTTGCATCTCGCAAAGAGGCAATATCCAAGAGATCGGCGCTGACGTGGTGTCCGCTTCCCGGACCCTCTGAGGAGCGAGAGAGTGTCGTGACTCGCCATCCTGCCTCTTCAAAGGCCAATGTTGCTGCACGGCCGATGACGCCACTGGCACCAGCGACTAATAGGTGATGTTGGCTCATGAGACTCTCCTGTCCTGTGGCGCATGATCATGGGAGGGGTCGCCCATGACGTCGGCCCTGACAGTGGCATTGTTTGTTTTGCTAATAAATGCTCGACTGATGAATTCATCCTTCACTATATGGTGAATAATGGATCGCTTGGCGTTAATGAAACTTTTTGTGGATATCTGTGAGCGTGGGTCAATGGCGGCGGTGGCCCGTCAGCGAGGCCAGTCCCCGTCATTGGTCACCCAAGCCTTACAGAAGCTTGAGCAGCAGGTCGGGGCCAAGCTTATCGTCAGAACAACGCGTGCCATGCATTTGACGGCGGAAGGCGAACAATTTCGAGACGACAGCGAAAGGATCCTGGCCGAGTATGACAAGGCTCTTGAGCGGATCTCGGGCACAGGGTCGCTGAGTGGCACCATCAGGCTGACGGCGACCAATGATTTTGGCCGCACGCGCCTACCACGGCTGATCGATCAGTTCCTGATACAGCACCCGGAAGTAAAATTTGAACTCGTGCTATCCGATGGAGTGTTGGACCTGGTCGATGAACGATTTGATCTGGCCATTCGTCATGGGCCGATGGCGGACTCAAGCTTGACGTCACGACGTCTCGTCAGTACCCATCGTGTTGTGTGTGCGGCACCTGCTTATTGGCAGGACGCAGGGCGCCCCCAACACCCATCAGAGCTGTCATCCCACCAGTGCATGGTGCTCGCTCGCCCAGGAGCGCCCCAGAACCATTGGGAGTTCCAGGAGGCAGGGCAGGTATTTTCCGTGACGGTGGCGGGGAACCGAATGGCCAGCGATGGTGGCGCGTTGCGCGAGTGGGCGATCGCAGGGGCTGGAGTGATATTTAAATCGATGGTGGATGTGGCAGAGGATATTGAGGTCGGACGACTGGAAGTTGTGCTGAATGACTATCAGGATTCCTGAAGTGAATCTGTACGCCGTGTTTCCGGAAGGCAGATATGCAAGTCGACGGATCAGTACCTTCATCGAATTTCTTCACGACAAGCTTGGCAGTGAGAGAGAGGCCTCACACTGCCAGAGTCGTGCATCCAGCTCTCGCGCTTGAGGGCTGCCGGGGAGTGGCAAGGGCAAAGAACGACCCACATCATGTCTATGGCAGGCTGGGCCTCGGATGGCCAATCCGGTTGTAGTGGTCAAGTGTTTTTGGCCACCGATCTTTGAGCATTCCAGTAGTTCTTTTCTGCCAAGTTCGGCGGTATCCCATCGTTATGCTTGTGCGGCCTGAGGCTGCTGTAGTAACCGATCATATAATCAGTGACAGATCGCTTCGCCGCAGCGACATCGGGATAGCCGATCTCTGGTATCCATTCCGTTTTCAGGCTTCTGAATGAAGTGGACCCCATCCTTTGGACCACCTGACGGGTCGTCTAAGCTCGGATCAGGTCATCATCGGCGTCAGGCTGCCTGGGTCAGTGGTTGAGAGAAGTACACTTCATCAGGTGTAGCATCGTCTAGCCCTTGGTGGGGCCGCTCCGTGTTGTACCAAGCGAAGTAACGCTTCAGATCCCCTTGCAAGTGGGCGCCGCTCTCGAAAGCCTTCAGATAAACGCACTCATACTTCACACTGCGCCAGAGTCGTTCCACGAATATGTTGTCCTGATAGCATCCCTTGCCGTCCATGCTGATCCGGACATCATGGGCTTCCAGAACTTCGGTGAACGACTGGCTGGTGAACTGACAGCCTTGATCTGTATTGAATATCTCGGGCTTTCCATAACACGCCAGGGCTTCCTCCAAAGCATCGATACAGAAGTCCGTATCCAGGGTGTTGGAGACCCGCCAGGCCAACACGCGACGGCTGTGCCAGTCCATGATGGCCACCAGGTACATGAACCCGCGCGCCAAAGGAATATAGGTGATATCGGTCGCCCAGACCTGATTGGGGCGGTCGATGACTCGCCCCCTCAGCAAGTAAGGATAGATCCGATGTCCTGTGCCTGGCCGGCTGGTGCATGGCTTCGGATAAATAGCCTGTAGTCCCATCCCGCGCATCAATCGCTGGACGCGCTTGCGGCTCACTGCGTGCCCCAAGCGATTGAGATAGGCTGACATCCTTCGTGAGCCATAGACCGGTGTGCGCAGATGTTCCGCGTCGATCAGACGCATTAACTCCAGATCATAGGCCCGTAGTGCCTTGCGCTGATAGTACATCGAGGAGCGACTGATACCGAGTAGCTGGCATTGACGTCGGAGGCTGATGCCGGGCGCTTGCGGCTCGACCATTGTCAGGCGCTGGGCCCGACTCAACGATCGAGCCTGCGTGACAAAAAATCCCGTTCCACCGTCAGCTTGCCGATCTCGCGATAGAGCGTATCGATCTCCTCCTGGGTCTTCTGGGCGGTTTTACTGGAACTTTTGCCCTCGAAGACGCCGGTGGCGTTGTCCAGCAGGTCGCGCTTCCACTGACTCACCATGGTTGGGTGGATCTCGAAGCGGGCTGCGATCTCTGACGTGGTCTGTTCCCCCTTGAGGGCGGTAAGGGCTACCTTGGCTTTGAACTCACTGCTGTACTGTCGACGTTTCCTGCTCATGATCAAGCTCTCCTGGTCGGTATGATCAGAGCTTAGCGCCTGGTCCGAATTCTGGGGTCCACTTCAGAAGAAGCGCTCTGTTGGGGCATTGTCCCAGCAATTGCCACGGCGACTGAGACTCAGCGTCATTCGGTAGCGCCAAAGCATCTGCCGGAATGCCCGGCTGGTGTACTGGCAACCCTGATCCGAATGAAACAGGATATTCCGTGGCTCTCCACGCGATTCGTAGGCCATGGTCAGCGCTTTCTTTACCAGCTCCGTGTTCGGCGATAGGGACAATGCCCACCCCACGGGTTTACGAGCATACAAGTCGATGACCACTGCCAGATAAGCCCAGCGTGCCCCTGTCCAAATATAGGTAATGTCGCCGGTCCATACCTGATTGGGCTTCTTTACATCGAACTCCCGATCAAGAACATTCGGTATATCCAGGTGTGGCTGATCAGCCTTCTTGTAGGCGTGCCTCGGCGGCTGCGAACTCATCAGCCCCAGCTGCTTCATCCGCCTGCTGGCCCGATAACGACTCAACTGTATTCCTGCCTGCGTGACCATTTTTGCGATGCTGCGAGCCCCAGCAGAGCCGTTACTGACGGTATGCGCCTCGACAACCTGATCCAGCAGCTTCTGCTCAGTCTCACAAGGTCTTCTATCCCGACCACGCCAAGCCCGGTAGCTACTGCGATGCACCCCAAACACCTGACACAAGTGCTGCACCGCGTAGCTCTCTTCAAGTCGCTCGATTATCGAGAATTGCTCAGGGAGTCCGACATCAAGAGAGCGGTAGCCTTTTTTAATATTGCCTTCTCTTCTTCCACTCGCCGCAGCTTGCGCTTCAGTTCCTGGATCTCACGCTGTTCCGGCGTCAGAGCCTCACCTTTCAGCGGCGCCTTGCCTGCTCGCTCAGCCCGAAGCCTGCGTACCCAATATTCCATGGTGGATTTGCCAACTCCCATGGCCTCACACGCCGCCTTCAGCGTGTAACCCTGATCGACCACGAGTTGGGCCGCTTCCAAGCGAAATTCCGGGCTGAACGTTCTCTTCTTCGTCATCATCTGCACCTGACTGTCTCTGTGAGTGATCATACACTCAAAATCAGGTGGCCAGATTCACTATGCCACTACACACCCGATCGCCGCGGCGGCCTCGACGATCTCGGTGGGACGGCCGATGAGCACCGGCTCGGCGATGCCCAGCCTCGCCGCCTCGCGAAGCGTCTCCAGCACGACGGCCTGGGCCGCGTTGACCACGGCGACGCGGATCGGGTTACCGCCACCGGCTCGCTGAATCAGATCATCGAGCGTCGCAAGGGCCACTGGCGTTGCCGTCTGGGTCATGTCACCTCCTGGGTGTTGGTTAATGTGCGCTGCACGTGCCGGGCGATCATCCGTTCTTCATTAGTGGCTACGACCTCTGCTTAGACGGCCCTGTAGCGTCGACATCTATAGATCCCGAGCCCGGTTGATCTGCTGGGACAGACGCATCGCCTCGTGTTCCTCCAGCTTCAAGAGCTCGCGAACGAGATCCCGAGCCTCGGGGATGTCGGCGCGTCCTTCCAGGTAGCGGTATAGCGCGATGACCTGATCGTGCAGCGAGAAGACTTCCCGGCTGATGTCTTCGAAGCCCATCTCGGCATAGGGCAAATTGCACGCCTGATGGGGTTTGATGGGCGCATGCGACAGATAATCGTAGACCCAGGTGTTTAGGGCCTTGGGGTCGGCCTGCTTCTCGAAGCTGGCCACGGTGTGCTCCAGGACCGCCTCGTGATCGGCGAGATACTCCAGCAGTGATTTGGCCCGTGCCTCCTCCTGCCGGGTGGCACAGTGCCTGAAGCACTCGGCCAACTGGGCATGCAGCTGGCGAGTCCAGTCGATCAGGTCATGAAAGGTCTCGATCTTCATTTATTGCTCTCCATTAGTGGGTTGCTCTATAGGTATTGGCTGTAAACCGGGTCGGCTTCGACTGGGTCACTCGTTCTCGCTCCACCATCCCCCGCCGTAGAGGCTGCGAAACCCCATCTCGTACATGCTGTCGCGGGTCGTGCCGGCAAGCTCCAGCGTCGAGGCGATAGAGTCGCTCAACAGCGTCTCCCATTGCCGATAGGGGGTGTCACTATCGATCGGCGCCGGTGCGGTCTCTACCATCTCGGCCAGCCACTTCACACCGGTCATCCAGGGGGAGAAGCGTTCCGAGTACATCAGCCGGCTGGTCCGCGCCGGATGCAGTTGACGCAGCACCTCGGCTGACCAGGGGGTGGTGTAAAACCGCACCCAGGGCCCGACGAAGGTCTCGTAGAGGGCCACATTGTGCTCGGAGAGCGCTCGCACCCCTTCGAACGCCGGGGCCCGGTCGGGAAAGTTCATGTCTTCCACGCGGCGCTCCTCGAAGCGCACCTGGAACTGGGGCTTGTGACAGTCGGGGTCGCCGGTGGGGTTGTCGATGCGCATCTCGTAGAGGCCAGGGGCCAGGTCATTCAGATTGCCGACGCTCTCGAGGATCGCTCGGTGCTCGAGGCGCGCCACCTTGGAGGAGACGAAGATGCCCAGATGCCCGACGTGGGGATTGAGCAGGTAGACGATACGCTGGTCGGCGGCCTTGAGTGCCGCGGTATCGGGATAGACCGCGGGGATCCAGTTGAGCGCCTGATGGGGCGGGGTGATGTTGTCGCCGCCGGAGGCGAAGATCACCAGGGGGTTGCGGATGCGCTTGAGGTCGACGCTACAGCCGGGGCAGACCTCGAGCTCGCCACGCTCCAGCTTGTTGCCGACGAAAAGGTTCTCGACGATGGCAACGATCTCCTCTTTGCTCAGGCTATAGAAGCCCGTCCACCAGCGCTCGAACTCGAGGAAGCGTTCGCGCTGGCCGTCGATGTCGGCGAACAGCTGATAGTCCTTCTGCCACAGGGTATTCGCAGGCTTGAGGGCTTCGAAGTTGGTGGCGAGGTTCGCACCGTCGAAGCGCCCGTCTCCCAGGTCGGCCATCAGGTGCGTCAGCCAGGCACCGCCAAGCAGGCCGCCGGCGAGGCGCATGGGATTGACGCCGGATTCGCCGGACCAGTAGGAGAGCGGCGAGCCGTTCAGCACCGCCGGCCCGACCAGACCCTCGCAGTCGGCGGAGAGCAGCGCGATGGCCCAGCCCGCCTGGCAGTTACCGTAGAGCACCGGCGGCTGGCCGGGGTGGCGCTCGGCCAGCGTCTCGACGAAGCGGCGCAGGACGTGCAGCACGTCCTCCAGTGTCTGGCCGGGGACGGGCTCGGGGAAGAAGATCACGAAGTAGACCGGGTGTCCCTCGTGGAGCGCCATGCCCACCTCGGAGTCGCGCTTGAAGCCGCCGATGCCTGGGCCGTGGCCGGCACGCGGGTCGACGATCATCCTGGCGGCCTAGTCTCGTCGAGGCAGTCCTCCAGGCAGTCCTCGCCGACCCGGGTGATGCGCAGCAGGGCATAGTTGGCGGGGCGCGCCAGTCGACGGCCATCCACGAGCATCTCGTAATCGAAGTCGAGCAGTGGCGGCTTGCCCGCCTGCTCATGCTCGAGCATGTTGTCCGCGCGCTCACACAGCGTGTCCAGGTAGCGTACGCCGCGTCGCCACAGGTCGGTCTGATAGGCGAGTAGCTCCGTGGCCGGGTGGCTCGGGAGGGTGCCTTCTTCGGGCTCGGGTGCGGTCATCGGGGCGTCCATCTCTGGTGGGGCGGTGGGTTGGCGCTTGCGCGGGGTTTTATGAGCCGTGGGTGGCTTGGTGGTGGATGTTTTGGCGGTCATAGTGGATACCTCTCAGTGTCAGGATGTCGTGGGCGCCGATCTCGATCCGGGACTCGGACAGGAAGCGGTACGGCGGAACCTTCAGGTTGATCGGCGCCGGCACCGCCTTGAACACGCGTCCGGCGAAGTCGAACTGGGAGCCGTGGCAGGGGCAGAAGAAGCCCCGGGCGAGTCGTCGCTGACGACCACGATCGTGCCGACGAGAAAAACGTCTGCTTTTCATGACTGCACCTCTGGGATTTTGTCCTTACAGGCGCCAGCCACTCGTACTCGCCATCCGCAGGTGCGGAATGAAGCGTGGCGTGCGGGCCGCGTAGGTCTGCCATTTGTCGCCAAACTGGCGCGCTACGTCGCGCTCTTCGTGGATCGCCAGTCGTGAGTACATCCACACCAATACCGGGAACATGACCAGGGTCAGCAGGGTGGGCCACTGCAGCAGGAAGCCGGTCATCACCAGCACGAAGCCGGCGTACTGGGGATGCCGGACATGGGCATAGAGCCCGGTGGTGGCCAGTTCTCCCCGCCGCTGGGCGGTATAGAGTGACCGCCAGCCGGCGGCGATGAGCCAGAAACCCGCGGCGATGAACACCATGCTCAGCAGATGGAACGGCCCGAAATGCGGGTTGGCCTGCCAGCCGAACAGCATCTCCAGCAGGTGGCCCGCATCGTGGCTGAACCAGTCCACCTCCGGGTGGCGCGACTGCAGCCAGCCGGAGAGGAAGTAGAGGGTCAGCGGGAAGCCGTACATCTCCGTGAACAGCGCCACCAGGAAGGCGCTGAAGGCCCCGAACGAGCGCCAGTCGCGGCGCGTCTGCGGCTTGAAGAAGCTGAAGGCGAAGAAGATGAAGATCGCCGAGTTGAGAATGACCAGGCCCCACAGCCCATAGGCGGGTACGTCATCACTCATCGCGTCCTCCCTTGTGATCATCATGCCCGCCATGACCCCCGTGGCCTCCATGTCCGCCGTGCATGAACACATGCATTAGCGGACAGGCGAGCAGGATCAGCCAGGGCAGGGCACCGAGCAGGTGCACCTTGTGCTCCTCCCAGAGCAGGAAGCCCATCACCGCCAGGGCGATCGCCACCATGAGCCAGAAGCTGCCTTTGCTGGGTCCTCGCTCCAGCCACCCCTTTTCGTCATGCATGATCAAATCCTCACCCGGCGCAGGCGCAGCGAATTCATCACCACCGACAGCGAAGACGCGCTCATCGCGAAGGCGGCGAACATCGGCCCGATCAGGATGCCGAGGAACGGATAGAGGATCCCGGCGGCGATCGGTACGCCGGCCCCGTTGTAGACCAGGGCGAAGAACAGGTTCTGCTTGATGTTGCGCATGGTGGCCAGCGACAACTTGCGGGCCCGAACGATGCCGTCGAGGTTGCCCTTGACCAGCGTGAAGCCGGCGCTTTCGATCGCCACGTCGGCGCCGGTGCCCATGGCGATGCCCACATCGGCCTGGGCCAGGGCGGGAGCGTCGTTCACCCCGTCGCCCGCCATGGCCACCTTGCGGCCTTGTTCCTGCAATTCGCGGATGATGCGGGCCTTGTCCTCGGGCAGCACGTCGGCGCGGATCTCATCGATACCCAGTCGCCCGGCCACCGCCTTGGCCGTCCGCTCGTTGTCGCCGGTGGCCATGATGATGCGAAAGCCAAGTTTGTGCAGCGCCTTCAGGGCCTCGGGGGTGGTCTCCTTCACCGGGTCGGCGACGCTGACCAGGCCGGCGATCTGGCCATCGAGCACGACGAACATCACCGTTTCGCCTTCATCGCGGCGGGCGTTCGCGGTCTCGGAGATCCGGCCGCCATCGAGGCCCAGTTCGGCCATCAGCTTGGCGTTGCCGAGGGCCACCGACTGGCCGTCCACGACCCCCTTGACGCCCATGCCGGTCACGGCTTCGAAATCGGTGGCATCGGCGAGGGATACGCCACGTTCTTCGGCGCCGGCGACGATGGCCTCGGCCAGTGGGTGTTCCGAGCCACGTTCGAGGCTGGCCGCCAGGCGCAATACCTCGGCCTCGTCATGCCCTTCCTCGGGCAGCACCGCCACCAGCTTCGGCTTGCCTTCGGTCAGGGTGCCGGTCTTGTCGACCATCAGCGTATCGACCTTGGCGAAGCCTTCCAGCGCCTCGGCATTCTTGATCAGTACGCCGGCCTGCGCGCCGCGTCCGGTGGCCGTCATGATCGACATCGGCGTGGCCAGCCCCAGTGCACAGGGGCAGGCGATGATCAGCACCGCCACCGCCGAGACCAGCGCATAGGACAGCGCCGGCGCCGGCCCCCAGATCGCCCAGGCGATGAAGGAGAGGATGGCGACGCCGATCACCGCGGGCACGAACTTGCCCGCCACCTTGTCGGCGAATTTCTGGATCGGTGCGCGGCTGCGCTGGGCGGCAGCCACCATCTCGACGATCTGGCTGAGCATGGTGTCGGCGCCGATGCGGGTGGCCTCCATGACCAGGCTGCCGGTGCCGTTGATCGTGGCCCCGGTGACCTTGTCGTCTTTGACCTTTTCCACCGGCACCGGCTCGCCCGAGATCATCGACTCGTCGATCGAGGAGCGGCCCTCGACCACCACGCCGTCCACCGGCACCTTGTCGCCGGGGCGCACCCGCAGGTGGTCGCCCACCTGCACGTCTTCCAGCGCGACCTCTTCTTCGCTGCCGTCGGGCCGGATCACCCGCGCGGTCTTGGCGGCCATGTCCATCAGCGCGCGGATCGCCTTGCCGGTGCCTTCACGGGCGCGCAACTCCATCACCTGACCCAGCAGTACCAGGGTGACGATCACCGCCGCGGCCTCGAAATAGACGCCGACGGTGCCGTCTTCCCGGCGAAAGCCGTCGGGGAAGACGCCCGGCACCAGCACCGCCACGATGCTGAACAGATAGGCCGCGCCGACCCCCATGCCGATCAGGCTGAACATGTTGAGGTTCATGGTGCGGAAGGAGTTGTAGCCGCGCACGAAGAACGGCCAGCCCGACCACAGGATCACCGGCGTGCTGAGCACCAGCTCGATCCACATCGCGTTGCGTTCACCGAAGAAGTCGCGAATGGCCCCGAGGCCCAGGTAGGGGCTCATCGTCAGAATCAGGACCGGAAGCGTGAGCACGGCCGCGACCCAGAAGCGTCGGGTAAAATCGACCAGCTCGGGATTCGGCCCTTCATCGCCGACCGTCGCCGATTCCAGCTCCAGACCCATACCGCACAGGGGGCAGGCACCGGGAGTGGTTTGGCGCACCTCGGGGTGCATCGGGCAGGTGTAGACGGCGCCGGCATGCCCGGCCGGCACCTTGTCGTACTTGCCGCCGTGGGCCGGCGCGGAGGCCCCATGACCATGCCCGTCATGCGTCTGCGAGTCGTCGCTTCCCACGGGCACGAGGTGCATGCCGCACTTGGGGCAGTCACCCGGCTGGTCGGAGACGACCTCCGGGTGCATCGGGCAGGTGTATTGGGCGCCACCCTGGCTGCCGGCGGCGTGTTGGTCCGTATCGCCGCTGCCTAGTGTCGGTGCCTCGTGCGAGGCATGCCCGTGACAATGGTCGTGTTGGTGTTGCGTCATGGAATCGTCTCCGTCGCTTCCGCGTCTTGATTCAACCTCGTGGCCCTATCTCGATAGGGTCGAAACTAATAGTGCCGTATCCAATAATCAGGAGGTGCGATCAAAGCAGAAGATCGCGCTTGCGTTGCTCGTACTCCTCGCGGTCGATTTCTCCCCGGGCGTAGCGTTCTTGAAGAAGGTCCAGGGCCGTTGGCCGCCGTTGAGAAAATGGCTCGCCCCGGCCTCGGGTCAGGCCACGCACCAGGAGAACGGCCAAGGCAATGACGATGCCCCAGAACAACACCATCATGAGCCCGCCGAAGAGCATATGCCCCCAGCCGTAACTCCCCATATACGCCATCATGTCGCCCCACATGGTCGGATCTCCTTTTCTTGTTACTTACTTTGCCCTGACGTCAGGCTAAAGCCTGCGGGTAACCCAAGGGTCAAGAGAAGGTAGAGATGAAAGTAGGCGGCTCTTGATCCCGGACAGTTTCCGACCTCTTCAGTGGAATGGAATCAACGCCGCACGCATGCGTTGAGGCCTTCGGTATTGAGTGATGGATTCGTTCATGGCCTACGCTCCGCTGTGTCGGTTGAGGCGTGTGACAAAGAAGTTGTATAGCGGGCCGAAGACCAGGGCGATGTACCAGCCGTAGCCGAAACTTTCGACCAGCCCCAGGAAGAAGCTTGACCAGCTGAGCCAAGTGAAGCCTGGCAACAAGCGCAGCCAGCTCTTATACATCGCCTGGTCGGGAAACAGCAGATCGAAGCCGACGCAAAGGATGAAGGTTACGGCCAGGAACAGCCCCAGGCTCATCCCGAGTGCGATCATGGGAATCCGCGGCGTTGCCTGAACCGGCAAGCGAGTTCCTGAACGGGGCTTGGCTGTCAACGGAGCATTGGCATCAGGCATCTTTGTTCTCCGGTTGGAGGGGCGAGGCCGTTGCACCAGGGACGAGATACTGTTCGGGCGCGGCCTCGAAGCGCTCCCGGCAGTCACGAGAGCAGAAGTAAAAGACGTGGCCATCGTGGACGCTTGGCTTGGCCCCTTTCGTTCTGACGGTCTTGCCGCAGACGGGGTCGACGTCCTCGGCTGGCGGAATCCACTCCAGCCCTTCAGTTGCACGTTGATTCCCTGGGCTATCGTTGTCGTGTTTGGTCCTGCCATGGCTGTGCCCCATGACGTGGGCGCCACAGCCGAACCGCATCATCAAGAAGAGGATTGCTGCCCAAAGCAGGAAGTAAAACAGTGCGTCCATAAAGTCTTCCTCGTGACGTCCGCTAAGCCGTACCCGATACCGAGCACTCGGGTGTGGTTGCGAATGTGCATGCACTTCTCATGGTGGGAAGAGTCTCTGCACACACAGCGGCCACTCCGGCAGTTGCCTGGATCAATGTGGGGCGGGCACGGGTTTTCTCCCACGCGGCCACGGCTGGAAGCGCGAGATGGAGATACGAGGTCGACTTAGACTCTGTAGCGTTGGGTCAAAAGGTAGACAGGAACCGAGGAGGGTGAGGGAGGGGCACTTGGCGAGCCGCTGGCGGTGACAACCCGGGGCGCTATGGCCGGGGCCGTCATGCTCAAGGGAAGGGGCTCGAGCTCCAAGTCCTGGCGCTCCAGGCGCAACAGGGCGCTGCCGACATTACGAGTGCCATGGCCATGGTGGCATCGCGGTTGAGGATAGTCTGCGTTGATGAACTCGGTGTTCGAGTGCGTATCTGCGTGAGGCTCAACGCCAACCTGGCCAGACTCAGTAGAGGAGGGAGCATCTGCCGAGGAGGGGTCATCTGCCATTGTGGCGGCGCTAGAGAGCAGTAGCACCATGCCCAGCAGGATGACCAGACCAAAGCGATGCCAGGCGGTGGCAGACCGCGAGGATTGCTTAGGAAATGACGTGTGCCTGGCCATGCGGCAGGGCTCCTGCAGAGTGATGTATATCTTAACCTAGCGCAGATTCGAACCTTGTCCATTGACACGGATCAAGACGGAGCTTGCCGTAAGCTGCAGCGGCCTCATTGAAGTGGTGACCTGGGCGAATGGCTGGGATGTAGTGGTCAAGTGTTTTTGGCCACCGAGCTTTGAGCATTCCAGTAGTTCTTTTCTGCCAAGTTCGGCGGTATCCCATCGTTATGCTTGTGCGGCCTGAGGCTGCTGTAGTAACCGATCATATAATCAGTGACAGATCGCTTCGCCGCAGCGACATCGGGATAGCCGATCTCTGGTATCCATTCCGTTTTCAGGCTTCTGAAGAAGCGCTCTGTTGGGGCATTGTCCCAGCAATTGCCACGGCGACTGAGACTCAGCGTCATTCGGTAGCGCCAAAGCATCTGCCGGAATGCCCGGCTGGTGTACTGGCAACCCTGATCCGAATGAAACAGGATATTCCGTGGCTCTCCACGCGATTCGTAGGCCATGGTCAGCGCTTTCTTTACCAGCTCCGTGTTCGGCGATAGGGACAATGCCCACCCCACGGGTTTACGAGCATACAAGTCGATGACCACTGCCAGATAAGCCCAGCGTGCCCCTGTCCAAATATAGGTAATGTCGCCGGTCCATACCTGATTGGGCTTCTTTACATCGAACTCCCGATCAAGAACATTCGGTATATCCAGGTGTGGCTGATCAGCCTTCTTGTAGGCGTGCCTCGGCGGCTGCGAACTCATCAGCCCCAGCTGCTTCATCCGCCTGCTGGCCCGATAACGACTCAACTGTATTCCTGCCTGCGTTTGCGATGCTGCGAGCGCCGGCAGAGCCGTTACTGACGGTATGCGCCTCGACAACCTGATCCAGCAGCTTCTGCTCAGTCTCACAAGGTCTTCTATCCCGACCACGCCAAGCCCGGTAGCTACTGCGATGCACCCCAAACACCTGACACAAGTGCTGCACCGCGTAGCTCTCTTCAAGTCGCTCGATTATCGAGAATTGCTCAGGGAGTCCGACATCAAGAGAGCGGTAGCCTTTTTTAATATTGCCTTCTCTTCTTCCACTCGCCGCAGCTTGCGCTTCAGTTCCTGGATCTCACGCTGTTCCGGCGTCAGAGCCTCACCTTTCAGCGGCGCCTTGCCTGCCCGCTCAGCGCGAAGCCTGCGAACCCAATACTCCATGGTGGATTTGCCAACCCCCATGGCCTCACACGCCGCCTTCAGCGTGTAGCCCTGGTCGACCACGAGCTGGGCCGCTTCCATGCGAAATTCCGGGCTAAACGTTCTCTTCTTCGTCATCATCTGCACCTGATTGTCTCTGTGAGCCATCATACACTCAAAGTCAGGTGGCCAGATTCACTGTGCCACTACAGGTATAGACCTTTACCAGAAACAATTCGCCGTCTGATAAAGGCGTAGCCGAGGTGAGTCCCTTCATGCTCCCGGCAGTCCGAAGATGCGAGATGGGGAATACCCTGCGGCGTGGATGTCGCAAAAAGACCGGAGCGGGACGAGTGATTCAGGCGCGATGAAGCAGTGCAAGCATTTCTTCTCGTCCCGACACCTTGTCACTGGAGCTTGTGAGTCCTCAATAGAGATGGACTGTCTGGAAACGGGCACGCGACGCCCCTTGTGCATCCATCAGCGTCAGTGTCTTGCCTTCTATCTGCCAGCCCGACACGTCATTGAGTGTCGCGAGGAAATCGCGTTCGAGCGTTGCTACTTCACCGGGACATGCCATTCGCGTGATGGCCAGGCGGCCGAAGCCGAGTTCTTGCGCATCATGGTGATATTCCCCCATCAGGCGATTGCAGCCGGTGGAGCCGGCTACTCGCGAGTCTTGTGTATGTAAGACGATATGGGCTTCACGCTTGCCTTCCACCACGGGTGTTGGCTGGTTGTCGAGTGTCACCAGCTTCCAATAGGTGTTCTCCAGTGGCTCGTCGACACCTTGATAATCCTCAGAGGATTGAGCGCCTGCGCAGCCGCCCAGGGTGAGTGCTGCGCTCATCACGGCGGCCCATGTCATCACTTGCGCTTGTTTCATGCGGGTGTCTCCCTCACTAATAGGGTGTCTACGGCGATTCGGGGCTGGGCTCCGGTAGCGCTGCAAGCCCTCGCAGATAGCGTCATCGCCAGTGTGGTCAGCTGATGCGCGGTCATCGCCAGCGTGGTCATCTGAAGCGTTGTAGGCTGAGTCAGGAAGACGCGTTACGCATTCTGAAACAATCGCCAAGGAGTTGTCATGCCAGCCACCCGCACGCCCTCGTCCGCCAGGGAGCGGATACATCTGTGGTGGGATCTGTTCATCATCGTGCTCGTGATCGCCAATCTGGCATTGCTGCTATTCGATAGTCTCTTCCTGATTCCCCCGCTGAACACGGCCTTCGAGGCCGTGACACCCGGGTTGCATGCGGCCTATGAGCAGAATATCCACGCCAATTTCCTCTCTATCGACCTGGCATTCGTCGCCGTCTTCCTGCTCGATGTGCTGGCGGGGTGGGCAGTGGCCATTGCGGAGCGGCGCTACCACCGCTGGTTCTTCTATCCCTTCGTGCACTGGTACGACGTGCTGGGGTGTATCCCGCTGAGCGGCTTCCGCCTGTTGCGTGTGTTGCGTGTGATCTCGCTGTTGTTCCGCCTGCAACGTCTCGGCTTGATCGATGTTCGCCGCTGGTACCTCTACGGGGTGGCGGCCAAGTATCTCGATATTCTGCTGGAGGAGCTGACGGACCGTATCTCCCTGCGCATGCTCGATAACGTCCAGCAGCAGTTGCGCGACAGCGATGACCTCTCATCTTCGGTGATCGAGCGTGTCGTGGAGCCTCGCAAGCAGGCCTTGATCCGTGAAATTACCCAGCGCCTCGAGACCATGGCGGGGGATGTCTATACCCAGAATCGCGACGATACCCTGCGCTATGTGCGGGGCCTGGTCAGTCGCACCCTCGCCGAGAGTCCGGAGCTTCAGCGTGTCTCGCGCCTGCCCATGGGCACCCAGCTTACGAAAGGGCTGGAAAGCTCGCTGTCGGATCTGGCCTGCCATCTCGTCGATGAAGCGCTGGTCGGCCTGCGTTCCAAGGAGTTCTCGGCGCTGGTGGGGCACCTGGCAGAGAGTGGTTTCGATGCTTGGTCGCGCACTGACCCGAGGACGGAGCAGATCACCGAGCAGGTGCTGATCGACATGCTGGATCTGCTCAAGGAGCGGATCGCCGTGAAGAGTTGGCAGAAGAAATACGAGTGACGTGATGCACCAGCGTCATCCTGATAGGTAACTCGCGGCGTTCGGGATGAGATGGGGCGAGGTTTGGCGCACGGGAATGTGTTTGCGAGAATGCTGATACATTCATCCCACGCCGAGAGTCTGTGAGCCGCGAGTGTCGTCGCGCAGCGATAGCGCGGCCTGATGACACATCAGCGTCTCGCCAGCGTGGGAGCCGCGACAGGAGGTCAGTGTCATGGCGAATCCAACACGCACTGAGGTAGCCGAGTCAGCACCGGGCGTTCCGTTCGACCCGGCACAGGTGGCTGTCATCCAGCAATTCGGCGGCAGCATCACACCGCTGGAGCCGATAGGCGCCGAGGTGAGGGGAATCGATCTGTCCGCTCAGGACGCGCCGCCCGCGCCAGTGCTTGAGGCGCTGGAGCAGATCATGGCCGAGCGCGGCTTCTTGGTCTTCAAGCGCGATACGCCCCTGGAGGCCGATGACTTTCTGCGCGCCAGTTGCTGGTGGGGCGGCAAGGAGCTGCACAGTACCCATGGGATGCATCCGGCCACGCCCGATGGCAACCGGCACATCTTCCGGCTGTCGAACGATCGCCGTCACGGCATTCCCGGCGTCGGGCCGCAGTGGCATAACGACGGCAGCTTCAATACCGATACGTTCTCGCACTCCGGCTACCACATCATCCGCCCGGCCGAGAACGGCGGCGGTACCTGCTTTGCTCATCAGGGCGCGGCCCATGACGCCTTGTCTGCCGAGCGTCAGGCCTTCTGGCGCCGTCTTGCTTCGGTGAATTCCTCCTCCGGGGCCGTACATCCCGTGGTACACGAGCACCCCATCACCGGTCGCAAGTGCATCTGGCTTCATCTGGGCATGACCGGCGCAGTGATCGAGAAGCTACCCGATCAGGATGCCTTCCGGCTGCTGACCGCCGAAGAGCTGACGCAGCTCTGCCGTGAGTACAACGCCATCCTGAATGCCGGCTTCACCGAGGGTTACGCCCTCGACTTCGAGTACCAGGAAAACGACTGCGTGTTCATCGATAACCTGGCGGTCGCTCATAGGGCCGCGCCCGGCGCGCACTTGCCGGCACAGGAGCAAGGCCTGCGGATCATGCATCGCAGTACCGTGCGTGGCACTCAGGATCTGGCACCTGGCTTCGGACTGCCGCTGCAGGTGGATATCCATGGCCCCAGCCCGCTGGAGAATGGTGTATGGCAGGGCGGCGGTATCGGCTTTCGTTGGGAAGAGAATATTCCGATGCAGAACTGAGGCTGGCGCGCTCAGGTAAGACACTTGCAGCGGGACGTGCGTTACAGCGAAGTGAAGGCTAGGGCAGATCAGGGGTAGATCAAGGTGCAGACCTAGTTTCAGAGGAAAGACCAGAGTCCGTGAAGAGTTGGCATTAGCAACACGAGTGATAGGGTGGGGATATCACCCCGGCCAAGCGCTGATGGGGCTGGGGAGGCACGTCAGCCGTGCTGGCCAAGAGCCTGTCCGATCACGTTTCAGGGAGAGAACCAGACTCGTAAAGGAAGCCATCATGTCATCTGCCCATGACACCGTCATCGAAAGACCCGATAGCCTGCATGCCAAGGAGTGGCTACGCGCGTACCAGCGGGTACGCGCCGCCACCGAGGCGATCTGTGCGCCGCTGCATAAGGAAGACTACATGGTGCAGAGCATGGCAGATGTCAGCCCGCCCAAGTGGCACATCGCCCATGTCACCTGGTTCTTCGAAGCCTTCATCCTGAAGCCGTTTCAGCCGGACTATCAGACGCTCGACCCCGCCTACGATCACCTCTTCAACTCCTACTACGAGACCCATGGCGTACCGTTCCCGCGCGCCGAGCGTGGCACGATCTCGCGCCCGACCGTCGACGATGTCTATCGCTATCGCGCGCACGTCGATCAGGCCATGCAAGCGCTGCTTGAGAATCCGCCACGGGAACATCTGCCCGAGATTCTTCGCCGCTTGGAGCTGGGGCTGCCGCATGAGCAGCAGCATCAGGAGCTGCTGTTGATGGACATCAAGCACATTCTGGCGCAGAACCCACTGTGTCCGGCCTATCGGGATGATCTGACTCCGGGATTGGCACCAGCCCCTGCGCAGGAGGTGCCGTCGCTTGGATGGCTGGCCTATCCAGCCGGGGTTCGCGAGATCGGCCATGATGCAGCCGAAGGTGGCTTCGCCTACGACAACGAGATGGGCCGACACCGTCAGTTCGTCGAAGCGTTCGAGATGGCCGACCGTCCGGTGACCAACGGCGAGTTTCTCGCCTTTATGCAGGACGGCGGATACGCCACCCCCGAGCACTGGCTGGCGGATGGCTGGGCGACGGTCAAGGCGGAAGGCTGGCCGGCGCCGCTTTATTGGGTCGAGCGCGACGGCGTCTGGCATCACTACACGCTAGGTGGCCTGGTGCCGGTGGATCTGAATGCGCCGGTCTGCCATGTCAGCTTCTTCGAGGCCGATGCCTACGCCCAGTGGGCGGGCGCGCGCCTGCCCACCGAGGCCGAGTGGGAGACAGTCGGTCAGGATGTCCCTCTCTCTGGTAACTTCGTCGATCAGGATTATCTACAGCCAGTCGCGGCCGCGAGCTCCGAAGGCATGCCGAGTCAGATGTTCGGCGATGTCTGGGAGTGGACGGGCAGTGCCTATCGCCCGTATCCGGGCTTTCGCAAACTGCCGGGCAGCCTGGGGGAGTACAACGGCAAGTTCATGTCCGGTCAGATGGTGCTCCGTGGGGGTTGCTGCGCCACGTCTGCCGATCATATCCGCGCGACCTATCGCAACTTCTTCCCGCCCGAGGCGCGCTGGGCGTTCTCCGGCTTTCGGCTCGCCAGGGACGGTGGGGTCTGAGGGTCTGACTCTTTCAGAACGCGCCTCAAGGCACTTTCATCTGCCGCTTTCATCTGCCGCTTTCACCCGCCAACCCGTAAAGGAGTCTTCATGGCCGACCACCTCGAACCGCGTATCACGCTGCACCCGCTATCCTCGCGGGTGCGAATCCTGGTCGGTGAGACGGTGATCGCTGACACTGGCAACGCGCTGGAATTGCGCGAGAAGGGCTATCCGCCGAGGCTCTACTTGCCGCGCGCCGATGTGGCGATGGCGGAGCTCTCGGTTTCTCACACCGTCACTCATTGTCCGTTCAAGGGCGACAGTACCTATTACTCGCTGCCGGATCTTCCTGATATCGCCTGGAGTTACGATCACCCCATCGAGGAGGTGCAGGCGATCGCCGGGCGGCTGGCGTTCGATACCGACAAGGTCATGTTGGAGGTGGAGTGATTCAGACGAACGGCTCGTCGCCAACCTGATTCTCTCGTCGATGCACAACGCTCCGTCGTGCTCTGCTTCAGAGATAAACCGATAGAGAACAGTAGCTTGGCGTTCGCCAGATGGTTAGAATCCTGCAGTTTGCTGCACCGCGCTCCTCCATCGGGCGCGGTGCAGCATTACCTTTCCCTTATCAAGGCTCAGTACTCCGGTTGGACGAATCACCTCGCTTGATTCCTTTCCGTACAGGCTGCACCAGGAGTCATGACAGTGGTTGTCCCTTCGAACATCGCGCCGGTGATGAGTGTACTGCTATGCCTCGTGCTGGCCTCCTGCGTCAGTCGTTATCTCAAGTCTCCCCGCATGAAAGGTCGCATTGGCGAGTGGCGAGTGCGCTGGATGGCGCGTCGACTCGGCAAGCAGGGCTATCGGGCCTTGCACAATGTCACCCTCAAGACCGAGAGCGGCACCACCCAGATCGATCATGTGCTGCTGTCGCGTTTCGGCTGCTTCGTGTTGGAAACCAAGAACATGAAAGGCTGGATCTTCGGCAGTGAGCACGAGGCGAACTGGACCCAGCAGTTTCCTCGACAGTCGTTCAGCTTCCAGAACCCGCTACGTCAGAACTACAAGCATCTCAAGGCACTGGAGACGACGCTTGGCGTGACTCCCGAGCATCTGCATTCGGTGATCGTCTTCGTCGGCAACGCCAGGCTCAAGGGTGAGATGCCAGCCAACGTGACGCGCGGTACTGACTTCGTTTCCTTCGTACAGTCGTTCAAGGCCCCCATCTTCAGCGAGGCGCAGGTCGAGGCCATGCATGAGGCGCTGCTGACGGGGCGGCTGGCGCCGACTCGGGCGACGCAGCGTGCTCATGTGCAGCATCTCAAGCAGCGCAATGATCCACAGGCGAGACGTGAATGCCCGAAATGCGGTAGCCGTATGGTGCTGCGTACTGCCAAAGCAGGTGTACGTGAGGGCCAGCAGTTCTGGGGATGCTCGGCCTATCCGGAGTGTCGCGCGACACAGGCGGTGTGATGACTGCCTTCACGGCCCCGAACGAGGCAACATCCAAACTTGAATTTCGCTGACAGGCACTACCATCGCTCGGCACGGCGGCACTGCTTTTGAATGTGTTGACGTTGCTGCTGCAACCTCGTCCAGCCTTTGCCTTCGAGACCGGCTTGCTGTAGCTGCTCCTTGAGTATGACTGAGTCGGATAGATCAGCGAGCATGGTAACCATCTGTTGAATTTGGCGCTTCACAAACGGATAACTGAATCGGCACTCCTCCGAAAAGGCCTGCCAATCGCGCGGTAGCAGCTGCATCGAATTGAACTCCCCGCCGAGGGAGAAGGCCATGTCTGAATCGTAACCGAGCACTATGGTGCCAACGAGGTCATAGGCTGGGGCGATCTGCCAACGACCTCGGGAGTCCTGTAACAAGGACACGTTCTTGGCATGGCCGTCACTGTTGCCAACCAGCACATTGAATATTTGCCAGCGAAGCAGCTGCTGAATGGATGCCGCTGAGGGTCGGCAGGCTTCGCGGACTGTTTGCACGATCTCTCCGAAACGTGGCCCACCGTAAGCCTGGTATTTCTGATTCCGCGACACGCCCATGGCCTGACACAGATCCTCCTGATGCAAACGCTCGACGTGTCCGCTTTCAATACCCAAGCGGTCGTAGCGTTCGACCATCAAGTAAGGATGTCGGCCGGCATAGACCATCGTGGTCCTCGGGCAGGCTATTCCCCCCAAGCGTGCCAGATTGTTCAGATACAGCTCATTCAGAATGACTTGCTCACGCCCTTCGACGGCGAATTTCAAAATATGGGTAGAGGGTTCGATTCCGATAGGTAAGTAGAGTGTATCGTTCCACAGTCGCACAGGGATCTTGTCCTGCGCGCCGGCCAGCGAAAGACGAGGGCGTTTGGCCAGAGCTCCTTCATTCATCAGGGCATACCGCTCGCGAGCACCTGCCCATTGCGCAAGTCGATCGAGCGGCAACTCGCGGTAGTTGTCATCGAGGGATGACGGTAGGGTTCTTGACGGCGGCATGTGATCGCTCGGAAGGATCGTCAGCGCACCAGCACAATCGCCGCCGATGGTCGCCAGTAGCGAGAAGTCGTCGTCTGGTATACCCAGGCGCTTGATCAGCGCCGCCCGGGCTTGCTCTTCAGGCAGCAAATTTGCGAACCAGTGATGCGCCAGAAGGTCTTGGGGCTGCCAAGCCTTTTGGCTTAGAGGCAAGCTGTACGAAATGGCATGCCCGTTCTGTCGCCAGGTATCGTTGTATTCGAAGCCCATCAGTCGGCCATCCGTGCCGCGCCACAACGTCCCTACATGCTGCGTGTCGCGCCATACGTTCAACGAATCCGGCAATATCATGATTCGGATCCCTCCGGTGGAACAGCGGACAGCTCGATGCCTAGCGTATCAAGTACGATCAATATGCGACCCAACCCGCAGCTGTCACGGCCGTTTTCCAACTCACTCAGAAAGCGAATGCTCAACCCGCAAAGACCTGCGAGGGTTTCAAGATTTAGCCCTTGCTGCTTGCGAGCGCGGCGAATCAACTTGCCAAGCGTTGCGGCATCATGAATGGGAACTGCTTGCGATAGGGGCATGCTAAGACCTTTCACGATAAGAAAGCGGGTTGTTGTAAACAATTTAGTATACTTAAAAATTTCCCTATAGGGATAATTGGGTGGATATACTGGAGTAGTCCTGAATTTTTCCCTATAGGGAAAATAGTTGGTGTGCGGGTTGCAAGTGCTGCAATTTTTCCCTTTCAGGACAATTTGGGGCGATCAGTCTGTCAAAGTGTCAAGGAGATCATCGCACCACGCATGAACTGCTAATGCTCCATCCGTGTGTACAGGCTCGGACAGCCTACTGTACCTCCTGACTCATCCTGGTTGCCGAGCGTGAGATGGCGCAGGTGGACTCTGAGTGCAACACCGCAAGTGATGGAGGGTGATACATCGGGGTTGGGCTATCTCTAGCCCGTCGACCACCTGCGCTTCGGCTTCGATAGGCGACAGCCAGTATGCGAGTATGCGATCTTCGCCTTCAGCGTCGCTTCATCAGCTCCAGAAGTACCTCACCATGTATCTCACCCAGCACATGCGTGTAGTGATGTGTCAGTGTTTGAGAGTTGCGGTGCCCGATCAACTTGGCGAGTAACTCGAGACGGTGACCTCGTGCCTTGGCATCTCTTTCCAGTACGTCGTAGACCGCTCGGCGGCAGTTCGCCAGTGCTGCAGGAGTGAAGGACCAATGTCCTCGGCAGGTGGAGGAAAGGCGATCCAGAAGCTGAGGGTAGTCGTCGCTGTAGAGGCGCAGTACGAGCCACGAGATTGCATTGTGCCTCAAGAGATGAAAGTCGAAGTGGATGTCCTCCAGCTCCAATCCGGGTGTGAGAGCACCGCGGAGAGACTGCCGGGCCCATGCCATGAGCGGGGTCAGCAAGCTCTCTCTTGAATAGCCCAGCGGAGAGCTTTCTGGCCCCAGCAAGGCAATGTTCTTCAAACGCTGCTGGCCAGCAAAGGACTCTCGGCGCCTATCAATCCATTCTTTCACCAGCGTCATCAATTCTGGGGATATCAAAAGGTGAAGAGGAACGCTGCGACGAGCATTTGCGGTCTTCCCAGCATGGATTTCTACGTAACAGTAGGTGGGGCCGTCATCTCCCGGCTGATTGATGATGACGTCATGCAGTGTCAATGCCATGACTTCTCCAGCTCTCAGGCCCCCGTAGTAGCCAAGGAGGAAGGCGATCAGCCAGCTGCGCCGCAATCCACTCCGTCTTCGGGAGAGCGCCCGGGTCAGATGTTCCGCCTCGTGCGGCATGATCAGATGTGTACGCAATGTACTGATGAAGCGACCTCCCTCACCCTGCACGGGGGGAATACCCGTTAATCGATCGTTACCTTGGCAGAAGCTGATGAACTGATTGAACGTCTGGAAGAAGTTGTGGGACGTCGAAGTGTCCCAGCCTTTCTGAGTCGGTAGCTGTTCGCTGATCGCCTCCATCAGTTCTCCATCCCAGAGCGTCAACCATGGGATATCGGGCAACATCATCATGGAGGTGGGCGTCAGACGACTCAGGTAAGTTCTGAGCGTGCTGGCTTTGTTGCCTTGAGTGCTCGATTGATAAGACAGCCATAGCAGTATCCAGAGTGGATAGCTGTCTTCGCCCAGCATGTGTATCAGCTTCTTCGCGTAGCGAGACGTAATGGCGTCATGCCGCTGGATCGCAGATTCCCCTCTGGGGGTTATCAGACCTTCATGCTCCAGTTCGGTGATATACGCATACAGTTGGTTGCCTGCTTTCACATACCAGTCTGTTGATAGTTGATCCTGCCTGTATCGAGGGGAGGTTGATGGTGACGATTCGTTACTCCTGACGCCTCCTCTCATAAGGAGTTCAGGGGTGTGAAGATCGGTCTCGATGTCTTCCGGTTCAGAGGCATCCATGGCGCCGGAAGCGCTTGACGTACCGGAGGTAGGGAGGGATGCCGCCGATAAAAAGAGGCTTTCGTCATGCTGCCAAGGAGAACGCCAGCTACACACCGGCACGGGATAGCGCCGAAGCAGCTGTGACCAGAGGGGCGCAGGGCCCAACAATGTCGTGCACCGAAAGGCATGACGAAGCAATGATCGGACACTCTTCAGCGAAGCGGAGGAACCAGTCCTGCGTGGTGCCTGGCTATCTAGCAGCTGTGACAGACCGGTGACCAAGAGCTGATCCAGATGGGCAGCTCGCGCTTCCAATGGACTGTTTAGATCCAGCGTAGCATCCGAGGAGAACCACCATACATCTGCTCGCTGAGAGGAGGGGGCTGATGATGGGGCAGGGGACTGACGGCAAGCCCTGAGTAGCCTCCTGAGATGATTCGGGATTTTTAGCCGGTAATGGGCTGGATGTGTTCGAGATAACCCTGGCAGGCAGCCGATGAACCAATGGTGGGGACCGCGCTTGGTGTTCAGGCGTGGCAGATGCTCTGAGCTCAAGTTCAGCAAAGTATGGCGAATCACTTCTTCCTCCATCCCCAGCAGGGTACCCATGCTCAAGGCCAGGAAGAGAAGAGACTGCTCTGGCGTGCATTGGTTAGCGGGAATGCTCTGCAGGGCGCGTACCGAATCCAGCACCCGTTGCTGAACCTTGATATCTCGTGATGAGGTAGCCGCGGATGAGGGTCTGACCGGACGCTTGATACTGGTCGGAATCGTAGCCTCGAAGTCAGGCTCTCGGTTGAGATGAGTCAGTACAAGCGCGACTTCCTTGGTGACCTTTCGGGAGCTGAAGTCGAGTTCAGCTTCCTTGGTAAGCTGGATGGCGTTGCGAATCAAGGCTTGTACAGCTCGCTGGTTCAAGCGTGTGGCATTGTGTCGAGCGCGAGACGGCTTGGTGGAAGGCGCACTTTGCGCTCTAGCCTGTGCTCTGGTTACCTTTTTCTTATGCCGTCGCCAGGCGTAGCGTGCGACATTCTTGCGGAAATGTCTGAGCTCTTCAGATGAGGAGAAAAGGGGATGAGCTGGATCATCCCAGCGACGGAATATCCTACCCAGTGTTTTCGAAAGCTCGATCGGAGACAGCTTCGGAGTTGTAAGCTCTTGGTGCGTGGCCTGGGCAGGTACATCGGTTTTCTTCCGAAGATCAATGGTGGTAACAGCGCTCATCCTCTATCTCCTTGAATGGCTGGTCCGGCGTGCTCAATGGGCCATGGGAGGTCGTCTCTGTGAAGCAGATCCGGTGTCAAGCCGCATAGTCTGGCGATATCGGTTAGTGCGCTTCGTGTCGCCGATTGAATCAGGCTCCGATCACTGGCCGGGGATTGGAGTGAGTGCCCCTGGGTGGTGTGCCCAGCGAGTGCGCTAAATTCAGCGTGAGAAAGTCGCGATTGGAGCGCGGTGAGCATGCTGTGGCGCGTGATATTGGAAGGCTGGTGGCCCCACTGGCTCAATTCAGTTGCCAAAGGCGAAGGCATGAATGTTGGAAGATCCTTGAGCCACTGTCGCCAGTCAGCATGCTGCATGCGTTGCTGCGTCAACATCATTGTCGAGGCATTGAACTTCCATTGAACGGGGTAGGCGACTTGTTCATGCCTAAGAAAGTCTGCTTTGCCACCGTGGCGTTTCCACCATCGTTGCCATTCCTCCCGCCACTCATGCTGAAGCCGGAGCAATGTGCCAAGGGCAGGGACAAGTGGAATTTGGCGGCTTTCCTGTGCCCGAGCCGAATCCTTGTCGCGTAGCCAGAGCGTATTTTCCAGCTGCTCACATTGGGTTTTGGATCCAATTGGGCGAGCCAAGGTGCAGAGCTGCCATGCAAGTAAGGTCAGCGCTCCCAGTATCTGACCTTGCCGGGCAATGGCTTCGCCGACTGCCCGTAAGTCGCGACTACGATTCCCTTGTGAGGTAATCAATGAGGTAACCAGCATGGCGTGGTTCTTGGTAAGTTGCGTCAGCAAATGAAGCGGACGTTTGAAATAGCTCGGCTCCTGGGCTTTTGTGGATCCCACGGTGTGATCTTCGCGAGGTGTACGACAGTCTTCTTCTAATAAGGGAAATAGGCCAAGCGCAGCTTGAGCCGAGAGAAAAGCCTTCTGAATCTTGTGCAGAGGTATCGTTCGATACGTTGCCGGGGCAGAGAGCGAAAGCGGGAGCTCGCCTCGCAACCAGGTCGCGATCACTTCATCTTCACAGGCAGGTATCACCCAATGATGATGACTGGCGGACACGCGTCTCAACGTCAGAGTACTTCCGGGACGGTTATCCCCCCAGCGCTTGAGTTTTTTCTCGATCAGTGATTTCAGTGCTTTGAAGGGCTGGGCGCCGGGGAGCCATGCCTTTTCGGCCATGAGTGACTGATTGAGAGCGTTGGGCAAGGGCAACGTGATGATGGTTTCGTTAGGTGCCTTGTTGACAGAGTAATGGAGTAGCCCCTCCTCCGGTGACCAGCTGGGAACTTGATCCAGTGTCTGGCAGATGATCCACTCACGATTGCTATCGCTATTGAGGGGCAGCTTGGGGGATCGGGAGATTACCGTCGTCTGCAGCAAGCGCTCAGGTGCTATTCCACTGCAAAGTAGAATGCTAAGAAATGCCAAGGCTTGTCGGTTTGCAATAGCACTCTCAGATTCTATGAGAAATTCCTCATCTTTCGGTGGTTGGAAGATACGTAAAGCTGCTAGAACCTCTTCTTGTGGGCGTAGGCTGATGTCTGCAGATGTCTTGAGACTGCGGGCCTGTTGCAAGAGCTGTACGCTCTCAAGGTGAAGCGCCTGATCGCCTTGTGAAAGCAGCGTGTTATGGAATAGCTCTTTCACTGGGTCGAGGGGTGAGATACTGCTTTGGTTCAGATCATTAGATGATGATTCATTCTGATGTTCATTGTCATCCGTGAGCTCTTCATCATCCTCTATTAAGGCATGGTCAAGTGCTTGGATTGACCTGTCAAGGGAGCGATAGTCGGTATATTCAGCATGAATTTTGTAAGATTTGTCACTGGCCCAAAGTGGCGAATCACGAAGAATGGTATCGACATGTTGACGTCTTTTTTGATTTTCATTGCGAGCTCTATGCTGTTTTCTTATTGGGCTACGAGTGAGCTGGCTCGACTGATAAATTTCGTCAAGCAAAGCGCGTGTCGCTTTCTTATTGCGCAGATGGTTGGGATGCTCCGATGGACGATCAGTTGCTTTATCATAGGCATGAAGAAACTGTTCGAGCAGCTCCAAATCAGCATCGGAAAAATGCTCCGGAGGAGGAACTAACTGCTCTCCCAGGGTAGGGGAAATGGGTCTGGGGAAACTGTTTTGAATATCATCCAGGTCGCCCCAGTTAAGTAGCCGCTTAAGCGCCTTTCTAAGCTCAAGTATCTGGGTGTAATATTTGATGGCAGAGCCACGTCTTACAGTACGACGTGGCTGACAAAAAATCAGTCTAAGCAGCTTTCGGATACTGCTTACGCGAGGATCAGTGAGCGATATAAATCGGTAGTTCACCGTGTAATGAAGGCAGTGAGACATTCTATGATTTCGATGTGACTCATCTTCCATAAAAAATTGGCTTTCTAGAAACTCTTCTACTTGGGGCACAAGGTCTGGCTCCGAGTAATCGGCGGCAAAGAGGCGAGCACTGAGGCGATATTCTGAGGCAATCAAGGGTGGGAGGCTCCTCTTGAGCCACTCCGGTACAAGGGGCCAGCGGGACCCGATCGCATTGAGGTCGTAATTAGCCAATATTTGGTCAGGTAGTTGGTGTTCACTCACGTGAAAGCCTCCTGTTTATCAGTCAATCAAAGCTCATAAAGCCAATCAATTTGCGAATCTGAGTCGTTTTCCCTCTTATTGTTCGAGTACTTGTTTTTTTCTTTTATATTGCTTTGCTTGTTGGTATCTGATTCCTGCTTCCTATTATCTTTTCTTTTGCTATGGGTGTTCTTCTTACTTGTTTTAGCGACAGTGGCGCCGTTTGCTATATTTCTATCTTTAGATGCATTACTTTGACTTTTATTAGCGCTATCCGTTATTGTGTTCATAAACTTTCTAATCGAGTCAGTGGAATAGCGATGTTTGAACATTGATGAGATTTGCTTGTGTGTTATTGGCAAGTTTTGTTGAGTGACTACATTGCTCCATGCGTATTGTAATCTTTCATCACTAATGAAGTTTCTGAGTATATTGTTCCATAACTTCTTCTCGTTAATATTGATATCGCCAGTGGTATGTAGGTTGTGGATATTGATCCATTCCCAGCCAAGCTCGAGCAGAGGCTGTAGCACCTGGTAATAGAATCTCACCACCTGGACTTCATCTTCGTTGAGTCTGCCGATATCGATCTCGATGCAAAATACACTTTGTGAGACGGGCACTTTCTGTGTGGATACGATGGCTTTGATGACATGAAAATTCACGAACTCCTCGGAAGTGTGAGTCGACTGAACGTTGCTGCGGAAGCGGACAGGCGCTATGGGCAGGCTCTCTGTCGCGACCGTTGGTCGAAAAGCATGCTCCTCGTTCATAAGCTCGGCGGTGTCCACCTCGAGTACTCGCTGATAGATGACAAGCGTCTTGTCAGCGCTGATTTTCACTAGTGACGGTGTATAGGTAGCATCTGGCATATTGATGACTCCAACGATAGGCAAAGGGGGGCCGAGACGTATGAGAGAATCATTCGTCGAGTTCATGTCCAGCAAACGCGAGTAACTTTGAGTAGTGATGATCAGTCGAGTAATACACCCGACCTGTAGAACGATATCTCTGAGAGTACTACCTCCTGATATGTCTAATCTGAATCAATGTGTACTAATAGCATAACTCAAGTAGCAAGAATCTACTGCATCAGTTAACCGTCAAAATCGACCGTTTCGCGAGCATTAGGGCTTTTTAGCGTCAATATTGGTAGTGATTTTTTATTATGACTTTGCGTTTGATTGCTTTTCTCAATTCATCGATTATTGAACGGTAATGTACTGTTCGTGTTTATCAAAAGTCATTGGCACTGTTTTCGAAAGGGTCTGCGACCCGAATATACTCCGTCAAGGTGCTGAGATGCCTGTGACCTGTTACGCGTTGTATCTGCTCCAGGCTCTTCCCCCGCAGATGAGCTTCAGTGATCAGGCCAGCACGCATGCTATGTGTGCTGAATCCCCGTGAAGCCAGGTTTGACCGCTCAAGCCCTCTGATCAACGCATTCTGAAATGCAGTTCGAGAGAGTTTCGAGCCTCCTGGCCTGCCGCCCAGCGAGACGCTGCGAAATACCGCACCTCTCTGGATATGGGCGGCTTCTAGCCAGCGATACAGGAGATTGACTGGGCAGTAGGGGAGCGAGGTATCCGCATGGTGAATGGCTTTGACTTCATGTCGTCCTTCTTGATTGGTCTTGCTGCGGGCGAGCCTGACCAACACGCCTCGTGTATCCCATGTGAGGTGCTCGACACGAAGGTTGAGGACTTCGCTGTAACGAAATGCTCCATAGAACGTCAGGCAGAACATGGCGGCGTCGCGCAGATCTCGCAACTCGCTCAAATTCAGGCTATTCAGCAGCTGATGCAGATCGTCTCTCATCAAGGCTGGTGCACGTTTCACCGGCACTTCATTGAGGCGTGCACAGCCGCGCATGACCCCCTTGATCATTTGCTCATTGCCCAAGGTGGGGCAATTCATGACAAGGTGCCAACGCCGTAACGAGCACAGCTGCCGCTTGAGCGTATTCGGTTTATAGCCGTCCTCGAAACACCGGGTGAGATAGTTGGCTATCTCCGTGTCGGTGCTGGGGAGGGTGCCGCCACGTCTGAGAAACATCCGTATGTCGCTTTGGAAGGCTCGGATGGTACTCGGTGCAAGGCTTGCCATTATCAGCTTTCGTGCCGAGACCGTCAGGCAAAGTCCCGGCAGAGAGTCCTGGTTTCCCTGATAGGGGATCACTTGCATTGCCTGATGTCTTCGTCTTTGAGGCGGGTGAATGCCTGTCGGTGGTCTGGACACCATGAGGGATCTCCATCGATGTCGAAAAGTTGGAATGATGGCCGACATGCGCTTGTGAGGCGGCCAACCAATTTCACGCTATCACTCTTCGTAAATCAGCCAACCCGAAATGCATGCCTCAGAAGGCATGGAAAGTCGAGAGTCACGCATGCTTAGGGTTATTGGAGGGATACCACTAGCAAGTGCATGATATGTGAGTGTTATCTCTGGGATGAGGTTGAAGAAAAGTGAAATCATCTGCCTGGTCGTGCAGGCGGTGCAGCCGAATCGCTGCCTGTGGTCAGAGCGATACCAGGCGCGCCAAGAAGGCGTTGGAGAACGCCACATCATTTGCCAGATCGAGAGTCATCTCTCGTATTCCCTCTGATAGGCTCACACACTCACTCATGGGGGCCTGAGCATGTGGCGCGCCATGCATTTCAATCGTGGGGAGTTCTCCGCTCGTGCCAGGGTCGTTGGAGGCTATCGAATCTGTGGCTGGATAGACGATTGGGGCGGGTGTTGTCGGGGAAGAGAAGGGATCCAGTTGGATCGCAGCATGCTCGTCGGGTAAGTCGTCAAACAGCCGGTAGGCGTAGTGCCGTAACGTGCTTTCGTTGAGTGCATAGAAATAGCACGCATCATCTTGTGCATGTCGACGCCGTATGATTCGGCCTAGCACCTGACGAAAATACTGTTCGGTCCTGACGTGGCTGAGGTAGCAACATACCTGCAAGCGGGGAATGTCGATCCCTTCACTGACCATGTTGACGGAGACAATCCACGAGGTATGGCCGTAGCGAAAGGCCTCAAGTCGTGCGTGCGCCCCTTCCGTCTGGCTGGTTACCAGACACACCGTCTGTCCCATCTGTTTCAGACAATCAGCGATGTCTTCCGCATGGGAAATGTTGGATGCCACCACCAATCCTGCGGCGGTCGGGTCTTTCTCCTGAAGCTGTCGCAAGCGTTGGCAGCTGACGTCCAGCAAATGCTGCTGAGGCCCCGGGTGACGCAGCAAGGCGGCGTAATGCACCCCTGGATGACGCAACAGGGCTGGGATGCTTTGGTAATACAGTGTCTCACGCTGCGCCTGCTGTTCTGCCACCAGACGTATGTCGTCATTATCTATCAGGTATATCTGGGGAGTACGGCAGACATCATCCTGGATGGCATCACGCAGGGGATAAGTGAAGTCTGGGATCAGCGCGAGGCGGTCACTGTCCGCCGATGGCAGGGTTGGCGCCGATGGCTCGGACGCTGAGGCGTCTTCATGGCTCGGTGCCATATAACGCAGCATCGGAAGGCAACTGCCATCAGTGCGCCAAGGAGTGCCTGACAAGGCGAGCGTAAAGCGAACATCGCGCTCCAATGCCAAGAGTGCCAATCCCCATTGATTGGCGCCGGTGGCTGCCGAGCTGGTGTAGGCGTTTTTTGCGGCGCATGCTGTCGCGCCGGCGGCATGGTGGCTTTCGTCCCAGACCAGCAGGACACGCCCTTGGCGACAGAGTTGCTTGAGATCCTCCAGGCGGAAGCTGAGCGCTTGATAGGTCAGCGCAATACCGATGTCCCCCAGCCTGCCCTGCATGGGCCGCCCCAGAATTTGCGAAAACGTCTCGCGTGCACGCTCCACCACGGCAGAGGTGGGGCCGAGATAGATGACGTGATCAATGCTCCCGTTGAGAATCAGTTCCTCAGTTAGAACGGCTGCCATCAGCATCTTGCCCGCACCCGGGGTGGCCTGGCACAGGAAATGGGGCTGCTGATCCGAAAGCCGTTGAAGCGCTGTCTCAATACAACGCGCTTGCCAAGCTCTGAGTGTCTGGCTTGTCAGAGAGGGCAGTAATCGATTGATCTGACGCGGCGTCATGAGGCACCTCCAGCATGGCGTTTTGCAGAGAGCGCCAGCACGGCGGCCAGTTGTCCCTGGAGTTCACAGGCGCGCTGAATCGCATCCTCCTGAAGTGGAGCGATGTCGGGTTTCGCCTCCGGATAGTCCTTTGCCAGCTGATAGAGGTGCTCGGCTTCCGCCTTCGCGGCCCGCATAGATTTTTTCAAGGCTCGACGTTGTTCCTGCAGTGCTTTATCGAGCGGTAGATGCGATGTGCTGTCGGTTTTCGACGTGGCAAGATCCTGTCGATTGCTCGGCAGTGGGATATCCGGTGAGCGCCCCGAAGTGCTATCGATGAGTTGATAGACGCGGCGACGCTTGCCGATGGTGTCGGATTGCACAGCGTGACCATCAATGACCAAGCGATCGATCAGGTCACCGACACGCTGCAGGACAATAATGGGTTTATAGCCCGCCAACTCTGGATGTTTCATCAGCTCGTTGCGGCAGCTGACTTTCGTGAAATGAGTCGGTTTATCCTTCAAGGCTTTCAGCCACTGCTGGAAGTGCTGTTTGATCAACTGTCCTCGTCGATAAGCTGCTGCAGTCGAGGAGTCTTGGAATGTGGGAGAGCTTGAGGTGTGAGGAGAAGTAGAGCTGTGCTGATTCTCTGAGGTGGTGGTAGAAGACGAGTCGTGTGACGCTGAAGCCTCAGGCATCTTGGAAGACTCGGCTATTGCCTTGCCCGTAACAGAGGGCATATGAGGAGTAGATGAGGCTGCTGGGATGGTGTGAGAAGAATTCGAGGTCATGACAGCACCTCGCTGCAGTCGCCAGCGATACGTGCGCGACAGCCTTGGGAAGGGGGATCGGGATAGCCGCCATAGGGGGTGGGTAGATCGGGGCTACGCGGGGATGCCGTAGTCTGAATGACCATGGTTGAAGCTCCTTTGTGTTGGAGCCGCTCCCGCTGTCGCCAAACAGTGATGGGGGCGGCCGTACACGGGTTGGCGAACCGGCCACAAAGGACACCGGCAGACCCGAGGGTCTCCCGCGCACGACCGCCATAACGCATGGCAGGCACAAAAAAAGCGCCAACCATGGTCTGGGCGCTTGTGCGCCTTTGTGGTTTCGAGTCGCCAAACCCGATCGGGGATTTTGCCCCGATTCTCAAAATTTAGCAGATGGTCGATGGGAGGTAAATATCACTTGTTCGATTTGTCACTGATAATCGGTCTGACACCCCGACGAGAATGGAAGATCATCGGTTAACAAGAGGATCTCTGAAGTGCCCAGTGCACTTGAACCCCTTCACGCTTCCAGCATGGGGTTGGCGCGATAACGTAACAGCGTCACCGACGGCCGCTCGCCAAACAGATGACGATAATCCTGCGCGAATTTTCCCAGGTGATAGAACCCCCAGTCATTGGCAATCTGGCTCACCGTACTGGTGCTGTCCGGGTCACATAGCCGACGTCGTACATGGTTGAGGCGGTTCAGGCGAATGAAGTGCATCGGGCTGATACCGAGAATGCTGACGAAGCTGTTGTGAAGCGTGCGCTGGCTGACATGGGCGATGTCACACAGGGTGTCGATGCTGATGGGGGCAGAAGCACTGCCATTCACGTAGTCACGTATCTTCGCGACGACTTGACGCCGGTGGTGATAGCTAGGGTAGCGCTCAGGGAGAGGGGTCTTTTCGTGCAGGATGGTGTTGATTGCCAGAGATAGAATGTCCTGGTGGACCTGCACCTCGAACGCCGCACTTTGACGCTTGAGCAGGCATTCCATCAGGAAGGTGGCGGCCTGCCGAGTCTTGGATGATACCTCCAGACGCATCACCTGTTGTGGGTCTGCCTCCAGCAATGCCAGTGCCGACTCTCCCGCGACGTTCACCAGCCAGTCCCGCCGGATCACCAGACTATAGATCGCGAAGTCATCAGGCGTGGTCAGTTCAAAGTCATGGTCTCCCGGCTGACACATGATGTCCTGCGTTTGCAGAGAGTAGCCATTGATACGGCAAGGCACCCGAGCTGCCGGGATGCCCAGCCACAGCGAATCCGGCCAGACATGACATTGCTGCCCGAGCGCATGACTGGTGTATTCCTTGAATACCTGCATGTGAGGCAGGTGAAGCTCATCGATACGGCCATAGAATCTCCCCTCGCCGTATTGATCATATTCCTGTGACCAATCGGTCAGGTTGCCGGCCTGTTCATTGACGTCCCATGCCTCCCGCGTGCACTTGCCTGGTGCGAGTGAATCTTTCCTGTACTTCCTTGTGGCATCGCCTGCGCCTGCTAGTGACACATATTGTGGCATATCGCGTGTAACTCATTGGTTTCCATGGTTAAGCAAGGTTTGCCAGATGCTGATAACGCTCTCCCTTGCTGTGTCGTTAGTCTGGACATGCAACTTTCGCGCACATCTTCAAAGAGGGAGCGGGGTTTCGGAATATCGATTCGCACACCCATGCCTGTTTCTTCCGCGAAGTGGCACCGAGACCACAAGGACAAGAATCGCCGAGGAGGGCATGGCTTCGACCACGAGGCCGCCCTTCATGTGACATCGCGAGGCAGTGAGTATTTCGCAGCGTCCCGGCCTTTCTGATGTCAGCGAGGTAGTGAGATGTATACGGACACTCTTACAAATCAAATAAAAATCGAGTTGGCACGCTGTCTGGAGAAATGGGGCCTATCGAAACAGGCTCAGGTCTCGCTCCTGACCCTGTCGGAGAACGCGACCTTCATCGCTGAGGAGAGTGCGACAGGTCGCAAGATCATCATTCGTGTCCATCGGCCGGACTACCACTGCCGAGAAGAGATCGAGTCTGAATTGGCCTGGATACGCGCTATTCGGGTGACCACCGAGGTCAACACGCCAGCCCCTTTGCCGACTAAGACGGGGAGCCCTGTGCTGAGCATTTCCGTGGGCGAGCTGACATTACTGGTGGTGGCCTTTGAGCATGCAGCGGGGGCTGAGCCAGATATCGGTGACGGCTTGCCGGAATGGTTCGAGCGTCTCGGGGCTGTCACTGCGACCTTGCATGCGCACAGTCGTCGTTGGCAGTTGCCAGAAGGGTTCGTGCGCAAGCATTGGAATCTCGAGACGATGATCTCTGCGCAAGGGCTATGGGGGGATTGGCGTAATGCCCCCGGCATGACGATGAGCGAGGCTCACACCATCAGTGAGGCCATCCCCTATATCAAGTCAGAGATCGCGTTATACGGCACGGCACCCCATCGCTATGGCCTGGTGCATGCCGACCTGAGGCTGACCAACCTGTTGGTGTCGGGAGAGGGCATGTCGATCATCGACTTCGATGATTGTGGCTTCTGCTGGTATGCCTATGACTTCGCTGCCGCCATCAGCTTTCATGAGACAGACCCCTGTGTTCCGCAATTGCGGGACGCCTGGCTCAAGGGCTATCGCTCGGTTGCTGAATTCTCGGCAGCGGATGAGGCGATGCTCGATACCTTCATTCTGATTCGCCGCATCTTGCTATGTGCCTGGTTGGCAACCCATCAGGAGAGCCAGGAAGGCCAGGCGTTGGGCAGTGACTTCAGCCGCGATACCGCGGTGATGGCACAGCGCTATATGACACAACGTGGCCATCCGGTACGCGATGGCTATCTACCTGATGATCTGCAACGACACCACAATGTGAGGATGGCGTGATGGAAAAGGTACGCGGGATTCTGGATCAGAACGCCTTCAGCATGGCGCACATCGACAAGGCAGATGCGCGAATCGGCGCACTGGTACGCAAGCGGCTGGAAACGGTAGGGCCTACGTCCATGCTCTTCTATGAGGAGCCGCTGCACATCGTCCGGGGGGAGCGGGTCTGGTTGTTCGATGATCAAGGCAAGCGCTACCTGGATGTCTATAACAATGTGCCGTCGATCGGCCACTGCCATCCTCGCGTGGTCCAGGCGGTCGCCGAGCAGATGGGGACCCTTAACGTGCACAACCGCTACCTGCACGAAGGTATTCATCGCTATGCAGAGCGCGTATTGGACACGCTGCCGACAGCGCTCAATCGGCTGGTCATGATGTGTACCGGGAGTGAAAGCAACGACATGGCGCTGAGGCTGGCGCGTGGCTGGACGGGCCGGCAGGGGATCATCGTCACCGAGGCGGCCTATCACGGCAACACGGCGGCCGTGACCGAGGTGTCACCGTCTTCCTATAAGCAGGGCACGCCACCGGATCATGTCCATATCCTGCCGATTTCCGAGATGTCCCAGCAATCGGACCCCGCCGCCTGGCTCACTGAGCAGGTACGGCATGGTATTGAGCAGCTGGATGCTCGGGGCTACGGATGCGCGGCCTTGCTGGTGGACTCGATCTTTTCCAGCGATGGCATCTACGCCGACCCCGTCGGTTTTCTAAAGCCCGCGGTCGAGATGCTGCAGGCACAGGGAGGGCTATTCATCGCTGATGAGGTTCAGCCCGGCTTCGGGCGGACCGGTGATGGCATGTGGGGCTTTGCACGTCATGGTGTCAAGCCGGATGTGGTCACCATGGGCAAGCCGATGGGCAATGGTTTCCCGATGTCAGGGCTGGCGGCGCGCGAGGAGTTGCTGGTGAAACTCAATACCGATGTCGGCTACTTCAATACCTTCGGCGGCTCGCCTGTCGCGGTGGCGGCCGGAACAGCAGTGCTCGATGTCATCGCTGAAGAAAGCCTGATGGAGAATGCGAAGCGTCAGGGCGCCTATCTCATGCGCCACCTGCGCGATATTCAGTCACGCTTCGAGGAAGTGAGTGATGTCCGAGGCGCTGGCTTGTTTCTCGGCGTAGACCTGTGTGATCCGGCGCGTGACGGAGCGCCGGACGCCCAGCGCACCACGGCGTTGATCAACGACCTCAAGCGCAATGGCGTGTTGATCGGCGGGGCCGGCAAGTCCGGCAGTACCTTGAAGATTCGCCCGCCACTGTGCATCGAGCGCTCGGAAGCCGACCTCTTCCTGGACAGGTTTGAGCAATCCTTGAGAACGACTGCCAGGTAACCCACTCGCAATACGTCATGGATCATCGGTGAATAACTCCGCTTCGGAGCGGCAGGTTGCAATTGATAAGCAGGATATTGCACTGGCTCGTGAGGTAATGGCTCACGATGTAATTGCTGCAGGGCGTCTGGTGAGACTTTTCGATGAGGTGATATGCGCTTCTTCCTTGGCCTATTACGTGATTCATCGGCCTGGGGGCAACGCTTGCCAAGGTGCAAGCCTTCCGCGAGCGGTTGCTGGAGGAAAGTGGCAGCGAGTCTCGTGGATCTGATGGAAGCTGCTGATGAAGACACCGGCCCGTCATGACTGACGTCTTGTTTTAAAACCATGAGCTGCAATGCAACAAGGGGAGCCTCGGCTCCCCTTGTTGCGTAAGCATGAGTGGATCTAGTCGAGGGTCAGAAGTCCATGGTGAGCCCAAGGTTCAACCGGCGGCCATCCAGCACCACGCCGTAGGTGTCATTGGTGACTTCCTTGTCAGCGATGTTGTAGAGGCCAGCCTTGACGCGAGCGCTCTCGTTCAAGGCATAGACGACACCCACATCGAAGAAGGTATAGCTCGGCGTGCCTTCGCTCATGCTGGTACGTGACAGGTAATCACTGGTTTCGCCACGGTAGTTCCCCTGTGCCCACAGGTTGAGGTCGTGAGTGGCTTGCCAGTCCAGCGCCACGTTGAGCATATGTTCCGGGATCTTGTTCAAGGGCTCGCCCTTGAATTCACCACTTTTCTGCTCGGAGTCGGTGTAGGTGTAGCTGGAGCTAAGGTTCACGCTTGGCGTGATGGCATAGTCCAGTGACAGCTCGATGCCCTGCATGACAGCTTCGTCGATGTTGCGGTAGGTGCTGATGAAATAGTAATCAGTGCCGGCATAGCTGCACTCGCGGAAGGCGGGGTCGGAGAAACCTTCATCCGGGCCTTGGCAGAGGCGATCTTCGGAGATCTTATCCTTGAACTGGGTGTAGAACAGGGTGGCACCGGCGCTGAGTGTGCCTGACTGGTTCTGGAAAACGGTGCCCAGCTCGTAGTTGGTGCTGGTTTCCGGATCCAGCTCCTCGTTGCCGATGATGACGGCACTGCCCTGGCCAGTTCGACGTCCAAAGCCCTCTGTTGCGGCGGATAGACTCGGTTGGCTGTAGCCCGTGGAGACCCCGCCCTTGAGCGTCCATTGCGGATCAAAGTGGTAATTGGCGTAGACGCGTGGCGAGAGATGACCCCCGAACAGTTCATCGTCGTCGTAGCGGACTCCGGTGGTGACGTTGAGGTCCTCGGTCAGACTCCATTCCATCTCGACGAATAGTGCGGCAATCCAGCGATCGACGTTATCGACGGCGCCGGGGACATTTGAGGCCAGTAGACCATTGGTCTCGTCGGTCAACTGCTCGAATTTGTACTGACCGCCGAAGGTCAGCATATGGTCGCCCCAGAAGTACGTGGTCTGGTTGTTGAGCGTGGTGACTTCTTCGCGTTTCTCATCATCGGAATCCAGCACGTTCTCCGAGATGTCGTGCTGCAGATAGGTGTCCGTGAGGAAGCTGCCGTAACTTCCCTTGTGGCCAAGGGTATAGACATCCTTGTCGTAGCGATAACGACTGGTTTCGGAATCATCTGCGATGCTCACGCCAGCATTGTGAGTGTATTCTTTCTTGGAGGCGGTATAGCCGAGCGTGAACGCATTGTCCTCATCTGGTGTCAGCGTGAACTCGGCACCTCCTTGACGTGTGTCGCTGTCGGGCATGCTTTCAGCATTGTCGCTACCGCCCTGGTAATCGCTTTCTTCATAACCGGTCCAGTTTCCGTGGACCTTGAGACCGAGCAGGCCTTCGATGAGCGGCCCGCTGGTATAGAAGCTCAGTTGCTGCCCGTCATTGCTGATGTCGTTGAGCGAATGGGTGTATTCCGTCGTGACAGACCCCGACCAATCATCCGCCACTTTTTTTGTGATGATGTTGATGACGCCGCCCATGGCTTGTGAGCCGTACAGCGATGACATCGGTCCGCGAATCACTTCCACTCGCTCGATCATCGAGATTGGGGGGAGGCCAATCTGCTTGCCTTCATCATTGCCATTGGTATTGACGGAGCGGCCAGCCGAGAGAGGGCGGCCATCGATCATGTAAAGCGTATAGCTGTTGTCCATCCCTCGAATACTGATGTCCTGAGAATTCCCGCCCCCCGTGACATAGACGCCAGGCACATTATCCATGGCATCTGTGATGTCCGTGTACGACTGCTTGTTGAGCTGCTCGCCGGTAATGACCGAGATACTGGCAGGGGCATCCGAGATCACCTGTTCGTAGCCGGAAGCTGTCACCACCACAGGTTCCAACTGGCTGGAGTCGTCAGCCTGTACGCCAGCAGGTAGGCAAGCGGCGGCGATACCGATAGCCAAGGCCGATCGAGCAAAGGGGAGTGCGGGGACTGTCATGTTCCTGGATCCTTGAGGTCGCGATTATGTCGTTATTGAGCCACGAGTTTTTTAGGGTTGTGGGCCACTGAGTGCTCTGTTGACGTCGACTTCGGGTTGGGAATACGACAGGCATCATCGCATCAGTGTCGATCTTTTTTTCGTGTTTGAGAAAATAAATGATAAACATTCGTATTTTTTAGTTCAGGTGTGTTTCTTTGTTGACAGAGTTGCGTTCTACGCAACCCTTGGTGATGGCATGGAGTCGTTCGTAAATTGCGGGTTATGCAACGCACAGTTGCATGATTTTGAGGAAATAGTCGTGCTAGGATCGCAAACACAAATGATATTAATTATTATTCAATAAAGGGAATGTCGATGAACGTCACTGGGCTCACCTTGTCTGTCTCTACTCTGTTGTTGGCTGCTTTACCCTTGAGTGCACAGGCACACGAAGTCGCCGGGGGAGAGCATGGCCCTTCCGTCGTGAGTCTGGACTGGGGCGCTGCCGATACGCTGGATGAGCTGGGCTTGGCCGAGCATCTCGTCGGGGTTCCACATCAGTCTGCACCCGCCTATTTGTCGCATTTGATCAAAGATCGAGCAGATGTCGGCGGACTCAAGGAGCCTGATGTCGAGGCGATCGCGGGATTGGAGCCGGACCTGATTCTGGTCACCGGCCGTCAGTCTGGATCGCTTGAGGCGCTCAAGGCTGTGGCGGAGACGCGTGATGTCACTCTCGAAGAAGGCAATTACTTCGAAGCATTTAGTGACAAGGTGCTGAGCCTGGCGTCCCCGTATCATGCTGAGGAAAAGGCGCACGATCATCTTGCAGCGCTTGAGTCTGCAATCGATACGGCACGGGAGGGGCTCGTTAACGATCTTCGAGTGCTGGTCGTGACTCACAATGACGGTCGCTATGCTTTGCGTAACGAGCCGGTAGTGACTGAGCTGCTGCAGATCGAACAGCCGGCGTTGCCGGATTCCGTGGAGCCGGTCAGCCGTGGTGCGCGTACTTTCTACCCGCTGACGCCAGCGAATATTGCCGAGATGGCGCCGAATGCTCTTTATGTGGTCGATCGCAGTGCTGCCATTGGCCAGACCCCGATGGATGCTGACGCGCTTGAGGCCGCGCTGGCCGATGCTGGCGGCGCGGACATTGGTGTCACCGTGCTATCCCCGGGGCTTTGGTATCTCTCCGGCAATGGCTTGCAGAGTGTGCGTGCTCAGATGAATGAAGTTCTCGAAGGGCTGTAAAGGCCGGGGCACACGGTTTCTTGTCAGACACACGAAGGCCAGGCATCTGCCTGGCCTTCGTGTGTCTGCCGGGTGTGCATCAGGTGATGTCGTCTGATCAGAGGCTTCAGCGTTGCTTGAGCTGATCGCGCAGGCCCGTCGGGACCTGCTTGATGATCAGACGGTCACTCGCTTCATCGTATTCCACCGAGTCGCCCAGCAGGTGCGAATCAAAGCTGATCGAGACGCCCGCGGCGCGCCCGGTGAAACGCTTGAACTGGTTGAGCGTCTTCTTGTCCGGCGGGATTTCCGGTGACAGCCCATAGTCGCTGTTGCGAATGTGGTCGTAGAAGGCCTGCGGGTGCTCTTCATCGATCAGCTCAGACAGCTGATCCAGCGTGATCGGCTCGCCAAGCTTGGCCTGGTCGGTAGCGTAATCGACCAGGGTGTCGGTCTTCTGCCGGCTGGCTTCCTCGGCCATGTCTTCCTTCTCGACATAGTCGCTGAACGCCTTGAGTAGGGTGCGGGTTTCCTGGCCGGCATCCCGCTGTTCCTGTGCGCCCAGCGTCTCGGCGAAAGCTTCGGCGAGCTTGGTGCGTCCGCGATCGCGCGCCCAGGACAGATAGGGGTGAGACGTCGAGCTGCCTTGCCACTGACTGATATCCAGTCGTGCGGCCAGCGACATCTGGGTCATGTTGAGCTGTCGGGCGGGCGTTACCGCGAGGGACTCGCCGATCGCGAAGCCATCACGATGGTGCAGCAACGCCATGAACAGATGACGCGTCTCACCCTGTTGGTGATCCACCACCAGCAGATGGCCGCCTGTCGGGAGGTTGTCATCGATCAACGGCATGAGTCGACTGGCAAGCGTCTGGGTCAGGCTCGAGAAATCGGTATCACCTGCGAGGAAAGACGCCAGCTCGGCGGGGAAGGCAGCAGGCGCGTCTTCATTGAAACGGCCCCAGTTCTTGGCCTTGCCGTGGTAGGCATCATTGAGCCCGGACACCAGATCCTCCAGTGCATCGGATGCCGGCAGGGCGGTGGCGGCAGGCACCAGCTGGGCCGGCGTCTCGCTATTGCCCTTGTCGATACGGTGAATGATGCTGTGCAGGATCGGCATGGAAACCTCCCTCGGCTGCGATGAACGGGCTGGGGATGATACCTGCCACGATTCGGCAGTGGTAGGGTTGTAGTGGTCAACTAGGCTTGGGCAGTATGGTCAGGTTTCACAAGGGGGAAGCGGCCGAAATACCCGTAGTGAATGCTTTAACCCGCTGCTAGTTGCAGTAATCCTTCAATCAACTATCGATGTCTTTTTATCTCTAGCTGTATTGTCTGACGATTCGAATGCCTACCAATGACAACGGGACGGCAAATGCCGTCCCGTTCAGTATCACCTGTTCACTCTGGTAATATTTTCTAAAACCGCATGAACCTTAGGTCTCGCGGTGGCCGTCGATCAAGCGACTTACCCCGGCAGGGTTGCCGTCACGCAATGCTTCAGGTAGTAGGCCTTGTGGCAGGTCTTGGTAGCAGACTGGGCGCAGGAAGCGATAGATCGCTGCACTGCCCACAGAAGTGGTACGCGAGTCTGAGGTGGCAGGATAGGGGCCACCGTGGACCATGGCGTGGCATACCTCGACGCCGGTTGGCCAGCCGTTAGCCATCACTCGCCCTGCGCGACGCTCTAGCACAGGTAGCAGCAAACGGGCTGCGCCTAGGTCGTCTTCGTCCATCTGCAGGGTGGCGGTGAGCTGGCCTTCTAGCGATTCTGCCACGTGCTTGACCTCGTCGAGGTCGGTGCACTCAACCACCAGTGAAGTGGCACCGAACACTTCGGCCTGTAGCGTCTCATCGCTCATGAAGTCCTTGGCAGAGGTCAAGAACAGCCCGGTCTGGCAAGCATTTTGGCTCTCGCCAGTGGCGCCGCGGGCGACTTCGCGGGCAGTGCTACTTTGCAGAAGACCATCGACGCCCTGCACGTAGGCATCATGAATGCCTGGGGTCAGCATGGTCTGGGCCGCGGAGTCTTTTACCGCCTCGCTGGCGGCGGCCACGAAAGCATCGAGTGCCTCGCCCTTTACTGCGATGACCAAGCCCGGGTTAGTGCAGAACTGGCCGGCTCCCATGTTCAAAGAGCCGACAAAGGCATTACCCAGTTCCTTGCCGCGTGTCTTGAGTGCTTCAGGCAATAGGAACACTGGATTGATTGAGCTCATCTCGGCATAGACGGGGATCGGTTCGGGGCGTTCTTGGGCTGTTTGCATCAGAGCGGTGCCGCCCGAGCGGGAGCCGGTGAAGCCCACCGCCTTGATGCGCGGATCGCGAACCAATGCCTGGCCGAGCTCACGTCCGGAGCCATAGAGTAGTGAGAACACGCCTTCGGGCAGTTCGCTTTTGGCTACGGCGCGTTGTATGGCGCGACCGACCAGCTCGGAGGTGCCGGGATGTGCAGCGTGAGCTTTGACAATGACTGGGCAGCCTGCGGCCAGCGCCGAGGCAGTGTCACCGCCGGCAACGGAGAACGCCAACGGGAAGTTGGAGGCACCAAACACGGCGACGGGGCCCAACGCGATGTGACGCTGGCGCAGGTCGACCCGCGGCATTGGCTGACGCTCAGGTAACGCAGGGTCAAGGCGTACATCGAGCCACTCGCCATTGCGTACGACCTGTGCGAAGAGGCGTAGCTGACCGCATGTACGGCCCCGTTCACCCTCGAGTCGGCCACGGGGCAGTCCGGACTCTGCCATGGCGCGCACGATAAGATCATCCCCGATTGACTCGATCTCCTCAGCGATGGTTTCGAGAAAGCACGCACGGACTTCGAGGCCAGTCTCGCGGTAGGCATCAAAGGCTGTCCAGGCCAGTTCACAGGCATGCTCGACCTCCGCTCTCGAGCCTGCCTTATAGCCGGGTTCGAGGGTTTCGCCGGTAGCGGGGTCCACTGCGTGGATGGCATTGCCATTGCTGAGTACGGCCTGTTGGCCAATGAGTTGTTTGCCTTCCAGGGTCATATTGTCTCCTGACTCATGGTTGAGATAAATGCTAATGGTCGTTCTTGAAGCGCTTTAGTAATGGCCACGTGTGGCGAGATGGGAGAAGAGTGAGCGTAGCCCGTAAGTCCAGGCTGGCAGGCGATCGCTGTGATCGACGTGATTGATCAGGGCGCCGAGACTGGGCGTCGCGATGGTCACGCGATCGTTTAGGTGGTGAGTAAAGCCTTGGTCGGGGCCATCACGATCTTGAACAGGCGAGAACATAGTGCCGAGAAACAGCATGAAGCCGTCGGGATACTGGTGATGAGTGCCGTGGGTCTGCGATACCAGCTCCAGCGGATCGCGGCTGATCTCGCGCATGTCACTAGAATCTTCCAGCACGAAGTCATCATCGGCCCCCTCGATGCGCAATGAGACTTGCGCGTGGCGAATGGTATCCATCGTGAAGTGATCATCGAATAAGCGGATGAAGGGACCGATGGCACTGGAAGCATTGTTATCCTTTGCCTTGCCCAAAAGCAGGGCGCTACGTCCCTCTATGTCGCGCAGATTAACGTCATTGCCGAGGCTGGCACCCCGTGGAGTACCTGAGGCATCTACGGCGAGAACTATTTCGGGCTCGGGGTTGTTCCAACGCGAAGCGGGGTGCAGGCCGACGGACTCTCCGAATCCCATTGATGAGAGCGGCTGAGCCTTGGAGAACACCTCGGCATCTTCACCGATGCCGACTTCCATATACTGCGACCAGGCGCCGCGGGCTTGGAGATCGGCTTTAAGAGCCAGGGCCTCGGGAGAGCCTGGCCGTATACGTGACAGGTCACCGCCGATCAGGGACTGAATCTCGCGACGTAGTTCTCCGGCGCGCTGCGGGTCGCCAGCAGCCTGCTCTTCGATCACGCGCTCGAGTAGGCTGACAGCGAAGGTTACACCACAGGCTTTGACTGCCTGCAGATCGCATGGCGCGAGCAAGCGGGGAGCATTGCTTGAGTTGTTCAGCGAGTTCTCGAGTAAAAACTCGACACGCCCCAGCGATTCGCCGTCGACATTTCGAACAAAGGCGACAGGATCTGCTAGGTCGAGCAGGTCGGCGATGGTCGCGATTTGTGTAGAGATGTCTAGCACCTCGCCATCGCGGACGATCACGATTGCAGGGCCTGGGTGCTGCGTCTCACGCCAGACTCGGCCGATCAGCACAGCTCGATCGAGATCATGAGGGAGACATTTATGGATATCGACGTGATGCATACTCATTCCTGGGGCTGGTAGTGTATGGCTGGGTCTGTCACGCGGGGCAAAATTCGTCCGGCGGCCATCAGGTTATCGGGATCGAAAAGTTGCTTGAGATCGGAGATCAACTCGCGTTCAAGCTCGCTGAGACCATCGAGGAAAGCGGTCTGCTTGGTGCGTCCGATACCGTGCTCGGCGCTGATGCTGCCCTGATAATCCTCGACGATGGCGAATAGTTCTGTTTCGAGTGCGTGAAGCAGCACGCGCTTGGCAGTGAGATCCAGCTCGGCAGGCGGCAGCAGGTTGAAGTGAAGGTTGCCGTCGCCGAGATGCCCGTAGGCGATGACTGTGGTTTGAGGAGAGATTGCAGCCATGGCTCGGTTGGCTTCATTAAAGAAGTTACCCAGCGTGGAGATCGGTAGCGCTATATCGGTGCGCAGATGCTCACCATGGAGCTGCTGTCCCTCAACCATGGCTTCGCGAATCCGCCAGAGGCGAGCAGCTTGGGCGTCGCTGCTGGCTAGCACACCATCGAGTACTTGTCCGGCTTGCATGCCACTATCGAAGAGGTGCTCAATCATGGCTTCGAGATCGACTGGGCCGCTGGCGGTTATTTCCAGCAGTACATAGAACGGTGCTGGAGTCTCCAGTGGATCGGGCAAATCGGGTGCTGCCTCGAAGGCGAGTTCTAGGCAGGCACGTGGGATCAGCTCGAATGCGCTCAGGAGTTCGCAGCAACTGCGCCTTGCCAGAGCATAGAGTCCTAGCGCAGCGAAAACGTCTGGCACAGCGACCAGCGCGGTGCGCGTTTCTTGGGGCTGAGGGAATAGCTTGAGAACCACTCCAGTGATGATGCCCAGCGTGCCTTCGGCTCCGATGAACAGCTGCTTTAGGTCATAGCCACGGTTGTCCTTGTGCAGCGCACGCATTCCATTCCAAATACGCCCGTCGGGCAATACTACCTCCAGCCCCAATACTAGCTGGCGTATCATGCCGTATCGTAGAACGTTGAGTCCGCCGGCATTGGTTGCGACGTTTCCGCCGATCTGGCAGCTGCCTTGGGCACCGAGGCTTAGGGGGAAGTCGCATTCGTGTTCTGCGGCCACGTCCTTGACAGTCTGTAGTACGCAGCCACTGTCCACGCTCAGGGTGAAATTTAGAGGGTCGATCTCACGAATCTGGTTGAGGCGCTCTAGACTGATTACCAGTTCTGGTTGCTCGGCATCGGGTAGGGCGCCACCAACTAGGCCGGTATGACCGCCTTGCGCGACCATGGGCACCCGATGACGGTGGCAGAACTCGACAATCCCGGCCACTTCTTCGGTAGTTCGTGGGCGTGCCACAGCTAGGGGACTGCCGAGCCTATCGCCTGCCCAATCTACTGCGTAGCGCGACATGTCTTGCGACGACTCTAAGATGCCGCCCTCACCAAGTAGCGCGTTCAAGGCGTATATGACTTCTGAAGAACTAATGTTCATACCGAGCTCCTCTTCCTTGATCTGGAGGGGTTAGCGGAACCATAGAACTAATCCGGGGAAGGCCAGTAATAGGGCTAGTAGGAGGAGTAGTGTGGAATAGAAGGGCAGTAGGCTCTTGACCAGGTGCTCCATACTGACCTTGCCGACGCCGCAACCGACGTAAAGCACGGTACCCACTGGAGGTGTGATCAAACCGATGCCAAGGATGAACGACATCAATACACCGAAATAGACCGGGTCGATGCCGAGCTTAACTACTATTGGAGTCATCAGCGGGGCAAGGATGACCATGGCGGGCGTCAAGTCCATAAAGAAGCCGACGATGAGCAGGAATAAGCTCAAAATGCCCAGGATTACGAACATGTTATCCGACAACGCCGAGAGACTAGCGACCAATTGTTGGGGGATCATATTGGCAGTTAATAGCCAGGCCAGAACATTGGCGAAAGCCAACAACAGCATGACGACCCCGGTAAGCTTGCCGGTAGCGATACAAAGTTGGAAGAAACGCTTCAGCGGCAAGCTGCGGTAGACGAACATTGACACTGCTAGAGCATAGAGAAGTGCGATTGCGGCACTTTCAGTAGGCGTGAAGACCCCGCTCAGAATCCCTCCCACGATGATCACAGGAAGCAGCAAAGCCAAAAAGGCGCTCTTTAATGCAGCCAAGAGTTCGCTGGCATCGAAAGGCTGGGCCTTGCCATTCTTTTTCGACTGTAGATAGGTAGTGACGGCAAGCCCCAAAGTGATCAATATCCCTGGAACTATTCCGGCCAAGAACAATGCCGAGATCGATGTGCCGGTAACAACGCCAAACAGAATCATGGGGATTGACGGGGGGATGATGATGCCTACCACCGAGGCAGCAACGATTATCGCAGTTGCCATCGGGGCCGAGTAACCATGGCGCTTCATGGGATCTATCATCATGCTTCCGACAGCCGAGGCATCAGCGACTGCCGAGCCGCTGATGCCCCCGAAGAACATTGAGGTCAGTACTGCAACTTGCCCGAGCCCTCCGGAAATGAAGCCGACCATGGCGCTAGCGAGCCGCACCAAACGCTTGGCGATACCGCCTTCACTCATTACCTCCCCTACTAGGATGAACAAGGGGATCGCTAGCAGTGGGAAGGAATCAAGACCGTTAACAGCCTCCGAAACGATGGGGCTCAGTGCGTAGTCAGCAGAGACGAATATGAACAGGCTGATAGCAGCGAGCCCGAAGGAGATCGGCATGCCGATCACGATGCATAATGCTAGGCCTAGCAAAAGGCTCCAGAGAATCATTTCGGGCTCCGCTTTAGCAGCTGAAATAGGAAGATCGTATTGGCAATCAATGTCAGAACCGCCATGACGGGCATGGCACTGTATAGCAGGGTTTTAGGAAGCTTTAGCAGTGGGGTTGTGCTGATGTAGCCGGCGACCAAGTGCTGGAAGCCGAGGAGGATACAAACGCATACGACATAGATGATTAGTACTGAGAGAATGCCGAAGAATCTACGGATCTTCGGTGGCGCCATGTTCTTGAAGAAGGTAACCGAGACATGCTCGTTGTTGAGGCTGCCTAATCCGGCGCCGAGCAGCACTAGCCAGATGAATAGCACTCGCGATAGTTCTTCGGCCCACACGAAGGAGTAGTTGAGTACGAAGCGACCGAAGACGTTAGATACCACACAGAAGACGACCCCCAGGACCAACAGGCCAATGACGATCTCGAGGCTGCGCTTGAGCAACCCCAGTACTGAAGAACGTGAGGAGATTGAGCTAGCGTTCATGGCGGACTCTTATGACTGGCGCGTTTGAGGTATAGGCGGGACGACGCTGGCCGCCCCGCTACGGCATATCCGCGTTTATTGTGATGCCTTTCGGATCGCATCGATCAGCTCACCGCCGATCTCGTCGCGCCAATCGTCATAAACCGGGGCCAGTTTCTCTTGGAATACTTCGACTTGCTCCGGAGTTAGTTCAGTTATCTGCATCCCGGCCTGCTTCAGCTGCTGCTTGATTTGGTCGTTCAGGGTACGGCTAACTTCGCGCTCGTAGTCACCCATCTGCTTGGCAGCGTCTCGCACCAACTGCTGATAGCCTGCAGGTAGGCGGTTCCAGAAACGTTCGGACACCAGCGTAATAAAGGGCGTGTAGACATGGTTAGTCTCACTGGCGTAGTCCTGCACCTCAATGAACTTAGAGGCTTCGATAGTAATCCAGGGGTTCTCTTGGCCGTCCACCACACCCTGTTCCAGCGCTGTGAATAGTTCGGCGAAAGACATTGGGGTCGGGTTGGCACCGAGCGTTCGCCAGATATCTAAGTGAATATCGTTCTGCATTGTACGAATCTTCAGGCCGTCCAGGTCGTCGGGGGACGTAACCGGTGTAGCGCTATTGGTCAGCTGACGATAGCCATTTTCGGCCCATCCAATAGCGACAAGTCCTTGTCGTGAAGCGTCATCGAGCATCTTCTGGCCGATTTCACCGTCCAAGACCTTATCGGCAACTTCTGGGGTGGGGAATAGGAATGGCAAGTCAAAGACGGCAAATTCCGGAAACATTCCCACTAGAGGCGAAGTGGAGGGAGCGGTCATCTCGAGTGTGCCGGACTGAAGGTTGCTGACGGCTTGAAGGTCATCTCCAAGCTGGGCGCTATGGAAGAGTTCGACCTGGATGTGGCCATCGCTGCGCTGTTCGACGATCTTTTCGAAGTACTCTAGACCTCGATATTGGGCACCGGATTGAGTGGTGCCGATACTGAACTTGATCTTGAAATCACCTTCAGCTTGGACAACGTCGCCTTGGACGGCAGGAATTGGTGGAATTTCAGGTGCGGCGCTGGCCTGTAAGGTGGTCAAACCTAGCAGTGTGGCGCCGATCAGAGAAGTCACACGCGTCATTGTGGTTGTGTGCATGCTTGGTTCCTTGATATGGCTAGCGTGTCTACGTTTTGCGGCGTGCCATCCGAGCACAGTGCGCTACGTATGGCTGAGAATGGTTGCATTAATTTTGGTTATGTTTGTCAATGCCTCCTGTATGTTCAACTTACACGAGGAGGCATCTGATGAGACTTGGCCATTGGTCGAAGTGCTGCGGATATGTTGAAGGTCAAATCATTGCTGCCAAGCTTCACCACCTGGGAACTGAAAGCGTGCCAGTGATTCGGGGTGCATAGTGATGCTGTACCCAGGGGCCTCTGGCACTAGATAGCGGCCCTTATTGATACGAACCGGGTCGAGGAAGTGCTCGTGCAAATGATCCACGTACTCAAGAAGTCGACCCTCAAGCGAACCGGAAACGGCAATGTAGTCAAACAAGGATATATGTTGGGTATATTCGCACAGCCCAACGCCTCCACCATGTGGGCAAACTGGAACGTCGTACTTGGCTGCGAGCAGCAACACCACGATCACCTCGTTAAGCCCACCCAGCCGTGCAGCGTCGAGCTGACAGAAGTCAATTGCCTCGGCTTGGAGTAGCTGCTTAAACATCACCCTGTTGTGACAGTGCTCACCAGTGGCAACGCCGATTGATGGAGCAAGGCGGGCGCGGATCTCTGCATGGCCAAGGATATCGTCCGGGCTGGTGGGCTCTTCGATCCATAGCGGGGCGTACTCTGCGAGGCTGCGCATGTTCGCGATAGCCTCGTCGACATCCCACATCTGGTTAGCATCCATCATCAGGGTGCGCTGCCAACCAATTTCTTCGCGTAGAATTTGTGCGCGCTGCCGATCTTCAGTCAGGTCACCACCGACCTTCTGCTTGAAATGCTCCCAGCCCTCTGCAAGTGCCTCTCGCGCCAAGTGACGCACTTTGTCCTCGGTGTATCCGAGCCACCCCGCTGATGTCGTATAGCCCGGATAGCCGGCCTCTCGCATATACGCCTCGCGCTTGGACTTTCCAGACTCGTTACGCTTGAGGATTGCCAGTGCTTCGCCTGGGGTCAGGGCATCGCTGACGAAACGGAAGTCCAGACAGCGCACTAGTTCTTCAGGGGTCATGTCGGCTAACAGCTTCCAGATGGGCTTGCCTTCGCGCTTAGCCCAAAGGTCCCAGATGGCGTTGACGATAGCGGCACATGCAAGGTGGATAACTCCTTTCTCTGGGCCCAACCAGCGCAGCTGGCTATCTCCACTGGTTAGGTCTCGCCAGAAGCTACCCATGTTGGCTGTTATCGCTTCCAGTTCACGCCCCACTATGCGTGAGGATAAGGAATTCACGGCAGCTACACACACCTCATTTCCGCGACCGATGGTGAAGGTCAGGCCGTGACCTTCGCGCCCGTCGTCTGCATCTGTGGAAAGTACTACGTAAGTGGCCGAATAGTCGGGGGCAGCATTCATGGCATCTGAGCCGTCTAGGTCCCGTGAGGTTGGGAAGCGGATATCGCGCACTTCGAGGTGAGTTATGGTGGTCATCTTTGCTCCTAGGAGGTCGTTTTTTAAATCGTGGTAGGGTCAAGCGTCCTAGCAGCGTATGTGTACTCTTTGATATCTATCCAATCAAAAATAAGTTTTAGCGATTCGTTTTGGTTATCGGTGGTCTGGTGCCGTGATGTTCTGCGGGTGGGGGGGCACAGCATGGGGAGAAATTCACCTTAAAGAAATTTTTGAATGCGAATGTATGTTTCTTGGTTGTTGTCCTTAAGTGTCATCTCGTGGAAGCATTGGTGGTTCCCCCCCCTAGCAATATCTATTTCGAGGTGCTGGCATGGAACTGATCAATAATTTACATGTGCTGGTCAGGCTGGATGATGCTGATAATGTAGGTGTTGCTACCCGAGCTATCCCTCAAGGCTATCCTGTTGACGGTAGCCAACATCTTGCCAAGCAGAATATCGATGCAGGACACAAGGTGGCGGTGATGTCGATCGCTAACGGCGAAGAGATCATCAAATACGGTCAAGTCATCGGTGTTGCCAGTCGAGATATTGATATCGGCGAGCACGTGCACACGCATAACTTGGCAATGCGTGAGCGCGACTCTTCCTTGATGAATTTCGTTTCAGCCGAGAAGACGGCGGTGATGGCAAATGATCGGACCTTCGACGGCTACCATCGAGACAATGGTCAGGTTGGGACACGCAACTACATTGGCATCCTATCGACGGTGAATTGTTCGGCGACGGTGGCCAAGATGGCGGCGGAATCACTCAATTCCAGCGGAGATCTCGAGGCGCTGGGGTTTGATGGTGTTGTTCCGGTTACTCATGGATCAGGGTGTGCCATTAACACCGAGTCCGACGGCTTCACCTTCCTCGAAAGAGTGATAGCGGGGTACGCCCGACATCCTAACTTTGCTTTCGTGCTAATCATCGGTCTGGGCTGCGAGACGAATCAGGTCAAGAAACTGGTCGAGAAGTCAGGCCTGACAGATATATCACACATTTATTATTTCAATATTCAGGAGGCAGGGGGCACTCGCGCGAGCATTCGACTGGCCAGCGAGAAGGTGCTGGAAATGGCTCGCGCGAAGGGGCCCGTGGTGCGGCGTCCGGCGGCGCTAAATCATTTGACCGTGGCGCTGCAGTGCGGTGGTTCTGACGGTTATTCGGGTATCTCAGCTAACCCAGCCCTTGGCCATGCTGCAGATCTTATTGTGAAACACGGCGGGAACGTGATCTTAAGCGAGACGCCTGAGATCTATGGGGCGGAGCATCTATTGCTTGATCGTGCCATCGACAAAGAAGTGGCGGTCAAGTTGCTAGAGCGCCTTGCCTGGTGGAAGCATTATACTCGCATTAATGGGGCAGAGCTCAACAATAATCCGTCGCCGGGCAACAAGGCGGGAGGCTTGTCGACGATTCTCGAGAAGTCGTTGGGAGCGGTGGCTAAGGGTGGAACATCGAGCCTCAATGATGTAATCGAATATGCCCAGCCGCTCGTGAGAAGCGGACTCAATTTCATGGATAGCCCCGGTTATGACCCAGCATCGGTGACCGGGCAGATTGCTTCGGGGGCCAATATGGTCTGCTTCACCACCGGGCGGGGGTCGGTATCGGGCTTCAAGCCTGCGCCTTGTCTTAAGCTTGCGACCAACACTCGTATGTTCGAGGCCATGCGTGAAGACATGGATATCAACTGCGGTATCATCGTCGAAGGGGGAGGGAGCATTGATAGCGTTGGTCGTGAGATATTCGAACACATCATATCGGTAGCCTCCGGTCAGCTCAGCGCTAGCGAGACTCTTGGTTACGGTAATAACGAATTCGTACCTTGGATGGTTGGAGCAATTACCTGATCAAAACGGGGGAGCTCTCGTAAATATATTGCTAAAGGTGATTATGTAATTTTTTTGTCAATTTATTACATGCAAAATGTACTGAATTAGCGGTAATATTACGGTGATATACCTTACGAAATAGCCCTTGTCGAATATGATGGGTGGCGTCATGGTTATCGACCGCATGCCACCCTTAATTACCAGCTTCCGCATAGCCGGCTGGGGCTTTTCGTAAACAATCGGATGGAGTCGCACAGCTAGACTTCGACGTCCAGTAGTGTCACAGCGCTGGTCAGTAGTACGGCGTAGGCGCCGGTCTCCATCTTGACGGTAGGTAAGACCGGCTGTTCCGCCACACGGGCCATGGCTTCAAGGTCGCGATTCGCGTGGCGGAACAGTTGGTTAAAATTGGTTTTGAAGAATCGAGCGCCGGCGCTGATGCCCTACAGATTCCCAAGAATCACCAGCGGCGGTAAGGCAGCTTTAAATGCCGCGAGCACCGGTGTAAATGGTGTAGATGGAGCGGCTAGCGGTCATCAGTAGTCGGTTGCGGTCCTCGCCGGCGAAGCAGACATTGGCACAGACCTCGGGCAGTAGGATGCGCCCGATGCGCTCACCCTCGGCGGTGAAGATGCTGACGCCGTCCTTGCCTTCGCCGCCGGAGGTTCCGACCCAGAGATTGCCGTCCTTGTCCACGGCCATACCATCGTAACCTTCGCCCTGACCTTCGACCAAGCGCTCGCCGTCTGAAACGGCCTTGCCGTCCTCCGCGAGCATGAATCGGAAGATGGCGGGTGGCTGGTCAGGATAGTGCGATGGCGCGGTATCGGTTACGTAGAGTGTGCGCCGGTCCGGGCTGAGAGCGATGCCGTTGGGCTTGTAGGGCGCTGTGGTCAGGCGCAGCGGCTCGTCCAGGGTATCGTCAACGTAATAAACAGCCGGCTCGATCTCCAGATCGCGCTTGTGGCCCTCGTAGTCCACGTGAGCGCCGTAACCGGGATCGGTGAAGATGATGCCGCCGTTGGGCAGCGTGACCAAGTCATTAGGTGCGTTGAGACGCTTGCCCTGCCAGTCGTTGGCCAATACGGTCACGCTGCCATCCCACTCGTAGCGAACCACCCTGGCGGGCGAGTGCTCGCAGGCGATGAGCCGGCCGTGGTCGTCGAAGGCATTGCCGTTGGAGTGACCGACCTTGTGGCGCAGCACACTAACCGTGTTACTGGCCTCATCCCAGCGCATCTGGCGCGCGCGGGGGATGTCGCTGAACACGGCAAAGCGACCGACGGCGTTCCAAACCGGACCTTCGAGCCACAGCCCGCCGCTCCAGATCCGCTGCAGCGGTGAGTTGAATAGCATGTAGCGTTCGAACCGCTCGTCGAGCACCTCCCAGCAGTCGTTAGGATAGCGCTCGGGCGCTTCGGCGCGGGCGAATAGGGAGGGCGAGCTCGCCGCAGCGGTCAGTGCGGCGGTCCCAGCCAGGAATTGACGGCGTCCAATCGTCATATATCACCTCATGTGAAAGCGTATTTGTTGTTCGGGGTTCTTTAATGAGAATGACCTGATGGAACGTATGTGTAACTGCGACATACGTATGGTTAACATTTGCAGGGGGTGTGGTTGCCGACGAAGGAAAATGGCCGCCACGTCGTTGCGAATTTCGGGCTTGCAGGTGACACCCGATGAGCCCGGCTTATTCATGAGGCCGACCTGAAAACGAAGATGGCGAGTAGTTTTCTCTTGTAGAATCAGGATGTTACTGCCAGAACACGATTCAAGAGGACCACTCGCCATGGATGAAACCCTAACGACCTGGACGCCCTCATGCAACGGCTCTGTCCGTGTCGAGCTGAGCGGCCACCGCACCACCAGCGACAGCGGCGCATTGTTGCTGCGCGAAGCCCTCGACAGCAGTGGCGTGATCGAGGAGCTCGAAGATAACCTGGTCGATCCGCGCCATCCGCTGCGTATTCGCCACTCGCTGGCCAGCCAGATACGCACCTTGGTGCTGCAGCGGGCGATGGGGTGGATCGATCTCAGCGATACCGACACGCTGCGCCGTGATCCGCTCTGGCAGCTGGCCTGCAGTGATGCGCGCGGCATGACGCCACTGGTCCAGGATAGGCCGTCCCAAGCCACGCTGTCGCGGCTGCTGACCTGCCTTGGACACAACGACAACATCGATGCCGTGCATGAAGGTCTGCTGCGGCTGGTGGCCTGGCGCCTGACCTCGCTGAAGAACGGCGAGCGTCCCAAGCAGCTGACGCTAGACATCGACGGCCTGCCGATTGAGGTCCATGGACACCAGGGCGGTTCCGCTTATCATGGCCTTTACGGTACGCGGATCTATTCGCCGCTGGTCGCCGCTGGTCGCCTCGTTGGCCGAAACTGGCGACATGGTCGGCGGCCTGCTGCGCGAGGGCAACGCCGGCCCCGCCGAGAACGCTGATCCCGCACCTGGTGAAGCGGCTTAACGAGAGCACCGGCGCCCAGGTTCGGGTGCGTATCGACGCCGGCTTCACCGACAATGACACGCTGGAGGCGCTGGAGAAGCGCAGCATCGAGTACCTGGGCCGACTGCGCAGCCACAAGGGCTTGCAGGCGCTGGCAGCGCCCTACCTGAAGCGGCCACGCGGCCGGCCCCCTGAGCAGCCTCGGGAGTGGTGCCACGACCTTGAATACCAGGCCGGTACCTGGCCAACGCCACGACGCGTGGTGCTGGTGGTTCAGGAACGCCCCGATGACCTGCTGCTGCATGCCTTCTTCCTGGTCACCAACCTCGGCAAGTTCGACTGGCCGCCCGAGAAGATTCTGGCACTCTATCGCAAGCGCGGCAGCGCCGAAGCGCACATGGGCGAGGTGAAGTCGGCGCTCGACGTGCATCTCTCGTCGACCGATCGCGGTGCCTCCACCGTCCAGGACGTGATGGCCCGCAATGAGGTGAGCCTGTTGCTGAGTCTCTACGCCTATCAGGTTCTGCATGGCCTTCGCTGCTTGCTGGGGCGCCAGACCCGGCAGGGTTGGAGCCTGAGCCGGATGCGTGAACAGGTGCTCAAGGTGGCGGCGACGCTCTCGCTGCACGCTCGGCGCATCACCGTTCACCTCGGCGATGCGGCTGATAAATAGTGGCCTGCCTTGCTGAAGGGGCTGCCGAAGCTGACCGCGCTCAGCTGACGTTCGGCGCAACCACCATAGCTTCAAGAATCGAGCGACCGCAGCGACGGTCGACGATGACGGCTGCTTTAACGGCGTGATTAATTCCTGAACGTTATATAGATACGACAGAAGAGCAGCATTTGGGCATGATTCAGCGGGCCGTTACGGCGTAGATAGCGCCCCTGGTGCGAGAACCCAGCGGCCAGCCACTTCAAGCCGCCTGATCAGGGCACTCGTGAATAAGGCGGGATGAGGCGTATTTCTCTTGACCACTGTACAAAGCGGCCTGATGATGTTGATGATCCGATCCGAGCTTGGATAAGCTGTCAGATTATTCAAAGAATGAGGGCAGTTTCAGCTGTGTAACCCAAAGATCTGACATAACTTCTGTCTCGTATGGCTCCCTTTAAACCGCTAGATTAATAAGAATTCTTCCGAGAGTCCGTCGTCAAGAGAGTAATAGCCTTTATAATATTTTCTTCTCTTACTCCACCCACCGATCTTACGCTTCATCTCTTGGATCTCACACTGCGTCCTCGTGAACACTTCATCGGTCATCGGAGCTCTGCATGTCTGCTCAACTCGCGGTCTAGAACCCTAATGTTTCGAGATATTTTACTTGTCTTCATGGTTTCACACGAGGCCTTCAGCGAGTAAATCTGGCGCGACAATGCGCTGGGTGCCTCCTAGCTAAGTCTTGGGCCGAGCGTTATTTTTTCGTCATCATTCGAGCCTTAAGATCTCCATGAGTGACCATGCTCTCAGTGTCAAATAGTCAGATTTACCATGCTGATATAATAAGGCTTGCTGAAAAACTACATTAGCTTATGATTAGCTCTCTGTAAATGCTAACTCGAGCTTGTGACCCAGTGTCCCTTTCAAGTCATTATGACGCTGGCATGTTGCAAGTATAGATTTTTCGCACTGTAATGGGGTCCCGTGATCATGGAAAAACTGTCATCTTCTAGCCTTCGTGGTTGGCTACGTTTTAAACATCTGACATTAATCACAACGCTGGCGCAGAGTCAGAATATGCATTCGGCGGCTCGTATGATGCATTTGAGCCAGCCTGCAGCGAGCAAGATGTTGCGTGATCTCGAGGAATATTTTGGTTTCGCTATCTTCGAACGACTGCCGCGTGCCATGCAGCCTACCGAGCTTGGAGAACAGGTAATTCGCCATGCATGGCGACTGATAAATGATGCTGATCGCCTTGTCAGTGATATTAATGATCTACGTGAAGGAGGCTATGGCCAGCTGTTGATTGGCGCGATTCCTGCGGCGGCTCCTGAGATTCTGCCAGCGGCGATTGCGCGACTTAAGCGTCAACGGCCGCGATTATCCATAGACTTGCAAGAACAGACAAGTGATCGGCTGTTGGCTGAACTCGAGTGCAAGCGGCTTGACTTGGTAATTGGTCGACTGACTCATGTTAGTCAACACAATCTATTCGACTTCGAGCCCTTACTTAATGAACCACTGCGGTTGGTCGCACGACATGATCATCCATTGGTGTTAGATGATAAAGTGCCTGACCTCGAGTTACTTAGTCGCTGGCCTTGGATTCTGCATCCTTTGAGTAGTCCTATGCGAGGCGTATTTGAAGCTGCATTGGCTGAGGAGGGCGTAACTTCGCCAAACAATGTTGTCGAGACTACTTCGATCCAGGCGACATTACAACTGTTGCAAGCATCCGACATGCTGGCGGTCTTGCCACGTTCGGTATTACGACGACCGCTTGAAAGTGGTCAGTACGCGGTACTTAAGCGCGTGATTGGTAAACCTCTCGATTACTACGGCATCATAACTCGTCGTAATGAGCCGCTGTCGCCTGTCGCACAGGAGATAATCAACCATTTGCGCGATCTAGTCGCTGATCTAACAGATAGCTCTGTGCTACCTGACGGTTTTAACGAGTCAAAATAACAACGGGACGGCAAATGCCGTCCCGTTCAGTATCACCTGTTCACTCTGGTAATATTTTCTAAAACCGCATGAACCTTAGGTTCTGTACGAAAAGTCGGCTCGTAGGCAGCGACGTATGCAAGCTAGGCATACCATCGCATAAAAGCTACGGGCCAACTTCTCGTACCGCGTCGCAATACGACGGAACTCTTTCAGCCAACTGAAAGAGCGCTCCACGATGTTTCGCTGACGGTACATGGGTTTATCGAAACCCCGAGGAAGGCCTGGACGGGGTTTTCGCTTCATCCTTCGTTGGGCGATGATCGGCTTGATACGAACGCGGTCGCAGTAACGACGCAGCTCATCACTGTCATAGCCCTTGTCTGCCACGATGTAGCGGCAACGTTTTCGTGGCCGACCGAGACTCCCCGGTAGATGAACTTTTTCCAGGGTGGGCATGAAGTATCGGGTATCCGACTCTTGACCTCCCGATAGTGTGAAAGCGATGGGCCAGCCAAGACGATCACAGATCATATGGATTTTGGTCGTGATGCCCCCACGACTCCGGCCCAACGCATGGTCTAAGGGTTCTTCAGATCCCCCTTTTTGCCTCCACCAGCGGAGGCACGTGTTGCACGAACGGCGGTTGAGTCGATCATCCAGGACTCGAGATCCATCAGGCCATCTTCGCGAAGCTGGAGTTGAAGACGCGACAAGACTGCCTCAAAGGTGCCGTCATCACGCCATTGTCGAAACCTGGCGTAGACAGTGCTCCAAGGGCCATAACGTTCGGGGAGGTCACGCCACTTGGCACCAGAGCAGAGGGCCCAAAAGATGCCGTTCAGCATCTGTCTGTCGTCTTTCCTGGGTCTGCCCATCGATTGAGCCGGTGAGACAATGTCTTCGATCAACTGCCATTGGCTATCCGAGATTTCGTATCGTCCTGTCATACCGCACCTATGCTGGATGTGCATGGGTCACATTAGCAAAAATGACTTTTCGTACAAAACCTAGGTCTCGCGGTGGCCGTCGATCAAGCGACTTACCCCGGCGGGGTTGCCGTCACGCAATGCTTCAGGTAGTAGGCCTTGTGGCAGGTCTTGGTAGCAGACTGGGCGCAGGAAGCGATAGATCGCTGCGCTGCCCACAGAAGTGGTACGCGAGTCTGAGGTGGCAGGATAGGGGCCACCGTGGACCATGGCGTGGCACACCTCGACGCCGGTTGGCCAGCCGTTAGCCATCACACGACCAGCGCGACGCTCGAGCACAGGCAGCAGCAAACGGGCTGCGCCCAGGTCGTCTTCGTCCATCTGCAGGGTGGCGGTGAGCTGGCCTTCTAGCGATTCCGCCACGTGCTTAACCTCGTCGAGGTCGGTGCACTCAACCACCAGTGAAGTGGCACCGAACACTTCGGCCTGTAGCGTCTCATCGCTCATGAAGTCCTTGGCAGAGGTCAAGAACAGCCCGGTCTGGCAAGCATTTTGGCTCTCGCCAGTTGCGCCGCGGGCGACTTCGCGGGCAGTGCTACTTTGCAGAAGACCATCGACGCCCTGCACGTAGGCATCATGAATGCCTGGGGTCAGCATGGTCTGGGCCGCGGAGTCTTTTACCGCCTCGCTGGCGGCGGCCACGAAAGCATCGAGTGCCTCGCCCTTTACTGCGATGACCAAGCCTGGGTTAGTGCAGAACTGGCCGGCTCCCATGTTCAAAGAGCCGACAAAGGCATTACCCAGTTCCTTGCCGCGTGTCTTGAGTGCTTCAGGCAATAGGAACACTGGATTGATTGAGCTCATCTCGGCATAGACGGGGATCGGTTCGGGGCGTTCTTGGGCTGTTTGCATCAGAGCGGTGCCGCCCGAGCGGGAGCCGGTGAAGCCCACCGCCTTGATGCGCGGATCGCGAACCAATGCCTGGCCGAGCTCACGTCCGGAGCCATAGAGTAGTGAGAACACGCCTTCGGGCAGTTCGCTTTTGGCTACGGCGCGTTGTATGGCGCGACCGACCAGCTCGGAGGTGCCGGGATGTGCAGCGTGAGCTTTGACAATGACTGGGCAGCCTGCGGCCAGCGCCGAGGCAGTGTCACCGCCGGCAACGGAGAACGCCAACGGGAAGTTGGAGGCACCAAACACGGCGACGGGGCCCAACGCGATGTGACGCTGGCGCAGGTCGACCCGCGGCATTGGCTGACGCTCAGGTAACGCAGGGTCAAGGCGTACATCGAGCCACTCGCCATTGCGTACGACCTGTGCGAAGAGGCGTAGCTGACCGCATGTACGGCCCCGTTCACCCTCGAGTCGGCCACGGGGCAGCCCGGACTCAGTCATGGCACGCACGATAAGATCATCCCCGATTGACTCGATCTCCTCAGCGATGGTTTCGAGAAAGCACGCACGGACTTCGAGGCCAGTCTCGCGGTAGGTATCAAAGGCTGTCCAGGCCAGTTCACAGGCACGCTCGACCTCCGCTCTCGAGCCTGCCTTATAGCCGGGTTCGAGGGTTTCGCCGGTAGCGGGGTCCACTGCGTGGATGGCATTGCCATTGCTGAGTACGGCCTGTTGGCCAATGAGTTGCTTGCCTTCTAGAGTCATGTGAGATCCATTTCGTTTGCAGGGATGATTAGTTGTCTATATCGACGGTGGCTCGACAACTATTCAATATATACACAGTAAATTTTAAGGATGGTCGAAGCGTTTTTTCAGTCGGTTACATTGGCGTGACGCTGACTTGATCATCGGCTTTGTTTGGCTGAGCAAGTGGATTACGTAACGGACGCCCGAAAGCCGGTAACTCGATCTCATATCGCTCGCCTGGATTAACTCTGACACCGTCGGCGAAGCTTAAAGTCGCGGTACCCAAGAAATGGATATGGATATCGCCGGGTCGGCGGAAACCAGGATATTTGAAGTGGTGGTGCTCCAAGTTGGCGATGCTGTGCGCCATGTTGGCCTCTCCGGTCAAGAACGGCCTCTCCCACAAGGTCTCGCCATCTTTGGTGATACGCGAGATGCCCTCCAGTTGATGTGGGAGTTCGCCGATCAGTAGTTCAGGGCCAAAACTACAGGCGCGAAGCTTCGAGTGTGCCAACCACAAATAGTTGTAGCGTTCGATGGTGTGATCTGAAAACTCGTTGCCGATGGCAAAGCCGAGCCGATGGGGACAGCCATGATCGTCAATGAGGTATAGTCCAGCTAGTTCAGGCTCTTCACCGGCGTCTTCAGCGAAGGATGGCCAGGGCAGGGGAGTCTCAGGGGCCACCACACAATTACCATCACCCTTGTAGAACCACTCGGGTTGGGCGCCAACTTGACCCTTGAAGGGCTTGCCACACTCGACGCCGAGCTTGAACATGCGCATGGAGTCGGTTAGTTGTTGGTCATTGGTCTCAAATGATGCTGCGTGCATAGCGCTACGGGTATCGGCACTGCCAAGGTGAGTCAGACCGGTGCCGCTGACCAAACAGCGTGCGGCATCCGGATGGGTCAAAGGCGGAAGTAAAAGTTCCTTTTCGACTAAACTGGCGTAATCGAGGCACTCGCTACTGAGGCTTTCCATTACTGTAATCGCCAGGCTCTTGCCCGTGGCTAAGGCACGGCGTGCCAAAGTGTAGGTGTCAGCGTCGGCTAGTCGTACACGATCCACATTTTCAACCAAGGCGGCCTTGATACTGCCTTGGTGGCGGCACTGAATGATACGAAAAGGCATGGGTGTGTCGTGTTGCATAGCGATGTCCTTGCGTGTGGTTACTAACCTGTTCCGGATTACAGTTAGCCATAGGCGTTTTAATACGCCTCTGGCTAGATTTGCAGTCAAAGAATTGAGTCGCGTTATAAGTAGATTGTCTTGCAGTTGAAGAGAGAGGTATGAATCACTGCACCAGCCACATTGCCATCTCGGGCCACACTAATAGTGCAGCGAGCACACATAGCTGCAAGCCGATGAAGGGGAGCACCGCGACGAAAATATCCTTGAGACTTATGTTCGGTGGCGCCACGCCCTTTAAATAGAAAGCTGCAGGGCCGAAAGGTGGCGATAGGAAGGAAACTTGCATGTTCACCGCGAATAGAATGCCGAACCAGATTGGGCTGTAGCCCAGCTGTACAATGATCGGCACGAAAATGGGCAGGGTCAGCATTGCCACTCCAATCCAGTCGAGGAACATTCCAAGCACTATTAGGATCGCCATCATCACGAGAATGATCACGATGGGTGATACGTCAAGATCCATGATCATGCCGGAGATAAAGCGGTTTCCTCCCATTAGGTTATAGACCCCCACCAAGGCGGCGGCACCGATACCGATCCAGATGATCATGCCGCATGTCACCAGGGTCTGGGACAAACTTCTATGCATCATGGAAAATGAGAACTCCCCCCGGGCGATTACTGCCAGCAGTACGCCGAATACGCCCATGGCCGCTGCCTCAGTGACTGAGGCCACGCCCCCGTAGATTGAACCCAGCACCATAAAGGCGATTAACGCGGGCACGAGAATCGAGCGCAGTGCAGCTCCTCTAGAGGCAAAGCCGGCGTTGCGGTCTTCCTCACGCATAGGCGGCCCCATGGTGGGATTGCGGAGGCAGCGCACCAGCACATACCCGATATAGGACAGCATTAGAATCACTGCCGGAGTGATCGCTGCAGTGAATAAATCGGCAATAGAAACGCTGGCGATCAAGCCGTAGATAATTAGTACGATTGATGGCGGCATCATGGTCCCGAGTGCTCCTCCTGCACAGACCACGCCGATCGATAAGTGCTTGTCGTAGCCAAGCCTGAGCATCTGCGGCAACGCCAGAATACCCAGTAGCACGATTTCGCCGCCGATGATGCCGGATAGTGCGGCTAGAAAGAATGCAACTACCACGGTCTGGACGGCGACCCCTCCGGGCAGGCGACCAGCAAATACCCGCATGGCGTTGAACAAGTCTTTGGCGATGCCAGATCGATCGAGTAGCGAAGCCATCAACACAAACATCGGTACCGCCACCAAGGAGTACTCGGTGACGAACCCATATACCCGGCTGGTAACCAGCGGCAGGGCGTTAGGGCCGAACCAACCAAAGGTAAAAGCCAGAGCCACTAGGCCGGTGATAAAGGCTAACGGTAGGCCTGTGACCAGTAGCGCGAAAATGGCGCCGACCAACAGCAAAGTCCCATCTGCGATGCTCATTAGTCAGCTCCTCCTTCGGGGGCGTCGGGGGCGGGCTCGCCTCTGATCGACTGGATTAAGTGGATCAGCGCCTGGATGCACATGATCGCCACTGCGGAGAGAATCATGCCCTTGACCAAGGCTGGGAACGGCGGGTTCCAAGAAGTGCCGGACCGCTCTAGCTGCAATGCACCAAGGGGATTGTGGGAGGCGCTGTAGAACATTAACCAAGCGGCATAGGTCATACCCATGCAGAAGGCGAAGGTAACCAAGTCGTTGAAGCGATCAAGCCACAGCCGGAATCTTGGCCCGACGGCGTCGTAGAGCACCTTGACTCGGATATGACGGTTGGAGGCCAGCGTGGCCGGCCCACCCAGACAAAAGCTGACTGCTACCAGCATAACTACTGTCTCGTGGACCCAAGAGGTAGGCGCGCCAAAGCCATAACGCATGATTACTTCATAGACGCTGATAGCCATGGCGATAAATACCAGCCAGGCGACGACTTTAGCCACACGAACCACGCCACGATCGAAATAGCTACGAACCACATCGGGTGCTCGCTCGAATGTTTTACTATCCGGCGGTGGCTTAGATGATGGATTGGCTGGCAGATTAGTACCGTCTATCGGCGATTTAGGAGAGTTGTGTGAAGAAGGAGATGTCATGGTTGCTCCGGACCACTGGCGGCATTGGTTAATAGGGTTTAGGACCGCAACCGCAAGCTTGGTCAGAAATCTCACGGTACTGTCCCTCGGTACCAGCGATTGGGACTGAGGGCAGATACTCGAATAGAGGATGAATAGTGATGGTTGACTAGATTTACAGTTGGCCGCGGGCAACCAAGAAGCTATTAGCGGCGTCGAATATCTTCTGGGTCATCTCATTTTTGCCGGCCCATACCTTCCATTCCTGTTCGGCTGCCTGACGGAAGGTCTTGCGTTCTGAATCAGGGAGGTCAACCGGATGGACTTCTGGGTCCTTTTGAAGACGTGCTAGCGCCTCGATGTCTTGGGCCTTGAGTCGTGCGATCAGATCGTAGGCCATGGCGTCAAACGCGGTTTCAAGGGTGGTCTGAAGGTCATTAGGCAGGCCATCCCAGATATCTTTGTTTATCGACACAGCGATCATCGGCATGGAGTGAAAGCCTGGATAGAGCGGATAGGGAGCGAACTCGTGGATACCCATGGCGTCGTTGTTGGATAGGACAGTGGAGTCGGCGGCATCTATTACACCTTTCTCCAGACCTGTGTAGACCTCTGAGCCCGGTAGATTGACAGGGGTGGCGCCAATACGCTCGAAGATGTTGTAGACCATGCCTTGAGGAGCACGGATCTTAAGGCCTTTAAAAGCTTTTATGGAGTCAACCTTGACCGTGGAGGGGATCGACTCCAAGGGGAAGGTCGCAGCACTGATCAGGTGAGTGCCATAGGGCGAGGCCAACTCGTTATAAAGTGCCGCGCCGTCCTGCTTCATGAATTCTAGAAAGTCATAGGGTGTGTTCCAGGCGCCGACCAAGTTGCCGATCATGCCGAAAGCTGGGTCTTGCCCTGAAAAATAGCTGGGGTCAGTCATGTGGCCCTGAAGGATGCCGGAGGAGACCGCCTGCAATGTTTCTGTAGGGCCGACCACAGCGTTTATCGGTAGCATTTCGATGCTTACACGGCCTTTTGTCATGGTCTCTATCCGATCAGCCCACTCTTGCTTTATCTGGAAACTGGGCTCGCCGGCGGTCTCTGAGGCTTGAAACTTCCACTCGTATTCCGCCGCTTGGGCGGGAGTCAGGCCGAGCATCATCATTGTGCCGGTGATCAGCAAGCTTGGCATTTTAAGGTGGGACATCGAGGCTCTCCATCGAAGCTGTTGTTGTTTTGTGGCGTTTTAATTGGGGTGCTGTTATGGCAACCAAATGTTGTACATACGGGCCAATTGTTCAACATATACTTTTGTATGTATCGACTACAGGGCGCCATGCAGCTACCGTCATCCCATGGTCGTGTCGCCCGAGGGGCACGCTCACGATGAGACGCTCAACATGGGAACAGGTCGCGATAAGCAATGAGGAGAGGCTTTCATGCCAGATAACAAGCGCCGGCTGCGCAGCGCCGAGTGGTTCGGTACCGCTGACAAGAACGGCTTTATGTACCGCAGCTGGATGAAAAATCAGGGCATTCCCGATCACGAGTTTCAGGGCAAGCCAATCATCGGAATTTGTAATACTTGGTCGGAGCTGACGCCTTGCAACGCTCATTTCCGTAAAATCGCTGAGCATGTCAAGAAAGGCGTACTCGAGGCCGGGGGCTATCCGGTGGAATTTCCAGTATTTTCCAATGGCGAGTCTAATCTTCGCCCCACAGCGATGTTCACTCGTAACTTGGCGAGCATGGACGTCGAGGAGGCTATCCGCGGCAATCCGATGGATGCAGTTGTATTGCTGGTGGGCTGCGACAAGACCACACCAGCGTTGCTGATGGGCGCTGCCAGCTGTGACCTGCCGACGATTGTGGTGACGGGGGGGCCGATGCTCAACGGCAAACACGAGGGCCAGGATATCGGTTCCGGTACTGTGGTATGGAAGCTCTCGGAAGAGGTCAAGGCAGGCAAGATATCGATACACGACTTCATGGCCGCCGAGGCCGGAATGTCTCGCTCAGCAGGTACCTGTAACACCATGGGCACTGCCTCCACCATGGCCTGTATGGCGGAATCACTCGGCACCTCGTTACCGCATAACGCGGCGATTCCAGCAGTTGACTCCCGTCGCTATGTATTGGCGCACCTTTCCGGAAACCGCATTGTAGAAATGGTCGATGAGGATCTAAAGCTTTCAAAAGTGCTGACCAAGGATGCTTTCGAGAACGCTATTCGTACCAATGCGGCTATAGGCGGCTCCACCAATGCTGTAATTCACTTGAAGGCTATCGCTGGGCGCATAGGCGTCGAGCTGGGAATGGACGACTGGTCACGAGTTGGCCGAGGTACGCCGACCATTGTCGATCTACAGCCTTCCGGCCGCTACCTGATGGAGGAGTTTTACTATGCTGGTGGCCTTCCTGCGGTGCTCAAGCGTCTCGGCGAAGCCGATCTTCTACCCCATAAGGACGCGTTGACCGTCAATGGCAAGACCCTGTGGGAGAACGTCTGCGACGCCCCGCTGTACAACGATGAGGTGATTCGTCCTCTCGACAATCCGTTGCGGGAGGATGGTGGCATGTGCGTGCTCCGCGGGAACTTGGCACCTGGCGGCGCGGTACTCAAGCCTTCGGCGGCAACCCCCGAGCTGATGCAGCATCGTGGTCGCGCGGTAGTGTTTGAGAATTTCGACGACTACAAGGCGCGTATCAACGACACGGACCTAGATGTAGATGCCGATAGTATATTGGTGATGAAAAACTGTGGGCCACGTGGCTATCACGGCATGGCTGAGGTCGGCAACATGGGCTTACCCTCCAAGCTGCTGGAGCAGGGCATAACCGATATGGTGCGCATCTCCGATGCCCGGATGAGTGGAACTGCCTACGGTACCGTAGTACTGCATGTGGCCCCGGAAGCGGCTGCAGGGGGGCCGTTGGCTGCAGTGCGCAACGGCGACTGGATTGAGCTCGATTGCAACAGCGGCCGGTTGCATTTGGAAGTCGACGCACTTGAACTTGAGGCGCGTCTGGCCGAGGGCGACCCTACCGCAGTTTCGAAAGAGATCGCCCGCAGTGGTGGCTATCGACAGCTCTACATTGAGCACGTGTTGCAGGCTGATGAAGGTTGCGATTTCGATTTTCTGGTTGGCTCGCGGGGTGCCGATGTGCCGCGCCACTCGCACTGAGGAAATTTCTATGACTAAACAACTTATGACCAAGGATCGGCTGCGCTCGCGCTATTGGTTCGACAACCCGGATAATCCAGGCACCACTGCCCTGTGCTTAGAGCGTTACATGAACCAGGGCGTCACTCTAGAGGAGTTGACCAGTGGCCGGCCGATCATTGGCATCTGCCAATCGGGCTCTGATCTGGCGCCCTGTAACCGGCACCACATTGAGTTGGTGAAACGAGTCAAGGATGGTGTCCGCGCTGCTGGTGGGGTCCCCTTCGAGTTCCCATTGCATCCGATTCATGAAAATGTGCGCCGGCCTACCGCGGCGTTGGATCGTAACTTGGCCTATCTAGGGCTAGTCGAGGTGTTGCACGGTTATCCGCTGGACGGTGTAGTACTGACCACCGGCTGCGATAAGACCACTCCGGCCAGCCTGATGGCCGCGGCAACTGTTAATATCCCTGCCATAGTGCTGTCGGGCGGGCCGATGCTCAACGGTTGGCGAGGCCGTGAACGAGTCGGCTCTGGAACTGTGGTGTGGGAGATGCGCAAGCGACTGGCCGCTGGGGATATCGACTACCCGGAGTTCCTTTCGCGGATAGCCGATTCGGCGCCCTCAGTGGGCCACTGCAATACCATGGGCACCGCCTCGACGATGAACTCGCTGGCCGAGTCACTAGGCATGAGCCTGCCCGGTTCAGCGATGATCCCCGGGCCCTATAAGGAGCGAGGGGCGGTTGCCTACGAGACTGGTGAACGCATCGTCGACATGGTCTGGGAAGATTTGCGGCCGAGCGACATTCTGACCCGTGATGCGTTCGAAAATGCCGTCGTTACCTGCTCGGCGCTAGGGGGATCATCCAACGCGCCGATCCACATCAACGCCATCGCTCGCCACGCTGGAGTCGAACTCGACAATGACGACTGGCAGCGTTTGGGCCATGAAGTACCGCTGCTAGCTAACGTTATGCCTGCTGGAGCCTATCTCAGCGAGGAGTTTTATCGTGCCGGCGGTGTCCCGGCGGTGATGAATGAACTGCTATCGGCGGGACGACTTCACGGCGAGGTGATAACTGTCAATGGCTTATCCCTAGCAGACAATATTGCCGGTTGTGAGACTGCTGATGAAGATGTGATTCGACGCTATGGAAATCCGCTGGTAGAACACGCGGGGTTCCTCAACCTGAAAGGCAATCTTTTCGACTCGGCGTTGATGAAAACCAGCGTAATTGCCGCTGACTTCCGCCAGCGCTTCCTCAGCGACCCGGATGACCCAAACGCATTCGAAGGTAAGGTGGTCGTGTTTGACGGTTCTGAGGACTATCACGCACGCATTGATGACCCGTCGCTTGGTATTGACGGGCGTACCATCCTAGTGATGCGGGGCGCCGGCCCTGTCGGGCATCCTGGTGGTGCCGAGGTGGTTAATATGCAGCCACCTGAGGCGCTCATTCGCGCTGGCATTGACTCGTTGCCATGCTTGGGGGATGGGCGTCAGTCGGGCACATCCGGCTCGCCGTCCATCCTCAATGGTTCGCCAGAGGCTGCTACCGGTGGGGCACTTGCGCTGCTCAAGAGCGGTGACTGGGTACGGGTCGATCTTGGTCGTAGCGAGGTAATGTTGAAAGTCGATGACGCCGAGCTGGCAGTGCGCCGCGAGTGTCTGGAGGCCGAGGGTGGCTATCGTTACCCCGACCATCAGACACCTTGGCAGGAGATTCAGCGTGGGATGGTCAGGCCACTGGACCAGGGCATGACCTTAGCACCTGCAACCAAGTATCGCGATGTTGCCCGGACCAGTCCCCCGCGGGACAATCACTGAGTAAACACTAACGGCAAAAGCACGCGGCCGGCACAAAGGCGCCGGCCGCGTACTTATGTTGAGGACAAGTCCAGGGCTCAGACTAGGTCGAGCTGACGACCTAGGGCGCTGTCCCCAGGCTCAATGCCCAGTGCTTCGGCGGTTCCAGCAAGCACAGCTTGAGCAGCGAGGAAAGCTTCGCGGGGCTGGCGGGCACGAATGCTCTCCATTAGCTGACGGTGTCGTTCTAGACTTGCTTCGGGATCGCTGGCGCTGGTGTTGGATTCTGCCACCAACATGTAGATCGAGGGTCTGAGGATGTGCGAGAGCTGTGCCCAAACGATGTTGTGGGTTGCTTTGAAGATGGCAACATGGAAGGCGACGTCGAAGTCACTATGCAGCCTGCCACCCTGGCCGTGCAGGTTTTGTCCCATGCCCTCGAAAGCCTCCTCCATAGCGACCAGGTCTCGGGCTGTGGCGCGCTTGGCTGCGGTTAGTGCCACATAGGGCTCGACGTCGAGACGAAACGATAGAATTTCGCGCTGGATGCCCGGGTTGGGGGCAGCGTACCGGGTCATCCAATCGGTGACTTGGGTATCGAGGATATTCCATTCGGCGTATTCGCGTACCTTAGAGCCATGGCCTGAGATGCGTTCGATGACGCCTGCATCCACCAGCTGTCGCAGGTCGCTGCGCACAGCTGAGCGGTTGATTACAAACTGCTCGCAGAGGTCTACCTCCTTGGGCACGAAGTCACCAGGGTGATAACGGCCAGAGAAAATGGCCTCAGCCAAGAAGTCGGCCACGCTAGGGCGAGTAGCTGTTTTGCGCTTTTTATCTATCACAGGTCCCTCGGCTAGTAAAAACTAAACATATGATGTTTTATGTTACACATTTCGTCAATGCGATTTTTGGGCTACCAGGTCGTAGCCCGTTATTAGGCCGCAGAATGGCCAAAGGCGATGTGGTCTTCGGGCTTGGTAGCGCCGGAGCCAACAGTGTCTTTGGTCATGCCCCTCTTAAGCCGCCCTCGGGGCATGGTGGTGGGCGCATATTACTGCTGAGAAAGAAGCACCTAAGAGGTGGGGTCTCTGCTTGCTCCCTTGCGCAACGCCTACAAGGTATCGTGAACTCTCCTAGCCGGCACTTTGCTCTCTGTCAACGGTGTAAGATGTGGCCGCCTTGAGGTCTTAGAAAATTTGCTGGTGGATATGAACGGCTAGAGCACGCTGTCGGGGAGCCGTTTTGGGCATCGAACTCTTTGAAGTATGTGCCTGGACAAGGATAACACCCGGTTCCGGAACGTTGTCTCTCCGCCGTTGTGAGCCTCGACGATGATAACCAGGTCGTTCCCGGCCTTGATGGGCACTAGTCGTGGCATTTTGGTTCTCTTCAGTGAGCTTCTGCTTCAATGCGCGCATGGAGCCAAGCGATCTACGTCTAAACGATTTCAAATATTCATTGGCCTATTGGATTTTGTCGATGCTGTAACGGACGTAGAAAACCGTAGGTAGGTTGGCATTATGGAACTATCTGCTCTTGATAGTCCGCGCTTCAATTACACACAATCGATTTCACCCATCTACTTTAGGTGCGCATTTAACGATTATCTTATTCCAAGTGTGCTTAGGTTGAGCATTCTAATTATGTTGTGTTGGTTTATGTTTTTTAGTTTGTAAGGAGTTTCTATTTATTGGTATTGGGAATAGCTAAGGGATAGCATGGCCTAGTATCCAATAAACTACGGCGTGAACTAAATGAAATTCTCTTAAGTTGGTAAATATTGATTAAGTTACCTGATAAGAGTATTTGCTCTATTTTTAAATTTTTATGCTGTATATTGGTTTTAATTTTTGATATAAGAGTATATCTAGTGATAGATTTTTTCACTAGATATTATATTAAAATTACGGACAGGTCTCGCCTTGGATCAGCCGAGTCGTGAGCAGGCGAGGCGAGGCGGGTTCCAGTCCCAGAATCATTCGCGCGGCAAGGCGGCCTTTCTCGGTACTGTCCTGCTGGACCGTGGTCAGGCGTGGTGAGCGATATTGCCCTTCCTCGATACCATCAAAGCCGGTGATACGCAGGTCTTCGGGAATCCGGATGCCGCGTTGTTCGGCCAGGGTCACGGCGGTCAACGCGATACGGTCGGACATGCACAGCAGGAGGTCTGGCCGTTTGCTGGCCGGCAGGTCGAGTATCTCTGCCAGCACCGGCGCGCAGACCTCATAGGTGTTTTCCTCGATGTTCCACATCGCGACGTCTTCCAAAGCCACCTCTCGCTCAGTCAGGGCGCGATGAAAACCTGCCAGACGTGAGCGGGTGATTGTCTGACCCGTCGGAAGCAGCGCGTGGGCATCGGTGATGGGGCCATTGCAGGGCGTGTCGGTCAGGCGCAGGTTGACGATGCCGATACGACTGGCGGGTGTCTGCAAGGCATGTTGCGCAATGGCGTAGCAGGCGGGCTCATCATCCACATGGATGGCGGGGTGATCGCCCAGATCGAAGTCGACCGCCACGATAGGCTTGTGACCCGCGCTCTGCAGTTCGTCCACCAGCGCCATGCTGGCCATTAGCCCGTAGACGATGAAGCCATCGGCAATGCTGGAAGATCCGGGCGCCTGGGAGGCATTCTGGCGGCCTGAAAGCAGCAGTAGGGTATGGCCGTGAGCATCCAGCACTTCCGCGATGCCCGACAGCAGTTCGCTGGCGACGGCATCCTTGAGGCTGTAGGTCAGCGTCTCCGCGAGTACCACGGCGATGATCCGTGAACGCCCCGTGCGCAGACTGCGCGCCTTGGCATCCGGGCCACGGTAGCCAAGGCGTCTGGCCTCCTTGAGCACCCGCTCGCGCAATGCTGGCGAGAGCTGGTCGGGGCGGTTGAAGGCGTTGGAGACGCTGGCGGTGGAGACGCCGAGTTGAGCGGCTAGCTCCTTGAGAGTGATGCGGCGAGGTGATGACACAGGCGTCGGGTTCCTGAAGGTGAAAAGCTTGAACGATTAAGTGCAGAGATAGCATATCGCCACGTACCAGAAATGCCCAGAAAGTGAGGGAGTTGGTCGAACGAGCGGTCAACTGCGCACAAGGCGTCCAGCCGGGCAACGCCTGCTAGCGGTCCTGCTCTTGTGAGGTATCGGCTGGCACGACCAGCCAGGCTGCCATCCCCGGCGCCAGGCTCAATTGGCCTGCTTCAAGCGAGGGCGTTGCCATGCCGGGCAACGAGACGACCTCTATCGGGTCATGATGCTGGTCATGAGGCATTCGCGAGCCCAGCAGGGCAGGCAGGTCGAGCATGACGGGGGCGTTGTCGTGTTCCGGGTCGTGATCTGTCTCGTGTTCCAGATTGGCCAGGCACACCATCTGCTGGTGAGGGGTGTGGCGTATCACGCCAAAGACTCCCTTCGGCAGCACGGAAGGAGAGATGAGTGTCTGTTGCCCCGTCTTCAGCGTCGCATTCTCACGTCGCAGTTCCAGCAGCTTGCGAACGCGATTCAGCAGGCTCTCGGGCGCCTCTTGTTGCAGCGAGACCGCCTGTGACTGATGAGGGGCATGGACGGGAAGCCAGGGCGACAGAGAGTCGGCGCAGAAACCACCATTGCGTTGAGGCTCCCACACCATGGGCGTGCGACAGCCATCGCGTCCCTTGACCTCGGGCCATAGCGCGATTCCGAAGGGGTCCTGCAGCTCGGCGTAGCTCAGCTCCGCTTCCTCGAATCCAAGCTCTTCGCCCTGATAGAGGCAGAGGCTGCCCCGCAATGAGCAGAGTACCGTCAGAGCCAGCAAGGCGCGTGCGCTCCCCCAGCGGCTGGCACTGCGCGGAACATCATGATTGGACAATGCCCAGCACGGCCAGGCGTCTTCGCCATGCTCGGCAAAGCGTGCCAGAACGGCGTGCAAGTCCACGGCATCGCCCGTGCTGTTGAGCAGGTCGAAGGTGTAGGCCATATGCAGGCGGTGCTGGCCCGCGGTGTAGGCTGCCATGGCGGGAAGCGGGTCGCTGCCTCCAACCTCGCCGACGCTGGTGGCGCCGGGGTATTCCTCCAGCAGGGCACGAATCTCTTCCAGATAGTCGAGATTCTCTGGCTGATCCGCATTGTGTTTCAGCAGTTGATAGCTGCGGGGATGCCCACGGCTACGGTAGTCGTCCGAGGACGGCGGATTGTCCGTCAGCGCCTGGTCATGGAAATAGAAGTTGGCGGTGTCGAAGCGGAACCCGTCGACGCCCAGCTCCAGCCAGAAGCGCAGATTGTCGAGCTGTGCCTGACGCACCTCCGGATGATGAAAGTTCAGGTCCGGCTGGCTGGCGAGAAAGTTGTGCAGATAATACTGGCAGCGCCGTGAATCGAAGGTCCAGGCCGGGCCACCGAAGGCGGCTAACCAGTTGTTGGGCGCACCGCCGTCCGGGCGCGGGTCCGCCCAGACATACCAGTCAGCCTTGGCATTGTCCCAGGATTGGCGACTTTCCCGGAACCACGCATGCTGATCGGAGCTGTGTGACAGCACCTGATCAATGATGACGCCCAGCCCGAGCTCATGTGCGCGGGCGACGAGCCGCGAGAAGTCCTCCAGAGTGCCGAACAGGGGATCGATGTCACGGTAGTCCGAGACGTCATAGCCGAAGTCCTGCATGGGCGAGGTGAAGATGGGGGAGACCCAGATGGCGTCCACCCCCAGGGTCGCGAGGTAGTCCAGACGTTGGATGATGCCGGCAATATCGCCGACACCATCGCCATTGGCGTCCATGAAGCTGCGCGGATAGATCTGATAGAGCGTTGCGCCGCGCCACCAGTCGTGTGCGGCATGGCGATGGAGTTGGGTAGATGTCATTGCACGATCCTTGTTGTCGAGGCGGCAGGGGTCACGGGCATGCTAGAGCGCCGGAAAGGCCCCGCGTCTCTGCGCGAGACCTTCCGGGCGTCATCAGTCTGCAGGCGCAAGGCCTGGCGGGGTGAGGCCGTTGGCGTTACCAGCCGCGGCGTCCGATGCGGGTGAGTTCTCTCCCGAGCGCTTCCACCGCCTGAGCACCGGTCTCCTCGCCCGACAGCACCTGATGGGTGCGGTTGAAGAAGGCATTGGAGACGCGAGCGTAGGCATCGCCCGTCACCGAGGCCGGGCGCGCGACGCCGGTTCTGAGCGCTTCATAGAGCTCCCCCATCGAGGGGTTGCTCGCCAGCACCTCGTCATCCTGATAGAGGTGTTCGATGGTGGGGTTGCGCCCCATCTTCATGGCATGGGCCTTTTGCTGCGGGGCGGCGGTGATGTAGGCGACCAGCTCCGCTGCGGCCTGTGGGTGCTCCGAGTAGCGTGATACCGCAAGATTCCAACCGCCCAGGGTTGCGCGTGACTCGCCCTGCGGGCCATGCGGGAGGGGGGCCATGCCGACCTTGCCTGCCACCGGACTGCCCTCGGCCTGGCTGAGCTTCCAGACATAGGGCCAGTTGCGCAGGAACAGCGCATTGCCCGACTGGAACAACCCACGTGACTCCTCCTCGGTATGATTCAGCGCACCTTCCGGAGCGATGCTGCCGATCCAGGAGGCGGCAAGATCGAGTGCCTCGGCGGCGCGCGAGTTGTCGATGGTGACCTCACCGGCATCATCCACCAGGGTGCCGCCGCCCTGGCTTGCGACCCACTCCAGTGCGTTGCAGGTCAGCCCCTCGTAGGCGCGCCCCTGGAAGCTGTATCCCCAGAAATCGGCATTGCCGGCGTCACGTTCCGCCGCCTGGATCGTGCGCGCCGTCTCGGTGAGTTGCTGCCAGGTCTCCGGCACCTGCTGGTCGTATTTTTCCAGCAGGTCCTTGCGGTAATAGAGCACGCCTGCGTCGGTGTACCAGGGCATGGCCACCAGACGTCCCTCTACGGTGCCGTTGTCGACCAGCGCGGGGAAGAAGCCCTCGGTGGCGTCGTCGGGCAGATAGCGGGAAAGGTCGACCAGGTGATCGTCGAGCAGCCCTGGCCACGCCATGTCGACGATCAGCACGTCGATGTCACTGGAGCCGCTGCTCAGCAGCTGCTGATACAGCGAGAGCTTCTCGGTGGTGTCGTTGGGAGTGGAGATCACATTGACACGATTGCCGGATTGCTCAGCCCATTGCTGGGCGAGCTCCGGGCACATGTCGGAATCTCCGCCAGGGCCACAGGCAATCGTGACCTCGGTGGCCAGTGCGAGGGGTGCCGTCAATGAGGCCCCGCTCAACAACAGGGCACCGGCGCTACCCTTGAGGGTCGTGAGCATCCGTTGGCGTGGGGTGCTGATAACAGAAGGCATGGCGTGCGACTCCATCATTGTGATTGTTGTTGCGGCGTCCGGGATGACCGTCATCCACCGAGCATCCCGTGAAGCATCGAATCTGCCAGGCGTCAGTTGAGGGCGAGCCACATGGCGCTGCCTGGCATCAGCGACAGGGGGTGGTGAGAGGCGTGTGTCGCCGTGACACCGGCGATCTCGAGGGTGGTCCAGGTGGTGATATCTGGCGCCAGTTGACTCGGGTCGATCACGCTCGGCGTATCGCCTGTCCCGAGGTGTGCCAGACACAGCAAGCGTTGCGCTCCATGCTGGCGCACGCTGGCGAAGACGTTGTCCGGGAGCCGCTCGGGGGCAATCAGGGTCTGATCACCCTCGCGCAGCACCTGGCTGGTCCCGCGATAGCGCAGCAGGCGACGTGCTCGCGACAGGAAGCTGTCATCACGGTTTTCCTGCTGCGCCACCGACAATGGCAACTGGCGTGGGGAGACCGGTAACCAGGGCGTGGCCTCAACGCCGGACTTCGTCGCGCAGCGGCTGAACCCACCGTTCAGGCTGTCATCCCAGACCATCGGCGTGCGACAGCCATCGCGGCCCTTGATCTCGGGCCACAGGTTGATGCCGAAGGGGTCCTGCAGGTCCTCGAAGGCCAGCTCCGCTTCGGGAAGCCCCAGTTCTTCTCCCTGATAGAGGCACAGGCTGCCACGCAGCGAACACAACACCGTCAGGGCGAGCAGGGCGCGCGATTCTCCCCAGCTGGTCGCACTGCGTTCCACGTCATGATTGGACAGGGCCCAGCAAGGCCAGGTGTCTTCGCCTTGCTCGGCAAAGCGCGTCAGCACGTCGTAAAGCGCGCGGGCATCGCCATCACTGTTGAGCAGGTCAAAGGTGTAGGCCATGTGCAGGCGGCGTTGGCCGGCGGTATAGGCAGCCATGGTCGGGAGAGGGTCATTGCCGGCGATCTCGCCGACACTGGTGGTGCCCGGGTACTCATCGAGCAGGTCGCGGATGCGCTCCAGATACGCCAGATTCTCCGGTTGCTCGATATTGTGCTGCATCCGCTGATAGCTCTGCGGGTTGCCCGGGTTGACGCCTTCGCGCGCCATCGCCGGGTTGTCGGTCAAGGCGCGGTCATGGAAGTAGTAATTGACGACGTCGAAGCGGAAGCCGTCCACCCCCAGATCCAGCCAGAAGCGCAGGTTGTCCAGCTGCGCCTGGCGCACCTCGGGATGATGGAAATTCAGATCCGGCTGACTGGCCAGGAAGTTGTGCAGATAGTACTGGCGACGCTTGGCATCGAAGCTCCAGGCGCGACCACTGAAGGCTGCCATCCAGTTGTTGGGCGGGTTGCCATCCGGGAGCGGGTCGGCCCAGACATACCAGTCGGCCTTGGCGTTGTGGCGGTCCTGACGGCTTTGCTGGAACCAGACGTGTTGATCGGAGCTGTGAGACAGCACCTGGTCGATGATCACGCGCAACCCCAGCTGGTGGGCTTGCGAGACCAGGTGCTTGAAATCCTCCAGGTGGCCGAACATCGGGTCGACATCCCGATAGTCCGCGACGTCATAGCCGAAATCCTTCATCGGCGAGGTGAAGAAGGGGGACAGCCAGATGGCATCCACGCCGAGGCTGGCCACATGGGGCAGGCGCTCGATGATGCCGGCCAGGTCGCCGATGCCGTCGCCGTTGGCATCCATGAAACTGCGGGGGTAGATCTGATAGATCGTGGCACCACGCCACCAGTCGAGGCGTGCGTGAGGATCGAGTTGAGACAGGGTCATCATGACCTCCTTGTGAGTCGCGTGATCGGCAAGCGGGAGATTCAGTGCACCTCGCCAACACAGCGCGCGATGGCAACGCCGTGGGGCGGCAGCGTCAGGCGACCTGCCTGCCAGTGACCATTGATCATGCCGGGGGCATCCTCGAGGGCTTCCGCTCGCCAGGCGGTCTCCAGAGTCAGGGCCTGAGCAGAGAAGTTGAGCGCGATCAGCAACGACTCGCCGCCTGAGAGACGCGTGAAGCAGATGACTTCCTCATGCAGCGAGTGGAAGTGGATCTCTCCTCGGCTGAGGGCGGGGTGACGGCGGCGGAAGGCGAGCAGCTCCCGGCTGGCATTCAACAGCGATGCCGGGTCGTGTTCCTGATGGTCGACGGCCAAGGCATGATGGAAGTCGGGAACCGGCAACCAGGGAGACACGCGAGAGAAGCCCGCATGTGACTCACCGGCCTGCCACGGCATGGGCGTCCGGCAGCCGTCGCGTCCCTTGTAGCGTGGCCAGAAGGTGATGCCGGCGGGGTCCACCAACTGGTCATGGCGTAGCTGGGCTTCACTCAGCCCCAGTTCTTCGCCCTGATACAGACAGACGCTGCCGCGCTGGGTCAGCAGGAAGGCGAGATAGAGGCGCAGGCGCGCCGGCGAGGCTTCGGCGTCCCAGCGCGTTGCCAGACGTGTGACATCGTGATTTCCCAGCGCCCAGCACGGCCAGCCGTCCCCGATCTGCGCTTCCATCGTCTGTAGGGTCGCCAGGAGGTGGCCGGGTGAGGCGTTCTCGGTCAGCAGATCGAAGGAATAGGCCATGTGCAGCCGCTGGTCGCCCCGGGTGTACTCGGCCATGACGCGCAAGGAGTCATCGTCGCCGACCTCGCCAACGCTGGTGGTGCCGGGGTATTCATCGAGCAGACTCCGCAGCCGTTCGAGAACGGCGAGGTTCTCGGGTTGGGTCTTGTCGTGAAGATGTTGTTGATAGCCGTAGGGGTTGTCCGGGCGCACGCCAATGAAGCCCTCGGCGATCTCACGCCGCGGCGGGTTATCCTTTAGCTCACCATGTGTGCAGAAGTTGATGGCGTCCAGGCGGAAACCATCCACCCCCCGCTCCAGCCAGAATCGCACTTCTTCAAGAATGGCCGTCACGACTTCGGGGTGATGGAAGTTGAGGTCCGGCTGCTCGATCAGGAAGTTGTGCAGGTAGTACTGGCAGCGGCGAGTGTCCCATTGCCACGCGGAGCCCCCGAAGATCGATTGCCAGTTGGTGGGCGGTGCGCCATCGGGTCTGGGGTCTGCCCAGACATACCAGTCGGCGCGCGGGTTATCGCGGCTCTGGCGGCTTTCCTCGAACCACGGGTGGGCGTCGGAGGTGTGTGAGAGCACCTGATCGATGATGACTTTCAGGCCGCGCGCATGCGCTGCCTCGACCAGACGGTCGAAGTCCTCCAGGGTGCCGAACATCGGGTCGACATCGCGATAGTCGCTGATGTCATAGCCGAAGTCCTTCATGGGCGAGGTAAAGAAGGGGGATAGCCAGATCGCATCGACATTCAGCGAGGCGATGTAATCCAGGCGCTCGAGGATGCCCGGCAGATCACCGATGCCATCGCCATTGCTGTCCTGAAAGCTGCGCGGGTAGATCTGATAGATGACGGCGCCGCGCCACCAATCGTGGGCCGACACCTGGGTGTCTCGAATCGTGGACATGCGAGTCTCCTGGGCGGGAACCATGGCTCCCGCCCGTGGGGTCCTTGCGGAGAATGAAGCGGTTGGCCTGAGGCGCCGTGAGCAGGCGCTGGATACTCAGTCCTGGCTGCCAGGCCCTCGAGAAAAAGCCCTGCAGAACAGGCCCTGAACGTCAGGCTGCCTGGCGTTGCTGGGTCAGGCTCAGCGCGCGATCCTGGCTGTCGAAGAGATGCACGTGCTCCAGGTCCGGCACCAGCGCGACGCGTTGGCCGATCTTCCACTGACTGGGGGCTTCACTGCGGTGGATCAGCAGGCTGTCGCCGACTTTCGGATCCAGATAGACATAGACTTCGTTGCCCAGGTACTCGACGTTGACGATCTCGAAGGCGTTGTCGCCACGGGCCTCTTCCAGGCAGAGGTGTTCGGGACGAACCCCCAGCATCAGACGGCTACCAACGCGCTCGCTACCGGCATCGCGAGGCAGGCCCAGCTCGCCGATCCCGGCCGTCGTGATGCGACAGTTATTGGCATCGCTGCTCAATAGCTCCGCCGGCAGGAAGTTCATGGTCGGGGAGCCGATGAAGCCGGCCACGAAGCGGGTCGCCGGTGCCTGATAAAGTGTCTGGGGACTGCCGACCTGTTCGATACGGCCATCACGCAGTACCACGATCTTGTCGGCCAGGGTCATGGCTTCGACCTGGTCGTGGGTGACGTAGACCATGGTGGAGCCCAGGCGGTGGTGCAGGCGGGCGATCTCATTGCGCATCTGCACCCGCAGTGAGGCATCCAGGTTGGAGAGCGGCTCATCGAACAACAGGATCTTCGGCTCACGCGCCATGGCGCGCCCCATGGCGACGCGCTGTCGCTGGCCGCCGGAAAGCGCCTTGGGCTTGCGGTGCAGCAACTCCTCGAGCTGAAGGATGCGCGCCGTCTCCATCACGCGTTGTTCGACGCTTTCCTTGTCGGTCTTGGCAAGCTTGAGGCCGAAGGCCATGTTCTCGTACACCGTCATGTGCGGGTAGAGGGCATAGGACTGGAAGACCATGCCCACGCCGCGCTCACGCGGGGGGAGGTCATTGACCAGATCGTTGGCGATATGCATCTCACCCTCGGTGATCGATTCCAGCCCGGCGATCAGGCGCAGTAAGGTCGACTTGCCACAGCCTGACGGCCCGACGAAGACCACGAATTCTCCGCTGCCGATCTTCAGGTCCAGGTCCTTGATGATGTGCGTGCTGCCGAAGGTCTTGTTGATCTTGGAGAGGGTTACGCTTGTCATCTTGCGACTCCCAGCCGGTGCTCGGCACCGGCTTTCGAAAGAAGGTTAGTCGAGTGCCAGGAAGGCAGCCTGATAGGGCGGCAGTACCAGGCGCGCTGTCTGGGGCTGAGCCTCATCCAGTTCGGCAGTGAAACCCGTGCCCTTGAGAAGACGCGCGCCGCCTGCGTAGGCTTGCGGCAGCGCGGTACTTAGTTCAGTGCCTGTGAGATTGAACAGGCACAGCATGCGCTGACCGTCATGCTCACGCAGGAAGCCCAGAAGCTCGTCCCCCACGTCGACCAGTTGAATGTCCCCCTCACGCAAGACCGGATGCTGACGGCGGAAGTTCAGCAGAATCCGCGTGGCATGAAGCACAGAGTTAGCGTCGTCTTCCTGGTTGGCCACGGCCAGTGGCAGGTGGCGCTCATCGACCGGTAGCCAAGGCTCGACACTTGAGAAGTCCCCTTGCGCCGCTTGACGCCAGGGCATGGGGGTCCGGCAGCCATCACGGCCCTTGAACTCCGGCCACAGCACCTTGCCGTAAGGGTCCTGAATACGCTCGAAGGGCACCTCGGCTTCTGGCAGGCCCAGCTCCTCACCCTGGTAGAGGCAGACGCTGCCGCGCAGTGACAACACCATGGCCAGGGCGACCTTGGGGTAGGACACCGGGTCTTCGTGGGCCCCCCAACGGGTGGCGCTGCGCACCACGTCGTGGTTTGACAGGGCCCAGCATGGCCAGGCATCACCGGCCAGGCGCTGGAAGCGCTCGATGACTTCTCGGATATAGCCTGCGGAATGCGGCGCATTGAGCAGATCGAATCCGTAGGCCATGTGCAGCTTGTCGCCCCCAGCGGTGTATTCCGCCATGCGCTCCAGCGGCTTGTCGTCACCGATTTCACCGACCGTGGTGGTGCCGGGGTATTCATCCATCAGGGCACGTAGGTCTCTCAGGAAGTCGAGATTTTCCGGGCGGCTCAAGTCATAGACGTGGCGCTGCCAGGTATAGGGGTTGGAATCCGGCGCGCCCAGTGTCTTGGCTTCGCCTGCTGGCACTGGCGGATTGTCGCGCAGAGCCTGATCGTGGAAGTAGAAGTTGACGGTATCCAGTCGGAAGCCATCGACGCCGAGTTCCAGCCAGAAGCGCATGTTGTCGAGCTGAGCCTGACGGGCCTCCGGGTGATGGAAGTTCACGTCGGGCTGGCTGGTCAGGAAGTTATGCAGGTAATACTGCTGGCGGCGCGAATCGAAGGTCCAGGCCGAGCCGCCGAAGATCGACAGCCAGTTGTTGGGCGGCGTGCCATCGGGCTTGGGGTCTGCCCACACAAACCAGTCGGCCTTGTCATTCGTGCGGTCCTGACGGCTTTGCTGGAACCAGGGGTGCTGGTCGGAGGTGTGGCTGATCACCTGGTCGATCATGACCTTGAGATTGAGCGAGTGAGCGCGCTCCAGCAGGGCCTTGAAGTCCTCCAGGGTGCCGAACATCGGGTCGACATCACGGTAATCGCTGATGTCATACCCGAAGTCGAGCATCGGAGAGGTGAAGAAGGGCGACAGCCAGATGCCATCCACGCCCAGGGAGGCCACGTAATCGAGGCTGGCGGTGATGCCCGGCAGATCGCCGATCCCGTCGCCGTTGCTGTCCAGGAAGCTGCGCGGGTAGATCTGGTAGATGACGCCACCGCGCCACCAGTTGGAGGAGGTCTGCATTTGGGCTTCGAGCAATGACATGAAAATTATCCTTTGACGGCGCCGGCGGTCAGGCCGGATACGATGCGGCGCTGGAAGATCATCACCAGGATGACCAGCGGTATGGTGACGGTGACGGAGGCGGCCATGATGGGGCCCCAGGGGAGCTCATGCTGGCTGCCGCCGGAGATCAGGGCGATGGCGACCGGCACGGTGCGTTCGCTGTCGGTCAGCGTGAAGGTCAAGGCGAACAGGAACTCGTTCCAGGCCGCGATGAAGGCGAGCAACCCGGTGGTGGCCATGGCCGGCCACATCAGGGGCAGGAAGACCTTGGTGATGGTCTCCCACGGTGTGGCGCCGTCCATGATCGCGGCCTCTTCCAGCTCCATGGGCAGCTGACGCATGAAGGTCGTCAGTACCCAGACGGTGAAGGGCAGCGTGAAGATGGTGTAACTGAGAATCAGGCCACCGGGGTTGTTGTAGAGATTCAGGCTGCGAATCACCTCGAACAGCCCGGAGAGCACCGCGACCTGAGGGAACATCGAGACCCCGAGGATGATCAGCATCACGGTGGAGCGGCCGCGAAAGCGCACGCGCCCCAGCGCATAGGAGGCGGTGATGCCCAGCAGCAGCGCGATCAACACGACGCTCAAGGCGATCAGGATCGAGTTGCCGATCGCCTGTAGGAAGCTCTTCTGCGCAAAGATCTGGGCATAGTTGCTGAAGTCCAGAGAGGTCAGCCAGTAGTTGACCTCGAACAGCTCACTGGACGGTTTCAGTGAGGTGATCACCGCGTAATAGAAGGGGAACACGGCGTAGACGATGATGATGGCGATCAAGGCCCATTTGCCGACATGCTTGGCGAGTCGGGTCAGCTGGTAGCGGTTCATCGGAGTCTGATTCATTTCTCCACTCCCAGTTGGCGGCGGCCAAGGTAGAGGTAGACCACGACGGCCAGCGCGATGATCAGGAACAGCATCGTGGAGGCGGCACTGCCGTAGCCCACGTCCTGGAACTCCACCAGTTGCTGGCGGGCGTAGATGGACATGGTCATGGTGCTCGACGAGTTGGAGGTCAGCACATAGATGACATCGAAGACGCGCAGTGCATCGAGAAGGCGGAAGATCACAGCGACCAGCAGGGCCGGGGTGATCAATGGCAGGGTGACACGGAAGAACACCTTCACCGGGTGGATGCCATCGACCTCGGCGGCCTCATAGCAGTCCTTGGGCAGCATCTGCAGCGCGGCGAGTACCAGTAGTGCCACGAAGGGGATGGTCTTCCAGACATCGACCATGATCACGGCCCACATCGACAGATCGGCATCCGCCGTCCAGGCCAGGGGCGCATCAATCAGCCCCAGCCCCATCAGCAGGTGGTTGATGATCCCGAACTGGTCATTGAGCATCCAGGCCCACATCTTGGCGGAGACGATGGTCGGGATGGCCCAGGGGATGAGCACCGCGGCGCGGACCAGCATGCGCCCCTTGAATTCGGCGTTGAGCAGCAGGGCCACGATGATGCCGAAGACGACTTCCAGCGACACCGAGATGACGCTGAAATAGACGGTGTTCCAGACGGAATTCCACCACACCGGGTCAGCCAGCAGGCCGTACCAGACGCCGTCGTCCTTCACGAGGTAGTTTTCAAAGCCGATGAAGGCGGCGCCGGTCGTGTCCGAGAGCGAGGCATCGGTCAGGCTGAGGTAGAAGGTTCTCAGCAGTGGCCAGCCGGCCACCAGGGCCAGCGCGACCAGCATCGGCGCGAGATAGGTCCAGGCCGCACGTACCCGCTGGCGTCTGACCTTGGTGCCGCGTTTGCGGGTCCGGGCCGAGGGCGTGTCCGTCGGCACTGACTCATTGAGCGTGGTTGTCATGCGAAACCTCCCGGGTTACCAGCGACGACGTTTGATGCGAGCCAGCTCGCCCTTCAGCTGAGCCACGGCCTGGGCGCCGCTCTGCTCGCCGCTCAGCACACTGTGGGTCGCATTGAAGAAGGCGTTACTGACCTGGCCGTAGTTGTCACCGGTGACGGCAGACGGACGTGCCACGGCATTGGTGAAGGTGTCGTAGAGCGTGCCGAAGAAGGGCACGGCGGTGAGCACCTCTTCGTCCTGATACAGCGCCGTGAGGGTCGGGTTGTAGGCGGCCTGGATGGCCCGGCGTTTCTGCTCGGACTCACCGGTGAGGAAGGCCACCAGCTGCGAGGCGAGCTCGGGGTTCTCGCTGTACTTCGAGACCGCCAGGTTCCAGCCGCCCAGCGCCGCCGCGCTTTCTCCCTCGGCGCCGTGGGGCAGCTTGACCACTCCGACCTTGCCAGCCACCTTGCTGTCATCGCTCTGGGTCAGCGACCAGGCGTAGGGCCAGTTGCGCATGAAGACGGCGTTGCCGGACTGGAAGATGCCGCGGGCTTCTTCCTCGGAATAATTGAGCGCCCCCTGCGGGGTGATCTCGCCGATCCAGCTGGCGGCCAGGTCGAGAGCGGAGGCCGTATTGGGGTTGTCGACGGTGATCTCGCCATCGGCATCGACAATGGCGCCACCGTCGTTGCTGGCGACCCATTCCAGCGCATTGCAGGTCAGGCCCTCATAGGCACGCCCCTGGAAGACGTAACCCCACATCTTCTCGCTGCCGGCCTCGCGTTCCTTTGCCTGGATCTGCGTGGCAGTCTCTGTCAGCTCCTGCCATGTCTCGGGAGGTGCGAACCCGTATTTCTCCAGCAGGTCCTTGCGGTAGTAGAGCACCCCGGCATCCGTGAACCAGGGCATGGCCACCAGGCGGCCATCGACCGTGTTGTTGTCGATGATGGTCTTGAAGTGGCCCTGCGATGCCTTTTCGCCGAGCGTCTGGTGCAGATCAAGCAGGTGATTGCCGAGCAGGCCCGGCCAGACCACATCGATCTGCAAGACGTCGATGTCACCGGACTGCGCTGACAGAATCTGCTGGTAGAGCGAGAGGCGTTCCGTCGAGGAATTGGGCGTGGAGACGATATCGACCTCATGGCCGGTCTTGTCTTCCCAGGCAGCGACGCCCTGTTCACAGAGTTCCAGTTCGGCCCCGACCGCACCGCAGGAGATGGTCAGGTCCGCGCCCATCGCAGGGGCGGTGGTGGCCGCTCCCAGCAGGGCGAAGCTTGAGGCGATTAGCGTCTTGCGTTGCATGGTGGATCCTCGTCACTTGTTGTTGTTTGACCCGCATCGGACGACTGGGTGGGGGAGAGTCACAACGTCGTCCGATGGTGGCTTCTTAATCGATTAAGGCGTAGTCACAGTCAAACGATTGGCGTCGATATCCGCAACCTGAACTTTGGTCTTGCTGTCACCGATATGTCGCCAGAAATGGGAGTTTTACGCGGTGATCGCTCCCCTTTGGTCGAATTTCGACATAAGTCGTGTGTCTGGAGCGCCGGATTGCCACTAGGGTCTTAAACGATTAAGTGAGTGTGGCAACCCCTCCAACGCCAATGATTCGGGCGCCACTTCGCTGATCATCGCCAAGCGAGTGATTCGTCAACAACAACAAAGGCTCTCTTCAACATGACAACTCCCCCTCAGCACCCGCTCAAGACCCCACTTGTCATGGCCGTTGCCATAGCGGTCATGAGCACCAGTGGACTCGCCAATGCCGACGGGACAGGCGATATCGAGGCGCGGCTCGCAGAGCTGGAACAGCGTATCGATGACGCCGAACAACGGGCCAGAGCGGCTGAGCGTCGCGCCGCCGAGGCAGAGCGCGCGATGGCCGTTCAGCGCCAGTCGAATGAGGCTGATCAACCCGCGCGCGTGACCGCGCAGACCGAGGACCTCGAAGAGCGTCTGGCGGCCGTCGAGCGCCAGGCCAGTGGCGAAGAAGGTTTCTCCTTCAATGCCTATGCTCGCTCTGGGCTATTGATCGGCGAAGGAGGCAAGAGCATCGAAGGCGGCCCCTATCTCACGCCGGCGGGCTCGGTGGGCGGGGCGGTCGGGCGGCTGGGGAACGAGCCCGACACCTACGTCGAGTCGGTATTCAACTACAAGACCCGCTACGACAACGGGACGAAGGCGCTTTACCGCACCATGATTGCCGACGGAGTAGAGACCAGTAACGACTGGACCTCGGACGAGTCCAGTCTGAACGTACGACAGGTCTTCGTGGAGTTGAGCGATCTGCCGAGCTTTACCGGCGCCTTCGAGAACTCCTCCATCTGGGCGGGCAAGCGCTTCGATCGGGACAACTTCGATATCCACTGGCTAGACAGCGATTTCATCTTCCTCGCCGGGACCGGCGCAGGTATCTACGACGTCCAGCTTGCCGATGACTGGAAAGCCAACTTCTCGGTCTACGGGCGCAGTTACAGTGAATACCCGACAGAGGACTCCGATACTGGCGGCAATACCGACAACCTGACGTTCACCATGAATAACTATGTCGGCCACTGGCAGTGGATGGTCAGTGCCCTGTCGGCGGCAGACAATGAAGAGCGCGCCATGGACACGGGGGCCGAAGCGGCCGATTCCGGCTTCCACACCATGCTGGCCTACCATGGCGACAGCTTCTTTGGCCTCGCCGATGGCAGCTTCAAGGCCGCCGTGCTGCATGGTCGCGGGCTCGGCGCGGAGACCAAGGTCATCGGGGCTGACGGGAACCTGACGGATGACGCCACTTCTACTCGTCTGGGGCTTTACGGCACGACCTATCTCGCACCCAAGTGGCGCTTCGCACCAGCCGTTCTGGCAGAGGTGAGCAAAGATCGCTACGACGACGGAGATGAGTATTCCTGGGCGACCTTCAATGCGCGTCTGGCCAATGAGCTGACGACGAATTTCGAGATGCAGTACGAGCTGAGCTATCAATGGATGGACCTGGACCCCGGCTCGACAGGCAATGCCGTGGAAGGCGGGTATCGCAAGTTCACCATTGCACCGACCTTCAAGCCTGAAGTCGGTGGCTTCTGGAAGCGTCCGGAAATTCGCTTGTTCGCGTCCTGGAGTGACTGGGATGAAGAGCTCAATGATTACTCCGAAGACGATGCCCTCGGGAGTGCAGGCTTTACGGGAGGCGAATGGGCCTTCGGTGTCCAGAGCGAGGTATGGTTCTAGGAGCAGGGTGCTAAGACCGTCATCGCCTGCCAGTGTTTCGAGCTTGCCCGTGGAAATGTGCTCGATTTTCTGATGGCCAGCGTGGTCTCAACGACAGTGCCGGCCCCAAGCGGGTCTGGAAGTTCAAGAATGACCCCGCGCATGAGTGGATCGTCGAGCAGGTGTGATAGATAGGCTATTCTTCGGTAAGCTGTAAAAAAGCCCGCCTCTGGACATTCCAGAGGCGGGCTTTTGCGTTCATGGCGTCACATTACGCCAAGAGCTTCATACCAGCTCGCGCTTTTCTTCACGTGCGATGCGACGATCACGTGCGACCGCGCGACAGATGACGGTCAATACCGCCAGGGTGAGTGCTGGCCATATCAGTACATAGGTAGCGAAAAGCAATGTCATGGGGCATGTCTCCTGTTGTCCGTCTTCAGACGTTATCCAGCTTCATGCGAGGCTCAGGCCGCCGGCTGTGGCTGGTTGGGCGCTGAAGTCTTGTGGTCGTCTGCGTCGAGTGCTTCGTCATAGTTGCCGACACGTGCGGTGATGGTGTCGAAGTCGAAGCGCTCCTGGCGGCTGGCGAGGCTCATGACCACACACACCAGAGTGCTGGTGCCGTAAGCGGTCAGTGAGGCGAGCAGAACGGTGTAGTCACGCAGGAAGTCGGTCGCGAAGATCAGCATGGCGATCATGGCGGCGACAGCAGCGATGATGCCGAGAATGCGCCCCAGGAAGCCGAATACCATCAGACCGATGATCACGCCGCCGCCGATGCTGGCGAGCAGCTCGAAGAACAGGCCGCTCATGCCCGTCAGCGGCACCAGTTCAAAGCGTGCCAGGCAGAACATCACCATCGCGACGAGGACCGACGTGGTGAAGGCGGTGTTGGTCACGCGATTCCAGAAGCAGCTGGCGATGACCGGGAAAACGATCGCGCCCCACAGAGCCCCGACGAAGACCAGCATCACCAGGATATCCAGTGAGAAGCTGGCGAAGACGATGCCCAGCACCGTGGCGATGATCATGGTCAAGCGGCCGATGAAGAGCATGCGCTTCGGGTCTGGCTTGCCGCGGGCGATATTCTTGCCATAGACATCAGCCATGATGATGGCGGATAGCGCGGAAAGGTCGGAATCCGCGGTAGAGGACAGCGAGCCGATCACCAGAATGAAGAACAGCGCGATGAAGAACGGCGGCAGATACTCGGACACCATCTGCGGGATGAGGTTGTTCATGTCGCCGTTGAGCGGCTCCACCCCGAGTGTCAGTGCCATCAGGCCAATCATGCCCAGGCCGATGACGATGGCGCCATAGCCCAGCGTCGCGGTGAGGAAGGTCGGCTTGATGTGGTCTTCGTTGACGGCGAACAGGCGCTGGGAAATGGTCTGGTTACCGATCGCATAGGCCAGTACAGCGACGAAGAAGGGCGCCCCCTGGTTCAGGATGGCATCCGTCGAGAAGAAGTTGGCCTGCTCAGGCGTCAGATTATCTAGGCCAGCGACCAGCTCCGTCGGGCCGCCCATGGCGAAGAACACCGCTGGAATGATCACGATGGCGATCGCCATCAGGGCAACCAGTTGCGCGAAGTCGGTCAGTACCGAGGCGCGGAAGCCGGACCACAGGGTGTAGAACAGCACCCCCACACCCGCCATGATCACGCCTGCCTGGAAGGACAGCGGTGAGAGCACGGAGACGAGCGCCCCGGCGGCGGTGAAGTTGACCATCAGGCTGATCACGCTACCCAGCAGGTTGGAGAGCGCCAGAATCAGCTGACTGGAGGAGCCGTGGCGCGCATGGATCAGCTCGCCCAGTGTATGCGCATTGGGCGCCAGCTTGCGGAAGCGGCGACCGAAGGGGTAGATGAACAGAATCATCAGTGCACCCCACAGGCCATAGTGGATCGGCCCTGAGACACCATAGGTATAGCCGGAGGTGGCGGCGGCATAGAAGGAGGCCGCCCAGATCCAGGTAGCCGTCATGCTTGCCGCGCCCATGCCGAAGCCAACGCGATGGTTGGAGACCATGAAGGCATCGGCATCTTCATTTTTCTTGCGGATCCCCAGCGTCATCAGGTAGGTGCCGCCATAGAAGGCAAGCAGCAGCAGTACGACAGTCAGGGTAGAGAATTGATATAGCGATTCGTTATTCAAGAACTGGCCCTCGGTAGGGAAACAGGGCGCTACGCAACGCAGTCGCCTAAGGGCAAACGGTTGTCGATAGCGACGAGTAAGGAGGGGAAGGTTCTTAGCCGTGGACGTAGTTCTGCGTCATTTGCTCAAGCAAATGGCATCCAGCGCAGCACGTGGGCCGCGTCATCAATAATCGGCAATCTCGGTCAATGAAGACGGAGTTGGTGGCACTTCCCGGTCAGGCGGGAACTTGGGGGAGGGCGGCGTGGCATGCATCTGCCTTCATCGGAATAATGATATCGCATACGCGTCCTTGTTATCGGTCAAGCCTTGCAAGGGCGCTGATGCGAGTTGTTGGTCAGCCCCAAGCTTGGCAAAACGGTGTTTTTATTTTTTCTCGTTATCAAATTCGTTGGCAACGATAAATTATGCGCATGTCAATGTCCACACCCTGGCGGGGAAAGCTTGCCTCTCATTCACCTCAACGATGATTGGACGAGCGGGTGCGACGATGTTCAGTTGCGTGACACGTGCCAGAGCAGCATGAAAGACATGACGTATTATATAAATAATATTACTCGGCATGAGTTGTGTTTATTTGCTGAGTGTTCTGAATGGTGCCAGAAAGTGAAATAAATCGTTGTCATTACGTCATGCGTATTTCTTGTCCAATGCTTGAGGAAAAGACTCCCTCAATGGCCCAAGCAACGGCTGACTCGGCGTGGAAGAGGACGTTGACACATGGGAGAGCGAGTCTTCAAAGCGGCCCAGCTGTAGGGTCTCGGATGCTCAGTTCCGGCGATGGCGTTATAGTGCCAGGTGATAGCACCACACATGGCGGCAAGGTGGTGTATGCCCAGTCCAACTATCTGTTGGAGGGCAAGCCGGTGGCAGTGGTGGGGGGCATGGTAAGGTGTCCCAAGGATGGCCACAGCATCTGCAGCATCATCTAGGGGCATCCCACCATCAGCTTGAATGGCAAGCCGGTAGCGTTTCACGGCTGTCACACGTCATGTGGGGCGGCGCTGATCTCTGCCGCGAGTGGCAAGCAGGGCCTGGGTTGAGGACGTGAGCTGGTCGATGAGTTGTCTGTATTCGTTGATCCTGTAGCCCTGCCTGCGGGATCTTTCGTTCTGAATCTGCGTGAGGCCGCAGTTTCTTGTTTCAAGCGGCGCATTGCAGAGGAAGGGGCTGTATTCACGTTCAAGGTTTCATTGAAAGTTTTTCTCTGCGCCGCGGGTTTTTCAGCCAGGCAGCGAGAGATAGTGTCAGTCACTTCCCGAGACAGACCTGCTGCCACGTGACGTAACAGCTCTTGCCGTTGGGCCTATGACAACCACTGACTATAAGGGGCATCTCCATGCTCACCTTGATCGTGAAATTTGACGTCAAGCCCGAACAACTCGCTACCTTCAAGCAGGCCTTGGCTGACAACAAGCTGGGCTCAGCGGCTGAACCGGAGATGCTGGAAATGCGTTTCTTCGCGGCCAAGGATTCTCCCACCACCATCTTCGCCTACGAGCGCTGGGCAAGCGCCGAAGCTCATCAGGCACATGTGAATCAGCCATACGCGCAAGCCCTGCTGAAACTGGCTGACACGGCGTTGGCATCGCCATTCGAGGTGATGCCCTTGAACGATACTGACCCGGCGCCATTGCATGAGGCGAACCCCAGGCACGTGCAGCCGGAAGATGAGGTATTCAGTATCTTCTTCATCTTCAAGATCAAGGAAGAATATCGCGCTCGATTGCTGCAGCAATTCACCACGCATGTGGCGAAGACGCGCAGTGAGGAGCCGGGCAATCTCGTGTTTGATCTGTATACCATCGACGGGCAGGACGACACGCTGGTGATATACGAGCATTGGCGCACGGAGTCAGACCTGTGGGACATTCACTTCCAGCAGCCCTATGCCATCGAGACAGGCAAGCTCTTGGAGCAGGCCATGGTCGGGGACATGCAGCAGTACCTGAATATCGTCAGCGAGTTCTGAGTTCTCCCGCCGGTCATTCGTTTCCTGTTTACCCATGCGATGCGCAGTCTTTAGAGGCTGCGCATTGTGCGTTCACCCCCTCCTTGAACATCAGCGTGTCATCCCACCGCCATCCACGCCTGTGAGCTCAACCAGGCGGCTGTCATGAAACCCTGCAGCGCCAGCGGCACGTAAGCTGGCAGGCCAGTGCGAGTCACGCGAATGTGATAGTTTCTGGAGCGTCCAGCCGTTTGGCGGCGCAGAGTCCCGGGCATTTTCTTCGCCGGCGGGGCAAGCGGCGCCGTGTTATTACCCGGTAGTGGCAACCCCTTCATCTTTGGTCAGGACCCCTCGTCATGAGTGATGCGTATTACCTCCACCTTACCGATCGCCTGCGCGAACAGCTGAAGGACCCTGATGCCTTTGAAGATGGGCGATTGCCCTCGGAACGCGTGCTGGCCGAGCGCTTCGATACCACGCGCGTGACGTTGCGTCAGGCGTTGGGGCAGCTGGAGGGAGAAGGGCGCATTCATCGCAGCAATCGGCGTGGGTGGTTCGTGTCGCCGCCGCGGCTGGATTACGACCCCACGCGTGACTCCGGCTTCAATGACTATGTGACGGCGCAGGGGCGGCGGCCACGGACGGAAGTGCTGCTGACCGATGTTCAGGCCTACCCACCGGCTGCGCAAGCGCTGGGCCTGGCGGCCCAGACACCGCTCTATCATATTCGCCGCCGGCGTTTCGTGGATGAGCGCGCCGTGCTCAGCGAGTCGATGTGGGTGGTGCCGGAGCGTGCCCCGGGACTGCTCGAGGAGGGGCAGTTCGGGGTGTCACTGTGGGCGGAGCTGCGCGGGCGCTATGGCCTGACGCTGGCCCACCGTGAGCTGCGCTTCTACTCCGAGTCGCTGGGGGAGCAGGCCGCCCGGGAGCTGGGGGTCGCCATGGGTAGTCCCGGTCTGACCGTACGTCGCGCTACCTTCGATGAGCAGCATCGTCCCATCGGCTATGACGAAGAGCGCTGGCTGCACAATGCGCTGTGCATCACCGTCACGCTCAAGAACAAGCCCTGAACCCGCGCTACAGGGACACTATATGAGGTAACACTGTTTCACTGGGCCTTCAACTGACTGTCACGGGGGTGTCATTCGGCCCGCCCATACTCTTGGTATATACCAGATGGCGAGAGCCATTCATTCCAAGCGTTGGAGAGTCCCGATGTCCTTCTTGACCCGTTCCTTGCTGGCCAGTGCCGTTGGTCTAGTCGTTTCCCTCAATGCCCAGGCGGCCACCGAGCTCACCGTCTATACCGCGGTGGAGTCCGATGATCTGCAGAAATATGCCGAGCGCTTCCAGCAGGCGCATCCGGATATCGACATCAAATGGGTACGCGACTCCACGGGCGTGATCACCGCACGATTGCTGGCCGAGAAGGACAACCCGCAGGCGGATGTGGTGTGGGGCCTGGCCGCGACCAGCCTGCTGGTGCTCGAGAAGGAAGGCATGCTGTCGCGTTATGCCCCCAAGGGAGTCGAGGCGCTGGATAGCAAGTTCGTCGACCCCGCCTACCGTGATGGCCAGGACCCGTCCTGGGTCGGGATGGACGCCTGGGTCGCCTCGCTCTGCTACAACACCGTCGAAGGTGAGCGACTGGGAGTGCCGAAGCCGACGTCCTGGGAAGACCTCACGCGTCCTGAGTTCAAGGGCCACGTGATCATGCCCAACCCGAGTTCTTCCGGTACCGGTTATCTGGATGTCGCCAGCTGGTTGCAGCTGTGGGGTGACGAGGGCGGCTGGGAGTACATGGACCGCCTGCACGACAACATTGCCCGCTACACCCACTCAGGCTCCGCACCTTGCAATCTGGCCGGTTCCGGCGAGGCCGTGGTCGGTGTGTCCTTCGCCTTCCGAGGCGCGCGCCTCAAGGCACAGGGCGCACCGGTGGACCTGGTCTTCCCCGAGGAAGGGCTGGGCTGGGACATGGAAGCCGCGGCGATCATGAAGGGCACCGACAAGCGTGAGGCGGCGCAGACACTGATGGATTGGGCAGTGTCCAAGCCGGCCAATGAACTCTACAACGAAGGCTATGCGGTCGTGGCCTATCCGGGGGTGGCCAAGCCGATCGAGCATTATCCGGCCAACATCACCGAGATGATGATCGAGGCTGACTTTGCCAAGGCGGCCAACCAGCGGGATGAAGTGCTCGCCGAATGGCAGCGCCGTTACGACGGCAAGTCCGACAGTCAGTAAGTCACGCCCAGCCACCTTCGTCATTGCCCCGGCGCCTTGCGCCGGGGTCGGGAGTTTCTCGCATGTCTCTTGTGACCGCACCTCCGCGTCATCACGCCTCGCGCCAAGCGCCGCCAGCGACTGCCGGCGCCTCGCCTCGCGCGGTCTCCGGCCCTGCAGCCCAGGCGCCTGCGCGTGACGCAGCGCCTCAGGCACTCACCACGCGTTCTGCGTCGTCAGACAGCATTCACCTCAAGATCAGCGGCCTCACCAAGCGCTATGGCCAGTTCACGGCCCTGAGCGAGATCGACCTTGCGATCCGCGAAGGCGAGTTCGTGTGCTTCCTCGGCCCCTCCGGCTGTGGCAAGACCACCTTGCTGCGCGCCATCGCCGGGCTTGCGCCGCAGAGCGAAGGCACCATCCACCAGCGCGGCCAGGACATCTCACGGCTGCCGCCGCAGGCGCGCGACTTCGGCATCGTCTTCCAGTCCTATGCGCTGTTCCCCAATCTCACCGTGTTCGACAACGTGGCCTATGGGCTGCGCAATCGGCGCGATGCGCGTGACGCGATGCGCCGGCGCGTGACAGAGCTGCTCACCCTGGTGGACCTGGCCGGCAGTGAAGGCAAGTATCCGGCGGCCCTGTCCGGGGGCCAGCAGCAACGCGTGGCACTGGCGCGGGCGCTTGCGACCGAGCCGGGGCTGCTGTTGCTCGATGAGCCGCTTTCAGCGCTGGATGCGCGCGTACGTCTGCATCTGCGCAGTCAGATCAAGGCGCTGCAGGCACGGTTGGGCGTCACCACCATCATGGTGACCCACGACCAGGAAGAGGCCCTGGCCATGGCGGACCGCATCGTGGTGATGAACCATGGTGTGATCGAGCAGATCGGCACCCCCGCCGAGATCTATCGTCAGCCGGCGAACGCCTTCGTGGCCGAATTCATCGGCAGCATGAACTTCCTGGAATGCTGTCCCGAGAACGCCAGTACCCTGCGTCTGGGTCAGCAGCGTCTGGAATGCGCGGCGCATGATCTTGAGGGTCTGGATCAGGCGCGTCTGGCCATTCGCCCGGAAGCCGTCTCGCTGTGCGCAGTGGGTGAGGGGCTGTCGGCGCAGGTGGATCACGTCGAGTTTCTCGGCGCCTTCCTGCGTATCACATTAACGCTTGAGGGCTGTGGGCAGACACTGTCGGCGGATGTGGCGCTCAAGGACAGTGAGTCTCTGGGCGTGCGGGTAGGCGCCCGGGTGGGTGTGCGTCTGCCGTCAGAGGCGATCCGCCTGTATCCATTGGTGGAGGCGCAGGCATGATGGCGCGCGCATTGCCCTTGTCGGGTCGGCTGTCAGGCGAGTCCGGCTTGCGTCTGTTGATGTTGCTGCTGGCCCTGGCGCTGCTGGTCATCGGGCTGCTGTTGCCGCTGGCCACCATGCTGTTCAAGAGCGTGCAGGACCGCAGCGGCGACTTCGTTGGCCTGGCCAACTTCGCGCGCTATGTGCAGACGCCGGCGCTGGTCGGCTCGATCATCAATTCCGTCAGCATCGCGCTGATCAGTACCCTGACGGTGGTGAGTCTGGCGTTCCTGTGCGCGTACGGCATCACCCGCACCTGCATGCCGGGCAAGCGCGTCTTCCGCATGCTGTCCATCCTGCCGCTACTGGCTCCGTCACTGCTGCCAGCCATCAGTCTGGTGTATCTGTTCGGCAATCAGGGCTGGTTCAAGGATGTGCTGCTGGGGGAGAGCATCTACGGCCCCATCGGCATCGTGATGGGCATGACCTTCTGGATCTTCCCGCATGCGCTGATGATCATGATGACGGCGCTCAGCAACAGCGATGCCCGTCTCTATGAAGCCGCGGATGCGCTGGGAACGCCCAAATGGCGCAGCTTTCTGACCATCACCTTGCCGGGCGCGCGCTACGGCATCATCTCCTGTGCCTTCGTGGCCTTCACGCTGGCGATCACCGATTTCGGCGTGCCGAAGATCATCGGCGGGCAGTTCAGTGTGCTGGCCACCGATGTCTATCGTCAGGTGGTGGGGCAGCAGAACTTCCAGATGGGCGCGGTGGTCAGCGTCATCCTGCTGTTGCCGGCCTTGCTGTCCTTCGCGGTGGACCGCTGGATCCAGCGCCGTCAGGTCGCGCAGCTCTCGGCGCGCGCCGTGCCCTGGCAGCCGACGCCAAGCCCGCTGCGTGACTGGGTCTTCGCGTTGCTCTGCTATGGCGTGGCCGCCGCGATTCTGGCCGTGATCGGCACCGCCATCTATGCCTCGCTCGTGCAGTTCTGGCCCTACAACCTGAGCCTGACCCTCGATCACTACGCCTTCAAGGCGCTGGCGGGCGGTGGCTGGGACGCGTGGCTCAACTCGCTGACGCTGGCCTTCTGGGTCACCTTGATCGGCACGCTGGTCATCTTCTTCAATGCCTGGCTGACCGAGAAGAGTCAGGGCTATCGCCCGCTGCGCCAGGGGCTGCACTTCATGGCGGTGATGCCGATGGCCGTGCCGGGCATGGTGCTGGGTCTGTCCTACATCTTCTACTTCAACCAGGCCGACAACCCGCTGAACTGGATCTACGGCACCTTCGCGATTCTGGTGCTCAACACCCTGGTGCATTTCTATACCGTCTGCCACCTGACCTCGGTGACTGCGCTCAAGCAGCTTGATCCGGAATTCGAGGCGGTCGGAGCCTCACTCAAGGTGCCGTTCTGGAAGACCTTCTGCCGCATCACCTTGCCGGTGTCTCTGCCGTCAGTGCTGGATATCTCGGCCTATCTGTTCATGAACGCGATGACGACCGTCTCGGCAGTGGTATTTCTCTACAACAGCGATACCCGACTGGCCTCCATCGCGGTGATGCATCTCGACGAAGCCGGGCACTTCGCCAGCGCGGCCGCCATGGCAGTGCTGATCTTCTTCACCTGTCTGGGCGTCAAGCTGCTGCATGCGGTGGTCAGTCATCTGCTGTTGACCCGTGCCCAACGCTGGCGACAGGCGACCTGATACGCCGTTGGCCGTCTTTTTTTGTGCAAATTAACTGGTATATACCAATGAGTATTCAACATCCGTACCTGCTGACTCCCGGTCCCTTGACCACCAGTGCGAGCGTCAAGGCCGCCATGATGAAGGACTGGGGCTCCTGGGATCAGGACTTCAACACCAAGACCGCCGAGATCTGCCAGCAGTTGCTCCGCTGTGCCAATGCCAGTGAGCACCATGAGTGCGTGCCGATGCAGGGCAGCGGTACCTTCGCGGTCGAGGCGGCGCTGGGCAGTCTGATCGAGCCGACGAGTACGACGCTGGTGCTGGTCAATGGCGCCTATGGCAAGCGGCTGGTCAGTCTGCTGACTCGCATGGGACGCGACTGCGACGTGCTGGCGTGGGGCGATGCCGAGGCGCCGTGTGCCAAGGCCGTGGCCGACAGACTCGCGGCAAGGCCCGAGATCGGTCATGTCGCCATGATTCACTGCGAGACAAGCTCCGGGATGCTCAATCCGGTGGCGGACATCGCCGAGGTGGTGGCAGCACACGGTCGTGAGCTGATCCTCGATTCGATGAGTGGCTTCGGGGCGCTGGAGATCGATGCGCAACGTACTCCGTTTCTGGCGCTGATCTCCTCGGCCAACAAATGCTTCGAGGGGGTGCCGGGGTTCGGCTTCGTGATCGCTCGGCACGATGCGCTGCAGGCGGCACAGGGGCGTAGCCACTCATTGTCGCTGGACCTGCACGATCAATGGCAGTACCTCAAGCGCACTGGGCAATGGCGTTATACCCCGCCGACTCACGTGGTGGCGGCGTTTCACCAGGCGCTGAAGGAACACGCCGAGGAGGGCGGCGTCGCGGGCCGCCACACCCGCTATCACGCCAACATGCAGCGACTGGTGGCAGGCATGCGTCAGCGCGGCTTCACGACCCTGCTCGACGATGCCTGGCTGTCGCCGATCATCACCACCTTTCTGAGCCCGGCACACCCCGACTTCGACTTTTCACGTTTCTACGCCGAGCTCAAGGCACGTGGCTTCATCATCTACCCGGGCAAGCTCACCGACGTGGAGAGCTTCCGCATCGGTAGCATCGGGCAGCTGGATGTCCGCGTGATGGATCAACTTCTGGCCGCCGTGGATGACGCGCTGGCCACCCTGGGTGTCGACGATGCCCGCCCGTGCGCTGACGCTGTCGCACTTAACTGACTGGAGAACTGTCATGCAATATCACACCCCGGATCGTCTGCAGGCTGCCATCTTCGATTGGGCCGGCACCCTGGTGGATTTCGGCTCCTTCGCGCCGACCCAGATCTTCGTCGAGGCCTTCGCGGAAATCGGCGTGGCAATCAGTCTGGAAGAGGCGCGCGGCCCGATGGGCATGGGCAAATGGGAACACATTCGCACCCTCTGTGATGACCCTGCGATCGCGGCCCGTTTCGAGGCGGCCCGTGGCCACGCCCCCAGTGATGCCGATGTCACGGCGCTTTATGAGCGCTTCATGCCGCTGCAGATCGACAAGATCGGGGCGCACTCCGCACTGATTCCCGGCGCGCTCGAGGTCATCAACGGGTTGCGCGACAAGGGCATCAAGATCGGCTCCTGCTCCGGCTACCCCCGCGAGGTGCTCGAGCAGGTGGTCGCACGGGGCAAGGGCAATGGGCTGGTGGTGGATCATGTCGTGGCCACCGATGAGGTGCCCAAGGGGCGACCCTCTCCGGCGCAGTCTCTGGCCAATGTCATCGCGCTGGGCATCACTGACGTGGCGGCCTGCGTGAAGGTGGATGACACGGCGCCGGGGCTGCTGGAAGGTCGCAGTGCCGGCATGTGGACGGTCGCGTTGACCTGCTCTGGCAACGCCATGGGGCTGGATCACGCAGCGTTCATGGCCCTGTCAGAGGCAGAGCTCAATGAAAGGCGCAGCAGAATCGAAGCCCAGTTCGCGCCGTCCGGGCCGCACTTCATGATCGACACCATCGCGCAGCTGCCCGAGGTGATCCGCGAGATCGAGGCGCGTCTGGCGCGCGGTGAGCGCCCCTGACAGCCTGGTGACGGGGTGGCGACGCCAGGCCTGATGCTGCACTGCCTGTCACCTCGCTCGCCCACCTTGATCTACCATTTCACCCCACCACTTCACTCCACCCCTTCAGGCGCCAGCCTCGGGTCCTTGCACAAGGCCTTGAGGCTGGCGTCTTCTCGCAAAAGGTAAGGACATATGCTCATTGGCGATTGCCGCCTGGTTGCCCTGAAAGCCCGTCATTTCCGCATGCCCGTCCGCATGCCTGTCCCCATGCACGGGCAAGCTCACTCTCAAGCCCAATTTCATGTTCAAGCTCAAGCTCAAGTTCAAGCCCACACGATTGCCGTGAGTGCCTCTTGAGCCCACTGGCGCTGGGACTCATCCTGATCTCGGTCTGTCTGCATGCCGGCTGGAATCTGCTCGGCAAGGGGCGGGCGCCGTCGCTGGCCTTCTTCATGCTGGCCATGGCCAGTGGTGCGCTGATCTTTGCGCCGCTGCTGGGACTGGGGCCATCGTTTGCCGTGCTGCCCACTGAATTCTGGGGCTGGCTGGTGGCCACCGGCCTCTGTCAGGTGCTCTACATGGGCGGACTTGCCTGGGCCTATGCGCGCGGCGAGGTCAGTGTGCTGTATCCCATCGCGCGGGCCTTGCCGGTGGTGCTGGTGCCGCTGGTGTCACTGAGTCTGCTGGGCAGTCAGGCACTCACGGCGTTGGATCTGGTCGGCATGGGGCTGATCGTGCTCGGCGCGTTGGTGCTGCCCTTGAGCAGTCCGCAGGGCCTGCGCCCCTCGACCTACCTGACGCCCGCGTTGGGGTTCGCGCTGCTGGCAGCAGTCGGCACCACCGGCTATTCGCTGATCGACAAGCAGGCGCTGGATATCATGGTGAGTGTCGGTTACTCGCCCACCTCGGCGGGCGCTGTCTTTCTGGTGTTGCAGGCCATCATGACCGTCGCTTGGGGCGCGCTGCTGGTGATGTTGCTGCCGGCAGAGCGTCGCCGCCTGCCCGCGCTATGGCGGGGGGAGCGGGGCAGCATGGTGCTGACCGGCGTGATGGTGATGGCGACCTACGGGCTGGTGCTGGTTGCCATGACGCTGACGGCGGAGGTCAGCCTCGTCGTAGCGATGCGTCAACTGTCGATCCCGCTGGGCGTGATGCTCGGGGTGCTCTGGTTGCGCGAGCGAGCGGCCATCGCCAAGTGGATCGGCATCGTCATCATGCTGGCGGGACTCTGGACCGTTGCGCTGGTGTGAGGAAAGGCGTGGCATGAGGCACAAAAAAGCGAGACAGGCGGCTGCCTATCTCGCTTTTGTCTTTCTGCGGGCGCTGGCGGGGCATCACGTTGTCGTGAACCCCTGCACCGCCATGCTTACTTGGCGTCTGCCACCAGCATTTCCAGCGTGGCGCGCGCGCCGTTGTCGTGCAGGCTCTTCAGCGCTGCCAGGTAGGCGTCGCGGAAGCGCGGCTGATCGACCAGATCACCGAACAGTTCACGGTTGTCCAGGAAGGCAGTCGGCTCTTCGCGCTGACGGCTGGCACGCTCCATCAGCTCGTCCTTCAGCGGGTCGACCACGTCGATGGTCTCGCCTTGCTCATCCACGCCTTCTGCATAACGTGCCCAGCTGGCCACGACGGCTGCGGTACGACGCAGTTCGCCGTCGGTCTTGAGCTGTGCGTGTGCCACCGGGATCAGGAACTTCGGAATGCGGTCGGAGGTCTCGGCGCACAGACGCGCGAGGGTGTCCTTGACTTCCGGGTTGGCGAAACGCTCGATCAGCGTGCGGCAATGGGCGTCGAGATCGATACCCGGCAGCTGGGCCAGCGTCGGGCGAGCTTCCTCGTTCATGTAGCCGAGCAGGAAGTCGACGATCAGCGGGTCGTTGCAGGCTTCATGCGCGTAGCGATAGCCGGCCAGATAGCCGAAGTAGCACAGCGCCTGGTGACCGGCGTTGAGCAGACGCAGCTTCATCAGCTCATAGGGCTCGACATCTTCCACCGGCTGCACGCCGGCATCTTCAAAGGCCGGGCGGCCATGGGCGAAGTGGTCTTCCAGCACCCACTGGGTGAAGGGCTCGCAGACCACCGGCCAGGCGTCTTCCACGCCGAAACGTGAGGACAGCTCTTCGATGTCAGCCGGCGTGGTCACCGGCGTGATGCGGTCGACCATGGAGTTGGGGAAGGGGACTTCGGCTTCGATCCATGCCGCCAGTTCTGCATCACGTGCACGCGCGTAGGCAGTGAACATCTTGTGGGCGACGTTGCCGTTGCCTTCGATGTTGTCACAGGACATCACGGTGAACGGGGCGACGCCACGCTCGCGACGACGTGCCAGGGCTTCGGTGATCAGGCCGAAGCTGGTCTTGGCTTCCCCCGGGTTGGCCAGGTCGTGCTGGACGTCGGCGTTCTCGAGATTGAATTCGCCGGTGACCGGGTGGAAGTTGTAGCCACCTTCGGTGACGGTCAGCGAGACGATGCGGATCGCCGGGTCGGCCATCAGCTCGATGACGGCATCCGGGGAGTCCGGGGCAAAGCGGTAATCGATGATGGAACCCACCACGCGCGGCTCATAGTTGCCGTCCGGGTGCTTGAGTACCACGGTGTAGAGGTGGTCCTGCGAGGCCAGGGCTTCCTGCATGCGGCGGTCGCCCGGCATCACGCCGACGCCGACGATGCCCCAGTCCAGCGCCTTGCCCTGATTCATCAGCTCGTCGAGGTACATGGCCTGGTGCGCACGATGGAAACCGCCCACGCCGAAGTGGACGATACCGGCGCTGACCGCAGTGCGGTCATAGTTCGGAGTGGCTACCTTGGCGTCCAGCTGAGTCAGACTGGCATTGGAGAGACGGGTCATGGGGAGGTCTCCTGCCGCGTGTCGCGGTCGAGTCGAGATGGGTAAAGAAAGGGTAGGTCGTAACGGCCAGCGGCGAAGGTCACCCGTGTGATTCAGGCTTCCTTCGCCGCTGGCATGGCAGGGGGCAAGCCCCTGCCGACTCAGCTAGCGGTGGCCGCTTGCTTGGGGGATTGCTTGTTGAACAGCGCCTTGCTGCGCTGCAGCTCCCAGTACGCGAAGATGAAGTAGATGATCGTCGACCAGATGGTCACGTCATAGAACAACTCACGATTCGCTTCGTAGCTGGCCAGGTCCGGGCTGCCGAAGAGTACGCGCAGCGCGAGGACCATCGGCACCGCCAGGCCCAGCACCATCCAGACGGCCTTGATGGCCTTGGTCAGACCCGAAGTGTCCTTGACCGGTGCGTGGTTGGTGGTCTCGGCCTGCTTGGCGTGCAGGGCTTCGACACGCTCCTGGAATTCCCGCTCGGCCGCTTCGGCTTTCGGGTAGGAGTCGGCTGCACCGGCAGATCTGGCCATCAGGGTGTAGAGGATGATGGAGACGAACCAGGTCGGCAGGAACAGGTAGTAGAACGGGATCACGTCGACCGTCTCGAGGCCAAAGCCGAAGATCAGTGACAGCGCCCAGGTTGCCAGTGCCGGCGTGTTGTGCTTCACGCCCTTGTAGCGCGCCCAGTAACGGCTGAAGCCGAGTTTCGGGAACAGGTGATGCTCAGCGAAGATGATCCCGCCGACCGGCACCAGCACCAGGCCCGCATAGGTCAGCAGCGGCAGCATGCTGCGATAGACGAACGGGAAGCAGCTGAGCACGGCAACGCAGATACCCACGGCCAGCGTCGCCTTGTTGCGCGACAGGTTCGGCATGGCCGACTGGGCGGCAAGGCCCGCGCGGTACAGGTTGGCGTTGGCGGTGGTCCAGCCTGCGACGACCACGATCACGAAGCCAGCGGCGCCAAGGGCGTGCAACGCCACTTCGCCCGGTTCCAGCACATCGATGCTGATACCGGCGACGGCTGCGGTGGCCGCGCCCATCAGACCGGCGGAGATCCAGGCGACATAGTGGCCGAACATCATGCCGGTGCTGGTCGCAAGGCCGGAGCGCATACGCTTGGCATAGCGCAGCAGCGCCATGTCGATCAGACCGAAGTGGGAGAAGGTGTTGGCCGCCCAGGAGAAGCCGATGACTTCCCAGATGCCGATGCCCGCTTCGCCCTGGGAGTTGATCCCGGTGAAGACGGTACTGCCGGCGACATCAATGAAACTCGAGAAACTGTTCAGGCTGGTTTCACCGGTGACGGACTCTGCCAGTTCCGGCAGCAGAACCATGCCGCCGACGGTGAACATCAGCATCAGCCACGGGGCACAGATGCTGGCGAATTCGGTCAGGGCATTGAAGCCATAGACCGCGACCAGTACCACGATGGCCGCCACGGCCAGTGCCAGCAGGATGAACTCGAAGCTGGTGGGGTAGGCCTGGGTCTGGGCCGGAATGTCGAACAGCAGTCTGACCGCCGTGGCGGAAACGGTGATCATGGCCGCCGATATGGCGGTGAATATGACCACGTTGGCCCAGTTGTAGAGCCGTGACATCGAATCACCGGCAATACGGTGAAGATAGGTGAAGAGGCTCAGACGGGTCTCGATCGCGATTGGCGTCGTGATCAACCAGAAGCTGAGCACTGCGAGGCCATTGCCGATCAGCAGGCCCAGCAGGATATCCCAGATACCGGCACCGAGCGCCACGAAGGTGGCACCGATGACGAACTCGGTCGCGGCAACGTGCTCGGCGGCATAGAGACCGGCAAAGTGCGGCCACCGGTGCAGTTTATGACGTGGCACCGGCAGTAGCTCATCGTCCATATGGGCGATCTGCCGATCCAAATCTGGCGCAGTACTGGCCATGATTGGCTCCTGTTTTTTTACGGCTTGTCTTGCTGCTCCTACCCGAGATGTCACGCAGCCGCCTTGGCGATCCTGTCGGCGATGACGAGGGTAGATCGTCTATTATCGATCAAATGACTCAGGCGTGGTGCAAATGATCGGTGAATGGTCATCAAAACGCAAAGCCCGCGTGCTTGAACTTTGGGCTATGACCTCGAGTGATCATGACTATGGAAGTCAGGAAAGCGCTGAAGGCCGCATGAAATCTGGGATTGCGCGTTGGTGTCTCGATTCAATGACACGATTCAGCAAAATGAATTTTCCGTTCTCACACCCCGTTCGGCGCCTGAAGCATTGTGTCCTGGCTAAAACGGCCAACGATCCAGGGCCAGATATCTCACAACTCTGAGGGTAGTCTTGCACCGATGTGGTGCGATCGGCGTACAGGCATCGTCGCTTTCTTGCCATGCCTCAGCAGGCTCCTGATCGAGGCCCGAGAGTCGAAAGGGGAAAAGGAGTAACGGGAAGGGAAGCGGAGAGGGCAGCGGAAAGGGCAGCGAAAGTCGGGTCGCTGCGAAAGAGCACGATAGAGAGCGCTATAGAGGTGGCGACATATAAAGGTGGGTGTTGGTCAGTGGCGACATCGGTTTCGGCATAATGCGACGGAAAGTGCATGAAATAACGACAAAGAACGAGAAAAATGAGACATCTTGCGGCGTTCCCCAGTTCTCGCTAAGGTTGCGCAACACTGTTTCCTAACCAGGAAGCCCCCAACACGACTCCCAGCGCTTGATTGGCGACGGGGCAAGGCGAGGAGGCCAGCCATGCGAACGCGCACACTGACCATTCTGATGATGATATTCACGCTGCTGGGAGCCCCGCTGGCCCAAGCAGGACCGCACGATAGAGGCCATGGGCATCATGACCGTGGGCATGGCCACCACGACCGCGGCCATCATGGCAAACAGCACAAGAAGCACCACAAGCAGCACCACAAGCAGCAGCGTCATCATGAACGCCGCCGTCATGAGGCGCGCCGCCATCACCAGTGGCGCCGTGGCGACCACCTGCCGCGTCATTACTACTCCGACAGCCGCTACTGGGTGAAGGACTGGCACCATCGTCACCTCTCCAAACCGCCGCGCGGGCATCGTTGGCTGAACATCGATGGGCGCTATGTGCTGGCCGCGGTGGCGGGTGGCGCGATCACGGCCATCATTCTCAATCGCTGAATTAGTGGCCAACAGGCTGCGCTAAGCAAGACGATGAAAAAGGGGCCTCTGATGAGGCCCCTTTTTCATGTCCGATCTTCAGTGGAAAGTGCTGTCCACATGAGGCTCGATCCCCTCACGCGTAGGCACTGCATACCCAGGTCATGGTCGCGGGGGTGTCACCGTTGTAGGTGATGGCGTGTCCGAGGGTGCTGTCAAAGGCCAGGCTGTCACCGACCTTGAGCTGGATGGGGTCGTAGAGTTCGGTCCAGACCGTCACCTCGCCGCTGGTCACGATGATCTGTTCCTGGCCGGAATGTTTTTGCAGGCCGCCGAACTCCTCGAGACTGCGATTGAGCACGGTGGTTTCCAATACCATGTATTCCTTGGACGCCACATTGTTGCAGAGCGGTCGATAGCGGTAGTTGGGCGTCTCGATGACGTCTCCCTCCTGTGCTCGCGTCAACGCGAGCCAACCCCGAAATGCCGCGTCCTCCGTGTGATAGAACAGCTCGCTGACATCCACCTTCAGGCCCCTAGCGAGATTCACGATCGCCTCGAAGGTCGGCGAGATACGTCCATTCTCGATTCTCGACACGCTGGCCGCCGAGATACCTGACGCGCTGGCCACGGCCGCGATGGTCAGTCCCTTCTCCTTGCGTAGTGCCTTGAGATTGTCACCAATGGCGCCTGCCTTGCGTTCTCGGTGCTTCAGCGCGATCGGCGTTTCCTGGTGGGGTGTCATGTCAGCGTGCTCCATCGAGTTTGTCTGCTGGGTGGCGTCTGTCGCCGTTTGCCGTTGCTCAGCGCCTGTGTGGCACATGGGCGCGAGTCATCAAGTCATGCCACGGCAGGAGAGAGGCGTAAGCGCCATGATGGCGTCCATTTAGGGCTTCCACGAGCAAAATGTCGAGCAGGTATCCACATTTGACCCAATATTGCGTATATGCAATTGTGGAGGCGAATGCGCAATCGACAGTGGCCGCCCACTGGGCGTGTATCAGGCCTCAGCCTGTATCAGGCATTCGCCTGCAGGTACGCATGGCATTGCACTCTAATTAAAATAATCTTGGGAAAACAAAAATGTACGACTTCAAGAAACAGCTCCTCGGCATGGGTATCGCTGCCAGCCTGTTGGCGACTGCCACGACTCAGGCGGCGGACGTCGAGTGGAAGATGGCGACCCCGTGGGGCGGTGGGCCCTGGCTTGAACGGGATGCCAAGACCTTCGCGGACTATGCAAGCGAATTGACGAATGGCGACGTGAGCATCCAGGTATTCCCCGGTGGCACCCTGGGCGGCGCGCTGCGCGTCACCAATACCGTGAAGTCCGGTGTCGCGCAGATCAGTCACAACTACATCAACTATGACTACGGAACTGACCCGACGGCAGCGCTGCTGGCCGGGCACTCCAGCGGCCTGACACCGGAAGAATTCATGCTGTGGATGTACGAGGGCGGCGGTGTCGAGCTCTATGAAGCCTTCCGTCGCGAGGTGTTCGGCGTCGTGGCCTTCCCGTGCTCGACCCTGGGCACCGAGATTTTCCTGCACTCGAGCAAGAAGGTGCAGACGCTTGAGGACTTCCAGGGACTGCGCCTGAGAACCTCGGGTGCCTGGGCTGAAATCGCCTCACGTCTTGGGGCCTCTACCGTGGTGATGGCCGGCAGTGACATCTATACGGCGTTGGATCGCGGTGTAATCGATGCCGCGGAGTGGGGGAGTCCTGAGCTCAACAAGCCGACGGGTTTCCAGAATGTCGCGCAGTACGTCATCTTGCCCGGCATCCATCAGTCGGGCGGCATTCTGGAGTGTGAAGTGAATGTCGATGCCTGGGACGGGCTGAGCGAAGCCCAGCAGAACCAGTTGCGCCTCGCGGGCAAGCTGAGCGTGTTCGAGTCCTGGCTGGATAGCTCCTTTGCCGATCTCAAGGCCTTCAAGGAGCTGGAGGAAGGCCCCAACGAAATCGTGCAGCTGGATCAATCCTTCATCGATGCCATCTACGAAGAGACCCGTGCCTGGGAAGATGAGAAGGCGGGCGAGAATGAGTGGTTCGCACGTGTGCTTGAGTCGCAACGTACCTTCAAACAGAGCATGACGACCTGGCAGGACTACCGTTTGCCGATCGGGGAAATGGGACGCTGATTCCTCTTGAATGATGTCTCTGGCCCGGGCGATACCTGTATCGCCCGGGCTCTCTCCTTGTCGTCATCCTGGTGAGTTGCCATGAAAATCGTCGCTGTCATTGAGCGCCAGACCCGCTGGGCCGGGTATCTGGGGGCAGTCTTGATACTGCCGCTGGTGCTTGCGTTGGTCTATGAAGTCTTCAGTCGTTATGTGCTGGGAAAGCCCACCTTATGGGCGTTTGAAGTCAGCTACATGGTGATGGGCGCCATCTTCATGCTTGGCATGGCAAATGCCCTGCGTGTCGGCCAGCACGTTAGTGTGGATGTGTTGAGCCAGAATTTTGCACCGCGTCTCAGGGCTGGAGTTCATCTGGCCTGTTATGCGGTGTTGCTGCCGGTACTGATGTGGCTTGTCTGGGAGCTGTCGCTCTATGCGCTCGAGGCGTTCTCCAGCAATGAGCGCTCCGGACGTTCTGCCTGGAATCCGGTGATCTGGCCGGTCTTCGGCGTGTGGTGGCTGGGCTTCGTCTATCTGACGCTGCAGGTGATCGCGGAGATGTTGAAGCTCTGGAGCACACTGCTGGGCCATGATCATGGCGCGGAGGTGTCCTCATGAGCGACTTCATTGCCCTCATCATGTTCCCTGCGCTCATCGCTCTGATCGTGCTCGGTTTCCCGATCGCGTTCTCGATGATCGTTGTCGCTACCGTCTTTGGTGTTGCCCAGTTCGGGGATGCCGCGGCCTATCAACTGCTGACCAAGATCGAGGACACGGCGTCCAATTCCATTCTGGCTGCCGTGCCCTTGTTCATCTTCATGGGCGCGATGCTCGAGAATTCCGGCATTGCCGAGCGACTGTTCGGGGCCATCCATCTGTGGACACGTCGGATGCCCGGCGGGCTGGGCGTCGGTGCGGTCATCATGGGCACCATCTTCGCCGCCGCCAGTGGTGTCGTCGGGGCCACCGAGGCGGTGATCGGCATGCTGGCCGTGCCGGTCATGCTCAAGCATCACTACGACAAGTCGCTGATCTCCGGCACCATCTGTGCCAGTGGCTCATTGGGCACGGCGATTCCGCCTTCCATTACCGTGGTCATTCTCGGGCCTGTAGCCGGGGTCTCTGTCGGATCACTGTTCAGTGGTCTGCTGATCCCGGGGCTGTTGATGGCGCTGCTGTTCCTCCTCTATATCGTCGTGGTCTGTGCGCTGAAGCCAGCACTTGCGCCGCGACTCAAGGAAGATGAGCAGCATCCGGGGTGGGGCAAGCTGCTCACCATTACCCTGAGTGCGCTGCTGCCGACCATGAGTCTGATCCTGGTGGTGCTGGGCACGATTCTGATGGGCATCGCCACGCCGACGGAAGCGGCGGCCTGTGGGGCGCTCGGCTCCGTATTGCTGGCACTGGGGTATCGCAATCTCACGCTGTCCATCCTGTGGAACGCGGCGGTACGCACACTCAACATCACCGCGATGATTCTGCTGATCGTGCTGGGCGGCAACATGTTCGCGGGCGTCTTCTTCGCCTCCGGCGGGATGGCCACCGTACAGTCGTTGCTGCTGGATACCGGCTTGAGCCCGTGGCTGATTCTTGGCGCCATCCTCCTGATCGCCTTCCTGGCCGGTTTCGTGCTCGACATGATCTCGGTGGTCCTGATCGTCATCCCCGTGGCGATGCCGGTCATCGGCCTGCTCGGGTTCGATGAGATCTGGTTCTGCGTGGCCTTCCTGATCGTGATGCAGACGAGTTATCTGACACCGCCGTTGGCGCCCTCCATCTTCTATCTGCGTGCCATCACGCCTCCTGAAGTGACGCTGAAGCACATGTACAAGGGAGTGATGCCCTTCATCTTCCTGCAGCTGGTGGTGTTGGCGCTGATCCTGGCCTTCCCGGGACTGGCGCTGTGGTTGCCTGATGCCATCAGCGGACCGTCATGGAAATGATGGACACCTTATTGGAAAGGAATGAGTTCGTATGAGTGATGCAACACAGGAAGAGACAGGAATGGACGTCAATCTCGATCGGGCAGCGCTCAAGACGCTATGTCACGAGGTGCTGAGCCACCATGGGTTCAGTGAGCCACATGTCGATGCCATGAGTGACGCGCTGGTAGCGGCGGAAATGGACGGTTGTCGCTCCCATGGGCTCTATCGCCTGATGGGGTTCGTCGCGACACTGAACAATGGCGGTGTGGTGCCGGACGCCGTGCCGATCATCGAGGATACGGCGCCCTCCATCGTCAAGGTGGATGCCAGGGGGGGCTTCTCGTCGCTGGCCTTCCAGCAGGGCGTGCCTGAGCTGCTCGACAAGGCGCGAGCCAATGGCATTGCCATTCTGGCCATCAATCATTGCGTGCATGGCACGGCATTGTGGGTAGAGATCGAGCGGCTGACGCGTGAAGGGCTGGTCGCTATCGCCTGCAATCCGACCCAGTCGTACATGGCCCCGTATGGTGGCAGTCAGCCTCTGCTGGGGACCAATCCCCTCGCCTTTGGCTGGCCGCGCGAGGACGGTAACCCGTACGTATTCGACTTCGCCACCAGTGCCATCGCGCGTGGCGATATCGAGCTGCATCGTCGCCAAGGGGACAAGATTCCGCTCGGCTGGGGTGTCGATCGAGCGGGCGAGCCGTCACAGGACCCGACAGAAGTGCTGGACCATGGCGCGATGCTGCCCTTCGGTGATCACAAGGGCTCTGCGCTGGCGATCATGATCGAGTTGATTGCAGGGCCGCTGATCGGCGACATGCTGAGTATCGAGTCCAGCGAACACGATCAGGGCAAGGGGAGCCTGCCATATCATGGGGAGTTGATCATCGCGATAGATCCCGTGCGCCTCACTGGCGGTAGCGCCCAGCAGCACATGCTGCGCTCTGAAAGGCTGTTCGAGCTCGTGAAGCAGCAGGGCGCAAGGCTATCCTCCGAGCGTCGCTTCAAAGCTCGCCAGAAGCATCAAGAAGAGGGCGTCACGCTTTCGAGAGCCTTGTATGACGATATCCTCAAGCTGGCCTCCTGAACCTCCGTGTAGACCGAGCAGTAGAGTGATCGCTGAGAGCACACCGCGGAAAGTCACAACTGCATGAAGAAGAACGGCCGCCCTTGGGCGGCCGTTCCTGTATGAGGGTCTCTATCGTCGGCCTTGTCATCGGCCTTGTCATCGGTGCTGCCAACCTCACGCCTGCCGATACTGAGCGCCCATCCAGTTCTGCCTGAATATGTGCACCACTGGTTGAGCCTGCTTTTCAGCAAATGCGCAGATGCTGATAGCGTAAGACCTATTGAGGGTGGCTGACGCCACCTGAAGGTCACGCAGGGGAGAGGCACATGACGCTTGAGATGACATCGCGGTTTCGTGGTTGCCTGTTGGGTGGTGCGGTGGGTGACGCCCTGGGGGCGGCGGTGGAATTCCTGTCGCACGAGGAGATCCAGGCGCGCTTCGGCAGTGATGGAATAGCCGACTATGCGCCGGCCTATGGTGGGCTGGGGCGGATTACCGATGATACGCAGATGACGCTGTTTACTGCCGAGGGCCTGCTGCGCAGTCATGTGCGTGGCTGCTTGAGAGGCATCACGACGCAAAGTGGTCTGGTCAGCAGCGCCTACGAGCGCTGGCTTTACACCCAGGGCGAACGCTCGCGGCAGGAGACCGAGCAGGAATGGTTGGACAGTGGCTGGCTGATCAAGCAACGCGAGCTCCATTCGCGGCGCGCCCCAGGCATGACATGCCTGTCAGCGCTCAAGCAGATGCGTGCCTACGGTGACAAGGCGCAAAACGACAGCAAGGGCTGTGGTGGGGTGATGCGTGTGGCACCTGTCGGCTTGTTCGCGCATGCGATGGGAGCCTCCCATGAGATGTGCTTCGAACTCGGAGAAGAGGTCTGTGCGCTGACCCATGGGCACGTGACCGGGCAGCTGACCGGCGGCGTGCTGGCGGTGATGATCCAGTGTCTAGTGGCGGGGGATTCGATGGCACAGGGACTCGCGCATGCTCTGCGTATTCTCGAGCGCAAGCCGGGCTGTGGTGACACCCTGAAGGCCCTGGAGCAAGCCCGCGCGCTGGCCGAGTCCGAGACGTCGGCACCGGCCGCAGTGGTATTGCTGGGGCTGGGGTGGATCGCGGAAGAAGCCTTGGCAATCGCTGTCTACTGCGCGCTCACTGCCCTGGATTTCCGCTCTGCGATTCAGCTCGCGGTCAATCACGACGGGGATTCGGATTCCACCGGGGCCATCACGGGCAATCTGCTCGGGGCGCAATGGGGCGAGGAGGCGATACCGAGTGACTGGCTGGCGCCCCTTGAGCTGCGTGATGTGATCGGCGAGATCGCCAAAGACCTGCACGACTGTCCCCGCTGGGAGCTCTACACCGATGGTGGTGGCAAGGATGAAAAGTGGGCCTGGGAGAAATATCCGGGTTATTGAGTCGCGGTGCAGCAGCATGAAAAAACGCGGAGCCATCTTCCAGTGGCTCCGCGTTTTGGTGTCTGGATAACAATTTTCATCACCCGTCGCGATGCAAGGGGAGCGCAGAGGCGCAGGGAGCGCTTGATGCGGGTGACTTGAGAGGGCGTCCACGGGCTTCGTAAGCGGTTGATAATACTGTTCTTATTACTAAAGTCGTAGATGAGTGTCTGTTCAGCTGGTCAGATGAGCGAGGTATTGGTTCGATGTTGGAATCAATGCTGTTCCAGTGGAGGGATATCTCGCGTGGCGGGTTTCGTCCACAATGCGCTCATTCCAAATTGCACGAAACGGCAGTCTGGATTCGGTCGATGGCTGGCGCCTGTCAAGACGCCTTCCACTTTTTTGAAGATGGCATGCATCCAACCCGTTGGCTCAAGCGTAAGACTCTACAAGCACAACGGTGAGGGTTTCAGCAGGGTGGAAAGACATACTGCTGACGAATGCCTTCCTCATGATCGCGACCAAAGTTGAAGTGTCAGGCAGCGGTACCGGAGCAGACCTGAGTGACTGATCGACATTCGATCACTGGCGACATGCACCTTCATAGTTGTACATAAGTGATGCAAAAAGCTTGCAAGGGTTTTTCGTGATGAGGGACTTCATCACTTACGGGTACCGAGGCAATGACAAGGCATCGCAATCTGGTTCTTTGATGGAAACAGTGAGCTGCCAGCAACACGGCTAGTGTGATAGCGCAATAATCATTAGTCTGTTAACAAGTTAGACGGGTGCAGCCGAGACTGCACACGACATCACAAGGGCAACATCGCCCAGGACAAGCAAAGGAAAATCACCATGAAAACTCTGAACCTCAAGACTCTGATCGCCGCCGCCGCTGTCGCTACCGTGAGCACTGCCTCCTTCGCAGCGGATGACAGCCCGGCCGCACAGCGTGTTCAGCAGTCCGTCAGCCAGGACGTCGTCGTCGGCACTGCCCAGCAGGCACCGACTGCCCAGGCCACCTTCGCCGATACCGGCATGAGCGTTGCCGCAGGTCGTGTCGAGACTGCCCTCAATCAGTCCGCCATCGAAGGCAAGGGTGTTGCCACCGTCAGCCGCGAGCAGGCCTTCGACAATGACGCCGGCAAGAGTGTCGCAGCGACTCGCGTTCAGCACGCCCTGAGCGACAGCAACGTCTGAGTCATTCAGCCTCTTGCCCGGGCACTCACGCCCACTGACCACTTTGTTCATCGAGGAGATTCATCATGAAAACCATCAAGACTCTGATCGCCGCCGCCGCTCTCGCTACCGTCAGCACCGCCACCTTCGCCGCGGACGACAGCCCGGCCGCCCAGCGTGTCCAGCAGTCCATCAGCCAGGACGTCGTCGTCGGCACCGCTCAGTCAGCCGCTACCCAGCAAGCCAGCTTCGCGGAAACCGGCATGAGCGTCGCGGCAGGTCGCATTCAGCAGTCCATCAGTGCCGATCGCATCCATGGTCAGTCGCACACCGTGGCCACTGCCAGCCAGGCATTCGATAACGATGCCGGCAAGAGTGTCGCAGCGACTCGCGTCCAGCACGCCCTGAATGACAGCAACGTCTGAACCATCGTCAAGCCTGACCTGGATTGCCGGGTCTGATCATCGCTTTGCTTTTTATCGAGGAGATACACCATGAACACTCTCAAGACTCTGATCGCCGCTGCCGCACTCGCCACCGTCAGCACTGCATCCTTCGCCGCCGACGATAGCCCGGCTGCCAAGCGCGTCCAGCACAACGTCAGTGATAGCGTCATCCATGGCTCTGCCCAGCAAGCTCCGACCGCCCAGGCGACCTTCGCGGAAACCGGCATGAGCACCGCTGCTGGCCGTTTCCAGGTGGCATCCGGTGACGACGAGATCCGTGGCCATGATCGCTCCATCCATCTGCAGGAATTCGATGTCGCCAATGATTCCGGCGATAGCGTTGCCGGCACCCGTGTTCGTCACACCGTGAGCGACGTCAACGTCTGAGACGCCCGACGTCTGCGTCAGGCGCTTGCAGGCCAGGTGTCTGCACTGACATGACCTTTTTCGACAGGAGAACCCCCATGCAATCCCTCAAGTCTCTATTTGCCATTGCCGCATTGTCCGTTGCCGCCACTGGCGTGGCCTCTGCCAATGACAGCGAAGCCGATGCCCGCGTCCGTGCCACCCTCAGTGATCGCGTGATCATGGGCCAGGCACAGCCGGTGACTCAGCAAGCCGCGCTGCATCACGATGACGCCGTGGAAACCGGCATGAGTGTCGCTGCCAGCCGCGTCCAGAAGTCCATCAGCAACGCCGGCATCCAGGGCACCACCCGTGCACTGGCGAGCGATTCGGCTGATTACGTCAACGATGCTGGCAAGAGTGTCTCTGCTACACGCGTCGAGCATGCCTTGAACGAAAGCGCATGATCTCTCGTCGGCGGATGAACATCCTCCGACTCTGCAAGACAGCCAAGGATGCCGATATGCCATCGACTTGCCCCTGTCAGTTGCTGAATGGACCCACTGACCATCGTGTCGCGTCATGATGGTCAGTGTCCCAGAGAAGAATACGTGAGAGAGAAGAACGCTTGAGCAAGTGTTTTGGCTGAGTGGAAGCCAGTGTGGAAGTGCGCACTCGTCGTCATCTGCAGAGCCCTTGCTCAAACGCTTTCCTGTCCTGAATGTCCTGTCCCGACATTCCCTGCCCGCCATTGGTGGGCTTTTTTCGTTGCATGAAGGTAATCAGCAGCGGAGATCGGCAGCAGGGAGAGGCAGCCGGGACAGGCGGGCGGGACAGAATGGTGGGACAGAAAGCCGGGTCATGCCGCGACCAGCTTGGCCTCCATCAGGGTTTGCACATAGGGCGGCAGGTCCCCTGTGGCGAGGCTTGCGACATCTCCCAGATGCTCGGTGCGGCCATTGCGCAGCACCAGTACGCGGTCCGCGAAATGACTGACCAGCCCCAGGTCATGGGTGACGAAGACCAGGCTCAGGCCGCGCTCACGCTTGAGGCGTTGCAGCAGACGAATGATGGCCGCCTGTACCGAGACATCCAGCGCCGAGGTGATCTCGTCACACAGCAGGATGTCGGGCTCGGCGGCCAGCGCGCGGGCGATGGCGACGCGCTGCTGCTCGCCCCCCGACAGCTGGCTGGGCAGACGGTCGAGATAGAGCGCGGGCAGGCGCACCTCTTCCAACAATGACTGGGCACGCTGGCGGGCGCCATCGCCCTTGAGATCGAACCAGCGAGACAGCACCGGTGCGAGGGATTCGAACACGGTCAGACGAGGATTCAGCGCCGTGCTGGCATGCTGGAAGATGTACTGGATCTTCTGACGCTGCACCGGACGCCGCTCGGCGACCAATCCCGCCAAGGGCTCCTGACGCAGACTGAGCTGTCCGGAGACGGGGGAGAGCAGGCCGGCCAGCGCCTTGAGGATCGAGGTCTTGCCGCTGCCGGATTCGCCGATCAAGGCCAGCGTCTCGCCTTGCTGGAGCGAGAATGCCACATCGCTGACGGTAAGCACCGGCGTTTCACCGCGCAGGCGCGCCAGCCAGCCGGGCATGCGATAGCACAGGTTCAGCGACTCCACGGCCAGCAGCGGCGCGATGTCCAGCGACGTGGCTGACTGCGAGTCGCGCTTTACGCTATCCGTCCGCTCATCGGTTGCTGTGTCACTTTTCGTACTTTGGGGTCTTTCCGCACTTTTCCCGCTCTCCTTTGCCGCCATTGCGTGACCTTCCAGCGCATGATGACAGGCGTAGCGACCTTGCCAGCTCGGCACGCTGTCACGGCACGTTACACTTGCGCGCGGACAGCGCGGTGCGAAGGCACAGCCCTTGATGGCGCTTCCCACCAGGGGCGGCGTGCCTTCCAGCGCGGCGTCAGGTCGATAGCACTGACTGCCCGGAGTCGCGGCCAGCAGCGCGTGTCCATAGGGGTGGCGCGGGCCATTCAGGAAGTCGCGAGTCGCGGCGACCTCCACCAGCTGACCGGCGTACATCACCGCGACGCGGTCACACAGGTGAGATACCGCGCCCAGATCATGACTGACGAAGACGATGCTCATGCCCAGCTCAGCGCGCAGTGAGGTCAACAGCGCCAGAATCTCATTCTGGGTGCTGGCATCCAGTCCGGTGGTCGGCTCATCCATCACCAGCACTCGTGGGCGTTGCGCCAGGGCCAGCGCCAGACTGGCGCGTTGCTGCTGTCCGCCGGAAAGCTGGTGCGGATAGCGCTGCATCAGTACTTCGGGATGAGGGAGGTGGACGCGTCGCAGCCATGCCACGGCCTGCTGTTCGCGTTCCGCCTTGCCTTTCACGCCCTGTGACAACAGCGTCTCGCACAGCAGGCTGCCGAGCGTGAGGTGGGGTGTCATGGCCTTTTCGGCATGCTGGGACACCAGCCCGAGCCTGAGTTCGCCCAGCCAGCGCCCCGGCTGATGATGAAAGCTCAGCCGGCGGTGCTCGTCGTGAAGAGGGTCAGGACTTGTAGAAGTAGAGGCAGTGGCAGAAGTGGAGGCGGTGGCAGAAGTGGAGCCAGAGGCGGGCGCAGGTGAGGTGACACTCACCTCGCCGGTGCGCACCAGGCTGCCCCGACGCAACAGGCCCAGCATGGCCGTGGCCAAGGTGCTCTTGCCGCTGCCGGACTCGCCCACCAGACCCAGAATCTCGCCCTGGCCCAGGCTCAGGTCGATACCGCGGAGCACGGGTCGCCAGGTCTGCTGGCGATCATGAAAGCCGATGTTGAGATCGCGAACGCGGATCACGGCGTTGTCCGTCATGGCGTCACCTTTGGAGTTCGGAATCATTCGGGGCGCCCCGCACGGTCGATGCCCAGTGTCTTGGCCAGGGTGTCGGCGACCAGATTGATGGCGATGATCAGGCTGGACAGCGCCACGATGGGCGGCAGCACGGCCCAGGGCGCAAACGACATGAAGCCGCGGCCATCGGCGACCATCAGCCCCCAGTCCGGGGTCGGCGGGGAGACGCCGAAGCCGAGAAACGACAGCGAGCTGAAGGCCAGCAATGCCCAGGACCAGCGCATCGCCAGCTCGACGAGGATGGTGTCGAGCACGTTGGGTTTGATCTCGCGCCACAGCAGGCGCATCAGGCTGTCGCCGCGCAGTCGTGCGGCCTGTATATAGTCAAGGCACAGCACTTCGCGGCACGCAGTGACCATCACGCGCACCACCGCCACGCCATAGAAGATGCCCAGAGTCAGGATGAAGACCAGCGGGCCGGGGCCCATCACGCCGATGACCAGCAAGAGGAACAGTAGCCAGGGAATCGACAGCAGGGCGTCCACCAGACGCATGGCGATGTTCTCGACCCGCCCGCCGATGATGGCCAACAGCATGCCGCAGGCGCTGCCCCATACCACGGCCAGCACGGCGGCCGGCAGCGAGGTGTAGATGGCCTCGCGGCCCCCGGCCAGGGTGCGGCTGAGGACATCGCGGCCGAGCTGGTCGGTGCCCAGCCAATGTTCGGCACTGGGGGGCAGCAGTGAAGCGAGACTGTCACCCGCAGAGATGTCATGGGGCGCCAGCCAGCGGCCAGCGACGGCCAGCAGAAGATGCAGGCCGATCAGCACCAGGCCCAGGCGGCCCTGGCGATTGGCCCACAGCAGCGCCAGGGTGTGTTGACCCGGCAGGCTGGCCAGGGCCAGTCGCGGGCCGCGTGCGGTCGTCGAGGAAGAAGCGTTCATGAGTGACTCAGGCTGTCTTGAGTTTGGGATTGAGCACGATGACCAGCATGTCGGCGACCAGATTGCACAGCACATAGGTGACGGAGAGCACCAGTGCGCAGGCCTGCACCACCGGCATGTCGCGGTCATTGATGGCCGAGATCATCAGGCGCCCCAGCCCCGGATAGTTGAAGACCTGTTCGACGATCACCACGCCGCCCAGCAGCCAGGCGATGGTCATGGCGGCCAGACTGATGGTCGGCAGCAGGGCGGCCGGTGCCAGATGACGGATCACCAGTCGCCAGCGCGGCAGCTGGCGGATACGCGCCATGTTCATGAAGTCACTGTCCATCACGCTGATGGTGTTGGAGCGGGTCATGCGCATCATGTGTGCCATGGCCACCAGCGCCAGCGTGATGGCGGGCAGCCAGACACCGGGCAGCAGGTTCCACAGGCTCTCGTTGGCACCGGCCACGGTGATGGCAGGGAACCACGGCAGCCAGATGGCGAAGGCCAGGGTCAGCAGGGTGGCGCTGATGAATTCCGGCACCGTCATGGCGATCAGCACCAGGCTGGAGAGGCTGGAGTCGATCCAGCTGTCGCGCTTGAGCGCCGCGATCAGCCCCAGCAGGATGGCCAGCGGAATGGCCATCACGGTCGCGATGCCGCCCAGCAGCAAGGTGTTGGCCAGACGCGGCATCAAGGTATCGCTGACCGGTGCACGACTGGTCAGCGAGGTGCCGAAATCACCACTCAGCAACTGCCCCCACCAGCTGACGAAGCGCGTCGTCACCGGCGTGTCCAAGCCAAGCTCGGCGCGACACTGGGCGAGATTGATCGGTGTCATGCTGCGTCCCAGATAGTTGACGCAGAAGTCGCCGGGCAGCATCTCGATCACCCAGAACACCACGCAGGCCACGAAGACCAGCGTGAAGCCGCCATACAGGCAGCGCTGCAACAGCATTGCCCACATCTCAGTTCACCTCTTGAAGATCACGTGCCCGCTGTGGCGTCGAAGCCTCACAGAGGGGCGGCAGGCCCAGCACCTGACGCAGGCGCGGGTGGAGGGCCAGTGACTCGAGTTCAAGGCGCTCGCCCGCAGTGATTGACGGGCCATGCAGAATGGCGAAGCGCTGATCCGACGTGGCGCCGGGGCCGAAACCGTGTGTGGAGACATAGCCGGGCGCCGCCACCAGCTCTGCGTGATGGGCATGCTTGCAGGCGGGTTCGAAGCTCATGCCAGGCGGTGCCTGATAGAGTTGGATATGCTTCACGCCCGGGGGCAGGAAGTCGGCCGCCGCAAGCGGCGTGACGCCGAACTCGGCCAGGCGCGCGGCCTGCTCGCGTTGGCGTTCGTCATCATCACAGGCCACCAGCAACAGGCCACCATCACATTGCAGCGCGACATCCGGTAGAAGGCGGTCTGCCACCAGCGCCCGCTGGACCGGGGCATGGCCATGATCACTGAAGACACACAGGTGATAGGCCTCGCGCTTGTTGATGGCCTCAAGGCCGGCCAGCAGGCTGCCAAGCTGGGCATCGACCATCATCAGGGCCCCATCGACCAGGGCGTCATCATTGCCATGCACATGCAGGCAGTAATCGGGAGTGTTGAGTTCGAGCAGCACCAGCTCTGGCGTTTCGCGCTCGATCAGCGACAGTGCCTCGTTGAGCAGTTGCTGGTCATTGCTCATCGCGCGCATCAGGGCGTCATTGCGGGCATCCCAGTGATTCAGACGCGGCGCGCGCAGGTCGCCTTCCTCCCACCAGGGCGACAGATACCAGTCGCAGCTCTCGGGGCGGGCCAGCCCGAAGCCGAGGCTGGCCACCCGCAGTCCTGCCGCGCGCGCGGCCTCGAGCAGGGTCTCGCCACGCAGGTCCTCGACCGTTGCAGGGCGAAAATGCCCTGCAGTGGCGCTGGCGTCTGAGGCGTGACTGTTGCTATCCGTTTCAGTCCCTGTATCAGACGCAAACTCCGTCTTCGTCTCAGCACCGGGGCAATGGATGCCGTTGGAATAGATACCGTTGGAATAGATACCGTTGGAATAGATGCCGTGCACCTGAGCCGGTTGCCCGGTCAGGACGCCCGCTCGCGCGGGCATCGAATTGGCATTGGTATCGGCACCCAGGCGCTCGATCAGCAGGCCGTCTCTGGCAAGGGCATCGAGATGCGGCAGGCGCGCCCGCGTCTCGGCGAAGCGCTGACTGCTGATGCCGTCCATCAGAATCAGGATCAGGCCAGGGCGGGACATCAGCTCTCTCCCTGCTTGTCGACCTGGTGCCAGCGAATCGCGAAGTGTTCGACTGCCGGGATATGCACCTCACGCTTCATGACGCGGTTGTTGTTGAGGTGGAAGGGAATCAGCGTCGCGCCGGTCTCGGTCAGCAGCGCCTGGGCCTGGTGATAGAGCTCGGTGCGAGCTTCGTCATCCAGGGTGGCGCGCGCCTTGGCGAGCAGGGCATCGAATTCGGGGTTCTTGTAGGCCGACTCGTTCCAGTTGGCCTCGCTCTGGAAGATCTCGTTGAGCACCTGATCGGTCGGGCGCTGGCCCCAGGCCGTGGTGAAGGCCGGCTTCTTCATCCAGGCGGTGTTCCAGTAATCCGCCGCGGGCACGTTGTGCACGTTGACGGTGATGCCGGCCTCGGCTGCCTGACGCTGGTAGAGCTCCGTCATCGGGCGGAAGTAGTTGTCGACGCCGCTGGTGTAGACGTCGATCTCCAGCCCATCGGCATACCCCGCGTCGCTCAGCAGGCTGCGAGCGGTGTCGAGGTCCTGCGGGCATTGCTGCGCCAGCTTGTATTGATCGCCATTCCAGACCGGATTGTCACAGGTAATGGTGGCGCCGCCCTTGCCGAACAGCAGGTTGACCATCTCTTCACGGTCGGCCACCAGACGCAGCGCACGGCGCACGCGCACATCCTGGAAGACCTCGTCGTCGGCGCGGAACACCATGCCACGCCAGTCGCCGGTGGCGATGGAGTCGTAGTGGTAGGCCGGATTGCTGGAGAACAGGCGCAGCTGCTGGGCGTTGACGCCATTCCAGCCCGACCAGTCAATCTGGCCGGCCAGCAATGCCTGGGTGCGGGCGTTGTCATCGGGAATGCCGATCAGGTCCATGCCATCCAGCTTCGGTGCGCCTTCCCAGTAGTCAGCGAAGGCTTCGAAGGTGGTGGTACCCTGCGGATCGAATTCGACCAGCTTGAAGGGGCCGGTGCCGATGCCCTGCAGTGAAGTGTCGTCATCAAAGCCGACCGGCACGATCTTGGCGCGGTAATCCATCAGCAGAATCGGCAGGTCAGCATGGGACTGGCTGAGGCGGAACACGATCTGGCCGGCCTCATTGACGCTGACGTCCTCGATGACTGACAGCGCGGCACGTGCCGGGGCATCGCGCTCGGGGTCGAGCAGACGCGTGAAGCTGTAGATGACGTCATCCGCGCTCAGCGCCTTGCCATTGTGAAAGCTGACTCCGTCACGCAGCGTGAAGGTCCACTCATCGGCAGCGGGGTTGGCCTGCCACTCGGAGGCCAGATCCGACACCGGCTCGCCCTTGCTGCCCTGACGGACCAGGCGGCTGTAGATCAGCTGGTTGGCCGAGTAGAAGCGCGTCGGGGAGATGGGGTCCAGCGACTCCTTGCCACTGAACTCGACCCAATGCGGGGTGCGCAGTGTCTCGGCATGGGCCAGCTGGGGGACGGCCAGTTGGGCGAAGGCGGCAAGGCCGATGGCGGCGATCAAGGGCTTCTTCATGTCAGGCTCCAGGCAAGGGCAACGGTCAGGGACGGTAGTCAGGGACAGTGGTCAGATACGGTCATCAGTGACAGCAAGCAGGTTCCGCAAAACCGGGTCAGGCCGACAGGCAGGCCGTTGGTTGGCTCGTGGCGCAGCCCGCCGGGACGGTCGAACTGCGGCAACGCTGTCGTCTTGAGGCGTCATCTTTGGCGCAGATGATGACGTTTCCGTGACAGATGCCAGCCGTTGGCCGCAACAAAAACTGCGACTGTGCCTTAGAAATTCTGAGGCTCGCGTCTTCCTGCCCGTGCTAGCGGGGCTGGGAGGGCATCTCGCTGGTGACAGGATTGGCCTGAGAGGTGTGCATGGTGCTGCGCAACCAGGCACAGAAATCGTTGACCGCCGGGGCATGGCGGCGCTCCGGAGACACCAGCAGGTACTGGCTGCTGGTGCTGGGCATGCGCAAGGCGTGCGCCAGTTGCAGGCGTCCGTTCTTGATCAGGTCCATCACGAAGGACTGGCGGACGAGCAGGAAGCCATGTCCCTCGAGTGCCGCGGCAATCGCCAGACTGGCATTGCCGAACTTGAGGCCGGCCGGCGGGATGTGGCCGCGAAACTTCTGCAGGCGGAACCAGTCCAGCCAGCTTTCGCGGTAGCCGATGCACTCGATTCTGGGCGCGCGGGCCAGCTCGTCGAGTGGACTCGCGGGCGAGGCATTGGGGGCGAGGGAGTGATGCAGGAAGGTGGGGCTGGCCACGACGACCCACTGCTCATCGGCCAGTTTCTCGTACTCGCGCCCACACCAGCCGCCGTAGCCATTGATGATCTCGATATCGACATCGGGCTGCTCGTCCGGGAGTACTTGATTGTGTGGCAGCACCGTGACCTGGATGTTCGGATGCAGGCGCTGGAAGTCCTTGAGCCTGGGGATCAGCCAGTATTCGACGAAGCTGTGATTGGAGCGCAGCGTCAGGCTTTGTTGCTCATCGTGCTGGAAGAGGGTGGCGGTACCGCGCTTGAGGGTCTCGAACACGCCACTGACCAGCGGCAGATAGGCATGCGCCTCATCGGTCAGCTCGATGCGATTGCCGCGGCGCACGAACAGGCTGACCGCGAGGAAGTCTTCCAGCTGCTTGACGCGCTGACTGACGGCGCCCTGGGTAATGCACAGTTCGGCGGCGGCGCGGGTCAGGCTGCCGAGGCGTGCGGTGGCCTCGAAGGCGGTCAGGGCATTGAAGGGGGGCAGGCGCTGAGCGAGGCGCTGGGAAGGGTGATAGGCAGGACGCGACATGCAGAACTCCAGCTTGACTGAGCCAGTCGCCGCATCGGCGGCTGGTGCTGAAGCCATGACTGCAGATCCTGCCGCGGCACGCGGCCGGGCGCTCATTCTTGCAGCCGTGCATGACGATGACGTGACAGTCTGCGCGCATAAAAATTAAGGCTCGCCGCCAGAAAGTCTCGCTATGGTCACGGGTCTGCGTTCACTAGCATGGCGGGCATTCACTGGCGGATCGCTCGTTTGACATGAGCGTTTGCCACACCCGTTCGTCATGCCGTGCCTTGCGGCTTGTGATCGCACTCGACAGACAGGAAGACTCTGCATGCCTCGCCTCGCGTTTGACGCCGAACAGCTTCACCTGACTCTGGATGATGGCCAGACCCTTGCCCAGCATGTGCTGTGGTTGCAAGACCATGACCCTGCCCGTCGCCATGCCAATGGCCAGCGTCTGGACAGTGTGCTCGACCTCGACTGGGACGCCGCCATCAGCGAAGCGGCGCTTGAGGAGGGCGACGTCCTGCGAGTGACACTGAGCAATGCACGCGAGATTCGCTACGGCGTCGATGAGCTGGCCGCCTTGAGCACCTGCTTCCCCGATGAGCGCAGCAGTGCGCACAAGACGCTGTGGCAGGGCAGCGAGTTCTCGGTCGCCCGGGTCGAGTGGGCCGATGTCGTCGCCGGGGGAGAGGCACGTCGCAAGGCGCTGGCCTGGGTCCGTGACACCGGGGTGGTGTGCCTGCGTGGCGTGCCCGTCGAGCCGGGCAAGGTGCTCGAGGTGATCGAGCAGTTCGGGTATGTGCGCGAAACCAATTACGGCAAGCTGTTCGATGTCCGCACCGAGGTCTCGCCGAGCAATCTCGCCTTCAGCAATCTCGGGCTCGGGGCGCATACCGACAATCCCTATCGTGATCCGGCGCCGAGCATCCAGCTGCTGCATTGCCTGAGCAACGAGGTGGAAGGCGGCCAGACCCTGCTGGTGGATGGCTTCGCCGCCGCCGAGCGCCTGCGCGAACTGGCGCCCGAGAGTTTCGCGCTGCTGACGCGCACGCGGGTGCCGTTCCGCTTCCATGACGCGGACCATGCCGATCTCAGAAGCTGGGTGCCGTTCATCGAGACCGACCACAAGGGCAACATCCGCCAGGTGCGTTACAACAACCGCTCCATCGCCTCGTTGCCGCTGCCGCTTGAGGCGCAACGCGCCTTCTATCGTGCCTATCACGACTGGGCGCGCGTGATCGGTCAGCCGGAGCAGGCCACGCGCCTGCGCCTTGCCCCGGGGGACTGCCTGCTGTTCGACAACAGTCGCGTGATGCATGCCCGCACCGCCTTCGTGGCCGGTGGCAATCGTCATCTGCAGGGCGCCTACGCCGATCTCGACAGCCTGTATTCCACTCTCAACCTGCTGGAGAACGCCCGATGATCACTCAGCCTGCCAACGCCGAAGGCATCGTCGGCCTGATCGAGGACATCTTCGCCCTGCACGGTGCGGACTCCTATCTGGGCGAGGAGGTGACCATGGCCGAGCACATGCTGCAGGCGGCGCATCTGGCCGAGCAGCAGGGAGAATCCGAGTCGGTGATTCTGGCCGCCTTGCTGCATGACGTGGGGCATTACGCCAATGCGCTGCCGCCGGAGGTCTTGATGAACGGCCAGGACAACCGTCATCAGGTCAGCGGTGCCGACTGGCTGGCGCGCTTCTTCCCGGCCGAGATCGTCGAGCCGGTACGCCAGCACGTGGCGGCCAAGCGTTATCTGGTCGCGGTGGAGCCGAGCTATCGCGCCTGTCTGTCACAGGCCTCGCTGGATAGCCTGGCCCTGCAGGGCGGGGCGATGGAGCCGCACGAGGCCGCGGCCTTTGCCCAGCTGCCCCAGCTTGCGGCCATTCTCAAGGTGCGTCGCCTGGATGATGCCGCCAAGGTGGCCGGCATGCAGACGCCGGACTTCGCTCACTACAAGCCGATGCTCCAGCGCTGGGTGCTGGCGGCGGGATGACGGGCTTTCCGGCGTCTCAGCCCTGTTGAACATCCCAATAGGGCGGGCTGCCGAAGTATTCGGAGAAGTAGTCCAGGAAGGCGCGCACCTTGGGGGCCAGCTGGCGGTTGCTGGGATAGACCGCCCAGATGCCGGTCTCGCTGATCAAGGGCGTCTCGGGCAGTACCTCTACCAGGCTGCCTTCGGCCAGGTGGCGGTAAATGCTCCATGTCGAGGACAGGGTGATGCCCAGGCCAGCGGCGCAGGCGTCACGAACGGCTTCGCCATTGTCGGTGCGGATACGCCCCTTGACCCGAATCGGCTCGACGCCGTTCTCGCACTGAAAGCACCACTGGTCCATGCCGATCAGGGTCAGGCATTCGTGTTCGTGCAGCATCGAGGGGTGCGTCGGCGTGCCATGGCGCGCGAGATAGTCCGGCGAGGCGCACAGAATGCGCTTGTCCGGTGCCAGGCGCCGCGCGATCAGGCTGGAATCCTTGAGGGCGGAGTTGCGGATGGCGATATCAAAGCCGCCCTCGACCAGATCGACGATGGTGTCGGTCAGGCGCAGGTCCAGTTCCAGATCAGGGCAGCGCTCGAGAAAACCGGCCAGGCCCGGCACCAGGTGCATGCGCCCGAAGGAGGCGGATGCGGTGATGCGCAAGGTGCCGCTGGGGGAGGTCGTGCCGATGCCGACGGCAGCCCGCGCGGCCTCGGCGCTGATCAGTACCTCCTCTGCATGGGGGAGAAAGGCACGACCTTCTTCGCTCAGTGCCACATGACGCGTGGTGCGATGCAACAGGCGCACCCCCAGACTGTCCTCGAGCTTGCGCAAGTGAGAGCTGGCGACGGCGGGTGACAGCCCCAGATCCTCGCCGGCCTGACTGATGCTGTTCACGGCGGCCAGACGGACGAACAACTTCAGGTGCTCAAGATTCATGCGGGTGTCCTCATTTGCGTCGATGTGCGTGGCTCCCGATGGCGAGAGGCACGCCAGCAACGGCTTGGCGCAATGTTCGTGATGTTCAATACGCCCAATACGTCCAACACATCTATTACTTTCAATAAAAACAATAAACTGATTGTAGTTTATCGCCGTTTATCATTCGGGCCCATGACAATTATGCTGGCTCCACATCCACGCAGGAGACAGACTCATGAAAGCGATGCTCGTCAAATCATTCGGTGGTCCCGAGGTGTTCGAAGCGGCGGAAATCGCCAAGCCCCAAGCGGCGGCAGGTCAGGTACTGGTGCGCATCGCCGCCACCAGCATCAACACCGTCGACACCATGATTCGCGAGATGGGCCCTGAGCTGCCGCTGTCTCCGGCACTGCCGGCGCTGCTGGGCATGGACTTCGCCGGTACCGTCGAAGCCGTGGGCGAGAGCGTCGAAGGCTACGCCATCGGGGATGAAGTCTATGGTTGTGCTGGTGGCCTGGCCGACCTTCCGGGCACCCTGGCCGAGTATATCGCCGCCGATGTCCGCCTGATCGCCCACAAGCCGAAGTCCTTGAGCATGGTGGAAGCCGCGGCGCTGCCGCTGGTCGGCATCACGGCCTATGAAGGTCTCAAGCGCGCCAGCATCGAGGCCGGTCAGAAGGTGCTGGTTCACGGTGGTGCGGGTGGTGTGGGTCACATCGCCATCCAGCTGGCCCGTCACTTCGGTGCCGACGTCGCCTCTACCGTCGGTCGTGATGAGCACGAGACGCTGGTCGAAGGGCTGGGTGCCAGTGCCATCAATTACCGCAATGAGCAGGTCGCCGACTATGTGGCCAAGCACACCGACGGCAAGGGCTTCGACATCGTGTTCGACTCCGTCGGCGGCGCCAACCTGCTGACCTCCTTCGAGGCTGCCGCGCTCAATGGCCATGTCTCGACGACCGTGTCCTTCATGGAAATCGATCTGACCACCGCGCACTTCAAGGGCCTGTCACTGCATGTCGTCTTCATGCTGATCCCGATGCTGCATGACTTCCGTCGTCAGCAGCACCACGAGATTCTGGCCGACATGGCGCGTATCGCCGATGCCGGCGCGCTCAAGCCGATCATCGATGATCAGGTCTTCCCGCTTGAGGAAGTGGGCCAGGCCCACGCCCGTCTGGGCAGCGGCAAGGCAACCGGCAAGGTCATCGTCGAGGTCTGATGCCAAGACCTGCTGCTGAGGCCTGATGCCGAGGTCTGATAGCGAGACCTGATAGCGAGACCTGATAGCGAGACCTGATAGCGAGACCTGATAGCGAGACCCGCCAGCCATCCAGGCGGCAGTATTTTGACACTGCGCTGGCACAGATGAACGACAGGGAGTGGCCATACGGCACACCCTGTAGTTCGCGTCTCAAGCGTCGTGTGACATTTCAAGGAGAGAGCGCATGAAAACCATCCTCATCACCGGTTCTACCGATGGCATCGGCCTGGTCACGGCCAAGGCCCTGTTGGAGCGCGGCCATCGCGTGCTGATTCACGGGCGCAGTGAGCAGAAGGTCAATGGCGTCGTCGCTGAACTTGCGGCGCTGGCAGGGGCTGAGCGTGTCGCCGGTTTCGTGGCCGACCTGTCCGACCTGGCCGCCATCGATTCACTGGCAAGCGAAGTGCTGGCGGCCAACGCCAGTCTGGATGTCCTGATCAACAATGCCGGTGTCTTCCAGGCCCCCAGCGTCGTGACGGCTGACGGTCTCGACCTGCGCTTCGTGGTCAATACCCTTGCCCCGTATCTGCTCACCCAGAAACTGGCTTCGGCACTGCGTCCGGCCGGGCGGGTCGTCAACCTCTCCTCGGCGGCTCAATCCTCCGTGGACCTGAAGGCGCTGACCGGAGAGGTCGCGTTCAACGACCACTACGCGGCCTATGCCCAGAGCAAGCTCGCGATCACCATATGGACCCGCATGCTTGCCCAGGACTGGGAAGGCCAGGGGCCGATCCTGATCGCGGTCAACCCGGGCTCTCTGCTGGCCAGCAAGATGGTCAAGGAAGGCTTCGGCGTGCCGGGCAAGGACCTGGGCATCGGTGCCGATATCCTGGTGCGTGCGGCACTGGATGAGGAATTCGCCGGCGCCAATGGTCAGTACTTCGACAACGACGCCCAGCGATTCGCACCGCCGCACGCTGACGCACTCGATGATGCGCTGTGCCGTGAAGTGGTCGCGACGATGGAGAAGACGCTCGGCTCTCTGGCTGGCTGAAGCGCGCCGGGAACCGCTGTCACGCTGCAATATGACGCCCCGCTCATGCTGATGATCTCTCAGCGTGGGCGGGGCGTCGTCGTATGCAAGGGCATGCAACGGCTGGCGGATGGATGGCGCCGGCTAGCCTCAGAGGCGATCGATCGCGGCGCTGACCTGCCGGGCACCGGCCAGGATCTCGGCGATGACCGCCTGGGTCTGATCGACGCTCTGCTGGCCGGCTTCACTGTGGATGACGACGGTATTCATGCGCTCGCCCGCCTGGCGGATCAAGGCCGTGTTGTCGCGCAATACCTTGCTGATCTGCTCGGCGGATTGCGTAGTGGCCTGTGACAGGCGCCGAACCTCGTGGGCCACCACCGCAAAGCCTCTGCCATGATCCCCCGCGCGGGCGGCTTCGACCGCCGCGTTCAAGGCCAGCAGGTTGGTCTGCTGCGCAATGTGGGAAATGCTTTCGGCCATCTGGTTGATGCTTCTCACATGATGATTGAGCGCCTCGATGACCTGCCGCGCCGTCGCGACTTCCGTGCCGGCGCGGGTGACATCCTCCACGGCGGCCGCCAGTTGTGTCAGGCCGTCAGCGGCGATGGTCTCCGTCTGCTGGGCGCTGGTGCGCGCGGCAGTGACGGCGTCTCGCGTTGCCTGATGCTGCTGCATCTCGGCGGTGATATCGCTGGCGAACTTGATGACGCGAACCACCTTGCCGCGGGCATCGAGCACCGGGTTGTAGGTCGCTTCCAGCCAGATCGGGCTGCCATTGGCCGTGACGCGCGCAAAACGCCCCTGTTTGAAGCTGTTGTTGGCCAACTCGCGCCAGAAGTCGGGGTTTTCCTCATAGAAGCTGTCAGCGCAGAAGCGACGATGATGCTGCCCGATGACGTCATGGGCCTGATACCCCATCACCTTGAGGAAGTTGTCGTTGGCCTTGAGCACGGTGCCATCCGGCGCGAATTCGATCACTGCCATCGAGGTGTTGAGCGCGGTGAGAATGGCGTCCTGACTGCTGGCGCTCTCGTGACGCTCACTGACATCGCGGGCAATCTTGATGATGTAGCGCACACGCCCGCGGCGAGTCATGACCGGCAGGTAGGTCGCCTCCAACCACAAGGTCGCGCCTCTGGCATCACGTCGCTCGAAGGTGCCACCGCGTGAATGGCCGGCGACCAGCTGTTGCCAGAAGTGTTGATAGTCCGGGGCCTGATGGACCTCGCTCGAGCAGAACATGCGGTGATGCTGCCCCACGACCTGATCACGGCGATAGCCCGTCGCTGACAGAAAGGCGTCGCTTGCGCCAAGAATGCTGCCATCCGGGCGAAAGAAGATGCAGGCAGTGTGGTCTTCCAGCGCACGGCGCAGGGCCTGGGCACGATCGAGCAGCATGGGAGAGTTCCTGGCAAGAGAGGGGAGGCATCAATCCGTCATCGACTGCGGACATCCTTGATGCGATTGTGCTGAAGTAATGTTTATTTACTGTTGAATCCTTTATTGACACGGCTGCGCCGATCTTTAGCATCAAATTCCTGATGCTGTGGGTATCAGGATTCTCATCAATACGCCTGCCCCGCACGATTGCTCGGGCGGGGCGGGGCGGGGTGGGATGTGAGGAGTGAAGCGAGCTGAAGCCAGAGGCTTGAGGCATGCCATAAGCTCGGCGGCTGGTTGATGGACTTCTCTTGGCTAGGGCTTGGGATAGACAAGGCCAGGAAGCATCTCCTCAAGCAACATGGCCGCATGCATCACTTTCATATCCTGGAACTTTCCTCCCACCAGATGCAGTCCGACAGGCAGCCCATTGTCATCCAATCCGCAGGGGAGTGATGCCGCGGGTTGTTGGGTCAGGTTGAAGGGGTAGCTGAACGGCGTCCAGTCCATCCAGTCAGTGTATTTCTCGCCGGGTGGGACGTTGTGCCCAGCGACAAAGGGTGAAATGGGCAAGGTGGGGGTAACAAGCAGATCCCATTGCTCGTGGAAGGATTGCATGTGTGCGCAAAGTGCAGTCCGCTCTCGTCTTGCCGCCAGATATTGCGACAAGGAAATGTTGTTGCCGCGCTCTGCAATGTCCAGCAAGCCCGGGTCCATTTGCTCTCGCTGGCTGTCGGTCATCTTTTCGACCACCTGGGTGGCACCCGCGAACCACAAGGTATTGAAGGTATCGAGGGGACAGGAAAACCCGGGGTCTATCTCGATGACGTCAGCGCCCAGTCTCGACAGTAGAGCGACCGCTTCGTCCACTCGCAGGCGTATGTCCTGTGCAACGTCGACATACCCAAGCGTCGGGCTGTAAGCGATTTTCCATCCTTCAAGAGACAATGGGAGTGGCGCATTCCAATGAATGCCATGCGGGTTGCCGAGCAATCCGTCTCGGGCATCCGGTCTTGCCATGCTGGCAAGCATCAGGGCGCTATCGGACGCAGTCCGCGTCATCGGTCCCAGGTGTGAGAGTGTCGACATGGCGCTGGTCGGCCACTGAGGAATCCAGCCAAACGTGGGTTTCAGGCCGAAGGTGCCGGTAAAGCTGCAGGGTATGCGGATCGAACCGCCCGCGTCACTTCCTTGATGGAGCATGCCCAGGTTCAGCGCGGCCGCTGCTCCAGCCCCGCCTGAGGATCCACCCGACGTCAGCGCGGTATTCCAGGGGTTGCGGGTCACGCCGTGCAGCGGGTTGTCCGTCACTCCTTTCCAGCCGTACTCCGGTGAGGCTGTCTTACCGAGAAAGACGGCGCCTGCCTTGCGCAGGCTCGCGGCGACGGGGGAATCGACGTCACTCCCCCCGTCGGGTGATGTGGTGGCGGAGCCGTACCGGGTTGGCATGTCCCGGGACAGCGTCAGGTCCTTGAGTGTTGTCGGTACACCGTCCAGCGGGCCGCAGGGCGAGCCGTTCATCCAGCGGGCTTCGGCGTCTCTCGCCGCCTTCATTGCCCCATCATGGGCGATGTGCACGAAGGCATTGACCTTGGGGTTGAGCGTATCGATACGCTCCAGGCAGTCCCGGGTCAGCTCGACAGGGGAGAGCTCACCCTGGCGAAATAGCGTCAGGGCGTCAGTGGCGGTCAATTCAGATAATTGCGTGGGAAGAGAGGCTGGGGTCATGTCAGATCCTGTCCATTGGCTATCAAGTGCCGGCTATCAGGTACTGTGATCAAGTACTCGCACGTGGGACGTTCTTGGCACGTGAGATGTGCTCGGCAATGAAAAGGGCCTGCGCAATGCAGGCCCTTGTCGCTGGTCAGCGGGCTTCGATCACCTGAGGTGAGGGAGCCGCATCATCTTCCAGCTGCTCCGGGTGATATTCCGCGGTGTAATCCCGACGCGCCTGCGCGAAGCGTTCCACCACATCGGCATCCTTGCGCTGCAAGGCGAGGCTGATGATGACGAAGGCTGACGCATTGAGAATCAGGCCCCAGATGCCGGCATGCAGGCCAAGCGGGTTGCTGACGCTGGCGCCGTAGGACAGCCAGAGGACGGTCACGATACCCAGAATCAGGCCCCAGAAGGCCGCTTGCGGGTGTGCCTTGCGCCAGGTGATGGCGCCCAGTGTCGGCACGATCAGCTGAGCGGTGCCCGCCAGTGCCGCTATCCCGATGGTGACGAGCAGCCCCGGAACGGTCAGTGCCAGGATGTAGGCCGCCAGAGAGAAGCCGACCAGAGACAGGCGCCCGATGTGGACGATGCGCTTCTGATCCGCTTGCGGGTTCACGTAGCGCTTGTAGATATCCATGGTGACGACGGTCGATACCGCATGGATCTGGGAGTTGGCGGTGGACATCGCCGCTGCCGCGCCAGCCGCCATGATCAGTGATGCCAGCAGATAGGGCGCATAGTTCATCAGCATGACGGGCAGGATCTGGTCAGCATTCTCCAGGCCAGGCTCCAGCAGTACGCCGGTGTACCCCGTGAGTACCGAGCCGAAGTAGGCGAAGGCGGCGAGCCCCAGCAGGAAGGGCATCAAGCCGAACAGCTTGCCGCTTTTCACCGAATACATGCGCAGCCAGATCTGGGGACCCATGAAGGCGCCGATGGCCACGATCACGAACAGAGAGAACCACATGGAGTAGCCCATGTTGCCATTCGGCCCCGGCAGCGTCAGATGCGCGGGCGAGTCGCTGGCGAGCTGAGCGAACATGCTGGTCGGGCCACCTGCCTGGCCGGCGATGTAGTAACCCGCATACATCATGCCGAAGAACAGCAGCGCCCCGTAGATCACATCTGTCCAGGCGATGGCGCGAATTCCGCCGACCCACACATAGACGATGATGATGAAGTAGAACAGCAGTGCGGCCAGCCAGAAGGGCACGACGCCACCGGAGGCGACCTCGATCAGGTAGGCGCCGCCTGTCAGCTGGATCTGCAGATATGGCACGGTAAAGATCAGCGTGATGACGGCAACGAGGACTCTGAGTGCTTCACTGTTGTAGAAATCGCCCATCAGGTCTGACGGCGTCAGGTAGTCAAAGCGCTTGCCGAGATACCAGACGCGCTTGCCCACCCAGTAGTACATGAAGCCGAAGAGCAGGTTCCACGCAAGCGCGGTGAGATAGATCGGGCCACTGGTGTAGAAGGTGGCATTCGATCCCAGGAAGGCAAAGGCGCTCCACCAGGTGGCCGCCACCGTGAAGAACACGGCAATGCTGCCCATGGCCCGCCCCTGAACGAAGAAGTCTTCGCTCGTCGTCTGGGACTTGCGGGCCGAGACGAGCCCGACGATCAAGGGAATGATCATGAAGGCCGCGATGATCAAGATGCTTCCAGTCATGGTGAGCTCCTCAGCGCTTGCCGCCGGTGGAAGGGGCTCTGGCGCTACCCCAGTTGGTCAGGTAGGCATACAGGAACACGGCGGTGAGGAAGCCCCACCACACCAGGTTCCAGACGAGGAAGAACGGAACTCCCATCACCATGGGCTCGATCTTGTTGGCCATCAGCATCAATGGACTCTCGAGCATCAAGAATCCCAGCAGCATGCTGCCGTAGATGGCGACCTTGCGGGTCGTGAAGCGCTTTCTCATTGCATTCCCCTTTATTGTGGTTGGTGGGGCGGGTTGTGACCTGTCGTGTCGATGGCAGGGAACCAGGCATGGCAAAGCATCAATTATTGTATTTATGCGTATAAATTATACCAATAGGTGACAATCCCCCTACCGTCAAGGAAGTCACGGCGTTTTCGCTTTTCGCCTCACCCGCGACGCAGGCCCCCAAAATCTGGATAATGGCGGCCATCGCGTAGCCGTCTGACTGGCGTGCTGGCGCCCACACTCTTCACAGCGGTGCATCGTTCATGGAAATCAAGGTCAACTTTCTCGACAACCTGAGGCTCGAGGCGAAATTCGACGACTTCACGGTCATCACCGATCAGCCCATCCGCTACAAGGGTGATGGGTCGGCGCCGAGCCCGTTCGACTACTTCCTGGCGTCGTCGGCGCTGTGCGCGGCGTACTTCGTGAAGGTGTACTGCGTGGCGCGGGACATCCCGACCGAGAACATCCGCCTGTCGCAGAACAACATCGTCGACCCGGAGAACCGCTACAACCAGATCTTCAAGATCCAGGTGGAGCTGCCGGAAGACCTCTCCGACAAGGACCGTCAGGGCATCCTGCGTTCCATCGAGCGTTGCACGGTGAAGAAGGTCGTCCAGACCGGCCCGGGCTTCGAGATCGAGACGGTCGACAACCTCGACGAGGACGCCCAGGCATTGCTGATGGCGGAGCCGCCAGAAGGGCAGAGCACCTGGATCGAAGGCAAGGACCTGCCGCTGGAGCAGACCATCGCCAACATGACGGGCCTGCTGAATGATCTCGGCATGAAGATCGAGATCGCCTCCTGGCGCAACATCGTGCCGCACGTCTGGTCGCTGCACATTCGTGATGCCGCCTCGCCGATGTGCTTCACCAACGGCAAGGGTTCGACCAAGGAGAGCGCGCTGTGCTCGGCACTGGGCGAGTTCATCGAGCGTCTGAGCTGCAACTTCTTCTACAACGACCAGTTCTTCGGCGAAGCCATCGCTGACAGCGAGTTCGTGCACTACCCGAACGAGAAGTGGTTCCAGCCGGGCCCGAATGACGAGATCCCGGAAGGCGTGCTGGATGACTACTGCCTGGAGATCTTCAATCCGGATGGCGAGCTGGGTGGCTCCAATCTGATCGACACCAATTCCGGACGTGCGGACCGTGGCATCGTTTCCTTGCCGTTCACTCGCCGCTCGGACGGTGAGACGATCTACTTCCCGTCCAACCTGATCGAGAACCTGTATCTCAGCAACGGCATGAGCGCCGGCAATACTCTGCCGGAAGCCCAGGTGCAGTGTCTGTCCGAGATCTTCGAGCGTGCCGTGAAGCGCGAGATTCTCGAGCAGGAACTGACCCTGCCGGACGTGCCGCAGGAGGTGCTGGCCAAGTACCCGGAAATCGTCGAAGGCATCGAGGCACTGGAAGCCCAGGGCTTCCCGATTCTGGTCAAGGACGCCTCGCTGGGCGGCCAGTTCCCGGTGGCCTGCGTCACCTTGATGAACCCGAAGACCGGCGGTGTCTTCGCCTCCTTCGGCGCGCACCCGAGTTTTGAAGTCGCCATCGAACGCAGCCTGACCGAGCTGATGCAGGGCCGCAGCTTCGAGGGTCTCAACGACTTCATGCCGCCGACCTTCAACTCGCTGGCCGTGTCCGAGCCGAACAACTTCGTCGAGCACTTCATCGACTCCTCGGGTCTGGTCTCCTGGCGCTTCTTCAGCTCCAAGACCGACATCGAGTTCGTCGAGTGGGACTTCTCCGGCAGCAACGAAGAAGAAGTCGCCAACCTGTTCGGCATCCTCGATGAGATCGGCAAGGAGGCCTACATGGCGGTGCATGAGGATCTCGGTGCGCCGGTGTGCCGTATCCTGGTGCCGGGCTATTCCGAGGTCTATCCGGTCGAGGACCTGGTGTGGGACAACACCAACATGGCGCTGGATTACCGCGAGGACATCCTCAATCTGCATCGTCTCGATGATGAGCAGCTGGCGGACCTGGGCGAGCGTCTCGAAGAGAGCCAGCTTGATGAGCACATGGACATCAAAACGCTGATCGGCATCGAGTTCGACGAGAACACCATCTGGGGCCAGCTGACGATTCTCGAGCTGAAACTGATGATCAACCTCGCGCTGGGTCAGCACGAGGACGCGCTGGATCGCGTCGAGATGTTCCTGCAGTACAACGACAACACCGTCGTGCGCGGCCTCTATTATCAGGCCATGAAGGCGGTGCTGGAGATCACGCTGGATGACGAGCTGGAACTCGAGGACTACCTCTACAACTTCCGCCGCATGTTCGGTGAAGACACCATGGCTGCCGTGGTGGGCTCCGTGCAGGGCGAGGTGCGCTTCCATGGTCTGGAGCCGACCAACATGCAGCTGGAAGGGCTCGATCGCCACCTGCGTCTGATCGAAAGCTACCAGAAACTGCACGCCCATCGTGCTGCCCTGGCGGCCAGGCAGGCCTGATGCTCGCCTGCTGAATCCCGTGGCATGACAAGAACGGCCCCTCACTGGATGGTGAGGGGCCGTTTTCGTAGCCGGGCGCTTATTTTCTGTGCTCATGGCTCATGGCACATGGCTCAGGACTTAGCGCAGCACCTGCTGCCCCTCCGCCAGACGCTGACAGCATTCAATGATCTGCTCGCGGATCCAGCGATGCGCGGGGTCCTTCTGATAGCGGCGATGCCAGCTCAAGTGGAAGGGGAAGGAGGCGAAGGCGACCGGCGGTGCCACACGGGTGACGGCGAATTGGCGGCAGAAATGCTGGCATAGCCCGGTGGGCAGGCTCGCGATCAGTGGCGAGCGCTCCAGCAGCGAGGGCACGGCCATGAAGTAGGTGACCGCCAGAGCCACCTCACGCTTGAGCCCCTGACCTTCGAGCTGCTTGAAGATGCCGCTTTTCAGGCGGGTATGGGGCTGTACCAGCACATGGGCGTGGTGCTCGAAATCCGCCTTTGTCATGCGGCCTTCATCATCCAGACGCTCCAATAGCGGATGCCCGTTGCCGACCAGACAGTCGATGCCTTCCGTGATCACTTCCCTGATCACCAGATTCTCGGGCGGATCGACCTGACGGCCGAAGGCGAGGTCCGTCGTGCCGCTCATCACGCCGGCTTCGCTCATGTCCTGCGAGAGGCGGCGTACCTGGAGGGTGATGCCCGGCGCCTGTTCACGCAGGATCGTCGCCAGTTGCGGCAGGATCAGCACCTCGAAGTAATCGTTGGCGGCAATCTCGAAATGACGGCTTTCGGTGGTGTGGTCGAAGTGCCGCTCGCTGTTGATCAGGCCATCGAGGTCGGTCAGCGCCGCCTCGATGGTCGGGAACAGGTGGTCGGCCTTCTCGGTAGGACGCATGCGCTGGCGGTCGCGGATGAACAGCGGGTCATTGAACAGCTCGCGCAGCCTGGAGAGCGCCGCGCTCACCGAGGGCTGACTCAGATGCAGACGCTCGCCTGCGCGCGTGACGTTCTGCTCGAGATACAGCGCATGGAAGGTGCGCAGGAGGTTGAGGTCGTAGTTGAGCTTCATGTTGACTACCAGAGCAGGCGGAGTGTCGCGACTGCACTCGGGCGAGTGAGCACTATTTGTCTGGATGATAGCAGCTATCTGTACTATCGATTATCACGATGGCAAGTTCAGGCGGTAGGGTAGTGATCAGAACACGACGAGTGATCCAAGCGACCCACAGGAGTGAGCCATGAGTGATGTGAAGCGGACGCAAGCCGAAGAGGAAAAGATCGTGCTGATCACCGGCGCCTCAAGCGGTATCGGTGAGGCCACCGCGCGCACACTGGTGAAGGCCGGGCACAAGGTCGTCGCGACCGCCCGTCGCAAGGAGCGCCTCGATGCGCTGGTCGATGAACTGGGCAGCGACAAGGTGCTGGCGATTGCCGCCGATGCGACGGACTACGATCAGCTCGCCAAGGTCGTCGAGCAGGCCGTCGCCCAGCATGGCCGTCTGGATGTGGCGTTCGCCAATGCCGGTACCGGCGTCAGCCAGGCAGGCACCGAGAATGGCGATCCCGAGGAGTGGAAGCGAGTCATCGACATCAACATCAATGCGCTGCTGTGGACCGCCCACGCGACCCTGCCGCACCTGAGAGAGAGCAAGGGCCACTTCATCCTCACCAGTTCCGTGGCCGGCCGCGCCAATCATGCGGGCTCCATCTACAGCTCCAGCAAGTGGTTCGCCTACGGCTTCGGCCAGAACCTGGCGATGGAAATGGCCGAGTGGCAAGGCCGCTGCACCACCATTACCCCGGGCATGGTCAATACCGCCTTCTTCGACCAGCCCAAGCCGGACAAGCTGGACCCGCAGGATGTGGCGGATGCCGTGCTCTACGCCATCAGTGCCTCGCCGCGTGCCAATATCCGCGAAGTGCATCTGATGCCGACCTATTGAGCCGGTTGCCGGCATGCGAGTTGTCGAGCGGGTGCGCTCGATAAGCACGCTGGCGCAAGACAACTATTTGTGTGTGCGATAGTGGCTATCCGGACTATCGATTATGACGATGGTGGCGTGAGCAGTAAGCTTCATTCAACACAGGGCGAGCACCACTTGGTGGCCATCACGTGGTGAGCATCACGTGGTGACCATCACGTCGCCGACATCTTTCGTGAAGTGACCGTTGCGGGCTATCCCGCACGTTGAGGAGAGCATCATGAGCAAGGTTCTGGTAGTAGTGACATCCCACGATACGCTGGGTGACACGGGCAAGAAGACAGGCTTCTGGCTGGAAGAGCTGGCGGCTCCCTACTACGTCATGAAGGACGCCGGCATCGAGGTGACGCTGGCCTCTCCCAAGGGCGGTCAGCCGCCGCTGGATCCGGCAAGCCAAGGCGAGGATTTCCAGACGGATGCCACGCGTCGCTTCGACAAGGACGCCGCTGCTCAGCAGGATCTTGCCACCACCGCCGTGCTGGCAGACATGAAGGTCGAAGACTTCGACGCCATCTTCTACCCGGGTGGCCACGGCCCGCTGTGGGATCTGACCAACGACGCGGATTCCATTCGTCTGATCGAGCAGTTCCATGCGGCTGGCAAGCCGGTCAGCTCCGTCTGCCACGCCCCGGCAGTGCTGTTGAACGCCCGCAAGCCTGACGGCACTCCCTTCGTGGACGGCGTGCGTGTCACCGGCTTCACCAATGGCGAAGAAGAAGGCGTCGGCCTCACCAATGTCGTGCCGTTCCTGGTCGAAGATGCCCTGCAGCAGAAAGGCGGCATCTATGAGAAGAAGGCCGATTTCACCTCCTTCGCGATTCAGGATGGCCTGATCATCACCGGCCAGAATCCGATGTCCTCCGAAGGTGTTGCTGAGCTGCTGATCGACAGCCTCAAGAAGTAGATCGGGCGAGTTCAGGCAGTATGAAAAACCCCGCGACCGGGTCACCGGTCGCGGGGTTTTCGTCTTTCAGGTGGCGGGTCTCAGCTGCGCCCGTCTGGTTCAGTTGTTCTGAGTCAGTTGCCTGGTTCAGTAGAATGAGTCAGTCGCCTGTTTCAGTAGAATGAGCCAGTAGAACGAGCCAGTCGCCATCAGCCATTCGAGGCTTTCGCTGCTCGCGCAAGCTGGGTCACGTAGGCATCGAGCACTTCCGGCATCGAGAGCGGTGTCGGGTTGGCCGCCGTGCCCATCGGGTCATTCTCCAGCAGGATGACCCTGTCGTTGCTGAAGGTGGGCAGGTCATTGTCCGCAAGGTGCTGGTTGAGGCGCTCAATCAGCGCCTGGCCACCATAGGTCAGGATGATATCGACGTCGGCCAGTTCCGCCAGTTGTTGCGGGGGCACTCGCCCGCCAATCTTGCCGTCGCTGGCACTTGCCGTCACGAAGGACGGGGAGGTCAGCCCCAGCTCGGCAAGGAAGCGCCCCCGGGCATCGTTGTCGTTGTAGAAGGCGATCCGGGTCGGGTCTTCAGGGTCGATATAGCGCAGGGTGATGGCCGACTTGCCCTTGATCTCCGGGTGGGTGGCGATGTTCTCGGCGACCTGCGCCTCGAGACGCTCGATCAGTGCTTCCCCTTCGGCGGCCATGCCCATGCCGGCACTGTCGAGGCGAATCATGTCGCGCCAGCTGGAAGACCAGCGCGGGCCGGGGCGCGCCACGACCGGCGCGATCTTGCTGAGCTTGGCGTAATCGTCTTCGCTCAATCCTGAATAGGCGGCGAGGATGACGTCCGGCTGGCTGGCGGCCACGGCATCGAAATCGAGGGTCTTGCCCTGATCGAACAGATTGGCCGAGTCGGCCCCCAGTGCTTCCAGGCGCGCCTTGACCCACGGCATCATGCCGTCGCCGTCATCATCCCCGAAGTCCTGACGGGGGAAGCCCACCGGCACCACACCCAGTGCCAACGGCACTTCATGATTGGCCCAGGCGACGGTGGCGATACGTTGCGGCTTGTTCTCGATGATGGTGGTACCGAAGGCATGTTCGATCGTGAGCGGATACTGCGCCGTTGCCTCGGCGGAGGCGGCAGATGATCTGGCAGATGACGTGTGTGCAGTCGCTGATTCGTCTGCCTGTACGGCAGGTGTGAAGCAGGCGGCCATGGCGGTGGTCAGGCCGATGGCGCAGGAAAGTCGCGTGAGTCGCAAGGGAGACTCCTTGTGTGATCGGCTGGCGGCAGACGCTGCTGGCCAGAGACGAGGTGACAGCCCCTGGCGGGGAGGGGCTGTCGGTGGGTAGGCAAGCGTTACGTGTGGAGACGAGGGTCCTGTCGGCAGGGCGGGCCCGTGGTCAGAAGTCGTAGGTCATGCTCAGCAGCGCACTGCGCGGTGCGCCGTACAGGTACTGGCTGTAGAAGCCCTGCTGCGTGTAGTACTCCTCATCGAAGAGGTTGGACACGTTGAGCTGGGTGCTGAAGTTGTCATTGAAGCGATAGCGCGCCATGGCGTTGGCGAGGAAGACATCGCCCTGGCCGACCTTCTCGGTACCGGTGGGCGTGTCGGTATCCGTGTAGGTATCACCCTGCCAGGAGCCACCAGCGCCCAGCGTCAGACGCGACCAGTCGCCGGGCAGCTGCCAGGTGGCGTAGACCTTGGCCTGCTGGCGCGGATAGCTGGTATTGAGCTGGGTGCCATCGGAGTCCTCGGCGTCCACCAGTGCGTAGCTGGCGGAGAGATTGATGCCCGGTGCGACTTCACCGGCCACTTCCAGTTCAAAGCCTTCGACCACGGCGCCGTCGGACTCGGTGTAGGCCTGATCGGTGGTGCCGGCGACATAGACACCGGGGATCTCGACGGCCAGATTGTCCTGCTCGCTGCGGAAGACGGCGAAGGACACGTCAGCGCGGTCCTCGAACAACGCCGCCTTCAGGCCCGCCTCATAGCTGGTGCCCTCGAGCGGGTCGAGCAGGGCGCCATCGGGGGCACGTTCGCTCTGGGTATTGAAGATCTGCGTGTAGCTGGTATAGGCGGTGAGGTTGTCGGTAATGTCGACGATCAGGCCGGCATAGGGCGTGAACTCGTCGTTGTATTCATAGCTGCGCTCGCCACGGTAGTCCTGGTCGATCTCCCAGTCGGTCAGGCGGGCGCCGATGATCAGGTGCACGGGGTCGGCCAGCGAGAAGCGCGTCACGGCGTAGAAACCGCTCTGCTCGGTTTCGGTGTCGTCGGTCAGCCCCCATTCGCCCCATTCCGGCTCGGCCAGCGCCGGGTCATCGCGATCGGTGAAGCTGCCCAGCGCCGGCACGGCGCTCGCCGGGGTGCGGCTCCAGATCTCGTACTCTTCCTTGAGCCGCATGTAGCCAAAGCCCAGCTGGTGCTCACGACCGAGCAGCTCGAAGGGGCCCTCAGCGCTCAAGTTCAGGTTCTTCTGGGTGCGATCACCGCGATAGTCGACCAGATAGGAGGTCGTCGGATACTCGCGATTGCTGTCGTAGTAGAGGATGCCATTGTCACGATCCACATAGCCGCCACGGTAGTTGTAGGTCAGCCCGTAGTTGGCATCGCCATGACTGTAGGCGGCGGTCGCCTTCCAGCCGTTGGCGAAGTAGTGGGTCAGGTCGGCGAAGCCGCGCGTGTTCTCGGTGAAGAAGTGCGCCCATTCGGTATTGTTGGCGACCGACTGGTCGAAGTCGGTGCGCGTGCCGTCGGTGTAGTAGAGCGGCACGCCCAGATAGGCGCCATCCTGGTCATAGCGCTGATACTCGACCCCGACATTCAGCTCGGTGTCAGGCGTCAATTCGGCGGCGATCACCCCGTAGAGGGTCTCGCGGTCATTCTCGACATCATCCATGAAGCTGTCGGAGCGGTCCTTGGCGGCCACGAAGCGCACGCCGACCTTGCCGGCATCATCCAGCGGCGTGCTGACATCCACCACGCCACGCCGACGGTCCCAGCTACCCATGGCACCGGTCACGCTGGCGGCGGCTTCATCCAGCGGCTTCTTGCGCACGAAGTTGACGGTGGCGGACGGGTCGCCGACGCCTGTCATCAGGCCGGTGGCCCCGCGGACCACCTCGACGCGATCATAGATGGCGGTGTCCCACTCGGCGTCGCCGAACGGCCAGAAGCTGCTGGTGTTGCTCTGTTGGCCATCGAACTGGAAATTGCGGATGGTATAGCCGCGTGACTGGAAGCTGGCGCGGGTGCCGTCCAGGCGATTGGAGGACACGCCCGGCAGGCGGTTGATCGCCTCCGTGGTGCTGGTCAGCGCCTCATCATCCATCTGCTGGCGGGTCAGAAAGCTGACAGACTGCGGTGTCTCGCGTGGCGACAGGGTCAAGCCATTGGCGCTGGTGCTGGAGTCGACCGTATACGCCTGAGTCTCTTCCGTGGTGCCGCCTTGCGCCTCGCCGACGATGGTCATCGCCTCAAGCGTGCGAGTCTCATCCGCGATAGCGGTGGCACTGAGCAGTGACGAGGTCGCGAGCGCAATGGAGAGGGCGAGTGGCGAGCGAGTGAAACCTGGACGGCGGAGTGAGTGAGCCAAGACTGCGTTCCCTAGTTGTTTATAATAATCATTATTATTTACCCGCTGGCGGCACTTTTGTTTTGCGAAATGCCAGACACGCTTTGCGGGATGCCAAGAATGAAAATTTCGGGGAACTTCATGAGCCCGGCATGGTGCTATCGGGCGATGGGTCTGGTCATGCGGCAGGCCAGAGACAGCTGCCGGGCCACGTGTTCGACACATTCAGGCCACGCACGCAAGCGTCATACTGAAACGCCCCGCGACCGTTCATCCGGTCGCGGGGCGTTTCGTTTCAGGGCTGTTGCTTTTGGGCTGTGGCTCCTGGTTCTGCGATGCAGGGCGGATCAGGGGTTACGGCGCGCTTACTCGCGCTCCACCCACGCCTTCCAGCCGCCGTACTCGCTGATGTCCGTCATCGGCACGCCGCTGTCAGCGGACACCGAGCAGATGAAGCCCGCGACCCAGCGGCTATCTTCGAGTTCGATCTGGCCCAGTCCCAGCGGGAAGGGGATGCCGGCGAGGAAGCTGCCGACACTGTCGATGGGCAGAGACCAGACCTCCAGCGCGATGCTGGTGCCGTCTTGCGGGGCACGCAGCATGGCCGGTTTGGCGGGTGTCGCGTCATCCAGTTGATAGAGGCGGTAGCTGGGTGCGCTGTGAGTGCGCGCGACCAGACGGGCCTCGCGCTGGGTGAGCTGATGATTGAGCGGCATGCCACTGAGGTGTGCGCCGCAGACGGCGATCTCGAGTCGGCCATTGGCCGCCGCGGGCAGCTGGCTTTCCGCGAGGCGCGCCTGAGGACGGGCGACGGCGCTGGCACCCAGCGGCAGCGCGAATTCGTGCTCGAGCAGACGCGCGATGCTGAGCAGCTGCAGGTCTTCGAAGGCGGGCGCGAACAGCGTCACGCCCCCCGGCAGGCCCTGGCGATTGAAGCCCACCGGCACGGCCAGCGCGCTGAGATCCAGCAGGTTCATGAAGTTGGTCCAGGTGCCCAGCTCCGAATTGACCGCGATCGGCGCCTCGGCCAATTCCGCCTTGGTGGGCAGGCGCGGCGTGGTCGGCGCCAGCATCACGTCCACCTGCGCCAGCAGCGCCTCGGCCTGACGGCGGTATTCGGCCAGTTGATAGCGCGCATCGAAGGCATCGACGGCCAGCGGCGTGGCACCGCCGAGGGTGATCTCGCGAGTCACCGGGTGCAGCGCCTCGGGGTTGCGCTCGATCAGCTCGCGCACCGCGTGATAACGCTCCGCCACCCAGGGGCCTTCATACAGCAGGCGCGCGGCGGCCAGCAGCGGGCTGCAATCCAGCTCGACCAGCTCGGCCCCCAGCGCTTTGCACTGGCGCATCGCGGCTTCCATGTAGCCGCTGTAATCGCTGTCGGTATGCCACTGAGCCCGCGGCGGCACGCCGATGCGCAGGCCAGCCAGGTCGGGCAGCACGCCATAGGCCTGGCCGTGAACGCTGAAGTCATGCTCGCGCGCCCAGCGGTTGTCGGCATCGAACTGTGCGGTGACTGACAGCACCTTCGCGGCATCATCGCAGCCCAGCGCGAAGATGGAGATGGTATCCAGCGTCGCGCAGGCCGGTACCACACCACCTGCACTGAGCAGGCCAAGCGTCGGCTTCACGCCGACCAGATTGTTGAAGCAGGCCGGAACCCGGCCGGAACCTGCCGTGTCCGTGCCCAGCGCGAAGCTGACCTGGCCCTGGGCGGTGACGACGGCGGAGCCACTGCTGGAGCCACCCGGCACATAGGCGGGGTCGAAGGCATTGGCCGGGGTGCCGTAGACCGGCAAGGCGCGTTCCCCGACCAGCCCGGTGGCGAACTGGTCCAGATTGGTCTTGCCCATCGGAATCGCGCCTGCCGCGATCAGCTGCTTGACCACGAAGGCATCATCGCTCGGCGTGTAGGCAAATTCCGGGCAACCGGCGGTGGTGGTCACGCCGGCGAGATCGATATTGTCCTTGATCGCGAAGGGAATGCCGTAGAGCGGCAGCGACTCGGGTGCCACGTCGTCCAGACGTGCCAGATAGGGTTCCAGCTGCTGTGCTGACAGGCGGGTGATCCAGGCGGCGTCGGTCTCGGCCTGCGCGGCCAGCAGCTCATCCACCAGTTGGCGCGGCGTCATCTCACCGGCCTGATAGGCCTTGCTCAGCGCCGTGATGCTCAGGTTGAGCGGGGTATGGGTCATCATCACAGCGTCTCCTCGGAGGACAGGGTCGATCGGGTGTTGTCTGGTGCGCTGGCATCAGCGGAATCCGTGGCTTCCACGGCGGTCGACAGCACGATCAGTGGTTGGCCGGGGGCGACGCCGCTGCCTTCCTTGATCGGCAGGCGCACGACACGGCCAGCGGTGTGGGTGCGAATCTCGACTTCCATCTTCATCGACTCGACCAGCGCCACCACCTGGCCGGCCTCGACGTCATCGCCCTCGGCGACTTCCAGCTTCCACAGGCTGCCGGTGACCGGTGTCTCGATGCCCAGCTCGTCATCACTCAGGCTGTCGGCTTCCTGCACCTCATTGATCTGATCCTCGAAGGTGAACTGGCCGCGCGCATGCCAGTCGTCGATTTCCTGCTGGAAGGCGGCCTGGCGGCGTTCGCGGAAGGCATCGGTCTCGGCCTGGTGCTCGGTGATCTGCGCCTGATAATCGGCGAGACGGAAGCGGGTCTTCTCGATCTTGAGGTCGTAACGCCCCTGTGGATGATCACGACGGATCTGCTCGAGCGCTTCATGGCTGACCGGATGGAAGCGCAGCTGATCGAACACGCGCAGCAGCCACGGGGTGGTGAAGTGTTCGGTGCGGCGATAGCGATTCCACATCTGCAGCGTGCGGCCGACGAACTGATAACCGCCCGGGCCTTCCATGCCATACACGCACAGATAGGCGCCGCCGATGCCCACCGAGTTCTCGGCGGTCCAGGTACGTGCCGGGTTGTACTTGGTGGTCACCAGCCGCTGGCGCGGGTCCAGCGGCGTGGCCACCGGTGCGCCGAGATAGACATCGCCGAGGCCCATCACCAGATAGCGGGCGTTGAGTACCGTCTCGCGCACTGCCGCCTCATCGGCGAGGCCATTGATGCGGCGAATGAATTCCAGATTGCTCGGGCACCAGGGGGCGTCCGGGCGCACCGAGCGCTGGTACTTGTCGATGGCCTGCTGACACGCCGGGTCATCCCAGGACAGCGGCAGGTGCACGGTGCGGGCCTCGATCTCGATGTCCTCGACATCCTTGAGCGCGACTTCGGCCTGTTCGAGATGCGCCATCAGTGTCTCGAGCGTCAGGCTGCGCGGGTCGTAATGCAGTTGCAGCGAGCGGATGCCGGGGGTCATCTCCATCAGACCGGGCAGCGGGTGCTCCTTGAGCCACAGCATCCAGGCATGGGCGCGGAAGCGCAGCGCGATATCCAGCTCCATCTGGCCGAATTCGATCAGCAGGAAGTCATCGCCGGCGCGGCGATAGACGATCTGCTCGCCGCCTTGCTCGGCGCTCAGGCATTTGAGCACCGGCGAGTCATCGGGGCGCGGACGTTTTGCGGCGATGGCGCTCAGCGTGGCGCCGCTGGTCTCCGCCTGGCGCTGTTCCAGAGTGTCGAGCTGGCCACTGGCGAGGGCGGCGATCACGGCGTCCTGCTGCACCTCGATGGCGCGAGCTTCCTCCAGAGTCAGCGCGACGAAACGGATGCGATCGCCGGCGGCCAGCTGGCCCAGCTTCCAGCGTTCGGCACGCACCACGGTGGCCGGACATACGAAGCCGCCCAGTGACGGGCCGTCCGGGCCGAGGATGACCGGCATGTCGCCGGTAAAGTCGATGGTGCCGAAGGCGTAGGCGTTGTCGTGGATGTTGGAGGGGTGCAGTCCGGCCTCGCCACCATCGGCGCGCGCCCACTGCGGACGCGGGCCGATCAGGCGTACGCCGGTGCGGCTGGAGTTGTAATGCACTTCCCAGCGGTGGCCGAAGAAGGTGCTGATATCGTCTTCGGTGAAGAAGTCCGGCGCCCCGTGCGGGCCGTAGAGCACGCCGATCTGCCATTCGCGGCCCGTTGTCTTGCCTTGATCATTCTTGCCTTGCGCCTCATTCACTGCACCAGCGCCCTGCGGGATCAGCGCCTCGGGCAGCCGGGTCAGGGCGGGCAGGTGGCACTCGGCGAGATCGGCCAGCGGCAGGGTGTCGCCACTGCGCAGCGCACGTCCGGCATGGCCGCCGAACTGGCCCAGGGTGAAGGTCGCGCGCGAGCCCAGATACTGCGGGCAGTCGATGCCACCGGCGATCAGCAGATAGCTGCGCGCGCCGGCGGCGACCTTGCCCAGACTCAGGGTGCTGCAAGCGGCGATCTCATGCACCTGCCACAGGGCAAGCTCGTGAGTCGCGGTGTCATCAGCGCCGTCTTGCGGTGCTGAAACGGACAGCATGGCGGGCAGCGGCGCACCGGCCAGTACCACGCGCGTGGCGCGGTGGAAGTGTAGCGTCGGGCCATTGAGGGTGATTTCGAGGCCTGCGGCATCGGCGGCGTTGCCCAGCAACGCATTGCCGAGACGGAAGGCGTAGTCATCGAAGGGGCCGGAGGGCGGCACGCCCACATCCCAGTGGCCCAGGCGACCCGGCATGTCCTGCACGGTGGTCAGAGTGCCGGGGACGAGTACCTCGAAGGTCGGCGCGGCCCACTCGAGGCCTTCCAGCCAGCGGGTGTAGATCTCGACATTGATGAAGCGCGGGTCTTCCAGCAGGTGCGACAGCCACTGGCGGTTGGTCTCGATGCCGTAGAGGCGAGAGGCTGCCAATGCCCTGGAGAGATCGCCGCGCGCCTGCTCGCGGGTCGGTGCGTGCACCATCACCTTGGCCAGCATCGGGTCGAACCAGGCGGGGACCTCGAAGCCGGCCTCGATGGAGTGATCCACCCGCAGCTGGCTGTCGTCGGCGAGGGCGGCGGTCACGGCGTCATTGGCGAACTCCACCTCGGTGAGCAGACCGCTGGAAGGGCGGAAATCGTGCTGCGGATTCTCGGCATAGACACGTGCCTGCATGGCGTGGCCGCGGGGAGTCAGCGGCGCGACCAGCTCGCGCAGATTGCCCAGCTCACCGGCGCCCAACTTGAGCATCCAGGCGACGATGTCCACGCCCCACACCAGCTCCGTGACACCGTGCTCGACCTGCAGGCGTGTATTGACCTCCAGGAAATAGAAGGCCTGACGCTCGGCGTCATAGATGAATTCGACGGTACCGGCGCTGCGGTAATTGACGGCCTCGCCCAGGCGGATGGCGGTGGCGATCATGTCTTCGCGAACGCGCTCGGGCAGGCCCGGTGCCGGGCATTCCTCGATGACCTTCTGATGGCGGCGCTGACTGGAGCAGTCGCGCTCGCCCAGCGCGATCACCGTGCCTTCGCCGTCACCGAACAGCTGCACTTCCAGGTGACGGGCGCGGGCGATGTACGCCTCGAGGAAGACGCCACCATCACCGAAGTTGCGCTCGCCTAGGCCCTTGACCGAATCGAAGGCGCGGCTGAGGGAGGCTTCGTCGTCACAGACCTGCATGCCGATGCCGCCGCCGCCGGCGGTGGACTTGAGCATCACCGGATAGCCGATACGGGCGGCCTCGCTCAGTGCGCTCGCGACATCGTCCAGCAGGCCGGTGCCGGGCACCAGCGGCACGCCGGCGTTCTCGGCGATGGTGCGCGCTTCGTGCTTGAGGCCGAATGCGTGGATCTGCTCGACGGTCGGGCCGAGGAAGACCAGGCCGGCGGCGTCACAGGCCTGGATGAAGCGGGTGTTCTCGGACAGGAAACCATAGCCCGGGTGCACGCCCTGGGCGCCGCTCTCGCGGGCGATGGCGATCAGCTTGTCGATGTCGAGATAGGTCTCGGCGGCGGCACCTTCGCCGAGGCTGTAGGCTTCATCGGCCTCGCGTACGAAGGGGGATTCACGGTCGGCTTCTGCGTAGACGGCGACGCTCTGGACACCGAGGGCACGCAGCGTGCGCTGGATTCGGGTGGCGATGGCGCCACGGTTGGCAATCAGGACCTTGTGGAACATGACGGAGTCATCCTTCCGGCGGCGGGTCGTCCCGCCTTCAAACTGTGAGCTGCCGGTCGTCCGGTAGCCGGGCAGAGCCTTGGGGGCTGACGAGTGATGCAGGAGAGATGACATCGTCAGGCGGGGCTCGGCCGTTTCTTGTCGTATGCGTGTTCGAAAGCTTCGCTGTCAGCTCGGCGGATCAGCTCGGCCGATCAGCTCGGCCGATCAGCCCAAGGGCGAGTCGCTGATGCGGATGGCGACCGGTGTCGGGTCGTAGCCATTGCAGGGGTTGTTGAGCTGCGGGCAGTTGGAGAGCAGCACGTAGACATCACGCTCGGCGACCATCTCGACGTACTTGCCCGGGCCGGACAGGCCATCCTCGAAGCTCAGGCCGCCATCGGCGGTGACCGGCACGTTCATGAAGAAGTTGATGTTGTGGCCGATGTCGCGCTTGGTCAGGTCGTACTTCGGGTAGCGGGCGATGGCCAGCATCCAGTTGTCGCGACAGGAGTGCATGTGGCGCTTCTCCAGGTCGTAACGCACGGTGTTGGACTCGCTGGAGCAGGCACCGCCCAAGGTGTCATGCCGACCGCAGGTATCGCCGGTGATGGTCAGCAGCGCCCGGCCACGGGTGGAATAGAGCACCGTGCCGGTGGTCAGGTAGACCTTGCCCTGCTCGCGCACGGTGTCCATCGCGCTGTAACGCTCGGCGGTGTCGTCGGCTGAGAAGAACAGGGTGTCGGCGGCCTGATTGCCATGCAGGTCGGTGATACGCAGGTGCTGGCCGGCGCGGACCAGGCCGATGAAGTGATCGCCGGCCTCGACGGTGCGCTCAAGCTCGCGCGGCTGCTGTGCGGGGTCGGCGTAGCTCAGCGGGGCGCCGTCCGTCGCGGCCGGGGTGTGGGCATGGGGGTGTTCAAGTGTCGAGGTGCACATTGGGATGTCCTTTGTCCTTGTCATCTGGGGCGTCGTTTCCAGTTGCCACGAGCCAGTCGGCGTGGCCTCCGTCTGCTGTCGGGGGACGCCTCAGCCCGCCAGGTGATAGAGCTGGTTGTTGGCGTAGGCGCGGGCATTCTCGGGGCGCGACAGATAGCAGGCGTCGTGCTCATCCATCGGCGTCGCGGTGCCGAAGGTCATGTCCACGCCGCGCAGCGGATAGTCCTCGGCGGGGTCCAGCGGATGCGGACAGGTGTGCAGCATGACGAGGGTGTCCATCTCGAAGCGCAGGGTGACGCTGTTGCCGGCGGCACAGTGGTCCGCGACGTAGTGCAGATTGGCGTCTTCATCGGCGCGCACGCGGGAGAACAGGTTGAGGTTGGCGCACAGGTCGCGCTCGCCCAGACCGTACTTGGCCATCTCGATCAGCAGGCTGTCGTGGCCGCTGGGCGTGAAGTCATTGAAGGCTTGCTGATAGGCCTTCTTGTGCCAGCCCTTGGCGGCGAAGTGGTGCTCCATCAGGTTGCCGCTGGCGCTGTCATGCCAGCCGAGATCGTCCTGGATGATGGAGGCGAAGATACGGCCCATGTCGGAATACAGGCAGTGGCCTTCGGTGAGGCGGAAGGTGTGCTGACCCTTGAGGGTATCCGGCAGATTGAGGCGCTCAAGCGTATCCAGCGGGTTGTACATCACCAGGCCGACATTGGCGTTGGCCTCGCTCGCGGTCAGCTTGAGCGCGCTGCCACGCGGCATGCGCATCGACCAGTGATGGCCGCCGGGCAGATGGGTCTTGTACTTTGCAGTAAAGCTCGCGGTAAAGCTGGTGCGGGCGGCGGTTGCGGCATCAAGCGGTATGTTCATTGAATTGGCCTCCGGTGAGAGTGGCTTGGGAAACGGAGTGGGCTGGTGTCGTCAGCGTTTCGTGCTCGCGCTCGAGCGTCGTCTGGTCAGAGCCTGGTGGGCGAGCACCCGGCTGGCGTGACGTCGTGTTGGCCTTGCTGCGCTCGGTGGGCAGGTCATAGGTGATGGTCGAGCCATAGGCCTGCGGGGCCTGCGCATCGACACGCACCTTGTCGAACACCCAGACGCGCGAGCCCAGCTCGAAGGCTTCCTTGAGGTCATGGGTGATCATGAAGATGGTCAGCTGCTGTTCTTCCCACAGGCGCAGGATCAGCTGGTGCATGTCCTTGCGGATGCCCGGGTCCAGCGCGCCGAAGGGCTCATCCAGCAGCAGGATGCGCGGCTTCATCATCAGCGCCTGGGCGATGGCGAGGCGCTGCTGCATGCCGCCGGACAGCTCATGCGGGTACTTGTCCAGTGCGTGGGACAGGCCGACTTCCGCCAGACGCGCTTCGGCGGCGACCCGGGCTTCACGGCGCTTGGCCCCGAACAGCTTGCCGGTCAGCGGGGCACGTGCCAGCTCCTCGGCCATGATCACGTTGCCCAGCACGGTGAGGTGCGGGAAGACGGAATACTTCTGGAAGACGATGCCGCGGTCCGGGCCCGGCTCGCCGGGGATGGGCTTGCCATCGAGCAGCAGCTCACCGCGCGAGACGCCCTCGGTGCCCAGCAGCAGCTTGAGGAAGGTGGTCTTGCCGCAACCGGAGGCGCCGACCAGGGTGATGAATTCTCCGGCCTCGACGGTCAGGTTCATGCGTTCCAGCACGACCTGCTGACCGTAGTGCTTCTCGAGGCCCTTGGCGTGGATCAGGCTCATGATTGGCTCTCCTCAGCGTGGTACCAGGGGAAGGCGCGGGTCGAGACGAGCACCAGCAGACGGTCGAGCAGGAAGGCCAGCAGCGTGATCCAGGCCACGTAGGGCAGGATGACGTCCATCGCCAGATAGCGACGCACCAGGAAGATGCGGTAGCCGAGGCCGTCCTGGGCGGCGATGGCTTCCGCGGCGATCAGGAACAACCAGGCGCTGCCGAGTGCCAGGCGCGTGGCGCTCAGAAGGCGCGGGGTCAGCTGGGGCAGCAGTACGCGGGTCAGCACCTGCCAGGAGCTGGCGCCCAGCGTCTGGGCCTTGATCAGCTGCTCATCGGGCAGGCGCAGGGCCTGATTCTGCAGGTCGCGAATCAGGAAGGGCGTGATGCCGATGACGATCAGCGCGATCTTGGCCAGCTCGCCGGTACCGAAGGCGATGAACAGGATCGGCAGAATCGCCATCGGCGGAATCAGGGACAGCACGGTAATCAGTGGTGACAGCTTGGCGCGCAGCAGCGGCAGGCCACCGGTGAGCAGGCCGACGGTCAGGCCGATCAGCGCACTGATCAGCACGCCGGCCAGCAGGCGTTCGAGACTGGCGAAGGTGTCGGTCCACAGCGGCAGATCGCCGGTGCGCACGTTGACCTCGGTGGCCAGTCGCGAGAACGACTCGCCCATGGCGGCGAAGGACGGCAGCAGGCGGTCATTCGGGTTGTCGAGCAGTCGCTGGTTGGACTGCACGATGTAAAGGATGGCCAGCAGCGCGAAGGGCAGGCCACCGAGCAGCCAGCGGCCACCACGGGAGGGTGTCAGATTGATCAGGCGTTTCATGCGCGGGCTCCACGGGTGCGAACGAGGGTGCGGTCGAGGGAGGCGGTCGGTTCACGTTCCGCGAGGCAGGCTGCCCCGCGGAGCGTGTGCGGCATCCACCGCGTGGCGTTACTGGCTGTCGGCCAGTGCGGCGGTGTAGCTCGGGTCGAAGCGCAGCATCACGTTGCCTTCATTGCCGATGACGCCGGCGGGGGTCTCGATACCGATGAAGCCGGCATCCGGGGCGCCTTCGCCCAACAGGCCCTGCGCGAAGCTGAAGTCGGCGATGTGCTGCATGGTGTCCTTGAGACTCGGCGCATTGAAGGCGGCCACGGCCTCGGCGGGGGTGTAGTACATGTGGGTCGCGGCCAGCTGGGACTGATAGCCGGCGAGGTCGGTGCCGGCGGCATCGGCCATCTGGGAGAGGGCGGCTTCGTCACCGGCCTTCATCTTCTCCATCACCTCATACCAGGCACCGACCAGTGCGTGGCCGAAGTCCGGGTTGTCCTTCAGCGTCTGGGTATTGACGACCATCAGGTCGAGAATCTCGCCGGGGATGTCGCTGGAGTTGAAGACTTCGGTGTAGCCGGGCATCTCCTTGAGCGTGGCCAGCTGCGGGTTCCAGGTCACCACCGCCTGGGTGTCGGTGTTGCTGGCCAGCGCCACGATGTCGGCATCGCCGGTATTGGTGGTGGTGAGATCGCGCTCGCTCATGCCGACGCTGTCCAGCGCGCGTGCCAGCAGGTAGTGGGAGACGCTGAACTGCACCAGATTGACCTCGCGGTCCTTCAGGGACTCGATGGAATCGCCATCGCGGACCATCACGCCGTCATTGCCATCGGAGTAGTCGCCCAGAATCAGCGCGGTGGAATCGACGCTGCTGGCGGCGGGGAGGGTGAGGGCGTCCATGTTGGTCATGGCGCAGCCATCGACATTGCCGGAGGTGTACTGATTGATGGACTCGACGTAATCGTTGACCTGCACCACATCGATATTGATGTCGTACTTCCTGGCCCACTTGTCGACGATGCCCTGGGTGTCCGCGTATTCCCACGGCATCCAGCCGGCATACACCGACCAGCACACGCTGAAGGAATCCTGCGCCATGGCCTGCGGGCTCAGCGATGCGCCAAGCAGCAGGGCGCCGGCCAGCGCAGCACGTCTGGAAGCGTTTCGGGAAACGGCGGATGAAGCAGATGAGACAGCAGCGGATGACACCTGGGCGCTGGCATCCGAGGGGGAAGTCGCGGACTGGGAAAGGCGAGTGAGCTGGGTCATTGTCGTTATCTCCGGCGGAAAAAGTGAGAGGCGCCGACCTTTACAGGCTTTGCGTCTCCCGGGCTTTTGTCCCGCCGTGTAACCCCCAGCTTGGAGGTCGAGTGCTCTCGGACCAGTCGTGACGGCTATCAGCCAGTCACCGGAACCCTAGCGCTCCATTGGTGTAGATTTTCGATTGTTGTATGCCTATCGGTGCCTCGGTGAATGTCTAGCAGGAAGTGTGCCGGAGAGAATTTCTTCATATAAAACAATGCTATATAAGATTTCATGCAGCATGGATATGCATATCGAAAGCGTACGCTGCACCAATTTGATGAATTTCTCCGTCTCTTGCACCTTGGTGAAGTCAGTCGAGAGTGAGTGCTATCCAGTGACCAGTGAGAGAGAAATCCAGAGATATTTTTAATACACAATTGGTTGTTTTCAAAATATGGTAAAGATAATATGTGATTACCTTGGATAATTGATGACTAAATTGTGGATAAAAATAAACTCAAAAGCTTGGTAGGCGACTTATATAATATTGTTAATGAGCTGGAAGAAATGTTCCCCGGGCGACATTTCACTCCGGATGGCCATATGGTAGGGAGTCTAGGAGAGTGTCTAGTTGCCAATGCATATGATCTAGAGCTTTTGACTGCTTCCAACAAAGGGTATGACGCTATCGCCAAGTGCGGTACCAAGATCGAAATCAAGGCAACACAAGCGAAATCGGTTGCATTTCGCAGTGAGCCCGAGCATGCAATTGTGATCAAGATTTTACCCGATGGTAGCTTTGAAGAAATCTATAATGGCCCTGGGTCATTAGTCTGGCAGCAGTTTTCTGAAAAGAAATTACCTAGTAACGGGCAGTTTCAGATTTCTCTTGCAAAACTGAAAGTGATGAACAAGTCAGTCCGTTTTGAAGAGCGTATAAGGCCGTAATATAAATGCATTATGCATATGTAAACCTTCTATGAGTAGTTGATCATGGCACTTTCACAGATGCAGATCATCCAATCCTTGGGTGAGGCAATGGCCTGGTTCGAGCGAGAACTGAACTGGGGCGTGCCGCCGACTGAGCTACGTCATCTTTGCGGACGCATTGGTGAGCTTTACGCTGCATTGATCACCAATGGTCAGATGGCGACCGAGGTGAATCAGCGCGGCTATGACGTGGTAAGCGGTGACGGTGAGCGAATCTCGGTCAAAACCACTGCGATGATGGGCGGTGGGGGCAATGTTGCTTTCAATCCCCGTTCGTTGGATGAAGTGGAGCGCATCATCATCCTGCGTATCAATACAGAAGAGATGCAGATCGAGAAGTTGCTGGATGCCACAGTGGAAGAGGCCCGGTCGCTGATGTCGCCGGAGCGCGCGGGCAAGCAGAGTATCTCGTTGTCTCGATTGGCCAAGACTACGAAGCCACGCAGCGAGCTGAAAGCCGTGCGTGAAGTCATGTTCGCGTCTTGTCTTGTTCGTGAGCTTGAGAACGGCAGCATCGAAGTCGAGCGTGATGATGGTCAGGGGATGCAGTCAGTGAGCCCTGTTCAGCCAGTGCTGCGTGAATTGGCAAAACAGTTGAATCTGCCGCTGGTGAATGGCAACGGCAATCCGCACAACACTCGTCAGCTGGGTAGCCTGGTCATCAGGGAGATTGCTCAGGAATCTACTGGATGATTCAGCTTTGAATGGGATTCAAGACGCCGGCCAATGGCCGGCGTCTTCGTGTCATGAGCAGTTTATTTATCTGCTTTACCGAGCGCTCACAATGCAGTGCGCGACTTCCCCGAGGGGTTGCCCTTGCCGCGGCGCATGGTTGCGCGATCCGGCGCGTCGTTTCGTTGTGCCTCTCACCAAAGTCTTATACGTTGGTGGTGCTTTATTAGCACATACAAAAACAACGGCTTGCTCCCGATTGCCCGTGTGGCTTCACACGAGGGGGAAGGGCAGCAGCGATAGACAAAGGACACACGATGACAGACGTAGTCGAGAAGGATCTGCAGGAGTCTTCTGTGGTTCAGGCGGTTGAGAAGGGCTCTCCATCATCGCGTTCGCGTCGTGGTTTCCTGGGCATGAGTGGGGCGGCAATTGCCGGGGCGGCGTTGGGTCAGTTCCTGCCGGGGATTCCCAGTGCCTTGGCCAAGGAGACGGCACCTGCGGCGGCGGTGCTCAAGCCTTCCGCCAAGTCTCCGGTGCGGCTCAACTACAACGAGAATGCGCTGGGTATGGCACCGTCTGCACAGCGTGCCGCAGCGGCATCCATCCCGCATTCCAATCGGTATCCCTTCGCCCATCTGGGCAAATTGCAGTCCCTGGTGGCGACTCATCACAAGGTGCCGAGCGAGAGCATTCTGTTCACGCCGGGCTCCTCCGATGCGATCCGTGCCAGTGTGCTGGCCCATGCGACTCCCGATACCCAGCTGGTGATTCCCGAGCTGACTTATGGCGATGGCGCCCTGTATGCCGGCTTCTATGACCTCGCCATTCGCAAGGTGCCGTCCTCGCGCGAGGACTGGTCATTCAAGATTTCCGACATGAAGCAGGCCGTGGCCGACCACTCCGGCCCCTCCATCGTCTATCTGGTGAACCCCAACAACCCGACCTCGACCATCATTTCCAGTGATGAACTGGAGGCCTGGGTCAACGACAGCCGCGACGATACGCTGTTCATCATCGATGAAGCCTATGCCGAATTCGTCAATGACCCTGCCTTCCGCTCCGCCGATCATCTGATTGCTGGTGGCGCCAAGAACATCCTGCTGCTGAAGACCTTCTCCAAGATTCACGCCATGGCTGGCCTGCGTGTCGGCTACGCCGTCGGCGATGTCGATCGTCTCGAGCATGTCTCCCACTATGTCGAAGACGATGCCATGACGCTGTCATATCCTGGCGTGATGGCGGCGACGGCCTCCATGCAGTCACCGGAGTTTCTGGTCCACAGCAAGCAGAGCAACGATGAAGCGCGCGCCATCTTCACGGCGACGCTCGACGAGCTGGGCTGGGAGTATCTGCCGGGGCAGACCAACTTCGTCTTCCACCGTATCTCCAGGCCGCTGAAGGAATTCCAGACCGCGATGAAGGAACGACACGTGCTGATCGGGCGTGCCTTCCCGCCGGCGGATGGCTGGTGTCGCATGTCACTCGGCACGCCGGAGGAGATGCACTATGTCGCTGCCGTGCTGCGCGAAATGAAGGCCAAGGGCATCGTCTAGTCGTGACGGACTCCCATGTAGGAAGACGCAAACGCCCGCCATTTGGCGGGCGTTTGCGTTTCAAGGCGGGGTTATCAGATCAGCTATTGCGCGTCAGGCGGGTGGCCAGCCACCAGCCCAGTAGCATCGTCACCAGAAAGCCCGCCAATGGCAGACTCATGGCGCTGCTGGAGACGATGGCAGGCCCGGGGCAGTAGCCGCTCAGCCCCCAGCCGATACCGAACAGCGCCGCGCCGAGCAGCAGGCGGCCATCGATATCGCGGCGCGTGGGCAGTTGGAAGCGCTCGCCCAGCAGGGGAGTGCCACGCCGCCAGACGAGTCGATAGCCGAGGAAGGTGGTGATGACGGCACCGCCCAGCACGAAGATCAGCGTGGGGTCCCAGTCTCCGGCCACGTCGAGAAAGCCGACCACACGTGCGGGGTCGGTCATGCCGCTGAGTGTCAGCCCGAGGCTGAAGACCAGCCCGGTGAGAAAGCCGATGACCGTTTTCATGGTGACTCCCCCAGCAGATGTTGGCTCACGAACACCGTCAGCATGGCCACAGTCACGAACACCACCGTAGCCACCAGCGAGCGGGGGGAGAGACGCGCGATACCGCAGACACCATGACCACTGGTACAGCCGCCGCCGATGCCTGTTCCGATACCTACCAGCAGACCGGCGAACATCATGCTCAGCACCCCGCTGGCGGGATTGCCGATCAGCGCATCCGTGCTTGCGGCCACATTGCCCCAGTCAAGATTGAGCAGCAAAAGCAGCAGCGGGCCGCTGATCAACCCGAGCACGAAGGCGAGACGCCAGCGGCGGTCCTGGCCTGATTCCAGCAGCGCACCGCGCGTGATGCCACTGATACCGGCGATACGTCCCAGCAAGGCCATCAGCATCACTGCCGAGAGACCGATCAGGACGCCACCGGCGAGTCCTTTCATGCTGCTTATCATGTCCATGTCGTTCATCCTCGTGTCGCGGTCATCCTGCGGTGCGTCGATGATATGCTCGTGGCTGGCGAGCGCCAACCGGTTGTCTGGCCGCTTGGCTGTACGACAAGGACGCCGACCTTTCGATGGAGGGCACAGCAGGAGCACCATGAACGAACTGACCCAACGCCTGCGCACCTTTCTCAAGGTGGCGGAGCATCAGAGCTTCAACGTGGCGGCGCGGGAGCTGGATATCGCCAGTTCCACGGCGACGCGTCACGTCAATCATCTGGAGCGCCAGCTGGGCGAGCCGCTGCTGGTGCGCACCACGCGCCATGTACGGCTGTCGCCGGCCGGCGAGCGCGCCCTGATCCGCTTTCGCGCCATTCTGGCCGAGGTGGACCAGCTGGAGGATGAGCTGGAGACGCTGAGTGAGCGGGTCGCGGGGCCGCTGCGCATCTCGGTGCCGTGGCGCTATTCGCGCCTCTATCTGGCGCCGCTGGTGAGCGAGTTCATGCAGTGCTATCCCGAGGTGGCGCTGGATATCGTCAGCAGCGACCAGCGGGTGGACCTGGTCGAGGACCACTTCGACGTGGCCCTGCGCATCGGCCATCTGGAAGATTCGAGCCTGATCGCGCGCCATATCAGTGATCAGCGCTTCGTGCTGGCTGCCGCGCCGTCCTACCTCGCCGCCCAGCCGTCTATCCATCAGCCACAGGACCTGGAGCAGCACCGTCTGCTGACCTTCAGCTATACCACCGCCAATCATCACTGGCGGCTGGTGCAAGGCGATCGGGAGCATCGCATCTCGGTGCGCGCCCGCGCGCTGCGCACCAACAACGCCGACATTCTCACCCAGGCAGCTCTGGGGGGCGCCGGCGTGGTGGTGCAGCCGCTCTGGGCGATTAGGGAAGAGCTGGCAAGTGGCCGCCTGCTGCCGGTGCTGGAGGACTTTCAAGTCACTTCATCGGATTTCGACACCGGTATCCACGTCGTCTTCGCGCGCGAGAATCAGCACAACCCGCGCGTACGTGCCTGGGTCGACTTCCTGCTCGCCCGCCGCGAGCGGCTGTCCTGCTGACAAGCCCTGTGAACGACACGCAGGAAAACACGAAGGGCCCGGTCTCGAGAGATCGGGCCCTTCGTGTTTTCAGGCTGCGCGCTGGCTACTTACCAAGCAGCATCTACCAAGCGGTGCCTGGCCACTGCTCATCAGGCAGCCATCAATAGAGGATATCGCTGCGGATGATGTACTTGGCACCGTCGCGGATCGGCTCGCTGGCATGCACGCAGTGCTGCGGGTGCGAGCCATGCGGGAAGCACAGTACGCCACCCTTGGGCGTGGAGACCGATACCTTCTGGATATCATCCTGCGACTGGGCCGGCTTGCCGGGGTCGCGACGGCTGACCAGAAACTCGGTGCGCCCGCCGGTATAACCATCGCTGAGGAAGATGAGGAAGGTGTACTGGCTCATCAGGCCCGGATAGGCGTCCTGGACGATCTCGCCATTGATGACGCGACTGCCCGGCCAGGCACCATCGGTGTGCGGCTTGAAGAAGTCGCCGGCCTCGTAGCGATAGACGCGAAAGCGCGCATTGATGCCCTTGGCGCCTTCGCCCTGGATCTGCTCGGTCACCAGCGGCGCCGAACGCTGCCAGATGACCTGATCGACCGCTTCACTGACGACCCAGTTGACGTTGTGGTTGTGGCGTACCGAACGCGGCAGGGAGACGGGCGCATCTTCCTCGAAGCCCATTTCCTCCAGGGCGGCGACGAAGTTGTCGGCCTCGGCGGGTGTCAGCACATTGAGCAGCTGGAAGGCACCCGGGACACCCTCGACTTCCTGACGGACCACCTCTGGCGCCGCGTCGGCCTCGAAGAGATCAGACACGTCGCCGTTGTCGGTCCAGATGGGCAGGGGCGTGGGAGAGAAGCCGCGTTCGTGGCGGACGACATGGAAAGACAAGCTCATGGCAAAGCTCCTGAATGACGAAGAATGTGAGACGAGAATCTGGTGGCCGCCAAGCGGTGGCCGCCAGGCCTGCAAGGAGGGAGGCCTGGGCGACGGTCATCTGGTGGCGAGTGCCGATAAGGTCGGGCGAGGGGCGGGCGAGGGGCAGCAACCCGGATGGGCCAGGTGTCTGCCATCTCGACCGCGGCGCTCAGCCGCCACCAACCAGTCATTTTCAACCAGCCGCCACCGACCAGCCGTTATCAACCAGCGGCCGTGACACCTCAGTCGGGATAGCGGACCAATACCCGCGTCTCGAGACTGGTGCGTGTCGGCGCATCGTCGGGCGTATCGAGCAGCTCGGCCGCGGTATGCGCGACCGGCGGCTTGCCGGCGCTGTCGAAGGCATTGAAGACGATGGCTTCGTCGGGGCGCATCTGTGAGGCGAAGTACCAGCGGTGAGCCGGATTGTGCACGAGGCCCTGGATCTGGCCGCAGCGGTCCGGATAGAGGATGTCGATGTTGACCCAGTCCTCGTGTTGCACGCTCTGGGTATCGGCGAAGGCCAGCGGGTCACGTGCGACGGCCTGCTCGACCGGCTGCCAGACATTGACGATGCCGTAGTGGCCGCTCAGCCACTGCTCCGCCTGCTCGGGCGGGAGCAGATCGCGCACGCGCTGCGGTCCAGAGCGCGGCGAGTAGTCGACATGCACATGCTGCGCCGGCACGCGCTCACCCTCGAAGCCGCGCAGGGTGTGGTCGAACACCTGCACCTCACTGACGCCGAGCTGCTGCTTGAGCAATGCCTCGATGGCCGGTGTGTGCAGGCGATCGCGCACCTTGGCATCGCGCACATCGACGGCAAGTTCGGGCGTGTCGAGAAACAGCAGCCCCTGGCAGGCGAAGCTGGGCGGTGTGGCGCGCAGGTCCTGCAGCCTGACACCGCGGCGGTCATGCTCCGGCTCGATACGGCGACCGGTCTCGCCGTTCGGGTCCACCTTGATCTGCAGGCCTTCCGGGCGGTCGAGCTGATAATTGACGAACGCCATGCGGGTAGGGACGGGCGCTGACATGAACGAGACCTCCTTCACGATGGGTTGTCAGAGGATGCCGCAGGACAGGCACTCAGGCGGGTGCCTGCGGTGCCGAGTCCAGGAGGCTGGTTCACGAGGCTAGTGCACTGGCGCGGGCAGAAAAAGGCGCCTGTCGGCAATTGGTTATTGCACATATGGCAATAATCAAGCGCCGACCGACGCTCAATGCCCGCCGGACAGGTGCAGACCAGCGATGGACAGCACGATGACGCCGATGCAGGCCATGCGGCGAAACGAGAAGTGCTCGCGCCAGAACAGCACGCCGATGATGGCGCTGACCACGGTCCCGATGCCGGAGAACACGGCATAGGCGATACCCAGACTGATGGTGTCCATGGCCAGATACAGCAGGCTCAAGGAGGAGCTGAAGCCCAGCGCGACCAGCAACACGCCCATGCGGCGGTGCTGATTGGCGTACTGGTTGAAACCGGTGACGCCGACGACTTCACAGCAGCCGGCGGCGATCAGATAGACCCAATCCATGACGTCACTCCTGGTCATTCACTGAGGGTGGTCTGCGGTGTGGCACTCGCGCGAGGCTGCTTGTCGGCAGGCGCGCTGGGGGCCGTCTTGAGCACGATGATGCCGATCAGCATCAGCACCACGAAGCCCAGCGTGGACCACTGGAATTCGAGATCGAAGAACAGCAGGTCAGCCACCACCGTCCCCACCGTGCCCAGGCCGACGAAGATGGCGTAGGTGGTGCTGGCGGGCAGTGTCTTGGCGATCTGGGTGACCAGACTCAGGCTGATGATGACCAGCAGCACCGTCAGTGCCCATTCCAGCGGACTGTCGGCGACTTTCAGGCCCGTGGCCCAGCCGATTTCGCACAGGGTCGAGATCAGGAAGTAGAGCGTGATGCGCATGGTGATCGGGTGTCCTTGTGGGGTGTCCTTGTGGGGTGTCGAGAAATACGGCGTTTCATTACCTGTGAGAGACCTGCGTTTCATCAATATCCAACAACCAATACCAGTCTATATGAGTTTTTGTTGATGTTTTGATGCAGGAAAAGGCGGAGGGAGCCCCTCCGCCTGTTGTCCCTCCACCTGCTGCCTGGCAAGTCGTTGGCGCAGCCTTGTTTGGCCAGAGCTCCTTTGAACAAGAGCCCCTTTGAACACGAGCCCTGGTGACCAGGAGCGTCAGGAGGCCAGCGGCGTGGTCGTCGCCTGAATGTCTGATTCCGCATCGGATGGTGTCGCGGCCTCGGCCGGCTGGGCCAGATAGGCTTCCAGCGAGTCATCCATCGCCTCCAGCCACGGCGTGTGATGCCTGGGCGCCAGAGTGCCGGTCATCAAGGAGCGATAGCCGTGATCGCGGAAGGTCATGATGTTCTCGTGCTTGTGATGCTCCCATTCCAGGAAGGTACGATTCACGCCATCGATATCGAAGCTCGGGTAGTCGGTCTCCTCGATCAGCGATTTCACGTAATCGCCCTGGAAGAGAATCATGTCCTCATCACTTTCCAGCGTTTCCTCGCGGGCCCGCCACGCCAGACTGTCTGCACGCATCGCGTCCAATGACGGCAGGGGCAGGGTGCCGAGAATCGCATCACGCACCCACCAGGCCTGGGCATCGAACATGTTGAAGGTGTACCACTGGTCCTGCATGCCGAGATAGAACAGGCGCGGATTCTCTTCCCACGCCACCCCCTTGTAGAGCCCCCGCGGCCACATGCGGTTCTGGGTCTTGAGGCGCAGCGACTCCTCGAGGAACGGGAAGTGGTGCAGATAGCCGGTGCACAGGATGATGGCATCGACGCGCTTGTGTCTGCCGTCACTGAAATAGGCGGTATCGCGATCGACCTTCACCAGCAGCGGCTTCTCTTCCCAGTTGTCCGGCCATTTGAAGCCCATCGGGGCGGTGCGATAGCTGGTGGTGATGCTGCGCGCACCATACTTGTAGCACTGCGAGCCGATGTCCTCGGCGGAATAGCTGCTGCCGAGCAACAGCAGGTCCTTGCCCTTGAATTCCAGTGCATCACGGAAGTCATGGGCATGCAGAATGCGGCCATTGAAGCTCGAGAAACCGGGGAATTCCGGCACATTAGGCGTCGAGAAATGCCCGGAGGCCACGATGACGTGATCGAATCTTTCGCTGGTCACCAGATCGAGCGCCTGGTCATGCACGCTGACCGTGAATTGCTGGCTGGCATCATCGAAGGTGACCTGGCGCACCGGGCAACCGAAGCGGATGTACTTGCGCACGCCGGCCTTCTCGACGCGACCCTTGATGTAGTCGAACAGCACCGCGCGCGGCGGATAGGAGGCGATAGGGCGCCCGAAATGTTCTTCAAAGGAGTAGTCGGCGAATTCGAGACATTCCTTGGGGCCATTCGACCACAGGTAGCGATACATGCTGCCGTGGACCGGCTCGCCGTGGGCATCCAGTCCGGTACGCCAGCTGTAATTCCACAGACCGCCCCAGTCATCCTGCTTTTCGTAACAGACAATCTCGGGAATCTCGATGCCCTTGTCGGCGGCGGATTGAAAGGCACGCAATTGAGCCAGGCCACTGGGTCCTGCACCGATGATCGCGATACGTTGGGTCATGGATACCTTCCTGTTCTTGTTGTGTCTTCATGCGTTATCCGAGGCTTCAGGACGTGGTGACGTCGTGAAACACTGACAACGAAACAGGCTAGCGAGATGTGCTCCGGCTGCACATTGCTCGGAAAGGGTAGCCATAAAGGGGTACATCAGTTCATGTCTCAGTTCATGTCTCATTTCATGCGTCAGTCGATGGCGGTACGCCTGGAATATCCGAGGTGTCGACGGCGAAGATGATGCCCTCCACCGCCAAGGGCGTGCCATCCTGTGAATAGATGCCATGGCCCTTTTCCTGCACCCGGATGACCTCGCCTTTGCGATGGCGAATGCGGTAGGCAAGGGTGAAGGGAGTGCGGGCCTCAAGGGCTGCCTGCACCTGATCCCACACGCGGTCGGCATCTTCGGGATGGATCATCTCGCCGTAGGTGAGGGAGGGATGGTCGAGCAGTTGCTGGGGGCTGAGGCCGGTGATGGCCAGGCAGCCGTCACTGATGTATTCCATCGACCAGTGGCGGTTGTTGCGCGCGCGATAGACCATCGCGGGCAGCCCCTTGATCAGCCGTGTCAGGCTGCGCAGGTTGGCGGCGTCGATCTGCTCCTGCTGCACGCGCTCGCTGATGTCATGCAGGGTGAGCGTGGCGGGCCAGGGCGAGGCCAGCGAGAGCGACTGGCTGCGCACTTCACACCAGCGATAGTGGTGGTCCGCCCCCATGATGCGCAATCGCCAGCAGTCAGGGCGTTCGCGGCGCGAAACGTGGCGGGCGAGCATGTCCCAGCGCGATTGATCCGCGGGGTGCAGGGCATCGCGCAGGCGCTGCGCTGCCGTGCCGTGCCCGTCCGCTCGAGTGGCGGGTGGCATGTCTTCCCGTGGGTCGCGCGATTCGTGTCCGCTCAGGGACTGCCAGCCGCGCGAGGCATACAGCAGCGTACTGTCGGCATTCACCACCAGCACGGCATCACTCAGCCCATCGAGAATCGCCTGTGCGCTGAAGGGCGAGGCAGTCGAGGCAGTCGAGGCGGGCGAGGCAATCGAGGCGGAGGCGAACTGTTCGAGAAAGCGCATCATCGCAGGCTCTCCTTTTTGGCCCGGGTCGTATCCTGTTCGGCGCCTGTCGCGTCCTCGGCGAGCGCTCGGCTGGCATCGCTCGCGGGCGTCAGCGGGTGAGCGTAGACCCAGGCGGCCAGCTCCAGTCGCGAATGCAGGTTCAGCTTGCGCAGCAGATTCTTGACGTAGACCTTCACCGTGCTGTCACTGATGCCCAGCTCGCGGGCAATCAGCTTGTTGCTGAGGCCGCGCCCGATCCATTTGAGGGTATCGCGTTCACGCTCGGTCAGGCCTTCGTACCATTCAGGTGCCGTGGGCCAGTCAGGTGCCTTGGGCCAGTCAGCTGCCGTGGGCCAGTCAGGTGTCGTGGGTCGGTCGAGAGCGGCGGCCCCGTCGAGCGTGGGGCCAGCAGGGGGATTCGCCACAGCTGGCAGCGCCTCAGTCTGCTCCTGCTCCTGTTTATGCTGCTGTTTATGTGTCTGTGCTTGCGAGTGTTGTTCGCGCTGGCGGTGGTCCTGCTGCAGACGCCGGGCGAGCAGCAGCAAGGTCTCTTCCTCCAGCCCCAGCTTGCCGTCGATCACGGCCTGCAGGCGCTCGAGAATGCGTTCGGGGTCGGTGTCCTTCATCAGGTAGCCATCCGCCCCTTGCTGGATGGCATCCAACAGGTGGCGGCTGTCATCGGAGGCGGTCAGCAGCACTACCTTGAGAGTGGCATCACGCTGCTTGAGATGGCGCATCAGGGTCAGGCCATCGAGCTGCGGCATCTGCCAGTCGACGATCACCAGCTCCGGGGCCAGGGTGGGCAGGGCGTCGAGCAGATCGGTGCCGTCATCGAAGTCGGCCACGACCTCGAACAGGCCACCTTCACTCAAAAGCTCAGCCAGCCCACGCCGAAACAGCGGATGGTCGTCGACGAGCACGACTCGTGTCGGGGGTGTCGAGGGTGTCTGGTGTGTCGAGGGCATCTGGCGAGTCACGGTCATGTGTCGTGGCGCTCCCAGCTCAGTGTCACGCGGGTACCGCCATGGCGGGGTTGGGTGATGGCGAAGTCGGCCCCGAGCTGGCGTGCGCGATCCTGCATGATGCCCAGCCCGAAATGGGCGGGGGCGACGTCGGCGGGGTCAAAGCCGCAGCCGTTGTCCTCGATGGTCAGCAACACCCGCTCCGCTGGCTGAGGCCCTGAAGATTGATGAGGCCCTGAAGACTGATAGAGCAATTGCAGGCGCAGGTGGGGGGCTCGAGCATGGCGCACGCTGTTGGTCATCGCTTCGCGCACGATGAACATCACCTGCAGGGCCTGGGCATCGGGGAGGTGCAGCGACTGGATGCGGTTGTCGAGCTCGAACACCATGCCTGAGCGTGTCTCGAATTCCTCGATCAAGTTGTCGGGTAAGCGGATTAAATGGTTGATCTTACCTTTGCATGAGAGTGAGACAGACCGGCATCTCATCGGATTATCTGGTTGATGCTTCACCTACTGCTGGTGCATGTTTCCTTCGCTAATTCCAGCAAGAACCCCACACGCCTCAACTTCCCGGTCATCGTTGCAACTCGCTCTCAGTGAAACGAGTTGTTTCTCAAGCGCTTGCAGAGCGGTTATCTGCGACCGCACATGAGAGATGTGATCATCGAGCAAGGTGTTGACGGCGGTACAAGGCTGATGAGGGTCGTCCTGATAGCTCTGTAGTTCGTGAATCTCAGCCAGTGACAGGCCCAGGATTCTGCAGCGACGGATGAAGGCCAGCCCCTCACCATGCTTCTCGGTATAGACACGGTAACCGTTGTCCTGCCGATCAGGCGGCGGCAACAAGCCCTGCTGTTCATAGAAGCGGATCGTCTGTGTTTCGACCCCTACCAACTGCGCCAACTGACCAATGCGCATCAGCCTCCTCCCCAACGGATTCTTTACTCTATTGACCTTATAGTAGCTTTATAGTTTTAAATGGTACCACAACATTGTTCAAGTGGAGTCGTATCATGAGCAAATCCTGTGGTGGCGCCTGTGGCGGTGATGCAACGTCCGCAGCGGATACCGATATACAGGCCTCCTCCGAGGCGCCAGGGAGATGGGTCAGTGTTTATGCCGTGCCGAAGATGGACTGTCCATCAGAAGAACGAATGATTCGCCTAGCCCTGAACGGCTTTGAGGAGATTCGGGCGCTGTCCTTCGACTTGTCGAACCGCCGGCTGAAGGTCGTGCATGACGGCGAGGTCGAGCCCGTCACCTCGAAACTGAAGACCTTGGGGCTAGGCGCCTCGCTTCAGGAAACCGTCGCTGCAAATCCGGAGACCATCAAGGCCGCCGAGTTTTCGGCAGCTTCTGCTAAGCAAGAATCCGGGACCCTGCGCTGGTTGCTCGGCATCAATGCACTTCTGTTCGTGGTGGAAATGACTGCCGGTCTGATCGCCCGGTCCACCGGCCTGATTGGAGAATCCCTGGACAATTTTGCCGATGCGGCGGTGTACGGGCTTGCCCTTTATGCGGTTGGACATAGCGTGAAAATGCAGGTACGTGCCGCGCATCTTGCTGGTGTACTGCAACTGATCTTGGCTGTGGGCGTGCTCGTAGAGGTGGTGAGACGCTTTGTATTCGGTAGTGAGCCTGAATCGCTGGTGATGATGGCTATCGCATTCGTCGCATTGATTGCCAATACCAGTTGTCTGCTGCTCATATCCAAACATCGGGAAGGCGGGGCGCACATGAAGGCAAGCTGGATATTCTCGGCCAACGACGTGGTGATCAACCTGGGGGTCATCACCGCCGGCGCCCTGGTCGCGTGGACCGGTTCCAATTATCCGGATCTGATTATCGGCACCATCGCGGGGGGCATTGTACTTAACGGTGCCAGACGCATTTTGGCGTTGAAGGGTTAAATAATGCTCATTATTGGCAAAAAGCTCTCGCCGTATGCCCTATTGTCCATATCGGGCCTGCTGGCAGCGTCTGATCAGGCTGTAAAGTGGCTGGTGCAGCAATCAATGGCCTATGGCGAGTATGTTTCGGTGACCCCGTTCTTTAACTGGGTGCACCTATGGAACACCGGTGCCGCATTCAGTCTTTTTGCGAATGGTGGAGGCTGGCAGCGCTACTTTTTTATCGGAATCGCGGTAGTGGTCTCGATTTTTCTGATCAACCTGATCCTTGAAAATCGTCATAAAGGAGAAGCCATCGCTTACAGTCTTATCCTCGGTGGCGCCATGGGCAACCTGATTGACCGGGTCTTTCGCGGCTATGTTGTGGATTCCTTTGATTTCTATTGGCGAGACTGGCATTGGCCGGCCTTCAACCTGGCTGATATTGCAATTGTCCTCGGTGCCTTACTTTTCGTTTCCAGCAGCTTGTTGGGTAAAAAAGCAAACACCAATGCCGAGTCGGATGGATCTGACTGACACCTACGCCTATACAACACCATGACCGAACTTCCCGACAACATCCTTCACCTGCCGCAATACCAAGTACTGGGCTGCAAATCAACCGACGACAAAATGCACTTCCAGGTGGACGTGCCCGATCCCATCGCCTGCGAGGAATGCGGCGTGCAGGGTGAGTTCGTACGGTTCGGCAAGCGTGACGTTCCCTATCGTGATCTGCCCATCCACGGCAAGCGGGTCACTCTCTGGGTGGTCCGCCGCCGATACACCTGCCGGGCCTGCAAGACAACATTCAGGCCCCAGCTACCGGAGATGGTGGACGGATTCCGTATGACACTGCGGCTGCATGAGTACGTGGAGAAGGAATCCTTCAACCACCCCTACACCTTTGTGGCGGCACAGACCGGCCTGGACGAGAAGACGGTGCGCGACATCTTCAACGCCCGCGCCGAGTTCCTGGGGCGCTGGCACCGCTTCGAGACGCCCCGCATCCTGGGCATTGACGAGCTATACCTGAACAAGCGCTACCGCTGCATTCTGACCAACATTGAGGAGCGAACCCTGCTCGACCTGCTGGCCACCCGCCGCCAGGACGTGGTGACCAACTACCTGATGAAGCTGAAAGACCGGCAGAAGGTCGAGATCGTCAGCATGGACATGTGGAACCCCTACCGGGCAGCGGTCAAGGCTGTGCTGCCCCAGGCCCGTATCGTGGTCGATAAGTTCCATGTGGTGCGCATGGCCAACGATGCCCTAGAGAGAGTGCGCAAGGGCCTCAGAAAGGAGCTGAAACCGTCCCAGAGCCGGACTCTCAAGGGAGACCGGAAAATCCTGCTGAAACGCGCTCACGAAGTCTCAGACCGGGAGCGCCTCATCATGGAGACCTGGACAGGCGCGTTCCCGCAACTGCTGGCCGCCTACGAGCACAAGGAGCGCTTCTACGGCATCTGGGACGCCACCACACGGCTCCAGGCAGAAGCCGCCCTGGACGAGTGGATAGCCACCATCCCGAAGGGCCAAAAGGAAGTCTGGAGCGATCTGGTCAGGGCAGTGGGAAACTGGCGCGAAGAGACCATGACCTACTTCGAGACGGACATGCCCGTCACCAACGCTTACACGGAGTCCATCAACCGACTGGCCAAGGACAAGAACCGTGAAGGGCGCGGTTACTCCTTCGAGGTGATGCGGGCACGAATGCTCTACACCACGAAGCACAAGAAGAAGGCACCGACTGCGAAGGTCTCTCCTTTCTACAAGAAAACCATCGGTTACGGACTGCCGGACTTCGCAGAGGAACTCAACTACGGAGTCGATCTATCAACCATCTGAGGGTGGTATCAGATTGATGGGGTGAAGGTGCCCCATCAACCATTAAATCCGTATACCCAAGTTGTCCAGCACACAGGCCAGCGGCGCGTCTCCCCAGGTGGCGTGCGCGCCGTTGATCAGCTCCCGGGTCTGGCGCAAGGCGCGCCGGGACTGGGTATGCACGTCCTCGGCCAGTGCCTGCACTTCCTGTGGCGCATGACGAGCGGCGCGAGTCAGGCGTGCGCTCTGCATCTGCAGATAACTCAATTCCTGGGCGAGGGTGTCGTGCAGTTCCGCCGCCAGATGTCGACGTTCGTTCTTCAGTGCCTGATCCACCGCTGCCTTCCTGTCTTCAGCGTGACGCGCCTGTTGCTGCTGATGCAGTGCCAGGCCACGGCTCAGGGCATCGATGGCGGCGCTCGCGAGCCTCGATTCGAGGGCTTCGGCGGCCGGCTCTCCAAGCCACAACCAGTCATCGCCTGTCGCCTGGCTGTCAGTGGTGTGCGTGAGGGCGATCAATACCCCGTGGGGCTTGCCCGAGACAGCTAGCGGCTGACGGCTGACGTGCGCGTCGTGAGCAATCTGGCTGACGATCTCCAGCAGGGTCTGACGCGTCTTTGCGGGCAGGGCGAGGCCAGTCGGCGCGATCACCTCATGGCGTTGCTGATCGACCCCGCGATGCAGCACGCAGCTCTCGACAGGACGTGAGCAAGCCTGAGTGCCGGCAATCTGCTGGCTGAAGAGGCCCATCCTCTCTCCCTGAAGTTCCCCCCAAAGCTCTCGCAGCAGCTCTCCCAGCAATGATGGCAGCGTCTCCGTGAGGTCAGCGCAGGTGGCGATGCGCAGGGTGATGGCGTCGAGCTTGGGCGTCTCGCGTCGCCGGGGGAGGAGTGCAGTGGGTCGTCGGCTCGGCGTACATCAACCAGGGCGGCCGCCGTTCGTGCAGCAGGCACCTTGCCTTCCTTCCCTGCGCCGAGAATGACTTGCATGCGAGCTCCTCTCTCTACTTCCTGCTTCGGGGTTCTTTCTTCGGGCTTGCGATGTCGCGTCAGCAAGCTTGATGAGCAAGCTTCATGCCAGTGAACGGCTTACCCCTTCATGGGTACCTCTCTTGATGGATTGTCGCGATCTCCACTGTGAGTAAATTTAATTCACCATGAAGAACGTGGTGCGTCGCAGAAGGGGATATGCACCATCCAGGCACATCGGGGAGCTGCTTCCCCCCATCACGCGTGCAACGCCGGACCCACTTGCCATGACCACAAGAGGTATCACCACGATGGAGCTTGCAGTCGAGATACCCGCTGCCACGCCGTGCCAGCCGTATCGTTATCGAATACCCGGGCTGGATGCGCTGGCGCTTGAGCTGTCGCCGGGGGACAGCGTGCAGGTGTCATCCGTCGATGGTGCCCAGGCCTGCGAGTGGCTGTTATTGCCGCCAGGGGGCCGGGAGGGAGAGCACGGGGTGGCACGGGGTGGCACAAGCTGGAGGGGCAGAAGTTGCAGAGGCAGAAGCTGGAGAGCTTGCAAACGCAGTCGATGGACTGACACTCGCGCGCTACGCCAGCATCACCTGTCTGGAAGAACATGCCTTTGCCAGCCAGCCACAAGGGGCAGAAGAGGGTAAGGCCGAGCAGGTGCGAAGCCCGTTCACCCAGCAGCGTCTGGCAGCGCTGGGAGTCGCGCAGGTGCCACTGTCGCAGTGGCAGCGCTTGTCAGTGGCCGGGTTGCCGGCCGAGATTCGCTGGCCGCTGGAAGCGCCTGCCGCGCGCCTGATTCTGTTGGCCCCCGGTGATGACATGTCGATCGATGGTGAGCATCTGGCCACCGAGCTTGAGGTCGCGCACTTTCAGAGCGTGCCCGATCAGGAGCAGTTACCCGTCCCCCTGGCGTCGATCAAGCAGGAGCGGCGAGTCGCGGCGGGCACGGTCGAGGTCTATGAGGTCAAGCAGGGCGAGTGGATCCAGATCATCGATGTGGCGGGCCGCCAGTGCTCCGATTTCGTGGCCTTCGATGCCAATGCCTGGGCGCAAGAGGAAGAGCTGGGGCTGGACGCCGGCGCCACGCGCAGCCTGTCCGGCCACTGCATGCCCAACCCGGGGCTCTACTCCGTGTTCTTCGATCAGCACCTGCATCCGATGCTTGAGGTCGTGCAGGACACGGTGGGGCGCCATGACAGCTTCATGCTCGCCTGTTCGCCGCAGTATTACGAACACCACGGCTACTTCGGCCACGATAGCTGCACGATCAACTTCAATAACGCCCTGTCGGCGTCGCATGGCATTCAACAGCGTGCCAGCTGGCCGGCGATCAACTTCTTCTTCAATGCCTATGCAGAGCCCTGCGGCACCCTGGCGGTGGATGAGCCCTGGTCGCGCCCCGGCGACTATGTGCTGCTGCGCGCCGACCGTGACCTCATCTGCGCCTCATCGGCCTGTCCGGATGACATCGACGCCGCCAATGGCTGGGTGCCGACCGATATCCAGGTGCGCATCTACGCCGCTGAACATGATTTCCCCCGTGGGATCGCCTATCGCAATCGGCCCGAGGAATTGCCGCGCATGACACTGCCCACCGCCTTTCATCCCTGCACCTCCGCCTTGACCAAGCAGTTCATCGACTACCACGGCTACTGGCTGGCCACGCATTACGAAGGGTGGGGCGCGCGGGCCGAATATCTGGCCTGCCGCGAGCGGGTCGCGATGATGGATCTCTCGGCGCTGCGCAAGTTCGAGGTCGCCGGTCCCGATGCCGAACGCCTGCTGCAATACGCATTGACCCGCAATGTGCGACGGCTCTCCATCGGCGAGGTGGTGTACTCGGCCATGTGTCAGGAAACCGGCGGCATGCTCGATGACGGCACCTTGTTCCGCATGGGCGAGCAGACCTTCCGCTGGATCTGTGGTGACCCGGCCAGCGGCCAGTGGCTGCGAGATCTCGCTGCGCGCCAGGGCTATCGCGTCACGGTGCGTGACTCCACCCATCAGCTGCACAACATCGCGCTGCAGGGGCCGAAGAGTCGTGAGGTGCTGGCGCCGTTGATCTGGAATGCGCGCACCCAGCCTGAGGTGGAAACGCTGGGCTGGTTCCGCTTCATGATCGGTCGTCTGTCGGGGCCGGATGGCATCCCGCTGATGGTGTCGCGCACTGGCTATACCGGTGAGCTCGGCTATGAAGTCTGGTGTCATCCCAAGGGTGCCCCAGCCGTATGGGAAGCGATCTGGGCGGCGGGTGAGCCCCATGGCATCGCGCCGCTGGGGCTGGATGCCCTGGACATGCTGAGAATCGAGGCAGGGTTGATCTTCGCCGGCCATGAATTCTGTCCGCAGACTTCCCCCTATGAGGCGGGTATCGGCTTCACCGTGCCGATGAAGAGCAAGGAGGATGATTTCGTCGGGAGGGCGGCGCTGCAACGCGAGACACCGGAATCACGCCACCGCGTGATGGGGCTGAAGATGCACAGCAGCGAGCTGGTCAGCCATGGCGACCTCGTCTACCACGGCCGCTATCCGGTGGGCGTGGTCACCAGTGCCACCCAGTCGCCGCTGCTCGATCGCTCCATCGCGATGTGCCGCCTGGCACCGGACTTCGCAAGCCCGGGAACCCAGCTTGAGATCGGCCAGCTGGATGGCCATCAGAAGCGCCTCGCCGCCGAGGTGGTGACATTGCCCTTCCATGACCCGGAGCGCCTCAAGGTACGTAGCTGATCTCACTGCAAGGCGGGGGCATGAGAGATGAGTCGCGAGCAATGACTTGCGCATATGCAGCGCCCTGCAAGTCATCTCACGGTGCATGCCGTGGCCGGCATGCCTCAATAACGCCCATCCTCCTCGCAGGGAAGGCTTCATGGGCTTCATATCTGAAGAGGAGTCCTCGGTTTCAAGAATGATGCAGTAAAAACAACGAATTGCTGAGGGTGGCCAATCAGGGTCATCTGGCATGTCGCTTGCTTTATCCAGCAGGTCCCCTTGAAAAACAACAACAACCCCCGGACGGGCAGTGCCGCTTGCACAGTGAAGCGCGCTGATCCACAGGCTCCGGTAAAGGAGAAAAGACGATGGATGAAAAGACGTTGCAAAGCATATTGGATATGCATCAGGCGATGAACATCGAGGTGTTCTATTGGTGGTGTACCGCCATCATGTTCCTGATCCATGCAGGCTTCCTGGCCTATGAGATCGGTGCCTCACGTTCCAAGAATGCCTTGGCATCCGGCATGAAGAACGTGCTGACGCTGGCCTCGATCATCCCCGCCTTCTACTTCGTGGGCTGGTGGATCTACAACGCCTTCCCCAACGGGCTGATCCCCATCGAGGCGTCCGCCGCTCTGCCGTGGAGCGCGAGCATGCGTCCGGACGCCGATGACATGGGCACCGGCATCTTCTTCGCCGCCTTTGCCCTGTTCGGCGCGACCACCGGCTCCATCCTCTCGGGGGCGGTGATCGAACGCATCCGCCTGGGGGCCTTCCTGATTCTGGCGGTGATTCTCGGTGCCGGTGTCTGGATCATGGCGGGCGCCTGGGGCTGGCATCCGGATGGCTGGATGCTGCACAAGCTGGGCTACCACGATGTCGGCGCCGCCGGTGTGGTGCACGCCGTGGCCGGCTTCTTCGCGCTGGGCGTGCTGCTCAATCTGGGCGCGCGCATCGGCAAGTACAGTGACGATGGCAAGCCGCAGGTGATCGCGCCGCACAACATGCCGATGACGTTGATCGGCCTGATGCTGATCATCGTCGGTTTCTTCGGCTTCCTCGGTGGCTGCATCATCTTCAACACCGGTGACATCGGCTGGACCACCATCTACGGCAATCGCACCAACCTTTCTGCCTTCGCCTTCAATACCCTGATGGGCTTCGGTGGTGGCGTGATCGGTGCCTATCTGTCCTCGCGTGATCCCTTCTGGACCATGTCCGGTGCGCTGGGCGGCATCATCACCGTCGCGGCGGGACTGGATCTCTACAACCCGGGGCTGGCCTTCGTGCTGGCGGTCACCGGTGGCGCCCTGATGCCGAAGATCGGCGCACTGCTCGAGAAGCGTGGCCTGGATGACTCCGTCGGCGCCTTCGCGGTGCATGGCTTCTGCGGCTTCTACGGCGTGGTACTGGTGGGCATCTTCGCGGCCGGCTTCCCGAATGTCGGCGAAGGCGTGCCGGACGTTTCCTTCACCGGCCAGCTGACCGGCGCGGTGGTGATGGCACTGACGGGCTTCATTCCGGGCTGGGGCGTGGCCTATCTGCTCAAGAAGTTCAACCTGCTGCGCGTGCCGCCGCATGTCGAGGTACTGGGGCTGGACCTGTTCGAAGTCCCGGCCAAGGCCTATCCGGAAAGCCTGTCCTCCGAGACGAGCTCCAGCGTGCCGGCACGTTCCGGTGGGGTGGTCGCGGCGCCGATGGACAAGCGCCCGGACATCAGCTGAGCCCTGGTAGCTGAGCCCCGGCGCACATCCTGAAGGGGCCGGTCTGTCGAGATAAGCGCTGACTGGCCCCGTTATTGCAGTACTGGTAGACCCAACCGATATCCGCTTTCGCAAGGAGTCTTGCAATGGAAACTGTCGATACTGTGGTACACGCTGGCAACTACGCCTTCTTCTTCAGCAACTCTGGTGCCGTGGCGGTGTGCCTGCTGGTTGCCGCTGGCGTCTGCATTGCGCTGAGCGCCAACATCCTGCGCCACGAGAAAGCGTCCTTCGAGAGCAAGAAGACGCCGTGACCCTCCGGGCATCAAGACCGGCATATCAAACGCCGCAGCGCTCAGCGCTGCGGCGTTTTTGATAGGTGCCATTGCACCCGATTGGCTTTGCGCGAAGAGAGTGTGGCGTGCGTCACGCAGTCGTCACCTGAGAGCTTGATAATGGCGGCCCCTCAAGGTGGCACTCATGGAACGCGCGATAGCATGAAACTGATTCATCTGACCGACACCCATCTGGTCGCTCCTGACAAGCGACTTTACGGGCTGGACCCACGTGCACGGCTGGCGGCTGCCGTCGCCGATATCAATCTGCACCACGGCGATGCTCAGGGCGTGATCATCAGCGGTGACCTGACCGATCGCGGTGAACCGGCCGCCTTCCAGGCGCTGCGTGAGGTGCTGGAAGAACTGTCGATGCCGTATTTCCTCGGCATGGGCAATCACGATGCGCGTGAGGCTCTGCAGGCCGCCTTCCCGGAGCTGCCCTGTGATGACGGAGGCTTCGTGCAGTATGCGCATGCCTTCGGCCCCGGCGCCGATGATTGCGTGCTGGTGATGCTCGATTCGGCGGTCGCGGGGGAGCATGGCGGTCTGCTGTGTGAGTCCCGCCTGGCGTGGCTGGATGCCTGTCTGGCTGCGCATCACGATCGCCGTATCCTGCTGGCGCTGCATCATCCGCCCATGGCCCTCGGCATCCGTTACATGGATGACATCCGCTTGCAGAATTCACAGGCGCTGCATTACGTGATCCAGCGGCATGGCAACGTCGAGCACTTGCTGTTCGGGCATGTGCATCGTCCGGCCAGCGGTGTCTGGCGGGGGCTCTCGTTCTCGACCCTGCCGAGCGTCAATCATCAGGTCGGGCTGGATCTGGTCTCCGCGGCGGATTGTCTTGCAGGCAGTCATGAGCCGCCGGCCTATGGCGTGCTGATGATAGGCGAGGAGCAGATCGTCAATCACCTGCACCTCTACATGGATGACAGTCGCCGCTATTTCTTCCACGACACGCTCGAGGCCGCCCAGTCGCTGGAGGCGCTCGATGAATTGATCGCTCTGCAGCGCGATGAGCGGATTCCGACTCGCGAGCGCGAGCCGTTGAGCAATACCTTGCAGGCAGCTGAGGCAGCAAAAGAATGAACAAAGCGTTATATGTCTTTGATTTTGATGGTGTGATTGCCGACAGCCTGACACTGTGTCTCAAGGCCTGTGCGCATGCGGCGCACCTGGAAGGGCGGACGATCGTGCTGGAACGCGACAGCTGGGAGTCGCTGGACAACGTGACCTTCGAGGAGATGGCGCGTGTGCAGGGCTTCACGGGCGAGGCCGTCGCGCGCTTTGCCGCGCATGTCTTTGCCTATACCCGCCAGGCGGCGCCGCCGGCGGTCTTCACCGGCATGCGCGAGGCCTTGTCGGCACTCGCCGAGCAGGGCGACGTCATGGTGCTGTCGGCCAATCACAGCGAGATGATTCGTGCCACGCTGGCCGCCGCCGGCCTGGCGGATTGCGTGTCACAGGTGCTGGGCGGCGAGATCGCGGGCAGCAAGGGGGCCAAGCTGGCGGGTCTGTTGGCAGCGCCGCAAGTGGCGGTGGAGCGCAGCTGGATGGTGGGCGACGCCGTCAGCGACATTCGCGCCGCGCACGAGGCAGGGTGTCGTGCCGCTGCGGTCAGCTGGGGATGGCAGAGCCCCGAGCGACTGGCCAGCATGGCGCCGGAGCGGGTCATCGCGCAGCCGCAGGCGCTGACATCACTTTGCGATCTGCCAAGCAGCGACAGTCGCGAAGCGGTATAGAGCCTGAGCAGGGCCGGCCGCAAGGCGCAGGCCTTTGCGCACGCTTGCTCTGATTCATTCATGCACTGGTTCACTCATGCACGTGTGAGCTGCTGCACGTGTGAGCTCCTGCACGAGTGAGCTGTTGCACGTGTGAATTGATAGAACGATGCCGCCGAGTCGTGTCATGACTCGGCGGCATCGTTGCCTGGAGGATCACGCAGCTCGTCGTCTCAGACGGCTTGCTCGCTCAGACGGCTGCTGACTGAGATGGCCTGCTCAGGCGTCGTCAGTCGCGAGCTGCTCGGCGGTGGCTGTCTCGCCGCCTGCTTGTCTGGCGCTCTTGTCGGGCTGCGCCAGGAAGGCTTCCAGCGAATCATCCATCGCGTCGAGCCAGGGCGTGTGATGGCGCGGGGCCATGGTGCCGGTCATCAGCGAGCGGTAGGAGTAGTCACGGAAGGTCATGATGTTCTCGTGCTTGTGGTGCTCCCACTCGAGGAAGGTGCGATTGACGCCGTCGATATCGAAGCTCGGATAATCCGTCTCCGAGATCAGTGACTTCACGTAATCACCCTGGAAGAGGATCATTGATTCATCGCTGTCCAGTGTCTCTTCCCTGTCACGCCATGCCTGACTATCCGCCTGCATCGCCTCGCGGCTGGGCAGCGCGATCTCACCGAGAATCACGTCACGCACCCACCATGCCTGGGCGTCGAACATGTTGAAGGTGTACCACTGGTCCTGCATGCCGAGGTAGAACATGCGCGGATTCTCTTCCCAGGCAGCGCCCTTGTAGAGACCGAGCGGCCACATGCGATTGCCCGTCTTGAGGCGCAGTGGCTCATCCAGGAAGGGGAAGTGGTGGAGGTAGCCGGTACACAGGATGATGGCATCGATCTTCTTGCTGCTGCCATCGCGGAAATAGGCCGTGTCGCGGTCCACTTTCAGCAACAGCGGCTTCTCTTCCCAGTTGTCCGGCCAGGCAAAGCCCATCGGGGCGGTGCGATAGCTGGTGGTGATGCTGCGAGCGCCATACTTGTAGCACTGTGAACCGATATCTTCGGCAGAGTAGCTGCTGCCGATCAATAGCAGGTCCTTGCCCTTGAATTCCAGCGCGTCGCGGAAGTCATGAGCGTGCAGAATACGGCCATTGAACTGCGAGAACCCCGGGAATTCCGGCACGTTGGGGGTCGAGAAGTGACCTGATGCCACGATGACGTGATCAAACTGCTCCTGAACGACCGCATCGGCCTGCAGGTCATGGACACTGACGGTGAACTGCTCGCGGGTGTCGTCAAAGCTGACGTGGCGCACCGGGCAGTTGAAGCGGATGTACTTGCGCACGCCTGCCTTCTCGACCCGACCCTTGATGTAGTCGAAGACCACCGCACGTGGCGGGTACGAGGCGATGGGATGGCCGAAGTGCTCCTCGAAGGAATAATCCGCGAACTCCAGACATTCCTTGGGGCCGTTGGACCACAGGTAGCGATACATGCTGCCGTGGACGGGTTCACCATTCTGATCGAGACCGGTGCGCCAGCTGTAATTCCACAGACCACCCCAGTCACTCTGTTTTTCATAACAGACTATCTCGGGAATATCGATACCCTTGTCAGCGGCAGATTGAAAGGCGCGCAGCTGTGCCAGGCCACTCGGCCCTGCGCCAATGATCGCAATGCGTTTTGTCATGGGTATTTCCTGTTGAGACTGTAATGAGACGTCATGTTCCGTGAACAACGAGTTGCGGGATCTCGTGTTGACCAGGTGCTTTTTCCTATGTAGTGGAGCGCGATAATAATGAGCATTATCCAGCGCTTGAGTGGCCTGGAAAGGTAAGGAATCCAGTTGACTGGCCACCTGACATTTCTCTGAACCTGAACACGGAAGCCGTATTTTTCTTGCCTTGAGAGCAATCTACGGCTCGCGGAACGTGAGGCATCCTCGCAGAAATGATGCGCCATCTCAAATGTGAGGCATTGATTCTGAGTGTATGAAGTGTACACGATCACGAGGGTGTTTAGACTTTAGTGGTAAGATTATTTCGGGTTGTGTCACTTTGGAAAGGCCAAGCGCAAGGATGCGATTTATCGACTCATGGCTCGGGTTATTTTTTTGTAAACTGTTGATTTGCGTGTATATTTTTGATGTTGTGGTGGTGGTTTTCCGTGGCGTTATCTGGCTTGTTTTTCATGTGGAAAGAAAAGAAGATTGCCGTGTTGCAATGTCGATTCGAAGGTGGATGATTTTCTGCCTATTCAAGGCATGCTGAGTCAAGCGGGTGGAGGGCTGAAATGATCTATTGGTCAAGCAAGTGGGTGCTGGTAATTTTGTGATTTTGCGTAAAATAGGGGTGTGAGGAGGATGGAAAAGGGGTGTCACAATAGTGAGTGCTGTGTGAATGGAGAAAGAGACGGGATCAGGAGGGAAAAGGGCGCCAGATTATCGAATGATCCTCGCTGGAGGATTTGCTGGAGGATTCGCTGGTGGGGAGGGCTAGAGGATCTGCTGGGCTATTCGCAGAACTATTCGCGGGGCTATTCACTCACCAGGCCAGCGACGAGGGGGGAAGCGGAGGTTGATCACTCTGCATGCCGAAAGGGCGTATACTGGACTGGCGATAGAGAAGCTACAGGAGAAGACACCATGACTCACAAGCGCAAGGTGCAAGACAACGCGCTCAAGGCGGCGCTGCGTACCCCGATGTTCAAGCAACGCGTGGTAAAGGCGCGCAAGGGCAAGGGCAGCTATCAGCGCCAGGGCAAGTCGCAGGGAAACAGGGGCGGCAGTGAAGCGCCTTCAGTCAGTGTGCACAACGCTGCCTGAAGACGCTTCATTGGTGCGGTTTCCCACGACCTGACATGCATCACTGCAAGGGACTGAAACATGAACGCCGCAGCGTCAGCGCTGCGGCGTTCTGCGTCTGTCCTACTGAAAGCGACTCAGTTAGAGAAGTGCGCATTCCAGGTCTCGGCGCGTGTGGCGTCGCGGGCTTCATAGTCGGCCAGCACCGTCTCCAGTTCGCCCAGTGATTCATGCTCACGATCCTCCCCCAGCTGGGTCAGGCGCAGGGTATACCAGGCTGTCACCCCGCCTTCAGGCGGCGCGCTGAAACGCGGGAATTCTGGCGCGGGGCATTCTCCGGCCTGCCAGAGGGCGGGCAGTGACGGGTGCAGCGCCAGTGGTCGGGCCAGGCCGACGAGGTCGACGGCGCCCTGTGCCACGGCGTCTTCGGCCTGCGCGAGTGTCTTGAAGCCGCCGGTTGCCATCAGGGGCAGGGTCGTTACCTCGCGTGCACGCTTGGCGAATTCGACGAAGTAGGGGCCGCTGGCGCTGGCATCCGACGCCGAGCTGGCGCCGGGGAAGTAGGTGCCGCCACTGATGTCGATCAGATCGATGGGCAACTCATCGAGTGCCGCTATCACCTGCAACGCTTCGGACTCCTCGAAACCGCCTTGCAGTTGATCACTGGAGTTGAGTTTCACCATGACCGGGTAGTCGTGGCCGACGGCCTCACGCACGGCAATGATCACTTCCCTCATCAGCCGCATGCGGTTCTCCAGGTTACCGCCGTAGTCATCCGTGCGCTGATTGAAGAGGGGAGACAGAAACTGGCTGAGCAGGAAGCCGTGTGCCGCATGCACCTGTACTCCGCCAAATCCGGCGTCACGGGCCAGGCGCGCCGTCGTTGCCATGGCCGCGGGCAATGCCTTGATGGCCTTAAGGCTCATGGCCTCGCAACGTAGCCCGGGAATATCCAGGGCACTGGGGCCGTGCGCCGTGCTGGTCGGTGGGTAGGCCATCGCACCGGCGTGGCCGAGCTGCAGCCAGAGGTCTGCACCGTGCTGTTGACCGCGCTGGGCCAGTTGCGTGAAGGCTGCGAGATCCGACTGCGCGTTGAGCACCAGATTGCCCGGTTTCTCGGCATGGTGGTGATCAGGCTGTACCTCACCGACCAGTGACGCCGCCACGCCACCCTCTGCCCAGCGCTCGTAAAGGCGCAGCTGTGCCTCACTGGGGTGCCCCGTGCCATCGCCGAGAGAATCCGACATCGCAGCCTTGACGATTCGGTTGGCGAGCACCCGGCCGCTTGGCAGCGTGAAAGGGGTGAACAGGGCGGAGGCTGTCGGCTGGTCTGTCATGGTGGCGATGTCTCTCTAGGTGCGCGTTAAGTAAAAGATGTGGCAAGGGATATGGCGAGCAATGTGGCACTAAATCTGTCATTTCAGGAACTGATGACAGGGTGACATGCCTTTCGGACGGTGATAATCCGTTGTGCGCGCACAGTATCCGTGAGCAAATGGAACATATGAAAACGCATACGGACCTCGACATCTTTCACGCCGTCGTCGACGCCGGCACCTTCACCGGGGCGGCGCGCCAGCTTGGCATTACCCACTCCGCGATCAGCAAGCGCATCGCGCAGCTGGAGCAGCGTCTTGGTGCCCAGTTGTTGATTCGCTCCACTCGGCAGATGCGCTTGAGTGAAGCGGGGCAGCTTTATGCCCTGGAGACGCGCGAGTTGCAGGAGCGCCTGCGCAATGTAGAACAGGAGATCGCCGAAGGCAGCGGCGCGCTCAAGGGGCGCATTCGCCTCTCGTGTTCCAATGCATTGGGCAAGCTGCAGGTGATGCCCCTGCTGTTGCGCTTCATGGAGCGCTATCCCGAGGTGATCGTTGACCTGACGCTGTCGGACGCGGTGGTCGACCTGGTCCATGAAGGGATGGATCTGGCGATACGCAGCACCGCACAGCCCGAGCTCGGCCTGATCGCCAGGCGGTTGGCCACCAATCATCGCGTCATCTGTGCATCACCGGACTATCTGGCAAGCCACGGCACGCCGCGCTCAGTGCCGGAGCTGGCGGAGCATGTCAGCCTGATCCTGAATCTTCCCGGCGGGTTCAACGCCTGGGGGCTCAAGTCACTGCCCGACATGCGTTGCGGCTTCCTCTCCAATTCTCTGGAAACCCTGCACGCCGCCTGTCTGGGCAGTCGCGGCATTGCCTGTCTGCCGCACTACCTGATCGCCGATGACCTGGCTTCTGGACGCTTGCTCCCGCTGCTGGAAGACATACGTGGGGACGGCGCAGATACCAGCATCTACATCGTCCGCCAGGAGACGCAGATTCTTCCTCGGCGAGTGAGGGTTTTGATGGATGCCTTGATAGAGGGATTTGAAACCGGCTAGGAGGCGTTTGCTAAGGGTATGACTTATCTGGTGAGCATCAAGGTCATTACATGACATATTATCCCAAGGAGAGATAACAGGATTTCAGTGACGTACATCATGGAGCGATACATGTCACAGATAGGACGCAATAGATTGGCGGTACTTATTGATGCTGACAATGCGCAGGCTGCTATCTGCGAAGCGCTGCTGGCAGAGATTTCAAAACTGGGTGTCAGCACCATCAAGCGGGCTTACGGAGACTGGACGACGCCGAATCTTGCGCCATGGAAAGAGCATCTTATGCGTCATGCCATTCATCCGGTTCAGCAGTTCAGCTATACCCAGGGCAAGAATGCAACTGACTCTGCGTTGATCATCTATGCCATGGACTTGCTGTACTCGGGGAACGTGGAGGGGTTCTGCCTCATCTCTTCGGACAGCGACTTTACACGGCTGGCGGCTCGTTTGAGAGAGAGCGGCATGCTGGTATATGGCTTCGGTGAAGACAAGACACCTCAGCCCTTCGTGTCTGCCTGTGACAAGTTCATCTACAGCGAAGGGCTGCGCAAGGTGGCTGAGAAGCCCGTCCCGGCCATGCCCGTCAGCAAGCCGGCCGCTGAGCCGGTAGCCCTCGTCAAGCCGACCAAGGCACAGAGGCAGTTGAGGTCGCATATCTTGAATGCGGTGAATGAACTGCAGCAGAAAGATGGCTGGACTTCCTTATCAGCAGTAGGAAGTGATCTAAAGAAGAAGATGCCCGACTTGAAGCCGTCTGATCATGGTGCCAGCAAGCTTGGAGCGATGATTCAGAAACTGGATTATCTGGATGTATGCCGTAGGCCTGTTAAAGGGGGGAGTATGCATTTCTATATCCGAAAAAAGAGTAGCCGGCCTGCAAAGGCCAGCTGATCAGGCAATCTAATGATAGAGGTAGTCAGTCACACAAGCCGATGGATAATAATCGGCCGCTATTTTCAGGTAATGAGCAGTCGTCGCTTTACTCAGCCGCCATCATTCGCTCGTACAGGCCATCCTTGAGTAGGCTGCGCTGGAGCTTGAGTTGGTGCATGGAGTCATCGCCGATCGACGATTCATCGACTTCCAGGGCGTGAATCTCGATATCGATACGGGTATAGGCTTCCGCGATGCGGGCAAACTCTTCATTGCCATTGATCAGGCGCAGAATGAGTTCACGTTGCTGAGGGAAGTCGTTGCACAGGGAGTGGTCATCGATATGCATGGTGTGGCTCCGAAATAGGGTGGGAGAATCCAAAAAGAGGGAGTGTTGCCACTCCCCTAAAGGGCATCCTTGCTTACGTTGCAGGACGTATTCTCAAACGATGGACTGGACGTCGATCACGATCTGGTCCCAGTTGCGCTGGGCGGTCATGTCGTTTTCGACATCGCTGTCATAGGCATTCTGGAAGCGCTTGATGGCGGCGGTCTGGCTGGTGGCCTGATAGAGCCAATAGGCCTCTTCCTTCAAGGCGTCTTCGATGGGCTTGTCGATGGAGGCGTAGACGGCCTGTTTGCAGGCGTTAATGGCGGCTGATGGCCACAAGGAGATTCGCTCGGCCAGCGAGTCGACGAAGGGACCGATCTCCTGCGGGTCCAGCGCACGATTGATGGTGCCGTATTCGGCGGCCTGATCGGCATCGAAGTCCTTGGCGCTGAGGATGATTTCCAGCGCTCGGCCAAGGCCTGCCTGACGTGCCATGCGTGAGGCACCACCCCCGCAGGGCAGAATGCCCATCGCGACTTCCATCTGCATGAAACGGGCCTTGCCACGTGCGGCGAAGCGCATGTCACAGGCCAGGGCAAATTCGTGACCACCGCCGCGGGCAAAACCTTCAATCTTGGCGATGGTCGCCTGGGGCAGGCGGCTTACGCGCTCGAGGACCACCTGCAGGTCCAGCAGCTTGACCTCACCCTGGTGGACCGCATGAGTCGACATGTCCTTGAGGAAGTCCACGTCGGCATGGGCGACAAAGATCTCGGGATGGGCTGACTGGAAGACCACCACCTTGGTGTCGCTGTCACGCTCGAGCTTCTGCGACAGCATGGTCAGGTCGGCCAGCATGGGAATGTCCTGAATATTGACCGGCGGATAATCGAAGGTCACATACAGAATGGCGCCTTTCTGTTCAGTGCGGAACGTCGTAAATTTCTTGTATATCATTATGTTATCTCGGTTCGTTCACTGCCCGTCGTGTGTGATTAACGTTAGCACCGAGTCCGGGGATTGATTACCGAGAGATTGGAAGAAAGAAATTATTCGATTGATTGAGAGTCGGGGTTCGCAAGAGGAATCAATGGGTTATCAGGCGGTATCAACAGCCGCCAATAAAAAAAGTCCCGCGATAGTCGTATCTGGCAACGACTTTCACGGGACTTTTGCCTTCGAGCGGGTCATACGCGTGGAGGGACGAGCCTAGCCCTTGCTGTCATCGGCGCTCTTGGCAGGCCCTTTGGCAGAGTTATTGGCTGAGCCCGCATCTTTCTCGGTGTGCTCGTAGACGGGTAAAGCACCTTCACCAGAGCCAGCTTCATCGTCCGAGACAGCACCTTCACCAGCCGCCGTTGCAGCGGAAGGCTGGGTGCTTGAGGTGTTGGCACCGATACGCTTGGTCCAGCGCTGGCGGGCAAAGCGGCGCAGATTGGCCACGTTGTCCGTCTCGTCGATGATGTCCTCGCCCAGAATCGTCTCCATCACGTCTTCCAGCGTGATGACACCCAGCCAGTTGCCGAGGTTGTCGTAGACCACGCACAGATGCTGTCGTTCGCGCTGCATGAGCCCAAAGGCATGTTCGACGTTGTCTTCGGCGTGCAGCTCGCTGATCGGGCGCATCAGGTCCTTGAGCGGCGTGGTGGGCTCTGCCTGATGGGCATCGGCCCGATGGATCATGCCCAGCGTTCGCTCATCGTCGGTCATCACCGGGTAGCGGCTGAAGGGCCAGACCGTCAGCTGGTCATTGAATTCGGCCACGCTCATCTCGGGACTGACCGTCTGGCAGACAGGGCGCGGCGTCAGCACGTCACGCACCTTCATCTCATGCAGATTGAGGATGTTGGTGATGACGCGCTGTTCATCATTTTCCAGGGCTTTCTTGTCGAGCCCCATCTGGGCCAGTGCCTTGATCTCGCCACGCACATCGATGTCATGGGCATCCTTGCCGATGCGCGAGGTGATCAACTCCGACAGCCAGATCAGTGGCTTGAGCGCGATGACCATGGCATTGAGCACGCCGGGCAGCATCGGCGACAGCTGACGCCAGTAGGTGGCACCGATGGTCTTGGGGATGATTTCCGAGGCCACCAGGATCAGCAGCGTCATCACCGCCGAGGCCACGCCGACCCAGGCTTCCCCGAAGACGACCGATACCTGCGCGCCCACCCCCGTGGCACCGACGGTATGCGCGATGGTGTTGAGCGTCAGGATGGCGGCCAGCGGCTTGTCGATATTGTCCTTGAGCTTGGCCAGTGCGGCGTGGCGCTTGGGGTGCTGGTCTCTCAGGCTTGCCACATAGCTGGGGGAGAGCGACAGCAGCGCCGCCTCGAGCACGGAGCAGATGAATGAGATGCCAATCGCGATGGCAGCAAACAGGATCAACAGAAACATGAGGCGTGCTCCTTGGGGGAAAGGCATCCATTAGTGACATAAGGCGCAGCACTGTCAAACCCGTGAATTCTCGCAGAGTTTTCAGCCTGCTGGCCAAGCTTGCCAGCCTGTGCCACAAAGTGCCGTTGACTCGAGGGATGCAAGAGGGCTGCAAGAGGGAAAAGGGCTTTACATGAGACAAGATGCAATACTTATATGGTAATGAGATTGTTTTGCTTTCGGTAATCATTGTATTTTGTGGGCGCCAGCCGTATTCGCAAGCCACGGCCTGGCATGGCCGCTGAGTGGCACCGTTCGACCCTTCAGCCGTCAGTGCGACCCGCAGCAGGCGGTAGGCCTTCACCAGGATTCACATTGCAGGGATTTGCAGCGACATGTCACAGCCGCTTGGAGACATAGCCGACAGTCGGATTACACGCCGCGTCATGGCCCCACCTCAACAGCGCCCTTCATCGCTCAGCGAGCGGCGAGGCTGGCGAGCAGCGAAATATCCGCATTGCGAGGGGCAGGTGCGGAACCTGCATCCCTGGCGGGACGCGCATCTGACGCTGTGTGATCTAGAGGTGTCACGCGCCTATCACGGCCAGCATCAGTTTCATGAGGGTCTCTATCTCTGCTTGGTGCTGGAAGGGCGACTGACGCTATCAGGCCTGGACGGCGCGGGGATCGACTTGTCCGCGGGGCAAGGGGGGATCTTTCGCCCGGCGAGAACGCAGTCTGCGCCGCCGACGCTGAAGAGCTATCACCCTCAAGGCCGCCTGCGCTGTATCAGCTTGCATCTGGAGGGCGAGGCCAGCCAGTCCCTGCAGGTACGGCGGGGGCTGGCGAACTGGGATGCATTGCCGTGCGCGCGTCATTCCAGCCCGTTGGGTTGGACGCCGGGGCGCTGGCTTCATCAGCAACTGGATGAGCGTGTCAGAGTCCCTGATGGTGAGGGCCCACGAGGAGAGTGCGAGACCCCCGCGCCCCCCGCCTGCGAGGGTGAGATGCTGGAGTGGCAGGGGATCGCGCTGCAGTTGCTGGGGGCGGCACTCAAGCGCCGCGCTGGTGAGGCACAGGAGGTTTCGGCGTTCTCCGCAGCTCCTGCACCCCCTGCATCGCCATTGGCGCCCCCATCGCGACCCCACGGCGCCTGTCGACATCTGGAGGCGGTGCGCCAGCGTCTTGCCGCCGTGCCGCATGGCGCACACTCGCTGGAGGAGCTGGCGCGGCTGGCCTGCATGAGCCCCTCCGGCTTGCGCCACAAGTTTCGCCAGGCCTTCGGGCAGTCACTGGGCAGTTATCAGCGTGAATGTCGCATGCGGTGTGCCGAGCAGGCCCTGCGGCGCGGGGTGAGCATTCAGCAGGTGGCGCATCAGGTGGGGTATGCCCACGCCTGCAACTTCGCCACGGCCTACCGGCGTCATTTCGGGGTGTCGCCACAGGCGGCACGAGCCAGGTTTCATCGCGTCGATTGAACCGTGATGGTGGCGAGCATCTGACAATGGATTTGGGGTTGTCACAATACGCAAGCGGGCACCCAATGGGTGCCCGCTTGCGTATATCGTACTCGAGAGTCGAGTGCTGGTGATGCCCGCTGGCCTTACAGGAAGGGAATCATCGGCAGCACCACGTCATCCAGCAGACCCGTCGGGTAGTGCAGGTTCATCGCCGCCTGCATGCCGAGCAGGAAGACTGCCACGCCCAGCGCGAAGAGCCCTGCGAACAGCGACGACTTGCGCGCGATGGTGAGCTGGAAGCCCAGGCAGAACAGCACGGCGGTGGAGACGAAGCCCAGCAGCGCACTGACGCCGATCAACACGAAGAAGCCGAGAACCACACCCACTGCCTTGAAGGCCGGTTGCTGGACGCGAATCATGCCGCGACGCCAGCCGTTGAAGACCACGGCGATCACCGAGAGCAGCGTGATGAAGGCGGCCAGCGTCGGGAAGGCCTTGCCCAGCGGCATCAGGTCCCTGACGTCACAGAGCGCCCACAGGGCGGCTGCGCCCATCATCAACAGCAGCAGGAAGTCGACGCCACCGAAGCCACGCGATTCCAGCACATCCTCTTCCGGCGACGGCGCAGTCTCGACCACTTCATGGGTCTGGCGACGACGCATGATCGCCTTGCGGATCACCGGCAGGAAGAAGGCCAGCAGGATCAGGCCGAGGATGATCAGTACGCCCGGACGCAGGAAGGCTTCGGCGCCGTGGAACTGCATGCTCTGGTAGAAGTAGTTCTCGGCACCCGGTGCCAGCACGAAGCCGATCAGGAAGGCCGGACGCGACCAGCCAGCACTCTTGAACAGCACACCGATCATGCCGATCATGCCCAGCGCGGCCCAGTCACCCAGCGAGCGGCTGGCCTGGTAGGCAGCGAACAGGATCAGCACGGTGATGGCAGGGGCCAGAATGGCGAAGGGTACACGCGTCAGCTGCGCGACCGGACGCGCCAGCATTAGACACAGGCCCGCGCCCAGGATATTGGCCAGCGCCAGTGACCAGATGATGGTGTAGGTCATGTCCAGATTGGTGGTGATCATCGACACGCCGGGTTCCAGACCCAGCAGCAACAGCCCGCCCAGGAAGACCGCCGCCGTGCCGGAGCCTGGCACCCCGAACAGCAGTGTCGGCACCATGGCACCACAGGCGCAGGCATTGTTGGCGGATTCCGGCGCGATGACGCCGCGGATGTCACCCTTGCCGAACTGGCTCGGGTCCTTGGCGGTCTTGACCGCGAAGCCGTAGGTGATCCAGTCGACCACGGAACCCGCCAGACCCGGAATGGTCCCGATCAGGCTGCCGATACCGGCACAGCGCGCAACCAGCCACTTGTTCTTGACCACATCCTTGATGCCGGCAGACCAGCCCTTGCCCAGGTCGGTGTTGCCGTTCTTTGCGATACTGCCACGTCCCAGCAGCAGCTCGACGATTTCCGGCAGGGCGAAGATGCCCAGACCCAGCACGATCAGCGGTACGCCGTCGTACAGGTAGTCGATATCCAGGTTCATGCGGTACTCGCCGGTCGCCGGTGCGGCGCCGATGGCACCGACCAGCAGGCCGAGGCCGCAGGCAGCGGTGCCCTTGAACAGGTTCTTGCCGGACAGCACCGCCACCATCGTCAGGCCCAGCAAGGTCAACACGAACAATTCGGCTGACGAGAAGGCCAGTACGAGGGGGCGTGCGACGAGGATGAAGCCGGTCAGGATGATGGCACCGATCACGCCACCACACAGGGAAGACAGGAAGGCACTGGTCAGCGCGCGGGCTGCCTGGCCCTTCTTGGCCAGCGGGAAGCCATCCAGCACCGTGGCTTGCGACGCGCTGGAACCGGGAATGCCCATCAGCACCGAGGCGAAGGTATCGCCGGTAGGAATGACCGCGACCATGCCCATCAGCATGCCCAGGGCGTAACCCGGGTCCAGACCATAGAGGAAGGGCAGCAGCAGGGCCATGCCGGCGATGCCGCCCAGGCCGGGAATGATACCGACCAGCAGGCCGACGAAGATGCCGATCATCATGAACAGCAGATGCGTCAGCGTGAAGACGTGTCCAATGCTGGACAGGAGAGTGTCGATCATGGCGTTACTCAACCTCTTGTTCTTCTCTAGATGCTTCTCTAACACTCAGAGGCGGTGCCGGGGAGAGCATGGTGAGGCAGGGAGTGAAAGGCTCACGGGGCTGCTGGTCGGCAGCCCCGTGAGTGGGTCCCCATCACACCCGGGGGTTCAGACCGTTACGGGTGTGATTGCGCGCCTCAACGAGATTGCAGGCGGATATTGTGGCGTTCCATCAGCCAGTTCTTGACCCATTCGTGCTCGGCTTCGCTCAGCTGCATGGCTTCCTGAAGCTGGGTCGCGGCGGCCTTGCCGACCATCAGGCCATAGGGCCCGACCTTCTCGGCGGCCTCCTTGAGGAACTCGGGGTCCTTGGCCAGATCACGTGCGGCCTGGCGGTAAAGCTCCAGCAGTTCCGGGTCCACGTCCTTCGGCACCAGCAGCATCTTCTGCATGGCGTAACCGGAGGCGAAGAACTTGTGGAAGATCTGGTAGGCCTCGTCGTCACGTGAATGGCCTTCCTGGGCCAGATACAGTTCGGAGAAGGTCGGCAGGTCCGGGAAGGACGGATCGCGCTCGATATGGCCTTCGTCATCCATCACGCCAAGGCTGAACAGCGGTACGGCCTGGCCGGCGTCGACCAGCGGCGTGACGTTGCTCTTGTAGGCGGAGGTGGTCTGGAAATCGAGGGCGACTTCGCCACGTTCGAAGGCCAGGCGGCCTTCACCACGGCTCTTCATGCCGAAGACCGGGTCGACCTGGAAATCGAGCAGATCGAAGGCCATCAGCACTGGCATCTCGAGCCCGGTCGGGTTCTGGCCGGCGAACTTCACTTCCTGGGAGGCGAGGGCCTCGAGCGCACTGGCGCTGTCCTTGCCCAGCGAGCTTGAGGCGTAGACGACACCCCCTGTCGGTGCGGCGAAGATCGGCTCCCAGTCGGCATAGTCATAGCGCACGCGACGGTCGCGCAGCATGGCCGGATACTGGGTAGAGGCCGAGGTGACGACCATCTCGTCGCCGTCATCGCCGGCACGCTTGCTGAACAGGTTGACGCCGGTGATGGAACCACCGCCCGGGACGTTGTCGATGACGACAGCCGGGTTGCCCGGCAGGTCCTTGGTCACCCAGTTGGACATGAAGCGTGCCCAGACGTCCGTGCCGCCCCCGACTCCGAACGGGACGGTCCAGGTCAGGGTGTCAGGGACTTCCGCCGCGGCGTGAACGGCTGAGGACAGTGGCATCAGGCCCATGACGGGCAGCATGAAGGCCAATGCGGTGGTGCGGGCATGACGCTTGAAGGTCTGGCGCTTGGGGGTAGACACGATGATGGACATGGTCTGACTCCTGATTATTGTTGGAATGCGTTGTCGATCAGTGATGCGCTATCTGCATGGTGGCGCAGTCAGGCTATTTCGTTTAGCGAAAATTCATTGTAAATCAATATACTGCAGTACCAGCTCGTTGCCTGTCGACGATGTCCCCACGTCTGGCGCTTGCCAGCGCGGTCGTCTGGCGTGTCATGCACGCCCAGGCATTTCCACCGAGTCGGGGAGGTTCAAGAACACCTCGCCACTCATGATCTTGCGTGCCGTGCGCAGCACAGACACGCGGCTGGGGGTCATCGGGTCGGCATTGGCATGCTCGACCTCGACATCCAGAAATCCGGCGGGATGTTCCAGATGGACGTTTGCCGCCAGGCTATCCGGTGCCAGAGTGCCGGCCGTGAGTGCCACACGATTGGCCAGGGTACCCGGGATGCTGGTCGCAACGGCCAGCGTGATGGCACCCGTGACGGCCAGGGCGCCATGGCAGCGATGCGGCACGAAGTAGCGGGCACATAGAGTGCCGTCCTGGGTGCGCGGGGCGGACAGAATCACCGGCTTGGGCAGCACCGAGCCGCTGACGTCACCCATGCCCATCAATTCCCCCGCCTTGAGGCGAATCTGCTCGAGACGTGCCATCGCCTCGCGGTTGGCATCCATCTCGGCCGGCGCTTCGTTGCCCACCCAGCCCAGACTTGCCGCTTCGATCAGCACCACCGGTGTGGCGGAGTCGAGGCAGGTCACCTCGACGCCATCAATCACGTCGATGACCTGGCCGCTGGGAAGCATCTTGCCGGTCTTGGCGCCCACCGCGCCGAGGAAGCCCAGCTTGATGGCACTGCCGGCGCCGGGCACGCCACTGATGCGCGTGTCACCCTGGTAGGCCACCGCGCCGCCGGGCGTCGGCACCTGGCTGTCGATCAGCGTGCGGGTGTTGAGGTTGTGAATCCGCAGACGCGTCAGGTCGCCTTGCGGCGCAATCATGCCGGTCTCGATGGCGTAGGGGCCGACGGCGGCCAGCATGTTGCCGCAGTTGGGCGAGAAGTCGACCTTGTCGCCTTCTACGTCGACCTGAGCGAACAGGTAATCGACATCAGCGTCAGGATGACTGGGCGGCCCGACGAGGGCGACCTTGCTGGTCAACGAATTGCCGCCGCCCAGGCCATCGATCTGCAGTACGTGGCCGGAGCCCATGACCTGACGCAGAACTTCGCGACGGCCTTCGTCATCGGCGGGGAGGTGATCCAGACGCAGGAAGGGACCCCGAGAGGTACCGCCACGTAGGATCATGCAAGGAAGTGAATGCATCATGTTGGAACGCGCTCCTGTCTGTTTGCGCCTTCGTGAAGCATCACAGCCGATGATCTATGCATCAAATGCAAATAAAACCTATACTGTTATCATTATGCGCATTAATCCGAAAACTGAAACAATAAGGTAGTTGCATGCATAGGCTGGAGTTTCTGGATCTGTCGGCGTTCGTCGAGGTCGCCGAGAATCATTCCTTCAATGAGGCGGCAGAACGGCTGCATATTTCGCAGCCGGCATTGTCGCGCCGCATCCAGAAACTGGAGGAAATTCTGGGCGCCAAGGTGCTCGAGCGCACCACGCGAAGAAGTCGTTTGACGCCCGTTGGGCGTGATTTCCTGCCCAAAGCCCGCAAGTTGCTCGAAGATTATGAGTCGTCTCTGATCGGCGTTCGCGAGCTGGCCACCCACCGCAAGGGGGTGCTGACCATCGCCTGCCTGCCCACGGCAGCCTTCTACTTCCTGCCCAGCGTGGTGCGCGAATTCAATACCGCCTATCCCGGTATCCGGATTCGCATCCTGGATGTCAGTGCCAATGAAGGGGTCGAAAGGGTGGTTTCGGGGGAGGCAGACTTTGGTATCAACATGGTCAGTGCCCACCATCCGGCGGTGGATTTCACCTCCATCTATCGTGATCCCTTCGTGCTGGCCCTGCGTCGAGACCATCCTCTTGCACAGAAACAGCGCGTGGAATGGAGCGACCTGGACGATGTGCGCCTGATCACGGTTTCGCGTGACAGCGGCAACCGCATTCTGCTCGACAACACCCTGCTGTCCGCCGGCCTGCATCTGGATGGCTTCTACGAGGTACAGCATCTCTCGACGTCACTGGGTCTGGTCGAGAGCGGGCTGGGCGTCGCCATCCTGCCGTCGATGGCCATGCCGGGGCCGGAACACGAGGTGCTGTGTCAGCGTGAACTGCCCGAACCGCGCATTGACCGCACCATTGGCCTGCTGCGGCGGCGCGGTGAGTCCCTGTCGCCGATCGCGGAACTGTTCATCGAGATTCTGCTCAAGCGCTGGAACTGAGTCGCTCGTCTGGGGCGAAGAGGGGCAAGGCCACAATGGAGAGCAGAGTGGCAGGCACCTCTCGCCAGGGTTGGCGTGGCGTGGTCTAGTGCATAAGATGGTTGTGTATAAGACATTCATGTTTCACGGCAAGGCCGATGAAACCGTCTTGATGTCGCGTGGTCAGCTGCCGCCGGGCGCCGGTGAGGGTCTCCTCCTCATCCATTGTCTCTGCGGCCATTGACGACGTGGCGTCTTGCCTAACACAAGGATGTACATGCCCATGAGTACCCGCACAGCCACTCACGCTACCTCTCGTCAGACGGCCCTCGCGCTGGGTCTGGCACTCGGGCTCGGCAGCGCGCTACCTGTCAGCGCAGACGAGCCGATGGCGGCCGATGACACGGGCAAGCGCGCACCGCAGGGTGAACATACCCTCAAGCGTGCCCAGCTGGTCAGCTTGATCGAACAGGGCCGGCAGGAGCTGGCGCCGGACTTCAATGGCTTTCTGACCCAGGTAGCCGAACGCAATTCACAGGACACGGCCGTCAGGGCCGCCATCGAGCAGTATCAGGCTGGTGAGACGCTTGAGGGCGATGCCTTCGTCAACATCTATCGTCTGCTGGGGGTCTACAACCGTCTGCAGTATGGCGATGACGTCCAGGCGCTGCTCAAGGAAATGGTCGCGATCCCGACCGCCAAGGTGGGGGAGAAGCCGCAATTCGAAAACCCGGAAATCGCGCGCTTCGGTGAGTTGATCAAGGCGCGCGCCGAGGCGTTTGGCCTGACATTCCGTAACGTCGACAACCGCGTCTTCGAGGTTGAGCTCGAGGGAACTGGCGATGACGTGTTCGGCATTCTGACCCACGGCGATGTAGTGCCGGCAGGCGAGGAGGGCTGGACACTCGACGACGGTACCCATCTCGACCCGTTCGCGATGACCGAGATCGACGGCAAGCTCTACGGGCGCGGCACCGAAGATGACAAGGCCTCGATTGCCGCGGCGCTGTATGCCATGAAGTCGCTCAAGGAGAATGAGGTGCCGCTCAAGCGCACCATTCGCCTGATGATCGAGACCACGGAAGAGACCGGCGGTGATGGCTTCGAGTACTACAAGGCCAGAAATGACCTGCCGGAATACAACATCGTGCTTGATAGCGGTTATCCGGCGATCACGGCCGAGAATGGTTTCGGCACCATCGATGCGCGCTTCCCCTTGACGCCCAAGGCGGGCGAGGCCTCATCTGATCAGGCAGTCGACACTCTGCCGACGATCACCGACTTCCAGGGTGGCCTGGCGACCAACCAGATTCCGGAGCGCTCCACCGCCACGCTGCACGCGGCTGACGCAGCGGGCGCCAAGGCGCTCAGCCACAAGCTTGAAACGCTCGGCAGCCGCTACGTCAAGGAGCATGGCCAGGACTTCAGCGTCGCCAGTGAGGTGGAAGGCGAAGAGGTCAGCGTGACGGTGACCGGCAAGTCGGCCCACTCCTCGGCGCCGGCCAACGGCGTCAATCCTGTCACACGGCTGGCGGGCCTGCTTGCCACCTCCGGCATCGATTTCCATGACAATGCCTATGAAGATGCCATCCATTACCTGAACGACAATTACGGGCTGGACTATCACGGCAAGCAGTTGGGTATCGCGTATTCCCATGATTTCATGGGGCCGCTCAAGGTGACGCCGACCTTCTTCGCCAGGGAGGACGATGCGCTTCGGGTCGCGGTCAATGTGCGTGCGCCCGCCGGTGAGAAATCACCTGAGGAATTGAGCCAGACGATTCGGGACAAGCTGAGCGCCTATGCCAGCGAGCAGGGCATGGACATGACGCTGAACGTCGAGATTCGCGACTGGATGCTACGTGATCCCAGCGGTGCCTGGCTGCAGACGCTGCTCAATATCTTCGGGGATACCACCGGCATGGAGGCCGAGCCGCGCTCCTCCGCGGGCAGCACGACCGCCAAGCTGTTGCCCAATGCGATCAACTTCGGCCCGTCCATGCCGGGCGAGACCTATACCGGGCATACCTCCGAGGAGTTCAAGCGGGTCGATAACCTGATGCTCGACATCCAGATGTTCACCGAGATGATGGCGCGTATCGGCAATCAGGATTCGCTCAAGTAACCAGGGCGGTTCACGGGGCTGGGTTCATGTGGATTGCCTTCTGCAGAGCGTATTGAAATAGCCTCTTGCCTGGACGACAGGCATCACGGCCAACGCCCGCCACCGCCCTGATGAAGGGGCGGTGGCGGGCGTTGTCGTATGTGAAGGCCAGTCGGTCAGCCAGTGTGGGCGCGTTCTCACCTCGGGCGGTAGGGCTCGGCGGGATGCGCGGTAGGGTAGGCATCCATATAGGCAGCGGCAGCCCGCAGCAGTCGCACATCATCGTGCTTGCCGCCTGCCAGCTGAAAGCCGACGGGCAGCCCCTGAGACGTGAAGCCACAGGGCACTGACGCCGCAGGTTGGCCGCTCAGGTTGAAGGGATACGAGAACGGCGCCCATTCCTCCCAGTCATGCATCTGGCTATCCGGGGGTACCTGATGATTCAGGGCGAAGGGGGTGACGGCGACGCTGGGTGTCAGCAACAGGTGGTAATCCTGATTGAATTTCTCCAGCGCCTGGGTGATCCGGTAGCGCTCCTCGAGTGCCTTGAACAGATCCAGCGACGACCATTCGCGTGCACACATGGCATTCTCGACCAGCCCGGGGTCGAGCTGTTCACGCTGCTCGGCATCGCAGTCATCCCAGAGCCCCAGCGAGGCGGTGAACCAGATCTTGCGAAACGTCTCGAGGCTTGTCTCGACCGGGGGATCGACCGCCACGATGTCCGCGCCAAGGTTCGCCAGACGCTGTGCGGCGCGCTCCACCAGGCTTGCGATCTCGGGGTCGACCTCGACAGACCCGAAACATGGCGAGTAGGCGATACGCAGTCCTGCCAGCGACTTGCCGATATCCGCGCCCCAATCCTCGGGTTGGCCGCGATTGGCGTAAGGGTCCTGGGCATCGTGACGGCCGATGACATTGAGCATGGCGGCGGCGTCACGGGGGCTGCGGGTCATGGGCCCGATACTGGACAGGAAGGCAGCCTTGGAGGGTGGCCACTGCGGTGTCCAGCCGAAGGTGGGCTTGAAGCCGAAGATGCCACTGAAGGCGGCAGGGATACGGATCGACCCACCGGAATCACCGCCCTGATGCAGCACGCCCAGATTGAGGGCGGCGGCGGTAGCCGCGCCACCGGAAGAGCCACCGGGTGTCAGTTCGGTATTCCAGGCATTGCTGGTGGTGCCATGCACGAGGTTGTCGGTGACGGCCTTCCAGCCGAACTCGGGGGTGTTGGTCTTGCCCAGTAGAATCGCGCCTGCCTCACGCAAGCGCCTGACCGGAGGCGCATCCTGCTGGCATGGCGTAGCCGGTGTGATCAGGGAGCCTGCTCTCGCTGGCATGCCGGCAACATCCGTCAGGCCTTTCAGTGAGGTCGGAATGCCATCGAGCGGACCCAATGGCTTGCCGGCCTGCCATCGCTGCGTGGATTCACGCGCCTCCTTCAGCGCCGTGTCATGCGCGACATGCACATAGGCATTGACGAGCGGGTTGAGTCGCTCGATACGATCGAGCACCGCTCGGGTCACCTGTAGCGGGTCGAACTCACCGCGTTGATACCCGCGTGCCAGTTGCTCGGCGTCCAGCGCCGTCAGGTCATCCTTGGCAGTATGGGGCGAAAGATGTTGAGGAAATTCGACGTCACGCATGGCGGCTCTCCTGCTGCTGGATGGCGATATTATTGTTGAGGACAGTCATCTGTCTCTCCTGCATGGCCTTGGGTCAGAGAGGGGAAACTCAAGGCATCGCGAGGCTTGAAAAGGGCGAAGGAGGGCCGCATGGCCTATGGAGAGTGACAGCAAGCGACATGGTCGAGCTCATGGCAGCCGACCATGGTTCACGATATTCGCCCAGAGGGAGGACAATCATGCCAGCCAAGTCCAAGGCACAGCAGATGGCAGCCGGGGCAGCACTGTCAGCACGTCGTGGCGAGCAGAAGGTCAGCGAACTGGATGGGGCCGCTCGCTCGATGTATGACTCCATGAGTGAGGAGGAGCTCGAGAAGATGGCCTCGACATCACGTGAAGACAAGCCGCGCCACGACAATCAGAGCTGAGCCCTGCGGGATGCCCATTGCGGCTTCCTGACGCGATAGCTGAAACGACAAGGCGCCTGGCAAATGATTGCCAGGCGCCTTGTCGTGGATGCATGTCGTAGATGCATGTCGTTGGTGCGTGTCGTGGCATGTGTCGCTGATGCGCCGCTGGCCTCAGCGGCTGTCGTTCAGGCTCTCATGCGGCGGCTGGTGGGACTCGCTGTCGGGCGGGGTCGGGCCACCGTTGGCCTTGGGGCTGACATCGGGCAGCGGAATCTCGGCGCGCTTCCGGCAGCGCTCTTCGGTGCTGATGCCCAGGCGCTCATCACGGCGCTTCATCAGCTCCTCGTCGATCTGACCGTCACGGGTGAAGGCCATCATCAGCTGCGGGATACCGTAGGGGAAGTCGTCGCGGTCGATCTGCCAGGTGTGGAAGGTCTTGCCGTAGGTGGTGACGAGGTCCTCGAAGTAGCTGCGCTCCGCCAGTTCCGGAATCCCCGGGGCCACCAGGATGCCGGACTTCACTTCATAGTGATGGCTGTGCCAGAGCGGCTTCTCTTCCTCGGGCAGCTGCTCGTAGCGCTCGGCGCTGATGATGTATTCGATCCCGATCAAGCGGGCATCACTGCGATTGGAATCGAAGATCACGCATTGGTGCAGATCATGTTCCAGGTGGATGCAGAAGTGGCTGGCCTCCACCTGACGCCCCATGTCATCGGCGTAATGGTGGAAGCCGTTGAGATAGGTACTCATCGCTTCCATCGGATACTTGCGCTGCATGACCTGCGAGGCCGCATCGAGCACCTGATGCTTCAGCGGATGGCCGCTACTGACCTTGCGAGCACTGTTGAGGCGCCGGCCCAGAAAGAAGGCGGTCGCCGCGGCGGCGCCGGCCAGAAGGCCTGTGCCGAAGCCGGACGAGTGTGAGGGATGTGAGCATGTGCGGGAATGGCGATGACGCATACTTCCTCCTGCATGGGTGTCTTGATAAGGCAAGAATTCCTGTCATGACGTTGCCATTGCAGTGCATTACCCTTGAGCGCGTCAAGTCACCTACCGACAGCCTTGCCTCGTAAAATCCTCGCCCAGGTCTGCTGCAGAGTGTCGGGATTGCTTTTCAGTTTTCTGCCCTCATCAATGAGGGATATCACTTCTTGTGGCCGCTCAATGCCTTGCGCGACAAGGTGTCTTGTTCATCACGTGTTTCGGCCATCTTTTCTCGAATTGGAGCTCGCATGAAGCAACTTATCTTTGATTGTGACGGTGTATTGGTGGATAGCGAGATCATCGCTGATGGCGTGCTCAAGGAAAAACTTCCCGTCTGGCTGCCAGACCTGGGGAGTGCAGAGCAGATCGAGCATGAGCTGGACCGCTGTCTGGGCATGATGACGCGCGATATCCTGCTGGACCTGGAAGCCCGCAGTCAGCACACGCTGCCCGTGGATGCGCTCGACCAGGTACGCCATCTCGTCGATGCCCGCCTGGCCGACTCGCTCAAGGCCATGCCCGGGGTGCGTGAGACGCTGGAGTGGATTCGCGATCAGCGTCTGCCGTTGGCGATCGTGTCCAACAGCTCTGAGCAGCGCATGAAGATCAATCTCGAGAGCTCGGGGCTGCGTGGCATTCTCGATGAGATTGCCGCGGCCAATGGCGACGAGCAGCTGCCGATCTTCACCTCCGATGAGGTCATGAATCCCAAGCCGGCGCCGGATCTCTATCTGCTCGCCCTCAAGACGCTGGGACGCTCCGCCGAGGAATGTCTGGTGGTGGAAGACAGCCGCACGGGAATGCAGGCAGCCGTGGCCGCGGGCCTCAAGGTCGTCGGCCATCTGGGCGCCAGCCACATCCCGCCGGGCCACGCCGAGGTACTGCGGACCACAGGCGCCTGGCAGGTCATGCAACACTGGGATGAATTCAGCCGCCTGTGCGCTGATGCCGGTTTCGTGGTTGACGATAGCAATAAAATAGAGCCTGCAGTCAGTTAAAGAAATTGATGTTTAGGCAAGCAATAAAAAGCCGTCACTGTTGTGGCGGTTTTTTTATTTTTTTATATGACGAAATACTGTAAGATTAATTTACATGGTTTTGGTGCTGGTCATAATTTTTGAAAAGTAGGGTGTGTTTCTATGTATCGGATTGATAGAGTTTCTAATCGTATAACACCTGTATTGGCCAAGAGCTTCAGTGATCTTGGCTTCTCTGAACGGAAGCATCTTCAAGAGTGGCTGGCCTTTCATCCGCAAGCTTTGACTACAGGCGAAGATGATGAACTTCTTATTATTCAAAAAGAATTCGATGGTTTCGATGAGACGCGTGAACGTCTGGATTTACTAGCAATCGATAAAGAGGGTAATTTAGTTATTATTGAGAATAAGCTGGACGATAGTGGACGTGATGTCACATGGCAGGCTTTGAAGTATGCAAGTTATTGTGCGAGTTTAAGTAAAATTCAGATTGTTGAGATATATCAGCGTTATTTGAATCAGTTGTCGCTGGGCTCTAGTGGTGACTCGCCTAATGCTGAAGTGGAGCTGTTGAATTTCCTCCAAGCAGATGACATCGATTCAATACAGATCAATACCCTTCAAAGTCAACGGATTATCTTTGTAGCCGCAAAGTATCGTAAAGAGGTTACTAGTACCGTGTTATGGCTTAGCCAATTTGGAATTCGATGCCAATGTTTCAAAGTTACACCTTACAAGGAAGGAGATGAGCTGTTCATGAGTGTGGATCAAATCATCCCAACTCCTGAAGCCTCTGACTTCATGATCGGTATGTTGGCGAAAGAAGCAGAAGAAAAGGAAACATCCAGTACCAAGAAGAAGCGCGAAGTCATTTGCTATCAATTTTGGGAGCTATTGATTGAAGCTTTCCAGAAAAGTGATTGTTCATTACATGACAGTAGTGCGCCTAATGCTAATATGTGGCTTCCCGGGCCATCTGGCATTCCGGGAGTTTCATATAGTACTGTATTTGCTAAATCTTGGGTGCGAGTCGAAATTTATCTCGCTCATTGGAAGCCTCAGCGTAACAATTATATATTCAATGCTCTTGAATTACATAGGCTAGATATAGAGTCCAAGGTGGGTTGTTCTTTGAAATGGGATGAGCTTCCAAAGAAAAAAGCAAGCAGAATTTCTTATACATATCCTACCAACTCTGAAGATAAAAGTCATTGGCCCGACTTGATTTCTTGGATTATTGACTTTATGAGTAAATTAGAAGCAGTGGTGCAGCCTCATCTTGAGAAATTAAAGCCTAAGCTAAAAAATATTGATTTTGACGTTTATATTGAAGATGCTGAATCAGGAGTATAACTTTTTAGACTCCTTAGGGCGATGCGCTAGTGGTATCGCCCTGAAGTCTACTCGGTTTGGATGTTGTTTTATTAGATTTATCTGATCGTATCTTGAATGAAATAATATGTTGGAATTTATGTGTTTACCGAAAACAGATACGCGTGCCCCAGGCGAGCAGTTCTTCCTGATTGAGGCTGCGCGATTCGACCCCGATCATTTCATCTCCCCACTGGTCCGCCCAGGTCAGCACGCCGTGGCTGATGCCGCGTGCGCCCATCAAGTCGCGTATCTCACCGGTGCCCTTGAACCAGAGCGCGCTGTGATCGTTGCGCGTCAGGTCCGAGATGCCGTGGCAATGATGGATTCTCACCTTGTAGATGCCATCCAGTGACATGACCTCGACCACCGGCACCATGCCGTGCTGCAGTCCGCGTGCCAGCGACTCGAGTGTCATGCTGGTCTCGTCCTGGTGGGCGAGCGGCTGATCGGCGAGCTGGCTTGGGGGTAGTGGGGTAGCAGGCGACGCGTGAGTGGGGGGCACAGCGGTGCGTGGCTGGTGTGTTGCAGTGGTATGTGCAGGCATCGGGAATACCCTCAGTGGGATGTCATGTCGGCGGTGAATCGCGTTTTATAACTATCGTACAAGTAATGTAGAGGTTATCTGGCGATCTCGCCATCGTGACTGGCCAGCTTGCCCGGGACTTCCCGTCTTCCTGTTCCTTCGTCACTGTCCTTCCAGGGCCTGCACTGTCCTTCCAAGGCCTGCGCTGTTTTTCCAAAGCCTGCACTGACCTTTCAAAAGCGGCTTTCTCCTCCCACGCGGAGGCTGTGGCCTGGTTGGGGCAAACGCCTACCTGTACAGACGGTGACAAATTTTCCTGTGCTGCTGACGTCGTCTGCCCTTGAAGTTCTGGGGAATCAGGTTCATGTCTAGAAGGCACTGCGAATATTCGTTGGCGATACGCTACTCGTTTCTCGCTGGTGCGCGATCCACCTCACCGCTGTCACAGCTCACAGGGAGTAGCGATTTATGACATCTGGAGGAAAGCGCGTATTCAGCGCGTCGGTCATCATCATTCTGGGGCTGGTCGCATTGGGGGCAGGATTCCCCACCCGTTTCGGTGAATTGGCAGATCAGGCGCTCGGCGCCGTGACCAGCATGTTCGGCTGGTTCTATCTGATATCCGTGTTTGGTTTCGTGATCTTTCTCATCAGTCTCGCGTTGAGCAAGTACGGCAAGATCCGGCTCGGCCCGCAGGATAGCCGGCCTTCCTATACCTTCTTTTCCTGGGTCAGCATGCTGTTGGCAGCAGGGTTTGGCGTCGGGCTGGTGTTCTATGGCATGGCGGAACCCATGCAGCACTATCTGAAGCCGCCGTTCGCCGATATGCCGGGCGAGACGCCCGAGTCTGCGCGCTATGCCATTCAATATGCCTTCTTCAACTGGGGCGTCCATCAGTGGGCTGCCTTCTCGGTGGTCGGCCTGATCATTGCCTATTTCCAGTTCCGCAAGGGACAGGCGGGGCTGGTGTCCTCGGTGCTGTCCTCCGTAACGGCCAAGCATCCCAAGGTGCGCCGCTATGGCCCGGTACTGGATGTCTTTGCGGTGGTGGCGACCGTGATGGGGGTCGCGACGTCGCTGGGCCTGGGCGTGTTGCAGATGAATGGCGGGCTGCACTTCGTCTTCGGCGTGGAAGAAGGCTGGCAATGGCAGTTCATCATCATGGGCGTGATGTTCTGTGCCTACATGGCCTCGACCTGGTCCGGGCTCGACAAGGGCATCAAGCGCTTGTCCAACCTCAACATGAGCATCTGCATCGCGCTGATGCTGTATGTGCTGTTCACCGGCCCGACGCTGGACATCCTCAAGACGATCACCCTGGGTATCGGCGATTATCTGCAGAACTTCATCGGCATGAGCCTGCGCATGTCGCCCTATGACGGCAATGACTGGAACAGCTCCTGGACCGTCTTCTACTGGGCATGGGTCATCGCCTGGTCGCCGTTCGTCGGCACCTTCGTCGCGCGTGTCTCGCGTGGCCGTACCATCAAGGAGTATGTGGTGGGCGTGCTGATCGTGCCGCCGCTGCTGGCGTGCCTGTGGATCGGTGTCTTCGGTGGCGCGGCGATCAACATGGAGTTGGCCAGTGATGTCGGTCTGGCGGCCGCGACGGATGCCAACATCACGTCTGCCTTGTTCGAGATGTTCGATCTGATGCCCTTCAGCAGCGTGCTGTCGGTGGTCGCGATCATGCTGATCTTCATCTTCCTGGTGACCTCCGCCGATTCGGCGTCCTACATCGTGGCACAGATGACCGACGGCGGCTCGATCAATCCGCCGCTCTACAAGCGTATCGCCTGGGGCGTGCTGATCGCGGCCATCTGCCTGACGCTGATCTCGACGGGCGGTCTCAAGGGCTTGCAGTCAGCCTCGGTACTCTCGGCCTTGCCCTTCACCTTCATCATCTACGGCATGATCGTGGTACTGGTGAAGGAGCTGCGGGCTGATCGTCGCCAGATGCTCAGTCAGCTGTATCGCCGTCATGGTGAGACACCGGTCGGTGCGGATATCTTCGAGGCTGACAGCCTGGCCGAGGAAGACCGCATCCGCCGTGCGCCGGACGTCAAGAATCGTCGCGTGAACCCGCGCGATCATCATTGAGCCGAGTCGAGGCATGAACTTATCGCCTTGAGTTCATCGTTTTAAGCTCATCGCCTTCAGCTCATGACGTCAATGCGTAACTTCACGGCAGGCTCAGAACGACAAGACGCCGCTCACAGGAGATGTGAGCGGCGTCTTGTCTTGGCAAGCCAGTCAGCGTGAAGGGGCTCACGTCATTGACTGGCGGCCGGCGTCCGGCGGCCGGCGACCTCGGCGAGTATCTCGTAGCTTTTCAGGCGGTCGGCATGCTCATAGAAATCCGAGTTGAACATCAATTCGTCGGCTTGGGTCACCTCCAGCAGATGCTCGAGTTCGCTGCGAATGCGCTCTGGCCCGCCGATGATGGCAGCGGCCAGATTCTGGCCGACCATGGCTTCTTCGCGTGCTGACCAGTCCAGTGTCTCGCGTGGGGGCAGGGCGCGCGTGCTCTTGCCACGGATCAGATTGAGGAATTTCTGTTGCTGGGTGCTGGCCAGGAAATGGGCGCGTTCATCGCTGTCGGCGGCGATCAGTGGCAGGCCGAGCATCACATAGGGCGCATCCAGCACCTCGGAGGGCGTGAAGTTCTCGCGATAGAGCTTGATGGCCTCCAGCATGTAGCCGGGAGCGAACTGACCGGCGAAGGCGAAGGGCAGACCTTTTTTCGCTGCCAGGCGTGCGCTGTAGTCGCTGGAACCCAATAGCCACAGGGGGACATGAGTGCCTTGCCCCGGCATGGCCTTGACGCGCTGACCGGGTGAGGCCTCGCCCAGATACTGCTCGAGTTCGGCCAGGCGCTGGGGGAAGTCATTCACGCCGGCGGAAGGGTCGCGGCGCATCGCCTGCATGGTGATGCCATCGGAGCCCGGCGCGCGGCCAAGCCCGAGATCGATCCTGTCGGGGTAGAGTGTGGCCAGGGTGCCGAACTGCTCCGCCACCACCAGCGGGGGATGATTGGGTAGCATGATGCCGCCCGAGCCGACCCGCAGGCGGGAGGTCTTGCCCGCCACATGGCCGATCAGCACCGAGGTGGCGGCACTGGCGATGCCATCGATGTTGTGATGCTCGGCCAGCCACAGGCGATGAAAGCCCAGCGCTTCGACATGCTGGGCGAGACTGACGCTATTGTGGAAGGTTTCAGCAACACTGCCGGTATCGCGGATGGGGGCAAGGTCCAGCACCGAGAGTGGGATCGTGCCCAGGCGTGAGGTAGGGGCTGTCGTCATGTGCGCTCCTGATAGCGGATTGGCGTGCAGAGAGCAGCCGGGGCGTGGCCCCTCAAGGGTGTGTGGCTGGTCTGCTGAATGGCGTCCAGCATAGTGGACAGCCGCGTCTCTGACAGCGCCTCGCCCCTTCATTTCACTGTTTCTGATATGGCATATATGAGGCGGTCGATACGTCATGCCATTCACGGTGGTCAGTCACCCTGGGGCAGGTGAAGCCCAGGGCAGGTGAAGTCCAATGCAGGCGAAGCCCGGGGCAGGTAAGGGCCTGCATCGCGCACAGGAGGCGAACATGAACGGTTTGCAGTACAAGCAACGCCGCAAAGGCATGGGGCTCACGTTGATATGCCTGGTGCTCATCGGCCTGGGCGTTGCGATCCAGCGCGACATCATCGTGCTGGAGCGCTGGATACCCGCTCACTATCTCCCGTGGGAGCCACTGCAATTGGAGGACCCGCCCGGCATGGTGACCGGCTGGAAGCTCTCACGCTTGAACGAGAACCCGGCCGCCTGTCGCGCATTTCTCGAGCGGGAAGCCCCGCAACGGGTTTCCTTCCTGCCGGACCGCCCCAGCGACAACGGCTGTGACCTCATAAACAGCGTACGCATGCATTCGGCGTCAGGCGTGAGTGGTGAGCAGGGCGTTCGCTTCAACCAGTCCTTCATTGCCAGCTGCCCGCTGGCGGTGAGCTGGTTGCGCTTCGAGCGCCATGGGCTCAAGTCTGCGGCGCAGGAAGTCATGGGGAGCGAGGTGACGCAAGTGTCCCATGTGGGCAGCTACGCCTGCCGCAACATCTACGGACGAGAGAACGCACGTCGCAGTGAACATGCCACTGCGGATGCGCTGGATGTCACAGGCTTCACGCTGGCGGACGGCCGTCAGGTTCGCCTGCCGCGCGACTGGACGGCGCCCGAGGATGAAGATGCCCCGGGCCGCTTCCTGCGTGCCGTGCAGGACGCCGCCTGTGAGAGTTTCGGTACCGTGCTGGGGCCGGATTACAACGCCGCCCATCGTGATCACTTCCACCTCGGCACGCGGGGCTGGCGATTCTGTCGCTGAGCAATACTTAATGCTGCGTCGGGCAAGAGTGCGGCAATGCGGACATCCGCGCACTCTGTCAGTGGGTCATTATTGGCTCGGCGTGATAAAGGGGACTCATGTTTGCCACGCCTGTCATCATTTGTCGGTGTCGCTGTAGGAGACTCGCGCTTGCATGGGGGGAATTACGCCTGATCACGGGCAGATTCCTCGCATTTATTTGCTTTCACTAATACCCTGCGGGCAAGCATGCCTTCCATGGCATATATCGCGAAAAGCCTCTTGTTCAATGACAGGGAGTCAAGAATGACAGGGATGACGAAGGCGTTATTGGCAGCTTCCATCACCTTCGTGATGGCCGGCTGTACCTCGGTGCAGGTTCAGCCTCTGGAACGCATGTCCTATCTGGATACCGTGTGCATCGAGCGCAATGAAGCCGTGATCGTGCCGGGCTTCCTGAGTGTGATCAAACGGGGCTTCAGTCGCAATGGCTTGAATACGCGAGTCTATGACGCTCCGGTCCCCGGCCATTGTGAAGTGATATTGACGTATACCGCTTTGCGCTCCTGGGACGTCACGACCTATCTGTCACACGCAGAACTCTGGCTCAATGATCCGTATGGCGATGAAATCGCCTATGCGCAATATCATCTTGTCGCAGGGGGCGGCCTGACGTCCTCCAAGTTTGCCGGGGTCGAAACCAAGATGAACCCGGTCATCGATGACTTGCTCGTCAATTACTGACGCCTCAGCCGTGATGGGCATCCAAGCCTTTTCCTTGCACGCCTCACCGGTACGTCATCTCTCACCATGATGGCGCACTTGATAGCGGGCCGGCGCTTGTGTCATGTGCCGGCCCAGCGGAGACTTTCGATCCATCTGGTGTGCTGGAATCTCAGGGTGCCATGCCCATGCCACGGCTGATCGTCGGGGCGCAGCGCTCGGGGTTGATGCTGACCACGCGTAGGCGATGCCCATCGGGGAGCACGCAATCGAGCACCTGCCAGGCACAGCCGGGGGCGCTGCTGCCGTGACTCTCGATCAGATGCGCTCCCTGGGCCTGCCATTGTTCGCGGAAGCGGGCAAAGTCCGTTCGCTCGATCTCAAGCGTCAGCTGGCGGCTGTCGGGTTGCTCGGCACTGCGCTGCAACAGCAATACGCTGGTCTGCTTGTCTCGGCGATGGTTCAGCTCCAGGGTCGCGCTGGTGGCGTTGCGCAGCAGGATGGGCAGGGCGAGTGTTTCGGTGAAGAAACGGCAAGCGGCATCGAGGTCGCGCACTTCAAGGATGGCTGGGTGCAGGGAAAGGCGCTGAATCATGGCGAAGCCTCATGGCGTGAGGGGAAGAAGGGGATGGGGGACTGGCTCAATTGCAGGAGCATGGAGACAGTGTCGTGTCCGTCCGGGTGAGACGCACTTTGAATCTGATGATGGTGGTGATGGCTTTACGCTATCTGGGGCCTTGTCGCGCTCGCGAAGGCCCGGGGCAATCGCTGTGGCAACTTGTCGCATTAGTGGTTTCGCGGGTGTGAATGGTTAGCATCCCTGTCATCGACCCTGCTGCCTTTACCTTCTCTGCACGCCACGCTGGAGTGTTCATGTCGCCGCGCAAGCTGATCCTGATGGGACTCAGTGCTTTTGCCCTCGTCATTATCGCGTTGATCACGGGGCTTTCTGCCTCGCATCAACCGCGTGATGCGTGGCCGACGACGCTCGAGCTGCCTTCCACGCGTGGACTGCTGCACGCGGACACCCTGTCTCGGGGGGAAGCGGGTCACCTGAGCGTGCTGATTCCCGGCTTTACGCATTGTCCGGATATCTGTCCGTTGTCGCTTGCCCGGCTGCAGATGGCCTGGCAACGCCTTGACAAGACTTCACGCGCGCATCTGCATCCGATGTTTCTGACGCTGGATCCGGCGCGCGACACCCTGCCCGTGCTGTCACGTTATCTGTCTGCCTTCAGCCTGCCGGTGACCGGCCTTCGCCTCCCGTCACAGGACGACACGCGTCTGGAGGAATTCACCCAGCGCCTCGGTATCCAGTTTCAGCGGCGAGAACCTGAGCAGAGTCATCCCCCTGAACACGCGCAAGCGCAGGCGTCGGCCGGTGAGACCGATTACATGATCGACCACAGCGTGGCGATCTTCGTGATCGACGAGCAGGGAAGGCTGCGTGACACCCTGCCGCTCAGTCAGACGCCTGCGCAACTTGCCGATCGACTGACGTTCCTGCTCCAGACCGTGGCCGCAGCGACGTCTTCTGACAGTGTTGCGACCGTCAACACGAGCGAAAACGCGAACGTGCCGGCCACGGGGGACGCATGACAGTGACTTGTCCCTCGACTCGCCACGCCAGGCGTGAATCCGTCTCCTATCATCGCGCCCTGTCGCGCCTGACTGCGGCCAATGGGCATGTCGTCTTCGTGATGCTGATCGCGTTGGCTGCCATGCTGGTCATGCCGCTGGCGGCCCCGCGTGTGGTGATGGTCAACGACCATGCCGTCTTCGAGAGCGTTGGTACCGGGCGTTGGGTGAGTGCCGATAGCGACTGGATAATGCGTGCCGCTCGCGAAAGCGGTTCGCAGGCGCAGATCACCCATAGTTCCGCTGCCTCGGATTGTCCATTGGCCAGCATGGCGGCCTTCACGCTGGCATTGGTCGCCGTTGCCCTGTTGCTGGCGTTGGGGCGGTTGTCTCGAGACACGGTCCCGCGTCCCTGCCTTGTCGCGTTTCGCGACATCAATGTCTATCTGCGTCCGCCCGGGCGGGCGCCACCCCACGATTCCCTCGCGCCATGAATTGCTGGGCCACCTCGCGGTGGCTCTCCATAGTGTTCGGTGACCTCACGTTGACCGGCGGACAAAGCATCCGTCGCGCGTCGTGGCACCTGTCGATGGGTAATCGAGATGAGTTCAACAACCAATACCGACTCCGCGGGTCGCGCCGCTCGCGGTTTCAGCGATATCTACCGCGCCGTGTGGCGCTGGCATTTCTATGCTGGCCTGCTGGTGCTGCCTTTCCTGACCTTGCTGGCCGTCACCGGCGGTCTTTATCTGTTCCGTGAAGAGATCGACCACTTCGTGCATGCCGACCTGATGAAGGTCAACACGCCAGTGGTGCAACAGGTCAATGGCCAGGCACAGGCGAGTGTCCCGCTGAGCGATCAGGTGCGTGTCGCCGTGGAAAGTCTGCCCGGCAAGGCCGTGCGTGTCGTGCCGCCTGCGGCCAGTGACTTGACCACGGAAGTCGATATCGTGGCAGCCGATGGCAGTGGCAAGCAGGCGGTCTACGTCAACCCCTACAGCGGTGAAGTACAGGGGCAGATGGCCTACCGTGACAGCATCATGTGGACGGTGCGCAATCTGCACAGCCTCGCCATCACCGGCCCCATCGGCAATGCCGCGATCGAGATCGCTGCCGGCTGGAGCATTCTGCTGGTACTCAGCGGCCTTTATCTGTGGTGGCCACGGGGTCAGAAGGGTGGTGTCGTCACGCTGCGTACCACGCCTGCGCGTCGACTGTGGTGGCGTGATTTGCATGCCGTGTGTGGCATCTTTGCCGCTGGTTTCATCCTGTTTCTCGCCGTGACCGGCATGCCGTGGTCAATGGTGTGGGGTGCCAAGGTCAACGAGTTGGCCAACGGGCATAACTTCGGGTATCCCGATGGCGTGCGCGTGAATACGCCGATGTCCGATACGCGGCTGGTGGACCAGGAGCGGACGACCTGGTCGCTCGAACAAGCCATTATCCCGTTATCTTCCTTGCCGGCTACAGCGACAAGCCACGTCGTGGACGAGGGGGAGCATGCCGGGCATGGCGGTGGGGGCACCAAGTCTGGTGCCGAGCAGGCCTCCGCCGCCGCGGCCGTGCCGCTGAGTGCCGCCGCGATTGCCCATGCCGATATCGGCCTCGATCAGGCTGAGCGCATCTTCGCTCGCGAAGGCCTGGCGCCGGGCTATGCCATCAATCTGCCGGGCTCGCCGCAGGGCGTCTACACCGGCTCCATCTATCCGGATGCGCTGGAGCGCCAGCAGGTGGTGCATGTGGATCGCTATTCCGGCGATGTGCTGCTGGACATGCATTACGCCGATTATGGCCCGCTGGGCCGAGCGTTGGAGTGGGGTATCAATGTCCACCTGGGGCAGCAGTACGGGCTGATCAACCAGCTGGTGCTGGTACTGGCCTGTATCGCGATGGTGATGATGAGCGTCGGTGCGGGCGTGATGTGGTGGAAGCGTCGTCCGGTGGGCGGTATCGGTATCCCGCCGCTGCCCAAGGAGCGCAAGCGTATCGCCGGTGTCTGGGGCTTGATGATGATCATCGGTGTCATCTTCCCGCTGGTCGGCCTCTCGCTGGTCGTGATGGGGCTGCTGGATTGGCTGTGGATTCGCGCCACGCACAAGCGAGGGGATGACCTGCAGGAGGCCAGCGCATGACACTGTCTCTCGTCAATTTCCCGATCCGTGCGCGTCGCTTGTCATCGCCAGTGAGCGCATCGCGTGGTCGTCTGCCCTTGGCCATTGCTGCCGCGATCGCGGGTAGTGGCACGCTGCCGGTTTACGCCGATGCTGACACCACCAGCGTATTGCCGTTGATCCGTATCGAGGCTCAGGCGCCCATGGCCAGCCCCGTCCATGACGTGCATGCGGGGCATGCCAAGGGCGACATGGACCTTGGCGAACAGCTGCGCGAGGTCAATGGTGTCAGTGGCTCGCGCTTGGGTAGTCACGGTGTTTCGGCCATCTTCCGTGCGCAGGGCGGTGAGCGCCTGATCCAGGAGGTGGATGGCGCATCGCTTTATCCCGCCTGTCCAGGGGGCATGGACACCACACTGGGTTACGCCACTGCCGGCAGTCAGTCGGACCTCACGCTCTACAAGGGCGCGCAGACCGTCAGTCGCGGCCCCAACTTTGCCGCGGGCAGCATCGAGGTGACGCGTCAGACGCCTTCGCGCACCGATGATGATGGCGTCCAGGGTACCTTGGGGGCTGGCTGGCGCAGCAATGATGACGCCACCAGCGAGACTCTGTCACTGACCGCCAAGCAGGGCGATTTCTGGACCGCGCTGGACTTCGAGCATTCCGAGCGCAACAACTACGAGGATGGCAATGGCGATACCCAGTCAGGCGCGTATCGCAGTGACAATGGCAGTATCCGCATTGGCGCCTTCGCCACCGAGGATGTCGCCATCGAGGCGGGTGTCGCCGTGGTGCGCATCGATGATGCCCTGTATCCCACCATGGATGCACCACGCAGCGATATGGACCGCCAGTATCTCAAGCTGACCATCGACAACGTCGGGCCGTTCTCGCACACCGAGACACAGGTCAACCATGCTCGCGTCGTGCACGACATGGATAACGTCACCCTGCGTGACTTTGATGATTCCAGCGCCAACTCGATGAGCATGGACATGAGCTCGGGCATGGACATGAGCTCGGGCATGGATATGAGCTCGGGTATGGATATGAGCTCAGATATGGACATGAGCGACATGGCCATGTTCTCCAGCGCGACCACCGAGACCTGGTATGCCAGCACCCAGGGCGATATTCCGCTGACTGTCGGCGGACATGACGCGATATTGACGCTGGGTGCCGATGCCGAACGGCTCGAGAGCAATACCAACTCCCGGATGGGCATGTCACTGGATAGCCTGTCGGATAGCCAGACCTGGCCGGATGTCGTGCGGACGCGCGGTGGGGTATTCGCGGAACTGGATACCACCCTTGATGCCAACAACCGACTCGTGACCGGTGCGCGCTATGACGTCTCCATCAGTGATGCGCGAGATGCCGATGAGGTGGTGGGTAGCAATGCCTCGGCCATCTCCGCCTGGCGTGCCCAGTATGGCGATGATGTTGACGCCAAACAGCGTGATGGCGAACTCAGTGCACTGGCGCGTCTGGAGCATCGCGTCAATGAGGCGGTGAAAGGCTATGCGGCGCTCAGTCGCAGCGTACGCTTCCCGACGGCCAGTGAGCGCTATTACAACCGCCAGTCCGACTCCGATGGTTGGTTGGGTAATCCAGAGCTTGATCCCGAGATCCATCAGCAGCTCGAGCTTGGGGTGGCGGTCAGGCAGGGCGCCTGGCGTTATTCGGCGGACACCTACTACAACCGGGTGCATGACTGGATAGAACTGACTGAAGGCGACTCGCTGACCACCTACGACAATGTCGAGGCCGAGATCTACGGTATCGAGCTGGAAGCCAGTTGGCGGCAACACGGCTGGCGGCATTCCGCAGGCGTTGCCGCCACGCACGGCACCAACCTGAGCGATGGGACGCCCCTGTCACAGGTCGCCCCCTTCAATGGCTATCTGGCGACACGCTATGACGCGGATCGTTGGTGGGCAGGTGCCCGATTCGATGCGGCCGCACGTCAGTCGCGTATTTCCGACAGTGAAGACGCGACGGCAGGCTTCGGCATCGTCGGCCTGGAGGGCGGCTATCGTGTTACCGACGACATCGAGTTGAGCGCCGGCATCTCCAACCTGTTCGACAAGGTCTACGCCTACCACGTCAATCGCTTCTACGACGATCCGTTGCAGGGCGATGTACAGGTCAATGAGCCGGGGCGTATCTTCTGGACGCACGCCAGCTGGAGCTTCTAAGACTCGCACCCTCTCAATAGTGAGCGCTGGTCGCCGCTAACCGTTAGAACGCAAGAAGCCCGCCATCGGTCATGTCACCGGTGGCGGGCTTCTTGTATTACGAGCGGGCTCGAATGCTTTCAGCGCTCGCAACTCATCTCTCGAGCCTTCAGGCGCGGCCGACGTGCTCGCGCAGGTGCGTGCGGTAGGCCTGGGTGTAGGCTGCCAGGTCAGGGTTCTTGATCACATCAGTGGCCAGGTAGGTCGGCAGGGCCGTCATGCCGAGGAATTCCATCGCCTTGTGCACTGGGAAGTAGACGCCATCGATGCCCTTGCCCTCGAAGAAGTTGCCTTCTTCATCAAAGGCTTCAAGTGGCGCATTCCAGGTCAGTGACAGCATGTACTGGCGGCCCTGCATCAAGCCGCCAGTGCCGTAGCCCTGGGTCGGGCTGGTGCGATGACGCCCATCGCTGGCATACAGCGAGCCGTGGCCCTCAGTCAGGATGTCATCGAGATACTTCTTCACGGTCCACGGCAGACCCATCCACCAACCTGGGGTCTGATAGATGATCAGGTCCGCCCACAGCTGCTTCTCGATTTCCGCCTTGGCCTCGAAACCTTCCTCGATGACGGTTTCACGCACCTCATGACCCAGCTCGGCCAGCTCACCGCGCGCCAGTTCATGCAGCGTCGCGTTCAGCTCGCCATTGGAATGGGCAAAGGCCTTGCCGCCGTTGATCAGTAGAATCTTCATGCCGGGTACTCCAAAACTGTTGGCTTTTCAGCAATGGCGCACAGCATGAGCGTTCGCAAGTCATTGATAAAGCGGCACTGGCGTAAAACACCTTTGCTGTAGGTGCAACAATCCAGACGGGGCACTTCCTTAAGCCATGAGAGTCTACGGGCCGTGGCTCGCTCAGTTCTCCCGTTTCACGACTGAGGGGCGGGTCTTGTTTGTAGTGGCACAGTGAATCTGGCCACCTGACTTTGAGTGTATGATGGCTCACAGAGACAATCAGGTGCAGATGATGACGAAGAAGAGAACGTTTAGCCCGGAATTTCGCATGGAAGCGGCCCAGCTCGTGGTCGACCAGGGCTACACGCTGAAGGCGGCGTGTGAGGCCATGGGGGGTGGCAAATCCACCATGGAGTATTGGGTTCGCAGGCTTCGCGCTGAGCGGGCAGGCAAGGCGCCGCTGAAAGGTGAGGCTCTGACGCCGGAACAGCGTGAGATCCAGGAACTGAAGCGCAAGCTGCGGCGAGTGGAAGAAGAGAAGGCAATATTAAAAAAGGCTACCGCTCTCTTGATGTCGGACTCCCTGAGCAATTCTCGATAATCGAGCGACTTGAAGAGAGCTACGCGGTGCAGCACTTGTGTCAGGTGTTTGGGGTGCATCGCAGTAGCTACCGGGCTTGGCGTGGTCGGGATAGAAGACCTTGTGAGACTGAGCAGAAGCTGCTGGATCAGGTTGTCGAGGCGCATACCGTCAGTAACGGCTCTGCCGGCGCTCGCAGCATCGCAAAAATGGTCACGCAGGCAGGAATACAGTTGAGTCGTTATCGGGCCAGCAGGCGGATGAAGCAGCTGGGGCTGATGAGTTCGCAGCCGCCGAGGCACGCCTACAAGAAGGCTGATCAGCCACACCTGGATATACCGAATGTTCTTGATCGGGAGTTCGATGTAAAGAAGCCCAATCAGGTATGGACCGGCGACATTACCTATATTTGGACAGGGGCACGCTGGGCTTATCTGGCAGTGGTCATCGACTTGTATGCTCGTAAACCCGTGGGGTGGGCATTATCCCTATCGCCGAACACGGAGCTGGTAAAGAAAGCGCTGACCATGGCCTACGAATCGCGTGGAGAGCCACGGAATATCCTGTTTCATTCGGATCAGGGTTGCCAGTACACCAGCCGGGCATTCCGGCAGATGCTTTGGCGCTACCGAATGACGCTGAGTCTCAGTCGCCGTGGCAATTGCTGGGACAATGCCCCAACAGAGCGCTTCTTCAGAAGCCTGAAAACGGAATGGATACCAGAGATCGGCTATCCCGATGTCGCTGCGGCGAAGCGATCTGTCACTGATTATATGATCGGTTACTACAGCAGCCTCAGGCCGCACAAGCATAACGATGGGATACCGCCGAACTTGGCAGAAAAGAACTACTGGAATGCTCAAAGCTCGGTGGCCAAAAACACTTGTCCACTACAGCTTTACCCAAGCCCTCATGACCCTTGGCTATATCCAGACGGGTTATGGGGGCTATTGTTATTGAGCTTGTTCTTGGGCTGCCTCTTTGTACCTGGGTTTAGGCTCAGGCACTTCCATCGTTTCTGTTCCTGCAGTGGAGAAGTCAGTTCATATCCACTAACGCAACCGCTTCAATTCCTGCCAGTTGGTGGTGTAGCGGGCGCTGCGGTGGGCGCAGCGCAGTTGCCAGGCGGCGTCGGGGCGTGCGACGCCCAGACGCACGGTGCCGCGGCCCATCTTCTGATTCATGGCGTCCAGTGTCGCCATCAGCTGCTGACTGCGTTCACGCCTGGCGATGTCATCTTCGCTTTCCAGCAGCGAGAGTTGCTCGCGTGGCTGGTCGATGAGGTCGAGCAGCATCACGCCAGCCTTCATGAAGCGATAGCCGCGCAGGTAGATATGCTCCAGCGCCTGTTGCGCGGCGGCGAGTATCTCGCGGCTGTCATTGGTGGGGGCGGGCAGCTCGACGATGGTGCTGGGTGAGTATTGCGGCAGGTCGGGTCGGTGACGATTGCTCTTGAGGAAGACCAGTACGGCGCGTGTCAGGCTGCCTTGATGGCGCAGCTTCTCGGCGCCGCGCTGGGCATGTTGGCGGATGGCATCCCTGAGTTCATTCAAGTCACCGGTCATGCGCCCGAAGGAGCGCGAGGTCATGATGCGCTGGCGGGCGTCATCGGCATCATTCATCTCGAAGCAGGGCGTGCCTTGCAGTTCGCGCGCGGTGCGTTCCAGTACCACGGAATACCGCTGGCCGATGGCGCGCGGGTCGGCGCAGCGCAGGTCCCAGGCAGTGTGCAGGCCTTGCAGTGCCAAGCGTTCGACCAGTCGTCGGCCCACGCCCCAGACATCGCCCAGTGGCGTATCGGCCAGCAGGCGCTGGGTGCCGACTTCATCGGGTTCCAGCACGCAGACACCGCCGAATTCCGGACGCTTCTTGGCTGCGCGATTGGCCAGCTTGGCCAGCGTTCGAGTTGGCGCCACCCCGACACACACGGGAATGCCGGTGAACTTGCGGACATTGCGGTGCAGGGTGCGGCTCAACGTCAGCATCGAGTTGCGATCAAAGCCATCGAAACGCACGAACATCTCATCGATGGAGTAGGGCTCGACCCCGGCGGAATATTCCTCCAGCACCTCACGCACGCGCGCCGACATGTCGCCATACAACTCATAGTTGGAGGAGAGCAGGTGGATGCGCCCCTCACGGACGAGTGGCTGTAGCTGGAAGGCGGGGGTGCCCATCTCCACGCCCAGCGCCTTGAGCTCGTTGGAACGCGCGATCACGCAGCCGTCATTGTTGGACATCACGCCGACAGGGCGGCCCTCCAGGCGCGGGTCGAACACTCGCTCGCAGCTGGCGTAGAAGTTGTTGCAGTCCACCAGTCCGATCATTGGCGTCTTCATACCGCGTATTCGTGGATGACGGAGCGCACCACCCCCCAGACCTGGCATTCGAGGTCGAAGATCGCGACCGGCGGATACAGGGCATTGCCGGAGCTCAGATAGGGGCGCTGACCGATCAGCTCATAACGCTTGACCACCACCTCACCCTCGACCAGTGCCACCACGATATGCCCGGGGCGGGCATCGATGGAGCGGTCTACCACCAGGGTGTCGCCCTCATAGATGCCGAAGCCTTCCATGCTGTCACCCGCCACCGTCATGAAGAAGGTCGCTGCCGGGCGCTTTATCAGCCGCTCGTTGAGGTCCAGCGTACGCCCCGCGTAATCCTCGGCCGGCGAGGGGAAGCCTGAAATGCCAGCGCGCCCCGTGATGTGAGGGTGCGGCAGCGCACAGGGCTCCGGCGCTGGATGAGGGCGAGCCAGCGAGGCGTGGGACGGTTGAGCGGCAGATACGGTCATGGGTGGGGTCTCCTTTCGATACTGTATTCATATACAGTATCGGCGCTGAGAAGCCCTCAGGCAACCGATAATCCCTGCGAGTGCTGCACATTCACGAGACGCAGATCAGATGAAGTGCACCTGTGTTCAATGGTGGACGGCAGGTAAAGCTGCTAGCAGAAAAAATTTCCCGGTAGGCCTCGCGTTTGCGTTTGCCTGATATCCGCCTTACCTTCGTTATTCCTTATATAACAATATTAGAGGTGGAAAATGCGGCTTCCGATGTTGGCGGTGGGTTTGGCATGCGGTATGTGCAGTGCCAGTGCGCAAGCGGCGGACTATCAGGATGTGCAGGATGCCGTCGAGCAACAGCGAGCGCCTCTGCTGGAGACGCTGGAAACACTGGTCAACTTGGATTCGGGAACGGGCTACCGTGAAGGCTTGAATGACGTTGAGGCAATGCTGACCCAGCATCTCGAAGCGCTTGGCGCACAGGTGGAAACGCACCCTGCCAAGACCTATGGCGGCAATACGATTGTCGGTCGCCTGCAGGGAGATGGCAGTCGCAAGATCATGTTGATGATTCACTACGACACCGTCTTCGATGAAGGCGCCGCCACGGAGCGTGCCTTCCGTATCGAGGATGGGCGTGCCTATGGCCCGGGCGTGGGCGATGCCAAGGGTGGCGCAGCCGTTATTCTGCACAGTCTCGAGGCGCTGAAGTCGCTCGGGTTTGATGACTATGGCCAGGTGACGGTTGTCTTCAATCCTGATGAGGAGAAGGGCTCGCCGGGCTCGCATGACCTGATTCATGAGCTATCGGCAGATCAGGATGCCGTGCTGGTATTCGAGCCTACCTTCGCTGACCCGGGAGTTGATGCCGTCACCGTCGTCACCAAGGGCATCAACTATGCGTTTCTCGAGGTGAAGGGCCGTGCCTCCCATGCCGGTGGCGCACCAGAGGAAGGGCGCAACGCCATTATGGAGCTGTCTCATCAGCTGCTGCAGTTGAATGAGCTTGATGATGCGGACAAGGAGACGACGCTCAACTGGACGATCGTCGAGGGCGGCGTCAAGCGCAACGTGATTCCGGAGCATGCCAGGGCGGAAGGTGATATGCGCTACTTCGATAGCAGCGAGTATCAGCGTGTCCTGGAAGAAGCGCAGGCCATCACGAAGAACCAGTTGATCGATGATACCGAAGTGGAGTTCCACCTCGAGAAGGGGCGTCCGCCGCTGCCTGACAATCCGCAGAGTCAGCAGCTGGCCGAGCAGGCCCAGAAGATCTATCAAGAGTTGGGGCAGACACTGCAAGCGGTCGAGATCGGTGGCGGCACCGATGCAGCCTACGCCTATCATGCAGATTCCGATAAACCGGCAGTGCTCGAATCCCTGGGTCTCGTCGGCGGCGGCTATCACAGCGATCAGGAGTTCGTGCTGGTCGATAGCGTCGTGCCACGCCTTTACCTGACGACGCGCATGATCATGCAATTGTCCGAGGATCAGCCGCAGGAGTGAAACCGGGGTTGTAGCGGTAAATGATATGCCGTCATGACAGCAAGCCCGATAAAAAAGCCCGGCCTCCTGGAGGTCGGGCTTTTTTGGGTCTTTCCCAATGCTGTTCTGTCTATCAGCCCGCCGGGCTCAGGATGCGGATATCGCCATCGGCGATCCAGTCACCGGCGTTGTCGCGGAAGCGCTGCATGTGTTCGGTCTCACGGTGGGCCTGCAGCGCATCGTGGGATTCCCAGGCTTCCACCACGGTGATGGTGTCGGGGCGTGGGTCGTTGTCCTTGTCGGCGGCGCGTTCGGAGTCCAGGCACGGGTGGTAGGCGTGGCAGCCATCTTCCTCGCGCACGGTGGGCGCGACGGCGCAGAGTTCATTGAAGACATCCTGAACGTGGCCTTCCTTGGCGGTAACGGTGGCGATTACCCAGATCATCTTGGCTCCTTGTGACGGTGCTGACCGCCGATGTTGTCGGGATTCTCGTGATGAGATGTCCTGACTATGTGGAGCCGTTTCTGGCCACTGCAAGGGGCAGGGGCTGACTGCCGGCATGACCCTGCATGATTAGCACATGAAAGCGCCGGACAGCAGGGCTGTCCGGCGCAGTTGTCATCAGACGATGATCCGCGTTCGTGATGGATCAGAAAGCGAAGGCGATGGATCAGGACGGGAAGGCGAACTGGGCGCCTTCACGCAGACCGGCGGAAGGCCAGCGCTGGGTGATGGTCTTGCGGCGAGTGTAGAAGCGCACCGCATCCGGGCCGTAGGCGGACAGATCGCCGAACAGCGAGCGCTTCCAGCCGCCGAAGCTGTGATAGGCAACCGGTACCGGCAGCGGCACGTTGATGCCGACCATGCCGACCTGGATGTGATCACTGAAGTAGCGGGCGGCTTCGCCATCACGGGTGTAGATGCAGGTGCCGTTGCCGTATTCGTGATCATTGATCAGCTGCATGGCGGCTTCCATCGAATCGGCGCGCACGACCAGCAGCACCGGGCCGAAGATCTCTTCCTGGTAGCAGGTCATCTCCGGGGTGACGCCATCGATCAGGGTGCCGCCGACGAAGAAGCCGTTCTCGCCGCCTTCGACCTGCGGATTGCGGCCATCGACCACCACCGTCGCGCCTTGCTGCTCGGCGCTGTCGATGTAGCCGACCACCTTGTCACGATGGGCCGCGGTGATCAGCGGGCCGAAATCATTGCCCTTGTCGCTGTAGATGCCGACCTTGAGGCCTTCCATCTGCTGCTTCATCTGCGCGATCAGCTTGTCGGCGGCGTCATCGCCCACGGCCACCGCGACGGACAGTGCCATGCAGCGCTCACCGGAGGAGCCGAAGGCGGCGCCATTCAGTGAGTTGGCCACGTATTCCATGTCGGCGTCCGGCATCACGATGGCGTGGTTCTTGGCGCCACCGAGGGCCTGACAGCGCTTGCCGTTGGCTGCGGCGCGGCTGTAGATGTATTCAGCGATCGGGGTGGAGCCGACGAAGCTGACCGCCTGAATGCGCGGGTCGTCCAGCAGCGTATCGACGGCTTCCTTGTCGCCATTGACGACATTCATGACGCCGGCCGGCAGACCGGCCTCCATCAGCAGCTCGGCGATGAACAGCGTGGAGGTCGGGTCGCGCTCGGAGGGCTTGAGGACGAAGGTATTGCCGCAGGCGATCGCCATCGGGTACATCCACAGCGGCACCATGGCCGGGAAGTTGAACGGCGTGATGCCGGCAACCACGCCCAGCGGCTGGAATTCACTCCAGGAATCGATGCCCGGGCCGGTATTGCGGCTGTGCTCGCCCTTGAGCAGTTCCGGGGCGCTGCAGGCATATTCGACATTCTCGATGCCGCGCTGCAATTCGCCCAGCGCATCGTGACAGATCTTGCCGTGCTCCTGACCGATCAGGCGGGCGATCTCGTCGGCATGTTCTTCCAGCAGCTGCTTGAAGCGGAACATCACTCGGGCGCGCTTGATCGGCGGCGTGTTGCGCCACTCCGGAAAGGCGGCCTCGGCGGCCGCGATGGCTTCCTCGACCGTCGCCTTGCTGGCCAGGCGCACCTGACCGCCGACTTCGCCGGTGGAGGGATTGAAGATGTCCTGGGTACGGCCTTCGCTGTGATCGATGTTGCCGTTGATGAGGTGTCCGAGCGTCTTCATTGGGTGGGTCTCCCTGAGATGACTTGTGAAATGAATGGCGATGAATGAAGTGGTGTTGATCGTCAGTTCTGAATGTTGATGGTCAGTCTTGAACGTCGATGGTCAGCCTTGAGCGTCGACCGTCAGCCTTGAGCTTCGAGCGTCAGTCCTGGGCGGCGAAGGCATCGCCGAGGGCATTGATCAGACGGTCCAGCTCGTCGTGTTCGGTGATGAACGGCAGGCCCAGCTGGATGGTGTCGCCGCCGTAACGGACATAGAAACCGGCCTTCCAGCAGTGCATGGCAATCTCATACGGGCGCCGCGCCGGCTCGCCGGGATAGGCCTCGACCTGCAGGGCACCGGCCAGACCGTAGTTGCGGATGTCGCTGATGTAGCGCGTGCCCTTGAGCTCGTGCAGCTTCTTCTCGAACACCGGACTCAGCTCGCGGACACGGGAGATGAGCTGGTCGTTCTCGAGCACGTCGAGGGCTGCCAGCGCCGCGGCACACGCCACCGGGTGACCGGAGTAGGTGTAGCCGTGGGGAATCTCCATCATGTAGTCGGGGCCGCCGTTGTCCATGAAGGTCTGGTAGATGTCGCCCTTGACGACCACGGCGCCCATCGGCACCGCGCCATTGGTGATCTGCTTGGCGACGTTGAGGATGTCCGGCGTGACCCCGAATTCCTCGGCGCCACTCATGGCGCCCATGCGTCCGAAGCCGGTGATGACCTCATCGAAGATCAACAGGATGTCGTGCTGGTCGCATATCTCGCGAAGGCGCTTGAGATAGCCTACTGGCGGTGGCAGCACGCCGGCGGAGCCTGCCATCGGCTCGACGATGACGGCGGCGATATTGGAGGCATCATGCAGCGCGATCAGCTCCAGCAGCTCATCGGCGCGCTCGGCACCGGTCCTGGGCATGCCGGGCGTGAAGACATTTTCCTTGAGCAGGGTATGCGGCAGGTGATCGGCATCGACCCCCTGACCGTAGAGCGAGCGGTTGGCCCCGATGCCACCGACACTGAAGCCCCCGAAGTTGACGCCGTGATAGCCCTTGCTGCGTCCGATCAGCTTGGTCTTGGTCGGCTTGCCTTTCTTGCGCCAGTAGGCACGCGCGATTTTCAGTGAGGTGTCGGCACTCTCGGAGCCGGAGCCGGTGAAGAAGACGTGATCCAGCCCCTCAGGCATCAGCGTCTTGATGCGATGCGCCAGCTCGAAGGCCTTGGGATGGCCGTACTGGAAGGCGGGCGCGTAATCCAGCTCGCGCAGCTGCGCACTGACCGCCTCGGCGATTTCCGGGCGGCAATGGCCGGCACCGCAGGTCCAGAGACCCGACAGGCCATCGAAGATCTGACGGCCCTGGGAGTCCGTGAAGTAGGCCCCCTGCGCCTTGGTGATGATGCGCGGGTCCTGCTTGAACTGGCGGTTGGCCGTGTAGGGCATCCAGTAGGCATCGAGCTGCTCCTGGCTCAAGCCTGCCTGGGCGGAAGGGGATGTATCGAAGGCGGTCATGATGTCTCCCACAGAGTGTTGTTGTTGGTTCTCGGCTCCTGTCCAACTAGATTAGGAAGTCCTTTTGGTAAGATAAATGCCATTGTCTTTACCTTCAGGAAAGCATTTACTTAACTTTCCGCTGGCGTTCGCTACGCCATCTCGGCGCAGTCAGGCGCCGTCTGTCGCGGAACCGTTCAATAACAGGAGGCGCGGGCCTATGCGAGGCGAGGTCATGCGGGGGCAGCTCGGCGATACCGACCTGCGTCTGCTGCGTATCTTTCGCAAGGTGGTGGAGTGTGGTGGCTTCTCAGCGGCCGAGATCGAGCTCAACATCAGTCGCTCCGCCATCAGCATGGCGATGAGTGACCTGGAGACGCGGCTGGGCCTCAAGCTCTGTCAGCGCGGGCGCAGCGGGTTTGCTCTCACCAATGAGGGGCGGGAAGTCCACGAGGCCGCGATGCAGATGCTGGCGGCGGCAGAGGGCTTTCGCACACGCATCAATGGTCTGCATGCCTGGCTCAAGGGTGAGCTGAACATCGGCATCACCGACAATCTGGTCACCATGCCCGAGATGCACATCACGGATGCGCTGAGTGCGCTGAAGGGTCACGGCCCGGAGGTGATGATCAACATCCGCATGATTCCCCCCAACGAGATCGAGCGCGCCGTGCTGGATGGCCGTCTGCATACCGGGGTGATCCCGACGCTCAAGACGCTGCCGGGGCTCGAGTATCGCTCGCTCTACGAGGAAACCTCCTGCCTTTACTGCGCACGGGGCCATGTGCTGTTTCGTGAACCCCGCGCGGGCGATACCCTCGCGCGGGGACGTCCGGTGGGCGAGGAAGAGATTCGCCAGCATGATGCGGTGCTGCCGGCCTACGCCCAGACGCCTGCGATCAAGGCGCTGCATGAGCCGCTCAAGGCCGCCGCCTCCGCGACTGACCGCGAGGGCATCGCCTTCCTGGTGCTTTCCGGGCGCTATCTCGGCTATCTGCCCACCCACTATGCCGAGCGCTGGGTGCGCGATGGCCAGATGCAGGCGCTCAGCCCGGTGGCCAACTCCTATGTCACCTATTACAGCGCCATCACGCGCAAGAGCCGCCCACCCAATCTGGTGCTGGAGCGTTATCTGAAGGAGCTGGATACCCTGCGCCAAGCGAAACCAGCTCGAAGAGTGTAGTCGGCGAGGGAGAGTAAGCTACGAACAAGTCCAAGCGTGTCGGGGTCAGAGAAGTCGCCCAGCTGGCGGGTGGAAGCAGCTATACGCTCTTAAGGAGACGGTGGCTAGTGTAGGGTGCCGGATGATGAAAGCTCCCCCCGCAGCCTTTGGTTGCCGGGGGCTTTTGCGTTTCAGGCTATTGCGGATGCGATAGTGATTCGCTGAAGGTCTCGACCAGGTGCTGGGCAAATGCCTGCACGCGACGAGGTTGGGCGCGCGCCGGCGGAAACAGCAGCTGCAGCGGCGAGGGCGGCGCGGCATGTTCCGGCAGCAGTTCGATCAGGCGACCCGCACGCAGATCCTCCTTCACATCGACTTCCGATTTCAGGGCGATGCCCAACCCTTCCAGGCACCACTGGCGCACCAGTTCGCCGTCATTGGCGATCCGGTTGCCACTGACGGTGACGATCTGCGGCACCTTGTGGCTGCCGAAGCGCCACTCGTTGTCGAGGCTCTTGCCGAAGCGCATCACCAGGCAGTTGTGGTGCTTGAGGTCCACCGGCGTCAGCGGCGCAGGATGCTGCGCCAGATAGGCGGGGGAGGCGCATAGCAGGCGGCGTTTCTGGCCCAGATGCCGCACGCGCAGCGTACTGTCCATGATGGTGCCGAAGCGCAGGGCAAGATCGATCCCCTGGCCGACGATATCCACGTAGCTGTCCGACAGCAGCAGTTCTATCTCGATGGTGGGGTGCAGATGCTGGAATTCGGTGATGGCGCGTGACAGGGCATTGCGGCCCAGGTCGCTCGGCGCACTGACGCGAATGCGGCCGGTGAGAGTCTGGGCGCCCAGGCGGATGCGGGTCTCCAGTTCCGAGACGCTGTCGAGCAGGCCGCGAGCTTCTTCCATCAGTGTCCGGCCTTCTTCGGTCAGGCTGATGGCGCGCGTGGTGCGGTTGAGCAGCACCACCCCGTAATGGGCTTCCAGCGCGGCGAGGCGCTCGGACACGGTGGTGGGCGACAGCCCCGTCTCGCGTCCTGCGGCGGTCAGACTGCCTTTCTCGATGATGGTCAGGAACAGGGCGATATTATCCAGCAGCATTGTACGGTTTTTCCGAATTATCTTTGCGTAAGTTGGATGTTTATACGGATGAGGCTTGTGGCTAGGATGACCACATCGCTTGCGCAACTCAAGCTTCCCGATCACGCCACGGAGTGTCTTTCATGACCCAGCTGACCGTCATCGCCAATATCCATGCCAAGCCGGACCAGATCGAGCAGGTCAAGGCAGCGCTTCTGGCACTGGTGCCCATCACCCGTGCCGAGGAAGGCTGCCTTGGCTACACCCTGCACCAGAACAACGATAACCCGGCGCATTTCACCTTTCATGAGAATTGGGCCTCGCGGGAACTCTGGCAGCAGCACATGCAGGCCCCACACCTGGAAAAGTATGTGGCAGCGACCGAAGGCGCGGTCAGCGAATTCACCCTGCATGAAATGACGGCCTTCGACTGAGAGGCGGGCCTGGGCCCTGGATATGGGCTCTGGCCCTGGATAAAGGCCCTGGCTTACCACCGCGGCCATGCAGGCCTGCTCGCTTTCTTTCTCTTTCAACAACCCACTCGAGGCAGTCATGACAGACCCCATCCGTATCGGCCATATCGCGTTGTCCTTCCATGAGGCCAGTGCTCGGGAAGTGGCGCGTGTTCTGGAGAGCCACGGCCATGAGGTGACCTTCGCCTCTGCTCCCCACGAAGAGGCCTTCGCGATGCTGGGGCGAGGGGAGGTCGACATTCTGGCCTCCGCCTGGTTGCCGTCGAGTCATGAGACCTACCTGGCCCCCATGCTGGATGACGTCGACAAGATCGCCGTCATCTATGAGCCGTATTGCATCTGGGGAGTGCCGGATTACGTGCCACAAAGCGCGGTGGCAAGCGTCACGGACCTGCTGCGGGAACCGGCGCTCAGCAAGATGGAGCTGATCATCCAGGGCATCAATCCGGGGGCCGGCATCAGTCGCTTCTCGGCCGAGATGATCAAGCAATATGGTCTGGACGCCGCCGGGTATGTCTTCCGCACCGGCAGCGAAGCGGACTGCTTCGATCGTTACGAAGCGGCGGTGGTGCAGGGACGTTGGGTCGTGGTGCCGCTGTGGCATCCGCAGTTTCTGCATCACCGCTACCGGATTCGCGCCCTCAAGGAGCCCAAGGGGCTTCTGGGTACCCAGGATGACGCCACGCTGGTGGTGCGCAAGGAGGCTCGCATGCGCATCGGCGCCGCGGCCCTCAAGGACCTCTCTCAGCTCTACATCGGCAATCCTCGCTTGAGCGAACTGGAAGACGACCTGCGTCGCCGCGCCTGATTTATCGCACCTGATTTATCGCACCTGATTTATCTCGCTTGAATCTCGACAAATCCCGGGCGATGGCCACGTCACCGCCCAGTCTCTTCATCTCATCATCATCGACCCTGCCGGTGCAGCGCACAGCGCCAACCGGCGGGCAAGGAGCCCCCATGCCGTTTTCTCGCCTCAAGACAGCCATTCTCATCGCCTCGCTGGGCGTTGCCACTGTCGCCGGCGCCGCGCAGGCGGCCGCTGACAGCACGGCCGTGACCCCCCAGAATGCGCAAGCCGCCTCCCTGCGCGACGGCACGCTGACCACCGTCGCCGAATATTCGGACACCCGCCCCGGCAACATCACCTTCACGCCGGATGGCCGCTTGATCATGTCCCAGCAGCCTCTCGATGCACCGGCGCTGCGCGTGGTCGAGATCACCCAGGACGGCAAGCGTGTGCCGTTCCCGAACCTGGACTGGGCCGATGGCCCGGAAAAGGGCGAGGTCGGCATCGCCTCGATCATCGGCGTGCACTCCGACAGTCAGGGCGTGGTGTGGATGCTCGACATGGGCAGCCAGGACAGTGCGCCCAAGCTGGTGGGCTGGGATACCCGCAGTGATTCGCTCCAGAAGGTGATTTCGCTTGCCGGTGACAGCGTGCTGCCGATCTCCTTCCTGCAGGATTTCGTCATCGATGAGCAGCGCGGCAAGATCTATATCGCTGACATGACCTTTACCGCTCCGGCCTCCAGCATGAAACCGGCCTTCGTGGTGGTGGATATCGCCAGCGGCAAGACGCGTCGCGTGCTGCAGAGCGATGAAAGGCTGATGCCGGTGGAACACGACATGGTCATCAATGGCCATCTGATGGCGGCCAAGGGCGACAAGAATGGTGAGCCGAAGCCCTGGTACCTGGGCTTGAACGCCATCGCCTTCGATCCGGCGGACGACGTCGTCTATTTCGGTGGCGTGAACGGCAGTGAGATCTATCGCCTGCCGGCGGCTGAGCTGGCCGATGACACTGCCACTGAGGCGGAACTGGCTCGCGCCATCACGCCTTACGCCCCCAAGCGCCCCAATGATGGCTTCATCTTCGATGCCAAGCGCGGCGGCATCATCGCCGGTGACGCGGAGCACAACGCACTTACCTTCTCATCGCCGGAGGGCATGTCGGTGATCGCCCAGGATGACGAGCGTCTGCGCTGGCCGGATGGCTTCGCCTTCGCGCCGGATGGCAGTCTCTACCTCACCACCAACCAGCTGAACGCCCATCCGGCACTCAATCAGGGCGTGGATGGCAGTGACAAGCATTACTACCTGCTCAAGCTGACACCCGCCAACTGACCCTTGCTCCCTTGGGACTTGGTCCTCGGGCAACTCATTGCCTTGGCGTCATGGCTGCCTCGCTAACCTGTGATCTGCGCAGGACGTGTCTCACGACCGTCCTGCGTTGTCGTTTTTGTGTCTGGCCGGCGCATCTCGCATCGCAAGCCGATGACCCGTCGGCGTCTCCCTGCACGCAACACGCAAACTCGCGATACATTATCCGCTTTATCCGGATTAACCTTGCGGTCATGGGCTGTTTTTACGCCAAGGCCAGAGAGTTAACATGCTGTCATCGCATCACGGCACGGCCTTTCAGTGCTGCCGTGACTGACATGATCTTTAGGAGAGACTCTGATGAAAGCCATTGGTTACTACGTTGCCGGTTCCGTTGATCGTGACGACGCCCTGGTTGATATCGAACTCGAGACACCGGTCGCCACCGGTCACGACCTGCTGGTCAAGGTTGCCGCGGTGTCTGTGAATCCGGTGGATTACAAGATTCGTGAGAGCCGCGAGCCGGCCGCCGGCGAAGCTGCCGTCATCGGATGGGACGCCGTGGGCGAAGTCGTCGCCATCGGTGACCAGGTCACGGCCTTCGCCCCGGGCGACAAGGTCTGGTATGCCGGTGATCTCACCCGCGCCGGCACCAACAGCGAATTCCACCTGGTGGATGAGCGCATCGTCGGCCATGCGCCCAAATCCGTGGCGGCCCATGAGGCGGCTGCGCTGCCGCTGACCACGCTGACCGGCTTCGAGATGCTGTTCGATCGTCTGCGTGTCACCGAGCCGGTGCCGGGTGCTGCACGTGCCATCCTGATCATCGGCGGGGCCGGTGGCGTGGGCTCCATCACCATCCAGCTGCTGCGTGAGCTGACCGACCTGACCATCATCGCCACGGCGTCACGTCCCCAGACCCGCGAGTGGGTGAAGTCACTGGGCGCGCATCACGTCATCGACCACAGCCAGCCGCTGCCGGCCCAGATCGAGGCGCTGGGCATCGGTGCACCGGCCTTCGTGTTCTCGACCAACTTCTCCGAGCACTACGCGCCGCAGGTCGCCGAATTGATCGCGCCGCAGGGCCGTTTCGGCATGATCGATGACCCGGAGACCCTCGATGTGGTGCCGTTCAAGCCCAAGGCCGTTTCCATCCATTGGGAGCTGATGTTCACTCGTTCACTGTTCACTACCGCCGATATCACGCGTCAGGGCGAGATTCTCACCAAGGTGGCGGGTCTGCTGGACACTGGCAGAATCACCTCCACCGCGACGGAAACCTTCGGCACCATCAACGCCGAGAACCTCAAGCGCGCGCATGCCTTGCTGGAAAGCGGCAAGGCCAAGGGCAAGATCGTCCTCGAAGGCTTCTGATCGAAGCCACTGTCGAGGCGGTGATGTGAAAGGAGTGCGGCCGGGCAACCGGTCGCACTCCTTTTCGTGAAAGACACTCTCATTGCCACCCGGCACTCACAAGCCGCCTTGTCTGCTGGGGAGTGCCGGGTGGCTGATACAATGATGGAACCCTGTCATGGGCATACAGCGCCTTGATCATGTGAACCTGCGAACCGGACAGCTGAGTGCCATGCTCCAGTGGTATGGCGATGTGCTGGGGCTGCACAGCGGGCCGCGACCCGATTTTCCCTTCGCCGGTGCCTGGCTTTACGCCGGGGAGGTGGCGGTCATCCATCTCATCGACATCGGTTGCCTGTCAGCGATCAGCAGTGATGCCAGTCTCCGGCTTGAGCATTTCTCGCTTGCCGCCACGGATATCGAGGCATTCGAGGCGCGCCTGGCGGCGTCCCGTACGCACTATCAGCGGATCGCGCTCGCGGATGGCGGGCTTGTGCAACTGCACATGCGAGACCCGGACGGCAATCATCTACATCTCGATTTTGCCACCGCACCCTGCCGCGCCGTGGCCTGAACTGGCTCTAGGAGGTCATATCTGGCGCCAAGTGGCTGCCAGACTTGAGGAAAGCGTGTAGATCACGCGTTTTCCAACCGCAAATTGCGCCGCTGACGCGATAAGCTGATGGTAGGGAATGGCGATCTGGAACGCAGGGTGTCCAGCCGTCAGCAAGATGGCCTGAGCTGGACTCAGCACATCGCACGCATACGCAATCAGCCGAGGAGGCCAACATGGCGAAGCGGTCATTTGCGGTACTGACCCTGGTGTTGTCGTTGCTGGGTGCTGGCCTCGTGCAGGCTGACTCGGCGGGTGACGGCAATGATGACAAGGACGAGGAGCGGCTGCGCCAGAAGCATCATGATCTGGAAGGTCAGGTAAAGGCGCAGCGCGTTCAGGCGCAACAGATGCGGGAATTGAAGAAGATCCAGCACCAGGAAAAGCTGGCTGAGAAGAAAGCGGTGGCAGAGGCTTCGCCGGCACATGTCTGGAAGCGGGGCGGCAAGGTGCCGGACACTGTCGCCCGGGATGATGGTCTTCGGGTCGAGAACTGGCAGCAGCACAAGCTCTCGGAACCCGGCGCCAACCAGCGCTGGCTGCAGCTCAAGAATGCCTTCGTGCTGATGAATACCGAAAGCCATGTCATCGATGAGATCGTGCTCGAACAGTGATGCCCCGGGCAGCGATGACATTACCTATCTCTGATGCAAGCTGTCCTCATCTGGCGACGCTCTGATGGGGCACCCACCCCCTTGCGGCCATGCAATGCGCAGGCATCAATGCTTGCTACGCGCCATGGCGCGCCATATCAACCATTACGAATGTCTGCTTCTCGATGTCGTCATTGCGCAACAAGGATGCGTCAACTGGCGACAAGTCGTTGCGAATTGTGCGCAAAAGTGGAGGTTGGCGCGCTGGCTTGCCGTGGCGAACACGAGGCGATAGTGTTCTCTCATACCGTTTGTTAACACTGTTTCTTAACTCTGTCTCATGACCCCGTTTCATGACTCCGTTTCATGACCCCTGATTCACAGCCTCGGCATTCCTTGATGCCGAGTACGACGAGGAGGCCAGACATGCGCAATCGCACCCTGACCGTAATGATGATGATCTTCACCCTGATGACCGCGTCGCTGGCGCAGGCATCGCCCAACGACCGCGATAATCGTGGCGGTCAACACAACAGCCAAGGCAACCAGCACAACAGCCACGGCAATGGCCATCAGAAGAAAAAGCAGCAGACGCGTCACGACCAGTCTCAGCGCCATAATCAGCAAAAGCATCAGGCGCAGGCCAGGCATCAAGGTCAGAAGTCACACAACTGGCGTCGTGGCGACCATGTGCCGCGCAGCTACTACTCCAACAAGCGTTACTGGGTGAGTGACTGGCGTGCTCACAAGCTGTCTGCGCCGCCGCAGGGGCATCGCTGGTTGAATATCGATGGTCGCTATGTGCTGGCGGCCGTGGCGGGTGGTGCCATTACCGCGATCATTCTCAATCATTGAGGACAGTCAGACTGTCCGCGTCATGAAAAAGGGGCCTCCATCTGGAGGCCCCTTTTGCGTTTTTGCGCTCGGCCGCTGCTGAGCTAAGCCGGCACAGCACTATTGCGTGAGCAGTGTCTCCAGCGCCTGGGCGACGCGCAGCAGCGCCACATCCTGACCCTGAGGGCGCGACAGCATCAGGCCCAGCGGTTCTTCGTTCTGTGGTGCCGGCCCCGGAATCGAGATCGAGCTGGCATCCAGGTAGTTGAAGACGTTGGTGTTGCGCAGCGCGCGCTTGTTGAGCTGGGCGAAGAGCGCGCCATCCTGCTCCAGCAGGTCACGACGCGGAGCACGCATGGCAACGGTCGGCATCAGCACCGCATCGACGTCCTGCACCTGCTGAGCGAAGCGTTGCTGGATGGCGGTGCGCGGCCACAGGCGTGCCAGATACTCGCTGGAGGTGATGTCGCGCCCGCCGTTCAGGCGTTCGGCGATCAGCGGATCATACTGGGCTTCGTGGGCGGCCAGCAGTTCGTGATGCACGGCGGCCGCTTCCGGAATGACCAGCCCGCCGCGCTGATTGATGGCGTAAGCGGCCTCGATGGCCTCGACCGGCGCACGCTGGAGGCGAACCCCCAGACCCTCGAGCCGTTCCAGCAGGGCGGCGAAGTCGGCGGCCACATCGGCATCCACTTCACTGACCAGCTCGCTCTCCGGCACCAGCAGCGTCAGCGGGCGAGTGAGCGGCGTCGCGTCAGCGACCTCACCGCTCAGGACTTCCCACAGGCGGCGACAGCAGGCGACGCTGGGCGCGATGGGGCCGATGCAGTCCAGGCTAGGTGACAGCGGGAAGGCGCCATCTCCCGGCACGCTGGCCTGTGACGGCTTGAAGCCCGTCAGGCCACAGAAGGCCGCCGGAATCCGCAGCGAGCCGCCGGTATCGCTGCCCAGGGTCGCGGCTGCCAGCCCGAAGGCGACGGAGGCGGCACCGCCGGAGGTCGAGCCGCCGGTGATGCGCTCGCCATCGAAGGGGTTGGGCGGCGTGCCGACATGCGGGTTCAGGCCCAGGCCAGAGAACGCGAACTCACTCATGCTGGTGCGGCCGGCATGCAGGATACCGGCGGCTTTCAGGCGGCTCAGCGCCACAGCGTCCTGATCGGCTGGTTGGCTTCCTGCCAGTGCCCGCGAGCCTGCCAGCGTCGTCATGCCGGTTTCGTCGAAGAGGTCCTTGATCGAGACCGGAACACCCCCCAGCGGCAACGACGTCGCAGCCGCCTTGAGTTGCTGCTGAGCGGCGGCCTGCACGCTCATGCCAGCATCATCGCGGCTGATGATGCTGTGGCTGGCGCTCTCGCCCAGGGCCTGATGGCGCTCGGCAAGCACCGTGGCGGTCTGCTCGGGGCCGAAACTGCCTGTCTGATAGGCGGCCAGCAACTGCGTCAACCTGCGCTGGCGGGGCGGGCGTGCCCAGAATTCACGCGCCTGTTCAAGGCGCTTGTGCTCATCACTCATGCCACCACCTCAAGTTCTTCCACCTCATAACGGTGCTCGATGCGACGACCGGTCTGCGGGTCGATCAGGCGCATGGTAAAGCTCGGGCTGGGGCGGATGCCACCGATCGCCGGCACGGTGCCGCACAGCAGCACGCTGTTGGGGGCCAGGCTGCCGTCCTTGGCGATGCCGGCCGGCAGGCGCTCCATCAGGGTGGCGACCGGCAGCAGCTCAGCGAGAGTGCCCTGCTGATAGCGCACGGTCTTGCCGGCGTCTTCGATCTCGCTTTCGATCTCGAGGCTGTCCCAGTGGTCGATGACCTCACTGAGCTTCCAGGCGTGGCGGGCAATCGGCTTGGCGCACAGCTGCTTGGATTCGGCGACGCCGACGGCTTCGAGCTTGCGGTCGGTGTGGTCCGAGGCGATCGTCACCCACAGGGTGCCCTCGGCGTCGCTGACCAGACAGGTCTCGACCTCACCGGAGCCTTCGCCGCCGAGCATCGCGACCTGAGAGGCCTGGGTCAGGGTCTCGCGGGTCACGCGGTAGAACAGCGGGGTCTGGGAGGGCGGCGCCACGCCCAGCAGCTTGAGCTCGTCGATATGGTGCTGCACGCCCGCCTGGTCGCGTCCGGCCCAGCCGGCAATCGCGACGCGCTGGACATCAAGGGTGAATTCGCCGTTGTCATGGGTAAAGGTCAGCATGGGAATCGCTCCGTTATCGGGGGTTGTCGTTGTTCTGTGCAAGAAGTCTTGAGTGAACGGTGTTGCGTCAATGACACCTGCCGGCTTGCCAGCAGGTGTCAGGCAAAAGCGGCTTTACAGTGCCGAAGGCAGCCACAGCGCGATCTGCGGGAAGGCCACCAGCAGCGCGGCCATCACCAGCATCGCGCCCAGATACGGCAGGGTGCCGATGATGACGTCGGCGAAGGCTTCGCCACGCCGTGAGGCCTGCACGATGTAGAGGTTCAGGCCGACTGGCGGCGTGATCAGGGCCAGCTCGACGAACAGGATCATCACGATGCCGAACCACACCTTGTCGTAACCGGCCGCTGCGATCAGCGGGGTGACGATGGGAATGGTGATGACCATCAGTGACAGGGTCTCGATGAAGAAACCGAGCACGATGAACAGTGCGATCACCGCCATCAGCAGCGCGAAGGGCCCCAGGTCGTAGGCTTCGAGCAGGCCGGTGACCTGCTGGACCATGCCGGAGGAGGCCAGCGCGAAGTTGAGGAAGGAGGCCGCCATGATGATGAACAGGATCATCGAGGTGGTCTTGACGGTGCCATCCAGCGCGCGGCTGATCATCGACAGATTCAGTGAGCGGTTGATGGCGGCGAGGCCCAGCGAGGCCAGCACGCCGATGGCGGCGGCTTCGGTCGGCGTCGCCCAGCCCAGATAGATGGAGCCGACAATGACGATGAACAGCACCAGCAGCGGCAGCAGGAACGACAGGCTCTTGATGCGGGTGCTCCAGCTGGCGCTCTGGCGCGGGCCGCCCAGGGACGGCTTCCAGACACACAGCAGCAGCGAGGCCAGCATGAACAGCGCCGCCAGGCCGAGGCCTGGCACCAGGCCGGCCATGAACAGCTTCGGGATGGAGGTCTCGGTCAGGAAGCCATAGACGATCAGGTTGATCGACGGCGGAATCAGGATGCCCAGGGTGCCGCCCGCGGCGATGCTGCCGCAGAACAGCTTGGCGTCATAGCCGAGCTTCTTGCCCTGGGGGAGTGCCACGGTCGAGACCGTCGCCGCCGTCGCCACCGAGGAGCCGGAGGTCGCAGAGAACAGTGCCGAGGTGGTGATGTTGGCGTGCAGCAGGCCGCCCGGCAGCCACGATAGCCAGTGGTCCATGGCGCGGTAGGCCTTCTCGGCGATGCCGGCGCGCACGATGACCTCGCCCATCAGCACGAACAGCGGAATCGCGATCAGCAGGAAGGAGTCCGCGGCAGACCACAGGTTCTGGCCCAGCGCCTTGGTCAGAGGGAAGAAGGAATAGAACTGGTCGATCCCGAAGGCGAGCAGGAAGAGGGTGACCGCAACGGGAATGCCGGCCAGCAGCAGGGTGAGGATACCCACCGAAAGAAAGCCCAACATCAGCGAGTCTCCTTGGTCGTGGAGGCAGCCTGGGCCAGAGCCCCTTCGCTTTCTCCGTGATCGGGGCCGGCCAGCGTCTCGAGCGTGGTGGTATCACGCAGACAGGCGGCAACGAGAACGCGCAGTCCCAGCACGCTGGTGGTGATCGCGAACCAGGCATAACCGGATAGCCACAGCAGCTGCGGAATCCATAGCGGTGTCGCCAGCGGGGTGTTGGCGGTGGAGCCGTTGCTCAACGACTTGCCGAGCACCGGCCAGGCATTGATCAGAATCACCCAGGCCACCAGGTTCAGCGCCAGCATCGCGAGGATATCCAGGGTGTGGCGCGAGAAGGCCGGCAGCTTGCCGTGCACGACATCGATACGGATGTGGGCGCGCTCCATCAGGGTGTGGGAAAGGCCCCACGCCGAGAGCATCGCCAGCACATACCCGGCATATTCGTGCACGCCGGGCAGCGGATGATTGAACAGTTGGCGCATCAGGATTTCGGCGCCGATGAAGACCACGACGGCCAGCAGCAACAGGCCCATCAGGCGTGCGGCGTGGCGTGATATCGCGCGTGTCAGTGACACGAGGACATCGAGTGCGTGAAGGAAGGAGTTCATGAGTCGGGTCCTGCTGGGGCGCTGAACGAAGGCCGCTTTCTCGAGAAAGCCTGCTTTTGAAAGCTTGCGCTTGAATACACAGGCGCGAGTCGTTCAGCGCTACGTCTCTGGGGAACATGTCTGCCACGTCGGGACAGGGCGGGGCTATCGGCACCTGCTCGCGAACAGGCTTCGGTGAGCAGGTGCCGTTGGATCACTCCGCGCTAGCGGTCAGGCCGACGACCTTGCCGACGCTCTCGTTCCAGGTCTTGCGGGTCTCGGCATCGACACGCGCCGCCCAGGCAGGCAGGACGGTGTCTTCGAGCGCCGCACGAGCACGTTTGGCGTCGTCATCGCTGAAGTCGACCAGCGTCATGTCGGCGCTCTTGCCCAGCGGGCAATCGCCTTCGCCGGTCAGGCAGGCTACGCCACGTGCAGTCTCGCCACGTGCGTTTTCCCACACCGGTGCGGTGAACTCGCTATCCACCTGCTGCTGGATCAGTGTCTGGGTCTCGGCGCCCAGGCCCTGCCACTTGTCCTGATTGATGGCGGTGATCACGTAATCCCAGCCACCCAGCGGCAGTGGCATCAGGTGGCTGGACACTTCATGCCAGCCGGCGCTGTAGCCGGAGAGCGAACCGGTGACGGCGCAGTCGATGACGCCACGCTCCAGGGAGCCGGGCACCTCGTTGAAGGCGATGTTGAGGCTCTGTGCGCCCAGCGCCTCGATGAACTCACCGGTGGAGCGGCCGCTGGCACGCACCTTCTTGTCCTGCAGGTCATCGAGCCCTTCGATCGGGGTGTTGCAGAACAGCACCTGAGCCGGATACGGCACGATCGCCAGCACGTGGCTGTTGAAGCGCTTGTTCATGGTGGACTCCGCCAGGGGGCGGAAGGCCTCGGCGACCTGCTGCGCTTCCTCGGCAGTGGGGGCCATCATCGGCAGGTCCAGCCCTTCGAGTTCCGGCGCATCGGACACGGTGTAGTCGGCCACGGTCATGCCGACATCGAAGACACCATCGCCCAGATAGCGATAGACGTCAGAGCCGGGGATGCCCATCTGATCGAAGGTGGTCACCTGGGTGCTGAGTTCACCGCTGCTGGCGGTCGGGAGGGTCTCGCTCCAGAACGGCTTCTCGAACTGACGGTTGAGCTCCAGGCTGCTCCAGCTGCCTACCACGTTGAGGGTATCGGCAGCATTGGCGCTACCGGCCGCGGCGAGTGCGAGACCAAGGGCGGAGAGGGCAAAACGTGTCTTCATGGGAATCACCATTGTTGTTGTGCATCTGGTGTTATCGGAAAAGCCTGTCGGTTGCATCTTTGCGGGGTATTTCTTTCCCGCCGCTGTCCTGTGCTGTGCTGTGTTTCGATTCGCGGTGCGTCCCTGCACTGCGCCGGGCGTGATGAGTGCGGATTTCTCTCATGCCCGGCAGCAGGTCATCCGTACTTGAGACGATGATTGGGAATGTCGGTAATCAGCATGTGGCCCGGGCTATGCGCGATCGCCAATGGCAGTCGGGCATTCTCCAGCGCCAGTTGTGGCGTGACGCCACAGGCCCAGAATACCGGCAGGTCGCCTGTCTCAAGCGTAGGCGTATCGCCGAAGTCGGGGCTTTCGATATCGGAAATACCGATCAAGGCGGGGTCGCCCAGATGGACGGGGGCACCGTGCACACGAGGCATGTCGGTGGTGATCTGGATCGCGCGAATGGCGTGCGCCGCCGACATCGGGCGCAGGGATACCACCAGGTTGCCGTGGAAGCGCCCGGCACTGATCAGCGGGATATTGGTGCGATACATCGGCACGTTGCGCTTCAGGCGCGTATGGCGAACCTCGACACCCTCGTTGAGCAGCGCCTCTTCGAACGAGAACGAGCAGCCGATGGAAAACGCCACGAAATCGTCCTGCCAAAGGGCGGCGATATCCTCGCGCGTTTCCTCAAGCTTGCCGTGACGATAGATGTGATAGGCCGGCAGGTCATGGCGCAGGTCGATGTTCTCACCGAGCCCTGTCGGGGCGTGAGAACCGACGGTCGTGACATCCAGCAACGGGCAGGCCTTGGGATTGGCCTGGCAGAATTGCAGGAATTCGCCGGCAGCCTCGGCTGGCAGGATGATCAGGTTGGTCTGGGCGTAGCCGGCAGCGATACCGCTGGTGTGGCTGGCCCAATGACCGCTGCGGATCTGCTCGCGCGCCTCGCGGGGGGACGACGCGGCACTGAGAAGTGTCTGGGGCATCGTAGGGGCTTCTTGTGAAGTTGTTGTTGTCTGTCTTCACCATAAGAAGCGCACTCGGATAAATCCAATCGATTTTTATCGAGTCAAGTCATCGGAAATTCCTTTCATGTGGCGCGAGTCAGTAGAGACATCATGGTCGAAAGGGAGGCTATGCAGGGTATGAAAGCCCGAGAAGATCAGGCGATTCGTGAATGCGCCTCCTGATCCTGGCGGGCGATCTCGATGGCGAGTTCACACACGCCTTCGGCGAGGGCGCTTTCCATATGGGTCGGCCAGGAGGCGGTGAAGGTCAGCTCGGGCAGGTCGCAGGGCAGGCTGAGCAGGATGCCCTGGCGGATTTCCTCGGCGACGATACGTGGCGGGATGGCGCCGACGCCCAGGCCATCCAGGGTCATGCGCACGATGGTCCACAAGGAGCTTGAGCAATGCAGCTTCACGTCATCCAGTCCCATCTGATGCAGCATGGAGCCAAGTTCATGGTGGGGTCGGCTGTTGCGGGCAAACGAGATCAGCGGCAGAGAATTCAGGCGCCGCAACGAGAAGTTGTCTTCGGTGAAGCCCAGCGCGGGGCTGATCACGAAGCCCATCGTGTAGTTGCAGAGAAAACGATTGAGCACACTCTCTGCCGTCACCGGCCCCATCAGAAAGGCGAGGTCGATATCGCCGGCGGTGAGCATGGCGGCAAGTCCCGGGGAGCTGTCGACCTCGAGTTCCAGCGTGAGGTCCGGATAGCGGCGCGCCAGTTCGGCCAGAAAGCCGGGCAGCCAGCTATGCGCGACGGTCTCGACGACGCCCAGTCGCAGCACGCCCTGGAAGGGCGTATTCAACTCCATCATGGACAGCGCTTTCTGGCGCGCCTCCAGCAACGCCTCGGCGTGGCGATAGAATTCGCGCCCCTTGAGCGTCGGCTGTACCGGTCGGCGAGTGCGCTCCAGCAGGCGGGTCTCCAGCGTGGTTTCCAGCTTGTTGATGCGTTCGGAAATCGAGGGCTGGGTCAGATGCAGGTGCTGAGCGGCCAGCCGGAACGACCCCAGGCGCGTGATCCACACGAAGGCTTCCACTTCCTTGAAATCGAACATGGCCAGATCCTGTCGTGATTGATGCCGCAAGCTTGAGGCTCACATTACCACTCGTTGAGAAATTGCGTTCTCGATGGCGTACATTCCGGTACGATGTGGAGCATCGAGAAATGCGTATTTTCATGAAAAGGAATGATGATGAAGTCTAGCGTGCGAGTTGTCAGCCTGGTGATGCTGAGTGCCCTTTTCGTGGCAGGGTGCAGTTATACACCGGCGCGGATCGATGCCGAGCCAATCATCGAGATCGGTGATGGTCACCATGACCACAAGCGTGGAGGCGGTGACTTCTGCCCGCCGGGGCAGGCCAAGAAAGGTAACTGCTGATCACGTCGAACCAGAAGGAGCCGCTCATGCGGCTCCTTTTTCGTTGTCGATCGCTTCCCGATATGGGCCTCTGGAGTCGCTCGGTCTGCAAGGATATCCTGAGTGATCCGAGTCTTGCCTCTTCCTCCACTGCTGCTGGCAGGTATTGTCTCCATGCTCAATCCCAAGGCGCTGACGGCGCTGAATGAAATCATCCGCCGGGGCTCACTGCGGCGCGCGGCGCGACATCTGAATCTCGACCCTTCAGCGGTGAGCCGCCAGATCAAGCAGCTGGAAGAAGAGGTGGGTGTCGCGCTGTGCGAGCGCAGCGAGACGGGCATGCGCGCCACCCAGGCCGGGGTGTTGCTGCTGGATCACTTTCATCGCCAGCAGGCGGCGGAGGCGGCAGCGCTCTCGCAGCTGAGCGCCTTGCAGGGCCTGCGCAGCGGTGAGGTGAGAATCGCGGTGGGCGAAGGCTTCATTGCCGACCTGATCTCGCTGCCCTTGCAGAGCTTCATGGCACGTCATCCCGGCATCGAGGTCGTGGTGCGCATGGCGGGGGTGAATGAGGCGACCGAACTGTTGCGCGACTTCGAGGTGGATATCGCGCTGCTCTATGCCCCGCCCGTCGATCCGATTCTTTGCTGTCATGTGGAGACCTGCCAGCCGCTGGACCTGATCGTGCCGGCGGAGCATCCACTACTCGAGATCGCAGAGCCGTTGACGCTTTCGCAGGTGGCGCAATGGCCGCTGGCGTTGATCGATGAATGCACCGGCATGCGTCAGATGGTCAATCAGGCGGCGCAGCAGGAGCGGGTCTCGCTGCGCGCGCAATTGCGCACCAATTCCGTGTCGGTGCTCAAGAATTTCGTGCGTTCGGGGATCGGCGTGACCTTCATGCCGGAGTTGAGTGTGGTGGAGGAGCTGCGGCGCGGCGATATCTGTCTGCTGCCGATGCAGCACCCCGCGCTGGCGACGACCCGTGCGCAGATGTGTACGCGGCGTGGGCGCGAGATGACCGTCGCCGTCGAGGCCTGCGTCACCCATCTTCAGCAGGGCCTGCGATTCTTTACCGCGGATGCGCCACGCCTGTTAAACAAGTGACATTTGACAAGTGACGTTCGCCACGTGATGTTCGCCACGTGACATTCAAGCAGCATCGCTCGACGCACAGGCCAGGGTATTGGCGCTGACGGGCGCTTGTTCAGCTCTATCTCCTCACACGACTGTCCCATTGCACAGGCCATTCTCTCGCTCAGTGCAGCATGTCACAGAACGTCCCGACTGCCCCGTACAGCCCATGCTGGCGGGGCAGTCGTCGTCAGGAAGGACACTATTCAGGCGCTTTTTCAGGTGTGGACGAAAAAACAACACTCAGGCGATTGATTAGTCTACAGCGGCAACGCTACTTTTGAGGTGTGAAGGCGAAAGTCCCTCACCTTGACTGGCCGCAGGGCCGCACTGACAAAGGCGGCGTCACTCCCGCCGCATACAACGAATATTTACAACAACAAAAGGGAATCCACATGTCCTTGTCCAAGACATCTCTGCTGCGCAAGACGCTCACCGGTTCCACTCTGGCGCTCAGCCTGCTGGCGGCCAGCGTGCAGGCCCAGACCATCAACCTCAGCTACAACGGTGCACCGGATGCCGACAAGAACGCGGTGCATGTCTTCGCCAGCAATCTGAAGACCCTGGTGGAAGAGAAGACCGATGGCGAGCTGGAACTCAAGCTCTATCCCAACAGCATGCTGGGCGAGGAGCAGGAGCGCATGGAGCAGGTGATCAGCGCCCCGAATCTGAATATCGCCTCCTTCGCGGGCATGGCCCCCATCGTGCCGGAAGTCTATGTCAGCGCGACGCCGTTCATGTTCGACGGCTTTGATGAGGCGCGCCGTTTCTTCGATGAGGGGCAGTACTGGCAGCAGGTGCAGCAGCTGTTCAGCGAGCGCACCAATGGCGCCGAGATTCTGGCCGTCGTGGAGGAAGGGGGCTTTCTGGCCTTCACCAACGACAAGCGCCCGATCACCAGCCCTGATGATTTCGAAGGCCTGCGCTTTCGCGCGATGGACCCAAGCCAGGTAGCGCTCTACGAAGCCTTCGGCGCCTCGGGGACGCCGATTCCGTGGACGGAGGTCTACATGGCGCTGCGCACGGGGGTGGCGGATGGTCAGATGAACCCGCCGATGTACATCCTGCTGGGCAGTCTGCAGGAAGTGCAGAAGTACCTGACACTGGCCAACATCCAGTATTCCGATCAGTTCCTGGTCGCCAATGGTCAGCTGCTCGAGAGCCTGTCGGATGAGGAGCGCACGGCACTTCTCGAGGCGGTTCAGGAAGCCAATGCCCAGGCCCGTCAGGACAACCAGAGCCAGGTCGAATCACGCATCGCCTCGCTGGAAGAGCAGGGCATGCAAGTGATCCGCCCGAGCGAAGCTGATCTCGAGGCATTTCGCAGCAAGGGCCAGCCGGCCTATCTCGAGTGGCTCAAGAGCCAGGACATCGCGCCAGAGCTGATTGATACCGCCATGAAGGATGCCGGCCTGTCCTCGTGATGGCCTGTCGCGATGGTCTGTTGAGATGGTCTTTCGAGATGACCAGTCGCGATGACCTGACACGCTGACTCGGTGAAAGGCGAGTGACGCTCAAGCATCAGCGAGCATCCCGCTGCGGTACCCGGTGCCCGGGCAATGATAGTCCGGGCATCGAGGCTCTGAATTTCCCTCCTTGCTGGTGGATTGCGGTAAATGACTTCCATGACTCCTTCACGACAGCCTTCCCTGCGGGAAGGCCTGCTGCTTGCCTGTGGCCGCGTGACACTGGCGATAGCGGCGGTACTGCTGGCTTCCACGGTGCTGATCATGCTCTACGGCGTGGTGATGCGCTATGTACTGGGCGGCGCGCCCATCTGGGTCGATGAGCTGACCCGCTATCTCATCATCGCCAGTGTCATGCTGGCGATCGGCGTCGTCTGGGCGGAAGGGGCGCACATGCGCGTGGCGCTGCTGGAACGGCGTCTGCCTCCGCGCATGGCCACGGCGCTGATCCATTACCAGTGGTGGCTGACGCTCGTGCTGATGGCGGGCGCGACCTGGATGACCTGGCACTACGCCATGTCGGCGAGCATGTTCCGCACCATGGGGCTGGGCGTCAGCCGCAGCGTGCCGATGCTGTCGATGCCGATCGGCTTCGCGCTTATCACGCTGCAGGTCCTGTTGCATGGCCCGCGGCCGCTGACATCCCCGGCGCTTGAGATCTCGCCGGACGAGGAGGTCGACGAGCCTGCGACACACGATGACAGGACAGGAGGGCCACGCACATGATCTGGGCAATGTTGGCCATCTTCGTCGTGCACGTGCTGTTGGGCCTGCCGCTGTTTCTCTCCCTGCTCGTCACCGCCGTGACCGGCTTTCTGTTCGTCGATATTTCGATGCTGGAGCGCCTCGGGCCGCAGCAGTTCTTCGGCGGCATCAATGCCTTCTCGCTGATGGCGATTCCGCTGTTCATTCTCGCCGGCAACCTGATGAACATCAGTGGCCTGACCGAACGCCTCATGCGTCTGGCACGCCTGATGGTCGGACATCTGCGCGGTGGCATGGGCCATGTCAACGTCGTCTCCAGCGTGTTCTTCGCCGGTGTGAATGGCTCGGCGGTCGCCGATACCTCCGCGCTGGGCTCGCTGTTGGTGCCGGCCATGCGCAAGGAGGGCTATTCGACTTCCTTTGCCGCAGGTCTGACGGCGGGCAGCTCGTTGATCGGGCCGATCATCCCGCCGAGCATCTTCATGATCCTCTACGCCTCGCTGACCAACACCTCCGTGGGCAGCCTGTTCCTGGCCGGTGTCGTACCCGGTCTGGTGCTGGCGGTGGCGTTCATGGCGATGAATGCCTGGTATGCCCGGCGTCATGGTCTGCAGGCACGTGGCCAGGCACCGGCACGTCGCGAAGTGATCGCGGCGGTCATCGGGGCACTGCCTGCGCTGGTGGCACCGGTAATCATCGTCTCCGGCATCGTGCTGGGCATCGTGACCCCGACCGAATCCGGCGCCTTGATCGTGGCCTATGTGCTGCTCTGCGGCTTGTGCCAGGGGCCGCTCAAGCTTGTCGATGTGTGGGGTGCCATCAAGGACACGGCCCGCCTGACCAGCGCCATCTTCGTGATCATGGCGGTGTCGTCCATCGTCAGCTGGCTGCTGTCCTATGCCCAGGTGCCCAATCAGTTCGTGGCATTGCTGACGCCCTATATCGACAGCCCGATCCTGATCCTGCTGCTGCTCAGCGCCATCACCTTCGGTACCGGCATGTTCATGGAGGAAGTCTCGGCCTTGATGCTGTTGACGCCGATCTTCGTGCCCGTGGCCATGGCCGCCGGCATCGACCCCGTGCACCTGGGTGTCATCATCACGCTCAATATCACCATCGCGCTGATCACGCCGCCGATGGGTGCCTGCGTGTTCGTGGCCGCCGCGGTCAGCAAGCTCGAGATCACCTCGCTGTTTCGCACCATCTGGCCGTTCGTGCTGGTGGCGGTCGCGGTGCTGCTGATGCTGATCATCTTCCCGCCTCTTACCCTGTGGTTGCCGACCCTGTCTGGATAACAACTCATGACGTCAACATTGAATCGCCCAATTCCCCCCATCCCGAGTCATGACGAGCCGGACTGGACGCAGGTTACCCGAATCCCCGTCAAGGGTTGTGACAGTACTCTGGTGCCGACCAGCCTCGGGCCGTCATGTCTGAAGGTCTATCCTGCCTACGCGCGCCTCGGTATCCCCGGGGCGGTCAATGAATGTCTGGTACGGCGCGCGGTGTATCAGCGCCTGTTGCAGGCCGCGCGCGCCTTGCCGCCAGGGCTGTCGTTGGTGGTGATGGATGGCTGGCGACCCTGGCGGGTGCAGCAGTATCTGTTCGAGACGCTGTATCAGTCGCTCAAGACGCATGACCCTGAGCTTGATGAGGCCCAGCTGCTGGCGCGTACGCGCGAATTCGTCTCGCTGCCCAGCCGTGACCCGGACGCGCCGAGTCCGCATCTCACCGGCGGCGCCGTCGATGTCACCCTGTGTGACGCCGATGGCTTGCTGCTCGAGATGGGGACGCTGTTCGATGAGGCGACCCCCGAGTCCCACGCCGATCATTTCGAGCGTCATCCGCCTGCCAGCAATACGCCCCAGGCCGAGGCACGCGACAACCGCCGTCTGCTCTATCACGTCATGACCGAGGCCGGGTTCACCAATCTGCCCAGCGAATGGTGGCACTTCGATTTCGGTGATCAGCTCTGGGCCTGGTACCGCGGCGAACCCGAGGCGCTGTTCGGTCCGGCGGAGATGGACAGCATCGAGAGTCTCTGGAAACGCTCACTGGCGTGAAGGTGTCAGAGCATGCCTGACAGCCGCTGGCCTGCAAGACACGAAAGCCCCGCTCGATGGCGACTCGAGCGGGGCTTTCGTTTCAGCAGCTTATGCGATCAGCGTTCAGCGAGCCGTGCCTGATGCTCAGCTGACGATCTCGGCCTGATCGAGCATGGCATGGAAGAGCACGTTGCAGCCGGCGTGCAGATCCTTGGGCGCGGCGTTCTCGATCTCGTTGTGGCTGATGCCGCCTTCGCAGGGGACGAAGATCATGCCGGCGGGAGCGATACGGCCCATGAAGATGGCGTCGTGGCCGGCGCCGCTGACGATGTCGAGATGCGAGTAGCCGAGCTGGCTGGCGGCGTTGCGCACCGCGTTCACGCAGTTGTCGGCGAAGTGTTCCGGCACGAAGTCGGCGGTGGGGGTGAGCTCGTAGGTCAGACGATGCCGCTGACTGACGGCTTCGACGACTTCTTTCAGCTCCGCGACCATCGCGGTGAGGGAGTCGGGTTCCAGCGAGCGCAGATCGATGGTCATGTTGACCTGCCCGGGGATGACGTTGCGCGAGCCCGGGTGGACCTGCATCACGCCCACGGTACCGCGGCCATGCGGCGCGTGATCGATGGCGATGCGATTGACGGCGACGGTGATCTCGGCCGCGCCAAGCATGGCGTCCTGGCGCAGTGACATGGGCGTGGGGCCCGCGTGCGCCTCCTGACCGGTCAGGATCAGATCGAACCAGCGCTGACCCAGCGCGCCCATCACCACGCCGATGGTAGTCGCTTCATCTTCCAGAATCGGGCCCTGCTCGATGTGGCTCTCGAAGAAGGCGCGCACGTTCTCGCGGGGGATCTCATCGCTGCCGCGATAGCCGATGGAATCCAGTGCCTCACCGGCGGTCACGCCGTCGCTGTCCTGCTGGGCGAGCATCTCATGCAGTGACAACTGGCCGGTATGCACGCCGGACCCCATCATGCAGGGCGCGAAGCGACAGCCTTCTTCATTGGTCCAGACCACCACTTCCACCGGGCAGCGGGTCTTGATGTCGTGCTGGTTGAGGCTGCGCAGGACCTCAAGCCCGGCCATCACCCCGAAGCAGCCATCGAACTTGCCGCCGGTCGGCTGGGTGTCGATGTGGCTGCCGGTCATCACCGCCGGTGCGTCCGGGTCGGTGCCGGCACGGCGCGCGAAGATGTTGCCGATGGCATCGATACGGATCGTGCAGCCCTCGGCCTTGCACCATTGAATGAAGAGGTCGCGCGCCTGGCGGTCCAGCTCGGTCAGTGCCTGGCGGTTGACGCCGCCCTTGGGCGTGGCACCCAGCTCGGCCAGGGTCATCAGTGATTGCCACAGGCGATCGCTGTCGGTGCGCAGCTCGCTCAGGGTATTCGCGGGCGATGTGTCCATCTGGGCAGTGGTCATCGGCTTCATCCTCTCGTGGATATTGTTGTTGTGCTTCCGGTTCCGCTCTCGGTTCTGCTCTTGTATCAATTCCGCTCTTGTTTTGGGCTCCGCTCCTGTTTCGGTCCAGGCTTCGGCTGCGGGTCAGGCTCTGCTGCCGGCCATCAATTGCGCGGGGGTGACGAGCAACTGGTCGGCCATTTCCACCTCGAGTGCCGTCATGTGGTGCTCGGCATCCTGCATATGTTCTGTCATGAGCTGTCTGACCTGCTCATGGTCCTCGTGGCGAAACGCCGTGATCAGGCCGGAGTGGTAATGCTGATTGGCCTGGTCGAACTGCTTGCGCTCCGGCAGGTAGGCTTTCTTGATGACGACCAGCTCATGCAGCATGTCGTTGAGGAACTGGCACATGAAGCTGAGCAGCGGGTTGGGGCAGGCGCGGGCCAGCACCTGATGGAATTCGATTTCCAGGAAGCGCTGGCGCCGCTGGTCCTCGTCCTGTGGCTGGTGGCAACTGCAGTCATGGACATTGTTCTCGAGCGCCACCAGGTCCTCTTCGCTGAGCAGGCCCACCACCGAGACCGCCATCTCGACTTCCAGCAGTCGGCGTAGCTGATAGACCTGGGCGCCATTGAGCGTCTTGAAATGCAGGAAGCTTCTCAGCATGCGGCTGGCCGGTTCCATGCTTGGCGCATTGAGTACGGCGCCGCCATTGGGCCCCGTCTTCAGGGTGATCAAGCCCTCGACCTCGAGAATCTTGAGGGCTTCGCGCAGCGTGCCCTTGGCGCAGCCGTACTGGGCCATCAGCGCCTTCTCGTTGGGCAGCCGGTCGCCTTCGCTCAACCCATTGCGCACGATGCTGCGCCTCAGGTCATCACTGATCAGCTCGGCCAGCTTCTGCCGCTTGGGCAGGTGGGCGTCGGAGGCGTTGGCACTGGTGCTGGCACGTGAAGTGTCCAGGGGGGAGGGCGATGTCGGCATGCGATGTCCTGAGCGGCAGCGAGTCAGTTATATTTATTCGTATAAATAAGCTTTAGTCGCGGACTCGAGTGCTGTCAAACCCCAAGGTGGCCTCAAGCGTTGCGCAGGCGATCACGCCAATGATGCGTCGCATCAAAGGCAGCGCATTGGCGAAGTCATGCGTGTCAGTCTTGAAAAGCACCTGGTCTGACATAAGGTTTCCATATTCGACCCCGCTAAAGGAGGCCCCTATGGAAACGCATGATCCTCAGCGAACGCGCGACGCCGATATCGTCATCGTCGGTGGCGGTGCCGGCGGACTGGAGCTGGCGGTTCGCCTCGCCAAGGCAGGCCACAAGGACGTCTTGCTGATAGACCGCGACACCAGTCACGTATGGAAGCCACGACTGCATGAGATCGCGGCGGGCCTCGGGCGGCGTCAGGTCGATGAGCTGGGGTATGCCGGTCTGGCCGAGCAGTGGGGGTTCCGCTATGAGTGCGGCACACTCGAAAGCGTGGAGCCTGCACAGCGTCAGATCACCCTGGCCGCGATCCCGGGCAGGGAAGATCACGCGAGCGCCGAGGTGCCGGCGCGCGTCAGGGGCTATCGTCAGCTGGTGCTGGCCCTGGGCGGTGTGACGCCGGACATGGGGGTCGAGGGTGTGCTGGAGCATGCCTGCCTGCTGGATTCCCCCGACGATGCCGAGCGCATCGCCCAGCAGTTCTCGCGTGGCCTGCTGGCCAACCATGTGGCGATGGAAACAGCAGCGACAGGCGATGCTGGCGTGTCAGCCAGCCAGGGCGGCGCTCAGGTTGGCACTGAGGGAGGCACTGAGGGCGGCACGCAAGATAGTGCCAAGCAGTCCCCGGGGCGGCCGTATCAGGTGGTGATCGTCGGTTCCGGCGCCACCGGTGTCGAACTGGCCGCCTACCTGCATGAGGCGCGTGGCATGCATGACGCCCCTGCACCCAAGGGCGCGCAGGTCGAGATCACGATTCTCGAGGCCACCGAGACCTTCATGCCCGGTGTCTCACAGGAACTGCGCGAGTCGATCCATCAGCGACTCGAGGAGCAGGGCATCAAGATCGAACTGTCCCGTCAGGTCGCCAAGGTGTCCCCCGGCAGTGTCGAGATCAGTGAAGGCGACGAGTCGGTGACGCGGGACGCGGATCTGGTGGTCTGGGCGGCAGGGCGCGTCGGGCCTGCCATCGTCGAGAAAATCGATGCCCTGGAAAGCAACAAGAAGCGTCAATTCACGGTGACGCCCGGGCTGCAATGCCTTGGCCATGACAGCATCTTCGCGCTGGGCGATTGTGCCAACATCGATGAGGCACCGCTGCCGCCCACCGCTCAGGTGGCCAGCGAGCAGGCCGAGTTTCTCGCCGATGAACTGCCGCGTCGCCAGCAGGGTGAGCCGGCTCAGGCCTTCGAGTTCAAGGACCGCGGTACCTTGCTGTCACTCTCCAGCGCCGGCAGCGTCGGTGAGCTCAGCGGCAAGTTGAGCGACAAGCTGGGCAATGCCCAGGGCAGCAAGGGCAATGATGATCTGCAGGTGAGAGGACGTTTCGCGCGTGCCGCCTATCAAGGGCTGCAGCGCCAGCACCAGTTCCTGCTGCTGGGGCCGCTGAAGGGCTCCGCCGAGGTGGTCAGTGACGTGCTGCGCCGTAGCATGGGGCCGCGTCTCAAGGTGCACTGAGTCTTGAGCGGCTCTTGAGCGGATATTGAGTGTGCCTTGAGAGGCTCTTGAGTGATTCTGGAGAGGCGCTTGAATGAGCCTTGATAGAGCCGCTACCCAGTGATGACAGGCCGACATGCGCCGTGGTGGATTCCACTGGTGCATGTCGGCCTTGTGCCTTTCAGGGCGTTATTGCTGCGCCGTCGTGTTCAGGATGTCGCGCCCAGCGCGTCATGAGGTTCCTGGCGGCGTGATTCTCGCGCTGCTTCGGCTTCGCTCTGCGAGCTGGCCAGTGGATAGGTGCCGGGCCTGAGAATTCGCGTGTCCACGTCGTGGATATCACGCAGTCCGCACAGGGCCAGCGTGGTGTCGAGTTCCTTGTGGATGATCTCCAGGGACTTGGTCACCCCTTGTTCGCCCATGGCGCCGAGTCCATAGAGGAAGGCGCGACCCAGATAGACGCCCTTGGCGCCCATCGCCACCGCCTTGAGCACATCCTGTCCGGAGCGGATGCCGCCGTCCATATGGACCTCTGTCCTGTCGCCGACTGCCGCGAGAATGTCCGGCAGGGCGGAGATGGAGGAGGCGGCACCATCCAGCTGACGTCCGCCGTGGTTGGAGACGATCACCGCGTCGGCGCCTGCCTGCACGGCCAGCTCGGCATCTTCCGGCTCCATGATGCCCTTGATGATCAGCTTGCCGCCCCAGCGGTCCTTGATCCACTTGATGTCGTCCCAGCTCAGGCTCGGATCGAACTGGCTGGCGGTCCATTTCGAGAGGGAGCTCAGGTTCTCGGCATCCTTCACGTGGCCGGCGATATTGCCGAAGGTGTGGCGCCTGGTCTTGAGCATGCCGGCACACCAGCGCCACTTGGTGGCCAGGTCGAGCACGGTTGCCACGGTTGGGCGAGGGGGCACGCTCAGGCCGTTGATCAGGTCCTTGTGGCGCTGGCCGATGATCTGCAGGTCAGCGGTGAGTACCAGCGCGGAACACTCCGCGGCCTTGGCGCGATCGATCAGTCGTCCGATGTAATCCTTGTCGCGCATCACGTAAAGCTGGAACCAGAAGGGCCGTGAGCTGACCGACGCGACGTCTTCGATGGAACAGATGCTCATGGTCGAGAGCGTGAAGGGGATACCGAAGTCACTCGCCGCGCGCGCGGCCAGCATCTCGCCATCGGCATGCTGCATGCCGGTCAGGCCAGTCGGTGCGATCGCCACCGGCATGGCCACCTCCTCGCCGAGCATCTTCGTGCGCAGAGTGCGATTGTCCATGTCGACCATCACCCGTTGGCGCAGCCCGATCGCGGCGAAATCGGCCTCGTTGGCCCGATAGGTGGACTCCGTCCACGAGCCGGAATCGGCATAGTCGTAGAACATCTTCGGCACGCGGCGTTTCGCCAGGCGTTGCAGGTCATTGATGCAGGTGATGGTCATGCGGGTCTCCATCTATGGTGGGTCGCGCGGGGGCTGGCAGGGTCGCTTGCGCTACTGTCACCGAATCCGGTCTTGTCCAGCTATAGGCGATACGTCTAGGGGGGAGCGTTCGGGTGGTGGAATTCAATGAAAAAACCGCTTTCCAGCCCGGCCGACCACCGACAAGACAGCCGATTCCTCCAGCGCGTGTCGCGGATTGTCATCTTTGCGTGGAATACTATGGCATTGGGATGATTTCCGAGTGGATGGAGAGATGGCATGGATCAGGCCTGGCCTGAAAGCACGCGCGACAACCTTCGATTTCTGTGTTCGGAAGTGGATAGCCAATATGGCTGGCTGCAGGCCTTCGTGTCCGCGCCGACGGCGGCCATGGCGCGCAAGCTGCTGGAGCGCCAGGGGTACGCCGAGAATCTCTGCCAGCGTATCGAACAGGCATGCCCTGAAGCCCGAAACCACAAGCGCTCGCACGCGCGGGCCCGCTTCCAGCAGAGCCTGGTCGAGGTCGCCAGTGGTCTGGCACGGCTCAGTGAGCTGGCGCGCAGTTGTCTGGAGCAGCTGATTCGCGTCGATGATGTCCAGCTGGTCGATGATGTCGTGCTGGTCAAGTCGCTGCGCCGTGTGCGTCGCGGCATTCTGCGCAGCGAGATGTCGCTGGAGAACGGCTCCCTGTCCCTGGCCCTGAAGCTCGCGCGCAGTCGCGAGAAGCTGAAGCGGGACAGTGAAGGCCGCATCCGGGCACTCACCGGCCAGCTCAAGAAGAAGCGCGCTCCCGCCGAAGACCTGACACATCTGCTGTTCGTGGCCCGTGAAATCAGCCAGATGGGCGAGGTGCTGGGGCAGTTGGGTGAGGCGGTCATCTCGGCAACCCTCGGTCAGTCACTCAACTTCGAGCGCTATGCCTCGCTGACGCACCTGGTCAATGAACTCGGTGATGGCAGTCAGACGGCGGGCGAGATGCGCGTCGACACTTTGGCCGAGACACGCTCCGGCAGCCGGATCTCGGGGATAGCCAGCGAGAAGCCCAGTGAGAGGGCTGTTGAGAAGGTCAGTGACAAGGGCAATGACAAGGGCAAGCCGGCCAACGACAAACAACAGGGCAGCAAGGCTGGCGAGTCAGGGGGCAGCAAGCAAAAGGGCAGCAAGCAAAAGGGCAGCAAGCAAAAGGGCAGCAAGCAAAAGGGCAGCAAGCAAAAGGGCAGCAAGTCAAAGGACCGCAAGACTGATGCGAGCGAGTCAAAGGGCAGCAAATCCAGGGACCGCAAATCCAGGGACCGCAAGTCAGCCGGTGATCTGCCGCTGACCTCGCCGGAGTATCTGGCCATCTTCAAGGATGGCCTGGGGCGCAAGGTCGAGGAGGAGCGTCAGGGCGTCGAGCGCTGGCACGACATCTATCCCGGCATCGCCCCCCGCATCCTCTCGCACCATCAGCAGGGCGACAGCGCGGCACTCTTGATCGAGCACCTGCCGGGCATGACCCTCGAGCATCTGTTGATCAATGAATCGTCACGTCTCAATCGTACCGCCCAGCAAGCGCTGGTCGAGACGCTACACTCGGTGTGGACCACCACCCGCCGCGACAAGCCGGTCACTGCAGGGCACATGCGCCAGCTGCTCAAGCGGCTGAGTGATGTCTATCAGATCCATCCGGAATTTCGCCACTGCGGTGCCTCGCTGTGTGGGCGCGAGATGCCCTCGCTGGAAGCGTTGATCGAGCAGGCCGCAGGTCTGGAACGTTCGCTCGAGGCTCCCTTCGCCGTCTATATCCACGGCGACTTCAATGTCGACAACATCCTCTTCGATCCGGCGAAGCAGAGCATCCGCTTCATCGATCTTCACCGCTCGGCCTATCAGGACTATGTGCAGGACGTGTCCGTGCACATGGTGTCCCATTACCGTCTTCAATTGACGGATGCGGCGCTGCGGGCCCGTATTCTGGCGCTGGCCCTGAGTTTCGGTCAGCAGATGCGTCGCTTTGCCCATGAGCAGGGCGATACCACCTTTGAATGGCGTCTGGCACTTGGCCTGGCGCGCTCCTTTGCCACCTCGACACGTTTCATCCTCGATGCCGGGCTGGCAGGGCGCATGTTCAACCGCGCACGCTTTATACTCGAGCATGTGCTTGGCGCCGACCCTGAACGGCCGGCCGATTACCGTATTCCCCTGGAGGAGTTGTTCGTTGACTGATTTCAAGATTGGCGTCGTGGGTATTCCCGGCAAGTGGTCGACCGAAGTGCTGGCGGATGCCATCGAAGCACGGACGGGCTTTCGTCTCGTGATCGACATGGCGGCCGTCTCGCTGGACCTGACCCGCAACTGCCTCGAATTCCGTGACTCTGCCGGGGTGCGTCATGACCTGACCGAGCTGGATGCCCTGATCGTCAAGAAGATCAGCGCGGAATATTCCCCGGGCAGCCTGGACCGCCTGGAGCTGTTGCGTGTCGCCGAAGCCAGGGGCGTGCGCGTCTTCAGCAGCGCGGAGAGCATGATTCGCCTGATCGACCGCCTGAGCTGCACCGTCACGCTGGCCAATGCCGACATCCCGATGCCGGCCACGCTGGTCACCGAAGACGTGACGGCGGCCTGCGAAGCCGTCAAGCGCTTCAAGGCCGCCGTCTTCAAGCCGCTTTTCTCCACCAAGGCGCGGGGCATGTGCATCATCGAGGACACCGGCGATGATGCCGCGCTGGAAGCTGCCGTGCGTGAGTTCGCCGCCGAGCACCCGATGATGTATCTGCAGCAGCGCCTCGACCTGCCGGGGCAGGATTACGGCATGGTCTTCGTCGGGGGCCGTTATCTGTGCAGCTACGCCCGCGTCAGTGGGGGCGATGCCTGGAATACCACCATCCACGCCGGTGGCAAGTACGCGCCCTTCGAGCCCTCCGAGGAGCTGATCGCGCTGGCGCAGCGTGCCCAGGCGCCGTTCAAGCTCGACTTCACCACCGTCGATGTCGCGCTGACCGACGATGGCCCGATCATCTTCGAAGTCTCGGCCTTCGGCGGCTTCCGCGGCGCGCTGGAAGGTGCCGGTGTCGATGCGGCCACCGCCTATCTCGATCACGTGATGGAGTGTCTGGCATGAGCGCGACGACCTGTGACAGCCCGGCCAGCCTTGCCACGCTGCCCTTTGCAGAGTGGACGGCCGCCGCCTGCTTCACGGCGCTGACGCCGTCGCGCCAGTGCCTGAGCGAGGCGCTGCTGTTCGAGGTGGATGACTTTCGCCTGTGCGTGATGACGGACATGCCTCGGCTGCTGCAACGTCTGGCGACATATTTCCGCCATTGCGCGCGCATCGTGGCGCTCGACACTGTGCCGGGGGGAGCCAGGCTCGTGCATGTGTTCGAGGCGCCGGCCCTCAAGGACACGCCAGCGGCAGCGAGACTCGGCATCGTGCCCGAGGCCTTCGTCGATTGGATGCCGGAGCCCGGCAAGACACGCCGCAAGGACGCCATCATCGACCTGGCCGACGGGCGCCTGATTCACAAGGTGCGCACGGGCATGGCCTTTCTGCGCAGCAACGACCACAACCTGGCGTTCGGGCCCTGTGAAGACAATGAGAGCCAGGTGATCAACTTCCTGCTCAATCTGCACATGTCGCATCTGCAGCAGAATGACGGCTTGATCTGTCACGCCTCGGCGCTGTCGAAGGGCGATCGCGCGGTGGCCATCGCCGCCTTCTCGGGCGGTGGCAAGTCCACCACCATGGTGAAGGCGCTCGACAATCCTGAGTTCGACTTCATCAGCAATGACCGGCTGTTCCTGGACCGGCCGGGGCGGGAGGGAACGCTGCGTGCCCGCGGCGTCGCCAAGTTGCCACGCATCAATCCCGGCACCATGCTCAACAATCCGCGTCTGCGCCCGCTGCTGGACCCCGCGCGTATCGCAGGCTATGAAGCGATGCCGCAAGAAGCGCTGTGGGATCTCGAAGAGAAGCACGACTTGATCATCGAGGACGTCTACGGCCCCGGGCGTATCCGCGCCAGCGGCGAGCTTGCGGCCATGGTGATACTCAACTGGACGCGTGGCAGCGAGGCGCCACTCGAGGTGCGCGAGGTCGAGGTCAGCCGCAGCGAAGCGCTGATACGCGCGGTGATTAAGACTCCGGGGCCCTTCCACCAGCAGCGGGATGGCCGTTTCGTGCCCAATGGCGCAAGCCTTGATCCCGCGCCGTATCTGGAGCGCCTGGCGGGGACCCGCGTGCTTGAGGTGACCGGGCGCGTGGACTTCGCCGCGCTGGTCGAGAACCACCTGACCCCCTTGCTGGAGGCTTGAACATGCGTCGTGAACTGCTGTTGATGCGCCACGGAAAGTCGGACTGGTCAGTGGCAGCTGACGACTTCCATCGACCCCTCAAGGAGCGCGGCAAGCGCGGTGCCCAGCGCATGGGAGCCTGGCTTGCCCAGGAGGCGCTGGTACCGGATGCCATCCTGAGCTCGCCGGCCCTTCGCGCGCGCGCCACGGCGGAAAAGTGCGTGAAGTCGATGGGCCTCGGCGTTGACATGATCGAGCTCAAGCCTGCGCTTTACTGCGAGGACGAGGCGCCGCTGCTCAAGACGGTGCGCGCCTGCCCGGACAGCGTGCAGCGACTGATGATCATCGGCCATAATCCGGCATTGGAAGATGCGCTGGTCTGGCTGACCGGCAAGCGGCCGCGTCCGCCCAAGGAGACCAAGCTGCTGCCGACGGCGGCGGTGGTCAAGCTGACCTTCGAGGGGCGCTGGGAAGACCTGCGCTCCGGTCAGATGAGCCTGGAGCTGATCCAGCGCGTGCGTGCCTTGCCGGATGGCTTCCCCTGGCCATTCCCGGCCGGTGAGGAGCGCCGCGAACGCCCCGCCTATTACTACCGTCAATCGGCCGTCCTGCCCTGTCGTCTGCAGGGGGAAGGCGAAGATGCCCAGTGGGAGGTGCTGCTGATCGGCTCTTCCTCCAATCGTCACTGGAGCCTGCCCAAGGGGATCGTCGAGCCGGGCATGAGTCCGCTTGAGTCCGCGCTCAAGGAAGCCCGCGAGGAAGCGGGCATTGAGGCGGAGGCGCTGGACCACGCAGCGCTGGAATTCAGTTACGAGAAGTGGGGCGCTCCTGTCGCCGCTAGTCTGCACGCCGTGAGAGTCGTGCATGAGCAGGAAGAGAGCGAGCGGGAGGAACCGCATCGCAGTCGGCGCTGGGTGGCGGCGGAGGTCGTGCCGAGCCTGTTGAAGAACCACGAGATGGGGCACGCCGCCATGGCGCTGCTGGCAAGGCTTGAGCAGTCGCGCCAGGCGACGTGAGCGCGGGAGACTGGCGCCATTAGCTCCATTAGCGCCACTACCGCCACTTGCACCGTACGAGGCGACGCATGGCGAGGACCGCCAGCATGAATCCATACCGAGTGAAGACGGGAAGAGCGACGGCCGATGACTGATGAACCGACAATCCGACGTGTGGCATTGATTCGTCATGCCGACTATCACCAGCAGATTGATACCCCGAGCGCGCTGCAGCCGTTTCCCTTGACCCGTCGCGGTGAGCGTCAGGCGCGTGAGGGAGCCGAGGAAGTGCTGACGCTGTGTCAGGCACATGGCTGGCAACCGGCCAGCACGGTACATGCCTCCAGCCTGTTGCGTGCCTGGCAGACGGCGCAGGTGATGAACGAGGTCATGGGTGACAGGACAGAGCGTGAGTTCTCGCTCATGGAACATGATTCCCTGTGGGAGCGCAGTCTGGGCAGCGCCGCCAATCTGACCACGGCACAGATCGCCGAAGCAGTGCGTCATGACCCGCGCGTGGATTTCCTGCCGGCCGACTGGAAATCCAACAGCCACTTTCGCCTGCCGCTGCCGGGGGCTGAATCCCTGATGCAGGCCGGTCAGCGGGTGGCCGACTTCATTGCTTCGCTACCGGCTTCCTCATCAGCTTCGGCCTCGGCTCCCTCATCAACCCCCACATCGGGCGCCTCGCTGACGCTGGTCGTCGGCCATGGCGCGGCGCTGCGCCATGCGGCGCATCTGCTGGGCGTGCTGGACTTCGACCAGATTGCCGGGCTGAGCATGCACCATGCGCGGCCGGTGGTCATCGAGGAAACCCCGTCAGGGTCATGGCGGCATGTGGCTGGCGAGTGGAAGGTGCGCCAGCGTCACGAGCCCGCGCAGGACTGAGTTGGCGGCCAGCGGTACTGAAGTGCAGAGAATGGGCGGAGTGCTGGAGAGCAGGGGGTGGGCGGAGTGATTTACAGCAGAGAAGCAGGCCAGCGCACCAGCGTGATGCGAGTCTGTCATCTTTCTGTGATCAAACGGTCATAGGCTTGTCGCCCTGTGCTCGTGACCTCATTCCACATTCCCCCGGATGGTCCCCAAGGAGCGGCAAGGCGCTTGCTTGCCACAAGCCGGTGAGTTCAACGAGGCAAGCAGATGCCACAAGGAGATAGCCCAATGACCCTCAGTCCCCCCATGAGCGACGCCGTACCGCGTTACCGAGGCCCGACGCGTTATCTGAAGGCGCTGCCCAGTCACGCGGCTCAGTGGCCCGAGACACATCAGCACCTGCGCGCCGGTGACAAGGTGTCCCGCGCCGCTCGCAAGCTGGGCAGCAAGGACTGGCCACGCCGCGATGTCATCTTCATCTCCGATGCGCATGCCGACGCGGAAGCCTTCATCGCGTCTCTGGTGGCCAGTGGCGGTGTGCGCCTGACCTCGCGGGACAACCTGGTGTTGACGGCGCGGGGCAAGCGCAGTGTCTTCGTCATCGGCGGTGACTGCCTCGACAAGGGCCCCAGCAATCTGGAACTGCTGGAAGCCCTGCGCACCTTGATGCGCAGTGGGGCACGTCTCAAGTTGCTGGCGGGCAATCATGACATGCGGCTGATGCTGGCGCTGATGCGGCTGAGTCATGATGATTCGGCGCGGACCGATCATCTGTTCGTGCGCATGGGCGCCAAGGGGCTGGCGCTGCTCAAGGAAGTCTTCGATCACTATCTCGCGGACAGACCGCGGGCGATGAAGAGCATTCCCTCGCGAAGTGAATGCCGTCGGCGCCTGTACCCGGGGCCGGACTGGGCGGAGCAGTTTCGCAAATCGGCAGGCCATGTGCTCAAGGGGGAAGCGCTGGAGAAGGAGATCACTCGCCTGAGCGCCAAGGCCGATGGCTTCGAGCATGCCTGTGAGAAACATGGTCTCTCGTTGCGCCAGACCTATGCCGCCGCGCTCAAGGCCCACGAGCTGTTTCTCAAGCCCGGCGGGCGCTTTGCCTGGTTCTTCGACGAGATGCGCCTTGCCTATCGCAGTGGCGCCTTCCTGCATGTCCATGCAGGCGTGGATGATGCCTTCGCCAGACGACTCGGCCGCCAGAAGGTCTCGCAGGTCAATCAGGAATTCCGGCGCATCCTGCGCGAAGACCCGTTCACCTTCTATTACGGTGAGCTGGCCAATGTACTGCGCACCAAATATCGCAAGAGCGACATGGTGCTGAGCGCCGCGGGCGTCAAGCGCCTGCACAAGGTCGGCATTCGTGCCGTGATGCATGGTCACGTCAATCATCAGGCGGGCCAGCAGCTGGGCTGGCGCCACGGGCTTCTGCATATCGAGGGCGACGTCACCCTGGATCGCAATTCACGCCGCAAGGAAGGGCTGGATGGCGTGGGCATGGGGGCGACGCTGATAGAAGCCTGTGGACGCATCGTCGGCATCAGCAATGACCATCCCGAGGTCAAGGTCTACGCGCCCTGAAACACGTACAGGAGAGGCTGGTGAAAGACGACAAGCAGGACAAGTCGCTGTTCCGACATGAATCATTGCAATCCATCGATGGCGTTCAGGACATTCTCAAGGCCATCATCAAGGGGCTGGGCAAGGGGCTGCTGTCATTTCGCGATGAGGACGGCGAGATACGGCTGGCACCGCGCGGCCTGATGACCCTCAAGGTCACGGCGCGGCGAGAGGATGATCATCATCGCCTCGATATTCGCCTGTCATGGCATGCCAAGCCCGGCGCCAAGCGCAACAAGACGCTCAAGGTTCTCGATGAGTGAGGGCATCGTGCGCTGGCATTGACCCAGATCAAGTCTCTGCCAGTCCGCGGCCCGTAGTGAGATGGCCGGCATGTCCGCGCTTAAGCGGCTATGGTACATGTAGCATGCTGCATATTGGGTCGTGTCTTGCGAGACGGCCGCTCCCCATGATCAGGACATGTCATTGATGCCTTCAACTCCTCAGCGCCTGTGCGGTGCTGATCACCCCTCGTTTCGCTTGCACTCCGCCAGCCTCGCGGCAAAGCCTGCCGCCAGGCCCACAAGGCGCTGGCAGCAGTGGCTGGCGGCCGCCGCTCTTGCCTGTCTGCCGCTGGGCGCTCAGGCCGCAGACGATGCGTTGGCCGCTGACAAGCCGCTCTCGGGGTCGGCCATTCAGGCCATCGAATCAGAGGTCGGCGCGCGAATCGGTGTCACCGTTCTGGATACCGCCGATGGCACCCGTTTCAGCTGGCGGGGGGATGAGCGCTTCCCCATGAGCAGCACCTTCAAGGTGCTGGCCTGTGGTCATCTGCTCTCACGGGTAGACGAAGGTCAGGAATCGTTGTCACGCAAGGTGGAGATTCGCCCGGCGGATCTCGTGACCTATTCCCCCATCACCGAGCACCACACTCAGGATGGGGGCCTCACGCTTGAAGCGTTGTGCCATGCCACCATCACGACAAGCGACAATACCGCGGGCAACCTGATTCTCGACGCCCTGGGCGGACCTGCCGCACTGACGGCCTATCTGCGGCGCCTGAACGATGGCAGCACGCGGCTGGACAGACGTGAAACGGCGCTCAATGAGGCCACTCCCGGTGACCCGCGCGATACCACCACGCCGCACGCGATGGCGGCCACCCTGCAGCGACTGCTGGTGGGGGATGCGCTGAGCGAGCCATCGCGCCTGGCCCTGCAGGGCTGGATGCTGGCCAACACCACCGGCGATGACAAACTGCGGGCGGCCTTGCCCGATGACTGGCAGATCGCGGACAAGACCGGCGGCGGGGGATATGGCACCAACAATGACGTTGCCATCCTGTGGCCGCCGTTGCGTGCCCCGTTGATCGTGGCGGTCTATCTGACCGAAAGCGAGGCCGATCTGGCGGCACGCAATGCCGCGATTGCCGATGTCGGGCGTCTGCTGGTCAAGGAAGTGCTGGAGGGCGAGGCGAGTCGCTGATGGTGAGGCGCTGGCAGGGCGTGCGTGAAACATGGGCAACTCAGCGTTGCCGTCATCACGGCCAACCTGCGCTTGTGGCGCCTGTCCGGTGCCCGCATTGTGCTTGTACTGCATCGGCATTGGCAGCACGGACCTTCTCGTCATGTTCGCGCCTGCGCCTTCCGAATCCGCCCTGTCTGCATCCAGAGGAACTCCATGTCCACACTGTTTTCACCGCTCACCCTCGGCCCGCTCACGCTGGACAATCGCATCATCATCGCGCCCATGTGTCAGTACTCCGCCGAGGAGGGCCAGATGCAGGCCTGGCATGATCAGCATCTTGGCAATCTCGCCCAGTCAGGGGCTGGGCTTCTGATCTTCGAGGCCAGCGCCGTCGCCCCGGAAGGGCGCATCACCCATGGCGATGTCGGACTCTACGATGAGGCATGCCAGCAAGCCATGCAGGGAGTCGTCGAGCGTATCCGCCGCTATTCGCCGATGCCGCTGGCGGTGCAGATCGGTCATGCGGGACGCAAGGCATCCTGCCAGAAGCCCTGGGATGGCGGTGCTGCCATCGCGCCCGGCAACGACAATGGCTGGCAGGTACTTGCCCCCAGCGCGATTCCCTTCAGCGAAGGCGGGCCGCTCCCCGAGGCGATGAGTGGCGAGCAGATCCGCCGCACCATCGCGGACTTCGTGGCGGCGGCACAGCGCGCCGTCGAGATTGGCCTGGACGGCATCGAGCTGCATGCGGCGCATGGTTATCTGCTGCACGAGTTCCTGTCGCCGTTGAGCAATCAGCGCGACGATGACTACGGTGGCTCGCTCGAGAATCGCATGCGTCTGACGCTTGAGGTCTTTGACGCCGTGCGGGCCGCGATCCCGCAGCACGTGATGCTGGGCATCCGGATCAGCGCGACGGACTGGGTCGAGGGCGGCTGGGACCTCGAGCAGAGCATTGAACTTGCCAAGGCGCTGGACCGCCGTGGCTGCCACTATCTGCATGTCTCCAGTGGCGGGCTCAGCGTGCAGCAGGAGATTCCGGTAGCGTCCAACTATCAGGTGCCGCACGCCGAGGCCCTGAAGGCGCAGGTGAAGATGCCGGTGATTGCCGTTGGCCTGATCACCGAGCCGCAGCAGGCCGAAGACCTGCTGGCGAACGAGCGTGCCGATGCCATCGCGCTGGCGCGTGGCATTCTCTACGACCCGCGCTGGCCGTGGCACGCGGCCGCTGCGCTGGGTGACACCGTCAAGGCCGCGCCCCAGTACCTGCGTTGCCAGCCGCATGGCCTGAAGTCGCTGCTGGAGAATCAGCAGGACTGAGCCGTGTGAAGAGATATTGAGGACTGACGCCCGCGTTCACGAGCTCCTGCTCGCTGATCGCGGGCGTCTTGCTGTGCGAGGACTGACTTGAAGTTCGGGCTTTCCGTGACGTTCTGATTCGAGCGCGCCGAGCGCCTGACGCCATATCTTTCGTCTAACAAGAGCGCTGCCAGCGCATCACTCGAGTGCCGGATAGCGTGACCTTGCGCCATCCTGAGGGTTTCTGAAACGCGTCTTTGCGGCAATCGCGCCTGTTTCACCTCAAGCACAGGGTGCAAGACTTGATGGCGTGGTGGCAGGACGATGCCACCGATGATCAAGCGGACCCGCTGCCTGCCTTGGGGTGATGTTGCAGCGCGATACGCGCTTGATCCTGGCCGCCAGACCCTCTGGTGAATGTGACTTGAAAGATCAAGGTGGCGTGAGTGGACAATATGCGTAGCAGTATTTTCATGGTCATCGCGATGGCAGCATTCGCGGTGGAGGATCTGTTGTTCAAGTTGGCGGCGGGGCATACCTCGACCGGTATCACCCTAATGCTGTTCGGTCTCGGCGGCATGCTGGTCTTCATGCTGTTGACCTGCCTGCGCGGCGAGTCCCTCATGCCTGCGGCGATCTTCTCGCGTCCGATTCTGGTGCGTGTCATCTGTGAAATCATCGCCCGCAGCAGCTTCGCCCTCGCCATCACCCTGATGCCGCTTTCCACCGCCTCCACCATCCTGCAGGCGACGCCGCTGGTCGTGGTGGCCGGGGCGGCACTGTTCTTCGGGGAGCGCGTCAGCCGCAAGCGCTGGCTGGCAATCGGTGTCGGCTTCATTGGCGTGCTGCTGATCGTGCGTCCCGGTCTCGACAGCTTCAACATGTCCTCACTGTTTGCGGTGATCAGCACGATCGGCTTCGCCGGACGAGACCTGGCGACGCGCGGCGCGCCGGCGTCGTTGTCCAACGTCCAGCTCGGCATCTATGGCTTTCTCGCCCTGATTCCGGCGGGGGGGCTGATCGCTCTCTACCAGCAGACTCCGCTTGCGTATGCGCCCGAGGCGACCTGGCTGATCGTGGGTGCCGTGATACTCGGGGTCATCGCCTACAACGCCTTGACGATTGCCATGCGCAAGGGCGAGGTCTCGGTGGTCACGCCATTTCGCTATACCCGCGTCCTGTTTGCCTTGGCGCTCGGGGTCATGGTGCTGGGGGAAAGCCTCGATGCCATGACCTTGCTGGGCGCCGCCATCGTGGTCGCAAGCGGTATCTACATCGTCACCCAGGGCAAGCAGCGCCCGCCAGTGGCGAAGGTGGCCTCGTTGTGAATTCCTTCGCTGCCATCAGGTTGGCAGCGTCAGGCTGTCATCACCGCTGACGCCAGCTTGCACCATTGACCAGGTAACACATGAAAAAGGAGAGGCGCTTGCGCCTCTCCTTTTGTCGTTGTGGCGCGCATGTTTCATCCAGAACAGTGCGGTGACGGAAAAACCCCATCGATCAAGGCATTGGCAAGGCGATGAGGGAGCAGGGGAGCACGTGACGGTTGGCAGTAGTTATACGAGTGTGTAATAGTGAGGAGAAATCCATGGCAACCCACTCGCTGCCAGTCGTGTCACAAGGAGAGCCAATGCCAAGCCAAGCCCCGATTCTGGGTGTCTATCTGAGTGAGTCCCTGGACCTGGACAGCGTCTACGGTGAAGCACTGCGCCAGCTGGGCGACGATGTCGTGCTGCGTCATCCGCATGAGATCGAGGACCCGAGCGAGGTGCGGTTCGCCATCTGCTGGCAGCCGGGGGAGGATGCCTTCGCGCCGTACCCGAATCTTCGGCTTGCCATGTCGATCGCGGCGGGGGTGGATGCCCTGATGAGTCATCCGGGGCTCTCGGCCGAGGTTCAGGTCGCACGGGTGCGCGATCCGCATCAGGCGTATCTGATGGCCGGATTCGCCGCTCACGAGGTACTGCATCGCGAGCGCGAGTTTGCCGTCATGGCCGACAATGCCACGCGTGGCGAATGGCAGCCGTTGGCAATGCGTGCGCCAGAGAAGGCACAGGTGGCCGTGCTGGGCCACGGCAGCATGGGGCGCGCCGTGGTCAGTTCGCTGTCGACCCTGGGGTTCTCGGTGACGGTCGCCTGTCGCAGCGAACCGGCCGCGCCGGTGCCGGGCGTGCGTTACCTGACCGGTGACGCTGCCGTCATGGCGGCGGCCGACGGCGCCGATTATCTGATCAATATCCTGCCGCTGACCCCGGTGACCGAGAACGTGCTGAACGCTGCCTTGTTCGCCCGGCTGCGCCGTGGCGCCTGGCTGGTGCAGATCGGCCGCGGCGAGCACCTGGTGGAAGCGGACCTTGAAGCCGCGCTCGACGCCGGACAACTGGCAGGCGCGACGCTGGATGTCTTCCGCGAGGAGCCGCTGGCGCCCACTCACCGCTGGTGGCAGGACGCGCGCCTGCGCATCACGCCGCATGTGGCCAGTGACTCGCTCCCCGAGGTGGTGGCCGAACAGGTGGTGGCCACGGCGCGTGAGTTGCGCGATGGCCTGCCGCTCATGCTGGGCGTGGATCGCCAGCGCGGCTATTGAGGGCCGCAGCGCTTAAAACCCTCAGCGATTGAGGCCCGCGTCGCTTGAACACCGAAGGTGGACGCTTCAATGCTTCTCAAGGCTCAGCCGAGCCTTTCTCGACCCCAGACAGCGACATTGTGACCACAGGAGACAGCAACATGCCGGCATCGACCATGAGTGACGCGGAGTGGCAAGCACGCCTGGACCTGGCGGCCTGCTATCGGTTGGCAGCGCACTATCGCATGACCGACCTGATCTACACCCACATCACGGCGCGGGTACCGGATGAGGAAGGGCATTTTCTGATCAATCCCTACGGCTGGCGCTGGGAGGAAATCACGGCGTCCTCGTTGGTCAAGATCGACGTCAACGGCCAGAAGGTCGATGACAGTGCCGCGCGGGTCAATCCGGCCGGTTTCACCATTCACTCGGCGATTCATGCGGCAAGTCACTCAGCCAGCTGGATCATGCATACCCATACCCGCGCCGGTGTGGCGGTGTCGAGCCTGGAAGAAGGGCTCTTGCCACTGAATCAGATCGCCCTGCAGTTCCATGGCCGCGTCTCCTACCACGATTATGAGGGTATCGCGCTGGATCTGGATGAGCGCGAGCGCATTGTGGCAAGCCTTGGCGACAATCCGGCACTGATCCTGCGCAATCATGGCCTGCTGACCACCGGCGCCTCTGCCGCCGAGATGTTCAACAACATGTTCTATCTCGAGCGCAGCTGCGAGATCCAGGTCGCGACTCTGTCCATGGGCCAGCCGGTGCGCCGCCTCTCGCCCGAGATCTGTGAGCATGTGGTCGGTCAGTACGACATGGCCATCCACGAGGAGGGAGATCTGGCGCTGGAGTGGGAGTCTCATCTGCGACTGCTGGAGAGCCTTGGCTGTGATTATCGTTGTTAATAGCAGGCGCGCTGTTGAAGGCATCTTCGTTCGAGAGGCCATCGAGTGCCTGATGCGCGGGACAGCGACCGGACGGGAGACATCACGATGAGTCGCAAGGCATTCCAGCGGCTTTCCCAGGATCAGCGTCGTCGCGACCTGCTGGAAGCCACCTTGAGCTGTGTCGCGCAGCACGGTCTGGCCGGTGCCAGCGTTCGCCGTGTGGCGGAGGCGGCCGGGGTCTCGCCGGGACTGATTCGCCACCATTTCGGTACCAAGGACGACATGGTGCGGGCTGCCTACGCCTACATGATGGGCCAGCTGACCTCCGATATCGCCGATGCCAGCCCGGCCAGTGATGTATCCCCGGCGTGTCGTCTGGCGCGCTTCATCGCGGCGAGTCTCACGCAGCCCAACCTGGCCGCCCACAAGATCTCCCTGTGGGCGACCTTCATCGGCCGGGTGCGCCACGATGCCAGCTATTCGGCGGTGCACCAGGAAACCTATCGCGAGTTTCTCGACCTGCTCGCACAGCTGGTCAAGCCGGTGCTGAGTGCCCACGCGCTGCCCGCCACCGAGAGTGAATGTCAGGAGCAGGCGATCGCCCTCAATGGCTTGATCGATGGCCTGTGGCTGGAAGGCGGGCTGGAACACGACCTCTATCCGGTCGAGCGGCTGCCCGCGATCGCCATGCGGGCGGCAGAGGGCATTCTGCGGCTGCCACAGGGCACCTTGCTTGAGCACGTCGCTATCACGACATCACCCCCACCTCACAGGAGTTGAGCATGCGCTACGCCACCATTACCGAACGACTGAGTGATCTGGGCGGTGACAAATGGGCCGTTCACAGCGCCGCCCGCCAGCGTATCCAGGCCGGCGAGCCGATCATCGAGCTGACCATCGGGGAGCCGGATATCGCCACGCACCCGGCCCTGGTCGAGCACTGTGTCGAGGCGCTGCGGGCTGGCCGTACCCGCTACTCCGATAGCCGTGGTGAACCGGGGCTGGTCGCGGCACTGGCCGAGCGCTACGCCGCGCGCATGCCCGAGATCAGTGCAGACAACGTGCTGTGTTTCCCCGGCACGCAGACGGCGCTGTTCGCGGTGATGCTGGCGCTGGTGGAGGAGGGGGCCGGCGTACTGACCGGCGACCCCTACTACGCGACCTATGAGGGCGTGATCCGCGGCGCCGGCGGTGACCTGCAGCCGGTACCGCTGCGCATGGAGCATGGCTTCGTGTTGCAGCCAGACGATCTGGCCGCGGCCATCACGCCGCAGAGCCGTGTGTTGCTGCTCAATACGCCGCACAACCCCACCGGGGCGGTGATGGACCGAACGACCCTCGAGCATATCGGCGCGCTATGTCGCGAGCATGATCTGTGGATCGTCTGCGATGAGGTCTATGAAGCGCTGATCTTCACGGGCGAATTCGTCTCTCCGCTGGAAATCGAGGCACTGCGTGAGCGCACCGTGGTGGTGTCCTCGATCTCCAAGAGTCACGCTGCCACCGGTTTTCGCAGTGGCTGGGCCATCGGCTCGGCGGAATTCTGCCGTCGGCTGTTGCCTGTCTCGGAAACCATGCTGTTCGGCAACCAGCCCTTCATCGCCGACATGACCGAGGCCGCGCTGCGCGGGGATTTCGATACCACCGAGCGTCTGCGCGACTCTCTCGGGCGCCGCGCGCGTCTGGTCCACGAGGCGCTGGCGGCCATCCCGCAGCTGTCCTCCAGCCTGCCCCAGGGCGGCATGTTCCTGATGGTCGATGTCTCACGCACCGGCCTGAACGGTGAGCAATTCGCCTGGCGGCTGCTGGAACAGCAGCAGGTGGCGGTGATGCCCGGCAGCGTCTTCGGTGATTGCGGTACGCCGCTGGTACGTGTCGCCCTGACCGTGCCGGACGACAGCCTGCTGGAAGCGGTGCAGCGCATGGCGCTGCTGTGTGACCAGCTGGAAGCCGAGGTCGTGGCCTGAGATCTTTTCTCAGTGACTTTCGGTCAGTCTCAAGGCCAGGCAAGGCCAGGCAAGGCAAGGCCAGTCAAGATCAGGCTTCAATCCGTCTCACCCTCTGTTGCGTAGACGCAGAAACGCCGCCCGAGGGCGGCGTTTCTGCGTTCAGCGATGCTCAAGTCAGGTCATCATTTCCAGCCCGTCATTTCCAGCCCATCTGCCAGACATCATCTGCCTTGAGCTCGCGCCAGGCGAGGGTGTAATCCCTGCGTGTCAGCACCGCCTGCAACACGACCTCGACCACATGTTCGTCCTGCTCATCACGAATCAAGCGTGTGACGATGAAATGGCGCTCACGCTCCCGGGGCGACACGGCGGTCCATTTGCTCTGCAACAGCTTGTCGGGGTTGATGCGATTCATGCTGGTTCCTCAAGAAACGGTTGGCAGCTGCGTGCTGCTCGAGTCAGTGCCAGTCAAGTCAGTGCTGGTCAAGTCAGAGCCCAGCAGACAGGTGAGCGCCAGGTGGGCTTACACCGAAGGTGGGCTCTCGTTGAGCAGTTGCCACAGCGACTCGGTCGCCGCGCTGTGCTTGCCACGGCGACAATAGCAGGCCACCTCGAGGGTCGGGCCGCCCAGATCATCCAATAGCGAGACCAGTCTGCCGCTCTCCAGATCATCCTCGATCAGGCCGTGGGGCAGCCAACCGACTCCCAATCCGGCCATCACCAGTTCACGAATGCCCAGCGTAAAGGACGTCTCGCAGATGATGTCGATGTCCTGGGCGCGCTGCAGGTCCATCAGGTAGGGCGAGGCCAGAATCTGGCCCAGAAAACTCTCCGGATCATAGGCGATCAAGGGCAGGCGCTGGTCACTGCGCGGCAGGTGCAGGGGGCGCCCCTGGGCGTCCGGAGCACACACCGGCAGCAGCCGCTCCAGCCCCAGCGAGATGCGCTGGGTGTCGCCGTTGTCATCGAAGATCGGCGCGCCCTGCAGTTCTGAGCACAGCAGCAGGTCTGCCTGATCATGCTCGAACAGTTGCAGGCATTCGCTGCGATCCAGTGATTTCACCTGCAGTCCGGCTTCGGGGGAGTTGTGCCGGAAATAGCGCAGCAACCGCGGCAGATAGCTGACGGTGAGGGTGTGCTGGGTGGTGATGATTGCCTTCGGCCCCTGGCGGGCCTCGCTGCGCAGGCGGCTGCGCAACGTGTAGAGCCGCGCCAGCCATTCCCGCATTTCCTGCTCATATTCCAGCGCGTGCTCGGTGAGGATCATGCGCTGCGACTGACGATAGACCAGCTCGACGCCCAGCCACTCTTCCAGCTGCCGTATCCGGCGCGAGAAGGCGGGTTGCGTCACGTTGCGTCTCTCGGCTGCCAGCGAGAAGGTTCCGGCCTCGATCAATGCGAGAAAGTCTTCGATCCATTCGATCTTCATGCGTCGCCTGAGGAGATGTCGGTTGTTGTTGGAGGTCGGCCATCATGCACCGAGTGCTTGTTGGGGTGAAGACCGCAAGCACACCCCCGGAGCATGAACCATCCATGGTTCGTCAATGGTAGGGCAGCGCCGAAGGGCCAGGGGCCACAGGCCACAGGCAATGGATATGACTGCCGGTCGGCGTCGCGGGCATGACGATCTTCTGGATGCCTGAGTCGGACAAGAGCAAAGAGCTGGTCATGCAGAAAAGTAACAAACTTTGAGAAACATGGCATTGGGACTGGCGAGAATCGCGGCTTACTGTTGAGAAGACCGCTCGGCGGCGTGCCGGAGTGATGTCACACATTCGACGAACGTCGTTATGAGAGTAACCCCCTATGACAACAATGACTCGCCTGGAGGCTCGTATGCATCTGTCCCGTTTTCCCCGTGTTCGCCTTGGTCACCTCTCGACTCCGCTGGAGCCGATGGACAACCTGAGCAAGCTGTTGGGTGGGCCGCGTCTCTGGATCAAACGTGATGACTGCACCGGGCTTTCCACCGGTGGCAACAAGACTCGCAAGCTGGAATTCCTGATGGCAGACGCGCTGGAGCAGGGCGCCGACACCATCATCACCCAGGGCGCTACCCAGTCCAACCACGCGCGTCAGACCGCTGCCGCTGCCTGCAAGCTGGGTCTTGAGTGCCACATCCTGCTGGAAGACCGTACCGGCAGCGACGACCGCAGCTACAACTACAACGGCAACGTCTTCCTCGACCAGTTGCATGGCGCGACGGTCGCCAAGCGTGAAGGCGGTGCCGACATGGCCGCCGAGATGGAAGCGCTGGCCGACAAGCTGATCGGCAAGGGCAAGAAGCCCTACATCATCCCGGGGGGTGGTTCCAACGAGATCGGCGCGCTGGGTTACGTGAATGCCGCCCTCGAACTGCTGTCCCAGGCCAACGACATGGGCCTCAAGATCGATCACCTCGTGCACGCCACCGGCAGCGCCGGGACCCAGGCGGGTCTGGTGACGGGCCTGACCGCCTGCAACTCCGGCATTCCGGTACTCGGCATCGGCGTGCGGGCCCCGAAGGACAAGCAGGAAGGCAATGTCTTCGCGCTGGCACAGAAGACCGAAGCCAAGCTGGGCCTGTCTGACGTGGTCAAGCGTGAAGATGTCGTCGCCAACTGCGATTACGTCGGTGACGGCTACGGCATTCCGACCGAAAGCATGATCGAGGCCGTCACGCTGCTGGCTCAGCAGGAAGGCATCCTGCTGGACCCGGTCTACTCCGGCAAGGGCATGGCCGGTCTGATCGACCTGGTACGCAAGGGGCACTTCAAGGAAGGCGAGAACGTGGTTTTCCTGCACACCGGCGGTGCCGTGGCCCTGTTCGGCTACCCGGATGCCTTCAACTTCGCGGATTACCAGGCCTGATAGCGTTTGCGGCCAGTGATGCGTCCCGCCTGACGACAGCGGCGTGACTGACGCATCCCGTAACGACACGCTCCCCGGCCCAGCTGGCAAGGGAGCGTGATGATCACAGCAGTTTTCGGGGAATCACAATGACAATCAGACACCTCAAGCTGGCTGAAGCAGCCGACGGCGTGGCAGAGGAAGATCAGCGCACCACGGCCATCGTCCAGGACATGCTGCAGGACATTCGCTCGCGTGGTGAAGACGCCGTGCGCATGTATGCCGAGAAGTTCGACAACTGGAGCGGCGATTTCGTCCTCAGCGAGGAAAAGCTGGCCACGCTGATCGAAAGCGTGCCGCAGAGCGTCAAGGACGATATCGATTTCGCCCATCGCCAGATCCGTCGTTTCGCCGAAGCGCAGCGCGACAGCCTGACGTCCTTCGAGATAGAGACCGAGCCGGGTGTCGTGCTGGGGCAGCGCGTGCTGCCCATCGATGCCGCGGGTTGCTACGTGCCGGGCGGACGCTACGCGCATGCCGCCTCGGCGCTGATGAGCGTCGCCACGGCCAAGGCCGCCGGCGTCAAGTACATCACGGCCTGTTCGCCACCGCGCGGTGACAGCATCAATCCGGCGGTGGCCTACGCCATGCATGTGGCCGGTGCCGACCGCATCCTGGAGATGGGCGGCGTTCACGCGGTCGCCAGCATGGCCTTCGGCCTGTTCGGCGGGCGCGAAGCCGACATCCTTGTCGGCCCGGGCAACGCCTTCGTGGCCGAAGCCAAGCGCCTGCTGTTCGGGCAGGTCGGCATCGACGTCTTCGCCGGCCCCACCGAATCGGCGGTGATCGCCGATCACACGGCAGACCCGATGACCATCGCGGTGGATCTCGTCTCCCAGGCGGAGCACGGCCCGAACTCGCCGGTCTGGCTGTTCACCACCAGTGAAGAGGTCGCGCGCCGCGTCATCGAGCTGGTGCCGCTGGTCGGCAACGACATGCCCAACGCCGAGGTCATCCACGCCGCCTGGCGCGACTACGGCGAAGTCATCCTGTGCGACACCCGCGAAGAAGTGGTCCAGATCAGTGATCAGTACGCCTGCGAACACCTGCAGGTGCTGTGTGAGGACCTGGAGTGGTGGAAGCAGAATCTCAGCAACTACGGCTCTCTGTTCCTCGGCGAAGGCAGCACCGTCACCCACGGTGACAAGTGTTCCGGCACCAACCACATCCTGCCGACCAAGCGCGCCGGTCGCTACTCCGGCGGTCTGAATGTCCACAAGTTCATGAAGGTACTGACCACCCAACAGCTCAGTGTTGAAGCCAATCTCAAGTTCAGTGCCATCGGTTCGCGCATCTCGCGCACCGAAGGGATGGAAGGCCATGCGCGTGCCTGTGACTGGCGCCTCACCAAATACTTCCCCGAGCAGGATTGGGATTTCCCCGTCTATGCCCAGAAGCGGTATTGAGGAGGCCACATGCGTCGTTTTGCCAAGTCATTCACCCAACAGGAAGCCATCTCCGACACCGCCATCGAGGCTGCCGTCGCCGTGATGCGCAGTGGTCGCCTGCATCGCTACAACCTGGCGGAAGGCGAGCAGGGCGAAACGGCGCTGCTGGAGCAGGAATTCGCGGCGAGTCTGGGCATTCCCCATGCGCTGGCCTGTGCCTCCGGCGGCTATGCCCTGCAACTGGCGCTGCGCGCCTGCGGACTCGAGGCCGGTGACAAGGTGCTGTGCAACGCCTTCACCCTGTCCCCGGTGCCCGGCAGCATCGTCGCCGCCGGTGGCGAGCCGGTGCTGGTGGACATCCTCGAGGACACCACGGTCGATCCGGAGGATCTGGCGCGTGCGGCAGATCAGAGCGGGGCCCGCTTCTTCATGCTCTCGCACATGCGCGGCCATATCGGCGACATGCACGCGATCATGCAGGCCTGCGACAGCCGCGGCATCACGGTGATCGAGGATTGCGCGCATACCATGGGTGCGAGCTACGACGGCAAGCCCAGCGGCACCTTCGGCAAGGTCGGCTGCTACAGCACCCAGACCTACAAGCACGTCAATTCCGGTGAAGGTGGCCTGCTGGCGACCGCCGATGATGAGGTGATGCGACGCGCCATCATCCTGTCGGGCTCCTACATGCTGTACGACCGCCACCTGGCGGCACCGGCCGCGGAGAGCTTCGCCGAGACGCGCCTGCAGACCCCCAACATGAGTGGTCGCATGGACAATCTGCGTGCCGCCATCCTGCGCCCGCAACTGGGGGAGCTGGCAGAGCGTCGTGAGCGCTGGAATGCCCTCTATGCCCGCATGCAGGACCGGCTCGCGGCCATGGAGGGCGTCACGCCCATCCTGCGTGGCCCGCTGGAAGGCTACGTCGGAAGCTCCATCCAGTTCACGCTGGCGCAGTGCTCCCACGAGCAGATCGCCGCCTTCATCACAGGCTGTGAAGCGCGTGGGCTGCCGGTGAAATGGTACGGCAAGCCGCTGCCGGAGGATTACACCAGCCGCTACGACAGCTGGGCCTATCTGGGCAGCCATCGTGCAGTGCCCAATGCCGACCGGGTGCTGGCGACGCTGTGTGATCTGCGTCTCCCGCTGACCTTTGACGTGCAGGACTGTGAGGTCATCGCGGACTTGATCCTGGACGCTCTGCACAGTGCACGACCTGTCTCGACCGTCGCGTGACTATGCCCGGCGGCAGCACGTGACGGGGATGAACCCATAACGATAACGCTTTGAAAGCCACATGATCTTCAATCCGCATGTCCTGATGACAGGCCATGCGGACCCGCAACCAGTGGAGTAATAACAATGTTCAATAAAGCTCTCTTGGCAACCGCAGTGATGTTGGCGATGTCAGCGACCGCTCAGGCGAAGACCTTCAAGGTCGGCATGGGCGATCCGATGGATTCGGATCAGGGCGCGCTTGCACAGCGCTTCGAGGAACTGGTCGAGGACCTTTCCGATGGCGAGATGCAGGTGGAGTTGTTCCCGGGCGGTCAGCTGGGCTCCGAGACCGGCATGATCCAGGACACGCGCATCGGCAAGCTGGACTTCGCGCTGATCGGCGTCGGCAATCTGACGCCCTACGCGCCGCGCCTCGGCGCGCTCACCATGCCCTATGCACTGCGTAGCCATGCGGATGCCGTCAAGGCCACCACCGGCCCGCTGGCGGATGAATGGAACCAGATCGCCGAGAAACAGGCCGGCGTCCACATCGTCAGCTGGCTGTATTCCAACTTCCGTTATCTGACCAACTCCAAGCGTCCGGTGACGTCGCTGGAAGACCTTGAAGGCATGAAGATCCGTGTGCCGCAGAACAAGATCATGCTCGCCACCTATCAGGCCTGGGGCGCCAGCCCGATCAGCATGTCGTGGCCGGAAGTCTTCACCGGTCTGCAGCAGGGCGTGATCGATGGCCAGGACAACCCGGACATCGTCAACTACACGATGAAGTTCCAGGAAGTGCAGAAGTATCTGACCGAGGTCCACTACCAGTACTCCCTGCAGCCGATCGTCATGGGGGTGCGTACCTACAACAAGCTCTCTGACGAGGAGCGCGAGATCATCGATCGCGCCGGCCTGGAAGCCCAGCTCTATGCGCTTCAATTCCAGCTGACCGAGGCCTCTCAGGCGCGTGCTGCCATGGAAGCTGAAGGGGTGCAGTCCGCCCAGCTGACCGACGAGGACAAGTGGATCAGCATTGCCAAGGAAGAAGTCTGGCCGCAGTTCTATGAAGAGATCGGCGGCAAGGAATCCTTCGACGAATTGCAGAAAGCATTGGGCCACTGAGCCCGAGTGGGCGGGGTCGCTCGCGGCGTCAGCGTGAATGACGCCTGAGCGACCCCCGCTGCGTTCAATGCTATCGAGCAGGGATACCAGACAGTGCTGGTATCCCTCTCACAGTTCATCGTGAAGGAGGCTCGCATGTTGGCCAGATTGAACAATCTCGAGGATTACGCCTGCCGCTTTCTACTCGCGGTCTTCGTACTCCTGCTGTTTTCCCAAGTGGTATTGCGTGTCGTGTTCGGTATCGGCATGGCATGGATGGAAGAGCTGGCACGCTACGCCTTCGTCTGGTTCGTCTTCCTGGGGGCTGCACACGCGGCTCACCTGAGTGCCCACAATCGGCTGCAGACCCATATCAATCTGCTGCCGCGCAAGGTGGCCAACGCCATCCTGCTGTTTGTCGACCTTATCTGGGCGCTCTTCAGCCTGATCATCGCCTACAAGAGCCTGGATCTGATCGGGCTTCTCACCGAGTTTCCCTATGAGTCCCCAGCGCTCGGCTGGTCGCTCGCCTATGTCTATTACATCTTCCCCGTGGCCTTCACCTTGATGGCCTTTCGCGTATTGCAGGTGCAGTTCCTCAAGCTGGTCAGAGGCATCGAGCCCGGCAACGTGGACGACGAGGAAGTGAAGCGCATCACGGAAGCGGCCCCGGATGCCGCCGATGACACCCGCACCGCCAAGATGGGAGGCTGATGCCATGGCCGCGACTATTCTGTTCTCTCTGTTCGGTGCACTGCTGTTTCTGGGCTCACCCATCGTCGTTGCCCTTGGGGTGGCGTCCATGGCGGTCTATGTCGTCAGTGGTGATGACATCACCTCGCTGGTGGAGCTGGCGTTCTCGGCGATCAACTCCTTCCCGCTGATGGCACTGCCATCCTTCATTCTGGCGGGCGCCCTGATGGGCGACGCCGGCATCGCGCGGCGTCTGATTCGTATCGCCGAAGAGCTGGCGGGCCCGGCCGCAGGTGGCCTGGGGGCGGCAGCGGTGATGGCCTGCATGTTCTTCGGCGCCATCTCCGGCTCGGGGCCGGCGACCACGGCGGCCGTGGGCATGCTGGTGATTCCGGCGATGATCGAACGTGGCTACGGCCGCAGCTATCCGGCGGCGATTACCGCCACCGCTGGCGGACTGGGCGTCGTGATTCCGCCCAGCATGCCGTTGGTCATCTACGGGGTGACCGCCAACGAGTCGATCTCGGCGCTGTTCATGGCGGGTGTCATCCCGGGCATCATGCTGGGGGCGGCCCTGATGATCGCCAACTACATCACCGCCAAGCGCAACGGCTATCAGGCCCAGGGCGAGCCGTACGACAAGGCGCGTGTCTTCAAGGTACTCAAGGAGGGCTTCTGGTCACTGATGGCACCGGTGGTCATCCTCGGCGGCATCTACAGCGGTCTTTTCACACCGACCGAAGCCGCCGTCGTCTCGATCTTCTATGCGCTGTTCGTCGGTGTCTTCATTCACAAGGAGTCCTCGCTGCTGGGCTTGAATGAAGCCTTCCAGAACACGACTTGGCTGACCGGTCGCGTGCTGATCATCATGTTCACCGCTACCGCCTTCGGTCGCATCCTGGTGGAGCATCACATTCCGGCCATGATCGCCCAGGGCATCCTCAACATCACCGACAGCCTGTGGCTGGTGTGGGTGCTGGTGATCGCCTTCCTGCTGATCGTCGGCATGTTCATCGAGATTCTGGCCACCATCATGATCGTCACGCCGGTGTTGCTGCCGGTCATGGTGGAGCTGGGCGTCGACCCGGTGCACTTCGGGATCGTGCTGGTGGTGAGTCTCGGGATCGGCTTCTCGACCCCGCCACTGGGCGAGAACATGTTCATCAGCTCCAGCATCGCCAACGTGTCCATCGAGAAAATCTCGGTGCGGGCGCTGCCGCTGGTCGGCACCATGGTGCTGATCGCCTTGCTGCTGGCCTTCGTGCCGCAGCTGACAATGTGGCTGCCGGACATGATGGGCTTCTAGCGGCCCAGCGGAGGGCAGTGGCTCGTCATCACTGTTTTCGTCAACACAGTGGCTCGTAAACACAGCCCTTCGTGAACAGTGCCTCATGAAACAGTTTCTCGAGAGGATGCCGGCCACGTCGCCATCCTCTCGAGCCTTGATCTTCAGTGAGAGTTTTGTCGGAGAACGACCAATGAGAAGCTCGCATGACGCCTCGGGCGCAGAACATATCGTCGTGGGCGTGTTGGGCGGCATGGGGCCGGATGCCACGGTGGCCTTCATGCAGCAGGTGATCCAGGCCACACCGGCCGAGGACGACATCAATCATGTACACATGGTGGTCGACAACAATCCCAAGGTGCCGTCGCGCATCAAGGCTCTGCTGGAAGGGGGCGATGTCTCTCCGGGGCCTGCCATCGCGGAAATGGCCCAGCGACTGGAGCAGTCCGGGTGTGATTTTCTGGTCATGCCCTGCAACACGGCCCACTACTACTGGCAGGATGCGCAGGACGCCGTCTCGATTCCGGTGTGGCATATCGTCGAGCGCACCCTGGACTGGGTGGCGGCGCAGTGGCCGGGCGCACGTGTCGGCATGCTGTGTTCCCCGGCGCTGCGCAAGATTGGCCTTTACGAAGGCTTCATCGAGTCGCGTGGTCTGTCGCTGGCCTATCCCCAGGATGAGGACGCGATGCTGGAGGTGATCCGCAGCGTCAAGAAAGGCCAGGTGAGTGATGACGCCGTCGGGGGAGCCTTCCGTCAGGCCGCCGCTGACCTGGTGGCGCAGGAAGCCGATGTGCTGGTGCTGGCCTGCACCGAGCTCTCCATTATCAGCCATCTGCTCGATGACCGGCTGCCGATCGTGGATTCCGTCGAAGCGCTGGCCGTCAGCGTGGCACAGGCGGCCACTCAGTAAGCGTCGCCGTCACGCGCCGCCCATGCCACTGCCCGAGCGGCGTTGCTCGCGTTCCTGCAGGTAGCGGGCGGGTGTAGTGCCGAGCAGCTTCTTGAACATGCTGATGAAGGCGTTGACGGACTGATAGCCGACGTCTTCCGAGACGCGCTGCACGCTCATGCCTTCGGCCAGCAGGCGAATCGCCACCACCAGGTGCAGTTGCTGACGCCAGCGGCTGAAGCTCAGGCCGGTGTCACGCTGGATAAGCCGGGCGAGGGTGCGTTCGCTCATCGCCAGTTCGCTCGCCCACTCGGCCAGGGTGCGTCGGTCGTCCGGGGTCTTGATCAGGGCATCGCTGATGCGGGTCAGCCGCGGGTCTTCGGGCAAGGGCAGGTGCAGACGTTCGCTTGGCATGCAGGCCAGCTCTTCCATCAGCACGCCGACCAGCCGCGCTGTCGGCCCCTGTTCAGGATATGGCTGGGGTAGCTCCGCCAGACGCAGCACCAGCTCACGCAGCAGGGGCGAGATCGACAGCGTGCAGCTGTGGCTTGGCATCTCGAGCGCACCGGGCTCGATGAACAGGTGGCAGACGCGGCCGCCACGGGTCAGATGATTGCTGTGGGGCAGGTTGCCGGGAATCCAGACCCCGCTGTGCGGCGGCACCATCCACAGACCTTCCGGTACGCGACTGGTCACCACGCCATGCAGGGCGATCACCAGCTGTCCCTTGCGATGCTGGTGGATCGGCACCTCCATCACCTGCTGGCCGGTCTCGACATGCAGGGCGCTGGCCGGAATCTCGTAGATGTCCGGGTCGTGCTCGCAGACGCTGCTGGAGAAGGGCACCTGATCGGGGCCGCGGGTGCTGACCCCGGGCGATGGCGGTAGAACGGGTGTGGTCACTGACATAGCGGCTCGCAGATTGTCTGATTTCAGTGATCTGATGTCATGATGGCTCAATTCTGCAGTGGGCGAGGGGATTAAGCTAGCCTCACTCTGTGTGCGGACTCATCTCTTGGGTGTCGTCCCGCCATTACCCCGTTTCACGATCGCTGCGAGCGCCTCATGACTGAACTCTGCCACTCATCTCCTGTCCGGCGACTGAGCCATCCGGCCGTATTGATCGCCGGTATCCTGTTGATCGCCATGAACCTGCGTGCGCCCTTCACCAGTATCGCGCCACTGCTGGAGCGCCTGCAGGCGGCGCTGGGCTTCAATGCCACGGCGGCTGGCCTGTTGATGATTCTGCCGCTGCTGGCCTTCGTCGTCGTCTCGCCCTGGGTGCCGCGCCTCGCCAGAGGTCTCGGGCTTGAACGCAGTCTCTTCCTCGCCTTGGTGACGATCGCCGCGGGCATCGTGCTGCGGGTGCAGGGCAGCATGCTGGCCCTCTATCTGGGTATCGGCCTGATCGGGGCGGGCATTGCCGTGGGCAATGTGCTGCTGCCCAGTCTGGTCAAACGCAGCTTTGCGCAGCATGTCGCGCTGCTGACCTCCTGCTATGTGCTGACCATGGGCATCATGGCCGCCATCGCCTCGGCGCTGATGGTGCCGTTGGCACAGGGCAGCAGCGCTGGCTGGCAGTACGCGATGCTCATAGTGGTCGTTTTGCCATTGGTGACGATGGGGGTGTGGTGGCCGCAGTTGTCACGTCGCTCCCTGCCGGCGGCGGCGAAGGAAGCCGAGAAGGGTGCCGAGAAGGACGTCGAGAAGGGTGCCGCGCGGCCGGTGCGTCAGGCAGCCGTGTGGCATTCGCCACTGGCCTGGCAGGTGACGCTCTTCATGGGCATCAATTCGCTGCTGTTCTATACCGTCAACAGCTGGCTGCCGAGCATGCTGGCGGACAATGGCTTCTCAGCCGAGAAGGCGGGCTCGTTGCATGGTCTACTCCAGCTGGCTTCGGCCTTGCCGGGATTGATTCTGGTGCCCCTGATGCCGCGCCTGAAGGATCAACGCCTGATCGCCTTCGCGACGCCCTGCATGTCGCTGGCGGGATTCATCGGGCTATGGCTGATGCCAAAGTGGGCACTGGTGTGGGTGCTGTTGCTGGGCGCGGGCTCCGGGGCCAGCTTCATTCTCGCCTTGTCATTCATGGGGCTGCGGGCGCGTGATGCCATGCAGTCGGCTTCACTGTCGAGCATGGCGCAGACGCTGGGCTATCTGCTCGCGGCCATGGGGCCGCCGCTGATCGGCGCGCTCTACGATATGCAGGGCAATTGGCAGCTGGCACTGATGGTCTGCGCCGTCCTCAGTGTGCTGATGGCAGGTGTCGGCTGGCTGGCGGGCAGAGACCGCCAGTTGCCTGAGGCGTCGGCATCTGAATAATGGAGCGCTGCCCCCAAGGGGCACTGGCACATCCCCCCATGACAAGGAAGTGAGAGATGGCGAATGCTTCATCGGCTAGCGAAGATCAACGGGCGTCTGACTCGCCAGCTGTTGCGCAGCACCCCGGACGTCGGCGCAAGCCGCCTTTGCGGGCAGCCATCCTTGGCCTGGCCAGTCTCGGAGGTATCTTCATGATCGTTCAGCCAGCCAATGCCGCGACGCTGTCACTGCGCGTGATCGAGACCACCGACATCCACGCCAACGTGATGGATTACGACTATTACAAGGACCGGCCCAGCGTGCGCATCGGCCTGGTACGCGCGGCAGGTCTGATCAAGCAGGCGCGTGCCGAGGTAGCCAACAGCGTGCTGCTGGACAATGGCGACCTCATCCAGGGCAGCCCGATGGGCGATTACATGGCGGCAGAAGGTCTCGAGGAGGGTGATGTCTTCCCGGCCTACAAGGTCATGAATCAGCTGGATTACGATGTCGGCAATATCGGCAATCATGAATTCAATTACGGGCTCGAGTATCTCGAACGGGCGCTGTCCGGCGCGCAGTTCCCCTATGTGAACGCCAACCTGCTGGACGCCACGACAGGCGAGCCGTACTTCACGCCCTACCAGATCACCGCCCATGCCTTCACCGACAGTGAGGGCAACGCTCAGACATTGAAGATCGGCTATATCGGCTTCGCACCGCCGCAGGTGATGACCTGGGACCGCAAGCACCTCCAGGGCCGCCTGACGGCCGAGGACATCACCGAGAGCGCCAGGCGCTGGGTGCCCGAGATGCGCCGGGCGGGCGCGGATGTGGTGATCGCCATCCCGCACTCCGGCATCTCGACCGACCCCTACCGGGTGATGGCCGAGAATTCGGTGTATTACCTCTCGCAGGTCGAGGGCATCGATGGCATCGCCTTCGGGCATGCCCATGCCGTCTTCCCCAGCGAGGAATTCGCCGAGGTACCGGGGGCCGATATCGCCAGGGGCACCCTCAATGGCGTGCCGGCGATGATGCCGGGGCACTGGGGCAGCCATGTGGGCGTGATGGATCTCGAACTGAGCAATGCCTCGGGCCAGTGGCGGGTAGTGAGCGGCCAGACAGAAGCCCGCCCTATTCAGGTAGGGGGCGAGGCGCAAGTGGCGGAAGATGCCGAACTGGCGGCGCTGGTCGATCATGAGCACGACGCCACGCGCGAGTACGTCAATCGCAGCATCGGACGCGCCAGTGCGGCGATGAAGAGCTATCTGGCGCTGGTGCAGGACGACCCGACGATCCAGATCGTCAATCGCGCCCAGGCCGATTACGTCAAACGCTTCGTCGAAGGCGACCCGGACCTGGAAGGCTTGCCGATTCTCTCGGCAGCCGCGCCGTTCAAGGTCGGCGGCCGTCACAATGATCCGACCCAGTTCACCGAGATGGAGGCGGGCGAGCTGAGCTTCCGCAATGCCGCCGATCTCTATCTCTATCCGAATACGCTGGTGGCGCTCAAGGTCACCGGCAGGGAAGTGCGGGAATGGCTCGAGTGCAGCGCCGGCCAGTTCCATCGCATTGATCCGGATCTCGCCACGCCCCAGCCCTTGATCAACTGGGAAGGTTTCCGCAGCTACAACTTCGACGTGATCGATGGCGTCGAGTACCGGGTGGATGTCACGCAGCCGGCGCGTTACGACGGCAATTGCGCGCTGATCGACGCCGATGCCCACCGTATTCAGGGACTCGCCTACCAGGGCGAGCCGGTCAAGGACGACGAGGTCTTCCTGCTCGCGACCAACAACTATCGCGCCTACGGCGAGGACTTCCCCGGCACCGGAGAGTCGCATATCGCTTTCGCGTCACCGGATGAAAATCGCAGCATTCTGGCCCAGTACATCTCGCGCCAGACGCAGCAGCAGGGCGCGGTGGACCCCGCGGCGGATCACAACTGGCGGCTGGCCGCGATCGACACCGATACCCCGCTGGACATTCGCTTCACCACCGCCCCCGGCGAGGATGCGCAGCAGTTCATTGATGCCCAGGCGGTCTACCCGATGACGTTGGTGGATCAGGACGAGATGGGCTTTGCCCGTTATCGCGTCGGGCTGGACCGGATGGAATAGCCAAGGCAGCACATTGTCGAGCACGTCGTTCCTGGCCTGGATTCAGGTGGGAAAAAACGCCAGTCAGCAATTGCTGACTGGCGTTTTTTTGTCACTTGGCGCTACCCGCTATCTGTTTCATTATTCGCTTTTGCCTCAGGTTCTTTTGCGCAGTCCCATTGCGGGTCAGCGCCAAGGTGCGTGCAAGGCGATGCTCAGCAGCACGCGTTTGCCGCGCTCGATGCGGCTGACGCTGTGTTCGTGAAGGTCGGGGCGAAACAGCACCACGCGGTCCGCGAGGCGAAAGAGGCTGCCATCGGTCTCGAAGACACCGCCCCGGCGGGGCTTCTTGAGCACGATATTGAGCTTGTAGTAGCTGCCGCTGCCCATCGGGTCGTTGTGGCGCATCACGCTGTGGCCTTCGGGGTAGGTCACCAGGTTGATGGTCAGGCGACGAAGATCGAGCAGACTGCGGTTGATGACACGGGCCATGGGCGTTTCCCTTGAATTTGATGGGGCCATTAAAGCGTATTTTGAGCAATCAATCAAAATCGTGCTTGAGTGATCGCTCAGGAATCCGTAAGGTGGTCCCACGTTCACGGCATCACCGCGATATAGCACTGTTTCGCCAGGCCGTGATTGAGTATTCATCAAGCGAAGAGGTCAGCAATGAGCCACGACAACGTGACAATGGAAGCCCTGGAAACCCGTTATGCGATGATCGAAGGTCACCGCATTGCCTACAAGGAAATGGGTGAAGGTCAGCCGCTGTTGTTGATTCACGGTATTCCGACCAACAAGCTGATGTGGCGTGATGTGATGCCGGAATTGGCCAGGCATTATCGTGTCATCGCACCGGACATGCTCAACTATGGCGAGTCGGACATGCCGGTGGATGCTGACGTTTCCATCAATGCCCAGACACGCATCTTCATCAAGCTGATGGATTCACTGGGTGTGGCGAGTGCGGATGTCGTCTCGCATGATATCGGCGGAGGTATCGGTCAGCTGATGGCCGTCAATCATCCCGAGCGTGTTCGCCGTCAAGTACTGATCGACAGCGTATGCTTCGATTCCTGGCCGATTCCGGAGTTCAAGCAGCTGCTGGAGCCGGGCGTCGAGGAAGCGACCAGCGTCGAGGAATTCATCAGCACCATGCGCGGCTTCATGCCCAGTGGTGTGCATGATCCGGCCGTCGCGACCGAAGAGATGGTCGAGCGCTATGTGTCCCAGTGGAACAGCGAGCAAGGCAAGGCGGCTTTCTTCCGCAACATGCGTCGTCTCAACAAGGAATACACCCAGGCCATCGCCGGTGAGCTCAAGAATATCGAGATCAAGACTCTGGTGCTGTGGGGCGACAAGGACAACTTCCAAAAGCCGGATTACGCCCCGATGCTGGCAGATGCCATTCCGGGTGCCGAGCTGATCTGGGTGAAGGATGCCGGTCACTGGGTGACGGATGAAAAGCCGCAGGATACCGTGCGCTATATCCTGGACTTCCTCGCCCGCTGAGGAGGAGCCCATCAGCCATAAGCGCAGTAAAATCTCACCCCTGATGGTGAATGAGCCCTGAACGACAATGCCCGGTCCTATGACCGGGCATTGTCGTATCTGGCGGAAATCGCGCACGGGAAATCGCCTAATGATGCGCGATGTTCCGCGCGGCCGGAGGGGACTGTCGCTTGCGCTTGGCGGTGATCGTCAAGGCCTCTTCCTCGGTAAGGTCATCGATGATCGTGTCGAGAGAGGCATTGCCTACCGGGGGCAGGGGCGCGTGATCACTCCGCGGGGCAAGCGTCGGCGCTGTCTGGAAGGCGAGGGGTCTTTCCAGTGCCATGATGCTGCCACTGCGCGTCGGGGTGCACTGCTCATTGACCAGGGTGAAGCCGTGGCGCTGGTAGAGCGCCAATGCCGGGCTGTCGGAGAAGACTCTCAGGCGCAGCGCGCGCGGGCAGGGCTGAGCGCCCGGGGAGAGCTCGGAGGCGCGGTCTTTCATCAGCGACTGGCCGTACTCCTGTTGCGTTGCCAGCTGGATCAACCAGTTCAGGCAGGCGGAGCCGACGCCACGGCCTTGCCAATGTGGCACCAGTTGCAGGTCGCGCAGATACAGGATGTCCGGCAGGGCCTTGAGGCTGATGAAGCCGACCCATTCGCCATTGATACGTATCGCGTAGTTCTCGTTGTCCTGCCAGCGCTCGCTGAACAACTCCTTGTCCCAGCTCATGCCATGCCGTTTGTAGGTCGCGAGCATGTTGCCGCAGCACAGTCGCCGAGCCGCGGCGCTCAGATAGCTGCTGCAAGCCGAATCGCTGATAGGGGTAATGCTGAGATCATCCATGATCCTGTCGCTTATTGTTGAGGGTAGGGGCACAGATGCGCGGACTGATGACCATTCGTCCAGAATAGCGGACCAGTCGGTTAGCGCATACTAATGTAGTTTGCCATCTATCATCGGATGTTGGGTTGCCGCTGACAAGTGAATGCCTGTCCAGTGCTTGTCCTGCACCTTTCAAGCGCCCCTCAAGTGCCCCTCAAGTGCCCGTCCAGCTTTGCCCAGTCGTAGAAGGTGAGTCGAGAGTTGCCAAAACGTAATAGTTACACTATAACATTGCGTTTTTGTTCGTCGGCGGCGGTTGCGCGTCGGCATCCATGCTCTTGCTCGGGACTCGCGATATCGATGGTCAAATTGCTCTCAAGGCTTCGGTGGCAATACCGAACCTTCCTTCACGATCGCAGGCAGCTGGCCGTCGCCAGCGTCGCGCTGAGCCTGGCCGTGGTGCAGCCCAGCCATGCGCAAGATGCCTCAGCGGCGCAAGCGTCGGCGGCTGACACACGACGTCTGGAGATTGTCGCGCCCTTCGACATTAAGGGGGCGGACCCGCTGCTCAGCGGCATTCTTTTCCAGCGCATGCAGATCGTCGAGACACTGGTCGAGGTGGATGCCACGGGAGAGCTGCAGCCGGGATTGGCGACCGATTGGGAGGTCTCGGATGACGGCCTGGAGTGGCGCTTCACGCTCCGCTCCGGCGTACAGTTCCATGATGGCAGCCAGCTGGATGCCGAGGTGGCGCGTCAGGTGCTCGAGATCGCAAGTGCCAAGCCGGGTCTGTTGAAGTCGGTGCCGGTCGAGCGGATCGTCGCCGAAGATGCCCAGACGCTGGTGATTGCCCTCAGCGAGCCCTTCGCCGCATTGCCCGCCTATCTGGCCGATTATCGCCAGCAGATACTCGCGCCGGCAGCCTTCGATGAGACGGGCACCGCCCAGCAGGTCATCGGCACCGGCCCCTATCGCATGCTGCGCATGACGCCGCCCTTGAGCCTGGAAGTCACCGCCTTCGAGGACTACTGGGGCCCGCAGCCCGAGGTGCGCCAGGCGCGCTATCAGGCGGTGAGCCGCGCCGAGGGCAGGGCATTGATCGCCGAGAGCGGAGATGCCGACTTCACCTATGGGCTGGACCCCGCCAGTCGCCAGCGTCTCTCCCAGTCGCCGCGTGTGACTCTGGCAGCGGCCGCGACGCCGCGCACGATGCTGTTGAAGGTCAACGCCAATCATCCGGCCTTTCAGGACCCCGCTGTACGGCGTGCATTGAGTCTGGCGATCGATCGCACCGCCATCGCTCAGGTCGTGCTGCGCTATCCGCGTGGCGCCAGCCAGCTGTTCCCGCCGATGGTGGAAGGCTGGCATGACCCCGCACTGCCCGAGCTGCATCAGGACGTCGCCGAGGCGCGTGCACTGCTGGACGCCGCAGGTTGGACCGTCGGCGAGGAGGGTATCCGCCACAAGGATGGCCAGCGCCTCGCGATCAGCCTGATCACCTTCTCGGACCGTCCGGAGCTGCCGCTGGTCGCCACGGTGCTGGAGCGCCAGTTCCACGCCATCGGCATCCAGACACGTCTGGATATCACCAACTTCTCGGCGATTCCGGCCGGCCATCATGACGGCAGCCTCGACATGGCGCTGTTCGCGCGCAATCTGGCCATGGTGCCGGACCCCATCGGCAACGTGCTGAGCGATTACGCGGGAACCCCCGAGGCCCCTGGTGGCGACTGGGGCGCGATGGGCTGGTTCGATGCGGACTTCACCGCCGAGCTTGAGCGCATGGCACGCGAGGGCTATGGGCCCACACCGGCAGGGCAGGACCCGCGCGCCCAGGCCAGCGGCGTGATCCAGCGGGCGCTGCCCGTGATCCCCATCGCCTGGTACTACCAGAACCTGGCGATCTCCAATCGACTGCAAAGCGCTCAGGTAGATCCCTGGGAGCGTAGTTTCTGCCTTTCAGAATTGCGGTGGGCACAATGAATCTCCCTTCACGTCTGTTGCAGCTATTGATGGTGGTGCTGATGGTCGGCGGCGCCAGCTATCTGATGATGCAGAGTCTGCCCGGCGATGCCGCCTGGCGTATCGCGGCCGGCCGCTATGGCTATGATGCGCTGGATGCGGCCGCTGCGGCCTCGGTACGCGCCGAACTGGGCCTCGAGGCACAGGGCGGCTTGCACTTCCTTTACTGGCTGGGCGATATCCTGCGCCTGGAGCTTGGCACCTCGCTGATTTCCGGTGAATCGGTGTGGGTGGAGATTCGTCATCAGCTGGGCAACTCCCTGTCGCTCGCCGGCGCGGCGCTGGGCATCTCGCTGCTGATCGGCCCGCCGCTGGGGCTGCTGGCCGGTCTGCGTGCCGGTGGCTGGCTGGACCGTAGCCTGCTGGCCGTCTGCAGTCTGCTGCGTGCCACGCCGCAGTTCCTGCTGGCGCTGGTGCTGATCCTGCTGATCTCGGTGGAGATGGGCCTGCTGCCGGCCGCCGGTCACGGTGAGCCGCAGCACTTCATTCTGCCGGCGATGACGCTGGCGCTCGGGCTGGCAGCGGTATCGGCACGCCTGGCACGTGATGCCATGGCCGCCGTCACCCAGACGGCCTTTCATGATTTCGCGCGCTGGAAGGGCCTCAGCAACGCCCAGACCTTCTGGCGTCACGGCCTGCGCCATGTGGCCTTGCCGCTGGTGACCTATCTGGGACTGCAGTTCGTGACCCTGGTGGAGGGTGTGGTGGTGATCGAGAGCATCTTCGGCTGGCCGGGCATCGGCCATGCGCTGGTGCACGCCATCTTCTCGCGCGATGTGCCGATGGTGCAGGGCACCGCCCTGGTGCTGGGCGTCGGCTTTGTCTTGATCAATCTGCTGGTCGATCTGCTGGGTCGCCAACTGGACCCACGGGGTGTGAAATGAATCAGGTGGTGGAAGGGCTTGCGCCGCAGCGCGTGGAAGCCGTGCGTCGTCCACGTCTTGACTGGCCGTTGCGCCGGGTGATCGGGGCCGCGATGGTCGCCAGTCTGGTGCTGCTGGCCTTGCTGGGCAATCTGGTGATACCGGGAGACCCGCTGGAGCAGCATCTCTATCGTGCACTGCAGGGCGCGGATGCCGTCGGTGTCTCTGACGCCGGCGAGGTGATCACCAGCGCCCCGCTGGGCTATGACCACCTTGGGCGCTCCCTTTATCACCGCCTGGTGGCGGCGCTCGGGCTGTCGCTTTCCATTGCCGCGGGGGCGGTGATTCTGGCGGCTTTTTCGGGCATTTCGCTGGGCCTGCTGGCCGCGGGACGCGGTGGTTGGGCCGAGCGCCTGTTGAGCCTGGTGGCAGACAGCCTGCTGGCATTGCCGGGGCTGCTGCTGGTGCTGATGGTCAGCGTCATCCTGCCGTCGACGCCGCTGGCATTGTGGTTGGGTCTGTCGCTGGTGCTGTGGGTGGAATTCTTCCGCCTGGCTCGCGCCACCGGTCGCAGCGTGCTGGCGAGTCCCGGTGTGGAGGCCAGCCGTCTGCTGGGCTTCGGGGCCTGGTACCGGTTTCGTCATCACCTGTGGCCGGAAATGGCACCCGTGATGATGACGGCGATGGCCTTCGGCATGGCCAACGCCCTGATGGCGATTGCCGCGCTGGGCTTCGTGCATGTCGGCATTCCGGAGCCCACGCCGGAGCTGGGCACCATGATGGTCGAGCTGTTGCCGTACTGGCGTGAAGCGCCATTCGCGCTGCTGACGCCGGTGCTGGTTACCTTCCTGCTGTTGCTGGGGCTGTTGCTGATGTCCGGCAGCAAGGCCAGAACGTCAACCGCCGCGGACACCCTCGAAGGAGCGCGCCCATGAATGTCGCGACAATGACCACGCCAGCCTCTCACACGCGGGATGGGGCAACGGCGGATGATGTGGTGCTAAGTGCCGAGGATGTGAGCGTGCGGGTCCAGGGCGCGCAGACGGCGCTGCTGGAGCCTGTCTCGCTTGCGCTCAAGGCGGGAGAGCCGCTGGTGGTGATCGGTGAGACGGGGTCCGGCAAGAGTCTGCTGGCTCAGGCACTGCTGGGCACGCTGCCCCCGGAGCTTGTGGCCTCCGGCAGCCTGTGGCTCGACGGCGAGCCATATCCTCTGCATACGCCAGAGAATCGTCGCCCGCTCTGGGGTCGCCGCCTGGCGGTATTGCCCCAGGAGCCCTGGCTGGCGCTGGACCCGTTGATGAAGGTGATTCGTCAGGTCGGTGAGGCATATCGACTGGTCGCGGGGCGTTCGGCACAGGCCTCCCACGCGGCCGCGCGCAGTGATCTGGAGCAGTTGGGTGTCGCCGCGGCCAGCGAGCAGCTGCCGGGCAAGCTGTCCGGTGGCATGGCGCAACGTGTGGCCTTTGCGGCCGCCCGCGCCGGCGGCGCACCGCTGTTGATCGCCGACGAGCCGACCAAGGGGCTGGACGCCGCCCGCGTCAGCGAGATCGGCGAGCTGCTGCTCAAGTCATTGGCCGAGACACCGCGTGCTGGTTTGATGGTCATCACCCATGACATGGCGCTGGCGCACCAGATCGGTGGCCGGCTGATGGTGGTACGCAGGGGGCAGGTGATCGAGCAGGGCGCTACGCGTGACGTGCTGGCCGCGCCGACACATGCCTATACCCGACGCCTGGTGAATGCCGCGCCGCAGGCCTGGCCGGAGGCCGCCTTCAAGCCGGCAGCCGACAGTGCAAGCCGTGATGGCAAGGCGGCAGGCGAGACCATCATCCGCGCCGAGAATCTGACCATCGCGCGCGGGGACACCACATTGCTGCGTGACGTGGAACTCAGCGTGAAGGGCGGTGAGATCATCGGCGTCCAGGGCGCTTCAGGCTGTGGCAAGTCATCGCTGGGCGATGCACTGCTCGGCCTGTTGCCACCGCATTCAGGACGCGTGGTCCAGCATGCCGAACGCCTGGAATATCAGAAGCTCTACCAGGACCCCGTGGCGACCTTCCCGCCACGCCGGACACTGGGGCGGCTGTTGAAGGATCTCAGCGCACGCCATGGTCTCGACGACAGCCAGCTGCCGCAGCTGATGGAGCAACTGAGCCTGGCGCCGGAATTGCTCTCGCGTCTGCCGGGACAGGTCTCGGGTGGCGAGCTGCAGCGTTTCGCGCTGTTGCGTCTGATGCTGATCAAGCCGCGCTTCGTGTTCGCCGATGAGCCGACCTCACGCCTCGACCCGCTGGTCCAGCAGGAGGTGATCGCCTGCATGGTGAAGATGGTGCGCGAGCAGGGCACGGCGCTGGTGCTGGTCAGTCATGATGCGGCACTGCTGCGCAAGGTCGCGGATCGCGTGCTGGTAGTAGAGGAAGGTCGCTTGAAGGCGCGTCAGGAGATCTGATCGCTCACCTGCCCGCACGGCGGCACCAGAGGACCGCAAGGCATCATCGCAACAGCAAGAATTGCACTAGAAAGACGACGCTTGATACGCCAACGCCCGGCCGAGACTCTGCAGGAGTCTCGGCCGGGCGTTGGCGTTTGGTATCTGCGGGGGATGTTCTGGCGTCGGGGCCCGAGTGCTGGCCGCTCATCTGCCGTCAGGACGGTCGCTTAGGGTTCAGCCGCCCAGCAGGGCCGGATTGGCTTGCCAGACGGACCAGGTCAGCGCACTGGCCAGCGTCACCCACGCCAGATAGGGCAGCATCAACAGCCCGGCCAGGCGACTGATACGCCAGAAGGCGATCAGGGTGACGGCGATCAGCGTCCACAGCACCAGCACGTCGATGAACGCCGCCTGACCGAGATGCCAGGCGAAGAACAGCCAGCTCCACAGGCCGTTGACGACCAGCTGCACCACGAACAGCCCGAGCGCCAGACGATGGCGCCAACGGAAGCCATTGCTGGCATGCAAGCCATCGCGCGCGACACGCCAGGCGGCGAGCGCCATCATCACGAACAGCGCCGTCCACACCGGCCCGAAGGCCCCCGCCGGCGGGGCCCAGGCCGGTTGGGTAAGGCTTGCATAGAAGGTCTTCGCGTCAACCGAGGCCAGCGCGCCGATGGCGGCAGTGAGGAAGCTCAACCCGAACCACACCACCATCTGGGCGGTGGAGCGTGCAGCGGAGGGTGAGGAAGACGCGGAACGTGGCGATGTCATCTGGCGGTCTCCTGTCTCGAAAAGCGTGATAGAGAAAGACACGATATCCCACGCTGCGTCTTGGTTCACCGTCCCGTTCTTCCTGAAAGGTGTACATGAACGGTTTAGCTGAGAGGTACGTCTGCACGGTTCAGCTGAACGGAACATCTGAACGGCTCAGCTGCGGGCGGCAGCGCCATCCTCAATCCGGCACCGGTCCATCGAAGACTTCCTTGCTGCGACCGGTCAGCGTCGTGCCCACCGAGGCGGCGATGACCAGACCGATGGCGAGCCACTGGAAGATGCCCAGCGTCTGACCGAGGAACAGCAGGCCGGAGAGCGCCCCGATGGCGGGTTCCAGACTCATCAGGGTGCCGAAGGTGTGGGTCGGCAGGCGCGGCAAGGCCACCATCTCGAGGGTGTAGGGCAGCGCGGTCGAGAGCACCGCGACGGCCAGTGCCAACGGCAGGATATCGACCGAAAACATGGCGCTGCCGGCCTCCATCAGGCCGACGGGCGCGACGACCACCGCCGCGATCGTGATGCCCAGCGCCGCGCTCTGGGTGCCATTGCCTGCGCCGGCCTTCTGGCCGAACAGGATATACAGCGCCCAGCAGAGGCCAGCGCCGAGGGCGAAGGCGGCACCGACGGGGTCGATCGGCGCGGCGGTGTCCTCACCCAGCAACAGCAGCAGTACCAGCCCGGTGATCGCCAGTGCCACCCAGCCAAGGTCGATCCAGCGGCGCGAGCTCAGCAGCGCCACGGCCAGCGGGCCGGTGAATTCCAGTGCCACGGCGATGCCCAGCGGTACCGTCTTGAGGGCCTGGTAGAACAGCAGGTTCATCACGCCCAGCGCCACGCCGTAGATGGTGATGGACTTCCAGGCCTTGCGCGTCACCGGCTTGCGCCACGGGCGCAGAATGGCCAGCAGCAGAATCGAGGCGATGATCAGACGAATCGCCGTCGCGCCCGCCGCGCCGATCATCGGGAACAGGGAAGTGGCCAGCGAAGCACCGCTCTGGATCGAGCACATGGCAACCAGCAGCATGGCGACGGGCCACAGACGAGAAGAGGAGGCGGCGACGGCAATGGACATTGAAGTCTCCTTGAGCGATCCAGTGGATGACGGGCATGGTCAGTCAAGAACACATGCGGCATGATTCAGGGACATTGAGGTAGCAAGGGAAGGGAGCTTGAGGCCAGTGGGATGCCGGCTTCCCTCATCGTCAGCGGGATTGTACGGATGCGCACTATATTGCACAACAGTAAAGATCGACCCGATGTTCTGGTCCATGTCGCGGCCAATGTTCGCCGTCTGCGTCTGGCCGCCGAGCTGAGCCAGCAGGCACTCGCGGATCAGGCCGAGATCAGCCGCCGCATGCTGGTGAACATCGAGAAGGGCGACGTCAATGTCAGCCTCGGCACGCTCGACAAGCTCGCCGAGGCACTTGGGGTGCTCTTCTACGCGCTGGTGCAGCCCCCGGAAAGCGAAGACTCGGCACGCATCAATGAGGTGGCGTGGGTCGGGCAGGCGCCCGAAAGTCGCGCGGTGCTGCTGGCCAGCAAGCCGGCGACCCAGGAAGTCGAGTTATGGGACTGGACCCTCGCCCCCGGCGAGCACTATGACTCCGCGCCCGATGATGCCGGTTGGCATGAGATGCTGGTGGTCACGCAAGGCGAGCTGACCCTTACGCTGGAACGTGAGGAAATCGTCATTCACGCCGGGGATTTCCATGTCTATCCCAGTGATCAGGCCTACCGCTACCAAAACACGGGCACCGGGATGCTGCGCTTCATCCGCAACGTGCTGCACTGATCACCCGGCATGAAGTGAACTGCCATGTGTCCGGGCTCCTGCGCTGACTCTTCGATTCATGAAGATGGTGCAGGGGGTCGGTGTAGAGGATCGGTGCAAAAGATCAATGCGTGCCCCTTTATCGCGCATCTGCCGATCACAAGCTGCGCTCCCGCGCGGCGCTGGCGTCAGTCCTGCCTTCACCCACGATCATCATTCCGGCGTTTCACTTGTCCGCATGCGCCCCTGCAAGCCTTTGCAGGGGCGAGTGTTGAACCGCGTTCTGCCTCAAGGCCCCAGCTCAGCGAGCTTTCGCAGCTGATACCTCTCGCCAGGATGGTCTCTCTCCAAGACTTTCTCCCGCCAATATTGTCTCTCACCAATACTGCCTTGCGGCAACGCTGATTGATGCGGCAGCACCCTGACAGATCACTGGCTTGTTAGCGCTTTAGTATGTGAAATTCCTGATTTTCTAATGTTTGGCAGAGAGATTGCTTGGTCATGTGAAAAAGTAATCGCTTGCCACTGATTTTGGCATTGGTCGTCACGCAAGTGGCTCGCATAGCCTGTGGCTGTCTGGCTGGGGCCTGGGCCGTCATGTGCAGGCCCGCCAGGCAAGGATGACTCCAATAACAAGACTCGCGTGTGAGGGACAGGAATATGCAGCAACAGGACACGAAGGAACTGGTGTTTCGGGGTGGTGTGGTGGGCGCCCTGGTGCCGCTGATGGTGCTGGTGGCGGGGCTGATCTACCTCTCGGTATTCGAGCGTGCAGGCACCCAGCCTTTCTGGGCCTGCGCCTGGCTGGCGATGGGGGTCGGGCTCTTTCTGTGTCGTGACCGCTCGGCCTACTGCGAGAGCCTGCTGCGTGGCATGGGCAACCACACCGCGACCGCCATCATTGCCCTATGGCTGCTCGCCGGGGTCTTCGGCAAGCTGATGATGGCTGGTGGGCTCATCGATGGCCTGCAATGGATTGGTGCCTCGATGGGCGCCACCGGAGGTGTCTTCGTGGTGCTCGCCTTCGCCATCTGCATGGTGTTCTCGCTGGGTACGGGTACCAGCGTGGGCACTGTCATCGGCCTTGGCCCCGTGCTGTATCCGGCTGGGGTGATGCTGGGCGCGGACCCGACGATGTTGGCGGTGGCGCTGCTCTCGGGCGCTGCCTTCGGTGACAATCTGTCGCCAGTCTCGGATACCACCATCGTGTCGTCCTTCACCCAGGGGGCGCAGGTCGCGGATGTCATTCGCACGCGTCTGCCGCTGGCACTGTCCGCGGCGGCCATCTGCGTGGTGATCTTCCTGGTGGCCGGTGGTAGCGAGACGGCGCTGACCGAGGTGCCTGCGCTGGCATCAGGCAATGCGCTCGGCCTGGTCATGCTGTTGCCTCTGGCCGTGGTGGTCGGCTTGGCCCTCAAGCGTCGCCATATCATCGAAGCGATGTTCTTCGGCAATCTGGTCGCCATGCTCTGCGCTCTCGTGATCGGCGCCATCAGTCTGGACGATATCTTTGCGCTGCCGGCACAGCGCGGTGAAAGCACCGGCTTGATCGAGAATGGCATCGCCTCGGTGACCGGCGCCGTGCTGTTCGCCCTGATGGTGCTGGCGCTGACACAGGTGATTCTGGATGCCGGCCTGATGCGTCGTCTGCTCGACAAGGCCAATGACAGCTTGATCACGTCGCGTACGGGGGCCGAGACAGGCATCGTGGCGGTGACGGTCGCGGCGTCCATCCCGCTGTCCGCCAATGCGCCGGCACTGTTGCTGGTCGGCCCCGGGCTGGTGCGCAAGCTGGCCGAGAAGTTCGGGATCGCGCCGGAGCGCAGTGCCAACCTGATGGACTGCGCCGTCTGCACGGTCTTCTTCCTGCTGCCCTGGCATATCGCGGTGGCCGTCTGGCAGCAGGTGATCGCTGCCAGTGCCGCCGAGGCGGGCGTCGCGGCGCCGAGTGCCATGGCGTCCTTCTTCACGCCTTACCCCTGGGCGATGCTGGTGGTGCTGGCCATCTCCATCACCTGGCGTGCGCGCAGCTCTCGCAAGCAGAGCACTCACACACAGCAGGCCGCAGCCGCTGGAGGTGGCAATCACGAGACGGTGCTGGCGGCGCCGGCCAGGGAAGTGTGAGCCGCACACCGCTAGCCTGTACGCAAGCCAGTGCCCTGACGTTTGAGGCTTGATGCACACAGCGCCCTGCGACACTCCTGACTGATGGAGTCTCGCGGGGCGTTGTGGTGTCTGGCAGACGCTTTTCTGCTTCTGTCTCAGTTTCTGGGTATGTCCCTGTCACTGGCCCAGCTATCGCAAGGCGGCGTGCATTGCCTCGAACTCAATCCCGCATGGCCTGTCCCAATATCATGACGTTTCATTTCAAGGAGCCATGCATGGCGAAGGTACGTATCACGCAACAGGGCACGATCCATTGTTTTCCGGCCGGCTTGAAGGATGAGGAGGGCAAGCTGGTGAACGCCGAGATTTCCGCCGTGGCCTATGACGGCGAGCGTCTGTTGATGGCGAGTGACAAGCCGATTCCGGGCGAGGGACGCTCGGCGGTCTTCTCCTTGCCTCTGGATTCGCAAGGGCCCGATGACAGTCAGCTCGAGTATCTGACCACGCCGTTGATCCGTCAGGCGGTCAAGTATGAAGACTTCGCGCTGACCACCGATGGCCGTCACATGTTGGCAACCACCGGGTTTGATCGTATCGACAGCGAGAGCCATGCCCTGAATGCCTACAACCACCTGTTGATCTGGCCGCTGGGTGAGCCGGGCAAGGTGCAGGTGGTCGACCCGGACCCGCGTGACGGGGTCGAGGGCTCACTGGAATTTCGTCAGAAGTTGGAGGCGGCCATTGGCCAGCCGTACTACAAGATCGAAGGTCTGGCGGTCGTTCCGAGTGACAAGGGTGATGGGCTGATCCTGTTCGGGGTGCGCGAACAAGGCAACTCGCATGATGACTTCGCGTACGTGCGACGCGTCATCGGGGCGCGCTATGCCATGACCGACAGCGACAATATCGAGTTCATCGAGGACCTTCACGACGTCTATGCGTTTGATCCCGCCGAGTATGAGGGCGTGAATCACGAGTGTGGTCTTTCGAGCCTGGAATATGACCCCTATCACGCACGCCTCTATCTGGTAACCAGCTTCGAGACCGAGCAGGGCAGTGAAGAGGTGATCGGGGGCTATCTGTGGGTGCTGTCGCTGGCCGACTTCCATGCAGGCAAATCCCCGACGCTGGTGACGCATGAGGATGGTCGCGTGCTGGAGTTCGAGCACAAGGCGGAGGGGCTTGCGGTACTGGATCGCGAACGGCTGTTCGTGGTCTATGACAATGATCGCAACCATGAGCTGGGTAGCGTGGATGAACGCGATGAGCGCCACTCCTGTGAAGCGCCCTATACAATGCTGGCGCTGGTCTGACGGCAGCTCGCTGGATTAGAGATCGGTTCACAGGCCGGGGAAACAAACTCACGGCTTTTGCACCGAAATGGGGGGCTGACTGTCTTCGTGATGGCCTCCCTGATCTTCTCTGTTAGCACTTCTGTTATCGCCTGCGCGTTGCTGGTTGAGCTCCACGCTGAATCATTACTTCCCCGCCGGGATTGATGACGACAAAGCCCCGACATGCCTGTGCATGCCGGGGCTTTTCATGATCTCACCTTCCCTGTGTCAATGCGCTTTGTTACACGACATCGAGTGGTGAATCCATTCTATTCAAGGCTTGAGATTACATGGCCTTGTAGAACAGATAATCGGCCTGGTACATCACGATTTCGACCTTGTCCTTGTGAGCTTCATCGCAGGCCATGTCAGGTGCGGCACCGCCCTGGGTATTGAGGCGCTGAACATAGGTGACGCCTTGCATATGCCCTTCACCTTCGGCCGGATTGGCCTCGACCAGCTGCAGCGGAATATTGCCCTTGCCGTTGGGCTCAACCGCCAGCTGTGTGCCGGTGATCTTGGAGCCATCCATGGACTCCCAGGTGGCGGGCGGACCATAGTATTTGCCGACCTGCTTGCCATCGGCATCATTCAGAGCGGCATCCGGACCCTTGAAGACCCAGCCCATGGTGCCATCGTCCTTGGCTTCGCAGGCCCATTTGATCTTGCCGACACCGACGGTTTCCATGGCGACTTCATTGCCTTTTGGCACCGTGACGCTCTCGGGAACCTCCATGGCTTGAGCCAGCGGGCTCAATGCGAGGGCAGCGAAAATACCAGAGATACAGGCGATTGTTTTCATCTTGACGACTCCGTAGACAGATAAGGTTCAGCTAGCGGTTGCAGGTGTGTCGTTGTCTCCCTTGCACTGTTCATAACGCTGGCCTTTCTCGTCTGGATGTCACGGGATCAGATTTTTTTCGTGGTTTTTTCGTGGCCTGTTTTCAGCGCCTATCAGCGGCGTCATGAAAAGAGGCCAGAAGCGCAAAGCGGGCAAGGTGAAAGCCAGGTGGCAAGCAACAGGCCCAGACACACAGACGCCCCGCAGCACGAGGCTGCGGGGCGTCTGTGTGACGGCGTGAACCCTGAAGGATTCAGTCGTAATCGCGGGTGCCGCGAATCGGGTAGTCGTTATCCGGCTTGCGGATGAACTCGATGCCACCTATGAGGGTATCCAGATCAGGGCGCACGAAGGGCGCGTTGGCGATCTCCTGAATCTGGATCTTGCCTTCGCCATTGACGATGAAGAAGGCAGGCTCCGGGAAGTCGTGATCGGTTTCCTTTTCGCTGCGCGGCGTCGAGATGAACAGTCCCAGCGATTGCATCTGTTCGAGGGTCAGCCCATACGCGAGCGGGAAGTTGACCTCCAGCGACTCGCGATGCTGCGTGAGCTGCTGCTCATCATCGGCAGACACGGCGACCAGATCGATGCCCTGGGCGCTGAAGCGCTCGCGATCGCTCTCCAGCTTGTTGAGAAACTTGGTGCAGATCGGGCAATGCTTGCCGCGATAGACCACGACCAGCTGCCAGTCATGTTCGCCCTGGGGCTTGCCGAGGGTCAGTGCCTCACCGTCGCTGCGTTTGACCTGGATGGCCGGGAATTCACTGCCTGGATGAAGCTTGCGTGTATACATGCAATCTGGCTCCCTTTGGAAGATCACGGCGTTGACTTTCATGTCACAGCTGATCAGGCGGCGGATATCACGTGTCTGGATATCAAGCGCCTTGAATGACCAGCGACAGGATACGCCATGCGTCCCCCTTGAATGACGCCATTGTCAGGGTTTTCAAGGGCCCCTTGGCGCAACACGAGGGTGCGTTCATCGCCAGGGGCCGCCACGGGGCCGTTCGGGGCGCTTTTCAGCAGAGGATCAACCCAGGTAGCCGGTGTGATCCAGCAGGATGGTCGTGCCGATGCCGATCAGCACCAGGCCACCGATGATTTCCGCGCGCTTGCCGACCATCTTGCCCAGCACACCGCCCAGCATCACGCCGGTGGTGGCCATCACGAAGGTGGCGGTGCCGATCGCCAGCGCAGTGGTGACGATGTTCACGCCCGCAAAGGCAAGCCCGGCACCCACGGCCATGGCATCGATACTGGTGGAAAGGCCGGTCAACATCAGGCGGGGCAACGACTGCGGCGTGGTGCAGTCCTCGTCTTCCTCGTCCTTGGAAAGCCCCTCATGAATCATGTGCAGACCGAGCAGCAGCAGCAGGGCGAAGGCGATCCAGTGGTCCCACTGTTCGACGTAGACGGCCAGTGAGCGACCGATCAGCCAGCCGATCATGGGCGTGATGGCTTCGATGACCCCGAAGATGAGGCCGATACGCAGGGCGTCTTTCAGAGAGGGACGACGTATGGCGGCTCCCTTGCACAAGGCGGCAGCAAAGGCGTCGCAGGACATGGAGAAGGCGAGCAGAAATGTCGGTAGCAGAGGCATGAGTCAGGATGTTCCAGGCCGGTTGCGAGTCAATAACAGAAAGACACCACCGGCCGGAAGCGTCTGACTGTCATTGGTCTCGCCGAACCTCGTCCTGACTGATCACGGGCATGATCGGATAGGCGGGTCCTCGGTGCCACGGCAATGCCTGCCGACTATGTTGACATCCGAGACTCTCGTTGGGTGACGAGAGCGGGCTACTCCCCAAAAACTGGTGGCATACTAGCAACAAAATCTTGTCATTTCATCCCCTTGTGTCACGAGCGCTTGACCTTCATAACTTGTCTACCGAGTCAGAGCGGCACCAAGCCGACGTGTCTGACGTCACCGAAGTCTTGAAACTTCAGTCTTGAAGCTTCAACAGGATGCCAAGGAGTCAAGGGTATGAGCGACAGTTATCAGCCACCCAAGGTCTGGACATGGGAAAGCGAGAGTGGCGGCAAGTTCGCCAGTACCAATCGGCCGATCGCGGGCCCGACGCATGACAAGGAGCTGCCGGTCGGTGAGCATCCCTTCCAGCTTTACTCCATGGCGACACCCAACGGCGTGAAGGCCACCATCATGTTCGAGGAGCTGCTGGCGCTCGGGCATAGCGGCGCCGAATACGATGCCTGGCCGATCCGTATCGGCGAGGGCGATCAGTTCGGCAGTGATTTCGTCGCGATCAATCCCAATTCCAAGATTCCCGCGCTGATGGACAGAAGCGGCGAGACGCCGATTCGCGTGTTCGAATCCGGCTCCATCCTGCTGCATCTGGCCGAGAAGTTCGGCGCCTTGATCCCCAAAGACCCCGCCAAGCGTGTCGAAGTCATGAACTGGCTGTTCTGGCAGATGGGCTCTGCGCCGTACCTGGGCGGTGGTTTTGGCCACTTCTATGCTTACGCCCCGGAAAAGCTCGAGTACCCGATCAACCGCTTCGCGATGGAGACCAAGCGTCAACTGGACGTGCTGGATCGTCAGCTGGCCGACAATGCCTACATCGCCGGTGACGAATACAGCATCGCGGATATCGCCATCTACGCCTGGTATGGCGCACTTGTCGAAGGCAAGCTCTATGACGCTGCCGAGTTCCTCTCCGTGCAGGACTACACGCACGTGCAGCGCTGGGCCAAGTCGATTGCCGAACGCCCGGCGGTCAAGCGGGGTCGCATGGTCAATCGTTTCTGGGGAGAGCCGCAGGAGCAGTTGATCGAGCGCCACTCGGCGAGTGACTTCGAAACCAACACCGAAGACAAGCGTAGCGACTGATTATCGCGACGTGATCGTTAGACAGAGATCGTCTGGCAGTGACCGTCGAGTAATGACCTTCAAGCAATGCCCGTCGAGTAATGACTGCCGAGCAATGAGCGTTCAGTCACAGGAAGGGCTACCCATCGGGTAGCCCTTTTGCGTTCTGGCCAGTCGTCCGAGCAGGGCGCTTTCAGTCCTGACGGACCTTGAGCACGACCTTGCCCACGTGACCTTTCTGCTGGAAGACCTCCTGGGCGGTGGCTATCTCGGCCAGCGCGAAGGTGTCAGCGACCAGCGGCTTGATGTTGCCTTGCTCGATATGGCGCACGAGATTGGGGAAGACCTCCGGTTCCAGCACCGTGCAGCCGAAGAAGCTCAAGTCCTTCAGGTACAGCGTGCGCAGGTCGAGTTCCACCATCTCGCCACCGATGGCACCCGCGACGGCGTAGCGCCCCTTGTAGCCCAGGATATCCAGCAGTTGCGGCCATTGCGGGCCGCCCACCAGATCGATGACCACCTCGACACTGTGGCCCTTGAGCGCCTCGTCGAGAGGCTGATCGCGCAGCACGATGTCATCGGCTCCGAGATCGCGCAGGGCATCGGCCTTGGCCGCGCTGGTGACGGCAATCACATGGGCACCACGGGCCTTGGCGAGCTGGACGGCCGCGGAGCCGACCCCACCGGAGGCGCCGGTGATCAACACGCGCTCGCCCTTGGCAAGCTGTGCGCGAGTCAGCATGTTCTCGGCGGTGGAGTAGGAGCAGGGGAAGGAGGCGAGTTCCACATCGCTGAGTGAGCTCTCGACGCGCAGGGCATGGCGCGCCGCTACCCGGGTGTATTCGGCAAAGCCGCCATCGCATTCGGCGCCGATATACCAGGCGGACTCCAGCGTCTGGCCGTCGTGCTCCCTCAGGCAGGGCTCGATCAGTACACGCTCGCCGAGGCGCGCCTGGCTGACGTCTGAGCCGACCGCGACGATCTCGCCGCAGATATCGGCCCCCTGGATGCGCGGGAAGTGGATCGGCTGCCCGGACCAGCTGGCATCCTCTGCCTCGCCATCGCCCTTGGAGTACCAGGCCAGCCGCGTGTTGAGGTCGGTATTGTTGACGCCAGCCGCGCCGACCCGCACCAGCACGTCACGCGGGCCGGGAGTCGGGCGAGGAATGTCGTCACGCACTTCCAGCACTTCCGGGCCGCCATGCCCGGTCAGGTAGACGCCGTGCATGCTGTCTTTGCTTGTGGCAAGTGAGCTCATCGGTGGGGTGCTCCCAACAGGGTCAGTGTGGTGGAAAGTGCGGCCTCGATGGCCTTCTCGCCCAGCACCAGCCAGGCGGAGGAGGCGCCTTCATGGATCAGGAACAGCTCGGTGGCGAGGTCTGGGCGGCGGCTGCGTTGGCCGAGCCACTCGAGAATCTCGTGCTTGTGGCGGTCGACGGCCTCGCGCACCTGCGGGTTGTCGGGAAAGGCCGCCAGGGCATTGACCGACATGCAGCCGTTGGGTGCCTCGAACGCCATCCAGTGACCCAACCGCTGGTAGAGGTGGCTGAGCGCCGCAGCGCCATCCTCGGGCACTCCCTCTTCGAGGAAGGCCATATAGCGCTCGTGGCGATGCTGAAGCGCACCGATCACCATGCTCTCCTTGGAGGGGAAGTGGCGATAGAGGGTGCGCAGACTCACGTCTGACGCTGCCTTGAGCTCGGCAACACTCGGTTCTGCGAAGCCGCGCTGGCTGAAGAGCGTCTCCAGGCGGGCGGCGATATCGTGCTGGATCATGTCGGTGCCATGGTCGAATCAACGAGGGAGAGTGTTCGTTCTACCTGTGCAGGGTAGAGCGCCCATTCTCCCTGTGTCAATGCGGCGTTTCCCAAGCCTTGTGTCATTGCGCCCATGGTCTGACGTCGCGCATTGCGCGTGTGACGGTTCGACGTCAGTACAATTACGCAAATAGAGGTTTGCTGAGCGTTAAATAAGGCAAAGCTCAGGTCATTCCGCGGAAAAATCACGCACTTTTCGTTGCGGTAGCATTTGATAAAGATTAGCATTCGCGACTCATTTACTGGCGCGGGGGGCGTCAGTCATGGCCACTTTCTGCTCATCGAGCTGATGAAAGGTGTGGTTCAGCAGGACGCTGTCGCATCGCGTACAAAGGGTTTTCAGGTGCCAAATCATTCTCGGGATAGCGCTGCAAGCACGAACAAGGGACATTTCTCCTGCCTGATCTTCAGCCTGATGGCATTGCCGGGCACTTCGCTGGCGGCAGAGGGCGCCACCTCAAGCGAGTCGCCGGTCGCGAATTCGGTGATCGTGGTGACCGGAGAGCGTGAAGGCGAAGTGGCGCCGGGCAGCTACCGCGCCGAGGCCTCGAGCCTGGCCAACAAGCAGTCGGTGGACTTCCTCGAGCAGGCGCGCACCATCAATGTCGTGACCCAGCAGGTCACGCATGATTTTAATCTGGATGATCTGGAAGAGGCGCTGCAGCCGGTCGCGGGTATCCAGCTGGGCAACACCCTGGGGGGCACCGAAGACGGCTTCGTCAAGCGAGGCTTCGGTAGCAACAGCGATGGTTCGATGCTGATCGATGGCATCCGTCAGCCGCGCCGTACCTACACCACGGCGACCGTGGACCGCGTCGAGGTGCTCAAGGGACCGTCATCGCTCTTCCAGGGCCAGCAGAACCCCGGCGGCGTGATCAACATGGTCACCAAGCGTCCGCAGTACGAGACGCACACCGAGATCAGTGGCGAGGTCAGCTCCTTCGGCGGTGGCAATACCACCCTGGACACCACCGGCCCCATCGAGGACACCGGTCTGGCCTATCGCTTCATCCTCTCCCATGAGGATGAGGACTCCTGGCGCGAATACGGCAATGACCGTCGCACCACCATCGCCCCGTCACTGCGTTGGGAAGGCGAGCACAGCAGTGCCCAGATCAGCTACGAGTACCAGGACTACGAGCTGGATATCGATCGTGGCACCGTCTTCTACAACGGCAGCGCCGCCAACGTCACGCGTGGCACGCGTTTCGATGAATCCTGGAACCGCGTCTATGGCCATGACGAGTCCGTCAATGCCTGGTGGAAGCAGGAAGTCACCGACAACTGGGATATGAAGCTGACCTACGGCTGGACGCGTCGTCAGTACAGCGATGCACGCGCCAATGTCACCGATGTCAGCGACAGCGGCGATGTGACCGTGCGCGCCGAAGAGAACCAGGGCTATGATCGCAGCGAGCACTACACGGCGCTGGACGCCATGGGCGATGTCGAGATCGCGGGCCAGCGTCACCAGCTGGTCATCGGGGCGGACTACGAGACCACTCGCGACTATCTTGATGAGCGCTATTTCGGCGATTCCGTCACGGTTTCCACCGTCACCAACGTGAACCACGGCCAGCTGGCCCAGGTGACCTCCGACGACATCAATACCTCGCGCAGCAATCGTCTCGACGAGACCCAGGCCATCGGGGTCTATGTCAGCGACCGCTGGTATCTGACCGACAAGTGGATTCTGGGCCTTGGCGGGCGCTACACTTGGTTCGATCAGCAGAGCGGGCAGGGCGAGGACTTCGTGTCTGACCCCGATTACAGCGACGACCTGTTCCTGCCCTCCGCGAACCTGCTCTATCGCATCGACGATGCCAGCTCCGCCTACATCAGCTACAGCGAATCCTTCGTGCCGAATGGCAGCGACAGTGACAGCGGCGAGAGCCTCGACCCCGAGCTCGGCAAGGGCTACGAGATCGGTTACAAGCGTCAGTGGAATCCGCGTCTGGCGACCTCCGTGGCGCTTTACCAGATCCGCAAGGAAAACGTCGCAGTCACTGACAATGGTGTGACTCGCACCATCGGTGAAGCCGGCTCGCAAGGCCTGGAATTCAGCCTCGAAGGGGCCCTGACGGATCGCACTTCCTTGCTGTTCAGCTACGCCTACACCGATACCGAAGTGCTGGAGGATACCGAAGGCACCGAGGGCAATCGTCTGCCGAATGCGGCGCTCAACGCGGCCAGCCTCTATCTGGCACATGATCTGGCGATCGATCCGTCCTACGGCGAGTGGCGTGTCGGCGGTGGCGTGCGCTATGTCGGTGAGCGTGAAGGCGATGACGACAACAGCTTCTCGATGGATGCCTACACCGTGGCAGATGCCTTCGTCGGCTGGCGTCATGACTTCTTCGGCCCGGACACCGAATTCAAGCTGAATGCGAAGAACCTGTTCGATACGGGTTACTACTACGGCAGCGGCGGCGATACCCGCGTGCTGGTGGGTGACCCGATGGAAATCACCCTGTCAGCCAGCGTCGGCTGGTAATGCGGCTCCCTCTGGCAAGCTGACTCGCCAGGGACGGCTAGATGCCAGGATAGTCACGACATATAGACAGTCACGACATATAGACAGTCACGGCATCCAGACAGGCAAGACAGACGATATAAGCCAGTTTCGGAAGTCGGGTGATCTGGTGACCTGGTCATAGACTGGTGATCTGGTAATGGTCTGGTGATCTGGTAATGGGCTGGTGATCTAGAAATAAAAAGGGGCGCTCATCAGCGCCCCTTTTTGTATGCGTTATCTAACGCCAAGGATCTTCACGCGCCATTTGTCGTCTTGAAGACCTTGTGACAGAAGACGTCGATGCGGCTGGTAGACTGCTGGCATGATGCTCCGTGACTGACTGTCTTCGATCCCGTGTCTTCAATTACGTGTCTTCGGTCGAGTATCTTCGATTGAGTGTCTTGGCGTGCCTGCCTCTGTGTTCCCTCTCGACATCACACCTCTGGAGAGCCCCATGCTCGAGTCGCTTCCTCTGGCCGATATTCGTGCCTTCGTCATGACGGCGGATCATGGCAGCTTCACCCGCGCCGCCGATCAGTTGGGCGTGTCGCGGTCGCAGGTCTCCAAACAGGTGACTGCGCTTGAACAGGCACTGGGCGTGTCGCTGATGCAGCGTTCGACACGCTCGTTGCGACTCACCGAGAGCGGTCATCTGCTGCATGCCCAGTGTCGCAGTGCGTTGGGTGACATCACCCAGATCGTGACGCTGGTACGTGAGGAGCGCAATGCCATGCGCGGGAGGCTGCGCATCAACAGCGTCGGCGGGCCGATCGGCGAGCGGCTGCTGGCACCCGCCGTGCATGCCTTCATGCAGACATGGCCGCAAGTGCAGGTGGAGCTGGATTTCAGCAGTCATCGCGTGAACCTGATTCGTGACGATTTCGATATCGCCCTGCGCATGGGCGCCCTCGAGGATGCCGATTTCATCGCGCGTCCGCTGATGACATTGCCCTACGTGGTGGTGGCCAGCCCCGACTATCTCGCTCGCCATGGCGCGCCGAACACGCCCGGCGAGCTGGTGGATCACCGCTGCCTGGTTGGCTCGGTCTCGCGCTGGTCCTTCACCACGCGCGGGGCAGAGTCTCGCGAGTTGCAGGTGGACGTGGGTGGCCAGCTTGAGTGCCGCAACGGGCATGTGCTGGTCAGTGGTGCCATCGCCGGCAATGGCATCATTCGCGTGCCCAGGCTCTACTGTGAATCAGCCATCGCGAGAGGAGAGCTGCAGGAGTTGCTGAGTGACTGGCAGCCGGCGGATGTGCCGTTGTCATTGATCTATCATCGTGAGCGCCATCGTCCGCTGCGCACGGTGCGCTTGATCGAGCATCTGCTGGAATGGTTCGCGAGATGATATGCGCGCGTCTCTGAGCGCGGTATGCGTCATTGCTGCAATACGAATAAGGTAAAGATTTGATGAAGGAAACATTGAGACACGTCATTATTATCGCCTAATATTCACCAGGTACTTTTTATCACGTGCTGTCTATCAAGTCCTTTTTAGCAAGCCCTTTTTAGCAAGTGCAGGGTCTTGGAAGAGCTGGTCTTCGAAGCGGATATGAAGGCCCGAGCTTGCGAGACGGATGTGAAACACAAATCTAAAAAACGAACGACAAATAGGCATTCGTCATTTTGGGCTGATGCGACCCTATCTGGTGCATCGATCATGCGCCCCCTGATGACTCACGACCCTTGATAGGCAGATTGAACAGGGAGCCCCCATGAAACATGCCCTGTGCGCGACGCGATTCGCGCCCGCCGGTGATGCCCCCTTGCCGGATTACCTCTTCAAGCCGCCGCCCGGGGCGAAGACGCTCGAACCCGGGGTCCTGGCCTTGGCGCGCCTCCTTCATCGTCATCATGGCGATACCCTGGCGCATTCCTGGCGGGTGGCGGGGCTGACGGTATTTCTCTACGCAAGGCTGTTGCCGTCCGGTCAGCGCAAGGTGCCACTGCATGATCTGCATAGCGCGGCCTTGCTGCATGATATCGGCAAGGTCGGGATCTCGACGGAGCTTCTGAATGCCCCGCGTGCGCTCAGTGATGAGGAACGCGTCACGATGCGCGATCATGCCAGTCACGGCGGGCGCCTGTTGTTTACGCTGCGCGGCCCCCTGAGAGCGCTGGCCAGCCTGGTGGCGATCACCCACCACGAGGGTTGGAATGGCCAAGGCTATCCTGCCGGGTCCACCGGGGGTGCCTTGCCACTGCATTGTCAGGTAGCCGCGATGATGGATGTCTTCGATGCCCTGGCCTCGCCGCGCGCCTACAAGCCGGGTTGGTCGTTGAAGCGTCTGGTCGGATTGTTCAGCGAGGAATCCGGCAAGCAGTTTGATCCTCGCCTGATTGCCCGCATGGCGCCGCTCTGGACATCGCTGCACGCCGAACATCGCCGTTTGTATGAGCAGACAAGCCGGGGATAAGGCGGCGATGTCCATTCACGAAATGACAAAGCCCCCTGCCGAGAGTCTCGGCAGGGGGCTTTGTTACATCAGTATTCGATAAAGGCGGTCAGCGTACCAGAAGTCGCATCAGCAGCAGCGCTCACGCTTGATGGCGGCCCAGTCGGTGGTGGGGTGCTGGCGGCCGTGGTTGCCAGCGTAAGCCGCGACCTTGGGCGACTCCCAGCCTGCGAGAACATCGCCTTCCAGTCGGTAGATCTCGACACCGAGCGGGTTGCAGGTCTCGAGCGGGTCACGCGCATCAGGGCCCCACAGGTCCACTGACAGATCGCCACCCGGGCAGCAGGACATCGCGCACAGCAGGTCCGTCTCGGCGAAGAACTCTAGGTAATCACCCTTGCGTGCCGGGCAGGCCTTCATGAAGTACTTGTCTTCATTGTTGAGGCCGGTGCACTGGAAGATGTTGAGCACATCGTGGATATCGAATTCGGTCAGGCCCCAGGGCTCCACTGCACGCACCAGGTTGGAGTGACAGTGGTGATCGAAGTCCTCGCCGGTCAGCAGGCGATTGACGTAGGGGTCGCAGCGCGTGCCCAGCAGGTCATGCACGCGACCGCCTTCTGCATCGACGCCATAGTCGGCGAGGGTGTCATCGATGATGGTCGCCATCGGGCGCAGGTAGGGCAGTGTGGACCACAGGCGATCATAGGTGCTGACATGCGCGCGCTGCAGCTGGCGGGTGCGAGACGCCCACATGCGCTCACGCGGGTTGTGCAGGTTCCACATGTTGAAATCGCCGACCTGTGAACCTTCGGTGATCTTGATGCGCAGCACGTGGCCCGCCGGCACTTCCCACGCCAGGCCATCGCGCAGCGGCACGGTATGGGTCGCGACCAGGGTGCGCTCGGCCTTGCCTTCGGTGAGGCTGTCGTAGAAGTCGCGATCGACGTCCAGAATCGAACCCTTGCTGGCTTGATAGGCGGCAGGTACATCACTCATGACAGGACTCCTCGTAAATCGAAATTGGATCTGATGACCAGGCCGGACTGCCTAGAATTCGCTGCCCGGCTGGGGGCTTTCGTGCACTGCCGGCAAGTGTGATGACCGGCAGTGGCGGTATCTGCAGGGCGCAGGGAGAAATTCTTGATCCCCCTGCGCGGGGTCATGCCTGTTCGCGGCGCCAGTGCTTCATCAGACGGTCGAAGCAGGCGCTGGCGGCAGGTTCTGCGTTCATGCGGCTGACGATGACGACGGCGATCAGGGCGAACAGGAAGCCGGGTACGACCTCGAACATGTCGAATATCTCCAGCGGGCCGCCGCTCAGCGGCTTCCAGATCGCGACGGTGAGGGCACCGACCAGCAGGCCGGCGATGGCGCCATTGCGGGTCATGCCACGCCAGAACAGTGACAGCAGGATGACGGGACCGAAGGCGGCGCCGAAGCCACCCCAGGCGTAGGACACCAGGCCGAGGATGCTGCTGTCACGCTCGCTGCCCATCACGGTGGCGAGCAGTGCGATGCCGATCACGCTGGCACGGCTCAGCCAGACCAGCTCCTTCTGCGTTGCCTTGGGGCGAATCAGGCCACGGTAGATGTCTTCGGCGATGGCGCTGGAGCAGACCAGCAGCTGGGAATCGACGGTGCTCATGATCGCGGCCAGGACGCCGGCCAGAATGAAGCCTGCCACCCAGGGGTTGAGCATGATCTGGCTCAGGGAGATGAAGACACGCTCGCTGTCCGTGAGACCGCCACCCAGCTCACCGCCGAACCAGTAGTAACCCAGCACGCCCACTGATACCGCAGCCGCCATGGTGATGGCGGACCACAGCAGGGCGATACGCCGCGACACCTTGATATCTTCACGCTTGCGCACGGCCATGAAACGCACCACGACGTGTGGCTGGCCACAGTAGCCGATCGCCCAGCCGGCCAGCGACAGCATGCCCAGGAAGGTCACGCCTTCCATCAGGCCACCGATGGGGGCGACATCCTGCGCCGCTGCCGGGGCGGCTGCGCCATCGCCGAACAGCGCCACTGCCGTCATGGCAGCCACGGCACACAGCGAGGCGGCCATCATCAGGCCTTGGATGAGGTCGGTCCATGAGGCGGCGAGGAAGCCACCGAGGAAGGTATAGCCGACGATGACCAGCGCGCCCAACCACAGTGCGACGCGGTAATCGATGTCGAAGAGACCTTCGAACAGCACGGCACCACCGACCAGACCCGCCGAGACATAGAAGGTGAAGAACACCAGCATGACCACGGAAGACAGGGTACGCAGCACGCGTGAGCGGTCTTCGAAACGCGCTTCCAGATAATCCGGCACCGTCAGCGCATTGCCGGCCGCTTCGGTGAACACGCGCAGTCGCTCGGCGACCAGGGTCCAGTTCAGGTAGACGCCGACCAGGGTCCAGACCGCGATCCAGGCTTGCGAGAGGCCACCACTGAAGATGGCGCCGGGCAGGCCCATCAGGGCCCAGCCGCTGAGATCGGAAGCGCCGGCACTCAAGGCCGCGACGCTTGGCGGCAAGCCGCGTCCCCCGAGTATGTAATCCGACAGATTGTGGGTGATGCGATAGAAGTAGATGCCGATGCCCAGCATCAGCAGCAGATAGAGCCCGAACGACAGCAGGACAGGTAAGTTCATCCTAGGAGACCTCATGGTGACGCCGAGGCGTCTTGTTATTGTTCACCAGTGGTGTCGTGTTGCAGCAGGCTTGCGCGGAACAAGCAGCGGGGAGCTGGCAATATCACTGACACCTTCACCTTAGCCATGAGGTGGATTGCAGAAAACTGACCATTTTTCGTTTAACCTATGACTTCATATCATGGGTTGCCGTCACATGCTGGTTGACGCCTTTCTTCCATCAGGGCGCTGCTCGCAAGCACTCAGCCCAGCGCTTGGCACAGGAACTCGGCACCCAGTTTCTGGCACCCGGTTTCTGGCCCCCGGCCAGGCCAGTCATCAAGGACATCCCATGCGACCCAGTCTGTCATCGCTCAATGCCTTCGAGGTCGTGTCACGCCTGGGGAGCATCACCGCGGCTGCGGATGAGCTCAACATCACCCAGTCGGCGGTGAGTCACCAGATCCGCCGCCTGGAGGCCACGCTGGAAGTCAGTCTGCTGGAGCGGGCCGGACGCGGCGTGGTGCTGTCACACGCCGGGCGCCGACTGGCCGATGGCCTGCAGGCCGGCTTTGCCAGAATCGAGCAGTCGGTGGCCGAATTCGAGGTCGACCCACAAGGGGTGCATCAGCGTCGCCAGCTGCGCGTCAGCTGTCTTCCCTCGGTGGCGGTGCGCTGGCTGATCCCGCGGCTCAACAGCTTTCGCGAGCAATGCCCCGATATCGCGGTCAGCCTGCAATATGCCGGCATCAGTGCGCGTGGGCTGCTGCCGGAGCTCGATGTGATGATCACCTGGCAGGACGAACTCCCGGACAAGGCATCACAGGCGTTCCGCTTGTTCTCGGGGGCCACCCAGCCGGTGGCCAGTCCGCTGTATCTGGAGCATCACCGCCGCCCGACCCAGCCGGCAGACCTGTTGAAGCTGGAGCTGATCCACGATCAGTCGCGCCAGCCCTGGCATGACTGGTTCAACAACTGCGGGCTGTATCCCTCCCAGCTCGACAAGGGCGATCTCTATCAGGATTTCAGTCTGCTGAGTGCTGCGGTGGTCGCGGGGCAAGGGGTCGCGCTGTGTCCGCCACGCCTGATCCGCAAGGAGCTTGAGGATGGCACCCTGGAATGCCTGTTCGAGATGGCTGCGAACCGCCAGCGTGCCTACTGGCTATTCCATCACCCGCAGCCCGCCAGGCACGTGCAGCAATTCTGCAACTGGATGCGCGCGCAGATCGCCGCCGAGGGTGAAGCGGCCGACAGCGGAGTCATCGTCAGCCGCCGCCAGCCCTGACGGCGGACATCTCTATCTCGGGCAATGACGCACGCAACGCAAAAGTCCCGCCGGGATTCGGCGGGGCTTTCTTGTGCAAGTGGTCATGTCATGACGGCCTGAGCCATGGCCCTTGGCCAGGAGATGGCGGCCTCTCAGCCGTTGAGCACGCCCAGCCAGGCCCACAGGCCGAGCAGGGTGGCGATCAGCACCGGCGGCGTCAGCACCAGGCCGACCTTCATGTACTGCCCCCAGCTGATGTGATGGCCTTTCTGATCGAGCACATGCAGCCACAGCAGTGTGGCGAGACTGCCGATCGGGGTGAACTTGGGCCCCAGATCATTGCCGATCACGTTGGCGTAGACCATCAGCTCACGCGTCGCGTCACTGACCTGCTGCGTGGTGAGGTGGTCGATGGCCAGCGCGCCGATCAGCGTGGCAGGCATGTTGTTCATCACCGAGGCGGTGACGGCGGCCAGCACGCCGGTGCCGAGGGTGGCGACCAGCTCGCCCTGACTGGCAAGCCAGGCGAGGATGTCGCTGGCGTGATCGGTCAGGCCGGCATTGCCCAGCCCGTAGACCACCAGATACATGCCCACCGAGAACAGCACGATCTGCCACGGCGCGCCGCGCAGCACCGGGCCGAGTTCGATCACGGCATCACCGCTGCCCAGCCAGCGCCCGGCGATGGCCAGCAGAATCAGCGCGGCGCTGCCGGTGACGACGGCGAGCGGAATGCCCAGCGGCGCGGTCACGAAGTAGGACACCAGCAGCACCCCCAGCAGCGGGAAGGCTGCGCGGAATACCTGGCGGTCCTTGATGGCGCTCGATGGTGCCTCGAGCTTCTCCAGCGCGTAGTGCGAGGGCAGCTCCTTGCGGAACATCAGCCACAGCACGATCAGCGTGGCGGCCAGCGCGATCAGATCGACCGGCACCATCACGGCGGCGTAATGCGTGAAGGAGATGTCGAAGTAGTTGGCGCTGACGATGTTGACCAGATTCGAGATCACCAGCGGCAGGCTGGTGGAGTCGGCCACGAAGCCGGTGGCGATGATGAAGGCCAGCGAGGCCGCCGCCGAGAATTCCAGGCGCACCAGAATCGCGATCACGATCGGCGTCAGCAGCAGGGCGGCGCCATCATTGGCGAAGAAGGCCGCGATCACCGCGCCCAGCAGCACGATGAGCGGAAACAGCTTGCGTCCGTTGCCGCCGCCCCAGCGCGCGACATGCAGCGCGGCCCAGCTGAAGAAGCCCGCCTCATCGAGGATCAGCGAGATGATGATCAGCGCCACGAAGGTGAAGGTGGCGTCCCAGACGATATCCCAGACCACCAGCACATCCGGCAGATTGACCACGCCGCAGGCCAGCGCGACCACGGCGCCGCCGAGGGCGCTGGTGCCGATGCCCAGCCCGCGTGGCTGCCAGATCACCAGTGCCAGCGTGATGGCGAAGATTGCCAAGGCAAGCATGACGTCTCCTTGTCGAGGGTGAAGAGTAATTGAGAAGCCGCGTGCGCGACCGCGGATTGCGTCAGATCGTGCTCTGGTTGACGCGACGGGAGACCTCTTCGGCGCTCTCGACACGCTCCGAGTAGCGCTCGGTCAGATAGGCGCTGCGGTCGCGGTTCATCCAGGTGAACTTCATCAGCTCTTCACAGACATCGACGATGCGCAGATACAGCGGCGACAGGCGCATGCGGCCATGCTCGTCGAATTCATTGAAGGCCTTGGGCACGGATGACTGGTTGGGGATGGTCAGCATGCGCATCCAGCGGCCCAGAATGCGCAGCTGGTTGACGCTGTTGAAGCTCTGGCTACCACCACTGACCTGCAGGATGGCCAGCGTTTTGCCCTGGGTGGGGCGCACGCCGCCCAGTGACAGGGGAATCCAGTCGATCTGCGCCTTCATGATCGAGGTCATCGCGCCGTGGCGCTCCGGGCTTGCCCACAGCATGCCCTCGGACCACTGGGCCAGCTCGCGCAGCTCCTGCACCTTGGGATGATCGGCCTCGCAGTCATCCGGCAATGGCAGGCCGGCTGGCGAGTAAAGGCGCACCTCGGCACCGAAGGCACGCAGCAGGCGCACCGCTTCCTCGGCGGCGAAGCGTGAGAAGGAACGCTCACGCAGGGAGCCGTACAACACCAGAATGCGCGGCGCGTGACGCGGGGCATCCGGCCCGACCAAGCGATCGATCTCCAGCGGTCGCCAGTGCTCGGCATCGATATTGGGCAGGTCGGCGAGTGCCGCTTTCATCTCGTCGGTCATGAGTTCATTGGTCATGGTGTCGCCTGTGGGCAGGTGCGACGTGTCGGGAGTGTGTGCGTTCATGATTCAGGTCCTGGGGGCGTGGACGACGTCGCCGTCTTCCTTGGTGTATTGCGCGACCGGGTTGTCCAGCAGCTCCAGTACCGCCTCCGACGGGCGGCACAGACGCGTGGCCTGCGGCGTGACCACGATGGGGCGATTGATCAGGATCGGGTGGGCCATCATGGAGTCGATCAATGCCGCATCGCTCAAGGCCGGGTCATCCAGATTGAGCTCGTCATAGGGCGTGCCCTTGCGGCGCAGCAGCGGGCGCGGGCCACCTCCCATGGCGGCAATCAGGGATTCCAGCGTCTCGCGCGTCGGCGGCGTGACCAGATACTCGATCACCTCCGGTGTCTCGCCGGAGGCCTTGAGCATGGCCAGCACATTGCGTGACGTACCGCAGGCCGGGTTGTGATACATCGTGATCTTGCCGGAAGAACGGGCGGAATCAGTCATCGTTGCGAGGCTCCTGAGAAGCACAGGGGGTGGAAGAGGCGCTGCAGTCGGGCACGGTGAGCGAGGCCAGCAGTGGGTCGCAGACCACCGAGGAGCCCGCGCAGCAGTCACGTACCAGAAACTGCACGGTGGCGAGCATGTGCTCGAGATTGGCGCGGTAGATCAGTGAGCGGCCTTCGCGCTGGGAGTGGATCAGCCCCGCGCGGCTCAATACGCCCAGATGGGTCGAGAGCGTGTTGTGCGGCACCTCGAGACGCCGTGCGATCTCGCCGGCGGGCAGGCCTTGTGGCTCATGGCGGACCAGCAGGCGAAACGTGTCCAGACGCGTGGCCTGGGACAGCGCCGCGAAGGTGTCCAGTGTGGCCTGCGGGTCGGGCAGGCTGTCGGAGTCATTCATTTGATCTGTCCATATGTCGAGACTTGTCGAAATGACGATGGCGTGATGATAGATCAGCGTGCCGCAGATGGGAAGATGCACGAGACGATGCCGGGGGATGCATCCCGGTCAGGCATTTGCCCGGCAGTATTGGTAGCATGTGCGCCATTGATTACCGGACAAGGGAAGATGGCACGATGATGATGGTATTGCAGATTTTGGGCGGCTTCGTGCTGACCGCAGGGGTACTGCTGGCGGCAGTGCCGGAGCTGGTCAACCGCTTCAAGGGCCCGAACGACACGCCGCAGACAGTGCCGAAGGAGACCGGCGCGGCGATCTCGCGGCGCATTCGTTGGGGCTGGGTCATCGCGGTGGGGTATCTGTTGATGTATCCGCCGATCGGCCTGGGTGTGTTGCCGGTGCTGGTGACGCTCGCGGTGGCAGGTATCGCCGGCATCATGACGGCCCGTCTGATGGGGCTGATGCTGGATGGCATCGAGATGCGCCATCTGTTCCGCTTCGCCGCCGAGTCGCTGATTCTGGGCGGCCTGTGGACCTGGTTCGTCAAGCTGTCTGCCTGACGCCATTGCCGCGCACACTGTGCCGTCAGATCGCCATTTACTGCATTCCGGGAGTCCGTCCATGCCGCTCAATGCGTCTACGCAAGCCTTGTTGGCAGGGCTGGAGCGATCGCGCCCGGTACTGGTGACCGGCGCGACCGGCTATGTGGCGGGGCAGCTGATTCGTCGCTTGCTGGAAGAAGGCCTGACGGTGCATGCCGCCGTGCGCGATCCCGGCAATAGCGAACGTCTGGCGGCGCTCATGGCACTGTGCGAGCGCTTGCCGGGGGAGCTACGTGTCTTCGCCAGCGATCTGCTCAAACCGGGTTCCTACGCTCAGGCGATGGCAGGCTGTGGGGTGGTCTTTCATACCGCCTCGCCCTTCGTGGTCAGTGTCCTGGACCCTGAGCGCGATCTGGTGCGTCCGGCAGTGGAGGGCACGCGCAATGTGCTGGAAGAGGCCAATCGTCACGCCAGTGTCGAACGGGTGGTGCTGACCAGCAGCTGTGCCGCCATCTACAGCGACAATGCCGATGCGCTGGATACGCCGCGCGGCTGTTTCGACGAGAGTGTCTGGAACACCACGGCATCGCTTGAGCATCAGGCCTATTCCCATTCCAAGACGCTGGCGGAACAGGCCGCCTGGCAGATCGCCGAGCAGCAGTCGCGCTGGCGGCTGGTGGTGATCAACCCCTCGCTGGTGCTCGGCCCCGCGATCAGCGATGACACGCGCGGCGAATCCTTCAGCCTGATGACCCAGCTATGCGATGGCACGCTCAGGATAGGCGCGCCGGATTACGGCATGGGCGTGGTGGATGTGCGGGATGTGGCCGAGGCGCATCTGGCGGCAGGATTTCTGCCCACGGCCAATGGGCGTCATCTGGTCTCCGGGCACTCCTCAAGCTTCATCGAACTGGGACGCCTGTTGCGTCGTCACGCCGGCCCGCAGTACGCGATTCCCACTCGCCAGTTGCCCAAATGGCTGGTGTGGCTGGCGGGTCCGCTGGCCAACAAGGCAGTGACCCGCAAGGTCGTCGCGCGCAACGTGGGCCATCCCTTCGTCTTCGACAATACCCGCAGCCGCGAGCAGCTGGGTCTGATCTACCGGCCCCTCGAGGCGACGCTGCACGACATGTTCGATCAACTGGAGGCCAGCGGCCGCCTGTCGTGATTCCCACTCGCTGACTTGTCCGCGACGCTGCGGCTTGCGCAGCTCTTCTGTATTTCACTCCCTCAGCGCCTCAGTCCCTCAGCGCCGCCGCAGCGGCTCCAGCAACGCATTCAACCCGTTGTGATCAATCTCGTGCATCAGCGCGAGCAGGCGACCGATCTCGCCCTGCGGAAACCCCTTGCGCGCAAACCAGCCCAGATAATCCCCGGGCAGGTCGGCAATCAGGCGTCCGGCATACTTGCCATAGGGCATCTGGCGGGTCGTCAGTTTCTGCAGGTCTTCAGGGCTCATCCTTTGACTCTCATTCGGTTTCGGTAGGGGGATGCTCTCAGTTGGCGGTGCCATTCTGGCATAGCTGAGTTGCGGTGGTTGGGTTTTGCCACACTATCGCCATGTCTCCTGTAACCCCATAGCACGGAGAGACTCATGCCTCGCGATTACCAGAACCTGGAGCAGCTACCTCTCGCCGGTGAATGGCGTGCCGGACGAGCCGGCAAGACGCTCGAGGTGGTGGACCCCTTCGATCAGAGCTCTCTGCTCTCTATTTCCATGGCCAACGCCGAGGATCTCGACGCCAGCTATCGCAAGGCGCGCGATGTTCAGCCTGACTGGGCCCAGACGCCGGCAAGCGAGCGCGCGGGCGTGATGCACAAGGTGGTGGAGCTGATGGATGAGCGACGCGAGGAGCTGCTCGGCTGGTTGATTCGTGAGTCCGGCAGTACCCGCATCAAGGCGCAGGCGGAGCTGGCCGCGGCTCGCGCGATCACGCTGGAATCTGCCGCGATGGCCAACCGCGTGGCCGGGATGGCGATGGAGGCTCAGGTGCCGGGCAAGGAGAGCCGTGTCTTTCGCAAGCCGCTGGGTGTTATCGGTATCATCAGCCCGTGGAATTTCCCGCTGCATCTGACCCAGCGTTCCCTGGCACCGGCACTGGCGCTTGGCAACAGCGTCGTCATCAAGCCGGCGAGTGACACGCCGCTGACGGGTGGCCTGCTGCTGGCCAGATTGTTCGAGGAGGCGGGCCTGCCTGCCGGCGTCTTGAGCGTGGTGGTCGGTTCCGGCAGCGAGATCGGCGATGCCTTCGTGGATCACGAAGTGCCGAGGCTGATCTCCTTCACCGGTTCCACCCAGGTAGGCAAGGGCATCGGCAAGCGCGCCGTCGGTGGTGATCACCTCAAGCATGTTGCCCTGGAACTGGGTGGTAACAGCCCCTTCGTGGTGCTCGATGATGCGGATATCGATCAAGCCGTGAGTGCAGCCTTGATGGGCAAGTTCCTCCATCAGGGGCAGATCTGCATGGCCATCAATCGCATCATCGTCGATGAGTCGGTCCATGATGACTTCGTGGCACGCTTCGTAGGTCGCGCCCGTGCGCTCAAGATGGGCAATCCCGCAGGTGATGACACCGTCATAGGCCCTATCATCAATGCCAAACAGCGTGACGGGTTGCTCGAGATGATCGAGACAGCCAAGGCCGAGGGTGCCAAGGTGATGCTGGAGGGTGAGACACAAGGCCAGCTGGTGCCGCCGCATGTGTTCATCGATGTCACCAATGACATGAGTCTGGCCCGCAACGAGATATTCGGGCCCTTGGTCGGCATCCAGAAGGCCCGTGATGAAGCGCACGCGCTGGAACTTGCCAATGGCACCGAATATGGCCTCTCGGCATCCGTCTTCACCGCAGATATCGCGCGTGGCGAGCGTTTCGCGCGTCAGGTCGAGTCTGGCATGGTGCACGTCAATGACATGCCGGTGAACGATGATCCGCGCGCACCCTTCGGTGGCGAGAAGAACTCCGGCCTGGGGCGCTTCAATGGCGACTGGGTGCTCGAGGAGTTCACCACCGATCAGTGGGTCAGCGTGCAGGTCGAACCTCGTCAGTACCCGTTCTGATCTCTCTGATCTGTAGTTGACGCATGACAAGCAGCGCCCCGCTCAGCCTGATGCCTGAGCGGGGCGCTTTTGATGGTGGGTAATGCTGACGCGTCGTGATGGGCGGAGCAGGCAACAAGGCCAGCTGAGTGTGATACCCGGGGCATCCCTGTCGAGAGGACAGGGGGGCAAGCTGTGATCATCAGCGCACCGGTCATGATCAACAGCGCAACCGCCAGATGTCCCATGCGCGAGAAGCGGATCAGAGCGTGGCTGGCGGCGGATCAATGACTGATCAGAGAGACACTCCCCAGCCAGGCAAGCCTTAGCGCCAGCAACGACAGCGCCCATTTGAACAGGCCGTCGAAATGCCGGTTGGAGACGCGATCCAGAAAGCGCAGTCCGAGCCGGGTGCCGATCAGGCCCGCGCCGATCATCAGCACGATCAGGGGCAACCACTCCTGGAAGACGAAGCCGGCCATACCGAAGATGAACGCCTTGGTGAGGTGTTGCGCGACCATGCAGGCCGCGAAGGTCGCCACCTTGGTGTGACGCGCGCCGCCGCCTTGCTTGATGAAGCTTGCGACCAGTGGGCCGCTGGCACCGATCAGACTTGAAAGAAAGGTGGTGATGGCACCGGCGATCAAGGTGCCCGTGCGGCTCAAAGCTCGCTTGGGTAGTGCCGGCCCCCAGCAGGTGAACAGCACGAACAGCGCGATGGAAAGCTCCAGCACCCCTTCAGGCAAGCGGATCAATACCCAGGCCGCGACCAGCGCACCCAGCGCCACACCGGGCAGAAAGGCCAGCAGACGGCGCATGTCGATATGGCGCCACGTCATCGCCATGCGCCCGCCGTTGGAGCCCAGCTGCACCATGCCATGCACCGGAATCAGGGCAGCGGCAGGCATCAACTGCGCCATGAACATGATCAGCAGGGTGCCGCCGCCAACCCCGACGGCAGCGGACATGGCTGACGTCAGCAGGGCAAGCAACAACAACGCGCAGACGATAGGCAACGAGAGTGGGAAATACTGCGCGAGGCCCTCAAGCAGGCTTGCGAGGTAGGGAAAATCGGCGGGACTGGCGAGCATTGCGGGCATCCTGTGGAGATAGCCAATAAAGATGGATAGGGGGTCAGGCAGCCGACATGACGTATGACCTGCCTGACAGGCGTGCAAGGCTACCGTGACCAAGAGGCGCTATCCAGCCAAGCGTACGTGGCTGAATAGCACATGGGAGATTCGAGCGGCTTCGCGTGGTGGAGAGATTGCATGTTGCTGTCTTTTCAGCCAGTGATCAGCTTTCCCCTATAGGATGGTGAGGCTTACCATGGCATGTTGGTTTAGCCATATGCCGCAGTGTTCAGTGGGTGTTTTGTGGATCAGGAGAAAGCTGGCATGAAGCTGTTGTTGCTTGAAGATGATGACCTGCTGGCGGAAAGCCTGGCCGAGCTGCTTGAGGACAATGGTTATCGACTGGATGTCTCCTCCAATTTGAATGATGCGCAAGCCTTCATGGCAACCGAGCAGTACGCGCTGGCCATTCTGGATCTGGGACTACCGGACGGCTCCGGGTTGGATTTGCTCAAGCGCTGGCGTCAAGGTCAGGTGGATATTCCGATACTGATTCTCACGGCCCGTGACACGTGGGAAGACAAGGTCGTCGGTTTGCGCAGCGGGGCAGATGATTACCTGACCAAGCCATTTCATGAAGCAGAGTTGCTGGCACGTCTTCATGCGCTGCTTCGGCGTCGTCAAGGGGCAAGTCATGGGTATCTTCAGGTGAGCGGAATTCAGCTGGATGAAGAGGCGCAGCGTGTGTGCTGTGATGGAGAGCAGTGGGCGAGCTTGACGGCCACCGAATTTCGCCTGTTACGGTACCTCATGCATCATCCAGACAGAGTGCACTCCAAGACACAGTTGCTGGATCAGCTATATGCCCTGGAGCAGGACGCCGCGGCGCCCAATCTGGTAGAAGTCTATATCGCTCGCCTTCGCCGCCGCCTGGGCAAGGACTTGATACAGACCCGCCGCGGACAGGGGTATCTGCTTGTTTCACATCGATCGTCGTAGCCTTCGTTTTCGCCTGCTGACCCGCCTGGGAGGTGCATCCCTCGCGGTGGTGTTGTTTGCCTGGTATCTGCATGGCTTCTTTCTCCACGAGCTGGCGAAGGACTTTCTTGGGGAGCGTCTCAAGGATGAGGCATCGCATATCGTCACCTTGCTCAAGAAGGATGAGCGGCCTGTTGCCCAGCTCATGGCAGCGGCCCGTGAGGAATCTCTGAGCTTTCATCATTTCTATGTGTTGCGAGTCGGGGAGAAGGTCAGTACCTCGTTGCCTGCCTTGCCGACGCAGATGCTCCCTTTGCTTGAGGGCAAGGGGGATGCGTTATTCATGCATCAGTTTCAGCAACAGCCACTGTTGGTCTATCGGCACGTCTTCGATATCCGCGGGGACGCGGTGCAATTGTTGATTGCCGAGAATTTCTCGCCAGTGGAGCAGGGCTTGACCCGAGTTCATTGGTGGATCGCCGCCAGCGCCATCCTGTTGTGGGGGATTCTGATATCACTCAATCTGCTGGCGGTAAGGCGGGGGCTCAAGCCGTTGAGTGTCCTGCGCCATCAATTGAGTGAACTTCAGTCCGGGTATCGAAAGCGGATTGAGCTTGAGGCCCCTTCCGAGCTTGATGCGCTGGTATCACAGCTCAACACCTTGCTGGATGAGTTTGATCTTAGGTTGACTCGCTCACGAGAGTCTGTGGCGAATCTGTCCCATGCGCTCAAGACACCTCTGGCGGCACTGACACAGGTGCTGCGTGGCAAGCGACCGATCAATGAGGTACGTCGTGGCAAGATGCTGCAACGTGTAGAGACGATTCATTCCCAGCTGGAGACAGAACTCAGGCGAGCCCGCATTGCTGGCCCGCGCGCCGGTCAGACAACACGCCCGGTTGAAGAGGCCCAGCGCTTGATCGAGATGTTCCAGGGGATCTATCCGCAGCGTACCTTCTTGCTGGAGTGTCTGGGCGTATCTAATGAGCATGCGGATAGCTGGGTGAATGTCGAGACACAGGATTTCACCGAAATGCTCGGCATATTGCTGGATAATGCGGGCAAGTGGTCTGTCAATCAGGTGCAATGCCGATTGACGATAGAGAGTGACCAGATCGTGCTCTGCGTCGAGGATGATGGTCCGGGGGTGCCGCAGGCACAGTTGGCCCATCTTGGCGAGCGTGGGTGGCGTCAGGACGAAACTCACCCGGGTTATGGGTTGGGGCTCTCCATTCTTGCCCATCTCGTCAAGCATTACGCTGGTTGCGTGAGCTACTCAACAGCCGGCGCAGGGGGATTGAGAGCCGAGGTGCATCTGCCCACACGCAAATAGGCACTCCATTCAGGTTCGTTTCAGCTTGCCGTGGCTTCATCCATGTCATGACTCTTCATTCATGACTCGGGAGCAGCAACGGCCATGGCACCAAAACCGTCTGAATTTTCTGTATCACGTCGTCAGTTGCTCAAGGGAGGTTCTGCCCTGGGGCTGGGCGCAATGGTGTCAGGCGTGGCACCCGCCTGGGCCAACCCCTGGGGGCGCACATCAGGTTACTCCCAAGGGGTTGAGCATGGGCCCGAGATCTCTCTTGTCATTCGACGTGAAGACATCGACATTGCCGGGCAATTCGCTCGTCCTATCAGCATCAATGGCAGTAGTCCCGGGCCCATGGTGCGCTTGAAGGAGGGGCAGGATGCTGTCATCAAGGTGACAAACCTGCTCGATGAGCCAACCTCCATTCACTGGCATGGCATCATACTTCCTCCGGAAATGGACGGCGTGCCGGGTATCAGCTTCGCAGGGATAGCACCGGGCGAAACCTTTACCTACCGGTTTCCTGTCACTCAGAGCGGTACCTACTGGTATCACAGTCATTCAGGCCTCCAGGAGCAGGAAGGCCACGCAGGTCCATTGATCATCGACTCCGCAACACCCGAAGCCTTCACCTATGATCGTGAGCATGTCCTGCTGCTGACTGACTGGACATTCGAAGACCCCAAGTCCGTATTTCGCAATCTCAAGACCATGGAAGGCTACTATAACTACCAGGAGCGCACCGTCGCTGATTTCTTTGCGGATGTACGACGGGGTGGTTGGGTGGACACGATCGAGTCGCGCAGCATGTGGGCAGAGATGCGCATGAGCTCACGGGATATTGCCGATGTCACCGGCAGTACCTATACATATCTTCTCAATGGTCATTCACCAGAAGAAAACTGGAGCGCGCTATTCAAGCGTGGGGAAACAGTGCGTCTGCGTGTCGTCAATGGCTCGGCAATGAGCTACTTCGATTTACGCATTCCCGGCTTGAAGATGACCGTGGTGGCGGCAGATGGTCAGCCAGTGCAACCGGTTGAAGTGGATGAGTTCCGTATTGCCGTGGCGGAAGCCTACGATGTGCTGGTGACACCGGAAGATGACAAGGCGTACACCATCTTCGCCGAAGCCATGGACCGCAGTGGCTACGCGCGAGCCACGTTGGCACCCCGCCCCGGAATGGAGGCGCCCGTACCTGAACGACGGCAGATCGCTGATCGCGGGATGGAGGCCATGGGCGCTCATGCTGGAATGGACCATTCGCAGATGGCAGGCATGGATCATTCGCAGATGGCGGGCATGGATCATTCGCAGATGGCGGGCATGGACCATTCGCAGATGGCGGGCATGGACCATTCGAAGATGGCAGGTATGGACCATTCGAAGATGGCAGGCATGGACCATTCGCAGATGGCGGGCATGGACCATTCGAAGATGGCAGGCATGGACCATTCGCAGATGGCAGGTATGGACCATTCGCAGATGGCGGGCATGGACCATTCGCAGATGGCAGGTATGGACCATTCGAAGATGACTGGCCTGCAAGCCGATGCAGCCCAGGGCGGCATGCTGATGGCGGGTGCTGCTCAGCAAGGGGCTCGTTATGACCAGGCAGGAATCGGTCTGGACCAGTCGCTGCGTCGTGTACTGGTCTATCAGGATCTCAAGGCCTATTCACCATGGCCGGACAGACGTGGGCCCATGCGCGAGATGGAGTTGCATCTGACCGGCAATATGGAACGTTATATGTGGTCCTTCGATGGCAAGAAGTTCAGTGAAGTCAATGGCCCTATTCATTTTCATAAAGATGAGCGCCTCCGTCTCATCTTGATCAATGACACCATGATGGAGCATCCCATTCATTTACATGGGATGTGGATGGAGCTCGAGAATGGCCACGGTGACCTGATCCCTCGCAAGCACACCTTGAATGTCAAACCCGGTGAGCGCGTCTCAGCGTTGATCACTGCCGATGCAGAAGGTAGCTGGGCTTTCCATTGTCATCTTCTGTACCACATGGATGCAGGTATGTTCCGTGTCGTAAAGGTTTCCTGAGGAGTCATCATGTCAATCAGTCAGCATTCATTTCGTCTTGCCTGCGTGACGGTATGTCTATTCTCCAGTGCTGGTGCCTCCCAGGCATTTGCCCAGGATGGATATGATGCCCCGGCGTCATGGCCATCGCCCATGGCCGAACATCTCCAGTGGAGCGCAGTTTTCGATCGCCTGGAATATAGCCTTCCGGACAAGGGAGAGGACTCCCTGGTGTGGGATTTTCAGGCCTGGTATGGCGGAGATACCCACCGCGTCTATCTCAAGTCAGAAGGGGAGAATGTCCAAGGCGATGGTGAAGAAGCCGAGTTTGAATCCCTTGAGCTTCTCTACAGTCGCCTGGTTGCCGATTTCTGGGAGTTCCAGGTTGGAGCTGGCTATCAGGGTGGTGTGTTCAACGATGATCATGATGAAGGCGTATATGGGGTCTTCGGCTTTCAGGGGACCGCCCCCTACCGGATCGAGACGGATGCCGCAGTGCAGTACCGAGAGGAAGGTATCGTGACTGCCAGCCTGGAGCTTGAACATGATGTGCGCCTGACCCAGCGCTGGTATCTACAGCCACGTAGTGAAATGGTGTTCGCTGCCAATGAGTCCAGGCAGCAGGGGATTGGGACGGGCCTCAACTCAGTACGAATCGGCTTGCGTGCACGCTATGAGATAACTCGGCGGGTAGCGCCTTACGTCGGCATGTACTGGCAGAGAGAGTATGGCGAAACCGCCGATATGCAGCGTGAAGAAGGTGAGGATGTGGAGGATACGGCTGTCGTGGTCGGTGTGCGCATGATGTTCTAGAGGAGTCAGGATGGCAGTGACATTTTTCAATTGAATAGCGGTGGTGTAGTTGCGTGATCATGTTTTACATGAATATGCAGAATGGCCTTTTGATTGGGAGACTATGTCTTATGGTTTTGTACAATGTGATGATAATCTATTCCATTTTCAGGATGTTTTCAGGTTGTGTTGCCATGATGATAAGTGAACCCATAAAGAGATGATTTTCATGAAAACATCAACGCTGTTACTTGCTGCTACCATGACTTTTTTTACCGCTGTGACGCAGGCCAATGATGAGCATAGCCGTCTTCCGACTCTTTCGGCTGGAGTTTCAGAAACATATGGACTTGTGGCTGGAAAGCCATTGCGTTTCCAAATAGCCGTTGAACATGATGCAGTTCTAAAGATCAGCAGTCGACATTTTGCAGCTGATTCGAGTAAGAACAACCTGATGACTGCTGTGCTACGGGACCCACAAGGAAATGTCGTCGCGACAGCCTCTGATGATAATGGGCATTTTTCACTGGAGCAGGATGTCCAAGAAGGCTATTACCAATTGGAGGTCGCAGGAAATTCAATAAGTGGTTCGGCTGACGAAAATGGGCGTAGCTATTCTCTAAATGTTGCTTTTGAATAAGAGGTGGTTATGGCGAAAGATGATCAATGATAGGTTTAGTGTAAATTGCTGAGCGATATTTGAAAATTATTCATTGATGTTGTGTTGTAAATAAGGCGTCACTCTGGATCGTGTTGATGGCCGGCATTCGTCGGCCTTTTTTTTCGCTTTGGTTGACAGCCTTGTCATTGACTATTCTTGCCGTCTAAAAGGGGGGCGACATGAAGAAATTATTGTTGGGGATGTGTCTGGCATTCATGGTGCTGCTGGCAGCAGGGGCCGGAGTCATTTACTCCGGCGTCGTCAGTGTCGCGGCAGATGATCCGCATGGGTCATGGGTCCATGGAATTCTTGAAACGGCGCGTGAACGTTCGATCGAAAGCCACGCGAGTGATATCGCCGCGCCACCCCTCGATGATGAAGCCATGAAAGTGGCGGGGGCCGGCAATTATGCATCGATGTGTGCCTCCTGCCATCTCGCGCCAGGCATGCAAGAGACAGAGCTCAGCAAGGGGCTTTACCCCAGTCCACCGAATTTTGTATCTTCGGATATGCATGGTGAGCCTGAAGAGCGCTTCTGGGTCATCAAGCATGGGATAAAAGCCAGCGGAATGCCGGCATGGGGCAAGAGCATGCAGGATGAATATATCTGGCAGATGGTCGCTTTCATGCAAGAGCTACCGGACATGAGTGCTGCTCGTTATACGGCTCTTGTGGCAGCAAGTGATGGTCATCAACATGGCGGAGGCGAGACTGCACAATCACCGTCATCGCATCATGACGATGACACCCGCCAACCACATCACGCTAGGGAAGCTGATGGGCCTGCTGATTTACAAGACAGCCATGAGCCGGAGGGCAGTCATGAGCCGAAAGAGAATCATGAGCCGAAGGACAGTGGCCGGGCTGAGGATCATCCTCACTCATCACATGATGCAGAGCATCAACATTGAGGCCAGGGCCAGCATCAGGCATCGGAAGTGACGTACACGGCCAGCCGCAAACAACATGACCTGCCTGACAGGCGTACGATGCCAGAGCCGGCCTCAGCTTGAAGAGGTGGTGCACGGCGACATTCTCGATGTGCTGGCAGAGACGCCGGCATCCTGCGTGGCGATCAGCTGTCGCATCAGTGCCAACTGGCAGCAGGGCGAGCAACTCGCGAGACTCGTCGAGGTGATTCTTCGTCATCCACGCCTGCGAATCGTGATCGATGCCTGTGATGTCGAACGTCTGCCGTTGTCCACGCGCATCGTGTCGGGCAGCGGTCGCCATCAACTGGCCTGGCAGACCCTGTCACGTCACATGCTGGAGCCGGAATGGGGCATGCATGCCGTCCACTGGCGGGGCGAGAAGCCTGATAGGCCGGCATGGGTCAGCGCCTGTGAACCTGCGACGCTGACCCGATGTCTTGCCCGCCAGTTGCCTGGTCATGAGGTGCGTTGTCTGCCGCCCCTGATCCCGCAGGACCCCGGCTTCACGCTCGTCATCACGCCACGCACGCCCTGATTCCCCCGCACGTTCTCATTCTCATGCCGGCCATCGGCGTGAGCTGATGTGTGAGCCAATTCGCGAGCAGAGGCATGCCGTGCCGAATCACGCCGTCTGGGTAGCTTCCTCGACCCGCTCGGCGCGTTCGGCACGCTTGAGCATGCGATAGCGAGAGCGCACCTTGTCACGTTCCAGGTAGCAGCCTTGCAACCAGCGGCTGCCGCTGTCGCCCTCGAAGGCATCGCGGGCGTGCAGCAGGCGGCGATTGTCGAAGATGACCATGTCGCCGGGGGCATAGGTGAAGCGCATGGCGAAGCGCGGCTCACGCAACATGCGCTGTAGCGTCATCAGTGCCTCATAGGCGGTCTCGGTCTGCTCGAACGGCGCCATCATCGGCCCGCGCAGGAAGTCGGCGATTCGCACCTCCAGCAGTTCTCCTGCCTGACCCAGCACGATCATCGGCGAATACCAGACATGATCGGTATTGCGCGAGGTATTGGCGTAGCGCCAGTGCACCGTGGTGAGTGTCGCGTAGGCCTCGGGGTGTTCTTCCTTCAGCGCCGCCGCGATGGCGAAGCCATCCATCATCACCGCCATGCCGCCTTCCACGGTGTTCTCGAGACAGTAGAGGCATTGCAGGCCCGGCTGATATTCCCGGGTCGGCAGGTCCACATGCGGCGGCAAGGCGATGGAGGTATAGGCGTTCGAATCCGGGTTCTGGATTGCGCGGACATTGAAGAGGTGGCCGAAGTTGGTGGTGCGGATCGAGCCGATGCGCTCGGCGACCTTTTCGATGGCGCCTTCTTCCGTCGGCAGGTTGCGCAGGCGCACCAGTCCCTTGCCGAGCAGTTCGTGCAGGGTCGGATACAGAATCTCCGCCTCCTGCGCGCTGCCATGATCGGCCTCGGCCAGGCGGGCGGCATCGATGGTCGGCGGCTGTTCCAGCTGCTCACCGTGCCAGAGCGTCAGCGGCGGCAGTTCCGGCGGCAGCGCGTCCTGGTTGTCATAGTCATTGGCGCGCAGGAAGCCCGGGTGGAAGCGCAGGCGGCGGTCTTCTGGCGTGAACAGTACGCTGAGTGCGCCGTCCTCATCGATGCTGGCCTCGGCGATTTCCGGCCAGGCGGGAATCTGGGAGAGGTCCAGAATGCGTTCGCGCGTCGCCGGATTGACGGTGGTATCGTCCGCGGCGTTCTCGCGCAACCAGACACTATGAAAACGGCTGACGCGGCCATCGCTCCAGGTCACGCTCAGATAGCGTGCTTCGTGAACGACCTTCACGAGAGTCTCGTCAATTGGCCAGCTGTCGTAATCGGGTGTGATCGGGAGCGCCATGGAGAGTCCTTCCTTCTGTCAGGTGAGCGATTCCCCGACAGAATGGCAGCCCACGGCGCTCGCTACTGTGCCCAATTCGACACCGACTGTGCCCAATTCGACATCGCGTTGCGGGTATCGAGCGTGGATCACATCAGAGGACGTGGTGGCTGACGGCGTGCCTGGGTCGGGGTAATGCCGAAGCGACGGCGAAAGGCGCGGGTGAAACTCGAATGCGAGGTGAAACCGCAGGCCAGGGCGATATCGGTGACGCCATGGCGGGTATCGTGAAGCAGGCTGCGTGCGTGCAGCAGGCGACGCTCCCCATGATAGGCGCGAGGCGTGCAGCCGAGCCCTTGCTGAAAGCGGCGCTCCAGCTGGCGCCATGAGAGGCCGAGCTCCTCGGCGAGTGCCTCGATGCTGAGCGGGGCCTCCAGGGTGTTCTCCATGCGCGTGATCGCACGCCTGAGCAGCGGGTCGGCCAGATCGGCCGTCTGCTGACTGATGCCGCGCTGGCGGCTGGCCGGCAGGCGGCCCTGATCGAGAATCAGTTGTTCGCGTACCGCCTGATAGAGCGTCTGACCATGCTGGCGGCGAATCAGCTCCAGGCTCATGTCCAGCGGGGCGCTGCCGCCGGCGCAGAAGAAGCCATCGTCACTGATTTCATACAGTGACTCCACGGCGTCCACCTCATCGAAGCGCTGGCTGAATTCCGGCAGGCTTTCCCAATGCAGCGTCACCGTCTTGCCGGTGAGCAGGCCGGCACGCGCCAGCACGAAGCAGCCGGTGTCTACGCCGCCGAGCTGGCAGCCGCTATGGGAGCGCTCCTGTAGCCAGTGCAAGGTGCGGTCTTCCAGATAGGCTTCCGGGGCAAAGCTGGTGCACACCACCAGCTTGTCCACTGCGGCGAGGTCATCACGTGCGGTATCCACCGGCAGCACCATGCCGTTGGAGGCCTTGACCGACGCGCCATCCTGGCTTGCGAGTGTCCACTGATACAGGCGTGTTCCGCGCAGTCGATTGGCGATGCGCAGCGGCTCGATCATCGAGAACAACGCGACCATCGCGAAGCCCGGCAGCAGGAAGATACCGAGTTGGTGACGGTCAGCGGGGGCAGGCGAGGCAAGGGTGGCGGTCAAGGGCGCGATGCTGGTGGGCTGGTCAGACAACACGCCGTCTTCCGGAAGGCCGAAGGCATAGGACGCATCGGGCGGCGTAGCGCTGGAATCGTGTGAAGGCATGAGGATAGGCAACGACGACGTCGGGTGGCTCAGCAGTAGGGGATGGGCCTGACCTTAGCGTGTTCGCTACCTGAGTGCGAGAGGGGGGATGGCATGACGCGAGGGCTTCGGCGCGAGGGCTTCGGCGCGAGGGCTTCGGTGAGAGGGCTTCGGTGAGAGGGCTTTGGTGAGCGGGCTTTGGTGAGCGGGCTCCGTCCTGCTTGGCGCTCCTGATCAGGACAGGCAGGACGGAGCAATTCACGAATCATTGCGTTACAGCATCCTGAGGCAGTTGCGTCCTTCTTCCTTGGCCGCGTACATGGCTTCATCGGCGCGTGCGATCAACTGCTCGCGCGTGGCACTGTCATCGGGTTCCAGGCAGGTCATCCCGATGCTCAATGACAGGGGCAGACGTTGGCCAGCGTATTCCACGACACTGTCCTTCATGCGTTGTCGCAGCAGGTTGATGCGCGTGGCCGAGTCACTGAGCAGCGAGTCAGGCAGAATCGCCAGGAATTCCTCGCCCCCCCATCTGGCGAGGGTGTCGCCGGGCAGCAGAATCTCCTCGGCGAGCACGCTCAAGTGTTGCAAGGCAAGATCACCGGCGTCATGGCCATGATTGTCGTTGATCTTCTTGAAATGGTCGAAATCCAGCAGTGCCACGCACAGGGGGTGGTCAACCTCGGCGGTGGCCAGTGCCGCGATGCTGTCATCCAGTACTTGCTGGGCATGACGGCGATTGTAGAGGCCGGTCAGCGGATCGGTGATCGCGATCTTCTCGAGCGCCTGATGAGCTGCCTTCAAGGCATTGATGTCATTGGCACGCGCGACTTCGTGGCCGGCCCACAAGGCGATGAGACGTACCAGCTCGATGTCCTGAGCGGTGAAGGGCGGTACAGGGTCAGGACTTGAGAAGTTGAAGGTACCGTAGCGTTCACCATCCACGATCACCGGCGCCCCGATGTAGGCTTCCAGGTTGAAGTTGGCGTAGCAGGGGTGATTTCTGATTTCACTGTTTGCCACATGATGGAAGGCTTGTACGCTATCGGCCTTGTAGACGTGATCGCAATAGGTATCGCTGAGCGAGAAACTAAGTCCCGGCTCCAGCAGGTCTTCCGGGTGACAGGCACGCTGGACGACATAATCTCCGCCTTTGATGCGGCTGAAGATACCGATCGGCAGGCCGAAATGGGCGCAGCCCAGTTTCAGCAGCTCGTCGATGCGAGCATTGAAGTTGAGTTCTCGTGATGAGGTGATGGCATGCAGGCTGTGGAGGGTATGTTCCGCCGTCACGCGGCGTGAGACATCGCGGATCAGCCCGAACATGAAGATGTTGTCGCTGGTGGGGTCCTTGATGGGGCCGCCGAGCGTCTCCCCATAGAAATAGGTGCCATCCTGGCGTCGATAGCGAATGACTCGACCTTCCTTTTCGGGCGGGGCATCGACACGAAAGCGCCTCTGCCCCTGGCGCTCGAACTCATCGCTGGAGGCATACAGCATACGTGTCTGCTTGCCGATCAACGCTTCACGCGGGTAGCCGAATGCCTTCACCGCGCTGTCATTCAGGTAGGTGATGTGGCGCTGATCATCTGCAAGCAAGATGATGTCGTCGATCTGGCCCAGCATCTGGCCCAGCAGGGTTTGAATCATCTCAAAGCGTTGCATGACGCAGGCTCCTTGTGGGGTGCCGCTATCTCGGGAGAGGCATTCCTTGCCGCAGACATCCATCCTGTCGCCGGGAAGGCACGGTATTTCCGTCGTCAAGCTCAGGCTTCACGCCGGATGTTGTACGATACAGAATTCATATTATCGTATGAGGATGCAGACGCGTCTTGCTCTCATCCTGCCCGGCATTCGTATATTCAACGTAAAGGTAATGCAGTGCCAGAGGCCGCATCCGAAGATTCCCGCCACGCTCCTGTTGAACTTCATGGCTTCGTGCTGACACGTCATTGGCGGGACACGCCCGAGGGGGTGGTGATCAGCTTCTGGATTCGCACCGACGAAGGCGCCGTACGTGTCGAATGTGCACCCCAGGAAGTCGTCGCTTTCCTGCCCGCCGAACAGCAGGTACTGGCTCAGACACTGGTGAGCTTTGAGGCCGGCGCCGAGCTGCGTCCGCTGGCACTGGAAGACTTCCACCATCGCCCGGTGGTGGGGCTCTACTGTCGTGAATATCGCACCCTGGGCCAGCTGGCGCGCCGTTTGAAGGCGATTGGCGTCGACGTCTATGAAGCGGATGTTCGTCCGACGGACCGCTACCTGATGGAGCGTTTCATCACGGCAGGCGTCACGGCACGCGGCGAGCGCCAGCCTGATGGCAGCGTGAAGAATGCGCGCCTGACACCGCTTGAGGGCTATCGGCCACCGCTGCGCTGGGCATCGCTGGATATCGAGACCGATGCGCGGGGCAATCTGTATTCCATCGCGCTCGAGGGCTGCGGACAGCGTCAGGTGTACATGCTGGGGCCCCCCAATGGCGAGGAGAACGTCAGCCGCGATTTCTCGCTGGAGTACCGCGATAGCCGGCGTGAGTTGCTGCAATGCCTGCTGGACTGGGTCGCAAGGCATGATCCGGATGTCATCATCGGCTGGAACGTCATCCAGTTCGATCTGCGCATGCTGGTGCGGCTGTCAGAGGCCGAAGGTCTGCCACTGCGACTGGGGCGTGACGCCAGCGTGATGCAGTGGCGCTCTCATTCCCGCCAGGCCGAGCACTTCTTTGCCGAGATCGCCGGGCGTTGGGTGGTGGATGGCATCGAGGCGCTCAAGTCAGCCTTCTGGCATTTCGAGTCGTTCAGCCTCGAGAATGTCTCGCGTGAGCTGTTGCAGGAAGGCAAGGCCATCGATGACCCCTATGGCCGGCTGGACGAGATTCTGCGCATGTTCGCCGAGGACAAGCCTTCCCTTGCGCGCTACAACCTCAAGGATTGCGAGCTGGTCACGCGCATCTTCACGAAGACGCGACTGATGGAGTTTCTGCTCGCGCGGGCGGCAGCCACGGGGCTTGAGGCAGATCGCAGCGGTGGTTCGGTGGCGGCCTTCACGCATCTGTATCTGCCGAGATTGCACCGGCTGGGCAAGGTCGCGCCCAATCTGGGAGACGTGGTGGGGGAGGACAGCCCCGGCGGCTTCGTGATGGATTCCCAGCCCGGGCTTTATGACTCGGTGCTGGTGCTGGATTTCAAGAGTCTGTATCCCTCCATCATCCGCACTTTCCTGATCGACCCGCTGGGCCTGATCGAAGGGCTGCGTGGGTCGGAGAACAGCTCGGATGATGCCCCTGAGGCCGGTGTGCCCGGCTTTCTCGGCGCGCGGTTCTCGCGTGATCGACATTGTCTGCCAGGCATCGTCGCCGAGATCTGGCAAGCACGTGACGCCGCCCGCGCGGCGGGTGACGCCCCGCTGACCCAGGCGCTCAAGATCATCATGAATGCCTTCTACGGCGTGCTGGGATCACGCGGCTGTCGTTTCTTCGATCCACGGCTGGCGTCCTCGATCACGCGGCGTGGCCATCAGATCATCCAGCAGACGGTGGAGTTGATCGAGGCGCAGGGCTATCGCGTCATCTATGGCGATACCGACTCCACCTTCGTGTGGCTGGGCGCTGCGCATGAGGAAGCCGAGGCGAGCCGGATCGGCCGTGAGCTGGCGGCCCATGTCACCGACTGGTGGCGACGGCATCTCAAGGACAGTCTCGATCTCGACAGCGCGTTGGAGCTGCAGTTCGAGACCCACTATCAGCGCTTCGTGATGCCGACCATTCGCGGGGCCGAAGAGGGCAGCAAGAAACGCTACGCCGGACTGCAACAGACAGGCTGCAGCGGCCAGACGGAACTGGTGTTCAAGGGGTTGGAGTCGGTGCGTTCCGACTGGACGCCGCTGGCCAAGACCTTCCAGCAGGGACTTTATCGCCGCATCTTCGAAGGCAGCCCCTATCAGGAGTATCTGAAAGGCTACGTGCAGGATTACCTGCAACGCCATGCCCATGGCGCGGCGGACACCACGGATGTCGAGGCCTTGATCTACCGCAAGCGACTGCGGCGCAAGCTCGACGATTATCAGCGCAACGTGCCGCCCCATGTCCGTGCGGCGCGTCTGGCGGATGACGAGAACCGCCGGCGGGGCCTGCCGTTACGCTATCAGCGCGGCGGCTGGATTCGCTATGTGATGACCACCTCCGGCCCGGAACCCGTCGAATATCTGCGCTCGCCCATTGATGTCGAGCACTACCTGAGTCGTCAGCTCAAGCCCGTCGCCGATGGCATCCTGCCGTTCGTCGACGATGATTTCGATCGGCTGCTGGATCGTCAGATGATGCTGTGGTGAGGCTTACGGCCACAGGAGTGGCCCATGAGCGGGGGTGTTCCTATCGGGGAGTGGTGCAAGAAGAGGGGGGGGGCGCGCGACGGCATCTATAGTCGTTATTCCGTAGTGATAATATTTCTCATTATTTCTTGCATTAAAGTATGCGCGCCGTAAGATTCTCTTTCGGCGCAGTCACATGACCTGCGTCGCCGCCTTTTGGTGGCGGTCTGATTGCCATGATGTCCGGGAGCAGGTGTGACGTTACTGAAAGTGGTTCTTACCCAATATCGCTGGTCCTTTCTTGGTGTGATCTTTCTGAGCCTTGTCAGTGCAGGGCTAGGCATCGGTGTCATTGCCTATATCAACCAGCGACTCATCGCGCATTCTGCCACCGTCCCCCTGGACGAGGGGCTTGCGGCCCATGTCGGGGTGCTTCCGGAGTTTCTTGGGCTGATTCTGCTGTTGCTTGCGATCACGCTGGGGGCACAGTTGGCATTGACGACGCTGGGGCATCATTTCGTGCATGGACTGCGCGGGCGTTTGGTCAAGCAGATCCTCGATACTGATATCGAGCGGCTCGAGCAGCTCGGCAGCGCCAACCTGCTGGCGAGTCTTTCGAGTGACATCCGCAACATCACCCTGGCGTTCGTGCGCCTGCCAGAACTGGTACAAGGCATCGTGCTGACCCTAGGAGCCGTGTTCTATCTTGGCTGGTTGTCTCTCGGCATGATGTTGATCACCGCCATCTGGGTGACCTTGACCATTATGGGGGGCAGCTGGATGGTCACGCGAGTCTATCGCCACCTGGCCGAGGTGCGTGAAGCGGAGAGTCGCCTTTATGCCGACTATGAAGCTGTCATCGACGGGCGCAAGGAGCTGGCGCTCAATCGTCCACGTGCGCGTGACTATTTCGACACCAGCTACAGTGTCAATGCCTGTGAGTATCGCCATCACGTCGTGCGCGCGGACACCTACCACCTGAGCGCCGTCAACTTCTCCAACATCATGATGCTGGGCGCCATCGGTATTGTCTTCTATCTGGCCAATGGCCTGGGATGGGCCAGTGGTGAAGTCGCCGCGACCTTTTCCTTGACTCTGCTGTTTCTGCGCACGCCCTTGATCCAGGCCGTGGGGGCATTGCCCACCTTGCTGGGGGCTGATGTGGCCTTTGCCAAGCTGCGCAAGTTGGCATTGGCACCGGTCAACGCCGATTTCGCGTCTCCTCGACATCCTGAGCCGCGCGGACATGATTCAACCGCAGGCACTTCGGCCGAGTCTGACTGGCAGACCCTGAGTCTACAGGGTGTCTGCTTTCGCTACGCCGGCCGCGAGAATATGGGACAGGACATTGCGAACAATGACACGCAGGCCTTCTGCGTCGGTCCGCTGGATCTTACCCTCAGGCGCGGAGAGCTGGTCTTCCTGATCGGTGGCAATGGCAGTGGCAAGTCGACCCTGGCCAAGCTTCTGACCGGCCTCTATCGGCCAAGCTCAGGCACGCTCTTGCGGGACGGGCACCCGATAGGCGAAGACGAGCGGGAAGCCTGGCGTCAGCAGTTCTCGGCGGTCTTCACTGATTTCCATCAGTTCGATCGCCTGCTGGGTCCGACCGGTGGGCCGGCAGACCCGGCATTGATCGCGCAGTGGGTCGACTACCTGCAGATGCGCGAGAAGCTGGTGCTTGAGGAAAACCGTGTGATCAATACCGAGCTGTCTCAAGGGCAGCGCAAGCGACTTGCGCTGTTGATGGCAGTGGCAGAGCGTCGCGACATCGTGTTGTTGGATGAATGGGCGGCAGATCAGGACCCGCAATTCCGCCGCATCTTCTATCGTGATCTGCTGCCGCGTCTGCGCGAGATGGGCAAGACGGTCTTCGCCATCAGTCACGATGATCATTATTTCGGGCAAGCGGATAGATTGTTCGAGATGCGCGCCGGCAAGTTGCAGGAGTTGTCGGGTGCCCAGCGTGATCGTATCAGTCGGGACGCTGTGGCGCGCCTGGATGAAGCGTGACCGGGAAGACGAAAGCGCATACCTGCCGATGCCCTGCAAGACGTCACACGGGCTGGGCATCGTCTGAGCGCTGGGCAGAAGAACATGGACGAAGATGGAAGACGCGATGCAGGTAGCAGGCGCAAGAAGTCGCAACGCCAGGACGTGAGCCCAGGAGACGGTCTCATGTGATGTGTCAGGGATGATGTCCGGCTGCAGAGTGAATCGCCTTCGGGGTGTTGCAGTCGGTAAGACGCGCCATTCTCGGGATTGCATGCAGGTGCATGCAGAACGGTGTGTCACCGCAAATTACATTTGTTGAATACGAATCATCCTAATTCCATTCCGCATTGGATATGAGCGTGCCAGTGAGAGACGCCACGAGACGGAAGGGGAGATTGACCATAAACGATCGTTACAAGGGAACACGACATGCCAAGATACCTATCATCACGACAGGCAGCTGCCCGGCCGGCACCTGCACCGTATTCATATGCCGCTCTGTCACAAGCCCCACTGTCTCACACCATACGGCTCTGCATCGCGGCATGGCTCCTGTCACAGTCCGCCATCGTGCTGGCCGCCGAGACCGATGACACCATGGTCGTGGTCGGAACGGCACTGAAAGTCGATGCGCCGCTGGTGGAGACGCCGCGTCCGGTCTCGACGGTCAATCGCGAAGAGCTCGACACGCGTAACGTCCAGCAGCTCGATGAAACCTTCCGCTACCGTGCCGGCGTCCTGTCTGGCCATTATGGATCCGATAACAATACCGACTGGTTTAAGGTGCGTGGCTTTGATCAATCCACCTATCAGGATGGCCTGCGCATCTACCGTGAAGGGTTCTATCAGTGGTTGCCGGAGACCTGGGGCCTGGAGCGGGTCGATCTGTTCAAGGGGCCTTCCTCCATCCTCTATGGGGAGGCGCCTCCTGGCGGTCTGATCAATGCCATCAGCAAGCGCCCGACCGATGAGCCCCAGACGGAACTGCAGCTGCAGATCGGCAATCGCGGTCTTCGCCAGACGGGGCTCGATACTAGTGGTTATCTGAGCGAGTACGGGGATGTGCGCTATCGTCTGGTAGGGCTGTATCGCGAACGTGATGGGGATCTGGATCATACTGAGAACGAGCGCTACTACTTCGCACCGAGCCTGACCTGGGACATTTCGGATGCGACCCAGCTGACGCTACTCGCCAGCCTCCAGAAGGATGATGGCGTACCTACCAACGCTTTCAAGCTGGCCTATGGCACCAATGATGATACGCCGTTCGGCAAGGTGGACCCGCAGACCAATTACAGTGAACCGGGGTATGACAAGGATGAGCGTACCCAGACATCCCTGGGCTATGAGTTGCGCCATCAAGTGAACGACACCTGGGCGCTGGAGCAGGATTTCCGCTATAGCCAGCTGGATCTCGACCTGATCAGCAGCTACATCCTCTATCAGTCCTCGGCGCGCGAAGGTCAGCGGGGGCTTCTGTACCGCGAGGGCACCATCGACAGCTATACCGTCGACAACCGGGCCATCGGCAAATGGTATGGCGAGCGCACCGAGAACACCTTGCTGCTGGGCGTGGATTATCAGAATCTGAGCCTGTCGGGCAAGGAAGCGGATGACTATGCCTTCGGCGACCCGATCGATCTGTTTGATCCGCAATACGGCAATTACACCGCATTGAGCGATGAACAGATCACGCGGCGCGATATCGACAAGGAGCAGATCGGTCTCTACGTGCAGGATCAGCTGCGCATCGACGACAAGTGGGTACTGCTGGCGGGGGTGCGCTACGACCAGGCCGAGACCGAGAACGTCAATCAGACGACGGGGTCTCGTGAGCGCTCCGATGATGACGAGATCAGCTGGTCGGGCGGGGTGATGTACCTGAGTGACTTCGGCCTCAACCCTTATCTGAGCTATACCGAATCCTTCGAGCCGATCAGCGCGACCGATGATCGCGGTTCGCTCTATGAGCCTCGCGAAGGTCGTCAGTGGGAGCTGGGCGCCAAGTACCAGCCTGCGGGCTGGGATGGGTATCTTACGGCTGCCGTCTTTGAACTCACCGAGGACAATACTCTTGTCACCACCGGAGGTTTTCAGGTTCAGGAAGGGGAACGCCAGTCGCGTGGCTTCGAGCTGGAGATGGTCGGTTATCTGACGGACCATCTCAAACTGACTTCAGCGTACACTTATACCGATGCACGCTTGGAAAACGATGTGCGTGCCCCGCTGATACCGCGCCATCAGGCCTCCAGCTGGCTGGATTACGCCTTCGAGCGTGGTGCCCTGGAGGGGCTGCGTCTGGGGGCGGGTGCCCGTTATGTCGGCGAATCAGTGGATGGCGATGCCACCGTGTCCGACTATCTGCTGTTCGATGCGATGGTCGGCTATGACTTCACTCGCGAGTTGAGTGCGCAGGTCAATGTCAGCAATCTCACCGACAAGGAGTATGTCGCCAGTTGCAGTTATTGGTGCTATTACGGAGAGTCTCGCAGCATCATCGGGAGTCTGACCTATCACTTCTGAGGCAGCTGGCTGCTTTTGAGTGCTGATGCTCGTGAGAGCATGGCAATCTATCAACGACAAGGCCTCGCAGGCAGCTACCTGCGAGGCCTTGTCGTTCCTGAGGCATTGTCATCTTGAGACATGCGCGTTTGGGGCATGGTTACCGCTTGCTACATCAGCGCCAAGTGATTGTCCCAGTGGGTATTCGCCAGCCGCACCGGGCCAAGCGCCGGCAGCCCCTCCTCATCGATCAGCAGCCACTCGCCACGACCATTGCTGACCACGAAGCCTGCCGGCGTCTGCTGCGTGGCCGGCACGGCTAGAACGCCTGCACAGTCAGCAAAGTCCAGAGTCGTGTCCAGCTCTCCCGTCGCGAGATTCCAGAGCGTGATCAGATTGCCGCGCGGGGCGGTCGCCACGGCCAGTCGCCCATCGGGGGAGACGGCGATGCTGGCGATGTACTGCTTGAATTGTGGGACGTATTCCCGCGGCAACGGCAGTTCCTGCAAGCGGTCACTGCCGGGATGCTTCATCACCACCAGCGGGCGGTGGTCCGCCGCGGGGCCCTGGTACTGATAGCCCGCGACGATGGTGCCCTCACGGCTGACGTCCAGGTGGCGCAATGACAGCTGGTGATGGGAGGGCTCGCCTTGCCATCGTACCTCACCCGAGACACGGTCGAGCAAGGTCAGATTCGACTGCATGCTGTCCAGGTTGAGCTTGACCCGACCGGTGTCAGGCCGCGTCAGGATCCCGCCATTGGCGATAATCAGCTGCTGGCCATCCGGATGCAGGCGAATTTCATGCGGGCCGATCCCGCCACTGGCGAACTCGCCGATCCGCGCGAAGTCGCGATTCACGTCGTAGATGCCGATGCGGCCTTCTCCGGGCGCGATGGCATTCTCGGTGGTGTAGAGCAGGCCGCCATCCGGGCTGAATACGCCATGCCCATAGAAGTGGCGGTCCGGTGCGGCTTCGATGCGTGCGATCCGCTCACCGCTATCGAGGTCGAAGACATTGATTTCCGTCCCCGGACGCCGTGAGAAGATCAGCGCCCACGGCTTGTGAGGATGTCGGGTGGCGCCGTGGGCGCGCTGGCGTATCGGCTGGCGCCAGCGCTCCACTCCCTGATAACTGGTGCAGCTGGCAAAGTGCTGCCCTGTGTCATCGTCACATGCCGAGATGGCCACACCGAGTGGCTCGCGCCCCTGGGCACTGGCGGCGTTGTTGCCGCCCGCCACGGCCATGCCGCCGGGCATGCCCATCAGGGGCGTGCAGGCCAACGCCTTGAGCAGCTGACGTCGCTGGCGGGCGTCGGCTGCGTGTGTGTCTGTCATGCCGTGAGGCATCTCGCCTGGCCCCTTGTCAGTTGTCATTCGCCGCTCTCAATTCACCATTCGCCACTGCCATTCACAATTCCCCGCCCTGATCAGTCGCCATCGGTGCTGTTGAAGCCCAGTGACAGGCCAAGCGCCGGGTTGAGCGTGTCGGCAAAACCGGCCTGCAAGGTCTCGACATGGATCATGGCCTGCTGCAGCTCACCATTGCGCGGGTCATCGCGCAGTATGCCGGCGAGGTCATCCGGCAGGGCGGCGAAGGCCTGCCGGGCATCGACGAAATCGCTGGTGGTGGAGGCCACCATGCGCGGGTCGACCTGGCCATTCAGGTAGCCTTGAATGCCAGCGGCCTCGTCATTGCCGAGCCAGAGGCGTTCCATCATCGCCAGGGTCGCCGCGATGTTGGCAAGCCCCATGCCGCCGCGCCAGGACTCAGCCGCATAGGGGTTGGCCGTGCCGCCGTTGTCGAGGCCGATCGGCCGGCGCAGTTTGCGGTCCTTGATGGCTTCCAGCTGCACGGTCAGCGCGCGAACCAGAGACAGCACGGCGTCACGAGAATCGCTGAAGGCGCCAGTGCCTTCGGCCAGTTGCGGTGCGAACTGCTGCCACTCATCACGCAGCGTCTTGCCGGTATTGGCGGCGTAGGCGGTGTTGGCCGTCATCAACTCGCAGCGGCGCGAGTCGGCCGTCAGGGGCGAGTCGGCATAGCGGGCATCGAACAGCTGATACTCCACGCTGCCCAGCCCCTGCATGACGATGGATTGCTCCGCCAGACTCTCGACCGTGATCGGGACATCACCGGCGAGCAGGGCGCGGGTCTTGCGCGCGACCAGATCCTTCTTGTCCGGCCAGAAATACAGCTGCCACTGACGCGAGTTCTGCAGGATCGGGCCCATTTCCACCCAGTTGACCTGATTCAGCCCCAGCATGGCGCTGCGCCAGTCCTGCTTGAGGGTGTCGAGGCTGACGTCACCCTCGGCGGAGCAGAACGCCTGAGTATGCTGCGCGAGCTGTTGCAGGCGGCTGGCAAGTAGCTGGTGCGCCTCGCTCAGCGTGTCAGCGGCAAACTGGCTGACGGCCGCTGCGCTGTTGGTGTCTGTGGCGGCGTCTGTGTTGGCAGCAGAAGAGTCCGTCGCCGCCAGTGTGCTCGTAGGCAATAGCGCGGCGCCCAGCAGTGTCATGCCACAGGCCATCAGGGCCAGGGGCGAGGTCTTGCGCAGGGCAGGTTTCATCGGGGTTGCAGCTGGGGTGAAGGTGGCGCGGGGCATGAACGGGTATTCCTTGTCAGAGAGTCTCGAGGAAGCGCAACAGGGCTTCACGCTGGTCAGTCGGCAGGGCCACGACGGCATCGCGGCTTGGCTGGGCTTCGCCGCCATGCCAGAGCACGGCCTCGAGCAGGGTGCGTGCACGGCCATCATGCAAGAAGCCCGTGGCAGGGTTGACCGTCTGGGCCAGGCCGATGCCCCACAAGGGCGGCGTGCGCCATTCCTGGCCGCTGGCCTCGAATTCGCGGCGATCATCCGCCAGTCCTTCGCCCATGTCATGCAGCAGCATGTCGCTGTAGGGCCAGATCGTCTGCTCGGCCAGTTGTTCCGCCACGCCGCCGGACTGGGTGGTCAGGCGAGGACGGTGGCAGCTGGCGCATTCAAGCTCGCGGAACAGTTGCTCGCCTTGGCGCACCGTCGGGTCATCGATATCACGTCGGGTGGGCACGGCCAGATTGCGCGAGTAGAAGGCCACGTTGTCCATCACGTTGTCGTCGACCTCGATCTCCCCCCCATCGGGCAATGTCTTGCACTTCTGGAGCGGGGTGCAGTCGGTGGAGCTGACCAGATGGGAGGTCAGCCCCATGTCACCGGCGAAGGCCTTGGCGCTCTGCTGTCGCACATCGGGCTGACCGGCCTTCCAGCCGAAACGGCCCATGACCTCGCGTTGCTCGGCGAGTGACCAGACAGTATTGGCGCGCCCGCTGATGCCGTCGCCATCCGCATCCTGCGGGTCGGCCCACTCGAGCAAGTTCTCGTCGCTGACCGCCTCGAGCAGCCCCAGCCCCACCATGCCGGGGGCGAGACGTGGGGAGAGCGCGATGGCGCCCGGGTCACCGAAGCCGGGTTCGACGATGGAATAGCGCGGCTTGCGCAACGCGATGACTTCCCCGTCCGCCAGAGTCACCGTCACATCCTCGTAATCCACCTGCATGCGGCCTTCGCGCTCGATGCCGGGCACGGCGGCATTCTGCAGCTGGGTGCCATAGACAGGATGCGGCATCACCCCGGCGATACGCCGGAATTCTCGCTCCTCATCGCTCCAGCTGTCCTCGTGGCTGTCCGGCAGACCCAGGCGCAGGAAAAGGCCCACCGAGGGATCGCCCTCGGCCGGCAGGCTGCCGCGGCCATCCTTGACGTGGCAGTTCTGGCAGGCGTTGGTGTTGAACAGCGGGCCGAGGCCATCGCGCGCGGTGGTGCTGGCGGGCGCGATCACCCAGGGGCTCTTGAAGAAGCTGTTGCCGACACTGAAGGACAGGCGCTGATCGAAGCTCAGGTTCTTGGCCGGCAGGGAGTAGGCATTGGTGTCGTGCTTGGGCACGCTGCCGTCGCCACCGCTTCTGTCGGTGACCTGCAATGGCAGTTCGGCCAGATACGCGCTCACGGTCAGCGCTGGCTGGGCGGCCTGTGCTACGCCCAGCGGCAGGGCGGCAAGCGTGATGGCGAGAGACAACGCGTGGAGTGTGGGGTGTTTCGGGACGACGTGTGGCATCAATGTAGGTCCTGGCTTGCGCGGTCAGGCTGCAGGTTCTTCCGGTGCTGCGCAGCAGCCTGAAAGAATCAGCAGACGCGCATCAAATGCTGGCGCGAAAAGCATCAACGCCCGAACCTGTGCGTAGACGGGTTCGGGCGTGGGGCTGCGCTGCATGGGGAGGATCAATCGTCACCCCATGGACTGGCAATCTCGAGCGTGTGCTTAGAACTCATGGTCCGCGGTATCGGCCTTCATGCCGCTGATGCCGACATCGCCGGCGATCTCTTCGATCAGGCGGGTCTGGGCGACCAGATCCTGAATGCTGGCATTGATGATCTCGGCGCCTTCGGCATTGCCCGGGGCGATCATCTGGTCAAACTTCATGCCGCCCTCGGCTTCTGCCGTGTCGACCATCACCTGCAGCTGGCCCATGGTGGTGTCCAGTGCCTCGTGCATCTTCTTGGCCAGTTCCGGATCATTCTGGGCGACGAGTGCATGCAGTGACGGGCCTTCGAAGGTGCGACCGTCTAGGGTCACGTACTTGCCTTCGTAGACGTTCTGGATGCCCTTGGCATTGTAGAAGTGCGAGTAGTGGGTGTTGTCGGAGAAGCAGTCATGCTCGTCTTCATAGGAGTTGGCTTCCAGCGCGACCTTCATGCGCTCACCGGCTAGCTCCCCCAGTGACAGGGAGCCCATGCCGAACAGCATCTTCTCGAGGCCTTCACCGGCCGGCAGCGAGGTCAGTTCCGCGCGGTAGTTGTCCTTCTCGCCCTGCGCCCACTGGCCGACCATGTATTCCAGGTCACTGATCAGCAGGTCGTTGGCGGCCAGCAGGTAGGCGCCACGACGGTCACAGTTGTCGGCGGTACAGGCATCGCCCTTGGCGAAGTCGGTCGCCGGGCGCTCGCCGGCACCGGCCTCAAAGCCGTGCATGTCCTGACCCCAGAGCAGGAATTCGATGGCATGGTAGCCGCTGGCCACGTTGGCCTCGAAACCGCCCAGCTCGTTGAGGGACGCCAGCAGCTCCGGCGTGATCTCGGTGGTGTCGATCTTGTCGGCACCGATCTGCACGCTGTCGCTGGCGATGATGTTGGCGCTGGCACCCGGGTTACCCAGTTCGGCCTGATAGCCGTCGCCTTCGACGTAATCGATCAGCCCTTCATCCAGCGGCCAGGCGTTGAGCTGACCTTCCCAGTCATCGACGATGGCATTGCCGAAGCGGAACACTTCACTCTGCTGATACGCCACGCGCGCCTGCTTCCAGGCGGCACGTGCCGCGGCCAGCGTCTCTTCGGACGGCGACTCGATCAGCGCGGCATTGGCGGCGCGCAGGGCATTGGCACTGGCCAGGGCATCGCTGTAGGTGGCATGTGCGACGTTGGCGTACTGGGCGACGACAGCGTCGGCCGTCAGCGCCTTGTCATGCGCGTCGCCATGATGCTCTGCCAGAGCGGCACCGGTGAACATGGAGGCTGACAATGCGATGGCAGCTGCCAGCGGCTTGCGTGAGGCAAAACGGAAAGAGGCAGTCATGTGGATCCCTTGATCGGTCTGTTGTTATGCAGTGCGCGCAGAACGGCAGTGCGTGGGGCCGCTCGAGAGGGGGCGGGAAGTCATTACACGATCTCTCGATGGTCGGCCCGCATCTCACTGGATCATATTGAGAACCTTTATTATTTGCAATCGACAAAACGTGCGTCTTGCAACGCAGGGGGGGCACTGGCTGCAATGCGGCAATGCCCTGCTCATCACCAGTGGCTGCCCGAGCAGGGCGATTGGCATGCTATGGCAGAGCAGGATAGAGCAGGTCAGGTCAGCCCAATCGGCTTTGGTCAGGCCATGGCAGAGCGTGTCAGAGCGTTTCAGGCCAGCCCCGCGGCCTGTATCAGGGCGCGCGTATAGTCCTCGCGGGGGTTGCCGAGCACTTCTGCCGTCGTGCCCGTCTCCACCAGGCGTCCTTCACGCAACACCATCACCCGATGGGACAGCGCGCGTACCACCGCCAGGTCATGACTGATGAACAGATAGCTCAGGCCACGGCGTGTCTGGAGTTCACGCAGCAGGGCAATCAGCTGTTTCTGCACGCTGCGGTCCAGTGCCGAGGTCGGCTCATCCAGCACCAGCAGTCTGGGCTCGAGGATCAGGGCGCGCGCCAAGGCAATCCGCTGACGTTGGCCGCCGGAGAACTCGTGGGGATAGCGATCGGCACATACCGAGGGCAGTTCGACTTCCTCCAGCACCTGCGCCACACGCTGGCGAACCTCGTCTTCGCTGAGCGTTGGATGATGAAAGCGCAGACCTTCACTGATGATGTCCGCCACCGGCATGCGTGGCGACAGCGAGCCGTATGGATCCTGGAAGACGATCTGCATCTGACGGCGACGCAGGCGCAGCGTGTTGCGATCCAGCGTATCGATGCGTTCGTTCTCGAGGTGGATCTCGCCCTTGGCGGCCTGCAGCTTCAAGAGCGCCAGGGCGAGTGTCGTCTTGCCGGACCCCGATTCCCCGACCACGCCGAGCGTCTCGCCGCGGGCCAGTGTCAGATCCAGCGGATGAACGGCGACGAAGTCCGCGGGGCGCTTCTGGAACAGCTTCTTGCTGCGAGCGAAGCGCACCTCCAGCTTGCGCGCGGCGAGAACCGGTGTCGCGGCGTCCTCGGCACTCAAGTCGCTGGCGAGGCCTTCGGGTTCGGCGGCCAGCAGCTCGCGGGTGTAATCGGCCTGTGGCGCATCGAATACCTCGTCGACGCGCCCTTGCTCGATGCATTCCCCGTCGCGCATCACGATCACGCGGTCGGCATGACGGCGCACCAGATTGAGGTCATGGCTGATCAGGACCATCGCCATGCCCTGGTCGCGGCGCAGGCGATCCAGCAGCTGGAGTATCTCCTGCTGCACGGTGACATCCAGCGCCGTGGTCGGCTCATCGGCGATCAACAGCGGTGGCTGATTGGCCATCGCCATGGCGATCATCACGCGTTGGCGTTGCCCGCCGGAGAGCTGGTGTGGCCAGGCGTCGATCAACTCCTCGGGACGCGGCAGCTGCACCTGGCAGAGCAGTTCCAGCACGCGCTGGCGGGCGGCATTGCCGCGCAGTCCCTGCTGGAGGCGCAGGCTTTCACTGATCTGTTCGCCGACACGCGTCAGCGGGTTGAGCGAGGTCATCGGCTCCTGGAACACGAAACCGATCTGGCCGCCGCGCACCCGCTGCCACTGGCGTGGCGTCAGGGCGGCGAGATCCAGCGTCTTGCCGTCAGGCCGCGTGAATTCGCGCTGCCCGGTGACATGGGCATGCCCCGGCAGCAGGCCAAGACTCGCCAACAGGCTGACGGACTTGCCCGACCCGGACTCGCCGACGATGGCCAGACATTCCCCCCGTCGGACCTCAAGGGAAAGATGCCTGACGACGGGTGTCTGGCCGAAGCGGATGCAGAGATCGTCGAGTCTCAGCACGCTGGCAGCGGTGCCGGTGTTGTCCGCAGGTGAAGAGGGATGACTCATGCGTTCTGCTCCCGGTCACTGATATGACGTGGGTCGAAGGCATCGCGCAGCCCTTCGCCGATGAAGACCAACAGCGTCAGCATGATGCCGAGGCTAAGGAAGGCGGTCATGCCCAGCCACGGTGCCTGCAGGTTGTTCTTGCCCTGGGCGACCAGCTCGCCCAGCGAGGGTGAGCCTGCTGGCAGGCCGAAGCCAAGAAAATCCAGCGCGGTCAGGGTGGTGATGGCGCCGGTGAACAGGAAGGGGATGAAGGTCAGGGTGGCGACCATCGCGTTGGGCAGCACATGACGCCACATGATCAGCCGCGAGGGCAGACCCATGGCCCGGGCGGCACGCACGTATTCCAGATTGCGAGCGCGCAGGAATTCGGCGCGCACGATATCGACGATGCCCAGCCACGAGAACAGCAACATGATGCCGGTCAGCCACCACAGGTTCGGCTCGACGATGCTGGCGAGAATGATCAACAGGAACAGCACCGGCAGGCCGGACCACACCTCGATCAGACGCTGGCCGATCAGGTCGACCTTGCCGCCGAAGTAGCCCTGCACGCCACCGATCACCACCCCCAGCACCAGCGAGCCCGCCGTCAGTACCAGCGCGAAGATCACCGACAGCCGGAAGCCATAGATGACGCGCGCCAGCACGTCACGGCCCTGATCATCGGTGCCCAGCCAATGACGGCCATTGGGGGCCGACGGCGCCGGAGAGCCCAGATTCAGATCCAGGGTGTCGTAGGAGTAGGGAATCAAGGTGTTGAGCATGAAGCCCTGCGCCTCGATGGCCTCGATCACATAGGGGTCGCGATAGTCGGTGGCGGTGGGCAGGAATCCGCCGAAGGTGGTCTCCGGATACTCGTGCAGCATCGGCAGATAGGTCTCGCCCTGATACTCGACCAGGAGCGGACGGTCATTGGCGATCAGCTCGGCCCCCAGCGAGAGCACGAACAGCACGCCGAAGATCAGCAGCGACCACCAGGCGCGACGGTTGTCACGAAAGGCCGCCATGCGCCGTCGGGTGATGGGCGACAGGCGTGAGGCACGCGGGCGTTGCTTCGCTTGCTGGCTTTCGTCGCTTACGTCGTGAGCGGGTGTCTCGTGAAGCGTTGTCTCGTGACGCATATCAGGCCTCCCGTGTCGCGAAGTCGATGCGCGGGTCGATCCACACATACATCAGATCAGAGACCAGCTTCAGGATCAGACCGATCAGGGTATAGAGATACAGGGTGCCGAAGATCAGCGGGTAATCGCGCTGCAGGACAGCCTCGAAGCCGAGCAGTCCCAGGCCGTCGAGGGAGAAGATCACCTCGATCAGCAGCGAGCCGGTGAAGAAGATGCCTACCAGCGCCGCGGGCAGCCCGGCGATGATGATCAGCATGGCGTTGCGGAAGACATGCCCGTAGAGGATGCGGTTCTCGCTGGCCCCCTTGGCGCGTGCCGTCAGGACGTATTGCTTGTGGATCTCGTCCAGGAAGCTGTTCTTGGTCAGCATCGTCAGGGTCGCGAAGCTGCCGATGGCGGAGGCCAGCACGGGCAGGGCGATGTGATGGAAGTAATCCAGAATCTTGCCGGCGGTGGACAGCTCCTCGAAGTCCGGCGAGGTCAGCCCCCTGAGCGGGAACCAGTCCAGATAGCTGCCGCCGGCGAACACCACGATCAACAGGATCGCGAACAGGAAGCCCGGAATGGCGTAGCCGACGATGACGACGCCGGAGGTCCAGATGTCGAAGCGCGAGCCATGCACCAGTGCCTTGCGGATACCCAGCGGGATCGAGACCAGATAGACCAGCAGCGTGGTCCATAGCCCCAGCGAGATGGAGACCGGCAGGCGCTCCAGCATCAGGTCGATCACCGGGCGATCACGGAAGAAGCTGTCGCCGAAATCGAACTGCGCGTAGTCGACGACCATGTCGGTGAAGCGTTCCCAGACCGGCTTGTCGAAGCCGAGCTGCTGCTCCAGCTCCTCGATCAAGGCCGGGTCGACCCCTGAGGCGCCGCGATAGGTCGAGGAGCCACCGCCACCGCTGGTGACACCATCACCGCCGCCACTGTTGAGGCGGGTGCTGGCACCGGCACTCATGCCGTCCAGACGTGACATCAGTTGTTCGATCGGGCCACCGGGGGCGGCCTGAACGATCAGAAAATTCAGCAACAGGATTCCGAGCAGCGTCGGAATCATCAACAGAATCCGGCGCAGAATATAGGCACCCAATGGCAATCTCCCTGCGTGCCCCTCATCGCCGGCATCTGATGTGCGGTGCAAGGGACATCGGTTATTGGTGTCGTGGACGCATCAGCAAGGCGTCAGTCCCGCCAGGCGTCTATGCCTGGCATATGCGCCGAGCGTGTTCTTCAGGCTTGCTGAGCAGGCATGTTCACCCGGCTTATTCACCTGGTTCATTCTCCCGGTTCGAGTGATGCATCCTTGTCGGGCTCGATCCACCAGCTGTCCAGGCTTAGCTGGTATTCCGGGAAGGGCTGCGGATAGCCGAACTTGTTCCAGAGCGCGATACGCGTCGCCGCCAGGTGCCACTGGGGCACGACATGGAAGCCCCAACGCAGTACGCGGTCGAGTGCCCGTGTCGCGCTGAGCAGGTCTTCGCGGGTCTGCGCCTGAATCAGGGCATCGGTGAGCGCGTCCACCACCGGGCTTTTCAGCCCGATCAGATTGCGTGAGCCGGCCACGTCGGCATAGTCGCTGGTCCAGTATTCACGCTGCTCGCTGCCGGGGCTGTTGGATTGCGGATAACTGCCGACCACCACGTCGAAGTCGAAGCTGCGACGGCGGTTGATGTACTGATTGACGTCGACGGTGCGAATCCGCGCCTTGATGCCGATGCGCGCCAGATTGCGAATCCACGGCTGGATGATGCGCTCGAACTGGGTGTCGTAGTTGAGCACCTCAAGCGTCAGCGGCTTGCCGCTGCTGCGGCTGACCAGCTGGCCCTTGACCACTTCATAACCCGCTTCGCGCAGCAGCCCCAACGCCTTGCGCAGGCGAGGGCGCAATTCCTGTGGCTCATCGATCGGCAGGGGCTTGTCGAAGACCGCGCTGGGCAGCTCATCCTTGAAGGGCTCAAGCAGCGCGAGTTCCTTGCCGGTGGGCATGCCATCCGCGGCCATGTCCGAATTCTCGAAATAGCTGTGGGTCTGCTGGTAGGCACCGTAGAAGAGGTTGCGGTTGATCCAGTCGAAGTCGAAGACCAGCGCCAGTGCCTCACGGACTCTCGGGTCCTGGAAGCGCTCACGGCGCTCGTTGAGCACGAAGCCCTGCATGCCCGCCGGGTTGCTGTCCGGGACTTCCAGCTTCTTCAGGCGCCCCTCGTGCAGCGCGGGAGTGTCGTAGGCGGTCGCCCAGTTCTTGGCGCTGCTTTCGACGTGCAGATCGATGCTGCCGGCCTTGAAGGCTTCCAGCGACACGGTCTGGTCCCGGTAGTAGTCGTAGACCAGCGTCTGGATGTTGTGGCGGCCCTTGTTGACCGGCAGGTCCTTGCCCCAGTAGTTGTCGACACGCTCATAGCGAACCTGGCGGCCGGCATCCAGAGATGCCATGCGATAGGGTCCGGAACCCAGCGGGAGTTCCAGGGTGGCGCGCGTGAAGTCGCGGCTCTTCCAGTAGTGCTCCGGCAATACCGGCAGCTGGCCGATGATCAGCGGCAATTCGCGCGCGGCGCCTGGCGCCATCTCGAAGCGCACGGTGTCGGCATCGATCACGCTGACGCCGGTGACATCGTGGTAGTAGCTCTTGAAGAACGGCAGGCCCTCATCCTTGAGCAGGCGGTAGGTGAAGACGACATCTTCGGCAGTCACCGCCACGCCATCATGGAAACGCGCCCGAGGGTCGATATCGAATTCGATGGCGCTGCGGTCCTCGGCCAGGCGGACGCCGCTGGCCAGCAATCCATATTCGGTGAAGGGCTCATCAGCGGAGGGGATCATCAGGGTGTCGTAGATCAGTCCCCCGAAGTAGTTGAGTCCCGCCACCGAATTGCCCTTGAGGATGAAGGGATTGGTGGAGTCGAAGCTGCCGATGGCGGCGCGCGTCATGCGCCCGCCGACCGGCGCTTCTGGATTGACGTAAGGAAAGTGCGTGAAGCCGGGCTTGTGGGCGGGCTCGCCGTAGATGGCCAGGCCATGCACGGTCGGGACGTCCAGCGGTGTCTGCATGTTCGAGGTGGGGATACTGGTTGCCTGCGCGCTGGTTGCCTGCGTGCCTGACGCCGTCTCGGCGCTGGGGCGTGAATCGGCCGATTGCTCGCTATTCGCATTGGGCCCGGCTGCATTGGGCTCAGCCGCGTTGGCCGTGGCAGTGAACGAGCCGCTCACCATCAGCGCCCCCAGGCATAGCGCACGTAGCGCAGCCCAGCGACGTTGGGTGAGTGAAGAAACACGCTGCATCGAAGACTTCCTTGACTGAATGACCCGGGCCTCGCGGCCGTGATGAAATGACCGGCATCTGGGCAGCGGCTGGTTTGCGCCTGACTCGCCATCAACTCTGCTTGCTTGGGTCTCCTCAGCGGTTGTCGACAAGTGTGACGACACCGCTGTCGACACACTATCGTGAGCTGCCGTGAGCTGAAGAAGAACCGCAGGAGAACTGCGGAAGCGGTGCAGCAGGTGCACGCCACGCGCCGGGCTGCGGCCGGTCTCCTTGCATCGACCCCGCCAAGAGTAACGAAGTTCCCTGTCAGCGGCCATGCTGCGGCGTTTGAATCGCAAACGCCCCCACCATCGCAGATGGCAGGGGCGTTGAGGAATCGCCTATCAAGCGTCGTGCAACGACGCGTGAATCGACTGACTCAGTTGGCGCTGTAAAGGGTCAGCATCTGGCCGGGGCGCAGGTAGTCCGCAGATGACAGCTTGTTCCAGCGCGCGAGCTGGCGAGTGCTGACATTGTGACGGGCGGCGATCAAGGACAGGGAATCGCCACTCTTCACGCGCACCTTCTTCTCGCCGTTGGCCGAGGCCAGCTGGGTGGCCACCGAGGCGCCGCGGTCCGGCACCATCAGTGCCTGGCCGATGCGGATGGTGTTGCCCGAGAGGCGGTTCTTCTGCTTCAGCTCGGACAGCGTCAGGCCACTGCGGCGCGCGATGACGGACAGGGTGTCGCCGCGCTTGACGCGATAGCTGGCCCAGCTCTGGCGCGCTTTTTCAGGCAGCGTGGCCAGCTGGCTGAGGAAGGTATCGCGGGCGGTGGCGGGAATCACCAGCGAGCTGTCACCCGGCGTGGTGGCCCAGCGCTTGTAAGCCGGGTTCAGAGCGCGCAGCTCATCTTCACTGATACCGGCCAGCTTGGCGGCGGTGGACAGGTCCAGTTGTCCGCCCGTCTCGACGGCCGCGATTTCCGGCCTGTCGTCAATCTTCGGCAGCGAGAGCCCATATTCCTCAGGGTCGCGAATCACCGCGGCCAGTGCCAGAAGCTTCGGCACGTATTCCATGGTCTCGTTGGGCAGCTTGATGTTCCAGTAATCCTCATCGCCACCGGCGCGGCGGCGTGCACGATTCACGGTGCCGGCACCGGCATTGTAGGCGGCCAGCGCCAGCTCCCAGTCGCCGTCATACCAGCGCTCGCCCTGGGTCTCCAGGTAATCCAGCGCGGCATCCGTGGACAGCAACACGTCCTTGCGACCGTCATACCAGCGGTTGCGTGTCAGCCCCATGGCGTCACCGGTGCGCGGCATGAACTGCCACATGCCGGTCGCACCGCCCGGATGCGCGGCATCCGGATCGTAGGCGCTCTCGATGAAGGGCAGCAGTGCCAGCTCTGCCGGCAGGCCGCGTGCTTCGGTGCGCAGTGTCACGTAGCGAATCCAGGGGCGGGCCTGTTCCGCGATACGCTCCACGTGGTGGGGGTGCTCCTGATACCAGCTGATCCATTTGCGCACGCGTGGGCGACCGGTGTCCTGCTGCAGCTGATAGCCGGCGCGCAGTCGCTCCCAGACGTCGTCGTAGTGCGCGGGAATGGCGTCGACGGCCTCCATGAAGTTCAGCGGGGCGCGCTGATATTCACTGGTGGGCGAGACCCCGGACACCATCGCTGAATTGGCGCTGGCGGTCAGCGGCATCAGGCACAGGGTGGCGCCCAGAGAGGCGAGGCGAATCAGGTGACGCAGTCGAGCCGGACGGAAGGGGGCCTGGGTCGGAGTGACACGACACGGCGTGTCGGCGGCCATCTGGCCGTCGGTACGGAGGTCTTGCTGATGCATTGACGAAATACTCTCTGGCGAGCCGCGGCTGGATGGGTCAGCAGCGGCTCGGCTGGCCGGTCATGCCGGCACGAATCAGTGACTGCGGGGGCCGATCGAGATCAGGAATGTTCTCGACCCGCTGTCACGCGAAATGCCATTCACGCCGCGCTCCAACCGCTCACCTGGGGGGGGCGTCGGAACGGGGGCAATGGCACGCGGGCAGCAGGGCTAGAAGTTGTCCTTCCACTGACGCAGTGCCGTGAAGGCCGCCAGTGGAGAATCTTCCTGACCCGAGGGTGCCGAGAGGCGTCCTTCCTGTTCGAGGTGGCGTTGCAGCGCCACCTCATCACTGCGCAGGAACGGATTGATCTGCTTTTCTCGACCGATGAGGGTGGGCAGCGTGGGGCGGCCCAGTGAACGCAGCTGTTCACATTCTGCGTTGAGGGTGTCTCGCGCTGGGTTGTTCGGCTCGGCGGCACTGGCGAAGGCCAGATTGGCCAGCGTGTATTCGTGTGCCGGGAAGACGAGTGTCTCTTCCGGCAGGGCGGCCAGGCGTGACAAGGAGTGATGCATCTGCTCCGGCGTGCCCTCAAACAGGCGACCGCAACCGCCACTGAACAGGGTGTCGCCGCAGAACAGCAGTCCCGGCATGCCGGAGCTGACAAAGGCGATGTGATCCAGCGTATGGCCCGGCACTTCCATCACCTCGAAGAGGCGGCCCTGCAGGCGGAAGCTGTCGCCATCGCCGACACGCTCGTCGATACCGTGGATGGCCGGATTGTGCGGGCCAACCACGCGAGGCTGATAGCGTTCGATCAGCTCCGGCAGGCCGCCGGTGTGATCCTGGTGGTGATGGGTGATGAGGATGGTGTCGAGGGTCAGGCCTCTGGACTCTAGGGCCTCCATCACCGGGCGTGCATCACCGGGGTCGACGACCGCCACGCGGGGGTTGTCGTCGCTCTGTATCAACCAGATGTAGTTGTCCTGAAAGGCCGCTATGGGCGTTACGCTCATCATGGTGGTCAGGTGCTCTTGATGTCTTGCAGTCGTCGATCGAAGCAATGACAGGCCAGTGACGCGAAAGGGGCTCCATACGTCCTCGCCGAGGAATCGGCCAGGCTGAAGCAGATGAACATGGCATGTCATCGTCGCCTGCAATGCTGATGGGCAGGCGGTTCCATCGACTCCTTACTGAGAGTTAGTTGTCGAAAGCAGCATAAAGTCATGCTCAGAGACGGCTCAGGACGGTCGTGCTCCTGGCCGCTCCCCTGGCCGCATATGTGGGCGGGAGGGGCATTCCGTATGCTCTATGATCGACAACGCATATTTATGGGTCATTCGCAGGATGTTGGGCAACACCTTGCTTCACTCTATCCTGAGTGTCGGGCCGGGCGTGTCGAGACGCTCGGTGCCCGCAGTCCTGTTCAAGACTCGCTTGTCGGCATTTCGTTCCCGGTCAGACTCGCCGTGTGCGATCAGGCGCCGGGTGGCTGATGCCCAGTCCTGCAAGAAGTGTCTTTCAGGAAAAGCCCAACAAGAAGAGTCCAGCAGGAAAAGTCACGACTGGCCGCCGGTGCCAAAGTCCATGAGCGCCATCAATCGCAAGGCCAATAGCCAGTACGATGATGCCCAGTGGATTGATTCGTGGCGGGAATCTGAATTTTCCGGATAACAAGCCTGACGAGCCAGCAGGTAAGTGTCAAACCTCTTATGGTGTGAGAATGTAGACAAGTGTCAAAGCCTGTCTATGCCGTGGGGAGTGTCTCCCCGCCTGAAGCCCGGGAGATGCAAGATGTGGAAAGGCCCCTTTGGTGTGAATGACTCCGGTGCGGACAAGGCCAGCGCGTCCCTGACCGCCGAGGAGCGCCAGCGCCAGCATGCGCGCCAATTGAGTGCCCATGTGCGCGCCATGCGTGCCTTTTTCGAGGGCCCGGATGGGCAGGACATCCTGACGGCGGAGCGCGAGATGCTGGCGCCGCTGTTCGAGCGTTGCTTCGGTTTTCACAGCCTGAACCTGGGGCCGGGCGGCAATGACCTCCTGTCACTCTCCGCCATCCGCCATGCCATCCAATGGAGCCCCGAGGCGGCGCTTGCCGAGTCGCCTTCCACCTTGATCTGCCCGCTGACGCAGCTGGCATTGCCGGACGAGAGTATGGATCTGGTGATGCTCCACCATCTGCTGGAGGTCGCGCCGGAGCCGCACCGTCTGCTACGCGAGGCGGCCCGCGTGCTGCGCTCCAGTGGCTGTCTGGTCATCGTCGCCTGGCAGCCGTTATCTGGCGAGGGGCTGCTGCGTCTGGACCCGCGGCGTCGCCACATCACTCCCTGGGAGGGAAGCTGGCGAACGCCGGCGGCTCTGCGCGATTGGCTGGCCTTCGTGGATTTCGAGATCGAGCGTATCGACTATGCCGGCTTCCACCTGCCGGGGCTACGCCTGCGACACGGTTGGCTTGAACGCATGGGGCGCCGCTACAACCTGCCGCTGGGCAGCCTGATGTTGATACGGGCGCGGCGCAATGTCGGGTACGTGCAACCCTTGAATGCCAAGCGACCGCGAGTCGCTATCCCCGGTGTCTCCATCGGCCAGGCCACGCGGGTGCATTCCCGGGAGGGGCATGTGAAGGGTGAGTCGCGCAGAGACCTGTCCGAGCGCGGCTAGCTCGAGGGCTCGCTGCAGGGCTCCCTTTTCTTCAAGGCTTCAGTCTGACGGAAGCTGTAAAAAAACACAGGGACTTTGGCCATGCTGGATGCGAGTGGGTAGAATGACGCTCATTGTGGCAAGGCCTGCTGTTGCCGCGGGGGCTCCCGGAGAGTGATTGTCAGGGAGCGGTTTCCAAGCCCCGCCTCTGAGAGCCAGGCTTGCCCCTGTCGTGACAGCCAGCGCCGTCGCACTTGCCCGTCTTCGTTTCCTTTGTCGAGAGTGCCGTTTGTGAGCCAGAGTGCATCCACGTCCGAACCCCAGAATCCCTCCGCTGCTGCGACGTCCGAATCCAAGGCGGCGCCGACTCGCGTGGTCATCCACACCGATGGTGCCTGTCGTGGCAACCCGGGGCCGGGTGGCTGGGGTGCGATTCTGGTCAGTGGCAAGCATCGCAAGGAACTCAATGGCAGCGAGGCCCAGACGACCAACAATCGGATGGAGATGATGGCGGCGGTCGAGGCGCTGACGGCGCTCACCAAGCGCTGTCAGGTGGTGCTGTGGACCGACTCCGAATACGTCAAGAACGGCATCACCAAGTGGGTGCACGGCTGGGTCAAGCGCGGTTGGAAGACGGCAGCCAAGCAGCCGGTCAAGAATGAAGATCTGTGGAAGGCACTGCTGGCCCAGAGTGAGCGTCATGATATCGAGTGGCGCTGGGTCAAGGGGCATAGCGGCGATGAGGGCAACGAGCGCGCCGATGCGCTGGCCAACGAGGCCATCGACGAGATGCAGCGCCGCCGCTGAGTGCCTCGGCTGGCAGGTACACCGAGCACGGTGGCCAGTCGTGTTTGAGCACGGACATGCAGGATCCGATATTGAGGCACCCTGATGCGCGGCCCGAAGCTTGAGGCGGATCGATCAGGGAGCTGTCACTGTTTACCAAGAGGTCTGAGATGCGTCAGATTATTCTCGATACCGAAACGACAGGTATCGATCCGAAGGAAGGCCATCGCCTGATCGAGATCGGCGCGGTGGAGATGATCAACCGCCGCCTGACCGGACGCACCTACCATCAGTACGTCAATCCTGAGCGCTTGATCGATGCAGAGGCGATCGGGGTACACGGCATCACCGATGAGCGAGTCGCCAACGAGCCGGTCTTCGCCGAGATTGCCGATGCCTTCTGGGACTTCATCAAGGGTGCCCAGCTGGTCATCCACAATGCGCCCTTCGATGTGGGCTTCATCGATCACGAATTCGGGCTGATCAATTCCGGGCGTGCCAACCCGTTGGGCCCGGTCGCCGATCACTGCGCCATTCTCGATACCCTGAAGCTGGCCCGAGAGAAGCACCCCGGACAGCGCAACAACCTGGATGCGCTGTGCAAGCGCTACGATATCGACAACGGGCATCGTGTGCTGCACGGCGCCTTGCTGGATGCCGAGATTCTCGGCGATGTCTATCTGGCGATGACCGGTGGCCAGACGGCGCTGGGCCTGGACGTGATAGAGGAAGGCGATGGCGAGGAGGGCGGTATCGTCGGGGTTCGTCGCCTGCGTGCCGATCGCCCACGTCTGGTCACGCCTGGGCTTTCCGCGCTGGAACTTGAGCGTCACTCGGCCTGGTGTGAAGAGATTCGCGGCAAGGCGGATGAGTGCCTGTTCGATCGCCTCTCGATCGATGCCTTGGGCAGTCTTGATAGTGCCAGTCTTGATGGCGCCACTCTTGAGGGTGCCAGTCTGGACAGCCGAGGCAACCGCGGAGACGACGCCTGATGTTGATTCGTGATCTCTCGCGTGTGACCCAGCGCCATGGTTATCTGATTCGCGTGGGGCGTGATGGCGTGGCACCTGCGCCGGATGGCGGCATCATCCAGCCCATCGCGGACTGGCCCAGCGGCGCCGTGGCCCTCGGGGAATGGCAGGGCGCGCCGATTGCGGTGTTCGGTGAGAATGGCAGTGCCGACTGGCCCGCCGCACGTCAGTGGCTGCATACGCTGCCACGTGATCAGTTTCCGCTGCTTTCCAGTGCGTTGCAGGTGCTCAAATGGCTGCGCGACCATCGATTCTGTGGTCGTTGTGGCAAGCGCATGAAGCGACTGGAGCATGAATTCGCCATGCACTGCACCGGTTGTCAGCATCGCAGCTACCCGCGTATCTCGCCGTGCATCATCACGCTGATCACCCGGGGCCGCGAGATGTTGCTGGCCCGCAGTCCGCGCTTCGGGCCGGGCATGTATTCGACCCTGGCGGGCTTCATCGAAGCCGGTGAAAGTGCCGAGGAAGCCGTGCGGCGTGAGGTGCACGAGGAAGTCGGTGTCGAGGTCGGGCGAGTCAGCTATTTCCAGAGCCAGTCGTGGCCGTTCCCGCACTCGTTCATGCTGGGCTACTACGCGGAATATGCCGGTGGCGACATCACCATCGATGGTGTCGAGATCGAGGATGCCCAGTGGTTCACGCCGGAAGACTTGCCGGGACTGCCACCGAAGTTCTCGATCTCGCATGCCTTGATCGACAACTTCCTGCGCTCGGTCGCGACGGGCCGCTGATAGTGCGCGCCTCTCCCCAAAGAAAGCGCCCCGACCATTGGTCGGGGCGTTTTCTTTGGCTGGTGCATAAAGCGAACCTTACCATCGGGCTTGTTCGCAACGATGCACCTGCTCAAGCAGACGCTTACTTGTTCGGGAACAGAGACGTCAGCTTGGTGGCCAGCATGATGTTGCCGGTGGCTTTCAGGCGGCCTGTCATGAAGGCCTGCATGCCGTCGACTTCGCCCTTCATCACGCCCTTGAGGGTATCGCTGTCGGTGCTCAGGGTCACGGACGGGTCATCGTGCTCACCTTCGCCGACGTCCAGAGTGCCGTCCTTGACGACCATGTAGTAGTCATCGCTGTCGGTGATGTTGAATTGAAAGACCTCATCCATGCCCTTGGCAGCTTCGGGGTTGAAACGGCTCTTGAGCATGTCGATGACGGCGTTGGCGTCGGCCATGGTGATATTCCTTGTCAGTGCTAGCGGTGGAGAAAGGCCAATGATCACGGGGAAAGATGACGTGCATGGCAAGGGGGAAGGTGTCGTTCATCACCTTGCTCACCATGAAGTGATCACGCTGCTGACCTTCAAGACTGACATCAGACTATTTCAAACGAGCGTTCCAATCAAGTCGTGTGATCGATCTGGCGTGTTCCGCGCTTCAGCGCCCAGCTCTGAACCTGTAGAAGTAACGTGCAGAGATAATGTGCAGAAGTAGCGTACAGAGACAACGTACGGATGGCATCCAGGCCACCTTGAGAGCCCGCGCAGGCGGTACGCCAGTCCCATGACAATACGAGTAGTATGAAATCTACCCAAGCGCTTGCCAGCCTTGCAGGCGGGCAAGCTTGCCCCCATATCGAGTACCATCCCGCACCGGCCCTTTAGCCGGTGATTTCGTTATGGGGTCCTGGTCGTGTGGCAGATGCCTTGACCTTCTGCCTGACAACCATGCACTCGAGAGCGAGCGTTCGCCGCTCACGTGCAGGCGAGAGATCAGACACCTTCTTCAATGTTTCAGGAGCAAGTGCATGCAATGGATTTCACAGTACGGCCTATTTCTGGCCCAGGCGATCACCGTAGTGGTCGCGATCGCGGCCATCGTGCTCATCATTGCACGTGCACGACAGGGGGAAGCGGGGGAGCGCCAGCCCAAGCTGAAGATTCGTCCCTGGCATGAGCGCATCAAGGGCTATCAACGCGAATTGAGCCACGCCGGCCTGGAAGAGGCCGAGTACGCCGCCAAGGAGAAGGCGCGGGCCAAGAAGCACAAGCAGGAAGCCAAGGCGCTTAAGAAATCGCTCAAGGCCAAGGCGAAAGCCAACAAGGGCGACAATGCGGACAAGGACGATGCGCCGGCCAGTACGCGTGGGCGTCGGGTCTTCGTGCTCGACTTCGTCGGCGACATCAAGGCCAGCGGTGTGGAAAGCCTGGCGGAGCAGATCACGGCACTGGAAGGCGTGCTGGGTCAGCAGGATGAGGTCGTGCTGCGACTGGAGTCCGGTGGTGGCCTGGTGCATGCCTATGGCCTGGCCGCGGCACAGCTGGACCGTCTGCGTGCCAGTGGCGCGCGCCTGACGATCACGGTCGACAAGGTCGCGGCCAGTGGCGGCTACATGATGGCCTGTGCGGCGGACCACGTGGTGGCAGCGCCCTTTGCGGTCATCGGCTCGATCGGTGTCGTGGCGCAGGTGCCCAATGTGCACCGTCTGCTCAAGAAGCATGATGTGGATGTCGAGATTCTGACGGCGGGGCGTTACAAGCGCACCTTGACCATGCTCGGCGAGAACAGTGAAGAAGGGCGTGAGAAGTTCCTGTCGGACCTGGCGCGCACCCATGAGCTGTTCAAGCAGCATGTCGGCAGCCGTCGCCCGCAATTGGACGTCGAGGCAGTGTCCCAGGGTGATATCTGGTATGGCAGTGAGGCCATCGATATCGGTCTGATCGACGAGGTCGGTACCAGTCAGGCGTTGCTGGCACGCTATCTGAAGGAAGAGGTCAAGATCTTCGAGGTGAGTCTCGAGAAGCCGCGCCGCGTGATGGACCGTTTCGGCAAGGGCGTGACTTCGAGTCTGGATCGTGTGCTGGATCGCGTGCTGGAGCGCAATGCGGAGTCGCGCTGGCATCAGCAATAAGCGACAGATTGCCGTCGCGGGCGAAGAGAAGAGGCTTGGAAGGCCATTCCGTGGCCTGCCCGATCTTGTTGGAGTCGGCGAGTGATACAGATGTCTAGCGGGTCACGATCAGCGTGACTCAGCGACATTCCCCTCAAAGGGCGTCAGTCACCGGCTGGCGCCCTTTTTCAGTTATAGAGGTCCTGCAGGGCACGAATGACACCTGCGGCATTGGGGCCTTGCAGCGAATAGTAGATGGTCTGCGAAGCGCGGCGCGTCCGCACCATGCCTTCACGACGCAGAATCGCCAGATGCTGCGACAGCGCGGACTGCGACAGTTCCAGGCGCGAGTTGAGCTCGCTCACCGACATTTCGCTGTCGCTGAGCAGGCACAGGATGCGCAGGCGGTTCTCGTTGCCCATCGCCTTGAGCAGGGCAGTGGCTTCTTCGATGACGCGGTCACCGGCCTGGTGCAGGGTGATGGCATCGCTGGACACTGGCATGGGGTTATTCCTTGCAGCTGTAGAAAGTGTTGCGTTCATGCGGTCTCTCCCGGTCGGTCTATCTTGGTGCATCCCGAGGGACGCAATGGGCCATTGGCATGTTGTTATGACCTAACCTTGTTTTAGTGAATGATCAATAACTCCGCGTGCTACGTCCAAGACAATCTTAAACGATAAATCATCGACTTTGTCGTTCTCAGGCTTTGACTTTTTGTCGCATCTGCTGTGAGACCGCGTTCAAGCGTATGTTTTATTGCGCGAATGACGCCTTTCATGCTGTCAGGTCGTCTGCGACCAAGGATTGAGTATAAGACCATCAGACGCTGAAAACGGTGAGCCGAGCACGTTTGAAGGGCGATTTTTGGCCTAAGGTTTCAACGTAACTATCGGTTCAGGTGTCTCTGTACTGCCTGTCCTTCCTCCATCGTCGTCTGTCGCATCGCCGTTGGCGAGCGACATCAATGACGACATGAAAAGAGGTCCGGTCAACGGGCCCCGGAGACAAGGCCTTGCGTCAGGGCAGGCAAGAGATGCCCACAAAGCCATTCGTGGATCACGAGGTACGCCATGCCCGACGCCAATCACTCCTGTGCACGCGAGCGTTATCTAGCTCTGACGGCGAGAGCCAACGAGACGCCAGAAGACTTCTGGGCTGAGCAGGCGCAACGCATCGCCTGGTTTCGCCCGCCGCAGACCATTCTGGCCTGGGATGAGCAACAGCATGCACGCTGGTTCATCGATGGCGAGATGAACATCTGCCATGCCGCGCTGGATCATCATGTCGCCAATGGGCGCGCGGATCAGGTCGCGTTGTACTGGGATTCGCCGGTCACCCAGAGCAAGCGGCAGTACACGTTTCGTGAGCTGCGTGATGAGGTGGCCCTGTTGGCGGGGGCATTGCGCAATCTCGGGGTGGAGAAGGGCGACCGTGTCGTGCTCTACATGCCGATGGTCGCCGAGGCCATGATGGCGATGCTGGCCTGTGCACGTCTCGGGGCGGTGCATTCAGTGGTCTTCGGCGGCTTTTCCCCCAAGGAGCTGGCGGTACGTATCGATGACGCCGCGCCCAAGGTGATCATGGCGGCGTCCTGCGGGGTGGAAGTCGATCGCATCATTCCCTACAAGCCCTGGCTGGATGAAGCCATCGAGCTTGCCGAGCATACCCCGCAAGCCTGTCTGATCCTGCAGCGTGAACAGCAGCGGGCGACACTCGGGCCGCGTGATCATGACTGGCATGAATGTCTGGCCAGCGCCCAGGCCACCGAAGCGGTCAGCATGCTGGGCAGCGAACCTCTCTATGTCCTCTATACCTCCGGCACCACCGGCAAGCCCAAGGGAGTGGTGCGTGATCACGCCGGTTACGCCGTGGCGCTGCATTATTCAATGGAGCTTCTCTATGCGACCCGCCCCGGGGATACCTTCATGGCGGCCTCGGACATCGGCTGGGTCGTCGGGCACTCCTATATCGTCTATGGCCCGCTGCTGATGGGGGCCAGTACCGTCATGTATGAGGGCAAGCCGGTCAAGACCCCGGATGCCGGAGCCTTCTGGCGCTTGATCGAGGAATACCGCATCAACTGCTTCTTCACTGCGCCGACGGCGTTTCGTGCCATGAAGAAGGAAGACCCGGAAGCCAGTCATATGGCCAATTACGACCTTTCCAGCCTGCGCAGTCTGTTCCTGGCCGGAGAGCGACTGGACCCGCCGACCTATCACTGGCTCGCCGATCTCCTGCCGGTGCCGGTCGTCGATCACTGGTGGCAGACCGAAACCGGCTGGCCCATCGCCGGCAACCTGCTGGGCCTCGACATGTTCACCGAAGGCAGCCGCGAGGTGAAGGCGCCGGCCGAGGCGCGTGCCGGTAGCGCCACCTGGCCGTTGCCGGGCTTCAATGTGCAGATTCTCGATGGCATGGGGGATGAGGTGCCCATGGGAGAGCAGGGCAATGTCGTGCTGCGTCAGCCGCTGCCGCCGGGCTGCCTGACCGGACTCTATCAGGACCCCGGACGCTTCCATGCTGCCTATCTTGCCGCCTACCCCGGCTATTACCTGTCCGGTGATGGCGGCTACTTCGATGAGCAGGGCTATCTGTTCGTGATGGGACGCATTGACGATGTCATCAACGTGGCGGGGCATCGCCTGTCGACGGGTGAAATGGAGCAGGTGCTCGGTGCACATGCCGCGATCGCGGAATGTGCGGTGATCGGCATCGAGGATTCGCTCAAGGGCGAGATGCCGTTGGGACTGGTGATTCTCAAGGATGGCTGGCAGGGGGATGAAGCCAGCCTGTGCGCCGAGCTTGCCCAGCGGATACGCCAGGAAATCGGGGCCTTTGCCTCGCTCAAGGAGGTGCTGATCGTCGAGCGTCTACCCAAGACGCGCTCAGGCAAGATACTACGCAAGATGATCCGTCAGATCGCCGCGGGCGAGCAATACCAGGTGCCCTCGACGATAGATAACCCCTCAAGCCTGGAAGATGTGCGTGAGGCGCTGAGCGAGGCGGGCGTCGGTCAGGCGAGTGAGGCACGTAGCGCGTGAGTCGAAGAAGTGATATCGCGGACGCATGACGCGGCCCGCGCTGCTCCAATAATGAAAAAGCCCCCGCCATGAGACATGGCGGGGGCTTTTTTTCAGCAAGGCAGCGATTATTGCATCAGGTGCGTGCCACGACCGGATTGGCCATCTCGCGGCGTGCAAGCCAGGCAATGCTGATGACCAGCAGACCCGCCAGGCTCAACCAGCCGAACAGGGTACTGTCGGTCAGGCCCATCACCAGGTAAGCGATCAGCGATATAGCGGCACCCAGCAGGGCGTAGGGCAACTGGGTCATCACGTGATCGATGTGATGGCAGCTGGCCCCCGTCGAGGACAGTATGGTGGTGTCGGAAATCGGCGAGCAGTGATCCCCGAACACGGAGCCGGCCAGCACCGCGCCCATCATCGGCAACATCATGGCGAGCTCGGTGGCGGCCGCCATGTCACCGGCGATGGGCAGCATGATGCCGAAGGTGCCCCAGCTGGTGCCGGTGGCAAAGGCCATCAGGCCGGAGAGCACGAACAGCAGCATCGGCAGCCAGGTTGGAGACACGACGCCCTCGACCAGCGTGGCCAGGTACTGGCCGGTTCCCAGAGAGCCGATGATGCCGGTCAGCAACCAGGCGAAGACGAGGATATAGACGGCCGGCAGCATGGAGCTGGCGCCCTGGGCGATGGCGCTCAGGCTGCGACCAGCGCCCATGCGATGACGCAGCAGCATCACTACCGCGGCCAGCAGGCCGATGGCGCCGCCGATGATCAGCGACTTGGCGACATCCGTCAGCTCGAAGGCGCGAATCAGGCCGAAGGCCTCACCCTCGGCGGCCAGTGCGCTGGCGCCGGTCTGCACGATCATGAAGAAGGTCGCGATGACCAGCACGATGATCGGGATCAGCAGGTCCATGGGGCGGCCACGCTCGGATTCTTCCACGTGAGTGTTGCCCGGCGGATTGCCGCGCTTGGCATCGAAAAGCTCACCGTCGCGCGCCGCGATGGCATGACGGCGCATGGCACCGAAGTTGATGTCGAACCACGCCGAGGCGATCACCAGCACCAGCGCCGCAATCGCGTAGTAGTTGAGGGCGGACAGCTCGAGGAAGGCACCGAACGGACTCACATCCGTGATGTGGTGCGTCGCCAGGATTCCGGCGATCAGGCTGATGATGTAGGCACCCCAGCTCGAGATCGGCGTCAACACGCAGATGGGCGCGGCGGTGGAATCGATCAGATAGGCTAGGCGCGCGCGCGACAGCCCCTGACGATCGGTCAGCGGACGACAGATATTGCCCACTGCCAGACTATTGAAATAATCATCGATGAAGATGAATACCCCCAGCAGCACGGTCATCAGCTGCGAGCCACGGCGGGTAGTGACACGCGCCCGCGCCCAGTTGCCGAAGGCACGGGTGCCGCCTGCCAGCGTGATCACGCCGACCATGGCTCCCAGTGCCAGCAGGAACAGCAGGATATAGACGTTCCAGCTGTTGAGGCTGGCCTCGGCAAGCTGACCGCTGTCCGGCATCTCGATGAAGACGGCCACCAGCTGCTGCCAGAGATAGTGCAGCGTGACGAGCGGCGAGAAATCATTCAGCAGCAGGGCGCCTGACACGATACCCAGCCCGAGGGAGAGCATGACACGACGTGTCAGTATTGCGAGACCGATGGCTATGATCGGGGCGAGCAGCGAAAGCGGGGACGCCGCGTAGCTGGTCAGTTCCATGTATCACCTGTAATCAAAGGCAGGCGCCGGGACAAAGCGCGCTACCGGGTGCCGTTATGGCGGTTATGGTGCGTGGGTGTCAGGGAGTTGCACCGCCTGATCGCAGCGCACACTCGCGGGATCGCCGTTGCGCAACGGCAATCGATGAGTCGCGAGTCTGCGCCCGATAAGTCCTGGGCCGCCACTGGCAGGCGGCGACTTCCGGAAGGGGGCGCATTATGCCCGAGCCAAACAAGACGTGAAACATTACCGTGTTCATCTAAAGTCTAGGTGGCAGTGAAAAACACCGCCGTTGCGCTATTTTTCCCCTAGAATTCGGGCGTAGAAGTCCGCTTTACAGTGGGCTCTTCTTGCTTATCCCCGTGGGATATGAAGAATGGCGCTCACCAAAGCATGTCGAGCAGCCCGATCGTAGTGGTTGCTCGCTGTCAGTCGCAGGAAAGCCATGGGCTTTCCGTTGCCCTGGCAGCGTCGACAAGACCAAAAACCCGCCAAAGCGAGACCGACATGTCGGAAACAACGTCCATCATTCCAGCGCCGATTCTGGCGTTGATCGATGCAGGCAATGGCCTGCTGTGGGGCAGTGTATTGATTTACCTGCTCATTGGAGCGGGTCTCTTCTTCACGGTCATGACCAAGGGTATCCAGTTCCGTTATTTCGGACATATGTGGAAGCTGCTGGCCACGTCTCGTCAGGGCAGCGAAGGCGGCATCTCTTCCTTCCAGGCACTGGCGACCTCTCTGGCGGCGCGCGTCGGTACCGGTAACCTTGCCGGTGTTGCCGTGGCGATTTCCCTGGGGGGCCCGGGCGCCATCTTCTGGATGTGGATGACGGCGCTGGTCGGCATGTCCACCAGCTTCATCGAGTCCACCCTGGCGCAGGCCTACAAGGTCTCCCACGATGACAACACCTTCCGTGGTGGCCCGGCCTATTACATCGAGAAGGGCCTCGGTCAGCGCTGGATGGCGATCCTGTTCTCCGTGTGTCTGATCATCGCCTTCGGTCTGGCCTTCAACTCAGTGCAGTCCAACTCCATCGCACTGGCCATGGAGCAGGCCTTCAGCGTGCCGCCGTGGATCATGGGGGTGGTGCTGGTCGTGGTCATGGTGCCGATCATCTTCGGTGGCATGAAGCGCATCACGCGTACCGCCGAGCTGATCGTGCCGCTCATGGCGCTGCTCTATCTGCTGCTGGCCATCTTCGTCGTGGCCATCAACATCACCGAGCTGCCGGCGGCGCTGGGCACCATCTTCCGCAGTGCCTTCGGTCTTGAGCAGGCCGCAGGTGGCGCGCTGGGTTACACCATTGCCCAAGCGATGATGAACGGCATCAAGCGGGGGCTGTTCTCCAACGAAGCGGGTATGGGTTCCGCCCCGAACGCCGCCGCGATGGCGACCACCAAGCACCCGGCGTCCCAGGGCTTCGTCCAGATGCTGGGCGTGTTCATCGACACCTTGGTCATCTGCACCGCGACCGCGGCCATCATCATCATGAGCGGCACCCTGGGCAACGATGGCGGCAATGACGGCATCCAGATCACCCAGGCAGCGCTGTCCTCACAGGTCGGTAGCTGGGGTGGCGGCTTCGTGGCCATCGCCATTCTGCTGTTCGCCTTCACCTCACTGGTGGCGAACTACTCCTATGGCGAGTCCAACATCGAGTACATCGCCGGCAAGAAGAACGCCAAGGCCGTCATCATGGTCTACCGCTTCGCCGTGCTCGGCATGGTCATGCTCGGTGCTGTCGCCAGCCTGAAGAACATCTGGAACTTCGCTGATCTGTCGATGGGCGCGATGGCCTTGATCAACCTGATCGCCATCCTGCTGCTGTCGCCGTTGGCCTTCCGTATCTTCAAGGATTACGACCGTCAGCATAAGGCCGGCAAGGAGCCGACCTTTGATCCGGAGCAGTTCCCGGAGCTCAAGGGCAAGGTCGATGCCAGCATCTGGAAGAAGTGACTCTGACACTCGCTTTCATTGCATGGATTTCATTGCATCGCTGTCTTTGCAACGTAAGGGGCGCCGGGGGAGACTGACGGCCTGACCATCTGGCCAGATTTTCCCCGCAGGTACCTGTCAATGGCCGCGCATCGTGATACGATGCGCGGCCATTTTGCGTTCTGGCGATGTGCAAGCCTCGCGGCGGTTGTCAGTGAAGCATGTCGGCTGACGCATGCCTGCAGCGCTCAATCGCTGCGACAAGGCGTCAAGGCCGATGTCAGGCCATGGCAGCTGATGTCAGCATCAACGACGCAAACCTCAACACGCTCGTGACAGGGTTCCCTCACCCCTGGACGACGGCTTTGATCCAAAAAGGACCTGCAATGCTACTCCTCTCGTCTGCCCAGACGCAGCGCGCACTCGTCGCCCTGGCCCTGTTTCACATCCTCATCATCACCGCCAGCAATTACCTGGTGCAGTTGCCGATGACCCTGTTCGGCTTCCATACCACCTGGGGCGCCTTCAGTTTCCCGTTCATCTTCCTGGCAACGGATCTGACGGTGCGTCTGTTCGGCAAGCATCAGGCGCGGCGCATCATTGCGCTGGTCATGCTGCCGGCGCTGTTGGTCAGCTACATGGTGTCGGTGATGTTTCAGGCGGGCAGCTTTGCCGGGGTAGAGGCACTGGCTGACTTCAACCTGTTCGTGGCCCGTATCGCGCTGGCAAGCTTCATTGCCTACGTGATCGGTCAGTTGCTCGACATTCAGGTGTTCGATCGTCTGCGTCGCAATGCCCACTGGTGGATCGCGCCGTTGGCGTCGACATTGTTCGGCAATCTCGCTGACACCTTTGCCTTCTTCTCGGTGGCGTTCCGCAATGGGCCCGATGCTTTCATGGCGGCTCACTGGATCGAGATCGCCTGGGTGGATTACGCGATCAAGCTGGCCATCTCGATATTGCTGTTCCTGCCGATGTACGGATTGTTGCTCAATCGCCTCACGAACCAGTTGCTCAAGCGCGGCCTGGTCGATGAGCGAGAGCCTGTCTGACATAAAACTGTCATATCATTTTCTCCCGTTTCGCCGTTGTCAGTCAGGGACATGGCGCCGGATTGTGCTAACGTTGCACAAACTGGAATGACGGGAGGGAGCCATGAAAATCGCTGCGGTGTACAGCATCAAAGGGGGCGTGGGCAAGACTGCTTCTGCCATCAATCTGGCGCATTGTGCCGCCAACAGTGGCCTGCGTGTGTTGCTGTGGGATCTTGATCCGCAGGCCGCTGCGACCTTCTACGTGCGTACCAAGCCCAAGCTCAAGGGCGGGGTCGAGAAGCTGATCAGCGGCAAGCAGGACATGTCCCGCGTGATCCGTTCCACGGATTATCAGAACCTGGATGTCCTGCCGGCGGAATTCTCCTACCGCAATCTCGACCACATACTCGAGGAAGAGAAGCGCACCCGACTGCGCAAGGTCCTCAAGCCGGTACGCGATGACTACGACCTCGTCATCCTCGATTGTCCGCCGAGCATTTCCAGTCTTTCCGAGCAGGTCTTCGCCTCTGCCGATACCCTGCTGGTGCCGATCATTCCCACGGTTCTGTCGCTGCGTACCCTGGAGCAATTGAACGCCTATCTGGCCGAGATCGATCTCGATGTGCCCGTCTGGCCGTTCTTCACTCTGGTGGATCGCCGCAAGACATTGCACAAGGATGTGATGGAATCGCTCAAGCAGGATTATCCGTTGCAGCTCAGTGGCTTTATCCCGTATTCCAGCGTGGTCGAGCGCATGGGAATCGAGCGCAAGCCCATCGGGACTTTCTCGCGCAACAGCTCACCGGCGGTCAGCTATCGCAGCCTGTGGCAGGAAATCGGCCAACGGCTGAGCCTGCTCAAGGAGCCGACGGTGGCGCCAGCCGCTGCCAAGACTGCTGAGGCTGGATCAACCGCCACCGCGCCTCAAGGTGCTGCCACCGGCAAGGCCAGCGCCAAAGGGGAAGCGGCCAGCAAGTCCGCCGCCAAGCCAGCCAGCAAGGAAGCATCAAGCAAACCAGCGGCCAAGCCTGCCGGCAAGGCAGCTTCTAGCAAGAAAGCGCCCAGCACTGACAAGAAGCCGGCGAGCAAGGATTCTGCCAGCAAAGACGCCAGCAAAGACGCCAGCAAAGACAGCAGCAAGGCGACCAGCAAGTCGGCCGCCAAGGGCAAGAAGAAGGGCGGTAACCTGGGCGATTGATGCCGAGTGTCAGCCAGCCAGAAACACAGAGCCCCGCCAATTGGCGGGGCTCTTGCGTATTGCAGCGGCAGTCTTTCATTAAACTCATGTCATGAAAGTCATGTCATGAAAGTCAGGTCATGAAAGTCATGTCATCACAGCCGCGTCACTACAGTCCTGTATGTGAGTTCTTCACTACAGCCCCGGCAGCCCTGAACTGGCATCGGCCTCTTCCAGCAGGCGCTTGAGCGGGGCATGCAAGGCCGGTGAGGCCACCACGATATTCTCGCCATAAAGCTCATCGGGAATGCCGTCCGGGCAGCGATACAGGTGCCCCGTGCGCGCACCGGCTTCACGCGCGATCAGAAGGCCCGCCGCAAAGTCCCAGGGGGAAACGCTTTCGTAATAGGCATCCATACGTCCGCACGCCACATCACAGAGGTCCAGCGCGGCACTGCCGTTGCGGCGTACATCCTGACAGACCAGCAGCATGGCCGAGAGACGCTTGAGCAGCGGCGGACGGCTGTCACGGTTGTAGGGGAAGCCGGTCGCGACCAGCGCGCGGCTCATCTCATCGGTCTCGCTGACCGAGATGCTCTCGCCGTTGAGCCAGGCTCCCTTGCCGCGGATGGCGGTGAAGGTCTCGCCGAGGAAGGGCGCATGTACGACCCCCATCTGGATCTTGCCGCGCTCGCACCAGGCGATGGACACGGCAACATGGCGCAGACCATGGGCAAAATTGACGGTACCGTCGATGGGGTCGATCACCCACAGGCCACCCTTGGTACCAATCACATCCCGCTCGGGTGACAGCTCTTCGGTAAGGCGCGCATCCTCGGGAAATTCGGCTTTGAGCGCTTCCGCCAGGAAGGTATCGATCGCCACGTCGATGTCGGTGACCAGCTCATCGCCTTTCTTGTAATGGTGCGCGAAACCCTGCTCCTCGCGCGCTTGCACCATGCGTTCACCAGCCTGTCTGGCCAGTTCCGTTGCTCGTTCCAGGCGTTGTTCCAGCGTCATGTGGCTCTCCGGCAGCGATGATCAGGTCGGATGAGGCAACCCTCACTCATCCGATGCCTCCTTGTATAACAGACTCATGTGGCGAGTTCAGCCTCGGGCAGTGAGCGCCGGCGCATGAAACAGGTAATGAAAGCGTCGATTCAGCTCATTCATGCCCCGTCATGGTGCCTGGCAGGCAAGGGATGCACTGTCAAAGCGACACCGGTCAGTGTGGATACCAGAGTTATAGCGTTATCTTGCAGGCATGCCGTCTTTTGCCGAGCTGGCTTTCTGTCACTCGGTTGCCAGGTTGCCTTTTGCCCCTCGATGCGCACGCCATGACAGGGCGGGGGCGCCCGTCGAATACATCAGAAATTCAACATTTGTTTCATTTCTGAAATTCTGGCGCACTTGTTGCAGTAGTCTGAGCATGAGGCTCGGCGAGTTGGCGAGTCTTCCTGCATTCCATGCCCTGCTGCACGAGGAGCGACCGTGAGCCCGACCTTTGACCAGATTCATCCTCCCCAGCGCCTGCTGATGGGCCCCGGTCCGATCAATGCGGACCCGCGTGTATTGCGAGCGCTTTCCGCTCCCTTGATCGGCCAGTACGACCCGGCGATGACGTATTACATGAACGAGACGATGCAGCTCTATCGCGGCGTCTTCGAGACCACCAATGATGCCACCCTGTTGATCGATGGCACCTCGCGTGCCGGTATCGAGGCGGTGCTGGTCTCGCTGATCCAGCCGGGGGAGCGTGTGCTGGTGCCGATCTTCGGCCGTTTCGGTCATCTGCTGCGCGAGATCGCCGAGCGCTGCGGTGCCGAGGTGCATACGCTGGAATGCGAGTGGGGCCAGGTGTTCCGCCCGGAGCAGATCGAAGCCGCCATTCGCGAGGTCAAGCCCAGTGTGCTGGCGCTGGTGCAGGGCGATACCTCGACCACCATGTGCCAGCCGCTGGAAGACATCGGCGCCATCTGTCGCCGCGAAGGCGTGCTGTTCTACAGCGATGCCACGGCCTCGCTGGCGGGCAATCCGCTCAAGACCGATGAGTGGGGGCTGGACGCCGTCACCGCAGGCTTGCAGAAGTGTCTGGCGGGGCCGTCAGGCAGCTCGCCGTTGACGCTGTCGCCGCGTGCGGTGGAGGTGGTGCATGCCCGGCGGCATGTCGAGGCGGGCATCAGCAGCGGCAGTGATCGTCTGGCGGAGCCGGGCGCGCGAATCCGCTCCAACTATTTCGATCTCTCCATGGTGCTCGACTACTGGGGAGAGCTGCGCCTCAATCACCACACCGAAGCCACCAGCATGCTGTATGGCGCACGTGAGTGTGCGCGCCTGCTGGTCAATGAAGGCATGGACAACGCCATCGCGCGCCATGCGCTGCATGGTCAGGCGATGGTCGAAGGCTTGAAGGGGCTGGGGCTTGCGCTGTTCGGCGATCAGGCCCACCGCATGAACAACGTCAGCGCGGTGATGATTCCCGACGGCCTGGATGGCGATGGTCTGCGCCGCAGCATGCTGGAGGACTTCGGCATCGAGATCGGCACCAGCTTCGGCCCGCTGCACGGCAAGGTCTGGCGTCTCGGCGTGATGGGCTACAACGCGCGTCGCGATACCGTACTGACCACGTTGGCGGCGCTGGAGCAGACTCTGCGCCGGGGTGGCGTCAAGACAGTGGCCGGCGGTGGCGTTGGCGCCGCGCTGGACTTCTATCAGGAGCATCAGAGACAGGCGGCCAATGGCCGTGCCAATCCCAGCGCGGGAGGCCAGTCATGAGTGATGCCGGATCCATACCCCCGGACGTCACCGCGCCGCTGGAAACGGCCGCCGATGTGCTGACCGCCTGCGACACCCTGGCGGCGATCTCGAGCAGCGACAGCGGGATCAACCGCCGCTATCTGACGCCGGAACACGCCGCCGCCAATGCCACCACGGCTGGCTGGCTCAAGGCTGCCGGTCTGCGCAGCTGGCAGGATGGCGCCGGCAATCTCTGGGGCCGCTGGTGTCCACCCGCTCTCATCGCTGCCGCTGACAGCGAAGCCGGCGTGCCGCGACTGGTGATCGGCTCGCATCTGGACAGTGTGCCGGACGCCGGCCGTTATGACGGCATTCTTGGTGTCCTGCTCGGGGTGGCCGCCTTGACACATTTCAGGCAGCGCGCCGATGCCGGCGAGCAGAGCTTGCCCTTCGCGCTGGAAGTGGTCGGTTTCGGTGATGAAGAGGGCGCCCGCTTCGGTGCGACCCTGCTCGGCAGCCATGCCATCGCCGGACGCTGGCAGTCGGACTGGGAGCGGGTAGAGGATGAGGACGGCATCCCGCTTGGCGACGCGCTCGAACGTTTCGGGCTTTCCGGGCAGACGGCTGCCAGGGCCAGCCTGCAGGCGAATCCGCCGCTGGGTTATCTGGAAGTACACATCGAGCAGGGCCCGGTGCTGGAAGCCGAGAATCTGGCGCTGGGCACCGTGACCGGCATCGCCGGCGCGCGACGCTTCGCGGTCAACTTCGTCGGCCAGGCGGGGCATGCCGGCACCACGCCGATGGCGCTGCGTCAGGATGCGCTGTGTGCGGCGGCGGAGTGGACACTGGCGGTGGAATCGCTGGCGTGTGATGTCCAGGCGGGCAAGCGCGCTGACATGGCGGACCACTCGTTGGTCGCGACCGTGGGATGTTGCGAGCTGCGTCCCGGGGCGGTGAATGTCATCCCCGGGGGGGCGGCACTGAGTCTGGATATCCGCGCGCTGGACGATGCGCAGCGGGATCGTGCGCTGGATGAACTCTTGAACGAGGCGCATAGAATCGCGGCGCGACGGGGCCTCACCTTCCACTGCGAGCAGACGCATGCGGCCGATGCCGTGGCCTGTGACGAGGGATTGATGCAGGCCGTCGATGCCGGTATCGCGGCTACCGGTCAGGCGCCATTCCGGCTGCCGAGTGGTGCCGGGCATGACGCCATGGCGGTCAGTCATCTGTGTCCGGTGGGCATGCTGTTCCTGCGCTGTGAGCGCGGTATCAGCCACCACCCGCTGGAAGCGGTGACCGAAGACGATGTCGCCAAGGCCCTGGCGGCACTGATCGCCAGTATCGAGGCCGTGGCCGTCAGGCACGTGTAGGACAGCACGCATGAGACAGAACGCGTAAGACAGCACCCATTGGCGGCCGCAGGGGCGCTGGTCACTAACTAGCCTCGAGCAGCCCCGGCAGGCGCACTGCGGCGATCGCATTTATCTGGGCCAGAGCCTCCTGGTATTCCGCCTCGGTGGATTGCGGCAGGCGGCGCTCCAGTTCCTCGAGAATGCTGCTGGCGCTGTGGCCCTTGACGCAGATGATGAACGGAATGCCATGGCGCGCCTGGTAGTCGGCATTGGCCGTCAGGAAGCGTTCACGGGTGGCGTCATCGAGCTGATCGAGCCCTGCGCCACGCTGCTCGCCCTGCGAGGCGGGCGTCAGGGTCTCCAGCTTGCCGGCAGCCAGCTCAGGATGGGCCAGAATCAATTGGTGGCGCTCGGCATCACTGGCCTGGCGTACCGCATTGGCACACGCCGTCAGCAGGACTTCCATGCTCGCGAACGGGCGCTCTGCCGCGGCGCGTTCCACCACCCAGTCCGAGTGCTCATAGAGACCACTCAAGCGTCGTGCCAGCGCCTCGGGTGGCAGGGCGTTGAGCGTGTCCAGCATCACCAGATAGTGCATCGGGGTCTCGATTGGCATGCGCCTTGCTCCAGAGAGGGGGATAGGTTTGAAAAGCTCACGGAATCATCAGCTTGCAAGGCGCATGCCGTCGCTGGCAACGCGTCTGACCAACGCTGTGTCACACGCTGCATCGCCATGCCAGCGGTTGACGACAAGGCTGTATCGCCACTGACCTGCCTGACGGCGCCGAGCGGCGTCTGTCATGGGGCGATACGGCCTGCACCTTGACCGATCGGTCAGAATGCAGCAATGCACTCATCGGGTGCAATACCACCAACCGCTGACGGCAGGCCAGAGCAGGCCTGGCCAGAAAACAGAACACAGTCTTCATTCGTACAGCTTCCATCTGCCCAGATTCGAGTCGTACCCGCCACATCCACACAAGAACAGGAAATCGCCATGCCCAGACTGACGACGCATGTGCTCAATCAGGCCGAAGGCATCGCTGCCAGCGGTGTGCATATCACCCTGGAGCGCCAGGATGCGCAGGGTCACTTTCACGAGATCGCGCAGGTCACGACCAATGCCGATGGGCGTCTCGATGCGCCGCTGCTTGAGGAAACCGAGGCTTCCGCTGATCTCTCCGGCGTCTATCGTCTGACGTTTCAGGTCGGGGATTACTTTGCCAGCCGCACGGTGGGCAAGGGCATGCTCGGCCGGGTGCCGGTCGAGTTCACCCTCGAGGCCAGTGGCCATTATCACATTCCGCTGCTGGTCACTCCGTGGGCCTACAGTGTCTACCGCGGCAGCTAAGGAGCCGGCATGAGCGCATATCTTCTCGATTGGGCGATGCTGCTGACCCGCTGGCTGCATGTCATGGCGGGGATCGCCTGGATCGGCGCATCGTTCTTCTTCATCTGGCTCGACAACCGGCGAAAGCCTGCTGCTCATGCGGTAGATGGCCGCCCCGGCGGCGAGCTGTGGGCGGTGCATGGTGGCGGTCTCTATCATCTGTTTCGCCATGATGGGGTCAGTGAAACGCTGCCCAGCGAGATCCACTGGTTCAAGTGGGAGGCCTATGTCACCTGGCTTTCCGGGATGGGACTTTTCACGCTGATCTACCTGCTTCAGCCGCACGCCTACCTGATCGACCCGCGCGTGTTCGAGATGAGCGGCACGCTCGCCGTGTGCAGCGCTCTGGGCGTGCTCGTCGGCGGCTGGCTGGGCTACGAGGCGCTGTGTCGCAGCCCCTTCAAGCGCCATGCCGGGGCGCTGTTCGTCGCCGTCGGTGTGTGGCTGACGCTGGCAGCGTGGGTGGCGACCGAACTGTTCTCGGGGCGTGCCGCCTTCCTGCTGATGGGCGCGCTGATGGGCAGCATCATGGCGGGCAACGTCTTCAATGTGATCATCCCGGGTCAGAAGGCTCTGCTGGCTGCTGCCCAGCGTGGGGAAACGCCGGACCCGATCCACGGCCAGCGCGCAAAGCAGCGCTCGGTGCACAACACCTTCATCACGCTGCCTGCGGTGCTGATGATGATCAGCAACCACTACCCGCTGCTGTATGCCAATGACTATCGCCTGGGCGTCATTCTGCTGTTGCTGGTGACGGGCGGTCTGATCCGCATCGCCACGGTGGATCACCACAAGGGCGTCAAGCGCCTGTGGGTACCCGTAGGGGCAGTGTTGGCGCTGATCGGCGTGATCCTGCTCTGCGCGCCGCGCTCACAGACGGCGCCTGCAACTGCCGAGACAAGCGCGCCTTCAGTAACTGTGGCGGCCAGCAGCGCCGCTGACAATGAGGCCCCGGGGGAGAATCAGGCCTTGCGAGACAAGGTCAGTCATATCGTCGAGCAACGCTGCGCCGGCTGTCACAGTGACACGCCGAACTTGATCGGCTTGACGGCTCCGGCAGCCGGCGTGGCCTTCAATGGCTGGGATGACATCCAGCGTCAGGCCATGCGTATCCACCAGCGCACGGTGGTCGACAAGAGCATGCCGCTGGCCAACATGACCCAGATGACCGATGCCGAACGCCAGATGCTGGATGACTGGTGGCAGGCGACACGCGACACGCTGAGGGGCGATGGCTGAGAGAGTCATGAATGCGGGCGTACTGACCAGCGGCGCTCCAGTCGCCGCTGGTCTGAGCCCAGTCGTCAGTACTCGTCAGCACCCACTCGTCAGCAGCAACGCTACAGTTCTGAGTCCGGTGGCCGATAGACGTGATACTTCTCTCATGGATCGATCGGGGTATCGCGTAGTGATGACAATAAAAAAGCGTCTGGCCCGCGCCAGTGTCGGCAGCAAGCTCGCCTTGCTGGTATTGATGTTGATGATGGCGGCCTTCACGGCGCTGGGCCTGGTGTTCTCGACGGCCAGCAAGATGCAGGTAGAAGAGGGCACCGAACGCGCTCTCGCTCAGCAGCAGCAACAGATCACCAACACCATCGAGCTGTTCGACACCACCATGCAGTCCAGCGTGACGCGCATGCTCAATGCCTTCCTGGCGACCATTCCTGACAACTTCACGCTGATCGAGGACCGACGTCTGCCGATCGGCGAGCGTGATGCACCGGCGCTGCTCAATGCCGGCTTCATGCTCAACAATCAATCCGGTTATCTGGCCGACTTCGCCAATCGAACCGGTGCGCCGGTCAGCTTCTTCGTGCGCGATGGTGAGGATTTCGTGCGCATTGCCACCACCCTCAAGACCGAAGATGGCTCAAGCCTGCTCGGGCTGACGCTGAGTGGTGGGGTCAAGGATGCGCTGAATGCCGGCCAGCCCTATACCGGCATGCTCTATCTGGCGGGCCGTCACTACATGACGCGCTATCGTCCGATCACCGACTTCAATGACAACCTCATCGGGGCCTCGTTCATCGGGGTGGATGTCGGCGAGCAGATCGATGAGCTGTATGCCACCATCACCAATATCCAGTTGCATGAGAAGGACTTCAGTCTGGTGGCGAGCACGGCGCCGGGCCAGCAGGGCAAGGTGCTGACGACGGGTCAGTGGCAGGGCCGCTCGCTGATGGACTTCAAGAATGCGCAGGGCGAGCCGGCCTTCGCGCCGCTCTTCGCCGCCGACAGCGGTCAGATCGATTACCGCCTGGCGGGTGAAGACAGTGATCGCATCACCAGCTTCCAGCACTATCCCGCCTGGGACTGGGTGGTGGCGACCACGGTCGACAAGCAGGCCATCACCGCCGATATCATCCATCTGCGCAACCTGGTGCTCGGCCTGTCGTTGCTGTTGGCATTGGCGGTGGCGGGCCTGTTGTACTGGTTGGAGCGTCGCTTGATCAGTCGTCCGCTGGATGCGCTGGTGTCACTGGCTCAGGCATTGGCGCGGGGCGATCTGTCCCAGCGCATCACCAGTCAGCGTCAGGATGAGATCGGCAAGCTGACCGCGGCCATGAACAGCGTCGGCGAGGACCTGAGTCGAGTGGTCGGTCAGGTGCGGGGCACCACGGGCGCCGTCAATCAGGCCGCCGGCGAGATTGCCCAGGGCAACGAGGAGCTTTCGGCACGCACCGAGCAGTCCGCTTCCAGTCTGCAGGAAACCTCGGCCTCGATGGAGGAGATCACCACTACCGTGCAGCACAGTGCCGATTCCGCCCAGCAGGCCAGTCAGCTGGTCAATTCGACCTCCGAGCAGGCGCGCCGCGGCAATGACGACATGCGCAAGGCGCAGGCGAGCATGGAAGACATCAACCGTTCCGCCGAGCGCATCAGCGAGATCATCAGTCTGATCGACGGCATCGCCTTCCAGACCAATATTCTGGCGCTGAACGCCTCGGTGGAAGCGGCGCGGGCCGGTGAGCACGGGCGTGGCTTTGCGGTGGTCGCGCAGGAAGTGCGCACCCTGGCGACGCGCTCAAGTGATGCATCCCGCGAGATTCGCGGCCTGATCGACGAATCGATCTCGCACACGCAGCAGGGCGTGGCGCAGGTGAAGGATGCCAGTCAGGCGATGGCCGAGATTCTCTCCAGTGTCGAGCGTGTCAACGACATGATCGCCGAGATCAGTGCCGGGGCGAGAGAACAGAGTGCCGGCGTCGGCCAGGTGAATACGGCGGTGAGCGAGCTGGATGCGATGACGCAGCAGAACACCACCCTGGTCAATCAGGTCAGTGGCGCGGCGCGCAGCATGAGCGCCCAGGCCCAGGCACTGGAGCAGCTGATGGCAGGCTTCAAGGTGGCAGGCGCTCAAGACATGGCAACATCGTCAATGTCGCGCCAATCCGTGTCGCATCAGTCCATGTCGCACATGAACACTCAGCCGATGGGGGATGGCGAGCAGTCTGCCTTCACGCCGCCGGCAACCGCCTCGCGCGGCTCCCAGCGTCGTGAAGAGGAGGAGTGGGAAGCCTTCTGAGCGCGCTCTGCTCCAAGCTGAACCCTGAGCTAGCCCCTGCGCCAAGAGCTTGATCGAGCGCCATTGAATGTGACAGCTAGCCGTTGATGTTTCTGCCAAGCCCTTGCCGACTGCCGTCGGTAAGGGCTTTGTCCTTTCAGGCCGGGTGTCGCGCCGCGAAGCGTTCCAGCTCCTGAGGCTCGCAGCGCTCGCCGACGAAGACCTCGACATACTCGGCGACGCGGCTGATGCGCTCGCTGACGCTTTCCTGAGTGCGCATCGACAGATAGCCGATCTGGGTCAGGTAGGTGGTGCGTGCCCGCACGTTGGCGAGTTGCTCGGGCTGGCCGTAGCGCATCAGCATGCTGGTCAGCGCTTGAATGCGTGCCTGATCGGCGCGGGCGACGGCAGCGGCGACCTCCGCGTTCTGAGAGGCCCAGTTGCGGATCGCCAGCTCGAAGCGTGAATCGAACAGTGACGCATCCAGCCAGCAGTCGAAGACATTGAGCATGGCTTCCACCACCGTGGCGGCGTATTGCTCGCAGCGACCGATCAGGCCGGCGGTATTGTGTGCATCCCAGCGCGCGAGTAGCGCGGTGAGCAGGGCGTCGCGGTCCCTGAAGCTCCAGTAGAAGCTGGTGCGTGACAGGCCCAGCGTCTTGGCCAGTGTCAGGACGCGCACCGAATCCACGCCGCCCAGCAACAGCTGCTGATAGGCGGCTTCCAGCCAGTCCTCGGCCTTGCCGCGCCCGGCAGCCTGGGCGCCGTCACTTGCCGGGGGGACGCTTGGGGACTCTGGCATGGACGGTCTCCTGAAAGGCGGGGGTTGGTGGGGCTCATGTGAGGTCGATCGCGCGATGACAGCATGAGCATGCTGTTTGCGACAGCGACGAGTCTGGCTGCGTCAGGCGGGCGAGAACGGCGTGTCCGGCGACGCATGGTCTGAAGCCTAGGTTTTGTACGAAAAGTCATTTTTGCTAATGTGACCCATGCACATCCAGCATAGGTGCGGTATGACAGGACGATACGAAATCTCGGATAGCCAATGGCAGTTGATCGAAGACATTGTCTCACCGGCTCAATCGATGGGCAGACCCAGGAAAGACGACAGACAGATGCTGAACGGCATCTTTTGGGCCCTCTGCTCTGGTGCCAAGTGGCGTGACCTCCCCGAACGTTATGGCCCTTGGAGCACTGTCTACGCCAGGTTTCGACAATGGCGTGATGACGGCACCTTTGAGGCAGTCTTGTCGCGTCTTCAACTCCAGCTTCGCGAAGATGGCCTGATGGATCTCGAGTCCTGGATGATCGACTCAACCGCCGTTCGTGCAACACGTGCCTCCGCTGGTGGAGGCAAAAAGGGGGATCTGAAGAACCCTTAGACCATGCGTTGGGCCGGAGTCGTGGGGGCATCACGACCAAAATCCATATGATCTGTGATCGTCTTGGCTGGCCCATCGCTTTCACACTATCGGGAGGTCAAGAGTCGGATACCCGATACTTCATGCCCACCCTGGAAAAAGTTCATCTACCGGGGAGTCTCGGTCGGCCACGAAAACGTTGCCGCTACATCGTGGCAGACAAGGGCTATGACAGTGATGAGCTGCGTCGTTACTGCGACCGCGTTCGTATCAAGCCGATCATCGCCCAACGAAGGATGAAGCGAAAACCCCGTCCAGGCCTTCCTCGGGGTTTCGATAAACCCATGTACCGTCAGCGAAACATCGTGGAGCGCTCTTTCAGTTGGCTGAAAGAGTTCCGTCGTATTGCGACGCGGTACGAGAAGTTGGCCCGTAGCTTTTATGCGATGGTATGCCTAGCTTGCATACGTCGCTGCCTACGAGCCGACTTTTCGTACAGAACCTAGGACTATAGTCAGCGTATGTACACAGGTGTACTCAATAAAGACACCCCTGTTCTCGCTGTCTGCTCATCAGGAGGCCACATGGCTCAGGACCCGCTGCTCACGCCGTTCACGCTCAAGCATCTGACCCTCAAGAATCGCTTGATGATGACCTCCCACGAGCCTGCCTATCCGGAAGATGGCATGCCCAAGGCGCGTTACCGCGCCTATCACGAGGAGCGCGCGCGTGCCGGCATCGCGCTGACCATGACGGCGGGCTCTGCCTCGGTGGCGAAGGACAGCCCGCCGGTGTTCAACAACATCCTGGCGTATCGCGATGAGGTGGTGCCGTGGCTCAGCGAGCTGACCGATGCCTGTCACGAGCATGGCACCGCGGTGATGATCCAGCTCACCCACCTGGGGCGCCGTACGCGTTGGGACAAGGCCGACTGGCTGCCGGCGGTCTCGGCGTCCCATCGTCGTGAGGCGGCGCACCGCGCCTTTCCCAAGCGGGTCGAGGACTGGGATATCGCACGGCTGATCCAGGACTACGCCGACGCCGCCGAGCGCATGCAGGCAGCCGGCCTCGACGGTATCGAGCTGCAGGCCTATGGCCATCTGATGGACCAGTTCTGGTCGCCGCTCACCAATACCCTGGAGGGCCCCTACGGCGGCAGTCTCGAGAATCGACTGCGCTTCACCATGGAAGTGTTGAGCGCCATTCGCGCACGGGTGGGCAGCGAGTTCATCGTCGGCGTTCGCTACACCGGAGATGAGTGTCTGAGTGGGGGGCTTGATGCCAGCGATGGCCTGGAAGTCTCGCGACTGCTGCGCGATAGCGGTCAGGTCGATTTTCTCAATGTGGTGCGCGGCCATATCGATACCGATGCGGGCCTCACCGATGTCATCCCGATCCAGGGCATGGCCAGTGCGCCGCATCTCGACTTTGCCGGACAGATTCGCGAAGCGATGGATTTCCCGACCTTCCACGGCGCCAAGATTCAGGACATCGCCACCGCGCGTCACGCCATCGCCACTGGCAAGGTCGACATGGTCGGCATGACGCGCGCCCACATGGCGGACCCGCACATCGTGCGCAAGCTGATGGCAGGGCAGGAGGAGACCATCCGCCCCTGTGTCGGGGCCAACTATTGTCTGGATCGCATCTATCAGGGCGGCTCCGCTTACTGCATCCATAACGCTGCGACCGGGCGGGAGCTGGAGCAACCGCATGACATCACGCCTGCCGAGGTCACCCGGAAGGTCGTGATCATCGGCGCGGGCCCGGCAGGGCTCGAGGCCGCACGCGTCGCCGGTGAGCGCGGCCATCAGGTGGTGGTGCTGGAAGCGGCGGACCAGCCGGGTGGCCAGATTCGCCTCACCGCCCAGAGCGAGCGGCGACGCGAGATGATCGGCATCATCGATTGGCGCATCAGTCGCTGTGAGGCGCTCGGCGTCGAGATGCGCTACAACGTCTTCGCCGAGGCCGAGGATGTGCTGGCGGAGCAACCCGATGTCGTCATCGTGGCCACCGGTGGCTACCCCGAGGAAGACATGCCGCAGGTCGGCAGTGAGCTGGTCGTCTCCAGCTGGGACATTCTCTCGGGCCATGTCACGCCTGGCCGCAACGTGCTGCTGTTTGATGACGCGGGTGACCACGCTGCGCTACAGGCCGCCGAGATGATCGCCAACTCCGGTGCCAGGCTCGAGATGATGACGCCAGATCGCACCTTCGCGCCGGAAATCATGGCCATGAACCTGGTCCCCTACATGCGCAGCCTGCAACGTCTCGCCGTCACCTTCACGCCGACCTATCGCCTCGGCAGTGTCACGCGCAGTGAGGATGGCCAGCTGATCGCTCATATCGGCAGTGATTATCTGGATGACGCCGTGGCGCAGGGCATGGGCACCGGAGCCTACACAGATCAGCGCCTCGTTGATCAGGTAGTGGTCAACTACGGTGCCCGCCCGATGGAAGATCTCTACTTCGAACTCAAGCCTCACTCACGCAATGGCGGGGCAGTGGACTACGACGCTCTGATCGCAGGCCTCGCCCAACCGGTGGACGGCCCGAGCCCGGAACACACCGAGCGCGCAGCAGAGAGCAGCTTCCAGCTCTATCGCATCGGCGACGCCGTCGCGACCCGCAATACCCATGCGGCGATCCATGACGCGTTGAGGCTGATGAAGGTGGTGTGAGGTTATATCTAAAGATTTAATTCTATGGGCAAGAAGATGATTGTCTATTGTTGATTTTGGAGTTTATTATAGCAGCATAAGCTATGAGGTTTGTGAAGCTAGTGATATACTTGGTGATATATGAATTGGTTTCCGAGTAAGTACGGTTATATTTTTCGGCTATTGTCGTACGCTATAAGCTTTTGGTTTACATGGATAATGTTGTTGAAAGTTCATGCTGTAACTTTAGAATAGTGCTAAGAGGCTGCTATTGTGATTGATTTTCAAGAAATAAGTAAATGGTTGACAGATTTTTCTTCAAATATAAAGATGGACTTGTTTTGGACACTAGTTTCGGGTATTTTTCTGTTTTTGTTAAAGCAGTTTTGTGATTATAGAAACGAAGTTTCTGTAAGGACAAGAAAAATTAGCGCATGCAAGTTATTGATACTTCAAGAAACAAAGTTGAATTTAGACTCATTGACCTGCATGCTTTCAATATTAAATGAAATTGAAGCTCTTGAGAGAGAAGGAGGCGAATCAAAATTCACACTCTCGATTAGAGAAATGGGTAATGAGTATTTAATCGGAGAGTTGGACGATGTGTTGAAAATCAGCCGTCCTATACCTCAGAGTTTTGATAACGTATATCACAAAGTGTTGCTTGATGTGGCTGAATTGAACAAGTCATTCTTCTTTTCTGTCCAAAATGGGTATGAAGGATTATCTAAACTCAAGCATATACACTCGGGGTTGATTAAATGTCTGCAAGCTGAACAAAACAATGAGCCCTTCCCTCACAACATTGCTCGAAGCGGTTTTGTTGAGTACGCCAAGAATGAACTAGGTAGGGCTGAAGTACACTTGATTAAACTAAGAGATTATTGTGAGGCATAATGGTTATTTGTGTTGGTTTTTTAATGTTGTCGTAAATATGACTCGGCCTGCCACAGATATAATAAATATTGCCCCCATCTTTTCAGTAGAGGTACTGTCAGGATGGGTGCCTTCCAGCCAGAGCATGCCGTCTGGCTGTATCGCGCGGATGCGCTTGATGATGCGGCCGAAGTGGGGGTGCTGTGCCACCACGATATCGCCGATGCGATAGCGAGATTTCCAGCGTTTCAGCGTCACGACATAATCTCCCGGCGCAAGGCCGGGAGACATGCTGAGTCCATTGACGCGATAGAATCCGATGGGCATCCGTTCACTCTTGATCAATTCACTCTTCATCAGTTGTTAGGCGCGTCATGTCGTTGCCTCTATCCATTACGATAAACTCGACATGGGCGGCTAACATGACGCCAAAAGAAATGAAACTGCGCTTTACCGCATTGCCTGGGGCTGACTTGTAGATGGCCTTGAGGCCTTGGCCCCCTCAAGATACGAGAGCGGTATTGTCATGAGAAATGGAGGGGCTGCTGACGCAACACCAAGGACTCCGCCACGCTACCTTCGCAGAGGGGTATCAGTCGCCAATTGCAGATACTGAGGGTGATATGGTTCATGCCAGCAGGTCATGCCCCTGCGGGGATTGGAAGGGTGCAGGCGCAGCAATCAAGGAAAGAATGGGGAACGCGGTAAAGCCGCCAGGCAAGAAATTAATGGCAGGAAATTCATGGGGGGCATGCATGGCTGGGAATGCACATTCATGATCTGTGTCAGGCGCAGCATGAAGATTGATGCAGTGTCTTGCGACATAGTGCATCGGTGTTCAGAGTTCGGGATATGATGCAATGCTAGAGCGAATATCGAGCACAGGAATCCACTTCATGTGGCTCGCAACAAGGAGAGAGCAATGGCACTGAAGATTCTGGTCTTTCTGGGGTCGGTGCGGACCAGCACACCCCCCGCACCTGCACGTCTTGGGGAAAGGGTCGCCAGGTGCTGCGTCGCACAGCTCGAGGAAAGTGGCCATGAGGCGGTATTGATCGATCCACTCGATTACGATCTGGCAGACCCCTTCAAGCCGCTGTTCTCCTATGCGCAGCGCAATGCCCCCCAGGACTTGCTCAACCTCGCCCAGCAGATCGAAGCGGCGGATGGGTACGTGATGGTCAGCCCCGAGTACAACCACTCCATGAGTCCGGCGCTGGCCAATCTCCTGAATCACTTCGGCAGCTCGCTTTACTCCTACAAGCCCTCGGTGATCGCGACCTATTCCGCAGGGCAGTGGGGTGGAGTGCGAGCAGCGGTCAACATGCGCACCTTCCTCTCGGAGCTGGGCTGCTTGCCGGTCTCGGCGATGATTCACGTGCCTCGGGCGCAGGAAGTGCTCAATGAAGATGGCGGCTACGCCGAGAATCAGGATGCCCGGGAATGGGGCGGCTATCTCGGGCGCGCCTTCGAACAACTTGCCTGGTGGGCGAATGCCGCCAGGCGTTATCACGAGAGCGAAGACGGTGAGAAGCGCCCCGGCGCCTTCACGCGTAATCCCTCGCAGCGCAACGCGCCTTGAAGGAGTGATAGCGTCCCTTGTCTCGAAAAAATGGGTAATACAGCAAAAAGGGACTGCCTAGGCAGTCCCTTTTTGCTGTATTCCTTCAAGGTTCTCGCAAATTCAATCCGTCAGTGCTTTCACGTCAGTGCCGCGCCACCATCACTGCGTAGGTCGTGGGCCGCCTCGACCTGACCGTCCGGGTGGCGCATCACGGCACCGGCGTGCCCCAGGGTGTCGCTGAAGGCCTCATCGAGGACTTCCACTTCATGGCCCATGGCTGCGAGTGTCTGAGCTATTTCGCCCGCGAGGCGCGATTCGAGCTTGAGGCTGGTGCTGACATCGCCCCAGGTGCGGCCGAGCAGCCAGCGCGGCGCGCTGATCGCGGCCTGCAATGACATGCCGTGACGGGCGATGCGCGTGAAGACAGCCGCCTGAGTCTGCGGTTGGCCTTCACCGCCCATGGTGCCGAAGGCCATCACACGGCCATCATCGAAGCAGGCCAGTGATGGATTGAGGGTATGGAAGGGCTTGCGGCCCGGTGCCAGGCTGCGCAGTCTGTCCGGTGCCAGATCGAACGCCAGCCCACGGTTCTGCCACATCACGCCGCTGCTCGGCAGCACCATGCCACTGCCGAACTCCCAATAGACGCTCTGGATGAAGCTGACGGTGGTGCCGTCACTGTCCGTCGCGCCCATCCAGATGGTGTCGCCTTCGGCGGGCTCGTGCGGCCAGCCAAGCGCGGACTGCATGTCGATCATCTCGGCCTGGCGGGCGAGGGCTTCCGGAGAAAGCTGTGCCTGTTGCGTGGCGATGCTGCCTTCGAGGCTGCCCTCGAGCGCCCCCTCGATGCATTCCGGCGAGGTGATCAGGCTGTCGCGTACCAGGAAGGCACGCTTGGTGGCTTCGATCAGCGCATGCAGGTGACGTGGCGTGTTGCCGTCCGCCTCGCTGATGCCGTGCGTCGCGCTCAATGCATCGTAGAGCCCCAGAATCATCAGTGTCGCGAGGCCCTGGGTCGGGGCGGGCAGGTTGTATACCTCACTGTCACGCAGGCGGACCTTGAGCGGCGTGACGCGCTGGGCGCGATAGCCGTTGAGGTCTGCCAGGCGCAGCGGGCTGCCGGCGGCTTCCAGCTCCTGTGCCATGCGCGTGGCAAGCTCACCACGATAGAAGTCCTCAAGACCGGCATCTGCCAGACGCGAGAGCGTTGCGGCCAGCGCCGGCTGACGCAGCCGCGCGCCTTCTTCCAGCGCGATCGGCTCACCTGACTCACTCTGACCCAGATAGCGCTCAGCGAAGCCGGGCTGCTGCGAGAGCACGGCCAGGTGTTTTTCGCTGAGTGCCTTCTGGCTGGCGCTGACGGCCACGCCATCATTGGCATGCCGGATGGCATGACTCAACAATGTCGAGAGCGCAAGGGACGAGCGCTCAGCCGCCGAGGTCTCGTTCGAGAAGGCCAGCGCTTCCTGCCAGCCGCCGATGGTGCCGGCGACCGTCAGAGCCGAGAGCGGACCCCGGCTCGGAATACTGGCGCCATTCATCAGAGGGGCGCCCGTCGTGTCATCGGCGACACCGTAGCCTTGGGCGGCATAGAACTCGCGGCTGGCGAGTGCGGCAGCCGGGCCACAGGCATCGATGGCGATGGGAGCGAGACCGGGACGCTTGATCAGCCAGAAGCCGTCACCGCCGATGCCGTTCATGTGGGGGTAGACCACCGCGATGGTCGCGGCCATCGCGACCATCGCCTCGATGGCGTTGCCACCATCGCGCAGAATATCGCGGCCCGCTTGCGCCGCCAGATGATGGGGCGCGGCGCAGGCGCCGCCAAAACCACGTCGGGTATGAATCATGGCGTCTTGCTCCTGAGGATTCCGTTGTTGTTATTGAGCGTCCAGTGAGTCTCAGCTACCGGTGAACAGGTCGTAGAACATGCGCAGTGCCGTGAACATCAGGAAGATGGCGAAGACCTTCTTGAGCTTGGCGGCGTCCATCGCGTGGGCCAGCTTGGCACCGATCGGTGCACACAGCATGGTGGCCGGCACGATGGCGGCGAAGCCGAGCAGGTTGACGTAGCCGATGGAGCCCGGCAGCAGGTTCGGTTCACCGATGCCATTGAGCAGGAAGCTTGCGGTGCCCGGCAGGCTGATCACCAGACCCAGCGCCGCGCCCGTGCCGACGGCCAGGTGCATCGGGGTGCCCAGGGTGCTCAGGGTCGGCACGCTCAGGGTACCGCCGCCGATGCCCATCAGCGTCGAGACGCCACCGATGAAGGTACCCAGCGCGCCGCTGCCCAGCGGGCCCGGCAGGCCAGTGCCCAGCACGGTGGACTGACGGCGGAACATGTTGAGCGCGACCAGGAAGGCCACGGTGGCAAACAGCCCCATCAGTACCGCACCGCTGAACAGGTTGGAGAGCAGGCCGCCGATGATGACGCCGATGATCACGCCCGGCAGCAGGCGCTTGAGAATCGCCGGGTCAAGATTGCCCTTGGCGTAGTGGGCCCTGGCCGACATGATCGAGGTGGGGATGATGGTCGCAAGCGAGGTGCCGACCGCCTGGTGCATGCGCACCGCTTCATCGACGCCCAGCAGGCTGAACAGGTGAAAGAGCACGGGCACGATGACGATGCCGCCGCCGACCCCCAGCAGGCCGGCCATCACGCCGGCGATCATGCCGGTAACGATCAGCGCGGCGATCAGGCCGAGAATCCAGTGCAGTGGATAGGCTGAGAACAGTTCCATGATGTTTCCTTGTCGTCCCCGTATGGCGCGGGGTGGTTCATTGCTGATGAAGGTTGCCGATGAACGCCATCGGCAGTCGATGCATGTCCCTGGAGCGCTGGCGGGTGTGCTGTCTCCAGGGGAGGCGAGCCGGTGGGCAGGCCACAAGACATTACGCGTTGCTGAATTACCTTTCCAATGGCCTTTGCGCTGAATCCCTCGTCAAGTGTCCCGAAATGCGCCGGTACATGGATTGCCGGCTTACCAGCCGATTGCTTCCGGCAGCCAGGTGGCGAGTCCCGGGAAGCAGAACAGCAGCACGACTGCCGCAGCCTGCAAGCCGACGAAGGGCAGAACACCGAGATACAGATGGCGGGTGGTGACTTCCGGTGGTGCGACGCCCTTGAGGAAGAACAACGCCCAGCCGAAGGGTGGCGTCAGGAAGGACATCTGCAGATTCATTGCCACCAGCACGCCCAGCCATACCATGTCGGTGCCATAGCCGATGAAGACCGGCAGGAACATCGGCAGCGCGATGTAGCTGATCTCGATCCACTCCAGGAAAAAGCCGAGCACGAAGAGTATCACCATCAGGAATATCAGCGCGCCCAGTTCGCCGCCCGGCAGCAGGCTGAACAGGTCGTGCACCATGTTCTCGCCGCCCAGGCCGCGGAAGGCCAGCGAGAAGGGCTGCGCGCACAGCAGAATGAAATAGACCATGGCGGTGATGGTCAGGGTCGAGTGCAGACAGGCCTTGAGCATGGTGAAGTCCAGCCGCCGCGCCAGCAGCGCGATCAGCATGCTGCCCAGCGCCCCCATGGAGGCCGCCTCGGTGGGGGCGGCCACGCCACCCAGAATCGAGCCGAGTACCGCGAACACCAGCAGCAGCGGTGGAATCACGCTGCGTGCCAGATCGCGCAGCAATTCCTTCATGCCGCCGGCGGCGGCGCGTTCTTCCGCGGGAATGGCGGGCACGAGTTCCGGCTTCCACCAGCCCAGCACCAGCAGGTAGACGATGTAGATCACCGCGATGGCCAGGCCTGGCACGAAGGCGGCGGCAAACAGGGTGCCGACGGATTCGCCGAGAATTTCCGACAGCAGGATCAGCACCAGGCTCGGCGGAATGATCTGCCCCAGGGTGCCGGAGGCGCAGATGGTGGCCGAGGCCACGCCCGGGTGATAGCCGCGACGCAACAGGGTTGGCAGCGTCAGCATGCCGACGGTGACCACCGTCGCGCCGACGATGCCGGTAGAGGCCCCCATCAGCACGCCGACCAGGATGATCGCGATGCCCATGCCGCCATTCACGCCGCCCATGGCGCGCCCGATGGTCTCGAGCATGTCCTCGGCGACCCGCGATTTCTCGAGCATGACCCCCATGAAGACGAACAGCGGTATCGCCAGCAGGGTGTAATTGGTGACCACGCCATACAGGCGCGCCGGCATCAGGCTGAACAGCAGCGGGCCAAAGCCTGCCAGTCCCGCGACGAAACCGGCCACGGCCAGGGAAATCGCGACCGGAATGCCGATCAGCATCAGCACCAGGAAGCCGCCGATCATGGCCAGTGCAATCCACTCGTTGGGGCTCATGGCGTCACCTCGCGTTCCAGGTCACCGTCGATGGGCTTGCCGGACAGCACCAGCAGCGCGCGCAGGCAATCTGCCACGCCCTGCAGCGCAAGCGCGGCGAATCCGAGGGGAATGAAGGCCTTGAGCAGATAGCGATAGGGCAGGCCGCCGGGGTCGGGCGAGCCTTCCATCAGCTGCCAGGACTGCTCGGTGTAGCTCAGGCCCAGCCAGGCGATGGCGGCGCCGATGGCGATGGTCATCAGCGCACCGATCAGATCCACCAGCGCGCGGCCCTTGAGAGAGAAACGGTCATAGAAGACATCGACGCGAACGTCGGCGCGATGCTTGAGGGCGTAGGAGATGCCCAGCAGCGCGATGGGAGAAATCAGGTGCCACTCGAATTCCTGGAGTGGCACGGGGCTGATGCTGAAGAAGTAACGCAGCAGCACGTTACCGGCGACCAGCAACACGAGCGCCAACAGCGAGTAACGGGCGATGACGCCCAGTCGCTCGATGATGCCCTCGAGAAAATGGATGACGTACAGCATGGCATGGCCTCATGAACGCCACGACGGGACAGGTCGTGGCGTTGGACAGGGAAGCAGGAAGACGGAAAAGGCGTTTGCGCTCGGGGCTTGTACCTTGAGTTCGCCCCCGCAGCGCAGCGAAGGGCGAGTTCATCGGGCGACGGGTCTGAACGCGAGACGCGAGTCGACAGGTGCGAGCCGCGAGCCGCGAGACCCGAGACACCAGGCGTCAGAGCGCCAGGAAGGTCTTCTCGCTGACGGCGGCCCATTCCTTGTGCTGGTCGCGGAAGGCCATGAAGGACTCGTGGACGCGCGCGGTATCCGGATCAGCCGCCGCCATGTCGGTCAGCGTCTTCTCGGTGACTTCCTTGAGGCGCGCTACTACCGCGTCCGGCAGCGGCTGGGCTGTGACGCCTTCGTGGTCGACCAGATCATTGAGCGCCTCGGCATTCACCGACTCGCACCAGGCCTGGCTCTCGACGTTGCACGCCTGGGCGGCGGCCTTGACGATGGCCTGCAGGTCTTCGGGCAGGCCCTCCCAGGCCGCCTTGTTGATCATCAGCTCGGTGACGTTGGTCGGCTCGTGCCAGCCGGTGGTGTAGTAGTACTTGGCGGCCTTCTGCAGCCCCAGACGGCGATCCTGATAGGGGCCGACGAACTCGGCGGCATCGATGACGCCACGTTCCAGCGCCGGGAAGATCTCTCCGCCGGGCAACAGACGCACGGCCACGCCCAGTTCGGCGTAGACCTTGCCGGCCAGCCCCGGGATACGCATCTTCAGGCCCTTCAAGTCCTCGACCGTATTGATCGGCTTACGGAACCAGCCGGTCATCTGCACGCCGGTATTGCCCATCGGGAAGGCGATCAGCCCCTTGGGGGCGTAGAGCTCATGCCACAGCTCCAGACCGCCACCGTGATACAGCCAGGCGTTCATGCCCTGGGTATTCATGCCGAAGGGCACGGTAGTGAAGTACTGGGCGGCGGGAATCTTTCCGGCCCAGAAATAGGCATTGCCGGCGTTCATCTCCACCACGCCACTGGCGACGGCATTGAAGCCCTCCAGAGCCGGAATCAGCTCACCGGCCGCGAAGTGCTGGATCTTCATGCGCCCACCGGACATGGCCTCCACCTTGCGGCAGAAGTCGGTCGGGCTGCCCGGACCCTCGACATAGAAGGGCGAGCCCGGACCATAGGCATTGGTCATCTTCCATTGATAGGTCTTGTTGGATTCCGCGCGCACGATGGCGGGCGCACCCATCACGAGTCCAGCGGTTGAGGTTGCCAGTGCGGCACCCAGGAACTTGCGACGATCGAATGTCATGGGAGGATCTCCTGCGGACGGATGACCAGTAATGCCCTTGCGACAGACTGCTTTGAATGCTCTGTGTGAAAGAGTCTTCTGTCTCAAGGGGTGCCTGTACGGCATGCCGACATCGAGGCCGGCGATCTTGTTGTGTAGGTGTTTCTGCATGTTCTTGAGTAGCGTTGCCTGTCATTTGTCAGCCAGGAGGCTGCCATTTGTCAGTGGGCTACACGGATGACATTGCAAGGCATGTGCCATTTGGCGCGCAGGGAGATTTATTCTTTATTTTCAATCGATTGCATGGGGATTCTGGGCGTTGTGTTCCGCTGATGGAGCGTGAGTGCGCCCTTGGCGTTGCCCAAGTGAGGCCGAGGCAGCACTGATTGGCAAAGTTCAGGGCCTGACAAATGTCAGGAGATGACGCCTGTCGCGGCATTTGTTCACCGATAGCGACGGGCAGGGTGACATCTGGCTCACGAATGTGGGGTGGGGATGATCAATTGTCATGCTCGCGACCTGATGGTGCGTGCGATCGATCATGGTGCATCACGTCGGCAGGCATCCGGCGTGATCGCACGCGCGCCGCTGACGACAGCCGGAGTGACCGGTGGCATCATGCGGCTTTGTCCCGATGGAGTCCTGGATGTCACCTCATGAACCTGAAGAGCCCGCCGCCCACTCGCTGTCTTCGCCTGTCGCCGCCTCGGTGACGAAGACTGCCGGGTCTCGCCAGCTCATCACGCCCGGGGCGCCCACAGGGGCACCGGTGCCGCGCATCCTGCTGGTCGCCATCCTGGTGGTGATGGCGGTGCTTGCCTGGTGGGAAGCGCCCCAGCAGTGGGCGCTGGATTTTCTCGACGCTACCCTGGGGCAGGCCTTCAGCGCCTTCGCCATCGCCAAGGGCCTGAACGCCACCATCTCGGTGCTGCAGTCCTCGACCATCGATCTGCAGGTCTTTCAGGTCTCGCCCGGGGAAGCACTTGACCCCGCCAATGACATGATCGAACGCTTCTCGTGGGTGATGTTCGCCGCCACCGGTTCGCTGGCCCTCCAGAAGCTGCTGTTGGGCATCTCCGGTTCCGTGATCATCAAGGCGTTCGCCAGTGGGGCCTGCCTGCTGGCGGCGCTGGGGCTACTTACCGGCAGTCGCCAATCGGGCGAGGGGCTGCATCCCCGCCATCGTTGGTGGCAGGTGGCCATCCTGCGCGTGGCCCTGTGGGGAATTGCGCTGCGCTTCGCGGTGCTGAGTGTCGCGCTGGCCAGCGGTGCGGCGGGGCAGGCCTTTCTCGATGACAGTCGCGACACCCAGATGGCGCAGTTGAGCGTGACCCAGCAGCAGCTGGCGGAAGTCGCTGACCAGCAGGTAGGAGGTGCGCAGGAAGAGCGCAGCTGGTGGCAGCAGTTCAAGGGCAGCATGGAAGGCTGGGTCGGTGGGCCGATCACCAGTGTCACCCAAGGCTTCGATGCCATGACCGACAAGGTGATCGATCTCACCATGCTGTTCATCACCCAGACGGTGTTGTTTCCGCTCGGTTTTCTGTGGGCCGGGCTGCGCCTGTTGCGTGGGCTTGGTCGCTTGCGATGAATCTTGCCCTCACGTGATGAACCTTGACCTCATGTGATGAACTTGGCCCTCACGTCGTGAACCTCGTCCTCACATGATGAATCTTGCCCGAATGCCTCAAGCCGTGCCGCGCCTAGAGGCGTGCGCCACCCCGGCGATGCTTGACGCGGGTCATCAGTGACTTGCAGTCCACCGAGAGGATTTCGTCGCGATTGAAGATATGCACGCGCACGAAGGCATCGAAGGCCTCATAGCTGTCGGTGAGAGTGTGGATGTGCAGGCTTTTCAGGTCGCTCATGATGTAGAGGCTGACCACCTCGACGCAGGCGGAGAGTTCCTCGGCGATGCGTTCGATAGCGCTGGGAGCGACGGTCAGATCCACGAAGGTGGAGATGCCCTTGCCGAGCTTGTCGGGGTTGATGACGGCGGTGAACTGTTCGATCACGCCGCTCTCGACCAGCGCCTGGACGCGGCTGCGCGCATGCGCACGCGAAATGCCGAGCTTGCGGGCGATATCGGCGTAGGACATGCGACCGTCCTTGATCAGCAGGTTGAGCAGCTCACTGTCGGTGCGGTTGAGATTCATGGGCCAGGGTCTCGACGGTCTTTGTTGTAGTGGTGCGCATGCCTTATCAAACCTGTGCGATCCGCACTTGTATAGTCCGACTTCCGCCTCTGACGAGGATAGTCCGGCTCTGGAAACCACAACGGGACGCCTTGGCGTCCCGTTGTCATGTGCATGTTTAGAGCAGAGGCCTTGAGCGTCACTGATAGGCGATCTCGCCCTGGGGCGCGTATGCCGCGACGTCGATCGGGCTCTGCTCGGCAAGGTAGGCCTTGAGCACATCGGCATCGACGAAGCCGGTATCCAGGTAACCCGGCAGGTCAGTGACCTTCGGATAGCCATCCCCGCCGGCGGCATTGAAGCTCGGGACGGTGAAGCGATACTGCGCGTCCATGGCCAATGGCTGGCCCTGAATCATCACCTCGGAGACGCTGCCTTCCTCGCGATTGACGCGCAGGCTGACGCCGACGAACTGGGCATAGGCGCCGGAGTCCACCGGTTGGGTGGCCACCGCCTCGAGATACTCGAGCACCTCGCTACCTGACATGGTCACGACCCCCACGGTGTTGCCGAAGGGCAGCACGGTCAGCACATCCTTGTAGGTGATCTCGCCTGCGGGCAGCGAGGCGCGCACGCCACCTGCGTTCATCACGCCGAAGTCGGCCTTGCCGGCCTGCATGGCGGCGGTGGCGATCAGACGTCCCAGGTTGGTCTGGGCAAAGCGCACCACGTTGCGATCGCCTTCCAGCTTGCCGTCGCTCTGCGCGACCGTGACGTTGAGCTGCGCCTGGCCCTTTTCCTGATAGGGGCGCAGGAATTCGCGCAGTTCGCTGTCCTCGGCGATTTCCTCCGCGACCAGCACCTTTCTGCGCTCGCCATTCTCCTCGACGGTCTTCTTGAAATTCACCGGAATCAGCTGATAGTTGACCATGGTCAGCTCGCCATTGCGGAACTCGTAATCGGCGCGTCCCACGTACTTGCCCCATTCATGCGCCTGGACGATGTAGGTGCCGTTCTGGCGGTCCGGCTGGCAATCATCGCCGGGCGCAAAGTCCGCCATCCGGTTGGCGCCCTCCATGCAGACCGGCTCCTGGGAGTGGCCACCGACGATCATGTCCAGTTCGCCATAGGGCAGATAGCGCGCCAGCGAGACATCGCCCGGCGCATTGATGCCATGCTCGGCATTCTGATAGTGGCCCATGTGGGTGACGGCGAAGATCAGGTCCGGCTGCTCATGCTCGTTGAGCTCCTCGATGGCCTTGCGCGCCTCTTCCTTGGGGTCACGGAAGTCGAGATTGCTGAAGTATTCGGGGTTGCCGATACGCACGGTGTCTTCGGTGGTCAGGCCGATCACCGCGATCTGGATGCCATGCTCATCGAAGATCTTCCAGGGCGAGAACAGGCGCTCGCCGCTGGTCTTGTCGTAGATGTTGGCGGCCAGCATCGGGAAGTCGGCCCAGTCGCGCTGCTTGAGCAGCACCTCCAGCGGGTTGTCGAATTCATGGTTGCCCACCGCCATGGCGTCGTAGCCGATGCGGTTCATGCCCCTGAAGTCGGGTTCGGCCTGCTGGAGATCGGATTCCGGCACGCCGGTATTGATGTCGCCACCGGACAGCAGCAGCACGCTGCCGCCTGCGGATTCCACCTCGGCGCGGATGCGGTCGACCAGCGTCTTGCGCGCCGACATGCCGTATTCGCCATCACTGCTTTGCCAGAAGCGTCCGTGGTGGTCGTTGGTGTGCAGCACCGTCAGGTGATAGGTGGTGTCGGCCTGCCATTCATGGCCCGCCTGGCTGGCACAGGCACTCAGCGTACTGAGCAATGCAGCCCCCAGCAGGGCCTTCAGCGCCATGCGCGAGCGGGGGGATGCGCGCAAGCCCGGCGCGTGTGATGAGATGAGTCGAGTATTCAGCATGAGCGATACGTTCCTTGTGTCTGGCTCCGAGGCGCAATGGCGCGTTCCAATCTATAAGTGCTGATTGTAAGAGTACTGATTGCAAGAGTGCTGATTGTAAGAGTGTTGATGGTAAAACTGCTTGAAGGGTGGAGACGGCATGAACAACCCCATGCAGTCTGCCTCATTGCTGTGGAGATTGGATGACCGACACCCGAAGTGCGAACTTTCTAGACCGACATGAAAAAACCGGCCAATGAAGCGCCGGTTCTTTCATGTCTCATTGCTGCGCCTGCGGGTCAGGCGTGCTCCTGGTCCGCGCTAATGCTGTCGGTGGACTCACGCTCACTCGCTTTTGGGTTGAACACCTCGGCGTCTTCCATCTTCGGCAGCAGCAGCTCGGCGATGATGGCGGTCAGGCCGCCCATGGTGATCGGCGAGCGCAGCGCATCGGCGAAGGCGCCCGGAATGGCGTTCAGCACATCCGGCACCATGCCGACGCCAAGCCCCAGCCCCAGGGCCAGCGCGATGATCATCATCTCGCGACGCCCGATGGGCTGCGCCATCAGGATGCGGATGCCGGACACCGCGATCAGCGCGAACATCAGCGTAGTGGTGGCACCGAGCACCGGACGCGGCATCTGGGTCAGCAGGGTGGCGATGAAGGGCGACAGGCCCAGCAGCAGCAGGAAGCCGGCCACGTAGCGGCCCACATGGCGACTGGCGATGCCGGTCAGCTGGATCACGCCGGTGTTCTGACTGAAGGTGGTGTTGGGGAAGGTGCCGGCCAGCGCGCCGAGCGCGGAATTCAGGCCATCGCCCAGCACGCCGCCGCGCAGACGCTTCTGGTGCAGCTCATCATCCACGGCCAGACCCGAGGCGCGTGCGCTGCCGGTGAGGTCACCGACCGTCTCGATGGCGGTGATCATGAAGATGAAGGCCACCGGCAGGAAGGCGGCCAGCGAGAAATCGAAGCCGGTATTCAGGGTCGCCGGATGCGGCAGAGCCAGCAGGACGGTATCGGCCAGCTGCGGTGCATCATAGAGGCCACCGATGGCGGCGATGACGCAACCGACGGCCATGCCGATGAAGATGGAGGCGATTCTCAGCCACGGATGACGCGAGACCTGGCAGGCCAGCACCGTGATCAGCACACAACCGGCCAGCGCCAGATTGGCGGGCGCACCGAAGTCCTCGGCGCCGAAGCCGCCGCCGATATCCGTCATGCCCACTTGGATCAGGCTCAGGCCGATCAGCATCACCACCACGCCGGTGACCACGGGCGTGATGACCCGCTTGAGCCACGGCAGCACCGTGCCCAGCGCCATCTCGATCAGGCTGCCCGCCAGGCAGGTGCCGAACAGCACCGCCAGTACCTGTTCGTCACTGGCATTCTGCGATCGAGCGATCAATCCGGCGGTGATCAGCGCGGACACGAAGCTGAAACTGGTGCCCTGGATGCTCAACAGCCCTGAGCCGAACGGGCCGATGCGCTGGGACTGGATCCAGGTGGCGACCCCGGAGACCACCAGTGCCATCGACAGCAGGCTGGCGGTGTAGGCATCGAGGCCCAGCGCGCTGGTGATGATCAATGTCGGTGCAATGATACCGGCCAGACTGGCCAGCAGATGCTGGGCGCCGGCGAGGGCCGAGATGGGGACCGACGGGCAGCTTTCGAGGCCGAGCAGTGGTTCGTCGATCCCCTTGGAATCGGAAGAGGATTGGCTCATGTGACGCTCCTTGTTCTGCTCGCGGTGCAATGGCGGAAATGGTGTCGGGCACTGGAGTGTTCAGCGCGGGCAGCCAATTATAAGCAAGATGTGAACCAAGTTCAGTGCTCGTATCGATTTTTCCATCACTTGTTGCGTGTCCCGCGGCCAGGCCAGGGGATGAGCAGGCCAAGCCCGTGTGTCACAAACGCAAGATCCCCGCCGGGCGTCATGCCCGGCGGGGATCTGTCTGCGTTCTCGCGGCGCCTTTTCTGAGCGAAGGTACGCCCAGCGGCTCAGCGGCTCAGCGGCTCAGCGGCTCAGGGCGTCAGCAGGCGCTGGATATTGAGGCTGATCTCGCCTTCGCCGAAGGTGCTCAAAAAGCCCTGGAAGTGTTCGGTGGCCACGTGGGCTTCGATAGCGTCTTCATCCCACCATTCTTCCAGTACCACGAAGTCGCCTTCCGGTACCGGCTCACCTTCCGCGACGTTCTTGTCAATCGCGAAGAATTCGTACTGCAGGCAGCCCTTGTCGGACTGGCTCTTCTCGACCAGTTCGGCGAGAGCATCGCGTGCCTTGTCCTGCTGGTCGGCGGGGAAGGTCAGTGTCGCGATAAGCTTGATGGACATGGCATGAATCCTGTCGTGGGCGTAGGAAGTGGACGTAACAGATGGGCGAAACGAATTAGGCACGCAAGCCGGCCATCGCCGCCGGGAATGCACTGCGCTGGCCTGCCACGAAAAGGTGGCATGTCCGACATCGGGATGCAATGCGGCGGGCACGGGCGGCGACTTGCCCCCCGGGCCCGCCGTTGGCCCGCAAGGCGGACACGTCGATGTCTTGCGGACAGCTGCTGTGAACAGATCTTTAGAATCGCGCTCTTGAGCGCGAGCTGCTGAGAGCCCGGCCTTGAGAGCCCGACCTTGAGGGCGAGTCTTACAGGCGAGTGAAGATCTCGTCTGCCGGCAGACGGGACTTGGGCAGCTCGGCATTGAAGTCGTCAGCGGCGCGGTAACCCAGGCTCACGGCGACCAGGGCGTTGAAGCCTTTCTCGCGCAGGCCGAATTCCGCATCCAGCGCTACCGGGTCGATGCCTTCCAGCGGCACCGCATCGATGTTCAGGCTGGAGGCCGCATACAGCAGGCTGCCGTAGTTGAGGTAAACCTGCTTGTCCATCCAGTGCTGCAGGTCCTTGAGGTCATGACGGTGCAGGTCGATGAACAGACGACGCGCGCCGTCCATCATCGCGCTGAATTCGTCATCCTTCTTGAAGCGGCCATCAGACGCTTCGGTGTCCAGCAGGTGGTTCAGGTAGTCGTCGTCCAGGGTGGAGCGAGTGCAGAACAGCACGACGTGAGACGCATTGGTGATCTTCGGCGAGTTGAAGGCGTACTTGTCATCGGTTCCGGCGCGCGCGAAGCGCTGCTTGGCATCGTCGGATTCCAGCACCAGGAAGTGCCACGGCTGGGAATTGACGCTGGAGGCGCTCAGGCGCATCACGTTTTCCAGTTCCTGCCAGTCGGCGGCGCTGATCTTGCGTGCCGGATCGAAGGCCTTGGTGGAATAACGACGTTGCATGATGGCGGTGGGAGTCATGATGATGGTCCTCGTAGTGGCAGGCCAGTCGCTGAGCGTCCATGACCTTTTGGAAGAAGATGTCGCCATCATAGCGAGTGGATTCAGCGTTGAGTATCCGCGTTGCGCGCATCTTTAAGATGAAAAAATGGCACCAATCCCGAGAATTGGTGCCATATGTCAATTACTTGTCATCGCTGTGATGCTTTCATGGCATTAATGCTGCGACAGGCTCTCTGGATGGCGTATCAGAAGAAGCACTCAGCATCAGGCCATGCAGCTTGCGGCACTGGCCCGCCACATGGACTTCGCGTATCACGCGGTCGTCGCCCAGCATCATCAATGCGAACAGCACCTCCTGCAGCGACACCTGGCTGGACTGACCCCAGCGAGTGCGCCGTGCCAGCAAGGGCGTGGCGGCGGGGTCGAGCACGATGACATCGGCTTCCATGCCCGGACGCAGGTTGCCGACCTTGTCTTGCAGGCGCATGGCGCGCGCATTGCCCAGTGTCAGTTGATAGAAGCCCTGCCAGGGTGTCAGCGGTTGGTTGGCGCGTGACGCAAGCCCCGCCACATCATGAGCGACCGCGCCGTGAAGCTGGCCGACCTGATAGGCGGCCTTGAGGCTCTCCAGCTGACACAGGCTGGAGCCACCGCCGACATCGGTGGCGATGCTGATGTTCATGCCCATGGCGCGGGCACTGGTGCGATCGAAGAGTCCGCTGCCGAGAAACAGGTTGGAGGTCGGGCAGAAGGCGATGCTGGCGCCACGATCCGCGATGCGCTGGCGCATGCCATCGTCCAGGTGGATACCGTGGGCGAAGGTGGTGCGCTCATGGCTCAGGCCGACATCCTCATAGACCGCCAGATAGTCCCGAGCGTCGGGGAACAGCTCGGCGACCCACTTCACCTCATCGAGATTCTCGGCCAGGTGGGTCTGCAGGTGCAGGTCCGGCTGGCTCTTGAGCAGTTGGCCGGCAGCCTTCAGCTGCTCGGGCGTGGAGGTCGGCGCGAAGCGCGGCGTCAGCACATAGCCGAGGCGGTCACGCCCGTGCCAGTCGGCGATCAGGCGCTCATCGTCCTTGAGCGCGGCGACTCCGGAGTCCAGTAACTCGGGCGGGGCGTTGCGGTCCATCATCACGCGCCCGGCGTGTACGCGCATGTGGCGCGCCCGGGCAGCCCGGAACAGGGCATCGGCACTGCTGGCATGTGAGGTAGCGAACACCTGGGCGCTGGTCGAGCCATGACACAGCAGCGCATCGAGGAAGGCATCGGCGACCTCGGCGGCATGTGCGGGGGCGGCGAAGCGCTGCTCGGCGGGGAAGGTGTAGGTGTTCAGCCAGTCAATCAGGCAGTGGCCGTAGCTTGCGATGATATCCAGCTGCGGGAAGTGCACATGGGTATCGATGAAGCCCGGCATCATCAGGCCTTCGACGTTGCGCGGCGGACACAGGCGCATCAGCTCGCCCACGGCCTCATGCCGGGCAAGCGAGTGATGATCCCCCACGGCGACCACATGGCCTGCATGCATCACCAGCAGCGCATCGGTGTAGTGTTCGACGGCGCGTGCCAGGGTCGCCGCCATGTCAGAGGCTCGGCTGTTGCTGTTTCCTTGATTGCTATCTTGCTTATCGTTGCCATCGCTCGAGGCCGCCTCACTCAGCATGGCGTCTGCAGGGTCGGCGACGAAATGCAGCAGTGCTCCGCGCAGCAGGCTGACGCAGGAAGCGTCCTTGGCGGCCGCGCGCAGGGCTGCCGTCAGGCGCTGCTCATCCAGGTGGCAGGCCGCAGTGTGCGACGTGTCTTGGTCAGTCATCATTCGGCCTTCTGTGTCGTTTCTGTCTGGTGCATCGCGTCAGGGGCAAAATGGGCGCGCAGCTGGCGGGCACCCTGACGCGTCAGCCCATGGCTGTCCAGTGACGTGCCATGTCCGGTGGCCTTGTCGGACGAGTTCAAGGCCGCTTCGTCACTGCGCCGCGCCTCGATCTGCAGCAGTTCCGCGACGACGCCAATCGCGATCTCCTCAGGGCGTTTGCCGGGAATGCCGGGCACGCCGATCGGGCAGCGAACGCGGGCGATCTGATGCTCCGCGAGATCGCCGCGCAGGCGCTGGCGAAAGCGCGCCCACTTGCTGCTGGAGCCGATCAGCCCCAGCGAGGCCAGGTCATCACGTGGTGCGAGCGCGGCGATCAACGCCTGGTCCTCGACATGGTCATGGGTCAATACCAGCACATGGCTGCCCGCCATCACGGGTAGTGACTCACTGGCGGGCGCGGCTTTCGCGGTCGGCAGGTAAGTCAGGATATTGAACGCCTGACGCTCTACACGGCCCTCACAACCCGCGGGGGTCGTGGCGGCCGTGAGCTGCTCGGGGCGTGAGTCCCGCCAGTCGATCTGCCAGCCCAGCGGTGCCAGCAGCGTGACGATCGCCTGTCCGACATGACCGGCGCCGAACAGGGCCAGCCGTGGCGCAAGCGCCGGGTACAGCTCGATCAGCACCTGCACATGGCCGCCGCAGCATTGCTGGGCATGCTGGCCGAGTGCGATCTCCTCGAGCAGGCAGCCTGACTGCCCTCGGGCCAGCATCTCGCGGGCGCGCTCCACCACCAGCTGCTCCAGCCGACCGCCGCCGAGGCTGTCGTGCAGCGTATCGGGGGTGATCAGCATCTTGCTGCCGGCACCACGCGGAGCAGAACCCGCCACCGTCACCACGGTGGCCAGTGCATGCGCCGTCAATGCTGCCTGGGCCTCGGCGAGCGCCTGATACCAGCGGTCGGTCGCGGCACTCTTTGCATTCATGACGGCACTCTTGTCGACATTCATGACGGCACCTGCGCTGGCTCTGCGCCAGCAGTGCCGTGCTGCTCCTGCCAGTCACGCTGTTCGCGCGCCGCCAGCATCACGCGCTCCGGTGTGGCTGGGGTATCCAGGCGCACCGCGCGGCGATAGTCGGTCAGCGAGGCCAGCGCATCGCGCAACGCCGCCCACACGCTGATGGCGAGCATGAAGGGCGGCTCGCCGACCGCCTTGGAGCGATAGATGCTGGCGGCCGAGTTGGGGTGTCCCTCCAGCAGGCGTACCTTGAGCGCGCCGGCCGGCACGTCACTGATCGCCGGAATCTTGTAGGTCGCCGGGCCATCGGTGAGCAGCCGGCCGTCCTCGTTCCATTTGAGCTCCTCCGTCGTCAGCCAGCCCATGCCCTGCACGAAGCCGCCCTCGATCTGGCCGATGTCGATGGCCGGATTGAGCGAATCACCGACATCATGCAGGATCTCGGCGCTTTCCAGACGGTATTCACCACTCAGCGTATCGACGACCACTTCGCACAGCGCCGCGCCGAAGGCGTAGTAATAGAAGGGGTGACCGGTGCCGCTGGCGCGATCGTAATGAATATCCGGGGTGGCATAGAAGCCTTTCTCGGACAGTGAGATGCGTTCCAGATACGCCGCCTGGATCAGCTCGCCCCAGGTCATCAGCACACCACTCGGTCCATGCAGCTCGCCATCCGTGAGACTCAGGCTGACGCGTGGCTGGGCGAGATGCTCGGCGGCGAAGTCGAGCAGGCGCATCTTGAGGCGCAGGCAGGCATCACGCGTCGCCATGCCGTTGAGGTCCGCGCCGGAGCTTGCCGCCGTCGGCGAGGTGTTGGGCACCTTGTCGGTGCGGGTGGCGGTGATGCGCACCTTGTCCACGCTCAGCCCCAGTTCACGCGCCGCGATCTGGGTGATCTTGGTGTGCAGGCCCTGGCCCATCTCGGTGCCGCCGTGATTCACCTGCACGCTGCCATCGGTGTAGACATGCACCAGGGCGCCTGCCTGATTGAGGTGCTTGGCGGTGAAGGAGATGCCGAACTTGACCGGTGTCAGTGCCAGCCCCTTTCTGACCACCGGATTGGCGGCATTGAAGGCGCGTATCTCGGCGCGGCGCGCCCAGTAGCGGCCACTTTCCTCGAGCTGATCGATCAGGGTCGCCAGCAGCGGGTGCTGATTGACGTGTTGGCCATAGTGCGTGGTCTCACGGCCTTCGCAGTAGAGATTGCGCTTGCGGATCTCCAGCGGGTCACGCCCCAGACGCCGGGCGATATCCTCCATCGCGGATTCGACCGCCAACATGCCCTGAGGGCCGCCAAAACCGCGGAAGGCGGTATTGGACGCCACATTGGTGCGTGCGCGAATGCCGCGCACGTGGGCATTCCCCAGGTAGTAGGCGTTGTCGGCATGGAACATGGCGCGATCGACGATGGCATCCGACAGGTCCGGCGAGTGGCCGCAGTCGCCGGTCAGCTCGATGATGGCGGACTCGATGCGCCCGCTGTCATCGACGCCGAATTCATAGCGATGGTGGAAAGGGTGGCGCTTGCCGGTCAGACGCATGTCATCTGCGCGTGCCAGTCGCAGGCGTGCCGCGCGGCCGGTGCGCCGGGCGATCATCGCGGCCAGACAGGCCACCGGCGCGGCCTGGGTTTCCTTGCCACCGAAGCCGCCCCCCATGCGACGGGTCTCCACCGTAATGGCGTGGAAGGGCACGCCGAGCACCTCGGCAATCAGCTTCTGGACTTCGCTGGGGTGCTGGGAGGAGCTGTGCACCAGCATCTCGTCATCCTCACTCGGCAAGGCCAGTGCGGCCTGGCTCTCCAGATAGAAGTGTTCCTGGCCGCCGCTTTCCAGTTCACCGCTCAATTGCCAGGCGGATTTGGCGAGCTTGGTGCTGATGCTGTCGAGATCGCCGGCGCGGCCATTGGCAAGCCGTGCCTGGGTGTGGGTCGGGCGCACCAGATCACCGCGGTTGGCCGCCTCGCGCGGGTCGAGGCACACCGGCAGGGGCGTGGTGGCGACCTTGGCCAGTCGCGCCGCCTGACGTGCCGCGCGCTCGCTGTCGGCGGCGACCACGAACAGTGCCTGACCATGATGGCTGATGATGTCACTGACCAGCAGCGGGTCGCCGGGGAAGACCGGCCCCACATCGCTGTGACCGGGGATGTCGGCGGCGCTGAGCACGCAGACCACGCCGGGGGCACGGCGCACCGCTTCGAGATCCAGCGCATCCAGAGTGGCGTGCGCGACCTCGCTCATGCCGATGGCCAGATGCAGCGTGCCGGTGGGCAGTGGCAGGTCATCCACATAACGCGCCGAGCCGCTGACATGGCGCTGGGCGCTTTCATGCTGACGTGACTGGAGAACGGGGGCGGCCGGCGCGGCGCTGGCGTCGGACTCAAGACTGTGCAAGGTACGCATCGAGGCTCTCCAGTGGCGTGAGGGAAGTCGTGGTCTGACGCTCATTCAGGATGCGCTGGGCCACGCGGGGAATCAGATGGCTGGCGGCCAGCAGGCGATACTCGCGTGAGCCGCGCACGTCACTGAGCGGTGAGAAATCGGCCTGCACGGCCTGCTCGATCTGCTGGCGAGTCTGCGCCGTCAGCCTGGCGGGAGTGAGAGATTCCAGCGCTTGCAGCGTCAGCAGTGCTTCCAGGTGCGGGGCGCGGGCCGGAACCCCGGCCATGCCGCCGAAGGCCACGCGCCAGTGCTGGGCGCGCCCGCTGGCGTCACGCCGCCAGGCGAAGACGCCGAGCAGGGTGGAGATGTCATCGTCACGCCGCTTGGACAGCTTGTGTACCGCCAGCCGCTGGTTGGGCAGCGGGCGCGGCAGGAAGACCGAGTGGATGATCTCGTCCGGCATCAGCTGGGTACGCTTGTAGTCGAGGAAGTAGTCCTCGAGCTTCAGGATGCGCTCGTTGTCCTGGCTCATCAGCTGGATATAGGCGTCCAGCGCGATCAGCAGCGGCGGCATGTCACCGATGGGCGAGGCATTGCCGATATTGCCGCCCAGGGTGCCACGATGGCGGATCTGTTCACTGCCCAGTCGCGTGAGCAGCTCCGCGCCATCCGGGTAATGCTCCCGCAGCAGCGGCATCAGCTGGTGATAGCTGACCGCTGCCCCGATCCACCAGCCTGCCTGACCGGCGTGCTCGCCTTCCTCTATCTTGCCAAGCGCCGCGACCTGGGTGGTGTCGATCAAGGCCGGGAAGTCGCGCAGGCGCTGGGTGTGCTCCAGCATCAGGTCCGTGCCACCGGCGATCAGCGTGGCATCCGAGCGCTCGGCGCGCAGCGCCAGCAGGGCCTGCAAGGTGACCGGCCGATAGAAACGCCCGGTGTCTCGCTCGTCATCAGGGGCGGTGTCGTGCGCTTCCGCTGTGCTATCGCCAGCGTCCTGCAGGCAGGCTGGCCCGAATTCGCCTTGCAGCAGACGGTGAGCGGCCTCGCGGATCGGGCGATAACCGGTGCAGCGACACAGATTGCCGCCCAGTGCATGGTCGATCATGGTGTCGCGTTGCCGGGCATCGATCACTTCGCCCTGATCGATCTGGCGCTGATGACGGGCATGCAGCACCGCAAGGCTCATGGCGATGCCCGGGGTGCAGAAGCCACATTGGCTGGCGTGTGTGCTGACCAATGCCTGCTGCACCGCCGAGAGGGTTGGCGCCTGGCTGGCATCCGCCAGACCCTCGACGGTGATCAAGTCACAGCCGGCCAGCTGGTGGGCGGGCATCAGGCAGGCGTTGGCGGTGCTCACATTGTGGCCCGGCCCCTGCAAGGCAATGGTGCAGGCGCCGCAGTCGCCGGAGGCACAGCCTTCCTTGGTGCCGTCTTGCCCAAGTGAGGTGCGCAGCACTTCGAGTACGCTCGTTCCCGGTGCAGGTGTGGGCAGTCGGCACGCGCGCCCGTTCAAGGTGAAGTCGATCATGCGGGCATCCTGTCAGGTCGTATTGTCATTGTGGTGCCTTGTTGCGTACAGCGTACTTCCAACGCTCAAGTCCTCTGTTCTACGCTGCCGGCGGGCTGGGGCTGTCTTGCCAGCGGGCCTGTTCTATCCAGGCGACGAGCGTTGGTCTGCAGGCTGTTGTCTCTATCAATGTAACAGGTCGTATTGTGATTCCTGCAAGAATCTGACCAAATGGTCAGTGCATGTTGTGGTATTTTGTTCGCCGGTGTCTCAACGGGCTGTTTTCACTGCTGTTCCAACGCCACGTGATAGTCGCTTGACCAGAGCCTCCTGCTTGCGCACATCGTCGCTGACTGGCGAGTGAGACAGACAGGGGACTGTCGCCAAGAGACTCGAATGCTTTTTTCTGACCTGATGAGTGATGCCGATGCCCGCGGATTCTCCTTCTTCCCTTTACGCTGAAGTCCGTCGTACCCGTAGCGCGGAATTGAGCGTGCCGCCTGCCAGCTCTCCGCGTGAGCAAGCCGAGAGCCGTATTCTCGAGGCCGCCGAATGCGTATTCGCCTGTCACGGTTATCGCGGCAGCACCTTGAAGCAGATTGCGGAAGTGGCCGAGTTGCCCAAGGCCAATCTGCTCTATTATTTCGGCTCCAAGGAGAAGCTCTACGTTCACCTGCTGGAGCAGACCCTGACGCGCTGGAATGCTTCGCTCGAGGATATCTCGCCCGATGACGAGCCACGTGAGGTGCTGGAGGCGCTGGTGCGCGTCAAGCTCAAGCTGGCACGCCAGGCACCGCAGGCCTCGCGTCTGTTCGCGGCGGAGGTGATCAGTGGGGCGCCTTTCCTGCGCGATTATCTCAGTGGCGACCTGCGCGACTGGGTGCAGGCGCGCTGCGATGTCATGAAGGCCTGGATGGCCGCGGGCAAACTGCGCGAGGCGGAGCCGATGTGGGTGATCTACCTCATCTGGTCCACCACTCAGCATTACGCGGATTTCGCCGCCCAGATCGATCAGCTGGGGGGAGCGCCGCAGAGCGATGAAGACTGGGAGCAGCTGGCGGATTTCGTGGCCAGCACGCTATGTGATGGTCTGTGCCCGCGACAGCCATGAGCGGCATGAGCGGCATGAGCGCTTGAGCCGGCGGATTCGGCGCTCTGTCGGTCGCCTGTTTCAGCTGTCTGTTGTCAGTACCTCGCCGCACAGCAAAAAGCCCGCCCCGGTATCCGGGGCGGGCTTTTTTGGTTCTTGAGTCTAGAGTCGTTCTTGCGTCGCTCGCTCTTGCGTCATTCTGGAAATGTGAAGGATAAGGCCATCAGGCGATCAGCTTGCCATCTCCAAGGGCATGCCAGCATCGCGATCCAGCACTGCTTCTTCCTCTTGCTTGGTCCCCGACAACTCGGCTTTCTCCAATTGAGAGATGTCACAGTGTTGATGCATCTGCCAGCCATCGCGGGCATCGTCGGCAAGATAGATCAGCGCGGCATCGGCGCTTGCCCACAGCCGCGCGAGGTCACGTTGGTGGCGGGTGCGGTTGGCCAGCGGCAGCGCATCGGCGGTGACTACCACCACCGGCGCCTTGCGCAGCCAGCGCGGCGCATGACTCGGCCAGCTGTGATGCACGGCGTCCAGCCAGGGCGCCTGGGGATGGCCGGGCGATGACTGCCAGCGCCAGCCACGCCCGACCTCGGTGATCCCGCGCGCCGTCCAGATCAGGCTGCGCCGCGGCAGCTGCGCCTCCAGGCTTTTCAGCAACGCATCGTCGCTATCCGTCAGCGGCTGGATGGCTCCTGACATCATGCTCAGGTACTCGCCAGCGTGCTGGCCGGCGGTCAGTTCCAGCTTGATGCGAGGCGCCGGGGCGAGGGCGATGCTGTTCTCCAGCGGTATGTGCATGCCGCATTCCATGCCGATGGTATAGACGCTCATGCCAGCATTCCTCGACGCGTCATGCTCTGACGCAGCAGGGTGTGGTGGCGGTGCATCGCCTCCCAGTCAGCGTGAGCCTTGTGGTTGATGTCAGGATTGAAGACGGCTTTCTGCTGCGCGATGGGCGATGCTGTCGGAGTCGGTGTCTCGGCTGAGGCCTGGGCCGCCACGGCCGAGGCGGCAATGTCGGCCTGGCTGCGCGTGTCATGGGCCGGTGAAGGCGTCGTGGGGGCCGTCGTTGTCTTCAGGCTCAGCGGCGGTGCCTCGTAGCCCATCGCCATCACGCCCAGCAATTGAGCGGACTGGGCATTGGCGACATCCTGTGTGGCGCTGCTAGAGCGGGGCAAGAGGGTGAATGTCTGTGTCGTGACCTTGGCTGTCATGGCTCGGCAGGTATCGAGGAGGGCAGTCATCGTTGAGGTGGCCATGAGAATGCTCCTTGCGCATCGCGAGCGCTTTATCGGGAATATTGCAGTCCGGCAAGGGTCGTTGGCGTTACTGCGCGGCGTATGACCTGTCGGCTGGCTAGTCTTGATCAAGCGGCTTGCGTGCCGATTTGTTGTGATGAACAGTAAAAACAGGCGCTTGTGTCTGTCGCGCGGTGCGGATGGTTGGCGTCGTGCAGCGCTTGAGGGCGTCAGAGGCGTTCAGGATGAAGAAAAAGCGCTCATCTCGAGGGTTACGCCTTTCGTCTATGCACTGTCAGTCAGCACCTGGCCCAGGCTTTGCACTGTCTTGATGCAATCGTTGATGCAATCGTTGCTCTGCGCTCACGCAGAATCTTTTCAGGAGTGTGTCTTCATGCCACGAGCGCCCATAGATCACAGCGCGCCCCCCGAGGATGACGTGTCCGGTAAATCCCGGGCAGTGCACCCGGATGGGGAAGCGCCTGCCCCCGATGCCGATGCCAGCGTCAATCTTGCTACCAGTCTCGCTCGCCATGCCGCAAGCCAGGGCACCAGGAGCCTGAGCCTGCATCAGCGTCTGACCCGTTCGCTTGAGGAGCTCACACCGAATGAGCAGCGCATCGCGCGCTTTCTGCTCGCGCATCAGGATGAACTGGCGCTATACAACGCCGCGGAACTGTCACGCCTGACCGACGTCTCCAAGGCGACGGTCAGCCGCCTGTTCCGCCGTCTTGGCTATCAGGACTTCCGTGAGGCGCGGGACCAGGCGCGTAGTCTGCGTCATTCGGGTGTGCCGGTGGCGGCAGCGCCGACGGCAGACCATCACCAGCGCCACTATGAGCAGGAGTGTCGCAACCTGCGTCAGGCACTGGCGGCGCTGGACATGCTCGATATGGAGGCCTTGAGCGGCGCTCTGGCCAAGGCCGAGCGGCTGCAGATCATCGGCTTTCGCAATGCTTATCCACTCGCGCTGCACCTGCGCCAGCAGTTGCTGCAGTTGCGCGAGCAGGTGGCGGTGTTGCCGCAACCCGGCCAATCACTCGGCGAGGAGATCGCACGCCTGGGCGTCGATGACGCCGTGGTGGTATTCGCCATGCGCCGGCGACCGCATGGGCTGGCACGATTGCTTGAATGGCTGGGGCAGGCGCCATGTACGGTGCTGCTGGTCTGCGATGACAGCCTGAGCACCATCCCCGCCGGTATCGAGCATGTCCTGCGCTGCCCGTTGGACAGCGTCAGCGCCTTCGACAGCTACGCCGCAGCCATGAGCCAGATCAATCTGCTGGCCACGCGCCTGCTGCATGACGACCTCGTCGGCGGGCGCAGTCAGATACGCCGCGTGACGGATACCTTCGATGCGCTGGAGGAACTGGGCGACGGCTGATCGTCCAGCTTGAAGTGCTCCTGCCTTTCCTTCCTCTCTATCTATCTCCCTGTGGGCCGCCAGTCTTGCTTCTGATCTGTGCGGCGGCCCGATTCGACCCGGCGCGCTCTGCGCACCCGCAGGGCGCATATGCCTCCCTGACTGCACCATCTGCTGCCATGTCGCTGATGTCGGCGCCCTGATCTCGCCGCCAGGCGAGGGCGTCATCCGCGATTTCGCCTCCCGCAGGCGTGTGTCTCTTCTTATCGTAGCTACTCATTTCTTCTCGCTGTTTTGCTTTCAGGCCTGTTCTCGATCCTGTGCTGAGGCGCGTGCTCAAGTGCGTTCGCAAGCCCATGCACAGGCGTGTGAGCTGCTGGTGACTCTGCGCTGCCTGCAACTCGATCACCTTGTTGAGCACCTGGCGGAAGTGCTTTGGCACACCTGTTGCAAAGATTGATAAGGGAATCACTCGTTTCATTGGTCAGGTTCTGAAGACGAATGCGACAAGGAGTCAATGGACCTGACTCGGCGAGACACTCGGCAAGACGATCAACAACAACCAACAACAATCCACTGCCGCAAGGCACCAGGTGAATGACGAGTCGTCCTCGCATCAGCGCCTGGCATTGACGGATACCGGAGTCGACCGATGAGCAAGCGTCACGAGAGCAAGGCCCAGCAGCGCGCCACACGGACAGGCAACAAGCAGCGTCTTGGCAACTGGGTCCGCAAGGGAATATTGCTGGCCCTGTGGGGCACGTTGGCGTCCACCGCCCTGAGTGCACACGCGGATGCACTGAGTGACATCACCGATAGCGGGGTGCTGAAAGTGGCGGTGCCACAGGACTTCCCGCCCTTCGGCTCGGTCGGCCCGGACCTCAAGCCGCGTGGCTACGATATCGACATGGCGCGCTATCTGGCAGACGAGATGGACGTGAAGCTTGAGCTGGTGCCGGTCACCTCGGCCAATCGCATCCCTTACCTGCAGACCCGCAAGGTCGATCTGGTGATCTCGAGCCTGGGCAAGAATCCCGAGCGTGAGAAGGCGATCGATTTCTCCGATGCCTATGCGCCGTTCTTCCTCGGCGTGTTCGGCGAGAAGGGCAGTGAGGTGGACTCCGCGCAAGGACTGAGCGAGAAGACCATCGGCGTGACACGTGGCTCGGTGGAAGACATGGAACTCAGCAAGGTGGCACCGGAATCGACCACCGTGAAGCGCTTCGAAGACAACAACACGACCTTGTCGGCATTTCTGTCAGGCCAGGTCGAGATGATCGCCACCGGCAATCTCGTCACCGCCGCCATCGCCGAACGCAATCCTGCCCGCGTGCCGGTCAGCGTGCTGCCGCTCAAGAATTCTCCCTGCTATGTGGGCATGCGGCATGACACGCCGGCGCTCAAGGCGCGCGTGAATGAGCTGATCGCCCAGGGAATCGAGGATGGCACGCTCAATACGCTCTCCGAGATCTGGTTCAAGGCGCCACTGCCGTCACTGGATGCCTGACTCGAGACGTCACACGTCTGATCCCTTTGCCCGTGAGGCTTGATCGATGAATTATCTCCCGGATTTCCCGCGCCTGTTGCCGTATTTGCCCGACCTGATGGCCGGGCTGATGACGACGGTCTGGCTGACGGCGCTGACCACCACGCTGGGGATACTCGGCGCGGTGATGTGTGTCTGGCAGCGCCATCGTGCGCCGACCAGCATCTTCAGCCGGCTGCTGGGCATGCTGGTGGAGCTGCTGCGCAACACGCCTTTCATCGTCCAGCTGTTCTTCATCTTCTTCGGTCTGCCGGCGCTGGGACTGTCACTCAGTGCCGAGATGGCCGCTGTGATCGCGATGACACTCAACCTGGCGGCCTACAGCAGTGAAATCCTGCGTGCCGGGGTCGATGCCACCGGTCGCGGCCAGTGGGAAGCCGGGCGGGCACTGGGGCTTACCCGCTGGCAGAGCTATCGCCATGTGGTGCTGATGCCGGCGCTGGAACGCATGTATCCGGCGCTGACCAGCCAGTGCGTGATCGTGATGCTGGGCTCCGCCGTGGTCTCCCAGATCAGCGTGGCGGATCTGACCTTCGCGGCCAACTTCATCCAGTCACGTACCTTCCTGAGCTTCGAGAGCTACGTGGTGACGGCAGGCATGTACCTGCTGTTGGCCATCGCGATGCGCGCCTTGCTCAACCGCATCGGGCGTCGCCTGTTCGGCTTTCGCCACCTGACGCCCGCCCCGCGCAGCTGTCTGTCTTCCCATGTCCTGAAAGAGGCCCACTCATGATCGACTTCACGCTGTGGGACATTCTGCGCAACCTGTTGCTGGCGGCGCGCTGGACACTGGCGCTATCCCTGATCGCCTTCATCGGCGGCAGTCTGGTCGGGCTGGCGCTGACCTTTCTGCGCCTGACCCGCTGGCCGGGGGCGGCGCTCTTCTGTCGTCTCTATACCGAGCTGTTCCAGGGCACGCCGCTGTTGATGCAGCTGTTCCTGGCCTTCTTCGGCGTGGCGGTCTTCGGGCTGGATGTCTCGGCCTGGACGGCGGCGGCCGTGGCGCTGACGCTGTTCAGCAGTGCCTTCCTGCATGACATCTGGCGGGGCTGTGTCGAGGCGGTGCCCAAGGGGCAGTGGGAAGGGGCGCGGGTGCTGGGGCTCGGCTACCTGAAGACCATGCGTCACATCATCCTGCCGCAGGCGCTGCGCATGGCCATCGCGCCGACCGTCGGCTTCTCGGTGCAGATCATCAAGGGCACCGCGCTTGCCTCGGTGATCGGCTTCGTCGAGCTGACCAAGGCCGGCACCATGCTCAACAACGCCACCCTGGAACCCTTCACCGTCTTCGCGCTGGTCGCGTTGCTGTATTTCGCCATGTGCTATCCGCTGTCGCGGCTGGCTCGCCACCTGGAGGCACGTCTCAATGTCACTGCTCGCTGAAGTCTCTGCGCTGGATAGCGCCTCATCCGACGCTGCTGTCTCCGAGAAGGCCGCCGTCACCGAGAGCGCTCCCGTCTCCGACAGCGCCCTTGATACCGAGAGCGCCAAGGCACCGCTGGTCAGCCTGTCGGCGCTGACCAAGTCCTTCGGTGACGTGGCGGTCCTCAAGGGGATCGATCTCGAGGTGCGTCCGGGTGAGGTGGTGTCGATCATCGGGCGCAGCGGTTCCGGCAAGAGCACCTTGCTGCGCTGTATCAATCAGCTTGAACAGCATGACGGCGGCGCCATTCATGTCGCCGGCAAGCTGCTGGACGGTAGCGAGATGGACGCCGCCGCCCTGGCGCAGGATGTCGGCATGGTGTTCCAGAGCTTCAATCTGTTTCCCCACAAGCGCGTCGGCGAGAACGTGATGCTGGCACCGATGCTGGTCAAGGGTGTCGCCCGCGATATCGCCGAGCGCGAGGCCCGCGAGATGCTGGCCAAGGTCGGGCTGGGGGAGAAATTCGATGCCTGGCCGAGTCAGCTCTCCGGTGGTCAGCAGCAGCGGGTGGCGATCGCGCGCGCCCTGGCGATGCACCCCAAGGTGCTGCTGTGCGATGAGATCACCTCGGCTCTGGACCCGGAACTGGTTGGCGATGTGCTCAAGGTGCTGGAACAGCTCAAACGTGAGGGCATGACGCTGATTCTGGTCACCCATGAGATGAATTTCGCCCGTGATGTGGGCGATCGCGTGATCTTCATGCACCAGGGGCGTGTGCATGAGTCGGGCGACCCCGCGACACTGTTCGCCAATCCGGCCACGGAAGAGCTGCGCCAGTTCCTCGGCGCGGTGCTATGAGTGCAGCGTCTTGAGCGTGCAGCGGTGGACCACATCATGAGTCGAAAGGAGTCGCTCCCAGTGGACAAGCGTATCTATGTAGCGCCGGCACGTTTCTCGGGGCCGCGGGGTCAGGGGTGGCAGGAAGAAGGCCCGCTGAATGGCCAGCGACTGGTGGTCAAGGACCTGTTCGCGATCAAGGGCGAGCGCATCGGCCAGGGCAACCCTGACCTGCTGGCCAGCGCCCCCATCGAGCGGCAGACGGCGCCTGCTGTCCTCGCGCTTCAGCAGGCGGGGGCCGATTATCGTGCCCGTACCACCACCGATGAGCTGGCCTACAGCCTCAATGGCACCAATGCGCATTTCGGCACGCCGCAGAACCCTCGCGCGCCGCTGAGGTTGCCGGGCGGCTCGAGCGTGGGCTCTGCGGTGGCGGTGGCGCGCGGTGAGGCGGAGGTCGGACTGGGCACCGATACCGGCGGCTCCATCCGCGTGCCGTCCAGTTACTGCGGGCTTTATGGGCTGCGCCCGACCCATGGTCGTATCAGCATGACCGGGCTCAAGCCGCTGGCGCCGCGCTTCGACACCGTCGGCTGGATGACGCGGGATCTGGGGACGCTGACGCAGGTCAGTGAGGTGCTGATGCCGGCGGCGACAGCCACTCGACTGCCGGCGCGCATCATCCTGCTGGTGCCGGAAGGGCTCGCCGCTGGGCCTTATCAGCGCCTGCTCGGGCCGCTGTCTCGGCGCCTTGAGTCACTCGGCTTTCAGTGCGAGCGGCGCATGCTGAGTCAGACCTTCATGGCGCGCGCCAGTGAAGCCTTCCGGATTCTGCAGGGCTGCGAGATTCGGCGTACTCACCAGGCGTGGTTGAGTACGCCGGAGCAGGGGCCCGAATCGCGCTGGCCGCGCCTCAACCCGGATATCGCGGCGCGTCTCAAATGGTGCATGACGCTCAGCGATAGCGACGAGCAGGCAGCAGAAGCCAAGGCGGATACCGTTCGCCGCTGGTTTCGCCAGCAGCTGGCAGCCAGTCATCAGGAAGGCAGCGAGGCACCAGCGGAGGCTGGCAGTCGCGCGCTTCACGCCCAGGCCGAAGCTACCAGCGAGGCGGTCTTCATGTTGCCCACCACGCCGGGCGCCTCACCGCTGCTGGGTGCAAGCCTTGAGGTAATGGAGGCCTATCGTCATCGCCTGATGGGACTCACCGCACTGGCGGGCTTGAACGGTGCGCCGCAGCTGAGTCTGCCGTGGCTTGCCGACTCGGCGGCACGTCTGCCACAGGAAGCCGCGCCCCCGCCCTGGGGCGTGTCATTGCTGGGCCTGCCGGGACGTGATGAGAGTCTGCTGGCACTGGCCAGCATGTTGGAAAACTGACCTGCATGTTGGAAGACTGATCTGCATGTTGGAAAACTGACCAGCGCTGCCTTGCATGTGCGATTGCAGACATTGTCTGGAGTTGAACAGAAACGCCGCATCCCGAAAGGGCTGCGGCGTTTCTGATGCTGGCACTTGGGATTGAGGTGATGGTTCGTCAGCTGGCGGGGGTATAGGGATGCTCGCGTTGCCAGTGCTCGGCGATATCGATGCGTCGCGTGATCCATACATTGTCGTGGGACTGGATGTAATCGAGGAAGCGTTTCAGCGCCGCGAAGCGTCCCGGGCGGCCGGCGATCCGACAGTGCAGCCCGACGGAGAGCATCTTGGGCGCCGTGTCGCCCTCGGCATAGAGCACATCAAAGGCATCGCGCAGGTACTGGAAGAAATCCTCGCCGCTATTGAAGCCCTGGGCGCTGGCGAAGCGCATGTCATTGGTGTCCAGGGTATAGGGCACGACGAGATGCGGCACCTGTTCACCATTGGCGGTAGTCACCTCCATCCACAGCGGCAGGTCATCGCCGTAGTAATCGCTGTCGTAGGTGAAACCGCCGTGTTCCACCACCAGTCGGCGGGTATTGGGGCTGTCGCGCCCGGTGTACCAGCCCTGTGGCGCATGACCGACCAGCTCGCGATAGCTTTCCACCGCGCGTTCCAGGTGGGCGCGCTCATGGGCCTCATCCATGTGCTGATAATGAATCCAGCGCCAGCCATGACTGGCGATCTCGTGACCATCCTCCAGGAAACGCGCCACCAGATCCGGATGGCGCGCCAGCGCCATGCCGACGCCGAAGACGGTCAGCGGCAACTCGCGGCGCTTGAATTCATCCAGAATCCGCCACACGCCACTGCGCGAGCCATATTCGTAGATCGACTCCATGCTCATGTGCCGCGCGGGGTAGGCCTCGGCACCGATGATCTCGGAGAGAAACTTCTCGCTCTCGCTATCGCCGTGCAGCAGGCAGTTCTCGCCGCCTTCCTCGTAGTTGAGCACGAACTGGACCGCGATCTTCGCGCCACCCGGCCAGTTGGCATGCGGTGGCGTGTCGGCATAACCGATCAGGTCACGCGGATACTCATCGCCCCACAGGGCATTGTCGGTGTCTGGCATCGTGCGGCTTCCTTGCGGGTGGATAACGAAGACAAGAGCGTAATGAAGAGCGAAGACAAGAGCGAAATGAAGTGCGAAATGAAGACCCAATCACATCTCCATTGATGTGCAGGCTTTGTGCCATCACGGCGCATCGTGGCGGCGTCACGCTTGCAGCCCGCATCAATTCGTCGGTGACCACCAGCGTGGCAGCAACCGTGCGACTTCCGGGCGCATGAAGCGGTCATCGATCAAGTGGATCACGCCCTGATCCTGCTCGCTGCGAATCACTCGGCCGGCAGCCTGCACCACTCTGGTGAGCCCCGGGTACAGATAGGTGCAGTCATCGGCATTCAAGGGCTGGATGACCGGGTACGGTGCGCGCGTATCGTCGTGTGGGTCGCCTTCAGCCTGTTCCGGCTGGCTACGCCGCTGTGCGTCGTTGTCGAGCCACGTGGCAAGACGCTGCTTGAGTGCTTCATTCTCGGGACTGAAACCGGCCAGTCCGAGGGTGGCGATGAAGGCCCCGATCAGACGCGAGCCGGGCAGATCGATCCCTTCGCCGAAGGCGCCACCCAGCACCGCGAAGCCGATGCCTTGTCCCTCGGGCGTGAAGCGCTGAATGAAGCCGGTGCGCTCCGCTTCCGTCATGGCGCGGGTCTGGCGCCATTGGGGAATCTCCGGCGCCAGCTGTTGCAGGGTGCTGGCGACCTGTTCCAGATAGGCGAAGCTCGAGAAGAACGCCAGATAGTTGCCCGGGCGTTGCCGGTATTGGCGCGCCATCAACTCGGCGATCGGCCGGCAGGAGGCGTCGCGATCCCGCAGGCGTGTCGAGAGCCGATGACGACTGACCTGCACCTGGGCCGCGCTGAACGGGGAATCGACACTCAGCCAGACGGCATCGTCCGCCAGACCCAGCAGGCGATGGTGATAGGCCGGTGGATTGAGTGTGGCCGAGAACAACAGGATGGCGTGACTGGCGCGCAGGCGGGGTGCCAGCCACGGCGCCGGACTGACGCAGCGCAGTCGCGGCTGGATCTGGCGCACGCTGCGCCCGCGGGCCTTGTGTGGCCGGGCTGACGCGTCAGCTTCTGTTCCTGCATCCGATGCTGCGCCGGAACTCGAGCTTGAATCGCTGGCAAGCGACGCCTGCCGCGCAGGGGGCGTGGCGGAGAGTTCGACCTCGAACAGCGAGTGATCGCCAAAGCCTTCGGCGAGTCGCGCCAGGGTCAGTGCCGCAAAGTAGGCCTCCATCATCTCGACATCGGGTTCCACGCGGCGCCTGGCCGTGGAAGAGGCCGAGCCGGAGACTGTCGTTGCAGTGCCTGTATCGGTAGCACTCGGAGCAGCAGAGGGGGCATCGCTTGCGATCAGGCACAGCTGTTCGGGGGCTTGTGTGGCTGTCGCTGGCTGTTGCCTGGCCGCAGCAGGGTTTGCGGCCTTGTCAGGCTCCGCCAACCAGTCGGCCATCGCGCCGGTCCATTGGCTCAAGGCCTTGAGGAAGTCGCCGGGTAGCGCCTCCAGTGCAAGGCGCTGCGCCTTGTGGCCTGCGTCCTTGCTATCGACCTTGCTTGCCTGTGTCTCGCCGTCAGCACCCTGCTTGAGCTGCTCCAGCGCTCGCCATTGCCGAGCCAGTGCGCGTGAAGCCGAGCGCAGCGGGGCCGGATGGCCCTTGCGGCTCAACTGCTTGAGCAGGAAGTGGAACTGGCGGGCGTCGAGCTCGGTGCTGTACATGCCGCGGGCGCGCTCGATGAGGTTGTGGCTCTCATCGACCAGCACCACCGTGCGCCAATCATTGGCCTGGCTCAGGGCGAACAGCAGCGCATGACTGTCGAAGTAGTGGTTATGGTCGCCGATGATGACATCCGCCCAGCGCGAGAGCTCCTGGGCGAGAAAGTAGGGGCAGATGTCGTGGGCCAGGGCGTGGCGGCGTGTCGTCGCCAGATTCAGGGGGCGTTGGTCGGCGAGCGCGGCGTCGCGTGCCGCGGGCAGGCGATCATAGAACCCGCGCGCCAGCGGGCAGGACTCGCCATGACAGGCGAGGGACGGGTGCTCGCAGGTCTTGCTGCGCGCGCCCAGTTCCAGAATGCGCAGCGGTGTCGCCGGTGTCTTTTTCTGCCCCTCGCTGTCGTCAGCGGCTGGTGCCAAGGTGGCCAGCGCGTCGAGTGCCAGCGCGCGGCCCGGGGTGCGGGCGGTGAGGTAGAAGAGTCTGTCCGTGCCGCTTGCGGGCATCGCGCGCAGTGCCGGATACAGCGTGGCCAGGGTCTTGCCGGTACCGGTCGGCGCCTCGGCGAGCAGCTCGCGGCCGGTCATCACCGCCTTGTAGGCATGCTCGGCCAGTTGGCGTTGACCGGGGCGCCAGCTCGGCCACGGAAAGGCCAGGCGGCTCAGCGCGCTGTCGCGGGCACTGCGATGGGCCAGCTCATTGGCGGCGAACTCGCTGAAGCGTGCCGCCAGACGTGCCAGCTCCGCCTCCAGCGCCTCACGGCTCCACCAGGCTTCCAGACGCTGCTCATCAGGCTGTGCCTTGCGGCTTTTGGGGTCAGCCTGGTCAGTCTGCTCGTTCTGCTCGTTCTGCTCATCATGCTCGCTCTTGGTGCCCCTGGGCGCATCCGCCGCGATGTCCAGATAGACCAGCGCGAGCGTGATACCTTCGAGGTCCCGGCTGCGACACATCAGTGCGCCGTAGACGCGTGCCTGGGCCCAATGCAGGGCGCGATGGTGCGCGGGCTGGCGGGAGAGGTCGCCGCGATGGGTCTTGATCTCCTCGAGGCAGTTGCGCTTGGGATCATAGCCATCGGCGCGCCCACGGATGGTCAAATTGCCGATGTCACCGCTGAGCGAGATCTCGCTTTCATAGTCCTTGCCGCGTCGGCGCACGATACGCTGATGACCACGGATGCCCTGCTGGGCGGTAGGCGATGGCGTGAAGCGCAGGTCCAGATCGCCCTCGCGCGCGGCAAAGGCACACAGTTCGCGTACTGCGATCCGGTAGCGTGCGGGCTCAGCGTGGGTCTCGTCCGCCTTGATCATGATGCAGGAGGTGCCTTGTGCCGGGAGCATTCGTCCGCTGAGGCCTCGGTCGCGCTCAGCCATTCGACTCGACATTCCAGCGCCGGAATCGCATGGCGTGCGAACAGGGCCAGCCATTGACGCTGGTTGTCCTGCAGACGGTCGGTGGGCGCCTTGACCTCGATCAGCCGATAACGGTCGCTGCTGTGCTCGGGGAAGAACTGGATCAGGTCCGGCAGGCCAGCGCGATGTTCACGAGGGTTGGCCAGCAGGTGGCGGAAACAGGCTTCCAGATGCGCGGGCGGAATGCAGTCCAGTGCGTGGTTCAGCAGTTCCTCGCTCAATAGCTCCCAGTGCACGAAGGGTGCCTGAATGCCCTGTTTCTGCTGATGGCGTTCACGGATCACCGTCCGGTAGCTTTCGTCCTTCAGGCGCGCGAAGCAGGCCTCGAAAGCGGCCTGGCGACGGCTGACGAAATCAGGGCGATAGAGGTCCGCCGGGCCGGTGTGGAAGGCGTGGAAGAAGGCCCCCGGCAAGGGGGCGAACAGCACCTCCCAGCACAGCAGGGTGAAGAGCGCGGGAATCAGGCCATTCTCGACATAGAAGACCGGTGCCTCGGGCGTGGCCAACGCATGGGCGGCCGCGCGCTCGACCCCGTGGATACCGTCAGCCGCCGAGGTGGCAAGGTCGGGCACCGTGAGGGCGATCTGTGGCGTGGTCGGCGCCCTGGCGCGTCTGGGCGCGGGCAATCCGAGGCCACGGCACAGACGCGGCAGGGCGCGTTCGAGTGCCAGCTGCTCGTCCAGCGTGATCTCGGCGCGCGCCAACCGCTCGCTGGCCAGCGCGTGAGCTGCGCTGATATCGCCCGACAGCTCCAGTGCTCTCACCCGGCGCGGCATGGCACGCGGGGCATATGCGGAATCCTCGAGACAGGCGTACTGGCGGGCAGCCGCCTGATGCCAGCCCTGACGCTCGGCGTCGCGGGCCAGCGAGAAGCGCAGCCGGTCACGCCGCTGCGCCAGCCAGGCATTGGCACGATCATCAATAGCACGCCCGCCAGTGGCATGAGCGTCAGTGAGCTGATGAGTCGCGGACGGCTCACTGTGGAGCTCGTTTGCCGCTGCAGACGCCGTCGCATCCAGCGCCGCGACAATGCGCTGCCAGTGCCGCTCAAGTTCAGCGTTCGCCGTGCGGTCCAGCCGCTCGCTGGCTTGCTGCCAGTCCTCACGCAGTTGCTCCAGCGCCAGATAGCGATCCACCTCCCAGCGATGGGTGAAGGCGCGAGAGGCCGGCGACAGGGCGACCGTCTCGCAACGCAGCAGGCCCAGCTCGCTGAGTACGAAGTCCGACAGATTCTGGCGCAGGTTGCCGAAGAACATCAGGCTCAGGCGTCGCGACAGCTCACCCAGCCCGACACTCAAGGTGTCGGCTGCGGGGTCGTTCAACCAGGCTGGCAGTGGCCGTGGCGTGACGTCACCCAGCAGCTCGCTGATGGCATCATGCATGCGGCGCTTGGGCGTGCTTCTGGGCAGCTCGGCAAAGGCTGCCCGGAGGCGCGGCAAGGTCACCAGCGCCAGCATCTTGTCCAGACTCAGGTCGGCATTGTGGCGGCACAGGCCGTCAGGCGTGGCACTGTCGGCGAGCGGTGTGATCAATGGCTGGCATGCGGCCTCGATCGCACCGATCTCGGGATAATGCAGCTGCGAGCGTTCGAAATGATCGCCCTTGCGCATCAGCAGTCGCACCAGCAAGGCCCGCGAGGCATCCGGCAGGCGAGTGATGGCGTCCACCGTGGCACGCTCCGCCTCTGTCAGCAGATCGGCGTGACACTGGCAGACCCAGTCGATCAGGGTGTCGAAGTTGGCCAGGTAGTAGCGCGGATTGTCGAGGGGAGCGGCTTGCATGGCGACCTGTCGAAGTGGCGGGCAGTGCGGCAGTTTGCCCGAAAGCATGGGGTTATATACAGTATATGGCCATCTGTCGCGCTGCAATCTCTTGCAAAGCCTGTCACGAGTCACCACCTGACTGTCATCCAGTGGTAAAATCGTTTCATCTGCATGTCTTGAAAGCTTCATGACACGACAGGTGGGCAGGCGTGACAGCGCGTCGACCGCGATTCCTCCCCTCGGAGGCATTTCCGCGATGGTTCAGGACGGACCATCGATCATCATTCAAGCAGGGCAGGAAGGCAGTCCATGTTTCTTGATCAGTTTCACCGGGTCGAAGATGGCCGCGTGCGGATCACCGCCGAGCAGGCAAGTCGTTTCGCCAAGCAGATGGCGGGGGATTACAACCCCATTCATGACCCGGACGCGCGACGCTTCTGTGTGCCCGGCGACCTGCTGTTCTCCCTGTTGCTGGCGAAATTCGGTCTGTCGCAGTGCATGACCATCCGTTTCTGCGGCATGGTCGGCAACGATGTGCCCTTGATCTTCGAAGCGCTGGACGCCCCCGACGAGAATGGCGTGTCCCTGCTGGTGCGCGATGAAGCCGGCAAGGTCTACCTGACGGTCGAGCGCAGCGGCGATACCACCCATGACGAGGAAGTGGTCGCCAATTTCACTCGCCAGTATATCGCCTTCTCCGGGCGCAACTTCCCGCACTTCCTGCAGCCGTTGATGCTGGAGAAGGGCGTGATGTTCAACCCGGCCCGCCCGCTGGTGATCTACGACAGCATGGGCTTCTGTTTCGAGCGCCTGGATATCGCCGACCTGCACCTCGACTTCGTGGGGTCCTCGCTCGAGGTCAACGGCAAGCGCGGCGATACCCTGCTCGAGTTCAGCATCCATGATGGCGAGCAGTGCATCGGCAGTGGTTCCAAGAAGCTGGTCGTCAGTGGGCTGCGGGATTACTGCGCCGAGACCATGGATGCGTTCGTGGAGTCCTTCGAGGCGCTCAAGCGCGAAGCCGAAGCCTGAGGTAGCCGGTCAGTCTGAGGCTTGTTGCCAGACGCCCCGCGCATGAGTCGCCAGTCATGAAGATGCCCGCCAGAGAATTCTCTGGCGGGCATCTTGGCATCTGAATGTCACAACGCTTAATGTCACAACGCTTGTGAAGCATCGCTGGGTGTCGCCGGTTGTCATTGACCGCCAACTGGCTGGCTCACCGTGTGACCCTCTAACCGTGCTCAGTGCTTGATGCTGATCGGCGCCAGTGCATCGCCCTGGGGGGTGATGCGCCCGATGATGGCGCTGGCGTGATAGCCGGCGGCCTTGAGCGCGGCCAGACAGGCCTCGGCTTCCCCGGGCGGCACACTGGCCAGCAGGCCACCGGCCGTCTGCGGATCGAACAGCAGCGGATAGCGCGGATGATCGATGACGCCGGCTTGGTCCTTCAGGGCACGCTTGAGGCGCAGATTGGCCGGTTGCAGCGAGCTGACCACGCCGCGGGCGACACAGTCCTCGGCGCCGTCGAGCACCGGCAGGGCATCGATCTCGAGCTCGGCATCCACGCCGCTGGCGCGGGTCATCTCGACCAGATGGCCGAGCAGACCGAAGCCGGTGACATCGGTGGAGGCGCTCGCCTGATGCGTGCTCAGAATATCCGCCGCGCGCTGACTGGATTGCTGCATGCTGTCCAGCGCGGCGTCGATCCAGCGGCCGCGGGCTTCCAGGCGTGCGTGCGCTGCCAACAGCGTGCCGGTGCCGATGGCCTTGGTAAGCAACAGCACATCACCCGGCTGCATGCCGCCCTTGCAGGTGACGCCGGCCAGGCTCTCCTCCACCAGACCATTGAGCGCGAAGCCCAGTGCCAGCTCCTGACCTTCGCCGGTATGGCCGCCGACCAGACTGCAGCCCGCCTCGTTGAGCACCTCGGTCGCGCCTTGCATCAGCTCGCGTACCAGCGGCTCGACCTTGCGCTCGACCCCCTGTGGCACCGTGGCCACCGCCGTCGCCGTATGCGGCGTCGCGCCCATGGCGTAGAGATCGCCCAGCGCGTGATTGGCGGCGATGCGCCCGAACAGATAGGGGTCATCGATGAAGGCGCGGAAGAAGTCGACGCTGTGCACCAGCGCCTGTCCTTCGGGCACGCGCACGATGGCGGCATCATCCGGGGCATGCAGCCCGACCAGCACGTCCGGGTTCTCGCGCGGGGCCAGACTCTGCAGCGCTCGCGACAGCACGCTGGCGCCGACCTTGGCCCCGCAGCCGCCGCAGCGCATCGCCAGTGCGGACAGGGCCTGGTGTGCCTCCTGCTCATCCAGCTCGGCTGTCAGGTGCGGATGCAGCTTGCCAACGCGTCCCCTGAGTGCCTGCCAGGCAGCGCTGATGCGCTGGTGCAACCCGGAAAGGTCGCCGGCATTCGCGGCGTCCTGCATGCTGGGCAGTTCATTGAAGCGAGCCATGAACTGGCGGTCGATATGGTCCTTCCAGCGCCACAGCCACGGGCGCAGACGCGGCGCGACCAGCCCCAGCTTGCCGCGTGAGGCGATGGCATCGCGATCCCCGGTGCTGATCAGCGCCAGCCAGCGCGACTGCGGCACATGGTCCTTGAGTGGCTCGCCGCGCACGGCCCGTCGCAGATTGTCGGCCAGCGGCCGGGCCTGGCGCACGGCAAACACGCCGGCCTTCTCGCGGGGATGGTTGAGCTGATGTGCGATATCGCCCGCGGCGAAGATGGCGTCATCCTCAAGTGTCTGCAGGCTATCGCGAACCTTGAGGAAGCCATCCTCGTCCAGGCTCAGTCCGGTCTTCTCCAGCCAGCGCGCACCACCGGCCCGTGTCACCCAGATGGCCTCATCGGCCTGATGGCAGGCACCGCTGGCACTGATCAGCTGGCGCTGGGCGGTCGAGGATGCGCGTTCGACGGCCGTGATCTCCTCACCGAAATGCACCTGGATACCGCGCTCGTGCAGGGTAGTGGCAAGCGCCTCACTGACCGTGTGCGCATGGGTGGGCAACAGACGCTGACCGCGGGTGATCAGCGTCAGGTTCGGCGCGAGCGCATCGGGCAACTCGGTGGCAAGGCGCTGCTGGATGGCCAGCAGCAGTTCGACACCGCCGGCACCGCCGCCGACCAGCACGATATCGAGCGGACGCTCGGCGCTCCTGGCGCGCTCGAGCAGACTCAGCCAGCGCTGCTGGAAGGTGCTGATCGGCTTGACCGCCACCACGGGGGCGTCTGCGGCTTCAGGGTCACCGATACCATCGATGTGGGACAGGCGAGGCGTGGAGCCGATATTGATCGACAGCAGGTCGTAGTCCACCGCCGGGCGCTCGGCGCAGATCACGCGGCGCTCGCGGCGGTCGATGTCGATCACCTGATCGCGGTAGAAGCGGGCGCCGGCGAACTGACACAGCCGGCGCAGGTCGATATGCACATCGTCGAACGTATAATGACCGGCGACGTAGCCCGGCAACATGCCGGAATAGGGCGTGTCGGTGTCGCGACAGATGACGGTCAGGCGGACACCGGGCTCTGGCTGCATGGCAAAGCGCATCAGCACGCCGACGTGGCTGTGCCCACCGCCGATCAGGACGATATCACGCACGATAGGCGCTTTGACTGGCATGGAAGCGGACGGCATCGTGAATCTCGATAGTCAGTAGAGTTGGGAAACAGGAGCAGGGTATGCAGAGCCAGGGCGCGCCAGATGAGACCGGCGACAGGATTCGCAAAAGCAGGAGTCTAGCAACTTGAACTTTCTCGGTCATGCACGCCTGAGTCTGGCGGGCAGCGATAACTTCCTGTTTGGCAACCTGATTGCCGATGGCGTGCGCGGCAGTGACCTGAGCGGCTGGTCGCCGGAGGTAGAGGCGGGCATCCGCTTTCACCGCCGCTGTGACGCGGTGATCGACGCTCATCCCGAGACACGCTGGTTGTTGACCCAGGTGCCGCCTTCGTCGCGACGTGTCGCCGGTATCGCCTTCGACATGATGTGGGATCACCTGCTGGCCGCCGAGATGCACGATGACGATATCGACCGCCTCTATCGCCTGCTGGCGCGTGAGGAGGTGCCGTCGCGCCTGTCGAGCCTGATCGAATGGATCCAGGTGCGCGATGCACTCAGGCGCTATCAGGAGCTGGAGTTCACGCTCGCGACCATTGCCAGCATCGGCGAGCGCATGACGGCCAGACGCCGCTTGCGCCAGACAAGTGATACTCGCAATGGAAGGCATACGCACAAGGTGGGCAATTTGGATGCAGGCACCAATCCGCTGGCGGACATGACGCCGTGGCTGGCGGATAACCGCGCGATGCTCGAGGACAGCTTCGCGCGGTTGTGGCCGGACATGCTGGCATTGCGCCAGCCGGCCTAAGTAGACGTGTTTTTGTCAATCAGCGCTGAAGGGGGCGGGCATTCTCTCCGCCTTGCCATTCATGGTAGGCGTCGATCTGTGCTTGGGAGGCTTCGATCGGCGTCTGCATGACAAACCAGGTGACGGGCTCAGAGCATGGCGGGGTGGTAAGCGAGCCGGAGTACTGCCAGCCGGCATGTTCGCGTGGCAGCAGCAGGTTGGCAGACAGGCCGCTTGTCAGGGTCTCGGAGAGGCCGCGCTGGGGCAGACGGCTCAACAGGCGGCTGAGGGCCAGGTTGTCATGCCCTTCCTCGACCAGTACGGCCAGCACGGCCAGCTTGCCTTCCGGCGTGCTGTGCACCAGATGAATTTCCATGGCGGCACGCTTGCCGTCGATGGCGTGCTCTGACGGCACATGCAGGTGCACCTGCGACAGGGTGTACTGGGTGCCATCCAGCGTCATGGTATTGCCGCTGGCCCCTTCGATCTGCAGGGTGTGGCCCGTATCGCGCGTGACGAGCAGCGGCGAATGGTAGTCGAGTTTCGGGCCCGCTTCATTCAGCGTGCGTGACTGGCTGTCGATATCGATCGGCGACTGCTGGCTGCCGACCGAGCACTCGGCATAGCCCGGGGTGAGCTCTCCCCAATGCTCGGGGCCATTGGCTCCGGCGTTGGTGTCATCCGCGGATTCACTCGCATAGCTCCATTCGGTGACCGACGTGCCCGGCGCAGGCGACGTGGCAATGTCATCGGCGAGCGCCGGCAAGGATGACGACGTGGTGGCAAGCAGCACAGCCATGGCAAGTGGGCGTAACAGCGCGCGGGGCGACGAGGAAGAGGCTGGCATTGAGTTGTCCTTGCTCAAGAGTCCGTAACCGATCAGTGTTCTGAGCCGCCCTAGGCAGTCAGAACTCAGATGAATGAAGGCAGTCAGTGTGCCGGACTCAGGGGCGAGGTCAAGATGACGCTGGAGTGTCACTAGGGTGTCGCATTCCAGCGTCAGTTGTCGTGACAGTTATCGCGTCAGTAGTCACGACAGTTGTAAAGACAGTTGTGAAAACAGGGAGGGGGGAGCGGTGTCAGCGCTCGAGCCACAGGCATTCCACGCTGTCACCGTGGTTGAGCTGTGCGTGGGGCGGAATCACGGCCAGTGCCTGAGCACCGGCGCAGGAGGAGAGTACCGCCGAGTTCTGGTCCGGGAAGGCATGCGCCTCAAGCTTCCCATCACTGCCGGGCGCCAAGGTGACGCGCAGATGATCCTGACGGATGGCAGTGCGAGCTGAGAAGGCCGCGCGTACCGTGAGACGTTTCAGCTCGCGCAATGCAGCGCAGTCGGTCATCTCGCCCAGTAACGGACGAAGGAACAACCAGCCACCGACCCAGCTGGAGACTGGATTGCCCGGCAAGCCCACGACACGCACCGCGTCACCCCGAGGGCTGTTGATACGCCCCAGCGCCAGTGGTTTGCCCGGTTTGATGGCCAGACGCCACAGATCCAGGCTGCCGAGCGCCTCGATGGCGGGGCGGACGTGGTCTTCCTCGCCGACGCTGACTCCACCGCAGGTGACGATCAGGTCAGCCTGTTGCGCCGCCGAAGCGAGGGCGTCACGAGTGGCCTCGAAGGTATCGGCCACATTGAGCGGTGCCAGCACCACCTCAGCCCCGAAGTCGCTGAGCATCTGGCTGAGCATCACGCGGTTGGAGTTGTAGATCTGGCCGGGCTTGAGCGGCTGGCCGGGTTCGATCAGTTCATCGCCGGTCGCGAACAAGGCCACTCGTACTTTGCGGCGCACCATCACGTGACTTGCCCCCTGGCCATACAGAAGGCCCAGCGCGGCAGCGTCTAGTCGCGTGCCCGCCGCGAGCAAGCGATTGCCCTTGCTGACATCCCGGCCTTGAACGCGAATGTTGTCGCCGCGGGTGCGAGGCCCGGGCAGCCAGGCCAGGGTGGTGCCATCTTCGCCTTCACGCAGTGTCACCTCTTCCTGCATGACCACCACGTCGGCGCCGTCGGGGATTTCCGCCCCGGTGAACAGGCGCGCACAACTCGCCACGGCCAGTGGCGTGGCAGGCTGACCTGCCGCGATACGCTGACTGATCGGCAGCCAGGCACCGTCACCGATGTCTGTCACGCGGGCGCAATAGCCATCCATCTGGGAGTTGTCGGCAGGCGGTACGTCAAGCTCGGCATGCACGTCCTCGGCGAGCACACGTCCTGCTGCGTCACTGACTGCCACGCGCTCGGCTGGCATCAGCGGACAGCTGTCACGTAGCGCGGCGAGTGCACTGGCCAGGGGCGCCAGCCCCTTGGCGCCGACAGGCACGGCGTCGCAGCCACATTCTGCCGCCGCGGAAGGCGACGGGCGAGAATGCGGGTCTTTACTGGCGTCAGTGGGCATGGGTTCCGCGCTCCGGGATCACCAGGTTGGCGAAGTTGCAGGGGCGGTGGCGGCTGTCGAGCTGCTCCTTCAGGATGCCGTTCCAGGCCGTCTTGCAGGCGCCGGTGGAGCCGGGCAGGCAGAACACCACGGTACGGTTGGCCAACCCCCCAAGACAGCGGCTCTGGATCGTCGAGCTACCGACTTCCTGGTGGGAAAGCTGACGGAAGAGTTCGCCGAAGCCCTGGATTTCCTTGTCGAGCAGCACGCGAATGGCTTCCGGCGTGGAATCACGTCCGGTGAAGCCTGTGCCGCCCGTCGTCAGGATGACCTGCACGGCCGGGTCCGCGATCCACTCGCTGACCACGGCGCGCAGCTGGTAGACGTCATCGGGCACGATACGCTTTTCATGCAGCGTATGGCCAGCCGCCGTCAGGTTGTCGACCAGTGCGTCCCCGGAGCGGTCATTTTCTGCGGTGCGTGTATCGGAGACGGTCAATACTGCGATGGTGAGGCCGATCTGTTCGTCATTGCCGCTCATGATCAGTCCTTCTTGCCTTGTTGACGTGCCTCGAGCGCTGCCAGCTGCTCAGGGGTCGCCTTGGCTTGGTGATGTGTCTTCCACTCGGAATAGGGCATGCCGTAGACATGCTCGCGCGCCGCGTCGTAATCGAAGCTCACGCCACGCTCCTCGCCAGCGGCCATCAGCCACTTGGAGAGGCAGTTGCGGCAGAAGTCGGCGAGGATCATCAGATCGATGTTCTGGACATCCTTGTTGTCATCCAGATGCTTGAGCAGACGACGGAACGCGGCCGCTTCCAGTTCGGTGCGGGTCTGTTCGTCCAGTTCGCTCAGGTCTTGTACGGCTTGAGGGGTCGGGTCGCTCATCGAAATCTCCTGAGAAGGCGCAGCCAAGCGCCAGCCTTCATGCTGTCGGGGCGCCTGGTGGGCCCAGGCGGGATATCTGAAACTTTACGCAACTAATGCAGAGCTGTGAACCAGCGCTGCACGCCTGTGGTTTGGTCTGTGGTTTGGCAGGCGGGTTGGCCGGTGGAGTGCCAGTGGGTGGCAGAGTCGCGAAAGAGTGTGCGCTGGCAAGCGAAAACGCCCGGCAGGCGAACCTGTCCGGGCGTATCTTTACTCATCCAGCGGATGTCTGGCGCCGCGCTAATTCGGACGTTGCTGACGTGCCAGGCTATCGTCAGGTGCCGTGGCGGGATCTGCTGCCGGGTCCGCCGCTTCGGCCTGCTTGACCTCGTCGTACCACAGATTGTGGTGCTGCTTGGCCCAGGTCTCATCGACATAACCGGTCTTCATGCCCTCGAAGGCACCCTCGGTACCGGCGGTGCCGATATAGATGTGGCCGAAGGACACCGCGATCAGCATCAGCGAGGCGATGCCGTGGAAGACATTGGCCCACTGCATGTTGTCCCGCGTCTGGCCGAAGATCGGGAAGTCCAGCACCAGCCCGCTGGCAATCACTACCAGGCCGACCGTCGCCAGAATCCAGTACCAGGCCTTTTCCCCGCCGTTGGCGAAGCCGGCGTCCGGATGCTTGCCCTTCATCATGCCGCCACCCTGACGGAACCAGTCAAGGTCATGCTTCCTGGGAAGATTGAGCTTCAGCCACTTGGCCAGCACCAGGATCAGCATGATCGAGAACAGGGGCCCCACATAGTTGTGGATCACCTTGGTCGCCATGATCATGTTGGCCCAGAACACGTCCCCGAACACATTGCGGAACACGAACTTGCCCCACAGCAGATTGATGCCGGTGATGGCCAGCGTCAGGAACAGCGTCGCCAGCGTCCAGTGCATGGCACGCTCCAGCGCCGTCCAGCGCAGCATCAGCTTGCCGCTGCGCGGGTGGTCCAGATTGTTGCGTCCCACCAGCAGGTAGAAGATCACCAGCACGGCCAGCATGCCACCCAGTGCGATCAGGCCACCCGGTGAGATCCAGCGATTGCGGATCTGACGCCAGGTCTCGCCGCTCTGATTGATCAGGCTGTAGTTGGAGTCATGTCGGCTGTCGATGGAGTTGCCCCCATCCTTGACCTGCCGCCAGGTATCGGCGTCCACCGTGCCGACCGCCTGACCGATCTCGCCGTCAGGGTTCGCGGCCAGTGCCTGAGGAGCCAGCCAGAGACTGGCCAGCATCAGGCACAGGAACATGGCGACCACGGTCAACCGTGAAGCTGTAAAGTGCGCGCGCATGTCGCCTCCTTACCCCTTGCGGGCTGCGTCGTAGGCCAGGTGGTCCGCCTGCTGAACGCTGCTGGTGGTCAGGTTGGCAGACGTCTCCGGGTGGCTGGCCTTGTCGACCGGCGACCAGGCGCCGTCTTCATGGCCACGGTAGACCACACGCTGACGGAAGATGTCGGAGACGGTCTCGGCATCGCCGGCCAGCAGGGCCTTGGTGGAGCACATCTCGGCGCACAGCGGCAGCTTGCCTTCGCTGATGCGGTTGGCACCGTACTTCTCGAACTCTTCTTCCGGGCTCTCGGCCGGGCCGCCGGCGCAGAAGGTGCACTTGTCCATCTTGCCGCGCTCGCCGAAGGCGCCTTGCTGCGGGAACTGCGGGGCGCCGAACGGGCAGGCGTACAGGCAGTAGCCGCAACCGATGCAGATGTCCTTGTCGTGCAGGACGATGCCGTCATCGGTCTTGTAGAAGCAGTCGGTGGGGCAGACCGCCATGCACGGCGCGTCATCGCAATGCATGCACGCCACCGAGATGGAGACTTCACTCGGCTTGCCGTCGTCCAGGGTCACCACGCGGCGGCGCTGAACGCCCCACTCGGTCTCGTTGGCGTTCTTGCAGGCTGTCACGCAGCCATTGCACTCGATGCAGCGCTCTGCATCACACAAAAATTTCATCTGGGCCATGGTGCTTCTCCTTCACGGCCTGTCGCCGGGTTCCTCGGTCAACAGGCCGGATGATTCTGGTAACGGATACGTCCGATCGTGTCTTGCGCTGCGTCCGGGCCGCGTCACTCGGACGCGGCCGTCACTCGAGTCAGGCAAGGCTGACGCGGCACAAGGTGACCTTGGTTTCCTGCATCAGGGTCACGGGGTCGTAGCCGTAGGTGGTCGCGGTATTGGCCGATTCACCGAGCACATAGGGCACGGTGCCTTCCGGATAGCGGGACTCGAGGGATTCGCCTTCGTAATGCCCACCGAAGTGGAAGGGCATGAAGACGACATCCGGACCGACACGCTCGGTGACCATCGCCATCACCTTGACGCGGCCGCCCTCGGCGCCCTCGACCCACACCATGTCGCCGTCCTTGATGCCCTGGTCATTGGCCAGAGCCGGATTGATCTCGACGAACATCTCCTGCTGCAGCTCGGCCAGCCACGGAATGGAGCGTGTCTCTTCGCCACCCCCTTCGTATTCCACCAGGCGGCCCGAGGTCAGGGTGATCGGGTACTTGGCGCTGACGTCCTTCTCCTGGATGGAGGCGTAGAGTGTCGGCAGGCGATAGATGGACTCGGAATCCGGCCAGGTCGGGTAGTCCTTCACCAGGTCGCGACGCGCGGTGTACAGCGGCTCGCGGTGCTTGGGGATCGGGTCCGGGAAGGTCCAGACCAGGGCACGCGCCTTGGCGTTGCCATACGGCATGCAGCCATGCTTGATGCACACGCGCTGGATGCCGCCGGAGAGATCGGTCTTCCAGTTCTTGCCTTCCGCCGCCTGCTTTTCCTCGGCCGTCAGGTCATCCCACCAGCCCAGCTGCTTGAGCAGCTTGTCGGTGAACTCCGGATAGCCATCCTCGATCTCGGCGCCCTTGGACCAGGAGCCTTCCGCGAGGATGTTGGTGCCGTTGTGCTCCACGCCGTAACGCGCGCGGAAGTTGCCGCCGCCCTCGGCCACCGTCTTGGAGGTGTCATACAGGATGGGAGAGCCCGGGTGACCCATTTCCGGCGTGCCCCAGCACGGCCACGGCAGGCCGTAGAAGTCGCCATTGGCCGGACCGCCACGGGCCTTGAGCGTCTCGAAGTCGAAGGTGTGCCAGTTCTGCTGGTGTGCCTTCAGGCGCTCAGGGCTCTGGGCGGTGTAACCCACTGTCCACATGCCGGCATTGAACTCGCGCGTGATGTCCTCGACGACAGGCACGCTGCCCTCGACCTTGATGTTGCGGAACAACTCGTCGGCGAAGCCCAGCTTGCGAGACAGCAGGTACATGATCTCGTGGTCAGGCTTGGACTCGAACATCGGCTCGATGACCTGATCGCGCCACTGTAGGGAGCGGCTTGAGTTGGTCACGCTGCCGGTGGTCTCGAACTGGGTCGCGGCCGGCAGCAGGTAGACGCCGTCGGTACGGTCGTGCATGACGGCGGCGATGGTCGGGTAGGGGTCGACCACCACCATCATGTCCAGTTTGGCCATCGCCTTCTTCATCTCCGGCCCGCGGGTCTGGGAGTTGACGGCATGGCCCCAGTAGAACATCGCCTTGAGTGCGGTCCGCTGGGAGATACGGTCCGGGTTCTCGAGCACGCCATCGACCCAGCGCGAGACGGTGATGCCGTTGGTGTGCATCGGCTTGCCGTCGTGATATTCGGTCTGGTCGTAGCGGTTCTGGATCCACTCGAAGTCGACGTTCCAGACCTTGGACCAGTGCTTCCACGCGCCTTCTGAGAGGCCGTAGTAGCCCGGCAGGGAGTGGGACATCAGGCCCAGATCCGTGGCGCCCTGGACGTTGTCGTGGCCACGGAAGATGTTGGCGCCGCCACCGGACTTGCCGATGTTGCCCAGCGCCAGTTCCAGGATGCAGTAGGCGCGGGTGTTGTTGTTGCCGGTGGTGTGCTGGGTGCCGCCCATGCACCACACGACGCTGCCCGGACGGTTCTGGGACAGGCGGCGCGCGACGTCGAGCATGTCGGCCTCGGCTACGCCGGTGATGCGCTCGACTTCCGCCGGCGGGAACTTGGCGACTTCGGCACGCACTTCATCCATGCCGTAGACACGCTGCTGGATGTAGGCCTCATCTTCCCAGCCGTTCTCGAAGATGTGCCACAGCAGGCCCCAGATGTAGGCGACATCGGTGCCCGGACGCAGGCGCACGTACTTGTTGGCCTTGGCGGCGGTCCGCGTGAAGCGCGGGTCGACGACGATGATCTCGGCGTTGGAGCGCTCCTTGGCCAGCAGGATGTGCTGCATGGCCACCGGGTGCGCTTCGGACGGGTTGGAACCGATGAACAGGATCGAACGACAGTTGTGCATGTCGTTGAAGGAGTTGGTCATCGCCCCGTAGCCCCAGGTGTTCGCGACACCGGCAACCGTGGTGGAGTGGCAGATACGCGCCTGGTGATCGACGTTGTTAGTGCCGAACAGGGCCGCGAACTTGCGCATCAGGTAGGCCTGTTCATTGCTGAACTTGGCCGAGCCCAGCCAGTAGATGCTATCGGGGCCGTGCTCCTTGGTGAGCTCGAGCACCTTGTCGCCGACTTCCTCGATGGCCTGCTCCCAGGAGAGCTTCTTCCACTTGCCACCTTCGAGCTTCATCGGGTACTTGAGGCGACGGTCAGAGTGACCATGCTCACGCAGGGATGCGCCCTTGGCGCAGTGTGCGCCACGGTTGAAGGGGTGATCGAAGGCGGGTTCCTGCTTGGTCCAGACACCTTCCTGGACCTCGGCATAGACGCCGCAGCCCACGGAGCAGTGTGAGCAGATGGTGCGCTTCGTCTCGACCGGCGCATCAGACACTTCGGTCTTGGCTTCGGCGCGTTTCATCATCGGGGCGGCCATGAAGCTCGCGGCGGCAAGGCCGCCGGTGGCGACACCGCTGCGTTTCAGGAACTGGCGGCGGTTGATACCGAGTCCTGAGGTCTCTTTGGCAGAGGGGGTGGGGGTCAGTCGCATGACATCATCTCTCCTCGTCACCCGAATCATTGCCCGGGCCGCGTGAGCGGGTCAGGGGGCAATGTCGGGAGCGGCGGTCTTTCAGATCAGGGGCAGTCCTGATCCGTGCCGACTTGTCACTGTCGATGGCGGGCGGAAACCTCTCCGCGCTGCCCGTTGTTCAGGCCGCTGGCCGCGCGCATGGCGCTGGCTCGGGACACTGTCTGTCTAGCATTCAGTCACGCAGCGTGGCGTAGAAGGCCTTGACGTGATCACTCTCGCGATAATTGTCAGTGCCCTTGTCCTTGGCGGGTGCCTCTGGCGCGGCCTGGTCCGGAATCACGGCACCGGCCAATGACCCTGCTGCGGCTACCCCTACGGTGCTGGCGCCCAATACGCGCAGGAATTTGCGGCGCCCCTGGCGCGCCTGGTTATGGCTGTCTTTTGCGTCATCAGTCTTCATGCTGATCTCCTGTCGGCAATGCTGCTGGGTGATGCGAGATGGATAGCGTTGCAGTCTCGAATGTTGCTTCACGTCATGCGTGACATCAGTGTCTTGCGTCGGGCGCCACACTGGCTGGCGTGACGAGCTGGACGGCCTCGGCCGTCACCTGCTCGCCAGACCTGTTTTCGGTTGCCGCATGCAGCGGGATCGAGTCACCGAGGTTCAGGCGCTCTGCCCGCAGGAAGGCCTGCCCCAGGTAGCCGACGGCGGCATAGAAGGGGCTCTCGCGTCCCGCGAGGTCGGCGCAGCAGCGCTCGCCCCAGCTGGCCAAATGGCGGCGGAAGAAATTGACCTGCTCGCCGGGCACCTCATCGATCAGCATGGCCATCACTTCGCACAGTGCGCCGAGATGATCCTCGGGCTCATGCACATCGCTCTGGCGTTCGAAGCCGAGGCGTTTCAGGTCCTGGCGCAGGGCGACCAGCGGCATTTCCATCAGCGAGCCGGTGAGGTACCAGCTGGCGTAGGGCACTACCTCGCCCTGCACCACGCCTACCAGGCTCTGGAAGAAGTCGTCTTCCAGCCGGCGCGAGTCGCTGACGCGGGCGGCCAATGACAGCGACGCCAGCGCGCGCGGCAGTTGCTGCTCGGCGGCCCCGGGCAGGCTGATGGCGTCATGGTCGAGTTCGGCCAGAAAGTCGATCAGTTCCGCATCCGGCGCCGCGCGCAACAGCCGCGCCAGCAGCCGGTAGAGGTCGGCGCGCAATGCCTGCTGTTCTTCACTATGGCTTATCAGAGAGTCGGCCGCAGGGGTGTCAGGTGCACGATCGTCAGTCCCACCTGCTGCAAAGTCGTCGGGAGTCGACGTGGGTGATGTCATTGGCTCAAACCTTGAGTTGGGCATCGGGATTACGTGCCATTTCGTGCCAGATGTCCTTGACGCGGCAGTCGCTGCACATCTTCAGGCGCAGTGCGCCATCGCCCTGGAAGTAGGCATGCGAGGCCAGTTTGGTCTGCATCGCCGTGATGGTGGCGGTGGAGCCGAACGGCGTGCCACAGCTGATGCAGGGGAAGGGCACATCCTGCTTGATCAGCTGCGGTTCGCGGCGCACGTCGGGCTGCGGAGCAAAGCCTGGTGTCAGGGTGATGACCTGCTCCGGGCATGCCTGCTCGCACAGGCCACACTGCACGCAGTCACCTTGAGTGAAGGATAGTGCAGGCGACGTGCGATTGGCCGAGAGGGCGCTGGTCGGGCAGACGGCGACGCATCCCTGACACAGCGTGCAGTTGTCGCTGTCGACGTTCACCACGCCGAAGGGCGCGCCTGTCGGCACGGCGACGCTGTCCTGCGCCAGGTCCGCGACCGACAGTGTCGCCAGGTGGTCGAGCACCCGATTGAGGCGTTCGCGCTTGCCGGGGCGTGCCTGCGGCTGACCCAGCAGCCAGTCACGTGCGATCGGCTGGCTGGGCTGCTGCTCTTCTTCACTGTCCGCGCCCGGTGCCAGAGCGACACACAGCGGCGTGATCAGGGGCAGGGGGTCAGCCTCGTTGCTATCCATTTGTGGCAGGGCGGATGGCAAAGAGACGAAGCGAATGCGCGGCTCGCCACTGGCCGCATTGGCAAGCCCCATGCTGTCGAGCAGGGTCAGCGCCAGGCGACGTTCGCTATCGAGCTGCTGGTGTTGGCCTGCGGGCAGGTCGTGGGGCAGTTCGACGATGACCTGCGTCGCGCCGAGTGCGAGAGCGGCCAGCCACTCGTCGTGCCCGGTGGCGGAGATTTCCTCGAGGGTGATGTCGAGGCAGCGCTCCTGGTCGACACTCGCCAGGGCAGTCTGCGAGGCAGGGGATTGCTCCAGGCGATAGCGCAGCAGCGGGTAGAGGCCACCGCCATCCTGATAGCGCTCCAGCAGGCGCTGGATCTGCTCCATGCGCTGCTCGGCCGGGGGCTGGGTAAAGCTCAGCGCGCCGGTCGGACAGGCGCTGACGCAGCTGGCTGCGCCGTGGCACAGGTAAGGGTCGATCTCGATATGCGCATTGCGACGACCGGCTACCGAGAAGATAGCATCAGCGCTGCACGACGAAAGGCAACGCGTACAGCCGATATTGCCGGCACTGGAATGCGCGCAGGTATCGAGATTGACGGTCACGTAATTCGGTTTGTCGAAATTGCCGATCAGGCCTGCGAACTGCATCGCCCAGGCGGTCAGCTGTGACAGTGATTCCTGAGAGGCCTCAGTATCGGCGACCAGCTGATCCAGCTCGGCGATGACGTCCGCGCCGGCTTGCAGATAACCGGGCGGTGGCAGTTCCGCCTGGTTGAGCGGCTGGCTGGACAGGTCGGCGATCAGGTCGAAATGGGTCGCGCTGCCGGCACCTGCCGGCACCAGCGCGGCGGCCAGATTGACGCCATCACTGGCAAGGCTGAACTGGCCGAGGTGACCGCTCAGCGCGAGCATGTCACGCGGAGCACTGTGCGCAGGCAGCGACTCACTGGCGGCGAGATGCTGTTCATCCATCGTCACCAGCGCACTGTTGTCCTGCTCACTGATCAAGAGTGCCACCGGCAGCTGAGCGGTAGCCGGCAGGCGGGTCAGCAGACTCGCCAGTGCTCGCACTCGTGCTTCGCTGCCGATGATCACGGTGCGTCCCTGACTGTGATAGCGGATGGGGGCGCTACCGGCATCCGTCGCCAACAGCGGCAGACTGGAGGCAGGCGAGCCACCCATGGCGGATGACAGGGCGCGTTGGCGTGCTTGTTGATTGAGGGCGCGCTGAGCGCTCTCGAGGCTTGAGCTGAGCATCCTCATCCTTATTCGGTCGTGGCGGACCTTGCATGCAAGCTGCCGTCAGGTGGCAGGCGGATGATGCAGGTCCCGGTCGTCGCTGATTCTCGCGGTCTTTCGCGGTCTTTCGCGGTTAGGGCCGGGTCGGCGATCGACAGTCGTTCAGTGGGGGATTCATGACAGGCCAACCATCTTTGCATGCTGTTGATGACATTGCTGTTTTCACGCCCGGCGAGAAGAGGGGCGCGGTCAGGTCGCGCAGGCACTCATCAGCGCAGGCGGTTGACGTCAGTCATAATCTTCAAGGGTTGGCATGTCATGCTGAATCTTGCATGTGCGTTGCAGTCAGTGCGCCTTGATGAGGCGCGTCAGGGTGACCCATGAGGCATCAGGATGACCTCGGTCAGGCGTATCCGGCTTTCTCGTGGGTCATAATGACGCATTTTGATTGTGCGGCGCGTCATCCTGACGCCCTGGTGTCCTGAGCCCTGACGCGCTCAGCCCTGGCGCTGGAGGCGTTTATGGGGCCAGCCCGGGTCACGGCTTGTGGCGGACCCCGCTGTCATCATCTGACGCGGGAGCTGGCTCGCGCGAGTCTTCTGCTGGTATTGCTTGCGGGTCAGGCGACTCGACTATCTCGTCGCTGGGCGTCGCGTGTGACTCGCCCACTGGCACCTCACCGTCAGGCGCCTGCTCAGCGATCTGGTCGTCTGTCTCCTGCGCCGTATCCGCCGTGGGTGTCTCGCTTGCCTCATCAAGCTTTTCCAGGCCTTCTTCGACCTTGCGGGTCCAGCTGCGCAGCGTGTCGGCGACACCTTCGGCGAGCGGGCGCATCTGGGAGAAGTCCTGGTCGTAGTCATCCAGCCCATCGCGCACCGAGTGCTCGCCACCCATGAAGATACGTCGCAGCGCACGTTGGCGTAGCGTCGGGTCCACGCCGCTCTGCATGAAGGCGCTGATGTCGGCGTCTGGAGTCAGGGTGTCGGGGTCTGGCAGCTCGATGACTGGCGCTTCAGCGTTGTCAGCGTCTGCTGCCTGCTGATCGCTCTCGGTTGATGCCTGTTCTGCTGGCTGTTCGGCTGACTGCTCTGCTGCCGAGGAGGGGCTGTCGCCGCCCAGGGCTTCGTGCTGCGAGCCACTCGCTGCAGGGGCGTCAGCGCTGTGGTCAGAGGCGACTCCCACCTGTGACGGCGGGAGGCTGTCGCCCTTGGTCACCTCGGCGCTGTCCGGCTGTGCCAGTTGGTCTTCACGGCGGCTGTCGCCTTGCTTGCGGCGTGACCAGCGCGAGAACAGGCCTTCATTGGCAGGGCTTGCGTTATCGTCGTGCTGGCTCATGACGTGCTTTCCGTACCATCACCGGGCTGATGCGTCTTGTTGGGCGTCGCGGCGAGCTGCTCTGCCTGACTGGCGCGCCCGGCGCCCTTGCGTTTCTTCTTCTTGCCCTCGTCGAGTCGTTCGCCGTGACGCGCGAGGTAGGCTTCCAGCCACACCATCAAGGCAGGGGGCATCGGCACGTCCAGCACCAGCTGGTCGCCATCCATCCAATGCGATGCTACCTCCTGACAGGCCGTCACCACGCGGGGCTGCATGCCGTCGGCTTCGCGCTCGTCGCATTGGACGAACAGACGCGGCTGCTCACAGCGCAGGTTGTAGCGGTAATCGGTGCGCTCGGTGAGGTGAAGCTGCAGCGGCAGGATGCGGCGATGCGCTACTTCATCAGCGGTGGCAGGCTCTGCTACGTGCGATTCCGTCTCTGGCGTTGCAGAGGGCGAGAGGTCGGCAATCCGCCAGGTGTCGATGCTGAAACGCCCCAGCTTCTGCGTGGTGGGTGCCAGGGTGACGCTCAACCAGCGGGTGTCGTCACTGCGGGGAGGGATGGATTCAGACATGGCTTCCTTGTTCACTGCTGTACCCGCAAGCGGGTCTGAAAAGAATGCTGCGATGGTGCTAGTGTGCAAGATACATGCCGGCGCATGCGATATCAGGGTCACCGTGAGTCAGTGCGGGGACAGCTCTGCCATCAGGCTGGTACTCTACGGCGATTCAGCGCAAGAATTGCCATTCCAACCGGCTCGATCAGGGAGACCCGAGTTCATGATGCCCTCTGCACGGCCAGCGATCAGTCGCGCCACACTACCCACTACGCTGGACATCGAAGTCATGGATGAGCGCGGTGAGCGCCATCGGCAGTCCATTGCCGCCGAGCGCTCGCTGACCATCTATCTCAATCGTCGCGAGATCGTCACCTTGATGACCCTGGGTGCCGAACCTGAGGCGCTGGTGGCCGGTTATCTGCGCAATCAGGGCCTGCTGGGTGAGCTTGAGGACCTCGAGGCGCTGCAGGTGGACTGGGAAGTCGAGAGCGCCTCGGTGGTGACGCGTCATCTGCCCGAGGATATCGAGCAGCGCCTCGGCAAGCGCACCGTGACCACCGGCTGTGGGCAGGGCACGGTATTCGGCAATCTGCTGGAGCGTCAATCGCTGGCCGCGCTGGACGCAGGCCCCTTCAGTCAGGCCTTGTTGTATCGCCTGCTGGAGGCGCTGGCGGCGCACAACGCGACCTATCGCAAGGCCGGTGCGGTTCACGGTTGCGCCCTGTGTCGGGATGATGAAGTGCTGGCGTTCATCGAGGATGTCGGCCGCCACAACGCCGTCGATACGCTGGCGGGGCTGAGCTGGTTGGCGCCCTTGAGTGATGATGACAGTGATTATCAGGGGGCCAACATCTTCTACACCACCGGCCGCCTGACCTCCGAGATGGTACTGAAGGTGGCTCAGGCGGGGATCTCGGTGCTGGTCTCACGCTCCGGCGTCACGCAGAAGGGGGTGGAGCTGGCGGAACGCTTTGGCGTGTTGTTGATCGCGCGCGCCAAGGGGCGCCACTTCCAGGCGGTGGACCCTGCCGGGCGGCTGGTGCTGGACGCCATCCCGCCGCTGCGTGCCGGCGACGCTCTCAAGTCATCGCGCCATGATGCGTCAGGCAAGCCATCTTCAGCAGACGGCGCAGCCGGATATGACAAGGGGGCGCAGTGATGAGTCGTCTTTCTTCGCCGCTGGGCGTCATACCCTCACAGGGATTTTCCTCTGAACTCGGCGCGCCTTCAGGTGGCTCTGTCGCTGAGTCTTCAGGCGAGCCCCTGAATGCGGCCACCGGCCGGCAGGCTCCCGTCCCCCACGACAACCCCTTTCTGACGGTGCAGGAAGTCGCGCGCCTGCTGCACCTCAACGAGAAGAAGATCTATCAGCTGGCCAGTGACGGGACCATGCCGGCGACCAAGGTGACCGGCAAGTGGTTGTTTCCGCGGCGCCTGGTGGAGCAATGGATTCTCGAGTCCAGCCATCATGGTGTGCTGGCGGATCGCCTAATGATCACCGGCAGTGATGACCCGCTGCTGGCTGCGCTCTCCATGCGCCTCAATCAGCAGCATGCCGGTAGCTCCTTCTATGGCATGAGCGTCACCGGCACGCGTCTGGGGCTTGATCTGCTCAGCCAGGGGCGTGCTGACGTCTGCGCCATTCACTGGGGGCGCGCGGAGGAGGCGGCGCTGCGTCACCCGGCGCTGATTCGTGGTCACGATGGCTATCGCCAATGGGTGATGGTGCGGCTTGCGCGCCGTACCCAGGGGCTGATCATCCGCAATGATGATCGCCATCTGTCCATCGACCCAAGCGGCCTGTTCGGTTCGCAGCGGCGTTGGGCGGTGCGACAGGAGGGGGCGGGTTCGCAGCGCTTCCTGCAGGAGTGGCTGTCCGGCCATCAGATGCGTGCCGAGCAGCTCAATACCCTGGCGATCGCCTATTCCGAGCGTGAAGTGGCCTCGATGGTGGCGCGGGGCGAGGTGGACGTCGGCCCCGGTACGCTGTCGGCCGCCAATGAGTTCGGCCTCGGCTTCGTTCCGGTCTGTGAAGAGGCCTTCGATCTGGTGGTGCCGCGCAATGTCTATTTCCGCGATCTCTTCCAGGGATTGCTGGACTATCTGGCCACGCCGAATGGCATCCAGCTGGCGCAATCCCTCGGCGGCTATGATCTGCGCGAATGCGGTCAGTTGATCTGGCGCGGCGATGCCGCACAGCACGATTGAAGTGCTCGGTACGCTGAACACCCAGCGGATGCTGGCGGTCAGGACTCGGCGCAAGGCATGAGCGTCTTTGCGACATCCAAAAAATCGCCCATTAGCGCATGGCTAGTGGGCGATTTTTTTATTGCGGGCTGACGGCGAGCATGGTCAAGCAAGTCGTTGTTTTGAATGGACCGGCCAGGTGACGCTCGCGTGAAGGCTATCTTTACGGTTTAGCTTCCCGCCAGCGCGTTACGTGCCTATCTCACTTCAACACAGCCCGGCTCACTTCAAATCGGCTCAGCTCAGATCCGAATCATTGCGAGTGCACACCGACAGCACGATGGCATCTTCTTCGCTGGTAGAAACCAGGGCGTGACCCATGTCGGAGTCGAAATAGATGCTGTCCCCTTCGCCCAGCGGCAAGGGTTCATAGAATTCCGAATAGAGCAGAATGCTGCCCGCCAAGACCATCAGGAACTCCTCGCCGTCGTGACGCACCCAGTCGGGGAAGTCATCGAAGCTGCGCGCACGCACGCGAGTCTTGAAAGGAATCATGCGTTTCTGCGCCAGCTGCCACGACAGCAGCTCGTGCTCATAGGTCGGTGTCGGGTGGGACTTGCCATCACCGACGCGCGTCAGGTCGCGACGCCCGAGAGTGCCACTCTGGCGCTTGGGCGGGCTCAGCAACTGCGGCAGGTCGATGTTGAGACCATGAATCAGCTTCTGGACCGCCGTGAAGGTCGGCGAGATCTGCTCATTCTCGATCTTGGACAATGTCGAGCGTGCCAGTCCCGTGCGCTGGCTGACATCTTCCAGCGTCCAATGATGGGAGAGGCGGATCTGCTTCACGCGTTCGCCAAGCTTCAGGGGCTCAACGAAGGGTTTGCGACCGGAGGCGATCCGGACGGCGGCGTCCTTGTCTGTCGGTGTGCTCATGAGAGTAGCTTCGCTATGGGCGTGATATTGGCGGCGCACGACATCGGGAGTCGCAGTGCTGTCAGCTGGCGATAAAGTTTACTATCGGAAACTTTATCGCCAGCTTATCACAGCATGGCAAGTGCGCATCATCCCGACACGTAGCCAACATGGCAGTCCGCGACATGGCTGTTCGCGATACCTAAGGCTCGCTGGTACTCCCTTGATGCAGCGACAGGTTTCCTGGCTGCGGGAAACCTGTCGTGAGGTGTGATGTGCGCCAGGAGTGAAAGTCACCGGTGCGGGGGATGCCCAGCGCTAGAACAGCCGGGCACTAGAACAGCCAGGCGCTAGAATAGCGGGTGATCACGCTCATCCTCGGCGGGCTTGGAAAGCGGCGGCTGTACGCTGTCTGGTGTGCCAGAGGCGGAGCGGGGTGGTAGGGCATCCACGGTGGGAGGCGCGAGATCGAGCTGGTCTGGTTCGGGTTTCTTTGACTCGGGTCGCTCTGACGTGGGTTGCTCAGAAGCCGGTGGCTCTGAAGGGAGCTGGGCTGATGGGTGCTGGCTGCCGGCACGTGCATCGAGGCCATCCTGCATCGGCAAGCCCGCCAGCGCCTTGAGATGCGCCTCGGTGCTGCGCCCTAGCGCCTCCAGGCAATACCCGCCCTCCAGCACGGAGACGATACGCCCGTGGCAGTGACGCCGCGCGACATCCATCGCCAGTAGGGTGACCCAGTAATAGTCGTCATCTTCCAGGCACAGTTCTGCCATCGGGTCTTCACGGTGCGCGTCAAAGCCCGCCGAGATCAGGATCAACTCCGGCTTGAAATCATCAAGCTTCTTCAGCCATTGGGCTTCAATGGCGCGCCGGAAGGCCAGTGAGCCGCTGCCTTCGCTCAGGGGCGTGTTGTGGATGTGCTCCCAGCGGCTCTCCAGGTAGCGCCACGGGTACATGGCGTCCTGAAAGGAGGAGCACACCAGCGTATCGGGGTCATGCTTGAAGATATCGACGGTGCCGTTGCCCTGGTGTACATCGAAATCGAGGATCGCGATCCGCTTCACGCCGTAATGCTGGCGGGCGTGCAGAGCGCCCACCGCCACGTTGTTGTAGAAGCAGAAGCCCATCGCATCGGCGCGTTCGGCATGGTGGCCCGGGGGGCGCACGGCGCAGAAGACGTTGTCGGCCTGATCACGCATCACCTGGTCGACCCCGCGTACCACCGCGCCGGCGGCCAGTCGCGCCGCGACCAGGCTATCGGCACACATCACGGTGTCTTCGTTGATGGTCAGCAGCTGCCCGGCCTGGGGCGGACATTTCTCCAACGCCTGCAGGTGGCGCATGGGGTGCACGCGCGCCAGCTGCTCAAGCGTTGCCGCTCGCGCACTGTATTGCTGGACATGCTGAATCACGCCGCTCAGCGCCAGCTGACGCTCGATGGCCTGCAGACGCAGTGGGCTCTCGGGATGGGTGGGGCCCATGAAATGCTGACCGCAGTCGCGATGGGATATGTAGGAGGTGATCATCGGCATGCCTGCGTGAGTGTGCGGGTCATAATGGTCTGCACCATGACGTAACAGTAAGAGTCGTCAATGGCATGAGCCAGTCGCCGATGGTCTACCTTGTTTCACGCATGAAGGGCGCGAGGATGGCTGTTCAGACCTGCGCTTTCGCGGCATGCTGCTCATATCGCGCTGACGAGGCGCAACCGCTGACAGGACAAGCCTATGGGAACGCGATTTCTGCGCAATTTCTTCGAGCCCGCCAGTATCGTGGTGATCGGCGCCTCGGAAAAGCCGCATTCACTGGGCGGGCAGGTACTGCGCAATCTGCTTGAAGGGGGCTTCAAGGGCGCCCTGACGGTGGTCAACCCCAAGGGATATGAGACGGTGCATGGCGTGGCGTGCGTCAAGCGGGTCAGTGAGCTAGAGCAGGTGCCGGACCTGGCCATTCTGTGCTCACCGCCGGATACCTTGCCGCGTGTGGTCGAGAAGCTGGGCCGGCGCGGCGTCAAGGCGGCGCTGCTGATTTCGGGAGGTGTCGCGCCGACACCGGTCAGCTCGCTGGCCCGCGTCACCGGCAAGGGGCTTGAGATGCTGTCACGCCGCGACGGGCTGAACTTCACTGCCCCGCGTCTGCCGGGCATTCACAGGTCCACTACGGGCAAGCCAGGCCCCGAACCCTCCGTCACCGAGGCGTCGTCTTTGGATGAGGCCGGCGAGCCTGCCGCGCCGAGCGCCGAGCGCTACCCGCGGATCGCCGACAGCACGGACGACGTGCTGGATGCCTCGCAGGCACGAGAGCCGGGTGTCGAAGTCCCGCGTATCCACCGTGATCAGGAAAGCCTCAACAGTCGGTTGCTCAAGGCCGCCCGAGGCAGTGGGATTCGCCTGCTCGGGCCGGAATGCATGGGCATCTGCGTGCCAAATCGGCACCTGAATGCCTCCTTCAGCGGGCAGCCAGTGGCCAAGGGCAAGGTCGCCTATCTCGGCCAGTCGGGGATGCTGGGCAATGCGATGATCGACTGGGCGGCAGGGCGCGGCATCGGCTTCTCGCATCTGGTGACCCTGGGCGACAGCGTCGATGTGATGCTGCCCGATCTGATCGACTATCTGAACCAGTACGGGCCGTCGCAGGCCTTGCTGTTGCACCTGGAGCGCATTCACGACCCGATGCACTTCATGACCGCGCTGCGCGAGGCGTCCCGCAATCGGCTGGTGCTGGCGATCAAGAGTGGCCGTACCCCGGAAGCCGACCTGTTCGGCACACATGTCACACGTGGCGTGCCCAATCGCGACCGGATCGTCGATGTTGCCCTCGCGCGTGCCGGGGTGGTGCGCGTCAATGACAGCGAAGACATGTTCGATGCGCTGGAGACGCTGAATCGCATGAAGCCGTTGCGCGGTGATCGGCTGGCGATCGTCTCCAATGGGTTGGGCCCGGCCTTGCTGGCCATCGACAAGCTGATGGCGGGTGGCGGCAAGCTGGCCGAGCTGAGCGAGGAGAGCCGCCAGGCGCTGCTCAAGGCCGAGCTGGATGTCAGCCTGCCGGGGCGCAATCCGGTGGATCTGGGCGGCAATACCACGCCGGAAGATTTCCTGGCCGCGGTCAACATCGTGGCCAATGACCGTGGCGTGGACGCCGTGCTGGTCGTGCATGCGCCGACACGCCTTGCTCCCTCACGGGCAACGGCCGAGGCCCTGGTGGCGCATCGCAAGCAATTCCGACGCAACCTGCTGACCAGCTGGATGGGGCTCGAGCAGGCGCTTTCAGCCCGCCATGAATGCCATCTGGCCGGCATTCCGACCTATCTGTCGCCGGAGAAGGGCGTCAAGGCCTTCTTGCAGATGGTCGATTACCACCGTGTGCAGACACTGTTGCAGCAGACGCCGCCGAGCCTGGCCTTCTCGACCAGTGCCGAGATCCGCGCCCGCGCCCATGATCTGGTGCACAGTGCGCGGCGTGCCGGCCGTGAATGGTTGACCCACTCGGAAACGGCGCAGGTGCTCGATACCTACGGCATCGCGACCGCGCCCAGTCGCTATGTGCTCGACGCCGCCGAAGGCGCGCGCGCCATCGTCGAATTGCAGCGATCTGCCACGGATGACGACAAGCCTTCTCGCCAGGGCCCCTATGCGCTGCGCGTGGTGCATGAACACAACAGCCAGCCGTTCCGCTATCGCCGCTACCCACAGCGGCTGTCTTCCGGCGTGGTGCAGGACCTTTCCGGTCCGGAGGATATCGCGCTGGCGATTCGCCGCATCACCCAGAAGGTGGCGGAGGGCGATGCCGAGCGTGGCCGCGGTGACCACGAGCGCACGCGCATTCATGAGTTCTGCCTGCAGCCGATGCAGCGTGGCAAACACTCGCTGCAGTTGAGCGCAGGCATCACGCGCGATGACGAATTCGGCCCGGTGATCGTGTTCGGTATCGGCGGTTACAAGGTCAATGTGCTGGCGGACCGCCAGGTGGCCTTGCCGCCCCTCAACATGACACTGGCGCGTGAGCTGATCTCGCGCAGCCATGCCTCCCGCCTGATCGCCGAGCACTCGCCGGACCCGGAGCGCGATTTCGAGCGCGTCAGCACGCTGTTGATCAAGCTCTCACAGTTGGCATCGGATTTGCGTGACATAAGAGGGTTGGAAATCAATCCGTTGTTGCTCAATCGCGAGGAGGCCGTGGCAGTGGACTTCGCGCTGGATCTCGGCAAACCGGCCCGTTTCGCGATCATGCCGTATCCGGAGGAGCTGCGTGAATGGGTGTCGCTGGACAATGGCATGCACGTCGAGGTTCGCCCGATACGCGGCGAGGATGCGCCCTTGATCACGGCCTTCCATGCGCGGCTATCCGAGGAGAGCATTCGTTTCCGCTACTTCCACCACAAGGCGGCGCTGACTCAGCGAGATCTCGCGTTGCTCGCCCAGATCAATTACGACCGCCAGATGGCCTTCATCGCCGAGCGTGAAGTGGAAGCCCAGTCAGGTGAGTCGCCGCAGCGCGAGATGCTGGGGGTGGTGCGGGTATGGAATGACCCGGACAACATTCGCACCGAATTCTCCGTCATCATCCGTGATGACATGCAAGGCGAGGGGATCGGCAGTCTGCTGATGGAGAAGATGCTGCGCTATTGCCGCTCGCTGGGCACGCTGGAGATGGTCGGCAAGATCATGATCGACAACCACCCGATGCGCGCCCTGATGAAGCACCTCGGTTTCACCTGCCGCTACAACATGGAGGAGCAGGTCATCGATGCCAGCATCCGTCTCAACGAGCCAGTCAGTGATTGGCAGCGCCTGAGGCTGGAAGCCAAGGCCTGATGCGCCTTGATGGTGCAAGGGCCTGTTGATAGGCGTGTGCCTGGGCCTGTTGATAGGCGTGTGCCTGGGCTTGTTGATAGGCGTGTGCGGGGGTTGTTCAAGGGCGCGTGCGCGGGCTTGCCAGGCGGTTCTCGGCAACACGCAATGCGTCAGGGAATGGAGAGCAATAGACCAATAACAACATGCAATGTCGTGATTCAGGGAGGTATCAGCAGAAGCGTCAAGGGCATACCACCTTGGTCGTATAAGCGTCTGTTCGTGTTTGAGCGCTTATCAATAAAACTGTATTGTAATTACAAATATAAGAATCCTTTATGGATAATGGCGCAGGGGATGACACAGTATTCTGTCAGCAGGTCGGCAAGCGATGCTTGCGGCCAGATTGCGCGATGTCAGCGGCAGGGCGAGCCATTCTCCCTGCCGGATTGAGTGCGTAATTGACAGAATCCGTGGATATTTCCTGCCCGCTGACGACAGGAAAGCCAATGACTGACACTCGCGACGTGAAGATTCGAGTGCGCAATCTGAGCAAGGTGTTCGGCAATCAGCCCGACAAGGCGCTCAAATTGCGTGATGAGGGCATGAAACGCCCCGAGATTCTCGAGAAGACTGGCCAGACGTTGGGGCTTTCCAACGTGGACTTTGATGTGATGGAAGGCGAGTTGCTGGTCATCATGGGGTTGTCCGGTTCCGGAAAATCGACCCTGATCCGCTGCCTGAACCGGTTGATCGAACCGACGGAGGGCGAGATCCTCATCGACGGCGATGATGTCGCCAAGCTGGATGACAAGTCGCTGCTGCGCTGTCGTCGCAAGCATTTCTCGATGGTGTTCCAGAATTTCGCGCTCTTCCCGCACCGCACCGTGCAGCAGAATGCCGAGTTCGGGCTTGAGGTGCGCGGCGAGGAGAAGGAAGTCTGTTATCAGCGCGGTCGCGATGCGCTCAAGCAGGTCGGCCTTGATGGCTGGGAAGATGCCTACCCCAGCCAGCTCTCCGGCGGCATGCAACAACGTGTCGGCCTGGCGCGAGCGCTGGCCAACGACTCCACGGTGCTGTTGATGGATGAGGCCTTCTCGGCGCTTGATCCCCTGATCCGCAAGGACATGCAGCAGGAATTGCTGGCGCTGCAACACAAGATGAAGAAGACCACCATCTTCATCACCCACGATCTTGATGAAGCCCTCTCCATCGGCGACCGCATCATCCTGCTCAAGGATGGCGAGATCGTGCAGATCGGCTCCCCCGAAAGCATCCTCACTTCCCCGGCCAATGATTATGTGGCGCGCTTCGTCGAAGGCGTCGACATGTCGCGCATCCTCACTGCCCGCTCGGCGATGACCGATGTCCGTGCCACCGCACGCGATGATGATGGCCCGCGCACGGCGCTGCGCAAGATGGGCGACAACGGCCTCGATAGCCTGTTCGTGGTGCGTCGTGATCGCACTGTGCTCGGGATCATCACCGCCGAGGATACCGAACGTGCCGTGCGCGAGAATCTCACCGATCTCTCGAGCATCATCCACTCCGATTGCTGTCAGGTCTCGCCGGAAGAACCGCTGCACAACCTGTTCGCGATGTTTGCCGGTCATCACCATCCGCTGGCGGTGGTCGATGAGCAATCCCGCCTGTTGGGCGTGGTGATCAAAGGGTCCGTACTCGCGGAACTGGCGGAAGCAGGGGAGGCACACGCATGAGCGACGCAACCGGTTTTACCATCCCGAAGATAGAGCTGGGTGACTGGATCGAGACGGGGCTTGATTACCTGACGACCAACTACTCCAGCATCACGCGCGGCATCTCCAAGTTCACCGAGACCGGCATCGACGTCCTGAACGATGCGCTGATGTGGCTGCCCGAGTGGGCGCTGATCGCCCTGGTGACGCTGCTGTGCTGGCGGCTGGCCGGCACGCGCCTGGCCATCGGTTCCGTACTGGGGCTGGGACTGATCTGGAACCTGGATCTGTGGGACCCGATGATCGAATCGCTGACCCTGGTGGTGATCGCCACCCTGGTCGCCGTGGTCATCGCGGTACCGCTGGGGATACTGGCGGCACTCTCTGACCGCTTCTACAAGGTCATCATGCCGGTGCTGGATTTCATGCAGACGATGCCGGCCTTCGTCTACCTGATCCCGGCGATTCCCTTCTTCGGCATCGGCTCGGTCTCCGCCATCTTCGCCACCGTGATCTTCTCGATGCCGCCAGCGATTCGCTTCACCACGCTGGGCATTCGTCAGGTGCCCAATGACCTGATCGAAGCCGCCGATGCCTTCGGCGCCACCCGCAGCCAGAAGCTCTTCAAGCTGCAGCTGCCGCTTTCCCTGCCCACCGTGATGGCCGGCATCAACCAGACCATCATGCTGGCACTGTCGATGGTGGTGATCGCGGCCATGATCGGCGCCGATGGCCTGGGGAATGAGGTCTGGAAAGCCATCCAGCGCCTGCGTCCGGGAGATGGTTTCGAAGCGGGCATCGCGGTGGTCATCCTGGCCATGCTGCTCGACCGCCTGACCCAGACCTTCAGCAAGGAAAAGAAGCCCCGTTCATGAGGGGATTCACCAGCGGCCTCCGTGTATTGCCTGGCCCATGCGGAGGCCGCCTCGAGCACTTCCATACCCGACTCAACGTTTGGCCGTCGACACACGTTTTTCGACAGACGTGCTTCGATAAACAATGAGTAAATTCGAATAAAGGGGAAAATGATGAACAAGCAAGATGCCTCCCACACTACCTTGAACGTCACCGCGAAGATGAATGCCGCCACCAAGGCATTGCTGCTCGGCGCTGTCATGTCCTCCTCACTGGCCGGGGCAAGCGCCGTGTATGCCGCCGGTGACAAGGGCGATGTGACGCTGGCCTACGTCGAATGGTCCTCTGAAGTCGCCTCCACCAATGTGGTCAAGGCGGTGCTCGAATCACAGGGCTACAACGTCGAACTCAAGGCGCTGTCTGCGGCGGCGATGTTCCAGGCAGTCGCCTTCGGCGATGCCGACGGCATGGTCGGTGCGTGGCTCCCCACCACCCACGAAGACTACATGGCCAAGATCGCCGACAAGGTCGACGACCTGGGCGTCAACCTCGAAGGCACCAAGCTCGGGCTGGTCGTGCCGTCCTACAGCAAGCTCGAGACCATCGACGACATCAAGACCCACGCCGAGGATATCGATGAGCGCATCGTCGGCATCGAGCCGGGCGCAGGTCTGACGCGTCTGACCGAGCAGGTGCTGGAGGACTACGATCTCGAGGACATCGACCTGACCACCGGCAGCGGTGCGACCATGACCGCCGCGCTGAGCAATGCGATCAAGGGTGAGCGTGAGATCGTCGTCACCGGCTGGACGCCGCATTGGATGTTCGCCCGCTGGGACCTCAAGTATCTGGATGACCCGAAGGGCGTCTACGGCGGTGCCGAGGAGATTCACACCCTGGCGCGCAAGGGGCTCGAGGAAGACATGCCGGAGGTCTACGCGATTCTCGACAACTTCGCCTGGACCCCGGCTGACATGGGCGAAGTGATGCTCAACAACCAAGAAGACGACGCTGACCCCTACGAAACCGCCAAGGCGTGGGTGGAAAGCCATCAGGATATCGTCAAGGAATGGCTGCCGGCCGCGGCTGAGTGATGCCTGACGCATGACTCGCTGAGTCATGAATGACGAAACGCCCCCACAGGGTCTCCTGTGGGGGCGTTTCGTTGTGTGCCTGCAAATGACGCGTCGCTCACCCCGGGCGAGCGGGAGCGGAATGGCTCAGAACGGACTGGCTTAGCCTGACCTGATCAGAACGGGCGGGCTCAGAAAGGACAGGGACTGCGCACTTCCATGCGCTCACCACTCACCGGGTGATCGAAGCTGATCATCTCGGCATGCAGCATCAGGCGCTCGGCCATGAAGAAGGCCTCATCCGTCGCATAGAGGTCGCAGCCCAGGATCGGGTGGCCGATCTGCTGGCTATGGATGCGCAACTGATGCGTGCGACCTGACACCGGCGTGAACTCGACTCGCGTGCGCGCCGGATTCTCCAGGCGCTCGATGACGCGGAAATCGCTGATGGCGGTCTTGCCGGTCTCGTGGCAGATCTTCTGCAGCGGGAACTGGTCGACGTCCTTGGCGATGGGCAGCGAGATGCGCCCGCTGTCCTCCTCCAGATGGCCATGCAGGATCGCGGTGTAGGACTTGCCGATGTTGCGGTCCTGAAACTGGTGGGTCAGGTTGCCGTTGGCCGGCTTGTTGAGCGCGACCAGCATGATGCCGGAGGTGCCGAAATCGAGCCGGTGCAGCAGCTTGGCGCTGGGGTATTCCTTGACCAGGCGATGATGCAGCGAATCCAGATTGAGCGGATGCTTGCCGGAAAGGCTGAGCAGGCCACTGGGCTTGTGGATCAGCAGGATGTCATCGTCGGCGTACAGCACCGCGTAGGTTTCGTGGCAGACGGGAACGATGAACGGGTCGGCTTGTGGCTGCATAAGGGCTCGTCAGTGACATCAAGGAGGGCGGGGCGAAACGGCAAGTGAGGCAATTGCTGGCGTGCTCTAGAGCGCTGGCGCGGTCTAGAGCGCGATATCCTGCCAATGATACTCGTACTCGTCGTCCTCACCATCCTCTGGCGCACGACCGATGAAGAGGCTGGCGGTGAAGGCGCGCACGAAGATCACCTGGCTGCCATCCAGTGCGGTCAGCAGCTCACCCTTCTTGAGCTTCTTGATCTTGCGCTTGCGTGCTGCGGCGGCATCACGCGCCGCGCGGGTGTCGGCGCGCCACTGGGCGGCAATCTCACCGGGCGCTGTCGACTGTTCGAGCAGCTCCTCGGGGCATTGCAGCGGAATGTCTGGCGTGCCTTCGTCACGGATATGGTATTCCCAGCGGCTGGGGTCACCATTCTTGGGAGCCTGCATCAGGTGCTGGCGAATGAAGGTATGGCCGTGAGGATGTTCCAGCACGGTATACAGCACATTGCCGACCACGGCGTGATCGACCAGCGAGATGCCATGACTGTCGGACGGCGTATAACCGGCCAGCAGACGGTCTACCAGTGTCTGACGTGCCACCTTGGGGGTGCCGCTGTCATCCCAGGCCATGAAGCCTCCAATCTGAGCGTGTCTGGCATCGCAGGCCATGTCGGATGCGCTATGAATGACGCAGGCTGACTGGCGTTCGAGAGGCCGAAAGGGCGGCCATTGTCCGGCTTGTGCCCGGCGAGGGCAAGCCGCTGAACGCGCGAATCTGCGCCGGCGGGGTCTCAAGGAATAGCGCAAGCGATAACACAAGCGGCAACCCGGCCGGCGCCCCGCACGGTAACCCGAACGGCAACGCAAGAGGCCCCGCATGAGCGGAGCCTCGAGAAGAGCGCCTGTTGTGGCGCAGACTGGCTATCGGCACAGACTGGCTAGCGGCAGAGACTGGCTAGCGGGTCAGGGTGCCAGCAGTTGCTTGTGCCATTCGCCGTCTTCCGTGTCCAGGCGCTGGTAGCGTACGCGATCGTGCAGGCGCGAGGGCTGCCCCTGCCAGAATTCGATCATTTCCGGCACTACGCGGTAGCCGCCCCAATGCTCCGGACGCGGCACTTCGGTGGTGGCATAGACCTGCTCGAAGCGACCCTGACGCTCGCTGAGCCATTCGCGATCGGGAATCTCGACACTCTGCTGCGAGACCCAGGCGCCCAGCTGGCTCTCCTTGGGGCGTGAGGCGAAGTACTGATCGGAGGTGGCATCCGCGACCTTCTCGACGCTGCCTTCGATACGCACCTGGCGCTCCAGCGCGGGCCACCAGAAGGTCAGCGCGGCGAAGGGCACATTGGCCAGCTCGCTGCCCTTGTGGCTCTGATAGTTGGTATAGAAGATGAAGCCTTCACTGTCGCAGCCCTTGAGCAGCACGATGCGCGCATGCGGCTTGCCCTGGCTGTCGACGGTGGAGAGCGTCATGACATTGGCGTCGTTGTCATCGGCGGACAGGGCGCTGGTCAACCACTCCTGAAACAGCTCGAAGGGTTCCAGCGGTGTGTTCGCAAGGCTCAGGCCATCACCGGAATAGGTTCTGCGCACATCGGCGATATCGCGGTTCATGGTGGGCTCCCTTGATGAATTGCTCATGTAATGACATGACTGTGACCGCTCACGTGCTGGATCGCAAGCCTCAGACACCGCCCAGCTGCAGCCACGCCATGTAAAGCCCGGTACCGACGGCAATCGAGAGCAGCGCATTGCGTCGCCACAGATGCAGTCCCGCCACGCAGAGGGCCGCGACCAGCATGCCGGCGCCCTCGGCGCTTACGAGCCAGCTTTGCCAGGCCGAGATGTGGTGCGCAGACTCTGACATGTCAGGCAGTTGCATGGCCGACAGCGAGACGATGATCAGCACGACCATGACGATGGCCGGCAGATAGCGGCCCATATGCAGAATCAGCGGATGGGCCGAATGGCGGGACAGGAACACGAAGGGCAGCGCGCGCGTGGCGAAGGTCGCGCCGGCTGACACGGCGATCAACAGCAAGGCCTGCAGGGTCGTCATGGGGTGGTGTGCTCCGAGGCTTGATTGTGTTCAGTCCGGCGCGCGCCAGACTTGCCGTGTGGGGGATGATCGTCACGCGGGGCAGGCGTGACGTGTGGCTGTTGTTTGCCACGCTGGTAATGATACTGCCCGAGCAGGAGGGCGCAGGCTGCCGCGATGCTGCCCAGCAACAGCTGATCTTCCGGCAGCAGCCACAGGCCCGCGAGCGTGACCAGCAGGCCGAGCATGAAGGGCCAGCGCTCGCGCAGGGCGAACCATTGTTCGATGCCCAGCACCACGAACAGCGCCGTCAACGCGAACTCGATGCCGCTGCTGTCAAAGCTGAGCTGTCCGGCTGCCAGACCCAGCAGCGTCCCCAGTACCCACCAGGATTGGTTGAGGAAGGTGATGCGCAACATCAGGCGCTGGTCATCACGGCGCGCCACGGGATCATCGCGTTCGCCGCTGCGTGGCAGGCTGGCCAGCAGCGAGTAGGTTTCATCGGTCAGCCCGAAGATGAGATAGAGCTTGCCAAGCCCCGCCGCGCGGAAGCGCTCCAGCAGCGACAGGCCGTAGAAGAGGTGGCGCGAATTGAGCAGCAGAGTGGCCACAAAGACCTCGGTGATGCCGGCGCCCGCACCGAGCAGCGCTACCGCCAGGAACTGGCCGGCCCCGGCCAGGATGACCAGTGACATCAAAAGGCCCAGCCAGGGGCTCAACGGCAGCTGGGTGAACAGCACGCCGAAGGCAGCGCCCAGCGGGATATAGCCGAACATCACCGGCAGGGTCTTGTTGAGTGCCTGTTGCCATAGGTGACGACTGCTGACTGGCTGCCGGGGAGGCGAGCCCGCACAGGTGGTGTCGTCCCGGGAGGCGTGCGAGGTACCGGCCGTGGAAGGCGATGACATGGCGAGAGTTCCGTTCTGCGCAGGCGGGGTGAAGACGGGCGACACATGCCGGGAGCCTTCAAGAGGCCGAGACCCGGTAAGCCGCAGGCAATCTACGCAGCATATAATGTCATCAAGCGTCAGGCGATGCTGCCAAGGTGGCAGCTGGCAGTGGAAAGTGCTGAATCAGCGCTTCATTGCTGATATTTCACATGTCTCATGGCGGCACGGCCGATTGATTTGCCGTGAGCCGCCAGACCGAGTCCACCTATACTGGCCTGTAGTCGCTCGTTGGCTGCCTATCGCTGCCTGATCACGTGTCGTGCCATCAAAGGTTCATTCGCTGAGGGAGTCATCAGGATGAGTTCGAACCGATTCCGCAAGTCCTCGTCTGAGACGGTGCTTCATGATCAGGGTGAGCCTTCGCCGCTGCGCAGTGTCGTGATCTGGGGGCTGGCCATCCGGCTGTTTCACCTGCTGCTGATTCTGGCGATCATCGGCATGTGGTACACCGCCGAGGTGGGCGCAGGACTCGATTTTCCGATGGTCTGGCACGCACGGTTGGGATATTGCGTGATCGGGCTGGTGGCGTTTCGCGTCATCTGGGGGCTGGTGGGCAGCGGGCATGCTCGCTTCAGCCGCTTCGTGGCGTCACCGCGCACGACCTGGCGCTACGCCGCTGACTTTCTGGCGGGACGCGCGCCACGCCATGCAGGCCACAATCCCCTGGGTGGCTGGATGACGCTGGCCATGTTGCTGGTGCTGGCGATTCAGGCCTCGAGCGGGCTGTTTCTCACCGATGATCTGCTGTTCGAAGGGCCCCTGCATGATCGGGTCCCAGCGAGTGTCGCCGAGGGGCTGGCCTGGGTGCATCACACCAATATCACGCTGCTGTGGGGGCTGATCGCCCTGCATCTGATGGCCATCGTCTGGCATGGCCTGCGCGGTGAGTGGCTGATCTGGGCGATGGTGCATGGCCGCAAGCATTTCAGGCGCGATGAATCGGTAGTGGATGAGGGCGAGCCAGTGCCACCTTTACGCCCACGCAGGAGGCTCGCGCTGGGGTTGGCGATCGGCATTGCCGTTCTGGTCATCTGGCAGGGGGCGCAGTTGCCGTAAGCTCTGCTCGCTTTCACTCATGCTTTCGCTATGACTTTTACTCTCACTTTCGCCCTCATGTATGCCAAGACGCAAAAGCGCCGCCACGAGCAATCTCATGGCGGCGCTTTTGCGTCTTGACGGAGCTTTGGCTATATCAGTCAGCGCGATACTGCTGATGACAGCCCTTGCAGGTCTTGGCTGTCTCGACGAACTGGCTGCGCAGGGCATCAAGGTCCTGACTGGCGGCGGCGTCAGCCAATGCCCGGCTCTGGGTCATCAGCGCCTCGGCACGCTTGTCGAAGCCTGCACGGTCGCTCTCTATCTTGCTCAGCGCGTCGGTATCACCGTCATAGGAACCGGCGATGAAGCCCTCCCATGGCATCTGAGCCAACAGCGCCAGTCGCTCGGCGCGGGTGCGAAACTCCTCGGCATCATAGTCCTGCTTGCCCTTGACCATCGCACCCATCGGACTGAACTGCCACGCCAGCGTCTGGAAGACTGCCTGGCGATACTGGATGGCATCTTCCGTCTTGTCAGCCAGTGCCGCTGGCGACGCCAACAGGCTGGCAAGCACCACGCCAGCCGCCAGCACGCCAGTGGTCAGGCGGTTGCGCGATACGCCCGCAGGGCGCGGAAAAGACAAGTGTGTTGTCAGGCCGATCATGGCAAAGCCTCGCTGTAATCAACTCGCAAAGCCGATACAGCATGGGCGGCTCGCGATGGTTGAGGAGACACGCTGGGAAAAGCAGTGGGTAGCGGCGGGGTAAGTGGCAAGCCGCCGTGGGAGGGCGCAAACCGATACCCGCCATTCTAGTCGGCTATTTTACGGCTATTCTAGTCGCCTATTTTAGTCGGCTATTCTAGCCGCCAATTTTAGTCGATTATGGCGCGACGAGAAGGGCGGGCAATGGAGAGGCCAGGGCTTGATCAGGCCTGCGGCTGACGCTTGAGGTTGCGCGAGCGGAAACGGGCGTAAGCCATGCTGGAAATGAACAGCCCCAGTGCCGCCAGTGCTTCCAGAACGCCGATGACGGCGTGGCCAGGCACACCGGCCAGCATCACGCCCTGCATGATGTAGAGCAGGCTGACGAAGGCCAGCCAGACATGGCCACGTGCCCGGCGGGTGAAGATGGCGGGCAGGAATAGTGCGATGGGCAGCAGGCGGATCAACAGCGGCAGCAGGCCGCTGTTCTCGCTCTGCGCCATTAGCTGAATGCCGCCGATCAGCAGCAGCAGGGCGACGGCCGCAAAACTTGCGATCACACCGCGACGGCTCTTGGCTTCGAGCGTGTCGAGGCCCTGCTCACGTTCCAGTCGTTCAAGCCAGGCGCGCATCTATTTCGTCTCCCTGAGAGGTTGCATGGCAAGGGCCAGGCGAGCGATACGCTTGCCTTGCGCCAGTGCCAGGCGCTGTTCGTTGTCATCGACATCGTTGTCGCCACGCTTGCCGCTGACGTGGGTCGTGCCGTAGGGCGTGCCGCCCTGGGTGGTCTCGAGCAACTCGGTGGCGCTGTAGGGCACACCGGCATACACCATGCCATGATGCAGCAGCGGGATCAGCATGGTGATCAGCGTGGTTTCCTGACCGCCATGCAGAGAGCTTGAGGCGCTGAAGGCGGTGGCAGGCTTGTCGATCAAGGCGCCGTTCATCCACAGCTCGCTGGTGGAGTCCAGGAAGTACTTGAGCGGCGCCGCCATGTTGCCGAAGCGGGTCGGACTGCCCAGCGCGAGGCCCGAACAGTGACGCAGGTCGTCCAGCTCGACGTACATGGCCCCGCTGTCGGGGATTTCCGGCTCGGTCTGCTCGCAGGTGGCCGAGATCTCGGGCACCCGGCGCAGGCGTGCCTCGACACCGCTGATGGACTCGATGCCGGCGGCGATCTGCTCGGCCAGCGTGCGGGTCGCACCATGGCGCGAGTAATAGAGGACGAGGACGTACGGCGTCGCGTCGGGGGTCGTTGCGGACATGAGCTTCCTCAGGTGGATGACAATCTATCGAAAGGGGCAAGCGGGGCTTGCGTGAGCACACTCTGTCATCAGGGGATCAGGCGTCGCTCAACAGCACCAGCACATCTTCGGGCGGGCGACCGATGACGGCACGGGTGCCATCATCGAGAATCGGCCGCTGCATCAATTTCGGCGTTGCGGCAATCGCGTCAAGGCGTTGCGCATCGCTGGGGTCTACAAGGCCCAGCGCCTTCCACTCGGCTTCGTTCTCGCGGGTCAGAGCCCGCGCCCCGCCTTCCACTCGGGCGGCCAGGGCCTCGAGCTGCTCACGATCGAGGGGGTCTTCCAGGTAGCGGACGGTCTCGAAGGCATCGCCCTCGAGGCGCGCGGTCAAAAGCGCCAGTGTTTCCCGTGACTTGGAGCAGCGTGGGTTATGGTAGAGTTTCAATATTGACATGACTGTCTCCGTTTCCGGACAGGTGATGGGTTTCACGCAAGCGCTACTGGCCATGGCCGGCGGTGGCGAATGAATCAGGAACGCATTGTAGAGGGGCGCACAAGAATGCCACAACTGCCAGGGATCTCGCGGGTCATGCCCGCCATCGGCGTCATCCTCAAGCTGGTATCACGTTTCAACTATCACGACGGCAAGAAGACCGCGTCGGCACTGACCTATACGACGCTGTTCGCCATCGTGCCCTTGATGACGGTCATCTATGCGATGTTCGCCGTCATTCCGAGTTTCGACGGCGTGGGCGATCAACTGCAGACCACGGTGTTCTCCCAGTTTCTGCCCTCGACCGGCGCCACGGTGCTCGAGTATCTCAACGAGTTCTCCGGTCAGGCGCGCAATCTGACCTCGGTGGGTCTGATCTTCCTGTTCGTGACCTCGGTGATGATGATGATCACCATCGAAGGCGCCTTCAATGCCATCTGGCAGGTGCCGGAAGGGCGCAAGGGACTGTCGAGCTTCCTGATGTACTGGGCCGTCCTGACGCTGGGGCCGCTGATGCTGGGCTCGGGCTTTCTGCTGTCGTCCTTTCTGACCTCGCTGTCCTTCTTCGACTCGGCCGCCGAGATGCTGGGCGGCAAGGCACTGTTGCTGCGTCTGTTGCCGCCGCTGTTGAGCGCTGCGGCCTTCACCTTCATCTATGCCGCGGTGCCCAACTGCAAGGTTCGCCTGCGTGACGCCGCGGTCGGCGCGCTGACCACGGCGCTGGCGCTGGAGCTGGCCAAGGCGGGCTTCTCGCTCTACGTGACGCATTTCCCGTCCTATCAGGCCATCTACGGCGCCTTCGCGGCCGTTCCGCTCTTCCTGCTGTGGGTGTTCCTGTCCTGGTGCATCGTGCTGCTGGGGGCGGAAGTCGCGGCCTGGATGGGCGAGCGCTCCAATGCTGACTGGCATCGCTGGCCACCGTTCTGGCAGACCCTCGGTGCCGTGATGCTGCTCAAGGATGCCCATGAACGCGGTGAGCCGCTGTCCGATGATCGACTCACGGAAGTGCTGGGCAGTCGTTACCGTCGTGTGCTCAAGCCGCTGATCGCCGAGAACATCGCCAGCCAGACCCAGGATGGCCAATGGGTGCTCGGGCGTGATCTCAGTCATTACTCGCTGTGGGAGATGGCGCACGCCTTGCCGTGGGAACTGCCGGCCGGCGAGGCGGGCGAAGCGCCGCATCCGCGCCTGGAACCCCTGCGTGAGGCGCTGGCGCGTGCGCGTGCTGCCGAGAAGGAGCGCATGACCTGCGGTCTGGTCGAGGTGCTGCCCAGTGTCGGTGAGGTGGGTGATGAGGCCATGACTCAGGAGGAAAAAGACCCGCAAGATCAGCGACTTGCGACTTCCTGAGCGGCACAGGAACGTGATTGCAAGGTGACAGCCTGAAGCCGAATGGGCAGAATGCGCACCCTGTGCCGTCTGCTCATCCCGACGGGGGTTGAGGCGGATGCCGATGCCCCGATATCGAAAGCGATGACGGCAATGAAAAGGCCCGACACCTGTTCGGGCCTTTTCCTTTGTCTCTCGCACATCAACCGGAACCGCTCGCCTGCCTTGCCGCAATTCGGCCTGCACGCTGGAGAGCCAGGGTGAGGAGTGAGCGAGGTAAGGGTGAGGCGTGGTCGAGGCATGAATGAGACAGGTCAGCTGGCAGCGGCTCGCCGGGCAGACACGCAAGTGAAAGGTTGGCATGCCAGACTGGCGACGGCGCCTTTCCGCTGTCTGATGTGACCTTTGCGCGACCTGCGCGCCAGCGCCAAAGCGAGCGGCGAGAGCTGGCAGTCAGCCGGTGGCCAGGCACGATGGAATTGACGATGTGGCGTGCCAGTCCCTGGCGCGCCTGACATGCATGAGGGTGCCGTTCGCGACGCCCGCTGGAGGTGACAACCCGCCGATGAAAAGCTCTGCTCCTGAGAAGGCCCCGCTGGTCAAGCTGCGTGGCATTTCCAAGACCTTTGGTGATCGCAAGGTGTTGGACAGCCTTGACCTGGATTTGAACGATGGTGAGTTCGTCACGCTGCTGGGCCCGTCCGGTTGCGGCAAGACCACCGTGCTGAGAATGATCGCCGGCTTCGAATCGCCGGATAGCGGCACCATCACGCTCGAGTCGACGGCCTTGCATGAGCGTCCCGCTCACCAGCGCCCGGTCAATACCGTCTTCCAGAGCTATGCGCTGTTTCCGCACATGAACCTCTACGACAACGTGGCCTTCGGGCTGCGCATGGAAAAGGTCGCCAAGGCCGAGATTCATGAGCGGGTGCGCGAAGCGCTGGAGATGGTGCAACTGGCCCATCTGTCGGACCGCCGCCCGGACCAGCTCTCCGGCGGGCAGCAGCAGCGCATCGCGATTGCCCGCGCCGTGGTCAAGCGTCCCCGCGTCCTGCTGCTCGATGAGCCGCTCTCGGCGCTGGATTACAAGCTGCGCAAGCAGATGCAGAACGAGCTCAAGCGCCTGCAGCGTCGCCTAGGCATCACCTTCGTGTTCGTCACCCACGATCAGGAAGAGGCGCTGTCGATGTCCGATCGCGTGGTGGTGATGCGCGAAGGCGGTATCGAGCAGATCGGTACGCCGCGTGAGGTCTATGAATCGCCGAGCACGCTGTTCGTGGCGCGCTTCGTCGGTGAGATCAACCAGCTGGCGGCGCAGGTCGTGCGCCCCGCGGCGACGGCCGGGCGCATCGAGATCACGCTGCTCGGTCAGACGCTGGAACTCAGCAGCCATGGTCGCACCTATCAGGGCGGAGAGGCGGTGCAGGTGTTGCTGCGCCCGGAAGACATGCGACTCAAGGGCGCCGAGGACAGCGAAGGTTTCCCGGCGCGCGTCATCGAGCGCAACTACAAGGGCATGACCCTGGACACGGTGCTGGAGCTGGACAGCGGTCAGCAGTTGTTGGCCAGCGAGTTCTTCGACGAGGATGACCCTGACTTCGATTACCGCCTCGGCGAGCGCGTGCGCGTCAGCTGGGTACCGGACTGGGAGATCATCCTGCCCGATGATGAGCCGGCCGTGACGGGGGCGGGTGCATGAGTCTGGTGCGCAATCCCTTCAAGACCGCCACCCTGACCATCATCTGGGGCTGGCTGATCGTGCTGGTGCTGGCCCCGACGCTGCTGGTGGTGCTGGTCAGTCTGATGCCGGAAAACACCGGCCAGCTGCTGGGCGGTGAGCTGACGCTGAGCACGCTTTGGCAGGGCTTTCTGACCAACTATGGCCAGATGGTCAGTCCGGTGTATCTGAGCGTCTTCGGCCATTCGCTGTGGATCGGCCTGATCACGACGCTGATCTGTCTGCTGCTCGGCTATCCCTTCGCGTGGATGATCTCGCGGGCCAGCCCGCGCCTGCAGCCCTTGCTGCTGCTGTTGGTGATCATTCCGTTCTGGACCAACTCGCTGATCCGCATCTATGCCCTGCGCACGCTGATCGCGACACGCGGCCTGCTCAATGATGTGCTGATGAATCTCGGCCTGATCGATGCGCCGCTGCGTCTGCTGTATACCGAGGAGGCGGTGATCGTGGGGCTGGTCTACATGCTGCTGCCGTTCATGATCCTGCCGCTGTATGCCGTCTTCGAGCAGCTGAGCCGCCCGACGCTGGAGGCGGCCCGCGACCTTGGTGCCAATGGCCTGGCCACCTTCCGCCATATCGTGCTGCCGCTGACCATGCCGGGCATCATCGCGGGCGTGCTGCTGGTGTTCCTGCCGGCGATGGGCATGTTCTATGTCTCGGACCTGCTGGGCGGCTCGCGCCATCCGCTGATCGGCAACATCATCAAGGGCCAGTTCCTGGAGGCCAACAACTGGACCTTCGGCGCGGCGATCAGCGTGATGCTGACACTGGTGATGGCGTTCCTGCTGCTGGCCTATTACCGCAGCGTCAAGCTCTTCAAGCGTGAGGTGACCCTATGAAGGCGAGCGCCGCGCTGCGTTGGTTCAGCCGCTGTTACCTGACGCTGATCTTCACGCTGTTGTATGTGCCGATCCTGGTGTTGATCGGCATCTCGTTCAATGACTCACGCAATCCCTTCGTGTGGGGCGGCTTCAGCCTGCGCTGGTACGACAAGCTGCTGGGCAATGGCAATCTGATGGAGGCTGCGCTCAATACGCTGTGGCTCGGGGTGACGGCGGCGACGCTGGCGACCCTGATCGGCACGCTGACGGCCACCGCGCTTTATCGCTATCGCTTCCGCGGCAAGCCGCTGCTCAATGGCATGCTGTTCACGGTGATGATGATGCCGGACATCGTGATGGCGATCGCCTTCCTGGCGCTGTTCATTGCGTTGGGTATCCAGCTGGGCTATTTCTCGCTGCTGGTCTCGCACGCCACCTTCTGTCTGCCGTTCGTGGTGATCACTGTCTATTCCCGCCTGACGGGCATTAACCCGCAGTTGCTGGAAGCGGCGCGTGATCTCGGTGCCAGTGAAGCCCGCGCCGTCTGGCACGTGCTGGTACCGGCGCTGATGCCGGCGATCGCCTCCGGCTGGCTGCTGAGCTTCACCCTGTCGCTGGATGATGTGGTGATCTCGACCTTCGTCACCGGGCCGACCTTCGAGGTGCTGCCGCTGCGCATCTACTCGATGGTGCGACTGGGGCTCAAACCTGAAGTGAATGCATTGGCAACCCTGCTGTTGGGGCTGTCGCTCTGTCTGCTGTTGATTTCACAGTTGTTGCTCAAGGAGAAAAAATAACATGCAAGGTACCCGTTTCCCGCTGCGTGCCGCTGGCCTGATGGCTGCCGTCAGCCTGGCTTCCGTGGCCACATCCGCCCCCGTTCTGGCCGCGGATGACAGCGACAAGGTCCTTTACGTCTACAACTGGACCGAGTACATGCCCGATGAGGTCATCGAGCGCTTCGAAGAGCAGACCGGCATCGATGTCGTCTACTCCACCTTCGATTCCAACGAAGCGATGTACGCCAAGCTCAAGCTGCTGGACAGCGACAACAGCTACGACCTCGTCTTCCCGTCGACCTATTACATCGACAAGATGGCGCGTGAAGGTCTGCTGCAGAAGCTGGATGTCAGCAAGCTCGACCATTTCGAGGACCTCGACCCCAACCTGGTCGATCGTGACTTCGACAAGGGCAACCAGTACAGCGTGCCTTACATGTGGGGCAGCGCCGGTATCGGTTACAACCCGGACTATGTCGAAGAGGGCGCACTGACCAGCTGGAACGACCTGTGGAACGACAAGTATCGTGACAAGCTGCTGCTCTCCAACGACATGCGTGAAGTCTTCCATGTCGCACTGGCAAGCCTTGGCTTCAGTGGCAACACCACGGACCCGGACGAGATCAAGGCGGCCTACGAGAAGCTGACCCAGCTGATGCCCAACGTGCGTGCCTTCAACTCCGACGCGGCGCGCGTGCCCTTCATGCAGGGCGAGGTCGATGCCGGTCTGATCTGGAACGGTGAGGTCTATCAGGCGAACCAGGAAGGCGTGCCGGTCGAGTATGTCTATCCCAAGGAAGGCATCATCCTGTGGATGGACACCATGGCGATTCCGTCCAACGCGCGTCACGTCGATGCGGCCTATCAGTTCATCGATTACCTGATCAGCCCGGAAGTCAGCAAGGAAATCAGCGAGTACGTGGGTTACACCACGCCGAGCCTGGCGGCCAAGAACATGATGGACCCGGAAGTGCGTGACAACCCGGTGGTCTTCCCGACTCAGCAGGATCTCGCCCGCGGCGAATTCCAGACCGATGTCGGCGATGCGCTGTCGATCTATCAGAAGTACTGGGAGCAGCTCAAGACCGGGCATTGATCCGTCCTTGAGGCGTGATGACGCAAGAAATCACGTCAGCGACTTGAGCTGAACCGACGCCCCGAGGCATGCTCTGTCTCGGGGCGTCGTCGTTTGTCGACCTTGACTGCGCGCTCCACGTAATTGACACGTCCTGGTGAAGACTGGAGGGTGCCATGTCACGTTTTTCCCCTGCAATGATGTCGGCGGCGCATGCCCGTGAGTTGAGCAGTGCCGAGGCGGATGATCTGTTCAGTCGTGAGATGCAAGGCGTTGCTCCCCTGAGGCGCGGCAAGGACCGCGCCGATGTCACCACGGCCCGCAAGGGCCCCAGCGAGGCTCAGCTGGCACGGCGTGAAGACGCGCAGAAGACCCTGGGCAATGAGCTGGACGGGCTGTCCGACAGCTACGTGGAGCATCTCTCGCCGCATGACCCGGTCGAGTTTCGCCGCGATGGCACCCAGACCGGTGTGCTGGAGCGCTTGCGCCAGGGCGGCTACCCACCCGAGGCGCAGCTCAATCTGATGCGTCGCCCGCTCATCGAGTGTCGCCGTGAGGTGCATCGCTTCATCCAGGACGCCTGGCGCAGCGAGTTGCGCTGCCTGCTGGTGATTCATGGCAAGGGGCGTGACAGCGAATCGCATGCCGCCTTGATCCGTGCCTACCTGGTGCACTGGCTGGAGCAGATGCCCGAGGTGCAGGCCTGGAGCAGTGCCACGCCGCGCCATGGTGGGCTGGGGGCGACGCTGGTGATGTTGCGCAAATCCCGCGCGGCGCGTGACAACAACCGCGAACGCCATCAGAAGCGGCGCGGCTGATCGCCACGAGCAGCAAAACCCGCAAGCAGTCAAATCCCGCAAGCAGTCAAATCAGACGACAGAAAGCCGACAATAGACTCAAGAAAGCCCCGCCAGGCCGCGATCATCGCGAGCTGGCGGGGCTTTTTCATGCTCATGGCTCAAGCTGACTATTGCACGCTGTAACCGCGACCGGTGAAGCAGGCACTCAGCGCGCGGCGATAGGTGTCTGCGTTGCTGGCGGTCACGGGCGGTGCCGCGGAATTGGCTTCGGCGCCACTCTGCTGATTGGCCCAGCGATGGCACTCATAGCGATCACGCGCTTGCTGGTCTTCGCTCTGGCCCTTGGTGGGGTAGGCGATGACATCGACTGCCGCGGCCGTGAGTGTCGCCTGAGCGGGGGCCTGGACGGGCAGATACTGCTGCTGACTCTCTTCCCACAGGTAATAGGTGCCTGCCGCCAGGAAATACAGCGTAGCGCCCACCCAGACACCGCGCGCCCCTGCGGGCAGGCCATGACCGTGCCCCGGGCCACCCGGTGCCCAGCGAATCAGCCGACCGGGCTCACCATGCCCGATCACGATGTCGGGGCCTATGTAGCCCGGACCATCGAAGCGCCCATGCCCCGGGCCCGCCATGGCGGACGTGGCCGGCAGGGCACTCAACAGGGCGAGAGACAGCGCGAGCGCGCGCAGGGGGCCCTTGCCGGAATGACGATTGCGACTCATGCGTTTACTCCTGTGTGACCAGCATGGCATTTGAGTGTGCCGATGACGTTGGGTGCCAGCGTGCAAGCATCAAGAAAACAAATGGCATCCTGCGCCATGTGTGCGCCGAGAAGTTGGACGGTAGTTGGACAAGACATTGGTCATGTAGGCATTAGGTGATATTATCCGCGCGCAATCTGATCATGTTTTTTCATTATAGTGTTGTTTGCCAGCAGGGCGCCGAGACAGCTCACGGCGTCTCTCCCGGACACTCACAAGGAAATCTCCATGCGCAATACCCCTGCAGCGGGCGGTGGCGAAGATGCCAGTGCCGAGCCGCGCACCGGCTTGTTTGCCAAGGTCAACCCGCCGGTCTTCTTCGGCGCGAATGCCATCATCCTGTTATTGGTGATCTTCACCGCGGTGTTCTCGGACACGGCCATGTCCGTGTTCGAGTCGGTCCAGCATTGGATCACCAACACCGTGAGCTGGTTCTACATCCTGTGCGTGGCCATCGTGCTGATTTCGGTGGTGTATGTCGGCTTCTCACGCCATGGCGAGATTCGCCTGGGGCCGGACCACTCACTGCCGGACTACAGCAACGTCACCTGGTTCGCGATGCTGTTCTCGGCGGGCATGGGCATCGGCCTGATGTTCTTCGGCGTGGCCGAGCCGGTGATGCACTTCCTCAACCCGCCGACGGGTACCCCGGAGCAGGTCGAGACCGCGCGTGAAGCGATGAAGCTGACCTTCTTCCACTGGGGGCTGCATGCCTGGTCGATCTACGCCATCGTCGCGCTGATTCTGGCCTACTTCAGCTATCGCCATGACCTGCCGCTGACGCTGCGCAGTGCCTTGTATCCTCTGATCGGCAAGCGCATCTACGGCCCCATCGGCCATGCGGTGGATATCTTCGCCATCGTCGGCACCGTCTGTGGTGTCGCCACCACGCTGGGCTACGGTGTGGCACAGGTCAATGCCGGGCTCTCGCACCTGACCGGCATGCCGAACAACGACTGGACCCAGGTCGCGATCATCGTCGTGATCACCGGCCTTGCCACCATCTCGGTCGTGACCGGCCTGGACAAGGGCATCCGCATCCTGTCCGAGATCAACCTCGGCCTCGCCGTGGTGCTGTTGCTGTTCGTGCTGCTGCTCGGCCCGACCGCCTTCCTGCTCAAGGCGTTCGTCCAGAATTCCGGCTTCTACATGGCCGATATCGTCGGCAAGACCTTCGAACTCTACGCCTACGAACCCAATGACTGGATCGGTGGCTGGACGCTGCTCTACTGGGGTTGGTGGATGTCCTGGTCTCCGTTCGTCGGCATGTTCATCGCGCGTGTCTCGCGTGGCCGTACTATCCGGGAATTCGTGATCGGCGTGCTGTTCGTGCCGGCCGGTTTCACCCTTTTGTGGATGACCATCTTCGGCAACACCGCCATCTCGATGATTCTGGAGCAGAACGTTACGGCGCTGGTCGACACCGTCAACGACAACTATTCGCTGGCCCTGTTCACCTTCCTCGAGCAGCTGCCGCTGTCGTCCATCACCTCGGTGATCGCGCTGGTGATGGTCATCGTGTTCTTCGTCACTTCGGCGGATTCCGGCTCGATGGTGGTCGACATGCTGGCCTCCGGTGGTCGTGAAGACACCCCGATCTGGCAGCGTATCTACTGGGCCTTCGCGGTGGGTCTTTTGGCCATCGTGCTGATGCTGGCCGGTGGGCTGGGGGCGCTGCAGACCGCCACCATCGCTACCGCCTTGCCGTTCGGCATGATTCTGCTGGCCGCGATCTTCGGGCTGCTGCGCCAGCTCAATCTCGAGTCCGTCAAGCGCCGCTCGCTGTCGGTGAACACCGCAGCCGCGACGCCGATGGGCGAGAAGGGCAACTGGCGCAAGCGTGCCCAGCACCTGATGAGCTTCCCGACGCGCGCCATGGTACGTGGCTTCCTGCGCGGCACAGTCGCGGAAGGCATGCAGGAGCTGGCCGAAGAGCTGCGCAGCCAGGGACTGGAAGTCGACGTCACCATCAGCCGTGATCGCGTCTACTTCAATGCACGCCACGGTGAGGAAGATGACTTCATCTACGGCGTGCGCATTCGCTCTCACCTGCGTCCGGACCTCAATCTGGATCAGGAAGACGAGGGGGATGAAGAGGATTACTGTCGTGCCGAAGTCTTCCTCAAGGAAGGTGGTCAGTCCTATGACCTGATGGGCTACAGCAAGGACCAGGTCATCAATGATCTGCTCGAGCAGTACGAGCGTCATATGCACTACCTGCACCAGCTGCGTCTGAGCCAGTCCGTCGGTCAATGATCCGAGCGGGCAGTCAGTGACGCTTCACGCGTCGCCATGACGCAAAAGCCCCTTGTGGAGAGATCCGCCGGGGGCTTTTGTCTGTCTGGATGAGATTCCCTGAAGGAACCGGCCTGGATAGGACGTCTGTCGAAAGACGCTGCAATGTGAGGCCTATTTTTTGGGCTCAGGCATTAGCGCTGCTTATCCAGGCGGCGTCGAGATCTTATTGGTCTCGCAAGCGGGGGGCTATAGCATGGACTCTCCCCATAAAGTCGCATACCGGCTGGGGTCAGATGACATGCCGTGGTGTTGTCGTCTGCCAAGGTTCCCGCCCATGACTGACCGAAGGTGAACGCGATCTGCCCGCAATGTCCCCATGACGACTGAGGTTCCTTGAGCCCCGGCATCCGCAGTCATGAACAACGATACCGCTGTCATGAACGACGGTACTAATGTCACGAACGACGATAGCGGCATCATGAAAAATGATAATAAAAACCCGTCACGAGGTAGAAACATGTTGAAAGGAAAGGAACTGGATGCACTCATCGAGCAGCGAGGTGTCCTGAAGGGACTCAACTCGACGCTCGGTATCACCGCGATCACCATGACCGTGTTCTTCATTCTCTATGCGATTCTGTTGGGCAAGACGGCCAGCGATCAGTTTCTGGGCATCAAGGCCTGGATAGAGAGCACCCTGGGCTGGTACTACGTGCTGGTGATGTTCTCGACCTTCGTGGTCTGTCTTTACGTGATGTGTTCGCGTGTCGGCAAGATTCGGCTGGGGCGTGACGATGAGCGTCCCGAGTTCAGCAATTTTGCCTGGTTCTCGATGCTGTTCGGCTGCGGGACCGGCGCGGGCATGCTGTTCTTCTCGATGTCCGAGCCCATGATCCATTTCGCGAGTGACTGGAGCGGCGGCAATCCGTTTCTGAGTGCTGACGTCAAGGCGGCCGTTGCCGCCTTTTTCGAGGCCAAGCAGGCAGCGCTGGCGAGTGGTCTCATGCCGGGGGACGAAGGCTTCCCGGTGCCTGACAGCCGCGTAGCGGAAGCGGCCGCCGGTGGCATCAAGCTCACCGTCTTCCACTGGGGCACGATCGCCTGGGCCATGTATGCCATCGTCGGGCTGTCACTGGCTTATTTCGCCTTCCGCAAGGGCCTGCCGCTCTCGATGCGCTCGGCCCTCTATCCGCTGATCGGCAACCGGATCTACGGGCCCATCGGGCATACCGTCGATATCCTGACCGTGTTCGGTACCATTTTCGGCATCGCCACCACGCTCGGTCTGGGCGTCGAGCAGATCGGCTCCGGCCTTATGTCACTGGGCCTCATCGAAGAGAAGTCGCGCATGGTGACCGTGGTCTCCATCGTATTGATCAGCGCGATCGCTACGCTGTCGGCGACCAGCGGCGTGGCGCGTGGCATCAAGCTGCTTTCCACCTTCAATACCTGGGTATGCCTCGGCATTCTTGCCTACTTCCTGCTGATGAGCGACGCCAACTATCTGATCGCGAGCTCCATCACCGCGCTCGGGGATTACCTCACCGATGGCGTCTCGATGACACTGTGGACGGCGCGCACGCCGGACGAGCAAGTGTGGCAGGGCGGCTGGACCATCTTCTACTGGGGCTGGTGGATCGCCTGGGCCGGTTTCGTCGGCATGTTCATTGCCCGCATCTCGCGCGGCCGGACCATCCGTGAATTCATTCTCGGGGTGATGGTCATCCCCTCCATCGTGGCGCTGGTCTGGTTCGGCGTCATCGGCTCGGCGGGGATCTATCAGTCTCTGTACGGGGCCGACATGGGCATCTACACGGCTGCGGTCACCAACTGGGACTACGCCGGCACCCTCTACCACTCGTTCGAGGTGCTCACGCCCGGCATTGCCGCGACCGTGGCCAAGGTGGCCGCGCTGGTCGTGGTAATCATCTTCTTCGTCACGTCTGCGGATTCCGGCACCCTGGTGCTGGGACGCCTGCTGGCCTTCGGTCGTCGCCCCCCGGTTCAGCAACGCATCATCTGGGGCATGATGCTGGGCGCCGTGACCTTGATCCTGCTGTTGCTGGGGGGCGATCAGGCGCTCAAGTCCCTGCAGGCGGCCTCGATCGCCGGCGCCTTGCCGTTCACCTTCGTGCTGATCGCCATGATGATCGGGCTGTTGAAATCGCTGCGCGAGGACGGCGAAACGATGATCGAGAATGAGGAGCATATCCGCAAGATGATCGAGAACGAGGTCCGCGACCTCTCCTGAGCAGCCGTTTGCCAGACGTATGCGTCTGATGTGTAACTCCGGCGCGTATGCGTTCGGTGTGCAAGACATGAGGCCTCTGCCCCCGGGCAGGGGCCTCGTTGTTTCTCGCTTTCCGGACAGGGCTGTTTACCTCCTTGGGCTCAGGGCTGCTTCCCTACTTGGACTCAGGGCTGCTTCCCTACTTGGACTCAGGGCTGTTTCCTTGCTCCAGAGCAGGCACGCGCATGTCACCAAGGTCGCAAGGCAATATCAAACGTACGTATGTTCCAATGCTGACAGGTCCATCGATTCCGCCAACGGCGCGCAGCATCGGTTTGCGGCTATGCTGTCGACAGTGAAGGGCCCACAGGCTGATACCCACCCGATGGAGTCCCGACAGCGCCTCACCACGCATCTCACCACGATGTCTTTCGACCTGGTCTCACGACGACGTCTTGCAACGACGTCTACAACAACAAGGTAGCGGGGGCAGTGACACCGTACGCCCCACGTACTGATCAAGGAGCAACGCCATGCATGATCCCCTAGCGGCTCGACCCGATGAGTCAGGCAAGTCCACTAGCGATTCCACTGCCGAGTCCACTACAGAACCTTCCCACATGGCAGGTGCCTCGCCCGACGCTTCGAGAGCACAGCCAACGACTGGCGACATGAGCGGCATGTCGTGCCTGCGGTCTTCTCAGGAGGTGGATTTCAGCGGCTACGACTCCCTGATGGACATGCTGGAGAAGGCTTGCACAGCGCATGGCGAGCGTCCTGCCTTTACCTGCATGGATCGCACCATGACCTTTGCGGAGCTGGATGCCACCAGTCGTCAGCTGGCGGACTGGTTCCAGCATGAGACCGACCTCAAGCCGGGCGATCGGGTCGCCATCCAGCTGCCCAATACGCTGATGTTTCCGGTGGTGGCCTTCGCCGTGCTGCGTGCAGGCCTGGTGCTGGTGAATACCAATCCGCTGTATACCGAGCGTGAGATGGAGCATCAGTTCAATGATTCCGGCGCACGGGCGTTGGTGGTGCTGGCCAACATGGCGGACAAGGTCGAACGCGTGCGGGAGCGCACTGGCCTCGAGTACGTGCTGGTCTGTGAGTTGGGCGACATGCACCCGGCCTTCAAGCGGCTGTTGATCAACACCGTGGTCAAGCACGTCAAGAAACTGGTGCCGAGCTATCACTTGCCCGACGCCATCCCGCTGCGCACGGCCATCTCGCAGGGTAAGGCCGAGCGCTGGGAGCGGCCGACACTGGCACTCGATGATGTCGCTGTGCTGCAGTACACCGGCGGCACCACCGGGGTCGCCAAGGGCGCGATGCTGACTCACCGCAACCTGCTCGCCAACATGCTGCAAGGCAAGATGGCCCTGACGCAGGGTTTGAACCCCGGCCACGAGACGTTGGTGGCGCCGTTGCCGCTCTATCACATCTACGCCTTCACCATTCATCTGGCCTGCATGCTCAGTGAGGGCAATCACACCCTGTTGATTCCCAATCCGCGCGATATCCCGGGCTTCGTCAAGACGCTGCAAAAGCATGACTTCACGATGTTCGTCGGCCTCAATACGCTGTTCGTGGCGCTGTGCAACAACCCCGGCTTCCAGGCACTGGACTTCTCGAAGCTCAAGATCACGACCTCAGGGGGCGTGGCGCTGACGCGCAAGGCGGCAGAAGAGTGGAAGCGGGTCACCGGCAGCGATATCTCCGAGGGCTACGGTATGACCGAGACCTCGCCGATCGTGTCGTTCAACCCGCTGGATGCCATTCAGCTCGGCACCATCGGTCGGCCGATGCCCTCCACCGAGGTGCGTCTGTATGACGATGAAGGCGCGCTGGTCGCGATGGGGGAGCCGGGCGAGCTGTGCGTGAAGGGGCCGCAGGTGATGAAGGGCTACTGGCAGCGTGAGCAGGCGACCAAGGATAGCTTCACTGCCGATGGCTTCCTGCGCACCGGTGATATCGCGGTCTTCCAGGACGATGGCTATATGCGCATCGTCGATCGCAAGAAGGACATGATCATCGTCTCCGGCTTCAACGTGTATCCCAATGAGGTCGAGGACGTCATCGTGCGTCACCCGGACGTGCTCGAGGCGGCCGCCGTCTCGGTGGTGGATGAGCGCAGTGGTGAGGCGATCAAGCTGTATGTCGTGCTCAAGGATGGCGCAGAGCTCGAGGCGGATGCGCTGCGAGACTGGTCGCGCAAGGAACTGGCCAGCTACAAGGTGCCGCGTCAGGTGGTCTTCATCGACGAGCTGCCCAAGACCAACGTCGGCAAGGTGCTCAGACGGGAGCTGCGCGACTCGCCGCCGGAATCTGCCTGACCTTGCCCTTGTTTTCTCCCCTGCGTGATAGCCTGAAACATGGAGCCTAAACACAGCCCTTGAAACACGAACGCCCCGCTCATTGAGCGGGGCGTTCGTGTTTCAAGGCAAGGCGCTGGCGAGAAGGCCTGCGCCTGGCGTCAGGCGTCCTTCTTGGGCTGGGTCGCGTTGTAGACCTCGAGGTCCAGCTCGTTCTCGGACTTGCCGACCAGGGTGGTGACCATCAGGTCGCCCGCGACATTCACGGTGGTACGCGCCATGTCGAGGATACGGTCGATACCGGCGATCACCGCGATGGCTTCCAGCGGCAGGCCTACCTGGCTCAGCACGATGGAGAGCATGATCAGGCCGGCGCCCGGCACACCGGCGGTGCCGATGGAGGCCAGGGTACCGGTCAGCACGATCATGCCGTAGTCCATCATCGACAGCTCGATGCCGGTCATCTGGGCGATGTACAGTGCCACCACGCCCTGGTAGATGGCGGTGCCATCCATGTTGATGGTCGCGCCGACCGGCAGCACGAAGCCAGAGACACCTTCCGAGACGCCGAGGTTCTTCTGGGCGCAGCGGATGGAGATCGGCAGGGTGCCGGAGCTGGAGGCCGAGGAGAAGGCCACGACCAGCGCATCGACGATACCGCGCAGATAGCGCACCGGATTCAGCTTGCCCAGTGTCGCCAGCAGGCCGGAGTAGACCACCAGCACGTGCACGATGCTGGCCAGATAGGCCACGCCGATCACCTTGGCCAGCGGCAGCAGCACATCGAGGCCGTAGTTGCCGGAGACATGCGCCATCAGGCCGAAGACACCGAACGGCGCGAAGGCCATCACGAATTCGGTCAGCTTGTACATGACTTCGGCGAAGCTATCGAAGACGCGCACGACCGGCTCGCCCTTGTCGCCGATCATGATCAGCGAGATGCCGATCCCGATGGCGAAGACGATGATCTGCATGATGTTGCCATTGGCCAGCGCATCGATCGGGTTGCTCGGCACCAGGTCGACCAGAATCTGCACCAGCGAAGGTGCGTCCTTGGTTTCCATCGCCTTGTCGAAGTTGAACTCGAAGCCGGCACCTGGCTGGAAGATGCTGGAGGCCAGCATGCCGATGGCGATCGCGAAGGCGGTCGTCAGCAGGTAGAGGGCGATGGTCTTGCCGCCGATGCGGCCCATCTTCTGCGGGTCACGCATCGAGGTGATACCGACCACCAGGGTGCTGAAGACCAGCGGCACGATCAGCATCTTGATCGCATTGATGAAGATATCGCCCAGCGGCTTGAACATGCTGGCGCTTTCTCCCATCAGGGCACCAGCGAGTACCCCCAGGGCGAGGCCGCCCAGGATCTTCTGCCACAACGGCAAACGGCGCCACAGGTTAGGGCGGGAGGAATCACTCATGGAACTGTCCTTAGGTGTCTAGCGATGATCATCGCTGATGATGCTCAGGGCGCGCCCGAGTCTGTCGTCTCGATGCCTTGTCACGATTGCGCACTGCATTAAGCACTTTTTTGGTGCGGGAAGGTTAACAGTCAGCCTTCACTCACCCTCTGCACCTTTAGTCGCAAAAAAGCGTTCTTACACGCGAATTCAGCTTTCCATGCCGAACGCGCATGAGCCCATGCCGCAAAAGGTTCCACCAAAGAAGTAGTTGTCAGGCAGGCATATCGTCTGTCTTTGCGTTACCTTGACGTTAACGTTAACTGTTAGGCCGCCAGAGCGACTTTCCACTAGTCTGATGGTAGGCACTGTTGTCATCGTCGAATCGACAGCTTCCGGTTCGACAGCTTCCGGTTCGACAGCTTCCGGTTCGACATTCATGAAGGTACGCCATTGCCTGCCCGGCCTCACGAGGGCTGGGTAATCCCTCAAACGCCTGATCGGTAAGAGAGGACGCTGAGCATGTCCGATACAACAACACGCGGACCCGTATCCCCGGGGACCGCGCCGCCCGATGGCTCACAGCCAGAGCTCAATGACCTGACCGCCATGCCGACGGCAGACCAGATCGCCCCGCAGGGGCCGACGGTACTGCATCACCTGGCCTTCATGACCGGCGATGAACTCTGCATCCCGATCTTCAAGCGCCTGCGTCAGGACGGCACCCTTTATCCCGTCGATGCGCCACAGGGGCAGAGTGACGATACCCGGGGAGGCCAGTCGCAGGACAGTTCACCTATCGACCGCGACACGGCGCTCAAGATCTACCGGACGATGCTGTTCACCCGGGTGCTGGATGAGCGCATGCTGGCCGCCCAGCGCCAGGGGCGCTTGAGCTTCTACATGCAATGCACCGGTGAGGAAGCCACGGTGATCGGCAGTGCGGCTGCGCTCCAAGACGATGACATGATCATGGCGCAATACCGTGAGCAGGGCGCGCTTGCCTGGCGCGGCTTCAGCTGCGACGAATTCATGAACCAGATGTTCGGCAACGAGCGCGACTACGGCAAGGGCCGTCAGATGCCGATCCACTATGGGTCGCGTGACCTGCACTACATGACCATCTCCTCGCCGCTGGCGACCCAGATTCCCCAGGCGACCGGCTATGCCTACGGCCAGAAACTGGCGGGCAAGGGGCAGTGCACCATCACCATCTTCGGTGAAGGGGCCGCCTCCGAGGGCGATTTCCATGCCGCTCTCAACATGGCCTCCGTGCATCGGGTGCCGTGTATTTTCCTGTGTCGCAACAATGGCTATGCCATTTCCACCCCGTCGTGCGAGCAATTCGCTGCCGATGGCATCGCGCCCCGTGCCTTCGGCTATCACATGCAGAGCATCCGGGTGGATGGCAATGACGTGATCGCCGTCTACGAAGCCACCCTGGCGGCGCGCAAGATCGCGGTCGAGACCAATCAGCCGGTATTGATCGAGGCGATGACCTACCGTCTGGCGGCGCACTCTTCTTCGGATGATCCCTCCGGGTATCGCAGCAAGAAGGAGGAGGCCATCTGGCGCGACAAGGACCCCATCCTGCGCATGCGCAACTGGCTGGAGGCGCAAGGCTGGTGGAGCGAGGAGGAGGAAAAGGCCACTGGCGATCAACTGCGCCGCGAAGTGCTTGAGTCCATGAAGCGTGCCGAGAAACTGGCGCCACCGGCGCTGGACACGCTGATCAGCGATGTCTACGACACGCCGACGCCGTTGCTCACGCAGCAGCTCGAAGACGTGAAACAGCATATTCGCAAGTATCCGCATGCCTATCCCAAGGGCGCCGCCAGCATGGGGTTCACTGCGCAGGAGCTGGAAGACAGTCGCAAGGCGTATCAGGCACGTCAGCAGCGCATGCAGAGCCATCAGCCTGTTGAGAACCATCAGCCGGTAGTGAGCCATCAGCCTGTGGATGGAGACCAGACATCATGAGCGAGCAGATGAGTGAGCAGCCGTTGGAGAAAACACCAGTGACAGACTCAGCGACAAGCGACTTAGCTGCGGTGGGTTCAGCGGCGAAAGAAGCGTCTGTCGCGCCTGGCAGCAAGGATGCAGCAGCCTCGGGCTCGGGCAAGAAACAGATGAACATGCTGCAGGCGATCAACAATGCGTTGGATATCGCCATGGCCGCCAATCCCCGTGTGGTGCTGTTCGGGGAGGACGTCGGGGTATTCGGTGGTGTCTTCCGGGCTACCAGCCACCTGCAGGATAAATACGGTCGAGAGCGCTGCTTCAATACGCCACTCACCGAGCAGGGCATCATCGGATTCGCCAACGGGCTGGCGGCGCAGGGCTCGACGCCGGTGGCCGAGATCCAGTTCGCCGACTACATCTTCCCCGCCTTTGATCAGATCGTGAACGAGGCGGCCAAGTTCCGCTATCGCTCCGGTGATCTGTTCGATGTCGGCGGCCTGACGATTCGCACGCCCTATGGTGGCGGCATCGCAGGCGGGCTCTATCACTCCCAGTCGCCCGAGGCCTATTTCGCGCATACCCCGGGCCTCAAGATCGTAATGCCACGCAATCCCCACCAGGCCAAGGGGCTTCTGCTGGCGGCGATTCGCGACCCCAATCCGGTACTGTTCATGGAGCCCAAGCGGCTCTATCGCGCCTCGGTGGGCGAGGTGCCAGAAGCCGATTACGAACTGCCACTGGGCGTGGCCGACGTCATTCGTGAAGGCCGCGATATCACGTTGCTCGGCTGGGGCGCTCAGATGGAGGTCATCGAGAAGGCCGCCGCGCTCGCCGAGCAGGATGGCATCGACTGCGAGATCATCGACCTGCGCAGCATTCTTCCCTGGGACATCGAGACGGTGTGTGACTCGGTGCACAAGACGGGGCGTCTGGTGGTCAGTCATGAAGCGCCGCTGACGGGAGGCTTCGCCAGCGAGATTGCCGCCACCGTGCAGGAGCGTTGCTTTTTGTATCTCGAGGCGCCGATCCGACGCGTCACTGGCCTTGATACGCCGTTCCCGCTGGTGCTCGAGAAGGAGCATCTGCCGGACGAGCTCAAGATCTACGAGGCCATCAAGCAAAGCTTGAATTACTGATGACAGGGAGTGATGCGCGCCATGAATGATTTCATCCTGCCCGATATCGGCGAAGGCATCGTCGAGTGCGAGCTGGTCAAGTGGTTGATCAAGGAAGGCGACGTGATCGAGGAAGATCAGCCGGTGGCCGAGGTCATGACAGACAAGGCGTTGGTGGAAATCCCCGCGCCCCATGCCGGTACCGTGGTCAAGCTTTACTGTCAGGAAGGTGAGATTGCCCGTGTCCATGCGCCGCTGTTTGCGGTGGATGATGGCAGTGACAGTGATAGTGACAAGACCGGACACGGCGAGCGTGAGGATGACCACGCCGGTGATGTCATGACGGTTGCAGCGCCTGCTCGCTCGACGGCACAGACTCAGTCAGCCGCCAGCCAGTCGGCCAGCAGTCAGTCGGATGTCACAACGTCAGCACCCGCGGCGGCAGCTGCCAATGGTGCAGCCGCCACGCCGACAGCCGCGGCCCTTGAGCGGCGCTCGCGTGATTTCATCCTGCCGGATATCGGCGAAGGCATCGTCGAATGTGAGGTGGTCACCTGGCACGTCGCGGAAGGCGACACGGTGGAAGAAGACCAGACGATCGTGGATGTTATGACCGACAAGGCGCTGGTCGAGATCACCGCCTCGGAGCCCGGGCGTATCGTGCGCTTCCATTACGCCCAGGGCGAAAATGCCCGAGTGCATACGCCGCTGTATGCCTATGTGCCTGATGAGGAGGCAGAGGCTGAGAGCACTGAGAGCGACGTCACCGCGCCTGAACACAAGCAGGTTCAGCCAGAGCGTCTGGCGGAGCACCGCCAGGAGGGCGACGACAAGAGCGACAAAAAGAGTGGGCAAGACGGGTGTCACCAGGAGAGCCGGCCTCGCATACCCGCGACCCCTGCCGTGCGCCGCTTATTGCGCGAGCATCAGCTCGATATCCAGGCCATCGCAGGCTCGGGGCGTAACGGCCGGGTGCTGAAGGAAGATGTGCTGGCATATCTCAAGCAATCCGAGGCTCACGAGACTGACGTGACACCTGATGACTCTCACAAGGTCGGCGCGGCCGCCGAGACCGACAAGGCAGCTGCCGAAGCGTGTGCTGTGGCCAGTGACGTGGCCAGTGACGAGGTGCGATCGTCACGCCTTGAGTCGAAAGCGGTACCGCTCAAGGGCGTCGCGGCGGTGATGGCTCGGCGCATGGTGCAGGCCAGCACCCAGATCCCGCATTTCCATTATGGCGATGAGCTCGATATCACTGATCTGCTGGCGTTGCGGGCCCGCCTCAAGGTACGCGCCGAGCAGCAGGGCATTCGCCTGACCCTGATGCCGTTCATCATGAAGGCCATGGCGCTGGCGGTCATCGAGGAGCCGATTCTCAATGCGCGCCTCAGTGAGGATGAGAGCGAGATTCTCTATCAGGGCGCCTGCAACATCGGCATGGCGGTGGACAGTGCCAGCGGGCTGATGGTGCCGAACGTGAAGGGCGTCGAGCGTCTGAGCATTCTCGAGATCGCGCGTGAGGTCGGGCGGCTGACCGAGGCTGCACGCAGCGGGCGCGTTGCCCAGGCGGACCTCAAGGGCGGCACCCTGTCGATCTCCAATATCGGGGCTCTGGGTGGCACCTATGCCGCGCCGATCATCAACCAGCCGGAGGTCGCCATCGTCGCGCTGGGGCGCACTCAGCGTCTGCCGCGCTTCGATGGCGAGGGCAATGTCTGTGCGCGTGACATCATGACCATCACCTGGGCGGGGGATCATCGCATCATCGATGGCGGTACCATCGCGCGCTTCAGCAATCTGTGGAAGCACTATCTCGAGCACCCTGACGAAATGCTGCTGTCGCTGTCATGAGGCGCTGTCTGATCCAGGGTCCGGCTAGAGAGCATCCTGCATGAGTGATGCGCGCGCCCACGAGCGCCTGCAACAGTTCTATATCCCGGAAGAGCAGTCGATCTATCTGCTCTCGCATCATGATGCCAAGAAGCTCAAGGACTGGGTGGCGCTGTGCATCGCCCAGCTCGAGGGGCTGGGCTACCGGGATATCCATCTGGTCGGCAAGGGCGCCTACGGTTTCGTGTTCGCGGGCTGGCGCCTGGGCGAAGACCGGCGCACGCGTGATGAGCACGTCTTCAAGTTCACGCGGGTGACTTTGCCCCAGGCACTGCAGGACCGCCTGGAGGAAGAGGCCTATATGCTCGACCAGGTCGCTCACCCGCTGATTCCGCGTCTGGTCAGCTATCAGCGGGTACGGCGGCAGTCGATTCTGGTCATGCAGCGCGCGCCGGGTATCAATCTCGAGGAATATTCGCTGCGTCACGGGCGCATGTCGCCGCGTCTGGTGGTCAAGATCGCCAGTCAGCTGGCCGACATTCTCAAGTCGCTGCGTGGGGCATCGACGGGAGCGGGCACGCCACCGGTCGTGCATGGCGACATCAAGCCGTCGAATCTGGTCTTCGATGTCGAGCGGGAACAGGTGGCATTGATCGACTGGGGCAGTTCGGTATTCGCTCAGCTCGATGAGCATCAGCAGTTCATCACCACCAACGTGATGCAGCTGATGTCGGATAACCTGCAACAGACCAATGCGCGTCTGGGCGATGTCTATTTCATCGGTGAGGAGCAGCTCAATGGTGCGCTGTCCTCGCCGCGCTTCGATGAGCAGGGCGTGGCCGCCACACTCTATGCGCTGGCGTCTGGCCAGTCGTGTCGCTTTGGCGTGCGCGCCATCCCGGCGGTGTCATTGGGGTTGCCCCGGGAATTCGCGCGTCTGCTCGATGGCATGCTGGCGGATGACCCGCAGCTGCGCATGCAGGCCGGCGACTACTTCCTGCGCGAGATGGGCAGGATCGCACGGCTGGTGATGCCGGAATTGCCTCTCGAGCCGCCACAGTCTCTGCTGCCGGTCTGGGTGAGGCCAGCAACGCGCGAGATCGACACGGTCGTGTATACCTCGCGGAAATCCTTCCTGCGTGAGGCCTTCGAGGCAGACGAGACCGGCGAACATGCTGGCAACGCGCTGGACGCCGTCAATGATGTCCAGCTGGATCGTTACTACAAGAACTTCATGCAAGGCATGGGCGGCACCGAAAAAGCCTTCCTGGCCGCGGTCAGTCGTCTGGGCAAATACCCGATCGTCGGCGGTCTGGCGATTCGCTGGGAGCCACAGGGCATCTTCGTGGATACTGCGCTGCATCTGCATGACCCTGCCTTGAAGGCCGCTTTCGTCGTCGCGATCAACAACATGGTCGCTCTGGCACGTGCCATCTATCGCCAGGGCGTGTTCAAGGCGTGTCTGTTCAATGCTCGCGATACCCTGCACCTGGAGCGGGAAGACCCGGAGGCCGCCTTCGTCTTCGCGCCGACGGCAGACGGGGAGGCTAGACCTCGCTTGAGCTATGAGGTCAGTGCGGTGCCGGAGCTTGAGGATGACTCGCGCGTGCACTCCTACTTCGAGGACGGCCCGGACCCTGAGGAACTGCTGGTGCTGCCCGAGAAGATATTGAAGGCACTGGAGTCACTCAATGCCATCCATCACACCGGCATGCTGATTTTCGAAGCCCTGCCACACCACCTCAAAATTCACAGTTACTACCGGCTGCTGGATCCCTCGCGCGAGCACGAATTCGCGCGTCTGCTGGCGGACATTCTCGATGCCGTGCCACTGATCTCCGGGTTGGGAATTTCCGGCTTCATGAAGATGCCCTACAAGAACACCAAGCATTTCGATCATATCGAGGCGCAACCCGAACGCTTCTATCCTCGAGACCCGCGCGCGGTGTGAAAAGGAGTTTGCCTCGGAAGGCAGTCGCATAGTGATGCCGATTTATATAACCTTGATTATCGTGATTCGTGTTAGTGTCACATCGCGTGATCATTGCTGATCTTGCTGAACTCAATAATCAGATCGATAAAATCGATAACCTACAGGGAACGTACTCATGTCTCGATCTCTCGCTCGGAAATTGCGTCAAGCTTCAGGTGGTCTGGCTATTTTGGCGCTGCTGGCAGGATGTAGCGCGCATACGACGATCAGCAGCCCGTCAGAGACGGCGCGAATCAACTTGAAAGATGTCTCCAGAGGTCAGTCTACCGTTCAAGAAACGCTACCCACCACCAGCTTCGGCAATTACGAGTTTGAAGTAATGGATGACAACAAGATGCCGATGTATGGCATTCTGCCGCTGAAGTTCAATGGCGGTTATCTGGCGCTTGATATCCTGTTCTTTGCCCCCGCCGCATTCTTCAATCTGCGTGAAGTCCACCCTTACTATGAAATTGACCATGACGAAGGTGTTGTGCGTTATCGTGATGAAAAGGGCGGAGAATGGACGACCTATACACCCACCGTGGAAGAAGCTGAGCGTGCACGCAAATACTTTGCCGCGCATCGTGATGATGTAATCTCGCAGTCCAGCGCACAGCAGTAAGCGTGATGCCCGAAGCCAGTAAAGTCGTCTGATTTATGGCCTTGATACGACAGCGCCGCACCAGAGGCTTTCTGGTGCGGCGCTGTCGCATGTGACAACAGGTTGATGCGGCAAGAGAGCAGACTCTCGCTGAAGGGTCAGTCCTTCATCTGACGCGGGCGCGTCATGGCCTGCGGGGACAGCAGTGACTCCAGACGTACTTCATCCAGCAGGCCTTCCTCACGTACCAGTTCCAGCACGCTGCGACCGCTGACCAGGGCTTCCTTGGCGATGCGGGTGGCATTGTCATAGCCGATATACGGGTTGAGCGCAGTGATCAGGCCGATGGAATTGTTGACCAGCTCGGCGCAGCGATCACGATTGGCGGTGATGCCGATTACGCAGCGATTCTTGAGCATGGTCATGGCGCGGCTCAGCTGGCGGATGGAGTCGAGCAGCTTGTAGGCGATCAGCGGTTCCATCACGTTGAGCTGCAGTTGGCCGGCTTCCGCCGCCATGGTCAGCGCGGTGTCGTTGCCGATGACATCGAAGGCGACCTGATTGACGGCTTCCGGAATCACCGGGTTGACCTTGCCCGGCATGATCGAGCTGCCCGGCTGCTGAGGCGGCAGGTTGATCTCGTTGAAGCCGGTGCGCGGGCCTGAGGACAGCAGGCGCAGGTCGTTGCAGATCTTGGACAGCTTGACCGCCAGGCGCTTGAGCATGCCGTGGAACAGCACGAAGGCGCCCATGTCGCTGGTCGCCTCGACCAGGTCCGACGCCGGACGGAAGTCGATGCCGGAACGACGCGCCAGAGCCTCGATCGCCAGTGCGCTGTAGCGCGGGTCGGCATTGATGCCGGTACCGATCGCGGTTCCGCCCAGATTGACCTCCTTGAGCAACTCATTGAGGTTGGCGATGCGATCGACGTCTTCACGCAGAGTGTTGGCGAAGGCGCGGAATTCCTGGCCCAGCGTCATCGGGACCGCGTCCTGCAGCTGGGTGCGACCCATCTTGACCACGTCATCGAATTCCAGCGCCTTGCTGGCGAAGGCATTGGCCAGTTCGCTCAGCGCGTCCACCAGCACCGAGTGGCTGCGCAGCAGGCCGACACGGATGGCGGTCGGGTAGGCGTCGTTGGTGGACTGAGCCATGTTGATGTGATTGTTGGGGTGCAGCTGCTGGTAATCGCCTTTCTCGTAGCCGAGGAATTCCAGGCCCAGATTGGCGATCACTTCGTTGGCATTCATGTTGGTCGAGGTGCCGGCGCCACCCTGAATCATGTCGACCACGAACTGATCATGATGATCGCCATTCATCAGACGCGCACAGGCGTGCTGGATGGCATCGTGCTCGCGCGTCTCGAGATAGCCCAGCGCATGGTTGGCTTCGGCGGCGGCGGCCTTGACCAGCGCGAGCCCTTCGACGAGACGTGGGAAGTGCGACAACGGCACGCCGGAGAGATGGAAGTTGTTCAGCGCGCGCTGGGTCTGCACACCGTAGTAGGCATCAGCCGGCACCGGCTCGCGCCCGAGGAGATCCTTTTCAAGTCGGAAGCCGTTGGCCAGTGCCTCACGCTCGGCATGGCTCAAGTCGGCCGGCGTGGAAGTTGCCGGGGTGGCATTGGCGGCGATGGGGGTTTCCGAGAGATGGTTCACTTGGGCGGAACTCCTGGCTGAAGTACACTGTGGCGCTTGAATGGCGGCTAGGTGGACAAGGGTAACCAGCGCAGCCCCTCGGCGGCCAATGCCATTCAACGCTGCCGTATACGTCAAACGCATAAGACGAAGGTGGTGGTGCGCCGCGACGCACCATTCTCCATGACAAGACCCTGCATGACCGGCCAGGCAAGCCTCGCTTGGGCATGTTCGACATTTTTGGGAGTTCGGGTGAACCTGGAAACTAAGTGGTTGGAAGATTTCGTTGCGCTGTCCAATACCCGCAGCTTCTCCACCTCGGCTCGCCTGCGACACGTTACCCAGCCTGCGTTCAGCCGCCGCATCCGTGCGCTTGAACAGGCCGTGGGCACTACGCTGGTCGACCGCTCGACGACCCCGGTCAGTCTGACGCCAGAGGGCCAGTTGTTCCTGGTCACCGCGCGCAACCTGACAGAGCAGCTGTCAGAGTGTCTCGCCCACCTGCGCGGGCTGGGCATGGCCAACGAGACCCTGGATATCGCGGCCGCGCATTCGCTGGCGCTGGCCTTCTTCCCCAAGTGGATCTCGCGTCTCCAGCAGGGCCTGGGGGAGTTGCCGACACGCCTGTCCGCGATGAATGTCGGCGACGCCATTCACTCGCTGCGCGAAGGCAACTGCGACTTGATGCTCGCCTATTACGACCCTTACGCCAGCATGCAGCTGGACGCCGAGGCCTTCCCGTCCTTCTCGGTCGCCAAGGTCAACATGCTGCCGGTGTGCGTGCCGCTGGAGAATGGCGAGCCACGCTTCCCGCTGACCGGGCAGAGCGAGACCAGCCAGGATGCGATTCCCCTGCTGTCCTATACCCAGGGGGCATTTCTGGGTCGCAGCGTGAAGATGCTTTTGAAGAATGATCCGCTGCGCCTGCGCCTGCGCACCGTCTACGAGATGGCGATGGCCGAGGGCCTCAAAGGCATGGCCTTGCAGGGCGTCGGCATGGCGTGGATTCCGGATTTCTGCATTCGCGATGAGCTGGAAAGCGGCAAGCTGGTGCGCGCAGGCAACGAGGCGTGGGATATCCCGCTGGAGATTCGTCTCTATCGTTGCTCCCTTGTCCACAAGCCCGGCATCGACAAGCTGTGGAAGCAGCTGATGAATCTGCCGCGAGATTTCCTCGAAGCCTAAGCCCGAGAGTTGCAGGCGAAGACAAAGACAAAGGCGAAGACAAAAGAAAAGCCAGGTGTCTTCTGACGAAAACGGCAGCCCCGCGGGGCTGCCGTTTTCGTTGTGCTAATGCAGGGAAGTGTGCGCACCTGCATAGGCCGTTCCGGGAAGTCAGAAACTGCTTTGGCCTGCATGCAGGCCGAGGAAATTCTGAATGATGAAGAAGTGGTCCTCGAAGAGGGTGTCAGGCTCCAGATCCGCCAGCGCGACCCAGCGTGCCTGCTCCTCGTTCTCGCCGCCGCCGCTTCTGAGTTTAGGGAGCTGCTGCTCCGGTCGCAGGGCGAAGTAGAAGGCCTCTGCCAGGGTGCGTCCGCGCCAGCTGCGATGCGGCGCGTCAAACAGACGCTGTCCGCGCAGAGAGCCACGTAGCACAGGTTCCGGCACCTTGAGGCGCACACGCTCCTTGAGCTCACGCAGGCAGGCATCCAGCAGGCGCTCCTGGGGTTGCACGAAGCCGCCAGGCAGGGCGTAAAGCCCCTTGCCGGGTGCCGCGCGACGTGTGGTGAGCAGCACATGACCAGACTGCACCACCACGGCGTTGACCGTAATGAACAGTGGCGGGTAGGGCGCATCGCTCCAGGCGGCGCGATATTGCTCCAGCAGGCGACGTTCCTCGACCAGCCCTTGCCACGCAGTCTCATCCAGGAAGCCATGCAGGTGCTGAGCCACCGGCGGTGGCAGCAGCTCCAGTCCCTCGTTGTCCAGCCAATCCTCGGCGCGGGCGCGCTCGGTGAAGATGACCTCACGAATACGGCTGGCCTCCATCCCCTCGCGCAGTGGCACCGCCACTGACTCCCACTGCGGGAAGAGGCTCAGGTAGTAGCTTGACTGGCTGTTGCTGTCACGACGATTGGCACCGATCAGTGCGATTCTCGGCATCCGGTTGGCCTGCGGACGCGCGATATCGCGTACCTTGCGCTGCACATCACGTACCCAGACATCGTCGTTGTAGAGGGCGTCTAGCAACGGCACGATTTCCAGGCGCGCATTGTCGGCATCGTCAAAGCAACTGCGGATCATGCGCGTGCGTTCAGAGAAGGTGAACGGGTTGCGCAGTGAACGTGCCTGCCAGGCAGAACCGACCAGCACGATGACCTGCCGCGCGAGGCGCAAGGCTTCTTCCATCACGGCAACATGGCCATGGTGCATGGGTTGGAAGCGACCGATGAAGACTAGACAGTCGTACTGGGTGTCGGCGATCGCGGGAGAATCCTGAGTGCGAAGCGTTGCAGCGGGTGCAGAGGGCAACGTTGTTGTCGAAGGCATGATGAGCTCCGTGGCAGGCAGGATGGGGCGGCGTATGAGGCGCTTGCCCAGTGAGATTCCGCTAGCGTATCAGATTATGTGCATGCGCCGAACGGCTTGCCATCCACTCCTGTCTGGTAAGGGTTATTCAAAAATTTATCCCGTTATCTTGCTGAAGAAAACTCAATAATCTAGCAACTTCTCGGTCTTCGGGGACATGGGGAGGCCGTTGCGGTAAAGGAGAGACGCCAAAGAGGAGAAGAGGGAAGGGAGGAAGGAAAGGGGAAAGTGAACTAGCGCGAATGCACAAACCGAGACAACGCCCGCCAGCAATGACGCTGACGGGCGTTGTCTCGGTTTGTGGCAAGTCCGATGGCAGGCCCAGGCGGGCCTGCCATCGGGCGCCGGATCAGGACGCTTTGGCGGTCAGCACGTCGGTGATCCACTCGACGACCTTGTCGCCCTGGGCATTGACGCAGACGTCGACCAGTGGCGTCTGGGACCACTGGTTGCCGAGGAATTCGCGACCCTTAGGGGCGAACAGCGTCTGACCTTCGGCCAGGCCTTCGACTTCGACATTCAGGTGGCCGCGCTCGGTAGTGAACAGCTCCGGCTTCATCAGCCAGGCGAGGGCACAGCTGTCGTGCGGGCAGCAACCATCGATGCCGCGCGCTTCCTGATAGAAGGCCTTGTAGAACTGATAGCTGCCGGACAGCACTTCGCCGAGTGCGCCCTGCGCGACGCGGATGCGCTCGACATGGGCCGGAGACAGCACGCAGCGGTGCGTCGCATCGAGACCGACCATGGTCAGCGGCCAGCCGGCGGTCAGCACCTTGGCGGCGGCATGCGGGTCATTGAAGATGTTGGCTTCGGCGACCGGTGAGACGTTGCCGCCTTCACGGATGGAGCCGCCCATGATGACGACCTGCTTGACCTTGCTGATGATGCTCGGGTCCAGCTGCAGTGCGGTGGCCAGATTGCCCAGCGGGCCGACGGCGACGAGGGTGATCTCGCCCGGACGCGCATTGACCTGCTCGACGATGAACTGCGGTGCGCTGATGGACAGCGCCTTGCCCTTGGGCTCCGGGATCTCCATGTTGCCAAGACCATTGGCGCCGTGGATGTGCGCCGGCGCCGGGAACTTGTCCTTGACCAGCGGCTGGGCAGCGCCCTGGGCGACCGGAATCTCCTGACCCGCCAGTTCGCCCAGCAGCAGGGCGTTGGAGGTGGCCGTCTCGATGGTAACGTTGCCGAAGGTGGTGGTCATGCCGAGGAATTCGATGTCCGGATGCGCCAGACAGATGGCAATCGCCTGGGCATCATCCACGCCCGGATCGGTATCAAAGATAATCGGTGTTTTCATGCTGACCTCGTGAAAGAAGTGACCTGCAATAGAGGGCGTTACGCCAACAGGGCGCCCATGAGGTGACACGGGCACGGCACGGGCCACGTGGTAGTGCCCCGTGCAGGTAGTTCAGTCGTTCAGAGACTTGTTGCTCGAAGACTCAGTTGCTCAGGACGTCGAGTGTCGGCCATTCGGCCAAGGCAGCGGCGACATCACTGGCCAGCGGGATGCTCGGCGCTGCGCCTTCGCGGCTCACGCACAGGGCAGAGGCGGTGCTGGCACGACGCAGGCTTTCCTCGATGCTCTGGCCTTCGATCTGGCTTGCCAGGTAATAGCCGATGAAGGTGTCGCCTGCCGCGGTGGTGTCCACGGCATTGACGCGGTGCGCCGGCAGCTGGATGCGCTGTTCCCCCAACTGGTAGCAGACGCCTTCACTGCCCAGAGTCATGACCACTTCGGTATCAGGCAGACGAGTGTGCAGCGCGGCGAGCAGGGTGGCGACAGGCGCGCTCTCTTCCAGCTCGACCAGCTGTGCCGCTTCACCGCGATTGAGGAACAGCACCTGGCAGTGTTCCAGCGGCAGGCGCAGGACATCAGCACCCATCGGGGCCGGATTGAAGGCGATCTTCATGCCCTTGGCATGTGCAAGCTCGATGACCTTGCCCAGTGCGTTGCACTCATTTTGCAGCAGCAGCCAATCTCCCTGTGTCACGCCGGAGAACAGCGTCGCGAGATGCTCATCGGTGAAACCGTGATTGGCACCCGGATGCAGAATGATGCTGTTCTCGGCGTGGTCGTCCACTTGGATGATGGCGTGGCCACTGGCGCTGGCGCTCAGCTCGACCTGCGAGGTGATGACACCGGCGCTTTCCAGCGGCTCAAGTGCCCAGCGATCACTGTTGCCAAGGCGGCCCCAGTGCGTGACGTCGCCTCCGGCGCGCGCAAGCGCGAGCGACTGGTTGGCACCCTTGCCACCCAGTACCTGACGGTAGGAGAGACTCGCCAGGGTTTCACCCGGTCGTACCAGGTGAGGTACCCGGTAGACGTGATCGATATTGATAGAACCGTAGTTGTAAAGCATGCAGCCTCCTTGGGGGCGAGCATCCTAGCAAAGCCTTGGCCGCCTGTCCCCAGTCGTATCACCAAGGTCTGACCTTTAGGTCATGTTTAAGCGTTGAAGCTATTAGCCTCTTGGAACGCAAGAGAAAGTGCATACTTCCTGTCATCTCGCTGGATTCAGGATAGTCGCCCATGTCGGAGTCGAAGCAACCCGCCGTCACGATCAAGAAGTGGGTCTGGCGAGCACTCTTCACCAGTACCATGATTCCGTTGCTGTTGGTCGAGACCGCCCTGGTGGCGGTGTATTTCGTGTCCAATGACGAGATTCGTGATGCCAACCTCAATTACCTGCAATCCCAGTCGAGCAGTGAGCTCAATCTGGCGATGCTACGGGAGGCCAAGTCACTCAGCGAGCAACTGGAACATGTCCAGAACCTGTCACGCGGGCTCGGTGCCCAGGCAGGCGAACTGGCCATGGGCGACGCCAGCACTGGGGTGGCGGCTCGCGAGATTGCCCGTCACGCAAGCTTGCTAAGCGGTGTCTGGGCCAGTCAGCAGACGGCGGACAATCAGGGCAGCGGCTTCTATCCCGCCTTGCCAGGCCTCGAGCAGGACATTTCCCTGGCACTGCGCATGACAGCGGTCGACCCGATCATGCGCAGTGTCGTATCTTCGCACTCGGCCGTGGTGCAGTCCTTCGTCACGATGGCCGACTGCTATGTCCGCCTTTTCCCCTATGTCGATCTGGCCTCGCTGGTGCCAGCCGACCACGATTGTCGGGATTTCTCCTTCTTCTATCTGGCCGCGCCAGAGGCAAATCCCTCGCGAAACACCATCTGGACCGATATCTACTAAGACCCGGCCGGCAATGGCTGGATGGCGTCGGCCGTCAGTCCCTTCTATTCCGAGCAGGGCGAATTTCTCGGCGTCGCCGGCGTCGACATGACCCTGGACGTGATCGTCAATCAGGTGCTGGCGATGGAGCTGCCTTGGCAAGGATTCGCGATGCTGTTCGATGCCGAGGGACGCTCACTTGCCGTTCCGCGCGCCGGTGAGCAGTTGTTGTCGCTGCTGCCGCTGGAGCTTCCCGATGCCAATGACCTGCAGGAAGAAGATGTCATTCGGCCCGCCCAGTTGGAGCTGAAAGGTCATGACGTCTTCAAGAGACTCGCGCCCCGTATCCTCGAGCAGCGGCGTGGCCTGGAGAGCGTCAATGTGGCGGGGGCAGTCTACAAGTTGGCGTGGGAGCGCTTGCCGGGCAATGGCTTGATCATGTTGAGCATGGTCGAGGAGAGCGCTGTCTTCTTTCGTACCGCCGAGATCGGGCGCAACTTCCAGCTGGTGGGCATGGCGTTGGTCGGTGGCCTGATCCTGTTCTATTTCAGCTTCTTCATTCTCATGAGCTGGCGTACGCACCACATCAGCCGTCGCCTTTCGTTGCCGCTGGCCGAGCTGCGTGAGCGCCTGCATCGCATCGGTATGGGCGCGGATGTCGAGTCCGCCGGTTACAGTGGCATCGGCGAGCTGGATGATGCCAACGCCACCGCCGAAGAGATGTACCAGCGGCTGCGCCAGACCCAGAGGGAATTACAGTCCAGCGAGCGTCGTCTGCTGGACTCTCTAGTAGCCAGCGGCGATAGCCTGTGGGAAATGGACATTCCTGCACGCATCGTTCAGATCCATCCCAATCTATGGAAGATGCTTGGTGCTTCGGGTCACGAGCCGTTGGCGATGCGCGAAATGGACTTCGATCGCTTGATCCACCCGGAGGATCTCGAGCAGGTGCATGCGCTCAGGCACAAGATCATCACTACCTACGGCGAAAGCTGTGAGTGCCAATACCGGATGCGCGCGCCGCAGGAAGAGGACCTTCTGCAAATCGAGGCGATGGGAATGAGTGAGGCAGGCATGGACGCCGGAACAGGCAAGGCTGGCGATATGTCCCTGCAACAGCGGAGCATGGCTGTTGACGATGGCGGTGTGCAGGAGGGAGGTGCGCAAGAGGGCGACGAGAGAGAGGGCGGCACGCGGTGGGTATTGTTGAGCTCACGCGGTCGTGTGGTGTCGTGGGACGCTGAAGGCAATGCCCTCAAGGCGGCGGGCATGCATATCCGCATCCGCTGATGCCAGGCGACTCATAAAAAGCCCCCGACTCGGCGTATATGCCGGTTCGGGGGCTTTTCGTGACGTGCCGATCACACCTGCCACTCGGCGTCAGTGGCTGTCACCGCGAGGCTGTGGCCGTGTCAGGCGTGTTCGCTCAGGAATGTCTCGATATTGGCCAGACTGAGATCGAGCATGTTCTGGCGCGCCTCCTGGCTGATCCAGGCATTGTGCGGCGTGACGATCAGGTTCAAGGGCGCACTCGCCGAATGGTGCTGGCTTTCCAGGGCCGAGAGCAGCGAGTGGCCTTCACGTGGCGGCTCCTCCGGCAGGCTATCCACCGCCAGGCCGCCGAGTTGTCCGGTGGCCAGTGCCTCCAGCGCTCCGTCCTCGTCGATGATGCCCCCGCGGGCACAATTGACCAGCAGTGCACCGGGCTTCATGGTGGCGAGCGCCTGCTCGTCGATCAGATGGTGCGTCTCTGGGGTCAGCGGGCAGTGCAGACTGATGGCGTCAGCCTGGGGTAGCAGGCTTTCCAGCGCGGGGCGCTCGGCAGTGGGGGCTGTGCCCGGTCGGGCGGCAAAGGACACGCGCATGCCGAACGCCTCGGCCAGCCTGCCCACCGCAGTGCCCAGCTCTCCCTTGCCGATGATGACCAGATGCTTGCCGGACAGCTGCATCACGGGGCGTCCCATCAGGCAGAAGGTCGCGCTGCGTTGCCACTCGCCCGCGGCGATGTCGGTCTGGTATTCCGGCAGGCGGCCTGCCAGTGCCAGCAGCAGCATCCAGGTGTGCTGCGCCACCGAGTGAGTGCCGTAGGCATTGACGTTCATGACCCTAATGCCGCGTGCTTCGGCGGCCGCCATATCGATATTATTGGTGCCGGTCGCCATCACCGCAATCAGCTTGAGGGTCGGCAACTCATCCATATGGTGCGCCTCGATACGTACCTTGTTGACCAGCACGATGGAGGCACCGCCCAGCCGTGGCACCACTTCCTCGGGCGCGGTCGCGTCATGACAGACCAATCCTTCCAGACGGGCCTCGAGGCGCGAGAAGTCCAGCCCGTCACCGACGGAGCCGGCATCGAGCATGACGGCCTGCGGGGCGCTGGTGGACGAGGCGGGCTCGTACTGAGAGGAAGCGGGCGTGGAAGAATGAGAGGGAGACTGCGCAGTACGATCGTGATCGGACATAGGTGCCTCATGATGGCGTAGGAAGATAGATAGAAAGACAGAAAGGCTGGCCCGGAAATGGCGAGTACGTAGCGTCTGGGCCGGTTTGTGCTTGGGTGTTGCCCCGCACGGGGCCGAGCACGCTATAATGTGCCCCTTTCGCTTTGACTTGAAAGCCGCTCAACTGGCCTTATTGTAGGCGTCTCTTGCTGGTGCTTGCGAAAGCTCTCATGTTGGGGCCGCAGGTGCGCTGAACGCAAGACGCGCCGCAAGGCATAACATTGTCATGGTTCACGGTGCTCAGACAGCCCCGTGACCAGTATTGTCAGGAAAGAAAACCATGCCGATCTATGAATACCACTGCAAGGCCTGTGGCCATCGGATGGACAAGTTGCAGAAGATCAGCGCTGCGCCACTGACGGAGTGCCCGGAATGCAAGACGGACCAGCTCGAGAAGCTGGTCTCCGCCGCCGGGTTCCGTCTGGCAGGCAGTGGCTGGTACGAGACGGATTTCAAGTCCGGCAGCAAGAAGAATCTGGCCGGTGGTAGCGACAGCACCGCCTGACACAGCTGGGATAGTGCGTCAGGCATCAGCGTGATGAGGGTCAGGGGCGCCCAGCGGGTACCCTTGACCCTCATCGCCAACGGCAGGCCCTCTGAGACAGATGCGCATAAGCGCGTCGATCATGAATTTGAGCAACAAGGAATCAACATGCGCAGCCACTATTGCGGCAAACTGAACGAGACCCTGATCGATCAGGATGTCACTCTGTGCGGGTGGGTGCACCGCCGTCGCGACCACGGTGGCGTCATCTTCCTCGACATGCGCGACCGTGATGGCATCGCCCAGATCGTCGTCGATCCGGACACCGTCGATGCCTTCGCCACTGCCGACAAGGCGCGCAGCGAGTTCGTGCTGCGTATCAAGGGCCGTATCCGTCTGCGCCCGGAAGGCACCCAGAATCCGAACATGCCGACAGGCATGATCGAAGTGCTGGCCAAGGACGTCGAAGTGCTCAACACCGCACAGACGCCGCCGTTCCAGCTCGACGACCACAACAAGGTCGGTGAGGAAGTTCGCCTTAAGTATCGTTATGTCGACCTGCGTCGTCCCGACATGATCGAGAAGCTGCGTCTGCGCTCGCGCATCACTCACAGCGTGCGCACCCAGCTCGAAGCCCTGGGCTTCCTCGATATCGAAACCCCGATCCTGACACGTGCCACGCCGGAAGGCGCACGTGACTATCTGGTGCCGAGCCGCACCTACGCCGGCAGCTTCTTCGCACTGCCGCAGTCTCCGCAGCTGTTCAAGCAGCTGCTGATGGTCGCCGGTGTCGATCGTTACTACCAGATCGCCAAATGCTTCCGTGATGAAGACCTGCGCGCTGACCGTCAGCCGGAGTTCACCCAGATCGACCTCGAAGCCAGCTTCGTCGACGAGCAGGACATCATGGGCATGACCGAGACCATGATCCGTGGCCTCTACAAGGAAGTGCTCGATGTCGAGCTGGGCGACTTCCCGACCATGCCTTACTCCGAGGCCATCAGCCGCTTCGGTTCCGACAAGCCGGACCTGCGTATCCCGCTGGAACTGGTCGATGTCGATGACCTGATGAGCGGCGTGGACTTCAAGGTCTTCTCCGGTCCGGCCAAGGACGACAAGGGCCGTGTCGCCGCACTGCGTGTGCCGGGCGGTGCCAGCCTGTCACGCAAGGAAATCGACGCTTACACCAAATTCGTCGGCATCTACGGTGCCAAGGGCCTGGCGTGGATCAAGGTCAACGAACGTGCCAAGGGCGTCGAGGGTCTGCAGTCGCCGATCGTCAAGTTCATGGAAGACGTCGTGGATGAAGTGCTGGACCGCTGTGGCGCCGTCGATGGCGACATCGTGTTCTTCGGCGCTGACAAGGCCAACATCGTGGCCGAGGCCATCGGTGCGCTGCGCGTCAAGCTGGGTGAAGACCTCAACCTCTACACCCGCGAGTGGGCACCGCTGTGGGTCGTCGACTTCCCGATGTTCGAAGCCGATGCCAACGGCCGCCTGAGCGCGCTGCACCACCCGTTCACCGCGCCGTCCTGCACGCCGGAAGAGCTCAAGGCCAACCCGGAAGCGGCACTGTCTCGCGCCTACGACATGGTCATCAACGGCACCGAGCTGGGTGGCGGCTCCATCCGTATCCACGATCAGGCCATGCAGCGTACCGTGTTCGAGGTGCTGGGCATCGGTGAAGAAGAAGCGGAAGAGAAGTTCGGCTTCCTGCTCGACGCCCTGAAGTTCGGCGCGCCGCCCCATGGTGGTCTGGCCTTCGGTCTCGACCGTCTGGTGATGCTGATGACCGGCGCCAAGACCATTCGTGAAGTGATTGCCTTCCCGAAAACCCAGAGCGCCGGCTGCATGATGACCGACGCCCCGGGCGTGGTCAGCGGTGAGCAGCTCAAGGAGCTGAACATCCGTCTGCGTCAGAAGGTCAAGGTCGAGGACGAAAGCGGTCAGGCCTGATTCAGCGGCGCATGACCGAGAGAGTGACTGGTGGGGCCGTCTGGACTGATTCGATCAGTCAAGGACGGTCCCGCAGTGGCAGGTTTGTCCCTTTGGCCTGGTAGGCGAGGGGGCGAGCAAGCCCGACAAGGCGGTGCGAGACTGTTTGCTGGCGTTCACGTCAGGCAATGACAGTGTCGCACCGCCTTTTTTGTGGCATGGTGGCTGGTTATATACACAGTAAGAGCGATGGCGCGATGACGACAGCGAAGACGCAAGGTGTGAGAAGCGAGGCGGCAGCATGATCATTCTTGGCATCGACCCGGGCTCACGTCTGACCGGGTATGGGGTATTGGATGTCTCTGCGGCTCAGCCTCGCTATGTGGACAGTGGCTGCATTCGCATGTCACAGGTCAGCCTGGATCAGCGCCTGGCGCAGATCTATGCCGGTATCAGCGAGGTGATCGCCCTGCATCGCCCCGCGGAATTCGCCATCGAGCAGGTCTTCATGTCCAAGAACGCCGATTCGGCGCTCAAGCTGGGCCAGGCGCGCGGGGCTGCCATCGTGTGTGCGGCCAATCACGGCTTGCCGGTGTTCGAATATGGGCCGCGGCAGATCAAGCAGGCCGTGACCGGTACCGGTGCCGCCGAGAAGTCTCAGGTGCAGCATATGGTCACGCATACGCTCAAGCTTTCCGCCACGCCGCAGGCCGATGCCGCCGATGCGCTGGCCATTGCCCTGACGCATTGTTTCGCGCGTCGACGCCTGACGCCCGGCAATGACCAGCTGGAAGCCTTGGGGTTGGGGAATACCAGTCGACGCAAGGGGACCCGCGTGCGGCGTAGCAGCAGCTGGCGAGACTTCGAGCCCGACGCCTGACATGCCGCTGAGCGACAAATGCGGTATTGTGCTCAATTAATAGCGATTTTTCAGTCACTTGTAGAGTGTCTGCCGAGCCTGGCAGCAGCCGATTGCGTGATGCGCCAAGCCGCGTGGCATCAGGCTTCGTGCCATCACCCAAGGTATGACTGTCAGAAAGATGCGACAAATTCGTCGTGACACTGGGACATGCCGCCTACGCTTCATCTTTGGTAGGCTTGCCCGCATTGTAACAATCCGTGCAGAGAATCGGGTCTGTGAGCAGCACGATCCCACCGAACACGTTCTCTGCCGAGCAAGGACAGCCGCAACATGATTGGACGCCTGACCGGGACATTGCTGGAAAAACAACCGCCGCAGCTGGTGCTTGACGTACAGGGTGTCGGTTATGAACTGGAAGCTTCGATGAACACCCTGTTGGGCTTGCCGGCCGTGGGCGAACATTGCCAGCTTTACACCCACCTGGTGGTGCGCGAAGACGCGCAGTTGCTGTATGGCTTCGGCAAGGAGCCCGAGCGTCGGCTGTTCCGTGAATTGATCAAGATCTCCGGTGTCGGTCCGCGACTGGCGCTGGCGATTCTGTCGGGAATGGAGCAGTCCGATTTCATTCGCTGTGTTCACGATGAAGACAGCCGGGCGCTGACACGTCTGCCGGGCGTCGGCAAGAAGACGGCGGACCGACTGATCATCGAGATGCGTGATCGCCTCAAGCATTGGACGCTGCCGGCGGATGATGGGCTGGATGAAATGGCGCGTGCCTCCCAGCCGCAACCGCCGGTCACCCATCCTCTGGCGGATGCCGAAGCCGCGCTGGTGTCTCTGGGCTACAAGCCTGTCGAGGCGGCCAAGATGCTCTCCGGGCTCGAGACCGGCGCCTCCACGGAAGCGCTCATCAAGGCGGCGCTGGCGCGCAAGATGGCCAGCTGAAGCCCCGCCAGGGCAGCAAACATGCGCCCTATAGTTTCCGTGAAGGAAACGGCGCATCGTGATTGGATTTATTGACTAGGGGTTGGCAGGTTACTGGGGTAGAAAGTGCGCGCTTGAATGCAGATGCGCTAGATCGTTGCACCGCCCTGGCAAACCTTGCCACCTGCCACTGACGCACGTTCATGGCCCATGACCCGCGTCATGTGCGTGACCTGCGTCATCAGGAGTTGAGCAAGCATCATGATGGAGTCGGACCGACTGATCTCCGCGGCGACGCATGATCCGGAAGAGCGGATCGATCGCGCCAATCGGCCACGCACGCTGAGTGACTACATCGGACAGCCCATCGTCCGCGAGCAGATGGAAATCTTCATCAGTGCCGCACGAGGACGAGGCGATAGTCTGGATCACACCCTGGTCTTCGGCCCGCCCGGACTCGGCAAGACGACGCTGGCGCATATCATCGCCAGCGAGATGAGTGTCGATATCAAGTCGACCTCCGGGCCGGTGCTGGAACGGGCAGGGGACCTGGCAGCGATGCTGACCAACCTGCAGGAAGGCGATGTCCTGTTCATCGACGAGATTCACCGCCTGTCACCGGCCGTCGAGGAAGTGCTCTATCCGGCGATGGAAGATTATCAGCTCGACATCATGATCGGTGAAGGCCCCGCGGCCCGCTCGATCAAGCTTGAGCTGCCACGATTCACCCTGGTGGGCGCGACGACACGCGCGGGGCTGCTGACGGCGCCGCTGCGCGATCGCTTCGGCATCGTCCAGCGCCTCGAGTTCTACGATATCGAGTCACTCACCGACATCGTGGCACGCAGTGCCAGGCTTTCCGGCATGGAAGTCGAGATGGAAGGGGCGCTGGAGATTGCGCGTCGTTCCCGCGGCACGCCGCGTATCGCCAATCGTCTGCTGCGCCGAGTGCGTGACTTCGCCGAAGTGCGCTCGGATGGTCGCTTGACCCTGGAAGTGGCCGACAAGGCGCTCAACATGCTCAATGTCGACAGCCACGGCCTGGATCACATGGACCGTCGACTGCTGCTGGCGATGATCGAGAAGTTCGATGGCGGGCCGGTCGGGGTCGATTCACTGGCGGCGGCCATCGGGGAAGAGCGCGATACCATCGAGGATGTGCTGGAGCCCTACCTGATTCAGCAAGGCTTCATGATGCGCACGGCGCGTGGGCGTCTGGTCACACGCTCGGCCTATCTGCACTTCGGGATCACCCCACGTGAAGAGCAGGCGCGGCTGGGACAGGAAGGAAATGACGCGTCATGACATCTGAAGACGCAGGAAATACGTTGAAGGGTGAAGCTGCATGTTTTCACCACACTGTGCGCGTCTACATCGAGGATACTGATGCCGGTGGCATCGTCTACTACGTGAATTATCTGCGCTTCATGGAGCGCGCGCGCTGTGAATGGTTGCGAGCGAAGGGCTTCACGCAGCAAGCCTTGCTTGAAAAAGGCATTCAGTTGGTAGTACACAGTGTAACAAATCGTTATCTTCGTCCTGCGCATCTGGATGACCTGCTGACCGTGACGGCAACGGCAGGCGCCTTGCGCGGTGCTCGCTTGACGTTCACCCAGAAGGCGCTGCGCGGTGAGCAGATATTGAGCGAAGCGGAAGTCGTGATCGCTTGCGTCGATGCCACGACCTTGCGCCCAAGACGCTGGCCCGGGGAATTGCTTGCGGCTCTTGAGGTCTGAGATCACAAGGCGCAGATGAGGCCGCTGCCAGCCAGGTGCCGAGACGCCTGGCTGATGAACAGATTATTTATCGTGTCACTGATTGACGGTGGCACAGACTGAACCAAGTAAAGAGGGATTTCCGTGGAAGATTCGATGTCGATCATTTCGCTGTTCGTGAACGCCAGTCTGGTCGTTCAGGCAGTCATGTTGCTGTTGCTGGCAGCTTCCATTGCATCCTGGGTGGTGATCTTTCAGCGCGGGATGGCATTGTCCCGTGCCAAGCAGGCTTACGCGGCCTTTGAAAAGCGCTTCTGGTCCGGGGTCGACCTCAATCACCTCTATCGTGAATTGCCGACGGATGAAGAATCCACTCCGGGAGCCTCTGGCGTCTTCCGTGCCGGCTTCCGCGAGTACAGCCGCCTCAAGCCCAAGTCCAGCAATGCCGATGCGGTGATGGACGGTGTGCAACGCAGCATGCGCGTCACGCTGTCACGTGAAGAAGAGCGCCTGAACATTCACCTGCCGTTTCTGGCCACGGTCAGCTCCGTCAGCCCCTATGTCGGCCTGTTCGGTACCGTGTGGGGCATCATGGGCTCCTTCCAGGCACTGGGTACGGCTCAGCAGGCAACTCTGACCACCGTCGCCCCCTGGATTGCCGAAGCACTGGTCGCGACTGCCATGGGCCTGTTCGCGGCAATCCCGGCCGTCATCTTCTACAACCGTCTGGCCAGCCGTGCTGATCAGCTGCTGGGTCGCTATGAAGACTTCGCCGAAGAACTTCACTCCATTCTGCATCGTAATCTGCACGGTCGTGGCAGCAACGACGCTTGAAGGGAGGCGAGTCAATGAAAGGACCGTATAGCAGAGGCCACAAGCGCAAGCTGTCCTCCGAGATCAATGTGGTGCCCTTCATCGACGTCATGTTGGTGTTGCTGGTCATCTTCATGATCACCGCGCCGATGATGACGCAGGGGGTTCAGGTCGAATTGCCCAAGGTCACCTCCAAGCCGATCGACAATCCCGATGATGTGACGCCATTGATCGTCTCGCTGGACGACAGCGGCAATTACTACATCGATCTGGGGTCGGATGAAGACAAGCGCACGCCGGTGGCGCTGGACGAACTGGGCAGCAAGGTCGCGTCCATCGTGGCCGAGAAGCCCAAGACGCCCGTGCTGGTCAAGGGTGCCAAGACGGCGCCCTACGGCGATGTCATGGGGCTGATGAGCACGCTGCAGGGTGCCGGTGTTCCCAATGTCGGGCTGATTTCAGAACCACCGATCGAGGGCTGATGGATGAGTCAGCCAGAGATAGAACAGCGGGTCGGGTTGGGATTGCCTGTGGTGCTGGCCGTTGGCCTGCACCTGGGCATCTTGATTCTGACTCTGGTGAGTTGGCCAGAATCCGAACCGGAGAAGACCAACACCACCATCGTCAACGCGACACTGGTCAGTACCGAGACCACGACCAATCAGGCCCAGCAGGCGAAGTCCAGCAAGGCGCGTGATGCGGCCGAAGAATCCGATCAGCGCCAGAGCGCCAAGGAAGAGGCGGCCAGAGAGGCAGAGCGTGCAGCGAAGCAGCAACGCAGCGCCGCCGAGGAAAAGGCGGCTGCCCAGAAGGCGCAACAGCAAAAGGCGGCTGAGCAGGCCAAGGCGGCGGAGCAGTTGAAGGCTGAGCAGGCGGCGGCCGAAAAGGCCAAGGCAGAAGCGGCCAGGCGTGCAGAGGAAGCCAAGGCGATTGCCCTTGATCGCAAGAAAGCCGAAGCGGAAAAGCAGGCCAAGGCCGATGCCTTGAAGAAGGCGGAAGCCGAGAAGGCTGCCAAGGCCAAGGCGGAAGCCGAAAAGGCCGCCAAGGTAAAAGCCGCAGAAGAAGCGCGCAAGAAAGCCGAAGCAGAGAAGGCAGCCAAGGCCAAGGCAGACGCTGAAGCCAAGAAGGCGGAAGCCGAAAAGGCAGCCAAGGCCAAGGCAGCAGCGGAGAAGGCCGAGAAGGAAAAGGCGGCCAAGGCGGCAGCCGACAAGGCCGCCAAGGAAAAGGCAGCCAAGGCCAAGGCGGCGGAAGAAGCGCGCAAGAAGGCGGCCGCTGAAGCCGCACGCCAGAAGGCACTTGCCGAGAAAGCGGCGCAGGCCTCTGCCGGCTCGCTGGATAGCCTGATAGACAATGAAAGCGACGCCATCAGCGGCGCCAAACAGGCCGCTCAGGCTGCCAACAGCTTCGAGAACCTGCTCAAGAAGTATGTCGGACAGAATTGGAATCGGCCCTCGGGCTCCGTTCCCGGTATGACGGTCACGCTGAGAGTGTCATTGTTGCCGACAGGCGAATTGGTATCGGCAGCGGTCAGCAAGAGCAGTGGTAACGCCGCCTTTGATCGCTCCGCGATTCAGGCGATCCAGAAAGCAGCGCCGTTTACCGAGATGCAGGACCTGCCGGCTGGCGCCAAGAGCCAGTTCCGAAACTTCAACCTGTACTTCAATCCAGAGGACCTGGGCCGATGAGACGATTGACCGCATGGATGATGGCAGCCGCCTTGCTGGCAGTGACCAGCCTGGCAAGAGCTGACCTGACCATCGAGATCACCAAGGGCAATGACAGCGCCACACCTATCGCTGTCGTGCCGTTCGAGAATCTGACCGGGGGAAGTCTGCCGCAGGACCTCGCACGCATCATCTCCGATGACCTGGCGCGCAGTGGCCAGTTCGACCCGATCAAGCGCGACAATCTGATTGCGTTGCCGGGCACGACGCAGGACGTCTTCGTCAATGACTGGAAGCGTCTGGGGGCCAGTTACCTCGTGGTGGGTCAGGTAAAGACGGCCAGCAATGGCGGTTATAGCATCCAGTATGAGTTGATGGATGTGCTGGGCAACAAGCGCATGCTTGGCGAAGTCATCACCGGAAGCAATGGTGAGCTGCGCGCGCGCGGCCATTATATGAGCGATGAAATATTTGAGGAAATCACTGGAATTCGCGGTGCTTTCTCGACAAAAATCGCATACATTACCGCCAATGGTGTTGGCGACAATATTCGTTTTGCCCTGTACGTGGCGGATTCAGATGGCCACAATAGTCAGGAGATTCTGGCCTCCGATGAACCGATCATGTCACCGGCATGGTCGCCGGATGGCAAGAAGCTGGCCTATGTCAGTTTTGAAGCCGAACGTCCCGCTATCTATGTGCAGGAATTGGGCAGTGGTCGTCGTGCAAAACTGACAGGTTTCCGAGGCATCAATGGTGCCCCGGCCTGGTCGCCGGACGGACGTAAACTGGCAATGGCATTGTCAAAGGATGGCCAGCCGGAAATCTATGTGATGGATATTGCCAGCCGTCAGTTCCAGCGTCTGACCAACAATCCTGCGATCGATACCGAGCCGGATTGGTTGCCGGATGGCAGCGGTATGGTGTTCACCTCTGATCGTGCAGGCTCCCCACAGATCTATCGTCTTGATCTGTCCGGCGGCACGGAACGTGTGACCTATACCGGCAATTACAACTCCCGCGGGCGCATCTCACCCGATGGAGAGAACCTGTTCATGATCAACCGCGCAGGCAACGGTTATCAGGTTGCCAAGCAAGATCTGAAGAGCGGTCGGGTTACCTCCCTGACCGATACTCAGTGGGATGAATCACCAAGTGTTGCGCCGAATGGCACTATGGTGATATATGCCACTCAGCAAGGAACCCGCGGGGTCCTGGGCCAGGTGTCGGCAGACGGAAGGGCACAATTCTCCCTGCCGTCAGCACAAGGCGACGTGCGTGAACCTGCGTGGTCGCCGTTCCTGAACTAAACCACTAGAATGCAACTGAGCCACCAAGAAAGGCTTGGCATTCGTACCCATTAGAGCAAGGAGTTTCACAATGCAGTTCACCCCGTATGCAAAAGGTCTGTTGGTTGCCCTGTCCCTGAGCGTCATGGCAGGTTGTTCCAGCAGCGGCGGCGCTCAGGACGGCGACATGGATTCAGCCAACAGCGGTGCGAACACTGCCGGCATGAACACTGGTGCCAACAGCAACGCCAACCAGATGAGCAACGCCACCATGCCTGACGTGCGTACCATCTACTTCGCCTTCAACAAGGACACCATCCGTCCTGAGTTCGAAAGCGTCCTGATGGGTCACGCTCAGTATCTGAAAGCCAACACTAGCGCCAATGTCGTTCTGGAAGGCCACGCTGATGAACGCGGTACTCGTGAATACAACCTGGGTCTGGGCGAGCGTCGTGCCAAGTCTGTCGCACGCTTCCTGACTGTCCAGGGCGTGTCTCCGTCACAGATCGAGATCGTCTCCTACGGTGAAGAGCGTCCGGCAGTCCAGGGCCACGGCGAGTCTTCCTACGCCAAGAACCGTCGTGTGGTCTTCGACTACTAAGTACGGTTCATCTTCGCGATTCTCTGAGGAGGCGCGGAGACGCTAGAAACTTGTGTTGAGCTGGCCCGGGCAAGAGGCGTGTCCTTGAACCCCGGGCTTGCTTGCGCGATACCATGATGATTCGGCGGAGCCGACAGCATGAAACACAGCCTGAAAGGGTTGTTCGGTGCGGGAGCCTTGTTGCTCCCGTTGTCCGTTTTGGCCGCACCGACGGTCGAGGACCTCACTGGGCAATCAAACTCGCTCTATCAGCAGGCCAATACTCGTTTGAGTGGCGGCGGCACCCTGACCCTTCTCAATCAACTCGACGAACAGGCACAGGAAATTGCCCGACTTCGCGGCCGCATCGATGAGCTGGAATACCAGTTCAAGCGTCTGACCGAGATGTCGCAGCAACGCTACCTAGATCTGGAACAGCGGGTTTCTGGCGGCGCTTCCGCCGGGGAGAACGGTCAGGTTGTCGATTCACAGGCAGCAGCGGCAGTCACTGGCGGCGCAAGTGCCGGTGGTGCAGCCAGCACCAATGGCGCCAGCAATGCCGACAGCGGTGCAGCTGCCCAGAAGGATTACGAGAATGCCTTCGCCAAGGTGCAGTCTCGCGACTTCGACGGTGCCATTGTCGCCTTTGAAGCCTTCGTGGTGGACCATGGGGATTCCAATCTCGCCGCCAATGCCCATTACTGGCTGGGCGAGCTGTATTCGGCCAAGAACCAGCTGGATGCTTCTGCCCAGGCCTTCGACACCGTGATCAGCGAATTCTCGCAATCCAGCAAGGTGCCGGATGCGATGTACAAGCTGGGTCTGGTCAAGGCGCGTCAAGGCAAGGCGCAGGAAAGTCGCTCCTTGCTCGAGAAGCTGGTCCAGCAGTATCCGGACAGCAAGGCTGGCACCATGGCCAAGGACTTCCTGTCCTCCGGCGCCTGAGTGCCCGTGGCCATTGGCCACCTGTATTCCCCAAAGCCCGCGCTTGGTATTCTACCAGGTGCGGGCTTTGTGTTATGTGGCGCTCGGCGCCTCATGCCATCGTCAGACAACCCGGGTGCCATCGGCAGCCGACCCGGGTGCGCTTCATTCGATTCATGTGGCCGAGCAAGTAATAATGCCGGTGAAGAGACAGTGGCTCTCATCGGCGGTTGACGACAGATCTCAGACAGGGATATCACCATGGCAGAGTGCAAGATCGACTATCAGGCCCCGGACGACATGCTGAAAGGGCGGATCATTCTGGTGACCGGGGCGGGGTCCGGCATTGGACGTGAAGCGGCAGTCGAATATGCGCGTCATGGGGCGACGGTGATATTGCTGGGCAGAACCATTGCCAAGCTGGAAGAAGTCTACGACGAGATCGAGGCCTTGGGGGCACCACAACCGGCCATCTATCCGCTCAACTTCGAAGGGGCATCCCTCAAGGATTATCAGCAGATGGCTGATACCCTGCACAGCGAGTTCGGTCGTCTGGATGGCCTGCTGCACAACGCGAGCCTGCTGGGCAAGATTACTCCATTCGAGCAGTATGATCCGGCGCTGTGGGAGCAGGTCATGCAGGTCAATATCAATGGCCCCATCTGGATGGTCCAGGCATTGCTGCCGTTGCTCAAGGCCTCGAAGGACGCCTCCGTCGTGCTGACAAGCTCCAGTGTCGGGCGCAAGGGGCGTGCCTTCTGGGGCGCCTATAGTGTCTCCAAGTTCGCTACGGAAGGCTTCTCGCAGATGCTGGCTCAGGAACTGGAGAATACCAGCCAGGTGCGGGTCAATACGCTCAATCCCGGTGGGACGCGGACCCCGATGCGCAAGTCGGCGTTCCCGGCCGAAGACCCCGATACCCTGCGTACGCCCGCTGACATCATGCCGACCTATCTGTGGTTGATGGGGCCGGACAGTCGTGGTCATACCGGCGAGATGTTCGACGCCCAGCCGCCGAAAGTCTGAGCCATTGTCAGCTGTCATCTCCTCACTGGATGACGAGTGACGCCGCCAGGCGGGTCATTCGTCATACCCTGCAACAAGAACGCCGACGGCCATGGCCGTCGGCGTTCTTGTTTCTAGCTGTCTGTTTCTAGCGGCTTGTGTCTATCTTCTGATGTTCATCTACGGATCACCCGCTCGTGGGGGCTGGTTCGTGCGAGCTACGTGCGAGCTACGTGCGTGTCGCTCGGTCAGCGCAGGTCCGCTGCCCGCAGCGCGGCATTGATGACTTCTTCCGAGGTGTCAAACCACACATCGGCAGGCCAGGCGTCCACATCGTCGCCCTCACGGACATAGCCGTAGCGCACTGCGACCGCCAGCATGCCCGCCGCGCGTGCCGCCTGCATGTCACGGTCGTGATCCCCCAGATACCAGCATTCGGAGGCGTCGACGCCGAGGCAGCGTGCCGCCTCCCACAGAGGCTCTGGATGCGGCTTCTTGACCGGCAGGTCATCGGCACACAGCAGGCAGCCGGGCGTGAGCTTGAGCGCGGTGATCAGCGGCTCGGCGAACTGACGGGGCTTGTTGGTCACGATGCCCCACGGCAGGCCTGCGCGCTGACAGATCTCGATCAGGGCGTCATAGCCCGGGAACAGCACACTGTGAGCCGCGACATCGCGGGCATAGAATTCCAGCAGGCGAGTGCGCTCGCTGGCATGCTCGGGGTGATCGAGCTCATGGCCCAGGGCCAGGGTCACCAGAGCGCTGCCACCATGCGAGACTTCGGCGCGAATCACGTCGTAGTCCAGCGCCGGCAGGGTGTGATGCTGACGCAGCTCATTGGTGGCGCGCGCCAGGTCTGGCGCGGTGTCCACCAGGGTGCCATCGAGATCGAAGATCAAGGCGGCGGGGCGAGGTAGCGCTGCCGGCAGGCTCACGCAAGCTCTTCCTCGGTCGGGCGACGCGTGTGCATCAGGTAGTTGACGGACAGGTCGGAGGAATTCAGACGATATTTGCGCGTCAGCGGGTTGTAGGTCATGCCGGTGGAGCCTTCCATCTTGAGTCCCGCATCGCGTGTCCAGCGACCCAGCTCGGCCGGACGGATGAACTTGCGATACTCGTGGGTGCCACGCGGCAGCATCTGCAGCACATATTCCGCGCCGAGAATCGCGAAGGCATACGCCTTGGGATTGCGGTTGATGGTCGAGAAGAACACCATGCCGCCGGGCTTGACCAGCCGTGCGCAGGCCGCGATCACCGAGGATGGGTCCGGCACGTGCTCGAGCATTTCCAGACAGGTGACGACGTCGAACTGGCCGGCCATCTCTTCTGCGGCGGCTTCGGCGGTGGTCTGGCGGTAGTCCACCTCGACACCGGACTCCAGCTGATGCAGGCGGGCAACGGACAGCGGCGCCTCACCCATGTCGATGCCCGTCACCTGGGCGCCACGATGCGCCATGGCTTCGGAGAGAATGCCGCCACCGCAGCCGACGTCGATCACTCGCTTGCCTGCCAGGCCAGCGTGGGTGTCGATATAGTCGACCCGCAACGGATTGATGTCATGCAGCGGCTTGAATTCACTGTCACGGTCCCACCAGCGACTGGCCAATGCCGAGAACTTGGCGATCTCGCTGGCATCGACATTGCCCAGATGGTCCTGGGGCTGGGCATCTTGCTGGGTGTCGTTATCGCTCATCTTTGCATCCTTACCGTTACGGAAGTGCTGTTCGGGAAGTGGCAGGCCTGTACAGGCACCTTACCCTCGGGCACGATTCCACCATTCTAATCCGACTGCCGTCGCGGGTCAGCGTCCAGCGCAAAAAACTCATCATGACGGGCACTTGCGTTACGATGGGGCGGGGCGTCGCGCCATGCGCGATGACCAGTCGTCATTATTGTCATGTAGCAACGGGGAGTGGTCATGAGCCTGGTTCCGATTCGCTGGGTAAGCCAGCAAGAGTGTGCGTCGCGGGAAGAAGACACGGCAGGCACCCCGCCCGATGCCAGCACTGACGTCACTCCTGATGTCACTTCTGATGTCACTCAGCCGGCGGTGAAGCTTGCACTGCTCGACCAGCGCCTGCTGCCGGGTGAGACTCGCGAGGTGCTGCTCGAGGATGCACGCGGGGTCGCGACTGCCATTACCGACATGGTGGTCCGCGGTGCACCGGCCATCGGGATCGCCGCCGCCTATGGCGTGGCGCTGGAGGCTTTCGTCATCAACCGCGAGGGCGGCGACTGGCAGTCACGACTGGCCAGCGCCTGTGATGTGCTGGCTGCCTCGCGCCCGACAGCGGTCAACCTGTTCTGGGCGTTGGATCGCATGCGCAAGGTGATTGCCGCACACGCCACCCGGTCGCAGCCCCCGTATGAGGCGTTGCTGAAGGAGGCCGTGCGTATTCATGAGCAGGATCTGGACGACAATCTGCGCATGGCCGAGTTTGGCGCTCAGGTGATTGCGGCCTCTCTCGCGCGGGGCGAGACGCGGTGCGAGGCCATGACCCACTGCAATACCGGCGCGCTGGCCACCGGCGGCCATGGCACGGCGTTGGGCGTGATCCGTACCGCCTACGCCCAGGGCATTCTCGGCCGTGTGCATGTCAACGAGACGCGTCCCTGGTGGCAAGGCTCTCGCCTGACGGCGTGGGAGCTGGTGCAGGAGAAGATTCCCGCGCGTCTGGCCGTGGAAGGCGCAGCTTCGCTGATCATGCAGCAGGGTGCCCGAACGCCGGAAGGGGTGCGCTGGTTGATCGTCGGCGCGGACCGCATTGCCGCCAACGGCGACACGGCCAACAAGATCGGTACCTTCTCGCTGGCCGTTCAGGCGCGCGCCCACGGCATCAAGGTCATGGTGGTGGCCCCGCTGGCCACGTTCGATGGCACCCTGGCCAGTGGCGCGGACATCCCCATCGAGACGCGCGACGCCGCCGAGCTGCGCGAGGCGGGCGGTCGTCAGATCGCGCCGCAGGACATCGATGTCTTCAATCCGGTCTTTGATGTCACACCGCATGAGTATATTGATGCCATCGTCACGGAACATGGCGTGGTAGAGTCGCCCGATAGCGACAGTGTCGGTGCGCTGCTCGGGCGCGCCATGCGCCGCTGATGGCGTTTCACAGGGTGGTAGCGCTTACCAAGCCTCGGATAGTGCAGGAATTTCGCACTCCTTGATCAAACTGGCATAATCTCTGCCTATGATGAAGGATGGTCGTTGATTGGCTTCGACGACAGTAACCCGGTGAAGGTCCTTCGACGGGCTTCACCACGACATAGACACAAGGAAGACGCTACATGATACGCAAGGCTGTTCTGCCTGTTGCTGGTCTCGGCACACGTTGCCTCCCGGCCTCCAAGGCCATCCCCAAGGAAATGATCACCATCGTCGACAAGCCGGTGATCCAATATGTGGTGGAAGAAGCGGTCGCAGCCGGTATCAAGGAAATCGTGCTGGTCACCCATTCCAGCAAGAATGCCATCGAGAACCACTTCGACAAGCACTTCGAGCTGGAAACCACCCTGGAAGCCAAGGGCAAGCTCGAGCTGCTCGAACAGCTGCGTAACATCATTCCGGATGACGTCAAGATCATCAGCGTGCGCCAGCCGGAGCCGCTGGGCCTGGGCCACGCCGTGCTGTGTGCCAAGCCGATCGTCGGTGATGAGCCGTTCATCGTCATGCTGCCGGACGTGCTGGTCGATGGCGAAGGTCTCGAGAAGAATGACCTGGCGCGCATGATGGAGGCCTACGAAGCCACCAACGCCGCTCAGATCATGGTCGAGAATGTCCCGCAGGACATGGCCTACAAGTACGGTATCGTCGCGATTGACGGTGACACGCCGGAAGCCGGCAAGTCCGCCCTGATCAATGGCATGGTCGAAAAACCGGCCCCGGGCACCGAGCCGTCGACCTTGGCGGTCATCGGCCGTTATCTGTTGCCGGGTCGTATCTTCGAGCTTCTGGAGAACACTCCGCCGGGCGCGGGTGGTGAGATCCAGCTGACCGATGCCATCGACACCCTGCGTGACGACAAGGCCGTCGCGGCCTACCGCATGGCCGGTGATACCTACGATTGCGGTCACCAGCTGGGCTATCTTGAAGCGACTCTTTCCTTCGCCAAGCGTCACCCGACCTTCGGTGAAGGCTTCCGCGAGCTGCTGACTCGCTACCAGGAGAAATAAGCCATGCAGGTGCTGGTGCACGGAAGCGAACTGGCGGCGGCAACGGCCAGCGCCGCTCTGGCGAGCGTGGGTCACCGTGTCTGGTGGTGGCCACATGAGGACATGGACTGGGCTGCCCTGGAACGCGTCGACTGGTTGAACAGTGAGCCAGGCCTGCGCGAACGTCTTGATCGCCATCGGGAGCGGGGCGATCTCACTCTCATCGAGGACCTCGAGTCACTGCGGCGCATCGATATCCACTGGATCGCCGTCTCGCCGGACCAGCGCGAAAGCGCGCTGAGCCGAGTCGAGCAGCTGGTGGCGACCCTGGATGAGCCGCTGGTGCTGGTCAACAACTCGACCTTCCCGGTGGGTACGACCGAGCGTTTCGAGGCGTTGCTGCCGCGTGACGACCAGTACGCCGTCGCCTTGCCGGACATGCTGGAGGAGGGGCGTTCATTGGCCACCTTCGAGCGTCCGGCCCGTTGGTTGCTGGGCAGCGAAGCGGAACCTGCCACCCTGCGGGTGCAGGAGCTGCTGCGTGCCTTCAACCGGCGTGAAGATGTCTTCCAGATCATGCCGCGCCGCGCCGCCGAACTGACCAAGCTGGCCATCAACGGCATGCTCGCGACGCGTATCAGCTACATGAACGAAGTGGCGGGTCTGTCCGACTCCCTCGGCGTCGATGTGGAATATGTGCGTCAGGGCATGGGCGCCGACCCGCGTATCGGCTTCGGCTATCTCTATCCGGGCTGTGGGTTCGGCGGCCCGAACTTTTCGCGTGACCTGATGCGTCTGGCCGATGTCCAGCACCAGACAGGGCGGGAATCGATGCTGCTCGAGCATGTGCTCGACATCAACGAGGCCAAGAAGGAGACGCTGTTCCGCAAGCTGTGGCAGCACTTCGATGGTGAATTGCGCGGTCGTACCGTGGCGATCTGGGGCGCGGCCTTCAAGCCGGGTACCGCGCGTATCGACCATGCGCCGGTCTTGACCCTGCTTGAGGCGCTGTGGGCCCAGGGCGTGCGCGTGCGCGTGCATGACCCCGCGGCCTTGTCGGCGCTGGGTGAGGCCCGTGGTGCGCACCCGTTGCTGGAGCTGGTCGATGGCAACATGTATGACGCCCTGGAGGGCGCTGATGCCCTGATGCTGGTCACCGAGTGGAAGTGCTACTGGAACCCGGACTGGCAGCGCCTGAAGCGTGAGCTGGGCGCGGGCCTGGTGCTCGATGGCCGCAACATCTTCGACCCGCGTTACGTGGCAAGCCAGGGACTGGTCTATCGCGGCATCGGCCGCCGTGCCAGCCCCTGACGGGTATCTCGGTGGGTCAGGCTGACGCGCTCTGAAGTTGATGTTCTCTCAGACTGACGCACCTTCAGGCTGACCCTTGCGTACTCGGTATGCAAAAGCCCTCGTCCGGTTCCGGATGAGGGCTTTTTGTCGTGGGGCTCAGGTTTGAAATCTAGGCCGCCGGGCTTTACATCATGACCGCCAGGCTGTCTTCAGGCCCAGGGCTCGAGCACGAACTTGCCCACGTGGCCCTTGCTCAGAAACTGCTGTTGCGCAGTGACGATCTCGGTCAGCGGGAAGCTGGCCGCGATCAGCGGGCGAATCTCGCCTTGCTCCACATAGCGGATCAGATTGGGGAAGGTGGCTTCACACCAGGCAGTGGTGCCAAGCAGGCGCAGGTTCTTGAGGTACAGGTCGCGCAGGTCCAGCGTCACCATCGGGCCGGCGATGGCGCCGGTGGTCACCAGACGGCCGCCACGCGCAAGCAGTTTCATCATGACCGGGAAGTTGTCACCCGCGACATTGTCGACCACCAGATCGACGCTTTCGTGGCCCAGCAGCTCGAGCAGGTCGGCCTTGCGGTCCAGAAGCCTGTCGGCGCCAAGGTCTGCAAGAGCCTCATGCTTGGCAACGCCCGCCACGGCATACACCGTCGCGCCGCGGCGCTTGGCCAGCTGCAATGCAGCGGAACCGACCCCGCCCGAGGCGCCCAGAATCAGCACACGCTCGCCCGCCTTGAGCTCTGCCTGTTCGAGCATGTTTTCCGCCGTGCCATAGGCGCAGGGCAGGGAGCCAAGCTCGACATCGCTCCAGTCACAGTCCACCGCGAACACTTCACTGGCGCGCACGCTGACGAACTGCGCGAAGGCGCCGTCGAAATCCGAGCCCATCCATTCATTTTCCAGTGAGTCCCAGCCCTCGCTGCGCATGCAGGAGCGTACCAGCACGCGCTTGCCCAGCAGGCTGGCATCCGCATTCGGGCCCAATGCCACCACCTCGCCACAGCAATCCGTGCCCTGTATCAGGGGAAAGGGTGTCTCTCCCTTCCAGCCACCTTCCGGCGGCGCCGGCTTGTCGGTCGCCGCGTCTGCATCCGCGTTGTCATGCGCGCTGCTGGCCTGTTGGGTCGCGGTAGTGATCGTGGAGGAATACCAGCCCAGGCGCGTATTGATCTCGGTGTTGTTCATGCCAGCCGCCAGCACCTTGATCAGCACCTCGCCTTCACCGGGTGTCGGCACCGGGCGCTGCTGCGTCTCGAGGCATTCATAACCCCCATGGCCGGTGGTCACGATCGCCAGCATGGAGTCGGGCAGTGAGGAGGTCGAGGTGTCAGTGGGCATCGGTATTCCCTTTTTTCAAAGTATGTATTTCAAGCAGTGTGTGCCAACAATGTCGTCGAGTCTCTTGTCGTCGAATCCCTGTGAGCGATCAAGGGTACGCAACGAGGTAGAGCATACGTTCTACCTCTGCATCATTAGATAGGGGCAACGCCGTCATTTGCAAGTCGTCAGACGAGATTCTTCTCCTGGTGGTGCATACAGCGTAGCCAAGCCTTGCGTGTAGCAGGCTCGCGGCTGGGTGACGTTGTCTTGAACGAAAAAAACCCCGCCAGGTGGCGGGGTTTTCAGAGCAGGGCATCCAGGCGTCATATCAGGGTGACGTTGAATGCCTTGGCTCAGCTGGAGTCTCGAGCGGTAAACGACTCGACCTCCTGAGGCTAGCCAAGCTCGATCTAGCCAAACTCAAGCTGGAAAAGCTCAGGCTGCGAAGTTCTGTGCAGCGAATTCCCAGTTGATGATGTTCCAGATGCTTTCCAGGTATTTCGGACGCGCATTGCGGTAGTCGACGTAGTAGGCGTGCTCCCAGACGTCGACGGTCAGCAGCGGAGTCTGACCAGACTTGGCGATCGGGGTGTCAGCGTCGTCAGTGTTGACGATTTCCAGCTCGCCCTGGGCGTTCTTGACCAGCCAGGTCCAACCGGAACCGAAGTTGCCAGCGGCGGAAGTGTTGAAGGCTTCCTTGAAGTCAGCAACGGAGCCCCACTTGGCCACGATGGCGTCTGCCAGCGGGCCGGACGGCTCGCCACCACCATTCGGGGACAGGCAGTGCCAGTAGAAGGTGTGGTTCCACACCTGAGCTGCCTGGTTGAACAGACCACCCTGGGCGCTCTGGATGATCTCTTCGAGAGATTTTTCTGCGTCAGCAGTGCCTTCGACCATGCTGTTCAGCTTGGTGACGTAGGCTTGGTGATGCTTGCCGTAATGGTACTCAAGGGTCTCGGCAGAGATGGCCGGCTCGAGTGCGTTCTTTTCGTACGGCAGTGCTGGAAGTTCAAATGCCATGGGGATCAGCTCCTTTTCCTCACCAATTGGGTCGTACTCTGCCTTCGTGGGGCTTGGGGCTGAGTATTTCAATGCCTGACCTGCCATCGCGTGATGGAAGAGGGTCAGACAAGCACAGACTCAAGCTCCGCGACCAGCATCACTCCCGGCCCTGAAACTGGCCACCCGCTCAGGCAGCGGGCAAGGGCGAAAGTGCATGACTCGCCGTGCATCCTTCATGCCGTGGCTACGCGCATGAAATGTGCAATCAGCGTGAAAAACCTTGTGAATCCAGATAGCTACGAAGACAGAGGCTGCGCGTATCGCAGTGTCTGGCACTATAGCACCCAGACATCGACAGGCCAACGCTGGTGGGCACTGACCGCGGGGTCCTCTCAAGCGTCTTGCAAGGCTCGCGTGCATTGCCAGGCTTTTGCCATATTCCTGCCACTTTGCCCTCGATGACGGGCCGTGGCGGGAACCTGATGAGATGACCGAGGTCAGCTGTTAGACTCGATTTCCTGTACGTGAACCGTGACTTATCTTTTGCAGAACCTGCATGACTGTATTTTTATACAGAAAGGCGAAAAAGCGCACTTCCGGTCGTCTTGCGCCGCCCTGAAGATGCTGCGCTGAACCTTTCGCTGCTGATCGTTTGCCGGACCTGGAGCCAGAATGCGGCCGCACAACGCTGAACCGTCTCTCAATGACTCACCGGACGATGCGCTGGTCGCGCGTCCCGACGATGCGCTTGGCGTGCATCACACCCGTCCCCCCGCGCCCAGACGCTGGCCGACGTGGCTTTGCCTCCTCGCCCTGGGGGGCGTGGTGGGCTGGCAACAGTGGCAGCTGCATGACCTGCAGACCCTCGGGGGCGATCAACGCGATCAGCTCGGCGCGCGAGTCAGCCAGCTCGAACGTTCCGTGGTCCAGCTTGAGCAGCAGGGCGATGAGCGCCTGAGCGAGCTGCGTGATGCATTGGGTGAGCAACTCAGCGCCCTGGACAGCCAGTTGAATGACACTGTCGTGCCGGCGCTGACCACCCTGCAGGAGGACAAGGCGTCCCTGTCCAGTGAGGCCGTCGCACGCCTCGAGACGCTGGAAGACAAGGTGGCGAAGGACGCGGATGACGCTCAAGAGCGTCTGACCGCCATGGACGAGGCGCTTGATCGCCTGGATGGTCGCGTCACGACGCTTGCCCAGACAGGTGATAATCACGCGACCCTGATCACGGCGCTGCAAGGCTCGATGGCGGCGCTGGAATCCCTCAGCCGTGATGGCCGTGCAGCGCTGGGCGCGCGTCTGGATGCCCAGTCGGCCACGCTTGAGCACCTCGAGCCGCTGGTGGAAAAGACCTCCAGCACTCTGGATACGCTGGCTTCCCGCATCGAGAGCTTGCAGAGCGATATTGAGAGCGAGGTTGAGAGCAATATTGAAAGCGTTAGCGCCGAGCAGTTGGCCTCGCTCGAGACTCGCCTCACGGCACTCAAGACGGACCTGGCCACGCAACAGACCCAGACGCGCGCCTTGCAGCAATCGCAGCAGCAACTGGGCGAGACGCTGAAGGCACTGCCGGAGCCAGTGGCGGCCGCCGATGGTGATGAACTGGCCAGCAAGCTCAAGGGCCGTTTCGCGCCGCTTGACGAGCTGGCAGCGCTTGAGACCGCGCAACGCTCACTGGACTCCCAGCTGGGTGAGCTGCGCCGTCAGCAGACAGCGCTCAGTGCCGGCCTGGAAGCCAGTTCTCAGGGGGCGTCAGAGGACACGCGAGAGCAGTTGCGCTCGCTGGACGCCAGTCGCCGTCAGCTGAGTGGCCGTGTCGCGTCGCTGCTGGGCCAGGTATCTGAGCTTGAGCAGCGCGTCAGCCGACTGGAACGTCGCTGAGCTGGCTCCGCAGGTATATAAGCAATGAGATATGGCGTGGTCCGCCACTCTGGCGGGTCATGTGACACGCCCCGTGATGACCGAGCGCCGCACGACATGATGAATGGGAACGATGGACAGTGCTTTCCACCAGCACTCAACAAAGGACGAATCATGAGTGGCGACAACAAAGAGTCTGCTCGAGCGACCGGGACGCGCGGTTTGCCGCATCGCTATCTAACGCCGCTGATCGTGTGTGGCGGCCTGTGCTTCGCGCCGCAGGCCCTGGCGATCGATGCCGCCGTCAAGGGCGTCAAGGGCGCGACGGCCACTAACGTGGTCAACTTCCTGGCCGGGATGACGCTTGAGGGCGATGCACCGGCCGAGCGTTATGAGGATGAGATCATCCGGCGCACTCAGGAAGCGCTGCAGGCCTTCGGTTACTACGATGCCCAGATCACGCTCAGCTATCCCGAGAAGGGGTTGCTGGGCGGCGATGATGTGGTCGTGACGGTGGATGCCGGTGAGCCGGTCACCATCGAGACCTTGGAGCTGCGACTCGAGGGCGACGCCGCACGCGACAAGGTCATGAAGAAGGTGCTGGCCGACGCCGACCTCGAGGAAGGCGATGTGCTGCGTCACTCACGCTATGACAGCCTCAAGTCGACCCTGACGTCACTCAGCCTCGAACGCGGCTATTTCGACACCTCCTTCTCCCAGCAGCGTATCGAGGTACGCCCCTGGCTGCACTCGGCACGCATCTATCTGGTCATGCAGAGCGGTCAGCGCTACCGCTTCGGTGATATCAACTACCTCAACAGTCAGATAGAGCTGGATCGCGTCAAGGCCATGCAGCCGTTCGAGGCTGGCGATTATTACGAAGCCGGCAAGTTGACCCAGTTCAACCAGCGGCTGAGTGAGGCCGGCTGGTTCCGCTCGGCCGCGATCAAGCCACAGCTCAATCCGGGCGCCGAACTCAAGACCACCAGTCCCGACAGCGAGATCAAGACTCCCTATGCCGAGGCACAGGGGTATGAGGGCTCATGGCTTGCCGATGTCGAAAGGGCTGAAATCGAGACGGGGGATGAGAGCCGCCGCGCTGACGCGGCGTCCCGCTCGGACACGACGGTCTCTGCTGCGCAGGCCACCGTGAATGCTGATGATGCTGACTCCGCTGTGGCTGGCACTACCGAAGCCGCCGGCAACGGCACGCCGGTGCTGACGGGCGATGCGCTGGAGGCCGCGGTCAAGACGGCCAACGGCCCCATCATCCCCGTGGACATCAGCCTGATTCCCGCTGACCGTCACAAGTTCGAGACCGGTATCGGCTACGCGACGGATGTCGGGCCACGGCTGCAGTTCAGCTGGGAGATGCCGTGGGTCAATCGCTATGGTCATAGCCTGACCAACAGCCTGTTCCTGTCTTCGCCGGAACAGACCTTCGAGGGCGAATACCGCATGCCGCTCGAAGACCCGCTCAAGGATAGCTATGTCCTCGAGTACGGGATGTCGAACACCGATGATGAAGATACCGAGAGTCTCGAGACCACCGTGCGCTTTACCCGCGAGTGGAAGTTCGACAACGGCTGGACCCAGCGCGTGTTCTTCGGTTCCACCTATGAGGACTACACCCAGGCGGACGAATCCGGGGCCGTATTGCTGCTGTATCCCGGCGTGAGTTGGAACCGTACCCGCACGCGCCCCAAGACCTTCCCGATGTGGGGCGACCGCCAACAGCTGACCTTCGAATACGGCGATCAGATGTGGGGCTCGGACGTGACCTTCCTGCGCTCCCAGTTCAACACCAACTGGATACGCTCCATCGGCGACAACCATCGTTTCGTGGCGCGCATGGGCGTCGGCCACGTCGATACCGACAACTTTGATGACATGCCACCTTCGATGCGCTTCTTCACCGGGGGCGACAACAGTGTGCGTGGCTATTCCTACGAGACACTCGCCCCGGAAGATGACGACGGCGACCTGGAAGGCGGTAGCTCGTTGCTCACCAGCAGCCTGGAATACGATTACCGCCTGACCGGCGACTGGTGGGGCGCGACCTTCTATGACGCCGGTAACGCCTTCAATGGCTGGGACGCACTCGAGCTCAAGACGGCGGCCGGTATGGGGATTCGCTGGATCTCGCCGGTAGGGCCGATTCGTCTCGATATCGCCCATCCCTTCGATGACGATGACAACGATTACCGTATTCACTTCTCGATCGGGCCGGAATTCTGAGCGGCTCGCGTCTCTTGAGCGAGTGTCGTGCGGATCAAGCGCCAGCAAAGGACCATCAGCTGAGCGGGTGAGCTGATAAAAAAGATATGGAGATGTTGGAATTGTCTAATCCCTATGTACGTCGGGGCGGCCTGGTCATCCGGTTGCTGATATGGCTGCTCGTGTTCCTGATCGGGCTGACGATGCTGCTGGTCGGGGGCGTGCTGTCCCCGTGGGGCACCGGGCTGGTGCTCGATCAGGCGCGCTCGCGTGGCTTCATCGATTACTCTCAGGCCTCCGGCTCACCGCTGGATGCACTGTCGCTCAAGGACGTCTCGCTGGACCTGCCGGGGCTGGCCGTCAATGCCGATTCCCTGTCGCTGGCCTGGGGCGAGGACTGTCTGCTCAAGGGCAAGCTGTGTCTCGAGTCGCTGGAGTCCAGTGGCCTCGCGATCACTCTGAGCGATAGCGGTGCCAGCGCTGAGCCGGAACCGGAGAGCGGTGAGAGCCTCAACGTGCCCATCGTGGTGCCGATTCCCATCGAGGTGCGCAAGGTCGCCATTGATGACTTCGCCCTGGCGCTGGCGGATGGCAGTCGCGTCACCTTCGATCATTTCCATACCTCGGCTGCGCTGTCAGTGAGTACGCTGACGCTGGGCGAGACACGGCTGATCACCAGTCGTTTCATTCCGGCCGATGCCGCCGCGGCTCAAGCGACGTCAGACACTGCCAGCCTCGAGGGAGTGAGCATCACGCCTGAGGCTCAGCAAGCGGCAAGTGCAGTGGTCAGCACTCAGGTCGTGGCGTCTCAAGCCGAGAGCGCCGCCAAGGCCATCTCGAACAAGGCCATCACGGATGACGCCGTAGATGTGTCTGGCAAGACTGCCGCTGAAACCACGGATGAGACAGCACAGGCCGGACGCATCGCCTTGCCGGAAATCTATATTCCGCTGACCATCGAGGTTCCCGACCTCGCCATCGAAGACTTTGCACTTGAGGGGCCAAGCCCGTATGAGGTCAGTCGCCTGTCGCTGGCGCTCAAGGCGGAAGGGCATGACATCACGCTCTCGCGTCTCGAGGTCGACTCCCGCGACGTGAACGCCGATCTCGTGGCGCAGGTCACCTTGAAGGACGAGTATCCCCTGAGCGCCACGCTCAATGCCGAGACCCTGATTGATCCCGTGCGTCATGAAAAGCTGCGCCTGTCTCTGGAAGGCTCGCTGGCGGATCTTGAAGCCTCTCTCAAGGCCGACGGCCCACTTGCCGCTGAGCTTGTGGCCAGCGCGGATGTACTGGACAGCGATCTGCCCTTCGAGGCGCGCCTGAGCTCCGAGCGGATCACCTGGCCCTTTGCTGCCGTCACTGATGCCTCTGATGCCTCTGATGCCTCTGATGCCTCTGATGCCTCTGATGCCTCTGATGACACCTCCGCTGATGCGCAGAAAGGCGCTCAGACAGCGACCCAAGCCAAGGATGGCAAGAATACGTCTGGCACCGCTGCCGCTGCCTCCTTCACGCCCGACTATAGCGTCGAGAATCTGGCTCTGGTCGCCAAGGGCTCACTGTCGGGGTATACGACCACGCTGGACGCCATCATCGAGGGGCGTGACATTCCGCGCGCCACCTTGTCATTGGCAGGCGACGGCGATCTCGCGCATTACCGCTGGCAGCCGCTCAAGATCGCCCTCAAGCGTGGCTCCGCCACCACCCGTGGCGAGATTCACTGGCAGGAAGGTATCCAGGTCGCCGCTGAGCTGGCCCTCGACAAGCTGCATCCCGAAGACTTGCTGCCGGCCCCGGCCGGAGGAGGACAGAAAGCCGTGCGTGGTGAGCTGAGCGGCAATCTCGTGGCCAGCTTCCATCAGCCGCAGCAAGGACCGTGGGCCGTCGATGTCAGCAAGCTGGATATCCATGGCACCTTGCTCGAGCGTCCGCTCACGCTGACCGGCAAGCTTTCAGGCAATGCCGACATGCAGTGGGACGTCAACGCGCTGGAGCTGCGCCAGGGCCAGAACCGTCTGAGCGCCAATGGCAAGATTGCCAAGACCATCACCCTGGCGGCCAACATCGATTTTCCGGCGCTCTCGACCCTGATGCCGGATATCGCGGGTGAGCTCAAGGGCAAGATCGATGCCTCGGGCACGCTCGATAAACCTCAGCTGGCCAGCAACTTCACCGCACGGCGCCTGCAGATCGGTGAGAACCGTATCTCCGACATGGCGCTGTCAGCTGGGGTCGATGCCCGCAAGCGGGGCATTGATGACCCGGCGCTGGATATCGCCCTCAATGCCGATGATGTCAGAGCTGGCGGACAGCAGATCGCGACGGTCGCGCTGACGCTGGGGGGCTTCCTGAGCGATCACACCCTGCAGTTCGATACCGAGATGGCGGGTGAGATGCCGCTTTCTCGTCTGGGGCTGACCCTCAAGGGGGGGCTCGACAGGGCGCGTGAGCATTATCGCGGTGCGCTGTCTCCGCTGACGGCGAATACCGATTTCGGGGACTTCAACTTCGACACACCGGCGAGCTTCGATGCCAATCTCGCCAAGGGCAGCGTGCTGGTGCAGCCGTTCTGTCTGAGTCGCGAACAGGGCGGCCAGATCTGTGTCGCCGAGCCCTTGAGCGCGGGTAACGACGGTCAGGCCGTGGTGACTCTCGAGGGGATTCCGCTGGACATGGCCCAGAGCGCCATGCCGGAGAGCTGGACCATCGGCGGTGCCACGGGCGGCAAGATCACGGCAAGCTGGCAGCAGGGTGGCCAACGCTGGAATGCTGACGCGGAGCTGGCGGGCAAGTTGACGCTGGCCGGCGAAGACGCCGACGGCAATGCCTGGTCACTGCCCGAGACCACCCTGCAACTGGCGCTGGAGGCCACACCCGACAAGGCCGATCTCGATACCCAGATTCGCCTCGACAGCGCTGGCGGCATCGGTCTCACCGTGTCGGTCCTCGACCCGGCCGGCGCAGGCCAGCTGGATGGCTCGCTGGCCATCCGCGACATCGACCTCTCGCCGTATCGTCCGCTGGTGGCGGGCATGACTCAACTGGAAGGCAAGCTGGCGGGTGACGTCGAGGTCGGCGGCAACCTGAGCCTGCCGTCGTTGACCGGCCCGATCGCGCTGACCGGCGTCAAGGTACAGGGCGAAGGCCTGCCGGTGTCGCTGTCGGATGCCCAGTTCACCGTCGACTTCGATGGCAACAGTGCCGATATCGATGGCTATCTGGTGGGCAATGATGCGCGCTGGGGCATCGATGGCGAGGCGGCCTGGCCGACGCTTGAGGACTGGACGGCGTCATTGAACCTCGACGGCGTGAAGAATCCGCTCGAGCTGCATATCGCCGGGATCGGCCGCATGCGCGTCGCGCCGGATCTCGAGATCAATGCCAGCCCCACGCTGCTCAAGCTGCGGGGGGACGTCAAGGTGCCGTGGACACGCATCGAAGTGGACCAGGTGCCGCCGTCTGCCGTGTCACCCTCCAGTGACACCATCATCATCGAGCGCCCCAATGATGAGGACACCTCCAACCCGGCCGAGCTTGCCGATGGCAGCGATACCGCCAAGGCGCTCAACGAAGCCGGCATGGCGCTGGATGTGCGTATCGGCATCCATATCGGACCGGATGCACGCCTGGAGGCGATGGGACTCAAGACCAAGCTCAGAGGCGATCTCGATGTGCGTCAGTCCAAGGGCGGCGTGCAGGTTTTCGGTGAGGTCAATCTGGTCGACGGGACCTACAAGAGCTTCGGGCAGGACCTGCAGATCAGCAAGGGGCAGGTGTTGCTGGCCGGGCCGCCCTCGAGCCCGCGTCTGAATATCGAGGCGATCCGTGATCCTGACAACACCGAGGATGACGTGACCGCAGGGGTGCGTGTGACGGGGCTTGCCTCGTCACCCAGCGTCGAGATCTTCTCGGACCCGTCGATGGATGAATCCTCGGCACTGAGTTATCTGCTGCGCGGCGAAGGCCTGGACAGCGACACCAGCAGTGACAGTGCGGTCACGTCCGCCTTGATCGGCATGTCATTGGCGCAAAGTGGCCAGGTGGTCGGCCAGATCGGGGAAACCTTCGGCGTGCGTGACCTGAGTCTGGATAGCTCCGGCAGCGGCGATGACAGCCAGGTGGTGGTCAGCGGCTATATCGCCCCGGACCTGAAGCTCAGTTACGGCGTCGGGCTGTTCTCGCCGATCGCGGAGCTGACACTGCGCTACAAGCTGTTCCGCAATCTGTATGCCGAAGCGGTGTCCGGCACGGCGCAGGCCGTGGATCTGCTCTACAGCTTCTCGCTGGGTCGCAGCGAGCTGGCGCCCAGAGTCGGCAAGGACAGATGACACGTCAGGCCAATTGATTGCCACAGGTTCAGCCCCCATCGACAGGTTCGGTGGGGGCTGTCTCGTTTTGGAGGGGGCGTTTCAATGAGCTTGTCTCAAAGCGCTCGTTTCGAAGGGCTCGCAACGCTTATGCTCGAGAGCTCAAGCGCACGCGCGTCAGCACAAGACGCTGACGGTCACGCAGTGCAGCAACGCTTGATCTTCTTGCCGCTGCCACAGGGACACAGGCTGTTGCGCCCCGGCGTCAGTGTCTGCCACTCGGCATCACCGTCGACATAACGCCAGTGATGGCCATCGTGATGAAAGCGGCTAAGTTCCTGCAATTGTTGGAACTTTCCCTGCTCGAAGAAGGTGGCATGAAAGCGTACCATGCCGGTATCGGCGTCTTGTCCGCTGTCCAGAATCTCCAATGCCAGCCACTGCGGGCCAGCGCCTTCGAGTTCGGCGCGTGCCGGGCAATGGGCCGGGTCCCAGCTGTCGATCAGGAAGTCACTCAGCGACAGGCAGAAGGCACTGTAGCGAGCGCGCATCAATTGCTCGGGGCGTTCGGCGCGGGTGATGTCAGCATGAATCGGCTGACAGCAATCGGCGTAGCGTCGCGCCTTTGCGCTGTTGGGCTGGCAGGGGCAGATCTTGGGGGGCAGAGATGACATCATTGAACCTATACACGATTGCACGACGCGACACAGGAGAGAGTCCGCCATGTGGATAACGGAAGATAAGCAGACCATTCCTTCAGCGCAGGACAGCTTGCCAGGGCGCAGTGAAGCGGTACGCATCAGCGGCGTTCATCACGTCAATGGCCGCTCGATTGTACCGCCGTTCGACAGTGAGTGTGAGGAGATCGTGCTGGGGCTGGGCTGCTTCTGGGGAGCCGAGCGCCTCTTCTGGCAGCTGCCGGGCGTCAAGGTGACGGCGGTCGGTTATGCCGGCGGCCATACGCCGAACCCGAGTTATGAAGAGACCTGCACCGGCAAGACAGGCCACACCGAGGTCGTACGCGTGATCTTTGACCCGACGGTGATCGGCCTGCCGGAGATCCTGCGGGCCAGCTTCGAGGCCCATGACCCGACCCAGGGCATGCGTCAGGGCAATGACATCGGCAACCAGTACCGCAGCGCAATCTATTACACCCGCGAAGACCAGCGCGCCATCGTCGAGAAGAGCATGGCCGACTACCAGCAGGCGCTGGACCAGTCCGGTCTCGGCCGCATCACCACCGAGGTCGCACCGCTGCGCGAGTTCTACTACGCCGAGGAATATCACCAGCAGTATCTGGCCAAGAATCCGGGTGGCTACTGCGGCCTGAAAGGCACGGGAATCAGTTGCCCCATCGGCTGAGAGCCCGGCAGTCATGACAGGCAGGGCATGCCGTCATGAGACGAGAGATTGCCGCTGAGAGACACGAAAGCCTCATGGTCGCCGCGCAGTACACGGCCGCCATGAGGCTTTGTTCTTTCAGAAACAGATTTCGGTCAGAAACAGCTTTTGTCAGAAAACGCTGTCGGTCAGGTGCGGCGAGGCACAGTGTCAGCGGTAGCGCTGTCGATCCTGCTCGGCTTCCGCAAAGCGATCGATCCACTGCACCAGGGCACCATCGCCGGTGACGTTGCACGCGGTGCCGAAGCTGTCCTGCGCCAGATAGAGCGCCATCATCAGGCCGACGGCGGCGGCATCGAAGCCCAGCAGGCTCTGCAATACGCCCACCGAGGTCATCGCGGCCCCACCGGGCGAGCCGGGTGCGGCAATGATGGTCACGCCCAGCGCGGCGATGAACGGCAGCAGGGTGGTGAGCTCGGGCGTTGCCAGTGAGGGAGTGACCAGCATCACGCCAATGGCGCACACGGTCAGCGTGATGGCACTGCCGCACATGTGGATGGTGGCCAGCAACGGCACCGCAAAGCTCGCCACGGACGGCGAGATGTGATTGAGGTGCATCTGGCGCACGGTGACCGGAATCGTGGCCGCGGAAGACATGGTGCCAGCGGCGGTGAAGTAGGCGGGCAGCATGTGGGCCAGCGCCTTCATGGGCGAGCGACCGGTGCTGGTGCCGCTGGTGACGTAGAGCAAGCTCAGCCACAGCCAGTGCAGGGTCAGTGCCAGCAGCAGGATCATGCCGAAGCTCTTGAGGGTATTGGCTACCGTGCCGGCGATCGTCATCTCGCAGAACAGGCCGGCAATATAGAACGGCAGGGCAGGAATCAACGCCTTGGCAATGAAGCGTTCGACGATGTCGCGGCCGCCGTCGGCCAGCTGGCGCATGCCGTCATGCTCGGTGGCGGAAATGCCGATGCCGAACAGGAAGGCCGTCACCAGGGCGGTGCTGATATCGGTCAGCGGCGGAATATCCAGCGTGAAGTAGGGGCTCAAGTGCTTGATGGCATGACTGACCGGCAGCTGGTCCTGTTGCACGATATGCGGCACGACCTCCAGCCCGACGATGCCCGCCAACAGTCCTGCCAGCGTGGTCGAGGCATAGGCCAGCACGATGGTCAGGGTCAGCAGACGGCCCGAGGAGCGCTCGAGACGTGCGATCCCGCTCATGATGAAGAACAGGATGATCAGCGGAATGGCGTATTCCAGCAGCTCACCGAACAGTACCTTGAAGGTCAGCAGGGCGCGGATCAGGGATTCGGGAGCCCATTGTCCCAGCAGTATGCCAGCCACGATGCCGAGCACCAGGCGAAAAATCAGGTTCATTATCAGGCCAGTAGAGTCTTGAACGTAGGATGGGCGCGCAGTCTACCATTCTCCCTGAATCGTGACAGTGATCCGTGTCACCCTACACGCGATACTATCTATATACCGTTATCATTTTTGTTGCTCAAGATCTGGCCATTCTGAAAAGCATACGGTCATAGGCAGGGTTAAGAGCTTCCCACCGGATCTGAGGGTGGGAAGGCGAGCAAGGGCGGGAGAAACGAAAAGAGGCGAGGAAAGCCGAAGACAAGAAAGCCAGGGAGGGGAAGCGTGTGGCGCCTGAATCACGGACGATGCAGCCAGTTCGATGCAGCCGGTTCAATGCAGCCAGCTCAGTGCGCTTCGCTCTGCACCTCTGCCTGCGCTTGCGGCTTGGGCAGCCCGCTCCAGGCATCCAGCTGCTGACTGACACGACGAGCCAACCAGGAGCTCAGTCGCCCACGGCGCCACTCGACGAAGCCGACATGCCCACCGCGCTCACTGAGCTCGATACGCACGGCCTCGGAGGGTTGGTGGAAGCGTGCGAAGAGATCGCGTGGCATGAAGGGGTCATCCAGTGATTGCAGTATCAGCGTCGGCAGTTCGATCTCGCTCAGCAGACGCCCCGCCGAGGAGCGCGTGTAGTAATCACTCGCTGAGGTGAAGCCGTGCAGGGGCGCGGTGACTTCGTTGTCATAGGCCCAGAAACTGTTGAGCTGGGTCAGCTGATGCGCTCCGATCGAGATGGGTAGCGGGCCATTGGCAAGCTTCGCCGCCACCTTGGCCTTCAAGCCCTTGAGCAGATGGCGCTGGTAGAGACGCGAGAAGCCCTGATTGAGCACGTCCGCGCTGGCCGCCAGGTCCAGCGGGGCGCTGATGGCGATCGCGCCGGCCAGGTCCAGACCATCACCGCCTTGCTCGGCCACCAGCTTGAGCAGCATGTTGGCGCCCAGCGATACGCCACAGGCGACCTTGATGGCGTGCGGGTAGCGTCGCCCCAGCTCGCCGAGCACCCAATAGGCGTCTGCGGTATCTCCGCTGTGATAGGCGCGTGGCAGGCGGTTGGGAGATTGCCCGCAGCCACGGAAATGCATCATCACCGGTCGCCAGCCCATCCGGGCGGCCGCATTGAGCAGCTCACGGGCGTAGGGCGAACTCAAGTCACCCTCAAGGCCATGAAACAGCACGAACAGGGGCGCATCGTCGCTCAGGGCCGTCGTACGCTCCCGCTTTTCATGACCGTCGCTGATGACCCAGGCGAGCTCGACGAAGTCACCATCGGGAAGATTGAGAATCTCGGTGCGTCGACTCAGGGGCGCGCGGGGCAGAAATCGGGGCAACAAGGTCTGGACATGGCGATTGCGCAGGCCAAGGGCAGGGCGAAACTCTGACGTGAAGATGGAGTGCGGCATGTGAGGTAGCTCCAGTGGCAGGCCAGGGCGATGACGTTGGTGGTCGGGTGATGGACATGCCCTTGATGGCGGTGGCCTGCAGCAAGATCTGACAGGAATTTCTGCATGGATATCGTTGGCATCATTTCACTTGGCGACGCCAATCGCTAGTCGCAGTGCAGCATACGCATCGATGTCAATGGCGAAAGCTTGGCCCTGGATCACATTGTTTGCCTAGTGCTCGAATACTCAGCCTCGGGCTACGCGACAAAAAGCCGCCATCGGCACAGGGCCCATGGCGGCGTGAGGCAGGCATGTGACGGCAATCGTCACAGCGAGAGACCCGGACAGTGTTGTGACAGGCCTGATTACAGGCCCGTGGCCGGGCTGCGCGTCAGATTGAGGGCACCGTCTGTGGTGATGACCAGATTGTCCTCGATACGCACACCGCCATGCGGTGCCAGCGCCTCGACCAGCTTCCAGTCGATATGCTCACCACGTGCATCGTTGCGCAGCGGCTCCAGCAGCATGGGGATGATGTAGCAGCCCGGTTCGATGGTGATGGCCATGCCGGTCTCGAGCACACGCGTCAGGCGCAGCATCGGGTGACCTTGCGGCGGATGACGGATGTCGCCGGTGGTGTGATCAGGAATGCGACCCGCCACATCATGGACCTGCAGCCCCAGCAGGTGCCCGAGACCATGTGGGCAGAAGGCTGCCGTGATGCCTTGAGCGACCTGATCCTCGGCGGGCAGGGACACCACGCCCAGTTCCCGCAGCAGCTCACCCAGCTCACGATGCATCTCGAGGTGCAGGTCGACGTAGTCCACCCCGGGCGCGAGTCTTGCGATCAGACGCTTCTGCAGCGCCTCCACGCCCTCGATCAGCGCGCGATAGAGCGGCAGCGCATCATCGCCCGCCCAGCTGCGCGTGATGTCAGAGGCATAGCCGTGCACGCTGGCGCCGGCATCCACCAGCAGGCTGTGACGGGCGACGGGGGCCTGCAAAGCATAATGCTGGTAATGCAAAACCGCGGCATGCGCGTTGAGACCGACGATGTTGCCGTAGGGCACATCCGATTCCCGTTGCCGAGACGCGCCAAGATAGGCCAGCTGGATATCAAGCTCCGCGCCGCCTTCCATGAAGGTGCGCCGGGCAGCCAGATGGCCACGCGCGGCGCGCAGGCTGGCTTCTTCAAGACAGGCGATCTCGAATTCGCTCTTGCAGACGCGCCCCTCGTCGAGCTGGCGCACCAGGCCGACCGGGTTGGGCAGTGCCTCAAGCTCACTGACCACCTGCGGCTGAAGCTCGGCGATCTCGCCCAGCAGCGCCACGCGACCCTCGGGACGCTGTGGCAGTGTCGGCTTGCGCAGATGGACGATCTCGAACTGCTCGGCCCAGGGCGCAGTGTCCGGCGTCGGCAGGCTGGGTGACAGATGCCAGAAGTCATCGGGGGCATAGAGGTAGAGCGTCGGGCGCTCGCCCGGGCGAATCACCAGCCAGCTATCGCTGAGACCCGCCATCGGCACCCAGTGCAGGAAATGGGCATGGGATTTGAAGCTGGCATCCTGATCATCGGCGAAATGCCGCTTCGGTTTGCCACTGTGCAGCACGATGGCGTCCAGATCATGCTGCTGCATGGCAACTTCGTAGCCGGATTGCAGCGCCGCCAGATGCGCGCGGTGTGCCGCGGCGTGGGTGAGTGTCGGGTCGTTGAGCTGGCTGTCAGACATCATGTTTCCTTGCAAACGGTCGGCACGCCTGACCTGGGTGAGTAAACGTCAATGGCGTGAGGTGATGGAGAATGAGGGGGGGCGAGAGTGCCACAGAATCAGCGCCTGCGACCCTCCTGCCCGGATGGCTCACGAGAAATGGGCTTCCAGCTGGTGCCAGAGTTCACTGACACTGTCGTGGCGCGGCACGCGCGGGCGATACAGGCGGATATGCAGACTCAGGTCCCAGCGCGGGTCACCGGCACGTACCAGCTTGCCACTGGCGATTTCCTCTGCGGCCAGACGCTGCGGCAGCCAGCCGATGCCATAGCCCTGCAACACCAGCGCCTTGATGTTGGCCGCCTGGATATTCTCGTTCATGGTGACCAGATGCGCCTGAATCGGGACCTGAGCGAGATGGGCCATCAGCGAGGTGGCGATGACGGCGCGCGGATGCGGGCTGATGAACGGCAGCGGATTGCGCCGCGTGCCCGGCAACTGATGGCGGGGTTCGCCATCCGCGCCGGGCGCGCACAGCGGAATGAAGGTTTCTTCGCCGACCACCAGGTATTGGTAACTGTCCAGCTCAAAGCCCAGGTCCACACGCGCCTGGGGCCAATAGCACAGCGCCAGATCACATTCGCCGCGATCCAGCCCGTGGAAATAGTCGGCCGCCAGCCAGCCGGTGGCACGCAGATAGGGCAGCACCTGTTCACGCAGCTGAAGCTGATCGAGCCAATCAGGCAGGAAGTGCGACACCAGAGACTGCGGTGCCCCCAGCGATATCTTGCTGGCTTGCTGCTGGGCCATGTCCTGCAGGCGTTCGCGTGTGATGCGCACGCGCTCGGTGATCTGCTCGCACAGCTGGAGAAACTCGTCTCCGGCGGGAGTGAGCGACAGCGGCAGGGTCTGACGATTGATCAAGGTGGTGCCCATCTCCTCTTCCAGCAACTTGATGCGGCGGGAAAAGGTGGGCTGAGAGACATTCTGTGCATCGGCTGCCCGCGAGAAATGTCGGGTCTGAGCCAGAACGATGAAATCTTCGAGCCAGCGAATTTCCATGTAATCGGAGTGCCTCGTCGGCCTGGGAACAGGCCATGTCAGGAGGTCGGGCGCACATCTCTTCGGACGTGTCACACCAGAGTATCTTGGGGATGCGTCATCGGGGCCCGGTGCCACGCTGAATCTTCTTCAAGCATCGTGGGCAATGGCGCCAATTGACCTGTTGGTCAGTAACGGATGTGCGAAATCTTGCCCACACAAAACGCGAGATGCAATCGTCAATGAGGGCAAGACGCAAGGTTGCCGATGACAATGGCAACCTTGCGCGGTCTTTCCTTGCTTGGGGCCGGAAATGCAATGATCGATGGCGCCCATCACATCGCCGTCATCACTTTCGTCACTGCCATCACATCAGTCGATGCGGCCTTCTTCCACGGCGTGGCAGGCGACCTGACCGGTGTCCGTGGCGATCAGGCGCGGAATCTCCGTGCGGCAACGCTGATTGGCATGCGGACAACGGCCATGGAAGACACAGCCCGAAGGCAGATTGACCGGCGTCGGCACCTCGCCCTCGAGGCGAATGTGATTGGGTTTGTCATCGTGCAGGCGCGGGATCGCCGACATCAACGCCTGGGTGTAGGGATGACGCGGGCGGGCGAACAGTGAACGGGTGTCCGCCAGCTCGCACAGCGTGCCCAGATACATCACCGCGACACGGGTGCCGAAGTGCTCGACCACGGCCAGGTCGTGGGTGATGAACAGATACGTCAGGTTGCGTTGCTCCTGCGCCTCCATCATCAGGTTGAGCACCTGCGCCTGGATCGACACGTCCAGCGCCGAGATCGGCTCATCGGCGACGATGAATTCCGGGTCCACCGCCAGCGCGCGGGCGATCGAGATACGCTGACGCTGACCGCCGGAGAACTCGTGGGCGAAGCGCTTGCCCCAGTCCGGGTCGATGCCCACCGAGCGCATCACCTCCTCGATCTTGTCGCGCACCTCGCCATCCTTGAGCGTCGGCTGATGGAAGCGCAGCGGCTCCTCCAGCGTCTGCTGGATGGTCATGCGCGGATTCAGCGACGCATAGGGATTCTGGAAGATCATCTGCATGCGACGACGGTAGGGCAGCAGGTCCCGCGGGGCCATATTGTCGATGCGGGTGCCGTCAAAACGGACCTCGCCACCGCTGGGCTTGAGCAGCCCCATCACCGTGCGCGCGACCGTCGACTTGCCGCAGCCGGATTCCCCGACCACGCACAGCGCCTCACCGCGTTTGACGTCCAGGGTGACGCCATTGATGGCGTGCACGTATTCCTGCTTGCGACGCAGGCGTCCCTTCTCGAAGGTCAGTTGCTCGAGAAAATCACCGGACAACGAGAAGCGCTTCTCGAGATCACGGATTTCCACCAGGGTTTCGCCAAGCTCGGCGCTATCCACACGGGTGGAGGCCTGGGAGGGGGACTGAGCGTCCTTCAGAATTGCCGCGCTCATGCGTTCACCTCCGTGCGGTGGCTGTCAGTGGGAGTGGCGCCATTGCCGTTGGCATCGGAGATGATCGGGATCCAGCGCTCGCCGGCCACCATGGCATCGACCATATGACAGGCCACCTTGCAGTTGCCGGAGTGGGCAAAGGCCGGCACCTTCTCGAGGCAGATGTTCGCCGCGAAATCACAGCGCGGATTGAAGGCGCAGCCGGCCGGAATCTTGGTCAGGGTCGGCATCGAGCCACGAATCTGGTTCAGACGGCTGCCGGGAGTGGCCATCTGGGGCAGGGCGTTGATCAGCCCCTGGGTGTAGGGGTGCTGAGCATCATTGATGATCTCGCGGGTCGGTCCCTGCTCGATGACGCGCCCGGCATACATCACCAGGGTGCGCTGGGTGACCTGGCTGACCACGCCCAGGTCGTGGGTGATCAGGATCAGCCCGACGTTGTGCTTCTCGCACAGCAGCAGCAACAGCTCCATGATCTCGGCCTGGATGGTCACATCCAGCGCGGTGGTCGGCTCATCGGCGACGATGATGTCCGGGTCCAGCAGCAGCGCGATGGCGATGATGATGCGCTGACGCATGCCGCCGGACAGCTCATGGGGGTACTGATCCAGGCGCTTTTCCGGTGAGGGAATGAAGACCTGATTGAGCTTGTGCAGGGCGATGGCGCGCGCATCCTTGCGGGAGATGCGGCGGTGCGCCTTCAGGCACTCGATCATCTGCTCGCCGATGGTCAGCACCGGATTGAGCGTCATCATCGGGTCCTGGAAGATCATCGAGATGCGGTTGCCGCGAATCGACTGCATCGCCTTGGGCTTGAGGGTGTTGAGCACTTCACCATCGAAGGTGATCTCGCCGCCGGCGATGTAGCCGGGCTTGGCGATCAGATTCAGGATGGTGAAGGCCGCGACTGACTTGCCGGCCCCTGATTCACCGACGATTCCCAGGCGCTCACCGCGTTCCAGGGTGAAACTGACGTCGCGCAGGGCGCGGACCTCACCGCCTCGCATGGCGAAGCGGACGTCGAGGTTGTTGACTTCAAGTAGTGCCATTGTCTTGACTCCTCTCGGCCTCAGCCCTTGTAGAGACGCGGGTTCATGACATCACGCAGCCAGTCGCCCAGCAGGTTGATGACCAGGACCAGCACGATCAGCACGCCACCGGGGATCAGCGTGATCCACCAGCTGCCTGACTGCAGGTAGTCGAAGCCGGACTTGATCAGTGACCCCAGCGACGGCTGGGTCTCCGGCATGCCGAGACCGAGGAAGGACAGCGCCGCCTCCGAGATGATCGCGTTGGCGATCTGCACCGTGGAGATGACGAAGATCGGCGACAGGGTGTTGGGCAGGATGTGACGGAACATGATGCGACGTGAGCGGAAGCCCATCACCCGCGCGGCATCGACGTATTCCTTGTTCTTCTCCGCCAGCACCGAGGCGCGGACAGTACGCGCATACTGCGGCCATTCCGCCAGCCCGATGATCAGGATCAACAGGATCAGCGCGTAGTCCGAGAAGGCAGCGCCGCCGAAGGTCGCCTTGATGATGGCACCCACCACGATGGCCACCATCAGGGTCGAGAACGACAGCTGGATATCGGCCATGCGCATCAGGAAGGCATCGATACGCCCGCCCAGATAGCCCGCCAGTAGCCCGAAGGTCACGCCGAGAAATGCCTGCAGGATGACCGCGCCGAAGCCGATCAACAGCGACACGCGCGTGCCGTAGAGAATGGTGGAGAGCAGATCACGCCCCTGGGCATCGGTACCCAGCAGGAAGGCCGGATCACCGCCCGCCATCCACGCCGGCGGCAGCTCCGAGTTCATGATGTCGATGCTGGCCAGGTCATAGGGATCAGCCGGGGCGATCCACGGCGCGAGGAAGGCCCCGAGCACCATGGCGATGAACACCAGCAGACAGGCCTGAGCCATCCAGTCACGCTTGAAGCTGTAGACCAGGTAGGACTCGCGGAATCGCTGCCAACGGCCGGGGACCACGATGGAGCTGGTCTTCGGGGTGACGGGTGCGTTGCTCGATTGGGTATTGGATTGGCTCATGCCGGTTTCCCCGCAAGCTTGACGGTGGGGTTGACCAGTCCGTAGATCAGATCGACGAGGGTGTTGGTGATCACGAAGATCACGCCGACCATCATCAGGTAGGCCACGATCAGCGGGATGTCGGAGCGGGTGATGGCCTCGAGGAACATCAGGCCCATGCCCGGCCACTGGAAGACGGTCTCGGTCAGGATGGTGTAGGCGACCATGGTGCCGATCTGCACGCCGCCGACGGTGATCACCGGCAGCATGGTGTTCTTCAGTGCGTGCAGGAAGTAGATACGCTTGAGGCCGATACCCTTGGCGCGCGCGAACTTGATGTAGTCCGACTGCAGCACTTCCATCATCTCGGCACGAATCAGGCGGATGAACAGCGGCAGCATGATCGAGGCCAGCGAGATGGCCGGCAGCACCAGGTGCCAGAGGCCGTCGGCGGTGAAGAAGCCGCTCGACCAGGTGCCCGCGACGTGTACCAGCTCACCACGTCCGTAGGAGGGCATACCGCCATCGGTGGACAGCGTGCCGTTCAGGACACTGCCCCAGGTGGTGTCGCTGGGGAACCAGTCCACCGTCACGCCGATCGCGAACAGCTGGATCAACACGATGGCGGTCAGGAAGACCGGTACCGAGATACCGATGATCGAGGTACCCATGAATAGGCGTGACAGCCAGTTGCGCGGGCGAATCGCCGCGAACACCCCGATGGGCGCCGAGAGCAGGATGATGATCAGGCTCGAGGCCATCACCAGCTCCAGCGTGGCGGGCAGGTGCTTGAGAATCACCTCGGTCGCCGGCTGCTTGTAGAAGTACGAGTTGCCGAGATCGCCCTGCAGGGCATTGCCGGCAAAACGCAGATATTGGGTGATGAAGGGGTCGTTGAGGCCCATTTCATCGCGCATGACCTCACGCTGGGCTTCCGACACGGCCTGGCCGGTCATCTCGCGCAGCGGGTCGCCCAGGTTGTCCTGGATGGCGAAGCTGATGATGCTGATCACGAACATGACCAGTACGGCGTGCATCAGGCGTTTGATCAGAAAGGCAATCATGGATCGCCACCTTCCTCGTGAACATCACGGTCTCGCGCGCGTCGGCTCTATCCATGCTGGCCGATCACGCTGGGTGTCAGGTATCCCGCCTGTCGCTGGCCTGCCATCGGGCACAGGCTCCCCAACCCATCACCGAGAGGCGATGGCGAGGAAAACGACAGGCGGGGGTAAGTCGTCTCGTTCAGGTCAGCAGGGCAACCAGAGAGTTCGCTTAGGCTATCTCCGGTTGCCTGACTTACCTGTCGCGAGGGGTGCGTGGCCAGGAACATGGCGCTGAACGATGCAAGGCGGTTCAGTGCCTGTCACTCATGGCGTGGGATCACTCCTGGTCGATGACCAGATCCCCCAGGTACGGGAAGTTCATCACGTTGAGGACCGGCTCGATGTTGACGCCATCACGCGCGCCCCAGGCCAGGTTCTGCCAGTGCAGCGGCACGAAACCGGCATCGTCGTAGACGGCTTTCTCGGCGGCCTGCAGCATCTTGGCGCGCTTCTCGGTGTCGGTCTCCAGGTTGGCCTCGGTGACCATCTTGTCGACGTCCGGGTTGCAGTAGTTGCCGGAGTTGTACTGACCGACACCGCTGTCGGCATCCGGGCAGAAGGTCAGGAATTCGAAGAAGTTGGCACTGTCTTCGGTGTCCGAGTGCCAGCCGATCATCATCATGTCGGCAGCACGCGCATCATATTCCGGCCAGTACTGGGCCTTGGGCAGGGTCTTCAGGTCGACCGTGATGTTGATCCTGGCCAGCATCGAGGCCACGGCCTGGGCGATCTTGGCGTCGTTCACATAGCGGTTGTTGGGCGCCATCATGCTGATCTCGAAGCCATCATCGTATCCGGCTTCCTTCATCAGCTCCTTGGCCTTGGCCACGTCATAGCGTGGGGTCAGCTCGGGGTTGTGGCCCTGATAGCCATCCGGCGACATCTGGGCGGCGGGGGTCGCGAAGCCTTTCATCAGCTTCTGGGCGATGCCTTCCTGATTGATGGCGTAGTTGACGGCCTGACGGACACGCTTGTCCTTGAAGGCTTCGACACGCTCCTGGTTCATCTGGAAGGTGATGATGCGGGTGCCGCCCATTTCGACCAGATGCACGCCATCCTGCTTGCGAATGCGTTCCAGGTCGGTCGGCGGTACCGGCGCGATGAAGTCCATGTCACCCGACAGCAGCGCCGCGACACGCGTGGCGTTTTCCTTGATCGGCGTCAGCACGATGTCATCGACGTTACCCGGCGATTCGGTATCCCAGTAATCCTCGAAGCGCTCGAAACTGATCTTCACGCCCTGCTGACGGTCCGCGACCTTGTAGGGGCCCGTGCCGGACTCGTTGCGTGAGGCGAAGGTGTTGGCCGCCTTGGCGATCTCATCCTTGGCCTTGCCGTCTTCGGTCTCACCGGAATAGAACGCGCTGTCCATCGGGAAGATGTAGGTGGCGGCATTCAGCACCAGCGGGAACGGCTTGTCCGTCACCAGGTCCACGGTGTAGTCATCGACGGCCTTGACGTCGGTGAACGGCGCGAAGATGGCCTTGAAGTCGGCACTCTTCTTGAGGCGCTCGATGGTCCAGACCACATCCTTGGCGGAGAAGTCATTGCCGGAGTGGAACTTGACGCCTTCGCGCAGATGGAAGCGCATGGTGTTGTCATCGACACGCTCCCAGCTCTTGGCCAGGCGGCCATCGAAGCCGAGGTCCTTGTTCCAGCGAATCAGCGGGTCGTAGACCATGTGCGACAGCTGCAGGGTGCCGCCGGATAGCTGTTCGTGGATATCGAGGGTCACGGGGTCAGCGTCGTAGGCCATGCGCAGGGTGACGTCTTCGGCCATTGCCGGAGCCGCCATGGCCAATGTCGCGCTGCCGATCAGCGCACACAGGGTCTTCTTGGGCAAGAAAGACTGGAGGGCATTCTGACGGGTCATGAGCATCCCTTTGCTTGTGTAGTTTGATTGTTGTTGTGGCGATCCTGCGCGGCTGACGAGGCAGGCGCGCAGGATGCGTTCTAACAGTAGAGAGTCACTTGGTCGCGGGACAATCGAAATGTTGAGTAGCCGGATGCAGGTGGTGAATAGCCTTTTCCTGACCACGCAACGTCATCCAGGTTGGTGCAGGGCGCGAGATCGACGAAGCGACAGCCCGGATGTCACACGGCAACGCCATCTCTCACCTCAATAACGCCGTGAGCTACGCGCGCTTCCTCTCAGGGCAATACGGAGCGATTCAGCACTTCCATATGCTGGGAAAGCCGCCGTGACTCTGGCCTGCCTCGTTCACACTGCAAGCCTTAACGACAAGTAAAATCCAATACAATCAACTATTTGAAGCAAGCATGATGATCGAGATTTGAGGGATTTATCGGGCGCTGCATGGACGTGGTGTGTATCAGTTCCGTCAGCCGACAGCGCCTGGTTGAGTGACATTGCGTACGCTGAATAGCGCCAACCCGGCTTCACGCCACCTGGCGATAAACAGACACCATCAGCGGCAGAAAAGCCGACAGGATAGGCAGTGATTCTCCACTGCGTGCAGTCTCTGCACTTGATTGGTGCGCCTAGCGTTCTGCGACCAAAGTTGCGCCTCAGAGGCCCTCCACGAAGGGCTGCAAGGTCGATACTGCGCTGTCAAATTCCCGAACGCTGCGCTGAAAACACGTGAAAGACTTTCCAGCGCTGGTGACTGCCAGGCCTGATTCCATTCAATAGACGCCAAACCCTAGGTGATCAGAACCGACGAAGGGTTGCCGAGGAGGCAAGCAAGGATATTGCAAAAAGGGACAGTAAAAGGGAGGGACATAAAGAGCAGAAAGCAGACCCAGTTCGGCGCGATCGCGCACGGGAGACCTGAAACGCGACGCGCCTCCCGGGTGGGAGGCGCGTTGGAGGGCGCTGATGTTGCTACCGGCATCCTGCAGCACCGGCAGCTGGATCAGGTCGGCCTGATCAGTCCTGCTGCGGCAAAGGCTCGATGCGGTCCACACGATACAGCTGCGGCACCTGTGACAGGTTGCTGATGGTGCAATCGAGATTGTTCACTCGACCATCGGACAGGCCGTAGACCCAGCCGTGCACTTCCAGCTTCTGACCGCGCTCCCAGGCGCGCTGCAGGATCTTGGTTCTGGCCAGGTTCTGCACCTGAGAGCGGACATTGAGCTCGCACATGCGGTCGACCTGCTCATCCAGCGGCAGGTCCTTGAGCTCGTCATAGTGCAGGTTGTAGAGCTCACGCAGGGTGTGCAGCCAGTAGTCGACCATGCCATTGTCACCGCCGGTGATCGAGGCACGCACGCCACCACAACCGTAATGGCCGACGATCATGATGTGTTCGACCTTCAGGACATCGACGGCGTACTGGATCACCGACAACGCGTTCATGTCGTTGTAGTGGATCAGGTTGGCGACATTGCGATGCACGAAGACTTCGCCGGGCGGCAGGTCGATGATCTGGTTGGCCGGTACGCGGGAATCCGAGCAGCCGATCCACAGAAAGTCAGGATTCTGCTGGTCCGATAGGCGCTTGAAGAACTCAGGGTCGCGCTCGGTCATGGATTCAGCCCAGACCTTGTTTTGCTCAAGCAGCTTTTCGATATTGCTCATGGCAGGGAGACCACTTTTTCAAATGACGGGGGCAGGGGACGGTTGTCGCACAGGGGCGTTGGCCGTGATGCCTCTCGGGCGCAGAGCCTCTTGGCTCAGGCCAACAGGCAGGCATTCACGGCAGCGTCAGGCAAGACGTAAGAGCGCTAAGGTTACGAGCAACAATGTTACGCGCCCGCAGAGCGCTTCGCCAATGACGGTGCTAGCCCCTGTGCCAGCACGTTGTAACTTTTGTCTAACATGCTTGTTGGACATATTTACCGTGTCAGAGGCCACAGGGTCAACCTGAAGGCCGATACGCGGGTAACCGTGCCCAGCGACACGGGACTCCCGAGGCCGCGCGAGTCCTGATACCATGTGGCCAATTCATCAAGGAGATTCCCGTGACCGATCAGACCCATCAGCCTGCGACAGGCCAGTTTGACTTCGACCTGTTCGTCATTGGTGCCGGCTCCGGCGGCGTTCGCGCTGCCCGGACCGCCGCCGCGACCGGCGCCCGCGTTGCCGTGGCAGAAGACCGCTACCTCGGCGGTACCTGTGTCAATGTCGGTTGCGTGCCCAAGAAGCTCTACTCCTACGCTGCCCACTATCATGACTCCTTCAAGGACAGCGCCGGCTTCGGTTGGGATCTGGGCGACGCCCCGCGCTTTGACTGGGCGACCCTGCGTGATCGCAAGACCGCCGAGATCTCTCGTCTGAACGGCATCTATCGCAATCTGCTCAACAATTCCGGCGCCACGCTGATCGAAGGCCGTGCCAGCATCGCCGATGCCAACACCGTCGTCGTCAATGGCGAGCGCCACACCGCGGCCAAGATTCTGGTCGCCACCGGTGGCTGGCCGTTCCTGCCGGACTTCCCGGGTCGTGAACATGCGCTGGATTCCAACCGCATCTTCGATCTGGAAAGCTTCCCGAAGCGCTTCTTCGTCATCGGTGGTGGCTATATCGCCGTCGAGTTCGCCAGCATCTTCAATGGTCTGGGTGCCGAGACGCATCTGAGCTATCGCGGCGACCTGTTCCTGCGCGGCTTCGACAACGAAGTGCGCGAGTTCACGCGTGACGAGATGGCCAAGAAGGGCGTCAACCTGCACTTCAACACCACGGTCGAGTCCATCGACAAGCAGGGCGACGTCTACAGCGTGCGCCTGAGCGATGGCCAGGTGCTGGAAGTGGATTGCATCCTCGCCGCCACCGGTCGCAAGCCGAACATCGAAGGCCTGGGGCTGGAGAATGTCGATGTGGCGCTGAATGTCGATGGCACCGTACGCGTCAACGAGCGCTTCGAGACCACCACCCCGTCCATCCTCGCGCTGGGCGACATCATCGGCGGTCCGGAACTGACGCCGGTGGCGCTTGAAGAAGCCATGCACCTGGTGCGTGCGCACTTCGGCGATGGCGTCGTGGGTGGCCTGGACTACGACAGCATCGCGACAGCGGTATTCTGTCATCCGAACATCGGTACCGTCGGCCTCAGCGAGGAAGCGGCGCGCGAGAAGTTCGACAGCATCCGCGTCTACACCGCTGACTTCCGTCCGCTCAAGCACACCCTGTCCGGCAGCGATGAGCGCAGCCTGATGAAGCTGATCGTCGATGACGCCAGCGACAAGGTCGTCGGCGTGCACATGGTCGGTGATGAAGCGGGTGAGATCATGCAGGGCATCGGCATCGCCGTGCGTGCCGGCCTGACCAAGGCCGACTTCGACCTGACCGTGGGCATTCACCCGACGGCAGCGGAAGAGTTCGTCACCATGCGCAGTGTCACGCGCACCTGACAAGCCAGTCGCAAAGACGGCTCGTCTAAATGACTGAGCCTCGGAAAGACTGAACGCCGAAAAGATTGACTGAACGTCGAAAACAGAACGCCCCACGGCCTTGCCGTGGGGCGTTTTTGCATGCGTCTTCTGCGTGCTCCCAGGCGCAAATCAACTGCGAAAGGGGAGTCATGGTTACTGAGTAACGTTGCAGGTTACACAGTCAGCAACAGCGACTATCTGAATCCGTACTGAAAGTTGCACGCAATGAGGAAGCGGCAATCCTCGTCTGGCGAGGGACTAGTCGCTGTCTGCGCAGTTCACTGCCAACACCTACACCTTTCGTAGCATAAAGCATGACAAGCTGGTACTCGCGCACTTCAGCTATGCTAGTCTCAGTGCAGCGTTATGCACCTCAAATTACTGAAATATCAGCCATGTGGCAGTGGATAAGCCTGAAAATCGGCCTGTTTCACACGCGATACAAGCAAGGGCCTGGCCGGTATCGAGGTGCACGACGGCAAGACCAATAACAAGCCAGCAAAGGGAGTTTCAACATGACCATGATCAAGAAGTCGCTGACAGCGGCGGTCGCGACCGCAGGTCTTGGCCTGATGGGGATCTCCGGAGGCGCCAGCGCCGCCGAGCAGACCTTCGTAACCATCGGCACCGGCGGTGTAACAGGCGTTTACTATCCGGCTGGTGGTGCAATCTGCCGCTTGGTCAACCGTGGCAAGGCCGAACACGGCATTCGCTGCAGCGTCGAGTCCACGGGCGGTTCCGGCTACAACCTGAACAGCATCCGTACCGGCGAGCTGGACATGGGCGTTGCCCAGTCTGACGCGCATTACAATGCCTATGAAGGCAAGGGCGATTTCGAAGACTTCGGCCCGAACAAGGACCTGCGTTCACTGTTCTCCCTGCACCCGGAACCGTTCACCGTCGTCGCTCGCAAGGACAGCGGCGTGACCGAGTTCGACCAGCTGGAAGGCAAGCGCATGAACATCGGCAACCCGGGGTCCGGTCAGCGCTCGACCATCGACACTCTGCTGTCCTCTCAGGACAAGGACACCAGCGTGTATTCCGTGGCCTCCGAGCTCAAGGCCTCCGAGATGTCTTCCGCACTGTGTGACAACAAGATCGACGGCTACGTCTACGTCGTGGGTCACCCGTCCGGTTCCATCAAGGAAGCGACCACCACCTGTGACGCCAACATCGTCAATGTCACCGGCGACGCCGTCACCAAGCTGGTCGAAGAGAAGCCTTACTTCTCCGTCGCGACCATCCCGGGTGGCATGTACCGCGGCAACGATGACGACGTGACCACCTTCGGTGTCCGCGCAACCATCGTCTCCAGTGCCGAAGTCGAAGATCGCGTCGCCTACGAAGTGGTCAAGGCCGTGTTCGACAACTTCGATCAGTTCCAGCGCCTGCACCCGGCGTTCCAGGTCCTGAAGAAGGAAGAGATGGTCAATGCTTCCCTGACGGCGCCGCTGCACGATGGCGCCAAGCAGTACTACAAGGAAGCTGGCCTGCTGAGCGAGTGATATGCCCTGCGCGCCTCGCCTGCGAGGCGCCGTGCATGAACGCTCACCCTGCGCTCAGGGAGCCGAGCATAGGGAGCACAGGGAATTCCCGGAGACCGCACTCGTTGCGGTCTCCGTGCTTGTGGAAAGTCTGCATTCCCGGGCGGCCACTTAAGTCGAGCAGGAAAAGGCCGCGCAGGAAAGGGCCAAGCAAGAAAAGGCCAAGCAGGGAAAGCACAGCAGAGACACCCGCCGTCATTGCGTAATCAAGACCTGCCTGCGAGTGGCAAGTGGCGTGACGGCAGCCGCAGCATGGACAAGCGTGACCATACAAGGTCTCACGCTCGTCACGAGCCTAGCTCGCTGCCCGTTCAGGAAATCGTTCAGGAAATTTACGCCCTGAACGGGTGAATCAATGGAAACATCTGTCAGGCCGGACATACTGAAGACGTAACCAGCTTGATAAGCATGTGGTTGAGCAGGGCCTTCTGGTCGAGCAAGAAGGTGACCTGTCAGCCATCGCCTGACTCGCGTACCGGATCACAAAAAATGACCAAAACCCAAACTGCAGCAACGTCTCAGGCGCCAGACGCCGAGACGCATCATGATGCTGAAGTCCTCGAGATGCTGGAGTCGGAAACCGGCGGCCGTCATCCCGTAGGCTTCGTGGGCCGCCACTTCATGTGGCTGATTCCACTGGCATGGTCGTTGTTTCAGCTTTACCACGCCTCGCCGCTGTCACTGCTCAATTCCGACACCGCGCGCGCCGTGCATCTCTGTTTTGCCATCTCGCTGGCCTTCGTGGCGTACCCGGCCTACAAAGGTGCTCCCGCCAATCGCATTCCCCTCTATGACTGGGCCCTGGCGATCTTCGCCGTGGCGGGTGTCGCCTATGTGCTGATCTTCAGTGATGAACTGGCACGTCGCGCTGGCGCCTATACCACCGTGGACCTGGTGTTCTCGGGAATCGGCCTGGTCCTGCTGCTGGAAGCCACACGGCGCGCACTCGGGCCGCCCCTTGCGGTCGTCGCCAGCGTCTTTCTTCTCTACAGCCTGTTCGGCGCCTACATGCCCGATGTCATCGCGCATGCCGGGGCCAGTCTCAACAAGCTGCTCGGCCACCAGTGGCTGACCACGGAAGGGGTGTTCGGGGTCGCGCTCGGCGTTTCCACCGACTTCGTGTTCCTGTTCGTGCTGTTCGGTGCCTTGCTGGAACGTGCTGGCGCCGGCAACTATTTCATCCGCATGGCCTTCTCCATGCTCGGCCACATGCGGGGCGGACCGGCCAAGGCCGCCGTCGTCGCCTCTGGCCTGTCCGGTATCATCTCCGGCTCCTCCATCGCCAACGTCGTCACCACCGGCACCTTCACCATCCCGCTGATGAAGAAGGTCGGTTTCCCGGCCACCAAGGCGGGTGCCGTGGAAGTGGCCGCGTCCACCAATGGCCAGCTGACGCCGCCGATCATGGGCGCCGCGGCCTTCCTGATGGTCGAATACGTCGGCATTCCTTACCTTGACGTCATCAAGCATGCCTTGCTGCCGGCATTGATCTCCTACATCGCCCTGATCTACATCGTGCACCTGGAAGCGTGCAAGGCCGGCATGGAAGGCCTCAAGCGCACCCAGAAGACCAGCATGATCGCGACTCTGCTGACCTTCCTGACCGTCTTCATCGGCATGGGGATACTCACGCTGGTCGTCTACTACGGCATCGGCTGGATCAAGACCCTGGCGGGGGATGGTGCGGTCTGGATCGTGCTGCCGCTGCTGCTGGCTTCCTATGTGGCATTGATCGCCTATTCGGCACGCTTCCCGGAACTTGGGGAAGGCGACATCGATGAACTGCCGCCGGTCGGCCCGACCGTCAAGGTCGGTCTCTACTTCCTGCTGCCGGTCGTGGTGCTGGTGTGGTGCCTGACCGTCGAGCGCATGTCACCGGGGCTGTCGGCGTTCTGGGCCGTGCTGTTCATGATCTTCATCACCGTGACCCAGCGTCCGCTGGTGGCCATCTTCCGCAAGGAAGGCAATGTCGGTGGCGCCGCACAACGCGGTGGCGAAGACCTCTTCCATGGCCTGGTGATCGGCGCCAAGAACATGATCGGCATCGGCGTGGCCACCGCGGCGGCAGGTATCGTCGTGGGCACCGTGACGCTGACCGGGCTGGGCCTCAAGATGACCGCCTTCGTCGAGTTCATCTCGGCCGGCAACCTGATGCTGATCCTGCTCTTCACCGCCGTGATCAGCCTGATTCTGGGCATGGGCCTGCCGACGACCGCCAACTACATCGTCGTCTCGACGCTGATGGCGCCGGTCATCGTCAATCTGGGCGCGGAAAACGGCTTGATCGTGCCGCTGATCGCCGTCCACCTGTTCGTGTTCTACTTCGGGATATTGGCCGATGACACGCCACCGGTGGGGCTTGCCGCCTTCGCGGCGGCTGCGATCGCCAAGGCAGACCCGATCAAGACCGGTATCCAGGGTTTCACCTACGATATCCGCACCGCGATCCTGCCGTTCATGTTCATCTTCAATACCAATCTGTTGCTGATGAACATCGACAGCTACTGGCATCTGGCGATCACGGTGGCCTCGGCCGTCGCGGCGATGCTGGTCTTCGCGGCGGCGACGCAAGGCTACTGGCTGACGCGCACGCGCTGGTACGAGACCATCGGTCTGCTGCTGATCACCTTCACGCTGTTCCGTCCGGGCTACTGGTGGGACATGATCTATCCGCCGACCACCATGGCCGCGCCGCAGCAGATCGAGACGCTGATCGCCGAAGCGCCGGTGGACAGCAAGCTGCCGATTCACGTCTCGGGCATCAATCTGGATGGCGACGAGGTCTCCAAGACCGTGTTGCTGCCGGTCTCTGACGCTGAGAGTGGCGAAGCCCGTCTGACCGATGTCGGCCTGACGCTGGATATCAGCGACGAGCAGGTACTGGTCAGCATGATCGAGTACGGCAGCGTGGCACAGCAGGCCGGCATCGATTTCGACTACACCATCGATGGCATCCAGCAGACGGCTGAGCGTCCGCCGAAGGAAATCGCCATGCTGCCGGCACTGGCATTGCTGTGGCTGATCGGCTTCCTGCAGGTACGTCGACGCCGTCAGCAACCCGCCGTAGCCTGACGCCCAAGCGCTATCCGCGTGACAAGATAGCGTTTGAGCACCAACCCTCACGGCTGATGCTGTGAGGGAATAAACAAAAGCCGCCCCCGAGATGCTCGGTGGGCGGCTTTTTCATGCCTGCGGCGCTGTCTTATGCCTGAGGCGCTGACTTTGCCTGCGGCGCTGTCTTATGCCTGAGGCGCTGACTTTGCCTGCGGCGCGGCTGGCTCTCTCTGCTGCCAGGTGGCGCTGCTCAGCATGATGCTGTCAGGCACCAGGCAAGAGGGCATTTCATGAGGGAGCAACAGTATGCGCCTGCCTTGCGTGACCTGTCTGCAAGGCTAGCGTGAAATATGAACGCGTTTTTGCAACACGATCGACATATTCATCATGCTAGCTTCAAGGGGCACACTCCAACGGAAGGCATGTCGCCAATGGTAAGAGTCGAGAAGCAGTCCCGTCGTCTGTACGTCCTCGATACCAACGTGCTGATTCACGACCCCTCAGCCTTGTTCCAGTTTGACGAGCATGATGTCGTCATTCCGATGACGGTGCTGGAGGAGCTGGACAAGCACAAGAATGGCAACAAGGAGATTGCCCATACCGCCCGCCAGATCAGCCGTACGCTGTCCGATCTCACCGCGGATGTCACACCTCAGGAAATCCTGCGTGGAATTCCGCTCCCGCCTTCCATGAATGGCGCGGGCAACCTTCACTTCCTTTCCGGCCATGTCGATCAGAGCGACGCCTGCGCCGACAATCGTATTCTCGCCGAGACTCGCAGCCTGTCTGCACGTTGTCAGGACGCCTCGGTCATCCTGGTGACCAAGGACATCAATCTACGCATCAAGGCCGCCGCCCTGGGCATGGCGGTGGAAGACTATCTGACGGATCGCGCCTTCACCGACAGCGACGCCATGATCGAGGGCGTCAAGCTCTTCCATGAGGCCGGCCACGACGGCCAGGGCGTCTGGGACGACATGCAGGTCGATGTCACCGTCACGCGCGAGCACCATCGCACCTTCTATGAGCTGTCAGGCCAGATGCCCAAGGACTGGTATCCGGGCATGCTGATCGCGGATTGCGATGGGGATGATGGCGCCAGCTTCGAGGCCATCGTGCGCGAGCTGGAGCACGACTATGCACGCCTGGAAGTGCTGCAGAACTATCGCAACGAGCGCAGCGCCTGGGGGGTGAATGCCCATGACAGTCGCCAGAACTTCGCCCTCAACCTGCTGATGGACGACAGCGTCGACATGGTGTCGATCGCGGGCAGTGCAGGCACCGGCAAGACTTACATGACGCTGGCTGCCGCGTTCGAGCAGACACTGGAGAAGAAGCGTTTCGAGCGCATCATCTTCACCCGCGCGCCGATCGCGATGGGCGAAGAGATCGGCTTTCTGCCCGGCACCGAAGAAGAGAAGATGTCGCCGTGGATGGGAGCCTTCCATGACAACATGGACAACCTGCTGCGCAAGGAGGGAGAAGGCACCAGCGCCTGGAACGAGGAGGCCACGCGCGCCTGGATCGGCAATCGTGTCCAGATTCGTTCACCATCCTTCATGCGTGGCCGCACGCTGAGCGATACCTTCCTGATCATCGATGAAGCCCAGAACCTGACGCCCAAGCAGCTCAAGGGCCTGCTGACACGGGCGGGCGCCAACACCAAGGTGGTACTGCTGGGCAATGTGGGCCAGATAGACACTCCCTATCTGACCGCCAACACCTGCGGCCTGGCGGTGGCAGTGCAGCGCTTCAGCTCATGGCCGCATGCCAGTCACGTGACACTCAAGTGCGTCGAGCGCTCACGTCTGGCGCTGGTCGCGGAAGAGCTGCTGTGAGATGTTCGCCACACTTTTGACAACCTGATTCACCCGATGGCGTCGCCATCACGACACTGACGGTTTTGATATCTCAACAGCACTGACAAAAAACGCCGCCCATCAGGGCGGCGTTTTCGTGTGCATTGCATCACGTCAGTCATGGAGATCATCACGCCGCAAGTGCGTGGCGATCACTCGGCAAGGCTTTCAGCATACGAAGGGCGGCAAGGGCGCAAAGGCCAGGCGTTCCTTGAGCAGCTTGTTCTCATGCGTCAGCTGCCCCAGCTGGGCCTCCAGGCGTGAGTATTCCGCCGAGGAGTGCTCCAGCTGCGCGCGCATGTCCTTGAGCTCCGTCTCGCGCTGCTGGCGAGCCGAGGTCTCCTCAAAGCGGCGACGCTCTTCTTCCTGCAGCTGCTTGCGTTGCTCGGCTGCCTGGGCATCGAGACGCTCGACGCGCTTCTCGAGCTGCTCCTGACGACGTCGATGCTGCTTGTCGAGCTCGCTCTTCTCGAGGCGCGCATCATCCAGCATCTTCATCAGGCGCGTTTCACTGGCCTCATGGCGCGCCTCTTCCTGTGCGAGGCGCTCCTTCCACTCGCTTTCCTGCGCCTGGATCGTCTGCTGATGGCGCTCATGGTCCACTTCGCGCGTGCGCTCCATGGCCGCGATGTCTTCCTGGGCCAGGGTCAGGCGCTTTTCGAGCTTGTCCTGCAACTGCTGCCAATGTTCCTGCTCATTGGTCAACGTCGCCAGGGCCTGCACACGCTCTTCAAGGCGCGCCTGCACCTGGGCCAATTGCTCGGACAGGGCGCTGAGGCGCTGTTCGGCATCTTCCGCGCGGCGCTGTGCCTGCGCTTCGGCTTCACGCGCCTCGACGGTCTGCTTGTCCGCTTCCTGGCGATAGTGCACCAGGCTTTCATTGGCCAGTGACTGCGCCTCCTTCCAGACCGTGGCCAGGGTCTCGGTGAGACTGTCAGGCATGGTCTGGCTCAGCGGCTCATCACGCTTCTCGGCGCGCCGCTGGCGCCAGTCACGCAGGTGATCGCTGATGGTGGTGAAGCTGCCAGTCCCCAGCACTTCACGAATCTTCTGCACGCTCGGGGCCTCGCCCCGTGCCATCAGTGACTCGATGGCTCGTTGTACATCCTCGTACTGGACGCCAGTGCGCGCCATGGGAATCTCCGTCCGTAGTCCGTCATTGATACGTCGTCAGTCGTTGCTGCTTGACCGCCATTACGCCACGAAGCGCGGCCAACTACCACTCTCCAGCACGCGCTCTCATACACGTAAAGGCAGCGGATGGGCCAAGCCATCTGGCGAGAGCAATACCTTGGATGCCGCTCGCCTTCTTCTGCCGTCAGCCTGTCATCAGCATGGCGCCTATCTTAGCGATGTTTTCTGACAAGATAAAGATAATTACATATTACGTAATACGTAATTTACGATACGGATAGAACTATAAATTCATGATTACGCGCCTTATCTTGAATTATCATGGTCGTAACGTCACAATCAGCCCCAAGGACAGGCCAAGCTAGGACAGAACAGGGAAGGGCAGACAAGAGAAGGACAGGGGCGCCACAGAGCGGCGCACGCCTGATATGACGCCCCAGACGGGCCATATACAGCCAAGATGCTGCAACGGGAGTTGATCGGTGGAAGAAAGCACGCATGACGGCATCACGGCGCTGGTCGGACATCTGGAGGGCGAGCTATCCAGAGCGCATCAGCATGCCCAGCTGACGGCCGCTGACGAACGCTCACTGATTCGCGCCCGCACGGATGTCGAAGCCGTGGCCGCCTGGCTCAACGAATATCGCCACAGCGCTCAGACGCTGCGCGCCTACCGCAAGGAGGCGGAGCGCCTGCTGCTATGGCTCAAGGCCGAGGGAGAGCAGGGCAGAGAATCTGCCCTGGCCAGTCTGGATCGCGAACGCCTCGAGCACTTCGAGGCGTTTCTGGCCGACCCTCAGCCTGCAGAGGTCTGGATCGGCAGCGTGCGCGCCCGCAAGCATCCGCAGTGGCGACCCTTTCGCGGCCCGCTGGCCCCCGCCAGCCGCCGTCAGAGCCTGGTGATCCTGCAGGGCATGTATGCCTGGCTGATCGAGGCCGGCTACCTGTCACGCAATCCGTTCCGCCTAATGCGCGACAAGCGGCGCATGGACAACCGCACGCTGCGCATCGAACGCTATCTCGAGCGCCCGCTATGGGACTGGCTGTGGGGGCGTATCGAAGCGCATTGCGAGGAGCTGACACCGCTCGGTGCTTCACCTGAGGATGAGGTGTCCCGCGAGCGCTTCGTGGCCGAGCGCCAGCGCTTTCTGTTCGCGTTCGCCTATCTGATGGCGCCACGCATCGCGGAGATGGCCGCCGCGAGGATGGGCGATATCGTCAAACGGGAAGGCCAGTGGTGGTGGCGCGTGATAGGCAAGGGGGCCAAGCTGGCCGAGATTCCGCTGCCGCCGCCGATGCTCGAGGCGCTGGTTCGCTGGCGACGCCTGCGCGGGCTCAGTGATCTGCCGCAGGTGCTGCCCGCCGACGAGTCGCTGCCGCTGCTGGCGCGCCTGGATGGCACGACACCGCTCGGCGACAACCAGCTCTACCGCTTGATCAAGCAGACATTCACACAGGCTGCCGCTGACATGCGCCAGCGAATCCAGAGTCCTGGCGACGCCAGCGAGCTGATGGCACGCACCCTCGATCAGGCAAGCCCTCACTGGCTGCGCCACACCGCGATCACCCATCAGGCACAGGCCGGGGTAGAGCTGCGCTTTCTGTCGCGCTCCGCCAGACACTCGCGACTGGATACGACATCGCGCTACCTGCACGCCGAGGACAGCGAGTGGCAGCAGCAGATGGCCAGACATTCGCTGGCGACGCCAGGCCATCCGCCTGAGGCGCCAGAACACGACTCATGAGCGCTGCCACACGCGCTCATGCCCGAAGGCGCCGTGCGTCCGGCGAGGTCAGGCGTTATCATGGCGACAGCGTATCTTCAGACACTTTGCAGTGACATCATCGGGAGTCAGCATGAGCGACGCGCAACAAGCGCAGGCGGAACTGGTCGAGGAATTCAGCTTCTTCGACAACTGGATGGACCGCTATCAGTACATCATCGACATGGGCAAGGCGCTGCCGGAATACCCGGAAGCGCTGAAAGGCCCTGAGACCAAGATCGACGGCTGCCAGTCCAACGTCTGGATTCATCCTGAAGTGCGTGGCGAAGGCAGCGAGCAGCGCCTGCATTTCCAGGCGACCTCGGACGCCGCCATCGTGGCAGGCTTGATCGCCGTGGTGCTGCGCATCTACAACGACCGGACGCCGCAGGAAATCGTCGCCACCCAGCCGACCTTCCTCAACGAGCTCGGCCTCGACAAGCACCTGTCGCCGACGCGCTCCAACGGCCTGCATGCGATGCTCAAGCGTATCTACGGCGTCGCCGAGCTGCACGCCAACGCCTGAGGCCTGGCGCTTTAGCTCTGATGCTTCAGGCCTGACGCTTTAGCTCTGGCGCTTAAGGTCTGGGCCGACACGAGTAACGCAAGACGCCCGCCATTCCAGTCTCGAGATTTCGAGCGGAATGGCGGGCGTCTTTTTTGGGTTTTTCTCAAGAATTTCTCAGGGCTTTCTCAGGTCGTTCGGCAGGGCGTCTGCACACCCTCAGCGATGCTCGCGCACCTCCAGCACATGCGTCATGGCCTGATGCTGACCATCCCAGACATAGCGCAGGTGTGGCCCCTGAATGGGGATGCTGACCGCCGGCGGACGCAGGATGGCAGCGCACTCGGCGCTTGCATCCACCTGAGCGTGGCGCACGCTGGGGTAGAGCAGGCCAAAGCTGCCAGCCTCTCGCAACCTGGCGGCAAAGGCCTGGCCGGCAGGGTAGCTGGCCATGTCTGGCTGACAGAGGGCGTCATGGCCCTCGCGGATATCATGCAGTGGCTGCGTCACGCGATTGACGTAACTGCGCATGGTCATTTCCTGACTGGGCTGCGCAGTATCGGCCAGAAAGCGTGCCATGTGGAAGCGAGTCTCGCTGATCGCGGTATCCAGCGTACTGGCGCAGTAATAGACCCCGAAACTGCCATCGGTGAAGCGCGAGGCACGCCCAATGTGCGTGAAGGCTGCCATCACCGGCGTGGAACCCGGCCCGCTGATGCGGTCTTGCGGCGCGACACGGCTCAGCTCGCCGGCTTCTTCGCGCAGACGGTCATTGGTCAGCGCCTCGATGGCAAACGCCATCTCCAGCTCATCAGGCTCGAGAATATCCTCGAATACCGAAATGGGCGGGAAGGCGCTGGAGATCACGCGCCAGGCGTTCTGCCAGTCCGGCAGCGTCAGCGCGGGAAGGGCGGAGTCATCGACATGCTTGCCTTCGCTCGTCCATTCGCTCATCCACGCACTCCGTCGAGATAACGGCGGGTGTCGGCCAGCGAGACCACCTGACCGGCCAGCATGTAGTCCAGCGCACTCTGGCCATTGAAGGGCGCCGCACGATTGGGGCGACGTACCCATTCATGGGCCATCTCGGGCGTATTGCTGAACAGGATGCGCAGGGCCTTGTGAATCCCCATCACGTAGGAGATACGCTCCAGGGTGTCGTTGGGCAGGCGCACTTCCGGCAGCTTGCGATACTTGTGATAGGTGGTGGTACCGATGCCCCCCAGCAGCACGCGCTGATCCGCCGCGCTGCACTGCCACTTCTCCATGATGTTGAAGAAGGACTTGAGGGCAACGCGGCCCGCACTGGGGCTGGTCGGGGACACACGATCGAGGGCGGCTGCGGTGGACATGACATTCTCCTGCTGACTGACGATGGCGTCACAGCTGACGCCATACACATGTGAATAATAACACAGAAATACTTCACATGCGTACAGCCAGCCGCAAGACTCCGCCGCTCGCAGGGCACTCGACCCAGTCACTCACAAGGCGTATGCCCTCAAGGCCTGGGCGCGTCGTCCTGATCATGCGCATCACAGCAGCTGGCAGACGAGGCGTGACCCTTGCGCGGTGGCACAGGGTCCACGCCACCCGGCCCGCCCAGCGGGTGGCAGCGCGACAGACGCCTGGCCGTGAGCCAGCACCCCTTGAGGGGCCCATGCACCTTGATGGCCTCCAGTCCGTAACTGGAGCAGGAAGGATAGAAGCGACAGCGCGGCCCCAGCAGCGGGCTGAGCACCAGCTGATAGCCGCGCAGCAAGCCGGTCAGCAGGCGCGTCATGACCGACGTCACGCCGCGCCTGAGGGAGTGGCGACGTTCAGGCGTTGCCATACAGGGTGTTCGGGTCAATGATCGGTGCATCGGTAATCTCGGCACCTTCAGCATCCAGGCGCCAGTAGAAGCAGCTCTTGCGCCCGGTATGGCAGGCAGGACCTGTCTGATCGACCTTGACCAGCAGGGTATCGCCATCACAGTCCAGATGTGTACTGACCAGCTTCTGCTGTTGGCCCGAGCTCTCGCCCTTGCGCCACAGCTTGCTGCGCGAGCGTGAGAAGTAGCACACGCGACCGGTGGAGAGCGTCTCGCGCAGGGCTTCAGCGTTCATCCACGCCATCATCAATACCTCACCGCTGTCATGCTGTTGCGCGATGGCGGGAATCAGGCCGTCGCCATTCCAGGGCAAGGCGGCGATCAGTGTCTCCAGCGCGACCTTCTCGCCGATATCGGCATTCTCCAGCGATTTGAGCAGTTCATCCTGTGCCATCGAGGGTGTTTCCTTGCAGAGTCCATATCGAAGCCCCTCAAGCGTCATGTCACGCTGGCAGGGGCTCACGCAGTATCAGTATCACAAGCCGCGAATCAGCGACGCAGCCCGCCACGGGCGCTGCGCCAGATGAGCGACAGCAGGTAGGCGACACCGGCCACCAGCACGATCGTCGCGCCGGCGGGCAGGTCGAACTGCCATGAGAGCGCCAGCCCACCGGTGGTGAAGGCCATGGCCGCCAGACTCGCGATCACGATCATCATGCCCAGTGAGCGGGCATGATGGCCAGCAAGCGCGGCAGGCAAGGACAGCAAGGCCAGCACCATGATCAAGCCCACCGCCTGCAACAGCAGCACGACGGTGATCGCCACCATCACCAGCAGCAGCAGGTAGAGCGTCTTGACCGGCACGCCCCGCAGACGCGCGAACTCTTCATCGAAGATCACCGCGGTCAGCGGGCGATGCACCAGCAGCAACACCAGCGCCAGACCTCCCACCATCCAGGCCAGGGTGCCGATGGCATCCGCGGGCACCAGCAGCAGGTTGCCGAACAGGTAGCTCATCAGGTCGACCTTGTAACCCGGGGTCTGACTGATGAACAGGATGCCGGTGGCCATGCCGATGGCCCACAGCGCACCGATGACGGTGTCTTCCTGATCAAAGCCCTTGAGACTGATGTAACCGATCAGCAGGGCGGCGAGAATGGCGCTGATGAAGGCGCCGACCAGCGGGCTTGCGCCCATGAAGTAGGCGATCCCCATGCCGGCAAGCACGGTATGGGCGATACCCCCGGCCAGATAGCCGATGCGGCGTACCACGACATAGGGGCCGACCAGACCGGCCGCAAGACTGGCCAGCAGGCCGGCGAAGAGGGCGTTCTGGAGAAAATCCTGGCTGCCCAGGGCGGTGATGAAATTCATGTAATGTAAGCCTAGAGCGCAGAGCGGGCGACGTGAAGGAAGTGAAACAGGCCAGACGGACAGTCACCGGCCGCGACATCAGTGATGGTGATGGATCATCTGGACGTTTTCACCATAGAGTCGCTCGATCGATTCAGCGGTGAGCGTCTCGGTGTCATGGACGATCATCTTGCGGTTGAGGCAGGCGACCCGATCGACGTAATCGCTGATGAAACCGAGATCGTGACTGATCACCACCACGCTCATGCGATTGGCCAGACGATTGAACAGCTCGAACAGGGAGCGCTCGCCATCGCTGTCGACACTCGCGGTGGGCTCATCCAGCAGCAATAGCTGAGGCTCGGCCGCCAGGGCGCGGGCGATCAGCACACGCTGCAGCTGACCGCCGGAGAGGGCATCGATATGCCGACGGCGCAGATGACTGATACCGACTTCTTCCAGCACCGCACCGATCGCCTCACGGTCCGCGCGTGGCCAGGGACCCCACTGACGACGACGCCCCTGGCGCCCCATCAGCACGACATCTTCCACGCGGATGGGGAAGCGCTTCACGAAGTTGGCAAACTGCGGCACATAGCCGATATGGCGCGCGGCGGCCTTGGGCGTGCGCCCCAGCACCCGGACACAGCCAGCCGCCGGCTTGTGAAGACCGAGTATCAGCTTGAGCAGCGTGCTCTTGCCGCCACCGTTGGGCCCGATCAGTCCCACTATCTCGCGCGCGCCGACCTGAAAGTCGACATCGTCGAGAATGACCTGCTCGCCATACCGGAAGGTCACGCCGCGAATATCAATGGCATCCGGTGCATCTGCCGGCACCGGGCGAAAGACCGGTCCGACACTGCGCCCGGTGGCTGACGCCTCCGGATGGCTGTCCGTGCGCGGGCGCGCGACGGAGATGGGGCTGACCATGACGTAAGGTACCTCGTTGCAACGCAGAAGGGCGCATGAGCGCCCGTCTGACTTTTCGATGGGGCAGGGCATTGTGCAAGATCAGACGATATGCGCAATACCCGGCCGGCAATTACTGGCTGTCAGTCAACTCGAAACCCGCTTTCAGCGCTTCGGTGGCGTGCTTCAGGTTGTCGAGATAGTCCTCTGCCAGCGGGTCCAGCACGGCCACTTCGGCCTCCAGCGAGCTGGCGATCCGCTTGGCCGCCGTCTGGGAGAACTGCCCCGAGACGAAGATGGTGCCGATGTTCTCATCCTTGGCACGCGTGATCAGCGTGGCCATCTCGCGCGGCGTGGGCTCACGACCACTGACTTCAATGGCATGCTGCTCGAGCGAGTAGCGGTCCGCGAAGTAGCCGAAGCTGGGATGGAAGATCAGGAAGTTGCGGCCCTTGTAGGGGGCCAGCGTCTGAGCGATCTGCGCATCCAGCTCGCTCAGAGTCTTGAGCAGACGCTGCTCATTGGCATCGATCTCGCTGGCATGCTGTGGCAGGCGTGCCTCGAGCACCTCGGCGGCACGCTCGGCGACGGTCTGCATGCGCTGCGGGTCCAGCCAGAGGTGGGGGTCGGCTTCGCCGAGGTCCTCATCCTCGTCATGCTGGGCACCATGCTCCTGATGATCAGCGTGCTCATCGTGGTGCTCGCCGTGATGTTCTTCGTGACCTTCGTGCTCGCCGTGATGCTCTTCGTGGGCCTCATGATCAGCATGCTCGTCGTGATGCTCGTCGTGCTCATCATGATCGTCGTGATCACCATCGTGATGCGCGTCCTGCTCATGAGCATGCGCTTCATCATGACCGTGGTCATGCGCCTCACCACTGCCGAAGTGACGTGTGTTGAGACCCTCTTCCAGATGCACGACCTGCATCTCGGCGTTGTTCTTCACCAGGCGCGGCAACCACACCTGCTCGAAGGGCACACCGATGGCGAGATAGAGCGGAACCGTCGACAGCTCGGCCACCTGGCGCGGGGTCGGGTCGTAGGCGTGCGGGCTGTCGCCCGGCTTGACCAGCGTGGTGATCTCGACATGCCCACCGGCCAGCTGATCGACCATCCACGCGATGGGCGGCACGCTGACGGCCACATGCAGAGGGGCGCTGTCCTGGGCGTGGGCGGCAGGCGTCGCGAACGCGGAAAGCGCGCCCAGCACACTCAGCGGCAGGGCACGCGCAGCCCGCAGACCCAGCGTGCGCTGGACCCGGGACAGCAGCTTTTCACACAACACTTGGCGAGACGCCAGGGGAGAGCCCGCATGCATACTCATGACACCACTTCCTTTGCTAGTGATCACGGCATGATGCGGGCAGGACGTGCCGAGAACCGGCACGCCAGGACCGCCATCAGCCGCGGTTGAACGAGAGTCGCTGGCCGTTGGCCACCGGATTGACGGTCTTGCCGTCATAGGCTTTCACGCCGTTGACGAAGGTCGCATCGATACGCGCCTTGAAGGTCACACCATCGAAGGGGCTCCAGCCACACTTGTAGAGCACGTTGTCACGCGTGACGCTGGTCTCGCCATTGAGGTCGACCAGCACGAAATCTGCGAAGGCCCCTTCACGGATATAGCCGCGATCGACGATGGAGAAGCGATCCGCCACGTTGTGGCTGGTCTTCTGCACCAGGGTCGCCAGGTCATAGATGCCGTCCTGAACCTGGTCGAGCAGTGACAGCAGGGCATGCTGCACCAGCGGCAGGCCGGAAGGCGCCTTGAAGTACGGGTTCTGCTTCTCTTCCCAGGTATGCGGTGCGTGATCGGTGGCGATGATATCGATACGGCCATCCATCACGGCAGCGCGCAGGGCGGCACGGTCTTCGGCGGTCTTCACTGCCGGGTTGCACTTGATCAGGCTGCCACGGGTGTCGTAATCGGCGTCGCTGAACCACAGGTGGTGCGCGCAGACTTCGGCGGTGATCTGCTTGCCCTTCATCGGGCCGGCCTTGAACAGCGCCATTTCCTCGGCGGTGGTCAGGTGCAGGACATGCAGCTGGGTACCGTTGCGGGTTGCCAGGTCGATCGCCAGACGCGAGCTCTTGATGCAGGCTTCGCGCGAGCGGATCAGGCCGTGTTCGGAGAAGGGCACGTCTTCCCCGAAACGCTCACGCCAGCGCGCCTCGTTCTCGAGAATCATCGGCGTGTCTTCGCAATGCGTGACGATGGGCGTCGGTGCATGCTTGAAGATGCCTTCGAGAATCTCCGGATCATCGACCAGCATGTTGCCGGTAGAGGCGCCCATGAAGATCTTGATGCCGCAGGTCTGGTTCGGATCCAGCGTCTTGATCGCTTCCAGGTTGTCGTTGCTGGCACCCAGATAGAAGGCATGGTTGGCATGGGCACGACCGGCCGCCACGGCAAACTTGGCTTCCAGTGCATCGCTGTCCAGGGTCGCCGGCTTGACGTTGGGCATGTCGAAGAAGGTGGTGATCCCCCCGGCCACGGCAGCAGCAGACTCGGTGGCGATGTTGCCCTTGGCGGTCAGGCCCGGCTCACGGAAGTGCACCTGATCATCGATCATGCCCGGCAGCAGATGGCGGCCGGCGGCATCAATCACTTCGCGTGCATCGAGGTGAGACAGGTCGCTGCCGATGGCGTGAATACGCCCGTCCTTGATGCCCACATCCTGAGTGGAAATGGTGCCTTCGTTGACGACTTGCGCCTGTGAGATGCGGATGTCCAGCATGTGACGTCCTCCGTGGGAAGCAAATGTTATATCGTATCAAAAGCGCTCGCAAGCGCCGTTCACTGAGCGTTTTCTGCCATGGCAGCTGCCTGAGAGGTGCAATCCTGGCAACGCCCCTCGAGTTCGATGGTCTGACGTTCGATCGAGAAACCATGGCGATCGGCGCTGGCGACTAGCCGGGTGCCGAGATCGTCATCATGCATTTCCTCGACACGACCGCAGCCGCGGCAGATCAACAGCTGAAAGCCGTGCTGATGTTCCGGGCAGTGGCAGGCAAGGTAGGCATTGAGTGATTCGATGCGATGGACGAGGCCCTGTTCGAGCAGGAAGTCCAGTGCACGATAGATCGTGGGAGGGCGGGCAGCGCCATGTTCCTTGGCGAGCTGATCCAGCAGGTCATACGCCTTGAGTGCGCCATGACTGGTCGCGATCATTTCCAGTACACGTCGCCGAATCGGCGTAAATCGCACACCGCGCGCCAGACATTGACGTTCGGCCTGGTCGATCAGCGAAAGTGGCTCTGGCATGAAGAATCCTGAGTGTCGTGAATCCCGGATGTCAAAAGGCGTCAAGCGCGATGAGGGCAAGTGCGTCAGCGCGCAGCCTGAATGACCAGATGCTTATTCTAGGGCAAATGGGCCATGACGGGCCACCGGCAAAGGCATCGGGGCCGTGTGAGTCACGTAAAGGCAACGCACGGCGCAGGGGCCGACATGAAAGCGTGGACAAGCGATCAATATGATATAACATAACAATTATCGCTTTCTGGTCGCGGTGATAGACCCGCGACCATCCTGACAGGAGGAATTCATGGCCCAGTTCGAGGCGCTGCACCCACCCCTTCACACACGGCCCGAGCCACGCCTGGCAGCCAGTTCGTCACCTTCGACCCTCGCGTCGGCGCCAAGGCCTGCGAGCCATTGGAATATCGGTCACGAGGCACATGACCTGGGAGCCATCTTCGACCCCGACATCAGCCTGGCCGTGATGCAACGCCGCATCGATGCGGCATTGAAGATGGCGGTCAAGGCTCAATCTTCGGGTGCCTACCCGCTGCGCATGCGCTGGCGCGGCCCGATCAGTGATCTGCGTGAGGCGCTGGAGCGCTACCTTCCGGCACCGGATGCCGGGGCTGCGCTGATAGAGGATATCCGTGTGCTGGGTGAGGCCATGGGCGAGCTCTTCGAGGTCAAGGATATCGGCATGCGACTGGAGATGACTCAGAGCGCCATGTGCCCGCGCTTTCATGTCGATCGCATCCCGGTCAGATTGGTGACGACCTACGACGGCCCGGGCACCCAGTGGCTGCCGGACCATGCCGCCGACAGACTGGCGCTGGGCCACGGCCAACCCGGCCATCAGGACATCTGCCTGGCCCCCGGCGAGATACATGAACTGCGCCCGGGCAGCCTGGCGTTGCTCAAGGGCGAGTGCTGGCCGGGCAACGAAGGGCGAGGGCTGATCCATCGCTCACCGGTGGTGCCCAATGGTAGTCGCCTGATGTTGAGCATGGACCCCGGCTGAGCAAAGGCTTCGCTTGCGACTCACCAAACAGAAACACCCCGCCAAGGCGGGGTGTTTCTGTCTTTCCACACACTGGAGCAGTCGATCAACCAAGGCATCGGTCAGCAGAACAGTCGTTCGGCAGGCCCAGGGAGACCGGCATCAGTCCGCGATGGGCGCCATGCCGACATTGGCGACATCTTCCTTGCTGCGCGAGAAGTGCTTGCGCGCAAAGGCGACACGCTCGGCGACCGGCACGCCGTCGGGCTGACGCTCGATCAGCTCGAGCCGCTTGCGCAGGCCCTCGCCATTGGCCATCTGGATGGCCAGCCCCGGTCGGGCGTTGAGCTCCAGAAGCATCGGGCCATGGCGACGATCCAGCACCATGTCGGTGCCCAGATACCCAAGTCCGGTCATCTCGTAACAGCCGGCAGCCAGCTCGAGCAGGGTGTCCCACTGCGGCACCTTGAGCGAGAAGATATCGTGCCCGGTATCAGGGTGCGCGAACTGCGGGCGATCGTACTGCACGCCGCGCACCGCCCAGCCACTGCCGATATCCAGCCCGACACCGACCGCGCCCTGGTGCAGGTTGGCCTTGCCATCCGAGGCCGCCGTCGACAGGCGCATCATCGCCATCACGGGATAGCCCTTGAAGACGATGACGCGAATGTCCGGCACACCCTCATAGGTGAACTCGGCGAAGGCCTGATCGAAGGAAATCAAGCCTTCGACCAGCGCCACGTCCGGAGAGCCGCCCAGCGAATAGAGCCCTGACAGGATGTTGGAGACGTGGCGCTCCATGTCGGCACGCGTGATGCGCGCGCCGCTGGGCTTCACATACTCTTCGCCATCATGGTGCTCGATGACGAGGATCCCCTTGCCGCCTGAGCCCTTGGCCGGCTTGATCACGAAGCCCGCGTGATCGCGCACCATGTCGACGACGCGCTCGACCTCGAACTGGCTGGCGACCTTGCCGATCATCTCCGGCGAGGCCAGGCCGTACTTCTGACACAGCAGCTTGGTCTGCAGCTTGTCATCGACCAGCGGATAGAGGCGGCGGTCGTTGTATTTCGAGATATACCCGATGTTGCGGCGATTCATGCCGACAACCCCCCGGGCGCGCAAGGCGCCCGGCGTGGTCCAGTTGCGCGACCAGCGATTCAGCCATGACGAGAGCATCTCAATCCTCCGTCAGCGGCTTGAAGCGGCGCAATTCCAGCAGACGATAGCCGGTGTAGTTGCCGAGCAGCAGGATGAAGGCCATCAGCACCAGTTGCAGACCGAGGAAGTTGAAGGTCAGGTGACGCACCCACGGATTGTTCATCGCCAGATAGGCCAGCACGGCGGTCAGAAGGCTGCCACCACCTTGCTTGAGCACTTCCTTGGGACCTTCTTCTTCCCACAGGATCGACATGCGTTCGACAGTCCACGACAGGATGATCATCGGGAAGAAGGTGATGGTCAGGCCGGCGTTCAGACCAAAGCGATAGGCGAGTACCGAGAAGATGGAGATGATCGCGATCACCGTGATGATGACCACCGAGACCCTCGCCACCAGCAGCAGGTTGAGCCGTGACAGGTAACTGCGGATCACCAGGCCCGTCGCGACGATCAGCAGGAAGCCGATCAAGCCGGTCACCAGACTTGTCTGGATGAAGGCGAGGGCGATCAATACCGGCATGAAGGTACCGGAGGTCTTGAGACCGACCAGTACACGCAGCAGCACCACGACCAGCGCGCCGATCGGGATCAGCAGGATGGTCTTGAACAGCGCCTGCTCTTCCAGCGGCAGGGAGTGGATCGAGAAGTTGAGCAGCTCGTCATTGGCCAGCTTGTTGCGCACCGCGACGGCCGCCGGCTCGTTGTGACGGATCATCGAGAAGCTGACACGGGAATTCACGCCGCCTTCGACTTCCAGCATCGGCGCGCCACGACCTTCCCACAGCAGCAGGTTGTCCGGCTCACCCTGCTTGCCGGTTTCCGGGTTGATCAGCACCCAGTCGGTGTTGATGTCTTCAGCATCGGCGGCCTCGACATCCACCGCCTCGTTGCCTTGCGGCGTTTCGGCGAAGACCTGCAACCAGGACGAGACCGTCTGGCGACGACGACCGTCTTCCAGGCTCAGGCCGCTGACCAGACGCGCACTGACACCGGCCTCATTGAGCAGGCGCAGCATCAGCTCGGGACGCTCGAACTGGGTCAGCAGCAGGCGCGCATTCTCGCCCTGACGCTGATTGTCGAACTGCTTGATCAACTCACGTGCGAAGGTAAAGGAATCGGCACTGCGCTCACGGGCCTGATCGATGACCTGGGCCGCGGCGGTATCGTAGGGACGCTCCCAGGAGACTTCCTGAGGGGCCGGCAGGCGCTTGATGGCCGCAGGCGTCGCGTTGTCGGACTCCAGCATGGTCACGGTGTAATACAGCAGCTGCGAGCCTGCCGCTTCACGGATCGACCATTCGGCACGACGGCCCGGCAGGTCATCCAGATAGGACAGCCCGAAGCCCGAGGACGCCGTGTTCTCGGTCAGGACGCTGTAGCCTTTCTGGTTTTCCGGCAGCGCCAGCGACGCCTTGACCGGACCGCCAGTGGCCGTGAAGGCCACCTGGGCTTCGATATCCCACACTTTCTGCTGTGCACCGGGCACCCAGGGCACATCAAACGAAATATGGCGATAGGCGGTCAGGCCCACACCGATCAGCATCAACAGGCCGACCAGAAGATAGAAAGCAAAACGCGACATGGGAGTCCTTGAAATGTCTGGAGCAGTCATGATGGCTCGGTGGAGCACCGAGCCATGTCAGGCAGCGAAGCCGGGCAGAGGAGACAGGAGGGCGCTTGCCACTCAGTCGCGGTTGCCTTCGTTCGGGTCCTCGTCCTTGGCCGCTTCGTTACTGGGGGCACTGCCCGGGTACTCCGGACGTGCATTGATGAAGGTACGGCTGACGTCCACCGCAGCGATGTCCATCATGAAGCGACGGCCCAGCAATACCGGATAGGTGAGATCACGACGATCATTGAGGGTGAACTCGACCTTCTGCTTGATGTCACCCAGCGTCATCAGCAGGCTGACGACGGGACGCTCTTCGCGGCCGGAGGCCTGGATGATGGTCACCGTGCGGCTGACCTGGGCTTCGACCCACTTGTCACGATCGCCTGACACGAAATACTTGCCGTCATCCCGCAGTGCGAGCTTGAACTTGACCCACTTGGCGCCGTCGCGCTCGAATTCGGTGATATCACGCGCCGACAGCGACGAGGTATTGGCACCGGTATCGATGCGTGCCTTGAAGTAGCTGCTGATGGTCGGGAAGCCAACCCACTCGACGCGCCCAAGCAGGGTCTTGTCGAGGATGGGGTTGTCGGTCACGGCCTTGCAGGCTTCCACGGCCTGCGGCTGTGCGGGCTGCTCCATCTCGGCATGGATCTGGCGCAGCTGGCTGCCGACTTCTCGCACGTCACGACGCAGAGAGCGGCTCAGCGCCTGCTGGTCGGCAAGTTGCTGCTGTTGGACGTTGCATTGGCCTGCCAGCTGCTCCTGCAGGGCATCGATGCGCTGTGAAAAGGCATCTGGCGTCAATACCGGTTTCTGCGGTTGCGGTTGTGCCGGGACGCAGCCGGCCATGACGACGACACTGGTCAAGGTAACAGGCAATAGCAGCTTGCGGATCAGCATAGGGGAGAAGGTTCCTGTTCAGCCTTGCTGCCGCTCTACAACCTGTGTGAACGGCAGACATAATTCTTGTCCATCGTCAGTCAGTCAGCACACTGACCCGACGATGCCTGGGTATTCCCTTGTATAGCTTGGGCGTTATAGCACCGAAGCGTTACTGGGGGCGATCATACGTAGCCCGAATGGTGACTGTCCATGTTTCAGCACCTGACGCCGAGCCATTGCCTGCGATTCACCAACGTAGCGATCACTTTCTGTCGCCAGTCGAGGACAGACCACACGAGCTCCCGCCAGGCGTGGGTCAGGGCCGCTGTCAGCTGGCTGGACGTATAACGCCAGCTTGGCTTGCGTCGCCTTCAGGTGACGAAAACCTTGATGGAATCCAGCCCCCAGACAGGAGCAGCCTTCGCGGCAGTTTGCACAGCCAGACCTCACTGTTTGCGCATTGTTCAGGATATCAGCGCATCATCAACGCGGGATCACAGCATGGTAGTGACACGATCTCGGATGAGAGCCCGCCAACGAAGCGAGTCAGACTGTCGCCAAACTGATCAAATGCAGACCACTCAGCAAAAGATAGGCGGGAACGTCGACTGACTCCATCGGCTGACTTTATCGACTGACTTCATTGACAAGCAGAACCTGAGGTTCACAAGCAGCTATGCAGAAGCTGTCATGCACGCGGAGGAGGTCAGGTGCCTGAAGATCGACGCTCAAGCATTGACGTACACAGCCCGGATGAACAAAGCCCGGATGAACAAGGCACCGACGTATGCAGCTTGAGCACGCTCACGAACTACCGTATTTAACATAATATATATTATACGAACTACGAGGTGTGCGGGTTCATGAGTGATCCTGGGCGCCCGTATGGTCAGTTGCTTTGGTCCATCAGGTCAGGTCTATCAGGTCGAGTCGTCGGGCCAAGTCCAGCGAGTTGAACCTGTCGCTTGCATCAGCGACGGCAAGGATCACGATCCACTTGAGCTCGCACCAGGCAATCCAAGCCATTTTTCCAGAGTCCGTGTGCAAACAGCCCGTTAGCCCAAGAGCGCGAAAAAAATTTGTCCTTGATAGAATTAACGCACAAGTGTTGTAGAATAATTCGAGCCACATGTGACCCACACCGCTCATCTAGTCACTCAACCTTGCCGCGCGCCGTGATGACTCACGCGTCGGCGCGAATCGGAGTCAGCGATGCCCTCCATCCCGTCCTGTCTGTCAGCTAGCGCTGGATTCATGCACAACGGCATTCGACGCCTTCGGCGCATCAGCGGCCGCGCAGCAGTGTTGATCATGGCAGCGGGATTGTCAGCCTGTAGCGGGCCTCAGATAGAGGATTACGCGGGCAGCGGTCCTGAACTTCGCATCGATGACTACTTCCTGGGCCACACGCGTGGCTGGGGCATGGTGCAAGATTACCGTGGTGAGGTGACGCGGCGGTTCGTGGTCGATGTCATCGGCAGCATGCAAGGCAACCAGCTGATTCTTGAGGAAGACTTCGTCTATGCCGATGGCGAGACACAACACCGCCGCTGGACCTTTACCCCTGCGGGTGATCGCCAATGGATCGGTCGAGCGGCGGATGTGATGGGCGAAGCGACAGCGACGACCCGCGGTAATGCCTTGCGCATGAACTACGTGCTTCAAGTACCGATCGACGACAGTACTTGGGAGTTCAGCATGGATGACTGGATGTATCTGCAACCGGACGGCCGCATCCTGAACCGGACTTCGATGCGCAAACTGGGGCTCGAAGCCGCTAATATCACCCTGGCATTTCAGCGTTGTCCCTGTGACTCACCGGCATCTGAGCCGCTATGACAGCTCTTGCGCGGCAATAACGTGAGCCTTTGATGGCTCAGTCCTTGATAAGCGCCAGCATCTGATAGCCTAGTCATCATGTGTCGGCGGATTTATCAGCATGCGGCTCAAGAGAGCTTTCCACCCTAGCCTTCCATTTACCGTAATCCTCATCTGGCGCCATCGGCTCTCCGAAAGCGTATCCCTGCAATTGATCAAAGCCCAGATCAACCATTGCCTGACGATGGCGTGAGTGTTCGATGCCAACTGCGATGGCGGATATATCCAGGGCATGCAATGCCGCTGTCCAGGCTTTCAACAGACGCCCCTGACGCGTATCGGTCTGCAATAGACTGATCCAGCGCGGATGCAGTTTCACGCTGGCGATGGGCAGCATGCTTAATAGGCGCAGGCTGTCATGCTCAGGGCCGAAACGGTCGACACAGAAACTGATGCCGTCATTGGCCAGCGATTTCATCGCCGAGACCAAGGGCTCCGGCGTCGCGATAAAACTCTCGACACCGCTGATATCAAGGCGAAGGCAATCTCCCTTGAGTCTGTAAAGGCGAAGAACGCGCCGCAGAACATCCATATACTCGGCTCCAACCAGACGCGACGCCGTGACGTTTAACGACAGCGGCAACACGGTAGTCCCCTCCGCCCTAGTCGAAACCCAATGGCTCAGCAAAGCGCAACTTCTGCGCAAGACCCAGATATCAAGCTCCTCATCCAGCCCCGCATGTCTGGCGATGCGCAACATCTGATGGGGTGTGATCCAACGATTCTTGTCCTGCCAGCGCAGTAGCACTTCCTGACCACTGAGGCTTCGACGGCCAGCAGAAACGATGGGCTGTAGGTGGATGCAAAGCTCATTGTCGCGCAGCGCTTGGGCAAAGCGGTTGTTCATCTCCAAGCGCAGATTTAGATTGTCAGTAAGATCTGCGAATTGAACGCTCTTATCTTTCGGCGCCCACTCACTAGCACAATCAAGCTCCTCTTCCACCACATCGACCAGCTCCGCCCCTGACATGTCATCGCTGATGAAGGTGCCTGCTCCGATCAGTAAATCAGGTCGGGTGTTGGCGGAGAGATGCAATAGCCAAGGTTGTTCCACGAAGCGATGCCAGCGCATGCCGTGCAATGCCTGATCACGCGGCAACAGGATCATCAGTGTGTCGTGACTGACGCGCCCCTTTAACAGGCCCTCGTCATCGAAGTTTTCATTGAGCTGGTGCGACAGTGATTGCAGCACGCCTTCATAGAAGTCGACGCCCTGCTGCTTTCGCAGCCTTTCGGCATTCTGCAGCTTGACCAGGATGACCTGCAGCGCCCCCTGGCTGGCGCGCTTCTGCAGCCAAGCCGTCATTCGCTGCAGGTAGCGACGACGCAGACTGTAGCCGGTGATAGGGTCGATATTGGCTTGCAGGGTGGCGCGTGCGCGCTCTGCCAGCAACGCATCACGCTGGATGAGCTCGTTCTCGACCAGCAGTGCACAGCGCTCCAGCCGCTCCAGCTGGGCCGTATCCAGTTGACGGGGCTTGTGATCGATCAGGCACAGAGTCCCCAGCGGCAGGCCGCTGCTGTCACGCAGCACGGCCCCCGCGTAGAAGCAGACATGCGGTGGCCCCGTCACCAGGGCGTTATCAAAGAAGCGCTCATCCTGGCGCGCATCATTGATGACCAGAAAGCGCTCTTCATGCAGCGCGTGGGCGCAGAAGGCGAGATCCCTGCCCGTCTGCCGCGCATCCAGCCCACAATGGGCCTTGAACCACTGTCGGTCTTCGTCCACCAATGACACGAGGCAGATGGGCACATCAAAGATATCGGCGACCAGGCGCGTCAGATCGTCATAACGCTTTTCATGATCACTATCCAATACATGCAGAGAATGCAGACTATTCAGACGTTCTTCTTCACACGGATGAGGTGCCGCCGGTCTGAAGCCAGGCCGGCCGCCGGGCGCGAGGGTCGTCTTAGGGATGGAATCTGCCATGGCCTACTGCCTCATTGGAATTTCCAGGAGATATAACCGCATGTTCTTACTTGAGCATACTCGTCTCGACTGTTGACTGGCAGGGCCGGCAACTAGCTTACCACTAACGATAATTGAGCGTGGAAATCCCTTCACACACCGCTAAGCGGCAATCACACAGGGTGGTCTTTCACCACCACCACGCAGAAAGCCCCGCAGCAAGGCTACGGGGCTTTCCGGATGACTCATGTTCTACCGCGGTCAGCGCTTCGCGCCTCACTCATTACATAACCGGATCAGGCTTCGGCAGGTGCATAGGAGCCATCTTCACGATGGACTTCCTTACCGGTCAGGCCCGGGGTGAACACGCAGGCCAAGTGCATGGTCTTGGTGGCACGCAGCAGGTGATCATCATGCTCGTTGAGAATATAGATGTCGCCCGGCTTGATCGGCCAGATCTTGCCATCGGCCAGTGTTTCGACCTCACCCTCACCTTCCATGCAATACACCACTTCATAGTGATGCTTGTAATGGATGTGGGTCTCAGTGCCTTCAAAGATGCGGGTGATGTGGAACGAACACTTGCCACCATCTTCATCGAGCAGCAGGCGGGTGCTATCCCAGTTGCCATTCTCCGCCTTGACCAGACGATCGGTGCTGCGGGCTTCTTCGAGATTGCGAACGATCATGTGTTTTCCTCACTAGGCTGCCTAACATCGACAGTTGACAGATGGCGATTACCGTAACGAAGGAGTGACCTGGATGGGCAATCGGTGGGGATGGCAAGCCAGAGGCTCACCAACGACCCGCGGGGCGCCGATGACCGGGCGCCCCGCGGGAAGACAGCGTTACTTGGACAACACTGCGGCAGCGTTTTCTTCGATGATATCGAGGGCTTCCAGCAGGTCTTCGTCGCGGATGGTCAGCGGGCATAGGCACTTGACGACCTGACCGGAGTGACCACTGGTCTCGATGATCAAGCCCTGTTCGAAGCAGCGCGAGGTGATGGCATCGGCCAGCTCACCGTCACGGACATCGATACCGCGCATCAGGCCACGGCCCTTCTCGTGCGCTTCGAAGCCGTTCTCACGGGCCTTGGCGGCAATCTTCTGGAAGCGGTCTTCGACGATACGGCCCTTGCGCTGGATATCGCGCTCGAACTTGTCATCGCTCCAGAAGTGGCGCAGCGCGGCGGCGCCGGTCACGAAGGCCAAGGCGTGGCCACGGAAGGTGCCGTTGTACTGGCTCGGCTTCCACTGGTCCAGCTCGGGACGCATCATCACCATCGCGAACGGCACACCGGAGGCAGACAGCGACTTCGAGTTGCAGACGATATCCGGCACGATGTTGGCGTGCTCGAAGCTGAAGAACTTGCCGGTACGACCACAACCCGCCTGGATATCATCGACGATCAGCAGGATCTTGTGCTCCTTGCACAGCGCATCCAGACGCTGGAGCCATTCGATGGAGGCCGGGTTGATACCGCCCTCACCCTGTACGGTCTCGACCAGCACTGCTGCCGGGCGATCCAGACCGCTGGAGGAATCTTTGAGCAGCTTGTCGAGATAGGCAACGGTGTCGATGCCCTCACCCATGTAGCCATCGTAAGGCACGAATTGCGCACCCTGCGCCGGCAGGCCTGCCGCATCGCGGAACTTGGCGTTACCGGTGGTGGCCAGCGCCCCCATGGTCACACCATGGAAGCCGTTGGTGAACGACACGATGTTGTGGCGGCCGGAGACCTTGCGCGCCAGACGAATGGCAGCTTCGACCGCATTGGTGCCGGTCGGCCCTGGGAAGTGGACCTTGTAGTCCAGACCACGCGGCTTGAGGATCACTTCCTCCAGCGCTTCGAGGAAATCGCGCTTGGCGGAAGTCCACATATCGAGGCCGTGGATGATGCCATCATTGCTGATGTAATCGACCAGTGCCTTCTTGAGTACCGGATGGTTATGCCCGTAGTTGAGCACACCGGCACCGGCGAGGAAATCGATGTAGCGCTTGCCGTCCTCGGTGAACAGGTGGGCATTCTGCGCCTTGGTGAAAACGGTCGGGAAAGAACGCGAATAAGTGCGTACCTCGGATTCCATCTGTTCGAGAATCTGCGTATTCATGCTGTCACCTCCCTGGTGATGGATGGCCGACTACTGAAATGGCCATACCAGAATGTAAAGACGATCCAACGAATGACACTGACCCTACCTCACTCACACATTGGGTCAGCAGGAGATGTCACAACCTTCCTGTCGTGAACATCTGCCGGACGGGACGTGATTCTTCTCGACGACCGACACAAGAATCATGACGGCGTCCCGTCCGGGACTTCTTGCGGCTTGCTATTCGCCCGTGCTGCACATGGGCTCTGGCGGCACAAGGGCCATGAGCGCGTCGAGCACTCAGATATCGCTCGGCAGGAACGGGCCAATGCGCACCAGGTTTTCGGCAAGGTGCTCGCCACCCAGCTGGTCTGCAGAGAAGTACTCACGCGAGTGCAGCGGCACCTGCCAGCGTTCGGCGAGGCGAGTGAACAATGCCCAGGACGCCTCGTTGTCCGGCGTGATGGTGGTCTCAAGATGACGCACGTGCGCCATTTCGGGACGCTTCATCACGGCTTCAATCAAACGACGTGCCAAGCCAGTACCACGCGCCTTCTCACCGACGGCGATCTGCCACAGGAAGAAGGTCTGCGGGGCGTCGTTGCGGGTGTAACCGGAAACGAAGCCGACGACCTCACCTTCCTCATCTGTCGCGATGGCGCAGCTGTCACGGAACTGCGTGGCCAGCAAAACGTACGAATACCCTGAATTGAGGTCCAGCGGCGGGCAGGCCTTGACCAGCTCATAGATGCCCCAACCGTCATCGGTAGTCGGCTGACGGATGAACAACGGCGCGCTGGCGCGGTTGATCACGGCATCGTGGGTGTGGTGGGCCAGGCCCTGAATCGTGGAAGTCATTGTCATGGTTTTCATAAAATATTTCGCAGTTGGCGAATTCGCTATAAACCATAACAAACCGTTATGGATGTCGCAAACCATAAATTATTCTCGTGAAGCGTATGGATAACGTAGAATTATCCCAAGCCCCGTGTCGGTGAGCGCGCAAGCCGGGGCCAGTACCAGTACCGGGCAATACTCGCCCTTGCCCACCGCCCGCAGGTGGTTTGTCCCCACCAGACGCAAGACGGCGCCCCGAGGGGCGCCGTTAGATTGCCTGCTCATGCGGCATCTAGCCTTGCTATCGTTGCTATTGCCGCTGAGGCGGCTTCTGCACTAGTGCTTGCACCCCAGGGCTTCCGTCACTGCTGTTTCTGGGCCTCACGCTTCTTACTGGCGGTCGCGACAATCTGGCCCAACTCATCATGGCGGCTGAACTGCACCGCGCAATTGCGGCCTTCATTCTTGGCGGCGTACAGCGCCATGTCCGCATTGTGTGATAGCTGTTCACGGTCGGTGCCATGTTGAGGGGCGATGGCAATCCCGATGCTGCAGCCCACTTCCAGCTTGTGCTCTTCATACAGGAATGGCTTGCCCAGGCTGTCGATGATGCGCTGGGCCAGCTGAGCGAGTTCCCCGTGGCGACCCAGATTCGCCTGGATGTCGGCATTGTGGACCAGCACCACGAACTCATCGCCTCCCAGACGCGCGACGAAATCGCCCTTGCGCACCACCTGATTGAGTCGCTCCGCGATCACCTTGAGCGCCACATCCCCGGCGGCATGGCCATGGGTATCATTGATGGGCTTGAACTTGTCGATGTCCAGCATGAGACACGCCAGCTGCCCGCCTTCGTCACTGACGCTTTCGAGCCAATGCTCGACCCGCTCATAGAAATGCTGTCGATTGGGCAGCCCCGTCAGAGAATCATGCATCGCCAGTTGCGTGATGCGCTTCTTGTAGTTGTTGCTCTCGATGATGTTGTACTTGAACTTTTGCAACGCCCGCGCCATCTGACCCACTTCATTGGTGTGCTGGGTGCTGTCGATCACCACGCTGACATCGTCATTGGCCAGGGTATTCATGGTCTGGGTCAGACGACGTATCGGCACCAGCACATAACGCCCGAACAGCCACATCGAGATACCGATCAGCACCACGATCATCGCCAGCGCCAGGCCATTGACCACCGGGGCCACCGTGGCCAGCAGCTTGAGCGTCTTGCTTACCGCGGCAGAGGTGGCTCCGATCCGCATGCGGCTTTCGTGATCCAGCACCGCCAGTGCGTCAAGCGCCGGCGCATCATTGACCTTGACCAGCTGATCGACCTCACGCGGAGAAAGGTCTGCCTGCTCGTCATGCAGCTGGTTGACCTTGTTCAAGCGGTCACTGTAGGACTGGATGACATCGGCGATATCGCGGATGGCACGTTGCTCGGCGGTGTTCATGCCCATCTCACGATAAGCCGCCAGGGTGGCGCGCAGAGACTCGATGTCCTGCGCCGCCTGCTGACCGTAGATGGCGTCGCTGCGCAGCACATAATTCTTGAAGTGGTGGATCATCTCGCCATAGCCGAGGTCACGGCGCAGGTTGGCCACCAGGCGAGCCTTGCCCATGCCGTTCTCGAGCGGATTGTCATTGTCACGCAGCTCCGCGATGGAGATACGCCGCAGGGTATCCAGCCCCGAGACGGCCTGGAAATCATCGATCTGAACCAGCTTGTCGATATCGGCACTCGAGCGCCCCTGCTCGATCATCGTGCGTATTCTGGGCACCATCAGCTCATAGCGGCTGATGGTGGCACGCAGGCCTGCCACCGCATTTTCCTCCCCCTGGGTCAGTCCAAGGTTCTGGTAACGGCTCAGAGCGCTGCGAGCGGCACCGATCTCGTTATGCACCTCGCCGATCAGCTCGAGGTCCTGACGCAGCACGAGATTCTTGAAGTCATGCACCATGCCGCCATAGCCCAGGGCCTTGGTCAGCTGACCTTCCAGGCGCGGCTTGTCAGAGCGCGCCTGCTGATATTCCTGCCAGTCACGCTGCAGGTCGGACACGTTGCGGGTAATGAATGCCAACACGACCAGCAACACCAGTCCCGCCAAGGCGGAAAGCACACAGATGATGATGTTGATGGTGCGAAAGCGCAGGTTGGCCAGACTCATGAAGGCTATCTCTTGACGATGGGAGGAAACGTTCGACGGAGAACGCGTCACGCCGGCCAGCCGATGGGCGCTGCCAGCATGAAAAAGATACTGCCACGATACCAGATAAATCTAATACTTTACGCAGCGACTTCCCCGAACCTCCCTTCATACGCTGTATGCCCTGGCCTGGATGTCACAGGCTCGCGCCAGATTTCCTCAGCCCCTGACAGGCCGACGTCGCGCCCATAAAAAATCTCCCACCGAAAATCGATGGGAGATTGCATTCCTGGCCTGTGCTTGGCTTCGACCTTGGCCCACGTCATGGGCCTGGCCACGGGTCTGAAGCCAGGCCCGACCTCAGCGGTATCAGCTGTAGTAGGCGTTGGTCGTGTCGGTGTGATCGGTGACGTCTCGCACACCGGTCAGTTCCGGGATACGCTCCATCAGCGTCTTCTCGACACCATCCTTCAGTGTCAGATCGACGGCGGAACAACCTTGGCAACCGCCACCGAACTGCAGCACGGCGACCTGCTCTTCGGTCAGCTGCACCAGCTTGATCTCGCCACCGTGAGCTGCCAGACCCGGGTTGATCTCGCTGTAGAGCAGGTAGTTGATGCGGTCTTCCAGCGGGCTGTCCGCGTTGACCTTGGGCATCTTGGCGTTCGGCGCCTTGATGGTCAGCTGACCACCCATGCGATCGGCATTGAAGTCGACGGTCGCTTCTTCCAGGAACGGCACGCTGTGCGTGTCGAGATAGACCTTCAGCTTCGGCAGATCCAGGATCTCATCCGTCGGCTCTTCTTCGCCGGGGCGGCAGTAGGCGAGACAGGTCTCGGCATACGGCGTGCCCGGCTGGGTGATGAAGATGCGCACACCGATACCTTCGACGTTCTGCTTCTCGAGCAGCTCGGCAAGATACTCTTGGGCGCTATCGGTAATCTGGATGCTCTCACTCATGGCGCAGAGACTCTCTTGATGTCAGGTGACTAATGGCTCCATGTTAAGGAAAACCTTCTGCACTCGCAATCCTGAGCAAATCACTCGGGTTTGATGTCCTGCGCGCGCCCACTCCCTTGTGGGCACTCCTGACTGACTCATGTTGCGCATGAATCATGCTCATCGTGACGATTCTGCAGTCTGATACGATATCCCAAACTGGCCAGGCGGGGATTTCGTGAACGGATCCTTCGCCAGCGCCTCTCAATAGCAATGAGTTCGCGCCTGTGGCGTGTGACTTTCTCGGCAAGGTACTGGGCTCAGAAGGTACTGGCTTGGCAAAGTACTGACTTGGCAAAGGATTGGCCTAGCAGAGAACGCTACACGCCCGGGATACAACGCGACAGGTCACGCACGCTGGAGTCCGTCATGGCGCAAGCCCTATCCACTGTTCCCTATTCTCTGCCCCTGCCCGACGCGCTGAGCCAGGCGCTGCAGGAACGTATCCTGATACTCGATGGCGGCATGGGCACCATGTTGCAGAGCTACGGGCTGGAGGAGGAAGACTTCCGTGGCGAGCGCTTCGCCGACTGGCCAAGCGACATCAAGGGCAACAACGACCTGCTGGCGCTGACCCGGCCGGACATCGTCGAAGCGATCCACCGCGCCTACTTCGAGGCCGGCGCCGACATCGTCGAGACCAACACCTTCAATGCCACTCAGCTGTCGCAGTCCGATTACGGCATGCAGGCGCTGGTCCACGAGATCAATCTCGAATCGGCACGCCTGGCGCGCAAGACGGCGGACGCCGTGGCCGCCGAGACTGGCATCCCGCGCTTCGTCGCCGGGGTGCTCGGCCCGACCAGCCGCACCTGCTCCATCTCGCCGGACGTGAATGACCCCGCCAAGCGCAACGTCACCTTCGATATCCTGCGCGACAACTACCGCGAGGCCGCATTGGCGCTCTTCGAGGGCGGCGCGGACCTGATCCTGATCGAGACCATCTTCGACACCTTGAATGCCAAGGCGGCGATCTACGCCCTCGAGGAGCTGTTCGACGAAGGTCATCCGCGCCTACCGGTGATGATTTCCGGCACCATTACCGATGCCTCGGGACGTACGCTGTCCGGCCAGACCACCGAAGCCTTCTGGAACTCGGTGCGTCACGCGCGCCCGCTGAGCATCGGCCTCAACTGCGCGCTGGGCGCCGAGGAGCTGCGCCCCTATCTGCGTGAGCTGTCCGAGAAGGCCGATACCTTCGTCTCCGCGCACCCCAACGCCGGCCTGCCCAACGAATTCGGCGAGTACGACCAGACCCCGGACAAGATGGCCGAGATCATCGGTTCCTTCGCCGCGGCGGGGCTGCTCAACATCATCGGCGGTTGCTGTGGCTCCACCCCGCAGCACATCCAGGCGGTGAAGCGTGTGGTGGCCCAGTACCCGCCGCGCAAGGTGCCAAAGATCGCGCCGGCCTGCCGCCTGTCGGGGCTTGAGCCCTTCAACATCCAGCCGGACTCGCTGTTCGTCAATGTCGGTGAGCGTACCAACGTCACCGGCTCCGCGCGCTTTCGTCGCCTGATCAAGGAGGAGGACTACACCACCGCGCTGGAAGTCGCCCTCGAGCAGGTCGAGAACGGCGCCCAGGTCATCGACGTCAACATGGATGAGGGCATGCTGGAGTCACAGGAGGCCATGGTGCGCTTCCTGAACCTGATCGCCTCGGAGCCGGACATCTCGCGCGTGCCGATCATGGTCGATTCCTCGAAGTGGGACATCATCGAGGCGGGGCTCAAGTGCATCCAGGGCAAGGCGGTGGTCAATTCCATCTCGCTCAAGGAAGGCGAGGAAAGCTTCCGGCAGCAGGCGCAGATCTGTCGCCGTCACGGTGCCGCCGTGGTGGTCATGGCCTTCGATGATGTCGGCCAGGCCGATACCTATCAGCGCAAGATCGAGATCTGCGAGCGTGCCTACCGGATGCTGGTCGATGACATCGGCTTCCCGGCCGAGGACATCATCTTCGACCCCAACATCTTCGCCATCGCCACCGGCATCGAGGAGCACGACAACTACGGGGTCGATTTCATCGAGGCCACGCGCTGGATTCATGACAACCTGCCCCACGCGATGATTTCGGGTGGCGTCTCCAACGTGTCCTTCTCGTTCCGTGGCAACAATCCGGTCCGCGAAGCGATCCATTCGGTATTCCTCTATCACGCCATCCAGGCGGGCCTGAGCATGGGCATCGTCAACGCCGGCCAGCTGGCGCTCTACGATGACCTGCCCCGGGAGCTGCGCGACGCCGTCGAGGACGTGGTGCTCAACCGCCGCGATGACAGCACCGAGCGTCTGCTCGACATCGCCGACAAGTACAAGGGCGATGGCAGCAGCGGTGAGAAGAAGGAGGACCTCGAATGGCGCAGCTGGTCAGTCAACAAGCGCATCGAGCACGCGCTGGTCAAGGGCATCACCGTCCATATCGAGGAAGATACCGAAGAGGCGCGCCTGCAGGCAGCCCGGCCCATCGAGGTCATCGAAGGGCCGTTGATGGACGGCATGAATGTGGTCGGCGACCTGTTCGGTGCGGGCAAGATGTTCCTGCCCCAGGTGGTGAAGTCGGCGCGCGTCATGAAGCAGGCGGTCGCCCACCTGATCCCCTTCATAGAGGCCGAGAAGAGCGGCGAGACCCAGGCCAAGGGCAAGATCGTCATGGCAACCGTCAAGGGCGATGTCCACGACATCGGCAAGAACATCGTCGGCGTGGTGCTTCAGTGCAACAACTACGAGGTGATCGACCTGGGCGTGATGGTACCGGCGGAGAAGATCCTGCAAACCGCCATCGACGAGAAGGCCGACATCATCGGGCTTTCGGGGCTGATCACGCCGTCGCTGGACGAGATGGTCAATGTCGCCAGGGAGATGCAGCGCCGTGGCTTCGAGTTGCCGCTGCTGATCGGCGGCGCGACCACGTCCAAGGCACACACCGCCGTCAAGATCGAACCGCAGTATGAGCAGCCGGTCATCTATGTCACCGACGCCTCGCGCGCGGTGGGGGTGGCCTCGCGCCTGCTGTCGCCGGAACTCAAGGCAGCCTATGTCGATCAGATTCGCACCGAGTACGCCGTGGTACGCGAGCGCAACGCCAAGCGCCGCCCCAAGGCCGCGGATCTCGACTACCGCGAGGCGCGCAAGCGCCGTTTCCAGCCGGACTGGGAGCATTACACCCCGCCGGCCCCCAGCTTCACCGGCCTCAAAGTCTTCGATGACTACGATCTGAATGAACTGGTCGAGCGCATCGACTGGACGCCCTTCTTCATGAGCTGGCAGCTGGCGGGCAAGTACCCGAAGATTCTGCAGGATGAGACGGTCGGGGAAGCGGCGCGTTCGCTGTTTGCCGATGCCAGGGTGATGCTGCGCAAGCTGATCGATGACAAGGTGCTGTTGGCGCGTGGCGTGATCGGCTTCTGGCCGGCCAACTGTATCGACGACGACACCCTGGAAGTCTACGCCGATGAGTCACGCACCCAGGTGGTCGAGCGCCTGCATCACATCCGTCAGCAGATGACCAAGAACCGTGATGGTGTCTGTCACAGTCTCGCCGACTTCATCGCCCCGCGTGACAGCGGCAAGCCGGACTGGATCGGTGGCTTCGCCGTGACCACCGGGCATGGCGCGGATGAACTGGCCAGGGAGTACGAGGCGGCGGGCGATGATTACAACGCCATCATGGTCAAGGCGCTGGCCGATCGTCTCGCCGAAGCCTTCGCCGAGCGCCTGCACGAGCGCGTGCGCAAGGAGTTCTGGGGCTACGATAGCCAGGAATTGCTCGACAACGAGGCGTTGATCGCCGAGAAGTATCGCGGTATTCGCCCGGCACCCGGCTACCCGGCCTGTCCGGATCACACCGAGAAGGCCACGCTGTTCCGCATGCTCGAACCGGAAACGCATGCCGGCATGGTGTTGACCGAGAGCTTTGCCATGTGGCCGGCGGCCGCCGTGTCTGGCTGGTACTTCGCGCACCCGGAGTCGAAGTACTTCTCCACCGGCAAGATCACCCGCGATCAGGTGCAGTCCCTGGCGAGCCGCAAGGCAATGGAGCTTTCCGAGATGGAACGCTGGCTGTCGCCGGTGCTGAGCTACGATCCCGACGCCGATTGATCCCCTCCATCAGCCGTCCCGGCGGTTGATGCAGCCAATGTCAGCTTTACGCGCCTCACCTCTCAGGAGGTGGGGCGCGCAGACGTCTGAGAGGCGATGTCTTCAGTTTGCTGAGCGCGCTATCATGGCGCTCTTCCTTATCTGCTGTCGTGAGTCGCCCGTGCTGCCGTTGTCACTGCTTTGTTTATCGATGCTTTGTTTATCACTGCTCTGTTTGTCACTGCCCTGTCTATCACTGCTCGGTTTCTCGCTGTTCTGTTCATCGCAGCCCAGTTCCCTGGTTTCCCGCTTGTCAGCCGACTTCGAGGCTTTTGACCCCTCCTGCTCCTATCACCTTTCCGACTCCCCGCGTGGGAGCGTCTGATGCTGGGGGATCTTGCGCGCAACACACGAATTCTGAAGCTGGCGCTGCCGATCATCGGGGCGATGCTGTCGCAGAGTCTGCTCAACCTGATCGACGCGGCACTGGTCGGCAGCCTGGGCGAGACAGCGCTGGCCGGTGTGGGGATCGGTGGCTATGCCATGTTCATGGTCACGGCGCTGATCTTCGGGCTGTCCTCCGCCGTCCAGGCCCAGACCTCGCGACGCCTGGGCGAGGAAGCGCCTGAGCGTTGTGGCGAAGGCCTGAATGCCGGTCTGGTGCTCGCGTTGTCGATCGGCATTCCCGCCACCCTCGCCTGCCATCACTGGGCTGGGCCACTGCTGTCGCTGATCAATGACCAACCGGGCGTGCATGAAACCGCCGCCTCGTATTTCCAATGGCGGGTGCTGGGGCTGATACCGGTCGCCATGGCGTTCTGCTTCCGAGGCTTCTGGAATGGCCTGCAGCGCACCGGCATCTATCTGCGCATCATGCTCATCACCCAGGCGGTCAATGTCGTGCTTAGCATCATCCTGATCCACGGTCTGTTCGGCGCCCCGCAGATGGGCGCCGATGGCGCCGGGGCCGGTACGACGCTGTCCCTGCTGGTCGCATTGGCGCTGTGGATCAAGGCGACGCTGGGCGAGCGCAGTCTGCACGGTGTCCTGCATGCCTGGCCGCCGATGACGCATTACCTGACGCTGCTCAAGCTGGCGGTGCCCCACTCCTTTCAGCAGCTATGGTTCGCGGCGGGCTACGCGATGCTGTTCTGGATACTCGGTCAGATCGATGCGGCCAGTGTCGCGGTCGGCCATGTGCTGGTGAATCTCTCCCTGCTGCTGATATTGCCCGGAGTCGGGCTTGGGCTTGCCGCCATGAGTCTGGTGGGCCAGGCACTGGGCAGCGGCGAGCATGAAGAGGCCCATCGCTGGGGATGGGACACCGTGCGCGTGGCACTGCCGTGTCTGCTGTTGCTGGGCTTGCCGCTGTGGGTCGCGCCCCAGAGCGTGCTCGGGCTGTTCCTGCATCGCCCGCCATTGATCGAACTGGGCCTGCTGCCGCTGCAGATGACAGCCGCCATGATCGTGCTCGACTGCACTGCCATCGTGCTGGCCCAGGCTCTGCTGGGCGCCGGCGCCCATCGCACCGTGATGCTTGCCACCTTGAGCCTGCAATGGCTGATCTTTCTGCCCGCGGCCTGGTGGTGGGGCGTCCATCAGGAAGGTGGCCTCGTCGCCATCTGGGCGATCCAGCTCGCCTATCGCCTGCTCAACTCGCTCGTCTTCGGGCTTATCTGGCAACGCAGAGCGTGGCAAGTTTTGCGCCTTTGAAGATGTTCTCTGGTGCAGCTAGCCAGCAGCCTTTGCTGCCACTCGCGCCTATAGCCCATGGAAGACATCAAGAGATAATGATATATGTCGTTCAATCGTTGAAGCTTGGTAAATGGCAGTCTTGTTGAAGTCCATACCCTGCTTGCCCAGTCGCGTACCCTGATAGAAACAAAAGTCAATGCACTAGGGAGAACGCCATGTCCGCTGCCACCAACAGGACAGAACGAGCACAACTTGGCTTGCCAAGGTTGATCATCCTGTGTGGTTGCCTTGCCCTCAGCGGGCTGGTCAATGCTTCATCCTCTGGCTCTTACTCCTCCGATCTCACGCCTCGAGCCTCCGAAAACACTCAAGCCCCTGCCTACCCTTCAGGCCAATCGAGGGCGCGTGGTGCACTGGAGGCGATTCCAGGACGCCCGCTGACCGCCACCTTCGTGAACCCCGGACTGCGTGGCGAACGCTTCTGGGACATGGTGACCGACACCATGCAAGCAGCCGCCCTGGACCTGAATATCTCACTGGAAGTCGTCTACGCCGAGCGCAATCCCTACCTGCTCAAGAAACTCGCGATTCAGGCTTTGGAAAGCCCTGCCGCTCCGGATTACCTCCTGCTGGTCAATGAAGAGCAGGCGGCCTCCGAGTTGTTGACGATTGCGGATGGCCACGACACCCATGTCGTGATGCTGTTGAACGGACTGACCCGCGAAGAGGCGCTGACCCATGGCACCCCGGGGTCCCTCCACTCCTCCTGGATCGGCAGCGTCATCCCCGACAACCATACTGCGGGCAAACGCATGGCGACCCAGCTGATCAAGGTGGCGCGAGAAGGCTCGCCCACCGGCCAACTGCATGGACTTGCCTTGATCGGCGATACCCGAACCCCAGCCTCGATTGCCCGCAATACCGGCATGGTGGCCGGCTTTTCCCAGGACCAGGGCGTCCAGATAGACCGCATACTCGAGGCGCGCTGGAATACCCGGGATGCCGAACATCTTACTGGGCAATATCTCAAGTGGGTCAGCCGCTCAAGCGGTCAGAATGATCTGATCTGGGCGGCGAATGATGCCATGGCCGAGGGGGCCATTCTTGCGCTCGAGTCAGCGGGCCTCACGCCCGGCGTGGATGTGCTGGTGGCAGGGCTCAACTGGTCACCGGAAGGGATCAGCATGGTCAAGGACCAACGCATGCTGTTGACGGACGGCGGGCATTTCATGGCGGGAGCCTGGGCGATGGTGATGGCAAGAGATCATGCCGATATCGAGGGCTGGTCCCCCAGAACCGTCAACTTTCCGATGAGCGCCATCACGCATGACAATGTGGCGCGATACGGCCCGCTTTTGGAAAACCCTGACTGGGAAGCCGCAGATTTCGCCGCCTTCGGATTGCAGGCATCGCGGGATGACTATGGGTTTGATCCGATGAGGGTATTGACGCAGATGCTTGGTCACCAGGCCGCGGCATCTGGATTGCCCCCTCAGGCACCTGCTACCCAGAAGAAGACTGCACGTTCCAGCGCGCTCATGGACGCCCCTCAATGAGGAGGCGCAAGGAGAGCTCGCAGGGCAACGTCCATCGCCACCGAGGGAGAACAGCGTGATCAATGATGGTCAGAAACTCGCCAAGGCCCCCGGTAGGGCGCCCGAGAGTGATGGCGAGCATGCGTCACCACTCAGATGGCGAATACTGCGGATACTTGCACCGCTGGTATTCACCATCTGTGCCATCAGTGGAGCCGTGAGTTATTACCTGTATGCCAGCGAGGCCGTCGAGCACATGCATGATGACCATCAGGAAATGATGGATATCGTGGCGCTGTCGATGCCGGACGCCATATGGAACTTCGACAATGAGAGAATCCATGCCTACCTCGAGACTCTCAGTCACCACGCCAGTGTTCATGCCGTGCGCTACTTCAATCATGAGGGGGAGCTTGTCGAGGAGATTGCCAAGAGCGGCACAGCATTGGATCCGGTCACGCATTCGAAGCCACTTGTCTATCAGAACTCGCTGGTCAAGCAGGCCGTTGGCAGGCTTGAACTGGAGAGCACCAACGCCCCGTTGCTTGCCGCCCGTTACCAGGGTGGAGCTGTGCTGTTCGGGATCGCCCTGACCATCATTCTGTCGATCCTGCTGATGCTTTCCTGGCAGTTGAAGCGCTATGTGATGACCCCCTTGAGCAAGGCCGTGAGGCGCATGCGGCAGCTGGAGGGCCAGCATGCCACCTTCCAACGCATTCCACCCGTTCACTCGCGCGAGATCAACAAGGTCATCGTGGAGCTGAACAAGCTGGGGGGGCGAATCTTCAACATGATGGAAGCGCTGCGTGACAACGAAGAGCGCTATCAACACTTCTATCGTGATACCCCCGCGTTGCTGCTGGTGATCGACGACAAGGGCACTGTGCAGGATGCCAGCGAGCAAATGCTGGAGGTGACCGGTTGGGCACGTGAACATCTTGTCGGCATGCCCTTCCATGCTCTCATCAGCAGTCAGAATGGCAAGCACATCCATCGCATCAGCACGGCCTTGCGACTGGGCAATGCCTGCAACGATCTGGTGATGACATTGAACTGCCAACACCAGGAAGACCGTCAGGTTCAGGTGGTCATTCCCGCCGCCAATGGCAGCCAGGCCCGGGGCACGATGATGCTGCTGACGGACATCACCGAACTGACCAGGACCCAGCAACGGCTGTTGGAGCATGAGCTGATTGACCCCTTGACGCAGTTACCCAACCGGCTGTCGCTCAATCAGCATGTCCAGCAGTTGATCGCACGTGACGCTGTCTTTGGTTTGCTGCTGGTCAATATCGATCGATTCCACAGCATCAATCACCACCTGGGGCCGATGGATGGCGATCTTCTTTTGAAAGAGGTTGGCGCACGGCTCAAGGAGTGTGACCCCGACTGGATCGGACGTACTGGGGGTGATGAATTCGTCATGACCTGTGATATCAATGACTTGCGCCCACTTGTCCATCGGATTCAAATCGCTTTCTCCCATCCGCTGCTCAAGGCTGGCGAACCCATCCATCTCAGCCTGAGCATGGCGGGCCTGCAGGCACAGGCAGATGACGAGAGCCCCAGCCGCCTGATGCGTCTACTGGAACTTACCGTGGTGGACATCAAGCACGAGGGGGGCAATCAATACCGCACCTGCGTCCGCGATAGCGCGCTGGAAGACGGTGAGCCGCTGTTCCTGAAGGAGCGCATGATCCGCGAAGCCTTGACCATGGGCTGGTTCCGCCTTTATCTACAGCCCATCTTCCGGGCGGCCAGCGCGGACCTGGAGGCTCCGGAACTGCTCGGCGCGGAGGCACTGATCCGCCTTGAGCACCCTGAGCTCGGCCTGGTGCCCCCCGATGAGTTCATTGCGGCGGCAGAAAAGACCGGACAGATCGTCGAGATCGGCAACTGGGTATTGGAAGAGGCTGCCGTCATTCTGTGCGAATGGCGACGACTCGGGATCGAGGAGCGCTATCTGTCCGTCAATGCCTCCGTCATCCAGTTCAGGGATCAAGGTATTCTGCACCAGCTCGAGTCACTGCTCGAGCGCTACCCGATTCATCCCTCGCAGCTGGTAGTCGAGGTCACCGAGAACCTGATGCTCGACAGCAAAGACAGCCTGCGTTATCAACTGCAGGCCATACGCAGACTGGGCGTCAACCTCTCGCTGGATGATTTCGGGACAGGCTTCTCATGTCTCTCCTATCTGCATGATCTGCCTTTCGGCATCCTGAAGGTCGATCGCTCCTTCGTCATGAATGTCGAGACCAGTCGCCGGGACAGGGAGCTGGCACGGGTCATCGTCGCGATGGGCCAATCACTCGGCATGCAGGTCGTTGTCGAGGGGGTCGAGGAGCGGGGGCAAGCCGAAATCTTCCAGGCCATGGGCGTCCACGCCTTTCAGGGCTATCTCTTCGGTCGCCCGATGCCGCAGCAGGCCTTCGAGACGCGCTTTCACGCCAACGCGGATGCGCGTGTCAGTCTGCTGAACGCTGTCAGGAGCACACCAGGCACAGACAATGACCCGGGCTGATGCCACCTGACTGAGGCCCTCCATTGTGCGCAAGCCCGGCATGTGGCAGGCCCTTACCTGTCGTGAGACCCCGGGCAACATGACCAGACGCCTTTCCCTCCGGCGGCTGGTCTTTTCTTTTTCGCTGCTGGTAGGCAAACTCAACGCGCCTTCTTAATAACGCCATCGTCGAAAACTATGAGGATTTATTCTTTTAAAGAATAAAGAATAGAGGGTATGGTGGCTTCAGCATCAACAAGATTCGCATCAGTGGACGATCATCTGATGCCCGACCGCAGGACACCCCTGACATGTATCGCTATGACACCTACGACCAGACACTGGTCGACGAGCGGGTAGCTCAGTTCAAGGACCAGATGGATCGCTATCTGGCGGGCCGTCTGGGAGATGAAGAATTCCGCCCTCTGCGCCTGCAGAACGGCCTCTACATCCAGCGTCATGCCCCGATGCTGCGTATCGCCATTCCCTACGGCATGCTGAGCGCTGTCCAGCTGCGCGCCATGGGGGCCATCAGCCGTCGTTATGACCGTTCCTATGGACACTTCACGACTCGCCAGAATCTGCAGCTGAACTGGCCGAAGCTGGAAGATGTCCCGGCGATTCTCGCCGAACTGGCTCAGGTCGAGATGCATGCGATCCAGACCAGCGGCAACTGCATCCGCAATACCACGACTGACCAGTTCGCCGGTATCGCGGAAGACGAGACCGTCGATCCGCGTCCCTGGTGTGAACTGATCCGTCAGTGGTCCACGCTTCACCCGGAATTTGCCTATCTGCCGCGCAAGTTCAAGATTGCCGTCACCGGTGCCAGCGCCGACCGTGCTGCTATCCAGGTCCACGATATCGGCATTCGTCTCAACCGCGCCGACGATGGCAGCGTCAAGGCCACCATCCTGGCGGGTGGCGGTCTCGGCCGTACGCCGATGGTCGGCGACATCGTGCGCGAAGACCTCGACTGGCAGCACCTGCTGACCTATCTGGACGCCATCGTGCGTGTCTACAACCAGTGGGGCCGTCGCGACAACAAGTACAAGGCGCGCATCAAGATCCTGGTCAAGGCACTGGGAATCGAGGAATTCCGTCGCCGCGTCGAGGAAGAATGGGCCCACCTCAAGGATGGCCCGGAAACCCTCACCGACTCCGCCGTCACCAAGGCGACCAGCTACTTCCCTGAGCCTGAGCGCCGTGAAGTCAGCGCCGAGGCCATCGAGGCCTATGAGACCCTGCGCCGCGAGAACCGTGCCTTCGCGCGTTTCGTGACCAACAATGTCGTCGGCCACAAGGTGCCGGGCTACAAGGCGGTCACCCTGTCGCTCAAGCGCCGTGAACTGGCCCCGGGTGACGTCACTGCCGACCAGATGGACGCCGTGGCTGACCTCGCGGAGCAATATGGCTTCGGTGAACTGCGCGTGACACACGAGCAGAACCTGGTGCTGTCAGACGTGCCGGTCGATGAACTCGAGACACTCTGGAAGGCGCTGGAAGAACTCGGCATGGCCAACCCGACCGTGGGCACGCTGGCAGACATGATCTGCTGCCCGGGTGGCGATTTCTGCTCGCTGGCCAATGCCAAGTCGATTCCCATCGCTCAGGCACTGCAGGACCGCTTCGAAGACCTCGACTTCCTATACGACCTCGGCCCGCTGGACCTGAATATCTCGGGCTGCATGAACGCCTGTGGCCATCACCACGTCGGCAACATCGGCATCCTTGGGGTGGACAAGAAAGGCCAGGAGTTCTACCAGGTCTCGCTGGGCGGGCGCAGCGACGACAACGCCACGCTCGGCAAGATCCTCGGCCCGTCCTTCAATGCCGAAGACATGCCGAACGTCATCGACAAGGTGCTGCAGGTGTACGTCGAGCAGCGTCTGGAAGATGAAGTCTTCGTCGATACCTACCACCGCATCGGCATGAAGCCGTTCAAGGAGCGGGTCTATGCCTGAGGTGACTGCAGAAATGACATCAGCACGTGAATTGACCGATCAGCGCCAGGGTGGCGTCATCCGTCAGAATCAGCTGGTGAGCGAAGATGCCTGGCAGGTCGTGCGTCTGGATGAAGACGGCAATCTGCCGAGCTACCAGCAACCCGCCCTGCTGCCGCTGGCAGAATGGCAGGCGCTGGTCGCCGCCGGCGAAGGCTCTGATCATCTGGCGCCCTGGCTTGCCAGTGACACCGAGCTCACGCCGGAACTGGGCAAGGCACTGGCGGACGCACCGCTGCTGGCGGTCGACTTCCCGAACTTCAATGATGGCCGCGGTTACACCATCGCCCGCCTGATGCGCGAGCGCTTCGGCTATCAGGGTGAGATTCGCGCCATCGGTGACGTGCTGGTGGATCAACTCCACTACATGAGCCGTTGCGGCATCAGTGCTTTCGCCCTGCGTGACGATCAATACGTGGAAGATGCCTTGCATGCCCTGAGCTCGTTCAGCGTCAGCTACCAGACCGGCGTCGACCAGAAGACGCCGCTGTTCGCGCGTCGTTGATCGCCCGCTCTTGATCACTCACTGTTTCTGCCTTCGGATAGACACTGGATAGAAGGCAATCACAGCCGAGTGTGCCAAGCAAAAGCCCCCGTCCAGGATACTCTCCTGGGCGGGGGCTTTTTTCATGCCGGATGTTTCATATCTGGAGCGTCTTGTCTGACGTTTCGTCTCTCACCTGAGCGCCTCATCAGCCGGCGACGACCGTGGACAGCAGCGCCATCCCTCCCACCAGCAGTGCGGCCATCACCAGTCCCACCACCAGAAAATCCAGCGCATGGCCGTGCTCGAAATCACGCTTGCGATTGACCTCCTTCTGGACACCAAAGAATGCTGCCAGTACGGATTTGACTTCATTGATCATGATCGCCTCCTTGTCGGTGACCTCACGCAATTCATCTTCTGGGCACAGGGTTGTCTGAGGACAGGGTTGTTGAAGCCAGAGTTGTTGAAGACAGAGTTGACTGGGGACAGCACAGGATGCTCGCGCGCATTCCAGCAGAGGGAGCTATGCTCAACTCAGCTCAGGTTGCGAAGCCTGTGCCACTAGACACCAGCCACTATCACTATTGGTCACAATAACGCCAAACACCAGCCGCCCCGCAGGTATTTCCCCCAAGGTTTGCACTCATCAGCTATCAGATACCATGAGACAGGAGTCCAGAATGCCAGTCGCCAATCAACCGATGCAGCCTTTCGCTGCCATGTTCAGCACCCCACTGCCCTGGATGAATCGACCCGACGACCTCGTGCATCCCCTCGCCCCCTTGATGCGTTGTCAGCAGGTATGGTGGACCCTGAGCCTCAAGGCATATGAGCAGGAAATCGAGTTTATTCGCATGTGGCAGACCAAGAGCATGGAAATGGGCCAGTGCCTGCTATCGACCGGGTTCGTTGACCCACGCGAGTCGAAGGAGTGCCTGACGGAGATCGTAAGTGATGTGCAGGAACATACCGTCAAGCGCCTGCAACGCCTGCAAGGCCTGACAGATGAATTGAAGGAAGCCATCTGGGAGGAGATCTAGGCCCAAGCCCGAGATCGAGGGCCGGTGGGAGCGTTGCCGAATGAAGCTTGCCGTCAAACAGGCAAGCAGTTTCGTCGCTAAGCCGGCAAGCCAATAATTCGCTAAGCCGGCAAGCCAATAATTCGCTAAGCAGGTAAGCCAATAACAAGACGTCAGAAAATCTATCGGGCTAGATAACCATTGGATCCAGATGCGCCAAGCGAGAAACGCACAACGCCCAGCCTTCAGTAAGAAGTGCTGGGCGTTGTGCAAGAGAAATCAGGCAAGACGAGGGCTTACGCTGACTCCTCTGAATCCGCGTCTCCCTTGAAGTCCTCAAGCTCACGCAGCCATGTCTGGGCGGCCTCGCGATCGAGATCGAATTCCGCGATCAGACTCTCGAGCCGCGCCACGAACTCCGCTTCACGCTGCTGGGCGCGCGCGTCGTCGGCATCGTGGTTCGACTCAGCGGCGGGCGCCGGCTGAGAAGAGCGATCCAGCGCATTCAGCTCTTCCGCCAACGCCTTTTCGAGCTCATCAAAGAGAGCACGCTGCTTGCGAGCACTGGCAATGATCTTTTCATCATGTCGGTTCATGCACGATTTTCCACTTTTGATCTTGTCGACAACAAGAAGACAACGCTATGAGTTCACTGCAGGACGATGAGCGACAATTTGACTTGCAGCTTATGCACGACACCTTCAACACTCGACCGGCGCGCCTCAAATCAAGATGTTAGCGAGCCTCTTCTGGACAGCCATAGACAAATGACAGATATCTTCTTGAAAGCCATACAGAAAACTAGCTTCATCATGCCCCTTTCAACGCCTGCTCGCAAGACATCGCGCGATACGCAAAGCGCGCAAGTACCCTGAACTGGGGCTTCACGGAGTGTTGGGCACTCTCACTTGGCATCTGGACGGCAACACCGTAGCGTTGGCTAGATGACGTCGATGCCTGAAACGACATCTCATGGGTGTTGCGCTAGCCGCTATGCTCGAAACAGTGCCATCATCGCCCTTCGCAGCGCCACCGCATCACTCATGGATGACGTGACTCGATGATCAAGGATAGTGATCTCTCTCGACATGGGCCAGATACCGGCCCGCCCGATCTTCGCTCCCCGGACAGACAGCGTCCGTTCGGCAAACCCTTGCGCCTGTGGCTGGGGTTGACCGCACTCTCCTGTCTCTCGCTTGGCGGCCTGCTGGTATTTCAGGAATCGCAGAGTCGCGAACAGGACATTCTGCAGGCCCAGGCGACCCAGATGCTGGTCGCCAGGGAGCGGCGTCAACAGGCCAGCCTGATGGTGGAGCAGACACTGGGCATGATCGCCTCGCGACATCGCGATTACGAGCATCGTCTGCAACGTCTTCTCATCACCACCATGCGCTCACCGTCACTGGGCATCAGCCATCTGAGTGGTCGTGATCGCTCCTTCGTCAGCACCGAACTGTTGCGCCAGTTCCCGGACCTGCGCATCAACCCGGACTGGATCGACATCGTGCAGCTCCCCACCACGCTCCACCCTGACTGGTGGAATCAGGAGCTGAATCAGCGCCTCAACGCGGGCATGCGCAAGGCGCAATTCCTGCGCGGCACGGATGCCGGACTGGTGTTTGCCGTGCCTCTGGGGCAAGAGGAAGACAGCCCCGGCGCCGTGCGCCTTGATCGACGACAGCAGCCTGCCCCTTGGGCGCTGGTGCATATCGACCCGAAGATGGTGGCCTTTCTGGTCGCCAATGAGCTGAGACAATCTCTGCACGCGAGTATCGAGCGCGAGGAAAGCCGCTATGTCTGGATCAACGATATCCTGGACCCGGCCGGCGGTGAGGGCTATGCACGCCGCTTGATCCATCCTCTGCTGCCCGACACCGAAGGCAAGCTGCTGTCGACCGAGTACCAGGACAGCAGTGGCCGCTTCCCGTATCGCACCGAGCTCGAGGGTGTCTTGAACGGCAGTGGCATCTACTTCGATTACCGCTTCCCCAAGCGCCCGGGCGCCGAGCAGGTCGATAAGACCGCCTACGCCGCCCTGTATCCCCCCTTCCAGTGGATCATCGCCAGCGGCGTCTATCTCGATGACATCAGTGAAGCCGCCTTCAAGGCGCACGCAGACTTGATGAAGAAGAAGCACGCGTTGGAGCGTTGGCACTTCCTGATCACCCTGCTGGTGACCTTGATGCTCTGCCTGGCCTTTGGCTACGCCTTCCTGCGCCAATATCGTGAGCGACAGCTGCAGATGCGCCAGCGCATGAATCAGCTGGAGCATGAGCTTGAACAGCGCGGCGAAGACAGGCTCGGGTCGGTGATGCGCATGATCCGCGAGGAACGCTGCCCCGAGCGCTCGGGAGAAGACTGGCTGGCCGCCAATCTTGTCAGCGCCATCGCGACACGACTCGGGATGGACCGCCAGGAAATCGCCACGCTGGAACGCGTCGCCATGCTGCACGATATCGGCAAGCTGGCGCTGCCTGACTCACTGCTGCGACCACGCGATGAACTCCATTTCGATCAGTATCACTTGCTGCGTCGCCATGTCGAGATCGGGGCACGCATGATGGAAGACGCCCTGATGGCGCCCGCCGAAGCTGACCTGCTGCGTGCCAGCCAGCAGTTCATGCTCGGTGCCTGCAGCAGGTTGGCACCGCATGCAAACGGCAACGCTGATGCGCTCTCCCAGCCCGCGCAGTCCTCTACAACACCTCCTGCTGCGTCTCCGTCCGGGTCTCCTTCTGCGCCTTTTAATGCAGACATCCCACAGGCGGAGCAGGCTTCTACCGATATTGCTGCAACGTCGCTTGGCGAGACGTCCCTCGCTGCCAGCACTCTGGCGCTGGTCGTGCAGGTCATCGAGCTGGTGCGACACACCGGGGTCAGTGAGGCCCAGGCGCTGTGCGATATCGAACACCGTCATGGCCATCTACCGCCAGAGTTGCTGCAGGCGGCGCGGGAAGTACTGACGGAGCAACCGATACCGCCGGCGCCCACCCTGCATCGACTCTGCCCGCAGCAGGTAGAACGTGACCCGAACCGGTGGCGCGACAGCCACAGTGGCTGCTTCACCCGTGCGCTGCTGGATGCCGCTCTCGAAGCGCTGGCCCGCGAGTGTCAGGACGCCATGGGGCAGCACATCACGCTGTGCCATCTTCGCCTGAGCCGGAAGGGAGGCGCGCGACGCGATGCTGGCGACAGGCTACTTGCGCCACTCGATGCCCAGCTTGGCCCGCATCTGAATGCCTGCTTCTATCCGTTGCGTGTCTTCCGCGTCAATGAGGGCAACTTCATCGTGATGGGCCATCAATGTCGGGATATCTCGCCTGCGCAGAAAGCGACTCGCCACCCCGAAGGCAATGAACCACTGTTCGAGGCGCCAGCCAATGGCACTGCCTCGCCGCCCACCGCCGATTCCCTAGCATCGCTGCTGTCATCACTGGTGGACACCGCGACGCTGGAGATCACGCTGCTCGATCTCTCCTGTGCCCAGACTCTCAAGGAATGGCAATTGACCCTCAATGGCCACCTGGCTCGCTACCCGCCATCGGCTTGACCTGGTCATGGCGCTTTGCATGTGACCCGCCTTCCCAAGGCCACATGGCGTGACAGGGGCCAGACATCGCGTCTGGCCCCTGTCGTTCTGGCCGCACTCTTTGTTACTCCCCCCTTGTTACCCGCCTTCTTGTTAGCTGCGCCCTTGTTAGCTGTGTCGGGCGGGCTTCTCGCGCGACCAAAGTTGAAGTGTTTGCGTCTTGTTGAAATGTCCGACATTTATTAATGTGTGTTCAGACATTTATTCTGATGCTCGGAACCTCATGCGTCAGCGCCGCACTCGCAGGCGACGCGATGCAGTGACTCACCTGACCATCTCCTCACGACAGGCACCTCAATGACCGACTCTCTGGCGACAGCCGCGCTCGCCACTGACAGCGCCTCGGCGGACGACGCGACCCCGCGCAGCATGGAGGCCATCGCCACCTGCATGGCGCGGGAAATCCTCGCGGGCAGCTTCGGCCCCGGTGACAGCTTTCCGCGTGAACTGGACCTCTGCCAGCGCTTCGACGCCAGCCGCAACCGTGTTCGCAACGCCCTGGCTCAGCTGGTGAGCGCCGGGCTGCTGGAGCGCACCGCCGGGCGCGGCACCATCGTGCGCGAGATGAGCGAATGGCAGCTGCTGGACCCGCTGATGAGCCATTGGGTCAGCGGCCTCGACGGTATCAACCCGGACCTGATGCGCGAGATCTACGCCTTCCGCCTCTCCGTCGAGCCCTATGTCAGTGCGCTGGCCGCGATGAAGGCCAATGCCCAGGACCTCGCGCGCCTGGAGCGCGCCTTCGAAGGCATGGTCAATACCGCCAATGACAGCTCGCGCGAGGCGCATGCCGAGCACGATGTCGCCTTCCACGAAGCCATCTACCACGCCACGCACAATCTGGTATGGACACAGCTTGGCAGCCTGCTGCGCCCTTCCATCAGCCAACTGATCCACAGTACCCAGCAGTCCGCGCAGCAGCATGATCACAGCCATCATCGCGCCAGCCTCGATCGTCACCGCGCGGTGATGGAGGCCATTCGCCTGCGCCAGCCCGAGATGGCACGCACCTGTGCCGAGCGGGTACTGGAGACCGCAGCGCGCGATCTCGGCTTCTCACCGGACCACCCGCAGCTGGGACACCGCCGCTTCTGATGCTGATCGGGCGTCAGCTGATGACGACCGATTCCACCACCCGCTTCGCCTGGCGCTGAGCCTCGTTCAAACGCCCATTCTCAACAAGGATGCATCCGTGAAAATCACCCGACTCAAGACCTGGCAAGTTCCGCCGCGCTGGCTGTTCCTCAAGATCGAGACCGATGAAGACTGCTATGGCTGGGGCGAGCCGGTCATCGAGGGCCGCGCCGCGACGGTCGAGGCCGCCGTGCACGAGCTGTCCGATTATCTGGTCGGCCAGGACCCGCGCAATATCGAGCACCTGTGGAACGTGATGTACCGCGCGGGCTTCTACCGTGGCGGCCCGATCCTGATGTCTGCCATCGCCGGCATCGATCAGGCGCTGTGGGACCTCAAGGGCCGTGATCTGGGAGTGCCCGTGCACCAGCTGCTCGGCGGCCCGGTACGCGACAAGATGCGCATGTATGCCTGGACCGGTGGTGACCGCCCGTCAGATGTCGGCGCAGGCGCCAAGGCGCTGGTCGATCAGGGCTTCACCGCCTTCAAGATGAATGGCACGCCAGAGATGCAGATCGTCGATTCGCACAAGAAGATCGATGACGCCGTGGCACGTGTCGCCGAGGCCCGTGACGCGGTAGGTCCGGATGTCGGCATCGGCATCGACTTCCATGGTCGCGTGCATCGCCCGATGGCCAAGGCGTTGCTGCGTGAGCTGGAGCAGTTCCACCCGATGTTCATCGAGGAGCCGGTCGCGCCTGAGCACCTGCCGTCGCTCAAGCACATCGCCGAAGGCATCGCGACGCCCATCGCCACCGGCGAGCGCCTGCACACCCGCTTCCAGTTCCGTGATCTGCTGGCGGACGGCATGGTCGACATCATCCAGCCGGATCTCTCCCACTGTGGCGGCATCAGCGAAGGCCTGAAGATCGCCACCCTGGCCTCAGCCTACGATGTGGCGCTGGCCCCGCACTGCCCGCTCGGCCCGCTGACGCTGGCGGCCTCGCTGCAACTGGACGCGGTGTGTCACAACGCCTTCATCCAGGAACAGAGCATGGGAATCCACTACAACAAGGACAACGACGTACTGGATTACCTGGTCGACAAGGATGCGCTGGCGATCAAGGACGGCTTCTGCGCCATTCCGCAGGGCCCGGGGCTGGGCGTCGAGATCGACGAAGCCTTCGTCGAGGAGCGTGCCAAGGTCGGCCATCGCTGGCGCAACCCGCTGTGGACCCACGAAGACGGCTCCGTCGCCGAGTGGTAATGCCGAGCAAGCCGCAACGCACACACTGACAACACAGACGCCATGCCAGGACAGGTCTTCCGCCGAAGGCCTGTCACGCTCAAGGAAGGATTCGACATGACTCGTACCGCATCATCCGAACGCCCCGCCTTCGCCGACTTTCGCTACCCGGACCTCGAAGGCGCCAGCGTCTTCATCACCGGCGGTGGCTCCGGCATCGGCGCCGCACTGACCGAAGGCTTCCTCGCCCAGGGCGCCAAGGTCGCCTTCGTCGGCCTGTCCGATGCCAGCGAATTCTGTGACGCCATGGAAGCTCGCTACGCCAATCGTCCGCTGTTCATCCCCTGCAACATCCAGGATATCGAGGCGCTGCAGGCCGCCGTCGCTCAGGCGCGTGAGGCCCACGGCCTGATCAACGTGCTGGTCAACAACGCCGCGCGTGATACCCGTCATACGCTGGATGAGTGGACGGTGGAACAGTGGGATGAATCCATCGCCACCAACCTGCGCCCGCAATTCTTCACCGCCCAGGCCGTCGCCCCCGACATGCGCGCGCTGGGTGGCGGCGCCATCATCAATCTGTCCTCCAACAGCTACATGCTGGGACTGGGCGGCTACCCGACCTATGTCACCGCCAAGGCCGGCATCATGGGCATGACCAAGGCACTGGCGCGCGAGCTGGGCCCGAACGCCATTCGCGTCAACTGCCTGATTCCGGGCTGGGTGATGACGGAGCGTCAGCGCGAGCTGTGGGTCAACGACAAGGACTTGAACGAGTGCATTGATCAGCAGTGCCTGAAAGAGGCCATTCCAGTCGAGGACATGATCAATCCGTGTCTGTTCCTGGCCTCCAGCGCCTCGCGCATGATGACCGGCCAGCCGATGGTGGTAGACGGAGGCCGAGTGTGAGCGCCGTCAGCGTCACGCCGGCCTGGATCGCCGTCGACTGGGGCTCCAGCAATCTGCGCGCCTGGGCCGTCAATGGCGACGATGCAGTCATCGCTCAGGCCAGCAGTGCCCGCGGCATGCTGGGACTGGCGGCCGATGAGTTCGAGGATGTGCTGCGCGTGCTGATCAATGACTGGCTGCCCGACGATGCGACCTCTCCCATGCCGGTGCTGATCTGTGGCATGGCCGGCGCGCGTCAGGGCTGGCAGGAGGCGGCTTACCTGCCGCTGCCCACGGACAAGACGCCTTCCCCTGATGTGCTGGGGGCACTCTCCGAGCAGCTGACCCATGTCGCGACCCGCGACAGCCGCCTTGCCGTCGCCATCGTGCCGGGCCTCTGCCAGCAGCAGCCGACCTACGATGTCATGCGTGGCGAGGAGACCCAGCTGGCGGGCCTGGTCGCCGCCCAGCCCGACTACAGCGGTGCGGTGTGTCTGCCCGGCACCCACGCCAAGTGGGCACATCTCGCCAGTGGCGCCATCACCGGCTTCAGCACCTTCATGAGCGGCGAGCTCTACAAGCTGCTCAGTCAGGATTCGGTGCTCAAGCACTCAGTCGCCGCGGGAGATCTCAGCGACGCCGCCCAGCGCGATGCCTATCTGGAGGGCATCGACACGGCGCTTGCCGCCCCGGAGCGCACCACCGCGCAACTGTTCGGCATTCGTGCCCGCGATCTGCTCGATACGGCTCTGCCTGAGGGTGATGCTCGCAAGGCGGTACTCGGCTCACGCCTGTCAGGCCTGGTGCTGGGGCTTGAGCTGGCGGGAGCCACTGCGGAGCTTTCGGATCACGCCACCATCACCCTGATCGGCGACGCCGTGCTGTGCCAGCGCTATCAGGTCGCGCTGGCACATCTGGGCTATCAGGTCACCACCGCAGCCAACGCCGACATGATTCTGGCGGGGCTCGGACGCATTCAGCGTGCACGATCATCCGCGCAGGCATCGTCATCGGCCCGTGCGTCGTCATCGGATCGCGCCTCTGTGAGCCATTGATTCAGCATTGCTGGCATTGCCAGTCAGTGAGCCACGTCATTCCTCACTTCACACAGCCCTTATTCAAAGAGCTCCTCTTCAAACAGCTCCTCTTCAAACAGCCCCATTTCTGGAGATCGCCATGAGCCTGCCTCTGGTCGCCATACTGCGCGGTGTGACACCGCAAGACATCCTCGCCATCGCCGACGAGATCATCGCCGCCGGCATCACCCGCATCGAAGTCCCGCTCAACTCCCCTCAGCCGCTGGAAAGCATCGCCGCGCTGGTCGAGCACTGCGAGCGCGCGCATGGCGGCAAGATCCTGATCGGCGCCGGCACCGTGCTGACCCCGCAGCAGGTGCGCGATGTGCACGCTGCGGGCGGCCGTCTGATCGTCTCACCCAATGCCGATGTCGATGTCATCCGCGAAAGTCGCCGGCTGGAGATGGTCTCGCTGCCCGGCATCGTCACGCCGACAGAAGCCTTCGCCGCCCTCGCTGCCGGCGCCTCGGGCCTCAAGCTGTTCCCGGCGACTCAGGTCGGCATCGTCAACATGAAGGCCATGCTGGCCGTGCTGCCCAAGGACACCGAGCTTTATGCCGTCGGCGGCATCGGCAGTGACAACTTCGCAGAATGGCGCGCGGCGGGTGTCCACGGCGCTGGCCTCGGCACGGCCATCTACACGCCCGGCCTGAGCGCCGCCGAGGTGGGCGAACGGGCCCGCACGCTGGTCGCAGCATGGCAGGCGGCCGACTGAACAGCGTAAAGAGCCCACGGATATCGCAAAGGAGCAGCAGATGACGTCATCACCATGCCTTGGCACTGCCAGGCGCCTCGTCGCCAGTGGCTGCGAGCTGGGCGAAGGGCCGGGCTGGACGCCCGCGACGAACACCCTGCCTGCGCGAGTGCGCTGGCTGAACATACTCGCCGGCGAGCTGCATCACGCCGCCGCTGACGGCAGTGATCACGTCATCACTCAGCTTGCGCGCCGCACCTCCTACGCAGCCGTTACCCAAGACGGCGATTACCTGCTGGTCGCGCAGGGAATGCTGTCGCGCTTCACCCCCGAGACCGGCGCCGTGGAGGACATCATGCCCTTCGAGGCGGACACGACGCCGGCCACGCGCAGCAATGACGCGCGGGTCGATCGTCACGGCAGTCTGTGGCTGTCGAGCATGGGCTGCAACGCCGAGACCGGTGCTGGCAGCCTCTATCGGCTGCATCGCGGTGAACTGACCCGCGTGCTCGAGGGGCTTACCATTCCCAATGCGCTGTGCTTCTCGCCGGATGGCCGCTTCGCCTATTTCACCGACACCGTCACCGGTCAGGTGATGCGCTGGCAGCTGGACGCCGATGGCTGGCCACTCACCTCGGCAGGTGAATACAACGCCCCTGAGGTCTGGGCCGATCTGCGGGATGCCGGTGGTGGCCCGGATGGCGCCGTGATCGATGCCGATGGCCATATGTGGATCGCGCTCTGGGGAGCCGGCCGCGTGGCAAGGCTGGACCACGGCGGCAAGGAAATCGCCCATGTGGCGCTGCCGGTCAGCCAGCCTTCGTGCCCGCTGTTCGGTGGCGAGGAGCTGAGCACGCTGTATATCACCACGGCACATGAAGGCATGACCGCGCCGGATCATGCGGCGGGTGACGGTGACCTCTTCGCGCTGGACCTGTCAGCACACGGCTTCAAGGGACTGGCAGAGCCACCGCTGGTGCTGGGCTGACACTGCCATTCCGTCTCTGATCTTTCTTCATTTCTGGACCTCTCATGATGACCGCAGACGCCCCATCTTCCCGACCGTCGGCTGCGCCCGATGCGACCTGGTCAAGCGATCAGCAGTGGTTGAGCCTGAGTGCCGATGGCATCCAGCTGCAGCTGGATCTCGCCGATGGCCTGCTCAAGCTGGCCCATTTCGGGCGTATCGCGCCCATCAATCCGGCTCAGCACCGCCTGATGAGCGCTGCCGCCACGCCCCAGGCGAGCCTGGATCAGCTGCCGCCCAACACCCTGTTCAATGATGCCGGTCTCGGCTTTGCCGGCTATCCGGCACTGATCGGTGATCGCGAAGGCCGCGACTGGCTGACGGCGATGCGCCTGAGCGATGTAGCCTGCTCGACGGATGCCACCGGCGCCCACGCCCGCCTGACGCTTCGCGACAGCCTGAGTGAGCTGGAAGTGCTGCTCGCGCTGACCCTCACCCGCGAGGGCGTATTGCGTCAGCAGACGACCCTGAGCAATCAGTCATCAGCGCCCTACCGGCTCGTATGGCTGGCGGCCGCCTGCCTGCCGCTGCCGGTCCGCTTCGAGGAATGCCTGAGTTTCGGTGGCCGCTGGGTGCAGGAATTCACCGAGACGCGTCATCGTCTCAGCGAAGGCACCTTCACGCTCGAGAACCGTCGCGGGCGCAGTTCGCATCAACGCGTGCCGACGCTGATCACCGGCACGCCAGGCTTCAGCGAGCAACGTGGCGAACTCATCACCGCGCATCTGGCGTGGAGTGGCAACCATCGCGCCCTGATCGAGCGTCAATTCGATGGCAGCACCCAATTGCAGATGGGCGCCCTGCTGCTACCCGGTGAGCAGATGCTGGCCGCCGGCGACAGCGTGACCACTCCGGAAGTGGTGATGGCCTGGTCGGATACGGGCATCAATGGCGCCAGCCAGCGCATGCATCGCACCCTGCGCGCGCGCCTTGACTGGCCGGTGGCAGACAAGCCGCGCCCGGTACACGTCAACACCTGGGAAGCGCTCTACTTCGATCACGATTCGACGCGTCTCGAGGAGTTGGTCGTTGCCGCCGGTGAAGTGGGTGCCGAGCGTTTCGTGCTCGATGATGGCTGGTTCGTCGGCCGGGATGGCGAGCGCGCCGCCCTGGGCGACTGGTATCTGGATACTGGCAAGTACCCGCAGGGGCTGGGGCCGCTGATCGAGTCCGTACACGCGCACGGCATGGAATTCGGCCTGTGGGTCGAGCCCGAGATGGTCAATCCGGACAGTGAACTCTTCCGCACCCATCCGGACTGGATTCTCGGGCTGGAGGGGCGTGAACAGCCGCTGGGACGTTATCAATGCGTGCTGGACCTGACCCGCCGCGAGGTCTGTGACTACCTGTTTGCGCGCCTCGATGCGCTGCTCAGTGAGTACCCGATCAAGTATCTGAAATGGGACATGAATCGCGACCTGACCCACGCGGGAGGCCAGTCGGAGCAAGGTCGCGGCAAGCCTGCCGCGCATGCTCAGGTCAGCGCGCTCTACTCGCTGCTGGCCCGCCTGCGAAAGGCGCATCCCGGCGTCGAGATCGAGAGCTGTGCCTCGGGTGGCGCGCGCACCGATCACGGCATTCTGCGACACACCCATCGCGTCTGGACGTCTGACTGCAACGACCCCCACGAGCGCACGCATATCCAGCGTGGGGCCAGTCGCGTACTGCCGCCGGAGCTTCTGGGCGCCCATATCGGGCCGCAACACGCCCACACCACCTCGCGGCGCACGACGCTCGCCTTCCGCGCCTCCACGGCACTGTTCGGTCATCTGGGGCTGGAGCTGGATGTCAGCCAGCTCGATCAGGCGGAGCGCAGTGAGCTGCGCGGCTGGATAGCGCGCTACAAGTCGCTGCGTGGTCTGCTGCACAACGGTGTCAGCTGGCGTCTGGATTGCCTGGATGACAATCAGCATGCCCATGGCGTGGTCAGTCAGGATGGCCAGCATGCCCTTTTCAGCATCAGCCAGCTGGCCATGCCACGTCACGCCGTGCCCGCCGCCCAGCCGCTGACCGGCCTGCAAGCCGACACGGCCTACCGGCTCGAGCTGCTGGAACTGCCGGAGCACCCGGAGCGACGCATGAAGCAGCTGCCCGCCTGGATCAGCCGACAACAGGCCGGCGAGCCGGTCGTCGTCTCCGGTGAGTACCTGATGCGTGAAGGCCTTATCCTGCCGGTGCTGGACCCTGACCAGGCGATCCTGATTCACCTTCAGGCGGTGGCGGCATGACCCGTGCCGCGCAGGCCGTGATGGCCTGCGCCGCGCTCGCTCCCCATTTTCAGCTTCAAGGATGAACCCCATGCAGCTCGGTGTCTGTTACTACCCGGAACACTGGCCACGTGATCGCTGGCCACAGGATGCTCGCGACATGATGGAAGCCGGCATTCGTGTCGTGCGTATCGGTGAATTCGCCTGGAGTCGCCTGGAACCCAGCGCGGGCGATCTGCGCTTCGAGTGGCTGGATGAGGCCGTCGAGGTCCTGGCGGCGGCCGGTCTCAAGATCGTGATGGGCACGCCCACGGCGACACCGCCGAAATGGCTGGTGGACGCCCACCCGGAGATTCTGGCTGTCGATGAGAATGGCGACACGCGTGGCTATGGCTCGCGCCGTCATTACTGCTTCTCTTCGCCGTCGTTTCGTACCTTGAGTGAGCGCATCGTGCGCCTGATGGGCGAGCGCTATGCGCACCATCCCGCGATCATCGCCTGGCAGACCGACAACGAGTACGGCTGTCATGACACCATCCTCAGTTACTCCGCGGCCGCCCGTGCCCGCTTCCCCACATGGCTCGAAGCACGCTATGGCACGGTCGAGGCGCTCAATCAGGCCTGGGGCACGGTGTTCTGGAGCATGGAAGTCAGCGAGTTCTCCCAGGTCGAGGCGCCCGTCGGCACCGTGACCGAACCGCATCCGGCCATCGTGCTCGATTATCGACGCTTCTGCTCCGACATGGTGGTCGAATACAACCGCCTGCAGGTCGACACCCTACGTGCCGCGGGTGTCAGCGGCGATATCGTGCACAACTTCATGGGCCTGTTCACCGAATTCGATCACTTCGATGTCGCCCGTGATCTGGATATCGCCAGCTGGGACAGCTACCCGCTGGGCTTTCTGGAGCGCGGTGCCCACGACGATGCCACCAAGGCCCATTATCGCCAGCAAGGTCATCCGGACTTTGCCGGCTTTCATCACGACCTCTACCGCGCCATGTGCAAGGGCCGCTGGTGGGTGATGGAGCAGCAGCCCGGCCCGGTCAACTGGGCGATCAGCAACGCCGCGCCCCTGCCCGGCATGGTGCGACTGTGGAGCCACGAAGCCTTCGCGCATGGCGCAGAGGTCGTCTCCTACTTCCGCTGGCGTCAGGCGCCCTTCGCCCAGGAGCAGATGCACGCTGGACTGCTGCGCCCGGACGGCTCGCCCGCCTCGGCCTGGCCAGAGCTTTTGCAGGTGCGCGATGAGCTGGCGACACTCGCGGAACATGACACGACGCCTGCCCAGCAGGCGCCCGTCGCCCTGATGTTCGATTACGCCTCCATCTGGGCCTGTCAGATCCAGCCTCATGCCGAGAACTTCAACCCGCTCGAGCTGTACCTGAGCTGGTACAGCGCGCTGCGGCGGCTCGGGCTTGATGTCGATATCGTCTCACCGCGCGATGCGCTCAGTGGCTATTCGTTGATCGTGCTGCCCTGCCAGGTGATCGCTGATGAGGCACTGGCGGCGCGTCTTTGCGCGGCGCGCGATTCAGGCAGTCGCGTGGTGATCGGCGCACGCTCCGGCTCGCGCACGCCGGAGTTTCAGATACCCGCGCAGCTGGCGCCCGGCGCACTCAGCGAGCTGACGGGCGTCACGGTCGATCGAGTCGATGGCCTGCGCCCAGGCGCCGAGCCAGCCGTCACGCTGAGCAACGGTGCACGCGGTCACGCTCTGCGCTGGCGCGACCTGCTCGATCATCAGCGCACCCGCGCACAGGTGGTAACGCGCTTCGAGGATGGCGAACCCGCCATCCTGCATCAGCGCGCTGTCAGCTATCTGACCGCCTGGTTGAGTGAAGACACTCTGGTGGCGATTCTGCAGGCGGAGTGTCAGGCCTGCGGCATCACCACCCATGCGCTGCCCGACGGCGTGCGTCTGCGGCGGCGCGGGCCGCTCTGCTTCGCCTTCAACTATGCGCCTGAGCCGCGCTGGCTGCCCGAAGGCCTCGTCAATGACAGCGGGCTGCTGGCCGGTAGCCGGGTGCTGGCACCCGCTGACGTCTGTATCTGGTTCAGTGACGAAAAGCGCCTCTGAGTGCGGCGGCGCCTGCCCACTCATTCAACGCGAAAATCGACTTTGCTTGAAAGCAGGACATCTCTCGGATTTCGCGACCGGCAGACTGTTCGATCACTTGTCGCGGCGCCTTCGGGCGCCGCTTTTTTTTGAACAACTATTCTGGGCATCCATGTCACCTGCCCAGGCTGCATGAGTGATTACAACAGCGTGCTGACACAACTCCCCTGCTTACCGTATGACTGAGGTTGCCATATTGTCGGAATAAAGCAGACATATGATAACGGTATATTGTTCAATGTAAAACGACCTCTCTTTTCGCTGCGCAAGGCCAGATGGAGTTTGCCCTTGAGGGCTCGCTGACCGCACAGCGCTGCCACTTAAGGCGCATTGTTCTCATGTCAGACAATCTCTAGTGTGCTGGATGTCTCTGTATATAAGCCAATAAATAGCAAAAACAACAGGCCACGCACCTGTAAACAGGACAACCGTCGTCAATGGCAGACGACCCACGACTACGATAACGCCAACTACGAGATACCCCCATGAGTATTCTTGCCATTCTGATATCGCTCGGGCTGCTGATGTTCCTGGCCTACCGCGGTATCACCGTTCTCTTGCTTGCCCCTCTGATGGCCGCCCTCGCCGTCGTCCTGTCAGGAGATGCAGCCGCCCTCCTGCCCAGCTACACCGTGACCTTCATGAGTCAGCTGGGCGGCTATCTGGCCAAATTCTTCCCGCTGTTCATCCTCGGCGCCCTGTTCGGCCAACTGATGGCCGATTCCGGGGCCGCGCATGCCATCTCCGAAGGCCTGGTCAAACGCCTGGGGACACGCCATGTGATCCTGACCGTGGTTCTGGCCTGTGCACTGCTCACCTATGGGGGCGTCTCGCTGTTCGTGGTCGCCTTCGCCGTCTACCCGATTGGCGCCCAGCTCTTCCAGCGCACCGGCACGCCCAAGCGACTGCTGCCCGCGGCCATCGCTCTCGGCTCCTTTACCTTCACCATGACGGCACTCCCCGGCACACCTGCCATCCAGAACGCCATCCCGATCCCCTACTTCCAGACCAACAGCTTTGCAGCGCCGGGCCTGGGTATCATCGCAGGCCTGATCATGCTGGGGCTGGGTACCTGGTGGCTGAAGGGACGTGCCAGCAAGGCTCAGGAACAGGGGGAAGGCTACGGTGTCCACAAAGATGAAGCGCTTGAAGAATCCCCGGCACCCGCCGCACAGATGGGCATGATCACGGCGCTGATTCCGCTGGTGATGGTCATCGGCCTGAATGCCCTGCTGACCTATCTCGTCTTCCCGCGCATCGATTTCTCCTACCTGAGCGAGGCCTTCCCGGAGCTTGACCCGGCGGGCGCCACCGGCATGTGGTCGATCCTGATCGCGCTGGCCTTCGCGTCCACCTGGCTGGTCATTTCACGCTGGAAGCAGTGGGCCGACCTGAAGACCACCGTCAACAATGGCTGCTTCGGCGCCATGCTGCCGGTCTTCAATACCGCCTCAGAGGTGGGATATGGCGCGGTGATCGCCAGCCTGGCCGGCTTCGCGATGGTCAAGGAGGCAGTGCTCGGCCTGTATCCGGCCAATCCGCTGATCTCGGAAGCGGTGGCAGTCAACGTGCTGGCCGGCATCACCGGCTCGTCATCCGGCGGCATGAGCATTGCGCTGTCGACTCTGGGCGAGACCTACCGCGAGATGGCCGTCAATGCCGGCATCGACCTGGAGCTGATGCACCGCGTGGCGGCGCTGGCGGCGGGCAGCATGGACACCTTGCCGCACTCCGGCGCGGTCATCACCCTGCTGGCGATCTGCAAGCTGACTCATCGCCAGTCCTACGGCCAGATGTTCATGATGACGGTCGCCTTCCCGATGCTGGCCCTGATTGCCGTCGTGACCCTGGGCAGCCTGGTCGGCAGCTTCTGACCTGTGACAGCTTCTTAACAGCGGGCAGGTTCTAGACCGTGGGCAGTTTCTGGCCATGAGTGGAACAAAATAGCGCCAAACCAATGACAATAAGGCCACCCGAATGGGTGGCTTTATTGTTGAATATCACGCTGGCCAGCACATGCTGACACCTCAATAGACGTGGTGAGCCCGCTTCGGGTCCAGCGTCTCATGGCGTGCCCGCGTCTTGATCCAGAGCGTCAGGTCATCGCGGTCGGCGCCGGGATTCTCGGCGACCCACTCGACGATACGCGAGGCAATGAATTCGGCATGAAACTCGTCGTCGAACTGCAGCAGCATGAGGTCCTCGCCCGCTTGGGAGATGCGCAACAATACCTCGCTTGCCGGCAATACATAGAGATTCAACTCATGCAGATATTGCGTCGTGAAGGTCACGCGCCGAAAACGCTCGGGAACATTGCGCCCACTGTTGCTGATATCGTTCATGAAAGCCATGGCTCTCTCCTACAGTAAGGCGCTAATACATTTCGCTCATTTTTGAGCTGACCTTCTTATCATAGCGCAGAAGATATGCTGCGGGCCGGTTTATAAGAACATTTTGTTGGAATCTGCAAGTGACTCTCATTAACGCAATATCAGCTGCGTTGTTGGCGCAGGGCATCACTTTGCAAGGTTAGCTGAACTCGCGTCAGCCAGCCCGCCAGCAGCGCCTGCTTATGCCGACTCATGGTGCGATGTTGCTCGATCACTTCGCATAATCGGTCGCCGGCCGCGCGCATCCTGGTGGGACTCTCTCCTCGGGCACAGCGCTGATAATCATCCGCCAGCGCATGGATCAATTCGCGCAAGGCGTGCTGTACCGGGCGTGGCACATCGTTGCCCAATTCCCGCCGCACGAAGCCTATTCCGCGTCCGATATCCATCCCTGTCAGCCCCAGCGTCAGTAGCGGCATGCCGAGCACTTGCTGCTGCGCATCATCGAGCTGACCACTTGCATTCTCGCCACTACGACGCGCTTCCTGTTCACGACTGCGAGACTGTTCATGCCTGGCGAGACGCAGCAGCCTGTCGCCCATGCGCCCGCCGAACCAGCTGTCCAGGCGCTCGGTGGAGCGTTCCGCCAGCTCACGAATATCACTCGCCGTGGCGCGAATCAGCTGGCGCTTGTCCCAGCCGGCCCCCGGCACGGGAATCAGGCGGAAACCGATGATGGTCACGATGAGACCGATCCCGGCCGCCAGACTCCGGTTGAGGGTATAGGCGACATCGAAGGTCATCCCGTTGTCCGGCATCACCAGCAGAATATTGAACACCACGAAGGGCAAGGCGATCCCCGCCAGCGCCGGCACGACAGAGCCCATCAGGCCAAGGAACAGAGGGATACTGAAGATGATCACGAAGGGCACGAAGTGCTGGGCGTGACTGAGCATGACATTGCCGAACAGCAATACGCTCGGCACCGCCAGCAGCAGGCCCTTGAGCACCATCGGAATGATCGGTGCCGGATCACCGCGACTGACGAAGATGCCCGAGAACAGCGTGCCCAGCAGCATGGCCACCGCGCCGTTGTCCCACGCCGTCGCAAGCCAGAAGATCGCCGTGGCACTGAAGATGGCCATCGCGCGCAGCGCATCGATGGCGGCACGTCCGTGATCGCGGTGCCAGCTCATGCTCGGCTGACGCAGCTGATGACGGCCGGGATGATTGATGACCTCGCGTGCCTGCAGGATGACCAGCGCATGCCCCAGCACCTCACGCAGACTGAACAGCAACCTGGCTTCCAGCGCGGTGATGCTTCGCTGACCGCGCGACAGGCGCAGACATTCCCCGCGCAGCTCCTTGAGCGTCTTGCGCGCCTGGGCCGTGCCCTGATTGTCGGCCATGCTCTGAAAGGCCGCGCCCAGGCGTTGCATCAGGTCCTGCGTCGGCTGACTGAAACGTTCGGCTTCCTGTCTCTGGGTCTGGGTCTGGTTCAGCTCACCCGTCGGTGCCATCGCCTCACCGTCATCGCCTTGTGAAGGCACAAAGAACTCGGGATGACGCAGCTGGTGCAGGGCCTTGAGGGTCGCGTAGAGACGCATGCTTCGCCGCGTCAGCAGGTGTACGCCGCGAATGCGCCCCTTGCCCTGGGGGCCTTCATAACGCGCCGAGTGGGCATCGATCTCGAGATTGTTGAGCGCATCCAGCCCGGTCATCATCTGCTCGAGCATCGCCATGCGTTCGCGTTGCTGATCTTGTGAATGAGCTTGTGACTGACCGGCAGTGTCTTGGCTCCCAGCCCTGTCCGCCTCGAGCGGCATCGAAAAGGCCAGCGCCATATAACGGAAGGTGGCATTCACCGCCGTATCCGCCAGCTGGCCGAGATGATCACGTACACGAATCGGCCAGACCAGCGCACTCACGACGACAGCACACAGCGCGCCCAGACTCAGCTCGCTGAGACGTGCCAGCGCCACCGAGAAGAAGTCATCCGGTGCCGAGGACGTCAGCACCACGATGATCATGCAGGCCACCGCCGCCATCACACAGCCATAGGACAGGTTGTTGTGCGTCAGCGAGGCGCCATAGATGCATAGCCCGATCCACAGCGTGACCGAGCCCAGCGCCAGTTCCGGCACCTGGGCAAAGCAGCCCATGATCACCACGGCCACACAGGTACCGACGAAGGTACCCGTGACCTGACAGATGCCCTTCTCGACCACCATGCCCGACATCGGGCGTGTCTGCAGAAACGCCGCCGAGATCAGCGCCCAATAGGGTCTATCGAGATCGAAGAAGAAGGCGGCGTAGAGGGCCAGCGCCATCGCCAGCACACCCTTGGTGGCGAACTTGAGCGCGAACGGCGAAGGCCTGAGGAAGGCGGCCAGAGCGGGAGACATGGATCAGTGCTTCCCATCTTCGTCTTGGACGGCCTTAGCTGTCTCGACCGATTCCGCCTCGACAGGTGCCGCCTTGGCCTGCGTCGCCTCATCATTGCCATCTTCCGCAGTGATCAGCCTGACACTCGCCGTCATGCCTGCGGCAAGATTGACACCTGAGGCACGTACCGCCTCGATATCATCGAATTCCACCCGCACCGGAATGCGCTGCGCCAGACGCACCCAACTGAAGGTGGCGCTGACCTGAGGCAACTGCTGGGCATTGGTCGCGGTATTGTCATCGGCGATGCCTTGGCCTATCCCCACGACTCGCCCCTTGAAGTCTTCATTGCCGCTCATCAGCGTGATCTGGACCGGATCGCCCGGACGCACATGCTGCAACTTGGTCTCCTGGAAGTAGGCGCTCAGGTAGAAGGAGTCATCCTTGATCAGCGCCATCACCGCCGTGCCTGCCGTGACGTAATTGCCCTGACTGAGGTGCATGTTGAGGATGCTACCGTCGGCGGGTGCCACCAGACGCGTACGATCGAGATCCAGCTGCGCGGATTGCACCGCGGCTTCGGCCTGTTGTACATCAGCGCGGGCGACCTCGGCCTCCAGGCGCGCACTGTCGCGCTCTTCCTCGCTGATGGCACGATTGGTCAAGCGACCACGACGATTGGATTCATGCTCCTTGAGGCTCAGGGTCGCCTTGGCACTGGCGAGACTGGCCTCGGCCTTGGCGAGCGCCGCCTCATAGCGCGCACGATCGACCTGAAGGATGACATCCCCCTCCTTGACCCGCGTGGTATCCGCCACGTTCAGCTCACGCACCCAGCCGGAGACATCCGGGCTCAGCGTGATCACCTCGGCGCGCACCCGGGCATCCCGCGTCCAGGGGCTGTACATGTAGGTATTCCACAGCCACACCGCACACCAGGCTGCAGCCGCCACCAGACATAGTGTAATGATCCATTTGACGGCTTTCTGTCGCAGGTTGCGCATGCGGTTTCCTTGGGGATAGAGGGGCTGGAGGAAATGGGTGCCACGAAAGGATTCGCGGGGAAATCAGGATGACGAATGGCGAGACGCTGGGGCAATGACGTACGTCACGTCACGAGGGCCACCACCGCCGCCAGACAGATGACAAACAGCGAGATATCGAACCAGGCCTCGAACCAGAGCTCGTGATTGGCCAGCAGACGATGCAGCAGCGTGCGTATGAGCCCCGCCGCCAGCAAGGCGACCAGTGCATAGACCAGCATCGGGCTGATCAGGAATTCCCCGACCACCATTTCATGCAGCGCATTGAAGCCAGACGTAACATCATTGCCTGCGGCGATTTCCTTCATCGAGATGTCCTTGACTTGCGTTGTGCGAGAGCTGGCTTGCGTATGCGATAGCTGAATAGCGACTGCCATGCGTGCAATCAGCGTTCAACGATGGTGGCTGCCTGGCGTGCATTCAAGACCCGCGGGTGAACTGTTCCACTGCGCGAATCTTGAGGGCAGCGTCATCGCCGAGAATATATGCAGGCTAACATTTTTCGCCGCCGTGCACCGTTGCGTGAGAAGAATCACCCCATTCCTTGCACAGCGCGCGACCAGAATTCGCTCTCCATTTGGCTGCGCGCTAACCGGGACAACCAGCCTGGACACCGGGCATCCAGGTGGTAGCAGCTGCCAAGGTGGCCTGAAACGCAAAACGGCTTACCCATAAGGCAAGCCGTTTCATTTCGCACAGTGAAGACCACAAGTGATGATCGTGAGGGTCGACTACACCGCGTAGCCGAGCACGCGTGGCAGCCACAAGGCGAGCTCAGGGAACAGCATCACCACCGCCAGCGCCGCCAGCATCGCCACCACGAAGACCATCGCCCACCCGACCGTCTTCTCGAGTCGAACCCCGGCCACGCTACTGGTCACCATCAGATTGACCGCGACTGGCGGGGTGAACTGCCCGATCGCGATATTCATCGCCAGCAGGATACCGAACCACACCGGATGCCAGCCGAAGTGTTGCATCACCGGAATCAGCACCGGCATCAGGATCAGGTAGATGGAGACCGCATCCAGCAGCATCCCGGCGATCAGCACCGCCACCATCACCAGAATCAGCAGCGTCGTTCCGCTATCCGACAGCGTGATCAGCCATTCGGCGAGATGTCGGAAGGTACCCAGCATGGTGCCCGCCCAGGCGAATATGCCCGCCAGCGCGATGATCAGCATCACCACACCGGAGATGACGGCCGCCTCTCTGAGCAGCTCCCACACCTGAGAGAGCTTTAGCTCACGGGTGATGAAGAGCCCGACACACAGCCCATAGGCGGCCGCGACCACCGCCGCTTCCGTGGGCGTGAAGAGGCCAGAGCGCAGCCCGCCGAGGATGATCACTGGCGCCAGCAGGGCCGGGATCGCCGATCTGAACGCCGGCCCCAGCGCGATACGCTCGACCTGAGTCGGGTCTTCCCAGCGATAGCGACGCGAGAGGAACCAGGCCGGCAGCAGCAAGGCCACGCCGACCAGCAACCCCGGAATCAAGCCCGCAGCAAACAGTGCGCGTAGGTCCACCCCGGGCACCACGATGGAGTAAAGAATCAGCGCGATGGACGGCGGGATCAGGATCGCCGTGGAGGCCGAGGCCGCAATCAGCGTCGCCGAGAACGCCTTGGGATAGCCCGCCCGCGTCATGCTAGGGATCATCACCATCGCCACCGCGGCGGCATCCGCCGGGCCGGAACCACTCATGCCGCCCATGATCAGACACACCAGCACCGCCACCAACGCGAGACCGCCATGCCGTGGGCCGATCAGCGCCTGGGCGAAGCGCACCAGCCGCGCCGCCACTCCGGCACGCTCGAACACCAGGCCGGTCAGGATGAACAGCGGAATGGCGATCAGCGGATACTTGGCGATGCTGTTGTAGGTGTTGGTGCCGAGGGTAGCCAGCATGCTGACCGGCAGCCCCGCGACGATACCCACCGCCCCCGAGAGCCCCAGCGCGAAGGCCACCGGCACGCCGAGAATCAACAGGGCAGCAAAGCTTGCGAGCAACCAGAGATCAGGACTCATGATCAGACTCCTTGTGCTCCGGCGACGCATTCTGTGCGGGCCCCTGCCCAGGCCCTTGCGCAAGACGCTCGACACACTGCTGCAGCTGACGCCAGGCCATCGCCAGTGCCAATATCGGCAGCCAGATCACGTACCACCAGTTGGGCAGGCCCAGTCCCGGCGACAGCGAGTCCCACTGATACTCCTCCAGCGCGAAGGTACCCCCGAACCACACCACCAGCCCCAGCACGACCAGCACCGCCAGGGTCTGCACTATCACGACCAGTCGCCAGAGCGGCAACGGCAGCACGTCTTCCAGCAATGCGATACGAATATGTGCCTGACGGCGAATCGCCACCGAGGCGCCCGCCAGCGTCAGCAACACCAGCAGGAAGACCGAGAATTCCTCGGTGAAGGCAAAGGAGGCATCAGTGGCGTAACGCACCACCACGTTGGCCAGACTGATGATGCCGATCAGGCCCAGCGCCAACGCCGCCAGCCAGGATTCCGGCCGCACGCGTGGCGGTGGCCTGTCCACGGGGGCAGGCGCTGCGCTGGTGCCGGTTTGATGTGAGGCTTGTTGATAGGTTTGTTGCGACTTTTGCGACATGACACGCGATCCACACGAACGCCGAGGCTGTCAGGCCCCGGCGTGGTTCTTCACTCAATAACGCGCACAGACCGCATTATTCCCGATGTCATCTGCTCAGTGAGCAGCGGCGATGGTGGCCCTGGCCGACTCAGCGCGAGGCCTCGACCTCGGCACGTGCCGTCTCGACCAGCGCCTCACCAATCTTGGGTGTCCAGCTGGCGTAGACCGACTGGGTGGCGTCACGGAAGGTCTGCATCGCATCCTCATCGAGCTTGACGACATTCACGCCGCGCGCCTCGATGTCCGCCAACCGCTGGGCATTGCCCTCACGACTCATGGCGATCTCCCAGGCACCCGCTTCCCTGGCAGTCTCGGTGAGCAGAGTGCGCTCCTGTTCACTGAGCGACTTCCACACGCGCTGGTTGGCGGCGAAGATCAGTGGGTCCGCCATGTAGTGCCATAGCGTCAGGTGGGTCTGACCGACCTGATCGATGCGCGCGACATCGAACACCGACAGCGGGTTCTCCTGTCCATCCACCGCGCCGGTAGTCAGTGCCGGCTTGGCATCCGCCCAGCTCATCTGGGTCGGGTTGGCGCCCAGCGCCGTGAAGGTGTCCTGGAACAGCGGCGAGCCCACCACACGAATCTTCAGGCCCTTCAGGTCATCCGGCGAGGTGATCGATTTCGAGGAATTGGACACCTCACGGAAGCCGTTCTCGCCCCACGCCAGCGGCTTGATGCCCTTGGACTCGATGGCGGCGAAGACCTGCTTGCCGGACTCGCCCTGGGTCAGCGCATCGATGGCGGCGTGGTCCGGCATCAGGAACGGCAGCGAGAACAGATTGAGCTCCGGCACCTGGGGCGACCAGTTGATGGTCGAGCCCACCGCGAGATCGATCAGCCCCTGACGCATGGCCGAGAACTCCTTGGTCTGGTCTCCCGCCACCAGCTGGGCATTCGGATAGACACGCAGAGTGAGCTCGCCACCGGAGCGCTCCTCTACCAGCTCCGCCCACTTCTCGGCCGCCTGTCCCCACGGGAAGGCATCCGACAGCACGGTGGAGACGGACAGCTCACGCGCCTCGGCATCACTGGCCATCAGCGGTGACAGCAGAGCCAGGCCAAGCACGCCCGCCATCAGGGCAGAGCGCCCCGTGGCAGCGACACGCGGACGGGCGGTATGGCTTTGAGAAAGAGCTGGAGAATGATCCGAAGAGCGGTGACGCAGGTGACGACAGGCGGGGCCAGCGTTGGCGTTTGCAGCGGTCAGGGTCATGAATAACCTCTTGATTATGATGTTGTTGAGTGTGTCCAGAGGCAGATTCGCATCTACTTTGGTCGCTGACCATTCGACCATGCGACAGATCGGCGCTTTTTCGACGCTCACATGCTGTCTTGCTGCATTACCCGTCACTGTATATGCATCCACCTCTCGGGTTTTCCGAGACCTCTTGGGTACGAAACGCTCGACCATGTGGTGTCATCAGCGTGTATTGCCAAGGAGTGTGCCCACCGACTCAAGAGTGCCAACACTCGCGCAGGCCCCGCCAGCAGGGAGTTTGACGATATTGCCCTTTGCAGGATGCCGTGCTCTTACAGCGCCAGCGTGTCCCGAGTCCGTGTCGGGTCATGATTTCATTAGGAACTGTATGTTCATCCACCCCATTACATCCTTGAGACAAATTTCACGATATGTCGCCTTTCAACCACGCAATGGCGTACCACGGGTCGCAGACTCCGGATTCGGTCGGTAGACTGAGCGCCGTTCCCGCAAGGACCGACCACGACTGACCAACATCACGCACGCAAGTGTCGTACCTGACATCTCGTCGGCACCGCTCCCACGGTCCCGACCCTGACCGATGAGGCCCCCTTCCATGCCGAACCCCCAGCAGGAAGCCATACCCACTCCCACCTTCGAGACCGAGCCGCTCGACACCTCGCGTAAACGACTGCAGCCGACCAGCAGTCTCGGCGCAGCGGTCGTTCTGTGGTCGCTGCTGCTGGGAATGGGGATGCTGATGCTGGCCAACGGACTGCAGGGCAGTCTGTTGGGGATTCGCGCCTCCTCGGAAGGCTTCAGCAACACCATGACGGGCATCATCATGTCGGCGTACTTCGCCGGCTTCCTGCTCGGCTCGACACTTGCGCCACGCAAGCTGCGCCGGGTCGGCCATGTGCGCACCTTCGCGGCGCTGGCCTCCATCACCTCGGTGTGCATCCTGATCCACGCACTCTATGTGGTGCCCGAGGTGTGGATCGCCATGCGCTTCATCACCGGCTTCGCCTTCGCCGGCCTCTACGTGGTCGCGGAGAGCTGGCTCAACAGCCAGGCGACCAACCAGATGCGTGGCCGTCTGCTGGCCATCTACATGGTGATCACCTATCTGGGCATGGGCGGCGGCCAGTTGCTGCTCAACGTCGCCAACCCGGACACCTATCTGCTGTTCATTCTGGTGTCGGTGATCATGTCGTTGGCGCTGGTGCCGATGCTGCTGTCCGCCTCACCACAACCGGAAGGCGCGCAGCCGGAGGCGATGGGGATCGTTCGTCTGCTGCGCCTTGCACCGCTGGGCACCCTGGGCGGCTTCGCCACCGGTATCGCCAACGGCACCGTCTTCGGCATGGGCGCGGTGTACGCCGACCGCGCCGGCCTGCCAGTACAGGAAGTCTCCTGGTTCATGGGCGCCTTCATTCTGGGTGCCGCCCTGCTGCAATGGCCGCTGGGCAAGCTCTCCGACAAGCTGTCGGCCAAGAAGGTGATTCTGGGCTGCAGTCTCGGGGCGATCGCGCTGTCCATCGGTGGCGTGCCGTTCAGTGGTGGCAGCATGCTAACCATGGCGCTGATGGGTGCAGGCCTCGGCGGGTTGATCCTGACCCAGTACTCGCTGTTCCTGGCGGCGGCCAACAACCTGCTGACCACGCCACAGATCATCTCCGCCAGCGGCACGCTGGTGCTGATGCATGGCGCGGGCGCGATTCTGGGCCCGCTCACCGCGGGTCTACTGATGGAGCGCTTCGGGGCCGTCGGCTTCCTCTATACCCTGACCGCCATTCACGTGCTGATCGTGATTCTGGCCGCCAGTGTCACCAGCAAGCCGCGCCAGGAACTGGATGCCGAAGAAGGCGATCACCCCGGCCACTATGTGGTGGCGCCCTCCACCACCAGTCCGCTGAGTGCCGCCTGGGTCGAGGAGGCCATCACCGAGCCGGAAACCGGTCAGCTGGAATTCGACTTCGATGCCGAACCTGAGCCGGAACCGAGCGAGGAAGAACTCGCTGCCCAGCAACAGGAAGCCGCCGCTGAATCAGAGGAAGGGGTCGTTCAGCAGGTCGACAATGAGGAAGGCGTGATGAACGACCGCGTCACCGGCATGGAAGACGACTGGCATCTGGATGGCCATATCGATGAGCAGGCCCAGCACCTCAGCGAAGAGGAGCGCCGCGTCAAATCGGAGCCGGAGCGTGAGAGCTACTGATCACGTCTGACGACATGCTCGAGTGATAGACAAGAACACCGCCTCTCAGGGCGGTGTTCTTGTTTTGGGCGGGCGAAACTGAGACAGGAGAAACTGAGACAGCAGAAAGAAGGCAGGCGTAACAGCAAGACGGTTCAGCGAGAGGATAAAGTTCGGGGAAACGAAGAAGGCTCACAACGATAGAGACTCAGGATAGAGGCTCAGCGACGACGCTTGCCCGCACGTGCCACCAGATGCGGTGCCAGCACACCCTGCAGACGGCGCACGGCCTGGGAATGCAGCTGCGAGACACGCGATTCGGTGACATCGAGTACCGCGCCGATCTCCTTGAGGTTGAGCTTCTCCTGATAATAAAGCGCCATCAACAGCTTCTCGCGCTCGGGCAGCCACGCGATGGCCTCATTCAAGGCCCGCCGCGTATCGGCCTCTTCCAGCGCATCATGCGGCAAGGCAAACGGCGTGGCGAAAGGCGTCGCTTCAGGCGAGGCATAACCACCCGCCAGCCCGCCTTCCTCGTCCATCATCTCGTCCAGCGACATCACCATGCCGTTGTTGGTGTCCAGCAGCAGCCGTCGATAGTCCTCTAGCTCAAGCCCCATGGCAGCGGCGATCTGGGTCTCCTCGGGGGGATAGCCCAGACTCTGCTCCAACTGCTGGATCACGCTCTCAAGCTCGCGCCCGGCCCGGCGCACACTGCGCGGCAACCAGTCACGCGAGCGCAGCTCATCGAGCATCGCACCACGGATACGCTGACTGGCATAGGTGGCAAAGCTGGCACCGTGACCCTGCTCATAGCGGCCTACGCATTCACACAGCCCCAACATGCCGGCCTGAATCAGATCCTCGAGATCGACACTCGCTGGCAAGCGCACCTGCAACTGCAGCGCGATCCGGCGCACCAGCGGCTGATACTCGGTGTAGATATCCTGCTGGGCCATGCGCCCATTGGCGGTATACATCGGCGTCCTGGTCCTCGCTTGCATCCCTCGGGGTCGTTTGACTCAGGGTCGTGCCCCCATCCTCGGGACTCCTGTTCCCAGCGTATTGTCGCGCCCCCGCCACAAACCATTCGCTCGAATAGCTACCCTCAGCGACGGCTTTCCTGCCTTACGTCGCATCTCCGCCTCGGGGAGGCGGAGATGAAGACACAAAGGAAGAGACAGTGAGTGAGCGCGAGACACGCACAACGCCCACCAGCCGGTCAACAGAATGTCGCGAGGGTGAAGCGAGAGTGGAGCGAGGATGTCACGAGGAGCGCCCGTATGAAGAGCACATGAGGAAAGCCAGAGGGACAGCGGGAACGAGAAAGGTCAAAAGGCCGCAAAAAATTTCTAAAGTTCTGTCGCGCCGCGACGATAACTGAAGCAACGGCACAGGAGTCGTTACTGGCGACACGCCATCTATCTCCCCATTACGACAGGAAGTGACACATGGCTTCAGTGATCAATACCAACACGCTTTCCATGGTGACTCAGCAGAACCTGAATCAGTCCCAGAACGCCCTGAACACCTCCATGGAACGTCTGTCCTCCGGCCTGCGCATCAACAGTGCCAAGGACGACGCCGCCGGCCAAGCCATTGCCAACCGCATGGATGCTCAGATCACTGGCTTGTCCCAAGCGCAGCGTAACGCCAATGATGGTATTTCACTTGCACAAACTACTGAAGGGGCTTTGAATCAAGTCAATGATAACCTTTTGCGGGTACGTGAACTGACGGTCCAAGCACAAAATGGTACCAATAGTGCAGAAGACCTTAGCTCCATACAAGATGAAATTACCCAACGTATGGCCGAAATAGATCGCATTTCAGATCAAACAAATTTCAACGGCACTAACGTTCTCGACGGATCCAAATCAGAAGTTGTGATCCAAGTCGGTGCAGATGACAATCAGTCAATTTCTATTAACCTGAAAAACATGGACATTGAGTCTTTAGGCCTAAGTGACTTCAGCGTAAGTGAGGGCATAGATGTAGATGACATTGCCAGCACTGCAAGCACCAAAGCAAGAGTCGGTGATGATGTAGCATTATCTTCAACAGGATTCACCAAACCCAGTGGCGGTGACGGTACATTTGGCGATTTCAAGGTCGATGATTCTGGTCAATACTATGTCGAGTATGCCGGTGATTCAACGCCCGCTAATAATGGCACGTATAACGTCACAATTGATGATGACGGCACAGCAACATTGGGGACAATAAATGCCTCCCCAGGGGATAACCTTGAGAGCGTCGAAGAGGTTAAAAAGAATGTAACTTTATCTGGAGACGACGCAACTAATACATTCGCCTATACAGGAAGCGACGAAGATGCTCCTGAATACGTGATAAAGGATGATAGTGGAGACACTACTGTCTATTATAGCGCTGGAATAAGTGATACAGGCGAAGTTACTCGCGGCGAAGAATTACATGCAGGAGGTCCTACACCCGATCCTCTGAAGACAATTGATGCTGCTTTGAGCATGGTCGATGATATGCGTTCTGACCTTGGTGCCGTGCAGAACCGTTTCGATTCTGCGATCACCAACCTAGCAACCACTGAAACCAACCTGGCCTCTGCCCAGTCGCGTATTCAGGATGCCGATTACGCAGAAGAAGTGTCCAGCATGACCACTGCACAGATTCTGCAGCAGGCGGGGACTTCCATGCTGACCCAGGCCAACCAGGTGCCGCAGAACGTGCTGTCACTGCTGGGCTGATCTCTGGCTCGCATGCTGCATAGGCCTGTCACTCAGCAAGAGTGGCAGGCCCGTCGCTGGCAGAGGATAGTGGCCTTGTTGATATTGGTCCTTTTAGTTGACAGAACTCGTGCATTTCAACCTCCGCCAGCGATATCCAGCACCACCGCCAGAAAACAAAAAAGGGCAGACGCATCGCGTCTGCCCTTTTTCATTGGAATGCGAACATGAATCACACCGCCATATTCATGATTTCCTTGTAGGCGCTGAGCAGCTTGTTGCGCACCTGTACGGTCATCTCGAATTCCAGTGAAGCCTTCTGGCCCGCCACCATGACCTGATCGAGGCTGACACCCGGGCTGCCCAGCTCGAAGGCCTTGGCCTGCCCCGCCGCGACCTGCTGTGACTGGCTGACGCGCGCCAGCGAATCCTTGAGCATGCCGGCAAAGCCCTGTGCATCAGTACCGCTGGCATCTGACACTGCGCCCACCGATTGAGCGTTGCTCCCGGCCGCCTGCGCCGCCATCTGATCGAGCTGCTGCAGACTGCCCGTCATCGCGGATGACATCGCCGCGCCGACTGCCTCAATCGCCATCCCGCCTCTCCTTTCTCAACACGCGCCATTCGTCTGCCGCTTTCAGTGGGGCTCAGACTACCAGTCAGTCGAGCGGCTGAAAGTGACTAATACCCCTGTTTTGCGACGCTATTCGTCTGATTGGATGTGCGCCCAGCTTCGATAATGGCCAGCCTACGCAAGAAGGCGCTGCGAAACGCGACATTGTTGATCCATCGTTTTCATGTTTCGCCCTGCTTGCTGGAATCACCCGCTGCGAGTTCAGACCACGGCGCTTATCGGACATCTGCATGAGTACACCCAGCCAGACAGCGCCCCAGTCGGGCACTTCGACGACGTCACAATCACCGGACAAGCCAGCCAATCCCTTGTTGGCGCGCCTGGCGGCATTGCCACGTCTGCCGCTCATCATGGCGGCCGCCTTCAGCGTGGCTGTCATCGTCGCGTTGTTGCTGTGGGGCGCTGGCACCCAGTGGAGTGTGCTCTATCGTGATCTGCCCGCCAGCGAAGGCGGCGAGATCGTCGCGCAGCTGGAGCAGACCGGCGTGCCCTATCGGCTGAGCAATGAAGGCGCCACCGTCGAGGTCCCCAAGGAAGATGTCTATCGCCTGCGTCTGGCACTTGCCCAGCAGGGCCTGCCCAGCCAGGGCGGTTCCGGCTTCGAGCTGATGGATACTCAGGCCTTCGGCATCAGCCAGTTCTCCGAACACGTCAATTATCAGCGCGCCCTGTCCGGCGAACTGTCGCGCACCATCGCCAGTCTCGAGCCGGTCTCCAGCGCCCGTGTGCACCTGGCACTGCCGGAAGATTCCGTCTTCGTGCGCGAGCGCCGCCCAGCGACGGCGTCCGTGGTGGTTGAACTCAAGGGCGGCCAGCAGCTCAAGGCACGTCAGATCCAGGCCATCCAGCATCTGGTGGCCGGTAGCGTGCAGGGCCTGGCTAGCGAAGACATCACCGTCGTCGACCAGGACGGCAATCCGCTGTCGCGCCCGGCTGGCGATGCGCTCAATCTCGATGGCAGTGCGCTGGAATATGCCCAGGCACTGGAGCGCAGCTATCAATCGCGCATCAATGCCCTGCTGACGCCACTGGTGGGACGCGACAACTTCCGCGCCGAGGTCAGCGCCCAGCTCGATTTCTCCCACGCCGAAGAGACCGAAGAGCACTACACGCCCAACCAGCAACCGGGCAGCGCAGCGGTGCGCAGTGAACAGCTCAACAACACCGGCGCCGGCGTGATGCTCGGCATCGGCGGCGTGCCGGGTGCCCTCTCCAACACGCCCCCGGGAATTGCCGCCTCGCCCATCAATGCCGATGACGCGGCGAATGCTGACGGCGCGACACAGACTGACGACGCGACCAGCGGTCTGAGCAACTATCAGCGCAGCAGCACCATCAACTATGAAGTCAACAAGCGCGTGCGCCATACCCGCGCGCGCCTGGGTCGCCTCGACAATCTCTCGGTGGCGGTGGTGATCAATCACCGTCGCATCATGGACAGTGACGGCAACCCGGCCAGTGAACCGCTGGCAGCCGACCAGCTGGCACAGATCGATTCGCTGGTGCGCGAGGCGATGGGCTTCGATGCCGAACGTGGCGACAGCCTGAGCGTGATCAATGCGCCCTTCATGACCGCCGAACAGCAGAACGCCGGCCCGCCGCAGCAGTGGTGGGAGAAGTGGCTGAACAATCCCGAGATGCAGGCGCTGGCCATCGAGCTTGGCCGCTACCTGATCATCGGCTTCATCGCCTGGCTGCTGTATCGCAAATTGCTGCGCCCGCTGTTGCAGCCGCTGCTGCGTCCCCAGGAGGCCTACCAGACCATCGGTCAGCCGCCCGGCACACCGACCGCCGGCAGCGCAGTGGGTGGCATCGGCGCCATGGAGTCTGGCCTGGCGACGGCCAATGGCGACCTGGGCAGCATGATGGCGAGCCAGACCGCACCGGCCAGTGGCCCGCGCACGCCGACCACCTATCAGCAGAACCTCAAGGATGCACGTGACATGGCCCGCGATGACCCGCGCATGGTCGCCATGATCCTCAAGAACTGGATGAGTCATCATGAGTAAGACACTGACAAGCATGGAACGCAGCGCGGCCCTGATCATGAGTCTCGACGAGGACAGCGCCGCAGAGGTCTTCAAGTTCCTGTCTGCCCAGGAGATCCAACGGCTCAGCGCGACGATGACCAACATGCCGCAGGTCACCCAGGAGCAGATGGCGAAGACGCTGGAGGAATTCCACGCCGACAGCGAGCAGTTCAGCGCCGTCAATCTGCTGTCTACCGACCATATCCGCTCGGTGCTGGTGAAGGCGCTGGGGCAGGAGCGCGCCAGCTCGCTGCTCGAAGACATCTACGAGAGCTCCGGTCAGAACAATGGCATCGAGACGCTGAACCTGATGGAGCCGCCGCTGGTGGCCGAGATGATCCGCGACGAACACCCGCAGATCATCGCCACCATCATGGTGCATCTGGAGCGCCATCAGGCCTCACAGATTCTCGAGCACTTCTCCGACACCCTGCGCAACGATGTGCTGCTGCGTATCGCCACCTTCAGTGGCGTGCAGCCGGCGGCGCTGCAGGAGCTGACCGAAGTGCTGAGCAACATGCTCAGCGGGCAGAACCTCAAGCGCAGCAAGATGGGCGGCATTCGTACCGCGGCCGAGATACTCAACCTGATGCCGGGACAGCAGGAAGAGCAGGTCCTCGAGGCGGTACGCAATCACGACGAGAGTCTGGCGCAGCAGATCATCGATGAGATGTTCGTGTTCGAGAACCTGGTCGGGCTCGAGGATCGCTCCATCCAGCTGCTGCTCAAGGAGATCGACAACGAGACGCTGGTCACGGCGCTCAAGGGCTCCCCCGAGGCGATCATCCAGAAATTCCTGCAGAACATGTCGCAGCGTGCTGCCGAGATGCTGCGTGATGACATGGAGGCGCGTGGCCCGGTGCGCGTCAGCCAGGTCGAGGCCGAGCAGAAGAGCATCCTGCAGACGGTACGTCGACTGGCCGACAGCGGCGAGATCGTGATCAACAGCGGTGGCGAGGACTATGTCTGATGAGGACCATGTCCAGTTCTGATCCGCATCATGACGCGCCTGACCCGTGGGCCGAGCGCGACGTGGCAGGCAGCGATGACATGCATCAGTGGCAGCCGCTGGAACTTGACGCGCTGGATAGCAAGCCCGCGGCGCCTCAGTCGGGTGGCGGCTTTCAAGCCGGCATGCCGCACACTGCGGCGCCGGATGTCGGCCTGATTCGGCGCATGGCGCAGCGTGCCCGTTCGACCTTCGAGCAGGAGACGCTACAGCAGCAACAGGCGGCACGTGACGAGGGCTATGCCGCGGGCGAGAAAGCCGGTTATGAAGCGGGTCTGGCGCGTGCAAGGCAGGAAGCCGTCGAGCAGGCGGCGCGTCAGGCCGAAGCCGCCCAGCTGGCGCTCGAACAACAGGCTGCCCGGCTGGCACCGCTGATCGAGAACCTGCAGCAGTCACTGGCGTGCCTGGATGAGCAGATCAGCGATGAGCTGGCAGCACTGGCCATCAGCGTCGGTCAGCATCTGGCCCGTGAGGCATTTCGTGCCCATCCGGAGCACATCATCGACAGCGTGCGCAGCCTGCTGGCGGCGGATCCGCCGCTGATCGGCCGTCCGCGTCTTTACCTGAATCCGGACGACCTGCCGCGCGTCGAGCAGGCGATGGGCGAACAGCTCACCAAGCTGGGCTGGCAATGTCTGCCGGATGCCAGCCTGAGCCTCGGCGGGTGTCGCGCCGAAGCCGACAGCGGCTGTCACGATGCCAGCCTCGAGAGTCGCCTGGAGATGCTGTCATGCCAGCTGCGCCATCGCGGCAGCGCCGACGGCAGCCTGCATGGCAAGGATGAGGCCAGCGGCTCGCGCATCGTGCAATGCCAGTCGTCAGAACATGCACAGCCAGAGCAGGCACGCACTGAGCTGGCAGGAGATCGCACATGAGTGACACGCCATGAGCACCTCTTCCGCACAGCAATGGCGCAGCGCGCTGGGCGCCATTCGTGAGCGCGTCGAGAGCCTCGAGCCCCAGCGCAGCAATGGCCGCCTGGTACGCGCGACCGGCCTGGTGCTGGAAGCGGTCGGCCTGCGCCTGCCGGTGGGCGCCAGCTGTCTGGTCGAGCTGGGCGCGAACCTGCCGCCGGCCGAGGCCGAGGTGGTCGGCTTCGCCGATCAGACCCTCTACCTGATGCCCATCGACCCGCTCAGCGGCGTCGCACCAGGCGCGCGAGTGTTTCCCCTCGGGCATGGCAATGTCGGCGAGCGACGCTACCCGGTCGGCGAAGCACTGCTCGGGCGGGTCGTCGATGGCGTGGGTCGACCGCTGGATGGCCTCGGCCCGCTGGAAGATGTCGAACATGCGCCGCTGGAGAGCCGTCCGCTCAACCCGCTGGAGCGCGCGCCCATCGACACGCCGCTGGATGTCGGCATTCGCGCCATCAATGCCTTGCTGAGCGTCGGCCGTGGCCAGCGCATGGGGCTGTTCGCCGGCTCTGGCGTCGGCAAGAGTGTGCTGCTGGGCATGATGGCGCGCTTCACCGATGCCGATGTGATCGTGGTCGGCCTGATCGGCGAGCGCGGGCGCGAGGTGCAGGAATTCATCGAGAACATTCTCGGCGAACAAGGTCTCAAGCGCGCCGTGGTCGTGGCCACGCCGGCCGACATGACACCGCTGCATCGCCTCAAGGGCGCCAGCTACGCGACACGCATCGCCGAATCCCTGCGCGACAAGGGCCAGAATGTGCTGCTGATCATGGATTCGCTGACCCGCTATGCGATGGCCCAGCGCGAGATCGCCCTGGCCATCGGCGAGCCACCGGCCACCAAGGGCTATCCGCCTTCGGTCTTCGCCAAGCTGCCGGCGCTGGTGGAACGCACCGGCAACGGCCGGCGTGGCGGCGGGTCGATCACCGCCTTCTATACCGTGCTGACCGAAGGCGATGACCAGCAGGACCCCATTGCCGACAGTGCCCGCGCGATTCTGGATGGACATATCGTGTTGTCGCGGCGCATCGCGGAAAGCGGCCACTACCCGGCCATCGATATCGAAGCCTCCATCAGCCGCGCCATGTCGGCGGTGGCGCCGGAGCGGCAGCTCACCCGCGCCCGTCGCTTCAAGCAGTTCTATTCCAGTTATCAGCGCAATCAGGACCTGATCGCCATCGGCGCCTACCAGCCCGGCAACGACAAGGTGCTCGACGCCGCGGTGCGCCTGCACGAGCCGATGGGACGTTTCCTGCAACAAGGCACTACACAGCACGCAAGTCTTGCCGATAGTACGAACATGCTCGAACAATTGCTGGCCCAGCCATGATGGCCGCCTTCACCTGTCATTGATCGGGAATTCTCACTGAATGGCCATCTCATCGTCACGCTTTGACACCCTGACCCAGCTGAGCGAGCGCCGGCGTGATGGCGCTGCACGCCAGCTCACCAGCCAGCGTCAGCGTCAGGAAACCGCCGCCCAGCAACTGGTCACCCTCGAGCAATACCGTCTCGACTACTGCCAGCAGATGCAGGCACGCCTGACTCAGGGGCTGGACCCGGCCAGCTGGCACAACTATCAGGCCTTCATCGCATCGCTGGACAAGGCGATTGCCCAATGTCGCGCACGGGTAGCCCAGGAGCAGACCCAGACGCACCATCAGCATCAGCGGCTGGTGAAGGAACAGCAGACCCACGCGGCCTGGCAGGGCCTGGCGGATCGCGCCAGCCTGAGCGCCGCGTTGCAGGCGCGCACCGCCGAGCAACGTCAGAGTGATGAACAAGCCACCCAGGCCTGGTTACGCCGTGCCAATGGCTGAAGACGGCCAGTCGGAGGAGTGACACCATGACAGACACTGCACGCATCTCGATGTTGTCGGCCACCTCGCCAACCAAAGCGCCGACCAGCACCAAGGCCTCCTCTGAGGAAGCTCGCTCGCGCGACGACATCAGCTCAGCTTCCTCAGAGAGCGCCTTCGAGGCACATCTGTCACGCGCCCAGCGTGAGGATCGCCAGCAGGACAGGCAAGCGGTGCAGACGCAAGCGCAAGACGCACAGCAGCAGCGTATCGAGCATCGCGAGGCCGCCGAAGACAAGCATGCCCAGCACCTCGAGCAGGCTCAGGCAGCGTCGTCAGAGACATCGCCCACTCCGGGCCCCGCCGCTGCCGCCCTCCAGAATGGCAACCTCCCGCCTGCCCAGCCCTCATCGGCAAGCCAGACAACAGGACAGCCATCAGCGCAGCCACTCGAGGCCTCACGACTGGATAGCAGCGTCGAGCGCGGCATCTCGCGCATGCAACAGCTGCAGCTACTCACGCAAGGCGGTCAAGGAGCCTCTGGCGGCGACGAGGCAGCGCTGAACACGACATTTTCTACAACAACGGGAACGGCAACGCCCGCTGGCGCGCAGGCGCTCTCTACAGCGGGTAGCACAGCGGCCAACACGGCAGGCAGCACGGCGCTGCAAGGTGACTGGATCGCCGCGCTGCGCAATCCTGCGGCGGCGGGACTGGATGGCGCCATTGCGGATCAGTCGCCCAGCAACAGGACCTCCGCGACAGCGGCAGGCAGCCTGAGCACGGATGCGCCCTCCTCGCTGACGGACGGCGCGCTGGGCCCGCTGACCGAGGAGGCCATTGAAGGCGTCACCGCCAAGGCCGACGGCGCCCTGCTTGATGCGAATTCTTCACGTAGCGGTGGCGATCCGTCCCTGCTCTCGGGTGCGTCAACGGCTGGCGTATCAGCCGGCGTGTCGAATTCGAGCGCTGCCGGCAGCGGCGCCATGCTCAATGGCTCGGGCAATCCAGCAGCCAATCCAGCGGGCATGGCATCACAGGCGGGAGCCTTGATTCCCGCAAGCGTCGGCACTCAGGCCTGGCAACAGGCACTCAGCGAGCAGGTAGTACGCATGCAGCTGAGCAAATCGCCACAGGCCGAGATCGCGCTCAATCCGGCCAATCTGGGCAAGCTGACCATTCGCCTCAACATCGGCGAACAGGGCACCAGTGCGCACTTCGTCGCGGGCCACCAACAGGTGCGCTCGGCTGTCGAGTCATCCCTAGGGGAGCTGCGTCAGGCGCTGGAATCCCGTGGGCACGAGCTGACGGCGATCACCTTCAGTGCTCAGGACGACACACCGGGCGACACTCCGGACGGGGCGCCGGACAACTCGGCCAATCAGGGTCAGTTCGCCCAGCACCTCGAGGGTCAGCCGGCGAGTGATATCAGCACAAGCGCTGACGCCATGGAGGGGAGCCTCGCCGCGGGCAATCTCACAAGCAATCTTGCAAGTGCATCCCCGGCAGCCTGGGGGCAGCGTGAATGGCAGGCATGATGGGCCTGACGCTTGCCAGTTGCATCTGTCAGCGGCTCCCGTCAGGTAGCTGTCTGATGAGTCCGCCTGGCGCGTCATCATTCAAGTAAGCGCTCGCACGTGGCGTTATTCCGCCGTTCGATAACCACGCCTTCGGTCATACTGGCCCCGCCACCGACTCCAGGGACACCGCACCACGATGTCAACGATTATCACCACCCCCGCCAGTCAGCGTCGCTCCTGGCTGCTGATCGGGGTCATCAGCCTGATGAGTGCCGTGATCGCGGCGCTAGTGGCCGTCTATTTCGCACTGCCGATGCTCAGTGATCAGAAGGCCGCACAGGACGCCGAGCCGGAAGTCGTGGTCGTGCCACCGCCGGTCTTCATGCCGCTGGCGCCCTTCACGGTCAACCTGGAAAGCCCGCGCGGCAATCGCCTGCTCTATATCGGCATCACGCTCAAGATGGCCGATCAGGACGCGGTGGCGCGCGTGGAAGAACTCAAGCCCGAACTCAAGAGCCGTCTACTGCTGTTGCTGTCGGGCCAGAGCCCGGATGAGCTGATCACCCAGGCCGGCAAGCAGACGCTACAGAGCACCCTGACCGAGGCGCTTTCGCGCCCCTACAGTGAAGGCGGCCAGCCACTGGCCATCTCTGGCGTGCTGTACAACGACTTCATCGTGCAATAACTGGCCATGGCTCAAGACGATCTGCTGTCACAAGACGAAATCGATGCTCTGCTCTCCGGCGTGAACGGTGACAGCGGTGCAACGGCTGACGCCTCGAGCACGCCCGGCGAAGCGCGCATTCGCCCCTTCGACCCGGCGAGCCAGCACCGCATCATCCGGGATCGCCTGCATGCCCTGGATATCATCAACTCGCGTTTCAGCCGCCAGTTCCGCATGGGGCTGTTCAACCTGATCCGCCGCGGCGCCGATATCACTGCCGGGCCGGTGCAGTTCCTGAGCTACAACGAATTTTCTCGCAACGTGCCGGTGCCGACCAACATCAACCTGTTCACCATGAAGCCGCTGCGCGGCACCTCGATGCTGGTGTTTCCGCCCAGTCTCGTGTTCATGGTGGTCGACAGCCTGTTCGGCGGTGACGGCCGCTTCGTGACCAAGTCAGAGGGTCGCGAATTCACGCGCACCGAACAACGCGTCATCCAGCGCCTGATGCAGCTGGCCTTGAATGCCTACCGCGACGCCTGGTCGGCGGTCTACGCCGTGGAAACCGACTATCTGCGCAGCGAGATGCAGGTCAAGTTCGCCAATATCACCAGCTCTCCCAACGAGATCGTGGTGTGCACCAGCTTCCATCTGGAGGTCGGCAATCACAGCAGCGACTTCCAGATCTGCCTGCCCTACTCGATGATCGAGCCGCACCGCGAGCTGCTCTCGAGCCCGCTGCAGGAAACCAGCGCCGAGGGTGACAGCCGCTGGGGCGAGCGCCTGCGCAAGGAAGTGCGCGCCACCGATGTCGAGCTGCACGCCGACTTTGCCAGTATTACCACCACGCTGGGCGCCTTGGCCGAACTTGCCGTGGGCGATGTGCTGCCCATCGAGAAGCCCGAGCGCGTCAACGCCTACGTCAACAATGTGCCGGTGCTCGAAGCCGGTTTCGGTCGCGCCAATGGCCACCGCGCCCTGCGCGTGACCCGCATCATCAATCATCCGATCAACACTGCCAGCGAGGACAGCGGCGATGAGTGAGCCCAATTCGCCAGACGCGCCCGCGCCCAAGGCCACCCCGAATTCCCCGACATCCGGTACTGACGACCCCTGGGCCGATGCGATGACCGAGCAGATGGGCGACGAGTGGGCCAAGGCGCTGGAAGAACAGCAGAGCGAGGCTGCCCCCCAGGGCGGCGACATCTTCGAGCCCCTCGATGGCAGCGGTGGCGGCACACGTCCGCGCGAGCTGGACATGATCATGGACATCCCGGTCAAGATGACCGTGGAGCTGGGGCGCACGCGCCTGACCATCAAGCAGCTGCTGGAGCTGTCGCAGGGCTCGGTGATCGAGCTGGATGGCCTGGCCGGTGAGCCGATGGACATCCTGATCAACGGCTACCTGATCGCCCAGGGCGAGGTGGTCGTGGTCGAGGACAAGTACGGTATCCGCATCACGGAAATCATCACCCCCAATGAGCGGGTACAGAAGCTCAACCGCTAAGGCTGTTCCTGTCATGACCTCCGATGCCCCTGACGGCGCGATCTTGCTGCCGGATGCCAGCCCCAATACCAACACCAGCGCCAGCACTCAGGCGCCGTCACCGGCCTTTCTCGGTAGCGACGCAAACCTGAATGCCGATACAGGCCACAACTCACCGCTGGGCGCGGCCAGCCTGGTCAATACCGGGCTGGCGCTTGCTGCGGTGATCGGTGTGATCCTGCTGCTGGCATGGCTGATGAAGACGTTCGGGGGTGCCCAGACACTGCGCGGCAATCGCATTGCCCTGCGCCCGCTGGCGCGGCTGGCGCTGGGTCACAAGCAAAGCCTGGTGGTGGTAGCGGTGGGCAACCAGCAATTGCTGCTGGGCGTCGGGCCGGCGGGTATCACCTCCCTCGGTGAGCTGACGGCCGAGAATGGCGGCCTGTTGCCCGCAGACGATGGCAGCAATCCGAATGACGCATCGCTGGCCTCGTCTGCCTCCGCAACCGGCGGGAGCGGTGCCGCGGCCGGCTTTGCCGAGCTGCTGCGCGATCGTCTTGCCAGACGCTCGCCGACTGCCACATCCGCCACAACGCCCTCTGATGTGACGCAAACTACTACCTCAGACAAGACAGATGACGCGGAGCCTCACTCATGACGTGGCTGGTGAGGTTGTCGCCGGGCTTGAAGAAAGCAGGAAGGTTGAAGACAAGAGAGCTGCTGACAGGGTTATTGATCGCATTGTCGGCATGCCTGCTGACCAGCCAAGCGGCGCACGCCGATGTGCTCAGCGGCCTGACCAGCCAGCCACTGCCGGACGGCGGCGAGTCCTGGTCGCTGAATATCCAGACGCTGATCCTGCTCAGTGGCCTCGCCCTGCTGCCGGCGGCCTTGCTGATGATGAGCGCCTTTACCCGCATCATCATCGTGCTCGGCCTGCTGCGCACCGCGCTGGGTACCGCGTCTGCGCCGCCCAATCAGGTGCTGGTCGGCATCGCGCTGTTTCTGACCTTCTTCGTGATGTCGCCGGTGCTGGAGCGCATCTACGACGAAGCCTGGCAACCCTATGACAGCCAGGCCATCAGCCTGCAGGAAGCCATCGAACGCGGTGGCGATCCACTGCGCGAATTCATGCTCGGTCAGGTGCGTGAGCCGGATATCGCCCTGTTCGCGCGCCTGGCCAAGGTCGAGGAAATCCAGACCCCGCAGGATGTGCCGTGGCGGGTGCTGCTGCCGGCCTTCGTCACCAGCGAGCTGAAGACCGCCTTCCAGATCGGCTTCAGTCTGTTCGTGCCCTTCCTGATCATCGACCTGGTGGTGGCGAGTGTGCTGATGGCGCTGGGGATGATGATGGTGCCACCCGCCACCATCTCGTTGCCCTTCAAGTTGATGCTGTTCGTGATGGTCGATGGCTGGCAGCTGCTGCTGGGGTCGCTGGCCGAGAGCTTCTACTGAGAGAGCTGCTACTGAGAGAGCATCTACTGAGCCAGGCCCAGACATCACGCCGTCACCGGGCTTTCTAGTCGTGCCGCGCAACCGTGCACTGCCAGACTCGACACCTCCCATCTGCCCATCGAGAACGCGCCGCCATGACACCTGAAGTCATCACCAGCCTGGCCTCGCATGCCATGTACATCACCCTGTTGGTGGCAAGCCCGCTGCTAGCCAGTGCCCTGTTCATCGGCCTGATCGTCAGCCTGTTCCAGGCCGCGACCCAGATCAACGAGATGACCCTGTCCTTCATCCCCAAGATTCTCGGCGTGTTCGGCACCCTGGTACTGGCCGGCCCCTGGTTGCTGGAGACGCTGATGGACTTCACGCGCAGCGTCTTCACCGGCTTCCCGCACCTGATCGGATGAGCGATGCACCGATGAGCGTCACCGCAAAGCCCGACGCAAGCCCGGTGGGAGGACGCTCCATTGCCGAATGACCTGCTGTCCCCCGAGCATCTCCAGGCCCTGCTGCTGAGCGTGATGTGGCCCTTCGCGCGCCTGTCCGGTTTCATGATCAGCGCGCCGCTGTTCGGTCACCGCAGCCTGCCCACGCCGGTGCGCCTGTTGATGGCCTTTGGCCTGGCGCTGATCATCGCGCCGCTGGTCAATAGCCCACCCCCGGTGGATGTGCTCGGCCCGGCCGCCGTCTGGCAGCTGGCATTGCAGATGGGCGTCGGCCTGGCACTGGGCCTGGTGATGCGCATCACCTTCGCCATCGTCGAGGCGGCCGGGGAATTCATCGGCTTGCAGATGGGGCTGGCCTTCGCCAGCTTCTTCTCGGCCGACACCGGCACCAATACCCAGGTGCTGTCGCGTCTGCTGGGCATGCTGGCCATGCTGCTGTTTCTGGCCTTCAATGGCCATCTGCTGGTATTGGAAATCCTGGTCACCCACTTCCACGAGATTCCCCTCGACCTGCGCCGCATGGGGCCTATCGGGCTCGAGAATCTGTTGCTGTGGAGTGCCAGCCTGTTCAGTGCCGGCCTGCTGCTGGCCTTGCCGCTGGTGGCCTCGCTGCTGGCGATCAATCTCGCGATGGGCGTACTCAACCGCTCGGCGCCGCAGCTGTCGGTGTTCTCGATCGGCTTCCCGCTGACCCTGCTGCTGGGCATCGCGATGCTGTGGCTGATGATGCCGGGCATGACGGACTGGCTGTCGCTGTTGTTCCGTCAGGCGCTGGGCGCCTTCCAGGCCGTGCATGAAGGCCTGGGCACGCTGCCATGACACGCAAGCACTGATCTGAAAAGCAATCATCAGAACGCAAGAGCCGCACCGAATGCCATCGCGAGAGCGAGTATCCAGTGCGGCTTTTTCATCATTTCTCGAGCGCGGTCACGCCATCACTCAGCGCAGATAGTCGAACAGCGACATGCCCGAGATATCCGAGAACGCCTGCTGAGAGGCCTGCAGCCCCACCTGGGTCAGCGAGTAGTCGGAGATCGCCTCGTTGTAATCCAGATCGATCAGGTCGGAGCGTGTCGAGGCATAGTTGAGCTCGCGGTCATCCCCGATGATATCCAGTGAATCCAGCTCGTTGAGCTTGGTGCCGACATCGGCGCGCACCGTCAGCACATTGTCGAGACTGTTGCTGAACTGGCGACTGGCGGTCGAGATGGCGTTGTTGAAGGCGGCCTGGTCGGCCTCGCTCTCGATCGGCGTGCTCAGCGCAGTGATCAGCCCATCCAGATTGGCGAACAGATCGGCGCTGGCTTCACCCTCCTCGACCACCAGCTGGGTAGCCTTGCCGGAGGTCTGAGCTTCAGCGACCTGTTGCTCATCACCGGACAGCGTCATCGACAGGCCATTGAACGCAAGCGTCATGCCATCGCTGTACGCCACGGGCGATGGCAGCGGGTTGCCTTCGTCATCCAGGGTCGGGAGATCATTGCCGTCAGCATCGGTGCCGCTGATCGTGACGCCAGCGGCATCAATGCTGACGCTGTAGGCCGCACCATCGACCCGCGCCGCGGCGTCAATGACTTCCGGTCCCTTGAAGGTGATCGGCAGTGACGACTCGCTATCGCTAGTCTGGCGGGCCAGCTGCTGATTGCCGGATGCCACGCCGCCAAAGATCTGGCTGCCGGTATGATTGACCTCCATCAGGCGCGAGCTGTCGACGCGTTGCTGACGCTGCTCATCATCGCCGCGATAGCTGCCATCCTCGCCAAAGGGCGCCGTATCACCGCTCATGCCGCCGAACAGATAATTGCCGTTGCCGTCGGTGCTGTTGGCCAGCCCCAGCAACACTTCGCGACTGCCTTCAAGCTCGGTGGCCAGCGCATCACGGTCACTGTCACTGAGAGTGCCGTTGCCCGCCTGCACGATCAGGCTCTGGACACGCGTGATGGTATCGGTGACCTGATTAAGCGCGCTCTCCTCGATGGACAGGTTGTTGCGTGCCGTGGTGCGGCTGTCGCTGAACTGTTCATTGACGGCCTGGGACTGCGAGATCGTCACCGCCTGGCTGGCCGCGCTCGGGTCATCCGAGGGATTGACCACGCGCTTGCCGGTGGCCAGCTGCTCGGACACCTTGGAGAACGCTGCCTGCTGATCCAGCATCGAGGTGACGCCCTGGGCATAGAGGGTTTGGGTACTGATGCGCATCACGGCCTCGTTAACGGATGTTCAGAATGGTATCCAGCACCGTCGACGCGGTCTGGATGACCTGGGCGTTGGCCTGGTAATACTGCTGATAACGGATCAGGTCCGCGGCTTCTTCATCCAGATTGACCCCAGAGATCGACTGGTCTGCCGCCGACAGCTGCTCGGTCAGGCCCTGCTGAGCCTCCAGGTTGACCTGCACCTGACGTGTCTGGTTGCCGACCTGGCTGACCAGTGACGCGTAGTGATCATTGAAGCTGCCGGCGCTGCCCAGGGCGTCGCTGCTCTGCAGTGACTGCAGAGCGAGAATGTTGCGGTTGTCGAGACTGGCATCGCTTGAACCCGCCGCGATCTCGGCACCCTCGTCGATCGCGACCCCGAAGGTGTCAGCGATATTGCGCGTCGGCTGGATGGTGAAGCTGTCGCCGTCCGCCATGCCGGTGGCAGTGAACACCAGGCCATCCTGGCGCATCACGCCTTCACTGTCCGGAGTCAGGGTCTGCACGGCGCCGCTGCTGAGGTTTTCCAGCTGGTAGGTGCCGCCGTCAAGACTCAGGCGGTAGTCATCGCCGGTCAGCGCGACACTGTAGAAGTCGTCACCTTCCTGCTGAGTGGCGGGGGCGAATGTCACCTCAAGATCCGCTCCGGCGGCGTTGCCGCTGGTCGGCAGCACTTCCGGATCACCAAGGGTGAAGAAGTCGCCCCCCGTGTTGCCATTGGCGTCGACACCGTCGGCGTGCTGAGCATTGAAGGTCAACGCCAGACCCGCAGCCAACTGGCCGAGCTGATTCTGGGTCGGCTCGAGGCTGTCGGCGCGGAAGCTCAACAGCCCGCCCAGGGTGCCGCCTTCGAGCTGCGCCTCATCGATGGCGCTGGTCACGCCCGGCGCCACGCTGTAGGTGACCACCGAACGACTCATGTCCTGCGGGTCTGGCTCCACGGCCAGTTCGTTATTGCTGCTGCCGTTGACCAGCAGCTGGCCATTGCCGAGGCTGACGCTCAGCCGACCATCCTGCTCCTGTACCTCGACGCCGACCAGCGTCTGCAGGCCGGTCACCGCCTGATCGCGCTGGTCCAGCAGGCCGAGTGGCTCTTCGCCGGTACGCGCACGCGTCAGGGAAATCTGCTCGTTGAGCGAGGCGATCTGGCTGGTGGCAGTGTTGATGTCGCCGACCACATCGCCGAGCTGTGAATTGACCGCAGCGTCCATGTCATCCAGATAGGCGGAGAAGGCATTGAACTGCCCTGCCAGGCTCTCGGCACTGCCCAGCAGGCTCTCGCGCGCCGCCGGGTCACTCGGCTGACTGGCCACGCCTTCGATGGCGCCGAAGAACTCCTGCATCAACGGCGCCAGGCCCGCCTCGTCATCGGCGAGCAGATTGTCGATCTGGCTGATGTTGGCTTCGTGGGTCTCAAGCGCCGTGCTGGCGCTCATGGCGCTGTCCAGCTGCGCCGAGAGATAGCTGTCGGTCTGACGGCTGATCGACGCCACACTGACACCGCCACCACTGCTGCCACTCAGTTCGACCGTTTCACGGCTATAGCCCGGCGTGTAGACGTTGGCGATGTTGTTGCTGTTGGTGGCAAGTGCCGTCTGGGCGGCTTGCAGACCACTGACACCGATACTCAACATGCTGCTGGCCATGGCGTTTACCTGAAAGGAACAATGGGAAAAGGGAGAAGGTGAATGACGCCACACCGGCGTACGGATGCTGTGATTATCGGCGAGTCAGACGCCAACTTAAGGCCCCAGGCAGCAATAGTTGCCAGCAATTCATCAACAGTGAATCGTCATAAGCGGCGCTCTCTAACGGATCAGCGGCTCTGAACGACCCATCGCCAATTGGATGGCCCCTGATGCATTACTTTGACTGCCAGCACCGATCTCCTTATTCGTCGCAGAGGCCACAGACGCCACACCCGTCGCAGACGCCACACCCGTCGCCGACGCCGCAGACGCCACATCCGCCGCAGACGCCAGCTCGACCAGCGGCTCAGCATCGCGCGCATCGAGGGCAAACAGCGGCGCGGAGGCCTCAAGCAGACCGCGTGGGGAGCTTGAGTTGGCGGTTGCGACAGGCGCTGACGCAGGCACGGCATCGCGTGACGCCAGGCGGGCCTCCTGTGTCTCGAGAGGCCCGCTGGCCTCCAGCGGGCCGACACGACTCATGATCGAGATCAGCTTGTCGGCATAGTGCGGGTCAGTGGCGTAGCCCGCTTCCTGCAAGGCGCGCGCGGCACTCTCGGCGTCCGGCGACCGGGTCACGTGGGCATAACGCTGGGCGCCGGTCAGCAGCGCGGCATGATCGCGCAGCGCACTGGCCTGATCGGGATAGACGCGGAAGCTGTCCTCGAGACGCATGCGGCGCCCATCACGATACTCGGTAGTCAGCACCGTGGTGCTGTCGCCCTGCCAGCTGCTGCCGGCCTTAATGCCGAACAGATTATGGCTGTCGGTGCCGGCCTCGGTGTGGATACGGCGCTGACCCCAGCCCGTTTCCAGCGCGGCCTGGGCCAGAATCAATTCTGCGGGCAGCCCGCTTTCACGACTGGCCGCCTGTGCGGCGGGGCCAAATTCCGCCACGAAGCGCTGCACATTCTCGGGCTGACGACGTTGCTGCTCGCTGAGCGCTGCCACGTCGGTCACTGTCACCGGGCTGACGGTGTCAGACACGTCATCCTTGCCTGTCGTCGCCATCGGCAGCTCGGCGTAGACGCCTCGCGCCGTGTCGCCGGGCGCCAGCGTATCGAGCATCGCCATGAAGCCGGTAACCTCGTCTGCAGCGTGTGTCTCCACCGCCGCCTGCCAGTCATCTTCGCGAGCCGCGCCCATCTCCGGGGTCAGGCCCACCGCCGACAACCAGCCGTCGGCACCCTGTTCATCAACAGACTTCCCATCGGCTGCTGCGCTGGGGGAGATTGCGGTGCTGCTATCCGTGTTCGTGCCCGTCGCCGTGCTGGAGGACAGCTGCTGAATCAGGATCTTCGACAGGCCGATACCGTCACCGACACTGGCCAGTTGCTGGGAGAGCTGCTGGTCCAGCATCGAGGTCATCATCTCTTGCTGCTGGGAGCCGGTCAGCGCTGAATTCTCGGTCGCCGAGCGCATCTGCTTGAGCATCATGTTGAGCATCAAGGCCTCGAATTGGCGCGCACTCTCCTCCAGCGCCTCCTGCTGGCGCTCGCCGCCACTGCTGGCCGCCCCCTTGAGGCTCGCCAGGCCCTGAGTATCGAAGGCCAGACGACCGGCATCCACGTTGGCACCGCTACCAAGCACACTCATCAGATCACCTCGAGATCAGCACGCAGCGCACCGGCTGCCTTGAGCGCTTCCAGAATCGAGACCAGGTCCTGCGGCGTGGCGCCCAGCGCATTCAGGCCATCGACGACCTCCTGCAGGCTGGCAGTCCCCTCGACCATGCGCAGCGCACCGCCCTGCTGGTTCACGCTGATATCGGGGTCATTGACCACTGCCGTCTGCCCCTGGGACAGCGGCGCAGGCTGGCTGATCACCGGATTGGCGTCGATCACCACCGACAGATTGCCGTGGGTGACCGCGGCGCGCGCCAGGCGCACTTCGGAATTCATCACCACCGAGCCGGTCCGTGCATTGACCACCACACGTGCACGCGGCACGCCCAGGGCGACCTCGATGTTCTCGAGTCTGGCGATGAACCCGACACGCTGACTGAGATCACGCGGTGCCTGCACCACGATATCGCGGCTGCTGAGCGGCGAGGCCAGCGAGCCGCCGAAGTTGCGATTGATGGCGCTGGCGACGTTCTGGGCATGATTGAAATCGCCCTCGAACAGGTCGAGATGGATCACGCCATTCTCATCCCCGAGACGCGTCGGCACGCCGCGCTCCACCGTCGCGCCACTGGGAATGCGCCCGGCGGTCAGCTGGTTGACCTGCACGCTGGAACCGCCGGCCTGGGCACCGGCGCCACCGATGATCAGATTGCCCTGCGCCAGCGCATAGACCTGGCCATCCACGCCCTTGAGCGGCGTCATCAACAGGGTGCCACCGCGCAGACTCTTGGCATTGCCCAGCGACGACACCACGACATCAATGGGCTGACCGGAGCTTGCAAAGGCCGGCAGGCTGGCGGTAACCATGACCGCCGCCACGTTCTTGAGCTGCATGTTGGTACCCGACGGCACCGTCACGCCCAGCTGGGAGAGCATGTTGGTCAGACTCTGGCCGGTGAACGGCGCCTGGGTGGTCTGGTCCCCACTGCCATCCAGCCCCACCACCAGGCCGTAGCCGACCAGCGGGTTGTCGCGCACGCCGCGCACCTGGGCGAGGTCCTTGATGCGATCGGCCTGCGCCGATTGCAGCGTCAAGGTCAGGCAGCTCACCAGCATCAGGCAGGCGGCCAGCGCAGCGCGCCAGCGGGGATAAGGGAGCATCTCAGGCATCGGATAGCGACTCATGATGGGACAGCGTGGTGAGAAATCGGGACAGACCCTTCAGGGCGGGGCCATTCGCGGCACAATTCTTCGCAGAACAAGTCTTTGCAGAACAAGTCAGTGCACAACAAGTCTCTGCAAAACAATTCTCTACAGAACAAGCCGCGGCAATTGCCACGCCAGGCTCAGAACGGCGCCAGATTGAGGAAGAAGCGCTGCATCCAGCCCATGTTCTGTGCCTCGTTGATATAGCCATCACCGACATATTCGATGCGTGCACTGGCCACCTGGGTGGACTGCACCGTATTGGCCGAGGAAATCGTGCGCGGATTGACCACTCCGGAAAAGCGAATCGACTCGGTGCCCTGATTGATCGCGATGCGCTTCTCGCCACGCACCTCCAGATTGCCGTTCGGTTGCACCTGACTGACCGTCACGGTGATGGTGCCGGTGAAACTGTTGTTGGCATTCGAGCCACCACTGCCGGTGAAATCATTCTCGCCCTCGATATCGGCATCGGTGCCATCCAGCAGCCCCGTCATGAAATCGGGGATGGCGGTCAGCGAGAAACCGAGGCTGCCGTCACGGCTGGCATTGCTGGCCGAGCTCTTGCTGGCGCTGACATTCTCGTCGAGCAGGATGGTGATGATGTCGCCGATGGCACGCGGGCGGCGATCCTCGAACAGCGGCTGGTTGCCATACAGCGGCTGGAAGATGGCGCCATTGGCCATCGGTTCCGGGCGCGGCTGCATCGTCGATTCCATTGGTGTGGTATCGACCAGCGGCTCGCTGGGGATATGGGCGCACCCGGCGCCCATCAGCGTCATGGCCAGCATCGCCAATCCGGCCAGCGCGCGGCGCCAGCCAGGCAACGTCAAGCCGGGCATCGCCAAGCCCTTCTGGCGTGGGCAAACAGCTGCCAGGGATGGCAGTGCCACCACCGGGAGATCACGCGAAAGCGACATGCGACAACCCTTACATCTGGACCAGACGCTCCAGCATCTGATCGGTGGTGGTCACGGCCTTGGAATTGATCTCGTAGGCACGCTGGTTCTGGATCATGCCCACCATCTCTTCCACCACGTTGACGTTGGAGGTCTCGACGAAGCCCTGGTAGAGAGTGCCCGCACCATTGAAGCCCGGCACATTGTCACTGCGCGGCCCGGAGGCGTCGGTCTCGGAATACAGATTCTCGCCGCGACTGAACAGGCCCGTCGGGTTGATGAAGGTAGACAGCTGCAGCTGACCGACCTCTGTACTGTTGGTGGAACCGGGCTGGGTGACGCTGACCACGCCATCGGAGGCGATATCGACACTCAGGGCATTGGCCGGAATGACGATCGCCGGGTCCAGCGGGTAGCCACTGGCGGTGACCATCTGGCCGGTACTGTCGAGCTGGAAGGAGCCATCGCGGGTATAGGCATTGGTGCCATCCGGCAGCATCACCGCGAAGAAGCCCTGACCATTGATCGCGACATCCTTGGAGTTCTCGGTCTGCTCCAGATTGCCCTGGATGTGCAGACGCTCGGTGGCCACGGTGCGCACCCCGGTGCCCACCTGCAGCCCCGAGGGCAGCTCGGTGGTGGCAGAGGAGGCAGCGCCGGGCTGGCGCATGTTCTGGTAAAGCAGATCTTCAAACACCGCGCGCGACTGCTTGAAACCATTGGTCGAGACGTTGGCCAGGTTGTTGGCCGTGACGTCCATCTGCATCTGCTGAGCTTCAAGGCCGCTCTTGGCTGTCCATAGGGCACGAATCATCAGGGGGCTCCGCCGTGATTACGGGGTCAGTCGGTACCAAGCAGGCTGTTGCCACGCTCGGCCATGCGCTCTGCCGTGTCGATGCTCTTCATCTGCATCTCGAAACTGCGCGCGTTGTTGATCATGGCGACCATCGCGTCGGTCGCCGAGACGTTGCTGCTCTCCAGGGCGCCGGAGACGACCCGCACCAGCGGGTCGGCAGCCAGCGGTGGCGCGGCCTCTCCCGCCGCAGTCGGCGGCTGAAGGAAATAGCCGTCCTCGCCGCGCACAAGCGCCGGGCTGCCGGGAATGGCCTCGGGATTGACCAGCTTGAGCTGGGCCTGCAGCACCATGGTGTCAGGTGCATCCGCCGCCGAGCGTGCACTCACGCTGCCATCGGCGGAGATATGCACGATGGCGTTGAGCGGCAGCTCGATCGGCCCGCCATCGCCCAGCACCGGCAAGCCGCCGGAGGTCAGGACACCATCGGCATCGATCTGCAGCGCGCCGTTGCGGGTGTAGAGCTCCTCGCCATTCGCGCCCTGCACGGCCAGCATGCCTGGGCCGTCCAGCGCGACATCCAGCGCGCGATCCGTGGTCTGGATCGTGCCCTGGGCCATCGAGGCTCCCGCGGTGGTCAGCTGACTGGAGACGCGTGTCGCCAGCCCTTCACCCTGCACATCCACCGCACGCGACAGCGTCAGCATCTCGCGAAAGCCGGTGGTCGAGAGGTTGGCCAGGTTATGACTGGCGACATCCTGAGCCGCCAGGCTGCGCTGGGCGCCGCTCATGGCGGTGTAGAGCATTCTGTCCATCCGCTATTCCCTCACACCTTGCCGTGTTGCCGTCAGCGCCCGCCCCTCAACGACCGCTCTTGACGAGCTGGTCCGCCGCCTAAGTACTGACGCTCGAGATAACCCGGTTCGCCCCGACATCTCTGCTGTTTTCATTGCAGAAGACGAACCGAGTCACATGTCAGGAGTGGCATTAGCGCATGTTGATGACGCTTTGCTGGACCTCGTCCTGGACCTTGATGGTCTGGGCGTTGGACTGATAGTTGCGCTGAGCGATGATCAGATCGACCAGCTCGGTGGTCAGGTCGACGTTGGAGGCCTCGACGACCCCGGATTGGACCTCACCGAAGACGCCCTCACCCGGCACACCGACCAGCGGAACACCCGAGGAAGCGGTGGCGACCCAGCCGTTGTCGCCATTGGGCTGCAGACCCTGCTCATTGGCGAAGTTGGCCAGCGCGATGGTGCCCAGTGTCTGCTTGAGCTCATTGGAGTAACTGCCGATCACGCGACCATCTTCCTCGAAGGACACGCCGACAAGACTGCCGGAGGTATAACCATTCTGGGACAGAGTTGTGACTTCAAAATCATTGGCATACTGCGTGCTGCCAGTGAAGTCGATACTGAAGCTAAGCTTTGCAGCACCATTATCAAGCTCATGATTTTGAAGTTGAGGCTCATAACTACTTAATTGCCCATTGCCTGCAAAACTTATTGTCTCAAGCTGTGGATCAAATAAAGCTGCTGCATCGGCCTCGGCCTGTTTAGCTTTTACAAGCTCTTCCTGCGCCTCATCCAACTCACTTTTCAATTGATCTACCAGGTCATCCAAGCCATTTTCTTCACCATCGGCAATACTTGCTTCCAGCTCTTCGACCTTCGCTTCTATAACAGTTAACTCATCAGATGCAGTTTGATACTCAGAAGCTTTGCCCGAAAAGTCCATTACATGGTGGACATCCCAGGAATTATTGCCTGTCTTGGCATAGAAGGACGTCACGACATGTTCATCGCCAAGACTGTCATACACCGTCATCGCCGAGGCGTAGTTGTAGGTCGCGGCATCCGTCGGATCAAAATCGGCAGTGGCCGGCTCAGGGTCCGCGGCATCCAGATTGAGCGCGACTTCAGCGCCATAGACCTCGAGAGCGATGTTGTCCTGCGTCGCTTTTGCCGCCAGTGGGGCTGTCGGAATCTGCAATACCACGGGCTCCCCGGTGACACCTTCACCGGAATAGCCTGTCAACTGGGCACCCTGGGCCGTGACGATATAGCCCTCGGCATCGATGTTGAGCTGGCCATTGCGCGAATAGACGATCTGACCACTGGTGTCCGAGAAACGCAGGAAGCCATCTCCGGAAATCGCCAGATCGAGATCGCGTCCGGTGGATTCCAGCGAGCCGGAAGTGAAGTCCTGGGCAACGGATGCCAATTGCACCCCGATCCCCGCTGCCTGTGAGCCGGCATAGATGTCGGAGAATTGCGCCTCAGAGGATTTGAAACCCACCGTTTCCGAGTTGGCGATGTTGTTGCCGATCACATCCAGATTGGTAGAAGCCGCACTCAAACCGCTCAATGCCTGTGAAAACGCCATGGACTGTCCCTTTGATCGCGATGAAGATGAAAGCCCGAGACCTGTCAGCGAGCTCGGGGGCGGCCAAACGGCCTGAAACTGGTGGCCCGTCCGGCGGGCTCGCTGGCGCTATCCCGGCGCCATGGGCTCAGCTCAAAGCACCTGACGCACGGCGTCCAGACTGACGACACCCAACACCGGACCCAAGTCCAGCTGAGCACCGCTGTCGGTCTGATTGACGCCACTGACCACGCCATAACTCAGCGTCTGCAGGTCGTCATAGCTCTCGCCTGCCCGCTCGGCCGTCACGGCCAGCTGGTAGGAGCCATCGGCGGCTTCAGTGCCATCATCCAGCAAACCGTCCCAGACGAAGCCATGAATACCCGCCTCCAATGCGCCCAACTCGAAGGTCTTGACCACAATGCCATCCGCGCCCAGCACCTCGACGGTGGCATTGTCGACATCGTCAGCCAGCTCAAGACCGAAGGGTGTCGAGGTCGCGTTGCCCACCAGCACCGCATTGCCGCCGACCAGCACGCCCTGATCGAGCAGACTGGCCGCCTGCAGCGCTTCACTGCTGGAAATCTGCGCCGTGATGCCCTCAAGCGTGGTGTTGAGCTCTTCGATACCACTGACGGTGCTGATCTGGGCCAGCTGCGCGGTCAGATCGGAATTCGACACCGGGTCCATCGGGTCCTGGTTCTGCATCTGCGCCACCAGCAGGGTCATGAACTGATCATTGAGCTCCTCGGTACTGCTCACCGACTGCGTGCTGTCGGTGACGCCGGAGGTCGTGGTGGTCTGGTTGATGCTGTTGAGCACACTGGTGTCTAGCGTCGCCATGCGGTTACCCGAAATCAGAAGAAGCGGTCAGAAGGCCAAAGCCCCGAGCGAGGGTCATTCCCCCAGCGTCAGTGTCTTGCGCAGCAGGGACTTGGAGGTATTGAAGACCTCGACATTGGCCTCGTAGGACTTGGAGGCCGCGATCATGTCGACCATCTCGGCAACCGGATCGACATTGGAGAAGGTCACATAGCCCTGCTCGTCGGCGAGGGGATGATCGGGGCGATACTCCTGGCGCGCCGGGGCATCGCTCAGCTCCACCGAGCTGACCCTGACACCACCGAGGCCTGCACTGCGCGACGCCATCTGTGTCGCCAGACCGCCACCGGCCAGGTTGGCCGTCGCCAGCGAGGCATTGGCCTGACGCGCGAGGGGCGCGTATTCGAACACCACCTGACGCGCCTGATAGGGCTTGCCATCCGGGCCCGCCACACTGTCAGCGTTGGCCATGTTGCTGGCCACGGCATTGATGCGCTGCGACTGGGCCGCCATCGCGGAGCCCGCGACGTTGAAGATGCTGAACGCTGCCATCAACTGTTCTCCGATTGCATGGCCAGACGCAGGCCCTGGATCTTGCCGGTCAGAAGCTCAAGGCTGGCCTCGTAATGCAGACTGTTGTCCGCGAAATTGACCCGCTCCACATCCATGTCGACGGTATTGCCGTCCAGACTCGGCTGTGTCGGCACGCGATAGAGCAGGTCCGCGCCCAGCGACAGCCCCGCCCCGCTGGCGGCCTGGTGGCCGGCCTGGGTCGTGTTCAGCGCAAGCGGCCCCGCCGCGGCATTGCCCGCCGTCGCCTTGGCCAGGGTGGCGGAGAAGTCGATATCGCGCGCCAGATAGCCCGGCGTGTCGGCATTGGCGATATTGGTGGCCAGCACCTGCTGACGCTCGGCGCGAAGGCCCAGCGCCTGCTGGTGAAAGCTCATGAGGGAATCAAGTCGATCAAACATAGAAGTGCCCCGCTGTCGGCACCTCGCCCTGATGTGAGCGAGGGAACATCCATCGATCAGCTCACGCGTAGGGGAGCATGACGGAAAGCAGGACTGAGAATAGTCAGCCAGCGCCAGGATGAAGGTAAGAACAAGCCACTTTATCGCGGCTATTTCTGGCCATGCCGGTGTCAGGGGCGGCTTACAATCTCTCGCGGCACTGATCCAGCGCCCTGAACCTTGTGCCCTGAACCAGGGGCGCTTGACCCCGCCTTCCGCCCCGGACGCCACTCGCGATGAGAGACAGCATGCCGAAAATCAGCGTAGCGAAAGGTCTGTCTGTGGCTAGAGGACTGTCTGTTGCAAAAGGACTGTTTGTGACAAAAGGCCTGACGACGGCAACAGGCCTGTGGCGCACCATTGCCAGCACCGGGCTATTGGTCCTGCTGCCCGTGGGCGCCGCTGTGCATGCCAACACCTCAGACACGATCGGCTCTGCCATTCAGCTGTCTGCCGCCCAGGCATCAGCATCAGCAACAACCTCATCAATAGCCTCAACAACAGCGCCTTCAGTCAAAGACGCGCAGACACGCGCCGTCGAGGCCCTGCGCTGGCAATTGAGCGACTTCTTCACCGCCGAGGCAAGCGGCCCCGTCAGAGTGCGCATGCCCGGCGAGCCGCCGCTGGGCGCGCCCAGCGAGGCCTCAGTACAACTCGAGCTGCGGCGCCTGCCCGCCCGCCTGAAAGAATGCTCGGCGCCCCAACTGAGCCTCAACGCCGCGCGCAGTGACCGCCACACACCGGGACTCAAACGCCTGCAGCTGCTGTGCGCCAACGGCCAGCAACATATCGTCAGCGTTCGCATGGAACGCTACGCCTGGCGCCAGAGCACGCCACAGCCGCTTGCGAGCGGCACGCCGCTGGCACCCGCGAGATTGACGTCGGTACTGACGCCACTGGGCAAGTTGCGTGGCAATGGTTTCGAGAGCGCCGCGGCGCTGTCAGGCTTCGAGGTACGCCGCCGCCTGCGCGCCGGCGAGGTCATCACCCGCAACAGCGTGCGCGCCATCCCGCTGGTAAACTTCGGCGATACCGTGACCTATCAGGTCAGCGGCACAGGCTTCAGCATGCAGCGCAGTGCGCGGGCACTGGAGGCTGGGGGGCTCGATGAGCGCATCCGCATCGAACTCGCTCCGGGCGACTGGGTGCGCGCCCGCGTCATCGGGCCGCGGCGGGTAGCGCCATGATGACTTCAGTTGAGATGAGATGAGCCGAGCTGATCCGCGCCGGGCCAACCCGAGTCATCCTGTTGACTGTGCACGCCCAGCCACGACACGCTGACGCACCGGAAAGACATGCTGACGCTCGAAGGCCGAAATGCTTGATACTGACAAGTCGCCACCCGCACCAGATACCTCATCCCTGAGGGACCATATTGCCTGTGTGGGGTAAAGCTTGTGCTGGCATGGCCGATAGTCGACTCAAGCGCGCAGATGACGCACGCAACCCATCCATGACAGGCTCGTCGTCGAGCCCGGCCCGACGGCCAGAGAGGACAGTCAATGAAGATTGAACATGGCGGCCCGATACAGCGCAGCGATACCCAAGCCCCGCGCGAACTGCGTCCAGAGACGGCCAAGGACACCACCGCCACCCCGGCGGCGATCTCCACGGCCGACTCCACCCAGGTCGAGCTTTCCAGCAGCGCGATCGATGCAGGCCAGGACATCGACCAGGCGCGCGTCGACAGCCTCAAGCAGGCCATCGCCGATGGCAGCATCAAGATCGATGTCGATCGCATCGCACAAGGGCTGATCGATGCCTTCGAAGGTGACGCATGACACTCGATGACGCCTCGACGGCCTCGCTGGGCGAGATCTTTTCCGGCCTCGAGCAGGAGCTGAATGACTTCATCGCCCTGCTCGAGGAAGAACAGCGCCTGCTGGGCCAACGCCTGCCGAGCGCGGCAGACCTTGAGGCCTCGCGCGAAGCCAAGCTGGCCAACGCCGCCCGCCTGGAAGCGCTGGAGAGCCGCCGGCGCAGCTGGCTGAGCAACGCCGGGCTCACCAATGACCCACTGGAACTGCATACGGTGCTCGCCAGCCAGCCGCTACTGGCTACCCAGTGGTGGCATCTGGTGACGCTGACGCGCCGCGCCCAGGCACGCAATCGCCTGAATGGTGAGCTGATCGGTCAGCGCATGGCACTGCACAGCAAGATTCTCGACAGCCTGCATCAACGTTCCCCCGGCCATTACGGCGCCGATGGACGACCTGCGGCGGGAGTCTCACGCCTGAACGTCTCGGCCTGAGCGTCCTGACCTGACTGTCCTGGCCTGAGCGTCCTGACTTGAATAGCTAAGGCGTTAGGCTCGCGGGCTGCACACCCCGACTGTCTTTCCCTTTATTGACGACCCAGAAACACGCGAGGCCCGGCATTCTGCCGAGCCTCCAGACACTGCTGCTGCACTCCAGTCACTAGCCATTCAGCCAGCTGATCGTCAGCCATTCAAAGCCAGCCCCCTTTCGCTGACAACGCCGCCAGTCACGCACCTTCCAGGCTTTCGACGTCGATCACCAGCTGGATGTCATCCAGATGTGCCGCCGGCTTGAGTACGCCACGTCCATTGCGATAGACCTTCAGCGAGAATGGCGCCGTCGCCAGCTCTCGGGTCGGCAGGGTCAACTTGCCACGCCTCGCCGCGAGCATGGCGCAGCGCTCCTCCAGGCAGAGCATGACCTGCCATTCCCCCGGCGCACTCGTGAGCGAATAGCGCCAATGAATCGCGGTGACGCGCGTCCTGTCAGGCGCCATCAGCCCTGAATCACGCACGGCATCTGCCACTGCCAGAGGGCGCATATACCAATGCCCTCGCTGAGCGATTGTCAGCGACTCGACGGACATCATCACCGCCGCGCTGGCGGCCTGCACCGGCGTGGATAGCGTCGCGGCCCACAGCGCTGCTGCAGTCATCAAGGCCGCCATCGGTGCCGTCCTGCTTCCAGGCTTCGCACTCAGCTTCGCTCTCGACGCCACTCCCGCCCTGGATTTCCTGAATCCTGTCGCCACACGCCTTCTTCTCTGCACCGCTGACTCCTTCAGATCCGTCTTGCTGCAGACGCTCGACACACCCCTTGCCGGCGCCTTCCCTGTCGCATTTATCTGCCTTTGCGGCATGTTGTTGTCTTGCTCAGTGGTGAGCCGCGCTGGCGTCACGCCGCACGCCCCCCGATCATCTGGGTGACCCGCAGCTCGCGGTCATCGGGAATCTCTGCTTGGGACAGCACCGCCAGACTCTTGAAGCGACGACGTAGGAAGCGCCCCACCAAGGGTCGCAGCGCGTGCCCGACCACCAGTACGCTGGGCTCGCCATTGGCGTCCTGCGCGGCGACGGCATTCTCGGCATGCTGCATCAAGGTATCGGCAAGGCCGGGTTCCAGCGCATTGCCGCTGCTCAAGGCCTGCATCAGCACCTGCTCGAGCTGCGCCTCCAGACCGATCACGCGCAAGACACGCTCGGCGCCGAACCAGTACTGGGTGATGGCACGCCCGAGGGCGACGCGCACCATGGCAGTCAGGTCGTTGGGGTCCTTGCTGTGCGGGGCATGCTCCGCAAGCGCCTCGAGGATGGTACGCATGTCGCGAATCGAGACCTCCTCATCCAGCAGGTTGTGCAGGATACGCTGCAGGGTGCCCTGACTGATCAAGGCCGGCACCACCTCCTCCACCAGGCCGCCATCCTGCGGGCCCAGCTTCTCGAGCAGCTTGCTGACCTCACTGCGCCCGAGCAACTGATCGGCATGGCGGGTCATCAGATGATTGAGGTGGGTCGTGATCACGGTCGGGGTATCGACCACCGTGTAGCCATAGACCTGGGCCTGCTCGCGGGTTTCCGGCTCGATCCAGGTGGCGGCCAGGCCGAAGGCCGGCTCGGTGGTGGCCACGCCCGGCAGCTTGCCGGACACCTTGCCCGGATTGATCGCCAGCCAGCGGCCCGGATAGGCCTCGCCCCGCCCGACCTCGGCACCCTTCAGGCTGATGACATACTGATTGGGCCCAAGCTCGAGGTTGTCGCGGATATGTACCACCGGCGGCAGGAACCCGATCTCCTGGGCGTACTTGCGACGCACTCCCTTGATGCGCGCCAGCAACTCACCGCCCTGGCGCATGTCGACCATAGCAATCAGGCGATGACCGACCTCCATCGCCAGCGGCTCCACCAGTCGCACATCATCCCAGCTGGCCTCGCTGACCTCCTGTACGGCCGCCGCAGGCGCGGGCGCCGCCTCTTCCTTTGCCTCGCTGCTGACCTCCTTCTCGCGCTGGGAGGCCCACCACCCAAGCCCCGCCAGCAGCAAGGTGAAGAAAATGAAGACCATGTTTGGCATGCCCGGCACCAGACCCAGCAACCCCATCACGCCAGCCGCCAACCACAGTACCTGCGAGCTCTTGAACAGCTGGCCGATCATCTGCTGACCGACGTCTTCATTGGTGTTGACCCGCGACACCATCACGCCCGCGGCGGTCGAGATGACCAGTGACGGAATCTGCGCCACCAGACCATCGCCGATGGTCAGCAGCGTATAGGTGCGCGCCGCATCGGACATGCTCAGGTCGTGCTGCCCGACCCCGATGATCAGCCCGCCGATGATATTGACCACCATGATCACCAGTCCCGCCACCGCATCGCCACGCACGAACTTGCTGGCACCGTCCATCGAGCCGAAGAAATCGGATTCCTGCGACACTTCCCGGCGGCGCTCGCGCGCCTGGTCTTCGCCGATCAGGCCGGCGTTGAGGTCGGCATCGATCGCCATCTGCTTGCCGGGCATGGCGTCCAGCGTGAAGCGTGCGCCGACCTCGGCGATACGCCCGGCGCCCTTGGTGATGACCATGAAGTTGATGATGACCAGAATCGAGAACACCACCAGACCGACGGCGAAATTGCCGCCAACCAGAAACTGACCGAAAGCCTCGATGACCTTGCCCGCCGAGTCACCGCCGTTGTGACCTTCCAGCAGCACCACCCGCGTCGAGGCGACATTGAGCGACAGGCGCAGCAAGGTCGAGAACAGCAGCACCGCGGGGAAGGCCGAGAAATCCAGCGGCTTCTGCGCAAACATGCTGACCATCAGGATCATGATCGACAGCGCGATATTGAAGGTGAACAGCAGATCGAGGATGAAGGGCGCCAGCGGCAACACCATCATCGACAGGATCATCATGATCAGCAGCGGCCCGGCCAGCACCTTCAGCTGGCTGGAGGTATTGAGCCCCACGCGGTCAAACAGTGTCAGCAAGGTATTCATGCAAGCGGCTCATCGATCGTGAAGGGCGTTGCGCGTGCTGCGCAGCGGCCCGGGCTTGGGGAGCAGAAATGGCGGTCAGTCATGGGGTTCGGTTGGCAGCATCAGCCAGCAGGACGGTTATCAAGTTCGGGCCTCAACTTCGATCAGCCACGCCGGTCATCAACTGCGGTCATCAACTGCGGTCATCAACTGCGGTCATCAACTTCCGACACGAGGATCCGTCGTCGCATCACTGTCCGGCCCGGGCTTGGCGCTGGGCTGGAACACCGCCCCGGCATCGGCGTCATCAGAATCATGATCAGAAGACATCGCGCCTGCGGCTGACGCGTCAGATTCGACTGTCGGCTCCCCGTCATCACGCTCGGCGCCTGGCGGGCCAGCCTCCTCAGCCGTCCCTTGCGCCTCCTCGGGTACCTGATACTCATCGGGAACGGACAGATCTGCCGGCAGGCTCGGCCGCAGGCCACCCTGCTTGCGCGCCCGCTTGAGTCGCATCGCCCAGGCCAGCACCTCGGCGATCACCTGATAGAGCGCAATGGGAATTTCCTGCTCGAGATCGACATGGGTGTGCAGGGCACGCGCCAGGGGCGGCGCACTCAGCATCGGCACCCCGTTCGCCTCGCCCACTTCGCGAATGCGCAGCGCCACCTCATCACGCCCCTTGGCCACCACCCGCGGTGCGCGCATGTCGCCCTCGTGATAGACCAGCGCCACCGAGTAGTGCGTCGGATTGTTAACGATGACATCGGCATTGGGTACGGCGCTCATCATGCGCGCACGCGCCATGGCCTGCTGCTGCTGACGGATGCGCGCCTTGATCTGCGGGTCGCCATCCGTTTCCTTGTGCTCGCGCTTGATCTCCTCGAGGCTCATGCGCAGCTTCTTGGCGTGACTCCACAGCTGATACGGCACATCCATCAGCGTCGGCACGATCAGCATCAATATCGCCAGCGCCGTACAGCGCGCCACGATCGCCAGCGCATCCGCCATGGCGTTGCCCAGCGGCATCATCATCAACGCCATCAATTCCTGGCGCTGGGCATGCAGATACATCACCACCACGCCACCGACCAGTATCGACTTGGCGATGGTCTTGAGCAGCTCGGCCAGCGCCTGGGAGGACACCATCCGGCCCAGCCCCTTGACGGGATTGAGCTTGCCCAGCGACGGCGCCAGTGACTTGGTGGAGAACATCCAGCCGCCCAGCAACACCGGGCCGACCAGCGCCAGTACCATCAGCAGGGCAAACAACGGCAACAGTGCCAGCAAGGCCTCCTGGCCCAGCATCAAGGCATTGGCAAGCATCACGCGACTGTCGAGTGCCTGAGCGCGATCAAAGCCGAACGAGGCGCCCAGCACACGCTCCAGGGTGTCGCCAAGCGGCCCCGCCAACAGCCACAGGCCTGCTGCACCTCCGCCCAACAACAGAAAGGTCGCAAGCTCCCGCGAGCGGGGCACCTGCCCTTCCTCGCGGGCCTTCTGTATTCGGTGGGGCGTGGCGTCTTCTGTCTTGTCGTCGCTGCTCTGCTCGTCAGCCACCGGCTACTCCGCTTGCCTAGGATCGCATCTACCTGAACTGCCGAAGAGCATGACGCTCGCTCACACTGGCGCGCACGGCGAACGCTTCATGCCGATAATGGGCCTCATTGTGCCAAGCACGGCGGGGATCAAAGCGCGGAATAGCGCCCAAAAACGCCCTTGCCCGCCTCACGGGACGTGGACGGGCAAGGGCATGACGGGCAGGGTTTGAAGTGCAAGGTATGAAGAACAAGGACCAGCAGGTGCCACTACCGAGAAGGCGGCTAGAAACCGAGGCTATCCAGCAGGTCATCGACTTCATCCTGACTGGCGACCACCCCCGGTGCATCGGCTCGCACCTGGGGGCCATTGAGCAAGGCACCAGACTGGGCATCCCCGGCACTGGATGCTGCCTGCTCATCCAGCGCCGAGGCTGAAAGCGCTGCTGCCGAAAGCCCCGCAGCGGCCGCCGGGGTGGCGGCCTGCCCGGAAGACGCCATCGCCGAACGTGCATGACCCTCCGGGACATTGTCGAGCAGCAACTGCAACAGCTGCATCTCGATCTGCTGGATGACATCCATCATGCGCTTGATCACCTGACCGGTGAGGTCCTGGAAATCCTGCGCCATCATGATTTCGAGCAATTCGCTGTTGGTGGCGCTGGTCTGATCAGGCACCACGGCCAGATAGGCACGCGTGTCGATCACCAATTCACGCGCCTGATCCAGGGCCACCGGCTCGGCAAACCAGGCGTCCCAGCGCCCGCTGAGCGACTTCGCCTCACTGGCCAGAGCATCCTGCAGCGGCTGGGCCCGCTCACAGGCATTGAGGGCACGATCTGCCGCCTGCTCCGTCTTGCTGGCCACGTAATTGAGGCGATCACGAGCATCGGGGATCGCCTCGGCAGCACGTTCGATCTCCCGATCCAGCCCCAGTTCACGCATGTTGTCGCGCAGCATGCGTGTCAGCTGGCCGATACGCCGAATCAGGTCTTCGCTGCTGTCCCCCGTCCTGGCGGGATTGGCCGCCCCATCGCGCGCCATCACACCAGGATCAGCGCCCGAGGATGACTGGGGTTCAGATGATGATTCCAGATGACTCATGACACCCTCCTTGATATGACCAACGACGCGATCAGCGTGGCCCGGCCAGCGTGGCGCGATGGCTCAGAGGCCGTGTTTCTCGAAGACCTTGCCCAGCTTCTCTTCCAGCACCGCCGCCGTGAAGGGCTTGACCACATAGCCACTGGCACCGGCCTGGGCAGCGGCAATGATGTTTTCCTTCTTGGCCTCAGCGGTGACCATCAGCACCGGCAACGTGGCCGTGGCGGGATTGGCACGCACGCGTCTGAGCATCTCGAGCCCATCGAGGTTGGGCATGTTCCAGTCGGAGATCACCAGCTCGAAGCTGCCTTGATTCAGGAACTCCAGGGCCTGTTGCCCATCTTCGGCTTCCTCCACATTGGTGAAGCCGAGCTCCTTGAGCAGGTTGCGCACGATCCGACGCATGGTGGGAAAGTCGTCGACGACGAGGATTCGCAGGTTCTTGTCGGCCATCAGCGGTCGGGCTCTCTTCCAGAATCACATGAGGGAACGGCTGAAAATTCCAGCCTTGTGAGGGGGTTATCGGCCACAAGCCGGCAGACTTTACCCTCTGCGCCCACCTTCTCCTTGCCGGCAACTCACACCCACTTAACCTCCACGCCCAGGCAGATCGAAGCGGTCTAGACGCGTTGCGAACGCCCGGCCAGCTGTACCAGGTGGAGCAGATGCCCACTGATGCGACTCAACGGCAACACGCTTTCTGCGGCCCCGAGCTCGACGGCTTCCCGCGGCATGCCGTAGACCACGCAGCTTTGCTCGTCCTGGGCGATGGTGTGGGCGCCGGCTTCGCGCATCTGCAACAACCCCCGCGCGCCGTCGCGGCCCATGCCGGTCAGGATCACGCCCACGGCGTTGCGACCGGCCACCCGCGCCACGGAATCGAACAGCACATCCACCGATGGGCGGTGACGATTGACCGGTGGACGCTGATCGAGGGTGACCACATAGTTGGCCCCGCTGCGCGACAGCGTCAGGTGGGCGTCGCCAGGCGCGATATAGGCATGCCCCGGCAGGATGCGCTCACCGTGCGCAGCTTCCTTGACGGCGATACGACACAGCCCATTGAGTCGCTCGGCGAACGAGCGCGTGAAGCCCGGCGGCATGTGCTGAGTCACAAGGATGGCCGGCGCATCCGCCGGCAACGACTGCAACACCGCGCGTATCGCCTCGGTCCCGCCGGTCGAGGCCCCCACCGCGATCAGCTTCTCGCTCGACAGCAATGGCCGGCGGCTGGCAGCAGCGATCGCAGGCGGGCTTTCCTTGTCCTGACTGACCGGGGCGGCGACCGAAGCGGCGACTGACCTGTCTGCCAGACTGGACTGATATGGATGGGACTGAGACAGGCTGGACAGGGCCGAATTGGACAGCGCCGAATTGGACAGGGCCGAGCCGGCCTGTGCACTGCCAGCAGATGGCGACGTCACGGCGCGACCCGCAGGCCGCACACGCGCCCGCGCGGCGGCGCGAATCTTGTCGGCAATCGTCTCGGCATACTCGAGCATGCCGCCACGTATGCCCAGACGCGGCTTGGAGACGAAATCCACCGCACCCAGCTCCAGCGCGCGCAGCGTGATTTCTCCGCCGCGTTCGGTCAGCGAAGACACCATTACCACCGGCATCGGTCGCAGGCGCATCAGGCGCTCGAGGAAGTCCAGCCCATCCATGCGTGGCATTTCCACATCCAGCGTCAGCACATCCGGCTCGTGACGCTTGATCAGGTCTCGCGCGACCAGCGGGTCCGGCGCGGTGGCCACGACCTGCATGTCAGGCTGGGCATTGATGATCTCGACCATCAACTCACGGATCAGCGCGGAGTCATCGACACACAGCACACGGATCATGCGCCCCGCCCCGGCCTGGGTCGTGCCTGCGCCAGCAGCTGCACTTGAGTTCGAATCTGACCTTGAACCAGCATTTGACCTTGAGACCGAGCATGACGATGAAGCGGGGGTAGGCATCCAGACACTCCTGGAGAGTGGGTAAGGGAAAGGGAATCATCACCAGCCATCACGACGCATCACGCGCCCTCCGTCCGGCGGCGAGACAGGGTATAGACCGTCTGGCCGCGCAGCGTGAAGGCATCATTGAGCCATGAGAAATTCTCGGAATGACCGGCAAACAACAGTCCATCGGGCTTGAGCATCAGTGCGAAGCGGTCCAGCAGACGTGACTGGGTCTGCTTGTCGAAGTAGATCATCACGTTGCGACAGAAGATCACGTCAAAGCCGCTACCGAGGTCCCAGTGGCTATCCAGCAGATTCAGGTGGCGAAAGCGCACCAGCTGCTTGATCTCCGGGCGCACCCTCACCTGCCCCTGGCGACTGCCGCTGCCACGCAGCATGAAGCGCTTGCAGCGTTGCTCACCCAGTTTGGCGATGCGCTCGAAGGGGTAGATGCCGAGTTCGGCTTCCCGCAGCGCGTCCGTGTCGATATCGGTGGCGATCAGCTCGACCTGATTCGCCGCGGCTCCCAACACCTCGCGCAGTACCATCGCGATGGAATAGGGCTCCTCCCCGGTCGAGGCGGCGGCACACCAGATACGCAGCGGCGCTCGCTGACCCGACACCTGACGATGCAGGCGCTCGCGCAGGAAGTTCTCGAGCATGACGAAGTGATGGGGCTCGCGAAAGAACGCGGTCAGATTGGTGGTCAGCGCATTGATGAAGGCAGGCCACTCGTCGTGATCACTGCGACTCAGGCTGGCCTCCAGCATGGTCAGATAGTCATGGAAACGCGTCAGACCATGCACTCTGAGCCGGCGCGACAGACGGCTGTAGACCATCTCACGCTTGTGACGCGCCAGCACGATGCCGGCGCGCTGATAGATGAGGCGCGCGATGCGCTCGAAGTCGTCATCGGTCATCACCAGGTCCCGCCCGAGGGCATGGGAGGCCGGTGACGGGGCGGACCAGACGGGTGGCGGCGTGAGATCTGTCACCGTCGCGGACCCTGTGAGCCGCCAGGCACCTGCGCTCGAGTCGCGGCCTGAGCGTGCACAGAAGAAGATTGCTCGGCTGAGGCGTCCCCCGGCAGGCGTGCGGGAATCTGCTCCGGGCCTTCGCCGCCAAAGCGGAAGACGTTGACCGCGTGCGACAGCCCCGCGACCGAACGCTCGAGATCCTGCGCCAGATGGGCGCTGCTCATCACACGCTGGGCGTTCTGCTGGGTGGCCTGGTCCATCTCGTTGATGGCGGTATTGATCTGCTCGATGCCGCCGCTCTGCTCACGCGAGGCCGAGGAGATCTCGGCGATCAGATCATTGACCCGCGAGATGCCGGTCACGATCGCCTCCATGGTGCCGCGCGCCGCCTCGACCTGATCACCGCCATCGCTGATCTCCCGCTGGGTGGTATCGATCAGGGCCTTGATCTCGCGCGCCGCCTCGGCACTGCGGGAGGCCAGATTGCGCACCTCACCGGCCACCACGGCAAAGCCGCGACCATGTTCACCGGCGCGCGCGGCCTCCACCGAGGCATTGAGGGCCAGCAGATTGGTCTGGAAGGCGATCGAGTCGATCACCTTGATGATGTCGGCCATCTTTTCAGAGGTGGCGGTAATCCCCTGCATGCGCGCCACTACCGCCTGCATCGCCTCACCACCCTCATTGGAGGAGCGCGTGGCCTGATCAGCCAGTTGCGAGACCTGGATGGCATTGTCGGCATTCTGGCGCACGGTGCCGGTCATCTGCTCCATGCTGGCCGCCGTCTCTTCCAACGATGCCGCCTGCTGTTCGACCCGCGCCGAGAATTCCTGATTGCCGTGTGCCATGTCGCCGGCGGCAGGCCTGACCACATTGATGCCCGCATTGACCTCGCTGACAATGCCGACCAGTGACTTGCGCATGCTGTCCAGCGCTCGTACCAGACGTGCCATCTCATCATTGCCCGCCAGCGTCATCGACTGGGAAAGATTGCCCGCGGCGATCTGGCGTGCGAAATCCAGGGTGCTGCGCAGCGGACGCACCAGGCTGCGGTAGGTACGCAGTGCCAACCACAGCGACACCACGCCCACGCCAGCGAAGGCGATCCACAGCCCCCACTCCAGACGCGCATGGCTCGCCTCAAGCGCTTGTTGGCGCTGCTCAAGCGCCGCCAGCTGCGCCGCGGGCAGCTCGGCAGACAGCTGGGTCAGCACGGTACGTGCATGCGCCTGGCTATCGGCCAGCACCTGCAGCAGCTCGCTGCCCATCAAGGCTCCGGCCACCAACGGCAGTGCGGCCAGCAGCGCGATACGCGGCGCCATGCGCCACTGGGTGAGGCGCTTGAAGGCCCCCGTAAAACCAGCACGCACGATGCGGCCCTTGCTCAAGCGATAGTCGCGCTTGCCCTGCTTGAGGCCCGCGTAGACCTGCTCGGCCTGGTCGATCTGCTCGCGACTGGCCTTGACGCGCACCGAGGCAAACCCCATCACCTCGCCCTGCTCGATCAGCGGCGTCACACAGGCGTCGACCCAGTAATAGTCGCCATTCTCGCGTCGATTCTTGACCAGTCCCTGCCAGCTTTCGCCTTGCTTGAGCGTCGACCACAGATTCTCGAAGGCGGCTTCTGGCATGTCGGGGTGGCGCACCAGATTGTGCGGCGCACCCATCAAGGCATCACGCGTGAAGCCACTGACCTCGATGAAGACAGAGTTGGCGTAGGTGATGCGTCCCTTGAGATCGGTACGCGAGATCAGGTAGTCATGCTCACCAATGGGGTATTCCCTTGCCGTCACCGGCTGATTGTTTCGCATTGCCCTTGCTTAGCCTCGTACTCGTCACAGCGTGATCGTCATTGACCCGGCGAGACCACTGACCGGCAGCATGACCGTCATTGCCCGGTACAGCCGCCCACGACCTTGTGGTGCACACCTTATCGGCCGCTGTCGGCAGTTCTTGAACGCAAGAGCGCCGCTGACCAGCAGGCCAGCGGCGCTCAAGGCGAAACGGGTGGAAAAGCTTGCGAGATCAGGCGAGCACACGCCGCAGGCAGCATGCCGCCTATTGCGCCTGACTCATGCCGCGAGACAGCAGGTCATGCCGGCTGCGCCGCGGGCTCCATCAGCGCCATTTCATCACTGGTCATCATGTGCTCGATATCCATGATCAGCAGCATGTGATCGTTGACGGTCGCCAGCCCCGCCAGGAAGTCACTGTTCATGCGCGCACCGAATTCCGGCGGCGGCAGCACCTGATCGGCCGCGAGGCTGATCACATCGGAGACGCCATCGACGACGATGCCGACCACACGCTCACCGATATTGATCACGATCACCACCGTCTGCGCGGTGTATTCAGCCTGACCCAGCTGGAACTTCAGCCGCAGATCGACGATCGGCACGATGACGCCACGCAGGTTGGTCACGCCCTTGATGAAGGCCGGTGCATTGGCGATACGCGTGACGTTCTCGTAACCGCGAATCTCCTGCACCTTGAGGATATCCACGGCGTAGTGCTCCTCGCCGAGGCTGAATACCAGGTATTCGCCGCCGTCATTGACCTTGGAGGCGTGGTCCTGCGCCAGGCCGACATTGGACGTCTGCGCCGCGGCAACTTGAGTGTGAGACATGCTCATCTCCTGTCTGTGATGGGGTGGAGCTTCGCGCCGAGGCGCAAGGGGCGAGAATGCGGCCGGTGAACGGCCAGCGCCTCAGCTGACAATGGCGCCCCGGGACATGATGGCGCCCTGAGGCATGGCGGACTCAGTGACGACCTCTGCCTGCCGCTGCACCGCTGGCATCTGGTTGGCGAGGCGATGCAGGTCCGAGACATCCAGAATCAGCGACACCCGCCCATCGCCCAGGATCGTCGCCGAAGAGACGCCTGGCACCTTGCGATAATTCCTTTCGAGATTCTTGACCACCACCTGCTGCTGACCGATCAACTCATCCACCAGCAAGGCGTAGTGACGCCCCTTGCCCTGCACCACCACCACGATGCCCTGCTCGGGCTGGGTCTGGGCGCCCGGCACCGCGAATACCTCATGCAAGGCGACCAGACTCAGGTATTCGTCCCGCACTTTCAGCAGGCGATCATTGCCGACCATGCTGAACAGCATGTCGGCCTGCGGCTGCAACGACTCCACCACCACCGACAGCGGCAGGATGTAGATTTCCTCGCCGACGCGTATGGCCATGCCCTCGAGGATCGCCAGCGTCAGCGGCAGCACAATGCGTGTGGTGGTGCCCTGCCCGGTCACGGAGGCAAGCTCCACGTGCCCGCCCAGCGCCTGGATGTTGCGCTTGACCACATCCATGCCGACTCCACGCCCCGAGACGTCACTGACCTGCTCGGCCGTCGAGAAGCCGGGGGCGAAGATCAGCTGCCAGACCTCGTCGTCGCTCATGCCATCGCTGACCGCCAGGCCGTTGCTGCGCGCCTTGGCCAGAATGCGCGCGCGATCGAGGCCAGCGCCGTCATCCATCACCTCGATGACGATATTGCCGCCCTGATGGCGGGCAGACAGCGTCAGGGTGCCGTGGGCGCTCTTGCCACTCGCCTCACGCTCGCTGGGCGATTCGATGCCATGATCGAGGCTGTTGCGCACCAGATGGGTCAGCGGATCGATGATGCGCTCGGTCAGGCTCTTGTCCAGCTCGGTGTCATGCCCCTGGCTGACCAGCTCGACCTGCTTGCCCAGCCGCGAGGCAAGGTCGCGAATCAGGCGCGGAAACCGCGAGAACACGTAATCCATCGGCATCATGCGCACCGACATCACCGCTTCCTGCAGATCTCGTGCATTGCGCTGCAGCTGGCTGATGCCACTGACCAGCGCCGCCTGATCCGGCGGCGTGGTCGCCGATGCCGTCTGCTCCAGCATCGACTGGGTGATGATCAGCTCGCCGACCAGGTTGATGATGGTATCGACCTTGTCGACGCCGACGCGGATGGAGCCCTGCTCGGTGGGCGCATCAGTGGCGCGCCGCCCCGACTGGCTGCGTCGCTCGCCACTCGCCGGGGCAGCGGCAGATGGCCCTGCCGCGCCAGCGGGGGGCGACTCTTTCATGCCAGCGGAGGACGATTCTGCCGCGCCAGCAGAGGAAAGTCGTGGCGACGAGCCTGCATCGACTGTCGCTTCCGCAGGCGCTGGCTGGTCAGCAAGTTCGACCGCTGCGTCGTCAGCCATGCCGTCGGCGACGTCCTCGGCCTGCTTTTCAGTCAGCGCTTCAACCTGCCCATCCGCTACGCCGCCCACTACGCCGCCCACTACGCCATCAACTACGTCATCAACCTCCGCTGGGGGAGCGGGTGTCGCGGGCTCGATCAGAATCTGCTCCGGCTCGATGACGAAGCACATTACTGCCTCGATATCCGCAGCGCTGACCGTGGTACTCACGATGACGCGACATACCTGCTCGTCACCGCTGCTGGAGATGACCTCACCGAGGTTGGCCAGCTCTTCGATCAGCAGTTCACGCTCGCGGTCGGCGACGAACATCAGAGTGACCGAGAGCAACGGCACACTTGCGTCGGCGCTGGGGTGTGACTCGAGCGCAGACGGCGTGGCCATATCGCTGCCGACTGGCGCAGACGCTTCGCCTGACGGCCCTGGTAGGCTCGGGCCATCAATGTCAGATGGCACTGGTTCGCTCGAGGCATCCATCACCGACGGCTCCTCGCCCAGCTGCTTGAGCACCGCGACGATATGCGCGTAGGCCTCGGGGTCGGGGGACTGGGCATTGCGATAGGCCGCCAACTGGTCGTCGAGCATGTCCTTTGTCTCCAGAAAGCGATCGATATGCTGAATGCTCAACCGCAACTCGCCACGGCGGGCACGGTCCAGCAGGTTCTCGAGGTGATGGGTGGTGTCCTGCAAGACCGTGAAGCCGAAGGTCGCGGCACCGCCCTTGATGGAATGGGCCGCACGAAAGATGGCGTTGAGCTGCTCGGCATCCGGCGCCTCGACATCCAGCGCCAGCAGCAGGCGCTCCATCTCGGCCAGCAGCTCCTGCGCCTCCTCGAAGAAGGTGTCGTAAAACTCACTGATATCCATGCATGTTCTCGCTGGCTGTCATTGCGCTATCACACGGGAAACGGCGCCGCTTGAGTTCTGACATGAGGCGCCTTGAGCGCACTCAGCTGTCCAGCCCGGAAGCGACGGGGCTGTCGGCGACAGGACTGCCAGCGACGGGATTCGTCACGCGTACCGGGCTTGCCAGCTGCTCGAGACGCTCGCGCAGGCTGTTGATGTCCTCGGCGGGCCGGGGATTGACGCCGTTGCTGTCGGTGATATCGCGATAGGCCGACTGGCTGAGCACCATCAGGCTGATGCGACGATTGATGGCGGCCTCAGGGTTCTGGCTGTCGAGGCTGATGCGCGAGCCCATGCCGACCACACGCACGATGCGCTCATAGGGCAGCCCACTGTTGCCCAGCACGCGGCGCGCGGCATTGGCGCGATCGGTGGAGAGCTCCCAGTTGCCGTAGCCGCCTTCACCGACAAAGGGACGATTGTCGGTATGCCCGGTGATGCTCAGATGATTGGGCAGCCGCTTGAGAATCGGCGCCAGCAAGCCAAGCAACTGCGACAGTTGTGGCGAGGGTTGCTTGCTGCCCAACGCGAACATCGGGTGCTGATCGCTATCGGTGATCTGGATGCGCAGGCCTTCGGAGGTCAGCTCGATCTGCAGCTGCTCACGCAGTTCGGCCAGGTCCGCGTCATCGGCCATGCGCTGCGTCATGGTGGTGTCGATCTCGTCGCGAATGGCGGCCATGCGGGAATCATCGGCAAGCGCCTGGCGCTGCAGGCGTTGCAGATCAGCGCCCTTCTCGCCCTGGGTCTGCTCGGCCATGAAGCCGCCGCCGGGAATGGCACTGCTGGAGGCCGAATTGCGATCGCCCCCCAGCAGCGAGACTTCCAGCGGCGCACCGAAGTAGTCGGAGATTTCCCGCAGGTCGTCATCCGAGGCATTCGAGATCACCCACATCACCAGGAAGAAGGCCATCATCGCGGTCATGAAGTCGGCGTAGGCGATCTTCCAACCACCGCCATGATGCCCTTTGACGATACGCGGCCGCTTGATGACGATGGGTCTGCGCTCTTCACTCATCGAGACCTCCGAGCTTCAGTCCAGAGACACCCACTGCCTCGACCACGACAGCCAGCGATACCTGTGTCACTGGCACGCAGGTGACGGACACGCTTGCGACTGACGCACTTGTGAGTGATGCACTTGCGAGAGACGCACTTGCGACTGACGAACTGGCGAGAAACAGCAACGCCATATCAGCCCGCACCCTTGTTCTTGATCTCGCGCACATGCTCTTCCAGCTCGTTGAAGCTGGGGCGCTCGGCGGTGAACAACGCCTTGCGGCCGAATTCCACCGCGACCTGCGGGGCATAGCCATTGAGCGAGGCCATCAGGATGACGCGAATGCACTGCATCATCTTCACGGCCTCATGCACCTCGTGCTGGATCTTGTTGGCGACCGGCGTGACGAAGCCATAGGCCAGCAGGATGCCGAGGAAGGTGCCGACCATGGCATTGGCGATCAACACGCCCAGCTGGGCGGCGCCCTGGTCCGCCGAGGCCAGCGCATGCACCACCCCCATCACGGCGGCGACGATCCCGAAAGCCGGCAGGCCATCAGCCACCGCCGAGAGGGAATGCACCGGAATCTCGGTCTCGTGCTTGAAGGTCTCGATCTCGTGCTCCATCAGCGACTCGAGCTCGAAGGGGTCCATGTTGCCGCTGACCATCAGGCGCAGGTAGTCGGTGATGAAATTCATCAGAATGGGGTCGGAGAGCAGGCGCGGATACTCGGCAAACAAGGCGCTTTCCTGCGGGTTGTCGATGTCCTGCTCGATCGCCAGCATGCCCTGCTGACGGGCACGCGACAGCAGCAGATACAGCAGCCCGATGACTTCCATGTACAGGGACTTGTTGTAGCCACGCGTGCGCTTCAACTTCGAGAATGCCTTGCCGGTGGCCTTGATGGCCTTGCCGTTGTTGCCGGCCAGAAAGGCGCCGACGGCAGAGCCACAGATGATGAGCAATTCCGCGGGCTGCATCAGCACCGCCAGGTGCCCGCCCACCATCAGATACCCGCCCAGGGTGGACCCGATGACCACTAGATAGCCTATGAACAACAACACAATAACCCCCTTGGCATTCGGTCAACGTCGCATGAATCTGACTATCGGCGTCGCTGAGCATGTCTTTAGGGTCACGGCGGAATATTCGTTGAGGCAGTCGTTGCCGAAAGAGCCATGGTCGAATAGTCGGCATTGAGCTAAGCGTCAGAGTAATGGCGCACAACGCAAGAAGGCTTGCCCGGGGATGGGCAAGCCTTCTGGTCTTTGCACGCTCGTCTTGCTCGTTCGCCCGGCGCAATCCTGGCGCCTTCACTGACACGAGACAGCTATCAGCCGAGGCTGGCGACGGCTGCCGACTGCTCCAGTGCCAGTTCTTCACGGGCCTTGCGGCGGGCTGCCGTCTTGCCGGCACGCGATGGCGGCTGGCAGATGCCACACACGTAATCGTGTGATGGCGTGTGGGCGTGCACCACGAAATGGCCACTGCAGGTCTTGCAGCTGGCCACTTCCAGCAGATCACTTTCGAAAAAGCGCACCAGCGTCCAGGCGCGCGTGAGCGCCAGCACCGGCTCGTCTTCGCCGACATGCTCCAGGTAGAAGCGATACGCCTTGACGAAGGCGTTCATGCGCGACGCGCCCTGCGCCTTGAGCCGGCGGTAGAAGCCGTGGAACAGCGACGCATGCAGATTGGGCTGCCAGGTCATGAACCAGTCGGTGGAAAACGGCAGCATGCCCTTGGGCGGCGAGACACCACGAACTTCCTTGTACAGCTTGACCAGACGCGCGCGGCTGATCTCCGTTTCCGTCTCGAGCACCTGCAGGCGGGCCCCCAGTTCGATCAACTCTACTGCCAACTGCAGCTGTTGCAGTTCATCGACGAGACTTTTCTGGGTCATCCGCTGACTCCCCCCTGGCGAAGTCCAGCATCGTTCTGGCGCGCATTCAGCAGCATGGCAGTGTGCATCGCGCTGAAATCCTGGTCGCGCCCACCCTGCAAGACTCCCTTGAGCTGCGAGGCATCATCCAACGCCAGCTCGCACAGCAGTTGATTGCAGGACGACAACGACACCAGCTGACTGACACTCATGCCAGACAAAAGATCCGCCATCTCTTGATCGAGACCCAGGCGTACCAGCGCCATTTCCGTATCTTCGACCAACAAGCGCTGCACAAGCAGAAGATACGACAGATTGACACTCTGTATATCATTGAGCAGTGAGGACATCATGATTCCCTGAGTGGTCTGATCGTCCCGAGCTACCGCCAACCCTGGCGCTCGACCGTCATTCCTTATGGTTTTGATGTGATGAAACGAAATACTCAATGGCGCCGGACCAATGGCGCCATGCGGGCTAGCGGCTTCATGACCAAATGAGCCACCCACTTTAAGATGGCGATTCTAATACTTAATCACGTAATGGACCAGACTCTTCATCAACATTTTTTTACATACCACTACGCTATATGCACAAAAGCTGCATCAAGCCGCCGAAATGGCAGCAAGGTGTGTCAGAAAAGCCCTCAATCTTGTCTTCAAGACGACTTGCATAATCACGATGCACCAGATTTGTCATACAAAGCAATAGCAAGCGGATGGTGCGCACAGTATGTTGCATTTTCGTGAAAGGTGGGCCTGACCCTTTCCCGCCACCCGGGGCATGCCTTGTACAATATCGAGCAATTGCCCCGAACGGGCCGCCAACAGGCAGCAAGTTACCCCTGCGTAAAGGCGAGGAATAACGCAATGTCAGCACTTGTCCAGAATGGGCTATCTGCTATTTCAACGCTGTGAGAGGACCCGCCAGCGGCTCGCCCAAATGGGCTTCTCTCGCCGCTTCAACACAATAAAACACTGCATATGAGGGTTCTGGCACAAACAACATGCAGGATCGAGCTGCATTTACAGGGCGACCCTCGGCGGAGTTTCAATACCGGATCCACGCAAGCAGTTCGCCTGAGTGACACTTTATTTAAATATTATAAATAAATTATATTTCTCGATATCCTGGCCTGTGGCGTGACGCCTGAAGTGTCACTTCACACCTCCACAGTCGCCATGCAGTGGCATGCCATAAAAACATTCGCCAGGACTCAATGAGCAAGAATCGTACAAGGATGAAACATCATCCTGCAGGGCGGGGCATTCGAGAATCTTACTCGGAAGGCGTCTTCTGTGAGCGATGTCTCTCTGCCCATAGCTCGGCGATCTTGACGACGACCTGCATCAAGGCTGTGGGCAATTCCTTGCGTGCCGGCAGGCCGGTGGCCAGCATTTCGACCAACTCGGGCATTTCATGCACGCTCAGACCCAGCGAATTGGCCCGCTGCTGGATGCGCTGCCCCAGCCTCTCACCCTGGGTATGCATGAAATCCGTCGCTTGCTCTGCCGTGGCCCGAGGGGCATCGACAGATGTGCCATCAGAAGACGCGGGCGCCTCATGATCAGGCACTGCATCGACGGGGCGTACGTGCACCCTGGGCGCCATCCCGGCCAGACCTTGCGCGAGCGCATGCTGCAGCTCGCGCAAGGCCGTATCACGCTCGCCTGCGTTGCTGGAGGGTTGCGTCAGTCGCTCTATCTCGACCACCAATGCCACAGGCGCAGAGAGCTGATACCAGGTCAGGTTCAGTGCAAGCGTTGCCCGCGCGGCAGCATTACTGCTCTCACTGCTCCTGCTCTTCTCCCCCCTCTCACTTTCCGCACTTTTCACACTACCGGGCGCTGGCGCCTGCCCTTCGCCCTGCTCCGCAGTGTCTCGCGTGGCAAGATTTTCCTGCTCGGAAGTCACCTGTGGTTTGCGATCGCTGCCCGCCTCGCCATCGCTGTCGCCTGCCACCAAGGTCAGCGACATCTTCCACCGTTGAGCCTCGCCGTGATCACTGCGGCGACTGTCAGGTGTGGCGTCATGCGCAGCCACGGGCGTCACGCCCAATGGCGCTGCACGTCGCACCTCCTCATCCCGCGAGCGATGCCGATAAGGCGGCCCCGGGAAATACAGGCTGAAGAAGACATGCAGGCCGGGCATCAACAGGCCCTGCCAATGGAAGGGCTGACCCAGAATCAACAACAGCTGTTGCTGTACCAGCCCGCTGGCAAGGGCGTCTGAGCCACTCGCCTGGCGAGATACATCAGAGGCGGCAGGTTGAGCGACGCCCAATTGCATGTTGGCGCGATAGGCACCCAGCGCACTGGCTTCATGAGAGCCAGCGCCCTGTCGGGCCGCGTCAATGCCACCCGGCGGCAAGAGCATGTCACTGCTCGGGCGAGCCATGCCCGGGCGCGACTCACGGCGCAGCTCTGCTCGCATGTCTCGCATGCGCCAGACAAAGGCGTCCTCGCGTGCCGCCTCCCAGGGGATGAAGCGCGCCTCCGCCAGCACCGGCCATTGCCGCCAGGCCAACAGAGCCTCCAATCTGGCATTGGCAAGCTGCGGATGACCGGCGAGGTCGGCCAATCCCAGCCGATTCTCGACCCAGGCGAGCAGGTCCGCTTCGTAGAAGAGCCCGCTCTGGTGGATCTGCTGGCTCAAGGCCGCCGACAGACTGAGAAGTGATGCGCTGGACAGCGCCATGGGCGCCAGAAGACCGGGCAAGGGCTGGCCGCGCGCCAACAGAGAAACCAGCGACTGCCCTTCCGGCAGCGCCAACCCGACCCGCGCGGACGGCGAGCCGCTGGCTACCAGCTGTGACAGGGCATCGAGCAAACGCGACATCGTCTGCGTCTGCGTCGTCAGTTCGACGGAAGCACCGGACAGCGGGAGGGAAGAGGAAGCTGACGCGAGGGCGCCAGCGGGAGAAGTGGAGGCTTGCGAGGCTGTCAGCAACGCTGCGCTGGCATTCAATGACGGGGCCGCAGGCCTTGCGCCTGAGCCTGTACCAGTTCCCGTATGGAAGAGCGGATTGGCGCCATTCTGGCCGCCACTGCCCTTGCCATCTTCCGCCCCCAGCCCCTGGCGCGACTGGAGAGCGGAGGTCGGGAAGACGACACCGGAGTCCGCCGGCGGCGGGCGTTGTGCCGCCCTCCCCAACACCTGATGGAGCAGACTATCGATCAAGGGATTGATGCCGCTCATGTCGTGCAATCCTCATTGCCAGGGAGGCCGTCAGGGAGTCATGCGCGAGGGCTTGGAGGCTCGGCTCTCCCCGCGCCCGACCAAGCCTTGCTCTGCTGAGCTTGGCCGCCCTGATCGTAACTTGCCTGGTCTTGGCTGTTCTGGCCTTGGCTATTCTGGCCTTGGCTACTGTGACCTCAGCTATTTTGACCGTAGCTGCCCTGGCCATAATTGCCCTGGCCATAGCTGCGTGCCAGCTTGCGGCGCGTACCCACATCCCCGAGCACTTCCTGCAACTGACTCTGGCGCGCCTTGAGCTGGACGGTCAGCTCTGATTCCAGCGTGGTCAGCGTGCGCAGACGTTGTTCCAGCGCCCTGCGCGTCTCGGCGTTGCCACCTCGCGGCATGCGCAGCTGCTGCATCTTCTCGATATAGCTGGCCTGCCCGCCGAGTACCGCGGGCCAATCACCCAGGCGTGCTGAACGCAGCATGGCATTCATCTGCTCCAGCAGCTCATCGCATTGCTGGAAGGTGTCATCGGCGAGCAGTGCATTGCTGTCCATGGTCAGCCCATTCCCTTGTCGTGTACGGCAATTTGACGCCAGGCGTCTCCCAGCTCGTTGAGCAGGCGACGCGCCTCTTCGAGCTTTTCCGGGCTGTTGCCCAGGTTGGCCTGCATGATCAGGCGCGCGATGTAGTCATACATGCGATCAAGATTGGTCGCGACCTCATTGCCCTGCTCATGATCCAGACAGGCACGCAGACCTTCGGTGACGATGCTGGTCGCCTTGGCCAGCGACTGCCCCTTGGCAACCACGTCGCCGGTCTCCATCTGCAGACGCGCCGCCGCCAGCGCGCGGTCTGCTCCCTCGAACAACATCACGATCAACTGGTGTGGACTGGCGGAAAGCACACCGGATTCCACGCCGACACGGGCATAGGCATTGGCGCCACGATAGCGACTCATGGTGATTGGGTTCCCTTGTTCATGGCGTTTGTCAGTATCTCTGTCAGATATGGAGCCGTCGTCGGCATGCCGTCTCGACTGCGGGCATCGCCGGACTCATCGAATCTCGCAAGCGCATGGCGGATGGCCTGGGCCTGGGTCAGTGACCAGTGACCAGTGACCAATGACCAATGACCAGTGACCAGCGACCAGCGACCAATGTCTCAGGGCATCAGCCACCGATCAGCCCGTCATGTCCCAGCTGTTTTCCAGCGTTTCCAGCTGACTGGTCAGGTAGTCACTGGTGGATGTCAGGTTGGCCACCAGGATGTCGAGTTCCGTGAACTGCTCCCGATAACGCTCGATGGTGGCCTCGATGGTGTCTTCGGTCTGCTCATACTGACTGGCGAGACTCTCCAACGACCCCTCGATGCCTTCCGTGGTGCTTTCCAGCGTCCCGTCCTCCCCGACCACCTCTTCCAGCAGACTGGACATCTGGCTGGCGAAGCCGCTGGTGCCCGCCTCATCATCGGAGATGAAGAACCCCGACATCACCGCCAGCTGCTCACTGTCGGCAGCCTCGATCACGGCACTGTCGAATTCGAGCTTGCCATCGTTGGTACGGCTCACTCCCAGCGAGGAGAGCGCATAGAAATCGCCCTCACTGGTGAAATTCAGCGCCGAGGTCAGGCGACTCTCGATGGTGCGCAGCGTCGAATCGCCCAGCAATTCCCCCGCGGTCCCTTCATCGGCATTGAAGGCGGTGTAATTGTCGATGGTGTCCTGCAGGTCGTTGTAGGCATTGACGAAGGTCTCCATCGCCTTGCTTACCGACTCGGCGTTCTCCTTGACGGTGACCACGCTCGCAGTCGTGTTGGTCTCGCTAAGCGTCAGGGTCAAGCCATCCACGGCATCATCGATGACATTGGAGGTGGCTTGCATGCTGATGCCGTTGACGCTGAACTCGGCATTGCGCGCCGCGACGACTTCCTCCATCCCGCTGGCTGAAGGATCATTGCTTGTCGCGTCATAGCTCGCCGGGTCATGGCTGAGCAGGCTATCGAGCTCTGCCACCTCACCGCTGGTCGAGAGGCTCATCACCGCCTCGTTGCCCGTCTCGTCCGAGGTCATCACCAGGCGATACGGCGTGTCGGAGCCATCATTGACGATCGAGGCCGTGACCCCGAGACCCGCCTCATTGATGGCATCACGAATGCCTTCCAGCGTGTTGTTGCTCTCGTCGATGACGATGCTGGCGCTGCGCTCGGCGTCCGCCGCATAGCTGCCGTCACTGGCCAGCGTGCCCAATGACAGCGTCAGCGTGGTCGCAGTGCCATCACCGATGGCCTCATCACGACTCGCCTGGCCCGTCGTCGCCAGACTCTGCGCCTGCGCCAGCTGGGTGACAGCCACCGAATAACTGCCCGCACTCACTTCCGAGGTTGCCGTGGCACTGACGCCCGAGCCAATGGCGGTGGTGGTCATGCCGGCATAGGTGTCGGCATCGGCCAGCGCCGCGGCGGCGGTATCCAGGGATTCCAGGCGACTTTGTATCGTGCCCCAGGCCGACAACTCGGCCTCGTAACTTGCCTGCTGGGTCTCGATCGGCGTGAGCTTCTGACGCTCTGCCGTCTCCAGATCCGTCAGCAGACTGTTGAGGTCGAGCCCAGAGCCAATCCCCAGCGATGAAATCGTCGCCATATGCACCTCTCGATAGGGTGAAGGTATTTTCACATGCCCGCTGAGCCGCCATCAGGCGAAAAAGCACGCATACCGGGCGTATTTGTCTGTCTGAGTGTTGGGGCTATCGGCACAGGGTTCGTGAACTTGAGGGCTTTCTTGGTTCGTGAACTTGAGGGCTTTCTTGTGCAGACGTTTTCTTGTGTGAGCGCCTTCTTCTTTCGACCGCCTTCTTCTTTCGACCGCCTTCTTCTTTCGACCGCCTTCTTCTTTCGGCCACCTTCTTCTTCCGACCATCTTCTTTTTCGATCGCCTTCCTTTTTGATCACCTCCCGAGCACACCCCTCACTAGACCTCAGACTACAGAAAGGTAGTCACCCTACAGCGCCTACGACGTATCGCTTACCGCACCGCAAACGTTTGCGGTTCATAATTGGCGCCATTGTGAACCAGCGGATTCAGACACTGGATCGACTCATTCCTGCTTTACCCAAGGACTGCGACGTGAAACGACACGGCATCTTGAACGGACCTCTCAGTGGCCACCTCGCCCGTCTCGGCCATACCCATACCGTGGTGATCGCCGACGCCGGCCTGCCGATTCCCGAGGGCGTGCCCTGTGTCGATCTCGCGGTAGTCCCCGGCCTGCCCGCCATGCTGCCGGTGCTGGACGCCCTGCTGGCCGAGCTGTGCATCGAGGCCACGACCCTGGCCGAGGAACTGCCGGTCAAGAGCCCCTCGTTCCATAACGCCATCGTCGAACGCCTGGACACCCTGGACCGCCTGTCCCTCGCACCGATCGCTCGCCAGCAGCTCAGTCATGAAGCCTTCAAGGCGGCGCTGCCCGAGGCGAGCGTCATCGTGCGCACGGGCGAGTGCACGCCGTACGCCAACGTGATCCTGCACTGTGGAGTGCCCTTCTGATGCAGAGCCATGCACAACCGCGGGTGCTGATGGCACTCAAGGGCATCGACAAGGGCTTCTCCGGGGTCAGCGTGCTCAAGGGTGTCGACCTGACGCTGCGCGCGGGGCGCGTGCATGCGCTGGCCGGCGAGAATGGCGCCGGCAAGTCGACGCTGATGAAGATTCTCTCCGGCGTCTATCGCTATGACGCCGGCACGCTGTGGCTGCGGGACGAGGAAGTGGTCTTCACCACCCCGCGTCAGGCGATGGACAGTCGCATCGCCATCATCCACCAGGAACTCAATCTGGTGCCGGGCCTGTCCGCCGGCGAGAACATCTTCCTCGGCCGTGAGCCACGCACCGCGCTGGGCACCGTCGACTGGAAGCGCCTGCACCGCGATGCCCGCCAGCTGCTCGACCGTCTGCGCCAATCGCTGGATTCGCGCACCGCCGTCAGCGAGCTGAGCATCGGTCAGCAGCAGATGGTCGAGATCGCGCGTGCGCTGTCGCTGGACGCCGAGATCATCATCATGGATGAGCCCACCGACGCGCTGACAGACATCGAGACCGAGATTCTCGCCGAGGTCGTCGCGGAGCTGCGCGCCGAAGGCCGCTCGCTGGTCCTGATCACCCACCGTCTGAACGAGATCTTCAGCATGTGCGATGAAGTCGCCGTGCTGCGCGATGGCCAGATGATCCACCAGGGGCCGACGGCGGAGCTGGATGAAGATGGCCTGATTCGCCTGATGGTCGGTCGCGAGCTGGCAGAACGCTACCCTTACACGCCCGCCAGCCCTGATGGCGAGGTGATGCTCGAGGTCAAGGATCTCGAGGCGCCGGGCGTCAAGGGCATCAGTTTCTCGGCCCGCCGCGGAGAAGTGCTCGGCTTTGGCGGCCTGATGGGCGCCGGGCGCACCGAACTGGCCCGCGCCCTGTGCGGCGATACCCGCATCAGCGCCGGCAGCGTGCAGCTGCATGGCCAGCCTGTGAGACTTTCCTCACCGGCCGAGGCATTGGCCGCGGGCCTGGTGTATGTACCGGAAGACCGCAAGCAGGCGGGCCTGATTCTCGCCCACTCGGTGGCCAGCAACATGTCGTTGAGCGCCCTGCCGAGTTTCTGTGGCGCGTTCGGGCGCATTCGTCATGGCGAGGAAGCCGCCGCCGTCGAAAGCTTCGTCAAGAGCATGCAGATCAAGGTCAGCAATACCGACCAGCCGGTCGATACGCTGTCCGGCGGCAACCAGCAGAAGGTGTCGCTGGCCAAGGCACTGATGCCGGCGCCGGAGCTGGTGATTCTCGACGAACCGACCCGTGGCGTGGATGTCGGCGCCAAGCGCGAGATCTACCTGCTGATCAACGAGCTCAAGCGCCAGGGCAAGTGCGTGCTGCTGATCTCCTCCGAAATGCCCGAGCTGCTCGGTCTGGCCGATCGCATTCTGGTGGTCGCCGATGGGCGCATCTCCGGCGAATTCAGCCGTGAGAACGCGACCCAGGAAGCGATCATGACCGCGGCCTCGGGCCTCGAGAGCCCGCTCAGCGGCGACAGCACTTCGAAAACCAGCACTTCATCGACAAACGCTGCATCGCGCGATACCGCCCGCCCGTCTTCTACCCCCGATTCCTCCGCTTCCCGCCACGAGATGCCGAACTGATGTCTACTCCTTCTTCCTCTGCCGCCAGCGGCCGCCGCCTCGACGTCAGGCGCCTGCTGGTCGAGAACAAGGCGCTGATTGCGCTGGCTCTGTTGATCGCCGTGAGTGCCGGCCTGTCCGACAACTTCCTGTCGTCCGACAACCTGCTCAACGTGCTCCGCCAGACCAGCATCAATGCCATCATCGCCATGGGCGTGACCTTCGTCATTCTCACCGCGGGTATCGATCTGTCTGTCGGCGCGGTACTGGCGCTGACCGGCGCCTTCGCGGCCTCGATGACCGCCGCCGGCCTCTCCCCCTGGTTGAGCGTGCCGGGCACCATCATCGCCGGTGCCGGCCTGGGTGCCATTTCCGGCCTGTTCGTCGCCTTCGGTCGCATCCAGGCCTTCATCGTCACGCTGGTGGCGATGACGATGCTACGTGGTGCCACGCTCGTCTACACCGATGGCCGCCCGGTCTCCATCGGCGTCAGCGAAGCCGCAGACAGCTTCTGGAATCTGGGCGGCGGTTACTGGCTCGGCGTACCAATCCCGATCTACATGATGTTCTTCGTCTACGTGCTGTGCTGGGGCGTGCTGCATCACACCCGCTTCGGACGTCACGTCTATGCGGTCGGCGGTGGTGAGAAGGTCGCGCGTCTGTCCGGCATCAACGTCAATCGCATCAAGATCAGCGTCTATGCCATTGCGGGTGCCTTCGCGGCACTGGCCGGTGCCATCCTGGCCGCGCGTCTGGGCTCGGCACAGCCGAATGCCGGCACCGGTTACGAGCTGGACGCCATCGCGGCGGTCGTCATCGGCGGCACCAGCCTGATGGGTGGCCGTGGACGCATCTTCGGCACCTTGATCGGTGCACTGGTTATCGGCGTGCTCAACAATGCGCTGAACATCATGGGCGTCTCCAGCTACTACCAGATGATCGCCAAGGGCGCCGTCATACTGCTCGCGGTACTGATCGACAGCCGCGCGCAGAAATAGAAGAGCAAGTACGTAATACACAACACGATTTCATTCCCGGCAGCATCGAAGACCCTCGCCCCCGTGCGCCAACCACGGGGGCCCTCCAGCGGGTCGCCGACAACAACGAAAGGACCATCGCCATGAAGAAGAACGGAAAACTGCTCACCTCCACGCTGACCACCGCCATCACTGCCGCAGGCCTGAGCTTGATGCCGGTGCAATCCGCCATGGCCGACAAGATCGCGCTGGTGGTCTCGACGCTGAACAACCCGTTCTTCGTCAGCCTCCAGCAGGGTGCCAAGGACAAGGCCGAGGAACTGGGCCACGAGCTGATCGTGCTGGATTCCGGCGATGACGCCGCGCGTGAGCTGTCCAATGTCGAGGACGCCCTGTCCCGCGGCGTCGATCTGCTGCTGATCAACCCGACCGATTCCGATGCCGTGGTCTCCAGCGTGCGCACCGCCAATGGCCGCGATGTGCCGGTGGTGACACTGGATCGCAGCGCCAACGGCGGTCGGGTCGCGGCGCACGTCGCCTCCGACAACGTCGCCGGTGGCGAACTGGCAGGCAATTTCATCGCCGAGAAACTCGCAGGCAAAGGTGAGATCGTGCAGCTGGAAGGTGTCGCTGGCGCCTCGGCCACGCGCGATCGCGGTGAAGGCTTCATGAAGGCCATCGACGGCCAGACAGGCCTCAGCCTGGTGGCCACTCAGCCGGCCAACTTCAACCGCACCCAGGGCCTGAACGTGATGGAGAACCTGCTGCAGGCGCATCCGGGCGTGAATGCCGTCTTTGCCCAGAACGATGAGATGGCGCTCGGTGCCCAGCGTGCCCTGCAGGCCGCCGGCAAGGACATCCTGCTGGTCGGCTTCGATGGCACCGATGAGGGCATCAAGGCCGTGCAGGCCGGCAAGATGGACGCCACCGTCGCCCAGCAGCCGGCACTGATCGGCAGCCTCGGCGTCGACACCGCCGACAAGCTGCTCAAGGACGAAGACGTCGAGAAGACCATCTCCGTGCCGCTCAAGCTGATCACCGAATAAGCGATCACACGGCTCACGCCGCCTGCATCGCGGGACAGGACGCCGGCCACTGGCCGGCGTTTTTTCGTCTTTTTGCGTCTTTCCATCAATGGCGTGTCTTGCTCGCCTCGCAGGGCCAGTGACGCCCGCTCGACTTTCACCATCAGGCTCACCACCAGGGATAGAACAGTGATTCGACTCAAGGATGTGGCGGCACACGCTGGAGTTTCGGTAACCACGGTGTCGCATGTCGTGAATGCCACCCGCCCGGTGGCCAGTGCGACCGAGGCGCGGGTACGCGAATCGATCGCCGCGCTCGGCTATCGACCGGACAGCGTCGCCCGTGCGCTGAAATCCAACCGCAGCCGCACCCTGGGGATGATTGTCACCAGTGCGCACAACCCCTTCTTCGCCGAGGTGATCCGCGGCGTCGAGGACCGCTGCTACCAGGCAGGTTACAGCCTGATCCTGTGCAACAGTGACGATATCGATGCCAAGCAGCTCAGCTATCTCGAGACGCTGCGGGATCGACGCATCGATGGCCTGGTGGTGATGACCGCCGAGAACGGCGCCGGCTTTCTCGAGGCGCTCAGTGCCCTGCCACTGCCGACGGTGATGATGGACGCCGAGCCCCAGCCGGGCTGGGACATGACGGTAGTCAATGATGATTCACGCCTGGGGGGCAGGCTTGCCATCGAGCACCTGCTGGCGCAGGGGATCGAGCGCATCGCCCTGCTGACCGGGCCTCGTGATCATGCCCGTTCCCGCGAGCGCCTGAGCGGAGCACTGGACGCCCTGCACACCGCCGGCCTGGGACTTGCCGAGGACTGGCAGATCGCGACCCAGTTGATGCTGGCCGACGGTCATCGCGCGGCCCACCTGCTGCTGGCCAATCCGGCCGACAGACCTGATGCCATCTTCGCCTTCAATGACCTGCTGGCGCTGGGCTGTCTGCGCGCCGCCCAGGACCTGGGCCTTGAGGTACCTCAGCAACTCTCGATCATCGGCTACGACGATATCGAGATCAGTGCCTACCTCTCACCCGCCCTGACCACCATCCGCCAGCCGATCTATGCGCTGGGTACCACGGCCGTCGATCAACTGATCGCGCGTCTGGAAGGCACCCCCTTCCCGGGCCAGACTCAACTGGCCCCGAGGCTGGTGGAACGCGACAGTGTCGCGCGGCCAGGCCAGTGCCTTCTGGGCCACGTTTGAGCGCAGCCAGGCTAGATCACAGATCTATACCAGATGAGCATCAAACATATCAAACAACAACATTTCTCTTATAGGTCAACACTGCCTACTCTGCCCCTCGTGAATCACCGCTGCCACGCTTGGCAGCACGAACATGAGGACACCCAGGTGACAGGCACTTCCCCTTCAAGCTCTTCCCAATCGGACACTGCCCGATCAGATACTGTCCAGGCAGGCACTGACACGCCGGCATCGACACCAGAGGCCGACAGCACGCCCGCCATTGGCCGCGGGTTGTTGCTGCTGATGGCGATCGCGGTCGCCGCGACCGCCGCCAATCTGTACTACAACCAGCCGCTGCTGGCGGAGATGGCCCGCTCACTGGGCGTGAGCCAGGGCATGATCGGCCTGATCCCCTCCGCGACCCAATTCGGGTATGCCGCCGCCATCCTGCTGATCTCGCCGTTGGGCGACACCATGGACAGACGCCAGCTGATCCGCAATCTGTCCATCACCCTGGCACTGGCCTCACTGGGCATCTTCCTGGCCCCCAGCTTCTGGCCGCTGTTGCTGGCAAGCTTCGTGGCCGGGCTGGGCGCCAACATCACCCAGCAGCTGATACCGCTGACCGCCTCGCTCTCCACCCCCGAGGCGCGCGGCAAGAACATCGCCACCCTGATGACGGGACTGACCATCGGCATACTGCTGTCACGCACCCTGAGCGGCAGCATCGGCGGATACTGGGGCTGGCGCAGCGTCTTCCTGGTCGCGGCCATCATCACCGTCATCATCGGTCTGCTGCTGCATCGTCATCTGCCCAGCCGCGCGCCTGCCGTGCAGATGGCCTACCCCAGACTGATCGCCTCGATGGGTACGCTGTTCAAGCAACATGCCCTGCTGCGGGAATCCGCGCTGACCGGCGCGCTGTGGTTCGCGGCCTTCAATGCCATGTGGGCGACGCTGGCCATTCACGTCACCGATGCGCCGTTTGACTACAGCGTCCAGCAGGCGGGGCTGTTCGGCATCATCGGACTGGCGGGAATCTTCGGTGCCAAGGCGGCGGGCCGACTGGTCAATCGTGTCGGCGCGGGGCGCCTGATCAGCTTCGCCCTGGTGATGGTGCTGGCGTCCTTCGCGGTGCTCGCCGCGTGGGGTGACAGCCTGGCCGGACTGATCGTCGGCATCATCCTGCTGGACCTGGGCGTCTTCGCGGCCCAGATTCCCAACCAGGTGCGCGTGTTCTCGATCGACCCCAAGGCCCAGAGCCGCATGAACGCCGTCTACATGCTGTGCTACTACCTCGGTGCGGCAGCCGGTTCCGCCATCGGCGTCAAGATGATGAGCGTGTATGGCTGGCAGGGCATGTCGCTGTTCGGGCTGGCACTGGCAGCGGTGGCACTGGTTCATCATGGTGTGAAGCAGCGCCGCTCGGCCTCTTCAACACAGTGAGATCAGGACAGTGAGATCAAGACAGTGAGACGAGAGCGCAAGCGAAGCGATGAAAGGCTGAGAGCCTGAGATGGCACCTGGTCAGCACGTCGAGTCATGGGCAATCACACCCCATGCCACGGCAGCTGGCCAGGCGCCTGAAATGGTGGCGCAATTCAGGTAAACTCTGCGCGCCATTTCGGTGCGTCGCCGAGGTGGTACGCGATTCACGACCCGTTATCGGGGCAAGAACCCGTCAAACCCTCGAGATCCACATGAAGCTCATCGTCAAACTTATCCTCGGCATCATTGCCGGCCTGCTGATCGGCCTGATGGCCCCGGATGCCCTCGTACGTGCCGCGCTGACCGCCAAGGTCATCATCGGCCAGCTGATCAACTTCACCATCCCGTTGATCATCCTGTTCTACGTCATGAGCGGCATCGCGTCGCTGCCGAAGAATTCCGGCGCCATGCTGGGTCGCACCGTCGGCATGGCCTACGGGTCGACGATTCTGGCCGGCATCTTCGCCTTCCTGGTGGCCAGCAACCTGCTGCCCGGCATGCTGTCCGGCATGGCACCGGTCGCTGAAGGCCGCGATGCCCTGACTCCCTTTCTCGATCTCGAAATCCCCGCGGCACTGCCGGTGATGACGGCCCTGGTGCTGGCCTTCGTGTTCGGCGTGGTCATCAGCCGCCGCGAACTGCCGACCCTGAAAAGCGCCGTCTTTGAATCGCGTGAAGTGGTCGAGGTGTTCCTCAATCGCGTCATCATCCCGCTGCTGCCCCTGTTCATCGCCGGTACCTTTGCCGAGATGGCTTACGAGGGCAAGGCGCTATCGACACTGGATACCTTCTGGAAGGTGCTGGTGCTGGCGATCGTGATGCACTGGATCTGGCTGAGCACGGCCTACCTGATCACCGGCCTGATCCAGCGTCGTTCTCCGCTGGGCCTCCTGCGCAACATGCTGCCGGCCTACCTGACGGCGCTGGGCACCATGTCGTCGGCGGCGACCATTCCGGTCAGCCTGCGTCAGACCAAGGCCAATGGCGTCAGCGATGAAGTGGCCAACTTCAGCGTGCCGCTGTGCGCCACCATCCACCTGTCCGGTTCCACCATCACCATCGTCACCTGCGCCACCGCCGTGATGATGATGAGCCACAACCTGGCACTCGCAAGCCTCGGCGAAGTGATTCCATTTCTGATCATGCTGGGCCTGACCATGATCGCCGCGCCCGGGGCACCGGGTGGCGCGGTGATGGCGGCGCTTGGCGTGCTGGGCAGCATGCTCGGCTTTGGCGAGGCGGAACTTGGCCTGATGATCGCGCTGTACCTGGCCCAGGACAGCTTCGGTACCGCCACCAACGTCACCGGCGATGGCGTGATCGCGCTTTGGGTCGATCACTTCGCGCGCCGCGATGGTGTGGTGGCTACGCCGGAGCCGGATGCCGCGACCGGCGAAGCACCGGTGGCACGCTCACAGCCGTGAGCTGCCGCATGTGCTGAGCCACATGCGCTGACAGTCGTCAAAAGCCCCGCCTCTTTTCGGAGACGGGGCTTTTTCATGCCCGCGGCCATCCATACGCTCATCTCCACGGTCTTCCTCACGATCATCTTTACGGTCAGCCTGCAGGATGGCGTGCCGACGGGAGGTGAGACATGACGCCGCGCCGCGCCTGACACCCACAGGCCAAACGGCTACCATTGGCGCCCACGCGCGAGCGCTGTCATCGCTGCCGTACGCCATCACCCTGTTACCGTTGCCGGAGTGCCAGATGTCCCTGCTTCCCCCTGCACTGTTCTGTCCTTCGATATCACTACCGATATCTCGCCCGCGCCTGGCACGCATGTTCGCCACCCTGTCGCTCACCTCTGCCAGCCTGACCCTCGCCCAGCACGCCAGCGCGCTGGAGATCGGCATGCCCGCCGATGGCGGTGTCAGCGTCAGTCCCGCCGTGATGCTCGAAGCCGAGGGCACCCTCGATGACCAACTGAGCAGCCCGCTGATGCTCAAGCAGTTCTCAAGCCACGAGGCCGTGGAGCAAGGACTGAGCGATGGTAGCCTCGACGCCGCCTACCTGACGCCGCAGATGCTCAAGGCACTGACCGAAAGCGGCATGTCACTGCGAGTGCTGGACGGCGCGGATCTCGACGATGTCAGCCTGGTCGCGCGTGACGAACTGATCCGCTACACCGAATTGTTCGAGCCGCAGGAGCTGCTGATCCGCTTCCTCAACGACACCACGCGTGCGGTGCGAGTGGTGATGAGCGATGACGATGCACGCTCGCATCTGGCCTTGAAGCAATGGGTCGAGGCCAAGGTCGGCTCCAGCATGCAGCTGGTCAGCCCGCGCTCGCTGGAAGAGCTCGAAGGCGATGAATATGTCGGCGATGCGCCCCAGGCGCTGATCAACAGCCGCAAGATGCACGCCGCCTTCCTCAACGGCGATGACGCGACGCGTCTGGTGGCGCTGCATCCGCTGTCCAAGGACTGGCTGCCGCGCGCCGACATGCTCGACCTGCCGCGCATGCTGCTGGTCAGTCGTGCCAATATCGAGGACGCGAGTCTTGAGGCCGAGCTCGAGTCGCTGGCCGTCGCACACGCCCGCATGCAGCAGAGCCTGCACGGCGAGGAGCCGATGAAGCTCGCCTTCACGCTCAAGCAGGCCTGGCCGGCGGATGCCGGTGAGGCGCCGAGCCTGCCCAGGGTGGTGCATGCGCTGAACGGGCGCGCTATCCCGACCGCCGACATGCGCACCGCCCTCAAGGACTGGCTGGGCGAGCAACAGTCAGCGGTCAGCTGGCCTGAGCTCCAGCAGTAGACCCAGGTGTAGACCCGGCCGCAGGCCCAGCAGTCACGCCCGCCACAGGGCAAATGACATACACAAAAAAACCCGCCGATTGGCGGGTTTTTTCGATCAACGGCAACGATCAGGCGTCGAGGGCTTCAGCGATCTGGGACTGAGCCTTCGGGCCGATGCCCTTGACTTCAGAGATCACGCCATCGGCGTGAGCCTTGCGAACCTTGGCGACATCGTCGTAGCCAGCGTCAGTCAGGGCACGGATAGCGGCAGCGTTGAGGCCGAGGTCTTCCAGAGAGGCCGCATCGGCTTCTTCGGTCGCTTCCTCGACGGCTGCGCCCATCGGCATCATGCGAGACTGGGCGATGGCCTGTTCGCGTGCCAGACGTGCCTTGTACTGCACCAGCTTCTGGTTGAACTCGTGTTCGACCTGCTTGCGGTGCTTGTCAGAGGCTGCGGCTTTCTCGCTCAGGCGTTCGTTGCGAGCGCGCAGGTCTTCGACTTCCTTCTTTGCCTTGTCACGGGCATTACGGAGCTTGTCGGCTTCTTTGCTGGCTTCACGCAGCTGACGCTCCAGCTCCTTGATGCGGGCGTTCTGGTCCTGCTTGGTGTCCTGCTCCTGAAACAGGGATGCAAGCTGGTCGTCAAGATTAGCGTCGGTCATACTGCTATGTTGCCTCGAATAATTGATAAAGAGCTAAAGTCTGGGCGCACATTCTACCGCAGTTCTTCAGTTTGTGCTGCATTTGAGCGCAACCCGAGCGGGATGAATGTGAATCGGGGGTCCTGCATGGGGCAATATTACCCCAACTGTGTGACATCGCCAGCCACGGACGACACTGAACGCGGGATGAGACGTCACTGAACGCACACGACAACCGAACTATCGGCGCCATGGCGCAGGTCACGGAAAAGACAGCCCGCTGATCATGGGCTGTCTTTTTTTCGCGGTTACCCAGCACTTGCGCAGGCCTGTCAGCAGAGATCTCAGTGTCTGCATCGGACTCAGTGCTTGCGCCAGTCCTCGAGCTTGTCGCTCAGCTGCTGACGACGCGTGTCGGGCGATGCCAGCGTCTCGGACTGATGACCTTCCCCGAAGCGATTCTCGAGATAGTCCATCAGGTTGATCAGCTCATCATCGGTCAGGCTGTCATCGAAGGCCGGCATGAAGACACTGTGGCCATTGTTCTCACGCTGCACGCCATTGAGGATCGCCTGAGCCAGATTGTCCGGATAGACACTCCCGGTCACGCTGTTGTGGAACAGCGACGGGTAGTAGCCATCCTGGGTGCCGGCGCCATCCGCGCCGTGACACATGGCGCAGTGACCCAGATACAGACGCACGCCCGGAGTGGCGTCGGTCAGCTGACCGACCAGGTCTTCATCATCGGGGCGCTTCTCCAACGGCTGACCACGCAGCAACAGCACGTCATCGGCCGGTGCGCCCTGATTGAAGCGCGTGGCGACCTGCGGCTCGCTTTCAGCCTCGCGATCGCCATCATTGACCGCCTCGCCCTGCTCGCCCTTGCCATCCACCGCCGGAATCGACTTCAGATAGACCGCGATGGCGCGCAGGTCATCTTCACTCATGTGACGCATGGAGTGTTCAACCACATCCGCCATCGGGCCGCCAGCCTGCGCCTTGCCCTTGAGGTTGCCGGTCGCCAGATAGGTCTGGATATCCTGCTCACTCCAGCTGCCCAGACCATCCTGCATGTCGGGCGTGAGGTTGAAGGCGCGCCAGCCTTCGATCATCGCCCCGCCGAGATAGCCTTCTTCATCACCGGTCAGTGCCGTTTCCTGGAAGGCGAAGCCACGCTCGGTGTGACAGCTGCCACAGTGGCCCGGCCCCTGAACGAGATAGGCGCCACGGTTCCAGTCGGCGCTCTTGTCGTCGTGGTCCTGCCACGGCTCCAGAGGCGAGAAGATCTCTTCCCACAGCGCCATCGGCCAGCGCATGTTGAGCGGGAACGGAATCTCGCTTTCGCGGTTGGGCGTGCTGCTCGGCGTCACCTCATGCATGTTCCAGGCGTAGAGCGCCTTGATGTCCTCATCCGTCAGACGGGCGTAGGACGGGAACGGCATCGCCGGATAGAGGTTGTGACCATCGGCAGCCTCGCCCTCGCGCAGCACACGGGTGTACTCCTCGAGGGTGTAGTTGCCGATGCCGTGCTCGGTGTCCGGGGTGATGTTGGTGGCGTAGATTTCGCCCACCGGCGTCTCGAAGCCGAGGCCACCGGCATATTCATCGCCGTCCTCGGTGCTGTGACAGGCCGCGCAATCGCTGGCGCGCGCCATGTACAGGCCCTTCTCGATCAGCGCGGGGTCATTGGTAGCGGCCTTGTCGGCTTCCACCTGCCTGGCGTGCTCGTCATCACCGCTGCCACAGGCACTGAGCAACAAGGCGCTGGTGCCAGCAATGGCGGCCAGGCGGACGGCACGGGTCAGGCGTGCAGGGCGAAGGATCGGGCGGGCACCGCGACCTTTCTCATCAATGGCATCACGGGTGCCAGCAGTACGGACGTGCGGGACCATGCTTATATTTCCTGTTCGAGCAGATCGGCAATACGCAGAGACAACGCCGCAATGGTCAGGGTGCAATTGACCGACCCGACGGTGGGCATGCTGCCGGAGCTGGCGACAAACAGGTTGTCATGGCCGTGTACTCGGCAATCGCGATCCACCACGGAGTCTTTGGGGTTGTCTCCCATCAGGGTCGTACCGCAGATATGCTGGTTGTTGGAGAACTCATCACGGAACGCAATGTCGGTGCCTCCCATCAGCTGAGCGATACGCGCATATTGTTCACGGGTATGCGCGGCGCTGCGCTTGACGTAATCATCAATAGCATAACGGAATTCCGGGCGCGGCAGGCCGAGAGCGTCACGTTTTTTTGACGGCGTGATGCGATTGGCGGCCTCCGGCAACAGCTCGTGGAAGCTGTCGAACTGCACATAGCGGCTGGCGCGGTTATCGATCTGCGCCTGCAATTCCGCACCGAGCCTTAGCGGTGTTTCCGACAGCACCTCCGTCGTCATCTGCTGCGTGCGGGCAATGTTGGACAGGTGCAGCTTCTTGGACGCGAAGTCCTTGCGGAAGTCGCCGTCGCGCCAGGTGATGATCGAGGTCATCTCCTGAGGGCCACGCCCGGCCCACAGCGGCTCATCGGCCAGAAAGCTCACCCCGGTGCCGGGATGGTCCATAAGATGCCGGCCGACCATGTCGTTCTGGTTACCCACCCCATCGGGGGTATGGGCGTTGACCGACATCTGCATCAGCTTGGGCGTCTCGATGCCATTGGCCGCCAGCACCACCCGCGCCGCACTCAGGCGATGCTGCTTGCCGTCGGGGTCCAGATAGCGCACTTCGCGAATCTTGCCGCGGGCGTCGCTTTCCAGGTGATGCACGATGGCATTGTCGATCAGTCTGGCACCGGCACGTTCGGCCTTCTCGACATGGATGATACCGGAATACATCGCGCCGATCGGGCAGATGGGCATGCAGTTGTTGTTGCCACAGCAGGTCGGGCGCTCATCATAGGGGCGGCTATTGCGCGCCACCGGCTCGGTGACCATGTCAAAGCCGTGGGGATTGATGCGCTCGCTGACCCGCCGCTCGTTCCACGACAGCGGCAGCGGCGCCATCGGATACTCGGCACTGCGCGGGCTGCCGAGATCGACATCATTCGGCCCCCAGACACCCAGCGCGACCTCGGCACGGAAGTAATAGTCTTCCAGGTCGTCATAGCCGATCGGCCAGTCGCGCCCGACGTCATACTCGCTCTTGAGCACGAAATCGCTGGGCAGGAAACGCCAGGATGACGCCGCCCAGTGCCAAGTAGTGCCGCCGACAGCGCGAATGTACTGGGCGTCGTAGGCCTGCTCGCCCTTCTGCACCAGATAGTCGGCATTCTCGCCGTAAAGCATTGGATGGGGCGCCGCCTTGCTGGCAGGATAAGGCCCCATGAAGTCCATCTTGTTGGCCTGGTTGCGGAAGCGCTCGACGATCTGCCAGCGCTGCATGCGCGGGCCTGCTTCCAGCATGATGACCGACTTGCCGGCCTCGGCCAGGCGATGTGCGATCAGGGCACCGGCGACACCAGACCCGACCACGATCACATCGGCATCATACGAACGGGATTCCTCGGCCATGCAGGATTCTCCTCGGGGGAAATGGGAACAGAAACAGGGGCGGTCAGGACGCCGCTGACAGGTCTAGCACGCAGGCGATGTCAGTAGCTGATGCCATGCTCGGCAAGAAGCTCAAGGCCAAGGGCAGACTCAAGCCCCGCCGACCTACCACGCGCTAGCCTGGGGAGAAAGGGTGGCCACTCAGGCCTTGGGTACCTCTGCCCAGAAACCCGGGCGGTTAGGACAATAGCTACGCACCACCTGCACATCGCGCGGCCCGGCATACATGCCAGCGCGCTCGAAGGCGATAACCTCGGCAGCGGGGTCACTGATCGACTTTCCGACCGTGCCCAGCATCCAGGCTTGCAGCAGACGGCGCACCAGCGCCATCTCGCCGCCACTCAGGTCTTCTTGAGTCAGGTAATCACGCGACTCGCCCAAGGCCAGCAAGCGGGTCTTGAGGGCCGGCAAGCTGCCGACACCGGGCACTCCCTCAGCCGGAATTCTCGCCATCGCCTCGAAGTAACGCTGACCCAGCCGCTCATCCAATGTCTTGTCGCTGAGTAACCAGCGCGACAGGGCCATGAATGTCGCGAAGGCACTGTCATCCTGGGTCTGATGCTCGTCAGATACTGTCTCGGCCAGGGCCTGAAGGGACAGGCCGCCGAACACGGCAATGCCTGCTCCACCCAGCCCCAGCTTCAATAGCTGACGACGTGAAGGATTAGTAGCGCTCTGGGATGTCGACATGCGGCCCTCTCGGACAATGAATGGTTCACTCGGCGCCAGCTCACAGCGCACAAGGCGGTAATGCCACCTGAGCTGCACTCAAGCAACCAAGCATACCTTCTGCGGCTTTGGAGAGCTCTTGAGCAGCCCCTACACAGGGATTGATGAGCAGTATGGTAACAAGCGCCATCACATTATAGACAAACGTATAATGAACAAGGAGTTCCTGTTTAAGCAACGCCAGAGGCATGCTTTGCGCAACCCAGCCAGTTCACAGGCAAACGTATCTTACTGGCCTAATGACAAGGGTTGGTCGAAACCGCGAGAGTTACCAGCGGGTATCGGTAAGTCCGTGCGAATGCCTTGGGCTGAAAGCGGCGTCAACCGCGCCTGCCTGACGCTCGCCGGTAGTTCCCTGACTGTGCTCGGCGCAGTAGGATGTGGGCAAAGGCAGCAGGTGTGGCCAGACTGGCTCGCTCTCGAGCCGACGCACGCGCCGTCCATCACTCGACTTCAGGGAAGACTCGCCATGCTTCGTCACTTGCGTACTCCGCTCGCTCTACTCATGTGCACCGCCGTTCTTGCCGGGTGTGAGAGCGCCTCGCGCATGGCCGACAGCATTTCACTGCCGGACTTCGGCTCCTCGCAGACCGAACAGGGCGAGCAGCGCGTCCAGCGCACCGTCGCCTTCCCGGAGGCGGAGTACGCCAAGCTCGACAAGACCGGCACCTCGGTGATCAAGGGCCGCATGTCCTATGAGTGGCAGGGCCAGACGATCTACGCCAACCGGGCGGGAATCTCGATCGCGCCGGTCACCACCTACTCCGCCGAAGCCGCCGAACTGGCTCTGGCGGGCAAGACGGCGTCTCGCGCCGACCCGCGTGCCCAGGCCTACACCCACATCGTGCGCACTGACAGCAATGGCTACTTCAATGCCACTGGCCTGCCATCCGGCACCTTCTATGTCGCCGGTGTCATCCAGCTGCCGGACGGCACACGCAGCCCGCTGATTCTCAGTCAGGTGCAGATCGGCCGTGGCCAGACCCGCACCATCGAGCTGAGCCGCTGACAGCCCGCGTGTTTCTCTTGCTCTGCTTGCTGCCCTTGCACCGTCGGATGATGGCCACCGCCCCATGACGACACTCTCGCTGCGCGCCTATACCCCGCAGGCCACGAGTCATGACCACGACCACCACCAGCTGGTGCTGCCGATCCGCGGCCATCTCGATATCCAGGTCGGCAGCCATCACGGCACCGTGGTCACCGGCGAGTGTGTCATCATTCGCCCCGGGGAGTCGCACCTGTTTCATGCCAAGGACGCCGCGCGTTTCATCGTCGCTGACCTGGACTACCTGCCCGACAATCTCGCGGCGTCGCAACGCGTGGTGTTCTCGATCAGCACCCTGCTGATGAACTACCTGCTGTTTCTCGAAGCGCAACTACAGGGTGAGGTCGACAAGCACATCGATCAGCTCTCCATCGCGCTGTTTCTCGGTCTGCTGGAGAAGCAGACCTGTGATCAACGCGTCGATCGTCGTCTGCTCAGAGTGCTCGACGTCATGAACGCGCAGCTGGCCCAGCCCCACGATGTGGCATCCCTGGCCCGACTCGCCCACCTGAGCCCGACCCAGTTCCACAAGGTGTTCCGCGACAATCTGGGCGTCAGCGTCAAGCAGTACCTGACCGCCAGACGCATGGAGCGCGCGCGGGCGCAGTTGATCCATACCGATCTCAGCGTCCAGCAGGTCGCCGAGGCCGTCGGCTATCAGAACCTCTCCGCCTTCTCTCGGCGCTTTTCCTGCTACTTCGGCCAGTCGCCACGCGAGATGACACGCCAGTATTCGAGCCTCACTCCCGCGAGCGACTGACTCGAACATCTGAACAAGCGATTGAGCACCCGAACCCAGCAGTCAATCACCGCACTCTGGCGGCATATGACGTTTTGATTCTCCTGGCAGAACAGTGCGTAGTTTCAGCACAATATATTCTCGCGATGAGGCGTAATCTCGTGCACACCGAGACACACTTCATTGCGAGCCATCCACCATGCAGCACTACTTCTCCCGGACGCCCTTCCGCCCAGCGCTGGAACGCCAGATCGGCAATCTTTCCGTCCTCACGGCCGCCCTGTTATGGGGTACGACCGGCACCGCCGCCCACTTCAATCAGGATGTCAGTCCCTTGGCCACCGGCGCCTTCGCCATGGGCTTTGGCGGCATTCTGCAGGCCGTGCTGTCGCGACGAATCCTCCATGAGGAGCTGGCCGTCCTGCTGGTCCACAAGCATCTCGTGCTGTGGGCGGGGCTGTTCATCATCGTCTACCCACTGGCCTTCTATTCGGCCATGGAATACACCGGCGTCGCGATGGGCACCGTCATCACCATCGCCACGGCGCCGTTGGCGGCAGCGGTGCTGGAATATGTGCTGGACCGCAAGCGCGTCAGTGCGCAGTGGTACGCGGCGCTGATGCTGGGCATGGCCGGCGTGGGGTTGATGGCCATGGGCGAGACACGCCTGGCAGACACGGCGGCAAACGCCACTGCCAACGGCGTTGCCAGCGATAGCCGCAAGCTCATCGGTATCGGGCTGGGCGTGCTGGCCGGCGCGAGCTACGCCACCTATTCGCTGCTCGCCAGACGCATGATACTGCTGGGCGTGCATCGCCGTGCGGCAATGGGGGCGATGTTCGGCTGTGCCGGCGTCATGCTGTTGATCGGCCTGGCCATCAGCTGCCTGTTCCTCGATCCGCGTCTGTTCGCCACGCCGGTGAATTCGGCGGTCGCCATCTATATGGCGCTGATCCCGATGCTGCTGGCCAGCCTCATCTTCGGACGCGGGCTTGCCAGCGTGCCCATCAGCCGGGTGACGGTACTGACCATGTTCGAGCCACTGGTGGCGGGCCTGTTGGCCGTTATCGTGGTCGGCGAGCAGTTCACGCTGATGGGCGCCATCGGCATGGTGCTGATCATGACCTGCCTGATGCTTCAATTGCGTTCGCAGGCAACGCAGGCGCCGATGGCCAGCCCGCAGGCAGACCTCGCGTCCTGGACGACGCCCGACACGGCCTGCGACGCTCTAGTTGATACACACGGCGACACTGCCCAATGGGGTGAGCGTGATCCGTGGAGCGATACCGAGCATGGCCGCGATGCCAATCAAGGGCCGGAGCGAGGAGCGGAGTCATGGCAGCGTCATGACGCCTGACGGCAATGAGGGAATTGTTGGCAAGTTAGAGTACGCGCCCTGAGCGGCAGCCAGCTGGCGCGGCAACTCACTTGCCCGAAAGTGGTTTCAGCACACTTTCGCCAGCGCTTATGCTGCGACTGAAAACGGCCACGGGATTGGCAAGACACGCAAGGACATCACCATGACAACCACACGCTCCGATATCGCTGCCTCTTCAAGGTCGACCGACATGGGGAGCCTGGCCGTCCTGTTTGCCGCGCTGCTGTGGGGCACCACCGGCACGGCGGCCCACTTCAATCAGGATGTCAGTCCGCTGGCGACCGGCGCCTTCGCCATGGGCGTCGGCGGCCTGCTTCAGGCAGTGATCGCACGGCCCAACATCATGGGCTGCCTGGGCCTGTTGATGGCACAGAAGCGCTGGGTATTGCTCGGCGCCATGTGTGTCGTCATCTATCCGCTGGCCTTCTACTCCTCGATGCATCTGGCCGGCGTCGCCATCGGCACGGTGATTACCATCGCCACGGCGCCACTGGCCGCGGCGATTCTGGAGCGCCTGTTCGGCCACCACCGACTCACGCTGAGCTGGTATCTCAGCCTCGCGCTGGGCATTGCCGGTGTGGTGATGATGGCGATGGGCGAAACGGACACTCATGGCGGAGACATTGCCGCCGTCAGGGCCGGCGACGACCCGATGGCGACAGGGTCAGGGGGCGTGCCTGATGCTGACTGGCAACGTCTGGGTGGTATCGTACTGGGCATCATCGCCGGCACGACCTACGCCGCCTATTCGCTGATCGCCCGGCTCATGATGGACCACGGCACCCACGCCCGCGCTGCCATGGGCAGCCTGTTCGGCGTCGCCGGTATCGCGCTGATCGCAGGCCTGGGCCTCAGCATGCTGGTGGCCGACCCGCGCCTGTTCGCCACCCCCGGCAACACATCGGTCGCGCTCTACATGGCATTGGTGCCGATGTTCCTCGGCTATATCGCCTTCGGCTACGGCCTGAAGACCGTCGCCGCCAGCAAGGCCACCCTGCTCACCCTGTTCGAACCGCTGGTCGCCGCGCTGCTCGCCGTCACCATCGTCGGGGAACATATCGCTCCGCTCGGCTGGCTCGGCATGGCGCTGATCGCCGTCTGCCTGGTGATTCAGGTGAAGCCAGCAACCGCCTGATCAACGCGAGCGGCACGACGAGATGGCCCCGGATACAAAAAACACAAAGCCCCAGGCTGAGTTTCAGGCTGGGGCTTTGCATTGCTGGGCATAAGCTCTCGGGCTCACGCCATTTCAATCACTCGCCGTGAAGAGCGCGCGACGTCAGTGCGAGGCAAGCTCGGCGGCATCAGCTTGCGGCGTTATCCGACGTACGCCCTTGGCATCCTGCGCGTAGGCACGATGACGCACATCCCAAAGCTCCACGGCATGCTGGATGTTGAGCCAGAACTCCGGCGTATTGCCTAGTGCAGCCGCCAGCTTGATGGCCATCGGGGCCGTCAAGGTCCCCTTGTCATGCACGATACGGCTCAGGGTATTTCTGTGCACTCCCATCGCCTCGGCCAAGGTGCGAATGTCGATGTTCATCGGCTCCAGAAACTCTGCCGTCAACATCTCTCCTACCGTCAGTGGGCGCCGCTGGGTATTTCTCATCACTGCTACCTCCTCTAGCCCTTGTAAGCATGCGGGTCTAGATATGTTTGATGGGCAATCCCTGCCTCCCATCGAAAGATGAGTCGATACTGCTTGTTGACACGAATCGAGCAATAACCTGCGAGATTGCCCTGCAGATGCTCGAACCGATTGCCCGGTGGAATCCTCAGATCAGACTCCTGACTTGCGGCATCGAGAATCTGCAACTTGCAATAGAGCGAACTGGAGATCACCGCAGGTATCTTGCGGTGGCCAACATCATGCTCATAGAAGCTCTCGAGCCACACATCCCTGAATTCCACCGCCATGGCAGCACCTTTTTCCCCTCATTCTATGCACAACCATGTTGTGCATCAAGTGGCTCTACCCTGAAGTAGCTCTCCCTAGACGCTTCTTCCCCCATGAAAAACGCCCAACGAGTCCAGGACTCGTTGGGCGTTTCATATTTCTCTGCCCTTCACATCAGAAGCTCAGCCACTCAGGCCGCCGTCTTGTTGGCCAGTTCGACCTTGGCAAGCTTGATCAGCCCGCCATAGACGACGAAGGCGACCACAACACCCACAACGGGCGGCATGAAGGGTGAGCTCCAGGCGCACAGGCAGGCGATGGCGTAGGCGGCGAGGCCCGGCCAGTGGTAATCGATCTTGGGCATCTCGGCGAGGCGCGGATACTGCCCTTTGTGACCGAGCCAGAAGTTGGCCATGATCACGCCGCCGATCGGCGGGATGAAGGTGCCGAGCAAAATCAGGAACGGAATCAGCCACTCATACATGCCGAGTACCGCCAACACGGTGCCGATGGCCGCGCCGCCCAAGGTGACACGCTGACGATGCGGGGTACGCAGCAGATTGCAGCCGGCGATCGCGAAGTTGTAGATGGTGTTGTCCTGGGTGGTCCAGATATTGAGGAACAGCATCAGGACGGCGAGGCTGACCAGCCCCTGGGCGATCATCACGTCGACGATATCGGCCTGCTGGTAAATCATCGCGCCGAGCGCGCCGGTGAGCACCATCAGGCCATTGCCGACGAAGAAGGCCGCCAGGGTGGCGATGACGGCGATTTTCGGCGAACGCGCGAAGCGGCTCCAGTTGGTCGCCTGGGTGCCGCCACTGATGAAGGTGCCGATCACCGCGGTGATGGCGGCCGTCCAGCTCATGGAATCCGTCGGCGTCAGTGCCGCAAGGCCTGCGACACCGCCGACATCGATCATGCCGGTGTAGAGACTGAACAGGATGAACAGCAACATGGCCGGCACAGCGATGCGCGAGAGCATGTCCAGCCCGCGATAACCGATCATCGCCGTCAGACAGAAGGCGAAACCGAAGATGACCATCAGCGGTGTGGTCAGCCACTCCGGCAAGCCGAGCGTCTTGACCAGCACGATGGCAATGGTCGCGGTGCCCCAGGCGTACCAGCCGATCTGGGTGAACCCGAGCACGAAGTCAGACAGGCGGCTGCCCTTCTCGCCAAAGCACAGCCGGCCCATCAGCACCGAATTCAGACCGCTCTTGCAGGCGATATAGGCCAGGGCGGCAGCGTAACCGCCGAGCAGCAGATTGCCGATCACGATGATCCACAGCAGTTCATTGAGCGCGAACGCGGCACCCAATGACCCACCCGCCCACATGGTGGCGGTAAAGAAGGTGAAGCCGAGCAGCACCATCGAGGTGGAGAGCAGCCCCCGTCGTGCCGAGGCAGGCACTTCGCTCAAGGGATAATCATTGCCGGATTCGCCTGCCATCGTTGCATGGTCTGCGGAATGAGGTGAGGAGTGTTCTGCCATGAGTGCCTTCCTGGAGCTCGGTCGTGAGTCGTCGAGCCTTGTGGTGGTGTCAGCCTGCCTGAACGCCGGCCACCGCCCCCTGCGGGCAAGGTGGCGGGTAGAGCGGCGGTCGCTACCCTATCACCACGCAAGATTCACGCCACCCATCCTCAAACCGTGCAAGATGCCAGCTCGCCGCCCGTGCCATGAAGCTGACACAGCCGTCAGGTTCTGGCCTGGCTACAGGCGCGGTTAGGCGCAAGACAGCCTCCAGAAATGATTATGCGACAAGTCCGGCGCAGTACCTACGACCCCCTCAGGTACGCCGACGTTGGCATCATCTTGACCGCCAGACACCAGAACGCCACGCGGCGCACTCTTTCAGTGCAGCGCGTGGCGTGGCTCTCGCCCTCCCTCACTGACATCAAAACCTGACGCCGAATACAGGATGCAAATTTTTCAGCCTTTCCTTGTTTAGTGGTTCATGCTGAAGCCCTTCAGCTGCTCGCCAGCACCCCTTCGCTGGCATTGACCTCTTCGCTGTCCATCAGGCGCAACCGGACCGGCACCGATTTCGAGGCGGGCGTGTTGCTGCGCGCATCACGGTGATCCAGCGGAATCAGGTCATTGGTTTCCGGGTAGTACGCTGCCAGACAGCCGGTCGGGATGTCGTATTCCTTGAGCTTGAAGCCCGCCATGCTGCGCTCGACGCCGTCTTCGCTGACCGTTTCCAGCGTCACGCGCTGACCCTCGCTCAGGCCCAGCGTCTCGAGATCCTGCGGGCTGATCATCACCACCATCCGCGTGCCATAGACGTCACGATAGCGGTCGTCATTTGAATAGACAGTGGTATTGAACTGATCATGGCCGCGCATGGTGATGAGCAGGAAGGTGCTATCCATGTCCAGGGTCTCATGGGTGACCTTGTCGAGCCCCTCCTCATCCGTGCCCAGCCCCTGGGGGAACAGGAAGTTGGCACGCCCCGAGTCGGTATGCCAGATACGCTCGCGCGGGGCGATGCGAATATGGAAGCCGCCCTGAGCCAGGCGCGCGTTGTAGTCAGGGAAGATCTGCGGGAAGACCTCTTCGATGCGATCACGAATCCGCGCGTAATCCGCCTGCAGCCAATCCCAATCCAAGGTGGGATGCGGCGGCAACGTCGCCTTGGCCAGCTGGCAGGTGATGGCGATCTCGGAGTGCAGGCTTGGGTCCGCCGGCGCCATCACGCCACGCGACGGTGCCACGTTGCACATGCCGTCCTCGGCACTGGAGACCTGCTCCGCGCCCTTGCCATCGGCGCCGGCCTGCAGGTCACGCTCGCTATGGCCAATCGTGGGCAGCACCCATCCATGCTTGCCAGGGTGCAGGTGACTGCGGTTGAGCTTGGTGGCGATATGCACCGTCATGTCCATCTCGTGAACCTTCTCGACCACGCGCTTCTGATCAGGAATCGCGCGGAAGAAGTTGCCGCCCATGCCGATGAAGGCGCGTACCTCGCCGCGTAGAATCGCCTCGCAGCATTCGGCGACATCATGGCCGTTCTCGCGCGGGCACTTGATATCGAAGACCCGATCGAAGGCATCCAGCATCGCGTCATTGGGCAGATTCTCAATGCCGACGGTGCGGTCGCCCTGCACATTGGAATGGCCGCGTATCGGGCAGGCCCCCGCGCCGGGCTTGCCGATATTGCCGCGCAGCAGCAACAGATTGATGATCTGCTGGATGGTGTCGCCGCCGCGCGCATGCTGGGTGATGCCCATGCCCCAGCAGCAGATCACGCGCTCGGCCTCCAGATAGGTCTGCCCCGCCTGTTCCAGCGATTCACGTGACAGGCCGGACATGGCGACCAGATCCTGCCACTCTAGCTTGCGGCAATGCTCGGCGAAGGCATCAAAACCGTGGGTGTGCTGGGCGATGAAGTCGTGATCCAGATAGCCCACCGCATGCGGATTGCGCTCGCGCAGCGCATCGTCGGCCTCGATCACGTACTTGCACATCGCCTGCACGGCGGCGAGGTCCCCGCCAATGCGCAGCTGATGATACTGACTGCTGATCTCGACACCCTTGCCGCTCAACATGTCCTTGGGTGACTGCGGGTCGGCAAAGCTGACCAGTGCCCGCTCACGCAGGGGGTTGAAGCTGACCACCTCGGCCCCGCGGCCACGCGCCTCGTGGAGATCCCCCATCATGCGCGGGCTGTTGGTGCCGCTGTTCTGGCCGAAGATGAAGATGGCATCGGCCTGCTTGAAGTCCTCGAGATTGACCGTCGCCTTGCCGATGCCGATGGACTCCGGCAGCGCCCGCGAGGTGGTCTCGTGGCACATGTTCGAGCAGTCCGGGAAGTTGTTGGTGCCGTACATGCGCCCGAACAGGGAAAACAGGAACGCCGCTTCGTTGGAGGTGCGCCCCGAGGTATAGAACTCGACCTGGTTCGGGTCCTCATAGCGCTTGAGGCGCTGGCCGATCTCAGCGTAGGCCGCTTCCCAGCTGGTGATCTCGTAGCGGTCCGTCTGGGCGTTATAGCGCAGGGGTCGCGTCAAGCGCCCTTCCTTCTCCAGATGGTGATCCGACCACTCGCGCAGCTCGCTGAGCGTGTTGTTGGCGAACAGCTCATCACTGACACGTTCACGTGTCGCCTCCCACGCCAGCGCCTTGGCACCGTTTTCGCAGAAGTTGGCACCCTTGGGCTTGTCGCCATTCGGCCAGGCGCAGCTCGGGCAATAGAAGCCATCGGGCTTGTTCATCTTCATCAGGCTGCGATGGCCTTCGATGGGCAAATGCTCCTGCCAGATGAACTTCTCGACCGCCTTAATCGACGGCCAGCCACCGCCCGGTGGACGGTCCAGCTGACTGCCGGACAGCGACGCCGATAACGCCGGTGCGTGAGACCCCTTGGGGCTGAAGGAATCGACTGGCGTGGTCTGGTCTTGGGACATGTCGGGGCTCCTGACGGTGGCGGCCGGCAGCTGGCATCGATCAGACACCGTTGCGGGCACGCCACCGAGCAAAGAATTCAAGGGTCACCCTTGTTTCCTTGCCTCGCGCCAAGGCTTTTTCAAGGCCGATCGGCGTTGCGCACTTGAACTTCCGCCGATCCGCCACCAGAGTTGTACACACCTGACACAAGCAAGCCCGCACTTGAGCAAGACCGCACACAAGCAGACCCGCCACTCAACACGCCAGACATGATGAGGAGCTGGAACATGACCGTATTTGAAGCCCTGCGCGAGACCCACGACGAACAACGCCGCCTGCTGGACATGCTGCTGCAGACCGAAGGTGACAGCGAGCCGCGCGATGACCTGTTCAAGCGCCTCAAGGAATCGCTCACCAATCACGCCGGTGCTGAGGAGCGTGCGCTCTACATGCCGATGATGGAGCACGACATGACGCAGGAGAAGGCGCGTCACAGTGTCGCCGAGCACCATGAGATCGATGAGCTGGTCGAGAAGCTCGAGGCGACCGACTACAGCTCGCCGGGCTGGCTGGCCACAGCCAAGCAGCTCGAGCACCTGGTGACCCACCACCTGGATGAGGAAGAGCAGGAAGTCTTCCAGCTGGCAGGCCGCGTCTTCGATGACGCCACCAAGAAGCGCCTGGCCGAGGAGTATCACCAGGACATGAAGGCACGCGAAGCGGCCTGAGCCAGAATCCAGCATCGGGCCTAATCGAAAGCGCTTGGCGTTGTGACAGGCTGAACGCTATCGATAAGCGCAGATGAAGCACACGAAAACGGGCTGACCACATCATGTGGCCAGCCCGTTTTGTCATGCGTTCATCCTGCGGTGAAGGCGCTGCTGTCTCTCACAGCGTGTGTCATAGCGAGTGAGGCGAAGAGTCATCCATCACGTCATCAGCAACGAGACACTCAGCTTACTTGCGACGCGGCTGGCGTGCGGCACCCTTGGATGCCGGCTTTCTGGTCGGGCTGCCTGAGCGCTTGCCATTGCCTTTTCCGGCCTTCGTCTTGTCATCAGACTTCTCCGCACGCCCGACGTAACGCGCGATCCAGATGGTGTGCTTGGCCCCCGAGCTACCATGCGCGTAGACCTGACGTGCCTCGGCCTTGAAACCGGCCCGCGACAGGCGCTGCGAGAAGCGCGCATCGGCCGTGGCCGACCACACCGCCAGAATGCCGGCCGGGCGCAACGCCTTGGCACACACCGCCAGCCCCTCTGCACTGTAGAGCCAGTCGTTGTCATCCGCGGTCAGGCCTTCCGGGCCATTGTCCACATCCAGCATGATGGCATCGAAGCCACCGGGCGCTTCACGCAGCACCTCGGCCACATCGCGATTCTCGACTGTCGTGCGCGGATCCCGAATTGGATAACCCGCCTTGGCCCCCAGCGGGCCGTCATTCCAGGCCACCACTCCCGGCACCAGCTCGGCGACGACCACCTCGGCATCTGCCTTGAAGTGCTTGAGTGCGGCGGCCAGGGTGAAGCCCATCCCCAAGCCGCCGATCAATACGCGCTGCGGCGTCGCCGGCGTGCCGCGACTCTTGAGCAGACCGGCAGGAATCTCAGCCAGCGCATCTTCCGAGCCATGCATGCGGGTATTCATCAGCTGCCCGCCCTTGCCGCTCTCGATCTTGATGACGAAGTCCTCGCCATACTCGAACAGACACAACGAATCCGTCGTGCCGGGGATAGGCGCGGTATCGAGCAGCACAAAGCGTTTCATGGCACATCCATAGAAGGAAAAATGATCATCTGTCAGGTGGCTTGGTGGCCATCCTGACTATATTCAACATGACGGACATCTGTACGACATGGGGGAGCGTTATTCTAACAGTCAGAACCCCGTGGCAGGTATTCGCCTACGCGAAGGCATGAAGTTTCGTGAAATCACGATAAAAATGAGAGCATGCGCGCATCAAGGCTGGAAGATATTCGCGAATTCTCTAATACTAGCATTTGAAGAACGCAACACCGTCGTAAACCAAACACTCTCAGCACGAACACTCTCAGTACGAGCTGTCACCTTTAGACCAATGACCGATGCGCCAAGGAAAGCGCAGGGGTCACGCCGGAAGATGGGCAAGCCCCACCGTCGGCGAGGCAGAGTGACACTTGAAGTAACACTCAAGATTCCGACTCATCGGAACCCGAAAAGAGGATATTTCGATGCCGCATACCCATCCGGAGCGACTCGCGTCGGTCAGTTCCAGCCAGGTCGAGGAACACTTTCGCGATCTCCACCCCATCGTGGCGTTAGTCTCGGCCACTCGGTTGCTGCAATTCCTCGAACGGGAAGGTCTGACATTGCATGCACACCGGGCCCTGTGCGCCAGCATCATTCGCAAGGCACTGCCCAGCCTCGAAACCGGCCCCGGGCATGATCCTGCCAATCTGCCGAGCCTGCACGGAATAGAACAGACCGAGGAAAGCGAGCCGCGTATTCCTTTTACCCAGTCCAGCGCAGCGGGCGCCAGCACACCAGCCACCATGCATGACAAGCATGAGGATATCGCCTCCTGACAACCGTCAGGCTTGCCGATGACGAGACATTCTGACGCCCAGCTCCGTTCACACGGGGCTGGGCGTTTTTATATCGCTAAACAAGAAAATCATGATCAAGGGGGTTTAATCCGCAAAGATCGTCCACAGATCTGTGGGAAGACGTTCAGCGTCTGAACGCGCAGCAGCGCATTCACGATCAACGAACCGGAGGTGACGGCATGACTCAGCAACAGCCCCCACAGCATCAGAACCATCAACCGGGCGATGAACATCGCATGGACCCCAAGCCCGAATATATCCGCGAGAGCTATCGCGGCAGCGGCAAACTGCTGGGCAAGGTGGCAGTCATCACCGGTGGTGACAGCGGTATCGGTCGCGCCGCCGCCGTGCACTTCGCACGCGAGGGTGCCGATTGTCTGATCACGCACTTGGGCAGTGAAGAAGTCGATGCCCAGGAGACCATCCGTCTGATCGAAGCCGAAGGCAGACGCGGACGCCGCATCGCAGGGGATATCGGCGACCCGGCCTTCTGCCGCAAGGTCGTCGAGGGCGCGATGGAGGAATTCGGACAGCTGAATATTCTGGTCAACAATGCCGCTGAGCAGTACGACTGGGATGACGTGACCGAGATCGATGACGAGCAGATCGAGCTCACCTTCAAGACCAATCTGTTCAGTCACTTCTACATGATCAAGGCCGCCGTGCCGCACCTCTCCAAAGGCGATTCCATCATCGCCACCTCATCCGTCAACGCCTTCAAGGGCAATGACAGCCTGATCGATTACAGCGCCACCAAGGGCGCCATCCAGGGGCTGGTACGTTCACTGTCCGGCACGCTGATGGACCGCGGCATTCGCGTCAATGCCGTCGCGCCCGGCCCGGTGTGGACTCCCTTGATCCCCGCCAGCTTCGAGGATGAGAAGGTCGCCAACTTCGGCCAGCAGGTGCCGATGGAACGCCCCGGCCAGCCAAGCGAAATGGGCCCGGCCTACGTCTATCTGGCCAGCGAAGACTCAAGCTACATGACAGGCCAGACGATTCACCTCAATGGCGGCGTCGTGCTCAACACCTGATCGCAGACCTTCAGCACACACCTGAGCAAGCCGGGTGTGATGTGACATGCTCAACACGAAACAGGCCGCCCCATCTTGGGCGGCCTGTTTCGTGTGTCGCGGGCTATGTCCGCAGGATGACTCAGCGTGCGCCGCGCAGGCGCTCGGCCTGGGCCAGCGTGCAATCACTGAGCAGATCCAGCGCGCCCAACGCCTGGCCTCCGGTCACGAAGGGATGCGCTTCGCTTGGCTTGCGAGTCTCAAGGTCCGCGATTCGTCCGGGCGTGCCGTCACGCTTGGGGTGATTGGACAGGAAGACGTCTACGCCGGCTTGCTGCGCGATCTGATGCATGCGTGACGCCGAGGCAGAATAGCCACGCAGTCTGGCCTCATCCGGCCCGAAGTTGAAGCCAGTGCCGCCCCACAACACGGCGTGATGCACTTCATCGCCATCCTTGACCGGGAACACCAGCGACAGCGTGCCGGGGGTATGGCCGGGCGTGATGTACATGCCGAGCGTGGTGTCACCCAGCGTCAGCCTCTCATCGTCGATGACCTGATGGTCCCGCTCTGGCGGCTCTCCCCAGCGCGGGTTGTCGATGCGCTGCTCGGGGTCATCCAGCATGTCCCAATCGATCTGGGTCATGATCACCTCGGGCGCATACTGCTCCACGATCCAGGACTGGCCGCCGTAATGGTCGCCATGGCCATGGGTAATCACCAGATAGCGAATATCGGCAGGGTCCAGACCCAGCTCGCGCATGCCTGGCGCGATGATGGTCTCGGCCTGATTCGGAGTGTTCATCGCATCGATGAGAATGATGCCCTCGGAGGTGGTCAAGGCCCAGCTCGACACCTGGCCATTGCCGACGAAGTAGAGATTGTCGAATACCCTGTGCGGCCCCAGCGACTTGCGCTTGTCAGCGGAGGGCTTCGATCTGGGTCTGGGCTTGGCAGTTTCATCCTCGGAGTGTCGGTGGCGCTTGCCCGCGTCCACCAGGGGTGCCTCGAGGCTACACAGGCTGTGAAGGCCGGGATACCCCTCACCCGCCGCCAACCCCCGTTGCGCAAGCTGGGTCGCAAGCGGCGACATCGCCGCAGCAGGAGCATCAGCTGGCTGCGATGCCGCGCTGGCCAAGGCGAAACCTGACAGCGGCAGGCCGATCACCCCTGCCAACAGTCCTGCCGTTACTAGCCGAGAATTCCCCATAGATAGCCCTATCTCACCAAGATGAATGGATTCAGCGTCGAAGATTGTCACCAACGTCACATTTTCGCAACAGTGCGTTGCGCTGCGCCAATGCAAAGCATTATCATTCAAAAAGTGCACGAATGATGCACACACATAACGATAATCTCGGGAACTTCAATCGATGCCAGCGCACCCTCCTGCACCTCACCGCCCCATGGCCTCACGCTCAGCCGTCTTGTTGGCCCTGGCGGCGCTCCCCTCTCTGGTGGTACTCCCGAGCCATGCCTCCGACCAGCTGGAAGACATCGTCGTCACCGCGTCCGGTCACGATCAGATGGTCAAGGACGCCCCGGCCTCGATGAGCGTGATCACGCGCGAGAGCCTTGAAGGCCGTCATTACAGCGACCTCACCGATGCGCTGCGCGGCTTGCCCGGCGTGACGGTATCCAGCGGCGGATACTCCAAGGACATCAGCATTCGCGGCATGCCCGGTGAATACACGCTGATCCTAGTGGATGGCCGCCCGATCGACAGCCGTGATACGCGACCGAGTGGCAGTGGTGGCTTCGAGCAGGATTGGCTGCCGCCACTGGAAGCGATCGAGCGTATCGAGGTAGTACGTGGCCCGATGTCGACGCGTTATGGCTCCGATGCCATCGGCGGGGTCATCAATATCATCACCCGCAAGACGCAGGAGGAATGGGTCACCAATCTGCACTATGACACCTTCATCCCCCAGCACAGCGTGTCGGGACATGAACGCCAGAGCCGCATTCGCACCTCGGGCCCGCTCATCGATGGGTTGCTGGGCCTGAGCGTCAGCGCCGGACAGACCACGCGCCAGGAAGATGACATCACCCGCGGCTACCCACAGCGCAAGCGTCAGGACCTCGACACCAAGCTCAGCCTCACGCCGGACGACAACCAGCGCATCGAGGCCGAATTCGCCTACCATGACCAGAATCGCCAGACCGAGGAAGACCGCAGTCAGGGCCAGGACAGTGATCGTGATTGGGATACTCGCCGCTTCAGCCTGAGCCATCAGGGTGACTGGGCCAGCGCCAGCACCAATTCCTACGTCCAGTACGAGACGTCACGCAACGATAGCCGTGACATCACGCTGAGCAATACCAAGGCGAGCAGCAACGTGCTGATTCCGCTGGGCGATCACCTGACCACCCTGGGCGTGAGCTTCGAGGAGGAGCACCTCGAGGACAACGACACCAACGCTCTGAGCGAGATCAACGAGATCCGCAACAGCCGCTGGTCACTGTTCGCCGAGGACGAATGGCTGCTGACCGACGACTGGGCGCTGACCGGCGGCGTGCGTCTGGATGAAGACGAGAACTACGGCAGCCACCTGTCACCGCGTCTTTACAGCGTCTATCAACTGGCCGACAGCTGGACGCTCAAGACGGGCGTGGCGACCGGTTACAAGGCGCCAAGCCTGCGTCAGGTCGCCGACAACTGGGTACAGGACAGTCGCGGCGGCGATATCTACGGCAATCCGGATCTGGAAGCCGAGACCTCTCTCAGCCGCGAGATCGGCCTGCTGTATGACAATGCCAGAGGCACCCAGGCGGGCGTGACCCTGTTCCGCAGCGACTTCGATAACAAGATCGTCACCGAACTGTGCCCGGATGGCGCCTGCGCCGGCGGCGCGGATGATGCGCGCTGGTACAACAACGTCGACAGTGCCGTCACCCAGGGCGTCGAGCTGAGTCTCAATCAGGAGCTGCGTCACGACCTCGCGCTGGCACTCAGCTACACCTATACCGATTCCGAGCAGACCAGTGGCGAGAACAAGGGCCAACCGCTGACCCAGATTCCCCGCCACCAGGCCACGGCTCAGCTGGACTGGCAGCTCAACCATCGCCTCAATCACTGGACACGAGTCGACTGGCGTGGCGAAGAGACTCAGCCCGCCACCGGTGTCACCAGTCGTACCGTTATCGCGCCGTCCTACACGATCGTCGATACCGGCGTCAGCTTCGATGCCACCACTCAGCTGACACTTAGCGCCGGCCTCTACAACCTGTTCGACAAACGCGTGCGCTACGACGATTTCGGCTACGTGGAAGATGGTCGCCGCCTGTGGGTCGGCGTCGACTACACCCTCTAGCACTGACTCCGGCCGCCAACGGCTAGCCTCCCATGCAATGAGCGATCAGTCCGCTGCATGGGAGGTAATCGCGGCTTTCCTCGCCACGCCTCTCTTCTCTCCTCTTCTGGTCTCCTCTTTTCTCTCCTCTTTCCGCCTTCCCCCTTTGTCTCGTCTTCAGTGCCTCGCTGGCCTGTCACCTCTGCTCTCCCTGCCAGTATCAGGCCCTGCTGTTTGTCCGTATCAGTCATTTCAGTCGGCTGAAAGCCAGTGGCCTCTCTATTCTGGTAGCAGCCACAGGCGTTGCCGTGGACAGGACTGAGCGTTACCCGCTCTGCAGGAGGCAAGCATGTCCAAGCTGATTCTTTCACTGGATGGCGGCGGCATACGCGGGGCGGCCACCGCGCAGTTTCTGATGCGTGTCGACGCGACACTCAGAAATGACCACCAGACCAGCCTGCGTGAGCGGGTCGATTTCTATGCGGGCACCAGTACCGGCAGTCTGATCGCGCTGGCGCTGGCCACCACCAACATGAGCCTCGAGGACATAAGCGGGCTCTACAGCGCGACCAGCGCCAAACAGATCTTCGCCGACAACCGCGGCTGGTTCGAACTCGATGGCATCAATGCGCCCAAGTACGAGGCCAAGGGCAAGAGCACGATGCTCAAGAAGCACCTCGGCCAGGCCAAGCTCAGGGATGTCCCCGCTGGCAAGCAGGTGCTTGTCGTCACCTACGGGATCGAGAGACGCCGCCCGCATGTCTTGAAGTCGAGCAAGCGCGAGCATCACAAGCTGCTGGCCTGGCAGGTCGCGGACGCCTCCAGCGCGGCGCCCACCTACTTCCCGACCCGTGACATGAAGCTGGGGCCAGACAACGAGCAGACCTGGCTGATCGATGGCGGCGTCATCGCCAACAACCCCACCATGTGCGCCATCGCCGAAGCCTGTCGTCTGTGGCCGCATGAGCCGCGTCGCGTGTTGTCGATCGGCACCGGAACACGCACGCGCAAGATCAATGGCCCGGATTCCCAGCACTGGGGCGCAGTGCAGTGGGTGCTGGAAGGCAGCCTGATCGACGTGCTCTCCGATGAGAAGGTGGTCGGCTATCAGGCCATCACCATCTCGCCGCCGGGCAGCTATATCCGCGTCAATGCCGAGATGCGCCCACAGCCCGGCATGCTCAAGGCACCTGATGACGCGATGGATGACATCAGTACCACCAACATCAAGCACTTGAAGGCCATGGGCGATTTCTGGTTCGCGCAATACGGTGACGCCGTGGTGGCCCTGATCACCGACCGCTATCAAGGCCCGTCGCTGGATCGCATCGATCCCGCCACCGGCAAGCCCGAGGCCTACGAGCCTCACTGAGCACGCCTTGCGCGACGCGAACTCGGAGACGCCTGTCAGCGATTTTGCTACTCTGCGCTGCCGTGCTTCACGCTGACCCGAGTTTATTTAATGACACATGGCACACCGCAAGACACTCGCATTCGCCCCGCCACCTCAACATGGCGAATGCTGGTAACTCTCACTTTATCTCTGGCGATTCTCGTACCCACTACAGCACAGTCAGACGATGATATGCGCTTTGACCAGCCGGAAGCCTTCGCCACCCTGAAGAAGGCGGTCAGCTATTTCGATGAAATGGATACCTTGCCGGAAGAGGCCTGGATCAGCCGCGATCAAGCGTCTGCGCGCAGCGATATGGACGAGATGATCGAGGAAGCCATGCAGGCCCTCGACGTGCCACAACTCTCGACACTGCGCAGCACCTATCGCCAGGTCGAGGACAAGATTCGCGAATCGCGCGGCGAGATTTCCGAGTTGAAGGAAAAGCGCATCCTCGCGCCGGACACTGATGTCTCGACGCTGACGCGCCTCACGCCCACCGATACCCTGCGCGAATTCACCGCCAGCACGCGCGGCGATTATGATCTGCTGATCGCCGCGCATGAGAAGAACATCGCCGCCTATCAAGGCGAGCTGACCACGCTGGAAGGCAAGCTGGCCGCGCGACTCGAGGAGATCGGCATCACCCTGACGCCGGACCAGGTCCAGGTGTGGCTGTCCTCGGTGGTCGGCGATGATGTGCTGACCATGAGTGTCGTGTTCGCCAGCATCAAGTCGGTGGCCCAGCAGCTCGCCGAGCTGACCCGCGACAGCGGCGAGAACCTCGACTACGCGCGCCGCTATTACGGCATGGTCGTCATGCTTCACCGCATGATCGTGACCATGCAGCAGGACTTCATCACGCGCGTGAATGATGAGGTATTGCCGCAACTTCAAGGCTTCGCCGACGAAGCCGAGGCCACCACGCGCGAAGCCCGTACGCTGATCAAGCAAGGCGGATCACGCGAGAGTCTGGAGAACAACATCCGCGCCAATGCGCTGACGCTCAAGACGATCAACCTGTATCGCTCGCTGGTGACCGAGCAGCGCGACCGCGTCACGACCTCTCTGACCAAGAGCCAGCGCGAGCTTGCGGTGGCGACCAATACCTATCGCACCGTCAAGCTCAGCGCCCACGTCGCCGACCTGATCCGCCAGGGCGTCAAGACCTTCGACACCCTCGCCGGCCTGCAAGTACCGGTTGCCACCAGCTTCGAGAACAGCGCCATGCGCGAGGAATTCCGCAAGCTGACCGAGCGCATGCAGCAGGCAAAATAACCCACGCAATCAGCGTCGATACCACGCCTTCGCCCTGCCGGCGGAGGCGTTTTCAGTTGTGGCGGCGAATATCCCGCATGCTCAGAATGCTCTCCAGCGTGCGTCTCAGGCGCGCCACCTCACTGACCAGACTCTCGCCCGCCAGCATGCCGACCCCCAGTACCAGCCCACGTCGTGAATCCTCGCTGCTGCAGACCATGCTCAGTGGCCGCACGATCAGATGCTCCTTGACCATCAGCTGCGCGACGCGCTGGTCATCGATCTCGGGGGCGAACTGCACGCACAGGCTGATGCCGCGCGACGGCGGCGAGACGCTGATCACGCCCTTCACCTGACACAACTGGTCATGCACCACCTGCTGCCGGCCGAGATAATCGCGCTGGATGCGCTGATACCAGGCGTCCAGATCGCCATCGGCGATGAACTGCGCCAGCACCGCCTGATCCAGCATGCGCCCCTCGCGGAACACCTCGCTGCGCAGGCGGTTCATCGGCCCGGCCAGCGCGCGCGGCACCACCAGATAGCCCAGCCGCAGCCCGGGAAACATCAGCTTGGAGAACGACCCCACCAGCAGGCGATTGCCGGAATCGGGATCAAACAGCAGCTCACCGTGATCATCACCGCTGAACTCGTAATCATCCTCGAGGATATAGGCGGGCTGACAGGCCTCGCACAGTCTCTGCTTGTCACGCCGCGAGGTGGGCACACTCAGCGGATAGTGATGCGAGCCGGTGAAATAGGCGATCTGTACCGGCCCCTCGCCAAGCGAGGTGAGATCGTGTCCTGCCTCACTTGTCGTATCACTCGTCGCATCGCTCACCGGCCGCCAGGGGATCTGCCGGGTCTCAAGGCCTGCGGCCAGAAAGACATTGCGCGCGCCCCAATAACAGGGCGACTCCATCACCACCCGCTGCCCGGCATCCGCCAGCGCCAGCGCGCACAGCTCGATGCCGTGGTGGGTGCCCTCGGTGATGATGATCTGCTGGGTATCACAATCGATATTGCGCCAACGACGCAGAAAATCGCGGATCTCACGCTTGAGTGGACCATAGCCGCCGCTGGAGTAGGACAGCAGCAGCGCGTTGTGCGGCACCGTCACGCTGGCATATAGCTGACGCCACTTGCGCATCGGAAAGCGCGCGATGTCCGGAATGCCCGGCACGAAGGCGCCACTCTGGATCAAACTCGCCCCTTGCCCGCCCAGCACCTTGCGGGCCCGCGCCGACAACGGCAGCGGTGCCGGTGCTGCCCCCGTCGCGCCCGCCCCTGATTCACCCGGCCCTAACTCCGCCGCCCCGAACTCCCCCGACCCCGCGCTTGTCCTGCGCGCATGCGGGCGACGCGTCCAGGTGCCCTGCCCCTGGCCGGTGTGCAGATAGCCTTCCTCGATCAGCGACTTGATCGCCAAGGCCAGCGTATTGCGCGCCACCCCCAGCGCCTCGCACAGCTTGCGATGCGGCGGCAGCCGCGCGCCCAGCGGCCATTGCTCACGAATCACCTCGAGCAACGCCTGCTCCAGCCGCACCTGCTTGCCCAGCGTCTCGGACTGGCGGCGATAACATTCGATCAGCGGCTCAAGCGCGGCCAGTTCCATCCCGGTCTCCCGTTGTCGTTGACGTTACCGTTGTCGTAGTGCTGTCACGCAGCTACCCGAGGTCGTCCCCCCCCCGCCAGCCACTCGCCTGACAGGCGGCGCGCAACGCCCATTCAGCCTTGATTATCCGCAGCCCCTGCCGATTGGTCCAGTCAAACGTAAAATTGGTCTATTCGCCATCGGGCATGGCGCTGGTAGCGTGTGTTTCAGGCGTTGCCTACTGACTGATGCTCACAGCGAAATGATTGCTGAATCGCTCTTGGCTCCCCCTTTACAGGAGCGACCTTTCAGCAAGCATCAGCCAGCGACAGGACTGTCATTACTTCTCGTTCATGCCAGCAAGCTTTGGATTTGAAATTGAGAAGAGCGCACGGGACATCAGCAGAAACGGCTTCGCTATATAACAAATTCCAAGATCGATTTGAGTATTCCAATGAACAACAGTACTCCCCCTGCAGAACAGCTAGTCAGAGTCCTTGCGCGTGGCGACGTCCTGGCACTTGCCTTCGGCGCCATGGTCGGTTGGGGCTGGATCGTCCTCACCGGCGGCATGATTCAGGATGCCGGCAGCGTCGGCGCCATCATCGCTTTCATCATTGGCGGCATCGCCGTCGTCCTGATCGGTCTGACCTATGCAGAACTGGCAGCAGCCATGCCCAAGGTGGGCGGTGAGCATGTCTACAGCTACCGGGCCATGGGGCACTTCTCTTCGTTCCTGTGCACCTGGACCATCATTCTCGGCTATCTGAGCGTGGTGTCCTTCGAGGCGGTGGCATTGCCCACGGTCATCGAGAACCTCGCGCCCAACTATGCCGTTGGCCACATGTGGACCATCGCCGGTTGGGATGTGAAGGCGACCTGGGTGGCTGTCGGTGTCGGCGGCTCGCTGGCCATGATGGCGATCAACTATGTCGGGATCACCACCGCCGCACTCCTGCAGAAGGTCGTCACAGGCGTGATTCTGATCGCCGGCGTCCTGTTCGTGACCGGCGCCTTGTTCGAAGGTGATGTCGCCAACATGACACCGCTGTTCACCCAATCCGAAGGCGGCGTGGTGGCAGGCATCATCGCGGTGCTGGTACTGGTGCCTTTCCTGTTCGTCGGCTTCGACGTCATTCCGCAGGCCGCAGAGGAAATCAATCTGCCCTACAACGCCATCGGCAAGGTGCTGATGATGTCCGTGGTACTGGCCGTGGTCTGGTATGCGCTGATCATCCTGGCCACCAGCATGGCACTGGACCATGACTCCCTGCTGGCAAGTTCACTGAGCGTGCCGGACGCCATGGGCGCCCTGTTCAATTCGCCCTGGGCCAGCAAGCTGATGATCCTTGCAGGCATCGCCGGCATCATCACCAGCTGGAATGCCTTCTACATCGGTGGCTCTCGCGCCATCTATGCCTTGGCACATGCCGGCATGCTACCTGCCTGGCTGGGCAAGCTGCACCCCAAGCACAAGACGCCCACCAATGCGGTACTGCTGATCGGTCTGCTGTCCTGCATCGCGCCTTTCTTCGGTCGTCCGGCACTGGTGTGGATCGTCGATGCGGGTGGCCTGGGTATCGTCATCGCCTATCTGTTCGTCGCGATCTCGTTCCTGATTCTGCGTATCCGTGAGCCCGATATGCCGCGTCCGTTCCGCGTCCGCCACGGCAAGCTCTGCGGCACACTGGCCATCCTCCTGTCCTTCGGCATGGCCTGCCTGTATCTGCCGGGTAGCCCTTCCGCGCTGACCGGCACCGAATGGCTGATCTTCGGCGCCTGGATGGCTCTGGGTCTGGTGATGTATGTCATCGCCCTGAAGCAATTCGGCCGAGCCTATAGCGACCGTGTCATGGCCCCGGCTTTCACGGCGCAGTAAACACGCAATACCTACACCGCTGGGCAGTCTGTTCCGCCTGCCCAGCCATCTCGACTCAGTCATATTCGAGCCGACTCGAGAGCAGCTGACGCCTCTTGCGACATGCTGCTCACTCCATGAATGACCTGCACGCCAGAACGCCAGAGGAGCTTCACATGTCCCGTTCCGCCCTCCCGATCAGCGACTTCCTGAAGCGCTACGTCAACTCGGAAACCAGCAGCGACGTCTTCGTCCCGGCGCTCATCGGTACCGAGCACCGCGAGACCGGCACCACCTTCAACGTGACCAATCCGGCCACCGGCGAGCAGCTGGCGCGTGTCGCCGAGGTCAGCGCCGATGACACCCGTGACGCCGTCGCCGCGGCCGAGATCGCCGGCAACGCCTGGAAGAAGGTGCCGGTGAAGGAGCGTTCCGCACTGCTGCGTCGCTGGTTCGATCTGGTGCTGGCGCACCGTGAAGACCTCGCCCAGCTGATGACGCTGGAACAGGGCAAGCCGATGGCGGAGTCGCGTGGCGAGGTGACCTATGGTGCCTCCTTCATCGAATTCTTCGCCGAAGAAGCCAAGCGCATGGCCGGTGAGACCCTGCCGTCCCATGGCGCCGACAAGCGCCTGATGGTGCTGCGCGAGCCGATCGGTGTGGTGGCCGCGATCACGCCGTGGAACTTCCCGCTGGCGATGATCACCCGCAAGTGCGCCCCGGCGATCGCCGCAGGTTGTGCGGTAGTCATCAAGCCGGCCGAAGCCACGCCGCTGACCGCACTGGCATTGGCGGACCTGGCGCTGGAAGCCGGCCTGCCGAAGGGGCTGATCAGTGTCGTCACCGCCATGAAGCCGATCGCCATCGGGGAAGTGCTGACCACCGACCCGCGCATCCGCAAGGTGTCCTTCACCGGCTCCACCCCGGTGGGCAAGACGTTGATGGCGCAGTGTGCTTCCACCGTCAAGAAGACCGCGATGGAGCTGGGCGGCAACGCACCCTTCATCGTCTTCGATGATGCCGACCTGGATGCAGCCGTCGATGGCGCCATCGCCTCCAAGTTCCGCAACGCCGGCCAGACCTGCGTATGCACCAACCGCTTCCTCGTTCAGGACGGTGTCTACGACGCCTTCGTCGAGAAGCTCGCGGCACGTGTCGAGAGCATGCAGGTCGGTGATGGCCTGGTCGAAGGCAACACCATCGGCCCGCTGATCAACGATGCTGCGGTCAACAAGGTGCAGAGCCACGTCGATGATGCCGTCAACAAGGGCGCGCGCCTGGTCACCGGCGGCAAGAAGCACGCTCTCGGCCACAGCTTCTTCGAGCCGACCGTGCTGGCCGATGTCACCACCGACATGGTCGTCGCGGATGAGGAAACCTTCGGCCCGCTGGCGCCGGTGTTCCGCTTTGGCAAGGACGAGGAAGCCATCGCGATGGCCAACGACACCCCGTTCGGGCTGGCTGCGTATTTCTACGCCAACGATTACCGCCGCATCTGGCACACGCTGGAAGCGCTGGAATACGGCATGGTCGGCGTCAATGAAGGCCTGATCTCCACCGAACTCGCGCCCTTCGGTGGCATCAAGGAATCCGGTCTGGGTCGCGAAGGCTCGCACCACGGTCTGGAAGAGTTCACCGAGCTCAAGTACGTCTGCATCGGCGGCCTTTGATCTCACGACAACGTCTCACCACTTGCACAAGACAACGGTGGCATGGCCCGCGCCATGCCACCGGCAACAAGAAAAGGAGCCTGACATGAGCCACTCTCAGCTGAGCAACGAACAACTCGACGTCCTCAAGCACAAGTACGTCGCCAAGGGTGCCGTCACCGCCACGCCGCAGTTCGCCGACACCGCACTGAACGCGGAAATCTGGGATGCGGACGGCAACCGCTGGATCGACTTCGCCGGTGGTATCGGCGTGCTCAACCTGGGCCACCGTCACCCGAAGATCGTCGCCGCCGTCAAGGCGCAGCTCGACAAGGTCATGCATACCGCCGCGGGCGTCATCTCCTATGCCCCGTACGTGCAACTGAGCCAGAAGCTGGCCGAGATGACGCCTGTGCGTGGCCCGGAACGCAAGACCTTGCTGGTCAACTCCGGCGCGGAAGCGGTCGAGAACGCCATCAAGATCGCGCGTGCCGCCACTGGCCGCAGCGGCGTCATCACCTTCGACGGCGCCTTCCACGGCCGTACCATGATGACCCTGGCGATGACCGGCAAGGTGCTGCCGTACAAGAATGACTTCGGCCCGATGCCGGGTGACATCTTCCGTGCGCCCTACCCGAACCCGATTCACGGCATCAGCGAAGAGCAGTCCCTGAACGCCATCCGCACCCTGTTCAAGACTGACATCGCACCGCACCGCACCGCAGCCATCGTCATCGAGCCGGTGCAGGGCGAAGGCGGCTTCTACATCGCTTCGCCGAGCTTCCTGACCGCGCTGCGTGAGCTGTGTGACGAGCACGGCATCCTGCTGATCGCCGATGAAGTGCAGTCCGGCTTTGCGCGTACCGGCAAGCTGTTCGCGATGGAGCACAGTGGTGTCGAGGCCGACATCATGACCATGGCCAAGAGCCTGGCCAACGGCATGCCGCTGTCGGCCGTCGTGGGTACCGCCGAGGTGATGGATGCCTCCGGCCCGGGTTCGCTCGGTGGCACCTACAGCGGCAACCCGCTGTCCTGCGCAGCGGCGCTGGCCGTCATCGACGTCATTCGTGAAGAAAACATCCTGGAGCGCAGCACCCAGATGGGCGAGCTGCTGGCCGCGCGTTTCGCCAAGTGGGAAGAACGCTTCGCACATGTCGCGCACTCACGCAACCAGGGCTCCATGGCCGCATTTGAGCTGGTGGACGCCGATGGCCAGCCGGATCCCGCCGCGACGGCTGCCGTGTGTGCCAAGGCCAAGGAGCTGGGTCTGATCCTGCTGTCGTGTGGCTTCTACTCCAACACCATCCGTATCCTGGTGCCGCTGACCGTCGAGCCGGAAGTGCTCGAGGAAGGTCTCGATATCGTCGAGCAGGCGCTGGAAAGCCTCGCCTGATCGCTTGCCTGTCGCAGAACGTCTAGCGCAGGCATGCAGAAAAACAGCGGCCACCTACGGGTGGCCGTTTTGCGTTTTCTGCAACCTGACATCGCACATTATGACACGACAAAAGGTGACGCCATCATTGTGAAAAGACTGAAGATATGCCGCACGACCCGGCCACAAGGCATGAAATGAATTATCACGCCAAGCCCTGCCGCTGCGGAGTTCTTCAACCACCAATCGCGCACCTCACCGTTAGTTGCCCATCTAAATATATAGCCAATCGGCTTGATGATTCGTTGGGATAGCCTTTATCGCTCATTTATCATATCCGGCCTGTTTCCCTCCCACCTCCAGCCGGTTTCTGCCATGCCACATGTGTCCATCCACCCGCACTGCCTGCACGAGCGTTGCCTGCGCGGGCAAGCTCTGATCGTCAGTCAGATCACCAGCCTGAGCGACAGTCAGATCATCAGCTCCACGAGTGACACCCACCATGTCTGACAGCAACGCCACCGACTTCAAACGCAGCATGCAGCAGCGCCATCTGGTGATGTTGTCATTGGGCGGTGTCATCGGCACCGGCCTGTTTCTCAGCTCCGGCTATACCATCCAGCAGGCGGGCCCGGCGGGTGCGGTACTTGCCTATCTGATCGGCGGCCTGGTGGTCTATCTGGTGATGATGTGCCTCGGCGAACTGGCCGTGCATCACCCGGAACCCGGCGCCTTCAGCGCCCACGCCACTCGTTATCTGGGCCCTGCCACCGGCTATACCGTGGCCTGGCTCTACTGGCTGACCTGGGCCGTGGCGCTGGGGTCGGAATTCACCGCCTCCGCCGTGTTCATGGGGCGCTGGTTCCCCGGCGTCGAACCGTGGATCTGGTGCGGCATCTTCTCGCTGATCGTGTTCGGCATGAACATCGTCTCGGCGCGCTTCTTCGCCGAATCCGAATTCTGGCTGTCGCTGATCAAGGTCGCCGCGGTGATCGTGTTCATCGCGGTGGGCGCCGCCGCCATGTTCGGCTTCACCCCCCTGGCGGGTAACGTCGAGGCGCCGGGCGTCACGCGTATTCTGCAGGAAGGCGTGTTCGATCACGGCGTGATGCCGATCCTGATGACGCTGCTGGCCGTCAGCTTCGCCTTCTCCGGCACCGAGCTGATCGGCATCGCCGCCGGCGAAAGCGAGAACCCCGAGAAGAACGTGCCCCTGGCGATCCGCGCGACCCTGTGGCGCCTGATCATCTTCTTCATCGGCACCATCATCGTCATCGCCGCCCTGTTGCCTCAGGACAGCGCCGGCCTCAAGGAAAGCCCCTTCGTGGCGGTCTTCCAGCTCACCGGCATTCCCTACGCGGCGGATATCATGAACTTCGTGATCATCACCGCGCTGCTGTCAGCGGCCAATTCCGGCCTCTACGCCGCCTCGCGCATGCTGTGGACCCTGGCGGACCAGAAGACGCTGCCGCGCGTGTTCAGTCGCGTCAATCAGCGCGGCATTCCGGTGCCCGCACTGCTGATCACCATGCTCGGCGGCTTGCTGTCGTTGCTCTCCAGCGTGTATGCCGAGGACACCCTCTATCTGGCGCTGGTGTCGATTTCCGGGCTTGCCGTGGTGCTGGTGTGGATGGCGATCGCCGCCAGTCAGTTCAGCTTCCGCCGCCAGTGGCTGAAGGCCGGCCATAGCGCCAGCGAGCTGACCTACCGTGCGCCGCTGTATCCCGTCGTGCCGATTACCGCCTTCCTGTTCTGCGCGCTGGCCTGCATCGGCATCGCCTTCGATCCCAACCAGCGCATCGCGCTCTACTTCGGCGTGCCCTTCGTGGCGCTGTGCTATCTGGTGCACTATCTGACCCATCGCACGTCTGGTGACGCCGCGAAATCTGTAAACCCGACCCCGCAGGAGGCCCTCGATGCCCGCTGATGCCACCCGCAATCCGCTGAGCGCCATCACCGCGCGCCAGCCCTTCATGATCGTCGATGGCGCCCTGGCCACCGAGCTTGAGCGCGCCGGGTTCGATCTCAACGACTCGCTGTGGTCGGCCAAGGTGCTCGCCGATGATCCGCAGGCGATCGTCGATGTCCACCGCGCCTACTTCGAGGCCGGTGCCGATGTCGCCACCACGGCCAGCTATCAGGCAACGCTCGAGGGCCTGATGGCACGCAGCCTGAGCGAGACCCAGGCCAGCGCCTTGATCCAGCGCTCCGTGACCCTGGCGGCGCAGGCCCGCAGCGACTATCTGGCCGCGCACCCGGAGCGCCTGGACTGCCCGCCGCTGGTCGCGGCCTCCGTCGGCCCCTATGGCGCCTGGCTCGCCGATGGCAGCGAATACCGTGGCGGCTACGCGCTGGACCGCGCCGGCCTGCGCGACTTCCACCGTGCCCGCCTCGCCACGCTGCTCGATGCCAAGCCGGACGTGCTTGCCGTCGAGACGCTGCCGTGTGCCGAGGAAGCACTGGCCGTGTGTGATCTGCTGCGGGATGACTTCCCGACGGCGCGTGCCTGGATCGCCTTCAGCGCGCGCAACGCCACCGAATTGAGCGACGGCACGCCGATCCGTGACGCCGTGCGCGCCATCGCCGACTGCGAGCAGGTGGTCGCCATCGGCGTCAACTGCACCGCGCTTGAGCACATCGAATCGCTGGTGCGCGAGATTCGCGGCGAGACGGACAAGGACATCGTCATCTACCCGAACTCCGGTGAGGTCTATGATCCGGTCACCAAGACCTGGTCTGCCGCCTGCGCCGTCTCGGTAGATGCCGATGGCCACGGCTCTGAGCATGGCTCTGAACATGGCTATGACCACGACCATGACCTCGCCGGCTGGACACCGCGCTGGCTGGCCGCCGGCGCCACGGCTATCGGTGGCTGCTGCCGCACCGGCCCGGACGACATCCGCGCCCTGTCGGATCTGCGCAAGGCACTGAGTTGATTGAGTTGCGGAGTCCGGTGCAGTAATTACACAGCACTGAACCCGAACGCCCTGCCCGGTCATGACACATGATCGGTCAGGGCGTTTTCGGTAGCGTCCCACGCCCAGAATCTCTAGGATGGCAGGACACTGGTGAGCGATTGCTCAAAATCATTTCGACGTGCTTGTTTCGACGTACACTTTTCGCGACGTAACTTTTCGACGTGCTCTCACGGTGGCCTTCACGCTGTAGTGAAGAGCGCATGAGAGATCAGCAGGAGAATCCCGATGTCACAGCTCGATATCCAGGTCGCCTACGACGTGGTCTGCCCCTGGTGCTGGATCGGCAAGCGCCATCTCGATGATGCCATCGCGCAACTCGACTTCAAGGATGAGGTGCGCGTGAACTACCTGCCCTTCCAGCTCAATCCGTGGGTGCCGCGTGAAGGCATGCTGCGGGCCGACTACCGCGCGCAGAAGTTCGGCAGTGTCGAGCGCGGCGCGGAACTCGATGCCCAGGTGGCCCAGGCCGGCGCGCAGAGTGGCGTCACCTTCCGTCATGCCCTGATGGAGCGCACGCCCAACTCCACCGATGCCCAGCGCATCGTCTGGCGCCAGCAATCCAAGGGCCTGGCGGAGCGCCCGCTGCTGGAAGCCCTGTTCAGCGCCTACTTCCACGATGGCAAGGACGTGGGTGACCGGCAGGTGCTGGCCGAGATCGCAAGCCAGCACGATGACGACCTGAGCATCGAGCAGACGCTGGCCTTCCTTGAATCCGACGCGGGCGAGCAGGAAGTCGCCGCCCAGCAGGAGGCGCTGCGCAACGCCGGTATCCAGTCGGTGCCCAGCACCATCGTCGGCCAGTACTACGTGCCCGGCGCGCAGCCGGTGGAAGTGCTGGTGCAGATGCTCAACGAGGCGCGTGCCCAGCAGGCGGGTTGATCCGCCCCGCATTACCCGATTGCCCTGACAGACGACACGCCCTTCGCAAGGATGGCGTGTCGTTTTGCGTTCAGGCATAAAGGAAAAGCTTATAGAGGCAAGCCACGACAACAAGACGACTCACGACAAGGACTGCTGCATGCCGCGCCCCATCATTCTCGATTGCGATCCCGGCCACGACGATGCCATCTCGCTGATTCTGGCCCTCAGCGCTGCTGAACTTGAGGTGCTGGCCGTCACCACCAGCGCCGGCAATCAGACGCCCGACAAGACGCTCAACAATGCGCTGCGGGTGCTCACCCTGCTGGGCCGCCACGATATCCCGGTGGCGGGCGGTGCGCCCAAGCCCTTGGCGCGCGAGCTGATCATCGCCGACAACGTGCATGGCGAAAGTGGCCTGGATGGCCCTGAACTGCCAGACCCCGGCTTTGCCCCCGTCACCCAGAGCGCCATCGAGCTGATGGCCGAGAAGGTTCGCGCCTGTGAGCAGAAGGTCACGTTGGTGCCCTCTGGCCCGCTGACCAATATCGCGCTGTTTCTCGCAGCCTACCCTGAGCTTCACTCGCGCATCGACAGCATCGTGCTGATGGGCGGCGCGGCCGGTGTCGGCAACTGGACGCCCGCCGCCGAGTTCAACATCTTCGTCGACCCCGAAGCCGCCGACATCGTGTTCAAGTCCGGCCTGCCCATCGTCATGTGCGGGCTTGATGTCACCCATCAGGCGCAGATCATGGATGAGGACATCGAGCGCATCCGCGCCATCGACAATCCCGTCGCCCAGTGTGTCGCCGAGCTGCTCGACTTCTTCATGATCTACCATCGCGACCCGAAGTGGGGCTTCAACGGCGCGCCGTTGCATGATCCCTGCACCATCGCCTGGCTGCTGGCGCCTGAGCTGTTCACCACGGTGGAGTGCTGGGTCGGCGTCGAGACACAGGGCGAGCACACCCAGGGCATGACGGTGGTGGACCGCTATCAGCTCACCGGCAAGCCGCACAACGCCAGGGTGCTGTTCGAGATCGACCGCCAGGGCTTCGTCGAGCTGATCGTCCGGCAGCTGGCGCAGCATTTCCCTCGCTAGCCCCCCTAGATAGCCCCCTCGCTAGCCCGCTCGCCAGCATCCAGAAGGCAGTCGCCCAGCCAGCGCCGTGCGAGGGGGTCTTTCCTGCTGAGAGCAGCGCTTCCCTATAGAGAGCCGCCATGTCAGAGACCGATCGCCACGCCAGTGACACCCCGCAACAGGCGCACGTCCATAAGCACGAGCATAAGCACGGCCATAAACACAGCTACGACTACCTTATCGTGGGCTCGGGCTTTGGCGGCTCGGTGTGCGCGCATCGCCTGACCGAGAAAGGCTATCGCGTGGCGGTCATGGAACAGGGCAAGCGCTGGACACCGGACAACATGCCCCGCTCCAACTGGCGGCTGAGTCGCTGGCTGTGGCGGCCGATGCTGGGGCTGCGCGGCTTCTTCACCATGAGCTTTTTCCGCCATGTCATCGTGCTGCATGGCAACGCGGTGGGCGGCGGCTCCATCACCTATGCGCAGACGCTGCTGGTGCCGCCCGACAGGGTGTGGGACAACGGCCAGTGGGCGGGGCTCAATGACTGGCATGCGGTGATGCCGGCGCACTACGCCACGGCGAAGCAGATGCTCGGAGTGACGACCAATCGGATCATCGCGCCGGCGGATCACCACTTGAAACGCATGGCGGAAGTCGCCGGCTGCGAAGACACCTGGTACCCCACCGAGGTCGGCATCTTCTTCGGCCCCGAGGGTGAAAGCGCCACGTCGGCTGCCGGTAGCGCGCATGCAGACCCCTACTTCGCTGGCGAAGGCCCTGAAAGACACAGCTGCATCGGCTGCGGGGGCTGCATGATGGGCTGCCGACATGGCGCCAAGAACAGCCTCGACAAGAACTATCTGTATCTGGCCGAGAAGCACGGTGCCCAGGTGCACGCCGAGACCAAGGTGATCGATGTCGTGCCGCTCAATGGCAAGGTGGATGGGGCCGATGGCTATGTGGTGACGACGGTGCCCTCCACCTTCGCCGGGCTCTATCTCGGGCTGGGCAAGCGCCGTGTCACCTGTCAGTCCATCGTCTTCGCAGGCTCGTCGCTCGGCACCCAGGAGTTGCTGTTCCACCTCAGGGACAAGGGCTCATTGCCGAACATCTCGAACGCGCTGGGCAAGCGGGTGCGTACCAATGCGGAGTCGTTGATCAGCTGTCGCATGCCGTACAGTCACGATGACATGTCCAAGGGCATCGCCATCGGCTCCGGCATTCATATCGATGAGCACACCCATATCGAAGCCACGCGCTATCCGGCGGGCTCCGACTTCATGGGGCTGCTGTTCACCGCGATGGCCAGGGGCAAGCCCGGCTGGACGCGCCCCTTCTCGTGGCTCAAGGCCATGGCGAAAGTGGTGGTAGCCAATCCGCGCCGCGCGCTGAAATTCCAGCTGCCGTGGGGCTTCGCGAAGGAGACGATCATCTTTCTGTGCATGCAGACGGCGGATGGCCACCTCAACATGACACTGAAACGCCTGTGGTACTGGCCGCTGCGCAAGGCGCTGGTCACCGAGGGCAAGCGCATCCCGACCTTCATCCCCGAGGCGAATGATTTCGTCACGCGTGGCGCAGAGGCCATCGGCGCCATCCCCGGCAGCAGCATCCCCGAGATACTTTTCAACATCCCGACCACAGCGCATTGCATGGGCGGCGCGGCCATGGCGGCCTCCCCCGAGGACGGCGTCTGCGATGGGCAGAATCGCGTCTTCCATTACCGCAACATGCTGATCTGCGACAGCTCGATGCTCGCCGCCAACCTGGGCGTCAATCCCAGCCTGACCATCACCGCACTGGCGGAACATGCGATGAGCCATATCCCACGCAAGGACTGACCTTCACAACGCCCGATGTGGATAGTGCTGGTGCATGAAGTGATAGTGCAAGAGGTGCTGGTGTAGAGAGAGAACGACGGCTGGTATCATTGCCCGCCAGCAACTCAGGCGATGTGCGTGCAACGCGCGGGATCGATCAACACGGGAGCACAGCAATGAAACGGGTGTCACTCTTCACCATGGCGAACTGCCCACACTGCAAGACAGCCAAGCAGTATCTGGAGCAGCAGAAGATCGGCTTCCGCCTGGTGGACGTCCGATCCCCCGCGGGACAGAAGGAATTCGCCAAGACAGGCTTTCGCAGCGTGCCTGTCCTGAAGATTGGTGATCAGTTCCTGAAGGGGTTCAGCGTGAAAGGCTTCAATCAGTTGTATAAGGGTTGAGCGCGGGAGCTTTCAGTAGCGACAGCATCTCCTGCATTTTAAATATATCGCAATACTCATACACCTTATGCACAGCGTGGATATAGCACTACATTGGAAGAAGATTATTATACCATTAGAAGAATCTCGATCGCTTCAATATGAGATTTTACAATAGCGCAAGAATTATCATCCCGCCAACAATTTAAACTATCTAACAATAGAACTAACCACACATAAAAACCAAACACTCTAGAATATAAGTTCTGTCCCCACCTTATCTACCCCAATCATATAGCTTTCCTTCAGATCCTATCCACATACCATCACCTAAGTATGCAGGGCCGCCAGCTCCATCTGAACATGCATCATAGATATCTTGCATTTCATTATCATACGAATCTAATTTTTTCGCTTTACTCTTTAGCTCTTCCGTTCTTTTGTCTGCCGAGCCTTGAGGGACAAAATAGCGACTGAGGTCTTCTTCATTACTACTAAAGCTTTTTGCGAATCGAAGCACACCCTCAAACAAGTTGAATTTTGTATGGGGCAAAGAGTGTCTAACAACTTCCCCATCATGTAGTGTCTTATCGTAAAAACCATAAGAGGTCACTTCCCCATGCTCTTTCTTTGAAATAATCTGGATATCTATTCCATTTTTTCTATGAAGTATATATGCAACATTAGCATCATTAGTTTTTGCAAAAGCCGCTCTATACATTTTATTTCTGAGCTTACATGACATCCACCCCAAATCTTTAAGGGATTTTGCAAAAGCATAAGGAGTCGATACTCCTATGTGTACAGGTGATTTTTTAGGAAGAACGATATTTCCACTATAATCTAAGGCTATTTCTTCTCTTCGACATTCAATTCTTCCATTACAGTCCCAGTTCAAATATCTAAGCTGTGCGATTCGAGCAAATCTTAACTTTCCATCTCCCCTTCTAACTATAACCTCATCACCAGCTTTCAAGTCAGTACGAAAACATTGGACAGGAAATTCTTTAGAGCTTTCAGAAAAAGAAACGAATGCAATTATATAACTCATCCCCAACCTCCACTATTAGATAGTATAACTTTACAGACAAACAGAAAATAACTTAAAACACGAGGTCATCAAATATCTCAGGTTTTGGGTAATACTTACAGAAAACCTTTCATACATCCTAATATATTATATGCTTCTATATGTCATGGCATTCGGCCCCACATCCAAAGTGGCCCCTAATACAACATAAGCATATACAATCACTTATAGCTAAAATTAAATAGAATCTCTATAACAAAATAAAATCAAAGTTACTCATTATACAGATCAAGGTACATTATGTAATCCCACCTCATGCAGCCGCTCAATATTCGCCACTAGATCGGTAAATCTCTCCCCCTGGATATGCACGTGATCCTTCAGCGCTTGCTCGGCAGCAACGGCGTCGCCGGCTTCGATGGCGGCGACGATGGCTTCGTGTTCCGCGTAGGAGCTGTGCATGCGATGGCGGACGTGGAGTTGCAGGCGGCGGTATGGCTTGAGGATGGCGTGCAGGCGCGTAGCTTCTTCGGTGAGGAAGGCGTTGTGGCTGGCGCGGTAGAGGCAGTGATGAAAGAGGCCGTTCTCGTAGTAGTAGCCATTGGCGTCGTCGGCTTCCAGGCGTTCACGGCAGGCGGCGTGGGCGTCCTTGAGTTCAGAAAGCTCCTGCGTGGTGATGCGCCGCGCGGCGAGTCGACCGCACATGGCTTCCAGTTCCGCCATGACTTCAAAGCGTTCCACCAGCTCCGAGACCCCCAGCTGCGTCACGAAGGTGCCGCGCTTGGGCACCACCTTCACCATGCCGGAGGCGGCCAACTGCTGCAGCGCCTCGCGGATCGGCGTGCGTGAGCACTGGTACTCGCGCCCCAGGGCCTCGGGATCGAGCTTGGTCCCCGGCGGGAAGCGCCCTTCGACGATGGCATCTTCGAGCAGATCGCGAAGGCGCTGGGTGTGGGACATCTTGATCATCTGCGGCGTCCTTTTACTGATGCTGAGCACTGATGCTGAGTGCTGATGCTGAGCACTGGTGCTGATGCCTTGCGGCCATGTTGCGGTGACGATGGCGCCAATCCCTGCCGACCTCCACCTCAATCCCCTCACAGACATGCCAACCGGCTATGAGGCCAGTCGCTGCCTCGTCCCCTTGCCTTCATTGAACAGGGGAAGTGGCCGCGCAGGAAACTGACTTTAGTCGTGTCTGGCATGCCAGGACTTGACGCTAACACACCAGACGCCTATCTGTTGTATACAACAAGACGAAGCCAAATATTCAAGTTTCAGACGCCATACTGAGCAATGGATATGACCCCATCATCGCAGCTTCGCGTCTCGCGCCTTGAGGAAGACCGCCATGAACATCAATCTGAGTTTTCTGCAGGATCTGCTGACCCATGTCGGCCAGCGTGCCCGCCAGCAGGTCGGCCTCTCGCCAGGCGCCGGCAATGAAGACACCGCCCTCGCCCGCCTGACCGAGAGCTGCCACAACCTCACCGAGAGCAGCGGTGAAGCCTCGCGCATCATGATGGCCCAGCGGGCGCTTGAGGATTATCAGCAGCTGGACCACGAGCAGCGCCTCGCCTTCTTCCATGTGCTGGCCGAGCACTACGCCGCCGATGAAGCACGTATTCACGCCGCCTATGCGGCCTATCGTGAATCCCCCGACAACGCCAACCTGAGCACGCTATTCGCCGCCAGCGAACCCAGGCGCCAATCGCTGCTGCGCCGTCTGAACCTGTGCCCCGGCGGCACCTATGAAATCGTGCGCATGCGCGCCGACCTGCTCAAGCTCATCAAGCAGCACCCGGAGCTCAAACCGCTGGATGCCGACTTCGCGCATCTGTTCGCCTCCTGGTTCAATCGTGGCTTCCTGATGCTGGAGGCCATCGACTGGAACACCCCCGCGGCGGTGCTGGAGAAGATCATCCGCTATGAGGCGGTGCATGCCATCCAGGACTGGAGCGACCTGCGCGGGCGTCTCGACCCCGAGGACCGCCGCTGCTACGCCTTCTTCCACCCGGCCATCGGCGATGAACCGCTGATCTTCGTCGAGGTAGCGCTGTGCAAGGGCGTGCCCAACAACATCCAGCATCTGCTCGCCAACAGCGGCCAGACCACCGAGCGCGAGGCGGACACCGCCGTCTTCTACAGCATCAGCAATTGCCAGAAGGGCCTGAAAGGCATCTCGTTCGGCAACTTCCTGATCAAGCAAGTAGTGCAGGAGCTGCAACGTGAACTGCCCAATCTCAGCCGCTTCGTCACCCTCTCGCCGGTGCCCGGCTTCAGTCAGTGGCTCGAACGTGCACGTGACGAGGAAGGCCTGGAAGTCTCCGACCTGCTGGCCCATCACCTGCAGCACGATGACTGGATGAATGACGAGGAAGCCCAGCAGAAGATGGCGCCGGAGCTGCGTGCCCTCGCCGCCCACTATCTGGTCAACGTCAAGCATCGCAGCGGCCAGCCGATGGACCCGGTCGCCCGCTTCCACCTCGGCAACGGTGCCAGCCTGCATCGCCTCAACTGGCCCGGCGACACCTCGCCCAATGGCCGCCAGCAGGCCCACGGCCTGATGGTGAATTACCTCTACGAGCCGCACCGTATCGAGCAGAACCACGAGGCCTTCAGCCGCAACGACAGCGTGGTGTGCAGCAGCGAGGTCAAGAAGGAGTCGAAAGCCAACAAGGAACTGGCCAAGGTCCCCAGGCGCGAAACTAAAAAGGAAACCGATTCCCTGTCCAGTTCGGCCCAATCCAGTTCACCACTGCCATCAAAAGCAGCCGAACAGCCGCCCGCGCCGAAGTCGGCTGCTGATGCCAACGACAGCAAGCAAGCGCCTGAGTCTTTGGAAGAATAAGCCGCTCGAAAAATAAGTCGCTCGAAGAATGAGTCGCTCGGCAGGCACGCCGCCTGCCGGAGCACACCTGACCACGACGTCTCTCGCTTTGCGTCAATGACGTCTCATGACAAGACAACACCTCACTACAAGAACAACGCCATTGGAGCCAATGATGTCTCACGCCAACCACGACAACCTCTATCTGCAATTCGCGCGCAACTTCGATGAGCGCCCGGATACCACCTTCCTCGATACCGTCGAAGGCCACGGCTACACCTTTGCCCAGGCGCGCACCGCCGCCGGCCAGATGGCCAGTGCCCTGCGCGAGCTGGGCGTGGCACCGGGCGACCGCGTCGCGGTGCAGATCGACAAGAGCTGCGAGACCGTCATCCTGTATCTGGCCTGCCTGCAGGTCGGGGCGGTCTATCTGCCGCTGAACACCGCCTACACAGGTGAGGAGATCCGCTACTTCCTGGGCGACGCCGGCCCGCACCTGTATGTCTGCCAGCCCAAGGTGCTGGAGACGGCACGCGAACTCGGCAAGCAATGCGGCGTGCCGCGCATCGAGAGCCTCGGTACGGAGCAGGACGGCAGCCTGATGGAACAGGCCCGCCAGTGCAGCGCGAGCCACGAGGTCGAGCCACGCGCCGCCGATGATCTTGCCGCCATTCTGTATACCTCCGGCACCACCGGACGCAGCAAGGGCGCGATGCTGACCCAAGCCAACCTGGCCTCCAACTGTCAGGCACTGGCCGAGGCCTGGCGCTTCAGCGCGGACGACCACCTGATCCACGCCCTGCCCATCTTCCATACCCACGGGCTGTTCGTGGCCTGCAATATCGTGCTGACCGTCGGCGCTTCGATGACCTTCCTGCCCAAGTTCGATGCCGAGCAGATTCTCGATCTGATGCCGCGCTCCAGCGTGCTGATGGGCGTGCCGACCTTCTATACGCGCCTGCTGGAATCCGAGCGCCTCAACCGCGAGACGACCGCCAGCATGCGCCTGTTCGTCTCCGGTTCCGCGCCGCTGCTCAGCGAGACCCATAGCGAATTCAGCGCACGCACCGGCCACGCGATTCTCGAACGCTACGGCATGACCGAGACCAACATGAACACCTCCAACCCCTATGATGGCGAGCGTCGTCCGGGCACGGTGGGCATGGCGCTGCCCGGCAGCGAGGTGCGCGTCACCGACCGCGAGACAGGCGCCATCCTGCCGCGCGGCGAGACCGGCCTGATCGAGGTGCGTGGATCGAACGTCTTCAAGGGCTACTGGAAGATGCCGGAGAAGACCGCCAGCGAATTCCGCGAGGATGGCTTCTTCATCACCGGTGATCTTGGCCATATCGATGCCGATGGCTATCTGTGCATCAGCGGCCGCGACAAGGACCTGATCATCTCCGGCGGCTACAACATCTACCCCAAGGAGGTGGAGCTGCTGATCGATGACATGCCCGGCGTCAACGAATCGGCGGTGTTCGGCGTGCCACATCCTGACTTCGGCGAAGGCGTCTGCGCGGTGGTGGTGATGCAGCCCGGCCACCAGGACAGTCTCGATGAAGCGGCGGTGCTGGTCGCCCTCAGCGACAAGCTGGCCCGCTACAAGCAGCCCAAGCGCGTGTTCTTCATCGACAGCCTGCCACGCAACGTGATGGGCAAGGTGCAGAAGAAACAGCTGCGCGAGGAGTATGCCGAGCTGTTCGCACCTGAGCCGGCCCGCTCACACGGCTGAGCCACCACAGCCAGGCCTGACCCCCGATACATTCGTGCCAGCGGCATGGCGTGACGCCATCACGTCATGCCGGTGGGTTAACTCACCCTCAAGCCCTGCCAAGGACAGACAAAGGACAGGCAAAGGACGCGCAATAGTCAGACACAAGACACGTAAAGCCAGGCTAGCCAACCTGGAGAAAGAGATAAGTTAGATACATCAGAAAGACGACAAGACGCCACACTGATTCACCACCACTTCTCCACAACAACAAGAAGGTATTACGCCATGGTGATCTACGGAGTTGCCCTGCTCGCAGGGTGCATGATGGCCGGTCTCGTGATCGGTGATCTGCTCGGAGAAATGCTCAATATCGATTCCAATCTCGGCGGCGTCGGCATCGCGATGCTGCTGCTCATCTTCATTACCGGCGTGCTCAAGGACCGCGGCAAGATGGCCGACAGTACCGCCAGCGGCATCAATTTCTGGAACGCGATGTACATCCCCATCGTGGTCGCGATGGCCGCCAGCCAGAACGTGGTCGCGGCCTTCAGCGGCGGCATGGTCGCGCTGGTGGCGGGCGTACTGGCCGTGGTGCTGGGGCTGGCCCTCGTGCCGCTGCTGACCGGCAAGCGTCCCGAGAATGCGCTGGAAGATGACCCGCTCGCCGGCGAGACCCGCTATACGCCGACCAGAACCTCAGTGACGACGGGTGCGCCGGTGCTGGACCGCAGCCGCCAAACCTCCTCCACTCCTGCGCACAGACACTGAGGGCTGAACCATGATCGAGTCACTCGTCCAACTGTTCGACAAGTATCATCTGGTCGCCGCCTTCGCCGTGATCGGCCTGGCGATGTATGTCGCCTACTGGATCAGCAACAACCTGACCCACGGCAAGCTGCACGGCTCCGCCATCGCCATCATTCTCGGCCTGGTGCTGGCCTATGTGGGCGGCGCGACCACCGGCGGCAGCAAGGGGCTCTCGGATGTCACGCTGTTCTCGGGGCTTGGCCTGATGGGCGGCGGCATGCTGCGTGATCTCGCGATCATCGCCACCGCCTACGGGGTCAACCTGAAGGAAATCCGCCAGACCGGCTTCCGCGGGGTCGTGGCGCTGTTCGTCGGCGTGCTGATCTCCTTCATCGCCGGTGGGGGCGTCGCCATCGCCTTCGGCTATACCGACCCGGTCGATATCACCACCATCGGCGCGGGCGCGGTCACCTACATCGTCGGCCCGGTCACCGGTGCCACCCTGGGGGCCAGCTCCGAAGTGGTCGCGCTGTCGATCGCGGCCGGACTGGTGAAGTCGATTCTGACCATGGTCGCCACGCCGATGACGGCGCGCCTGATCGGGCTCGACAATCCCCGCTCCGCGATGATCTTCGGCGGCCTGATCGGCACCACCAGCGGCGTCGCGGCCGGTCTCGCCGCCACCGATGCCCGCCTCGTGCCCTATGGTGCGATGACGGCCACCTTCTATACCGGCCTGGGCATTCTGCTCGCCCCGACGGTGCTGTTCCTGGCGGTACGTGCGGTGATGTAAGCGTTGCTCTGTTACAGACCGCTCTGTTACAGACCGCTCTGACACAAGCTGCTCTGAAACAAGCGCTGAAACAAGACGACGGCGGCATCAGCAAGGACAAAACGTCCCACGCTGATGCCGCCGTCGTGTCTTTACTGTCTAGCTGCTTCCTTTCAACTGCACGCACGCGCTTTCGCACTTTCGCGCAGGCAAGCCTGATCAGCGCTCCCCCAACAACATTTCCATCACCGAGCGCGCGGCGGGCCACATCACGCTGCCGTGGTCTTCGCCTGCATAACGCCGCCATTGCACCTCGATCTGCGGGCAGCGCTCGCCCAACTGGCGGGCATAGGCATGGGCGTTGTCGATCATCGCACGCTGGACACGCAGCCTGTCCCGCTTTGGGTCATTGCGCTGTGGCTGCGGCGATTGCTCGCGTCCGCCAGCGGCAATCAACACCGGGCCCGCCGCCTCGGAGCAGGCAAGACGCAGCGGCCAGTTGGCCTGGTCATTCTCCTGCAGCCACCACAGCGATGGGCTGATCGCGAAGATCGCGCCGAAGGCTTCTGGCTGTTGCTGCTGGGCATGGAGCGCGAACAGGCCGCCAAGCGAGTGACCGACCAGCGCTGGACGTTCGAGATCGAGCGGATAGCGTGAGGCCAGTTCAGGCGGCAAGGATTGCGTCAGATAGGCCAGAAACTGCGCCCCGCCACCCGTGCCTTCAGGTGCGGTGCCGCTGGTGAGCGGTGGCGTGAAGTCCTGGTAGCGCAGTGTCGTGACGGTGGCGCGCGTCGCCGCTGCCTGCTCGTCACTGCCCGCATAGCCGACCGCGACGATGGCGAGGTTCGCCGGTGCCTTGTCAAAGCCGCGACGCCCCAATATGTCTCGCGCCGCCGTGAACAGATCGAGATGGCGATTGCCGTCCAGTACCAGCAGCACGGGATAGCCCCCTTGCGGCGGCGCAACCCTGGGCAATGCCACCTGGATCAGATAGTCGTGCCCCGTGAGGCGCGAATGCTGGGTGAAGGAGGTCGTGGTGCCTGCCAGCGCCTCATCAGTGGCGTGAGTCATGGCAAGGGCCGGCAAGCCGACAGTAGCGGATGTCAGCATGATGAGCCCCCATGCCTGTAGCCGGGCGAAAAGCCTCATGCGTGCACGCAATCCGAGAGCCACCATCAGAACTCATACTTCATGGTCGCGACGGCGCTGGCCGGGCGTCCCACGAAGTTGAAGACACTGGCAGAACCGGCGCGCACGTAATATTCGCGGTCGAACAGATTGTAGACGTTCAGCTGGCCGCTGAGTCGTGGCGTGAACTGATAACCGAGCATGGCATCGAATACCGCGTAGCCCGGTGCATGGATGGTGCCCTGGGTGTTGTCGAAGTCACTCAGCGCCGTCATGCCGGCACCGACGGAAACGCCGTCCAGCAGGTTGCCTTCGAAGCGATACTGGGTCCACAGATTGACCATGTTGTTGGGCATCAGCATCAACAGGGCATCGGAGCTGCCGGCCTCCAGCACTTCGGAGTCCATGTAGGTGTAGCCGAAGATGACATCCCACTGCGGCGTGATGTTGCCGGCCAGCTCAAGCTCCGCACCGGTGATGCGCATCTTGCCGGAATCCACCGAGTAATCGACGCTGCTGTCAGTGGAGGATGCCGCGCGGTGGCTGTCGGTCAGCTGGAAGCCACTGATGCGCGCATTGAGGGCGCCATCCAGATAGCTGCCCTTGATGCCGATCTCGTATTGCTCGCCTTCCCGCGGGTCGATCAGGTCACCGTCCTCGCCTTCGCTGGTCTGAGGCTCGAAGACCTTGGAGTAGCTGGCATAGACGGAGTGATCGGCGTCCAGGTCGTACACGAGTCCGCCGTAGGGCGTGACAGCCGTGTCCTGCATGTCGCTGCTGCCGCCATTGATCTTGTCTTCTGAATCCGCCGAGAAATGGCTGACCCGCGCGCCCAATATCACGGCCAGCGGCGCCACGGGACGCAGCGTCACCTTGCCGTACAGGCCCTGTTCTTCGAGGGTGGTCTTGGTGCGCGACAGGCTGTAGCCACTGACGCCGTCACGCGCGTTGCCGAGAATGTCGACATAGGCCAGGTTGTTCAGCTCGCTGATGCTGGCGCTGGAGCCGGTCAGGTCGCTGGTGCGCGCCGCGGTGGTGTCCGCTTCTGAGGTCTTGTAGTCGACCCCGACCACGAATTCGTTCTGGTTGCCGAAGGCATCGAAGCCCTGGGTGTAGCTGGCATCCACGCTCACCGAGGTCTCATCGGTGAAACCGGCATAGCCCGCGACACTGCTCATGTCGCCGCTATCACTGAGCGCGGAGCCACTGTAGGCGTACTCGTAATCGGCATTGCGATCACTGTAACGCGCCGCCAGCCGTCCATAGCCGCGCGAACTGAAGTGGTGCGTCAGCTCGGCGATGACATCGGTGGAGTCGCTTTCGAAGCTGTTCCAGTCCGCGCCATAGAAAGCCGAACTTCGTGCGTAGGTGAAGTCGCCATCGCTGCCCACCGGCTGACCCTGATTGACGGTGATGTCCTTAGTGTTGTGGATCACACCAAGTGACAGCTCGGTGTTCTCGTCAAGATCGATCTCCAGCGCGCCATAGAAATCATTCAGCGTGTTGTCGTTGTCATCGACCCACTGCGCCTGCTCCGTGGAGCGGGTCACCAGGCGCCCGCGGATACGGCCCTGCTCATCGATGGGCCCGGAGATATCGACGCTGACGCTTCTGTCATCCAGCGTGCCGACGCTGCCGCTGATGGAGCCCTGGAAGGTATCGGTCGGACGCTTGCGCACCAGATTGATGACGCCGCCCAGCTCACTGGTGCTGTTGAAGAGGCCAGACGGCCCGCGCATGACCTCGACCCGATCGATGGCGGTCAGCGAAGGCACCGAGCCCGTCAGGCTCGACATCGGCGCGGACAGGCCATCGATGCTGTAGGCATCGTACTCATAGCCACGCGCAAAGATGGACGAGCGGCCACTGTCGTTGTTCAGCACCCGCACGCCCGGCGTACGCGCCGCCAGCTGATCCAGGGTGATGAAGTTCTGGTCCTCGATGGCGTCATGGGTCACGACGCTGACCGACTGCGGAATGTCGCGCAGCGAGGCCGGCACCTTGGAGCCCACCGTGGCGGCATCCACGCTGTAGCCACCATTCTCCTCACTGGAGGCCATGTCATACAGGCGCAGGCCAGTGACCCGCTGCGTCTCCAGCACCAGCGTCGATTCGTCCGCCTGCGCCGGCAGGCTGACCAGCACCACGCCGGCCCCGAGCATCAAACGACGCGCCCCTGCCCCACACAGCACGCCTCCGCGAGTCTTCATCTTCTTCATCATGTCCCCTTGCCTCGTGCTCATTGTCTTGTGCTCACTGCCTGTCGCCACTAATGATAATTATTTGCATTTGATGCATTGACGGGGCATTTTGGCACTCAATGACGGCAAAAACCTTTGCTGAACGCTTCTTCATGTTTGCAGGTGCGACAAGATGCATGTCCGGTCACAACGTGGTGCCCCTCTCCTACCCAAAGCCACTGCTTCATCCCCCTCGTCCTCTGACAGAGCGCCTCTCGACAACCTTCGTGGCGACAGCGCAAGGCCCAGGATCATCGAGCTGGAACACGTCCACCGCATGGCGCGCGCCCTGACCAGCGACCACCAGTGCGAGCCTGCCGAGGGCCAGTCCGGCGATGGTGCGCTGATCGGCAACATGCATCTGCACGAGGCTCAGCCCGGGTTGTTCATGCGCCTCAACCGTGTGCGCAAACGTGCCGACCTGATGATTCGCTCCCGTATCGAGCCGTCCCTCAAGATCGCCGTGGTGTGGCGCGGGGAGCCGAAGGTCAGTTTCGGCCCGGACAGCCATGCACTGGCACCGGGGCGCGCGCTATGCATCGCCCTCGATGAAGTGACGGAATTCGCGCTCAAGAGCGTGAAAGGCACGCAGGAGCACAGCACCATCCTGTCGCTGACGCCGGCGTGGCTGAAATTGCATCTGGGGGTATCACGCGCCAGCCAGCTGATGCCCGAGGCGCGGCATCTGGCCCATTACGTCTGGCAGCCGTCTGCGCGTCTGATCGAGCGACTGGAGGAATTCAGCCGCCAACGGCCGGGGACGCTGGCGCTGCGCCTCGGCATCGAATCATTGGCGCTGGAAGTGATCAGCGAATGTCTGGCGGCCAGCGCCTCTCTTTCTCATCCGACTCCCGAAGGGCTTGGCGAGCACTGGGCGGCAAGGCTGGAAGACTGGATACACAGCGGGGAAGCCGCCTATCTGAGCCAGGCGGAGATGGCGGCGCGGCTGGGCATGAGCGTGCGCCAGTTGCAGCGCCGCTATCGCGACGCCTACGGCCAGACCCTGGCGCAGGACCTGCGGCGGCGGCAGCTGACCCGAGTGGCGCACCTGCTGCAGGACCGCAAGCTGACGATTGAAGCCGCAGCCGAACTGGCGGGCTATCGCAGCGCGGCCAACTTTGCCACCGCCTTTCGCCGCCAGTTCGGCGTGCCGCCCAGTCAGCGGCCGGTGGTGCCGGCGTAGCGACGCTTGGACTTGGCGATGACCCGTTGCTAATGTTGAGCGTCGTCGCGGCATGCGCCCTGCTGGCGGTGCAGGCAGACCGCAGCCGCATACGGACGAACGACAACAGTACGCAAAAACAGCACGAACTGAACATCACGAAGAACAGCACGACACAACAAGATCTCGCCACGCTCTCGCACAAGGACACTGTCATGTCGGTTGACAACATGAAGCTGGAATCCCTCGCCCTGCATCACGGCTATACCTCGGAAGCCACCACCAAGGCGGCGGCGGTACCGATCTACCAGACCACCTCCTACACCTTCGATGACACCCAGCACGGCGCGGACCTCTTCGATCTCAAGGTGCCGGGCAACATCTACACCCGCATCATGAACCCGACCAATGACGTGCTGGAGCAGCGCATGGCCGCCGTCGAGGGCGGTATCGCGGCGCTGGCGGTGGCTTCCGGCATGGCGGCGATCACCTATGCCATCCAGGCGCTGGTGCAGGTCGGCGACAACATCGTCAGCACCAGCCAGCTGTATGGCGGCACCTACAACCTGTTCGCCCATAGCCTGCCGCGTCAGGGGGTAGAGGTGCGCATGGCGGCCTTCGATGACTTCGCCGGCCTCGAGGCACTGATCGATGACAAGACCCGCGCCGTCTTCTGCGAGTCCATCGGCAACCCTGCCGGCAACATCGTCGATCTCGCGCGTCTGGCCGAGATCGCCCACCAGCATGGCGTGCCGCTGATCGTCGACAACACCGTCGCCACGCCAGTGCTGTGCCGCGCCTTCGATCACGGCGCCGATATCGTGATCCACTCGCTGACCAAGTACATCGGCGGCCACGGCACCACCGTGGGTGGCATCATCATCGATTCCGGCAAGTTCGACTGGGTCGCCAACAAGGAGCGCTTCCCGATTCTCAACGAGCCGGACCCCTCCTACCACGGCGTCGTCTACACCGAAGCCTTCGGGCCGGCTGCCTATATCGGGCGTTGCCGCGTGGTGCCGCTGCGCAATACCGGCGCGGCGCTGTCACCGCAGAGCGCCTTCCTGCTGCTTCAAGGCCTGGAAACCCTCAGCCTGCGTATGGAGCGCCACTGCAGCAATGCGCTCACGCTGGCCGAGTATCTGCAGCAGCACCCGAGCGTCAGCTGGGTCAACTACGGCGCGCTGCCGGATAGCCCCTATCACGCCACCTGCCAGAAGATCACCGGCGGCAAGGCCTCCGGCATCGTGAGCTTCGGCATCAAGACGGACGCGACTGGTGACGACAAGGCCGAAGCCGGGCGCATCGCCGGCGGCAAGTTCATCGATGCGCTGCAGATGATTCTGCGCCTGGTCAATATCGGCGATGCCAAGTCGCTGGCCTGCCACCCGGCCTCCACCACTCACCGCCAGCTCAACGAGGAAGAACTTGCCAAGGCCGGTGTCTCGGCGGATCTGGTGCGCATCTCGGTGGGGATCGAGCACATCGACGACATCATCGCCGATGTCAGCCAGGCGCTGGACAAGGCGGTAGCCTGACCCGAGCGCGGCTCTTAAACGACAGTCAGGCGCCATTCAGGCGCCAATCAGGCTGCCTCAGTGATATCTCAGCGCCCGCGAAGACACCCCTCTTCGCGGGCGCCTTGTGTTGCGTACCCCGATGACTGCCGCTTCGCCCAGGCCTGACAGAACCGCAATGGCAACAAAGAAATATAACGGTATATAAAAGGACTGGACTACAGGATTGGCGAACCATCGAGACTCAGCATAAATCTGGTTAATACCAAGAATAAAAAATCGAAACTACCGAAATACACGAACAGAACACACTCTTGGTCAAGGCGCACACAGAGGCGCCTGTCACAACGATAACAACTCCAAGAGGTGTCCCGATGAAGCGTACCCTGCTGACCGCTGCAATTGCCGCTACCGCTATCCTGCCGCTGAGCGCCGCTCAGGCTCAGGATATCAAGCTCGGCCACGTGCTGGCGCCCACCCATAGCTGGAACATCGCTGCGGAAGGTTTTGCCAAGGATGTCGCCGAGGCCACTGATGGCCGCGTCAATTTCCAGGTCTTCCCCAGCGGACAGCTCGGCAACGAGAAGACGGTCGTGGAAGGCATGCAGATCGGCAGCGTGCCGGCTGGCGTGATCGGCTGTGGCTCCTTCCAGCCGCTGGATGCCCGCTTCGGCATCGTCGAGCTGCCCTACTCCTGGCCGGACCGCGAACACGCCTACGCCGCCTACGATGGCAAGCTGGGCGATGCGCTCGAGGAAGTCGCTGACGAGCACAACATGAAGATCCTGTCGTGGTGGGAAAACGGCTTCCGTCACGTCACCAACAACCGTGGCCCCATCACCACCCCGGAAGACCTCGCCGGCCTGAAGATTCGCGTCACGCCGGACAAGATGCGTCTGGATACCTTCACCGCACTGGGTTCAAGCCCGGCGCCGCTGTCCTTCGGTGAGCTCTACTCCGCGCTGCAGCAGGGCGTGTTCGATGCCCAGGAAAACCCGCTGGCCATCATCTATTCCTCTTCCTTCAGCGAAGTGCAGGACTACGTCTCCCTCACCGGTCACGTCTGGGCACCGGCATGTCTGACCATCTCCAACTTCACCTGGAACCAGCTCTCCGAGCAGGATCAGGCCGCGGTGCAGAAGAGCGCCGACGAATGGCGTGACAAGCAGCGCGCGATGACCCAGAAGGATGACGCCGAGCTGGTCGCCAAGCTGGAAGAGGCAGGCATGCAGGTCAACGAGGTCGACACCGCGCCCTTCAATGCCAAGGTGCAGGGTGTCTGGGCCGAGTACACCGACGTCTTCGGGCCTGAGCTGATGGGCCTGGTCGAGCAATACCGCAAGGGCGAGTAACGATGTCTTCCGCCTCTCCCTCCGTCAAGCCGCTGGCCGTGTTGTGTGCCGTGCGTACCTTGATGATCACCCTCTCACGTTGGAGCTGCCGGGGCTGTCTGGCCCTGGCTGCCAGCGGAGTCGCCGCGCTGTCGGCACTGGTGATCTGGACCGTCTTCATGCGCTGGGTCATGGGTCAGCCGCCGCACTGGGCAGAAGAATTGCCGCAATTGGTGCTGGTATGGACCACCCTGCTGGCCGCGGTGTCCTGCACCCGCAACCGCACTCACCTGAGCGCGGGCCTGCTGCCGCTGCTGGTGCGCTCGGTGCGTATCCAGCGCATTACCGGACGCATCACTGACGCGATGATCCTGATCATGCTGCTGTTGCTGGCCAAGGCAGGCATGGATCTGACCGCCATCACGATGCGTCAGACCACCACCGCGCTGCAGATTCCGGCCGGTATCGTCTATCTGTCCGTGCCGCTGTGCTGCACCGCGATGGCACTGGTACAGCTGGAGCACCTGCTGACGCCGACCGCAACCTCCCGTGACCCCCTGGCCGATGACGCCACGTCATCCCCACGCCAAGGAGATGCCTCATGACTCTCGGCGCCCTGGCTCTGCTCGGCGTATTCGCGCTCGGCATCCTCATCGACATCCCCATCGCCTTCGCGCTGTTGATGTCGGCCCTCTTCTACCTGCTGGCCTTCGGTGCCGCGCCCATGATGGTCTCGGCGCAGCAATTCGTGGCCGGGATGGAAAGCTTCACCTTGCTGGCGATCCCGCTGTTCGTGCTCGCCGCCCAGTTGATGAACCGCGCCGGCCTGACCGAACGTCTGGTACGCCTGTGCATGGCGATGGTCGGTGATATCCGCGGCGGCCTGGCGGTGGTCGCGGTGCTGGCCTGCATGATGTTCGGCGCGCTGTCCGGCTCCGGCGTGGCGGACGTGATCGCCATCGGCAGCATGCTGCTGCCCACCATGGCCCGCAACGGCTATGACAAGGGCTTCAGCAGTGCGCTGGTCGGTACCGCCAGCTCCATCGGCACCGTGATTCCGCCCAGCATCGTGATGATCGTCTACGGCACCACCTCCAATACCTCGGTGGGCCAGCTGTTCATGGGCGGCATCATCCCCGGCCTGATGCTGACCGTCGCGCTGGTCGGCGTCGCCCTCTACATGTCACGCAAGCATGGCTGGTCGGGCGGTGTCGCGGCCCGTGTGCCCGGCGAGCGTCGCCGCGCCCTGCTCAGCGCCATGCCGGCCCTGATGGTGCCGGTGATGATCATCGGCGGTATCCGCTTCGGGGTCTTCACGCCCACCGAAGCCGCCGCCTCCGCGATTCTCTACGCCATCATCATCGGCACCTGTGTCTATCGCAGCCTGACCTGGCGCGGCTTCCTGGACAGCGTCCGCGCAACCGCCGAGACCACCGGCGCCATCCTGTTGATCATCGGTGCGGCCGGCATGTTCGCCTGGGGCCTGACCTACGAGCAGGTGCCGCAGGCCATCGCCCAGCTGATCGGCGAATTCACTGACAGCCGCATCAGCGTCCTGCTGCTGCTGACCGCCGTGCTGCTGGTGCTGGGGTCCTTCATGGAAAGCGTGGCGATCATCATCATCGTGACACCCATCGTGATGCCGCTGCTGGCGCAATACGGCATCAGCCCGGTGCAGTTCGGGGTACTGCTGACCGTCAACCTGGCCATCGGCGCCAATACGCCGCCGCTGGGCATCGACCTGATGGCCGCCTGTCGCATCGCCGGCATCAACGTCAGCGATTCGCTGCGCCCGCTGGGCCTGATGCTGGGCGCGATGCTGACCGTGCTGATGCTGATAACCTTCATTCCGGAACTCGTGCTGTTCCTGCCCAACCTGATGGAGGGCTGAGTGATGACCACCGCCATGGACCACAAGCTTCCCCAGCGCTGGCTGTTCGTGCCGGGTGACGACGCTGCCCGTCTGCAGGCCGCCCTCACCAGCGGCGCCGATGCCATCGTGGTCGATCTCGAAGAGTTCACCCCGGCCGCCGGACGCAAGCTTGCCATCAGTCGCTTCGCCGACTTCGCCAGACGCGCCCGTGACCTGAAGGTGTGGCCGGCCGTGCGCCTCAACCTGCTGGAGCACGGCGGTCGCGACGAACTGGCAGAGCTGATCAGCACCACCCTGGGCGATCCCACCGGGACTCCCGCCGCCATCTTCCTGCCCGCCGTCGAGCAACGCGCCCAGCTGGCCGCGCTGGATGACGCCCTCGCCGAGCAGGAAGCCCTGCATGGCCTGCCACGGGGCAGTCTGAAGAGCGTCGCGACGCTGGAAAGCCAGGCCGGACTGCTGGCCGCCGAGGAACTGCTCGCCGCGGGCGATGACACGCCACGCCTGCTGGGAGCCCTGATCGGTACCGGGGATCTGGCCACGGATCTGGGCCTGATGCACGACCAGCCCGCCGCCATCACCGAGATGCTCAAGCCGTGGCGTCAGCGGCTGGCGCAGGCCTGCAAGACCCATCGCCGGCTGGCCATCGATGGCCCGTGGCGCTGGAAGCACGGGCTGGGCACCGACCAGCACTGGGCCAATCAGCAGGGGCTGCAGGCGCGTTGCGTCATCTACCCCGAACAGCTCGAGGCGCTTTATGACCTCATGCCCGCTCGCGGCGCTGACCCGATGCCCGTCGACAGCACCGCGCCTCAGATCTGAGCCGCTGCCCTGCCGAGCGCCGCACCGAATTCATTACCGCGTCAAGAGTACCGACGTCTCAACACCGAATTCTCAACACAGATTTCTCAACTTCCGAATTCTCAACACTGATTTCTCAACAGCGAATTCTCAACACCGAATTCTCAACAACAACGAGAGCACTCCCATGACTCAGGCCGCGAACACCTCCTCCGCTTCCACTCTGCCGCTGCGCAATGGCGGGCAGATCCTCGTCGACCAGATCCGTCTGCACGGCACCAAGCGTGTCTTCCTGGTGCCGGGCGAAAGCTACCTGCCGTGCATCGATGCACTCAATGAGCACAAGGGCGCCATCGAGCCCATCGTCTGCCGCCAGGAAAGTGGCGCAGGCTACATGGCCGAAGCTTACGGCAAGCTGACCAACGAGCCGGGCGTGTGCTTCGTCACCCGTGGCCCGGGCGCCACCAACGCCTCCATCGCCGTGCACACCGCCTATCAGGATTCCACGCCGATGATCCTGTTCATCGGTCAGGTCGGGGGCGACTTCATCGAGCGCGAAGCCTTCCAGGAAATCGATTACCGCCGCATGTTCGGCGAGATGACCAAGTGGGTCGCGCAGATCGACGACACCTCGCGCATTCCGGAATACATCGCGCGTGCCTATCAGGTGGCACGCAGCGGCCGTCCGGGACCGGTGGTGCTGGCACTGCCCGAAGACACCCTGTGGGGCGAAGCCCAGGTCGCGGACGTCAAGCCGCACCCGCGTCTGGCCACCTATCCGGGTCAGCCGCAGCTGGATGAGCTCAAGCGCCTGCTCGCGACTGCCGAGCGCCCCTTCCTGCTGGTCGGTGGCAGCGGCTGGACCCGCGATGCCCAGGTCGCGCTGGAAGGCTTCGCCGAGCGTTTCGATATCCCCACCGGTGTCGCCTGGCGCCGTCTGGAGTGCGTCGATGCCGAACTGCCGCAATTCGCCGGTCACGTCGGCATGGGCATGCATGACGCGCTGCGTCAGCAGCTGGTCGAGAGTGATCTGGTGATCGCCGTCGGCACCCGTATCGGCGAAGCCACCAGCGAAGGCTACAGCTGGATCCAGTCGCCGGTGCCGACCCAGAAGCTGGTGCACATCTACGCAGACCCGGAAGAGCTGGGCCGTGTCTATCAGCCGACGCTGGCCATCAATACCGACGTCAACGGCTTCGCACTGGCGCTCTCCACCCTGTCCCCGGATAGCGCCCCGCGCTGGTCCGGCATTACCCGCGAGGCGCGCGCCGCCTATCTGGCCACGCTGGAAGAGCAGCCGTCGCCGGGCCCGCTGAGCCTGGACAAGGTCAGCTTGACCGTCGACCGCATTCTCGATGGCAAGGGCTGCATCAGCGTCGGCGCCGGCAACTACGCGCTCTACGCACACCGCTACGTGCGCTTCCGTGGCCTGGGCAGCTCGCTGGCCCCGACCGTCGGTTCCATGGGTTATGGCCTGCCCGCCGCCATCTCCAGCAAGCTGGAATTCCCGGAACGCCCCGCCGTCTGCTACGCCGGTGATGGCTGCTTCCAGATGAACCTGCAGGAACTGGGCGTGGCACTGCAGTACCGCCTCGGCGTCGTGGTGCTGGTGTTCAACAACGGCATGTGGGGCACCATCCGCGCCCACCAGGAAAACGACTTCCCGGGCCGCGAGATCGCGCTGACCTTCACCAACCCGGACTTCGCCGCGCTGGTCACCGCCTACGGCGGCCTGGGCCAGGTGGTGGAGAAGGACGAGGACTTCGAGGAAAGCTTCAAGCGCGCCCTGGAATTCGCCGACCGCGAGCGTCTGCCGGCCCTGATCGAGCTGCGCTATGACCCGGACGGCATCGCCCCGGGCAAGCTGCTCAGCGGCATCCGTGAAGATGCCCTCACGCGCAACGCAGCCGAGTAAGTCACAGGGAGGCGCGCCTTCCCGCCTTCGGACGACCTTCCCGTCGCCCGAAGGCGGGAAGGTCGCCAGTCAGAACAGTTGAACCATGCCGCCAGAGCGCGACGACAGGAGTCATACAACAACATGTCCACTACCACTACCCCTTCAGCTCCCTCTGCCAATACCGAACAGACCCAGCAGATTCTGGATAGCTTCGCCCTGCGCGTCGACGGCAAGCGCCTGTGGGACGCGCTGATGACATTGGCCGAGATCGGCGCGACGCCCAAGGGCGGCAACTGCCGTCTGGCCCTGACCGAAGAAGACCGCGCCGGCCGTGAGCTGGTCACCGGCTGGCTCGAGGCCGCTGGCCTGACACTGCGCGTCGACGAGATCGGCAACATCTTCGCCCGTCGTCCGGGCCGCAATGACAGCCTGCCGCCGGTCGCCACCGGCAGCCACATCGACACCCAGCCCACCGGCGGCAAGTTCGACGGTTGCTACGGCGTGCTGGCTGGCCTGGAAGTCATGCGCGTGCTGGATGAGCGCGGCATCGAGACCGAGGCCCCGCTGGAAGTGGTGATCTGGACCAACGAGGAAGGCAGCCGCTTCGTGCCGGTGATGATGGGGTCCGGCGTGCATGCGGGCTTGATCCCGCTCGAGAAGGCCCTGGCCGCCACCGACCGTGACGGCGACAGCGTTGCCGCGTCACTGGCGCGAACCGGCTATGCCGGCGACGTGCCGGTGGGCAGCCATGATTTCGGCGCCTATTTCGAGGCGCATATCGAGCAGGGCCCGGTGCTGGAACAGGAAGAGATCATCATCGGTGCCGTCACCGGCTCGCTGGGTCTGCACTGGTTCGACGTGGTGGTCAGCGGTCAGGAAGCCCACGCCGGCCCGACGCCGATGCCCTACCGCCGCGATGCGCTCAAGACCGCCTGCGCGCTGGTCAGCGACATCCTGACGCTGGCCGATGCCTACCAGCCCAACGGTCGCGTCACCTGCGGCGAATTCAATGTGCATCCCAACTCGCGCAACGTGATTCCGGGCCAGGTGCGCTTCAGCGTCGACCTGCGTCACCTGGAACCGGCCGTGCTGGCCGAGATGCACGACCAGCTCAAGGCGCTGTGCCTCAAGCATCACGCCGCCAACCAGAGCGACAAACAACGCGTGGACATCGAGCTGATCGAGGTCCAGCACATTCCGCCGACGCCCTTCGCGCCGGAACTGATCGAGATGGTGCGCAGCGCCAGCCAGGAACTGGAACTCAGCTACCGCGACATGGAAACCGGCGCCGGTCACGACGCCGTGCAGATCGCCGGCATCAATCCGGTGGCGATGATCTTCGTGCCCTGCGAAGACGGCATCAGCCACAACGAGAGCGAGAACGCCGAACCGTCCGATCTCGAGGATGGCGCCAACGTCCTGCTGCTGGCGATGCTCAAGCGTGCCGGCATCGTCAGCTCTGACACTGACGACGCCAATGCGACCCACAACACCGCGGAGAACGCCCAATGAGCACTGCCACATCCGCCCCGCTGACGCATGCCGACTGGCAGCAACGCGCCGCCGCGCTGACCTTCGAGACGCGTGCCTTCATTGATGGCGCCTATACCGAAAGCACCGGCTGCGACACCTTCCCGGCCTACAACCCGGCCACCGGCGAAGTGCTGGCGCATATCACCGCCTGCACCGAGCAGGATATCGACCGCGCCGTGATGGCCGCGCGTCGTGCCTTCGAATCCGGTGTCTGGTCGCGTCAGTCCCCCCAGGCCCGCAAGGCCGTGCTGCAACGCTTTGCTCAGCTGATCAGCGACAATGCCGAAGAACTGGCGCTGCTGCAGACGCTGGAAATGGGCAAGCCGATCGGCGACAGCCTGGGCTTTGATCTGGCGGAAACCGCGCGCTCGGTGGCCTGGTACGCCGAGGCCATCGACAAGCATTACGGCGAGATCGCGCCCACCGGCGAGAACGTGCACGCCACCATTACCCGTGAAGCGCTGGGCGTGGTCGCGGCGGTGGTGCCGTGGAACTTCCCGCTGATGATCGCTTCCTGGAAGTTCGCGCCGGCGCTGGCACTGGGCAACAGCGTGGTGCTCAAGCCGGCCGAAGCCTCAAGCCTGAGTGCGCTGCGTCTGGCGGCACTCGCCGATGAAGCCGGCATTCCGGCAGGCGTGTTCAACGTCACGCCGGGCCTGGGCGCGGTGGCGGGTCAGGCGCTCGGCCTGCACATGGAAGTCGATGCGCTGGCCTTCACCGGTTCCACCGCGACCGGCAAGCGCTTCATGCGCTATGCCAGCGACTCCAACCTCAAGCGTGTGTGGCTGGAGTGTGGCGGCAAGTCGCCGCATATCGTGTTCGCCGATTGTCCGGACCTGGACCAGGCCGCGCGCGCCGCCGCCGACGCCATCTTCATCAATCAGGGCGAAGTCTGCATCGCCGGTTCGCGCCTGTATGTCGATGAGGCCATCTTCGATGACTTCATGCCGCGTCTGATCGCCTGCGCCCGCGCCATGCCGGCCGGTGACCCGCTCGACCCGGCCACGCGCATGGGCGCACTGGTCAGCGCGGACCACCACGAGAAGGTGCTCGGCTTCGTCGAGACGGCGCTCTCGGAAGGCATGACGCTGCACCAGGGCGGTCAGGCGATCGCGCCCAGCGACGCCACCGCCGGCGGCTGGTATCTGGAGCCGACCATCGTGGAAGGCGGCCAGAACAGCACCGTGATGCGCGAGGAAATCTTCGGTCCTGTGCTCGGCGTGACCCGCTTCAGCGGCGAGGAAGAAGCCATCGAGCTGGCCAATGATTCCATCTACGGGCTGGGCGCTGGTCTGTGGACCCGCGATCTGGCGCGTGCCCATCGTGTCTCGCGGCGTCTCAAGGCGGGTCTGGTGTGGGTCAACTGCTACGCCGATGGCGATATCAGCGTGCCCTTCGGTGGCGTCAAGCAGTCCGGTTTCGGGCGTGACAAGTCACTGCACGCGCTGGACAAGTACTCCGACCTGAAGACCACCTGGATCAATCTCGCCTACTGAGGCCAGTGACGACCCACCCACCCAAGAAGGCACCGCTGTCATCCGATGTTGCAGGATGGCAGCGGTGCCTTGGGTGGTAGTCGAGAAATGAGGTTGGAAAGCGCTTGAGAAAAGGGGCTTGAAACTGAGGTTCGGTCTAGTGAGTCTCGGCCGCGCCCTCGCCCTCACCGGAATCAGGCCGTTCAGCATCAAGATCAGCATGCACGGCGGCAAGCGGGTCGCGACTGGCCGGCGCGCCGTCGGCTGGGTGAGAGGCCGCGGCGGGCTGCATTTCCAGCCCGCGATGCAGGCGCTCTTCCAGCGGCACCTTGGCCAGCGCGTTGTGCATGAAGTTGACGAAGGTGGATTCGGCGGCACTGAAACGCGCCTCGCGATGCCACATCAGGTGCAGGTCGATATCGGCCACGCCACCGTAGGGCGGCAGGGGCCACAGCTCCCCTTCCGCGACTTCACGGCGCACGATGTGCTCGGGCATGCAGCCGATGCCCCAACCGGCCAGCACCATGCGGCGGATTTCCTGCAGGCTGCTGGACTGACCGATCACCGGACCCTGCACGCCTTCGCGGGCACGGAACATCGCCAGCGGTGACAGCACGCCATCAAGCTGCTCACTGCCAAAGGAGACATAGCGTTCATTGCGCAGCGCATCCATCGGCAGGTTCTGCTGACCGAACAACGGATGCATGCGACCACAGAAGTAGCGGTAATTCTGGCGCGCCAGCACCTGGGACATCAGCTGTTCAGGCGTCTGCTGGGCCAGACAGATACCCAAGGCCCCCTGGCGCTGCAGCAAACCCTGCTGCACCTCGTGACTGGACATTTCCTGGATCGAGAAGGTGACCTGGGGGAAACAGCGGTGAAAGCGTGCGAACACGCTATCAAGGAAACGGCATTCAATGCCGGTGATGAACAGGAGCGAGACATGTCCGGAAATCTCCGTATGACTATTGCCCACCTCAGAGGCGAGACGCGCCACATTGGCGTAGATCTCCACCGCCTCGCGATAGACCACCTGCCCCGCCCCGGTCACGCGAAAACTGTGACTGTCCCGTTCGATCAGACGCTGCCCCAGGCGCTCTTCCAGGCGCTTGAGTGACAGACTCACCGCTGGCTGTGACAGGTAGAGACGCGCCGCGGCCCGACTGACGCTTTCCTCCTGGACGATGACGATGAATGTTCTCAGCAGGTTCCAGTCCAGCGTGTCATGTATGGGTCGCATGGCGATTGTTCCTGTCCCGAAAGTGGCGCGACCGGCAAGAGCGCAATGAAACGCACTCTCGGTGGTACGCTAGATGGTAATAAAGTCAGCACCGCGTCACCAACGTCTGCCCTCGAGTGATATATTCCCCCTCGCTCAAGACACTAATGACGATCAATACAATATCAATAAAGCGGAAAACACGACGATGTTCGATACCCGAGAAACCTTCATTCTCTCGATCATGATCATAGCATGTGGCGTATTTCTGATGGGGCTTTCGCTCTATTTCTTCCGCCGCATCAAGACCTATGATGATTACAATGTCGCAGGCCGTTCCACCTCGACCTTCCCGCTGATCTGTACGCTGATCGGTACCGCCGTCGGCGGTTCTACCCTGCTGGGCTTCGTCTCCAAGGGCTACACCTTCGGCATGGGCCAGCTGTGGCTGCCGGTGGGCATGACCTTCGCGGGCATTGCGCTGTACTTCTTCATCGGCAAGATCCACGCCGAGGGCGAGCGCCTCAACATGGTGACCCTGGCCGACTTCCTGGTCAGTCGCTTTGGCGAAGGCGTCAGGGTGCCGACCCTGCTCAGCATCCTGTGTGCCTACGCGGCCATCACCGGCATGCAGTTCGTGGCCGTGGCCACGGTGCTCAAGCTGGTGTTCGGCCTGGCACTGCCGGTGGGCATCCTGCTGACCTGGGCACTGCTGACCGCCAAGACATGGCTGGGCGGCCTGATGGCGGTCATCTGGTCAGACGCCATCCTGGGCACCCTGCAGACCCTGGGCATCTTCTTCCTGCTGGTCACCGTCTACTACGCCAGCGGCAGCTGGGAATTCATCAGCGCGGCCCCCATGCCCGAAGGCAACCCTGACTTCCTGAGCCTGACCGGCATTTCCGGGCATGAACTGGCGGTCTACATGCTGACCATCGGCGCCTATCAGTTCGTGCGCCAGGACCTGTGGCAGCGCTTCTGGGCCGCGCGCAGCCTCAAGGCGGCACGTACCGGTTACGCCGTCGCCATCGTCTTCACGCTGCTGGTCGGCGGTGCCGTGGTCCTGATCGGCGCCTTCGCCAAGCTGGGACTGGATATCGCGGTCGCCAATCCGGACCTGTCCTTCTACGCCATCATCAAGGCCACCCTGCCGTTGCCGCTGATGGTCAGCATGGTCGTCGTGCTGCTGGCGACCATCATCTCGTGCGCCGATTCGTTCTTCATCGCCGGTGCGTCCTCCATCGCCAATGACATCATCAAGCCGCGCATGAAGGGCCGCGATGATGCCTTCATGCTGCGCATGAGCCGCCACTCGGTGGTCGCCATGTCCTTGATTTCGCTGGGCCTGGCGCTCTACGCACCGCGTCTGCTCGATATCTGGATTCTCGGCAGCGCGATGCTGGTCTGCGGTGTGCTGGTGCCGACGGTGGTCGCGCTGTGCCGTCGCACACCAGACCCGCGTGGCGGGGTAATCATGATGTGGGGCGGGTTGGCCACCGCCGTGCTGTGGCAGGTGCTGGGCCATCCCTTCGGCCTGCACCCGGTGATGATCGGCCTGCCGGTCTCGCTGGCGTTGATGCCGCTGGCGCTGCGCAAGCCGAGCCTGAGCCTCTCGACCGAGTCCGCGGCGCGCTGAGGCGACTTCTCGGCCCGCTGGCCTGTCGCACTGACTAGCCGAGCTGACTGATTGAGCTGACTGACTGAGAGAACAGTTGCGCTCAGTGCTTATCAAGTAATGATGCACCACCCGAAAGCCCCCGTTGCCGATGCTCTCAAGAGGTCATCGGCAACGGGGGCTTTCCCGTGTTCAGGATCCATCGCTCTGCGGGTTTCCTGCTCGCCACTATGACGGCCATTCTGCTGACCGAGCAGATGGCTTCAGGCAAGTTTATCGCGAGCGACTACCCACTATCCTTGCGACGACTTGGCTGCCTTTTTTGCCATCAATCGGCCAATTTCTCATCGGAATCCCCTCATGTTGTCACCGCGCAATACACACATATTATCTTACATAAATTTGGCAAATACTGCGTATTGAAATTTGAAAGCCCAAAAGGCTGATGATTCGTTGACCGCGAAGGGAGGGCCTCATAGATTGAAGGCGTACCATCACAACAAGAAGCAGGGACAGGTACCGCATGCATCTCCCGGACGCAGCATCATGGTCACGAGAAGTCCCGCATGCACTGCCCCGCTCACAATAACGATAACGTGGATACTGCTATGAAAACCCTCAAGCCCGCTCTGTTGCTCCCGCTGCTCGCCCTCCTCCCGGCCACCCAGTCCATGGCCACCGAATTGCGCATGCTGTCCAGTTACGACCAGACCACTGCCTACTCCCGCGAGATTGCCCAGCGCTTCATCAAGGAAGTCGAAGCCAACAAGGCCGCCGACCTCACCATCAAGCTGACCGGCCCGGATGTGGTGCCGCCCTTCGAGCAGCTGCAGCCTGTCGCGGCCGGTGTCTTCCAGCTGCTGTATACCCACGCCGCTTACCACACCAACACCACCGGCGTCGGCGCCGCGATGGATGGCGTGGCGGTGAATCCGGAACAGACGCGTGAATCCGGCCTGTGGGACATGGTCGATGAGCACTACAACGGCCTGGGCCTCAAGCTGATCGCGATTCCGCCGCTGGGCAGCCACGGCTTCCAGTACGTGCTGAAGGAGCCGATCACCGGTACGCCGGGTCTGGATGGCCGTCGTCTGCGCGGCAGCCCCACCTATACCAACGTCACCAAGGGCCTGGGCGGTACGCCGGTGCTGATGTCCAGTGGTGATGTCTACTCCGCGATGGACCGTGGCGTGATCGACGGCGCGGCCTGGGGCCTGAATGGCGTCAAGGACATGGGCTGGCAGGAAGTCGCCGGCTACTACTCCAAGCCGACCTTCGGTCAGACCTACAACTTCGTGCTGATGAACCTGAATGCCTTCAACACCCTGTCGCCGGAACAGCAGCAAGTGCTGCTCGACGAAGGCCGTGAGCTGGAAACCGAGATCGTCCCGATCCTGGATGAACTGGCGGTCGAAGAGTGGAAGGCGCTGGACGAAGCCGGCATGCAGCCTACCGAATTCGCACCGGAAGACGCCGAGCGTCTGGATGCCCTCGTCACCGACGGTATCTGGCAGCTGGGCATCGACAAGACCCCGGACACGGTGACCGCCATGCGTGAACTGGCGATCGAGAAGAACCTGACCACCGTCAGCGAGTAAGGAATCCACCATGCTAACCCTGCTTGCACGTGTGCATGACGGCGTGACGCGAGCAGGCTTCCTTCTGGGCGGTGTCACCTTGTGTGGCATCGTCCTGTGCTTCTGGCTGGAAGTCATCGCGCGCTACTTCTTCAACTCTCCCACCCTGTGGTCCGGCGCGATGGTGGCTTACCTGCTATGCCTCTCGATTTCGCTGGCAACGCCGGAACTGGCACGCACCCATGGCCATATCGCCATCACCGTGCTGCCGGAGCGCCTCGGCCCTGCCGCGCGCGCCTTCTATGACCGTCTCCTCGCCCTGGTGACCGGCGCCGTCTGCGCCGTGGCCGGTTGGATCTGCGTGCAGGAAAGCCTGCGTCAGTTCCATTACCACACCACCACCGCCATGGGCCTCGACATTCCCAAGTACTGGGTCTCCAGCTTCATCGCCTACGCGATGATCAGCGCCGCCCTGTACTTCCTGCGCCACGCCTTTGGCCGCTCGACTAGCCGCGCGACACCCTCGGCGACCGCCGACACCAGAAAAGGACCCTGAGTCATGGAATGGTATACCTCTCTGGGCCTGGCCATCGCCTTGCTGATGGGCCTGTTCGCCCTCGGCATTCCCGTTTTCGCCGCCTTCCTGACCATCAACGTACTCGGCACGCTGTGGTTGATGGGCACCGCCGGTTTCGGCATGTTCGCCAACAGTGTCTACGACAGCATGACCTCGGAGACGCTGACCACCATCGCGCTGTTCGTGCTGATGGGGGAGCTGCTGTTCCGCTCCGGCTCCATCGATGTGATCTTCGACTCGCTGGATGCCCTGATGGGTCGCATGAAGGGTCGCCTCTACTTCTTCGTCGTCGCCCTCTCGACGCTGTTCGGTGCCCTGTCCGGCTCGGCACTGGCCGTGACCGCCATGCTCAGCCGCTCGGCGCTGCCGACCATGCAGGAGCGCGGCTATGACGACAGGCTCTCCATCGGCCTGATTCTGGGCGGCGCGAGTCTCGCGCCGATCATCCCGCCGAGCCTGTTGGTGATCATCATCGGCTCGATGGTGGATGTCTCCATCGCACGCCTTCTGATCGCGGGTATCCTGCCCGGCATCCTGCTGGCCGCACTGTTCATCCTCTATGTGAAGGTACGCATCACGCTGGACCCGCGTCGCGCGCCGCCCGTCGATGAAAGCGGCGGCGGCACGGCCCAGGAAAAGCGCCGCGCCGTGATCAACATGCTGCCGTTCACCATCATCATCTTCGCCGTGCTCGGCCTGATTCTGCTCGGCATCGCCACGCCGTCCGAATCCGCCGCCACCGGCGTACTGGGCTCGCTGGTAGTCGCGGCCTACTACCGCAAGTTCTCGTTCAAGATGGCCGGCGAGGCGGTGATGTCCTCGCTCAAGGTCAGCACCATGATCATCCTGATCCTGGCGTGTTCGAAGCTGTTCTCGCAGCTGTTGAGCTTCACCGGCGCCACCAGCGGTCTGGTGAGCAGCGTGACCGGGCTGGACCTCGACCCGGTATGGATGCTGCTGATCCTGATGCTGATTCCGCTGATCGCCTGCATGTTCATCGACCAGATCGCCTTCATGATGGTGGTGATTCCCATCTACGCGCCGCTGGTCAAGTTGTATGGCTTTGATCCGGTGTGGTTCTGGACGCTGTTCTTGATCAACATCTCGGTGGGCAGTCTGACCCCGCCCTTCGGCTACAACCTGTTCGCGGTGAAAGGCGCCGCCCCGGCGACACCGATGCAGACCATCTACGCCGCGGCCTGGCCGATCGTCATCTGCTTCCTGTTCGCGATGCTGATGCTCTACTGGGCCCCGTGGCTGACGACCTTCCTGCCCAGCCTGATCTGACCGACCACGACGAGAGACTTCCATGTACCAACTCAATGACATGCCAGCGCAGGTCGCGCCTGAACGGCTGGAACAGCTCAAGCAGTGCGAGACGGCCACCATCGGCCACTTCCACACTCACGGCTTCGTCGAACCGGCGATTGCCAGCATGCTGCCCGAGGTGCGCATCGCCGGTACCGCCGTCACCGTCTCGCTGCCGCCGGAAGATGGCACCCTGCTCAACCACCTGATGCGCCTGGTGCGTCCGGGCGATGTGCTGATCGTGCATCGTCAGGGCGATCGCCACCGCGCCTGCTGGGGCGGCGTGATGACGGAAGTCGCCTCGCGCCTCGGCGTGGCAGGCGTGGTGATCGATGGCATGGCCACCGATGCGCTGACCATTCGCGACAAGCAGTTCCCGGTCTGGAGTCGCGGTGTCGCCTCGCTGACCACCCGCTTCGCCGGTATCGGCGGCGCGCTCAATGTGCCGGTCAGCATCGGCGGTGTCGTCGTCAATCCGGGCGATGCCATCCTCGCCGATGAAAGCGGCGTCATCGTGATGGCGCCCGAGGAAGTCTCGGCCATCGCCAGCCACGCCATCGAGGTGCAAGAAGCCGAAGAAGTCCTGCTGGCGAAGATTGCCGACGGCGCCTGCCTGCCGGACCTCACCGGCTCCAGCAAGCTGATCGAGGAAGTGAACGCACGCGGTTGATCCACCCTCCTGATTCGCCCGCGAGACGCTGATTCTCTAGAGAGAAGCTGAGTCTTTAGAGAGATGCTGAAACCAAAAAAGGCCACCAGATTGCTCTGGTGGCCTTTTGGGTTCTGACACGGTCTGTCTGACATGGTCAGTCCGACGCGGGCTGAGGACTGCCCATCACTGATGGGTGATCACCGCCTCACAGCTGACCGGAAAATTCAGCGAATTGGCGATGAAGCACAGCGCATGCGCCCGGTGGTGCAGCTCATGGGCGAGCGCGATATCGTCACCGGCGGCCAGCGTGATCTCGGGGCGCAGCACGATGGAGGTGAAGCGTCCCGCCTCGCCCGGGCTCTCTGCCTGAGTCTTGTCATCGGCGGCGGGCGCACCTTCCTGCATCGTGCCCTCGGCGCGGTCGTGATAGCTCATGACACGAATGCCGGCCTCAGCACACAGATGCAGATACCACAGCTTGTGGCAGGCCGAGACGGAGGCCACCAGCATGTCTTCCGGATTCCAGCGGCCAGCGTCGCCCCGAAAGGCGGGATCGGCGGAGCCTTCCAGGCTCGGCTTGCCACTGACACGGGCCACGAAATCACGCTCATAGGCGGTGTAATGGCGGGTGCCATCACCGCGATTGCCGGTCCACTCAAGTTCAACCGAATACTGGTGTCGTCTGGACATCGTTGTCTGCTGCTCTCTCACAAGGGGAACCGCGTGCGTCGCATGACGCGCAGTCTGATACTTCTGCCTGATTAGGCATCTGAACAGCGTCAGCACGCAAGAAGTCACCGTAGGCCGATGATAGGATTGAATCGATCGCACTCTGACAGGATGTCACGCATGGCGTTTGCCGTAACACGCTCCTTTGGGGCAATTCCCGGGCTGGCTGCCGCCGCCCTGACGCTCGGACTGGGCCTGAGCCTGGGCTTGTGTCTCATCACCCCCGGTGCCTCGGCACGCGCCGAAGCCGCACAGTTTCGCCCCACGCCCAAGGTCATCAATACGCTGAGCAGTACCTACGGCTTCGTCATCGCCCAGGACATCACGCTGTCACGCATCGCCGATGAGTATCCCGGCCTCGCGCCGGATGCGGAACTGGCCTCCGCCTACTTCAAGAATGCCTTCCCGAACATCACCCATCGTCTGGCGGAAAACCTCGCCACCCTGATGGGCAAGGACCACGCACGCGAAGTGCTGGAGGGCATTCGCCGTCAGATAAAGAAGGAACTGGATTCGCAGCTGACCACCGACAAGCTGACCAGCGACTTCGCGGCCCGCTTCATCGAGGCCATTCACCTGCGCGCCCAGGGGGAATACCTGCCCTCGCCGTTCAAGGAATTCCTGCTGGCGACCAAGTATCAGATCGAGCCGGTGTACGAGCTGTACGACGGCTATTTCCAGGAATTCCACACCAAGGGCCACGCCAAGTCACTGGGCATCAACCTGGCGCTGCATCTGCCCGCCTCGTGGTCTGCCGCCGAGGGTCGCCTGCCGCATATCGTGCAGAAATGGCAGAGTCAGGCGGGTACCGGTACCGACATGATCATCCTCGAGATCTATGATCTGCATGGCGACACCGTCAGCGACGCGCAGCTCAAGGTAATGGCCGCCACAGACCAACTGGCGCAATGGGCGCCCATCAACAGTCAGATGCTCGACTCCGGCCTGACCCGAGTGGATCACCGTCAGGTCTACTGGTTCGATATCGCCATGACACAACGACACCAGGGCATGCCCATCACCTCGCAGACCCGCGAATACGGCCTCTTCCTCGATGACAAGCTGATCCGCCTGCACTGCACCAGCTACCACCCCACCGCCGACGGCACCACCTACGCCAAAGCCAAGACAGACCTCACCGTCGACGAAGGCTTCAGCGAGATCAAGCCGTTATGTGAGGGGGTGATGGGGAGCTTGGTGGTGATGGAACATTAATGTAAAAACCAGAAATAACCCAAAATATCGTTTATAAAAACACAGATCAATATAAAAAATGGGCAATACCTCGCCAACAATTCGTTAACTAGGCACGTTATTGTCATTTTATCGAAATTCACTATATTTACAACCAACACCCTAGCATTATTATTTGATATATACTATAGCTTTACCGCCATTAATTTATTTTGACTTCGCCTATTACACAATTCAAAATAGATTAACCTTGAGCTTTATACAGCCGCAATAAAGACGTTTATACAATATTATTCAGCCTAACTACCCCAGACCTCCAAAGATGCATCAGTGCCAATAATTCTTTCGTACACCGGCACCGCCAGTTCATATACATTATTATTTCGCCTATTCCTATCAGATACTTTATCAATTTTAAAACCAGGCTGTGCCAATACGATTTTATAACTCCACTCGTTTACAGAAAAGCTTTTTACAATATTATTAAAGGCTTCGTTTTTCCCAAAAATGATTTTAGACTTTTTAGCATCCTTTAATCTATCATTGAGTCGATCAAATAAATTTGGTGAAGATACCCAATGTATACTACGCATAGCCTGAGCAAATAGCTCATCACAATCTGATTTTCTACACCCAGGAGCATCTCTAGCTGAATATTTGCAATGTACAAGTGTGATGACAGATAGAGTTACATCTACTACTATCATGTCTGCTATTTCATTAGCCCCATCATCTAAAAAAATCAAATCACTACTTTCAATCAATAGCGGCATATAGAATTCTGCAACATGATTAATTACCGGCTTATCAATGCCTGCCTCATTACCAATCACTATATCCTCATAAGCCTCCGCCCTTATATTACATCCTTCCCAATTCTTCACAACCCATAAATTCTCCGGGAGTTTTTCTATACTTTTATTTGGTATTAACTTATTTCTTCCAACAACCACAGTGCCATCAGGCATAATAAGTGAAGGTAAATATCTATTAAAAACTTCTTCAATATCCCCCTCTGCTAGGGTTTCATTATATCTATCTACTCTTATTACAAAACCTCTAGCTCCGTCTATCTTTAAAAACGGAATTTCATTAGTGCCATACTCAAATTTAAGTTTATCATCCCCGATTACAACTTCACCACTTACTACACCAGTAGTATTATCTATCGCTTTAATCAACATATCAGGGACAATATTATGGTAACTGCCTCCCTTTACCCTACTTATAGTTACGTCCAAAGCTCTGTAAAATAAACTGTCAGGTATTATTGCAATTGGTAACTCATAAACTCTATCAATAGTTTCAGATTTCATCAAAAATGACAACCCAGGCAGATTGTTTATAACTGGGCCATCGTTAATTAGACTACTTAAATTTTCACACCACGCACCAAACTCAGATGCAGTACCACGTTGCGCAGACCAAACACGACCATTTTTAACACCAACCCCCCATACTTTTTTATTCTCAAATTTTAGCAAGGCATGTCCAATACCAAATATACGACCATCACTTGCCCTAACAGAACTCTGTACAGAAGTTCCGATAAAAGTCTTATAGGCTGGATGTGAAGGTCCATTAGTTGCAGCATTCTTCATACCTACCATTAAATAGTCTTTTTGCGGAAATGTCGAAAGGACTTTATAAAGCCTATTATGTGGTAGAGGATGTAGATTTGCGTACATAGCAGCTTTGATATTTTTAAAAGCTTTCATGCTAGTGGTTAGCTCAAAAAGAAGATTTCGGCTATGATTCACATATATAATGTGAACATCTAGCATATTCTCTATATAAATTTGGTTTGAAGCCCATTCTATGGGTTTAGGCCATGAGGTTACTATAGTTATCGGCGATGACTTATCTGCTTGCTCGTAATAAGCAATCTCAACACCTTCCTTACTTTTATAATCAATTAAATTAATGTCACCTAATATTGTGGATGTTGGAAGCTCATATATTGTTGCACTAAAATAAACTGAAAGCTCTGGTAACTGGAAACTTTCTTTAAAGATTGAGGTCGATTGATATAGCTTTGCAGATGAAAGCTTCTTTTCAGCTATTTCAGGTAATAGCAAGCCCCAAGATTTGTTTGTTTTATAAAGTGGAATAACTTCCTTTTTAACTTCATCTATATTTGCGATCAGCTTAGCGTTTGCCTGTTGGCTTTGATGCTTTCTAGATATCCGGCCCAAGAACTGAATTGTATATGGAATAGACCTTGGCGTTGAGTGGAGTACTGCAATGTTGAGGTTTGGTATATCCAATCCTTCGCTAGCCATACCAATACAAATCAATCCATCTAACTCACGGCATCTGACTTTATTTATGATACTCTGATTTACATTAGAGCTTCTTTTATTATGAATCACATCGATATTAAAGCCTTGAGCTCGATACAAGGTCAATAACGCCTCAGCATCTTTAATCGAGTCAGTTCTTACTAAAATTGAATTATTCTCATTGAGATTAAATATTTCGAATGCTTTTTCAATTAGTGTCTGATCGCTTACGTTTTTATGAAAACCTGCATTGATAGGCACCAAATCAACTGCTCTCAAGACTCCATCTGCAAGAGCTTCTTCTAAGCTATAATGATATACAATTTTAGCTTTCATACGTTGTCTATCTTGACGATAAGGTGTTGCAGTGAAGAAGAATCTTGGTATTAATTGGTAGAATGAATTTAAATCTCGCCATGTTGGAGCGGGTTCGTGATGTGCTTCATCAATAAAAACTGCATCTAGTAAATTAGCAGGTATCGGTGTTAGATCTTTAAAATAAGGTGATATACTATTGGGATGAGCAACTATAATGTCATGCTCACGTAATAACTCAACCCATGTTTCTTTATCCTTGACCCTTTTCGTTACCTCGTAGACATTCACAGGACCTAGATCATCATCTATACAGCCAATTTCCTTTAAAATATTCAGGTTAGTAAATTGATCTTTTAATTGTCTTCTAAGGATAGTGCTAGAAACCACGATTAACACTTTTTTTAACTTTAACTCAAAACAGGCTGCTAACATTACAGCTGTTTTACCTGTTCCTGTGGGCATGCTAATCAAAGAAGCTATTTCTTTATTCTTTAGAGTTTGCTGGCTCTTCAGAGCCCAAATAGCCCCTAATTGACAATTCCTAAGACCTGGTGACTTTATCGGCTGTAGCCTATAGCTTTGAATATTGTTGACAAAAAAACTCATACATTACCTATGTAAGTTGTTTAAGCTTCCTCACCACCGACGGCTGGCTAATTCCTGCCCTCTTCGCTATTGCATAGGTACTGGGCAGCTCGGCTGCCATCTCGCGTAGCCATTGCGCTTCGATACGTGCCAGGCCTTCCTTGAGAGTTTCGTTGGGGCCGAGTTTGGGGACTGGCATGGCTACCGCCCCCTCAGCGGCAGGCTCTGAGAGGGAATTGGGACTATGAGAGTTATCGGTAGTGGTAAAACTTTCAGTAACGCCTATTCCATTAGATTTGTCATTACTGAAGCCAAATGAATTGCCTAGTCCATTAGCGTTATTCGTGGAACAAGTGTTGAGCAGTGTTTTCACTGAGTCGCTGTCGATGACATCACTGGGGGCGCTGAGCCAGGCGCGTTCCAGCCAGTTTTCCAGTTCGCGGATATTGCCGAGCCAGTCCTGGCGCATGAGGATGGGCCATAACGAGGCGTCGAGGAGTTTGCGGCGACCATGACGTTGATTGAGGCGGGAGAGGTGTTGCTCGATCAGGGCGGGAATGTCCTCGCGGCGTTCACGCAGCGGCGGCAGGCTGACGGGGAGCACATTGATGCGGTAGTAGAGGTCGAGGCGGAACTGGCCCTGCTCCACACGGGCGGCGAGGTCTTGATTGGTGGCGACGACCAGTCGGAAGTCCGCACGGCGGGTGGTGGTGTCGCCCAGGCGGGTGATCATCCCGTCCTGAATCACCTTGAGCAGCTTGGTCTGGGTGGCCAGCGGCAGCTCACCGATCTCATCGAGGAACAGGGTGCCGCCTTCGGCCTGCTCCATCAGGCCTGCCTTGCCACGGTTGCCCGCGCCGGTGAAGGCACCGGCCTGATAGCCGAACATCTCGGACTCGAACAGGCTCTCGGGGATGGCGCCGCAGTTCACCTCGATGAAGGGGCCGTCGGCGCGTTGGCTCCAGCGATGCAGTTGATGGGCGAAGGCCGTCTTGCCGACCCCGGATTCGCCCAGCATCAATACCGTGGCGTTGGTGGGCGCGACCCGCTTGAGCAGCAGTGCTATCTCGCGCATCACCGGGCTTCTGACCTGCAGCTCACCCAGCTCCAGCGCGGCGTCTTCGCACTCGGCCTGCTCGCGCGCTGATTGTTCACGTTGCCGCTGTTCAGCTTGGCTCTGTGCATATTGCTCCGTGTCGTGGACTGCTTGCGCTGCCCCCGCCGTTGCCCGATCGCCCTCTGCCTGACTGACGCCACTCAGCTCACCGCCGCGCGAGTTGCGGCGCAGGTGATCACTGAAACGCTGCTGGAGCACCGCGTATTCCTGCTGCAACAGCTGGATATCGGTGAGATCCATCGAGCGGCTGACCACGCACTCGAGCTTGCCCGCGACGAACACCGGATGCGCCTGCGCCACCACCCGACGGCCGGTGGCGGTGAGCTGCATCATCTGCAGGGTGCGCCCCGTGCGCAGCACCTCCAGGCTGATAGAGGGCTTGAGCACGCCGCTAGCTTCCAGCTCATGCACGTTGGCAGCACACAACTCCTCGCGGGTCATGCCATAGACCGCCGCGGCGCCGGGGCTGACATCTGTCACCTGACCATCCGCATTGACCACGAAGTAGTGATCATGAGCGGTGTCGATGATGGTCTTGAGAATCTGACGGTCGAGCTCTGACATGGCGGGCACCTCATGGTCGAGCCTGTGAATCGGGCGGGGCTTTCCAGCAGTTCTTTGCAGCAGTTCTTTCCAACGCTTCTTTCTATCGCTTCTTTCTATCGCTTCTTCCTGCCGTTTCTTTCCAGCAGGTCTTTCTCGCACTGCGCTGAAGACACTCTCGATGATGCCCGAATGTGATCCACAAATGAATCAGTGATCCATTTTTGAATCATTTATGGCGCACGAGTGATCCATAAATGAATCACTCAGCCACCGCCCTCAAATAAAACTCAATAAAATCAATAGATTAATAATTGGCATGGTTACTGCAATGCTAGGGTATGCGCCAAGGAAGATCGCCGGCTTTCATGACACTGTCCGGCCTGCCGATCAGGCGAACAATCACAATACCCCGCTCGCCGTCACGCTAGCGCGAGCGACTCAAGACCCTGGAGAGACAGATGAGCGAGTTCAATCAGCCGCTGGGCGGCAACGACATGCCACGTTTCGGCGGCCCGGCCACCATGATGCGTCTGCCGGCTCAGGAAACCGCGGAAGGCCTGGACGCCGCCTTCATCGGCATTCCGCTGGACATCGGTACCTCCAACCGTCCGGGCGCACGTCTCGGCCCGCGCCAGATCCGTGATGAATCGCGCATGCTGCGCCCCTACAACATGGCCACCCGCGCCGCGCCCTTCGACAGCCTGCAGGTGGCAGACATCGGCGATGTGCCGATCAACACCTTCCACCTGCCCAAGAGCATGGACATCATCGAGCAGTTCTACGATGAGGTGCTGAGCCACGACTGCGTGCCGCTGACGCTGGGCGGCGATCACACCGTCACCCTGCCGGTGCTGCGTGCCATCGCCAAGAAGCACGGCCCGGTCGGCCTGATCCACATCGATGCCCATGCCGACGTCAACGACCACATGTTCGGCGAGCCCATCGCCCACGGCACACCGATTCGACGCGCCCAGGAAGAAGGCCTGCTCGACAGCAATCGCGTGGTGCAGATCGGCCTGCGTGGCACCGGCTACTCCGCCGATGACTTCGACTGGTGCCGCCAGCAGGGCTTCCGTGTCGAGACCGCCGAGATGTGCTGGTTCAAGTCACTCGCCCCGCTGATGGCCGAAGTGCGCGACATGATGGGCGACCGCCCGGTTTACATCACCTTCGACATCGATGGCCTGGACCCCTCCGTCGCCCCCGGCACCGGCACCGTGGAAGCCGGCGGCCTGACCATGCCGCAGGGCATGGAAATCGTGCGCGGCGCGCGCGGCCTCAACATCGTCGGCGGTGACCTGATGGAAGTCTCCCCGCCCTACGACACCAGCGGCAACACCGCGCTGATGGGCGCGACCCTGCTCTACGAGATGCTCTGTGTACTGCCGGGCGTGCAACAGCGCGACTGATCCACGAACGACCCACGAATGACCCGCTGTCCTGCTGCACCCGCGCCGGGGGCCCGTCCCACCCTCGGCGCACACAGAATCACCCGAGACGATACGGCATGATGCATCACACAATGCTCGGCTAGAGCCTGACCATTACAACAAGATCTAGGTGACCCGAATGACAACCAGCATCGACTCCGCGGCGGACCATACGCCGCCCCGCGCTATATCCGGTTCTAACTCAAGTTCTGTATCAAGTGCTGAACAGCCTGAGACCGCCAAGCCACAGAAAGCGCAGAAAGACCTCATCGCCACCCGCCCCGTGCCGCTGACGGCCAGGGGACTGATGAAATTCCTGGTGCCGTCACTGCTCGGCGTCAGCTTCTTCCTGGTGCCGTTCAGTGTCGGCGACACCATCAACATCGGCATGGGCCTGATGGCCGATTGGCTCAAGGCCACGCTCGGCAGCGCCTTGCCCGCCATCGCAGTCGCGGTGCTGTGTCTGTCGGTGATCCTCACCGGCTTCGTCAAGCTCGCCAAGCCCGCCTGGGCACGCCAGGGCGCGGCGCACGAGCTGTTCGATGTCTCGCCGGTATGGTTCGCCATGCGCGCCCTCGGCGCCATCTTCGCGTTGATGACCTACTTCCAGTGGGGGCCGACCCAGGTCACCGCAGCCTTCACCGGCGGCGTGATGCTCAATGATCTCGCGCCGGTACTGCTGACCTTCTTCTTCTTCGCGGCCATTCTGCTGCCGCTGCTGGTCGACTTCGGCTTCATGGAATTCATCGGCAGCCTGGTGCGTCGTCCGTTCCGCGCCATCTTCAATCTGCCCGGGCGCAGTGCCATCGACGCCACCGCCTCGTGGATGGGTTCCGGCACCGTCGGCGTGCTGATCACCACCCAGCAGTACGAGCAGGGCTTCTACAGCAAGCGCGAAGCGGCAGTGATCGCCACCAACTTCTCGGTGGTCTCGATCGCCTTCGCGTTGCTGGTCACCAGCTTCATGAACATCAACCACCTGTTCGTGCCTTTCTACCTGACCGTCGTCATCGCGGGCCTTATCGCCGCCGTCATCGTGCCGCGTCTGCCGCCGCTGTCACGCAAGCGTGATGATTATCATGAGCCGGTCGGCTGCCAGATCAGTGAAGAGAACCAGAGCGACTGTGGCGTACTGCGCTACTCACTGGGCATGGCGGTCGCGCGCGCCGAGCATGCGCCGGGCCCGCTCAAGCTGGTGAAATCGGCCGGCTTCAACGTGGCGGACATCTTCCTCGGCCTGCTGCCGGTGGTGATCGCCATCGGCACCGTGGCGCTGATGCTGGCCGAGTTCACGCCGGTGTTCACCTGGCTCTCCTACCCGATGATTCCGCTGCTGGAACTGCTGCAGATTCCCCACGCGGCAGAGGCAGCCCCGGCGACGCTGGTCGGCTTTGCCGACATGTTCCTGCCGGCGGTGCTGGCCAAGGACATCGACAGCGAACTGACGCGCTTCGTGATCGCCTGCCTGTCGCTGACCCAGTTGATCTACATGTCCGAGATCGGCGCCCTGCTGCTCAAGTCGAAGATTCCGCTCAAGATCTGGGAATTGGTGGCCATCTTCGTACTGCGCACGCTGATCACCCTGCCGATCATCGCCGGTATCGCGCATCTGTTCGTGTTCTGAGCCAAGCGGGCACTCAACTTGTTTCTCATCTCATACGGGAGCACCACGGTGCTCCCGTCATTGGAATAACCTGCCATGACCTGTGCTGAACTCCTGATCCGACTGCTGCGTGACACCTACGGCGTCGACACCGTCTTCGGTATTCCCGGCGTGCATACCGTCGAGCTCTACCGTGGCCTGGAGCCGGATGCCGATCCCGCCGCGCGCAGCATTCGCCACGTCACCCCGCGCCATGAACAAGGCGCCGGCTTCATGGCCGATGGCTATGCCCGCAGCACCGGCAAGCCCGGGGTGTGCTTCATCATCACCGGCCCGGGGATGACCAACATCACCACCGCGATGGGCCAGGCACTGGCCGACTCCATCCCGATGCTGGTGATCTCCAGCGTCAATCGCACCGACACCCTCGGCCGTGGCCAGGGGCGTCTGCACGAGCTGCCCAGCCAGCAGCAACTGGTATCGGGCGTGGCGCGCTTCAGCCACACCCTGCTCGACCCGTCCGCGCTGCCGGAAGTGCTGGCCCGCGCCTTCGCGCTGTTCGATGGCGCCCGCCCCGGCCCTGCGCATATCGAGATTCCCATCGACCTGTTCAATGCCGAGATCGCACCGCCCGCCGGTCGCACCACGCATGACTTCACGCGCCCGCGCATCGGCCGCCTCGCGCCGGACCCGGCCCTGCTCGCTGAGGCCGTGAGCCTGCTGCAGGGCGCCGAGCGTCCGCTGGTGCTGCTGGGCGGTGGCTGTGTCACCGCACCCGACGCGGCCCGCCAGCTGGTGGAGGCGCTCGATGCCCCCACCGTCACCACCATCAATGCCAAGGGCCTGCTGGGCGGCGCCCACCCGCTGGATCTCGGCGCCAATGCCGCGCTGCCTGCGGTACGTGAACTGGCGCGCGACGCCGATGTGGTGCTGGCGATCGGCACCGAACTTGGCGAGACCGACTACGACGTGGTGTTCGATGATGGCTTCGTGATCGGCGGTCAGCTGATCCGCATCGATATCGACCCCGAACAGCTGGCGCGCAACCAGCAGGCGACACTCGCCATCGTCGCCGACGCCGGCCTGGCACTGGAGACTCTCGCCGCGAGCGTTGCTGATGGCCTGGGCGAAACCTATGACAAGACGGCTGACGCAGAGGCGGGCAAGACACGCGGCGCGCAGATCACCGCCGCCACGCTTGAAGCCCTCGCGCTGCCGACTGACCCGGCCTTCGCGCCCTACGTGCCGCTGTTCGACACCCTCAAGCAAGCGCTGCCGGAGGCGATCTGGGTCGGCGATTCCTGCGCGACCGTCTACGCCGCCAATCACCTGCTCAGCCAGCCGGCGCCGCGCCGCTACTTCAATGCCTCCACCGGCTACGGCACGCTCGGCTACGGCCTGCCCGCCGCAATGGGCGCGACCCTGGGTCGCCCGGACCTGCCGGTGATCGCGCTGGTCGGCGATGGCGGCATCATGTTCACGCTGTCCGAACTCGCCTGCGCGGTGGAAGAACAGCTGCCGGTGGTGATCGTGCTGTGGCACAACCAGGGCTATGAAGAGATTCGCCGCTTCATGGACAACGCCGGCGTCACGCGGCTGGGCGTCGACATCAAGGCCCCCGACTTCCAGCTGCTCGCCCAGGGCTTCGGCTGCGCCGCCGTGGCGATCGACTCCCCCAGTGAGCTGGCGACCGCGATCAGCGAGCGCGACGCAAGCGCCCCGCTGCTGGTGGAAATCGACGCGGCGGGATGGCAGCGCTCAATCGCCGGCTGAGTCCGGCTAGGCGCAGCGCATCATTCTCACGAACAATGCCCGCCTGTGACCCTGTGGTGGCAGGCGGCATGGAACTCTCATGCCAGAAACTCACATGTCAGGAATGTCCATGCACAAGCTCGATCATCAGTTCATCAACAACGAGTGGGTCAAGTCCCACGGCGAGCGTCGTCTGGCGGTCACCAACCCCTTCGAGGAGACCGTCATCGCCGAGGTGACGGCAGGTGATGCGCGTGATGTACAGGCCGCCGTCGCGGCCGCCGCCGAGGCCTTCGAGGGTTGGCAGGCACTGAGTGGCGCCGAGCGTGCGGTCTATCTGGAGGCCTTCGCCGAGGGGCTGACCACCCGCCGGGAAGCGCTGATGGAGATGTCGTGTCGCAACAACGGCAAGATTCGCGCCGAGGCCGAGATCGATCTCGATGACGCCATTGGCTGCTACCGCTATTACGCCGCCCAGGCACGCGCGCTGGATGCGCGTCAGGGTGCGGAGGTCGCGCATGATGTCGAAGGCTATGCCGCGCACACCTATCACGAGCCGGCAGGCGTGGTGGGATTGATCACGCCGTGGAACTTCCCGCTGGTCACCAGCGCCTGGAAGGTCGCGCCGGCGCTCGCCGCGGGCTGCACCCTGGTGATCAAGCCGTCTGAAGTGACGCCGCTGCCGGAACAGGTGATGGCCGAGATCGCGCTGGAAGCCGGACTGCCGGCGGGCGTGTTCAACCTGCTGCACGGCGATGGCGAGGGTATCGGCGCGCCGCTGACCCGTCATCCGCGCATCGACAAGATTTCCTTCACCGGCAGCAATGTGGTCGGCGAGAAGGTCATGCAGGCCGCGGCCTGCGGCACGCGCGGCGTCTCCCTCGAGCTTGGCGGCAAGTCGCCGATCATCGTGCTCGACGATGCCGACGTCGAGGAAGCCGCCGACTGGGTGATGGCGGGCATCTACTTCAATGCCGGTCAGATCTGCTCTGCCACCTCGCGCCTGCTGGTGCATGAAGCCATCGCCGATGAGCTGCACGCCGCACTGGCCAGCCGCATCGATGCGCTGGTGTTGGGTGACCCGCTGGACGCCGCGACCCAGATGGGCCCGATGACCAGCGCCCGCCAGCGCGACACCGTGCTGAGCTATCTGAACGTGGCGCGCGAGGAAGGCCTGACGGCGCTGCGCGATGGCACCCATCGCAGCCTGCCGAGCAAGGGCTACTTCGTGGCGCCGACGCTTTACACCGATGTGCCGGTGACAAGCCGTCTGTGGCGCGAGGAGATCTTCGGGCCGGTGCTGTGCTCGCGCCGCGTCGCCGATGAGGCCGAGGCGATCCGCCTCGCCAATGACTGTGATTTCGGGCTGGTGGCCACGGTGGTCAGCGGCGACGCTCGCCGCGCCCAGCAGCTCGGCCGTCGCCTGCGCGCCGGGGTGGTGTGGTACAACAGCGAGCAGCTGCCGCTGGTGCAGGCCAGCTGGGGTGGCTTCAAGCGCAGCGGCATCGGCCGTGAGCTGGGGCCGTGGGGCCTGGCGGGCTATCTGGAGGTCAAGCACATCATCGGCCCGGTGCTCGACTGAACGTATTGACTGAACGTATTGACTGAACATCTTGTGTGACCAGATAAGAAAACGCCCCGCCTCGGCAATCACCGAGGCGGGGCGTTTTCGTTCACGGCTCTTCCTTGCAACCAGCCCCTTCTCCTATCAGCCGACCGCCGCCGTCTGGCTGATGCCATCCCGCGCGCATGACTGGCCGCAATGGCTGCCGTGAATGCTCAGCGCCTGCCAGGCATCGAAGGTACTGAGGTAGATGTCGCCACCGAGATTGGCCGGCAGCTCCGAGCACTTGAGGCGGTCCATCACCGGGCCCTTCACCTCACTCAGATGCAGCTTCACGCCAGCGGCGCTCAGGCGCTCATTGATGACTTCCAGGCTTTCCAGCGCCGAGGCGTCGATCAGGTTGACCGCCTGACAAGCCAGCACCAGATGCTTGAGCGAGGGGCGTTCGGCCATCAGCGCCAGCACCGTGTCTTCCAGATAGCGCGCATTGGCGAAATACAGGCTCTCGTCAATGCGCAGAATCGCCAGTTCGGGGTCGGTCTCCACCTCATGACGCTCGACATTGCGAAAGTGCTCGCTGCCCGGCACGCGCCCGACCAACGCACTGTGCGGCTGACTGGTGCGCTTGAGATAGAGCCCCAGCGACACGGCGATGCCGACGATGATGCCGCTCTCCACCCCCTGCGCGAGAGTGATGATCAGCGTGATCATCAGCGCCGCACCGTCACCCTTCGAGTAGCGGAAGGTGCGCTTGATCGCCGCGATGTCGATCAGGCTGGTGGTGGCGACGATGATGATCGCCGCCAGCGTCGCGCGCGGCAGCCAGGCCAACCAGTCGGTCAGCCACAGGCTGGCGAGCAGAATGCCGATGGCGGTGAAGGCCCCCGCCAAGGGCGTGGCGGCACCGGCATCGAAGTTGACCACCGAGCGCGACAGCCCGCCCGAGATCGGCATGCCGCCGCTGACGCCTGCGCCCATGTTGGAGACGCCCAGCGCGATCAGCTCCTTGTCGGGGTCGATGCGCTGACGGCGCCGCGCGGCGAGGGTCTGGGCCAGCGCCAGCGATTCGACGAAGCCGACCACGCTGATCAAGAGTGCCGAGATCAACAGACCCGACCAGTCATGGCTGACAAGGCTTGGCAGGCTGAGATCGGGCAGCCCGCCGGGCACGGCACCGACCAGCGCCATGCTGCTTTTGCCCTGCTCAAGCTGTTCGCCCTGAACGAGAGGATCACTCAGGCCCCAGGCCAGCAGGCTGGAGACGATGACGGCGATGATCGGCGTGGTCTTGCACAGCATGCCCGCCGCGCTCTCGCTCATCCGCAAGGCCATCAGGCCGTGCTTGAGATGACGGCGTGCCAGGATCAGCCACGCCAGGCAGCCCAGCCCGATGGCGAGTGTCGGCCAGTGCAGCCCTTGCCCGCCTGCCGACAGCGACTCGCCCATCGCGATCAGATTGCCGCCGCTCAGGCTCAGGCCAGTGATGGGCCCGAGCTGACTGGCGATGATCAGGATGCCCGAGGCGGTCATGAAGCCCGAGATCACCGGGTGGCTGATGAAATTTACCAGCACTCCCAGGCGCAACAGCCCCATGGCGATCAGCATCGCGCCGGAGAGAAAGGCCAGCAGCAGTGCGGCGGCCAGCATCTCGGGCGTGGAAAGCGCCGCACCATCGGCGCCGCTCATGCCCGCGATCGCCGAGGCCGTCATCAGCGAGATGATCGCCACCGGCCCCACCGCCAGGGTGCTGCTGGTGCCGAACAGCGCATACAGCACCAGCGGCAACATGCTGGCGTAGAGGCCGACCTGCGCCGGCAGCCCCGCCAGCAGCGCATAGGCCAGCGCCTGCGGCACCAGCATGACACTGACGATCACCGCCGCCAGCAGGTCACGCCCAAGACTGTGGCGGTCATAGTGGGCAAGCCAACCCGCCAGCGGCAGCCAGCGGGCAAGCGAGGACCCCTTTGCCTCTCGAACCGGCTCAGACATCGCGTGACGCCGGACGCGCCAGCCATTCGTGGCCCTTGAGCAGCAGGTTCCAGTAGATGAACGGCAGACCCCGTGCCTTGAGCTGCCAGGCCAGGCGAGTCGGACGCGTGCCGTCATTGACCCACTTGGGGAAGGTCGGCTGCAGTTCGCCGCCGTAGCCGAATTCCGCCAGCACGATGCGGCCATTCTCCACCGTCAGCGGGCAGGAGCCATAGCCCCGATAGCCCGCCGTGAGCGCACCACCGGTCAGCGTGGCCAGCAGGTTCTCGACCACCACGGGGGCCTGCTTGCGCACCGCCGCGGCGGTCTTGGCATTCGAGGTACCGCTGACATCGCCCAGCCCGAAGATGTCGGGATGGCTCATGTGCTGCAGGGTCTCGGGTTCGAGATCCAGCCAGCCGGCGGCATTGGCCAGCCCGGATTGGGCGATCAACGCCGGCGCCTTCTGGGGCGGCACCACATGCAGCATGTCGAAGGACTGCTCGACGATCTGCGGCTCGCCACCCTCCTCGGCTGCCGGCACCTCGAAGCGTGCCGTCTGCGTCTCGCCATCCACCGCGACCAAGCGCTGATGGAACCTCACGTCGATGCCATAGCCCGCGACCGCCTCTTCCAGCGCGGGCACGTAGGCCGGCACGCCGAACATCACGCCGCCGGCGTTATGGAAGCTGACCTCGAGCTGCGACAAGACGTTCTCGCGTTGCCAGTGATCGCAGGCCAGATACATCGCCTTCTGCGGCGCACCGGCGCACTTGATGGGCATCGGCGGCTGGGTAAACAGCGCCTTGCCGCCCTTGAGGGTCTGCACCAGCTGCCAGGTATAGGGCGCGAGATCATAGCGATAGTTGGAGGTGACGCCATTTTCGCCCAGCGTCTCCTCCAGCCCGTCGATGGCGCCCCAGTCCAGCTCAAGACCGATGGCGATCACCAGGCGCTCGTAGCGCAGGCGATGGCCATTGCCGAGCGTGACTTCATGTGCCTCGGCATCGATGCCGGTGGCCGTATCGCGATACCAGTGCACGCCCTTGGGCATCACCGAGTGCATCGGCTTGCGCGTGAATTCCGGCGTGAAGATGCCGCCACCGACCATCGTCCAGCCCGGCTGATAGCTGTGCTGCTCGGCGGGTTCGACGATGGCGATGTCCATGCCCGGCTGGCGCTTGAGCAGACTGGCCGCCACCGCGATACCGCCGGCCCCGCCACCGATGATCACCACCTTGTGGGCGTTGGGTGCCAGGCGGTGATTGGCGGCGCGGGTCGCTTCCGAGGCCGAATCAGCCCCCTGATTGTCACAAGGCGTCGTTGCAGAATCCGAAACTGGCGGGGTCTGTGGCGTGCTCTGGCTCATCGATAAGGCTCCCATCGCGGAAATTCGTCCATTTGAGTCACAAAATTACGTAAGCAAGCTACATAGGCAAAGCGCCTGGACATACTCCCTGCCGGCATGGCAGCCATCACAGCTGATCAAACGGCAGGTTGAGCGGAATCTTGAGATAGGCGCGACCGTTGTCTTCCGCCGGCGGCATCTGGCCGGCGCGCATGTTCACCTGCACCGCCGGCAGCATCAGACGCGGCATGCCAAGCCCGGCATCACGCTTGGTACGCATGTCGACGAAGGCCTGCTCATCGATGCCGTCATGCACATGGATATTGTGCTCACGCTGCTTACCCACCGACGTCTGGCAGCAGAAGCCTTCACGCCCTTCGGCCGAATAATCATGGCACAGGAAGATGCGTGTGCTGTCCGGAAGCGAAAGCACCTTGTGAATCGAGCGATACAGCGTACGCGCATCGCCGCCGGGGAAATCGCAGCGCGCGGTGCCGTAATCGGGCATGAACAGCGTATCGCCGACGAAGACGGCGTCACCGATCACGTAGCTCACGCAGGCCGGCGTATGGCCCGGCGTATGCAGCACGCGGCATTCAAGCCCCCCGATCGCCAGGCTGTCGCCCTCTTCCAGCAAGCGATCGAACTGGCGGCCATCACGCGCGAAGCCCGCCTCGGCGGCGAAGATATCGGCAAAGATGTCCTGCACTTCGCGTATGCGCGCCCCGATCGCCAGCTGGCAATCCAGCTTGCCTTTCAGGTAGGCGGCCGCCGACAGGTGGTCGGCGTGGACGTGGGTTTCGAGAATCCACACCACCTCGAGGGATTCGGCTTCGATATGCGCAAGCAAGGCATCCGCTGAGCGGGTACTGGTGTGGCCTGCGGGATAATCGAAGTCGAGCACGGGATCGATGATCGCGCACTGGCGGGACTGCGGATCGCGCACCAGGTGCGTGAAGGTGTTGCTGTCTTCGTCGAAGAAGCTCTCGACCTGGGGGCGCTGTGTTGAGGTTGCCATCTTCCGACCTCCTGTTTCGCTCAAGGATTGATGCCTCAAGCCTACGCCTGAAACGGCAACAACGCAAAAAAAGAATAACGTTAAAACCAAATAGAATATACAGGAGTGATTTTCAATAACCTGTTGTTCTAGCGAATTAATTCCCAAATAGGTAATGAGCGACAACCCTTACCGAAATGCCTTTAACCATAAGGTATAGCTGATGGACTGAAGAGCACACGCTATGCTGGGATTGCGCGGTGACACGATTCAGCTCTACAATCTTGCACGATTAAGTTTCACAAGTTGATGTCACTTACCCTAGCCCTCATTGGACGAGCTACGCCATGTCACGAATACTTCAATGGTCGATCACGGTTGCCCTCGCCGGCTTCCTGTTCGGTTTCGATACCGCCGTCATCTCAGGAGCTGATACTGCACTGCAAAGTCAGTGGGGTCTCAGCGATCTGAACCACGGCCTCATCATCATGTCGATGGCACTTTGGGGCACGGTAATCGGCGCCATTTTCGGCAATTGGCCAACCGACCACTTCGGGCGCCGAGCCACGTTGATTGGCATCGGTATCCTGTATCTGGTCTCGGCGTTGGGTTCCGCTCTGGCCACTGATCCATATGTGTTCTCGTTCTTCCGTCTGCTGGGCGGGCTAGGCGTGGGGGCCTCTTCCGTCGCGGCGCCTATCTACATCTCGGAAATCGCACCGCGCGAACGGCGTGGAGCGCTGGTCGGGCTCTATCAGTTCAACATCGTCTTCGGGATTCTGATCGCTTTTGTCTCCAACTACTTCATCGGCTTCATCGATGGCGAGAACTGGCGCTGGATGTTGGGCGTGGAAGCTGTGCCTGCCGCACTCTATCTCATGATGATCTGCAAGGTGCCACGTAGCCCGCGCTGGTTGATTCTCAAGCGTAATGATGAAGCTGGAGCAGCCGAGATCATCAAGCTGATCAACCCCAAGGCCGATATCGCCGAAGAAATCGCCATCATTCGTGGCACCGAGAGCGACGGGAGTGCCAAGCAACATACCCGCCTGTTCGCCTGGCGCTACCGCCTGCCTATCCTGTTTGCTTTCCTGATTGCCGCATTCAATCAACTTTCTGGCATCAACTTCATCATCTACTACGCACCGCGGATTTTGGCCGAGGCTCAGCTCGAATCTAGTGCTGCATTGCTCTCTACAGCGGGAATCGGGGTCATCAATCTGATATTCACAATGCTGGGTATGTCATTGATCGACAAACTGGGGCGCCGGACCCTGATTCTGATCGGCTCCGCCGGGTACCTAGTATCACTGTGCCTAATCTCTTGGGCATTCTATCTGCAAGACTTCTCCGCCATGGGCGGGTATGGCGTGCCGGTGCTGCTTGGCGTATTCATCGCTGCACATGCCATGAGTCAGGGTGCTGTAATCTGGGTATTCATCTCTGAAATCTTCCCCAACAAGGTACGCGCCATGGGTCAGTCCTTCGGCAGCTCTGTGCACTGGATCTTCGCGGCACTGATCGCGCTGCTGATGCCGACCATCCTCAGCCACTTCAGTGGCGGGCCGGTGTTCGCCTTCTTTGCCTTCATGATGCTGCTGCAACTAGTCTTCGTTCTGTTCTTCATGCCCGAGACCAAAGGTGTCTCGCTTGAGGAACTGCAGGGCTGCCTGATTCGTCCCTCACGCAAGGAGAAGGCCGCGGAGCTCGCGCCACAAGGCAACTACTGATGCTCTGAATGTCTGGGCTTTGACACTGTTACGACAGTGTCGCCGGGCCTGACTCAACATCGCTATCCAGACGCCGACACCCCGCCCTGTGCGGGGTGTCGGCGTTTATGGCTCTGGCAGTCATGCCCGCCAGGAGCCCCTGCCGGGCGTCGCCTCACGACATGAGAGCGGCTCCGCTACCCACAACGCACATGGCTTGCTGCCCTCCTCCTGCGCTGACGCGCGCCAGATCGCTACGTGCAAATAGCGTGGTATCGTCGCCGGCTCAATCACCAGCCAGAGCGGCGATTTTCAGCGCCATATGTCGGGATTATTACGGATATATTCTTTGGTCTCGTCATTCTTGCCAAGCTAATCAAAACAGTGAAAAGATCGCTTCCGAAACGTTTCGGGTAACGGTTTCCGCTCACAGTTACCGCAAAGGAAAAGTGCCATGCCGCCGAACATCACACTCAAGCATCTCGCCAGCCAGCTGGGCCTGTCAGTCACGACGGTCTCGCGGGCATTGGGCGGATTCGAGGATGTCAGCGCCACGACCCGTGAGCGAGTGCAGGCCTACGCCAGTGAAGTGGGCTACAAGCCCAATCAGAGCGCACGCCGTCTGAAGACAGGCCGCACCTCCTCGGTGGGTTACATCATGAACGGCGCCCAGGGCGACTTTCGTGATCAGTTCAACACCCGCCTGCTGGTCGCGCTGGGCCAGGCGCTGCACGACGCCGCACCGGAACATGACCTCATCGTCACCACGGTGCCCGAGGACCGCGACGAGCTGGACACCTACAAGCGCTTCATCGATGGCGGCAAGGTCGATTCCTTCGTGGTGGCCCGTACCCGCATTCAGGACCCGCGCGTCGACTTCCTGCTCGACAGCGGCATCCCCTTCGTCACTCACGGTCGTACCGGCCGCGCCAGCGAGCACGACTGGGTCGACATCAATGCCGCCGACGGCTTCATGCGCGCCACCTGCCATCTGATTGGCCTGGGCCATCGCAACATCCTGTTCCTCAATTTCTTCAGCGACCTCTTCACCGCTGTCGAACGTGAAACCGGCTATCTGCAGGCGATGCACGACGCCGGCCTCGCGCCCAGCTCACGCCATTGCCCACACGGCTATGCCAGCGCCTATCAGGTCGCCCATGAAGCGCTGTCCGGGGCCAACGCCCCCACCGCCTTCGTATGTGCCAGCGACATCTTCGCCTACGGCGTGATGGAAGCGGTCAGCGCCTGCGGCCATATACCCGGCAAGGACATCGCCATCATCGGCGCCGATAACCTGCCGCCGCAGATGTACCGCCAGCCCAGTCTCAGCACCCTGGACATCTCGTTCGAGACCGTCAGTCAGGCGCTGATCGAACTGGTGCTGGCACCGCAGGATGGCGCGCCACGCCATCGCTGCTTCGATTACGGCCTGCTGCTGCGCGATACCACTGCCTGAGCACACAGGACCATCGACTGACCTCACGACGCCAGACGCCTGACCGCAAACGCCTGATCTGATAATGCCATCGCCAGAACGTGGTCAGCGTGACGCCAGAAAAACAACACCCGCCCGGGGAGACCTCCATGCGCAAGATGCCAACCGCCCTCGCTTTGCTGGCGCTGCTGGGCAGTACGTCCGCCCTCGCTGACATCACCTTCTTCAGCACCCAGGCCAGACCGCTGGAAGAGGCCCAGCAGATGCGCGAGATCGCGCTGGCACCCTACGCCGAGGCCATCAATTACATGCCGCAGGAGACAAGCACCTTCCTGTCGCGTCTCGAGGCGGAGAAGACCAGCCCAGATGGCGCGCTGGATCTGCTCGGCGGGCTGCACGGCGAACTGGGGTCGCTGACGCCCAGCATTCTGGCGCCGCTGGATGACCTGCAAGGCTCGCTTGCGGAGGCGGGCATCAGCCAGCAGTACATGACGCTGGGCAAGCTGGGCGGCGACCAGCAGCGCTACATTCCGTGGATGCAGGCGACCTACATCATGGCCGCCAATCGCAAGGCGCTGCCCTACCTGCCCGAAGGCGCTGACCTGAACGCGCTGAGCTATGACGAGCTGCTGGCCTGGGGCCGCAACATGCAGGAGGCCACCGGCAGCCCCAAGCTGGGCTTCCCGGCCGGTCGCAAGGGGCTGATCCACCGCTTCCTGGAAGGCTATCTCTACCCGTCCTTCACCCACTCGGTGGTGCGTGAGTTCCGCAGCGATGACGCCGTGGCCATGTGGCAGAAGTTCCGCGAGATCTGGGCGGTGACCAATCCGCGCTCCACCGCCTACGGCTTCATGCAGGAACCGCTGCTCAATGGCGAGGTGTGGGTCGCCTTCGATCACACCGCGCGCTTGAAGGATGCCTTCAACAAGCAGCCGGATCAGTACGTGGCCTTCCCGGCCCCTGCCGGCCCCAGCGGGCGCGGCTACATGCCGGTGGTCGCTGGCCTGGCGGTACCCGCCAATGCCACGAATCCCGAAGCCTCGCGCAAGCTGATCCGCTATCTGATGACGCCCGAGGCACAGATTCGCACCCTGCGGGCCACCAACTTCTTCCCGGTAGTAGAGGCTGGGCTGCCCGATGACCTGCCCGCCAGCATTCGCATGTCCGGCAAGGCGGTCGCGGCCCAGTCCTCCGCTGATGACGCCGTGCTCTCGCTGCTGCCCAGTGGCCTGGGCCAGCAGTCGGGCCTGTTCAACAAGATCTACCGCGATGCCTTCGTGCAGATCGTACTGCGCGACGCCGACATCGAGGAGACGCTGGATATCCTCGCCCCGCGCCTGCAGACGCTGATCAACACATCAGGCGCAGGCTGCTGGCTCCCGGATACGCCCAGCGACGGCCCCTGCCCGGTCAAGTAAGCCGCTGGCACCAGAACGCAACACTCAAGAACGCATCACTCGTCACACACGCATCACTCGCAACACACGCAATACAGCAGCAGCAACGGCACCCCCCGACGGGTCGCCATGACGGAACGCCAACCCCTGTCATGCCGACCCGGTGCCACCAAAACATTCCGACAAGCCATCACAACAACGCCAAAGGTGAGCAAAGATGAAGCACGATCGCTGGCTACCTTATTACCTGATCGCCCCCAGCCTGCTGTTCATGGGTGCCTTCTTTCTCTATCCGTTCATCCAGATCTTCGCCGAGGCCTTCACCAGCAGTGACGGCAACGTGGGCCTGGCCAACTTCACGCGCATCTATCAGGACTTCAACTTCTGGCCGTCACTCAAGAACACCCTGCTGCTGACCGGGGTCGTGGTGCCGCTGCAGCTGGTGCTGGCCATCGGCATGGCGCTGATGGTCACCAAGATGAACAAGGGCCGCGACAGCACCCTCTACATCTGGACCATCCCGCTGGGCATCTCCGATCTGGCCGCCGGCATCATCTGGCTGGCGATCCTCGAGCAGTTCGGCTTCCTCAATAGCTTCCTGAGCGCGGTCAGCGTGATCGATGCGCCGGCGTCCTGGCTCAACTATCAGAATGCCTTCGCGCTGTTCCTGGCCGTGGTGGTCGCCGAGATCTGGCGCGGTACCGCCATCGTGCTGGTGATCCTGGTGTCGGGCATGGGGCTGATCCCCAAGGAATATGACGAGGCCGGTCAGGTGTTCGGCGCCAGCTACTGGCAGCGCCTGTGGAAGATCACTCTGCCGATGCTGCGCCCCAGCATCCAGTCGGCGCTGATTCTGCGCACCCTGCTGGCACTCGAGGTCTTCGCGGTCGTGATGATGCTGGGCGGCAGTGACATGCCGGTACTGATGAGCGAGACCTTCGACTGGCAGTTCCTCTACCAGCAGACAGGTGCCGCTGCGGCCTACGCGGTGTTGATCATGCTGATCTCGGTGGTCATCACCGGCTTCTACATCAAGTTCCTCAATGTGCCGAAGGAGGCTCGCTGATGAAATCCTCTTCTTCCGAGGCCGTCATGCCGTCATCGCTTTCGTCACGCGCAAGCGCCTCCTCCGACGACTCCTCACGCCAGGTAGCGCAGACCGCCCACAAGCCACGTCGCAATGACATGGCCTGGAAATGGCTGTTCCGGGCTGGCGTCTCGATCCTGGTGCTGTGGGTGCTGGTGCCCATCGCCCTGCTGATGCTCAACAGCGTCAGCACGCCGGAGCAGATCACCGGCTGGCCCAAGACCCTGACCCCGGCGCTGAGCTTCGAGACCCTCGACTTCTTCTGGCACTACCAGGGCGTGATCAGCGCACTGGGCAACTCGCTGCTGGCCGCCGTCTTCACCATGGTGATCGCCATCGTGCTCGGCGCACCGGCAGGCTATGCACTGGCCCGCTTCGTGTTCCCGGGCATGAATGCCTACCGCATGATCATCATCCTGTCGCGGGCCTTCCCGATGCCGCTGCTGGCGCTGCCGCTGGCCGTCATCTTCATCCAGGTCGGCATCGATGACTCCATCCTGGGCCTGGCGATGGTGCACGCCACCCTGGCACTGCCGTTTGCGGTGCTGATCACCTCCAGCCTGTTCATGGGCATTCCGGTGGAACTCGAGGAAGCCGCCTGGTTGATGGGCTGCAACCGCTGGCAGGCCTTCCGCCGCGTGGTGCTGCCGCTGGCCGCCCCGGGCATCACCGCCTCGGCCGTGTTCGCCTTCGTGATCTCGTGGAACGAGGTGTTCGCCTCGGCAATCCTCACCGTCGAGAACCGCACCCTGACCGCCTTCCTGGTGCAGAGCCTTTCCGAGTCACCTGCCGAGATCAAGTATGCCGGTGGTCTGATTCTGGTCGTCCCGGCGCTGCTGTTCCTGTTCGCGATCAGGAAGTACCTGTTCAGCATGTGGGGCATTTCCAACCGCTAACGTACGCCCGCTCATCAGGCCAATGACCGGCGGCGATCTTCATCGTCCCTCGCAAGCGAGTTCACTTCCTCGCCGCCGCTCTCGATCAAAGGAGTCAGACCATGTCAGCCATCCAAATCAGCGCCGTACGCAAGCAGTTCGGCAAGCAGGAAATCCTCAAGTCCATCGATCTCGAGATCCGCGACAAGGAATTCACCGTGCTGCTCGGCCCGTCCGGCTGCGGCAAGTCCACCCTGCTGCGCATCATCGCGGGGCTGGAATACGAGAGCAGCGGCTCGATCCGCATCGGCGAGCGTGAGATCACCTCGCTGGCACCGCGCGATCGTCGCATCGCGATGGTGTTCCAGAACTACGCCGTCTTCCCGCACATGACCGTGGCGGAGAACATCGCCTTCGGCCTGCGCGTGCGCAAGGACAGCGAGGCGCATATCCAGCGCAAGGTGAAGGAAACCGCCGCACTGATGCATATCGAGGACCGCCTCGATCACTACTCCGGTCAGCTCTCCGGCGGTCAGCGTCAGCGGGTCGCGGTCGCGCGCGCCCTGGCGATGGAGCCGGAAGTGCTGCTGATGGATGAGCCGCTGTCGAATCTGGATGCCCTGCTGCGTCTGGAGATGCGCGCCGAGCTCAAGACCATTCTCGCCGCCTCCGACACCACCACCATCTACGTGACCCACGACCAGGTCGAAGCCATGAGCCTGGCGGACCGCATCGCGGTCATGAAGGGTGGCCAGATCGAGCAGTACGCGCCGCCCTCCGAGATCTACCACTACCCGGCGACCGAATTCGTCGGCAGCTTCATCGGCAACCCGCCGATGAACTTCATCCCGCCGGATGCACGCTGGAATCACCCGACCCGCCCCGAGCAGTCGAGCCAGCAGGTGCACAAGTGCGGTATCCGCCCCGAGGACTTCGAGGTGCGCTTCGAGCCCACCGAGAACTTCGCCCCGGTGCGCGTGCTGGTCTCGGAATTGCTGGGATCGCACAAGCAGCTGACCGCGCGTTTCGGTGACGAGATGATTCGCGTCAACGTGCCGAGTGATCTCGATGTCGGCAATGGCAGCGACATCCATATCCGCCCGCTGGCCGAGAAGGTGCGCTTCTACGACCACAGCGGCCACCTGATGTCGGCGTAAGGCACCCCGACCCCTCTCTACCCAACCTTTCATCCCGAACGGAGCCGACTTACATGAATGCCAAGCTCGACGCGCTCAGCGCTCACGACGTTCTCAAGCTCAACGACCTGGGCGGCTACACCGTGCCCACGCGTGGCCTCTATCCCTTCCAGTGGAACTGGGACGCCGCCATCACCGCGCTGGGCTGGCTGGCCGCCGGTGACGAAGCGCGTGCCTGGCGTGAGGTCGAGCGCCTGCTGGAAGGTCAGTGGGACAACGGCATGGTGCCGCATATCGTCTTCCACGGTGACGCGGAAACCTACTTCCCGGGGCCGGAAGTCTGGGGCGTCAAGCATAGCCCGTCGACCAGTGCCATCTCCCAGCCGCCGGTGCTGGCAAGTGTCATGAAGCTGCTGTTCGAGGAAGGCCGTGATCGCCGGCTTGCCGAGGAAAAGCTGGCCGCCACCCTGCCCGGCGTCATCCGCTACCACCTGTGGTTCTACCGCGATCGTGATCCGGAACACACCGGCCGCGTGTGCAGCTATCACCCGTGGGAATCGGGCATGGACAACAGCCCCCAGTGGGATGGCCCGCTGGCTGGCGTGCCGCCGGTCGATGCCGAATACGTGCGTCGCGATACCGGGCTGGTCGATCCGTCCGAGCGCCCGCACAAGTACGAATATGATCGCTACATCTATCTGGTGAAGTTCTTCCAGCAGAACGAGCACGACGCCGAGGTGCTGTATCGCGACTGCCCGTACCGCGTCGAGGACATCAGCCTGATCTCCATCCTGCACCGTGGCACGCGCGACCTGATCGCGCTGTGCGAAGAGGATGCCGCAGGTCTGGGTCTGGTCAACACCAACGGCGAGGCACTCTTCAGCCTCAAGCAGTCGCTGGCGCGCACCGAGGAAGGCGTGCAGGCGCTGTGGAGCGATGAGCTGGGCTGCTTCCTGAGCCGTGATGCGCGTGCCAACGTGCTGCTGGAGCACGTCACCACCGCCGGCATTCTGCCGCTGTTCGCCGGTGTCGCCAGCGGCGCCCAGGCGCAGCGCATGGGCGGTCTGCTCGAGGAATGGCTGGAACAGGCGCCCTTCGGTGTCGCCTCCACCCATCCGGCCAGCACCCGCTTCGAGCCGAAGCGTTACTGGCGCGGACCGAGCTGGTTGCACATCAACTGGATGCTGGCCATCGGCTGCGAGGAATATGGCATGTCCCGCGAGGCCGACCAGATCAAGCAGGCCAGCCAGAAGTGCATCGAGGCCGCCGGCTACTACGAGTACTTCAACTCGGTGACCGGCGAAGGCTGTGGCGGTCGCGACTTCTCCTGGACCGCGGCGATGGACCTCTACTGGCTCAACCCGCTGGAGAGCTTCACCGCCAGCAAGGCGGCAACCGGCGTCGTGGAGGCTTCCTGATGACTCAGCACGCCTCTCAGCAGCAGTCTCAACAACAGTCTCAACAAGCCTCTCCACTGATGCAGGCACCGCAAAAGGCACCGCTGTCACGCCAGGCAGTACCGCCCATGCCGGCAACGTTCGCCAGCCGCGGCTTTCTGGGCGAGCATATCCGCTCGATCATGGACTTCTATCTGCCCAAGGCGATAGATCATGAGCGCGGTGGCTACTTCCAGGCCTGGCGCGACGACGGCACGGTGTATACGCCCGCGGCGCGTCATCTGGTCAGCAGCACGCGAATGGTCTTCAACTTCGCGATGGAATACCTGCGCAGCGGTGATGAGCAGTGTCTGGCCGCGACCCGTCACGGCATCGACTACCTGCGCGATGTCCATCTCGATCCGCAGACCGGTGGCTATCTGTGGTCGCTGAGCGAGCAAGGCGAGGCGGACCACACCAACCAGTGCTACGGCCTGGCGTTCGTGATGCTGGCCTATGCGACAGCCTGGCGCGCCGGTATCGAGGAGGCTCGCGGCTGGCTCGAGGAGACCCGCGCGCTGATGGAAGACAAGTTCTGGTCGCCGGAGGCGGGGCTCTATGCCGACGAGGCCAGCGCCGATTGGCAGACGCTGTCCGACTACCGTGGCCAGAACGCCAACATGCATGCCTGTGAAGCCATGCTGGCCGCCTTCGAGGCCACCGACGAGGCGCACTATCTGGAGCGGGCCATGACCCTGGCCAGCAACATCTGCCAGCGTCAGGCCGCCAAGGCCGATGGCCTGATCTGGGAGCATTACGATCACGACTGGAACGTCGACTGGGACTACAACCGCGACGACCCCAAGAACCTCTATCGTCCGTGGGGCTTCCAGCCGGGTCACCTGACGGAATGGGCCAAGCTGCTGCTGATGCTCAAGCGACATCGCGATGACGACTGGCTGCTGCCGACCGCGCAGCGTCTGTTCGATACCGCCTTGGATCTGGCCTGGGACAGCGAACGCGGCGGCATCTACTACGGCTTCGCGCCGGATGGCACCATCTGCGACGACGACAAGTACTTCTGGGTGCAGGTCGAGAGCCTGGTGGCCGCGGCGCTGCTGCACGAGGCCACCGGCGATTCACACTACGCCGAGTGGTACGAGCGCCTGTGGGGCTACGCCTGGCAGCACTTCATCGATCACCAGCACGGTGCCTGGTATCGCCTGCTGAATGCCGACAACCAGCGCTTCGATGACCTGAAGAGCTCGCCGGGTGCCAAGTGTGACTATCACAGTCTCGGCGCCTGCCATGAACTGTTGCGCGTGATCACCCGCGACTGACTGCCCGCCGGGCCGTGAATGGCGGCCCGCAGCCAGTCTCGATACGCTCGACACGTTCGATACACCCGACTACCCGACACGCCGCCTCCCGCGGCGTGTCGGGTCGCTGCGTTGTGGGCGCCTGGTTCAGTGGCAATGACGACCCGCGCTATTATTTCGAACACCCTCCGTGTTTCTTTAGAGCACCGCTCCTGACAATACTGGATTGCGCTGACCGCCCCGACAGAGGGTGGCAGCCGACAGCCGCGGGCATGCCCCGAGGCGCTGCATTCCAGACGTTTCATCAGCTAGAGAAACTACAATAACAAGCGGAGTCCCACATGCCCCTTTCTCAACTCCTGGACTGGCGGTTGCACCTGCTGGTCGTGGTGCTGTCTCTCGGCGCCGAACTGATCGGTATTCTCAAGTTCCCGCTCGGCCCCGGCACCTTGCTGCTGTTGCCGCTGTTCTATGCCTTCATTGCCGCCGTACTGTGCAATCCGCACCTGTTCAGTGGCACCAGGCGCTTCATCCCGCCGGTGGTCAGCGCGGCGGCAGGGCCGGTCATCCTGCTGTCGATCATGCCGTTCATTGCCCGCTTCGGTTCCACCATCGGTCCGGCCATCGAGCAGCTGATCTCGGCGGGTCCGGCACTGATCCTGCAGGAGCTGGGCAACCTGGGCACCATGCTGATCGCGATGCCGATCGCGGTGGTGGTGCTCAAGATGGGCCGCGAGGCGATCGGCGCGACCTACTCCATCGCGCGTGAGCCCAATATCGCGATCATCTCCGACAAATACGGCCTCAAGGGCCCGGAAGGCGTCGGCGTGATGGGCGTCTATGTCGTGGGCACCATGTTCGGCACCCTGTGGTTCGCGTTGATGGCGGGCTATCTGACCTCACTGGACATCTTCGACCCGCGTGCACTGGCCATGGCCTGCGGTGTCGGCAGCGGCAGCATGGTGGCGGCGTGTTCCGGCGCCATCGCTGGTGCCCTGCCGGAGATGGGCGAAGAACTGCTGGCCTTCGCCGGCGCCAGCAACCTGCTGACCTATGCCACCGGCCTCTACGTGTCGCTGTTCATCGCCCTGCCGGTCGCCGAGCGCCTGTTCCGCTTCTTCAGCCGCAAGCGGGCCGGCAGCGATGACGCCATGAATGACGAGGAAGCCAAGCTTGCCTCCGAGGCACTGGTTGAAGATCGCCCGGAAAACCAGCTAGGCAAGACGGCCATGGTCGTCGCGGCAGTCTGCGTGGTCGGCTGGGTGGTCAATACCATCAATGGTGCCAGCCTGATCGACGCCGCCCCCGGCATGCTGATCCTGTACGTGATGACCATGCTCGGCCTGCTGGTCGCCCGCGTCATGCCCTTCTACCTGCCGGCCATCGCCTGGGTGTCGCTGGTCAGCATCCTGATGACGTTGCCGTGGTTCCCGGGCAGCGGCTGGATCACCGAGCAGCTGGGCTTCGTCAACTTCCTCGCCATCGTCACGCCAGTGCTCGGCTATGCGGGTCTGGCGCTGAGCAAGCGCGAGTTCAGCATGTTCCGCCAGGCGGGCTGGAAGCTGGTGATCATCTCGCTGCTGGTCTTCACTGGCACCTATATCGGCTCGGCGGTCGTGGCGCAGGCACTGCTCTGATCACCAGGGCTTCGGGCTTTACCTTTCGCATTACCTTTCGCTTCTCACTTTGCTACCCCCTTCTCATCACTTTCACGCCGGTACTCCAGGGTGCCGGTTTCCACAGGAATTCAGCATGCAACTACCCGACAAGATCGACGAGGCACTGCTGCGCAGCTGGCGTCATGAGTTTCATCAGCATCCCGAGACGGCCTTCGAGGAGCACCGCACCTCGGCGCGCGTCGCCGAGATCCTGCGTGCGACAGGCCTGGAAGTCACCACGGGACTCGCCGAGACCGGCGTGATCGCGGTGCTCGACGGCAAGCTGGGCACGGGCCAGACCATCGGCCTGCGCGCCGACATGGATGCGCTGGATGTCACCGAGGCCAACGCCGTCTCACATTGCTCACACACACCGGGCAAGATGCATGCCTGTGGCCATGATGGCCACACCACCATGTTGCTGGGCGCGGCCTGTGAACTGGCACGCGACCCTGACTTTGCCGGCCGCGTGGTGTTCGTGTTCCAGCCGGCCGAGGAGAACGAAGGCGGCGGCCGCCGCATGGTCGAGGACGGCCTGTTCGAGCAGTTCCCGATGGATGCCATCTATGGCCTGCACAACTGGCCAGGGCTGGCACTCGGCGAGGCGGCGGTGCATGAAGAGGCGGTGATGGCGGCCTTCGATGTCTTCACCCTGACCCTGAGCGGCCACGGCTGCCACGCCGCCATGCCGCATCTGGGCAAGGACACCATCCTGGCGGCCTGTCAGCTGGTGACCCAGCTGCAGGGGCTGATCAGCCGCGAGACGCCGGCGCACCAGACCGCGATTCTCAGCATCACCCAGTTCCATGCCGGTGATGCCTTCAACGTGATGCCGGAAGAGGTCGAACTGCGCGGCACCCTGCGCTGCTTCGACCCGGCACTGCGCGCGCATCTGCAGCAGCGCTTCCATGACGCCGTCGATGCCATGGCGACCTTCCACGGTCTCAAGGTCAACTTCGACTATCAGCCGCGCTATCCCGCGACGCTCAATGCGCCCGGCCATGCCGAACGCTGCGCCAGCGTTCTCGAGCAGCTGCCGAGCATCCAGCGGGTCCATCGTGATCTGCCGCCCTCGATGGCCTCGGAAGACTTCGCCTATCTGCTGCAGGAATGCCCGGGCGCCTATATCTGGCTGGGCAACGGCGAAGACAGCGCCTCGCTGCACAACCCGCACTACGACTTCAATGATGCTGCCACGCCCATCGGCGTCAGCTACTGGACGTCGCTGGTGCGTCAGCTGCTGGCCGCCGCCTGAGGCCAGGTGAACAAACCCTCGAGGGATGCTCAGCATGAAGATCTGCGTGATTGGCGACGCGCCCATTGGCACTCGGGCCATACAGGCGCTTGCGCATGCCGGAGTCGAGGGCGTCATGGCAGTGGCAGCGCCCGAGGGGCAAGTCGCGAGTCATTCGTCCTTCAGCGCCGAGGTCTACCTGATGGCGCTGGCCACATCGCAACAGGTGCAGAAGGTACTGACGGGCAAGCAAGGCCTGCTGCGCAGGGCGCCGCCAGGCAGTACCGTGATCGATCTATGCAGTGGTGACGTCACGCTCAGCCGCGAACTGGCCGTGCAGACACGCCTCGCCGGCCATCACTGGCTAGAAGCGGCCACCAGTCGCAATCCGGCTGATGAGGCGAATGACAGCCTGACGCTGTTGATCGGCAGTGATGAGGCGACAGTGACGCGCATGTCAGCGCTGCTCGACGCCATCTGCACGCAGCATCTGCACGTCGGGGACGCCGGCTGTGGCCATGCCGCCGCCCTGGCCAGCGACTATCTGCATGCCGCGCACCTGATCACCACTGCCGAGGCGGTCGCCATGGCCTATCGCGCGGGCGTGACACCCCAGGCGTGCATCGATGCCATCAATCTGGGCGCCGGGCGCAGTGCCGTGAGCGAGGTGAATTTTCCGCGCTGGGTGCTGCCGGGCCGCTATGACTCGGGGATCTCCACCGGTCAGCTGCGCCGCGACCTGAGGCTGGCGCGCAGTTTCGTCACCACGCTCAACCTGCCGGAAGGCTTGATGAAGGCAGTCTTCGAGCGCTGTCAGCCGCCGGAGCTGTGTCCGGCGGACGAGGATGATCTCCATCATCTGTGCGATCGCTGGCTGAGCAAGGTGCCTGCCCAGCTGCCCCCGCCTCGACTAACCGAAACCAGAGCCCCTAAACCACAAGCCCTTGCTATCAGCGCGCTTCCTGACGCGGACCACTGAAAGCCGCGATCCAGCGCTCAAGATGGCGCAGTAGCTGCAGGCTGGCACGCGGCATGCGCCGCCCGACCCGCGTGATGATATGTGCGCGGGCCTGGCGGAAGCTGGCGCACTCCACATCCCGCGCGATCAACACGCCCTCCTGAAGCTCACGCGCCGCGGCGAAGGCCGGCAACAGCGTGATGCACAGCTCGGAGCGCGCCGCCTGCTTGAGCACTTCCATGGAATTGGTCTGCACCACCATATGCGGGCGCACCCCTGCCTCACGAAAACCATCGTCCATCAGCTGACGCACGCCGTGGTTCGGCCCCCACAGCGCCATGGGATGCTGTGCCACTTCCTCGAGCGTCAGCGCATGGGACTCGCTCGCCAGCGGATGCTCCGGTGACATGATGGCCACCAGCGGCTGCGGGCTCGAATGCCAGAAGCGCAACTGGGGATGGATCCGCTCGTGATACATCAGGCCGATATCCGCCTCATCCTCGATCACGCTGTCGATGATGCTCTGCATGCTGCCGGTATCGACCTTGAGCGTGATGCCGGGGTACTGCTTGCGAAAGGCGCGCAGCGGGCTGTTGATGATATCGCCGACGAAGCCTTCGCCGATGATCAGGCGGATTTCCCCGGTTTCCAGACGTTGATAGGCATCGAGGCGCTCGCCGAGGTGCTGGTCGAGCTTCTCTCGCTGCAGAATGTAATCTAGCAGCATCTCGCCGACCCGCGTCGGCTGCACGCCGTCACGGGTGCGCTCGATAAGCGAGGCGGCCATGGCCTCTTCGAGCAGACCTATCTGACGACTGACAGCCGAGGGGGCGATGTTCAGACGCGCGGCGGCACGCCGGATGGAGCCGGCTTCGACGGTGACCTGAAAATAGACGAGACGCTGATGCGGGATATCCATGAGGCGCTCTGCAAAGGATGGGAGAGTGGCTAAGAAAAGCGGAGAGTCTTCACACAAGACGCAGCCAGCAGAGTACCCGATATCCGGGCGCCTCGGGCAGCGCGCGGTTGAACTCATCCTCCCTCAACGCCATATCAAAATAAATCATCGCCTCGCCTCCTCGCCTCTCCTCCTCTTCATGACAGTTCTCACAGCTCTCGGCGCTGTGACACGAGGGCAGACGATCAGCGTCGCGGGCTGACCGAATGGAGGGGCAGACACAAGCGCCATTCTGAAGCCAGTGCGCGAATAGGCTAAGATGGACCATCGCTTCACTGACTGTGCCTGCGTGACAAGCCACACAGTCCCAAAAACAAGGAGATTCAATATGCTGACCATCTCCAATTCGGTAGCGCTGGCCGACTGGGAAATCGACCTTACCCAGATTCGCGCCCAGGGCAATGGCGGACAGAACGTCAACAAGGTCGCCTCCGCCGTTCACCTGCGCTTCGATGTGCAGCGTTCGACGCTGCCCGGCTTCTACAAGGAGCGCCTGATGCAGCTGTCGGATCAGCGCATCAGCAAGGAAGGCGTCATCATCATCAAGGCGCAGAGCCATCGCACCCTCGAGCTGAACAAGGAAGATGCGCTGGCGCGCCTCAAGGCGATGATTCTGGAGGCCGTCAAGGTACAGAAGGCGCGCCGTGCGACAGCGCCCAGCAAGGGGGCCAAGCGTCGCCGGGTCGACAGCAAGACGCGCAAGGGCAAGATCAAGGCCATGCGCGGCAAGGTACAAGACTGACCCCACCACAGGCGGCGGCCAGCTCACAGCTCACGTCAGGGACGACAATTCATGCGCAACATCATCAGCTCGGCCGTGCTGGGCGGCCTGCTGGCCGTGGGGATGGTCTGGAGTGGCAGCTATCTCAAGCAGGCCGCGCAGGTGTGGGAATCTTCCAGCCGCGTGGTCACCGTCAAGGGGCTCGCGGAGCGTGAGGTCAAGGCCGATCTGGCCCTCTGGCCGCTGCACTTCAGCGTCAATGCCAATCAGCTGACCGGGCTTCATGAGGCGCTGGCCAATGATGAGCGCAAGATTCGCGCCTTTCTCACCGCCCGGGGCTTCCCCGCCGACCAGGTCAGCGTGACCTCTCCCCAGGTGACTGACCTCTATACCAACAGCTACAACGCTCAGCGCCCGGATGAACGCTATCGCGCCGAAGCCACGGTGCTGGTGCGCTCGCCCAAGGTCGACCTCGTCAAGCAAAGTGCCTCACTAACCGGTGAGCTGGTGCGCGAAGGCATCCTGCTCTCGGCTGACTATGCCTATCGCACCGAATTCCTGTTCACGGGGCTTGAAGCCATCAAGCCCGACATGATCGCGGCCGCGACCGCGGATGCCCGGCGCGCCGCCCAGCAGTTCGCGGAGGATTCCGGCAGCACGGTGGGTCACATCAAGCATGCCAGCCAGGGCTATTTCTCGATCTCGGATCTCGACAGCTATACCCCTGACATCAAGAAAGTCAGAGTCGTGACCACCATCGACTACACCCTGAGCCACTGATCACCTCTCGACAGCCCCCTTCTTCGCCATATGGAGCCCCCATGTCCGATACCCCGCTGAGCAAGACCCAGACGAGCTTCTATCGACGCCTGTTCGTGGCCCACCTCATCGCGCATGACATCGCCAGTGTACCGGCCATCATCGCTGCCACCGGCATGCCGCGGCGCACCGCCCAGGACACCATCACTGCCCTGGGTGAGCTCGAGATCGTCTGTGAATTCCAGCGTGAGGAAGGCCAGCGCAACAATATCGGCCACTACGTGATTCGTGACTGGGGGCCGATCAATGCCCAGTGGGTCGCCGACAACGCCGAGCGCCTGCAGAAGACACTGGGCTATGCGTGAGAGGCGTGAGCTTCATCGAAAACGAGGTCCGAGAAATGACGGTCGAAAATGAGGGTCTAGGGATGAGGATCGAGAAGTGAAGGTCGACAGATGGCTTTCAAGAACAAGCTCTCAAGAATGAGCTCTCAAGCATGAGGCCTGCAGCATGATGGCTGAGATATGACGGCCGAGATTCTGAACAGTGCCGTTCAGCATGGCGTGATCGCCATGCTGATCCAGCTGGCGCTATGGCCGCTATTTGGCGTGTGGTCGGCAGGTGCCATCGCCGTGGCCCTGTTTCTGGGCCGCGAGATCGCTCAGCACGAATACAAGGGCGACGGCCCCAAGGCGGAGCGCTGGGACTACGGACTGCTGCAACACTGGAATCTGGATTCCTGTCTCGATGTCGCCCTGCCGCTGCTCTGCTGTATGTGCCTGGCCAGCACGGTCTGGGCGCTCAGGCGCTATCGGGCCAGAACATGACCCTGTGCGCGCCCTGCGAATAAATGAGACGCGCACATGCACGTCGAAGAGCAGATGCACGGCGAAGAGTGAACGTCGTAAAAAGCGTGTGCCGCAAAAGCCCGTGCCGCAACAGTGTACGCCGTAAAAAGTGAAAAACCTGCGCAGTCTTCTCTGAACGGCTCCCCTTCCCCAGCGCTGCGTTCTACCCTTCCTTGTCCTGCTGGTTTTTCTTGTCTTTGTAGTCTTTCTGGCTGTCTCGCTTGCCCTGCGCTCGCCTGTCTCTTGCCTGCATCTGGCATGCTTTTCCCCTCAGCACGGCGCAACGACATTCGCTGAAGAACGTTGCCTCAAGCATCATCAGCCAACGGCAACGCTGGTGACACTGCGCCGTGCGGCGCTCGATGCAGTGGCAGAAGGCACAGAGGCTGCGCGACGACGCAGCGGATGTCGGGCGCGATCCTGCAGGTATGCCGAGAGCGTTTCCGGGCGAATGCCGGGATGCTGGAAGACGTAATCCTCGGTGATGATCGACAGAAATTCAGCACTGCGTGCACCCGCGACCTCAAACCCCAGGATGAAATGCCGCGACTGAGAGACCTCGAAGCAGTAGTTCTCGGCGGCCACGGCGCAGGTCTGCACCACATAGCCTCCGCCCAGCTGTTCTCTGAGGATGGATCGTTCGGGATTGAATCGAGATGCCGTGTAAATGTCTATGATTTTCATTATCACCCCAATATCGACTGGCGCAGCATATACGAAAACTCTAATACTTACATGCTTAGATAACTCATCCTGTTTACCTCGCCTTTCGAACCGACAGAAAATTGATCCACATCAATTCAATCGGCAGCGCTTTCAGGGTCACATGCCAGAGGCATCTACCTGGATCAACACAAAAGAACTTGCGCGAGCACAGCGCTGATTGAGCTGAGGGGCCAGGAAAGTGAGCAATACGGGCGAAGGCGAGATGCGGGAGACAGGCTGGTTGTCGCGGGAAGGGAAATGAAGAAGGGAAATGAGGAGCGGAGAATGGAAAAGAAGAGCGCAGAACGAACAGTAAAGAGGCAGGTATCTTTCGGACATGCGAAAACGCAAAAAGGCCATCCGTTTCCGGATGGCCTTTTCACTTGAATCTGGTCGGGACGACAGGATTCGAACCTGCGACCTCTGCAACCCCATTGCAGCGCGCTACCAAGCTGCGCCACGTCCCGACAGTGCCTGGAAGAGCTTCCCCCTCAAGACGAGACGTAATGTACCGCATTGATCTCAAAAAGAAAAGCAGGAATCTCACATTTCTTTACCTGCGTCGTGATCTGTTGTCGCAGTGACGCCTGAATCCGCTGTCGGCATTGCAAAATGCCCGGGTGCGACGCATGTTCAAGAAGCAGGCATTCATTTCGCACCTTCGAATACAACGCCCCATGAACGACAAACGTCCAGAGGAGTTCGCGACTGATGATCCAATTCACGCTTACCACCACGCTCAAGGGCGGCACCAGCGTCAGCGGAGACCCCATCAAGGTCAGCGCCGACAGCGCTCCTGCCGCCGGCAGCCAGATCACCAAGGGGCAATGGCCGGCACTCGATGCCCTGTCACCCAACTTTCCGGTGACAGTCACAGGAGTCGAAGAGGATGACGATGGCAACACCCTAGTGCGCCTCAAGGAAGCCGATAGCCCGGATGCCAACGATCCCGACAGCTACCGCTACACGCCCTGGAAGTAAGCGAGCGGCGCAGGAAATCATTGGGAAAGCGTGAGAGGGTATCGCGTCAGGTCAAACAGGCGTCATCTTGCGCATTACCCGAAAATCAACCTATATCGTTGCGCGCAATGATATATAAGACAAGTTTTGACCCGCACTTCGTTAGCATAAGGTTTGCGCGTCTTCGTTGGCTCTGGCCAGCTGTGGCTGATGATGAGGTGGTGTATTATCCGCCTTTACCGGTTGGTGCCTGGCGTGCACTGACATTTCGATGCCCGAGGTCACATGGTCAGCCCATTGAAATTGATAGTTACCTCCTGGCGTTGGCTGGTCGGCAAGACCGGCTCCGCGCGCGAGATACTCCATCATGGCTTTCTCGTTTCCGCTGTCTTCATCGGATTGATCTCGGCCCTCTTCAATTCCCTATTTGACCTCACCCTTCCTGCGTACAACATCGTGCTGGTCACCACCAGCGCGTTCATCGCCCTGATGTGGTATCGCTCGCGCTTTCATGGTGAGTTCCAGCGCATGGCCTGGTTGTTCTGTGCGCTTGTGACCTTCGTGATGCTGCCTGGCAATTGGCTATTCAATCATGGCGCAACCGGTCCCACCCTGCTGTTCTATCTAATGGCGGCAGCCTATGTGCTAGCGGTACTTCCAGCTAATCCCAAGCGCCGTGGCATCATCATCATTGGACTCATGTTCATGCCTTGGGGGCTGCTGGCCTTCGAGTATTCAAGGCCGGGGCTGGTCAGCGGCTATGCCACAGAAGGCATGCGCTTCATTGACATGGGCTTCAGTTACACGCTCTCTTTTGGACTGCTCAGCGTAGTGATCGCAGGCTACGCTCGACGCATCCATGAAGAGCGTGATATTGCCAATGCCTATGCCGCTCGACTCGAGCGCCTCAACTTGCTGGATAGCCTAACCGGACTCTACAACCATCGCGCCATCCACGAACAGGCTAAAGCCTGGATCAGGCGTTCGCAAAGTTCCTGTTTGCTAATCTGTGATCTGGATCATTTCAAGATGATCAATGACAACCACGGGCATCCATACGGCGACACGGTACTGGAAGAATTCTCACGCCATGTCAGTCTGCTAACGCAGGAGTTCTCGGGAGAAGCAGGGCGCTATGGCGGCGAGGAGTTCATGATCCTGATTCCCGGCACCCTGGCGACGGCTCGCCAGTTCGACAGATGCCTGCGGGAGCGCTGCGAAGCCTCGCCCCTGCTGCACGGGGTGATACTCTTCAGCACCGGCGCCAGCGAATTGCACGAAGATGACACCCTGTCGAGCTGGGTCAAGCGCAGTGATGACGCTCTCTATCACGCCAAGGAAAATGGCCGAGGCCGTCTGATGGTCGACAAGGACCTGAACGTCATCTGAACCCCGGCAGGATCGAATCAGCCTCGATCAAGGCAGCCGCTCCGGCTGAGCCATCCCTAAATACATCGCCCCCGCAAGCAAGGCTTGAGGGGGCGATGTATTTAGGGGCAGAGCAAGGGCAAGATGCGAGGCCAATACACCCAACGCGAAGCAAACCGAGGCCGCTTAGCGCTCGCCCTTCAGCCATTCGAGATTGATCTCGTGCTGGCCGTTGTCATCGGTGATGAAGATGGTTCCTTCGGAGATCATTACGGTCCACTTGATGTTGCGTAGCAGCGACTCAGTGATGGCGTCCAGCGAACCTTCCGGCACGGCCGCGATGTTGAGGTTGGAGAGCCCCGCCACCGCCGGCACGACCTTGGCTTCCCACACGCGCAAGCTGCCATAGGCCAGCAGCGAGGTTCGCTCGGTGCGTCGCGAGCACCAGGTCAGGCGCTCGGCATCCGGCTGACCGACTTCAATCCAATGCAGGACACGGCCATCGAGGCTCTTTTCCCACAGCGCCGGCTCATCGACATCGGACAGGCCACGACCGAACGCGATGTTCTCGCTGTACCACAGGGCGTGGCCCAGCAGACGCACGCAGAGACGCAGTTCGGTTTCGGAGGGATGACGAGCCACCGTGAAGCGCAGGGTCTCGTAGACGCCGCGATCCAGGTCGGTCAGCGACAGATCCACCTTGTAAGGCGTGGAAGACAGGGCCATGAAAATCTCTTCTTGAAAAGGCAGACGTCTTGGAAAGGCGATGGCAGGCAGTCACTCTGCCGATAAAGCACCATGCTCCTCGACTGAACCACGCGCATGACAATACAAGCGCGTGGGTGCGGAGCGCAGAGTCTACCCTAGCCGGGCCCTGAACGCCCGACTCCTGCCTGGCATGCCCGCCCTCAGGCGAGGTGACGCGCCACCAGGGCATCGATGGCATCGATATCGCTCAGGCTTTCGCGCGCCATGATCAGCTCGCGCCCGAGCGACAGCGCACGTCGCTCGGCGCGTGCGCGGGTAGTCTCATCGCTGATGGATTCGAGCTCCAGAATATGCGCAAGCCCCACGGTGCGGCGGATCAGCTCACAACCGGCGTAGCCGAGCGCATCACGTAACATGCGAGCCAACAGACGATCTGCCACGCCCGGCGCAGCGAAGCTGGCATCCGGCGTGTGGGCGGCCTGCTCACGATACTCACGAGCGAAGCTTTCCCAGCTGGCGACCGCCTGGGCACGCAGCTGCGCCACGTAGTCACGCTTGTCGCCCTGCTCTGCCTCAAGCTCGGTATGCGCACAGGCCGCCAGCCACAGTGCCGCCAGCCAGCTGCCGATATCGAAGCCCCCCGGGCCGAAGAAGCCGAATTCGGGATCGATGACCTTGGTGCTGTCTTCCCGCACGAAGATCGAGCCGGCATGCAGATCGCCATGCAGCAGCGCCTCGGGCGCGGACAGGAAACGCTGCTTGAGCTCGGCCACTTCGACTTTCAGGGCGGCGTCCTGCCACAAGGCTTCGGCATCCGCGCGCAGCGCCGGATTGATGCTGTTGCGCTCGTGATCGCAGAACGGATCGATGAAGAACAGGTCTTCGGTGATCTTGCACTGATCGGGATTGATGAAGCGTGCGACGCGCGCCTTCTTGTCGTGGGCATCGAGTGCCAGATCGCTGCTGCGATACAGCGTGGTGGCCAGAAAACTCCCCATCTGCTCGCCCAGCCGCGGCAATGACGCGCGCTCCAGGAAGGCATGGCGCAGATTGCGGTGATCGCCGATATCTTCCATCACGATCGCCGAGCGAGCTTCATCGAAGTGATGGAGCGCCGGTACCAGGTTCGGTGCGCAGGCGGCCTCGAATTGCAGGGTTTCCGCCTCGATGCGCACACGTACCAGCGACAACGGCCAGCTTTCGCCGATGATGCGCACCCAGGGCAGGCCCTGCTTGACGATCACCGAGGCGGAGCGGTCCGGCGTGCAGACGCGATAGACATAGTTGATGTTGCCATCGCCGATCTCTTCGACCTGAAGTTCTTCAGCGGTCGTGAAGGCCGGATAGCGCGCACCCACGTGCTGGCGCGCGAAGGCGATCACATCCGCATCATCGCGAAACTGATAGTCGATGGAGGGTGAAGTGCTAGCGGTGGAGTCTTGAGCAGTCATGGCAGGTCTCAGCGCTGAATCATGAAGTCGCCGGCCTCGATGGCGCTTGGCGTGCGTGGCACGTGAAGCACTTCAAGGCTCTCACCTTATTTCTTAAAGAAATAAGAAGGCGATCAGTTATAGCGAGAAGATGCCTCCTGGCGCGGCGATTGGCAAGACCTGCCGAGTGAGTTTTACTCAGCTCGGCAGGCGCTTGTCGCATGCAGGGTGCTGCATTACTGGATGGGTGCCAGCAGATAGGCCGCGCGCGAGACCAGCTTACGCCACATCGGCCGCGCATCCAGCTCTTCGCAGCTAATTTCACGACAGTGGCGGAAGTCCTCTTCGAGCATCGCCTCCACTTCCGAGGCGAACTGGTGATCGGGCACGAACGCCGTGATCTCGAAGTTGAGGCGGAAGGAGCGATTGTCGAGATTTACGGTGCCGATGGTCGCCGTATGGCTATCCATCAACATCACCTTCTGATGCAGGAAGCCGGGCTGATAGCGGAATACACGCACACCGGAGCGAATCATCTCGGACAGGAACGAGAACGCCGACAGGAATACCAGTAGGTGATCGGGACGCTCAGGAATCATCACCCGCACATCCACCCCACGCAACGCCGCGATCTTGAGCGCATCCTGCACCCCCTGGTCCGGCACGAAATAGGGACTGGTAATCCAGATACGACTGACCGAGGAGTGAATCGCCTGCTGCACCAGCAGACTGGCCGTCTCTCGGCGGTCCGCCGGGCCGGAGGGCACGATCACCACATGCTGACATTCGTCACAGCTGATCTGTGGCTGCCATTCGAGCGACAGCACCTCACCGGTCGCCCAGTGCCAGTCTTCCCAGAAGGCTTCCTGCAGGCCCATCACGCTGGGCCCCTCAAGCTTGAGGTGGGTATCGCGCCAAGCGCCATAGCGCTCGGAATGACCCAGATACTCATTGCCGACATTCAGCCCGCCGACGAAGCCGACGCGGCCGTCGATGACGGTGACCTTGCGGTGATTGCGGAAGTTGATCTGGAAGCGATGGCGCCAACCGCGCGAGGAATTGAAGGCACTGACCTCACACCCCGACTCCATCAGATCATTCAGATAGCCATCGGGCAGCTTGCGCGAGCCGATCTCGTCATACAGGAAACAGACTCGCACGCCGCGTTCGGCGCGGCGCATCAACTTCTGCTTGAGACGCACCCCCAGCTCATCGTTACGTACGATGAAGAACTGGATCAGGATGTAATCCTCGGCGGCGTCGATAGCATGAAACAGTGCATCGAAGGTGTGCTCGCCATTGATCAGCAACTTGGCGCGGTTGCCGGTAGTGACCGGCATCATCGCCAGACGCTCGATGGCATCCAGATGGGTGGGATTGCCTCCCAGCGGGCGTGACAGCCACGGCGACAGCTTGGGCCGAAAGCGCATCAGCACGCGGCGCATGGTCGAATCGCGCTCCTCACGAGCGCTGACGTAACCATAGAAGCGTGGACGTCCGAACACCCAGTACAGTGGCAGCGCCACGTAGGGGAATGTCAGCAGACACAGAATCCAGGCGATCGCCCCTTGTGAAGTGCGGCTCGACATCAGGGCCATGACGGCAGACATGGCACCGAGGATATGACTGGTCAGAAGTAGAAAGCCGAGTAGCCAGGCGGTCATTGCAACTCCATTGCAGGCGTCAGGGTTGCCAGAGTATGCCACAGCAGCGCGCGCGACGATGCCGTTGCATTGGCGCTCAGGAAGATGTCTTGAGCGCCGCAAAGCCAAGAACCCCGCCGATGAATGATCACGGGCGGGGTTCTTCATGTCATCTCACAAGGACGTATGTCACAAGGACGCATGTCGCAGGGACGTGACGATTCATCACTCGGCCGTCATCAGGCGCGGCTGGCGATGATTTCCTTCCACTTGGCTGGGCCCGTCTGGTGCACGGAGACGCCCGCGCTGTCGACGGCCACGGTCACCGGCATGTCTTCGACCTCGAATTCGTAGATCGCTTCCATGCCCAGGTCTTCAAACGCCAGCACGCGTGACTTCTTGATCGCCTGGGCGACCAGGTAGGCAGCGCCGCCGACGGCCATCAGGTAGCTGGACTTGTTGTCACGTATGGCGTCGATCGCGGTCGGGCCACGCTCTGCCTTGCCGACCATGCCCAGGAGGCCGGTCTCTTCCAGCAGGGTGCGCGTGAACTTGTCCATGCGGGTCGCGGTGGTCGGGCCAGCCGGACCGACGACTTCGTCACGGATCGGGTCGACCGGGCCGACGTAGTAGATGAAGCGACCCTTGAGGTCGACCGGCAGCTGCTCGCCGCGCGCCAGCATCTCGGTCATGCGCTTGTGAGCGGCATCACGGCCGGTCAGCAGCTTGCCATTGAGCAGCAGGGTGTCGCCCGGCTGCCAGCTCTGCACTTCCTCGGGCGTCACGGTGTCGAGGTTGACACGCTTGACGCTGTCGCCCGCTTCACGGGTGATTTCCGGCCAGTCCTCGAGCTTGGGTGCCGGCAGTTCTGCCACACCGCTGCCATCCAGGGTGAAGTGCACGTGACGGGTCGCCGCGCAGTTCGGGATGATCGCCACCGGCTTGTTGGCCGCGTGGGTCGGGTAATCCATGACCTTGATGTCGAGCACGGTGGTCAGACCGCCGAGGCCCTGGGCGCCGACGCCAGTCGCATTGACCTTCTCGAACAGCTCGAGACGGATCTCTTCGGCGCGGTTGGAGGCACCACGCGCCTGCAGCTCCTGGATATCGATCGGCTCGAGCAGGGATTCCTTGGCCAGCTGCATCGCCTTCTCGGCGGTACCGCCGATACCGATACCCAGCATGCCGGGCGGACACCACCCAGCGCCCATCTTCGGAATCTGCTCCAGCACCCAGTCGACCACGGAGTCGGACGGGTTGAGCATCGCGAACTTGGACTTGGCTTCGCTGCCGCCGCCCTTGGCCGCAACGTGGATCTCGACGCTGTCACCCGGCACCAGCTTGTGATGGATGATGGCCGGGGTGTTGTCCTTGGTGTTGGCACGCTTGCCGTCCGGGTCTGCCAGCACGGAGGCGCGCAGCACGTTGTCCGGTAGCAGATAGGCGCGACGCACGCCTTCGTTGACCATGTCATCCAGACCCATGTCGGCCTCGAAGCGCACGTTCATGCCGACGTGAACAAAGACGGTGACGATACCGGTGTCCTGACAGATGGGACGATGACCCAGGGCACACATCCGGGAGTTGATCAGGATCTGCGCGATGGCATCCTTGGCGGCAGGATTCTCTTCACGCTCGTACGCCGCGTTCATGGCGTCGATGAAATCCTTCGGATGGTAGTAGGAGATGTACTGCAGCGCGTCGGCGACGCTCTGGATCAGGTCATCCTGGCGGATCACGGTCATCAGGATCGGCTCCTCAAGGGCAAGCGATGGGAAAGACAGACACACTGGCGCGCAGGGCACAGGGGCGATTACTGTTGTCAGGCACGGCAATCGCGCCGCCACGGGGCGAGCGTCAGGTCAGGTGCGCAGAATTATACCTCATGCGAGCACGAGGCGGCAGAGCGAATCCTGCAACCCGCAAGTCATGAGAATTCAGCAGGTTAGGGCCCAGTCTGCGTGAGGCTCTCCCGGCCGGAGCCGCCTGCTTCGCTGCCGCCAGTCGAGTGCATCGCGAGGCGACTGACGCCGTCCCGCTGCGGTACCGTCTTGCCATGCAGCCTCTCCTTTTTTAACCACGATGACCGTTCAATGACGCCACGCTACTGTTCACCACGCCCCTGCTCGCCACCTTTGTTCTTGCCACCCTCCTTCTCGTCACGCTCCTTTTCTCGACGTCTGCTGTCACTGGCCGCTGCCGCGCTCACTGTGTTGCTGGCAGGCTGTGGCACCCAGCCGGGTTCTGACGCAGGTGACGGGAGCGATACCTTCGACTGGGTGACGTCTTCTCCCGAGGGCAAGAGCAATTCGCGGGTTCGCCATCTGGTGCTGCACTACACCGATGATGATCTGCGCGGCTCCCTGATCAGCCTGACCGGCTCTCAGGTCAGCGCGCATTATCTGCTGTCGGCGCCGATGCCTGAGACCGGCCTGCCGCGCGTCTATCCGCTGGTGCCGGAAGCGCGCCGTGCCTGGCATGCCGGCGTCAGCCAGTGGGGTGAGCGCAGCAACCTCAATGACACCTCCATCGGCATCGAGATCGTCAATGCCGGGCCGCTGGCACTCGTGCCAATGCAGGCAGGCGAACAGGAAGATGCCAGGGCGGCGGTCGCCAGACGGTGGTCCCCCTCGCGTGACTTCGCGCCTTGGAGCGAGGCGCAAATTACTGCATTGCTAACGCTGCTCAAGCCCATCATCGCGCGTCATGGCATCAAGGCGGTGGATGTCGTCGGGCATTCGGACATCGCCCCTGAGCGCAAGACCGACCCCGGCCCGCGCTTCCCATGGCAACGCCTGCATGAGGCCGGCATCGGCGCCTGGCCACGCACCTCTGACGTGCTGTGCTTCCAGCGTCAGCTGGCAAGCGAGGGTCTGCCATCACAAGAGGTTCTGCTCACGGCGCTCACGCATTACGGTTATCCGGTGGACGCCGCACGTCCCGAATTGGCGATTGCCGCATTCCAGGCACATTTTCGTCCCGGGGCGATCAGCGGGGCTTTCGATGCCGAAAGTGCCGCGATATTGCTGGCGCTCAACACACGTTACCGCCAGTCACTGGGCTGCCAGCCAACCTGAGACCGCCAGGTGTGGGAACCGGGCAGTCACCTGAATGTCATTTCTCTGCCACATTTTTGACGCAGCATCGGTTCGTCCTTAACGCGCCAAACAGATTTGCATGGCAGTTTGACGACCGCCATCTACTCTGGGGTGAGGCATGACCAGAGAGGGTCATGGACAGACAAGCTAGCGACTGGCTCGGAGAAGCCGGAATACCCCATCACAATGAGGTTCATCATGGCTGACAACATTCTCAGTGCAGTACCTGATACGGCAGCAGACATGACAACACCCGCCACATCCCCCGGCGCTCTCGGATTCGTCGTCTGTGATGACAATCGTATCTACGGCGCGGGCATGAGCGAAGAAGACTGCCTCGATAACGCCCTCGAGTGCCTGTGTGGTTACTGTGAGCGCAGCGCGCTCAAGAAAATGCTGGAACTATGCCAGGCCGGCGTGCGCTACCCCCTGCGCCAGCTTCCCGCCAGCCAGGCATGCGTCAACAGCTGCCAGGCCTCGGGCCCCACCGATCATTACCGCATTCATGACGGCGTCGCCTACATGCCCGAAGAGTTTCCCAAATCGCTATCAGCCTGACCTCTGTTCACGCAGGTCACTGGTGCTGATAAAGGGACTGGCACGAGCAGCACACCAGTGACCGAGCCAGCCTTTGTCCTCTCCTCCTTCCCACACTTCCACCTCATCCCCATCTCGAGAGCGAAAGAAGACGCCGCCCCCGACACTGACGATTCAGTTCCGGGGGCGGCGTCCTGCCTTGGTGAATCCGATCACTGCCAGCGATCAGCCTCCGAGATAGGCGCGGCGCACGTCGTCGTTGGCCAGCAGCGCCTTGCCGCTATCCGCCAATACCACTCGACCATGCTCCAGTACATAACCGCGATCGGCGATCGACAAGGCACGATGGGCGTTCTGCTCCACCAGGAAGATGGTGGTGCCCTGCTCGCGCAGCTGCTCGACGATCTCGAAGATCTGCCCGATCACGATGGGCGCCAGCCCCAGCGATGGCTCATCGAGCAACAACAGCCGCGGCCGACTCATCAGGGCGCGCCCAATGGCCAGCATCTGCTGCTCCCCACCGGACATGGTGCCGCCGCGCTGCTGGAAGCGCTCCTTGAGACGCGGGAAAAGCCCCAGCACGTGCTCGATGCTGCGCTCGTTCTCCTCCTTGCTCTGGTAATAGCCGCCCATGGCCAGGTTTTCCTCCACCGTCATGCCGGTGAAGATGCGGCGACCTTCCGGCACCACCGACAGCCCGCCACGCATCACGCGCGCCGTGGGCGTGCCGGTGATCTCCTCGCCCTCGAACCACACCCGCCCGCTGGTCGGACGCGGATCGCCACAGATCGACATCAGAAGCGTCGTCTTGCCGGCGCCGTTGGCACCTATCAGCGTCACGATCTCGCCCTGGCCGACGGCCAGCGAAACATCATTGAGCGCCTGCACCGGCCCGTAGTGGGTGGTCAGATGCTCGAGGGCCAGCATGGCCTCCCGGGGCGCGAGTTCCTCACCGGCAAGCGTGGCCTCGGGCGTCACGTCTTCGACATGCTCACTCATGATCACTCTTCCCCCAGATAGGCCTTGATCACGGCATCGTTGCGCCGTATGTCCTTCGGACTGCCATCCGCCAGCGGCTGGCCCTGATTGACCACGTAGATGTGGTCCGAGATGCCCATCACCAGACTCATGTCATGCTCGATCAACAGCACCGAGATGCCCTCATCGCGGGTCAGGCTGACGATCAGATCATCCAGATCACGTGTCTCGTTGGGATTGAGGCCCGCCGCCGGCTCATCCAGCATCAGCAGCCGCGGCCTGGCGACCATGCAGCGCGCGATCTCGAGTCGGCGCTGCTGGCCATAGGCCAGATTGCCGGCCTCGCGGTTGGCGAATTCGAGCAGACCGACTCGCTCCAGCCAGTCGCCGGCATGCTGCATCAGCGCCTTTTCACTGCGTCGATAGCCCGGCGTCTTGAACAGTCCCTTGAGAAGATTACGCTCGGCGTGCATGTGCTGCGCCACCAGCAGATTCTCGATGACGGTCATCTCCTTGAACAGCCGCACGTTCTGGAAGGTGCGCACCATGCCGGCCTGGGCGATGCGATAGCCCGGCAGTCGATGCATGGCGCGGTTCTGGAAATACACCTCGCCACCGGTGGGCTGATAGAAGCCGGAGATGCAGTTGAAGACGGTGGTCTTGCCCGCACCATTCGGCCCGATGACCGACACCACCTCGCCCGGATGCACCTGGAGCGTCACGCCGTCCACGGCCTTGAGGCCACCGAATTGCATGGTGAGATCGCGCACATCCAGCAATGGCGCTCCGCCCTCGGCGCGCGCCTGACGACGCGAGGAGGCGACCGGTATCGGATTGTCGCGGTCCTGCTTGTCACGGACCTGATTGTCATGTGTGTCAGCCACGGTCGAGCTCCATCTGCGGTCGTTTGAGCGGCACCAGTCCCTGAGGACGCCAGACCATCATCAACACCATCATCAGCCCGAACAGCAGCATGCGATATTCATTGAATTCGCGTGCCAGCTCCGGCAACAGCGTCATGGCGATCGCCGCCAGAATCACGCCCAGCTGCGAGCCCATTCCGCCCAGCACCACGATGGCCAGAATGATCGCCGACTCGATGAAGGTGAAGGACTCGGGGCTGATGAAGCCCTGACGCGCGGCGAAGAAGGCGCCGGCGAAGCCCGCGAAGCTCGCACCGATCGTGAAGGCCGAGAGCTTGATGCCGGTGGGGTTCATGCCCAGCGAGCGACAGGCGATATCATCCTCGCGTAGTGCCTCCCACGCGCGCCCGATGGGCATGCGAAGCAAGCGGTAGATCACGAACAGCGTGATCAGCACCAGGATCAAGGCCAGCAAATACAGGTAGATCACCTTAAGGGCCGGGTCGTAGTCGATGCCGAAGTACTCATGGAAGGCGATATTGCCCTCGTCGGCCCGCCGCGAGAACTCGAGGTTGAACAAGGTCGGCTTGGGAATGCGCGCAATGCCATTCGGGCCGCCGGTCAACTCGGTCCAATTGTTGAGCAGGATGCGGATGATCTCGCCGAAGCCCAGCGTCACGATGGCCAGGTAATCCCCGCGCAATCGCAGTACCGGGAAGCCGAGCAGATAGCCGAACAGCGCCGTCATCAACCCGGCGATGGGCAATGCCTCCCAGAAGCTGAAGCCCAGATAGCTGTTGAGCAGCGCATAGGTATAGGCCCCGACGGCGTAGAAGCCCACGTAGCCGAGATCCAGCAGTCCGGCGAGCCCCACTACCACGTTGAGCCCCAGGCCCAGCATGATGTAGATCAGCGTCAGGGTGGCGAGATCCACCGCCGAGCGGTTGGAGAGAAACGGGAAGATCAGCAGTGCACCGATGGCCAGCATGATCCACAGTTGACGCTTCTGACCGCTCATCACATCAGGGACGCTGAAACGCGAGGGTTTGCGGGTGCGCGCCCGCCACTCCTCGATCTGCGGGCGTACCAGCTGATGCAGGAAGACGGCCAGCGCCGCAGCCAGCAACCAGCCCCAGGTATCCATGCCCATCAAGCGCACCGTGGTGGTGATGCCGGTGGATTCGAGCTGTACCCCCAGCACCGAGCCGCCCAGCACGAGGGTCAGCACGGCGGCCGCGAGCGCCGACCACCAGGGGCGCCGATAGGCAGGCTGGGGCGGCAACGTCTCGGCAGGCGAGGTGCCCGCCTTCTTCAGAGTCTGTTTCGCAAGCTTGGGCATCAGATCTTCTCCACTTCGGGCTTGCCGAGAATCCCGGAGGGACGGAACAGCAGAATCAGGATCAGCAGTCCGAAGGCCACCACATCCTTGTATTCCGTGGACAGGTAACCGCCGGTCAGTGCCTCCGCGACTCCCAACAGCAGCCCGCCCAGCATCGCGCCGGGGATGCTGCCGATACCGCCCAGCACCGCCGCCGTGAACGCCTTGAGGCCGGCGAGGAATCCGATGTAGGGATTGACCACGCCGTAATACATGCCGAGCAGCAGGCCCGCCACGGCGGCAAGCGCCGCCCCGATCACGAAGGTCATCGAGATGATCATGTCGGTATTGATGCCCAGCAGACGCGCCATGCCGGCATCCTGCGAGCAGGCACGACAGGCACGTCCCAGGCGGGAGCGCGAGATGAAGAACGACAGCAGCAGCATGCACACCAGGGTGACGCTGAAGATGATCACCTGCATGTAGGAGAGATTGACCGCGAAGCTTTCCAGCCCGAACTCCCAACCGCCCGGGATCAGGCTGGAGATCGCCATGTCACGCGAGCCCTGGGCCAGACGCATGTAGTTCTGCAGGAAAATCGACATGCCGATCGCCGAAATCAGTGCGATCAGACGCTTGGAGCCACGTACCGGGCGATAGGCCACCCGCTCCACGGCAAAGCCGTAGGCGCAGGACACCAGTACCGCCACCAGCAAGGCGGCCGCCATCAGAAAGAAGGGGTTGGCGATGCCCAGCATGCCCAGCGCCGCGATGACGATGAAGGTCACGTAGGTGCCGATCATGTAGATCTCGCCGTGGGCGAAATTGATCATGCCGATGATGCCGTAAACCATCGTGTAGCCGATGGCGATCAAGGCATAGGTACTGCCGATGGTCAGGCCATTGATGACCTGTTGCAGGAAGTAGAGGATGTCTTCCATTGAAACGACCCTTGGCCGCGACTGTCTTCGGCTTGTGGCCGGTGACCGTCAGGGAAATGCCGCATGCGCGGCGACAACGGGAAGGCACGGCGATATTGCATCACCGTGGACTCGACCGAACGGAGAAGCCCGCCATGCCAGCTGGCATGACGGGAAGCGTCTCGGGGTTGATCCACCACGGCCACATGAGGTCTCGAATAAGGTCTCAAATGATCGCTCAAATGAGGTGCCAGATGAGATGTCACATGGCCGTGGCGAAGGCTGGGCTCAGACGAGCAGAGGCCAGCCGATGATCAATGTGCCGCTTCGCTCTTGGTTCCGTCGGCGTGCCAGTTGTAGACGACGAAGTTGAAGTCCTTCAGATCGCCCTTCTCGTCGTATTCGACCTTGCCGATGGGCGTGTCGAAGCTGTTGGCGCGCAGATATTCGGCAACGTCATACGGATCGGTGGAGTCGGCGCCCTTGATGCCATCGGCGATCAGTTCCACTGCGGTGTAGGCCGGCATGACGAACGGGCCGGAGGGGTCCTGATCCTTGTCCTTGAAGGCCGCGACCAGATCGGCGTTCTTCGGGTCTGTCTCGAAGGCCGGCGGCAGCGTCACGTAAAGCCCTTCGGAGGCCTGACCGGCGATCTTCGAAATGTCCGGGTTGCCGACCCCTTCCGGGCCCATGAAGGGGGCATCGAAGCCCAGCTCACGCGACTGACGCAGCAAGAGGCCCAGCTCCGGGTGATAGCCGCCGTAATAGACGAAGTCGACGTTCTCCTTCTTGAGCTTGGAGATCAACGCCGAGAAATCCTTGTCGCCCGCCGTGATGCCCTCGAACAGCACCACATCGATGCCTGCTTCCTCGACGGTGTCGCGCACGCCGGTGGCGATGCCTTCCCCGTACTGCTGCTTGTCGTGGATCACGGCCATGTGCTTGGGCTTGATCGTCTCGGCGATATAGCGCCCGGCGACCGGCCCCTGCAGGGAATCCAGACCGATGGTGCGGAAGACCAGCTCATAGCCCTGCTCGGTGATGGTCGGGCTGGTGGACGCCGCCGTGATCATCATCACGCCTTCCTCGGCGTAGATGTCCGAGGCAGGCTGGGTCGCGCTGGAGCACAGGTGGCCGATCACGTACTGGACACCGTCATTGACGATCTGGTTGGCCACCGCCACCGCCTGCTTGGGATCACAGGCGTCGTCGTATTTGACGCCCTTGAGCATCTCGCCGTCGACGCCACCGGCGGCATTGATCCGCTCGATGGCCATCTCGGCACCGATGAACTGCATGTCACCGTACTGGGCGACCGGTCCCGTGACCGGGCCTGCCATGGCGATGGTGATATCGGCCTGAGCCTGGGTGGACATCGCCGCGGCGATACCGAGAGCGAGAAGAGACCTGCGCATCATGATGAGAATTCCTGTTCCCGATTATTGTTGTACTACGGCCGGGCAGACCTGACTGACGCCTGGTGGCAGCGCTGGGCTGACCGAAAAGGGCTGGCGACAGTGTCTGTCATTCGCTGACCTTGTGCGCCGCTGCCAGCCTGCAGGCAGGGGGTCGACACGTCAGGAATGCCTTGAAAGCATTATTGGCAGCAGCGAATACGCATGTAAAGTGACCGTTTGGGCGCTCATGAATGCGGCTCGGCAGCCTGCCAATAGCGAAAAGCACCACGCTTTCCAATGCGGCCAGACAATCCTCGGAAATCCCGATCAAAGCCAGTCATTGGCACATGCCAACACGCGGATAACAGGATTTCCCTCTCCTCTCGCACCATCAGGACGCACCTCAGCCCCCTGCCCGGCTACGCCCAAGGTTGTAAGAGAAGCAATCCTGCCGCCCTCCCCGAGCAACTGGCTGCTCCTGAGCCATCTACTGAGCTGCAATGTGATGATCTGCAAGGCAACATGCAAGATAACGGGATAACTTGTTGATGGCACTCCCCCGTCAGATATCCGCTAGCCCTGAACGCCACGCGCCCGACGATGGGTGACATCGTCGGGCGCGCAGGGTCATGCCTTGAGTGACTCGGGTGCTGGGGATGGAGGATAGCGTCAGCCCAGCGCGATCAGGCGATTGCGGACATCGTTGATCTGATCGCGCAGTCGACCGGCTTCCTCGAACTCGAGGTTCTTGGCCGCGGCAAACATGGCATCTTCGAGACGGCTGATTTCCTTCTCGAGCGCCTGAGGGCCTTCGGCCGCCAGCGCAGCGTAGTCCGGCGTCTCTTCCGCCACCTGACGCTCGCTGCCCTTGCGACGGCTGCTCTTGCGGCCCGGCGCCTGGGCACCTTCCATGATATCCGCCACCGACTTGGTGATGGTGCGCGGCGTGATGCCGTGCTCGTCATTGAAGGCCATCTGCTTCTCACGACGGCGTTCGGTCTCGGCGATGGCCCGCTGCATGGAATCGGTGATGCGGTCCCCGTACAGGATGGCCTTGCCGTTGGCGTTACGCGCCGCGCGACCGATGGTCTGTATCAGGGAGCGTTCCGAGCGCAGGAAGCCCTCCTTGTCGGCATCCAGAATCGCCACCAGCGAGACCTCCGGAATATCGAGGCCCTCACGCAGCAGGTTGATACCGACCAGCACATCGAACTTGCCCAGACGCAGGTCACGAATGATCTCGACGCGCTCGACGGTATCGATATCGGAGTGCAGATAGCGCACCCGCACGTCGTGCTCGCCCAGATACTCGGTCAGGTCTTCCGACATGCGCTTGGTCAGCGTGGTGATCAGCACGCGCTCGCCGACCTTGGTGCGCGCGCGAATCTCCGAGAGTACGTCATCCACCTGGGTCGAGGCCGAACGCACCTCGATGACCGGATCGAGCAGCCCAGTGGGACGTACCACCTGCTCCACCACCTGGCCAGCATGCTCTTCCTCGTAGGGGCCAGGCGTCGCCGAGACGAATACGGTCTGCGGCAGAATGCTTTCCCACTCCTCGAATTTCATCGGGCGATTGTCGAGGGCCGACGGCAGGCGGAAGCCGTACTCCACAAGCGTTTCCTTGCGCGAGCGGTCACCGCGATACATGCCGCCGACCTGCGGCACACTGACGTGGGACTCATCGATGAAGACCAGCGCGTCCTTGGGCAGGTAGTCGAAGAAGGTCGGCGGCGCATTGCCGGGATCACGCCCCGACAGATAGCGCGAGTAGTTCTCGATGCCGTTGCAGTAGCCCAGCTCCATCATCATCTCGATGTCATAGAGGGTGCGCTGCTCCAAGCGCTGGGCCTCGACCAGCTTGTCGTGCTTGCGCAGGTAATCGAGGCGCTCGACCAGCTCTTCCTTGATGTGATCGACCGCAGCGACGATGGTCTCGCGCGGCGTCACATAGTGACTCTTGGGATAGATGGTCATGCGCGGCACCGACTCGGCCACTTCACCGGTCAGCGGATCGAACAGCCGGATGGAATCGATCTCGTCATCGAACAGCTCGACACGCACCGCCTGCTCTTCGGAATCGGCCGGGAAGATGTCGATCACGTCGCCGCGCACCCGATAGGTACCGCGCCGGAAATCCATGTCGTTGCGGGTGTACTGCAGCTCCGCCAGACGCCTGAGGAAGCCGCGCTGATCGATCTGCTCGCCACGATTGAAGTGCAGGCGCATCTTCAGGTATTGGTCCGGATCACCCAGGCCGTAGATGGCCGAGACGGAGACCACGATGATCGCATCGCGGCGTTCCAGCAGCGCCTTGGTCGCCGACAGGCGCATCTGCTCGATGTGGTCGTTGATCGAGGCATCCTTCTCGATGAAGGTGTCCGAGGAGGCAACGTAGGCTTCGGGCTGGTAGTAATCGTAATAGGAGACGAAATATTCGACGGCGTTGTCGGGGAAGAACGACTTGAACTCGCCGTACAGCTGCGCCGCCAGCGTCTTGTTGGGGGCCATGACGATGGCCGGACGCTGCAGGCGCTCCACGATGTTGGCCACCGTGAAGGTCTTGCCGGAACCGGTCACGCCCAGAAGGGTCTGATGCGCCAGACCCGCGTCCAGGCCGGTGATCAGCTTCTCGATGGCCGCCGGTTGGTCACCGGCCGGCTGAAACTTGGAATTGATGCGAAATGGTTTGCTCATGCGCTCTCAATGGTGGCAGTCAGTCGGGTCTTCAACTGACGACAGGCAGATGATTGCCCAGCGGCATCATTCGCTCGCGGGCGCTTCTCGACTGGTCACCGAGACCCGGGTGCTGGTCATCAGGCGATGGATGGGGCAACGCTCGGAGATCTCAATCAGGCGCGCGCGGGTCTCGGCATCCAGCTCTTGGCCCTCCTCGGCCAGGAACTGCATGCTGACCGTGAGACGATATTCGCTGTTGCTGCCACGGCGCTCGTCGCTGTCGTCCCGGTCCACCGTGGTGATGATCCCCGCCAGCGGCAAGCCCTTGCGCCGGGCGTACATCTGCACGGTGATCGACTTGCAGGCCCCCAGCGACAGGTCGAAGTAGTCATGCGGGTCCGGGGCGCTCTCGTCGCCACCGACCACCGCCGGCACATCGACCAGCAACTCATCAAAGCTTGCGACCTGTACCCGTTGCACGAAGCTGCCTGATCGACGGCTGATTACCTCGATACTCATTCGTCACCTCCCTGTCGCTGATCTGTCCGTGATCCCGCTCGTGAGACGTTGCCTGTTTCCCGCCTGTGCAGCGTCACCGCACTGCGGTCACTTGACCTTGTAACCGGCCTTCTCGACCGTCTTGACCAGCGCGTCATAACGCACCTGACCGTCGACTTCGGCAAAGCCACGCCCGACCTCGGCTTCCTTGACGCCATCCATCATCATCAGCGCCGTGGTGACCTTGTTGACGTCCTTGACGCTCTCGACGCCGATCAGAGTAAGAGAAAAACTGGCCATCGTGTCATTCCTGTCATGCAGTAAAAAAGGGGCGCCGCGGCGCATTGCAGCCGTCAAGAATAGCACGGTTGCCTGACAGTCAGCGCCCATCAGACTCGGCGCGAGCCAGGCCGTAGAAACGCCTGGCAGGACGGGAACACTGATTTGCCCGTTCTTTTACTGCCACTTGGGGCACAAGGGGCTGACAGCCGCCAGCTGGCGCGTGACAATGCGGGCATCCGACATGCCGCATGGTTGCCAGTGCGCCACCGGCAGTTCACTCCTTCGCAACAGGATGGTGGTAGATGAATCCCTTGAAGACCCTGATGCAAGACCACGGCTACCAGCTCGGCGAGGACGGCCGCCTGACGCTGGGTGAGCCAGCCGACGCCTCCATGCCACTCGCTGACATAACCAAGAATATACTGACCGAAAATGCACTGACCCCGCTGGGCAATTTCGAAGTACTCGAGGTCTGCGGCAAGGATGGCGAACGCTTTCTGCAGGGACAGACCTCACAGCAGCTGAGTCTGGTCGATGGCGAGTTGGCGCCGCTGACGACCTTCTGCACCCCGAAGGGACGCATTCTGGCCATGGCCCAGCTGCTGCGCGTCAGTGAAGAGCGTCTGTGGGTGGTGATGCCGGCTGGCACCGCCGAACCGCTGCGTGCCCATCTGGCCAAGTTCGCGCCCTTCTACAAGGTAACGCTGGAGGTGTCGAGTGAGCTGAGCATGCTCGGCCTGCTCGGCGAGCAGACTCTGGCGGCCTGTGCCGATGCCCTCGCGGCACCTGCGCTGGCCGAGCATGACCTGGCCATGCGCTCGGTCCTCCAGTCGCCCTTGCAGTCGAGCGAGGAAGAAGAACCGCAGACCTGCGCGCTGGCGCGCCAGCCGTCAGGCAATACCCAGCGCGCGATACTGGTCGGACCGCATGCCGCCCTGGCAGACCTCGCGACGGCGCTTTTCGCACGCGATGTGGCCGCCAGCGACGAAACCCGCTGGCGCCTGGAAGATATCCGCGCCGGTCTGCAGTGGGTCACCTCCGCGCAGACTGACAGCTGGCTGCCGCAGATGCTCAATCTGGAAGCCCTCGCCGCGATCAGCTTCAAGAAGGGCTGCTACACCGGTCAGGAAGTCGTGGCACGCGCCCACTTCCGCGGCCAGGTCAAGAAGCGCCTGCAACGCCTGACGACGGTGCAGCCGGCCGACTTGCCAGCGGTGGGCAGCAAGGTCACAAGTCCCGACGGCAAGTCCCTCGGCGAAGTGCTGCAGGCAGCCCATGATGAGCAGGGACGTCTGGAGCTGCTGGCCGTGATCAGCCTGCGCGATGAAGAGATCGCATTGGCATTGGAAAATGGCACCCAGCTTGAGCGCAGCGCACTGCCCTATGCCGTCGAGCGTCGCGACCCGGAGCAGCTCAAGGGCTGAAGGGTACGGATTGAAAGGCTGATCGTCCTGAAGGACTGATCGCTTGAAAGCCGCCACAGGAAAGCCCCGCACGTGCCTACGTGCGGGGCTTTTATCTACCACGGATTGCTGATTTCAGCCGCCTGCCGGGGCGCCCAGCCCTTACAGCCCTTCCGGCAGCCAGCCATCTCCTGCGATCAGGTGCTCGATCAGCTCCTGCACCGGCATCGGTCGTGCATAGAGATAGCCCTGATGCAGCGAGCAGCCATGCGCGAGCAATTCGGCTCGCTGCTCCGGCGTCTCGATGCCTTCGGCCACCACTGCAAGATGGAAGGCCTCCGCCAGCCCCAGCATCGCTTCGATCATGGCCTGCCCCTTGCTGGAGCCCAGCGCCGTCACGAACTGCCGATCGATCTTGAGCTTGTCGAACGGTAGCCGCTGCAACTGTGACAGCGAGGAGTAGCCCGTGCCGAAATCGTCCAGTGCCAACGCCACGCCGTGAGCCCGGATGGTCTGGAACAGCACGGCCAGGGCCTGGATGTCATCCGGCAGCTGGCTCTCGACCAGTTCAAGCGTCAGGCGCTCACACAGCTCCGGATGCCGGAACAACATTTCCAGGTCTGACAGGAAGCGCTTGTCCATCATGTGGCGCACGGTCACGTTGACGCTCAGATGCAGCTCATGGCCGCTTTCGTGGACGTGCATCAGGGTCGCGATGCTTTCCTTGAGCACCCAACGCCCCAGCGCGACATCCAGGCGGGCGGACTCGACGATGGCCATGAAATCCGCCGAGCCCATCAAGCCATGTTCGGGGTGCTGCCAGCGAATCAGCGCCTCCGACAGCTGCAAGCGGCCGGTACGCCCGTCGACGATCGGCTGCACGAAGAGCCTGAGCTGATTCTCGCGCAGCGCGACGGTGAACTCGGCCTCCAGCTGCTTGAGGCGACGCAACTCACGCTCCGCCTCATCATCGAAGAAATGCCACTCGCGTTGGCATTGCTGGGTATCGTGCAAGGCACGCTCGGCGCGATAGACCAGCGCATCCACCTGATGGCCATCCTCGGGATAGCGCGTGATGCCCAGGCTCGGCTGCAGATAGATCACCTCATCATCGAGCGTGACCTTGTCGCGCACGGCATTCAGCAAGTTGTCCAGCCAGCCGCTGATGCCGCCACGCGTCGCTTCCAGCAGCCGGCGCTGGACCATGATCAGCAACCTGTCGGTCTCGAGGCGCGCCACATCGCCCGAATTTCCCAGCAAGGGAGCAATGCGCTTCTGGACCTGCTCCAGCTGGTAGTTGCCCGGCTCGGCGCCGGCATGATCGTAGAGCACCTGCAAGCCGCCGATCCGTAGCGCCATCAGCACGAAGCCCTCCATCGGCGCGACCTCGCCCAGCTGGTCAATCCTCACCTTGATCATGCGTAACATGCCCTCACGGCTGAGCAGGCCTGTGTCGAGATCCATCTCGCGCTCCTTCAGCAACTGCTGCTGGAGCAGCACGCGCTCCTGCTCCAGTCCTCTTACCACCAGCGTATCCAGGGTCATGTCCAGCAACGGCATCATCTCGGTGGGGTTGAGTCGATGCCCACGACTGGCCACTAGCAGCAATTCGCTGCGCCCGGGATGCGGCGAGACCGAATAGCCCATCAGCTGGCTGGCGCCCAGTCGCTGACACAGCAGCAGCGCGCGATCTTCCTGCTCATCGACACTCCTGTCGACGCTCCCATCGTCATCGCGTCGCGAGCGATCACCGGCTGACACGCACACGCGCCCCACCGGCAGGCGCCAGAGAGGATCACGCCGCAACGATGCCTCACTCAACCACTCACGCTCATCGTGACTCTGCAGAATCAGGTAGCCGGCGTTGGGATTTCCCACCTCACGCCGATAGATGATGATCTCTGCCCCCAGCATCTCGCGCACGCGCTGCAGGTACCGAGTGAGAGAGGCACGCGCGTTCTGCGGCGTGTGGGTTTCATAGGGGACGCTCAGGAATTGCTGATTGAGGATGCTGTGGCGCTGGTATTGATGCTCGAGATAGGCGCCATAGGCCCGACTCGCCCTTCGGCGCCGACTATCGCGCACCAGCATGCCGATGGTGCCCATGCCCGCCAGCAAAATGATCAACAGCAGCACCGCCAGCGGAGTGCCCATCTCCTGCAGCAACTGAGCGACGCGATTTTCATCCTGCCAGCAGGCCTTGGCATGGTTGTAGCGATCGGCACGGCCGGATGCCGGCAAGGCCACGCAGATCTGCTGCGTCGCGATGGGCTGTGGCATGGCGTTGCTGACGACCTGCAAACCCTTCAAGCCCAGTACGGCCGCCTGCTCGTCCAGCAGGTCTGTCGTGAGCGGCATGCCCAAAATCAACAGCCCCTGCTCGTCTCGCGGTGGCAAGGCCTCCTCATCCTCGTAGAGCCCCTGCATGCCGATCAGCCATGGCTGGTTATCGACGATCAACCAGGCCAGCTGGGGTTGTGTCGGTGACTGGCGGGCAGCCTGCATGACGGGGGCGAGCGCACGTCGCCAGCTCACCGGCTGCTTGCCCAGCCAGTCGGCCCCCGGCGACCCGGCGTTGTGCTGCACCCAGGCTGCCACCTGCCCATCGCCACGCACCGCAGAGATCAGATGTATGCCGGTATTGATGGCGAACTCGGGGCCATACATGTACTCGAGCCAGGTCGTGTCGAGCTCGGGCTCGCGCAGAAACCTGGTCACGGCTTCTTCCCAGTAGCCGTTCTCCTGCAACTGTCCTGCGAGCAGGCGCTGTTCACTCTTGACCCACAAGGCCATCCGCTGCCTGTCGGACTCACGATCCGCCTCGCGGGATTGCGTGATCTGGCTGGCCGTCAACCAGGCAGTGGCCAGCAATGCCGCCAGCAACAGCAGCGGCAGCAGGTACATCCGATAGCGGGGGCCAGCAGGCAGGGAGGCGTGCGCGAAGACAGCAGAAGACTCGTGTGCCGGCACACGAGAGGAGGAACGCGATGCTGAAGAATCTGACATTGATTTACCGATGATGAGGCGACCTCCTGAACCGGGTCGGCAGGCTGTCGCCTAGCCTATGAGGTCAGTCTAGATCAGACGTTCAGTTGAAGAATACGCTGCACATTCGTCGTGGTGGATAACGCGATATCGTGGCGACTGCTCGCGCGGAGTTCCGCCACCACGTCCGCGACCTTCGCCACTCGCGATGGTTCATTGCGCTGACCCTGAAACCCGCACAGCGGCATGTCGGGGCTATCGGTTTCCAGCACGAAGCCATCGTCGGGCAGTGACGCCACCACTCCGCGCAGCTTGTTGGCACGCGGGTAGGTCACGCTACCGCCCAGCCCCAGCACGAAGCCAAGCTCGAGAAAGCGCTCCGCCTGCACCTGACTGCCCGCGAAGGCGTGGATGATGCCGCCACGGGTGAGTCGTGCCTGCTTGATACGCTTGGCGACTTCGTCATTGGCGCGCACGCAGTGCACGATGACAGGCAGGGAGAATTCGCGTGCCATGCTCAGCTGGACCTCGAACAGCTGCCATTGGGCATCATGATCGGCCAGTCGCGCATCGAAGCCACATTCGCCCAACGCGACGACCTGGCCAGCATGCTGATCGAGGGCCTGATGAAGCGCCGCCAGCGCGTCATCGCCATGCTCGGACAGAAAATAGGGGTGCAGTCCCAGGGCGCCGAAGATACGCGCCGGTGAATCCACCAGCGCCAGCACTGCCGGGAAGCTTGCCACCGTGGTGGCGGGCACCACGAAGGCCGAGACATCTTCCTGCTCGGCACGCGCGATGACCGCCTCACGATCCGGCGTGAAGTCAGCGAAATCCAGATGGCAATGGCTGTCGATCAGCATGGAATCTCCCGGGGATGGTCGTACAGCCATCGTGCTATATCTGCGTGTGACAGACAAACGAAGGGACCGGCCTGGTGGCCGGTCCCCTGAGGACGAGTATCGATATTGCTTGTCAGTCACCGTGACTGACGCAGATGGCCTAGGCCGCCTCCACCGGCGCTGCCGGCGCCAGCTCGGAGGTGCAATGACCACAACGGGTCGCCGCCAGCGGCACCTTGGAAAGGCAATACGGGCAATCCTTGTCGGTGACCTCTTCCGGCGCTTCCTCGGCTTCCTTCTTGAGCTTGTTGATCTGTCGGATCAACACGAACACCGCCAGCGCCACTAGGGCGAAGCTGATGATGGCATTGATGAACAAGCCATAGTTCAGCGTGACGGCTCCCGCTTCCTTGGCGGCCTCGAGACTGGCATAGGGCGCGGCCTGAGCGCCTTCCTTGAGGACGACAAAGAAATTGGCGAAATCGACTCCGCCGATCAGCAGCCCGATCAGCGGGTTGAGCATGTCACCGACCAGACTCTTGACGATCAGTGTGAATGCCCCGCCGATGATGATGCCGACCGCCATGTCGACGACGCTTCCCTTGACGGCAAAATCACGAAATTCCTGCATGAATCCGGACATCTGTCATCTCCTGTCACTCGCTAACCATCCGGTGGATTGCCACGCATCATGCATGGCCCGCACTGAGACACATCCCACGCCATTGTTGTTGTCATTGTCTGCGCCCTACCGACCTTCGCCCCAGCAAGCTTCATCACACGGATGCCAGCAAGACAACATGACCCAAACATTATGCCGTGCTGATGCCACGCCATGGGTTGGCTGTGTAAACGTAGGGTTACACGCATGTCTGGACACAAAAAACGCCACCTTTATCCGGGCATAAAAAAACGCCACCCCGAGGGGTGGCGTTCTTCATGGCGTGATCGACAGACTCGCTATCGCAGCGCCATTACTACATCGCCGCTGCAGCAACTCCGTCGCGGCAACGCCGTTATGGCAACTGTCTCAGTGCTCACGAGTCGCGCGGAAGGTAATGTCCGGCCAGCGTTCCTGGGTCAGCTGCAGGTTGACGCGGGTCGGCGCGATGTAGGTCAGCCAGCCACCGCCGTCGTAGGCCAGGTTGGCACTGGCCTTGCGCTTGAAGTCTTCCAGCATCTTGGTGTCATCGCAGTAGATCCAGCGTGCGGTCTGCACATTGATCGCCTCATAGATGCACTCGACCTTGTACTCTTCCTTCAGGCGGTGAGCGACCACGTCAAACTGCAGCGTACCGACGGCACCGACGATCAGGTCGTTGTTGTCGAACGGCTGGAAGACCTGGGTCGCGCCCTCTTCGGAGAGCTGCTGCAGGCCCTTCTGCAGCGCCTTCATCTTCAGCGGGTCCTTCAGGCGCACGCGCTTGAACAGTTCCGGCGCGAAGTGCGGAATGCCGGTGAAGCGCATGTCCTCGCCGATGGTGAAGGTATCACCGATCTGGATGGTGCCGTGGTTGTGCAGGCCGATGATATCGCCCGGCCAGGCCTCTTCCACGTGGGAGCGGTCCGCCGCCATGAAGGTCAGGGCGTCAGGAATCTTGACGTCCTTGTTGATGCGCACGTGGCGCATCTTCATGTTCTTCTCGTACTTGCCGGAGCAGACACGCAGGAAGGCGACACGGTCACGGTGTTTCGGGTCCATGTTGGCCTGGATCTTGAACACGAAGCCGGTGAAGCGCTCATCGTGGGCGGTGACTTCGCGGGTATCGGTATCGCGCGGCTGGGGCGGCGGGGCATATTCGACGAAGCCGTCGAGCATCTCGCGCACGCCGAAGTTGCCCATGGCAGTACCGAAGTAGACCGGCGTCAGCTCACCGCGACGATAGGCCTCGAGATCGAACTCGTGGGAGGCGCCGCGCACCAGCTCGACTTCCATGCTCAACTCTTCGATCAGGTCTTCGCCCAGCACTTCGATGGCTTCGGAGCTATCGAGGCCCTTGATGCGCACGTCATCGGGAATGCGGTTGCCCTGGCCCTGCTTGTAGAGATGGATCTCGTCATTGAGCAGGTGATAGACGCCCTTGAAACCCTTGCCGACACCGATCGGCCAGGTCATCGGCGCACACTGGATGTTGAGCACCGTCTCGACTTCGTCCATCACCTCGATGGGGTCACGCGTCTCGCGGTCCATCTTATTGACGAAGGTCAGGATCGGCGTGGTGCGCAGGCGGCAGACTTCCATCAGCTTGATGGTGCGGTCCTCGACACCCTTGGCACCATCGATGACCATCAGTGCCGAGTCGACGGCAGTCAGCGTCCGGTAGGTATCTTCGGAGAAGTCCTCGTGCCCGGGGGTATCCAGCAGGTTGACCATGCGGTCCTTGTAGGGGAACTGCATCACGGAGGTGGTCACGGAGATGCCACGCTCCTGCTCCATCTTCATCCAGTCAGAGGTCGCGTGGCGATCGGCCCGCTTGCTCTTGACCGAGCCGGCCATCTGGATGGCATTCCCGAACAGCAGCAGCTTCTCGGTAATGGTGGTCTTACCGGCATCCGGGTGAGAGATGATGGCGAATGTACGGCGCACATCCGCCGACTTGGCAATCTGGGAATCTGACATGAGCTGAAAGGCATCCGGCCCGACGTGAGGCACGCCGCGCGCACTGTTGGGTGAATAGCAGAACAAGACGAATGGCGCGCATTGTAGCGGCTGCCGCGGCGCGGCAACAGAGGCGAGCGTGATCTACACGCCTTCGATCATCCCTACGCGCACGAAAATGCCAAGGCCTTACTCCTCGCCCTCGGACAGGGTCTCAACGATACGGCACTGCGCCACCACCCCGCCGGCACAGCAGTGTGTCAGGCGCTGCAACTCCTCCTCCATGACGGCGAGATCGCGCTGACGCTTGCGCACCTCGGCCAGCTGCGCCTCGATGCGCGCGTCTATCTGATGGCACGGCAACGCCTGCTGATCCGCCAGCCCCAGCAAGGCGCGGATATCGTCCAGCGAGAAACCCAGACGCCGGCAACGGCGGATGAAGGTCAACCGGCGCAGTTGTGCTTTGCCATATTCGCGATAGCCGTTGACCGCACGCCGCTGCGGGGCCAACAGCCCTTGCTTCTCGTAGTAGCGGATCGTCACCGCCTGGACGCCTGAGGCCTTGGCCAGCTGACCGATGCTCATCGCCCCTGTAACAGCCCCTGTGCAAGCCGATGATCTTTGCGGGTCTTGCGCTGCTATTCCCGGCTCGCGCTCGGATCCTTGTGTCATGATGCTTGACCTTATAGTGACTATAACCTCCATGCTGTCAGCAATACGACAGGAGGCCAAGACCCCTTATGAAAAGCTGTTGCGAAAGCAAGTCCGACGAGCTGGTAGAGCTCAGAGCCTCTCAGGGCAAGGTGCTCAAGATATTGCTGGCACTGAATGCCAGCATGTTCTTCATCGAATTCACCGCAGCCTGGTGGCTGGGCTCCACCGCACTGCTGGGGGATTCACTCGACATGTTCGGCGATGCCAGCGTCTACGCCCTGACCCTTTATGTCCTGCATCGCAGCGTGCGTGAACGTGCATTGAGCGCGCTGGTGAAAGGCATCGTGATGCTGGCGCTGGGCGTGATCGTCCTTGGCGAGGCGGGCTATCAGGCCCTCAATGGCGTCGCCCCTGCCGCACACGGCATGGGCGCCTTCGCCCTGCTGGCGCTGGCCGTCAATCTGGTCTGCTTCGGCCTGCTGTGGCGCTTCAAGTCGGATGATCTGAACATGCGCTCCACCTGGCTGTGTTCACGCAATGACATCATCGCCAATGCCTCGGTCTTCGGGGCCGCGATACTGGTGGGCTGGACGGGCTCCCGCTGGCCGGATGTGCTGCTGGGGGCGGCGATTGCCGCACTCTTCCTGCAGTCCGCCTGGCAGGTGATTCGCGACGCGCGAGTAGAGCTTGGCGAGGCCAAGCAGGCCGAAAGCGCGCAAGCTGAGCATGAGCAAGACGCAAGCTCGCAAACCTCTGACGCTCCGCCATCATCCTGCGCCACCCGCAGTTGTTGCGCGCCATCCACGGCTGCCGTGGTGGTCGAGCAGACACCCGCCAGCGGCGACAGCTCCAGCAAGTGCTGTCGGTGAGACGATGACCCGAGACAAGAAAGCGCCCCGTCGAGACCGCCGAGGCGCTTTCTTGTCGGGATACCGACAATGATCAGCCCACCGGACAATCTGGCTGACGCTCGGGGTGGGCCTGCTGGAAGGCTTCCATTGACTGACAGGCCGCCTCGATGGCCAGAATCCTCGGGTAGGCCTTGAATTCACACTCGAAGCGCCGTGCATTGTAGAGCTGGGGCATCAGGCAGGCATCCGCCATGCCCGGGCTATCGCCATGGCAGAAACGCCCTGCACTTTCCGCCAGCATCACTTCCAGACGCGCGAAGCCCTCGGCGACCCAGTGTCGGTACCACTCAAGGCGCTGCTCCTGGGTGACCTCAAGCCGATCGGTCAGATAATTGAGCACGCGCGGATTGTTGAGCGGATGCATCTCACAGGCCATGAACTGGCACAGTGAGCGCACCTTCGCACGCGCTTCCGCCGCTGAGGGCAACAGCGCCGGGGTGGGCCAGCGCTCCTCCAGATATTCCATGATCGCGAGCGACTGGGTCAGAGCCACAGATGTTGGGGTATCTCCCACCATCAGGGTCGGCACCAGCCCCTGAGGATTGATGGCCAGATAGTCCTCGCTGCGCTGTTCGCCCTTGAGCAGATTGACCGGCACCTGAGCGACCTCAATCCCCTTGAGCGCCAGCGCGATTCTTACCCGATAGCTGGTAGATGAACGGTAATAGCCATACAGACTCATTGAACTCATGCTGCGCTCCCCTGTGACGCGGTTGAATGCCGGCCGCCCCTTCGCACTGCCTCGCACCCTGTTGGCTTTGGGCTTACCGGCACACGACGTCTTCCCGAGACGTGTCTCTAAGAAGCTCTGCCTCTCGACGACGCCCTCAGGCGTCCAACTGCGTCACCTGCTGATCAATGGCGCCGAAGATGCTCTGGCCATCGCGATCGTACATCTCGATGCGGATGCGATCACCAAAACGCATGAAGGGCGTGCGAATCTCATCGAACAGGATCTTCTCGACCATGCGCACTTCGGCCAGACAGCTGTAGCCCACGCCCCCTTCGCTGATCGGTTTGCCGGGGCCGCCATCCTTGCCGGGATTGGACACGGTGCCTGAGCCGATGATCGCACCGGCGCCCAGAGGGCGAGTCTTCGCGGCATGCGCCACCAGCTGCGGGAAGCTGAAGATCATGTCTGGCCCGGACTCTGGCTCACCGAACTTCTCACCATTGAGATGCACGCTCAGCGGCAGATGCACGCGCCCCTCCTGCCAGGCATCCCCCAGCTCGTCCGGCGTCACGGCGATGGGCGAGAAGCTTGACGACGGCTTGGCCTGGAAGAAGCCGAAGCCCTTGGCCAGCTCGCCGGGGATCAGCCCACGCAGACTGACGTCATTGACCAGCATCAACAGGCGAATGTGGTCCTCGGCCTGCTCCGGACTGACGTGCATCGGCACATCATCGGTGATGACGGCGATCTCGCCTTCGAAATCGATGCCATGCTCCTCACTGACGCATACGATATCGGCGCTGGGGGCCAGGAAGCTGTCGCTGCCGCCCTGATACATCAGCGGGTCATGCCAGAAGGTCTCGGGCATCTCGGCGCCACGCGCCTGACGCACCAGCTGCACATGGTTCAGATACGCCGAGCCGTCTGCCCACTGATAACTGCGCGGCAGCGGGGAATGCAGCGCCTGACTTTCCAGCGCAAAGGCGTCCGTCAGCGTGCCATCATTGAGCGCCGCGTAGCGTTGCTCGAGCCCGGGCGCCAGCGACGTCCAGTCTTCCAGCAGCGCCTGCAGGGTCGTGGCGACATCCGCGACCTTGACGGCGCGGGTCAGGTCACGGGAGACCAGCAGCAGCGTTCCATCACGGGAACCATCCTGGTAGGTAGCGAATTTCATGGGTGCCTCCTTGAAGAGCAACGTGAGCAATAATGCAGGAATTGCCTAGGGTCGGATGACGATGAACAGTCAAAGGTCATCACGTATGCAGGGTGAATTAAGGGGTGAATTGAGGAGTGGTGTGAGGCGTGAAGTGCGACGCGAGCCCCTGCCATACCGAGCCGTAGTCGCGCTGACGAGCGCTCGACGACAGGGCCTGCGGGGTGGGCTGGAACAGATAGCGACTCTCGAACATGAAGGCGAGCGTATTGCTCTGATAGCGGGGGGCAAGTTCCGCCTGACTGGCGGCCTCGAAGGTGGCAGCGTCGGGGCCATGCGGGGTCATGGCGTTGTGCAGACTCGCGCCGCCCGGGCGGAAGCCTTCGCGCTTGGCGTCATATTCGCCATGGATCAGCCCCATCAACTCGCTCATCAGGTTGCGATGGAAATACGGCGGCCGGAAGGTGTTCTCGGCGACCATCCAGCGTGGCGGAAATATCACGAAGTCGAGATTGGCGACCCCGGCGGTGTCCGACGGTGATGTCAGCACGGTGAAGATCGAGGGGTCAGGATGATCGAAGCTGACCGTATTGATCGTATTGAAGGTCGCCAGATCATATTTGTAGGGCGCGTAGTTGCCGTGCCAGGCCACGACATCCAGCGGTGAATGATCCAGGCTCGCGCGCCAGAAACGCCCACCGAACTTGGCCACCAGCGTGAAGTCACCGGCTTCGTCCTCGAAACGTGCCGATGGTGCGAGGAAGTCACGCGGATTGGCCAGTCCATTGCTGCCGATGGGTCCCAGCGAGGGCAACTCGAGAGGCGCGCCATAGTTCTCGGCCACATAGCCTCGACAGCCCTCCGCGTGCCCCGCCAGCGGATTGAGTTGGAACTTGATACCACGCGGAATCACGACGATCTCGCCGCTGGCGACTTCCAGCAGGCCTAGCTCGCTGCGCACCTCGATGGCACCCTGCTGCGGCACGATCAGCAATTCGCCATCAGCATTGTAGAAAAAGCGCTGCTGCATGCCGCGAGAGAAGGCGTAGAGGTGCGTGGCACAGCCCTGCTGCGCCTGGGCATCCCCATTGACCGCCAGCGTGATCAGGCCTTCCAGAAAATCGCCAGCGCAGAACGCGATGGGGTCCCAGCGCATCGGGTTGGGATCCGGCATTCTCTCGGCCAGCGGTGCGGTGGCGACCTGCGGCATCTCCATGGGCTGATAGGCGCCCTGCACCACCGAGGGCCGAATGCGGTAAAGCCAGCTGCGCAGATTGTGGCTACGCGGCGCGGTGAAGGCCGAGCCGCTCAACTGCTCCGCGTACAGGCCATAGGGGCATTGCTGGGGAGAGTTCTGGCCCTGCGGCAAGGCGCCAGGCAACGCCTCGCTGGAGACATGATTTCGAAAACCGGCGTGATAATGACACTCAGCATTGCGCTCGCGCATGACGATTCATCTCCTTGTGGGCTCGCGGCTCCTGATGACCTGGGGCATCCACGGCACGACATGCCGCCATCGCCCTTAAATAGTTACATATGAAACCATATAGACAGATTCATACCTTGGCAATCGCTCGAGTGCTCGACTTTTGTCTTGCTCGCTGTCGAAAGTGGTAACATCGGTAACCTGATCCCACCGCCATGCACTGTCGTGACAACGCTGGTCAGCCCTCTCACCGAGACAGGTAACTCTCGATGCAACGCACTGATGACACTCCCGAAGCGCGCGATGCCCTTGATGGGGAAGCCTCACAGGACACGCCCAGCTGCGAGCTGGATCTTGACCAGTTCCTGCCCTATCGCCTCAACCGACTGGCCGAGCGCACCAGTGAGGCGATGTTCGCCCGCTATGGCGAGCGCTTCGCCATCAATGTCGCCGAGTGGCGTCTGCTGGCCTGGTTGAGCCGCGGTGTGCCGATGACCGCGCGGGAAATCAGCCTGCGCACCCACATGGACAAGGTACGCGTCTCGCGCGCCGTCAAATCACTGGAGAGCCGTGAACTGATCCTGCGTCGTCCGAGCGAGCAGGACCAGCGTGCGCAGCTACTCGTTCTCACCGCCGAGGGAGAGGCCATGCTCGCCGAGCTGATTCCCGAAGCGCGGCGTTTCGAGGATGAACTGCTCGGCGCCGTCAATGCACGCCAATACCGTGATCTGCTGCTCACCATGCAGGCTCTGGAGCGACAACTGGATCAACTGCCGGGCGGTGACTGAGGCAGGCATGCAAGGCACTCGTCAACAGGATGACAGGGGATTTCCTGCCCGCCATTTTGTGTGATGTACAATTATGGTATAGGTTATGTAATGCTTTTAAGGAGCCTTGCCAGCATGCATCGCAAACCGCACCTGCCCAGCAAGCCATGTCAGACCTGCCAGCGCCCCTTCACGTGGCGCAAGAAGTGGCAGGACTGTTGGGACGACGTACGCCATTACAGTCAGCGCTGTCGTCGCAACGCACGCCAGCTGGCACGGGAGGCGCGCGATGACGTCCACTGACCCTTGGCTGGTATGGTTGAACGAGGACCTGCGCCTCGATGACAACCCGTTGTGGCAAGCCGCGCTCGAGGAGCGAGCCTCCCATCTGCTGGTCGTGCATGTGGTGGCGGAGACGACCTTTCAGCCCTTCGGCAGCGTCAGCCCCGGGGAGCCACGCCTGCAGCCGCTCAGCACGGGACGGCAACATGCCCTGCTCGGGAGCCTGGAGTCGCTGCGCACGCGACTTCAGGCGCTGGGCAGTGACCTGCTGATCCTCCATGGCGACGCGGCACAGCTGATTCCGCAGCTGGCAAGGCAATATGGCTGCCGAGGCGTCATCGCGCGCCGCGCCACGGGCGTGGTGGAACAACGCCAGCAACGTGCGGTATCGAGCCAGTGTCGCCTGCGGCAATTGAACAGTGGTTTGCTGCTGGACGAAGACGAGCTGCCGGAACCACTCGTCGCACTCCCCGAGAGCTTCAGTGCCTTCCGGCGCAAGCTGGAGAAGGCACGCCCGAGCCTCACCGACATGCCTGCCCCGCTGGACGCGCCGTCCACGCTCCCCGGTTGGCCAGAGTCCGCCTCTCGCGGCTTTCAGGGCACGGCCAGGCACCTGCTCAAGGCTCGCCACTGGCAGGCCGACACCCGTGGCGAATACACCTTTTCCCCCGGAGAGCCCGCCGGCTTGCAGCGCCTGCAGGATTACCTGAGCCCGGCCTTCGCCGGCCAGTACAAGACCACCCGCAACCGTCTCAGCGGCGCAGATTTCTCGACCCGCTTCTCCGTGTGGCTGGCACTGGGCTGTCTGTCACCGCGGCGGATACTGGACACGCTGCACCGCTTTCAGACCACACTGCCCGAGGACTGCGCGCATCCGCAGGCTGCCTTCAAGGACAGCGACTGGATCCGCGTCGAGCTTTTATGGCGCGAGTACTTCCACTGGGATGCACGGCGGCTGGGCAGGCACACCTTCACGGGCGAGTCCCCAAGCCACGACGCGGCTCAGCCGCGCAGCCATGCGCAGACGTCGGAAGCGCTTGAACGCTGGCAGACCGGAATGACCGGGATACCGTGGGTCGATGCCGGCATGCGCGAACTGGCGGCTACCGGCTGGCTGAGCAACCGCATGCGCCAGAACGTGGCGAGCTTTCTGGTCAAGGACCTTGGCGTGGACTGGCGCCAAGGAGCGGCCTGGTTCGAGCATCAGCTACTGGATCACGACGTCGCCTCCAACTGGGGCAACTGGCGCTATCTGGCGGGTATCGGACGTGATCCGCGCGGGGATCGCCACTTCAACATGATGAAGCAGGCACGCCAGCATGATCCTCTCGGCCATTACGTCAGCCGCTGGATACCGGAGCTTGCGACACTACCCGCCGGCATGCAGCGCCATGCGCCCTGGCTCGCCTGGTCAAGCAGCGCAGGGCGCAACGGATCAGCGGGCCACTACCCGCGCCAGCCTCTCACGCATGTCGAGGGTTGGGAGGCCCATCTGGCCGACATCACACCGACACGCGTGACGCCCTGGCTGAGTGGCTCCTTCGAGCGAGGCTGACAAGCGTTGAACAACGAAGAGAGCGCCACAAAGCGGGCACAACGAAGAGAAAGCAACGCAGGGGATTGCATGGCGCCTTGGCGCTAACTGGCCGTCAGGGCTGCACTTTATGAGCCTTATTCACTATCATGGCCGCATTCCTCGCAGGAGTCGTCATGAATCAGCCGCTACCGCCACCACTGTCCACGCCGCACCGCAATCTCATTCGTCTAACCATCGCGCGCGGCATCACCTGGACCGGCTTTCTCATCCTGATCATCTTCGGGCTCGAGATCATCGGCTTTCAGCTCAATGTGCTGCCCGTCATCTCGATCATCATCGCGATGGGGCTGGTCAATGTCGCGACCTGGTGGCGCCTCGGGCAGTCGCATCCCGTCACCGACACCGAGAACCTGATTCACCTGCTGGTGGATATCGCCGGTCTGACGATGCTGTTCTTCCATACCGGTGGCTCCACCAATCCCTTCGTGCCCTATTATCTGGTGCCGGTGACCATGGCGGCCGCAACGCTCCCTTGGCGCTACGCCTGGGTGATTGCCGCGGTCGGCATGGGCTGTTACAGCTTCCTGATGGTGTTCTATGAGCCGGTGCCACAGCTGGCGACCTATGAGCTGGGTGGACGCATCAGCCTGCATGTCATCGGCATGTGGCTGAACTTCGGCCTGTCGGCGTCGCTGGTGACCTACTTCATCTACAAGATGGCCCATGCCCTGCGCACCCGGGATCAGGCGCTGTCCACCACGCGTGAGGCCGCCCTGCGCAGTGAACAGGTATTGGCGGTGGCCAGCCAGGCCGCCGGCACCGCGCATGAACTGGGCACCCCGCTCTCCACCATGGCAGTGCTGCTGAGCGAGATGCGCGAGGATGCCAAGGACAGGAATGACCCTCAGCTGGAGGATGATCTTGCCCTGCTTCGCAGTCAGGTCGACACCTGCAAGCAACGCCTGCAGGCGATGGTGGCCGCGGCCGACCGCCGCCGCATGGAGCAGCCTCAACCCATCAATGCAGCCCAATGGCTGGAGGAAATCGTGCAGCGCTGGCTGGTGGTGCGCCCGGACGTGCAGCATAGCGTCGAGGTGACGCCCGGCGCTGAACAGGCCTCCATGCTGGTAGATACCACGCTTGAGCAGGCGCTGATGAACCTACTCAACAATGCCGCTGACGCCTGCCCGGATGATATCGAGATCACCCTGGAGCAACGCGATCAAGAAGTGCTGATCGACATCCGCGATCATGGCGGTGGTGTGCCCATGGCGGTGGCGGACCAGCTCGGTGAGACCTTCATCTCCACCAAATCCAAGGGCATGGGCATCGGCCTGTTCCTCACGCATGCCACCATCAATCGGTTCGGTGGCGGCGTCAGTCTGTACAACCACGAAGATGGCGGCACCTTGACGGAAGTGCGCCTCCCCCTTCATCTGACATGATGGCGGCAAAGACCGCCCAAGCGAGAACCCTGATGAGCGATGCAACCCGACTGCTGATCATCGACGATGATGAATTCTTCTGCCAGGTCACGGCGCGCGCCATGACGCGTCGCGGCTATGAAGTGGAAGTGGCCCGTGATGAAGCCCAGGCACTCAGCGTGGCACGCAGCCACCGCCCGGAGCTGATCACGCTCGACCTGAAGCTCGAGCAGAGCTCCGGCCTCAAGCTGCTGCCCGAGCTGATCGCCCTGCTGCCTGACACGCGTATCGTGGTGCTGACCGGTTATTCCAGCATCGCCACCGCGGTGGAAGCCATCAAGCTCGGCGCGGTCAACTACCTGTGCAAGCCCGCCGATGCCGACGAGATTCTCAACGCCTTCAACCGCGAGGGCGGCGACCCTGCCGCCGTGATCTCCGACAACCCGCCGTCAGTCAACCGCCTGACTTGGGAGCACATTCAGAAGGTGCTCAACGAGCACGATGGCAACATCTCCTCCACCGCCCGCGCCCTGGGCATGCACCGCCGCACCCTGCAACGCAAGCTACAGAAGCGCCCGGTCAAGCGCTGAGACCGTGCCGCTGGCCTGGTCTGCGCCAAGGCGACACTTTGCTGTCGGCCAAGCAAAAGCCCTCACCATCCTCGCTCGCAAGCGCGAATCGATGGTGAGGGCTTGGTGTCTCTGCACTGCCTGGAATGAGCCGTTGCTCAAGGGTACGCCGTTACTGCGCCGTCCACCCCAGATCCATGTTGAAGCTGGAGCCGGTCACTGAGCCTGCCTTGTCGGAGGCCAGCCATACCGCCATGTCCGCCACCTCGGAGGGATCGATCATGTGCTTGATCGCCGCGCCTTTGAGCATGATCTTCTCGATCACTTCATCCTCGGGCATGTCATTGAGCTTGGCCTGCTCGGCGATCTGCTTGTCGACCAGCGGCGTGCGCACGTAGGCCGGGCAGATGGCATTGGCGGTGATGCCGCATTCGCCCCCTTCCAGCGCAGCGGTTCTGGTCAGCCCCATCAAGCCGTGCTTGGCGCTGACGTAGGCCGCCTTGCCCGGTGACGCGACATGGGCGTGAATGGACGCCATGTTGACGATGCGCCCACACCCATTCTTCTCCATGTGCGGCCAAGCCGCCTGGATCAGCGTGAATGGCGCACTCAGCATCAAGGCGATGATCTGATTCCACTTGGCTTCGGGGAAGTCCTTGATGCGCTCGACATGCTGGATGCCGGCATTGTTGACCAGAATATCGAGACGCCCGAAACGGGACACGGCTTCATCCACCGCCGCACGACACTGCTCGGCATCCGTCAGGTCGGCCTTGAAGAAGGCAGCCCCTGCCTTGTCGGCGACTTCTGCCCCCTCATCACTGAAATCGACCGCCAGCACCTGATGCCCGGCATCGCACATCGCCTGCATGATGGCGGCGCCGATACCACTGGCGGTGCCGGTCACCAGTGCAACACGGACAGGGGAAGACTGTTGTTCACTCATGCGAATCTCCTGACAGAGGGGAATGTCATGCTGCTCTGCAACATATAATGAAGATAGCGCTAATCTAGCCGTCTTTGCCACCCGACCATCGCCGAGTTGCACTCCCCGCTGGCATTATCGGGCGCCAGCCAGCATCACAGCCGCATGATGCATTCGACGCAATCATTGGCCTCCGCTGACGCAACCCGGCGGACACGCACTATTCACGACGAGAAACGAACCTGCTACGACGGGAAGCGAACCTGCACCAGCAGCCCCGGGGCCTGCGGCGTTCCCAAGGGGCTCTCCTTCAGCGCCAGCGCTGCGCCTAGACGTTCGGCGAGCTCGCGCACGATGGAAAGGCCCAGCCCGGAACCTTGAGTCTTCTGGCCGGCCAGACGCACGAAGCGTTCAAAGACGCGCTCGCGTTCACGCAGCGGGATTCCGGGGCCCGTATCGGCCACTTCCATGCGCCATCCAGCGTCGTCGCGGCGGATATCCAGATGCACCTCTCCGCCTTCTGGCGTATAGCGCAGCGCATTGTCGAGCAGATTGCGCAGCAGCACGTAGAGGCCGTTCTCATGACTGACCAACTGCGCGCCGGGTGCAACCTCGACATGCAGCATGATGCCTCGCTGGCGTGCCATGGGGCCCAGGTCCCGCGCCAGCTCATGGGTCAGCTGGGCGAGATCGACCGGACGACGCGGTGCCTCTGCCCCGCTTTCCAGTCGTGACAGGGTCAACAGCTGCTCCACTACCCGCGTCATGCGATTGACGCCATCCACGATCATGCGTGCCGAGCGCCGCGAGGCCTCATCCCTGGCATCGGCCTCCAGATTCTGGGCATGCACCTTGATGCCCGCCAGGGGAGTCCGCAATTCGTGGGCGGCATTGGCCGTGAAGCGCCGCTCCTTGTCGAGGGTGTCCGCCAGACGCGCCAGCAACCCATTGAGGGCATCCACCATGCCGCGTATCTCGTCCGGCGCCTCGCTGGCATCCAACGGCTCAAGGTACCCGGGTTGACGGGCCGTGATCTGATGACTGATGCGCAAGACGGGACGAAACCCCCGCGAGACCGCCACACCGATCAGCAAGGCGATCACGAGCAACCCGACCACCAGCGCCAGCACGTTGTGCAACGCAATCTGGCCGGTCAGTTCATCGCGCACATCTTCACGCTGGGCCGCCGTGACCCAGATGCCACTCTCGGGGAAATACAGCGTGAAGGTGAACCAGTCATGGTGATTGTCATGCTGCCTGCCATAGCCGGGCACCGGCAGGTAATCGAGCACCACGGAGCGTGAAGAGAGGCCAAGCAACGGCTGGCCCAGCGCGTCCCACATCTGGAAGATCAGCTTGTCTTCATAGACATGTCCCAGCGGGGATTTCTCGTGGCCATCGGCAAAGCTCAGGGAGGGTGGACGCAGACTGAACTGGCCCGATGTCATCTGCTGCAACGTTTCCTGACGCGCGGCCGGTGTCAACGACGCGAGTCGGGACTGATAGAGTCGCCCCAGCATGCGTGCATTCTGGGCCAGCTCAGCGTCGAACAGCTCATCAATCTGCTCGCGGGAATCGAAGTAGCTCCAGGCGGCGGCCGTCCCCAGCACGATCACGACGCCACCGATCAGGTTGCGCCGCAGGAAACTGCGGATGGATTTCACGTGAGTTCCCCCAGCCGATAGCCCACGCCGCGCACGGTCTTGACCACCCCGGTGCCGAACTTGCGCCGCAGATGGTGGACATGTACCTCGATGACATTGCTCTCGACATCGCCATCCCAGCCATAGAGCTGCTCGACGAGCTGATCCCGGCTGAAGACACGACTGGGGTGCAGCAGCAGGAACTCCAGCAGATCAAATTCGCGCCGCCCCAGCGCGACCTCACTACCGGAGAGCGTGACAGTGCGGCCAGCCTGATCAATGCGCAACGGCCCCAACTGCAGGCAACCGCTGGCCTGCCCGGCATGGCGCCTCACCAACGCACGCAGACGCGCCACCAGCTCGGCAATGTCGAACGGCTTGACCAGATAATCATCCGCGCCGCCGTCCAGACCACGTACCCGGTCGCTGATGTCATCACGTGCCGTCAGGATCAATACCGGCAACGTCTGGCCCTGACGGCGCAGGTGACTCAAGACCTGCAGACCGTCGAGATCCGGCAGGCCAAGGTCCAGCACCAGCACATCAAAGGGCGAATGCTTGAGCGTGGCGGCGACGTTGGCGCCCTCCTTCAACCATTCAGTGCTCATGCCTTCGCGGCGCAGGGTATGGTTGACCCCCTCGCCCAACAACGGATCATCTTCGACGAGCAGAACTCGCATCTGGACTCCTTGAAATCGTTCTGATTCTGCCATGTCATATCAGGACATGAGACAAGACGTCCGCCACCGAAAGGTGACGGACGTCGAAAGCATACTGTGGGCGGTGTCGACAGATCAGCCAGCCATCACACACCACTGCGTGCGCGGCGCCCCTGGTGCCGAGCATGGCGCCACCTGGCCAGACGCACCGTCAGCAGCATCCTCTGCTCGCGCAGCCCGAGCGCGCCACGCTCCAGCATGCGGCGCGGCCCGCCGATGACACGCCGCAGCGCCTCACCCGCCATCAGCCAGCCATACGCGAGCGGGTGCCTGGCTCGCGCCAGCCGCAGTCGGAAGATCAGCTTGCGCGCCTGACGCGCCACACTGACAGGATGATTGCCCTGATGGCGCGCCAGGCGCATCAAAAGAGGGTCCTCTTCACCGGTGATCAGCGCCGGGGTATGCAAGCGGATACGTGAGTGCTTCGCTGTCGGCAGCGGAACGAAAAAGTCGCCGTCTGCCTGCACGGTCAACTCCAGCAGCGGGCGTCGGCTATCCGCCGAGCCATGAAGCTCAAGACACTCCAGTACCTTGGCGCGCACCTCGGCCGGCCACCCCCCACGCTCGAGCACATGCCAGGCGCGGCCACTCTCCAGATGCCAGCGGCCATCGCCCGGCAGGCTTAGCAAGGTATCGGGGCGCTCCGAAGCCGGGATGTTGTGCAGTTGCGTGCATAGCGCGTCACCCCTCACATCTGCGTGCGTCAGTGACAGGCGGCGGTGTTGCTGGCCACTCGGGGTGGGCAACAACCTGCACAGCAAGGCAAGGTCATCCCCCTCTCGCTCGACCAGAATCAATGCAGCCCCTGCCGCCGCCAGCTGCCAACAGAGTTCTCGACAACTGGAGGCCATCGGCGCCTCGACCAGTACACGATGCCCGGCTAGGCCAGCGGGCTTGAGCTTTGCAGCGGTGTGGGCAAGACCAGTGCGTTCAAGAACTGTGCGTGCAAGAGAAATGAACATGAGGGCTTTCCTTGGGTCGAGGCATTGCCAGACACAGAAGCGCGAGTGGATGACACGCCTTGTGGACCTGCATAGGAGCATGATCGATCAGCTCACTGACAGACATGTGGCAACGAGGTGACATTTCCACAAGACGTGCTGGCGATTCCCATGGCCAACACGCAAGCGCTGAGCTTAACCATGGAGTGATCACCAGCATGAATGGCTGCGCTTAACGCAAACTTAAGCTCTCACAAGACGATGCCACGATAACGCTGGCCTTCCTGCTTCTTGCTCGCCGCTTGCTCACCTCCAGCTCGACTCTCCACCAATGCCCCTGATGCTCAGAAGCCGAACAGCCTGACGATAGGCGGCACGATGAAGGCGGTCAGCAGACCGGTCAGCCCCATCGACATGCCAGCGAAGGCACCCGCCAGCGTGCTCACCGACGAGAAGCAGAACGCAGTACCGATGCCATGCGCCGACAAGCCCATGGTGAAGCCCTTGACGGTATCGTCTCGCGCCCCTGCCAGTCGCATGACAACGGGGCCTAGCACACAGCCGAGGGTGCCGGTCAGCAGCACCAGCCCTGCCGTCAGCGAGGGGATACCGCCCAATTTTTCGGCGATCCCCATCGCGATCGGTGATGTGACGGATTTGGGCGCCAGGCTCAGGGCCACCTGGGTATGTGCTCCCAGCGCCAGTGACAGCCCCAGGGTAGTGGTCACGGCAGTGACGATGCCAACGCAACAAGCCGTCAGCAGTGGCCACAGCATCTGCTTGACCCGATCGAGATGGTCAAACAACGGTACCGCCAACGCGACGGTGGCCGGCCCGAGCAGGAAGTGGATGAACTGGGCCCCTTCGAAATAGGTGGGATAGTCAGTGTCCGTCAGCCACAAAAACGCGATGATCAGTGCGATGGAGACCAGTACCGGATGCGCCAGCGATGCGCCCCGGGCCAGACGATTGATCGCCGTCGCCAGCAGAAAGGCCACCAGCGTCAACAGCAGATGCAGCAACGGAGAAGCGCTCAGGTACACCCACAGGGCGTCAAGCGGGGCCAGATTCATGAGGACACCTCATCGGCGCTGGGTGACTTGCCCCCTGCTCCACTCGGTGTCGCAGAACCTCGATCGATCAGACGTTGCAACAGCCAGGCCGTGACGAACTGGGTGACCGCGATCGACGCAACCAGCGTGATGGCGATGGCGGTGAGATCACGTGCGATGAGCTCGAAATGCACCATCACACCAACGCCCGCGGGCACGAACAGCAGCGACAGATGCGAGAGCAGGCCATTGCTGGCAAGCCTGAGACTGGCAGGCACGCGTTCCCGCAGCAGCGCACGGGCCAGTTGACGTTGGCCGAGGTCTCGATTCGCATTCTCGTCAACACGCAGTACTCCTTCCCCCTCTCTATCCGGTGTAGGCAACAACCGTTTGCGTAGCCGCCCTCGCAACATCAACCCCAGCAGCAGGAACAACATTCCCAGTACTGGCCCTGGCACCGGAAGCAACAATGCACGCCCCGTTACCTCACCGAGAAACTGGCAAAGCAGCAGGATGCAGAACCCCTTGATCAACGCCATTCCTTACAGACTCCTCTTAGCCGTGTCAGCCTTTCAGGCCGCCGTTCTGACAATTATGTCACAGCCGTCCCTGACGCCAGTCCCTCCCCCTCAGTATTGAAGACACCAACAACGGTGCGGCAACGCTTTACTGTGGTAGTCTGCGATCTCGATCACACAACACCGTTACAGACAGGGAAGGCTGCGACAACATGCCAGATTCTCTCGGGCTTGATACTTCCGTTATTCCCAATTGGATCAAGACATTGCGGCATGAGGAGGATCATCAGGCCCTGATGATTCTTGAGCTAGCTGCAGAACTGGCAGACGCTCCTATCGCAATGATCAATCTTCGTGATGGTGGGCAGCTCAAGCGCTGGTTGAGTTTGGACGACAACGTGCACGAGTCCATCCCTATAAACGATGCCCTGTGTGGTATGGCGGTGATGCAAGCTAGCCCTCTTATCACATGTGACGCTCGTCAACAGTCGGAACTCGCTAGATGCAGTTCGGTATTTGCCGACGGCATTCGTTATTACATTGGCTTGCCCCTAAAGGCAGACAATGGCGAGATAATCGGTTGCATGAGCCTAGCGGACTCTGAACCTCGTCAACAGTTGCCCAGCTCAGAAATCCTCGTTCGATTGAACAAGCTAGCGTTACTGGCGACCGAAGCGCTAAAACGTCAGATCAATCAAAGCCATCTCAACGCAGAGTTCGAAGACAGTCAGTCGCGAGCCAGCTGGATATTGCGAAGTATTTCTGATGGCATCCTCGAATGGAAAACAGGCAACGAGAGACTGACTATCTCTACACGCCTAGAGAATCTATTGGGGTACGAGGCCGGGACTCTCGATACCGGACTTGAGGCATTGTATGGAAGAGTCGCGTTTGACATGCGTGACGACTTCAAAGCCTTGATCGGCTCCAAACGATTAAGTGGGACGCCCTTCAATTGCGAGCTGCTAATTCGAACCCAGCAAGGGGATCATCGCTGGTTCGAACTACGTGCGCAATTTGAGGTCAGGAACGGCGCACCCTATCGTTTCATTGGCTCATTGCTGGATATCCACCAACAGCATCTGGCCAAGGATGCCCAGGCTGATAAGTTACGCCGCTATGAACGTCAACAGGCGGCATTGATTGAGCTCGGCAATACACGCCACGACAACAGCACGCACCTAGATAGCCTACTGCCATGGTTATGCGAGCAAGTCGCCAAAGGACTGCAGATACGCAAGGTGAGCTTCTGGTATATGAATGCCGCCCACGACTGCCTTTCACTCGCCCACGTCCATGATGCATGGATTCCCCCTCCGCACGATGCGACGCTTAGTACGGTCCCGACCAGCCTCACTAGAAAACACAACGGACTCTATTTCGAAGCCCTAGATGCCGGACGCGCTCTCGCGTTGGCCGATGTGACCAAGGCCAATCAAGAGTTGCTGTTTGATGGAACCTTCCGATGCAGCGTGAAAGCCATCATCGACAGCCCGATCCGTGTGGCGGGCCAGGTGGTGGCCGTCATCTGCTGCACAGAAAGCCATGCCCCGCGTCAATGGACAGATGATGAGCAGGCATTTCTGGCATCGGTATCTGATCACGTATCACAGCTTATGACCGAATTTGAGCAACAGGCCTCTCAGAAACGCCTGCGTGCAAGTGAGCGACGGTACCGAGCCACCTTCGAGCACTCTGCTGTGGGTATGGCGCACCTAAGTACCAGTGGCCAGCTATTGCGCGTCAATCAACGACTCGAAAGCATCTTGGGCTACACCTCTACCACCCTGTCCCAGAGTGTCATTCGCGAACTGATCGAGCCGGAAGACTTGGAAAGCTTCCTGCTGCAACATCAAGCCCTGATCGAGCAGCGCAAGGACTTCTTTACCCAGCAATGCCGCTTCATACACGCCTCCGGCAACTCAGTACATGCAGAGATTAGTGTCTCTGCTGTCGAGGCGACACCAGATCAGGATGGTTATACGCTACTGGCGTTGATAGACAATACGCTCAATCACACCATGTCGCAGCGCATGGCCCATGAGGCTAACCACGACAGCCTGACTGGCTTGCTCAATCGCGGCGCATTCAAACGTAAACTAACGACGCTTTGCGATGATGCGCGCGCTACCCGTGCGCTGCATTGCCTCGCATACATCGATTTGGATCAGTTCAAGGTCGTCAATGACACCTGCGGCCACTCCGCCGGCGATGCACTTTTGATCCAGCTGGTCGACGTCATTGCCGCCGGCTTACGCAAGCAAGACCGTCTCGCGCGCTTGGGAGGGGATGAATTCGGCTTGCTGATGTCCAACATAACACTGGATGACGCCGAGGCGCTGCTCGAAGAGATGCGCCAGTCTGTCACCAACTTCCGATTCATGTGGGAAGACAAATTGTTCACCATTAGTACCAGTATTGGCCTAGTGAGCATCGACAGCAACCACAACGACCCCCACCAGCTGCTGAGTGCCGCCGACGCTGCCTGCTACGAGGCCAAGGATGCCGGACGCAACCGTGTTCATCTGTAGTGGTCAAGTGTTTTTGGCCACCGAGCTTTGAGCATTCCAGTAGTTCTTTTCTGCCAAGTTCGGCGGTATCCCATCGTTATGCTTGTGCGGCCTGAGGCTGCTGTAGTAACCGATCATATAATCAGTGACAGATCGCTTCGCCGCAGCGACATCGGGATAGCCGATCTCTGGTATCCATTCCGTTTTCAGGCTTCTGAAGAAGCGCTCTGTTGGGGCATTGTCCCAGCAATTGCCACGGCGACTGAGACTCAGCGTCATTCGGTAGCGCCAAAGCATCTGCCGGAATGCCCGGCTGGTGTACTGGCAACCCTGATCCGAATGAAACAGGATATTCCGTGGCTCTCCACGCGATTCGTAGGCCATGGTCAGCGCTTTCTTTACCAGCTCCGTGTTCGGCGATAGGGACAATGCCCACCCCACGGGTTTACGAGCATACAAGTCGATGACCACTGCCAGATAAGCCCAGCGTGCCCCTGTCCAAATATAGGTAATGTCGCCGGTCCATACCTGATTGGGCTTCTTTACATCGAACTCCCGATCAAGAACATTCGGTATATCCAGGTGTGGCTGATCAGCCTTCTTGTAGGCGTGCCTCGGCGGCTGCGAACTCATCAGCCCCAGCTGCTTCATCCGCCTGCTGGCCCGATAACGACTCAACTGTATTCCTGCCTGCGTTTGCGATGCTGCGAGCGCCGGCAGAGCCGTTACTGACGGTATGCGCCTCGACAACCTGATCCAGCAGCTTCTGCTCAGTCTCACAAGGTCTTCTATCCCGACCACGCCAAGCCCGGTAGCTACTGCGATGCACCCCAAACACCTGACACAAGTGCTGCACCGCGTAGCTCTCTTCAAGTCGCTCGATTATCGAGAATTGCTCAGGGAGTCCGACATCAAGAGAGCGGTAGCCTTTTTTAATATTGCCTTCTCTTCTTCCACTCGCCGCAGCTTGCGCTTCAGTTCCTGGATCTCACGCTGTTCCGGCGTCAGAGCCTCACCTTTCAGCGGCGCCTTGCCTGCCCGCTCAGCGCGAAGCCTGCGAACCCAATACTCCATGGTGGATTTGCCAACCCCCATGGCCTCACACGCCGCCTTCAGCGTGTAGCCCTGGTCGACCACGAGCTGGGCCGCTTCCATGCGAAATTCCGGGCTAAACGTTCTCTTCTTCGTCATCATCTGCACCTGATTGTCTCTGTGAGCCATCATACACTCAAAGTCAGGTGGCCAGATTCACTGTGCCACTACAATCGTCACAGTGAATCCGGTGACGAGGTGGCTCGGCGAATGCAGGAAATGCACTGGCTGGCAGAAATCACCGCAGCCATCGAAGAACAACGGCTGGTGCTTTATCAACAACCGATTGTCAGCACCCTCGCCACTGCAGAGCCTACCAACGAACTTCATTACGAAGTACTAGTACGCTTGAAAGGCAGGGAAGGAGCCATCATCTCTCCGGGCGCCTTTCTGCCTGCGGCGGAGCGTTATGGCCTGTCAGCCGCCATCGATGAACATGTTATTCGCCAATATCTGAACTGGCTCGCAGCGCACCCTGCGCATGCCCAGCGACTGACCATGGTGTCACTCAACCTCTCCGGGCACTCCATCAGCAGCCCGAGCTTTCGCGACCTGCTGGTCACGATGGTCCGCGACAGTGGCATCCCGGGTGACAAGCTCTGTTTCGAAATCACCGAATCCGTCGCCATCACGCGGCTGGGCGATGCGCGCGCCTTCTTCGAGGCTCTCGGCGCACTCGGCTGCTCCTTCGCACTGGATGACTTTGGGAGTGGGGTATCGTCCTTCGGCTACCTGAAAAACCTGCCCGTCGACTTCCTGAAGATCGATGGCGCCTTCATACGCGACATGGACACCAACCGCGTCTCTTACTCCATCGCCCGCGCCATTGCCGAGGTAGCGCGTGAAATGGGCATGAAAACTGTAGCCGAATTCGTAGGTAGTCCGGAGGTACTCGCCTCCGTCGCCACCGTCGGTGCCGATTTTGTGCAGGGCTATGCGCTGGGCATGCCGGAACCCCTCGAGGCAATCGCTATACTCTCCAATACCGACGATAATCAAGAGAAGCGACATGCTGACGACCCGGCCTAAAGCACGGTCTTACGGGCCCGTGATGGCTAGACGCAGCCTCTTGCTCCTAAAGCTGGCTAAATCCGCTGGCTGAACTAGAGCAAGCTGAGCCAAGGGCTTGCCGAATCAAGGCGGAGCGCTCCATAGAGCAAAGCGCGGTATTCCCTCGAGACCACACAACCCCCTCTTTCCAAAGCCCTCTCCAGAGCCAGACCAGAGAAGCCCAGTCTCCAAGCGGCAAACGCCACTCGGAGGCTGGGCTTCTGTTCTCTTATTCAAAATTCAGGGTGCAGGAAGGAGAATAGCGGTGTCAGAAACCTGATTCGCGACGCCAGACTCCCACCACTTCACGCTAGGTGCGGCTCAACAGGCTGCGCGGCTCAGTCTCGACGTTGACCATGCCCCGCCGGCCAGGCATCGAGAGTGTCAGCGCCTGGGAAAAGTCCACTGGCTCAAGCGTGACTCGATAGAGGCTACGCATCAGTTCCAGCTGCCCTTCCTCGCCCTCGCGAACCTTCAAGTCCCCACCATCGGGCGAGGCCATTTCCGGCTGCTCAAGCACCGCGACTGCCTGAGGTTCGACGCTGACCACGCGCATTTCCAGCCGCTTGCCTACCGGCGCCAGCGGATAGAACCAGCAGTGGCACCTTCATCGACGCGCAGCACCTTTTCCTCTTCCATCCGGGCCGTCAGGGTCACCTGCCGGGGATTGCGCAGCGTCATCACCCACTCCCCTTAACCGACCCAGCCCCCTTCTCTCAAGGCAGGATTTAGCGAGTGCACCTTGCCGGCGAATGCCGCCTCCAGCTGACCGGTCGCCTGCTCGGCTTGCAGCGCGCGGCCCCGTTGGCGCTGCACGTCCAGATCAGCCTGCACCACTGGGCTATCCTGCAGCAGCCTGCGATCCAGACCACTGGCGGAGCGACACCAGCCCAGCTGCTCCACGCGATGCTCGGCGGGGAAAATCCATAAAATATTTTTAAAAACAGAATATTGATTACATCAGTTTCTTGACCCACAGCGCAGCCGCTTCCACCAGCTTCTGGTGCGCATGGCGGAAGGCCTCTTCGCTCTTGCGATAGGGATCGGGAATCTCTTCCCCCTGGCCGCTAGCCAGCCAGCGGCCGAACAGCATCGTCTTGCCACTGACCTGCGGTGCCATCTGGTTGATGGCGCGGCGATGGCCATCGCTCATGACCAGAATCAGGTCTGCAGCCGTCAGCATCTCGACCGACACCTGGCGCGCTCGATGCTCATCTACCTCGAGCCCTGACTCGACGGCGAAGCGTGCTGCCGTGGGTTCGACCGAGTGATCGACCAGTGCGCCCACACCCGCCGAGTGCACCGTCTTGCCAGGCAACGCCTGCTTCAGCAGTGACTCGCCGACCGGACTGCGACAGATATTGCCGGTACATACCACCAGAATATTGTTGAACACGCTGACTTCCTCTTCCTTGTGACGCTTGCACTCATGTTGATGGCCCGGCACGCGGCAAGCTTGGCCCCGCACGGACGTCAGATGCCCATTGTCGCATGCTGGCAGCCTGTTCGGCAGGTTCACATTTGACCGCTTCGCGATCGACCACTGATGACACCTGTGGCTTTTCAAGGGACAACAGCGTGCTCATATGGCAACACTGAGGTGACCCGACGCAATAGCCCCAGCCCCTTGAAGATCTCAGGCAATATCGCCAAGTCCTGGTGTGTAGCCAATGAAGTGACTGGCTCAAGGGCCGATCTCGATCCCTCGCGATCCCCATTCAGTCACTTGCTGAACCAGCACCCACCAGGGAGGCAAGATGAGCAACAAGACACTGACCGCATCCAACCCGGCCAATGACAAGGTTCTCAAGGAATACGCCATGCTGAGCAAGGAAGAGGTTCAGCAGAAACTGGAGCAGACGCACAAGGCGTACTCGAGCTTCAGCCAGACCACCGTGCAGGATCGTGCGCAGCGCCTCACCGTTCTGGCGGACCTGATCGATGAGCATCAGAAGGAAATTGCCACGCAGATCGCTCATGAGATGGGCAAGCCCTATGATCAGGGCATCAGCGAGACGCAGATTTCCTCCAGCATCGCGCGCTTCTATGCCGACAACCTGCCCAAGCTGATGGAAACCGAGCAGCGTGATGTCGATGGTGCCGTGCGTGCCAAGATCGTCAAGGACCCCATCGGCGCCGTCCTCGGCGTGATGCCGTGGAACTATCCGCTCTATCAGGTCATCCGTTTCGCAGCTCCGGCCCTGGCGGGCGGCAATGTCTGCCTGATGAAGCACGCCTCCAATGTCCCGGGCTGCGCCGATCTGATCACCCAGCTGTTCCACAAGGCCGACTTTGAAGAGGGTATCTTCACCTGGTTGCCGGTGGGCTCGGAGATGATCGAAGACATCATCAATGATCCCGTTGTCCAGGGCGTCACCCTGACCGGCAGTGAAGAGGCGGGTCGCAAGGTCGCCGAGCAGGCAGGCGCAGCGCTCAAGCCAAGCGTACTGGAGCTGGGTGGTATCGACCCACTGATCGTGCTGGATGATGCCGACATCGAGCGTGCGGTGGATCTCGCCATCGCCGGGCGTTTCGACAACACCGGCCAGAGCTGCGCCGCGTCCAAGCGCCTGATCGTCGACAAGTCCCTCGCCGAGGACTTCTCCAAGCGTCTGATCGAGAAGGTCAAGGACATGCGCATGGATGATCCGATGAGCGAAGGGGTCGATATCGGCCCGATGTCTCGCAAGGACCTGCGCGATGACCTGCATGACCAGGTCCAGCGCGCCATCAAGTCAGGTGCCAAGCTTGAGTGCGGTGGTGAGATTCCGGATCGCGACGGTGCCTGGTATCCGCCGACGGTGCTGACCAATGTCACCCAGGGCAATCCGGCCTTCAATGAAGAACTGTTCGGGCCGGTCGCCTCCGTGGTGGTCGCCGACAACGAAGCGCATGCCATCGAGCTTGCCAACGACTGCCCCTATGGCCTGGGCAGCACCGTGGTGGCCAAGGACGACGAACGGGGTGAACGCGTCTCTCGTCAGCTGCAGGCCGGCATGAGCTTCGTCAACCGTCCGACCACGCCCTTCGCCCAGCTGCCTTTCGGTGGCGTCAAAGGCAGTGGCTATGGCCGTGAGCAGAGCGAATATGGCTTCGGTGCCTTCATGAACATCCGCACCGTCTATGTCGCTGAGCACTGAGTCGCTGAGCACAGACTCGTTGCGCGTCAAGGCGTAACGTGATGTCAGCGACGCTGAAGAGCTAAAAAGACTGCAGCGGATGATTCACTCCAGTCCCTTCGCTGCAACGAACAACGCCCCGCTTTTCAGCGGGGCGTTTTGCGTCAAGGGTTCGCAAGCTCTGCCTTGCGATATTCCCTCCCTCAACCAGCGCGCTGATCGCACTCATCACATCAGCGCGTCACGCAGCCCTGCGGGCATGCCTCACCTTCCAGCTGAACCGTGACGTGCGAGATGTCATGGCCGTCGCGCAGATAGTCCTGAACACGCTCCAGCACATCGCCGGGCACGCTGGTGGCGGCCACGACGACATGCAGACTGGCAATCGGTGATTGTGGCGTCAGCCCCCAAAGATGCAGGTCATGTACGCTCTCCACGCCTTCAAGCGCCAGGACGCCCGCCTGGATATCGGCGTGATCGAGCTGCTCAGGCGTGCCTTCCAGCAAGGTGTGCGCCGAACGCTTCACCAACGACCAGGCGCCGCGCAATATCAGTACCGCCGCGAGCACTGACAACAGCGGGTCAGCCTGATTCCAGCCAGTGGTCATGATGATCAGCGAGGCGACAATGGCCGCCACCGAGCCGAGCAGGTCCCCCATTACGTGCAATACCGCGCCGCGCAGATTGAGGTTGTCCTGGTCGCCCTGATGCAGGATACGAAATGCCGCGATATTGACGACCAGCCCAAGTACGGCGATGGCCAGCATCGGCCCCGCCAGTACTTCGGAGGGCAGCCAGAGCCGCTTGATGGCGGCCACCACGATCGCCGCCCCGATCACCAGCAGGGTCAGGCCATTGACGAATGCGGCCAGCACCTGAAAGCGCGCATAGCCGAAGGTCAGCTTGCGGGTCGCCGCCCGATGCCCGAGGCGAAATGCGCCCCAAGCCAACGCCAGCGAGACCGTATCACTGAGCATGTGCCCGGCATCCGCCAAGAGGGCCAGTGAGCCCGCGACCAGCCCGCCGACCACTTCCGCCAGCATGAAACCGCCCGTCAGATACATCGCCAGCTTGACGCGTCGCTCGCTGTCGGCTGTTACCTCAGGCGCATGATCATGGTGGTGACCGTGATGATGATCATGTGAGTGGCTGTGCGAATGGCCGTGTGAATGGCCATGCGAGTGCCCGTCTGAAGGGTCGGAGCCATGAGAATGATCGTGAGCGTGCTGCCCGGAAGGCTCATGCGAGGGTTCGCGAACCTCATCTTGCGGTGTCGATGCCATTCAACCTCCGGCCATCTAATGAAAAAAGAAACGTGTCTGCATGATGCGCAGTGTAACGTCGAAAGTCGCGCGGCTTTCAAGACGCATTGGCGGATTTGCGCGTTCCGATAAAGGCCAGCAGCCACTGCGCCAGCTTGATAGGATAGTTATCACTTGCGACGCAACGAATAAAGGATTCCCGCCTTCCCCATGAGCCTCTCCTCCGAGACGACCCCTTCCCGCTCGCCCCTCAAGGCCGATCTGCTGCTCCTGCTGGTCACCATCATCGCCGCCGCAGGCTGGATATTCTCCAAGGAGGCAATGGCCGGCATGCCTCCTCTGCTGTTCATCGGCAGTCGCTTCCTGCTTGCGGGGCTCATTCTGGCCATCTTCGATGCGCGCTCACTGGGCCAGCTGTCCACCGCGCGCAAGCTGCGCGCAAGCGGCGTCGGAGTCCTGTTCGGGGGCGCCATGGCCTGCTGGTCACTGGAGGTCGCACTGTCTGATCAGCTGGGCGTGATCGCCTTCATCAACAGCTTCGGCATCCTGCTGGTGCCGGTACTCGCACGACTGCTGTTCAAGGACAGACCGCCGCTGAGCACCTGGATCGCACTGCCCACCGCCCTGCTCGGTTTCGCCCTGCTCGGCATGGGCCAGCCCGGCGCGACCGATGGCTTCACCATCGAGCCCGCCCAGTGGCTCATCTTCGGCGCCGCCTGCCTGTTCGCTCTGGTGTTCAACTTCAATTCACGCCTGGTGCGCAATATCCCGGCCCTGCCGCTGACGGCCATCCAGCTGATGACCACCGGCGTCACCTGCCTGATACTCTCGGCGCTCAGCGAGAGCTGGCCCGCCGGCATCAGTCTCGACATCCTGAGCTGGTTCCTGGCCAGCACCCTGATCGCCAGCACGCTGCGTTTCTTCCTGCAGATCTACGCACAAGGCCTGACCACCCCCAGCCATGCCTCGGTCATCCTGATGCTGGAAGCGGTCTGGGCCGCCCTGATGTCGGCCGCCTGGTTCGGTGAGCGCATGACCCTGATCCAGATGACCGGTTGCGGCCTCATCTTCACTGCCCTGTTGATCAATCGCTGGCAATGGATCTCACGCCTGTGGCGTCAGCGGCGGGTTGCCTCGTGAGAACAGCGTCCTGACTTGAGTGTCAGGCATGTCGCCACCATGTCTGACGCTTGAGCATTCGACTTCCCGCCCCATTCTCTGCCACCGGAGCCACCATGATCCCCACGCTACTCGGCGTACTGACGCTGCTGATGGCAGCCTTCACCCTGCTGCCACTGACGCGTATTCGCCATTGGTCGGTGCGCATCATGGACTTCCCCCGTCTGCAGCTGGCCGCCTTGTGGGCGATGTTGTTGATCGCCGACCTCGCGGTGTCCCAGCTTGCCTTCGGGCTCAGGGTGTCACTGGCCGTGATCGCCGTGGCCGGGCTTGTCTATCAGGCACACTGGATCGTGCCCTATACCCGCCTCTTTCCCTGCGAGTCCGCGCGTACCAGACAGCACGACCGGCAGCGTCAGGTCCGCCTGCTCACCGCCAATGTCCTGACCAGCAATCACGATAGTGACAAGCTGCTGGCCATCGTCGAACGCGAACAGCCCGACGTGCTGGTGACGCTGGAATCCGATGACTGGTGGCAGCAGCGGCTCGACGTGCTCGAGGCGGATAGCGAGCAATACGGCTATACGCACACTCTCAAATGCCCGCTGGACAACCTCTATGGCATGCATGTCTATTCACGCCTGCCACTGCATGACGCCAGCATCGACTACCTGGTCGAAGAGGATGTGCCGTCGATGCATGCGCAACTGGAGCTGGCCAGCGGTGACCGCGTGCGAGTGCACTTCCTGCACCCGGCGCCGCCCAGCCCGACCGAGAATGACGAGTCATCCGAGCGGGATGCCGAGCTGATCATCGTGGCGCGCAGCGTCGCCGACAGCCAGCAACCGGTGATCGTCACCGGTGACCTCAACGACGTGGCCTGGTCTCGCACCACGCGCCTGTTCCGCAAGCTGTCCGGCCTGCTGGACCCCCGCGTCGGCCGCGGCATGTTCAATACCTTCCACGCCAACATTCCCCTGCTGCGCTGGCCACTGGATCACCTCTTCCACAGCGAGCATTTCAGTGTGGTGCGCGTGGCGCGCATGGAAGCCTTCGGCTCCGATCACTTCCCGCTGCTCACCGAACTGGCGCTGACGCCCGCCCAGGACACCGACGAGACACTCGATGCCCCGGAGCCGGATGCCGACGACCAGGCCGAGGCCAGCGAGACCGCCAGTGACGAGAATGTCAGCCAGCAGGACGTGCCGAAACCGGGTCGCTGAGCCCGACATGCCTGAGGTGGCATTTGGCTGAATTCTCCAAAAGGTCCCAGACTGGCTGATGAGGGTTGAGCCATACGGGAGGCAGGCATGCGAGGACTCGACTGGCTGGGCACGCGGCTGGCGCGTCATCTCACGGCGCCGGGCAAGCTGCCGGCGCATCGCGCCACGTCATCACCGGAAAAGCTGGCTGCCACCCTGCGGCGCGGCGATGTCCTGCTGGTCGAGGGCTCCTCGCGTATCAGCTCCGCCATTCGCTACCTCACCCAGTCGACCTGGTCTCATGCCGCGCTCTGCGTGCGCACGCCGCTGGACAGCAGAGGACGTCCGGTCAGGGGCGACTGCCTGTTGGAAGCGGACGTCACCGCCGGGGTGCGCCGCGTCCCCCTCAACCATTACTGGCATCAGCACACGCGCATCTGCCGCCCGGTCGGACTCACGGAGGAGGAGATCAGCGCGTTGATCGCCCATGCCGAGGCGCGGCTGGGCCATCAATATGACCTGCGCAACATCGTCGATCTGGCTCGCTATCTGATTCGCACGCCACCGGTGCCAAGCCGCTATCGGCGCCGCATGCTGGCACTGGGCAGCGGCGACCCGACCCGCGCGATCTGCTCATCGCTGATCGCCGAAGCCTTCCAGGCCGTGCGCTATCCCATCCTGCCAGACAGTGACGTCCTGCCCTCCAGCGACCCGGCATGCCTGCACTGCTATCAGGAGTTGCTGCATATCCGCCATCACAGCCTGTTTGCGCCCTGCGACTTCGATATCTCGCCCTACTTCGACATCATCAAGCCGACCCTGTGCGCCGGATTCGACCCCCATCGCCTGCAGTGGAGCGAACCGCCCGCCTGATCTGGTATGCTGCGCGCCATCCGCGGCCTTGCTGGCCGGCACCTTGGCATCAGTTCTGCTGTGCCGACTGCGCCGCCTGCCGCCCTCTGACACTCTTCACGACCGGAACCACGCCCGTGACCAATAACGACATCATCCGTCGCCTCCGCTACGCGCTGAACCTCTCCGACACCGACATGATCAACACCTTCGCTGCCGCGGACCACGAGGTCTCACGCGCCCAGATCAGCGATTGGCTCAAGCGCGATGATGATGAGGCTCAGCAGCGCATCAAGGACATCGACCTGGCCAGGTTCCTCAATGGCCTGATCAACGTGCGTCGCGGCAAGCGCGAAGGCGCCCAGCCGGCGCCTGAAAAGCGTCTCGACAACAACGTGATTCTGCGCAAGCTCAAGATCGCCTTCGAGCTCAAGGATGACGACATGCTCGAGCTGCTGGCATTGGCCGGTTTCGAACTGATCACCAAGTCCGAGCTGTCTGCCTTCTTCCGCAAGCCCGATCATCGCCACTACCGCGAGTGCAAGGACCAGATCCTGCGCAACCTGCTCAAGGGCATCGAGCTGCGCCATCGTCGCCATGACCCGGAGACCGAGCAGCACGCCGTCGATCCGGTCTGATCAGACCCTGATGTGCTCTCAACAACAACGCCGCCCCGGAATCCGGAGCGGCGTTGTTGTATGACGGCAATGGCGATACCAACAGCGGCTCAGCATTCGCGGTTGGGGCGCCCTTCCATGGTGGCCAGGCGCGCCAGCAACGGCGCCATGCGGTGCTGACTCCCTTCCGCCGCCGCGACCAGCGCCGGCAATACCCAGGACGGCAGGCCAGGCATCAGACGGTAATAGACCCATTGCCCCTGGCGGCGGTCCAGCAGCAGACCGCAATTGCGCAACTGGGCCAGATGGCGCGACACCTTGGGCTGCGACTCCTGCAACACGTAGGTCATCTCGCATACGCAAAGCTCGCCTTCTGCATGGATAAGCAACATCAGCACAAGGCGTGTATCGTCGCTGAGGCATTTGAAAAGACGTGTCGGGGTCAGAAGAGACAATGCAGAATTCCACCTGATTCAATGATGTGAGCGTGCCGCCAACCACAGCTGCAAGCGCGTGCGAATTTCGTTCAAGGCGCGCCCATAGGACACCGCAGTATCCTGATTGCGCGGATCTTCGATATCCCAGAACATCAGCTCATCGGTCTGGCCATCCCACTGGCGACACTGCTGCTGCGCCTTCTGACACAGCACGATGACGGCATCGAAGGACTGAGAGCGGTAGCGTTCGATCGACTCGCTCGCCAGACCTGAATTATCCACCCCGGCGCGCGCCAGAGCGTCCAACGCGTGCTGTTGCGGGGCATCAGGCGCGACACCGGCACTGAAGGCGTCAAACTCGTCCCCCGCCATGGTTGCGCAGCAATGCCTCCCCCATCAGGGAGCGGGCAGAATTGGCATTGCACAGAAAAAGCACTCGCTGTTTGGACATGACTCATCTCCAGAGCTGCAATTTTACCTTACCATAGGGTCGCATATCAGAAGTACCGCGCTTGTATAACAAACTGATGTCAGTAGCCTTTCAGGTCTCGGCGCCCCACCTTTAGATCACTTTTTGCAACAAACCCGGCACCAAACCCTGCAACAGACGCGAACGGGCCAGCGCAGTGACCGGCAACTGCCAGGCACACCACGCCAGCCCGCGAAGATCGCCACATGCCACATGCCAGAGATGAGGATCGCCCTCTACATGCTGAACAAGTATCTCGATGACACTCACGTCGAAAAATATGCATAAAAATATATGTGTATCATTTTATTGCAGTCGCGTGACATCTCCGCTGAGCATCCTGTCGGAATCTGTCAACATAGTTGGCACATGAAGTGGTTCTGGCTTTTTAAAACCCTATTGCCTGCGGTATCGGATCCCGCTCCGGATTCAAATGCACTATCTCCGGCAGGTCGAGTTTTCGGATGTCACCTGACCATCGCTCCGGGTGACGCTGCTTCGCGGCCTCGAAGACCTCTCGGCGCTGCGTCAGAATGCCTTTGGCCTCGCCGTCATGACGCTGGCTCGGCGTGACGTAGCGAAGGGCGCTGTGCTGGTGCTCATGGTTGTACCACTCGGTAAATTGCTGAACCCAGTCCTGAGCCTCGGCCAGGGTGGCGAACCCGTCGACGGGGAAGCCCGGCCGGTACTTCAGCGTCTTGAAGGCCGACTCGGCGAAGGCATTGTCGTTGCTGACTCGCGGTCGGCTGTACGAGGGAGTGATGCCCAGGTCATAGAGCTTTTCCAGGAAGGTCGCTGCCTTCATCGGGCTGCCGTTATCTGAATGCAGAATCAAGGGTTTATGACGATCTGTCAGGCGCTCTCGCCAGCAGGTTTTCTGAATCAACTCAGCGGCCAGCTCGCCAGTCTCTGTTTCATAGATCTCGTGCCCGACGATCTTGCGGCTGAAGACGTCCATTATCAGGTACAGATACCACCAAGTGCCGCGCGCGGGACCGGGCAGCCACGAAATGTCCCAGCACCAAAGCTGGTTCGGCGCCGTCGCCTGGTGAGTGGTCGGTGGGCGCTTACGCTGAGGGGCCTGCTGTCGGCCCCGGTGATGTTGCTGATCATATTCATGAAGCACTCGGTATATCGTCGACTCAGAGGCCAGATAGCGGCCCTTGTCAGCCTGATCGGCCACGATGAAGGCCGGAGGGCGGCTTCGGTACTCTGGAGCGTTGCACAACGCCACGATCGCTTTTCGCTCCTCGGGAGATAGCTTGTTGGCCGGTTCCGGGCGATCGGCGTCGGGGCGGCGGTCCGCCGTCACTTCGCCTTCTGCGACCCAGCGGTAGTAGGTCCGCACGTTGATGCCCATCACCTGACAGGCCTTGGCCAGCCGAGCCCCGTCACGCTGGGCGTCTTGCACCAGGGTCACGATGCGCTGGCGATCCGGGAGGCTGGTCAGTCGTCCTCGTCGTGGGTCGTGCCCCAGATCGCCTCGGCTTTTTTTGACAGGGTCAACAGGGCCGCCGTCTCGGCGAGGGCCTTGTCCTTGCGGTGCAGCTCGCGCTCCAACTTACGGAGCCGCTTTTGCTCCGCCTTGCGAGCCTGGCGTTGTTGCTTGGCCTGCGCTGCCACGTCGTCGTTGGCGTTCATGCAGGCATCCCGCCAGGCTTCCACCTGCTCGGGGTAGAGCCCACGCTCGCGGCAATAGGCGCTGAGTTCGGCCTCGTTCATCGGGGCCGTCTCCAGGACGATCTGGAACTTCTCCTGACTGGTCCACTGGTCGGGCTGGGTGGAACGTGATGGCAAAACTTGTCCTCGCTCTCTGGCCTGTTTCCGCCAATTGTAGAGGGTTGTTGCAGTGATGCCTTCCTGTTTGGCCAATTCCGGGATGGTCATGCTCATAGGCGGCGCCATCTTCTTGAGGATGGCTTCCTTACGCTCTGTGGAATAACGCACGTTGATCACCTCTCAATCCGTTTAGGTGACAACTACGCTGGCAGATAAGGGCCCCTCCTCAGCGCTTCTGGCGAAAGCCCAAGGCCTGGCAAGCAGCTAGCAGTTAGCAGTTAGCAGCTAAAGGTTCTTGCTAGTCATCATCGCCCTCTTCCGCACTCTTCTGGCGCGCCTTGCGCTCCTGCTCTTCTTCCATGGCCGCCATGATGTTCTCGAGCAGCGCATCCACGTCCGGCGCTTCGGCGTCGTCCTCATAAAGGCCCGTCAGCTCGACATCCGGGTCCATATCACCGGCCTCGAACAATGCCCAGATCTCGTCGGCGTAGCGTGTCTGTGCCAGTTCAGGCGCGAACATCGCGTAGTAGGCGGTGATATTGGCGACATCCCGCGCCAACATGCTCTTGGCATTATTGTTGGCCGCGGCATCGACTGCCTGCGGCAGATCAATGATCACCGGGCCATAGTCATCGACCAGCACGTTGAACTCGGACAGGTCACCATGCACCAGCCCGGCATGCAGCATGCGCACGATGTACTGCATCATCAGCGCATGGTCTTCCCGCGCCTGCTCGGCGGACATCGAGACATCATTCAGGCGCGGTGCCACATTGCCGTCGTCATCGGTGACCAGCTCCATCAGCAGCACGCCATCGAAGCAGCCGAACGGCTGCGGCACGCGCACACCGGCATCGGCCAGACGATACAGCGCATCGACCTCGGCATTCTGCCAGGCGGCTTCCTGCTGGTTGCGTCCGAAGCCGGAGCCCTTCTCCATCGCCCGTTGACGGCGACTGTTACGCACCTTGCGGCCTTCCTGATACAGCACAGCCTGCTTGAAGCTGCGCTGGGCAGCATCCTTGTAGACCTTGGCACAGCGAATCTCTTCTCCGCAGCGCACGACGTAAACCGAGGCTTCCTTGCCACTCATCAAGGGGCGGAGCACTTCATCGACCAGACCGTCATCTATGAGCGGCTGGATTCTCTTTGGCGTTTTCATCGCGTTCTTATACGCGTTTTGCGATACATCGGGAATCACCCTGTAGCAATTTTGTGACATACCTTACGACAAAACCCCCGCCAATGCGTCATTGGCGGGGGTTTCAGCATTCACTGACAGACTGCCTGATCGGCAGCAGCGCCAGCGCTTATTGGGCGTTCTTGAGGCTCTGCATGTCAATCACGAAACGATACTTGACCTTGCCCTCCTGCATGCGCTTCCAGGCATCATTGATGGTGTCGATGTCGATCATCTCGATATCGCAGCCAATGTCGTGCTCGGCGCAGTAGTCGAGCACTTCCTGGGTCTCCGGCATGCCACCGATCAACGAGCCCGCCAGTACACGGCGCTTCATGACCAGGTTGCCGCCCTGCAGCGCGGGGTCCACTTCCTGCACCAGGCCGACGAGGATATGCGTGCCGTCGTACTTCAGGGTATTTAGGTAGGGGTTGAGATCATGCGGCACCGGCACCGTGTCGAGCAGGAAGTCGAAGGTTTCAGTGGCGGCTGCCATCTGCTCGTCATCCGTCGAGACGATCACATGATCGACACCATTCTCGCGCGCTTCCTCGACCTTGCTCTCGCTGCGGGTGAAGAGCGTCACTTCACAGCCCATCGCCTTGGCGAACTTGATGCCCATGTGGCCTAGGCCGCCCATGCCGATCACCCCGACCTTGTCGCCGGACTTCACGCCGTAGTGACGCAGCGGCGAATAGGTCGTGACACCCGCGCACAGCAGCGGCGCGGCCACTGCCGGGTCGAGCTTGTCCGGGATGGAGACCACGAAGCGTTCGCTGACGACGATCTTGTCGGAATAGCCGCCCTGGGTGAGGCTGCCATCGTGACGGTCCGGGCTGCCGTAGGTCATGGTCATGCCGTCGAGGCAATATTGCTCGAGCCCCTTCTGACAGGCGCTGCATTCACGGCAGGAATCCACCATGCAGCCGACGCCGACCATGTCGCCCACCTTGTACTGACTGACGTCATTGCCCACCTGGATCACCCGACCCACGATCTCGTGCCCCGGCACCAGCGGATACTGAGAAAAGCCCCAGTCATTGCGGCCGACGTGCAGATCCGAGTGACAGACACCGCAGTAGAGAATCTCGATGGCCACGTCATCCGGTCGCGGCTGGCGACGCTCGAAGTTCCAGGGCGCCAGGTCTGCCGTTTCGGATGCCACCGCATAAGCGCGAGTCTGGCCGGCAAAATCACCATTGGAAGGGCTTGTCATGGAGTCTCTCCTTGCTTGGCTGAGCGACGGGCAGCCTGACCATCAAAGATGATTCAGCGCCCGTAAAAGGATTCGCATGCCATGCGGCAATCGCGATCATGCCCACTGACCTCTTGCCGACAGCCCGACTTTTCAATGGCTTGGCCGCCCTGCATCACTGTGTTGGTCAGATCGCAACAGCGAGCCACCACGCTACGCGAGGCTTGCAGACACAAGGAAAAGCGACGCAAAACATCAGGCTTCTGATTCCAAATTGATGCCATCAAGCAGCAAAGTTGCCACTGTGTTATCATTCACTTTCACCCCTCACGTCTTGGAACGGAGTCCCGCATGGCGAATACTCGTACTGCTGCAAAGAAAAAAGCCCCGGCTGCTGTCGAAACCTCAGCCTCGCTTGAAGCTCAGATGCAGGCCTTCCTGGACCGTGGTGGCAAGGTGGATGTGATTGAATCCGGTGTCAGCGGCCAGGTCATTGGCGTCAAGCCGACCAAGCCGTCAAACCCTGCTGCCAAGAGCTGAGGCTTGCCATCAAGCCTTGGTGCTCGAACGCGCTGCTCGCCTCACTCAACTGGCGCCTGCCATCGAGTCACTGACCGTGAGAGCGTTGTTCATCGCTAGACCTCCAGCCGCTGCCCTGCATCATCAGGTAGCGGCCGGCTTCTTTCTGGGGAGAGGAAAATCACCTCTTGCCTACCCTTGCTCCTCCCGCCACGGCGACGCCCATGCCAGGATCCTCTTCGCGCGACAGCTCTCTCGACTCCCGCCAGCACTGCGCGCATGTCTCTCGCGACGCGGATGGGGCACGCACACGCCTGGCCGTCTTCATTGATGTGCAGAACATCTACTACACCACCCGCGACACCTTCGGTCGGCAGTTCGATTATCGTCGCCTATGGGCAGAGCTCGAGCGCCTCGGCTCGATTCAGCATGCCTACGCCTACGCGATCGACCGTGGCGACCCCAAGCAGCAGCAATTCCAGCAGCGCCTGCGCGAGATAGGCTTTGAGGTCAAACTCAAGCCCTTCATACAGCGCGGCGACGGCTCGGCCAAGGGCGACTGGGATGTCGGCATCACCATCGACGTGATGGAAGCCGCCCCCGAGGTCGATGAGATCATCCTCGCCTCCGGCGATGGCGACTTCGCCCTGCTGCTGGATCATGTCGCGGCGCGCCACGATGTGACTACACACGTCTACGGCGTCGGAGCCCTCACCGCCCTCGCCCTGATGAAAAGCGCCCATCACTTCCGCGAAGTCGATGAAAGCCTGCTGATGCGCTGACACCGATCGATCGCGTCTCAACCGCGCTCGAATCCTGTCTGTCGCACAAGAAACGCCCGCACGCCCTCAACTAAACAAGAGGATGTGCGGGCGTTTTCGTCTGGGCTACCAGCGGCCTGCCAGGCATTCAGGCTTTACCGCGAACTTGCCGACTAGCTCTGTGGTGCGGCACTCAGCGTCAATTCGATGGCGTCGTGGCGCCAGTGTTCATCATCGCAGTCCACCGCGCGGCCATTCTGATCGAAGTTGATGCGGGTGATGCGTTGCGCGGGACTGCCCTGTGCGGCGTTCAGCGCGGCGGCGGCCTCAGCGTCGAACACCGTGGAGGCCAGCTCGAAGCTCACGCGACTGACACGAATGGCGTATTCGTGTCGATAGAGGTCGGTCAGGGAGTGGGCTCCGAGGTCGAAATCGAGGATGCCCGGGAAGCAGTCACGTCGCAGGTGATGGCAGACATGCAGCACGCGCCGCCCATCGATACGCCGCACGCGAGTGATGCGATAGACCACTGAGCCCTCCGCAATCCCCAGTCGCTGCGCGATCACCGCGTTGGCAGCGACTTCTCCTGCCGCCAGTACCTCGGTGCTGGCCACCCGCTGCTGTGACTCGACCATGTCGCGAAATGGCAGGCACGCCAGCAAGTCATAGCGCAGTCGTGGCGGCGAGACGAACCAGCCCCGCCGATTCTCGCGATAGATACGACCCTCCGCCTCCAGCTGCAGCAGGGTGTCGCGCAGGGTGACCCGCGTCGTGGCAAAGCGTTCGATCATCTCGCGCTCGGAAGGCAGGCGCTGTGAAGCGCGTAGCGGCGCTGCCTCAAGATGGTTCAGCAGCTTGCCCTTGAGCCCTGCCACGGGGACATCCGCGTCAGGAGTTGCCGATGAAGCGGCGTCACTCTGGGGCTCAAGCGAAGATGAAGGCATGCGAAGTTCCTGAAAGATAACGAAAGACAGCAATTTCTGGCGAGTCACTTGCATGACATCCAGGGCGTCCAGGATGGAAAGGGTCAGAGAGAAGCGATTTCTGTGGTCTAGTTCAGATGACCCGCAAAGCTCAGTGCGTCTTTCCAAGACACGCTTGTCGAGACACGCATGAGGAGAATAGTGGCATTGGCGTGACAACTCGGTGACAGCGCAGCTCTGGCTGCCACGCCAGCTCAGCCATCACGTGCAGGCTCATGCCTTGCACGCCTATGGCTGTGGAAGATAGCGAGGACTGGAGCCCGCGGCAAGGCGCGGAGAAGGCACGGAGAAGGTATGAAGGAGGCAGAGGCAGAGCCGCCACCCCATGCCATGACAACGACATGTTGACGACACGCAACTGTCACAGGCGAGCGCTAGAGTCGATCGTGCCTTTCGAACTGAACTAGACCACACAATCTCGGCTGCCTCGGCACTTGCCTGAGCACTGGTCTGATCAATGATCCGAGAACTGGCCTGAGCAATGACCTGAGCACCCGGACGTGCTCTCAGCGTGTCGACAGGGTGCCTGATGCCCGTCACGCCTTACCTTCAGCGCAGCGATTGTTCATCACCTACTGGGGAAATCTCCTTGAAGTCGATTGCCACTACCTCATCCCGCTCCACCGGCCTGCTGGTTTCCACCTGCATGGCCGCCCTGTTGGGCAGTGCCTCCGTCAGTGCCGCCGACATGCCGGCTGACCTTCTCGAGGCCGCTCAGTCCGAAGGCCGTGTCGATAGCGTCGGCATGCCGGACAGCTGGGCCAACTGGAAGGACACCTGGGCAGACCTCGAGTCGAAGTATTCCATCGCGCATAGCGATACCGACATGAGCTCCGCCGAGGAAGTCGCCAAGTTCAAGGCCGAGGGTGAGAACGCCACCGCCGATATCGGTGACGTGGGCTTCGCCTTCGGTCCGATCGCGGTGCAGCAAGGCGTGACCCAGGCCTACAAGACCACGACCTGGGAGCAGATCCCGGAGTGGGCCAAAGACAAGGATGGCCACTGGGTACTGGGCTACACCGGCACCATTTCCTTCATGATCAACAAGACACTGGTCAGCGAAGATGAGCGCCCGACCTCCTTCGCCGATCTCGCCGAGGGTGATTACAAGGTGTCCGTCGGCGCCGTGGGCAAGGCCTCCCAGGCCAACAACGCCATTCTCGCCGCCGCCTTCGCCAATGGCGGCAAGGAATCCGACCTGACACCGGGCCTGGAAGTCTTCGCGGAACTGGCGCGCCAGGGCCGTCTGTCACTGGCAGAGCCGAGCATCGCCAACCTGGAGAAAGGCGAAGTCGAAGTCGCCCTGCTGTGGGACTTCAATGCCCTGAACTATCGCGATCAGATCAACCGCGACACCTTCGAGGTCGTCATCCCGTCTGATGCCTCTGTCACCTCCGGCTACGCCACCATCATCAACAAGCATGCCGCGCACCCGAATGCCGCCAAGCTGGCCCGTGAGTACATCCTCTCCGACGCCGGTCAGCTGAACCTGGCCAAGGGCTATGCCCGTCCTATCCGCGCCGAGCACCTCACCCTGCCTGAGGATATCGCCGCCAAGCTGCTGCCCAACGAGCAGTACGCCAATGCACGTCCGGTCCAGGACTTCGCAGGCTGGGAAGCCAGTGCCAAGCAGTTGCCACGTCAGTGGCAGTCCCAGGTACTGATCCACCAGCAGTGATCCCCGACCTCTGCTTCACGCGAGCAGAGCGCGCACCATCCTGACAGACGGCATCGCCTTTGCGGTGCCGTCTTGAGCTTCACGGAGTCACCATGTCTCAGCGTGTCATTCTTGTCGTGCTCGACGGCCTCAACCACGCCGTGGGTCATCATGCCATGGGCTATCTGAGTGCCCTGGTCGAGGCCGGCCGTGGCCAGTATCAATCACTGGACTGCGAGCTGCCGGCCATGTCGCGCCCGCTCTATGAATGCCTGCTGACCGGCGACCTGCCTGTCGACTCAGGTATCGTCAACAACGGCATCGTGCGCCGCTCACGCGGCATCAGCCTGTTCGACCTTGCCAGCCAGCAGGGCAAGCGCACGGCTGCCGCCGCCTATCATTGGGTCAGCGAACTCTATGTCGCGGCCCCCTTCGTGCCGGCCCGCCATCGCTGGCTCGACAATCCGGAATCCGCCATCCAGGCGGGCATCTTCTACTGGCAGGATCTTTATCCGGATGACCATCTGTTCAGTGACGCCGAAATGCTGCGCCTGCGTCACGACCCGGATTTCCTGCTGGTGCATAGCATGAACATCGACGATGCCGGCCATCGTCATGGCGGCGATACACCGCAGTATCGCAATGCCGCACGGCATGCCGACGTCGCCCTGGCCGACTACCTGCCGGCATGGCTGGAAGCCGGCTATCAGGTGATGGTCACCGCCGATCACGGCATGAATGCCGACCGCTCACACTCCGGCCTGCTGGAAGAGGAGCGTCGCGTGCCGCTGTGGACCTTCGGCAACGCCTTCGCCAACGGCGCCGCGACGGACCTCAAGCAACGCGAACTCTGCGGCACCCTGGCCACACTGCTGGGGCTTGAGCACAGCAAGGCGAGCAATCCGTCGCTGCTGGCGAGCCATGCTGCCACGCGAGGCCTCAAGTGATGTCTGCCGCATTGAAGCGTCGCCTGACCAGCCCCGTCATGTGGCTGCTGCCGTTTGCGCTGATCTTCGGCGCCTTCCAGATCGCGCCGCTGGTGTGGGTGATGATCAGCGCCTTCAAGACCACTACTGGCTGGGGGCTGGCCAACTTTCACGAGATCGCCTCCTCGGCCTTCTTCCGCCAGGCCATCTGGCGCAGCCTCGAGATCTCCTTCATGTCCAGCGTGCTGGGACTGGCGATCGCCGCCGTGACCTGTCACAGCATGCACCGCTGCGGCCCGCGCCTGACGCGCATGATGATCGCCTTCACCAACATGACCAGCAACTTCGCCGGTGTCCCGCTGGCCTTCGCCTTCATCATCCTGATGGGCGCCAACGGCATGCTGACCCTGATGCTGGAGCGCTTCGGCCTGCTCGAGGACTTCAATCTCTACTCGCGCACCGGCCTGATCGTCATCTACACCTGGTTCCAGATTCCGCTGGGCATCCTGTTGCTGTACCCCGCCTTCAGCACCCTGAAGACGGAATGGCGAGAAGCCGCCAGCCTGCTGGGCGCCAATCGCCTCGCCTACTGGCAGCACATCGGTCTGCCGGTGCTGTGGCCGTCACTGGCAGGTACGCTCACCGTGCTGTTCGCCAATGCCATGGGCGCCTACGCCACCGTCTATGCGCTGGTGAATACCAGCTACAACCTGATGACCATCCGCATCGCCAATCTGGTCTCCGGAGACCTGTTCCTGCAGCCAGAACTGGCCAGTGCACTGGCCCTGGTGCTGGTCGTCATTCTCGTCATCGTCACGCTGATTCAGCAATGGCTCATGCGCAGGAGCTACCATGTCACTTCCCGCTGAACTGCCCTATCGCCACGGCAAGCCCTTGCTGCCCAGCCTGATGGCGCGCCTGCGCCGCGTGAATGTCTATACCTTCATCGTCACCAGTGTCTTCGCACTGCTGGCACTGCCACTGATCGCGACGCTGTTCTACGCCCTGGCGACACGCTGGGGCGCCAGCCTGACTCCCGACGCCCTGACCGTGAAATGGTTTCTGGAACTCTGGACCACGCCGCGTTTTCTGGCGGCGTTCGGGCGCTCGCTGCTGGTCGCCGTCGGCGCGCTGGCACTGTCGTTGCTGCTGATCGTACCGGTGGTATTTCTCGCCCACACACGCTATCCGCGCCTGGACAGCGTGATGAATGGGCTGATCCTGCTGCCCTTCGCCGTGCCACCCATCGTGTCATCGGTCGGCCTGCTGCAGCTCTACGCGGGCGGCCCGCTGGCCATCGTCGGCACGCCGTGGATCCTGATCCCCACCTACTTCACCATCGTGCTGCCCTTCATGTACCGCGCTCTGGCCAACAGCCTGCGTGCGCTGGACGTGGCGTCCCTGATGGAGGCCGCTCAACTGCTGGGGGCAAGTCCGCTCAAGGCGTTCTTCCTGGTCGTACTGCCCAATATCCGCGTCGGCATCCAGATTGCCGTCTTCCTGGCCTTCTCGTTCCTGGCCGGCGAATTCGTGTTTGCCAACATGCTGGTCGGCACGCGCTTCGAGACCCTGCAGGTCTATCTGAACAATATCCGCGGCGCCAGCGGCCACTTCACCAGCGCCCTGGTCATCACCCTGTTCGTGTTCACCCTGATCCTGACCTGGCTCGGCAATCGTCAGCCCGCCGAGCAGGAGATGCCCGCGGATGACCCCGACGAGGCGCTGGCCACCACCATGACCGACGGCTTGCCCGGCCCACTGCCGAGCGCCGACCCTGAGCCGCGCCACACTCACCACCAGTCGTCAGACTCCGCACCCCGAGGGGACCGCTGATGCTTGCCATCGACACCGCCACCACTTTCGATAGCCAGAGCGCCGGCGGCCTTCTGACCAGCGCCCTGCGCGAACGCGCCGCCGACCAGCACTACCTTAAGCTCAATGGCCTGGCCAAGAGCTTCGGCAAGACCCAGGTGTTCGCCGAGATAGAGGCCGAGATCGCGCGCGGGGAATTCATCACCTTGCTCGGCCCCTCCGGCTGCGGCAAGTCGACCCTGCTGCGCGCCATCGCCGGCCTCAATGATGTCGATGCCGGCCAGATCATCGTCGATGGTCACGACATCACGTCGCTGCCGCCGCAGCGTCGCGGCATCGGCATGGTCTTCCAGCACTATGCGCTGTTCCCCAACATGCGCGTGGCGGAGAACGTGGCCTTCGGGCTGCGCATGAAGAAGGTGCGCCCGGAAGAGCGCGAGCGGCGTGTCAGCGAGGTGCTCAGACTGGTGGAGCTGACCGATCAGGCGCAGCGTTTCCCGCACCAGTTGTCTGGCGGTCAGCGTCAGCGTGTGGCGCTGGCACGCGCGCTGGTGGTCGAGCCGCAGATCCTGCTGCTGGATGAGCCGCTGTCGGCACTCGATGCACGTATCCGCCGCCATCTGCGTGATCAGATCCGTGACATCCAGAAGAGCCTCGGCCTGACCACCCTGTTCGTAACCCACGATCAGGAAGAGGCACTGCTGCTGTCGGACCGCATCTTCCTGATGCATCAGGGGCGCATCCTGCAACAGGGCAATGCCGAGTCGCTGTATACGCGGCCGGTGGATGCCACGGCGGCAGGCTTCATGGGGCATTACAATCTGATCGGTCGCGAGCTGGCGCGCCCGCTGCTCGGCTATGAAAGCGACAGCCCGCGCGTGGCACTGCGTCCGGAAGCGCTGTATCTGCAACCGGACACCAGCCCCCAGGGACAGCAGGATGAATATGCCAACTTCCCGACCCAGCCCTTGCCGGACAATGCCGGCCCCGGCTGCCCGGGCGTGATTCGTCGCCACCAGCTGCTCGGCAATATCGTGCGTTACGAGGTGGACTGTCAGGGACTGCGCCTGAATGTCGATGTCCTCAATCGCAGCGCTCGGCAGTTATTGCCGCGCCATCTGCGCGTGATGCTGCACGCCGATCTGGATGAGGTTCAGGCGCTGGGCGGTAACGAGACCGCCGCCATGTCGCAGGTGCCCCATGGATGACATCACAGGACTTGCCATCTTCGATCTCGACGACACCTTGCTCGAGGGCGATGCCACGGGGCTTTGGGCCGACTGGTTGATCGCAAAGGGCTGGATCGCCGATGGCGAGGAATATCGCGCGATCTGGGCACAACAGATGCTGGACTACGCGGCCGGTGAGCTCGACATGGAGACCCACCTGACCCACCTGCTGGCCCCGCTGGCAGGGCGCGCCGTCAGTGAGGTCGATGCCGAGGTGGCACGCTTTCTCGATGCCGAGCTGATGCCGCGCCTGTATCGTGAGGGGCTGGAGCGAATTCACTGGCACCGCGCGCAGAATCATCAGGTCGTGATCATCTCGGCCTCGACGGCGCACCTGGTCGCCCCCCTCGCCGAACGTCTGGCGCTGGACGCGGCCCTGGCCACGGCCCTTGAGACCGAGCAAGGCTGCTACAACGGGCGGGCCCGTGGCATTCGCACCTTCCGCGAGGGCAAGCTCGCGGCACTCAAGGCATGGCAACAGCAACATGCAGGCCACAGCGCCGGGGTGCCCAGCTGGGGCTATTCGGATTCACGCAATGATCTGGCCTTGCTGGAGTTCGTCGATCACCCCTTCGCCGTCCACCCGGACCCGACCCTCGCCAGCCTGGCGCAACAGCGCGCCTGGCAGACACTACGTTGGCAATGAAGGAAACCAGGTTGGCAACAAGAAACGCTGGGCTGGGATCGAGAGACTGGACTAGAGTCGAGAGTCCCTGCGCTGGAATTGAGAGAAAGTGCATAATAGGCGACGCTGGGCGTAAAAAAAGGCACTCTATGCCAAAAATGCAAGCATAAAGGAAGCCATGCAATGGCCAAGGTCAGGGTCAGTCGGACCGCACGTGTACCCGATCCCATGCGCGTCAGGCGCTATCTGAAAGCCCCCGAAGTCGGCCCACGCGTGCTGTTCTTCAGTGGCGGTACCGCGCTGACCGGGGCCTCACGCACCCTGACCCGCTATACCCACCACAGCATCCATCTGGTGACGCCGTTCGACTCCGGTGGCAGCTCGGCCAAACTGCGCGACGCCTTCTCGATGCCCGCCATCGGCGATCTGCGTTCACGCCTGATGGCGCTGGCCGATGACAGCGTCCTGGGCCATCCCGACATCTATCGCCTGTTTACCCACCGCCTGCCACGTGAAGCGCGCCCGGAGATGTTACATGCCACGCTGCGCGAGCTGGCGGCCGGACGTCATCCGTTGACCATGGCGGTCGCGGAACCGATGCGCACCCTGATCTGCCATCAGCTGGGCTTTCTCATCGACGCCATGCCGGAAGGCTTCGATCTGCGCGGCGCCAGCATCGGCAATCTGATCATTGCCGGTGGCTATCTGAACCATCACCAGCAGCTGGATCAGATCATCTTCCTGTTCTCCAAGCTGGTACATGTACGCGGCACGGTGCGCGCCGTGGTCAATGCCGATTGCCATCTAGCGGTGACGCTGCAAGATGGTCGCGAGATCATCGGCCAGCACCGCATCACCGGCAAGGAAGTCGCCCCCCTCGATTCGCCCATCGCGCGCATGCGTCTGGCCGCGACGGAGGGCGACCACCATGTGCCCGTGGTGCCGGAGCTGCACGCCAACAATCGCCAGTTGATCGAGTCGGCCGAGCTGATCTGCTTCCCTCCCGGCAGCTTCTACTCCAGCGTGCTCGCCAATCTGCTGCCCAAGGGCGTCGGGCGCGCGGTGCTGGCCAACCCCTGCCCCAAGGTCTACATCCCCAACTGCTGCCCGGACCCGGAGCAGACCGGCAAGCGCATGGATGAGCTGGTCAGCGTGTTGCTCGACACCCTGTGTGCCGACCTCACCGGCCGCATGGAAGACTGCCCCACCGAGAACCTGCTCAACATCGTGCTCCTCGACAGCCAGCGCGGTGACTATCCCGGCGGCCCATGCATCGAGGCGCTCGAGCGCATGGGCATCACCGTGATCGACACCCGTCTGATCAGCGAGCAGAGCGCGCCCTACTACGACAACGAGCTGCTGGTCACCGCGCTGCTGTCACTGGTGTGACACCAACCGCGAGCTACTCGGCCTGAAGTTGCACTGCATGAGTTGCTCGGCAGAAAAAGCACGCCCCCGCCTGCCAACAGCAGACGGGGGCGTTCTTTTTCAGATACGACGTCGGGGCTTAGATCACGCCACGCACCGCGCCGAGGATCACCATCCCCAGCACCAGCTTCCAGGGGGCCAGCGAGAAACGCGTCAGAGCGATGAAGGCGGCCAGCGCGATCACCAGGTCCGTTCGGCTCAGCACGCTGGTGGTCCATAGCGGGTCATAGAGCGCCATGCCCAGCACGCCCACCACGGCCGCATTGGCACCGGCGAGCGCAGCGCGCGCCCCGGCGCGGGCGCGCAGACGCCCCCACAAAGGCGCCACACCGATCAGCAGCAGAATCCCCGGCAGGAAGATGCTCAACAGCGCAATGACGGCACCGAGCAGTGCCGAGCCTCCGCCCACCTGCGCCATGCCGGCCCCCAGCCAGGCGGCAAAGGTGAACAGCGGCCCCGGCACCGCCTGAGCGGCGCCATAGCCGGTGAGGAAGGTATCGGCCGCGATCTGGCCCATCTCCACGGTGGAGGCCTCCAGCAGCGGCAGCACCACGTGCCCGCCCCCGAATACCAGCGCCCCGGTACGATAGAAGATATCGACCAGACTGCCGGAGGCCACCAACGGCAGGCCGATCAACAACACGAAGAACGCGATCAGGCAGTAGCGCGCTAGGCGCGTCGAGACCGGCAATGACAGCCCCGCGGCCTGGGCTTGCTGGCGCCCGGATGCCGCCTTGTCATCACGACACAGCAGGCTGCCGAGCACTGCGCCCATCGCGATCACCCCGACCTGCGCCCAGGCGCTCTGTGCCAGCGCCAGGCCCAGCATCGCCAACAGCGCCAGACAGGTACGCCGCAAGTCCGGGCACAGCTTGCGCGCCATGCCCCAGATCGCCTGGGCGACGACGGCCACCGCCACCAGCTTCAAGCCGTGGATCACCCCGGAGGCTAGCGGCCCTTCGAGGCTGCCCGCCACCAGTGCCAATACCAGCAACGCCAGCGCAGACGGCAAGGTGAAGCCGATCCACGCCAGTATCCCGCCCATCACGCCACCGCCACGCACCATGCCCAGCGCGAAACCGACCTGGCTGCTGGCCGGCCCCGGCAGAAACTGACAGAGCGCGACCAGCTCGGCGTAGGGCTTGTCACTCAACCAGCCTCGCCTGCGTACCAGCTCATCGTGGAAGTATCCCAGGTGGGCAATCGGGCCGCCGAAGCTGGTCAGCCCCAGCGTGAGGAAGGTGCGCAGCACTTCACTGCGCCGCGCCTTGTCGCTCGCAAGCGGAGCATCAGGCGTCACGTGGTCGCGCTCACGACTTGCAGTTTCATCCGGATGTGACATGACGTTTCTCTTGGAGCGGAAAGGAAAGGATAACGATCAGAAATCCAGCGAGGGGCTTAGCAAGAGCTATACGAAAGAATTTTCACTTGCTGACGCTACGGTGACATCAGGTGAATGCGCAATGAGCTGATCCCCGCACCCCTTGCATCACCCACCAGACTATCGCCGCCAGATGACAGGAAGCCCGCCCCATGGTTGGGACGGGCTTCCTGCATGAGGGCTTCCTGCATAAGGGCTTAGGCGTCAGGTGCCCGGTGAAGGCTTTAGTTGGCCGACGTCTCCTGAGTGGAAGCATGCTGCGTGTCCGAGGGCAACGCGATGGCCATCACCGCGCTCGCCGCCACCAGTGCCGCCGACCACCACAGGCAGGCTTCCAGACCATAGGCCTGATAGAGCCAACCGGACAGCAACGTGCCCAGCAGGCGCCCCATGGCGTTGGCCATGTAATAGAAGCCGACATCCATCGACACGCCTTCACTGCGCGCGAAGCGCACGATCAGGTAGCTGTGCCAGCTGGAATTGACGGCGAAGATGACGCCGAACACCAGCAGACCGATGATCAACCACTCAAGGGGTGCCAGCCCCAACAGGATGGCCGCACTGCTGTCGCCACCCTGCTGCGCGTCCAGCAACATGCTCGCCATCAGCGCGGGCAACAACGCCAGCACGCCGGCCAGCAGCACGGTCATCCAGCGCACGCCCGCATCACCGCTCAAGCGACGCGCGATCGGCCCGGTAATGTGCGGGGCCTGGGTCTGCACCCCGCCATAACCGATCACCCACGCGGCCATCAGGATACCGACCGTCCAGAAGTTCCAGCCATGTACCTCGGCCAGATAGACCGGTAAGGCGACCACGAACCAGACATCACGTGCCGCGAACAGGCACATGCGCGCCGCCGACAGCACATTGACCGCCCGCGAGGTCGAGAACATCTCACGAAACGCCGGCTTGCGGCTGGCCTTGCTCTGCCCCAGCGATGCCGAGAGCTTGCGCAGTGACAGCACCAGCACCACGGCCAGCATGAGCCACATGGCCAATACCGTGCCCTGGAAGCCGATGAGACTGAGCGCCGCGCCACCGAGGAAGAAGCCCAGACCCTTGAGGGCATTCTTGGAGCCGGTCAGCAGCGCGACCCAGCGATACAGTGCGCTCTGCGACTGCGCCGCCTGCTGCCCCTTCGGCACCAGCACCTTGATGGCGCTCTTGGCGCTCATCTTGTTGAGGTCCTTGGCGATGCCCGACAGCGCCTGGGCGATCATCACCCAGACCACCGTCAGCATGGACTCCGGCACCAACAGCATGCCGAGCGCCACCAGCTGCATCGCAAGCCCGGCATTCATGGTGCGATTGAGGCCGAGCCGCGCCCCCAGCCAGCCGCCGACGAGGTTGGTGACGACACCGAAGGCTTCGTAGAACAGGAACAGCAGCGCGATATCCAGCGCCGAATAGCCCAGCGAATGGAAATGCAGCACCACCAGCATGCGCAGTGCGCCTCCCCGTCACCAGCAGGTACTGGCGCACCTCATGGGGCAGCTCTCGCAGGCGGGCAAGCATTTCAGCGCTCCCGTGTGCTGGCGTCGGCCAGATCACCCAGGCCCACTTTCAGCGCCAGCTCTGCGGTGCGGTTGGCATAGCCCCACTCGTTGTCATACCAGGCGTACAGCTTAAGCTGGGTACCCGCGACGACCATGGTCGAGGGCGCATCGATGATGCTGGAGCGGGAATCGGTACGGAAATCGATCGACACCAGCGGGCGTGTCTCGTAGCCCAGCACGCCGGCCAGTTCACCTTCCGCCGCGCTCTGCAGCGCCTGATTGACCTCTTCCATCGTCACTTCGCGGTTGAGCTCGAACACCATGTCGGTCAGGGAGGCATTGGCCAGCGGCACACGAATGGCGTGGCCGTTCAAGCGGCCTTCCAGCTCCGGGAAGATGGCGCTGATCGCCTTGGCGGAGCCGGTGGTCGTCGGAATCAGGCTCATGCCGCAGGCGCGCGCGCGGCGCAGGTCCTTGTGCGGCGCATCCAGAATCGTCTGGGTATTGGTGATGTCGTGCACGGTGGTCATGGAGCCATGACGAATGCCGAACTGCTCCTGAATCACCTTGATCACCGGTGCCAGGCAGTTGGTGGTGCAGCTGGCCGCCGTCACGATGCGATGCTGTTCGGCGTTGTAGAGGTGGTCGTTGACGCCCATGACGATGTTGAGCACGCCCTCTTCCTTGACCGGCGCGGAGACCACGACCCGCGCGACGCCCTGCTCGAGATAGGCGTTCAGCACCTCGGTGCTCTTCTTCTTGCCGGAGGCCTCGATCACCACATCGCAGCCCGACCAGTCGGTGTCACCGATCTCACGCTGGCTTGAGAATGCCGTGCGCTGACCATCGAGGGTGATGGAATCCGCGTCGCTGGTGATACCGGCGCCCGGCGACCACTGGCCATGCACGGAATCGAATTCCAGTAGATGGGCGAAGGTCGCGGCATCGCCACCCGGGTCATTGATGCGCACCACGTCCAGCGCGATATCCTCGCGCAGCTTCCACAGCGCGCGCAAGGCGAGACGACCGATGCGCCCGAAGCCGTTGATACCGACGCGCAGGGCCGGCATGCCCTCCGGCACGCTGATGGACGAGGAATAGGACGGAGCGCTATGAGCAGGACACATGGGCATTTCCTTGAGAGTGTTCGAAAAGATTCGGCTAACGTTCTACGGCCTGTGCGCTCAGCAGCAGCGCACAGGGCGGTTGGGCATCGTCTCCAGCCACGCCACCCAGCGCGACACCTCGCGGGCGTTGGCCTGACAGAGAGTCTCGAGAATCTGATGGCACCAGGCCGGCAGATCAGGTGCCAGGCGGTAGTGCACCCACTGGCCACGCCGCTGGCTGGTCAGCAGGCCAGCATCTCTCAGCTGGGCGAGATGCCGCGAGACCTTGGGTTGGGAGATGGGCATGGCGCGCTGCTCCAGCAGCCAGATAAGCTCACAGACACACAACTCTTCCATCTGGGCCAACAGCTGCACGACGGTCAGGCGAGTGTCCTCGGCAAGGCACTTGAAGACCTGCAACGGTGTCAGGCAGGCCGCCATGTCTCCCACTCCATCAATAACGTCATTGGTTGACTGTTTCATGGCGATGTCCTCGCGTATGCCTGAGCCACCTTGCTCCCCTCTCGATTCCCCCACCCGATTCCCTCTCCCGCCCCCCTCTCACCGGCACCTGACGCATGGCGAGGCAGGTTGCCTGCCAGCCGGCTGAAGCGCGGAGACATACGAAATATCATATATGTGTTTTTCCATATATCAAGTGACACATGCATGACAGTTGGATGACAGCCGGCGCCTGAATCGATGGCAGCGATGGAGATCGAGTGGAGGGGGAATGGAGGACAAATAAAGCGCGATCAGAGTGTCGCTTGGCTCGATGTACCAGCGGGTAGCCGGTCACACCATCGCCACTGTTGCGCAAACGGCACGCATATGTTGCCTGGCCTCAAAAGCGAATGCGCTTGCGAACAAAAGTCGAGCGGCGTTAGTGTGTGCCCATCAAGCACACCAAGTGCCCTTTTGAATCACGCATCCCTCGTGATGCACAGGAGAGACAAATGGCGGATTTCGCACAAGTCGTCGATAGCAACTACACCCAGGAAGTCATCGAGAGCGAGCAGCCGGTGCTGGTCAAGTTCTGGGCACCGTGGTGCGGCCCGTGCAAGATGCTCGACCCGATCGTCGAATCCATCGCCGAAGAACAGGGCGATGCCCTCAAGGTTGTTGCCATCAATGTCGATGATGCACCGGACCTCGCCGCCCAGAATGGCGTCCGTGGCCTGCCGACCATCGCGCTGTTCAAGTCCGGCGAGAAGCTCGAAGCCCTGACCGGCGTCCAGCCGAAGGAAAACTTCGACGCCATGATCTCGCGTCACGCCTGATCGAATCGGCCGCTGGCCGCAAGGCCCTGACGCTGCAATAAAAACGCCCTCCATGAGGGCGTTTTTTTGGTCTGCACGGTGCTTTAGGTTACTCTATGCCCATGATTTTTCAGGCAATTATCGTCATAGAGAAATTCCTGCCTTCAAGATATCGCTGACCGCGACAGTAACACCAGCATTACCACGACAAGGAAACATTGATGCCTGACCCCGTCCGTTCGACCCGAAATCTGGGCATGGTCGCCCTGCTTACCGGCCTGCTGACGGGCTGCGCCAACGGCCATACGACCCTGCCGGCCACCACCTCAGCGCTCAAGGCCGGGCCTGCCTACGGTGAAATGCGCTCTGTCGCCGTCATGCAGATTCGCCCCGGTAATGTGGCGGTGACGCCCAATGGACAGGTCTTCGCCACCATCCACCCGATGGATGGGGATCACGACGTGCAGCTGGTCGAGATCACCGGCCAGAACAGCTATCGCGCCTGGCCCTCCCCCGCCTTGCAGACGCATGCCGGCCGCTACAGCGATGCCACCATCGATTCCCCGCTGGGCATCTATCAGGATGGCCAGGGCGGTCTTTGGATCACCGACATGGGGCTGCATCTGGGCAAGACCCGCCTGTGGGGCTTCGATATTGCCTCGGGCAAGCTGATCACCAAGCTGACTCTGCCGGCGAATATCGCCCCCGAGGGCAGCTTCGTGCAGGACCTGGCAGTGGACCGCAGCCGCGGCGTGGCCTATCTGGCAGACATCGCCAATCCGGGCTTGATCACCGTCGACCTAGAGAGCGGAGAGGCCACCCGCTTCAGCGAGCACCCGGCGCTTGAGGCAGAACCTGGTGCCAAGCTCAAGATCGATGGCAAGGCCGTCCAGTTCAATGGCAAGCCTGCCCAGGTCGGCGTCGACCCGATCACCCTGTCCGGCGATGGCGAGACGGTCTTCTTCGGCGCCATGACCGGCCACAGCTGGTACAGCGTACCGGCCAGACTGCTGCGCGAAGGCGCCGATCACGCCACCATCGCCGCTGCCATCACGCGCGTCGGCGACAAGCCCGTTTCCGATGGTGCGGACACCGCCGGTGGCACTCACTACTTCACCAACCTCAATCAGCACGGGCTGGATGTATTGGGCGCCGATGGCAAACTGACGCCGCTGGTGCGCGATGAGCGTCTCGACTGGCCGGATGGCGTGCGCATGGCGGCCGACGGCTGGCTCTATGTCACCGTCAATCAGCTCGACAGCACGCCGTCCTTCAATGACGGCAAGGAAAGCGGCCAGGCGCCGTACCGTATCTTCAAGGTCTGGCCCGTCGACAATTGAGTCGATAATTGAATCGGCAATAGAGAGGTCGGTCGCGTCGACCCTCTGAAAGACAACGCCCGCATTCCTTGGTCAGGAATGCGGGCGTTGTCTTTCTGCAAGGCACCACATCAGTCGGGCTGTCGGAATATCACGAACTCATGCTCACATTGCGGGCAATGCCCCGAGTAGACCGCCCCGGACTTGCTCAGGCGTACGCTGTGATGCTCGCAGGCCGGACAGCCCTGCTTGAGTGATGTGTTGGCGTTGCAGACCTGACATTTGACGTAATAGCCGTAGGGGCCGTAACGCCCCAGCAGTGCATCTTTTTCCTGACATTTCTGGCACTGGACTCGCACTTCCTGTGGCGCTTGCGTGGTGGCGGAAGCCTTCAGGCGTGCGGTGATTCTGTCGAGGTGCTCGCTCAACTGTGGCGAGGCCAGACATGCTTCAGGCACTGGCGACCCGACAAGTGCCTCGGTCGGCAGCACTGGTGTTTCGGCTCTGGTTTCAGCTTTGGGCTTGGCGACGCTCTCGGCGCTTGCCTTCGCCTCATTGACTGCCTCGGCGGCGGGGATGGCAACTGCCGCTGCACTCGAATCGCCTCCCTGCCTGGCCATGGCGCGCGGCTTCTTATTACAGCGCCCCTGGCTGCCGCGCTCCTGTTCGCCACGCCCATTGCTGCCAGGCGCATTGTCGCCAATGCCATTGCCGCCATGAGCACTGTAGCCCGCGCCATTGTTAACGAGATTTTTGCTACCGAGGTCTTTGTTAGCGAGGTCTTTGTTGGCGAGGACTTTGCTGGCAGATTCGCGGATACCACCCTCATTGACCGCCCATCGACTCGCAGCACTGTCAGCGGCATCAGGCGTCTTCGCTGCCGGCGGCGGGCGACGACTCACCTCGCGACGGACGCTCTCGACGACATGCGCGCGACGCGAACGGGCGTCCTGCTTGAGCAGGAACTCGCTGACACGCTCAAGCTCATCCTTGGTGAACTCCGGACGCGTATCGAACAGCAAGGCACGCTTGACCATCGACCGCGCCCCGATCAGGCCACTGACCTGCTCGTGGAGAAACTCCGGCTTCACCACCTGAGCCGAGACCCCCTTGGCCATATCGTCACGGTGCACAATGGCATTGCTCGAGACGGCGCACAGCACTTTCCATTGTCGACCGGCAAAGCCGCCTTGCAGCCCCAGGGTCTTGTTCATCAAACGAGTGCGATGCTCGATCAACAGGCGCTTGAGAATATCCTGCTGCAATTCCGCCTGACGCAGTGGTGACTTGAGCCCAGACCAATTGCCTCGATAGCTGCGCTGCCATTCACCTGCCGCATTGACCCTGACTTCACCAGTGATGCTTTTCGACTCGATGATGATGAAGCCGAAGGGATGCATGACCAGATGATCGATCTGGGCATTCTCCTCACCATGTTTCAGTCGCAGATCATTGAAGATCACGACCTCGGGGTCGTCCCCGAAGGCACGCCGTAGATGGAAGGCCACATCCTCTTCCTGGCGGTGACCATACCTGGCGCGCTCATCGTCGCCACTGTAGACCTCTTTTTCCTTGGCTATCATCTGCTCGTCCCTGAAGCGCTGATTACATCCTTGTCAGCCCAATATATCGCTATTGCCCGTAAATACGCCATGCAACATGCGTCAATAAACAGTTTTCATCAAGAGATTATAAAGTTTATTTAAATCAGCCCGACTCCACTGCCATGCTTCAGGTGCGGGATAATCGTTAACACTCTGCGCCAGGACATATCCGCGCCACTTTACGCGCTGTTGTCAGGACAAGTCTGGGGCGCCAGACATCAGCCACTCACAGCGTCAGGCGGGTGGCGAGAAACTCGACGAAGGCGCTGATGCGCGGCGACAGCGTACTGTTGCGGTAATAGACCGCCTGGATCTGCTCGCGGGGGTTGGGACTCTGGATCTGGCCGGGCAACACTTCCACCAGAGCGCCGGTCTTGAGGTCATTGCCCAGCATGAAGCGCGAGATCAGCGCGATACCATGCCCCGCCAGGCACAGCTGACGCATGACTTCGCCACTGGTGGTCGGCAGATGAGGTGTCGTGTCAAAGCCCTGTGCGGAACCCTTGAGCGGCCAGCGATTGAGACGACTGGGGGGCAGGAACCCCAGCAGCTGATGGGTCTGCAGCGCCGCGACACTGGACGGCACGCCATGCTCGGCCAGATAGGCAGGGCTTGCGACCAGATGCAGCGTGGAGCGCCCCAGCACCTTGGCGTGCAGCGTGGAATCATCCAGCTCGCCGATGCGGATGGCCACATCGGTACGCTGTTCCAGCAGGTTGATGATGTCATCGGCCGCTGACAGCTCCAGCGCGATGCCGGGATAGCTGCGTGAGAACTCCGCGACCAGCGGCACCAGCTGATGCAGCACGAAGGGGCTCGCGGCATCGACGCGCAGCCGGCCACTGGGCTGATCGCGCTGCTGCAACAGAGCCTCTTCGGCACTGCCGAGCAGCAACAAGCCCTCGCGCACGCGTTCGACGAAGCCGCGCCCCTCATCGGTCAGCGCCACGCTGCGTGTAGTGCGGTTCAGTAGCGGCGTTTCCAGCTCACCTTCCAGGCGCTGGATGGCCCGCGATACCTTGGCCACCGGAATGTTCAACCGATTGGCGGCGGCGCTGAAGCCCCCGCTATCCACCACGGCCAGTAGCAACTCGAGGTCATCCGAACGGCTGCGCATGCTGCGATCTCCTTGAAAGTGCAAGATGCATGGTCCCATGCATCTTTGCAGAAATCACAATAATCATCCGCATCATGATCGCTTCTGCAATATGGCTTGCCGATCAAATCACTCAGCAAAAGGATGTCGCCTAGAGCCCACCACGGCGGCGTTCGCCGGGGCGCAACATCCTGACGCGTGCCTTGGGGGTGCGCCGCGGCAATGCCGGAGGCGCCGGCGGTGTCTCCAGCTGACCCGAGGGCGAGACATCACTGGCGCCGATCGAGCCGCCCAGCGTCGTCGCGAATTCCGAGCGCTGACGAGGCCTGCCATCTGGCGCGGCGTGCGCACCCTCGCGACTCTCCCCGCCCGTGCCCGCTGCCTCCGACGGATCCTGATCATGCCTCTGGCCGTTGACTTGCGAAGCCAGCGGAGGCGGCGGAATGATCACCCAGGCAAAGGTCGGCAAGGTCAGATGCCAATAGATCGCCGGCAGGCGAATCGCCAGTATCAGCAAGATGGCAGCGCCAGTGGCCCACGCCAGGCCAACGCCCGCCTCGAGAAGCGCGATATAGAGAATGCCACCCGCCAGCGACGCCGAGGCGTAGATTTCCTGACGCAACACCATCGGCACACGGCGCGCGAGCACATCGCGGATCATGCCACCCGCCACGCCGCTCATGGTGCCCATCAAGACGGCCACGATGCCATCCACGCCCAGCATGCGCGCCTTGTGTGCGCCCAACACCGTAAACAGCGCCAACCCGAAGGCATCAGTCACCGGCAGGAAAACCCGCGTCAGGCGGTGGATATAATGAAAGCCCAGCGTCGCCACCATTACCGTCAACAGGATGACCCACAGATAGATCGGCTGCTCGACCCAGAACACCGGGCCGATTCCCAGCACGAGATCACGCAGCGTACCGCCGCCGATACCAGTCACGGCGCCCAGCACCAGCATGCCGATCGGGTCCATGCGTGAACGGCACGCCACGACGACACCGGTCAGGGCAAAGATCATCACACCGGCCAGGTCGAGCCAGGTTATCCAGTTCATTCTCGTGAAGCCTCCTGCAGTGCGCTGGCGGGCGCATGAAACAATGGCGTGTATGCTTGTCGCGAACCGTGATGGCACTCTCTGCCAAGTCGTCTGCTGCGATGGCGTTTCGGCGCAGCGGCGCGATCATACTCCCTTTTGCGGCTTTTTTTGCGCCCTCGACATCATCCGCGCCACCTTCAGAGAGCGCAGGATGATGAACCGCCTCAGGGCGTGGCCTGACCACGGCGGGCGGTCGCGCTGGGCGGCTCACCGAATCGCTGACGATAGGCACGCGAGAAGTGCGCCAGATGCGTGAATCCGACGCCGAGAGCCGCCTGGGAAACGCTGCGACTGCTGTCGGCCAATACGCACCGCGCATGATCCAGGCGCATGCCGAGATAGCGCTGCTTGGGCGTTTCCTCAAAATGCGCCATGAACAGACGCGTCAACTGGCGCTGGGATTGGCCGACCAGACGGCAGATGTCGGGGATCGTCAGCACCTGGGCAAGATTGGCCTCCATCACGGCCAGCGCCTTGACCACACTGCGTGGCAGCGAATCGTCTCGAGTACTGACAGCAGCAGGCGACGCCAGATGCCCGCGCTGATGCACCAGCTGCCGCCCGACGGCGTCCGCCAGCGACGGCCCGTACAGAAACTCGATCCACGCCAGCATCATGTCGATACTGGCCGCGCCGCCAGAGCCCGTCAGCCGCTCGCCCTGCCATTCATAGTCGGCCTGACTGATCTCGAGTTGAGGAAATTCCTCGCGAAAGGCCGGCACGCTCTCCCAGTGCAGGGCGACCCGATGACCGGCGAGCACCCCGGCGCGCGCCAGAATGAAGGGGGCGGTATCCAAGCCTCCCAGCCAGGCGCCATGGGCTGCCAGATGACGAATCACGCCACGCGCCAGGCTGCCGACGCTGACTTCCGGTCCGTAGGATGACACCACCATCAGGCGCGTTTGCGCCCCACTCTGGCCACCCGACGACGGCTCATCGACTAGAGACGACAAGGCGCCATCGACGTCGATGCGCACGCCATTGCTGGCCACGACAGCCTCGCCATCACTGGACAACAGGCGCCAGGCGAACAGCGGCCGTCCAAAGCGATTGGCGACCCGTAGCGGTTCCAGCAGGCAGAACAACGTCAACATCGAGAAGCGCGGCACCAACCAGACATTCAGCGTGTGCTCGGCGGCCCCCGGCGCCAGCAGCGGCGGTGAATCCGGGCGCGGATACGGCGCAGAGAGAGGCTCCGGCGCCGTCGCTAGAGGAAGCATGCGGGATTGCGAGGGCCGTTCAGAGTGTTCAGACGGTTTTGACAATTCAGACCGTGCTGACAGTTCAGAGGATTCAACTGGTTCGGGTGGCGGTTCAGACATGTAGCAAATTTCATCAACTTGCGGCCATTTACCTCAACCTTACCCGTGTCAGGCACTTGAGGTAAGTGGCACGGGGTTGAAACCCGAGAACGGCCTAAGCGACGCTAGCCGGCGAAGGCTCGGCCCAGCGCTTGCGGATCCTGCTGAGCAAACAGCTCGCAGCGATCTCGTCCCGAGGCCTTGGCGCGATAAAGCGCCTCATCCGCCTGCTTGAGAATGGTCTCGAAGCTGCAACCCTGGCCGGTGCCTGCAGCAGAGACCCCGATACTGATGGTGACAATACCATGGCGTGAACTTCCCGCATGCGGTAGCGCCAGGTCGCGAACATGGCGGCGAATCTCTTCTGCGCGCGCTAATGCTTGTTGCGATGAACTGGATGGCAGCAGCACCACAAACTCTTCTCCCCCGAAGCGCGCCACGATATCGACATCAGGGTGCACACTTTCGAAGATGGCCGTCGCGATACGCTTGAGACATAGGTCCCCTTTCACGTGACCATAGTGGTCGTTGTAGGACTTGAAATGGTCGACATCGATCATGGCCACGCCGTATTGAAGACGGCTGTCAACCTGCTTTCCGAGCAGCGAACTCACGAGACTGTCGAAGTGACGCCGGTTATAGACTTCGGTCAATGGGTCGATCGAGGCCAGGCGTCGGAACTCTTCATTCTTCTCGGTGAACTCCTCGACCCTGAGCTGCTCACGCAGCAACAGCAGGTAGGAAAGGCGCTCGGCCTTTTCGCTGCGCAGATTGGAAATGATCGAAAACAGCGTGATGGACAAAAACACCATCAACGCCATGAAACCCGCCGAGGCATAGGGCGCAGGATGGGCATTGACCAGATACAGCATCACGCCGAAATGGAAGGCCGAAGAGCACAGGGCATACCAGAAGCGCAGCTGAAACAGGACATTGCCCACCAGCACGATAAGGCCAAGTGCGAACAGATCGAGGAAGGAATGTGGCGAGACTGACAACTGGATCAACAGGGCGGTGAAGATCATCGCGAAGCACACCAGCGCAGTCATCAACATCTCACGCAATACCGGCGAGACACCCCGCTTGAGCAGGTAGATGCAGATCAAGGCGATGGGCGTCATGACCCCGACGCGAATGACGATGGCCTCCAGCATGTGGTCTGGGCGAAAGCGCCAGTCATTGAGCAGAAACAGCACATAGATACTGATCGCCACCGCGCCCATGCAGGCGAGCTTGTGACTGCGCGCGACATGGATATCGTGCTCGAAGCGCGCTTCTATCTCGGCCGGGAAATGCACTCCCAGACCGCCCTCACGCTGTATCTGTCTGTCCACCTGCACCATCAGATCATTCATTCACGTCCCCTCCCTTGAGGACAGCCAATCAATGATCTCACTCTATACAAGGCGACACGGATCAATAAGCGATCGGGCGCAAACGTGACAATCGTTCACAACCTTGTGAAATGCCTGTCCAAGTTTAATACAACTTCTTGATCGAGCCCAGCGCTCGACTACCAGAGCGGAGTGCCCCTCGACATCCCTCCGCTCACGATATTCCCTGCGCAATCTCAGCGCTTGAGACTCCAGGGAGCGGCGATGCGGAAGAAGCGCAACGCCACTGCCTCATCCACCGGCCGTGTCAGTAGCGACACCAGCACGAAGACCGGCAGGTTGAGCATCAGTCCCCAGAAACCGGCATGCAAGCCTAGCGGATGTGGCCACACGACGGTAAACAGCACCGTGACCACGAAGCCGGCACTGATGCCGCTGATGACACCTGCCGCCGAGGCACGTGGCCAGAAGAACATGCCCAGAAATGCCGGCAATACCTGAGAGGCAAAGCCCAGCCCGATCAAGAGAATCATCACCAGATTGCCCGGCTCCCAGATCGCCAGGGGTGCCACGATCAGAAACATCACCGGGAAGATCAGCCAGCGCGCCAGCTTGCCAGCGCGTTGGTCATCAAGCTTCAGGCCCGGCTGCAGCACATCACGACTCAGGCTCAGGGCTACCGAGTGAATGAAGGGCTCGCTGGAGGACATCGAGGCCGCCAGCGTGCCCGCGCCCAACAGGCCCACCAGCCAGACCGGCATGTTGGCCATCGCGTATTCGAGCACCACGGTGTCGGCGCGCGCAAGCTCCGGCAGGCTGTAGATACCAATGAAGCCGACCACCACCAGCGGCAGGATCACCACATAGTAGGTCGGCAGCCAGCTGGCACTGCGGCGGATGGTGCCGGCGGAGGCGGCGCTCATCCATTGGGTCCATACCGGCGGCATGAAGGACAGCATCGAGACGATGATCGAGGTGGTCCAGAAGCTGAAGCTCATGTCGCCGCCGGCGCCGGGCAGACGCAGATACTCCGGATGGCTGGCCTCAAGACGCGTGAACACGCCACTGAAGCCCCATTCGCCGGTGGAGAGATAGGCCGCCCACAGGCCGATTGCCCAGGCAACGACCAGCATCAACACGCCCTGGAAGGCATTGGTGCGCCCGATGGCGCGCTGGCCGCTGACGAACAGATAGACGGCAATCGCGCTGAGCACCAGCAACACGCCAGCCCAGAGCGGAATGCGCCCGCCGCTCATCACCAGCAGGATGTAGGCCGAGCCGATGGTCTGCAGGACCGCATAGGCGATGGAGGCAATCGACATCACCAGCGCCGACAGCGCGCCCAGCAGAGGGCTCTGATAGCGGTCCGCGATCGCGCTTGCCTGGGTGACATGCCCGAACTGCTCGCCGAACTTCCACACCTTGGGGCCGAAGTACCAGGCCACCAGCGCCAGATAGGCCAGATAGATGGCGACATAGAACACCGGCACGCCCTTGCTGTAGGCCCAGCCCGGCGCGCCCATGAAGGTGTAGGCACTGACGCTGCCGGCGGCGATCAACAGATAGAGCGTCACGGGCCCCATCGAGCGTCCGGCGACCCCCCACTGCTCCAGCGTGTCCATGCGTCGGCCACCCCGCGCGCCGAGACCGATGGCCATGGCGAGGACGACATACCCCAGGGTGACCAGCAAGGGCACGCTGTCATGCACGGACGAAAAGGCATTCGGATCGATCACGCGGTGCCTCCGTCTCTTTCGCCAGCGGACGCTTTTGACAGCGGGTCTGCGCCGTGGCGGCGGCGCAACAGGCAATTGCCCAGCAACATCGCGCCACTGCAGGCGAAGATGATCAGGTAACTCCAGATGATCAATGACGGCATGCCCCACAACAGGGTCTGCTGATTGATCCAGCCGATCACCGGCCAGATACCCATCACGACCAGCAGCAGGAAGATCACCAGCAGGCACCAGCCCCGCCAGGTCGAGGGCACGACGAGGCGCGGCAAGGAACAGGGAGTCTCTACAGCCCGGGCATCAGGCTGAGAGGAAGACGGGGTGTCAGGCGCGGCCAAGACGATCTCCGATGTGAACAGGGAGTGAATGAAAATTCTCGGCGCGCAGTGTAGCCGCTGCGCCCTGCCCTGTGGAGTCACCCTGGTGAATCCCGCTGTTGAGTCGCCCTGTCGAGTCCCCCTGTTGAATCACGCTGTTGAATCACGCTGTTGAGTCACCCTGTGGCGCCATCTGGCGTGAGATCGCGGCGACGATACAAGCTGACAGGGACAGGGAAAGGCGCTGCAAGGATGGGAGAAATGACGCCGTCGCCGGACATTTTTACGAAAACTGCAAAAGTCTTTCATCATTTCGTGCGTTTATCACAAAGGTAACTCACGGCAGACTGCACAGCATCCAAGACCCACCCATTGCTGATGGAGAACTGCATGCCCCTTGCCCTGCTGGCGCTGACATTGAGCGCCTTTGCCATCGGGACCACCGAGTTCGTGATCGTCGGACTGGTACCCACCATCGCTCAGGACCTGAGCGTCTCTCTGCCTTCCGCTGGCCTGCTGGTCAGCCTGTATGCCGTCGGTGTCGCCATCGGCGCCCCCGTGCTGACCGCCATGACCGGCCGCTTCAATCGCAAGCTGGTACTGCTGGCCCTGATGGCACTGTTCATCGCCGGCAACCTGCTGGCCTGGCAGGCACCCAGCTACAGCTCGCTGATCACGGCGCGCATCCTGACTGGCCTGGCCCACGGGGTCTTCTTCTCCATCGGCTCCACCATCGCGACAAGCCTGGTGAGCAAGGACAAGGAAGCCAGTGCGATCGCCATCATGTTCACCGGCCTGACCGTGGCACTGGTCACCGGCGTGCCGCTGGGCACCTGGATCGGTCAGCACTTTGGCTGGCGCGCCACCTTCCTCGTGGTCTCGGTCCTCGGTCTGCTGGCATTGATCGGCAGCGCCATCCTGGTGCCCAACAATCTCAAGAAGAGCGTACCGGCCACCTTCGCCCAACAGCTCAAGGTTCTGACCCATCCGCGCCTGCTGCTGGTCTACCTGATCACCATTCTCGGCTACGGCGGCACCTTCACGGCCTTCACCTATCTGGCCCCGCTGCTGCAGGACGTCAGTGGCTTCAATGAAGGCGCCATCAGTCTGATCATGCTGGTCTACGGTATCTCGGTCGCCATCGGCAACATCCAGGGCGGCAAGCTGGCTGACCGCATGGGCCCGATCCGCGCCCTGACCCTGATCTTCGGTGGCCTGATCGTCATCCTCGGCGTGCTGACCTTCACTGCCGCCAACCCGATCACCGCCGTGATCACCATCCTGATCTGGGGTGCCTTCGCCTTCGGCAACGTGCCGGGCCTGCAAGTCTACGTCGTGCAGCAGGCCGAACGCTTCGTGCCGCAGGCCGTTGATGTGGCCTCCGGCCTCAACATCGCCGCCTTCAACATCGGCATCGCACTGGGCTCCATCGTCGGTGGCCAGGTGGTCTCCGGGATGGCACTGACCGACACCGCCTGGATCGGCGCGCTGATCGTCACCGCCGCCCTGCTGCTGACCCTGCTGGCCGGTCGCCTCGACAAGCGTCACGCCTCTTCCATCGCGACCGCCTGATCCGCCGCGAAGCCTCCCGCCATCACGACGTGCCCCCGATTCCGACAGCTCAGCCTGCTGGCTCGGGGCACCGTCGTCTACCCACCTGCTTGCTGAAGGAGTCCACCATGATCTCCCCGTCCCGTCCGCTGGATCGCCTCACCCAAGGCCCCCTGACCCTGGGCGTCGAACTGCCCCTCGACAATGACTGGGTCCGCACTGACAGAGCCCCCTCCACGCCCTTCGGCGTGCCTGACATGCGCGCCCATGCCGAGCTGATCGGTCAGGTCGACAGGCTCGGCTTCCGCGCCGCCTGGCTGCGTGACGTGCCGCTGTTCGACCCCGCCTTCGGCGATGCCGGTCAGGTCTTCGAGCTGTTCACCTACCTGGGCTATCTGGCCAGTCACACCGACAACCTGCTGCTGGGCACTGCCGCCGCGGTGCTGCCACTGCGCCAGCCGTGGCTGGTGAGAAAGGCCGCCGCCAGCGTGCAGGCCCTGAGCGAAGACCGCCTGCTGCTGGGCGTCGCCAGTGGCGACCGACCGGCGGAATACCCGCTGTTCGGCGAAGAGTTCGCGACCCGTGGTGCCGCCTTCCGTCATGCGGTGGATGTCATCAAGGGCCAGGCGGACGACGCCCTGAGCGAAGGTCAGGCCATCCTGCCTGCCGCGACGCGTGCGCCGCTGTTGAGTGCCGGGCTCTCCCAGCAGACCCCCGAGTGGATCGGTCGCGAGATGGACGGCTGGCTGGCCTACCCGGGCACGCCGGAGGACCACATCCGTCGCGTGGCCCTCTGGCGTCAGGTCGCCGGCGACAAGCCCTACGTCAGTTTCATCCACCTCAATCTGGAAGAAGATCCGCACGCCCCGGTGCGTCGTCATCGCTTCGGGTTGTCGAGTGGCCGCCTTGCCCTCATGGAAGAACTGTCGGCCATGCAGGATGCCGGGGTGAATCACATCGGCTTCCACCTGCGTCGCAATCGCCGCCCGCTCACGGAAACCCTCGAGGAACTGGGGCGTGAGGTGCTGCCGCACTTCTCATGAGGGCGCAAGGGTTGCACTGATCTGCCCGGCTGACTGAGCGCACTGGCAAGCCGGGCGGGTCGCGCGGCCTGCCCTCGCCATGGCGGAAAGGATTCATCGTTCACGCTGCAAGGAGATCCCATGTCAAATTCCACAGAGACCACCACACAAGACATCAGTCACAGCGCCACTCGGGCACCCGCCTGGGTATGGCAAGGCCCGGGCGAGCCTGAGACGCTCGAGCAGTCAGAGGTGGACATCGGCGCGCCGGGAGACGACGAGGTACTGGTCGCCACGCGTGCCATCGGCCTCAATCCCGTCGACTGGAAGTTCATGGCGATGGACAGCGAGTTGTGGCAAGCCGGCCAGATTCCCGGCGTCGATGCCTCCGGCGAGGTGATTGCCTGCGGTGCCAATGTCCGCCACGTATCGCCGGGCGATCGCATCGCGGTCCACACCACCCTGGCGGGGCCGGGCACCTTCAGCAAACGCCTGCGTGTCCCGGCGCGCGCCGTGATGCGCCTGCCCGTCACCCTGGGCTTCAATGACGCCGCCGCCTTCCCGTGCCCGGCACTGACCGCCTGGCTTGCGATCGACAAGCTGCCCGTCAAGGCCGGGCGACGCCTGCTGATCACCGGCGCCTCCGGCAGCGTGGGCCGCTGGTTGATCCAGCTGGCCAGACAGCGCAACTTCCACGTCATTGGCGTTGCCTCCGAGAAGCGCCACGCGGACCTCAAGGCGCTGGGCGCCGACGAGACGCTTGCGGACGCCAAGCAGCTGGACGCGCCGGTCTTCGCCGTGATCGATACCGTCAATGGTGATCACGCCCACAAGATGACCCGTCATCTGGGGGCCAATGGCCACATCGTCTGCATTCAGGACCGCCTGGAGCAGGCGGCCGCGCCGGCCTTCGATCGCGCCATCTCGCAGCACGAAGTTGCACTGGGTGCGCTGCACTGGGCGGGTGACGACGAGGACTGGGCACGCCTGGTCGAGGCGGGGGAAGGTCTGCTCGAAGCGATCGCCGATGGCTCCATGAACCAGCCGGCGCCCTGCATCGAGCCGTTCACGGCGCTGCCGGCCTGCCTCGCCGAACTGAAGAGTGGTGAGCGTCGCGCCCTGAAATTCGTGATCACGGCCAACGAATGAGGCGCATGGAGGGCGGCGCAGGATTGTTGCGCAACCGGCACATGACTGATGCGTAGGCACGCCATTGTCGCGCCAGTTTCACAGCCCCAGTAAACACGACACAACACATGGAAACGTCCCCGCCGCACCCGGCGAGAACGTCAACAGGAGTTACCGCATGTCGACTACCCTACCGAATCCCGGCTTTGGCACCTTCCGTCTGGAAGGCGATACCCTGCGTGAGAGCATGAAGGCGGCGCTGGACGCCGGTTATCGTCATTTCGATACCGCCCAGTTCTACGGCAACGAAGCCGAAGTGGGACAGGTGCTCGCCGACAGCGGCATCCCGCGCAGCGAGCTGTTCGTCACCACCAAGATCTGGTACGACCGCCTCCAGCCCGGTGATCTTGAGAAGAGCGTCGAGGAAAGCCTCGAAAAGCTCCAGATGGACTACGTCGACCTGCTGTTGATCCACTGGCCGTCACCCAATGACGAAGTCGCAATGGAGGACTACCTGCCGGCGCTCGCCAAGATGAAGGCCGAGGAGAAGACACGCCATATCGGCATCTCCAACTTCACCTGCGAGCAGATGGAACGCGCCGTCGGCATTCTGGGGCGTGATGAGCTGCTGACCAATCAGGTCGAAGTGCATCCCTTCCTGCAGAACCGAAAGGTACTCGACAAGTGTCAGGAGCTGGGGCTCGAGGTCAGCGCCTTCATGCCGCTGGCCGTCGGCAAGGTGATGGATGACGAGACGCTCAAGATCATCGCGGACCGCCATGGTGTCAGCCCGGCGCAGATCGCTCTGGCGTGGCTGAAGATGCAGGATATCGTGACCTTCCCGTCCTCCACCAAGCCGAAGAACATCCGCAGCAACTTCGAGGCCTTCTCGCTGACACTGACCGGCGAGGACATGGCCAAGATCGCCGAGCTGGACCGCGGCGAGCGTATCGCCAACCCGGACATCGCCCCCGACTGGGACTGATGGACTGAGCCCAACTGACTGAACCTGATCGACGGGTCCAGTGACAAGAAAGCCTCCCGGGCACCCTGCCCGGGAGGCTTTTTCCGTTTCCCCCTGCCATGATTTGATCCCGATGGATGCTCAGCGATCCAGCCAGCAGACACGGGTCACGGCCTCGGTGCCGGGGCGTGGCGCCGCGAAATCATGCTCATGCAGTAGATAGATCACCGTCCTGCCCGCCAGCCAGTCAGCGAGACCCTGCGCGACGCGTTGCGCTGTCGTGGCATCCAGCCCCGAGAAAGGCTCATCCAGCAGCACGAGGCCGGGGTTGGTCAACGCCAGGCGCGCCAGACTGATGCGCCGGGCCTGGCCACCCGACACCTGACGACCGCCCTCACCAACGCGTGTCGCCAGCCCCTGCGGCAGACTCGCGACCCAGTCGGCGAGATCCACCGCGGCCAGCACCCGCCACAGCGCGGCATCATCGGCGTCGGCTGCCCCCAGTCGCAGGTTGTCAGCCAGACTGGCATCGAACAGATCGACCTGCTGGGTGAGGCAGCCGACGCCCTCGGCAATCGCCAGAGGCGCGTAGTGATGCACCTCACGGCCATTGAGTAACACCCGCCCGCCCTGCTCTTCAGTACCCCCGCCCTGCTGTTCATTACATCTGCTCTGCAGGCCGCGGGAGGCTAGGCTGGTCTGCCCGGTCAGCAGCGCCGCCAGCGTCGACTTGCCAGCGCCGGAGGCGCCACAGATCGCGACCTGCGCACCGGCTTCGACAGTGAGCGAGACGTTTGAAAATGCCTCAAACAAGGCGCCCGGATAGCGATAGCTGACCTGCTCCAGCGAGACGCTGATCGGCCCCGCTGACAGGCGAGCATCACCGTGCACGACCCCCGCGGCGTGCTCGATATCGTTGAGGCGCTCCGCGGCGCCAAGCGTCGCCCCGGCCTGGCTGAAGGCCGCCGGCAGCCCCGCCAGCCCCTCACCCAGCGCCATCGCCGCGAGCGGCAGCATCACCAGCATCGGGCCGCTGAGCTGGCCATCGCGCAGGGCGAGCATGCCCATCGCTAGCAACAGCAACCAGGCGAGTCCGATCACCAGCACGGCCAGCGCATTGCCGACGGCACTGATGACCGCCAGCCGCCATTGGTCCGCCAGCAGACGCGCCTCCACCGCCTCCAGCTGCTCACGCACATGGCCAAGCGCCGCGTAGGCCTCGAGTTCGGCATGCCCGCGCAGCGCCTCCATCAGGCTGGAGCGCAATGCCTCGAGAGTGGTCACACGCCGACGGCTGGCCACCAGCCCCCAGCGTGCCTGCCCGAGTGTCAGCCACGCCCAGCCAGTCAACAGCAAGAGCGCCAGCCACGGCGTCGCGCCCGGTAGCCACACCAGCGTGATGCCAAGCAGCGCCACAATCAGCAGCAAGGCCATCACCGGAGGCGCCGCCAGACGCAGATAGAGCGCATCGAGGGTGTCAATATCCGCGGTCAGACGATTGAGCCAGTCACTGGAGCGCCGGGCTGCCAGCCGTGCGGGGTCCATGCTGACCAGCGAGGCAAAGGCACTGCCGCGCAGGCTGGCCAGCAGTCGCAGGATGGTGTCGTGATTGTAGAGACGCTCCAGATAGCGCGAGACGGTGCGCGAGACGGCAAACAGGCGAATCGCGCTGCCCGGCGTGTAGACATCCAGCACGGCGACGGCACCGGCAGCCAGCGCAGCCCCCGTCAGGGCCGACGCCGTGATGAACCACCCCGAGACCGCCAGCAGCCCGAGTGCCGACAGCGCGGTCATTGTCATCAGCACCACGCCCAGCAGCAAGCGACGACGGTAGCGCTCATGCACCCGCCACCAGGGCGCCAGCGTGGCCAGTGCCTCGCGCGTCGAGGGAGTGGAGCCAGGGCCGAGAGTGCGAGCGGGTTCGATCATGATGTGCCCTCCCCAGCATCCTGTGTCTCTCCAATGGTGCCAACGACCCCATCGCGGGTCAGGCACAGCTGACGCGTCGCCATGGCCCTCAAGGCCGGATGGTGGGTGGCGATGACAAGCGTACGGCCTTCTTCGGCCAACGCCTGGAAGCCGGCGATCAGGCGCTGTTCGGTCTCGGCGTCCAGACTGGCGGTCGGCTCGTCGAGCAACACCAGCGGCGCATCGCTCAAGAAGACCCGCGCCAGCGCCAGACGCTGAGCCTGGCCGCCGGACAGCCCACGCCCGCCTTCGCCCAACGGGCTGGCGATGCCCTGCGGCAATGCGGCCAGCACCTCGGTAAGGCCGGCACGCGTCAGCGCCTGCGCGATGTCATCGTCACTGGCGTCTGGCGCGGTGATGCGCAGGTTGTCGGCCAGACTGCCCTGCATCAGCAGCGGCCGTTGATCCATCCAGGCAAGGCGTATGGCCGCATGGCGACGACAGCGGCCTTCATCGGGTGCCACGAATCCCGCCATCAGTTGCAACAGCGATGACTTGCCGGCCCCGGACGGGCCGCTGATCACCAGCACCTCGAGGGTCTTCAAGGTGAGATCCAGCGGGCCAAGCACCCTGCCCCGTCCGGGATGCGTCAGCGTGACGGCCTCCAGCTGCAACATCACATCGCCAGGCAGCGACATACTGGCCGACGCCATCGTGGAGGCCTGACGCGCCGGCGCAATGGGCGTGTCGAGCAGCTCCAGCAGCGAGTCCGCGGCGGCCAAGGCCGAGGCGCGATCATGATAGTGCTGTGACAGGGTGCGCAGCGGCTGGAAGAACTCCGGCGCCAGCAGCAGGATCAGCAGGCCGCTGAACAGGGTCAGCGACTGGGCGGGCCCGAAGGGAATGTCGCCCAGCAGGCCGAAGCCGATATAGATCGCGACCACCGCGATCGACACCGACGAGAAGAACTCCAGTACCGCTGATGAGAGGAAGGCGAGGCGCAGCGTGCGCAGACTGCGGCGGCGATAATCATCGGCGACCAGCGTGACCTCGCGCGTGGCCTGCTCGCCCAAGCCGAACAGGCGCAGCGTGGTGATCCCGCGTACGCGATCGACGAAGTGGCGCGACAGGCGCGCGACCGCGACGAACTGCTCGCGATTGAGCGACTCGGCCCCCATGCCGACCAGCGCCATGAACAGCGGAATCAGCGGCGCGGTCAGCGCGAGCAGAATCGCCGCCAGCCAGTCCTGACTGACCACGATGGCCAGAATCACCAGCGGGCTGATCAGCACCAGGCGCAGCTGGACGTAGAAACGCGCGAAGTAGCCTTCCAACGCCTCGACCTGCTCGACCCAGCGCTGGGCCACATCGGCGCCATGAAACTGCGCGGCGCGCACCGGGCCTAATGCCTGCAGGTGATCCATTACATCTCGACGCACCCGCTGGCGCAGGCGCTGACTGGCTTTTTGGGCACATAGCTCCTGCGCGGCACTCAGCAAGGCACGCACCGCCAGCAGCGCCACCAGGCCGCCGAACGGCCACCACAGGCGAGCCAACGCCGCGGGCTGTTCGATTACCTGAGTGACCAGCCAGGCCAGCAGTACCAGTTGCGCAACCGTTGCCAGCCCCGCCAATGCGCCGCACAGCGCCGCCATAGCCAACAGGCGACGCTCGCGCGTCGCCTGTTGGCTGAGCCACTTGCCGGCAGCCTTGCGTCTGGCCTTGTCGCGCTCCTTGCCAGTGACACTGTCGTCGCTGACGCTGGCGCGCGCCGTGTCATTGCCAGCGGCGCTGGTCGGGGCCTCCTGCGCTGCCCCCTGCGTGAGGTCAGTGATAGCCACCGTCCTGCACCTTGCCGCGGAAGACCCAGTAGCTCCAGGCGGTATAGCCCAGCACGATGGGAATCACGAACAATACGCCGATCAGCAGGAACAGCTGCGCGCCCGGGTCTGACGCCGCATCCCAGATGGTGATGTCCGGCGGCACCAGATACGGCCACTTGCTGAAGATCAGCCCCAGATAGGTGAACAGGAACAGTCCCAGAGTCGCGACGAACGGCTGGCCCTCCAAACGCTTGCTGACGGCACGCCAGATGAAGGCCGCACAGCACAGCGCCAGCACCGGGAAGACCCAGAACATGCCGATATGATTGAACCAGCGCTCCCGCACGTATTCATCGACGAACGGCGTGTAGAGGCTGATGACCCCGAAGCCGACCAGCACGGCAATCAGCAACTTGGGCGTGATGCGATAGGCCCATGCCTGAACCTCGCCTTCACTCTTCAGAATGGTCCAGGTGGCCCCCAGCAGAGCGTAGCCCGCCACCAGCGCGAGCCCGGTGATCACCGTGAAGGGGGTCAGCCAGTCAAAGGCGCCGCCGACATAGACATGGCCTTCGGTGGCAAAGCCCTGGATATAGGTCCCGACCACCACGCCCTGACAGAAGGTCGCCACGTAGGAACCGCCACTGAAGGCGACGTTCCACCAATGCCGATTGCGCGTGGACTTGAAGCGGAATTCAAACGCAATCCCGCGGAAGATCAAGCCGGCCAGCATCAGGAAGACCCCCAGATACAGCGCCGGCAGCAGAATGGAGTACACCGCCGGAAACGCCGCCAGCAAGCCGGCCCCGCCCAGCACCAGCCAGGTTTCATTGCCGTCCCAGACCGGCGCGACCGAATTCATCATCACGTCACGGGCGTGTTCATCCGGGGCGAAGGGATAGAGGATGCCGACCCCGAGATCGAAGCCATCCATCAGGATGTACATCATGATGCCGAAGCCGATGATCAGCGCCCAGATCATGGTCAGATTGATCAGTTCCATGTGCTCAACTCCTTACCGTACGGCTGGCATCATCATCGAGACTCTCGTGCGCGGCGGACAGCGGGCGCATCGCGGTTTCGACATCGTCATGCGGCAGCTCGGGCTGCATGCCGCCACGGATGACGCGCGTCAGGTAGTAGCTACCGGTCACGAAGACCACCAGATAGACCAGGAAGTAGCCGATCAGCGTGGCAAGCACCATCCAGCCGGTCAGTGACGGCGTGACGGCCTCCTGCTGGGTCATCATCTCGTAGACCAGCCACGGAGAGCGTCCGGCCTCGGTGACGAACCACCCGGCCAGCACGGCGAAGAATGGCGCGATCGACATCAGACGCAGCGTCTGCAGGAAGGGGCGCGAGCGGTAGAGCTTGCCATCGCGACGCAGGAACAGGCCGATGAACGCCACCGCGATCATCACCAGCCCCACCGCCACCATCACGCGGAACGACCAGAACACGAACCACACCGGCGGCTGCATGTCGGGCTCGACCTCCTTGAGGCCCGGCACCACGCCATCGGGGTCATGGGTCAGGATCAGGCTGGCCAGCTTCGGGATCGCGATCTCGAAGTGGTTCATCTGGGCCTCCTTGTCCGGCCAGGCGAACAGCAGCAAGGGCGCGCCCGACTGGGTTTCCCAGTTGCCTTCCATCGCCGCGACCTTGGTCGGCTGATGCTCCAGCGTGTTGATGCCGTGCATGTCACCCACCACCGCCTGCGCCGGCGCCAGCACCAGCAGTAGCCACATGCACATGGACAGCGCGCGCTTGTTGGCCTCGACATCACGTCCGATCAGCAGATACCAGGCGCTCACCCCGGCCACCACGAAGCCGCCGGTCAAGAACGAGGCGATCGCCATATGCGTGAAGCGATACGGGAAGGAGGCATTGAAGATGGCCGCACTCCAGTCATTCACGAAGAAGTGGCCATCAATGAAGTCGACGCCCGCCGGTGTCTGCATCCAGCTGTTGGAGGACAGAATCCAGAAGGAGGAGATGAAGGTGCCCAATGACACCATCAGTGCCGCGAACAGGTGGACGCCTTCCGGCACCTTGCCACGCCCGAACAGCAGTACGCCGAGGAAGCCGGCTTCGAGGAAGAAGGCAGTCACCACCTCATAGCTGAGCATCGGGCCGATGAAGTTGGAGGTGGCATAACTGAAGTTGCTCCAGTTGGTGCCGAACTGGAAGGCCATCACGATGCCGGAGACCACGCCCATCGCGAAGACCACGGCGAATACCTTCACCCAGAACGCTGCAAGGCGCTCCCAGGCGGCATTGCCTGTCTTGTAGAAAAGGCCATGCAACAAGGCCACATAGGATGCCAGGCCGATGGTAAACACCGGAAAGACGGCATGAAATGACACGACAAATCCGAACTGTATGCGTGACAGGATCACGGGATCCAGTTCCATGGGCGACTCCTCAGGACTCCAGGGGTTGTACTCTGTTCATCCCGTTGTGGGACGCACAGTCGCAGCGATATCACGGTCAGGCCCGTGACGACAAGGCATACCACCAAACTCCATCGATCATGGCAGTCATCTTTCTACCAGCTGACCCAAAGAGCATAGAAAACACCAGGCTATCGTGCACGATGACGCTTTGCCGCAGGCCCAGCCAACCGATCAATCGCCATGGTGGTGATCGATCAGGCCCGCCATATTGCGTGACAGCATCCACGTATTTTCCACTCGGCATGCTCAGGCTTGCCATCTATATTTCGCCGCACATCCGCCTTTATTGACGTACATCAAGAGAAACACAAGACGAGCATCGGATTCGACCAATGAAGCTGATCGTGCCCGAATTAGGTGATAGAACAGAAAGTATCAAGTAGCGCAGCCGTGACAAGGGAGGCCAGGTCGACATGAACGTCTATTCCTCCAATATTGCGGTCGACTCTGCCACGACCTCCTCTTCGTCCAACGTCTTTCCTGCCTCTATCTTTTCATCTTCATCAGTCTCCCCAGCGACTTCTACGCCATCGGCTTCTGTCGCCTCGACCTCTGAAGCCTCGATCTCTGCAGCTCCGACGCCTGACTCAGCTCCTTCGTCGGCGCATGATAAAGATCTGCATACACTCGCTGAGGCAGGCTCAGGCTCCGTTGCCATGGGCAAGGTCATTGCCGTACGCGGGGCTGTGGTGGATGTCACCTTCCTCACATCTGAACTACCGGCGCTCAAGACGGCGTTGTTCATCGAGCGTGCGGACCGGCCCACTCTGATACTTGAAATACACAGTCATCTAAGTGTCGACACGCTGCGTGCGGTGGCCTTTGACTCCACCGCCGGGCTGGCACGCGGTCAAGCCGTCCACGCCACCGGCAGTCCGGTCAGTGTCCCCGTGGGAGACGCCGTGCTCGGTCGGTTGCTCAATGTCGTGGGTGACACGCGTGACAATGGCCCAGTCCTGCCTGCTGACACCCCACGACGCCCCATCCATGCCCTGGCCCCTGCCCTTGATTCACAGATAGGGGCCAGCGAGATGTTCGAGACCGGCATCAAGATCATCGACCTGCTGACGCCGATGGCCCAGGGTGGCAAGGCTGCGATGTTCGGCGGTGCCGGTGTTGGCAAGACGGTGCTGGTGATGGAGCTGATCCGTGCCATGGTCGAGAAATACCAGGGTATTTCGGTTTTCGCCGGTATCGGCGAGCGCTCCCGCGAGGGCCATGAGTTGCTCACCGAAATGAAGAGCTCCGGCGTTCTCGAACGCAGCGTGCTGGTCTATGGCCAGATGAACGAGCCGCCCGGCGCCCGCTGGCGTGCACCATTGACGGCCTTGACCATGGCGGAATACTTCCGCGACCAGCAACACCGCAACGTGCTACTGCTGATGGATAACGTCTTTCGCTTCGTGCAAGCCGGTGCGGAAGTTTCCAGTCTGCTGGGGCGACTGCCTTCACGCGTCGGCTATCAACCGACGCTGGCCAGTGAAGTCGCAAGTCTGCAGGAGCGTATCGCATCGGTCGCAGGCTCGGCCGTGACGGCAATCCAGGCCGTCTACGTACCCGCGGATGACTTCACCGACCCGGCAGTGACGACGATTTCCAGTCATATGGACTGCGTCATCATGCTGTCGCGCAACATGGCGGCGGAAGGCTTCTACCCCGCGATTGACCCGCTGGAATCCTCTTCGATGTTGCTGGACCCGCTGGTGGTAGGTGAAACGCATTACCAGGTCGCCGATGAGGTTCGCCGCACGCTGGCGCGCTTTCGCGAGCTGGCCGACATCATCTCGTTGTTGGGCGTCGAGGAGTTGGGGGCTGCAGATCGCCTGGTAGTGGTCCGTGCGCGTCGTCTGCAGCGCTTCTTGACCCAGCCATTCATGGTCACCGAAGCCTTCACCGGCTCTCCCGGCGCCAGCGTGCCCCTGGCTGACACCTTGGCCGGCTGCCGCGCCATCCTGGCAGGTGAGACCGATGACTGGGCCGAGAGCTCTCTGTACATGGTCGGCAGCCTTGACGCCGCGCAGTGCAAGGAAGCCTCGAGCTCAAGGGGTGGCGCATGAAGCTCTCCATCGTCACACCGCTGAGCATCATCGTCGAACAAGACATCGACAGTCTGCGCGCCGAGGATCCCAGCGGCAGCTTCGGCATCCTCAAGGGCCACTGCGACTTCATGACGGCACTCAGCATCTCGGCCATCAGCTGGCGACTGGGAGCTGAGCAACACTTCTGTGCGCTACGTGGCGGCGTGCTCACCCTCCGCCAAGGTGACATCACGATCGCAACCCGCGAAGCCGTGACTGGCGATGACCTGGAGACATTGGATCGCCAGGTACTGACACGCTTTCGTGAAGACCGGGAGCATGAGCGGCACGAGCATGTCGAGGGCCTTCGGCTCCAGCTCAATGCCCTGCGCCAGATGGTGGCGCGACGTGGCAAAGCCAAGAGAGAGTGGCGATGAAAGTGCCACACAAACCTGCACCGAGTGCACGGGCAACAAGAGACGCCACGCCCCACGGTGACAATGATCCTCTGCTAAATGCCGTTCGCCGCAAGCGAGAACGCCACTCACGCTGGCTACGCGAGGGAGATCTTTCCGTCGGCCGCCGTCTGGCGCAGATCGGCGTGCTGGGCTGGATCATCATCACGCCTACGCTGGCTGGTCTTTATCTTGGTCGCTGGCTCGATGGCCGACTGGCAACTGACATCTTCTGGAGTGCTCCCCTGATGATGGCCGGGGTGGCGATCGGCGGCTGGTCCGCCTGGAAATGGATGAACGCACGATGATCGACATGACGGACATGCCCCAGGTGCTGGTGCTGCGAGAACTGCTGGCGCACTGGCTGAGTGAGATACCCGCCAGCGTGCTGTATCCGGCATGTCTGATCGGTGGCCTGTTGCTGGGACATGGCTATTTTCATGCGCTGAAACGGACGGCAGAGCTGATCGTCCGCCAGACAAACCCGATGCTCGGCGTGCTGCTGACCCTGGGACGACTGACCTTGATGACACTGGGTCTGCTGCTGGCCGTGCAGGCGGGAGCTACCGCCTTGCTGGTCACTCTGATCGGCATCCTCATCGCCAAGGCAGGGCACATGCGCAAGCCACCGCCTGTCAGTTTGCGGCCAGACAGCTTACGACAAGGCAGCTTGAGGCCAGACAAGCTCCGATCTGACGAGCTCAAATCAGGCACGCTCCCACCAGGAAAGCCACGGGAGACTCAGTCATGAACTCTCCTCTGGAATCACAGCCCCTGTTTTACCTCGGCCCCCTGCCGATCACCCAGGCCATCGTGACCAGCTGGGCCATCATGGCCATTCTGGTGATCGGAAGCTATCTGCTGACGCGCCATCTGACGCGATTGCCCGACAAACGCCAGGCAGCGCTTGAGCTGATGGTCTCGGTGCTCGACCTCCAGATTCGTGAGACTAGCGGTGCGTCACCGGCCCCCTACCGCAGCTTCATCGGCAGCCTGTTCCTGTTCATTCTCGTCGCCAACGGATCTTCGCTGCTGCCAGGGGTCGAGCCCCCTACTGCCCAGATGGAGACCGATGTGGCGCTGGCACTACTGGTCTTCGTGTCAGTGGTCTGGTTCGGGATACGCAGCAATGGTGTGCGTGGCTACCTGCGCTCGTTTGCGGCACCCAATGCCGTGATGATTCCACTAAACATGATGGAGAGTGTGACCCGCACCTTCTCGATGTTCGTGCGCCTGTTCGGCAACGTGATGAGTGGCGTGTTCATCATCGGCATCGTCGCTTCACTGGCGGGGCTGCTGGTACCTATCCCCTTGATGGCGCTGGACTTGCTCACCGGTCTGGTACAGGCCTATATCTTCGCGATTCTGGCGCTGGTGTTCATCACCTCGACCATCGAGGAAGGACAGGCAAGGAATCATTGACACTCGTGGCAGGGAATCGTGTTGGGGGGCTTCTCCAAGACCTGTCTCAAGTGATGGCGGAAAGGCCTGTCAGAACAATCCCCGTACGATCCGCCACACCGCTGTTGACCAGTACATATATTGACCACTGCTTAAAGAGACAAGGAGTCGAAATGGACCTGATAGCTTTCGCCAGCATCATCGGGGCAGCGTTTGCCGTGGCCTTCGGTGCCATTGGCCCTGCCCTCGCCGAGGGACGCGCCGTCGCCGCGGCAATGGATGCCATCGCTCGCCAGCCCGAGGCTGCCAACACCATCTCGCGCACGTTGTTCGTCGGTCTGGCCATGATCGAGACGACCGCCATCTACTGTCTGGTCATCTCGTTGCTGCTGCTGTTCGCCAACCCCTTGCTGGGATGACGCCATGACCATCGACTGGTGGGGTATCGGTCTGCAGGCACTCAATGTCCTGATTCTGACCTGGCTGTTGTCACGAGTGTTGTGGCGACCGATCGTCAATGCCATTGAGCAGCGTCGCGCCGCCATCCAAGCCGAGCTGGAGACTGCCAGTGCGACACAGACCAGAGCAGAGGCTCTCCTGGCCGAGGTCGAGCAGACGCGGGCACAGCTCATGGCGGAGTGCGGCTCCATACGCGAGGCTCGCCTGAGTGAAGCCGCCGCCAGCGCCGATGCGCTCCTCAGCAGTGCTCACCAGCAGGTAGAACGCTTGCAGCAGCAAGCGCAGTCCCAGATCACGCAGCAACGCCATCAGGCACGTCAGCAAGATGTGCGAGACGCCACTACATTGGCGGTGGATATCGCGACGCGTCTACTCAAGCAGCTCAACGGCCAGAGTCTTGATGAGGCATTTCGCACACGACTGCTGGACTCCCTGGCATCGATGTCAGCGACGCAACGCGAGGCGTTGGTCACCACGCAGGAACCTATCCACGTGGTCTCCGTCGCGACACTGCCCCTCCATGAGCAGCACGCATTGAGAGACGCCATTGCCGACACGTTGGGCCAACAGGCAAGGATAGCCTTCGAGTGCGACCCTGAGATGATCGCGGGGCTGGAATTGCGTTCCGCGCATTTCGTGCTGCACAACAGCTGGCGTGCCGACCTCAGAAGCGTCGACAGGGAGATGCAGGATGTCATCTGATCAGACACCGAGCTGGCTGCTGGCGGCAAAAGAGGCACTGGAAGATGCCCCTCTGGGAGTCCACGCCGAGCAACATGGACGCGTCGAGGAGATCGCCGACGGTGTCGCCACCATCTCCGGTTTGCCCGATGTCGGCCTGGAGGAAGTCCTGCACTTTGCACGTGGCCAGCTGGGGTTCGTGCAGGTACTCGATGAGGACCGCATCGGCTGCGTACTGCTTGACACCTTCGATGCCGGCAATGCCGTCGAAGCTGGCGATGCCGTCCATGCCAGCGGAGACGTCGTGCAGGTACCGGTGGGGGAGGTATTGCTGGGCCGCGTGGTGGACCCGCTTGGCCGCCCGCTGGATGACCTTGGGCCCCTCGAGAGTGAACTGCACTGGCCCATCGAACGACCGGCCCCCTCGATCATCGAACGTGAACTGGTCACCGAACCCGTGCAGACCGGCATTCTGGCCATCGATACCTTGTTCGCACTGGGGCGCGGTCAGCGCGAATTAATCGTTGGCGATCATGCCACCGGCAAGACGACGCTGGCCATCGACACCCTGATTGCCCAGCGCGACAACGACATGGTGTGTGTGTACGTCGCGGTAGGCCAGAAGACCTCCAGCGTGAGGCGTGTGATCGATGCACTCTCCGCTCACGGCAACTTCTCGCGCTGTATCGTGATGGTGGCCGGCTCGGCCACGGCGCCCGGTCTGCAATGGATCGCGCCCTACGCGGGGATGACCATGGCGGAGTACTTCCGCGACAACGGACAACATGCCGTGATCGTGATCGACGACCTCTCCAAACACGCCGCGACCCATCGCGAGATTGCACTGCTGACGCGCCAGTCGCCAGGTCGCGAGGCCTATCCCGGCGATGTCTTCTATCTGCATGCACGCCTGTTGGAGCGTGCCGCCAGACTCTCGTCCGAATGTGGCGGTGGCTCCCTGACCGCCCTGCCCATCGCCGAGACGGACTCGGGCAATCTCTCGGCCTATATCCCCACCAATCTGATCTCGATCACTGACGGCCAGGTGGTGATGGACGCCGCACTCTTCCATCAAGGCCAGAAACCGGCAGTTGATGTCGGTCTGAGCGTCAGCCGAGTCGGCGGCAAGACGCAAGCTGTCGCGCTGCGCAAGGCCGCGGGCACCCTGCGTCTGGATTATGCCCAGTTTCTCGAACTGGAGGTCTTCACGCGGTTCGGCGGCATGCCGGATGGCCGGGTCCGCGACCAACTCAAGCGTGGTGAGCGTATTCGCGCCCTCCTGCATCAACCACAACATATGCCGTTGCGCCTGGTGGATGAGGTCGCATTGCTGCTGGCACTGCATGCCGGACACTTCGATGACCTGCCGGTCGGCTTCCTTCCCGCCCTCGTTCGCGAACTGCCGGCCGCACTGGACCGCGATGCAGCGTCGGGAGTCGCCGAGTTGAGCGCTGACACACATGCACCTTGCAGCGACGCGACGCATGATCGTCTGCTGACAGCGGTGACAAGTCTGATGGGCAGAATCAGTGAGGCCGAAAAATGAGCGAACGCATGGCCGAGATCAGCGCCCATATCGACAGCGTTCGCCAATTGGGCTCCGTGGTGAACGCGATCAAGGGGATTGCCGCTGCACGTGCTCGCAACGCCCGCGCCGAGGTGCAGGCAGTGGATCGCTACAGCGCGGTGATAGTCGAAGCAGTGGTGTCAGCATTCGGTCACGATATTGCCACCTGCACTCACGACACTCGTAAGCAGGAGCCTGCCAGTGATGATGCAAGCACCGGGTGGTTGCTGTTTCTGGCCGAACAGGGTTTTGCCGGCGCCTTCAGTGAGCGACTCCTGGACAGCCTCGGCACTGCGCTCGGTTCCGCCCCTCTCATGGTGGTGGGAACACGCGGACTCTCGATACTGGCCGCACGCGAGATCACGCCATTGTGGTCGGCGCCCATGCCATCCCACTCGCCTGGCATCCCGGCACTGGCCGACACCCTGACGACAGTCATCCATGATCAACTAAGCAAAGGGCATTTTGAGCGCCTGGAGCTGGTGTATACCCGCTGGGAAGGGGGGGCACCACAGCGGGTACATCGCCGCCTGCTGCCACTGGAGCTTGAGAGCTTCGCGCCAGGGAGTCCCCAGGACGCGCGCATATCAACGCCTCACACCGCTGCCAGACCACGGGAGCGTCCTCTGCTGCAATTGCCCCCTGCGCAGCTGCTTGAGCAACTTTATCAAGATGTGGTGCATGCCCAACTCTGCCAGGCGGCACTGCACGCCTTCGCCGCCGAGAACGAGGCGCGCATGCAAGCCATGGCCTCCGCCGCCAGCCAAATAGAGCGAGAACTTGCCGACTACAAGACCACACTGCAGCAGGTACGCCAAGAAACGATTACCGCTGAAATCATCGAGCTGGGCAAGGGCGCCAGCAGCACTGAACGCAAGACCCGCTAATGCCAACACCAGACAGGATCACTGACGAAGATCAGGCTGCCATCGCCAGTACGCAGGCATGATCGGATCAGACCGCACACCGTCTCGCACGAAGTGTGCCCAAATCAAGATGCCCCCAGTCAAGGTGCGTCTCAACAGGAGGTGCCATGCAGTCGCCAGCCCAGCCCGGTGCATCGAGCTATCATCTGTCTCAGCGCGAGGGTGGCGCAGAAGCCACTTGCACGACACAGACCAGCACCGTGTCACACGCGATCGAGGGTGACGATGAGACAACGCTTGCACCATCGCTTTACGACACAATCGACCGCATCGTGCATGCAGGAGTCGCCAGGTCCACCCTGGGCCTTTCCCCCTCGGTGCTTACAGAGGCCTGGATGGACTGGGCCGTACACATGGCGATCTCTCCCGGCAAGCAGATGCAGTTGCTGGAATCTGCCCTGTGGGGGAGCTGGGCCGTCTATCAGGAAGCGCTCGGGATAAAGGAACAGGCTGTCGACCAACCGGACGGCAAGGATCAAGGCGGCAAGTCTCAAGAAAGCGAGGCTCAGGAAAGCGGGGCAAAAGGTAGAGCACAGGCAGGCCCACATATTGCCGATCGGCGCTTCCGTGATGCCGCCTGGCAGCAGCTCCCCTTCTCACTGTGGGCGAACGCCCATGCCCAGAACTGGCAATGGTGGCAACAGGCGGTGACCGGTGTACACGGCATGTCGCCGGCGCACGAGAACCTGCTGGCCTTCGTGTCAGGGCTGATGGTGGATACTCTGTCACCCTCGAATTATGCGCAGACCAACCCTGAAGTGATGACGACCACCCTCAGTGAGGGTGGCAAAAACCTGATGCGAGGTGCTCAGCATCTGATGGAGGACCTGGAACGGCGCGGACGGGCAGCGAGTGCAACACCGGCCTCCACTTCAGCTTTGCATGACGCTGCCTCATCGGCACAGCAACCACCTGTCGAGGTTGGCCAGACACTGGCGATCACACCTGGCAAGGTGGTGATGCGCAACCGCCTGATCGAGTTGATCCAGTACTCGCCTGCCACGGAAACGGTCCAGGCGGAGCCGGTATTGATCGTGCCCGCCTGGATCATGAAGTACTACATTCTCGACCTCTCGCCCCACAATTCGCTGGTGCGCTTCCTGGTGAACCAGGGCTACAGCGTCTTCATGGTCTCGTGGACCAACCCCGATGCAACGCTTCGCGACATGGGCCTGGAGGACTATCGCCATCTGGGCGTGCTCGAGGCCATCGATGCCATCCAGGCAGTCACAGCCGCCAAACACCTGCATGCCGTCGGCTATTGTCTCGGCGGCACCCTGCTCTCCATTGCCGCCGCAGCGATGGGTCGCGATGGCGATGAACGCCTTGCCAGCGTCAGCCTGTTCGCCGCGCAGACGGATTTCACCGAAGCCGGTGAACTGCGTCTGTTCATCAGCGATTCCCAGGTCACGCTGATCGAGGACATGATGGCCGACAAGGGCTATCTCTCCTCCGAGCAGATGGCTGGCACCTTTGCCTTGCTGCGCGCCAGAGACCTCATCTGGGCACCCGTCGTCGACCACTACCTGCTCGGCAAGCCCAGCCACTCCTTTGATCTCATGACCTGGAATGCTGATGCCACGCGCATGCCAGCCACAATGCATGCCGAGTATCTGCGACGCCTCTATCTGAACAACGACCTGGCCGAAGGCCACTATCGAGTCGCTGGCAAGGCCGTCAGCGTTTCCGATATCCGCGCGCCCATCTTTGCGGTGGGGACCGAGGATGATCACGTCGCCCCTTGGGAATCGGTCTACAAATTGCATCTGTTCGCGGATAGCGAAATGACCTTCGTGCTGGCCAATGGTGGCCATAACGCCGGCATCATCTCGGAACCCGGCCACTCTCGACGCCATTATCGCATCGCCACGACAGGGGCTACTGACGCCTATCGCGCACCAAACGAATGGCTTTCCGATACCACCGAGCAGGACGGTTCATGGTGGCCGGCCTTTGCCAACTGGCTCGAGGCGCACTCAAGTCAGCGCGTTGCGCCTCCGCCGATGGGCATGGAGCACGGGCGTTATCGCGTGCTCTGTGATGCACCCGGCACCTACGTGAAGCAAACCTGAGCCACCCGACACATCCGATCAACGAGGCCAATCATGTCGCTCCAATCGCCAGACTCATCTGAGACTCCCGGTACAGCTGACTCTCCCGCCCCTCTCAAGCCGCTTGAAGGCAAGGTAGTGCTGGTGGTGGGCGTGGCGAATGCGCATTCCATTGCTACCGGCTGCGTGAAGGCGTTTCGTGCGGCCGGAGCACACATCGTGATGACCTATCTGAATGCCAAGGCCAGAGCCTATGTGGAGCCTGTGGCAAAGGAGGTGGGTGCAGCGCTGCTGTTGCCGCTGGATGTCGAGGCCGCAGGCGAGATGGAAACCGTGTTTTCTCAGATCGAAACTCGCTTCGGGCGCCTCGATGTTCTGGTGCACTCCATCGCCTATTGTCCGCTGGAAGACCTGCATGGCCGGGTAACGGACTGTTCACGCCAAGGCTTCTCACGCGCGATGGATATCTCGGTGCACTCATTGATCCGCATGGCACGATTGGCCGAACCATTGATGTTCGAAGGTGGCAGCATCCTGGCCATGAGTTATTACGGCGGCGAGAAGGTAGTCGATCACTACAACATCATGGGGCCGGTCAAGGCGGCACTGGAGGGAACGGTACGCTCGTTGGCCGTGGAGCTGGGGCCACGTCGTATCCGTGTCAATGCCCTGTCACCGGGCCCACTCAAGACACGAGCCGGGTCCGGCATCGCACATTTCGATGAGCTGATCGACGATGCTCGTACTCGCGCCCCTGAAGGTGTTCTGGTGACGATCGAGGATGTCGGCAACTTGGCGGTGATTTACGCAAGCCCCGCGACCCGTCGCGTCACAGGGGAAACGGTCCATATCGATGGAGGTCTGCATGTCCGAGCATGACGACAACGTGTCACGCGCAAGCTCGCCTGAGAAAGGTCCGAATGATTCATCAGATGAGCCACCCCGCAAAGGCCCGATGCAGGAGGGGCTGCTCGGATTCGGTGAGCCACTCGTCCCACCCCGAGAAGGACAGACAGTTCACGACACAGCCCCCAGCGACAGCTTGCAGTACATCGAGAATCGTACCTGGGATGATATCGCCGTTGGCGATAGCGCCGAGCTGGTGCGTACTCTGCAGGCGAAGGATATTCAGCTCTTCGCGGTGATGTCCGGTGACGTCAATCCCGCCCACGTCGATGAGGAATTTGCCAGTACTGACATGTTCCATGGCGTCATCGCACATGGCATGTGGGGCGGCGCCTTGATCTCGGCCGTGCTGGGAACCGAACTGCCGGGGCCGGGCACCATCTTTCTCGACCAGACCCTGAGCTTCAAGGCGCCGGTGCGTCTGGGCGATACCCTCGCCGTGCGTCTGGAGGTCAGCGAGAAGCTGCCCAAGGGACGCCTGCTCCTGGCATGCCGCTGCACGAACCAGCAAGGTGAGACGGTCATTGAGGGTGTGGCCAAGGTCATCGCGCCACGCGAGCGCATAAGACGTCCGCGCGTGGTATTGCCCGAAGTGCATCTGCACGTCCAGGGCGCTCAGTACAAGCGCTTGATCGCGGCCACCGAAGGACTGGCCGCGATTGCCACCGCCATCGTGCATCCCTGCGATGTGCTATCGCTGGGAGGTGCGCTGGAAGCGGGTCGCCATGGACTGATCCAGCCTGTCCTGATCGGACCGAAGGCGCGCATTCTCGCCGCTGCCGCCCAGGCCGGCGAATCACTCACAGGCATCGAGATCATCGATGCTCCCCATAGCCACGCAGCGGCCGCAATGGCCGTAGCAATGGTGCGCAGTGGCAAGGTCAATGCGCTCATGAAAGGCGCATTGCATACCGATGAACTGATGGAAGCAGTGGTCAATGCAGAGCTTGGCCTGCGCACCGAGCGCCGCATGAGTCATGTCTATGCGCTGGATGTGCCAACCTATCCCAAGCCACTGCTGGTAACGGATGCCGCCATCAACATCTATCCCGATCTCGCCCACAAGCGAGATATCGTTCAGAACGCCATCGACATGATGCAGTCACTTGGCGTGACCTGCCCAAAGGTAGCGCTGCTGTCGGCGGTGGAAACGATCAATCCTCACATCACCTCCACGCTCGATGCCGCTGCCCTTTGCAAGATGGCGGACCGTGGCCAGATCCAGGGAGGGATGATCGATGGTCCTCTGGCGTTCGACAATGCCATCTCGGCCAAGGCCGCTGCCGAGAAGGGCATTCATTCTCAGGTCGCGGGGGATGCCGATATCCTGGTCGCGCCAGATCTGGAAGCCGCCAACATGATCGCCAAGCAGCTGATCTATCTTGCAGGAGCCGATGCCGCCGGTATCGTGCTCGGTGCACGAGTCCCGATCATTCTCACCAGTCGCGCAGACAGCCTGCTGTCACGACTGGCTTCCTGCGCGTTGGCACAGCGCTATCTAAACCACCAGACGGAAATCCGCTCATGACAGATGTCACGCTGGTGCTGAACGCAGGCTCCTCCAGCATCAAGTTTGCCCTCTTCCCAGCAGTGGAGGGTGTACAGGAGCCAGTATTGCGCGGCAAGCTCTCCGGCATCGGCAGCCATCCCAGGTTCACAGCGCAAACCCGCGATGGCACCACCCCGAATTGGGATGCTCAGCTGCCATTGCATCCGAGGGCCAGTCACGAGGATCTGATACCGGCGCTTTTCGACTGGCTGGAGCGCCATGATGATGGCCTGACCATCACTGCAGCCGGTCATCGCGTCGTGCATGGCGGCCGCGAGCATCACGGCCCCGCACGTGTCTGCCCGACCTTGCTTGACGATCTGGCCGAGCTGATCCCGCTGGCCCCCAATCATCAGCCCCACAGCCTGGTAGCGATCCAGTGTCTCGTCGATGCAGTCCCACGACTCCCGCAGGTCGTGTGCTTCGATACCAGCTTTCATCGCACCCAGGATTCAATGGCGCAGACCTTCGCCCTACCCCGAGCCCTCAGCGAGTCTGGCATCGTGCGCTATGGCTTTCATGGTCTCTCATATCAGTACATCGCCGACCGGCTGCCCGAGACGCCACTCGGAACGCGCAGCGAAGGTCGAGTCATCGTCGCGCATCTTGGCAATGGGGCCAGCCTGTGCGCTATGAGGCAGCGCAGGAGTGTCGCCACCAGCATGGGCTTCACTGCACTGGAAGGATTGATGATGGGTCAGCGCTGCGGCTCGCTAGACCCCGGTGTACTGCTGCACCTGCTGGATGGCAAGGGCATGAGCACGACGGAACTTCGCCACCTCCTCTATGAGGAATCGGGGCTATTGGGGGTCTCCGGCATCAGCAATGACATGGCAGAATTGGAGGCCCATCCAGCGCCCGAGGCACGCGAAGCCATCGAGATGTTCTGCTATCGCGCCGCCTGCGAAATGACATCATTGGCAACGGCGTTGGGAGGCCTCGATAGCATCGTGTTCACCGCCGGTATCGGCGAGAACTCGGCACTGGTGCGCCATTTGATCATCCAGCGTCTCGCTTGGCTCGGTGCGACGCTGGACACTGATGCCAATCAGCGCAACGCCACCTCAATCACTGGCAAGGACTCTGCCCTCGAGATCCTCGTCATCCCCACCGATGAAGAAGGTATCATCGCCAGCGAGACCCGGCGTCTGCTGTCAGTACAGCCCACCTCTTCTCACCGTACGATACAGCAGTCGCGCCCCTGATGCTTGGCGTCATAGAGCGCCGCATCGGCGGCACGTACCAGATCGGTCAGATTGGTGTGCTGCTCGGCCTTGTAGCTCACCGCCCCGACGCTGACGGTCAGCACTTTCGCCACGGAGCTGTCAGGGTGGATCAGTTTGAGCGCACGCACCTTGCGGCGGATGCGTTCGGCGCAGGCACGCAATTGCCGCTCGGTCACTGACTCCAGCAGAACCAGGAATTCCTCGCCGCCATAGCGCACCACCATGCCCGGCTGCGGGCCGATGCCGGCCTGGAGCGCACCGGCAACCTGCTGCAGGCAGTGATCCCCTTCCACATGTCCATGATGGTCGTTGTAGGCCTTGAAGTGATCGACATCCACCATCAGGATCGCCAGCCCGTCCTCTCGGGTCAGGTCCGCCCAGCGCTGGGCCAGATCCCGCTCCAGGTGACGCCGGTTGTAGACGCCCGTCAGTGCATCGCAGTTGGCCTCTCGGGTAAGACGTTGCCCGGCAGCGCGCTTCTCCTCCAGCAACAGCCGCTCACGCTGGCGCAGCAACCACACCTGACGCTGATTGTACTCGAGCTGATGGTTGGCCAATAGCGAGAGCCCTGTGGTGCTGGCGAAGATCACCATCGCCAGCAGCTCCAGCCCCTCCTGGCCGGCAGGTTCCAACGCGATCACACCGGCCATGATGAGCGTGCAGGTCAGCGACGCCGTCAGTGCCTGGAGGAAGCGCAGTCGAAAGAGAATGTTGCCGACCATCGGAAAGAAGCCGAACAACAGCGTATCGACATGCGAAAGCTCGGTGCGCGACAGCTGCAACAGGATGGCGCTGACCAGCATGGTGTTGATCACCAGCGCGGTCATCAGCCACTCCTTGAGCCGCATGGAAGGCGCGCGCTGCACCAGAGGAAGCACCAGCATGGCCACCACGCAAACACAGCCCAGCCGCAGCATGGCGGCCAGTGCCAGGTCCTCACTGCGATGAATGGTGTCACTGATCAGGAAGGTGGCATACATCACGAAGGCGAAGATGCCGGAATACAGCAAGCCGCGCGTGCGCGAGACGCGCGCCTCTTCCACATACCGGGTCTCGAGGGCGTCGGGGAACATGAGCCGCCAGCGTGACGCGCCGCGACCGTCGATCAACCCCTCGACGACACCGCGCTCGGCGGCCAACGCCGCCGGCATCGTCGCCTTGCCGGCGCCGGGGAGTCGCTTTTGACTTCTCATGACAGGCCCGCTCCGCCCATCGGCGGCCTGTGATCAGGCGACTCTGCCTTCTGTTCATCGTGCTGCGCATTCTGCCGCTCACCCTGCTGCGCAGCCTGGCGCTCATCATCAAGGCCATCGTGAAGGCCATCACGCAGGTCATCACTGGCCTGGGCGCGCACCTTGCCATGGCCGTTACCACGTTGCACGCAGGTACGGTTGCGGCCATGGCGCTTGGCACGATAGAGCCCCTTGTCGGCCTGATCGACCCAGCGGCTGAGCAGCGTCTCGACCGCCATGTCACGCGTCATCTCATCCTCCATTCCCTCGCCCTCGAGCAGGCGCGACAAGGGGATGACGCAAAGCCCCACACTCACAGTGACGACGCCGAGTTCCGACTCGCGGTGAGGCAGCTTTAGCGACTTGACGGCATAGCGCATCGCCTCGGCCAGGCTGTGCGCATGCTCGAGATCTCGCACGGCCACCAGGGCGGTAAATTCCTCGCCACCGAAGCGGACGACGCTGGCCAACGCAGCCTCTTTCCCCTCGAGAGCACCGGCGATGCCAGCGCCTTTTTCCCTGTCCAGTGTTTCCTGCAAGGCCTGGGCGATCTGATACAGGCAGTTGTCGCCCGGGACATGTCCGTAGTGATCATTGAAGGCCTTGAAGTGATCGACATCCATCATCATCAGCGCCAGACATGGTAACGGTGGCACCGGATGGGACGCGGACACGCCGTTCTTCGCCTGCTGAGCATCGCCATGGTGCTGCTTGAGCACCTCGATCAGATGACGGCGATTGTAGAGCTGGGTCAGCGGGTCGAGACAGGCCATTTCCTGCAGCTCGGCATTGCGTGACTCCACATCCTGCAGGCGCAGTTGATCGATGGAGGTCATCAGATAGGCATGACGGGCCGAGAACTCGATGCGGAAGCTGGCAATCAGCGAAAACAGGCAGAACGCCATGAAGACGAAGACGATCGCGAAGTCCATATGGGCATAGGGCATCGATACGCTCAGCGCTACGCTGATCACGATGACCATCCCCCCTGCCGACAGCACCAGAGCCGCGACGAAACGCAGCTGCATCAGGACGATACCGACCAGTGGCACCACGCCCAGCGCATAGAGTTCGAGGAAGCAGCGCAGGTGGTTCTCGCGCACTGCCAGCCACGCCGCCAGGCCGATCACGCCCCACAGGGTCGCGACCAGCAGCGCCTCACGCCCGACGGGGCGGCTGACCTCGCTCTTGAGGGCCAGCACGAGGATCGCGACCGGCGCATAGACGGTGTCATAAAGCACGAACATCAGCTGAAAGATGATCAGGCTCCAGCAGCGCATTACTGCACGACTCATGCGCCGACGATGCTCGAACTGTTCAAAGTCCCTCTCGAGTTCAGGGGCAAAGCTCAGCCTTGCAGGAGTCGTGGCACTCAGGTGTTGCTCCAATATTGCCATTCGTGAAGGCATGTCTGATTTCCCTTCAATCGCCCTGCTTTCTTTATCACATGCGCAAATGTTGAAAGCCACGCTGACGGAGATGTTCAAGCGCCGCATGTCCGTGTTGATACCTCGCTCGTGAACGAAAATCCAACGAAAACACCGGACCTCGATGAGGCCCGGCGTTCCTGATAAAGCTGATTTCTCTGGCTGGTTCAACCGACAATGGCGTTGAGCAGCAACAGGGTGATGATGGAAATGGCCCAGGCCAGCGTCGTCGGCAGGGTCAGCACCAGCATCTGATGCTTGGTGCTCTTGACGCCGAGCATGCGATTGACGACCCAGAAATAGCTGTCATTGAAGTAGCTGAAGAACATCGCGCCGATACAGGCGGCCTGCGCGGCCAGCACCATGTTGACGTCCGGCATGCCCATCAGGATCGGCGCGGAGATCGAGGCCGCGGTAATCATCGACACCGTGCCACTCCCCTGGATGAAGCGCACCAGCGTGGCGATGATGAACGGGATCAACAGCGGCTGAAGCCCCAGTGCCGCGACCTGCATGGCGATGTAATCGCCGCCGCCACTGGCACGCAGTACCGAGCCCAGTGCACCACCGGCACCGGTGACCAGCAGGATGATCCCCGCCGTCTCGACGCCCTTTTCCAGTTGATCGAACACTTCCTGCCTGGGGGTCTTCGGCATCAGGCCATAGATGGCGACCAGCACCCCGATGCCCACGGCGATCACCGGGTTGCCGATGAAGGCGATGGTACTGGTAAGCGCATTGCTGGTATCGCCCATCACGGCACTGACCAGCGTGTTGAGGAAGATCAGCGCGATGGGCAGGCCGATCGGCATGCAGGACATCAGCAGGGACGGCAGTTCCGATTCAGGCAGCATGCTGTCGGTGTCATGCTTGACGCTATCTTCGAAGCCACCCGGCTGGGCTTCCAGCATCGCCTCGATGCGCGGGCCCATGATACGGGCGTAGATCACCAGTGCGATCAGCGCAGGAGCGGTGATCACCAGGCCCCAGCCGATCATCAGACCGATGTCGACACCGAAGATACCCGCCACGCCCAGCGGACCCGGGGTCGGTGGCACGCTAGAGTGGGTGATGATCAGGCCAGCCGCCAGCGCGATGCCCAGACCGATCACCGAACGTCCGCTGTTGCGAGCCAGTGAACGCACCAGCGGGTTGAGGATGACGTAGGCCGAATCACAGAAGATCGGAATGGAGACGATGTAGCCCGTCAGCGCCATCGCGGCCTCTTCCTTGTTCTTGCCCAGCAGATTGAGGATAGCGTAGGCCATGCGCTGCCCGGCACCAGTCACCTCCAGGATACGCCCCATCATCACGCCGAAGCCGATCACGAGACCGATGGTGGAAAGCGTCTTGCCGAAACCGGTGGTGATGGCACTGATGACCTCATTGGGCGGCATGCCGCCGATCAACCCCGCCAGTGAGGCGGCGATGATCAAGGCCAGCAAGGCATGCACGCGGGTTTTCAATACCAGATAGATCATGACGAAGATGGCGATGCCCAGGCCGATGATGACCTGTGGCCCCGCGACGGCGGCGTCTGTCATGGGGGGCTACTCCTGTAGTTTGTTATTGTGTGGCGCAAGGTATGCGGTGTCGGCGCTGCCGACTGGCATGACGCCGATCGTTGTTATTGACGTACTGATGTGACGAGCAGCTCTGGCAAAGGTGTCTAGCGAGCTCGTCTTGGATAAGATGCCCAGACGCTGGCTAGGCGTTGGCGCTCTCATCGCGATACGCATTGAGAATCTCGTGCAGGTCGGCATCGCCTACGAAGCCCAGCGAACGCGCCTTGCGGGTGTCAAAGCGCGCCGGCCAGCTGCCGACGATGGCGGTGATACGCGGGTCAGGCTCATGCTTGACGAGTGCCAGCGCCTGCTCGCCGGCGATATCCTTGAGCGCCGCGAGCATTGACGCGACGCTGACGGTGATGCCCGGCAGCATGAAGCAGCGAGAGAGGCCGAAGTCCGCGCTCGCCACCTCCGCGCCCTTGAGCAGAGCCGCGACCACCCGACGGGGCGACATTACGAACATCTCGAGCTCGCTCGGTACCGGGCAGATGGCGGCTTCGCCATTGAGCGGTTCGCGCAGGATGGAGGAGGCGAAGCTCGAGGCTGCCGCATTGGGACGCCCGGGGCGCACGATGATGGTGGGCAGACGCAGCACGCAGCCATCCACCAGCCCGCGACGGCTGTAGTCATTGATCAGCAGTTCCGACATCGCCTTCTGGGTGCCGTAGGAGTTCTGCGGCACCAGCGCGGTCATGTCGCTCAGCGTCTCGGGAAGATCGCCTCCGTAGGCGGCGACCGAACTGGCCATCACCAGCCGGGTGTCGCGCAATCCACGCGCCGCGCAGCCTTCCAGCAGCAGGCGAGTTGCGTCGAAGTTGACGCGCATGCCGAGCGCCAGGTCCGCCTCGGCCGCCGAGCTGACCACGGCTGCCAGGTGATAGATCACCTGCGGCTCGCCCGCCAGGCAGCGATCAAGCACCTCGGCATCGGCGATATCGCCTGCCACGATCTCGATATCCAGCGAGGTGGCCGGTTCGACTGCCAGACATGACGCCGCCTCGGGACGTGGCGCCTCGATCTGATCCAACAGGGTCAAGCGTGACAATGGCTGCCCCTTCAGGCTACCCGTGTCGATCAAGGCCTCGGTCAGGCGCTGACCGAGAAATCCGGCAGCGCCGGTAATCATGACGTGCATCGTGTGGACTCCTTGCTCGCCGCCTGGCATGACGGCTCATGACGTGTTGTCGTTATTGGCGTTTCTGCTGTCTTGAGTCGTGATCAGGCGGTGCCGGACTGGCCGTCGTTGAGCCCGAAGGCGCGACCCCAGCCGAGGCCTGCGCGCGTCTCACCCCGCGGACGGTATTCACAGCCGATCCAGCCGTCGTAACCCAGACTCTCCAGCCGGTCGAACAGCGCCGGATAATGCACTTCACCGACATCCGGCTCGCGACGGTCCGGCACGCCGGCGATCTGCACATGGCCCATATGCGCGAACTGCGATTCCAGATTGCGGATCAGATCGCCCTCGACGATCTGGCAGTGATAGAGATCGAACTGCACCTTGAGGTTGGCGGCGCCGACCTGGGCGAGAATCTCGCGTGCCTGCGCCTGACCACTCAGATAGAAGCCGGGCATGTCGCGCGGATTGATCGGTTCGATCAGCAGTGTCTTGCCGACCTTCTCAAGCTCGGCGGCGGCGTAACGCAGGTTGTGGATGTAGGTCTCGGTGCAACGCGCGCGCATGGCGTCATCCGCGCCCTGCGGTACCAGGCCCGCCATGGCATGCACGCGCGGACAGTCGAGCACCTGGGCATAGCGAATCGCCTCGGCCACCGAGGCCCGAAACTCCTCCTCGCGCCCCGGCAGACAGGTCAGGCCACGCTCACCGGCCTCCCAGTCGCCCGGCGGCAGATTGAACAGCACCTGCGACAGCTGGTGCTCATCGAGCCTTGCGCGCAATTCTTGCGGGGAATAGGCATAGGGGAAGAGATATTCGACCCCGCGAAAACCACTTTCGGCCGCAGCCGCGAAGCGATCGAGAAAGTCATGCTCGGTGAACAGCATGCTGAGATTGGCGGCCAATCGGGTCATGTCAGATCCTTGGATTTCACAGACGAAGACGTCATCACTCAGGGGCGCCCGAACCTGGCTTCGAGTTCCGCCACCTGTTCCGGGGTCATCCCACGTGGGTTCTTGCCCTGCAGCAGCAGGAACAGCTTGGCGGTTTCCTCAAGCTCTTCCGTGGCATAGACCGCCGCTTCCAGGGTCTTGCCGGCCACCACCGGGCCATGATTGGCCAGCAACACGGCGCAGTGCTTGCCGGCCAGGCCACGCACGGCATCGCCCAGCGCGGGGTCGCCCGGCATGTAGTAAGGCACCAGCGGCAACTTGCCGACCCGCATCACGTAATAGGCCGTCAGCGGAGGAATGCACTCGCAGGGATTCACGTCCGGCAGGCAGGACACCGCCACCGAGTGGGTCGAATGCAGGTGGACGATGGCACCCGACTGCGGGCGCTCGTCATACATGGCGCGATGCAGGAAGTGCTCCTTGGTCGGCGCGTCGCCATCGATCAACACGCCCTGGGCATCGAGGCGCGAGATGCGCGCCGGGTCCAGACGCCCCAGGCAGGCATTGGTCGGCGTCATCAACCAGCCGCCATCGTCCAGCCGCTGGCTGATGTTGCCGCTGGCCCCCATGGTCAGGCCGCGGTCGAACAGTGACTTGCCGTAGGTGGCGATCTGCTCACGCAACACGTTGATATCGTGCTGTGACTGACTCATGCGTTCTCCTCGCGAGGATTCATGGCATCCAGCACGTCGAATGCCCGGGTAAAGAAGTCTTCACCCCCGAAGTTGCCGGACTTGAGTGTCAGCGAGAGCATCGCCTCCGGCTGCGAGGGGCCGGCGGCCGGGTGCGGTGCCTGTGTCCAGGGCACACCGGGGTCGATCTGACCGCCGATACGCAGCTCACGGATGTCGAGCGCCGAGACCACCGCGCCGGAGGTTTCTCCCCCCGCCACCAGCAGGCGCCCGACGCCTTCCGCGACCAGGGTGCTGGCCAGACTGGCCAGGGCGCACTCGATGAGCTCACCGGCCTGCTTGACGCCCAGTGACGCCTGCGCCGCCTTGACACTTTCCGGCTCGGCCGAGGCGTAGATAAGAAATGGCTTGGGGTCCGTCGCCGCCAGTTGCTCACGGGCGAACTCCAGCGCCGCCTCGAAGTGGGTATCGCTCGCGTTGAGCTTGACGGGGTCCAGCGCGAAGGCAGCATGCTGCTGAGTGAAGTGCGCCACCTGCTTGAGCGTCATGCGAGAACAACTGCCGGACAGCACCATCGCGGCGCCCTTCGCCGGGGCCAGCACCGCTGCATCATCGATCGGCTCAAGCCAGCCCTTGCGGCGGTACTGGGCAGGCAAGGCCTGCGCGAGGCCAGAGCCACCGGTGACCAGCGCGTGATCGACCAGCGCCTCGGCCAGTACCTCGAGATCCTGCTCATCGAGGCTGTCACAGACCACATGACGAACGTTTTGATGGGCAAGCTCGTCCAGACGCTGACGGGCCTCCTGCGCGCCGCGGCACAGAGTGGCGTGATCGAGCAGCCCCACGCCATGCGGCGTCTGGCGTGACAGCACGCGCACGATGTCGGCATCGGTCATCGGGTTGAGAGGATGATGCTGCATGCCGCTGTCATTGAGCAGGCGGTCGCCGACGAACAGATGGCCCTGATAGACACTGCGTCCGTTGATGGGGAAGGCCGGCACGAAGGCCGTCTGCGTGGCAGACAAGGCCTCCAGCAAGGCATCGGCGACCGGCCCGATATTGCCCTCGGGCGTGGAATCGAACGTCGAGCAGTACTTGAAGAACAGCTGGCGCGCGCCCTGGGCTTTCAGCCATTCAAGCGCCGCGAGAGATTCACTGATCGCCTGATCCACCGGGCAGCTGCGCGACTTGAGCGCGACCACCACGGCGTCGACCTCAGTCAGATCCAGCCCGTTCGCCGCCCCTTCCTGCAGCGCGTCCTGGGGTACCCCGATCACCTGCACGGTGCGCATGCCGGCACGTACCAGGTTGTTGGCAAGATCCGTCGCGCCGGTGAAGTCATCGGCGATTCCGCCCAGTACGATCGGCATCACTGCGCTCCTTCATCATTCGCGGCCGGCAGGCTGAAGCTGCCGAGACGCTGATAGACCTTGATGACGGCCGAGTCGTCCTCGCGCCCGAAACCTGCGCCACTGGCGGCGGTGAACTGCTGCAGGGCACTACCGGCCACCGGCATGGCAAGCTTCAGCTCGCGCCCGGTGCTGTGCACGATGTTCAGGTCCTTGACGAAGATGTCGACGGCCGACAGCGGCGTGTAATCGCCCTTGAGTATGTGCGGCACGCGATTCTCGAACATCCAGGAATTGCCCGCGGAATGGGTGATGACGTCATAGAGGGTGTCGGGGTCGATCCCCATGCTCATGCCCAGCGCCATGGCTTCTGCCGCCGCCGCGATGTGCACGCCAGCGAGATGCTGGTTGACCAGCTTGACGCTCGAGCCCGGGCCGGCGCAGTCGCCCAGCCGATAGACATTGGCTGCCATCGCCGCCAGCACGCGTTCCGCCTTGACGTAAGCCGCTTCACTGCCGGAGGACATCACGGACAGCTCACCACTGCGTGCCTTGACGGCGCCGCCGCTGATCGGGGCGTCGAGCAGCTCCAGCTGCATGCCGTTCAGGCGGGTTTCCAGTTCACGTGCGAAGCTCGGCGCCACGGTGGCGCACTGGATCACCAGGCTACCCGGCGCGAGTCGCTCGGCCAGACCGCCCTCACCCTGCGCCCCGAGCAGCACCTGCTCGACCTGATCGGCATTCACCACGACCAGCACCACCACCTGACACTCGGCCGCCAGTTCCAGCGGCGAGGCAACGGCGCGGCCACCCGCCGCTTCGAACGCCTGACAGGCGGCGGGCGAGATATCACAGCCGATCACGTCCAGGCCTGCTTCCAGCATGGCGCGCGCACTGCCCATTCCCATCGCGCCGAGGCCGACAAGGCCGATCACCGGTGAAGTCGTTGCTGCTGTCATCTCGCATCTCCCGCGGAAGCTGTTCAAGTGCTGATCAAGGCGGCCTCATGCGGCACACCGATCAACACTTCGCTGAATGTTAGCGCTATCATGTTAGCGCTAACATCATTAATAGATTAGGCTCCAAGCCACGACAAGAGGCAAATGAGAAAACGCGACATATGTCTAATCCACCATCATCTCCCCGCCGCAACCGCAAGGGTGCCATGCAGCCGACCCTGAATGACGTGGCCCGGGAAGCCGGGGTCTCCTCGATCACCGTCTCGCGCTACTTCAATAGCCCCGACAGCGTGCGCGAAGCGACACGCGTCAAGGTCGAAGCGGCCATCGAGAAGGTCGGCTACGTGCGCAACATGATTGCCGGCAGCCTGGCCTCGGCCTCCAGTCGCGTGATTCCGGTGATCGTGCCCTCGTTGTCCAACGTGGTATTCATCGACGTGATCAAGGGCCTGCAGGACGAATTCGAGGCACACGGCTATCAGCTGCTGCTGGGCAAGACGGATTACGATCTGGCTCGGGAAACCCAGCTGATCCGTACCTTTCTGGGCTGGTCGGCCGCGGGCCTGGTGGTGACGGGGCTGCGCCATGACGATGCGACGCGCCAGATACTGGAGAACTGGAATCAGCCGATCGTTGAGATCATGGAGCTGGGGGAAGGGTTGGATCTGAACGTGGGGATGGATCATGTCGCCGCTGGGCGCGCCATGACCGAGCACCTGCTGGCACGCGGATATCGCACGATCCACTTCGCCGGTGCCGAGCTCGATCGCGACTATCGCGCGGCGATGCGCTATGCCGGGCACCGTGAGGCGCTGGCGGCGGCCGGCATCGAGGACGCCCCCCTGCTCGACCTGCCCGTGCGTCAACAGATGACCAGCGGTGCTCAGGCGCTTGAGCGTATCAAAGCGACATTCCCTGACTGCGACGCCATCCACTTCGCCAACGATGACATGGCCTGTGGCGCGATTCTCGCCGCCGCGCGGCTTGGGGTGCGCATCCCAGAGGATATCGCCATCGCCGGCTTCAATGGCCTGCCAATCGGGGAGCATGTCACGCCGCGCCTCACCACCATCGTCTCACCGCGGGAGCAGATAGGCCGTGTGGCCGCACGCAAGTTGCTGGCACGCATCAACGGTGACCCCGTCGGGGAACTGAGTCATGACCTGGGGTTCACGCTGCGGGTCGGTGACAGCACTTGAAGCCGCGAAGCTTCTCAAGGCGCAGTCCGGTTGACTCACGATTGAGGCCTCTCAAAGGTGCATTTACGTCATTCAGGGCGGGCTGGTACCCAGCCTCGTCAAAGTTGACGTAAAACGCAAAGTATCCGGCGCGTTCTGATCATCTCGCCGCCCCCAACTTCACGACACTGTGTTCAACAAAGGCGCAGAGGCAATGCGACCGGGGCGTGCAGGTTGACGTCTGGCGACATGGCCGCTGCGACTTACCGCAGACAAGTGTCCTGACACGTGAGGCTCGACGATGAATCGCAAGACTATCCTGACATGCGCCATCACTGGCGCGGGTGATACCGCCAGCAAGAACCCGAATGTTCCGGTGACGCCGAAGCAGATCGCCGATGACTGCATCGCGGCGGCCAAGGCCGGCGCCAGCGTGGCCCACATTCACGTGCGTGATCCGGAGACCGGCGGCATCAGCCACTCCACCGAGCACTTCCGTGAAGTCATGGACCGTGTGCGTTCAGCCGACACCGACATCGTCATGAACATCACCGCAGGTGGCGGCGGCGACTGGATTCCGGATGCCAACGACCCGACCCGTGGCGGCCCGGGCACCGATATCCAGACCCCGGCCGAGCGTCATGCGCCGATCCAGGAACTGCTGCCGGAACTGTGCACCCTAGACTGCGGCAGCCTGAACTTCGGCGACATGGTCTACATCAACACCGCTGACTGGCTGCGTGAGCACGCTCGTCTGGTGCAGGCCGCTGGCGTCAAGCCGGAGCTCGAATGCTTCGACCTGGGCCACGTCTGGTTCGCTCGCCAGCTGCAGCAGGAAGGCCTGCTCGACGACGACCTGCTGTTCCAGCTGTGCCTGGGCATTCCTTGGGGCGCGGAAGCCGACACCGAAACCATGCTGACCATGAAGAACAAGCTGCCGACCAACTCCAACTGGGCAGCCTTCGGTATCGGCCGCATGCAGATACCGATGGTCGCACAGGCCGTGCTGCTGGGCGGTCACGCTCGCGTCGGTCTCGAAGACAACCTCTATCTGTCCAAGGGTGTGATGGCCACAAACGCTCAGCTGGTCGAGAAGTCCTCTGGCATCATCGAGAACCTGGGCTCCAGCGTGATGCCCCCGGCCGAGACTCGCGCCTTCCTCAAGCTGCGTGATCCGTCCACCGGCAAGACCGCCGGCGACGTGGCAGCCCTCGAAACCGCAGGCGGTGTCGCATGAGCCAGTTATCTGTCGTAGGAACCGGTGTCATCGGCAACGGCTGGATCTCCCGCGCGCTGGCCAATGGCTGGGACGTGGTCGCCTTTGATCCGGCCCCGGATGCCGAAGCCCGCACTCGCGCCTTCGTCGAGAATGCCTGGCATGCACTGGAGAAGGATGGCCTGGCGGAAGGCGCTTCCGTCGATCGTCTGCGCTTCGCCGCGACCCTCGAAGAAGCTGTCGTCGGTGCTGATCTGATCCAGGAAAACGTGCCGGAGCGTCTGCCGCTCAAGCAGGAAATCCTCAGCGCTATCGATGCCGCGGCAGAAGAGCACGTGGTGATCGGCTCTTCCACCTCCGGATTCAAGCCGACCGATCTGCAACAGGACTGCAAGAAGGCGCCGGGCCGCGTCATCGTCGCCCACCCCTTCAACCCGGTCTATCTGCTGCCGCTGGTCGAGCTGGTGGGTGGCGAGCACACCTCCCCGGCGCTGCTGGAAGGCGCACGCGAAGACTATCAAGCACTGGCCATGCGTCCACTGATCGTGCGTCGCGAGATCGAAGGTCACATCGCGGATCGTCTGATGGAAGCGCTGTGGCGTGAAGCCCTGCACCTGGTCAACGATGGCGTCGCCACCACCGAAGAGATCGACGCGGCCGTCGTCTATGGCTGTGGTCTGCGCTGGTCGCTGATGGGCACCTTCCTGACCTTCCACCTCGCCGGCGGCGAGCCGGGCATGCGTCACATGCTCGAGCAGTTCGGCCCGGCCCTGAAACTGCCGTGGACCAAACTCGAAGCGCCGGAGCTGACCGACGAGCTGATCGACAAGGTCGTGGAAGGCTGCGAATACCAGGCAGCGGGTCGCCCGGTTGCCGAGCTGGATCGTCGTCGCGATGACTTCCTGGTCGAGCTGCTGACGCTGACGCGCAAGTACTGGCCGGAAGCCGAAGGTCTCGAGGGGCGTATCTGATGGACCTGCTCAAGATCACGGTGCCGCATGAGTGGGTCGACTACAACGGCCACATGAATGATGCCGAATACGCGCGTGCCTTCTCGATGGCGGTCGAGGCGCTGATGGAGCACGTGGGCCTGGATGCCGAGGGTCGTCGCGAACACGACCTGACCATCTACACCCTGGAGACGCACCTGTGCTACCTGGCGGAGGCGCACGAAGGCCAGACACTCAAGGTCAAGGTCCTGCTGCTGGATCACGACCCCAAGCGTCAGCACGTGCTGTTCACTCTGACCGATGCCGACGGCGGCGAGATTGCCACCAGCGAGCAGATGTTGATGGCGATGAGCATCAGTGGCGGTCGTCCGACCCCCTGCCCGGAAGCGGTGGCGGAGCGCATCGCCGCCCTGCCCCAGCCGGCAGGCGACGAGGACTGGCCCAAGGCGGCCGGTCGTCGTATCGCCATCCGCCGCAAGACGACCTGAGACGTGTGACAACCGATGTCCGCTTCGGATAACAAGTCGCTGATTTAGCGTCGAAACCCGCACCCTGCCAGTCTTCTGGCGGGGTGTTATTGTCTTGGGACACCCGCCGAGAGCCGACTCATGACCATGACGCCTTCCCCCATCACCTGTCGCGCCTTCATCGATGACTTCGCGCGCGGCATGGATGAAATGGTAGAGATGCCGCTGGCAGACGCCCGCAAGCGCTATGAACAACTGTGCCAGCAACTTGGTGCGCCGCTCGCCGAGGGCGTCACGACCCACGAGAATCATGTCGAGATCGCCGGCCGGGCAACGCCGCTGCGCCTGCGCCACTTCATCCCGGAGGTGGCACGCAAGGCAGACGGCAACCTGCCAGCACCGGTGGTGTTTCTGCACGGCGGGGCCTGGCAGATAGGCTCGCCCGAGAGCCATCAGGGCATCGCCTCCAGCCTGGCCGCCCAGCTGGGGCGTGAGGTGGTCAGTGTCGATTATCGCCTGCTGCCGGACGCCAACTATCAGGACGCACTGGCGGATTGCCTGGCGACCATCGAGCACCTCTCCGCCACTGTCGAACCGGTGGCCATCGTCGGTGACAGCGCCGGCGCTCGACTGGCGATGGATGTGGCGCGCCGACTCGATACCGAGATGCCCAACATCGGCCTGCAGGGCACGCGCATGCAAAGCCTCGGCACCCACGGCGCGGAAATGGAGACGGCCCACCATCAGGAACATCCGGCCCCCGAGAAGCCCACAAGCTATGTGCTGGGGCTGATCTACCCGCCGATGGACCCGGTCTTCGTGCTGGCCAAGGAGAACGAGTTCGCGCTGGGTTCGGATGCGCCGCTACTCGGCCGCGATGAAGTGGTCAGCATGTGGCTGACCGTCGCCGAGGGCGACCGCTCCGCCAGCTATTCGCCCTCGCCGGCCCATTCCCAGCAGCCGCCGGCACGCCAGATCGAAGTGCTGGCCGCCGAACATGACCCGCTGACCCAACCGCTGGAGGCAGCGGTGGATGTCTGGCGCTGGCGCGGTGCCGATGTCGGCTATCGCAGTGCAAGCGGCATGGTGCATGCGGCGCTGCATGCACATCATGCGCTCCCCGAGATGCAGCACGCCTGGCAGGCCTTCTGTGAAGCCCTCGATCGGCGTCTGTGCGCCCTGGACTAGCGCAAAACGCCCAGCCACGAAAGTCGTGACTGGGCGTTTGTGTATCTGGTGACAGACATAGCTGGTGACCGACATAGTTGACGGCAGATATAGCTGATGACCGAAGGGCCTGGTGATGACCGCTCGAGCGTCAGCTGTCGGTCAAGTCTTCAGGCTCGCCGGTGACATGAAGCGCAGCTCGATGGCGACCGGGCACTGACGGATGCGCTGATGCCACTCTTGCTCCAGCCGCTCCCGCGTCATGTCCTGAGACGAATCCTCCGTCAGTACGACCACGACGATCAGTCTGAAATTGGCATCAAGGGTGCGGTCCGCCAGCAGCGCCTCGTAGAGCAGACTTTGCAGCACCGTCTGCGCTCTGGCGTAGTGCTTGAGCACCTTCACTTCAATGAACGTGAAGGGGGCACTTTCTCCCTCGAGCAGCGCATCGAAGCAGGCATCGGTCTCGCCGACACGCACATGCCGCGTCATTCCACCGCTCGCACCACCGCCACCACCACCCGCAGTGGAGGACTCCTGCATCTGACGCAGCACCGCATCCTTCAGCTGGGTCATCTGCTGGCGATGATGATCCAGATGCTCGGCACGCGATAACGGCGCCTTCTCGTCGGTGCCGTCCTGCGGGCTCAACAGCTGCGCAACATCGGCATCGTCGACGGCCTGCCCACTATCCTCATCTGCGGCTGATACCTGAGCCTCGGCGCCTACTCCGCCCTGCTGCCAATCACTCTCCCCCAGCGACTCCTGCACCTCGCGAGTCAGACGCTTCTCCTGCTCGGCTGGCGATAGCGTGCGCATGAAGGAGCGATCCTTGTCGTAATCCCCCGGCGCATACAACTTGCCGTGATGATGGGTCACGAGTCGATAGAACACCGCCAGCACCAGCAGCGGAAACACCACGATGAAACCGATCAACGGCCAACGCTCCGCCACCGTCAGCGTCTCGGCCGCCGAATTCAGCAGCAGACTCGCGAAGCCATAGATCAACGAGATGAACAACGCGATGATCCCCAGCGGGTTCCGCGCCAACTGCCTGGCATATTTCATGAACTGCATACGCGCTCCATTCCTTGGGGCTTACTGAGGGCATCCACATGCAATGGGGGCGAGCAGCCCGATAATGCAAGAGGCCAACCTCACCACTGCATCACGATGAAGGTCAGGGTCATCACGCCGATGGCGGCCAGCCAGGCGCCCAGCACGCGCTGGGCGATGACGAAAGCCGTCTCGGGGAGCAAACGCCCGGCTAGTGCAAGAACTCCCCTGCCGGCGACAACGATGAGGAGTATGGCCGTCATCACGCCCAGCAGTATTGCCACTGGGGTAGTGGCCACGTCATGACCGACGAACAGCAGGGCGACCACCAGCCTCGACAACACTGCCGGGATACGCGCCATCAGCGCCCTGCCCCACAGCGTGCGCAGCGGTAGATGAATCGACACCAGCAAGGCCACGACGATCGCGAAACCCACGACTCCCATCACCAGGTAATCCGGTGCGGCAAGGTGGCGCACGAACTTGCAGCAATTGTTGAAAGCAGCGCCCTTGTGTTGAAAGCAGCGTCCTTGGCCAGGTCTCAGCGCGTCTGGCGCGGGGAATGCCCGAAGTGGTTGCGGTAGGCACGTGAGAAGCTGGAGCTGGAGGTGAAACCGCTCGACAACCCGACCGAGAGAATATCGAGGTCGGTTTCCTTGAGCAGATGCCGCGCCCGCTCCAGGCGCAGCCGCAGGTACCAGGCCCGCGGTGAGGTCGACAGCTCCTGTTCGAACAGGCGCTGCAACTGGCGCAGCGAGACGCGACAGCGCTTCGCCAGCTCCTCCAGCGACAAGGGGGTGTCCAGGTTCTGCTCCATCAGGGCGACCGCATCCACCAGCTGGCGCTTGTGGGTGCCCAGGCGGCGCGCCAACGTCATGCGCTGCTGGTCCGTCCGCGTGCGCATGCGGTCGTGTACCAGCTGCTCCGAGACATCCACCGCCAGCGCCGTACCGTGTCGGCGGGCAATCACATCCAGCGCCATGTCCATCGCGGCTGCCCCACCGGCACAGGAAAAGCGCCGCGCGCCCAGCTCGAACAGCTCATCCGAGGTACTGATGGTCGGGAAGCGCTCACGAAACGCCGGCAGGCTTTCCCAGTGCAGCGTGACCCGCTCGCCGTCCAGCAGTCCTGCCGCCGCCAGCAGGAAACAGCCGGTATCCAGGCCGCCCAGCACACAGCCTCCGCCATCGAGACGATGCAGCCAGCCCGTCAAGGCGCGATTGAGGTGCGCCTCTGGCTCGAAACCACTGCATACCGCCAGCGAAGGCAGGGAGCGAATATCGAGAATGCTGTGGTCGGCGACCAGCGTCATGCCACTGGAAGACGTGACCGGCTGGCCATCCTCACTGATGAGCAGCCAGCGAAACAGCGGCTTGCCACTGATGCGATTGGCGATGCGCAGAGGCTCCACGGCCGCGAAGAACGCCATCATCGAGAAGCGTGGCAGCAAGAGAAACCCGATGGTTTCCGGTAGCGGGCCGATGTAATCGAGTCGCATCGTGCAGTGGCTCCAGAGAGTGAGAAGGTGAATCCGTCCTGCCCGGCGGCTGAGCGCAAGCAGCGTCAATGACGTTGTGAGGGCAAGCGTCCGGGGGCAGGCTCCGCTCACGCCCCTGCATCGCCGGAATGTTATCCCGAAAGCGTCCCAAAGACGGCCAACATCGTCGCTTTCAGGCAACAAGTGGTCGCATCACGTCAAAAATATCATTACATGATTTCTGCCTCTCTGACAGCCACGACGCCACTGCGCGATAGCCCTTGCCAATGAGTCTGCGTGACCGAATGGGCTCGCTGGCGAACGCGCTTTTCTAAAACAGCCAATTTTCCAGAAGCCGTAGCCATCAAAATCAATTCTATTCATAATATATTGTAATGCTTTGAGGGAGTTAGCGTCTTCCCGCGCCGCTCGACAAGCATTCACATCTTCATCTCGTTGCCTTATCGACAACAATTTTTCGCGACAGATGAACGGTCATTCCGCCGTGACCGCGACAGGGAACGCTGGCCCTACGACCAGCTCGAACAGGAGATATTGCGTGACCCCACCTCAGCCTGACCCCGCCTCACCTGACAATTCCAGTACCAAAAACGCCAGCACCAAAAAAACCACCTCAGACGGCAGCGCCGCTGCAGTCGTCGGTTCTCAGCGCTACCATTCGCCGGACCTGAGCCTGCGCGTCGAGACCTCCGGCCCGCTCAAGGGCATGCACAAGGGCATGACCCTGACCTCCGCCGGCCTGCTGCTGCTTTTCGTTCTCGCCACCGGCCTGGCTCCCGAGCTGTCCTCCAGCCTGTTCGGCGCCGCGCGCGCCTGGATCGAATCCACCTTCGGCACCTATTACCTGGTGACCATCGTCGGTCTGATCGGCCTGTGCATTGCCCTCGTCTTCTCCCCCTGGGGCAAGCTGCGCCTGGGCGCGCCGGATAGCCGCCCCGAATTCTCGCGCTTCACCTGGATCTCGATGCTGCTCTCGGCAGGCGTCGGGATCGGCATCCTGTTCTTCGGCGTCGCCGAACCGATGTTCTACTTCGACAACTCCGGCGGCTTCGGCTACCCCAACAATCCGCACGCTGACCTCGCCGGCCATATGGCGATGGATCACGCCCGTGCCGTCGACGCTCTCAAGCAAGCATTCTTCCACTGGGGCCTGCACGGCTGGGCGGTCTATGTCATCGTCGGCATGACGCTGGCCTACTTCGCCTATCGTCGCAATCTGCCGCTGGCACTGCGCTCCGCGCTCTATCCGCTGATCGGTGACCGCATCTATGGCCCCATCGGCCATGCCGTCGACATCATGGGCGTGCTGGGCTGCGTGTTCGGTATCGCCACCTCACTGGGGCTGGGCGTCAGTCAGATCGCCGTCGGCCTCAACCGCCTGACCGGTATCGACTCGGGTATCGGCACCCAGGTCGTGTTGATCGCGGTCATCAGTGTCATCTCCATCGCCTCGGCGGTCTCCGGCGTCCAGCGCGGCATCCGCATCATTTCCGAGCTGAATGTCGGCGTGTCCGTCATCGTGGTCGGCAGCTTCTTGATCGGTGGCCCGACCCTGTGGCTGATCAGCATGTTCGGCGAGACGGTTGTCTCCTACGTGCGTGACGTCATTCCCATGGGGCTGTGGGTCGCGAGCACGCCGGTCGAGCGCGACTGGCAGGATGCCTGGACCATCTTCTACTGGGCATGGTGGCTGGCATGGGCGCCGTTCATCGGTCTGTTCATCGCGCGTATCTCCAAGGGCCGCACCCTGCGTGAGTTCATCCTCGGCGTGCTGATTGCCCCGCCGCTGATCATCTTCATCTGGCAGACCCTGTTCGGCGGCACCGCACTGCATCAGGAGCTGAACGCGGCCATGGGCCCGGGCACCGGCCAGCTGATGGGCATGATTCGCGACTGGAATCTGCCAGAGGCACTATTCGCTACCGCCGATGCGCTGGTGAGCAATGACATTCTCAGTACCGTGCTGACGTCGCTGCTGATCTTCCTGCTGATCAGCTGGTTCGTGACCAGCTCCGACTCCAGCACCCTAGTCATCACCACCATCCTGTCGATGGGTGATGAAAACCCGCTGCCGCGTCACCGCATCTTCTGGGGTGTCTGCATCGGCTCCGTCGCGGCGGTGCTGCTGATGGCAGGCGGACTCAAGGCGCTGCAGACGGTCCTGATGGCTGCCGCCCTGCCGGTCAGCTTCGTGATCCTTGCCATGACGCTTGGCTTACTGGTCGCGCTGGTCGATGAATCGCGCAGCATGATCACGTCGCGTCGTCAGCCGAAGACCGGCCCGCAAGCCACGCCGCGAACGGTCAGCCAGACCAACGCGAGCTAAGGCCTCTGACAGTGATTTCGTGACGCAGGATTCCATGATGCAAGCGTAGAGAAGGCAGCGTGGCGCTCTCGGCACTTGCACCGGAATCACAGGCCTACTGGCCCGCATTTATTAGAATGTGTGTGATCACAGCATCAGCATCGCGTGACCTTAGCGTCACAATCGTGTCACCCACGCATCACCAATGCCCGCTCAGGCCAACACCTGAGCGGGCATTGTCATTTCTGGCGTCTTTTGCATGCTCTTCACGTCGTATTGTGGCAAGCAGGCGTCGCTTGCCTCCAACGTCCCCACACCGCACCTGACTAGTCTGGAAGTGCGCAACTATCTGCCTGACAGCCGGTTTCATTACTGACAGGACATTGACCGAAAAAGTGCCCAGCCAGGCAAGCATCACGCACTCTGCGTTCTCGAAATTGGCCACCCCCGGCATTGCCCTGGTCGTGAACACCATCCCCCACTTTAGCCACCGGCCTTATCCGTATCGATTCCGCTCTCAAGGCCTCAAGGCACTCAGGCCGCAGCAGAAGCGACAGCTCAAACAGCAATTAGGACGACAGCCCACACAACAACTACAACAATTTAGGAGTCTTCTCATGGCAGCGACAGACCATGATCCGCTCGGTGATCCCGCACGACACCCTTCGCAAGGCAATGCCCTCTCGGCACATATCCAAGTGGAAACCAGCGGCCCGCTCAAGGGCATGCACAAGGGCATGACCCTGACCTCGGCCGGCCTGTTGCTGGCGTTCGTCGTCGGGGCTGGCCTCTCTCCCGATGGGGCGGCCACCATCTTCGGTGCCGCGCGCAGCTGGATCGAACATACCTTCGGCACCTACTACCTGGTGCTGGTGGTCGCGATGATCGCCCTGTCGCTGGTACTGGTGTGCTCACCGTGGGGCAGCCTGCGCCTCGGCCCCAAGGACAGCGCCCCGGAGTTCTCGCGTTTCACCTGGATCTCGATGTTGCTCTCGGCAGGTGTCGGCATCGGCGTGCTGTTCTTCGGTGTCGCGGAGCCGATGTTCTATTTCGACAATTCCGGTGGCTTCGGTTACCCCAACAACCCGCACGCGGATCTGGCCGGCGCGACTGCCATGGATCACGCCCGCGCCGTCGAGGCGCTCAAGGTGGCCTTCTTCCACTGGGGGCTGCATGGTTGGGCGATCTACGGCATGGTCGGCATGACGCTGGCCTACTTCGCCTATCGCAAGAAACTGCCGCTGGCGCTACGTTCCGCGCTCTATCCGCTGATCGGTGATCGCATCTACGGCCCGATCGGCCATGCCGTCGACATTATGGGCGTGCTGGGCTGCGTGTTCGGTATCGCCACGTCGCTGGGGCTGGGCGTCAGCCAGATCGCGGTGGGCCTCAATCGCCTCACCGGACTGGATGCCGGCATCGGCACCCAGCTGGCGCTGATCGTCGCGATCAGTGCGATCTCCATCGCCTCGGCGGTTTCCGGCATCAAGCGCGGAATTCGCTTCATCTCCGAGCTGAACATCGGCGTGTCGGTCCTCGTGGTCGGCAGCTTCCTGATCGGCGGCCCGACGCTGTGGCTGATCTCGCTGTTCGGCGAGACGCTGCTGGCCTATCTGCGCGATGTGGTGCCGATGGGGCTGTGGGTCGCCGAGACCGCGGAAGAAAACAGCTGGCAGGTCGGCTGGACCATCTTCTACTGGGCCTGGTGGCTGGCGTGGGCGCCGTTCATCGGGCTGTTCATCGCCCGCATCTCCAAGGGCCGCACCCTGCGTGAATTCATTCTGGGCGTGCTGATCGCGCCGCCGCTGATCATCTTCATCTGGCAGGCGCTGTTCGGCGGTACCGGCCTGTATCAGGAGCTGACGGCCAGCATGGGTGCTGGCAGCGGCGAGCTGATGACGCTGGTGCGCAACTGGAATCTGCCCGAAGCGCTGTTCGCCACCGCCGATGCCCTGGCGGGCAACAGCGTGCTGAGCGTCATCCTGTCGTCTCTGCTGATCTTCCTGTTGATCAGCTGGTTCGTGACCAGCTCGGATTCCAGCACCCTGGTGGTCACGACCATCCTGTCGCTGGGCGATGAAGAACCGCTGGCGCGCCACCGCATCTTCTGGGGCATCTGCATCGGGCTGGTGGCCGGTACGTTGCTGATGGCGGGCGGGCTCAAGGCGCTGCAGACCATCCTGATGGCCGCCGCCCTGCCGATGAGCTTCGTGATCGTGGCGATGACGCTGGGCCTTCTGGTGGCGCTATGTCAGGAATCCGGCATCGCGCTCATGAAACTCGGCAAGCCCAAGCCGGACAGAAGCCAGGCCTGAGCTTGAGGCTGAGAGTAAGCCTGAACTTGTGCCAGTCCCCACATAAAGCCTCACTGGCATGACATGCTCTGCCAGACCGGTCCTGCCAACCGCACTCGCCGAGCCATCCCGTCACAGGGGCGGCTCGGCGAGTCGCGTTGGGCAACACATCAAGCTCATGCCTGCCGATATCGCGCTGGAGTGGGCCGTCATGTCGCAACAAGCCAATTAGTTGTCGTGCATATCCAAAACTGCTTACCCAGTACGGATAGTCTTATGAGGTCCTTGCCATTCACAGGAGCTCAGCATCGGCCTCTTCAACGCGTCACCTCATCCCCGCATCACGTTGCCAGCCACGACAATAACAACACCAGGACTCGCACAATGACCCACCACTCGCCCTCTGCACAGCCTGCTTCTGATCAATCCGCGTCTGAACAGTCCGTCTCTGGACAGTCCAATCATGAACAACAGAACACGCACTCCGCTGACGACATCTGCGGGCTGGGACACTCGGCCTGTGGCAAGGAGCAGTACCTGACCTCGATCGCGACCGTCTGCGTGATCGCGCTGCTGATCGGTGCCGCCGCCCTGTTTCCCCAAGGATTTCTGGCCAGTCTCGACCTGATCAAGGGCTCGGTGATCGGCAACTTCGGCTTCCTGTTCACCTGGCCGGCCTTTGCCGTCTCGCTGCTGCTGGTCGCGGTCTGCTTTACCCCGCTGGGCAAGCTGCGCTTCGGCGAAGGCGACCCTGAATTCCATACCCTGAGCTGGATGGGCATGCTGTTCGCCACCGGCATGGGCATCGGCCTGCTCACCTGGGGCGTGCTGGAACCCAAATATCACACCGATGCCGGCCTGAGCACCGACATGGCGCTGCTCAACGCCTTCAATCACTGGGGCCTGCTCGCCTGGGCCGGTTATCTGGCCATCGGCGCGCTCTTCGCCCACGCCATGTACAACATGAAGATGGTCAAGCCCGCCGAAGAACTGCTGGGCAACGGCCTGTGGAGCAAGCTGAACCTGATCAGCCTCGTCGTTTCCACCGTCATCGGCCTGTCGCTGTCCTTCACTTACGCGACCACCCCGATCCAGCAGGGACTGGTCAAGCTGGTCGGCATCGAGTTCAGCCCGACCCTGATCATCTGCGTGCTGGCCGTATGCGCCATCATCTCCTCCGCCTCGGGCCTCAAGCGCGGCATCAAGTGGCTGAGCAACTACAACACCCTGTTCGCGATCATCCTGATGCTCGGCGTGCTGGTGCTGACCGTGCCCGGCGATATCCTCTCCACCTTCGTGCGCCTGGTGCCGGAATACCTGCTCAAGTACCCCGCGATGGCCACCGATATCGGTCTGGGCGATCCGGAGCGCAAGACATGGCTGGCAGACTGGCTGTATGCCTTCGAGGCGGCCTGGTATGGCTGGTTCATCTTCACCGGCGTCTTCATCGCCCGCATTTCCAAGGGCCGCACCCTGCGTGGCATGGTGCTGGGCGTGATGCTAGTGCCGACCCTGTTCTCGTGCCTGTGGTTCGTGGTCTTCGGGCTCGGCAGCCTGAGCCTGGGCGTCGATGACGTGTTCAAGCTGATCGACACCATCGACAGCAGCGGCCTGCTGTCCCTCATCCTGACGCTCAACATCCTGCTGTTCTTCATCACCAGTGCCGACTCCGCGGGCCTGGTGTGCGAGATGCTGACCGTCAAACGCTCACGCGCCTTCTGGATCGTCTCCATGGCGGCACTGGCCGTCGTGGTCAGCTGGCTGGGCGGCGATGTCTACAAGACCCTGCTGAGCCTGATCTCGGTCGCCGCCATCCCGGTCGCCTTCGGTATCTTCGCGCTGGTAATCGCCTTCGTGATCCGCGTACGCCGTGATCGCGCCACCCGCGCCGTCCCGGCACCGGCGCCACTCACCCAGCGCTGAACGCCATGGCGTGAGATGCGTCGCAGCGCGTACTGATGCGATGCATGACAACGCAATCTGTCCAACGCGATCTATCCAAAACACCGGCCCTGCCCTCAAATGAGGTGTAGGGCCGTGTCACGTCTGATGAACACTTTCTTCGCTACCTACCAGGAACGACACGTCTTGCGCCTTCGCCGTATTGACAGTCCATCAGCACACACTGATAGGCTGAAATGACTGGCAGAATGCTGGATTTTCAGCGCTTCATGCTGGCAAGACATCAAACATCCACAAGCCTTGCTAGCATTGGTATTGCTGACAGGGCCATTGCGAACATCGCCATTGCGCTCAGGTATGTGCCGAGTGCCATCCGATCCAAGGTGAAGCAAGTGCCTTGCCATGCGGAAGATCGTCTTGCCCAGCGCCTGCCTCAAGTCGTCACCCAACAATCACAATGACATAGACAGGTAATGACATGTCCCCGACTTCCCAGCAGAATCCTGGGCAGCAGAACACTGCTCACCCGCCCAATGACGCCTCACACGCAGCGCCTGACTCCCCTTCGCTGACATTCCGCTTCGGTGCCTGGGGCGCCGCCATCCCGTTGATCTTCTTTGTCGTCTGGGCAATCACGACCAGCGTGATGGGGCTGTCCTCTGAAATCGGCCTGGTCATGGGGGCACTGTTCGGGCTGACCCTCGGCCTGTTCTTCTGCACCAGCCGCTGGGAGGACTATGCCAACGGCCTGTTCGATGGGCTGACGCAGCCCATCGGGGTGGTCGCCATCGTCGCCTGGTTCTATGCCGGGATGTTCGCTCAGGTTCTGCAGGTCGGGGGACTGGTCGAAGGGCTTGTCTGGCTGGGCGGCATCTCGGACATGACCGGCGGCTGGTTCGTCGGGCTCACCTTCCTGCTCGCAGCCGTGTTCTCGACCGCTGTCGGTACTGGTTACGGCACCACCGTCGCCTTCTGCACGCTGATGTATCCGGCCGGCATCGCGGTGGGCGGTGACCCCACCCTGCTGTTTGCCGCAATTCTGTCCGGTGCCATCTTCGGCGATAACCTGGCCCCGGTGTCGGACACCACCATCGTCTCCGCCACGACCCAGGGCGCGGATGTCCCCGGCGTGGTGAAAAGCCGCTTCAAGTACTCGATTGCGGCAGCCTTGCCGGCGCTGGCGCTGTTCGTGATCTTCGGCGGCAGCGAGCAAGGCGGCATCACCGACCCCGCGGCGGTTCAATCGATGCAGGAGGCCGCCGATCCAGCGGGCCTGATCATGCTGGCGCCCTTTGCACTGGTGCTGATACTGGCACTGCGTGGACAGCATCTGCTGACCTCTCTGACCTGGGGCATACTGCTCGCCATTCCTGTCATGCTGATCGCCGGCACCGGCAGCCTGCCACAGATCATCGCCTTCGATGCCGAGGCCGATGGCGTCATGACTGGTGCATTGGTTCGCGGCGTCGAAGGTTACGTCAACATGGGCATCCTGATCCTGCTGATCGTCGGTGCCGCCCACCTGATGACCCTCGGCGGCACCATGGAGCATGTCACGCGCCTGCTGATGCGCTGGATCAAGCAATCGATGCGCCGCGCCGAAGTGGCCATCTGGGGCATCGTGGCGCTGCTCAACAGCGCCATCACCATCAATACCGCCGCCGAGATCGCGGCCGCACCCTTCGTGCGTGCGCTGGGCACCCGCTACCGCATCCATCGCTATCGCCGCGCCAACATGCTGGACGCCGTGACCTCTGCGCTGGGCTACATCTTCCCTTGGGGTGCACCGGTACTGCTTGGCTGGTCGACGATCCAGTCCATGCAGGGCACCTATGATTGGCTGCCCTCCGTCTCACCGACCGCCGTCTTCCCGTTTGTCTTCCAGGGCTGGTTCCTCGTGGCCATCATGCTGCTGGCCGCCGTCACTAGCTGGGGGCTGACCTTTGAAGATCAGGATGGCAACGAACTCAAGGAGCGTCCGGCCAGCTGAGCGCACGATCCGCACCACACCGCTGACAGACCCCGACTACGCTGAAAGCCTGTGCCATCACGTTTCCCGCAGGCGTTCAGCGTCCATCGGAAGCGAACAGGACCACGACAGACAGGAGCGACGCATGCCAGCCAGTTTCCACGACCACCTCAGCCGCCAGATCAATGAGCTGCATGAAGAAGGTCTCTACAAGCAAGAGCGCGAGATCACCTCGCCCCAGCGTGCCAGCCTGCGGGTCGCGGGCGGTGATGAACACGAGGGGCAAGGGTCGGAGGTGATCAACTTCTGCGCCAACAACTATCTGGGCCTGGCCGATAGCCCCGAGCTGATCGCGGCCGCGCAACAGGCGCTGGAGCGTGACGGCTTCGGCATGGCCTCGGTGCGCTTCATTTGCGGCACTCATCATCAGCATCGCGTACTGGAAAAACGCCTCGCAGCCTTTCTCGGCATGGACGATGCCATCCTCTACTCCTCGTGTTTCGACGCCAATGGCGGCCTGTTCGAGACACTCTTCGGCCCTGAAGACGCCATCATTTCCGATGCGCTCAATCATGCCTCCATCATTGATGGCGTGCGCCTGTGCAAGGCCAGCCGCTATCGCTATGCCAACAATGACATGCGCGAACTCGAGGCCCGTCTCCAGCAAGCGGACGCCGCCGATGCACGCTTCAAGCTGATCGCCACCGACGGTGTCTTCTCGATGGATGGCGTGATCGCCAACCTCAAGGGCATCTGCGAGCTCGCCAGACGCTACGATGCGCTGGTGATGGTGGATGACTCCCACGCCACCGGCTTCGTGGGGGCCAACGGGCGTGGCAGCCACGAATACCATGACGTGATGGATCAGATCGACATCATCACCACCACCTTCGGCAAGGCCTTGGGCGGCGCCTCGGGCGGAGTGACGGCAGCGCGCGGGCCCATCGTCGAGTGGCTGCGCCAGCGCTCGCGCCCTTATCTGTTCTCCAACTCGCTGGCGCCGCCCATCGTGGCGGCAACGCTCAAGGCACTGGACAAGGTCGAGGACAGCGCCGAGGCGCGCCATCAACTGTGGGAGAACGTCGAACGCTTTCGTCGTGACATGCAGGAGGCCGGCTTCACCCTCGCGGGTGCCGGTCACGCCATCATTCCGGTGATGATCGGCGATGCACGCCTGGCGGGCGACTTCGCCAATCGCCTGCTGGAGGCCGGCATCTACGTGATCGGCTTTTCCTACCCGGTGGTGCCCAAGGGACAGGCGCGCATTCGCACCCAGATCTCGGCGGCACATACCCCGGAGCAGATCGAGACGGCCATTGCCGCCTTCACGCGTATCGGGGGCGAGATGGGCGTGATCGAGTCCACAACGGGAGGTGATGCATGAAGGCGCTGGCCAAACTCAAGGCCGAACCCGGCATCTGGATGACCGAGACGGCCGTGCCGGAAATCGGCCATAACGATGTGCTGATCAAGATCCGCAAGACCGCGATCTGCGGCACGGACATGCACATCTATCAATGGGATGAGTGGTCGCAGGCGACTGTGCCGGTGCCGATGGTCACCGGTCATGAGTATGCGGGGGAAATCGTCGCACTGGGCAGCGAGGTGCGTGGCTACGAGATCGGCGACCGTGTCTCGGGCGAAGGGCACATCACCTGCGGCCATTGCCGCAACTGCCGCGCCGGGCGTCGCCATCTGTGTCGCAATACCGAGGGCGTGGGCGTCAACCGCCCCGGCGCCTTCGCCGAATACCTCGCCCTGCCCGCCTACAACCTCTTCAAGCTGCCGGATGAGATCAGCGATGACCTGGCGGCCATCTTCGACCCCTTCGGCAATGCCGTGCATACGGCGCTGGCGTTCGATGTGGTCGGCGAGGACGTGTTGATCACCGGCGCCGGGCCCATCGGCATCATGGCGGCAGCGGTCATCCGCCATATCGGAGCTCGCCACGTGGTGATCACCGACGTGAATGACTATCGACTGGCACTGGCTGAGCGGATGGGCGCGACGCGTACCGTCAATGTCAGCCGCGAATCCCTGAAGGAGGTGATGGCGGAGCTCGACATGCATGAGGGCTTCGATGTGGTGCTGGAAATGTCCGGCGTGCCTTCCGCCGTCGAGCAGATGCTCGATGTCATCAACCACGGCGGCAAGATCGCCATGCTGGGCATTCCGCCCGGCGAGATGGCCATCGACTGGACCAAGGTCATCTTCAAGGGCCTCACCATCAAGGGCATCTACGGTCGTGAGATGTTCGAGACCTGGTACAAGATGGCCAGCCTGATCCAGTCAGGGCTGGATCTCTCGCCCATCATCACCCATCGCCTTGACGTCGCAGACTTCCAGCAGGGCTTCGAGATCATGGGCTCCGGTCAGTCGGGCAAGGTGGTGCTCGACTGGGACTGAGGGCGTCTGCTCGGCTCAGTCTCCACGCAAGTCAGTCGCCGGCGCGCGAGGCAACAGCCCGAAGGTCTCACCCATGCCGGGGGCGGCAAGGCGCTCGAGGAACCATTTGAGCGCCTTGCCCTGACGACCACTGCGCCACGCGAGCGAGAGATCGATCGGCGCGCGCTGCGTCTCCAGCTGCAGCAGTGCCAGACTGCCCTCCTCCAACTGACGATGGATTCGATGGCGCGGCAGATAGCCGACCCCCAGCCCCTTGCGCTGGACCTCGATCTTCTGCGCCGTGGTCTTGACGATGATCTGGCTGCGGCCATCCAGCAAGCCGGAAGAATGGCCGGGCAGGCTGCGCGAACTGTCCGCCACGATCACGGTGGGATATTCCTGCAGCGCCTCGATGGCAATCGGCTGCGCCAGCCGGGTCAGCGGATGATCTGCCGCCACGGCGAAGACCGGTTCTATTGCGCCGAACCGCCGGCACGCAAGCCCAGACACCGGTGGCTCGCCAGGCGCGCCGATCACCAAATCACAGCGATTGTCGTGCAGCGCATCCCAGGCCCCCGCCATCACCTCCTCACTCAACACCACCCGCGTGCGCGGCTGGATGGCCTGGAATTCCTCCAACAGCGGATAGAGCGCGTCCGGATCAAGAATGGTATCGACGCAGATACGCAGCTCGACCTCCCAGCCGGCTCCCGCCTGACGCGCCAGCGCCGTCATCTCCTCGGTGGCCAGCAGAATGCGCCGCCCATGCGCCAGCACCAGGTGGCCCGCATCGGTCAGCTCGGCCTTGCGGCGCGAGCGATCGAACAGCGGCACGCCCAGCTCTTCCTCCAGCTTCTGGACCGAATAGGAAATCGCCGAGGGCACGCGATGCAGTGTCTCGGCGGCCGCGGCGAAACTGCCCCGCCGCTCGATGGCATCCAGCACGCGCAGGGCGTCGAGTGTGATGGGTGAAACCATGATTCAAAAATTCTGATCATTGAGACCAGAATCCTCCGTTATTTTTTTGATAAGCCACATTCTATAGTAGCTCTATCGATCAAACACACTGTTCTGAAAGACCTCATATCCCTGATCAATGGAGCCACACATGGTCAAGTCTGCCCTCTCTCGCCTGATGACCACCGATTCCAGCCTCGCAAGCCTGGTGCTGCGCGTCCCAACCGGCATCATCTTCATGGCCCACGGTTCACAGAAACTGTTCGGCGCCTTCGGCGGCTACGGTCTGGAAGGCACCGGTCAGTGGATGGCCTCCATCGGTATCGAGCCCGGCTATCTGATGGCGCTGCTGTCCGGCAGCGGCGAGTTCTTCGGCGGACTGGCGATCCTGATCGGCTTGCTGACACGTCCGGCGGCTGCCGTGCTGGCCTTCACCATGCTGGTCGCCATCCTGACCGTGCATATCGGCAATGGGCTGTTCGCGAGCAATAACGGCTACGAATACGCGCTGGCACTGCTGACCATCGCGGCGAGCCTGGTGATCACCGGCGGCGGCAAGCTGTCACTCGACCGTCTGCTGAGCCCGGCCAGGCACGATTCATAAGCCTGCTGAAGGCTGGCTATTCATTACTCAATGCGCGCCCGCACAGTCTCAGGAGGTTGCCATGCTCACGTTACGCCCCGGCAATGAGCGCGGCCATGCCAGGTTCGCCTGGCTGGAGAGCCGCCATAGCTTCTCCTTCGCCAGCTACTACGACCCGGCTCACATGGGCGTCTCCGTGCTGCGCGTGATCAACGATGACCGCGTGGCGCCGGGCGCGGGCTTCGATCCGCACTCGCACAGCGACATGGAAATCATCAGCTATGTGCTGTCAGGCAGTATCGAGCACCGCGACAGCATGGGCTCACGACACACTCTGGGGGTCGGCGAAGTCCAGCTGATGAGTGCGGGGACGGGCATCGAGCACAGCGAGTACAACGCCTCGTCCCGCGAGCCACTGCGCTTTCTGCAGATCTGGATCACGCCACAGGCCAAGGGGCTGCCGCCGCGCTATCAGCAGCAGCCCTTCGCCGCCCGCGACGGCCTTACCCTGTTGATCGCACCACCGGCGCAAGCCGCGCCTGGGGTGCTGACCATCAATCAGGATGCCCGGATGTATCGCATCGGCCTGCAAGGAGATGACGAGCAGCGCACAGCACTGGAACTGCCGCTGAACGCAAGGCGCCGCTACTATCTGCACGTGATCGAAGGGTCCACGCGCTTGAGCGCGGACGATGCGCATAGTGTCTCGCTTGGCGCAGGCGACGCCGTGACGCTGGATCAAGCATCACGGCTCGCGCTGAGCGAAGCCCACCGGCTGCATGCCCTGCTGTTCGACCTGCCCGCCTGAGCCGTTGATGCTGACCAATTCCTGATGGCCAAAAAAGACGCCGCCTCCTTGCCCAGTCGATATGGGTGAGGAAGCGGCGTCTTTCTGTCTGCCACTGCCAGCACGGAGCGCTGCACGGAACGACTCACGGAGCGATTCATGGAACGACGCAACCCGCACAAAGTCACATGGTAGAGTAAGGCCTGCAGCGCAGAGTATGAAGCTGGCAGCCATTGCCGACACCTTCAGATGACGGAGACAGCGCCATGACGAATAAGACCATCATCGCCGCCGAGCCGCCTGAGACACTCAGGCTGCCAGCACCGGATCAGGTAGCGCAGACGGACGATGGCAGTCGCCCACATCAGGAGGCCCTCGACGCCCATGCCGAGGATTACTCGGAAGCCGGCTTCTGGCGCAAGGTGAGCGGCGCCGCCAGAAAGGCTGGCAAGCGCGTGCTCAATCCCGCATTCCGCATGTATTTCGCCGCCCACGACCCCGACACGCCTCTCTGGGCGCGCACCACCATCTATGGGGCGCTGGGCTATTTCATCTCGCCCATCGATGGTCTACCCGACTTCACGCCACTGCTTGGCTACACCGATGACCTGACGCTGATGGCGGGTGCCGTCGCCATCGTCGCCGCGCATATCAAGCCGGAACATTCCGCGCGCGCGGAGACGACGCTCAAGCGCTGGTTCGATTGAGCTGGCGACTCTTGCATGTCTTCACATATACAAATGCAACAATATTCAACAAAAGTTAACAATGGTTGAAAGGCGTTGTCTGGCCCGTGTTTAGCCTTGTGACATGCGCATGTTACGGTGAGCGACAACTTCGCCACGCTCGAGAATTCGTCATATGCCCGTCACTCGAATGCCCATGCCATTGATGAAACTCGCTACCGCGAGCATTGCCCTGATGGTGATGGTCGGCTGTGTGTCGCGCGCGCAGATCGATGTCCCGAAGGTCACGCCGGTGGAGGCGCAGGCCTACCAGCACAAGGTGTTCTATTCCGACGTCTATTACAGCCAGCCACAGGCCAACCTGTTTTCTGGCGCTGCCCAACAGGCCATGCAACCACTGGGCCACATCAAGCTGTCGCGCATCTGTTCACCTGCGATGACCCACTTCAATCAATTGCTGCGTGAGCAATTGCCCGCGTCTTCGCGCATCACCCATGATGCACGTACCAGCGACTACCGCCTGCAGGTTGAAATCCAGGCCCATGAGAATCGCGGCCCTGTCTATCTTGATTACCTGATCGCCCAGAACCTGACCAAGAACCTGCTGACCTTCGGTGTCGCCAATGAAGATTTCGATATCATTGCCGATTTCGATGTCCAGTATCGTCTCTACGACAAGAACGAGCAGTTGCTGTTCAGCAAGGATTACGCCGTTCAGGACTCCGTGCCGCACCAGGCAGGCAACTTCGACTTCGGAGATCGCATCTTCCTGCCAGCCCAGAACATGATGAAGAAGTACCTGCTGCTGACGATGAATGATTTCTTCGTCAATGCCAGTCGCCCGAGCCCTGAACTTGCCGCCGTGCTCAGCGATAGCTGACAGCGAGGCAAATCCAGCACGCACTGGCAACACTCGACGTCATACACGCCACAACACGACAACGCCTCGCCAGCCATGCTGACGAGGCGTTGTCGTGTTTCAGGCCCCTTCATCCCTTCACTATTGCCCTCGAGACTCGCGCATCGTGCACCTCGCGGCATTCATCACGAGCAGAAGGAAGGCGCTAGTTCAGGGTTCACGAGACGTCATTGACTTGTCTGTTACGTCTGCTTCGCCTGCGCGTCTCTTGAGGTGTCCTTGCGCAAGCCTAGCGGCATGCGCAGCAACACATCCGGGCGATTCTGCGCCAGGCTCAGCACCGTGATCGCGAGCAGAATCAGCGCCATGCCACCTATCTGCATGGCACTCAGGCCTTGTCCCAGAATCAACAGGCCATACAGGGTGGCAGTGATCGGCTCTATCATGGCGACGATGGAGGCGACCGACGGCAAGCTATGACGCAGCCCGGCAATATAGCAATAGAAGGACAGGCCACCGCCCACCAGCCCGAACAGGATGAAGACCCACCACTCATCGGCGAAGGGCACCGCAATCGCCTGCCCCATATCCGTGAACGGCACCATGATCAAGGTGCTCAAGCCCAGCGCGATGGCCAGGATGCCCGGCACACTGCCATGCCGCGAAGCGGACTTGAAGGCAAAGATGAACACGGCATAAGACACGCCCGCCAACAAGCCAAAGGCGATGCCGAGTGGGGTGACAGAGGCAGAGCCGGATTGCAGCACGCCTGTCAGCAATACGATTCCAATCATCACCACCACGATCGATCCCAACTTGGTCGGCGTCGGTTTCTCGACCCGCGCCAGGAAAGAGGCGATATAGACAAAGATGGGCGCGCTATACATCAGCGTGGCAGCCACTGCGACGCTGCTTTCATTGACACTCTTGAAATAGAACATGAAATTGCCGGCGACACCCAGCCCCGCCAGCAACGACCACCCCAACAGACCACGCGTGGAGTCGGCCGGGCGCTTGTGATAGCCCAGCAGGAACATCCAGCCCAGCATGCAGATGAACCCCACCATGGCGCGCCAGAACGAAATGACTTCGGCCTGCCAGCCCCACGACATCAACTGACTTCCCAGCCCACCGGTAATCCCCCACTGGAGGGCTGCCAGAATGACCAATAACGTGCCCCATTGTGCCATGCACTCTCCATAGACGTGATTGATTGAGGAAAGACAGCGTACCAAGACACGCCCGGAGCCTGTAAATATACACAGCCGGCTTATTTGTACTTTCTTTTATTTAAATGGTATCCAATTGTTATCCTCAATCAGCCAACGAAAGATAAACTTGGAAAACTGTCGCCAATGCATGACAGACATGACGACTACAAGTGTCTTGCCACAGAATCATGCGCGACTTCTTGAATAATTCAAGGATATATCCTTGCCTGAACAGGCCTTCATTTCGCCCACCATCTCGAGACAATGACGACCACCAGAAAGAAGGGATTCACACAAGCCAACAAGGCGTGAGCCGCCCTTATGGCGCGCAAGACAACCCCACCCGACAAGCTTTTTGTTCGCCATTCCTCCTTCTATTGAGGCGATTGGGGCACGTTAAGCGCGTGACATGCAGATGTCATTGGCCGGACGCCCTTCCTGTCATGCTCAGGAAGCAGACGCCTCTCACCCGGTAAACGGCCGCCTTTTAGTCTAATAAACTGACCTGCTGTGCGTGATGAGTGGGCTGCGATACTTCACAGAGTCATTGACTATCAATGAGTTGGCGCAAATAAACCTCACGATCATCACTGGTAATACCAGATGACCTCAAGTAGCAGAAACAAATGGACTCTCTTACCTTGAGCTAGCGTCAGGTGCGACATAACCACGTACCCACCAACAACAAAGACTTATAAAACGACGTTCGCCACGCAACATAGGGAGAGTGCTGCACATGAATCAGTCGCTATTGGCACTATTGGCCTTTGTGCCATTGCTGCTCGCCGGGGTGCTGTTGATCGGCTTTCGCATGGCCGCCCGCCTCGCCATGCCCATCGTCTTCGTGGTCACTGCACTGATCGCCCTGCTGGCCTGGGACATGACCTTCACTCGTGTCCTGGCCTCGTCCCTGCAGGGGCTGATACTGACGGTCGCGATCCTGTGGATCATCTTCGGCGCCCTGCTGCTGCTCAATACCCTCAAGCATTCCGGTGGCATTGCCGCGATACGCAACGGCTTCTCCGGCATCAGCCCGGACCGCCGCGTGCAGGCCATCATCGTCGCCTGGCTGTTCGGCTGCTTCATCGAAGGTGCCTCCGGCTTCGGCACCCCTGCCGCCGTCGCCGCCCCCTTGATGGTGGCGCTTGGCTTCCCGGCCCTGGCGGCGGTCGTGGTGGGCATGATGGTGCAATCGACGCCAGTCTCCTTCGGTGCGGTCGGCACTCCGATCGTGGTCGGGGTCTCCGGTGGCCTCGACAAGGCCGGTGTCAGCGAGACACTGGCCGCGAATGGCTCGAGCTGGGACGCCTACTTCCAGCTGGTGACCTCTGAGGTCGCCATCACCCACGGCATCATCGGGATCTGCATGCCGTTGATCATGGTCGCGGTGATGGTGCGCTTCTTCGGCGCCAATCGCTCCTGGCGTGAAGGGCTGGAAGTCGCGCCCTTCGCGCTGTTCGCCGGTGTCTGCTTCGTGGTGCCTTACGTACTGGCAGGCGTGCTGCTGGGGCCGGAATTTCCATCGATGATCGGCGCCATGGTGGGGCTCGCCATCGTGGTACCTGCGGCGCGCAAGGGCTTCCTGCTGCCCAGCCGGAGCTGGGACTTCCCGAATGCTGACAGCTGGCCCGCGGAGTGGATCGGCAAGCTGGACATGACACTTGAGCCCGTCGAGGGCCGCAAGCCGCTCTCGGTCGGCATGGGGTGGCTGCCGTATGTGCTGCTCGCGGTGCTGCTGGTGATGTCGCGCGTCATCGCGCCGATCAAGGAAGCGCTGACCTCATGGAGCTTCGGCTGGAACGGCATTCTCGGGGAGACTGACATCTCCGGCAGTCTACAGCCCTTGTACCTGCCCGGCGGTATTCTGGTGGTCGTGGTACTGCTGACCATCGTGCTGCACCGCATGCGCATGCGAGACGTCAGTGCTGCCGTCAGCGAATCCAGCCGCACCATCCTCGGCGCAGGCTTCGTGCTGCTGTTCACGATTCCGATGGTGCGCATCCTGATCAACTCCGGCGTCAACGAGGCGGATCTGGTGTCGATGCCGGTGGCGATGGCGCAGTTCATCGCCGATAGCGTGGGCGATATCTATCCGCTGTTCGCGCCGAGTGTCGGCGCCCTCGGGGCCTTCATCGCCGGCTCCAACACCGTCTCCAACCTGATGTTGGCCGATTTCCAGTTCAACGTCGCCCAGGCCCTGGGCATCTCCAGCGCCATGATGGTCGCCCTCCAGGCGGTCGGCGCGGCTGCCGGCAACATGATCGCCATCCACAACGTGGTGGCTGCCTCGGCCACCGTCGGCCTCCTGGGTCGCGAAGGCGTCACGCTTCGCAAGACGATCCTGCCGACACTCTACTACGTGATCTTCGCTGGCATTATCGGCATGATCGCCTTCCACGGCCTGGGGGTGGTCGACGGCTTGATGAGCTGACAACACGCCTCGTCACACTCTGGCAAACGACAGCAGGCCCGCATTGTGTGCGGGCCTGCTGTCGTGTAGAGGTCATCAACATAATATTGAATGTGTTTATTCCAGGGGCCTGTTTATCAACAAGGCACGGCGTAATAAATTGCCCAACATCGCCGAAACGGCAGCCTTCATGTCGCAAGTTTCTGGAGCAGACATCCCATGACCCATTCTGTATTGCCCCCTACCCGACTACAGCAGACCCGGTTGCAGCAGGCCCGCGAGCTCGAACTTCCTTCCCGCGAAGCCATGCTGCGGCGCGCCCCTCCGTCCAGCAATTCTGGGACAGCCATCGTCAGCTGCTGAGTGACGCCTGGCGTGAATGGGAAGCCGTCGAGCAAGACGACCTCGCCATCCTCGATAGTGGATTGATCGACGAGGCGCTGCGCACTGCCGTCAAGCAGGCGTGGGAAAATCCCGAGCGCGAAACGGACGTCAAGGCGCTGATGACAGAAGTCGCCACTGACGTCTATAAGTTCCAGCTCTTCGATGTCGAGCACATTGCTGATTTGCGCAACATGCTGGAACAAGCATGGGACGCCGGTATTCCGTTGCGCCCGCCCTACGGCATCGTGCTCAATCGACGCGGCGCCATGCTCGACCGTCGCTCAGAGGGCTATCTGGCGGCACCGAGTTTCCAGGCGTTCTATCAGCAACTGCTGGACACCTACATGCGCCCGATCTCGCGGCTGCTGTTCCCGGAAATCATCGGCTACGACAGCCAGTCCTTCGGCTTCTCGATCCACTATCAGCCCACCACGGACGCCTCGATTCGACAGCATACCGACGCCTCGTCCGTGACCCTCAACATCAACATGAACCTGCCCGACGAGACCTTCGAGGGCTCTGAACTGGACGTTCTGGACGCCGCGAGCGGCGACGCAGTGCGCTTCTCGTTCACGCCCGGCTCGGCCATGCTGCATCGCGGTAATGTGCCGCATGCCGCGCAGCCGATCACCAGCGGCCAGCGCTCCAACCTGGTGCTGTGGTTGTATGGTGAGCGAGGCCAGATACCGCCACAGGGCGCGCAACGTCGGGCGATACCTGCCAGGGACCGCTGGGTCTCCTCGAGCGCCGAACAGGATGATTTCGCACCGTTCTGATGGCTATCGCTAGTGAGCAAAAACGACAAAGGGGGCCTTTGATAGGCCCCCTTTGTCGTTGTCATGCGCTCGATAACGCCGCTCAATCATCCGCTCATGACCATCTGATCATGGCCTCGCCTGCCATAACGGGAAAGCCGAGCAGGTCACGAAGGGTCGCGGCATCCGGCGAGAGAGTCAGCCAGCTCACGGCGGCGATATTGAGCAGTACCGCACACCAGAACATGAACTGGTAGCTTGTCTTGCGCGTCTTGTGGCGCAGGCTTTGCTGGGCGATCAGCGCGCCCGGCCAGCCACACAGCAGCTCCATGAAGTGCAGGGTATCCTCGCGGACTCTCTGTTCACTCTCAGCAGCGGCCAGTTTATCTACTCGATACGCCATGTACGCCACCAGGCTCATGCCCAGATACGCTGCAGGCAACATCCATGGCAGACGCTCCTGCCACCAGCCCGCTCCGAGTACGGCCATCACGGCTAACGCCACCAACCATGCAAGCCACACCCCGGTAGAGGTGGTGGAAGCTCCGGCCCCATGGGTGCGAAAGCGGATGGCACGTGGGCGGTTGTTGTCATCCATGCCCAACTGATAGTGCACCTGCGCGCTGGCCTTGGGTCGCCCGCGCCCTTGGTAGGCGCTGATATGGGCAAAGACATCCTTGCCACCCGACGCCGGGGTGATGAAGCCAAAGCCCTTGTCATCGTTCCAGCGCGTCAATCGTCCTTGAAGGTTCATCGTCTCATCTCTTCCCTAGCACGCCCTTAGCCGATGAAGGTGCCCGTGGCGTTGCCGCCGCCCTTGCCACCGGAGCCACCATCGCCGTTGTTGTCGTCATCTTTTTCATCTCTTTCATCTCTGTCACCCCTGCCATCCTTGCGCTCCCGCTCGTCACGCTGATCGCCCCATGAGTCCTGATCCTGCGAGTCAGCGCCGCCTTGTTCATGGTCGCGGATATCGGTAGCAGAGGCCTTTTGCGAATTGGCGTATACGGCGAGCGCATCATCGGGATTGCGCGCCGAGACCTGGGCCTGTTCTTGATAGCCCTGGGTTTCCAGCAGGCTCGCGTACCACAGGTTGCCCTTGAGGCTGATGGTCAAGTTGAGGCCCAGGAACAGGATATTGGAGATCAGCTGCCCTCCCTGCGTAGCCGGAATGAAGACCGAGCTGAGCACGATGAAGCCGAACAGACTGGCCGCCAGCAGCCACATGCGCTTGTAGAGCGCCCAGAACAGGCCGAAGAAGAATGCCGGCCACGACCAGCCGATCTTGACGGCACGCGTCCCGTGCTCGGGATGCGTCAGAATACGAAATGAAGCCATCGTGAAAATCCTTGTCTGTGATGCCGAGCGGGCAACAAGCTGCGACAAGCTCGGATAAATGACACACGCTTCGTACTATACCGCCAGCCACTTGTCAGGACCATGAACTGATCTATCGCTATCTCACTGATTCTCCTCAAGCTTGTCAGCCGCGCCGAGTCATTCATGTCCAGTCATTCGCACCGAGCCCTTCGCACAAAGCCGTTCACACCAAGCCATTCGCGCCCGACGACGCAGCTCAAAGCGTCTGGATGACCAGCGGCTGATCATTGGCCGGGTAGGCACAGCACATCAACACCTGCCCCTGAGCCACGCCAGCCTGTGGCGGCTCGGGATACTTGACCTCACCCTCGAGCAGTCGCAATGCGCAGCTGCCACAGCGCCCGGCACGGCAACTGGACAGGGTATTCACGCCTGACTGCTCGGCCAGCTCAAGCAGACTGCCCTGTTGGGGTGTCCACTGTCGTGTGATTCCCGCAGCACTGGCCGATGGCTGCCCGGGTGCCACGCGAGGCGTGAAGGTGACCCGAGTACGCTCCGGCAAGCTCGTCTGGAAGTCTGCCGATAGCGCAACCGCGGTTGCCTCCCCGTCCTCCAGCGAACCACGCCCGAAGAATTCGTGATGCAGTTGCTCACGCGGTAACCCCAGCGCCAGCAAGACGGCATATTGCGCGCGCATGAAGCCCTCGGAACCACATAGATAGACATGGCTGGAGGCAAGCTCCGGCAGGCTGCCCACCAGACTCACCAGCTCCAATCTGCCCACAGATTGATGCCGCCCGGCCACGAGATCCGCCGCACTCGGGCGCGACAATGCGATATGCAGATGCAGCCACGCATGGGCGCGCGACCAGCGCTCCAGCGTGTCGAGAAATGCCAGCTCACGCCCATCACGCGCGGCATGCAGGAAGACCACTTCACCGAGCGGCGGATGCCCCGCTTCTGCCTGCTGTATCAAGGCCTCCAGCATGGCGATCATCGGCGTGATGCCGACGCCGGATGACAACAGCACGTAAGGTGCTGGCAAGTCCTGCAACACGAAATCCCCCGCCGGGGGTGTCGCTTCCAGTACATCGCCCACCGCGAATTCATCATGTAGCAATCGTGAGGCAAGTCCCTTGGGGTCGCGGCGTACCGAGATGCGATAGGCACTCTGCCCCGCCCGCCAGGCCTGCGAAATGCTGTAGCTACGCATCACCGCGATCTCGCCGCAGGACAAGGGCTTGCGTGGCGTGGAGACCAGACGCAGGGTCAGATACTGGCCGGGGTGATAGGCGTCGATTTCCGCCGGCTCGCGCTCCTGCCCCGCTTGCGGCCATGGCGCCAGATAAAAGGAGGTGATCGAGTCGCTTTCGCGCACCTTGTCGATGACGCGCAGACGACGCAAGGGTACGGGCGCCTCGTCAGGGGCCAGCCAGTCACCTGTCTGCTCAAGCGCGGGCGAAGGCTCGATCAGACGCCCCTGCGCCGGCAAGGCATGCTCGACATGCAGTACCTGCTCCGGCACCACATCCACGATGCGCTCGGCGCCCGCGACCAGCGCTGCCCGCTGGGGGTTCCAGTCGACCCGGGCATGCCCCTTGAGCACCAACGCCTCGCCCGTGATGAAGTCGGGAATCAACAGGCTGACGCGGGGATCCAGCTCGATATTGCCCAGGGTGTTGAAGAAGTGATTGCCGGCAAAATCGGGAAACGACAGGCTGCCATCGGCATTCAGGTGCAGAAAGCCTGGCCTGCCGCCACGATGCGAGACATCCACGCCGTTGGGCGCAGCATCGTCCAGCTCACCTGCGCGGGTCGCGATGAAGAAGGTGTCCGCCTGGGCCAGCAAGGCGCGCGCCTCTTCATCGTTCCATGTCGCCTCGTCATTGAGTGCCACCTCGCGGCTGACCAGCGCTTTCGCCTGCTCGGCAGCCCAGTCGATCTCACGTTGCTGGATGTATTGCGGACAGTTGCCGAAGCTCTGATCGACCCCGATCCGCAGCCCATCGGGCGCCATGCCCGCCACCGCTTCAGGGGCAAGCAGGGTGCCATTCAGGCGATTGCGCCGCCGACTGGCCAGATCCAGCCCCAGCACGCCGATCCTGGTACCGGGAGTGAAATCCAGCCCCAGCAATTTCCCCAGCGCCGGTCGTGCATGCACCTGCAGCTCACCGGGCGTGGCATTGCAAAGCTGCCCGGGCGGCGCAAGGCTCACCACCGCCCACGGCCAGCCGTCGCTGTCAGGCACGCCCATGAACAGCACCGGCAGACTCGCGAAGAACGCGACATGCTGCTCAGGCATGCGGTCGCGCACGTAGGGGGCGACCTGGTCGAGATAATGCTCCGGCACGCCTGCGCGAGCCTGGACACGTCGCTCACCTGCATGAAACACCTGCCGATGCTCATTCATGGACAAACCCTCAGAATGACGGTGGAGCTCAGGCCAGTACCGGGCTCGTCGCCATGCCCACGAAGCCCGGCTCGGCTTCGAGACGCGCAAGCCAGCCACGAATGGCGGGATAAGGACTCAGGCTGACACCCCCCTCCGGGGCATGGGCGATGTAGCTGTAACCCGCGATGTCGGCCAACGTCAGGCGCTCCTCCACCAGGTATTGCCGCTGATCCAGATGGGACTCCATGACGGCGAACAGGGCATGCGCGCGGGCGATGGCCTGCTCGTGGTCAAAGGGAGCACCGAAGACGGTCACCAGACGTGCCGTGCAGGGCCAGCGGCAATCTCCCCGGCCGCGACCGAGAGCCAGCGTTGCACTTGGGCCGCTGCCAAGGCGTCTCCGGGCATGAAGCGTCTTTCGCCGTCATAGCGCTGGGCCAGATAGACGAGGATGGCGTTGGAATCACTCAGGAAGACGCCATTGTCTTCGATGGCCGGCACCTGCCCGAACGGACTGATCCTGAGGAAGTCGGGCGCCTTGTGCGCGCCGTTGGCCATGTCGAGATCCACCGTCTCATAGGGAATGTCCAACAGCGCCAGCATCAGCTCGACGCGGTGACAGTGGCCGGACTTCGGATTGCGGAACAGACGGATGGGCGCTGACGCGGCAGCAAGGCGTGGGTTCATGATTCACCTGACGATGTGAGGAAAGAGGAAAGAGCCGAGAGCGGCAAAGCGCAGTGCGCTGCAGGAAACGTGGAAGACGATGACGACTCAGAAGCCGAAATCGCTCAACCCGGGGTGGTCATCCGGTCGGCGCCCCAATGGCCAATGGAACTTGCGCTCGCTCTGCGCGATGGGGTGCTCATTGATGCTGGCGTGGCGATGGGTCATCAGCCCCTGCTCATCAAACTGCCAGTTCTCATTGCCGTAGGCGCGAAACCACTGGCCGCTGTCATTGCGATATTCATAGGCGTAACGCACGGCGATCCGATTCCCTGCGCTGGCCCACAGCTCCTTGATCAGGCGGTAGTCGAGCTCGCTTGCCCACTTGCGGGTGAGGAAGACCACCACCTCATCACGGCCGTTCACGAATTCGGCGCGATTGCGCCAGCGGGTGTCCGGCGAATACGCCAGCGCTACCTTCTCGGGGTCACGGCCATTCCAGCCGTCTTCGGCAAGACGCACCTTGTGTGCCGCAGTGTCTGGCGTGAACGGTGGCAAGGGATGGCGGGGGAGATTGGCTGACATGAAAGAGGCTCCAGCGGTTGGGGTGATCAAACACATCCCCACACTACTCTCCTCATCTGGCTGCTAGAATCCTCAGCAGACACAATTGATCATTCCAGATAATGACAATAATCGACGCCAATGGGAGCCACAGATGGACCGACTGCAGACACTGGAGGTCTTCGTGGCCGTGGCGGATGCCGAAAGCTTCGCGGCAGGTAGCAGGGCGCTGGGCATGAGCGCCCCCTCGGTGACACGCGGCATCAATGCCCTGGAAGCCCGCCTGGGCGCACGTCTGTTCACGCGCACCACACGTCGCGTGCGCCTGACCGAGATCGGTGAGCGGTATCTGGCGGATGCACGGCGCATCCTGGCGGAGCTTCAGGCAGCGGAGGATGGTGTCAGCGGCGCCGCGACACGCCCCACTGGCGTATTGCGCATCACCTGTCCCACCGAATTCGGCCGTCTCCATGTGATGCCACTGCTGATGGAATACCTCGAACGCTACCCCGAGATGCGCGCCGAGGTGGTCATGGTGGACCGCGTGGTCAACATGATAGAGGAAGGCTTCGATATCGCCGTGCGTATCGGTTCCCTGCCGTCCTCGGGGCTTTCGGCACTGAGAGTCGGCAGCGTGCGGCGCGTGGTGTGTGGCTCACCGAGCTATTTCGCCCGCGAGGGCACGCCGGACTCGCTGGAGGCCTTGGCCGGACAGCGCATCGTTGCCTCGAGCAACATGAATGCCAGCAAGGAGTGGCGCTTCGGCCACGCAGGAGAACATGCCATACGAGTGAGCCCCCGGCTAACGATGAGCAGCATTGCCGCCTGCATCGAGGCGGCCCGCAGTGGTTGGGGCATCACCCGCGTGCTGTCCTATCAGGTCGGCGAGGATCTCGCCGCGGGTCGCCTGCAGGCCGTACTGGAGGAGCTAGAGCCACCGCCGCTACCGATCCACCTGTTGCACAGCGAGGGGCGCGGCGCGGTGGCCAAGGTACGCACCTTCCTGGATTTTGCCGCCGAACGCCTGCGCGCCAATTCTGTACTGAATCCCTCACCGTCAGCGCGATTGACCGACTGAGCCCCCCTCCAACGGGCTGAAGGCCGTCATGTCCTGTTGCAACAGGCTCGACAGCCGACTGGCGCCATCACTCAACTGACGGCCCAGGCGGCTGATCAACTGCACATGCGGCGTGACGAACTGGGCTTCCTGCAGCGGAATTCGACACAGGCGGCCAGCGGCGACCTCCTCGGAGACCACGAATTCCGGCAGCAGCGTCACGCCGCCATGCAGCGCGAATTGCTTGAGCATGGCGAGGGCGTTGCAGGTCAAGGTCGGACTCAGCATCACGCCGGCCTGATGTTCGGCCTGGGCCACGATCTGGCGGATGCCGAATGACACCTCCGGCAGGGCCAGGGAGTGACCGGCCAGCGCCGCCAGCGACAGCGGAGCGGCCTCACCTGCCGCCCGCCTTGAGCCTTCCTGAGCCCCGAACTGTTGAGCCAAGGCATGCTGCGGATTGACCACTGCACACACCGGCTGCGGCCGCGAGACATGCGTGCGAATCTTCGGATCACGAGTCGGGTGAAACACCAGCCCCAGATGCGCCTCGTCCTCGACCACCTGCCGGATCACTTCATTGGTTCCACACAGATTCACCTTGAGTTCGATGCCCGGATAGCGTGCGGAAAAACGACTCAATGGCCCCGCCAGCCCCTCGATGAAGCCCTCACCGATCGCCAGCACCAGCGAGCCGCTTTGCAGCCCCTTCAATGACTGCAACGACTCGAGCAGAACCTCCTGCTGCGCCAGACGCTGCCGGTAATACTCCAGCACCCGCTCCCCCGCCTCCGTCGGCTTGACCCCGCGACGATGGCGCTCAAGCAGCGGCATGCCCAGCTCATGCTCCAGCTGGGTGATCTGTCGACTGACCGCGGAAGGCGCCACATTCAGGAAATCCGCTGCCGCACGCACGCTCCCGAGTCTTGCCGCCTCATGGAAATGACTGATACGTCGATCCTGCACCAGACTCATCACGCCCCCAGTATTGCCTTGAAGGCAACATTAAAGTGAATTCGGGATTATTGCTGGAACACAGAAGCGCTGTCCATACTCGAGTCACCGGGTGCTACTCCCCCTTCACCACGACAGGAATCACACAATGACAACAACCGTCGGTGTCATCGGATTGGGCAACATGGGCGGCGGCATAGCCGCAACCCTTGCTCGCCACGACTTCCCCGTATTCGGGTTCGATCTCTCTCAGGCTGCGCGTGACAGGGCCGCTGCGACAGGCGTCACGCCGGTCAATTCCCTCAACGAGCTGCTCGAGAAGGTTGATGTGGTGATCCTCTCGCTGCCCAAGGCCGAGCATGTCGAACGCCTGTGTCTAGGCGGCGAAGACGCGCCAGTCAGCGATGCAGCAGAAGACCACCATAAGGCCGAAAGCCTGCTGGCCCTCGCCAGGCCGGGGCTGATCGTGATCGACACCACCACCTCGACTCCCGAGACCAGCCGCAAGGTGGCGGCGGCGCTGGCGACGCGCGGTATCAACTTTATCGACGCCCCGGTGTCCGGCGGCCCCAAGGGCGCCGCGAGCGGCAGCATGTCGATGGTGATCGGCGCCGAGGATGAGGTGCTGGCAAGCGCCATGCCGGTGCTGGAGGCCATGAGCGGCAGTCGAGTGCACGTCGGTCGCTGCGGGGCGGGCAATGTCGCCAAGATCGCCAACAACATGCTCGCCGCCTGCCACCTGATCAGCACAGCGGAAGCCGTTGCCATGGCCGCCAGAGCGGGCGTCTCCCCCGAGAAGTTGCTGGAAGGCGTGAATGCGGGTTCCGGGCGCAGTGGCGCGAGCCAGGTGATGTTCCCCAACTGGGTGATCAACAAGGCCTACGATTCCGGCTTCACCATGGGCCTGATGCGCAAGGATGTCGGGTTGGCCAGTGATCTGGCGCAACAGCTCGGGATGGAACTGCCCCTCGCCAACGCCGTCGCCCAGCTATGGAACGAGAGCCGCGCGACGCTGGATGACAGCGAGGATTTCTGCGCCATCGTGCAACGCACTGACCCGACTCTCTTCGGTCACGGAGCATAAGCCATGCTGACCCACGACATGACCCCGGCATTCTCAACGACTCAGCGTATCGCCGAACTGATGCAGGCGTTTCAGGGCAGCAGCCAATCTCATGACGACACTCTTGTCGTCAGCAGCCTGATCGGTGGCGAGTTCATCAAAGGTAGCGGTGAGAGCATCGAGGTGCGCAACGCCCAGGATGACAGCCTGATGCTGTCCTTCCCGGATGCCGACATCTCTCAGGTAGCGCTTGCCAATGCCGCCAGCCGCGAGGCCCAGCAGCAATGGGCTGCCCTGACCGCCCAGGCCCGCGGGCGCGCCATCTACCGCATAGGCGGCCTGGTCCGAGAACAGGCCGACACCCTGGCCGAACTCGAGGCGCTGAGCGCCAACAAGCCGATTCGCGATGCACGGGTCGAGGTGGCCAAGGTCGCCGAGATGTTCGAGTACTACGCGGGCTGGGCCGACAAGCTGCACGGTGAGGTGATTCCGGTCCCGACCTCGCACCTCAACTACGTCACCTACGAGCCGCTGGGCACCGTACTGCAGATCACGCCGTGGAACGCGCCCATCTTCACCGCCGGCTGGCAGATCGCCCCGGCCATCACCGCCGGCAATGCGGTGATTCTCAAGCCCTCGGAGCTGACGGCGCTGTCCTCGCTGGCGCTGGGCGTGTTGATCGAGCGCGCCGGTGTGCCGCGCGGGCTGGTCAATGTCATCGCCGGCTACGGCCATAGCATCGGCCAGGCGTTGATCGCCGAGGGCGACATCCGCAAGGTGGTGTTCGTCGGCTCGCCCGCCACCGGCCGCCACATCGCCACCGCCACGGCGCAGCGCTGCATCCCCTGCGTGCTGGAGCTGGGCGGCAAGTCCGCCAACATCGTGTTCGAGGATGCCGATCTCGAGGTGGCCCTGCGCGGCGCCCAGGCGGCCATCTTCTCCGGCGCCGGTCAGAGCTGCGTGTCCGGCTCACGCCTGCTGGTGCAGGCCTCGATCTTCGACAAGTTCACCACTGCGCTGGCCGAAGCTGCCACGCAGTTCACGCTCGGTGACCCGCAGGACCCTAACACCCAGATCGGCCCGATCAACAACGCGAAGCAATACCAGCATGTGACGTCGATGCTTGCCGGCGCCATCGAGGACGGCGCGCGCCTCGCCGATGGCTCAGCAGAGCCCATTCCAGTCACCGGCGGCTATCATGTCGCGCCGACGGTACTGCTGGGCGACAACGCCATGGCCTGCGCGCAGGAAGAGATCTTCGGCCCGGTCGTGGTGGCCATACCGTTCGAGGAGGAAGCCGACGCCATCCGCATCGCCAACGACAGTCGCTTCGGGCTGGCCGGCGCCGTCTGGACACGCGACGTCGGCCGCGCCCACCGCGTGGCACGCCAGGTGCGTGCCGGCACCTTCTGGGTCAATGGCTACAAGACCATTCACGTCAGCTCGCCCTTCGGCGGCTACGGCGAGAGCGGCTATGGCCGATCCTCAGGGCTGGATGCGCTGCGCGAATACAGCGAAGTGAAGAGCGTGTGGGTCGAGACGGCAGCCGAGCCCGCCGCCAGCTTCGGCTATGGGGCCAGCTTGGAATGAAGATTGGGCAGTAAGCAGTCGTTACCTCACAGTCCTGATTTGCTACCACCGAGCGCTGCCATCGACATGGGGTAGCGCTCGAAGGGTGATTTCGGCCATATAACGTCACACCCACTGCCTGACCGAGGTTTCTTCCCCCTCCGCAACTCGAACGTAAGCGACCGGTGATCCCATCTACCGCAGAGTCCTGAATTCCGTCACGTTAGATGTCCACCTATCAATAAGTGGACACTTATCATGACGGAATCAAGCGTGTTGGAAGTTCCTCGCAAGCGTCGCCGCTTCACTGCCGCCTTCAAGGCCAGGATCGTCGAAGCGTGTCAGCAACCCGGTGCCTCCGTTGCCGGAGTGGCGTTGGAGCACAGCCTGAATGCTAACCTGGTCCACAATTGGATCCGTACCACCCGTCAGCAAACGGCTGTGCCAGAAATACCGGCATTTGTACCGGTGCCCATGACTCGCGAGTTGTCACCGGCCACTCCCCAGCAACAGGTGGCGAACCCTATTCGCCTCACCATCCCGCACCCCAACGGCCCGATGGTCATCGAGTGGCCTGCCTCGGAGGCCGACACCTGTCGATCTCTGATTCGGGAGCTGCTCGCATGATCCGCATCGACGAAATCTGGCTGGCTACCGCCCCCCTGGATATGCGGGCCGGTCCGGACACTGCGTTGGCCCGAGTGGTGAAGGTCTTCGGCGCGGCTCGCCCGCATTGTGCTTATCTGTTCGCCAACCGGCGTGGCAACCGCATTAAGGTGCTGGTCCACGATGGTCTGGGCATCTGGCTGTGCGCCAGGCGCCTGAACCAGGGCAAGTTCCACTGGGCTGGCAACCGGCATGGCGATTGCGTCGAGCTCTGCCCTGAGCAGGCCATGGCACTGGTGCAGGGCCTACCCTGGCAGCGTCTCGGCACCGACGGCGTCATCTCTGTCGTCTGACACGCCAGGCCAGGTACGGCACAGAACCTCCCGGCCCGCTATTCGCTGATGCGCCAATCCCACTGCCTTCGGCGGGCTGGCATACTGGCGGAATGACGACGCCCCCCGACCTGACTCAACTCTCTCCCGATCAGCTCCGCCACTTGGCGGCAACGCTGATGACGCAGGTGGAGGAAAAGGAGAAAGCGCTACGCCACAGCGAGCAGGTCAATCAAAAGCTGACCTATGAAATGGCATTGCTCAAGCGCCACGCCTTCGGCAAGCGCAGCGAGCAGCTCAATGTCCTGCAGATCAGCCTGCTGGAGGAAGGGGTGGACGCCGACATTGCTGCCATCGAGACCGAGCTGGAAGAGCTCCACCTCACTGCTGCCACGCCAGTGGCAAGGAAGACGCCCAAGCGCACGCCCTTACCTCCCGAGCTACCGCGCACCGAGATTCATCATGATCCGGAGAATGATCACTGCCGGTGTGGTTGTCAGCTGAGGCGGATCGGCGAGGAAATCAGTGAGAAGTTGGATTACACGCCGGGCGTGTTCCACGTCGAGCGGCATATCCGTGGCAAGTGGGTCTGCGACCAATGCGAGACACTGACCCAGGCACCGATGCCGACGCAGATCATTGACAAGGGCATCCCCACCGCCGGCTTGCTGGCCCAGGTGCTGATCGCCAAATATGCTGATCACCTGCCACTCTATCGCCAGGAGCAGATCTTCGCCCGCGCCGGCGTAGCGATTCCGCGCTCCACCCTGGCCGAGTGGGTCGGCACCTGCGGGGTGCGACTTCAGCCGCTGATCGATGCACTGCGTGAAGTGTTGCTCAACGAGCCGGTGCTGCATGCCGACGAAACGCCGGTACCGATGCTGGCCCCTGGCAAGAAGAAGACGCACCGCGCCTATCTCTGGGCCTACGCCACCACCCCGTATGCCGGGTTGAAGGCCGTAATCTACGACTTCAGCGAGGGACGTGGCGGACAACATGCCCGCGACTTCCTCGGGAAGTGGCGAGGCAAGCTGGTCTGTGACGACTACAGCGGCTACAAGCAGAGCTTCGCCAACGGTGTTACCGAGATCGGTTGCATGGCCCATGCCCGCCGTAAATTTGTCGATCTGCACGTCGCTGGCAAGAGCCAGATCGCCGGGCAGGCTATCGAACTGATCGGTCAGCTATACCAGGTGGAGCGTGAGGTACAGTCACTCAGTGCGGAAGAGCGTCAACGGCTGCGGGAGACGAAAGCAAAGCCCATCGCCGATGCGCTACATCGCTGGATGCTGGCGCATCGCGAGAAGGTCCCGAATGGTTCGGCGACGGCGAAAGCGTTGGATTACAGCCTGAAGCGCTGGGCGGCGTTGACGCGCTACCTGGATGACGGCGCGTTGCCGATCGATAACAACCGGGTGGAGAATCTGATTCGCCCCTGGGTGCCCTATCTGCCAGCGTAGTTGTCACCTAAACGGATTGAGAGGTGATCAACGTGCGTTATTCCACAGAACGTAAGGAAGCCATCCTCAAGAAGATGGCGCCGCCTACGAGCATGACCATCCCGGAATTGGCCGAACAGGAAGGCATCACCGCAACAACCCTCTACAATTGGCGGAAACAGGCCAGAGAGCGAGGACAAGTTTTGCCATCACGTTCCACCCAGCCCGACCAGTGGACCAGCCAGGAGAAGTTCCAGATCGTCCTGGAGACGGCCCCGATGAACGCGGCCGAACTCAGTGCCTATTGCCGCGAGCGTGGGCTCTACCCCGAGCAGGTGGAGGCTTGGCGGGATGCCTGCATGAACGCCAACGACGACGTGGCAGCGCAGGCCAAGCAACAACGCCAGGCTCGCAAGGCGGAGCAAAAGCGGCTCCGTAAGTTGGAGCGCGAGCTGCACCGTAAGGACAAGGCCCTCGCCGAGACGGCGGCCCTGTTGGCCCTGTCAAAAAAAGCCGAGGCGATCTGGGGCACGACCCACGACGAGGACGACTGACCAGCCTCCCGGATCGCCAGCACATCGTGACCCTGGTGCAAGACGCCCAGCGTGACGGGGCTCGGCTGGTCAAGGCCTGTCAGGTGATGGGCATCAACGTGCGGACCTATTTCCGCTGGGTCGCAGAAGGCGAAGTGACGGCGGACCGCCGCCCCGGCGCCGATCGCCCGGAACCCGCCAACAAGCTATCTCCCGAGGAGCGAAAAGCGATCGTGGCGTTGTGCAACGCTCCAGAATATCGAAGCCGCCCTCCGGCCTTCATCGTGGCCGATCAGGCTGACAAGGGCCACTATCTGGCCTCTGAGTCGACGATATACCGAGTGCTTCATGAATATGATCAGCAACATCACCGGGGCCGACAGCAGGCCCCTCAGCGTAATCGCCCACCGACCACTCACCAGGCGACGGCGCCGAACCAGCTTTGGTGCTGGGACATTTCGTGGCTGCCCGGTCCCGCGCGCGGCACTTGGTGGTATCTGTACCTGATCATGGACGTCTTCAGTCGCAAGATCGTCGGGCACGAGATCTATGAAACAGAGACTGGCGAGCTGGCTGCTGAGTTGATTCAGAAAGCCTGCTGGCGAGAGCGCCTGACAGATCGTCATAAACCCTTGATTCTGCATTCAGATAACGGCAGCCCGATGAAGGCAGCGACCTTCCTGGAAAAGCTCTATGACCTGGGCATCACACCATCGTACAGCCGGCCGCGAGTCAGCAACGACAATGCCTTCGCCGAGTCGGCCTTCAAGACGCTGAAGTACCGGCCGGGCTTCCCCGTCGACGGGTTCGCCACCCTGGCCGAGGCTCAGGACTGGGTTCAGCAATTTACCGAGTGGTACAACCATGAGCACCGGCACAGCGCCCTTCGCTACGTCACGCCGAGCCAGCGTCATAACGGCGAGGCCAAAGGCATTCTGACGCAGCGCCGAGAGGTCTTCGAGGCCGCGAAGCAGCGTCACCCGGAGCGGTGGTCAGGCGACATCCGGAAACTCGATCTGCCGGAGATAGTGCATCTGAATCCGGAGCGGGATCCGGTACCGCAGGCAGTAGGATTTTAAAAAGCCAGAACCACTTCATGTGCCAACTATGTTGACAGATTCCGGGTGCTAGGGCGTTCAAACTGGCTGTTCGCCGGATCTCTGCGCAGTGGCCAGCGTGCTGTCACCATCATGAGCCTCATTCAGTGTGCCAAGCTGAACGGCCATGAGCCCTATACCTACCTGAAGAATGTGCTGGAAAGGCTGCCGACCCAAAAGGCTAGCCAAGTGCACGAACTTCTGCCCCATCATTGGCAGCATACTGCGTGATCACTCGCAAGCGGTGATGCCCGAACGCTTACACTCGAACGTACTTGGCGTTTGATAGCTTGATCCCACCATGACTGATCTTTTTGCCCTGACACAATAAGTGAAACGTAAGTAAACACCCCCAGTGCCCATGGACACTGCGACTAAAGATCAGCTTGCAGCACACTTCAATGACACTACGATGGGAACGATCCCATCACTTTTGAATTTCCGAGTGTGACATGCCTTCAGACAACCAAAGCACTTTCGTATCTAGCCGCCGCGCTACCCTGAGGCAAGTTGCACAAGAGGCTCGCGCATCGAAGACTAGTGTCTCTCGCTACTTTGGTGGAGCACGCGAGCAATTATCACCCGACCTACAGAAGCGCATTGCTCAGGCAGCCGCTCAACTTAACTATCGTCCCAACTTAATAGCACGCAGTCTTAAGGGAGGCCGTACCGGCCTGATTGGTATGCTGGTTGCAGATATCCGGAACCCCTTTTCGGTTGCCGCCATGCATGGGGTGGAACAAGCAGCACGAGAGCAAGGCTTCTCTCTAATGGTTTGCAACACCAACAATGATCCTCTCCTTGAACAGGTCCATCTGACTCAATTGACCAGTTATGGTATTGAGGGTTTGGTAGTCAATGCCAGTGGGCAGGCCAGCCAAGAACTTATTGATCTGGCCACTAACGGGTTTCCTATAGTGCTATTGGACCGTCAATTACCGGGAATCGAGGCAGACATGGTTGGACTCGACAATGATGCCGCCATCGACATCGCTATTGCGCATCTCAGAGAGGCTGGATATCGAGACGTTCTCTACCTGAGCGAACCAATCAACCACACCAGTTCACGCCAAGAACGCTTGTCGCGACTCACCTATCAGCTAGCCGCGCATGAGGGCACGCTAAATGGCCATACCTTTATGCTATCGCTATCTCATGACCTAGCTTCATTGTCACCCGTGATAGAACAGTTCATGTCCACGGCAAATCGACCTGCCATTCTGTGTGGCAATGGCAATATGACGTTGATGGCGGCACGTTGCCTCAAACAGCTCAAGCTGGACCTCGGCTCTATTGGCCTCCTGGGAATTGACGAGCTGGAGTGGTGCAGTCTACTTACTCCGGGCATCACGACATTGGCGCAACCTACGGAAGAAATCGGGCGGCGTGCCTTTGCCTGTCTGCTGGAGCGCAATCGTGAGGCCTACGTCGGGCAGTCACGGCATATCCGCTATCACCCAACATTGATCAAGCGTGGCTCAACATCCTGTCCTGACTTCCACGCTACCTGAATCACTTATCTTTTCATTTCTGACATGCCTTAACCCTTATAAGGAGACAAGGAAGGATGACGTCATATCTTGATATGGTACCGTTACCAAAGCCTGATCGTTCTTCAACTCTTCCGCAGGTTTCCGTCTGCACCTCTGCTTTCGGTAGTACCTTGATACTGGCACAGGGGCAGGCCGCCAGCCTGGACTGGATACGTGAGGCCGGGGCCGACAAGGTCGAGATTCGTCGCGAATTATTACCTACTGACTTCCAAGCTTTTGATATGCTGGGCGCGCAATGCGCAGAACATTCACTTGGCGTAATTTATTCCACAGCAGATGGGCTCTGGAATGAAACGCGTCCTGCCGAAAGCGTGTCTAGGCGACTACACGAGGCACGTGCACTGGGAGCGGAAAGCATCAAGTTCGCACTCGGTGACTATCGTGGGGCCGGTCGAGATACTTGGCAAGCGCTGTCAGTCTTGTTTACCGATAGCGGGGTCCCTCAGATACTGATCGAGAACGATCAGACCTCACAAGGTGGCTCCATCTCCGCGATGACTGCCTGTTTGAAGGATGCCGAACATGCTGGCTGTTCATTAGGAATGACGTTCGATATTGGCAATTGGCAATGGTGTGGCGCCAGCGCACAGCAAGCCGCGGAGCGCCTCGGCCGACATGTACGCTATGTACACTGCAAAGGTGTGAGTACTGATATCTCAGGCAAATGCCACGCGCGCGTACCAAGTGACAAAGATCTTTGCGAGTGGTCTACAATGTTCCGCCATTTTCCTAAAGATGTAATGCGCGCTATTGAATATCCACTGCAACCCACACCCCCTCTTGCGCAAGACGATATGAGACATGCCGATCTTCGCTATCCTTTATCCGACCTACCAAGCATTACTCGTCGCGAGGTCGAGCGGCTGAGAGCGATCACTACTACTCGGTAAATACTACTCTGTCTCCAAGCACGATTTTTGTGACCGCTTTACCACATGCTGGATTTTTCTTGTTCCACACAATCATTCCTGGAGTATTCGTGAACAAATCACACTTTCGTAAAAATTCTCCGGAGATCATCGCTTTTGGCGAAGCCATGGCTATGCTGGTAGCCGATGAAACCGGTGCACTAGAGTGCGTAGATCACTTCCATCGCCGAGTGGCAGGGGCAGATACCAATGTCGCTATCGGTCTAGCACGACTGGGCTTTCATGTTGGTTGGTTGAGCCGCGTGGGTGACGATAGCTTTGGGCGCTATCTACGCAAGACACTCGGCGACGAGGGGCTGGACTGCCAGTTCTTGCATACCGACCCCCTGCACTCCACCGGATTGGTGTTCAAGGCACGCGCCAATCATAGTGAGGATCCTGCAGTGGAGTACTACCGCCGCAACAGTGCTGCAAGCCAGCTATGCATTGAGGACGCGAAAGGCATCGACTTTTCGCAATTGCGTCATTTGCATGCCACAGGCATTCCACCCGCGCTATCTTCTGCCACTTGCGAGCTTTCAGAGTACATGATGGCAAAGGCACGTAATGCCGGAGCCAGTATCTCGTTCGACCCCAATCTGCGACCTTCCCTATGGAAAAACGAAAACGTGATGCGAGAGACTCTCAATACTCTGGCAGTAAAAGCTGATTGGGTATTACCGGGGCTATCTGAAGGGCGCCTTTTAACCGGCCATGAAAGACCAGAAGCCATCGCTGACTTCTATCTCGATCGCGGTGCGCGAGCTGTGATTATCAAACTCGGTCCACAAGGTAGCTACTATCGGGGGGTTCTCAATGGCCAGCTTGAGTCCTATACGGTCGAAGGCATTCCGGTGACACGCGTCCTAGATACCGTTGGTGCTGGTGATGGCTTTGCCGTAGGTCTTATCAGCGCTTTGCTGGAAGGCTTCACTCCATCTGAAGCACTGCATCGTGCCAATTTAATAGGAGCTCGTGCCGTCCAAGTTATAGGCGATATGGAAGGGTTGCCAAACAGTGATCAGCTGAAAGACCTCACCCAACATCTCATCTGACCTGCAAACATCAGGCAGCACAAAATTTCGTTTTATTGACACAGGAGTGACACCTCATGAGAAAACGTATCGTTGCCTTTCGCCGACTCAACCAGGAACAGCTTACACAGCTTCGGCAGCATTACGATGTCGATTTCTTCGAGCATCATGAAGACGCGGATAGCCCGGCCTTTCATGCGGCGCTTGCCAAAGCACATGGCCTCATCACTGCTGGCCTTAAGGTCACACCACAGCTGATCGATAGCGCGCCGCATCTGGAAACCATCGCAAGCATCTCGGTCGGCTATGACAATTATCCGCTAGCAACGCTGAACGAACGAAATATTCTGCTGTGCAACACCCCGGATGTATTGACCGAAACCACAGCAGATACTGGATTTCTTCTGATCATGGCAACTGCACGTCGAGCAATTGAACTGGCCAGCTGGGTAAAAGACGGTCACTGGAAGTCTAGCATTGGACCTGACCTCTTCGGGAGTGATGTTCACGGCAAGACACTAGGAATGGTGGGATTCGGCCGTATCGGAGCTGCCATCGCACGTAGGGGATCACTTGGCTTCGGCATGCAGATACGCTACACCATGGCATCGCCAAAACCCGAACTGGAGAAGGAACTGGGTGCACAGCGCTTAAGTTTGCAAGAACTGCTGGCAACGTCCGACTTCGTCTGCGTGAGCGTGCCGCTGAATGCAGATACCGAAAAGCTGATTGATTCAGCTGCCTTGAAGCGTATGAAGCCCAACGGCATTCTGATCAACATCTCGCGTGGCAAGGTCATCGACGAGCAGGCGCTGATTGAGGCTCTTAACACGGGGCAAATTGGCGCGGCAGGGCTGGACGTGTTCGAGCAGGAACCACTGCCAGTTGAATCTCCTCTCCCGTATATGCCCAACGTGGTTGCCTTACCTCACATCGGGTCGGCCACCCATGAGACGCGTGCCGCAATGGCCCAGCGTGCAGTCGATAACATGTTACTGGCGCTGGCGGGCAGTAACCCGATCAGCCCAGTGAACCCAGAAGTACTGACAAGAAGAGCCTCTGTCTAATTCATATCCCTACCACTAGACGAATAGCTTAGGACCTGCTGCGCAATCCTCTAGACCAAAGAAGAGTCGATGAATGACGAAATTGTCGCTAGTTTGACTGTATGATTTAGATCAATCCAAAAAAAACAGAATGCTCAGTGGCATTCACCGCCTGATCAGCACCAATTGCTACAGGAATCGTCCTTCTCATGACCGACACTCGACTTTCACGCGACAGCAGCAGTGTTACTCTGCAAGACATTGCCGCCCATGCTGGTGTCTCGCGCAGCACGGTATCGCTGGTGCTACGCGAAAGCCCATTGGTGGCGGAGCGTACACGTCGCAAGGTTCAGAAATCGATAAAGACATTAGGCTATGTCTACAATCGCGGCGCCGCTGCCATGCGTGGAGGACGTACGCAAACCCTGGGTGTCGTGGTCTATGACATTGCCAATCCGTTCTTCGGTGCCATGGTGGCAGGCATCAATGCGGAACTAAGCCAGCAGGACTATGTGTCATTCCTGGCTAACAGTGAAGACTCAGTGTCTCGCCAACAACGTTTCCTTGAACGTATGCGCGAACATCGTGTCGATGGACTACTTCTATGCCCTGCCGCCGGCAGCTCGCCTGACCTGATCAAAACGATCGAAGACTGGGGGATGCCTTGCGTCCAAATTCTGCGCTATCTCGGCACCCCACCGTACGATTACGCAGGCACTGACTTTCGTCATGTCGTAAGACTGGGGATGGATCATCTAGTATCACTTGGACATCAGCGCATCGCCTTCGTCGGGGGCGCCGAGCACGCAGTCAGCCAGGATCGCCTCAAGGCCTATGATGAATGCCTGCTACGCCATGGGCTTGCCTATCGCCGCCTGATTCTTGGCGAAGGTGTCACTCGCAAGGATGGTTTCCTGCTTATTCAAGAGTTAATGCAGGAAACCTCTCGGCCCACGGCAGTCATGTGTCACAACGACATGGTGGCCTTCGGTGTCATGCTGGGGCTCAAGCGCATAGGCCTAACACCGGGTAAAGACTGCGCAGTCATCGGCACTGATAATGTCGAAGAGGCAGCTTTGGGCGATCCACCTCTGACAAGTGTAGCCACGCATCCTTATGCGATTGGCGAACAGGCGGCTCGATTGGCATTGCGCCGAATAGCTGCTCCCAAGGCCCCCCGTGAGCAGGTTGTGCTATCCCCAAGCCTGGTGATTCGCGACTCGTGTGGCAAACCACTCAGCGAGAATGACATTCGAAGAGATATCACTGCATGCCTCAATTGAGAATTACTTACACAAGCAACCTAGTTTGGTACATGAGAATCAGATGTTGAAGCGCACATCTGATTGCATCAGACACTAATCGTTTCGACCCTTCCAGAGCGCCACCCATCGACAACAACAATGCCATGCCAGGAGTTAATTATGAACTTTAACTGGATCGATCCAAAAAAAATTCGTCGCCTACCCCGCACTCTTCTCACAGGCTCACTATTGACAGTAATCCTTGGAGCTTCAACTACAGCACACGCCATGGACCTGCGATTTGGCCACGGGGGCACGGCTGAAACAGCTTATCAACTTGGCGCAGAGCGCTTCAGTGAGTTGCTGTCTGACCAGACCGACGGTGAAATCAGCGTCACTATCCTCGGGAACTCGGTCATGGGGCATGAGACGGAAATGTTTGAGCAAGAAATGGCTGGTGCGCTCGACATGGCTATTGTCAGCCCAGGCCTGATCACAGACTTCTCTCATTCTGCCAACATCTTCTCGGTACCTTTTCTGTATCGAGATGTCGATCACTGGCAAAAGGTTTTGGATGGCCAAGTAGGCCAAGAGATCGCCGACCGTATTTCACAGGAAACCGGTGTCAAGGTATTGGCCTACTTTGGTGGTGGCAAACGCGAAGTCGTCAGCACAAAACCTGTGAATCGTCTTGAAGACCTCAAGGGGTTGAAGATTCGTACCAACCCGACGAAGCCTTTGATCACAGCCTGGCAGGCTATTGGAGTCAAGCCATCGGTCATGGCTTGGAAAGAGATTTATACCGGGCTGCAACTGGGTGCCATTGACGGTCTACTGAACGAGCCGGAATGGGTATTGCGGATGCGCTTCAACGAAGTTGCTCCACATCTCGTCATGACTGATCACGACATTACTGTGCGCCTTCTTACCATGTCAGAACAGACGTGGGAGCGCCTGAACGAAAGCGAACAGCAAGCAGTCACCAAGGCAGCACGTGAATCAGCCGCCTATGCTCGCAAGGTGCAGCTCAAACAAGATGCCGAAGCTCTCGAATCACTCGTCAACCAAGGAATGATCCTGCACAAGATTGATCGCGACAAGATGCAAGAGATGGTCAAGGAACCTCTGAAGAAGGTAGTCGCCGATATGGATCTGACCGACCTCTACCAGATGATCAAGGATGTCAACTAAGCGGAAATGACGATAAAACGGCACCCCACCATCCGGGGCGCCGTTCTCTTACTCCTATAAACGAGGACAGCGCTAATGTCGCTTATTCTCTCCGCGCTGACACGCCTGAACCGTGTGCTGGAAAAAATATTGTATGCTTTACTTCTCGCATTGCTGTTTGGATTTATTGCTCTCATCATCTATCAGATTCTCAGTCGCAATCTGCCGCTACTCCCCCGCTTATTTTGGACAGAGGAGTTCAGTCGCTTCGCCTTCCAATGGATGATCATGCTAGGAACCGCGGTGGGTGTACTGCATGCCGATCATTTCGTATTGGAAGCTTTTCCGAGTGGAACTCGCGCTGATCAAATGACCCGTTGGGCACGTGATCTGGCTTGTCTGGCCACAGGTATCATCTTCGTCTGGTTCGGAAAGGACTTCGCTATTTCTGGCCTAAGACGAAGTGCAACTGCTTCTGGCATGTCGATGATTTATGTCTACAGTGTATTCACTGCCTGTGGCGGATTCATCATCCTGTTCAGTCTTGAACGCCTACTACATGCTGCATTACACGGGATGTCCGCCATGGAGAAAGTGCTTAACACTCCCAATGCCGTCGACGAAATGGCGTCTAATGATATATCCGCAGATAATGGCGCTATAAACTCCTTATCCTCTACTAATGATACATTAAATCAGGGAGGTCATGCCTGATGCTGTCCATGGATATGATTTTCATCTTGCCCTGGGCTTTGTTTGCGCTACTAGGCATTCTTATCGTCCTTGGTGTACCAATCGCCATGGCATTGGTACTTACTGCAACCAGCATTATTTTCCTGGATCCACGTCTGACCTTTTGGATCATGTTCCAACGCATGTATAACGGCATGGATTCCTTCGTGCTTTTAGCAGTCCCTCTATTTCTGCTAGCAGGCAACTTGATGAATGCCGCTCAAATCACGGATCGTCTAATCACTCTTTGTATGCGTTTGGTAGGACACGTCAGAGGAGCACTGGCACACGTCAACGTTTTGGTCAGCATGCTTTTCGCCGGCGTCTCCGGCTCCTCTACTGCTGACAGCGCAGGCATCGGGACCGTACTTATTCCTGCCATGAAGCGTGAAGGTTACCCGGTCAACTTCTCGGTTGCCGTCACGGCGGCATCTTCCGTCATGGGTATCATAATTCCGCCCTCGATCAACATGATTATCTGGGGTGCATTGACCAACACTTCGATTGCAGGACTTTTCCTGGGCGGCATAATACCGGGATTGATGATAGGGATGGCTCAACTCGGTCTGAATATGCTATTCGTACGGAAGTACGATGTGCCCGTACGCAAGCGCGCTTCCATGGCCGAACTGATGAGTTCAGGCAAGGATGGCCTACTGGCCGCGGGGATCCCCATTGTCATCATCGGTGGCATCATCAGTGGTATCGTTACACCGACTGAAGCTGCAGTAATTGCAGTTCTCTATGCATTGGCACTCGGGTTTGTGGTCTACCGTGAACTCAGTCTTCACCAAGTGTTCGCTGCCTCAACCGATACCGTCAAACTCTGTTCTCTTTCACTTTTCAGCTTAGTTGGTGCCTCTATCTTCGGCTATCTGATCAGTTTCTATCAGATACCACCGAAATTGATGGAAGGCGTCAGTATCAGCGATCCTATTGTACTACTACTAATAATGACAGCCGTCATGCTGTTAATCGGTACCTTCATGGACTCGCTACCAGCCATGGCGATCATGGCTCCTATCTTCTATCCATTGGCGATGTCGGCGGGAGTTAACCCGGTACAATTCGGTGTGATTGGGGTCATGGCGCTTGGAATGGGACTTGTTACCCCCCCCTATGGCCTGTGCCTCATGATTTCAGCAAAGATAGGTGGCATCCCATTATTGCAGGCTCTGGGAATGACTATGATTTATCTTGCAATTATGCTAGCTGTCATAGTGCTACTAATCTTCTTCCCGGATCTGATACTTGCCATACCGCGCCTTATTGCGCCAGACTTCGTCTAAAATTGGGCTTTCCAACAACAACTCTTGACCTTGCAACCAATCATTATCCGGACATCTTAAACACTCTTTGAGTAATGTCCGGAGTTGCCCGCCTCTCACTCTTTCGCTCCTTAACTTCTCCTATTTTCTATTTCATTTATACAGTGCGTCCACTCTATCGGCGGAATAAGAGTCGGATATGCAGAACTCTAACCCCACCCTGGAAAAGGTCCTTCTAACGAGGAATCTTGGTCGGCCACGAAAACGTTGCCGCTACAGCGTCGTAGATAAGAACTATGACAGTGACAAGTTGCGCCGTTACTGCGACCACGCACGAATCAAGCCGGGCACCGCTCAACCAAAGATGATGCGCCCCACCCGTTAAGGTCCCCCCCGTGGTTTCAATAATTCTATGCACCGTCAACGAACAGCGTGGAGCGCTCATTCAGTTGGCTGAAAGAGTTCCGCCGTATTGCGACGCAATATGAGAAGTTGGCCCGTAGCTTTTATGTGAGGGTATGCCTAGCATACGTCGCTTCCTACGAGCCGACTTTGCGTATAGAACCTAGCATCAGAGGCGTTATTCGGTGAGATTATAGATGAGTTCATCAATTGTAGCGCTGAGGAAAGGATGCGAACGTGGCATTTATCTGGATCCATTGTCTAACTAAATACCCCACAGACCAACTCTGTGGGGTATTTTCTGATCATGATGTTTCCTCTTCGCTTTTACTCTTTACTGTCAATGGCCAACTAATATCGAAAGAAACTTTGTGTGACGCGTGCGTCACCTTATCTGCCAGCGTAGTTGTCACCTAAACGGATTGAGAGGTGATCAACGTGCGTTATTCCACAGAGCGTAAGGAAGCCATCCTCAAGAAGATGGCGCCGCCTATGAGCATGACCATCCCGGAATTGGCCAAACAGGAAGGCATCACTGCAACAACCCTCTACAATTGGCGGAAACAGGCCAGAGAGCGAGGACAAGTTTTGCCATCACGTTCCACCCAGCCCGACCAGTGGACCAGTCAGGAGAAGTTCCAGATCGTCCTGGAGACGGCCCCGATGAACGAGGCCGAACTCAGCGCCTATTGCCGCGAGCGTGGGCTCTACCCCGAGCAGGTGGAAGCCTGGCGGGATGCCTGCATGAACGCCAACGACGACGTGGCAGCGCAGGCCAAGCAACAACGCCAGGCTCGCAAGGCGGAGCAAAAGCGGCTCCGTAAGTTGGAGCGCGAGCTGCACCGCAAGGACAAGGCCCTCGCCGAGACGGCGGCCCTGTTGACCCTGTCAAAAAAAGCCGAGGCGATCTGGGGCACGACCCACGACGAGGACGACTGACCAGCCTCCCGGATCGCCAGCGCATCGTGACCCTGGTGCAAGACGCCCAGCGTGACGGGGCTCGGCTGGCCAAGGCCTGTCAGGTGATGGGCATCAACGTGCGGACCTACTACCGCTGGGTCGCAGAAGGCGAAGTGACGGCGGACCGCCGCCCCGACGCCGATCGCCCGGAACCGGCCAACAAGCTATCTCCCGAGGAGCGAAAAGCGATCGTGGCGTTGTGCAACGCTCCAGAGTACCGAAGCCGCCCTCCGGCCTTCATCGTGGCCGATCAGGCTGACAAGGGCCGCTATCTGGCCTCTGAGTCGACGATATACCGAGTGCTTCATGAATATGATCAGCAACATCACCGGGGCCGACAGCAGGCCCCTCAGCGTAAGCGCCCACCGACCACTCACCAGGCGACGGCGCCGAACCAGCTTTGGTGCTGGGACATTTCGTGGCTGCCCGGTCCCGCGCGCGGCACTTGGTGGTATCTGTACCTGATAATGGACGTCTTCAGCCGCAAGATCGTCGGGCACGAGATCTATGAAACAGAGACTGGCGAGCTGGCCGCTGAGTTGATTCAGAAAACCTGCTGGCGAGAGCGCCTGACAGATCGTCATAAACCCTTGATTCTGCATTCAGATAACGGCAGCCCGATGAAGGCAGCGACCTTCCTGGAAAAGCTCTATGACCTGGGCATCACTCCCTCGTACAGCCGACCGCGAGTCAGCAACGACAATGCCTTCGCCGAGTCGGCCTTCAAGACGCTGAAGTACCGGCCGGGCTTCCCCGTCGACGGGTTCGCCACCCTGGCCGAGGCTCAGGACTGGGTTCAGCAATTTACCGAGTGGTACAACCATGAGCACCAGCACAGCGCCCTTCGCTACGTCACGCCGAGCCAGCGTCATGACGGCGAGGCCAAAGGCATTCTGACGCAGCGCCGAGAGGTCTTCGAGGCCGCGAAGCAGCGTCACCCGGAGCGATGGTCAGGTGACATCCGAAAACTCGACCTGCCGGAGATAGTGCATTTGAATCCGGAGCGGGATCCGATACCGCAGGCAATAGGGTTTTAAAAAGCCAGAACCACTTCATGTGCCAACTATGTTGACAGATTCCGGTCAGGCCGGATAGAAAGGCCAGATAATAGGCAGCAAAACGACGCAGACCAAGTAGCCCACGACCACCAGGGGCAGACCCGCCTTGACGTAGTCATTGAAGCGATATCCCCCGATCCCCAACACCATGGTGTTGGCCGGCATGCCCAGCGGCGTTGCAAAGGCGCAGGAGCCGCCGATGCAGATCGCCATCAATACCGCACTGGGGTCAGCGCCCAATCCCACCGAGATCGCACCGCCTATAGGGGCCAACAGGGCTGTCGTGGCCGTATTGGACATGAACTGCGAGAGACCCGCGGATATCACGAACAGTACACTGAGCAAAACGCGCGGTGATGGGGCTTCGCCCAGATAGGCGACCACATGCTCCGCCATCATCGTGCCCAGCCCCGTCTTCTGCATTGCGATGGCCATAGGCAGCATGCCCGCGAAGAGGAAGATGACGCGGGAATCGATGGCTTCCAGCGCACGGCGCTCCTTCATGACACCCGCCAAGACCAGCAGCAGTGCCCCCATGACACCGATGACATGCATGGGGAAACCGATTACGTCATCGAAGACCATCGCCAGAATGGTGAGCACCAGCACACCCAACGCCAGGTACTGCTTCCAGAGCGGGGCCATGGTCGGTTGCTCGTCATACATCTCGACCCCATCGCCGCCGGGACGATCCGGCAGGAGCTTGTAGCCGATGGTCAGGAAGTACAGCAGGCCGAAGATCATCATCGGAATGCCGATCATTGCAAAGGAGAAGAAACCGAAGGACTGAGCGCCATCGGTCATCTTGCTCAAGGTGCTGTCGACGATCAGGTTGCCAGGTGCCCCGATCAAGGACAGATTACCGCCCATTGCCGAAGCGAAGGCGAGCGGCATCAGAAGCTTGGAGCGGCGAATCCCGGAGCGACTGGCGATGCCGACCACCGCAGGAATCAAGACGGCAGCCGTGCCGGTATTGGACAGAAAGCCGGACAGAATCGCTGTCACCAGCATGATGGCCAGCAGCAGCTGTCGCTCTGTCTTGGCGAAATGCGTCACGATGCCACCGATACGATTGGCCATGCCGGTTTCGAACAAGGCACCGCCGACGACGAACATCGCGCAGAAGAGAATCACGTTCTTGTTGATGAACCCGGAAAAGGCTTCCTCTGGCGTGAGGATGTCGCCCAGCACGAGACTGATCAGTACCAGCATGGCAGTCAGGGCAAGTGGAATCTTTTCCGAGACGAACAGTACGATCGCGACCATGAGAATGGCCAGCGTCAGAAGTTGCGCGTCCATTTTATTATCCTTGTGGTTGGAACCTTCACGCGCAGGGGGCAGGCATGGCGTTCCTGCCCCCTGGATGCTGCAAGGACTGCGTCAGGCGATGGCGGCGCTCTAACGTATCGCGCGAACCCGTTCACAGACGGCATCGGTGATCTCGCGCGTGGTGGCGCTGCCGCCCAGATCTGGCGCATGCAGACCCGAAGCGACCACTTCTTCAATGGCGGTCATGAGGCGCTTGGCCAGAGCCGTCTCACCCAGATGCTCCAGCATCATGACGGCCGTCCAGAAGGCGCCCACCGGATTGGCGATGCCCTTGCCGGTGATATCGAAGGCAGAGCCGTGGATAGGCTCGAACATGGAGGGGAAGGTGCCTTCCGGATTGAGGTTGGCGGTCGGGGCAATCCCCAGGCTGCCGCTCAGAGCCGCAGCGAGATCGGAAATGATATCGGCATGCAGGTTGGTCGCGACGATGACGTCTAGCATGTGGGGCTTGAGGACCATGCGTGTCGTGATGGCGTCGACCAGTTCACGCGTGATCGTGACGTCCGGGTAGTCCTTGGCGACTTCGAAGAAGATCTCGTCCCACAACACCATACCGTGGCGCTGGGCATTGGACTTGGTCACCAGCGTGAGATGCTTGCGCGGACGGGACTGCGCCATTTCAAAGGCGAAGCGGTGAATGCGCTCGATGCCCTTGCGAGTGAAGATCGAGACTTCAGTCCCCACCTCCTCCGGAAGCCCCTGGTGGACACGGCCGCCATTCCCGGAGTATTCCCCTTCACTGTTTTCGCGAATGATGACCCAGTCGATATCCTCCGCCTGCTGAAGACGGCTGGTGATCCCCGGGAAAACACGGGCGGGGCGCACATTGGCGTACTGATCGAACCCCTGACAGATCTTGAGGCGCAGGTCCCACAGCGAGATGTGATCCGGCACCTTTTCGCTGCCTACGGCGCCGAAATAGATGGCATCAAAGGTCTTGAGCTCCTCGATGCCGCCATCCGGAATGTACTGGCCAGTCTTGAGGTACCGCTCGGAGCTCCAGTCGAAGTCGACGAAGTCGAAGGTGACGTCGGTATTGTCTTCCGCCAGCACTTCCAGCACACGCTTGCCGGCTTCGATGACTTCAAGACCGATACCATCGCCCGGGATGACTGCAATACGGTGGCTATTCATGATGTAGGCTCTCTTGTCATTGGGGTGGGTGAATCAAGGCGTGATCACACACTAGCCAGCGAGCAACCGAGCCGACAATGCACTAGCATTCACAACACCTTCAACCAGGAAGTTGAAAATGCAATCGCTCACAGAACTCGATTTCTTCCTGACGCTCTGTCGGGAAGGCAGCATGTCCAACGCCGCCCGCGTGCTGGACATCAGTCCGGCAGCCGTCAGCAAGCGACTGGCAAACATTGAAAAAAGACTCAAGATTCAATTATTTAACCGCAGCACGCGCTCCATGAGCCTCACGCCCGAAGGCCAGATATATCAGCGCCATGCGGAACAGACCTTGAGCCAGGTGCTGGAGATGGAAGAGCAGCTTTCCCGCCATGAGGGGCAGGTAAGAGGAAGACTAAAGGTGAACGCCCCGCTGGGCTTCGGGCGCAAGTACATGGCGCCCATCATCTCGGGCTTCGTTCAGGCGTATCCGCAGGTCGAGGTGACATTGCATCTTTCCGACATCCCGCACGCCATGGTCGATGGTGCCTTTGACGTCGCCATTCGATTCGGCGAGCTGCCCGATTCCAATCTGCATGCGCGCAAGATCGCCTCACACCGCCGCATCGTCTGTGCCTCTCCGCATTACCTTGCCCGCCACGGGTGCCCGCAGCATCCCGATGAACTGGCCAACCACGAATGCATCACCCTGCATCAGAATCGGGACTCATGGAGCATCTGGAAATTTCAGGGCAGTGAGGAAACCTGTAGCGTCATGGTGGGCGGCAGCCTGTCCACCAATGATGGGGAAAGCGCCCTTCGCTGGGCCCTGGATGGCCGCGGAATCGTGCTGCGAGCGGAATGGGATGTGGCGCCTTATGTCGAGGCGGGAGAACTCAAGATACTGTTCGAGGAGTATCAATTGCCCAATGCCGACATCCATCTGGTCTATCAACATCATGCCGTGCTGCCGCTTCGGATCCGCCATTTCATTGAGCACACTCAGGATTATCTGGCCCGCCACCCTTTCAAGTGACACGGCAATCCCTTCAAATTACGCACGGCTATCTACAGGGACAGGGCTTCATTGCGACAACGAAATGCCCTGATGCAGGCGTGCATCAGGGCATTGGGGAAAAGCAGCTCATTCACTTGCTCAGAGACCTCAAGGCGATCACAGAGGTGGCGTGATCACGCCCCTTCCGCCTCGGCGTCCTGCTGCTTGGCCAGCTTGTGACCGTCTTCTGATTGTCCGATCTTCCAGTAGCTGGAGACATAGAAGTGGGACTTGGGGATCTCATGCACCTGCTTGAGGTGCGCACGCAGCGCTCGCATGCTGCCGAATTCACAGGCCGCCCAGACAGACACCTGGCCCTCTAGGCTCGGCAAGGAGGCGATCTTGTCCAGCAGCGGCTGGCCGCTCGGGTCCGGTTGCGCATTGATGACCCAGTGCAGCTCGATGCCGGCAGGATGCTCAAGCGTCTGGATATCGGCTTCGCTGGTCACCTCGATGACGGCGTGACCGCGCGCCTGGGCCGGTAGCTCGGCCAGATTGACGCTGATCGCCGGCAAGGCCGTCATGTCACCCGCCAGCAGGAACCAGTCGGCTTCCATGTTGATCAGCTTCTTTGGCCCCGGGCCGCCGATGGTGATGCGGTCCCCCGGCTGGGCGCTGACGGCCCAGGCAGATGCCGGGCCGGCGTGATCGTGCAGCGCAAAATCAACATCGATCTCGGTCGAACGGTGATGACGAATGGTATAGGTGCGCATCATCGGGCGCTCGCCTTCCCCGCGCGGAAACACCAGTTTGATATAGGCGCTCTCCTGCCCCTCGGGAATGGAGCCGATATTCTCCCCGCCCAAGGTGACGCGCAGCATATGCTCCGTCACCGGGGTGGAACGAATCACTTCAAGCTCTCGCATTGCGGGCTTACCCATCTTGCGCACTCCTCTGGCAAACGCCTTCAAGTTGTTCAGCATCGCGTGCTTCACACTCGCTTGTATTGTGGATCATGGCAGATGCCGTTTTCATGAATGTGGCGACCTCCTCATCGCTGAGGTCTCCCGCCATCCGCTGAGCGGTCTCATCTTCCAGGGCTTCAATCTCTTTGAGCATGTCGTGGCCCGCCTCGGTAAGGGCGAGAAACAGGCTGCGACGGTCCTGCGGATTTTCCGTCTTGATGATCAATCCCGCCGTCAACAATTCATTGAGCACCCGCGTCACGCGCGCCTTGTCCTGCCCCAAATGCTGCACGATCTTGTGCGCCGTACACTCGGAGGTACGACCAATGCCCTTCAGCACCCGAATGTGCGTGACAGGCAGATCAAGCTGGTAGCGCTGGATGCCCAAGCGAAGCTGCCTGCGATAGACATGCATCAGCTGATGCAGCACATCATTGAGTGATGTCTGACTCATGTGTCACTCACCATATGGTTGGTATAGGTCAACTATATTGGCAGATAGTTGATACTGTCAACAAACACATGATCGAGAAGCATTCTCATCTTAATGCCGAAAATCTCATATGCCTATCACGCTTCCCTCCACTGCCAAGCGCGCTTTCGGCAACTCTTGCTGCGTGACATGGTGACAGCGAGCGGGAACCTGCTAAGGTCGAAGACCACACATTCCTGACGCCCACGAGAGGCATCGATGGCTGAACTCTGCCTGCTGTTTGATTCCGATGGCACCCTGGTTGATAGCGAAATCCTCCTCGCCGAGGCCATGTCCAGCACCCTGCCCCGCTATGGTCTGCCGTTTACCAGCGACCGCTACATGAACGAGTTTCGCGGCATGCGTTTCATGAGCATCGTGCGCACGCTGGAGGCAGTTCATGGCGTTCTGGAAGAAGCCCCCACACGGCGCATGGAAGGCGAGATGCGCGCCCTGCTGGAAGAGATGATGAAGGCACACCTGACGGCGATGCCCGGCATGTCAGCCGCCTTGATGGAGCTTGAAGGCTACCCCTGTGGCGTGGTGTCCAACGGGCCTGAGCGCAAGGTGCGTCTGGCGCTCGATACCACACGCCTGGCGCGCTTCTTCGATGGCCATATCTACAGCGCCTATACCCTGGGCGTGTGGAAGCCGGACCCGCGTATCTATCGACTCGCAGCCGAGCAGATGGGCTTTTCGCCATCACATTGTGTGGTGATCGATGATGCCATCGTTGGGGTACAGGCAGGGCTGGATGCCGGCATGCAGGTCATCCACTTCGCCCATCACGACGACGGCCATGAAACGCCGCGTGGCGCACTGCGAATGCACCATGCGCGCGAGCTGCCGAGACTGGTGGCGCAGATTTCCCAGAAGCTCGCGGCGCGGAACTAAAAGCTCGCTGCGCAGTACTAGACATCGTCGCGTCTTCTCCCTCAATTCCCGCCCAATGAAACCCCGTCTCGTGAAATCCCGCCCCTCGAGGCGGGATTTTTCATGCCTGGCGCACAAAACAGGCTGCTCGTGGTGTGACTCACTCACTCTGTCGCAGCCACCAGCGCTCCCGTTCGCGGATGCCGCACCCTCCTCTCCTTCCGATACGAATAGGCAAGTTTTAGCGACTATAGCGCCTATATATCGTCATTAGCGATACTTATAGTGTCTCTTCAGCAAACACGCACCAGACACGCAAGGCTCACAGGACACGACCGTACGCAAAGCCAGACGCAGCTCTCGTGTGCTCCCCTGACATGACCAAAGCGCAACCGCCGCATACCTGCCATCAGGATCTTGACCATGACTCGCAACACCCCATTTGGCCCCAAGGGCTGGACCCCGGACAGAATCGGCTCGCTCGTCGGCAAGACCTATCTCATCACCGGCGCCAATAGCGGCGCGGGCTTTCAGGCGACGCGCATATTGCTGAGCAAGGGTGCCGCCGTCGTGATGCTGAATCGCAACCCGACCAGATCAGAGGCGGCCATCGCGGCGCTGCAAGAGGAGTTTGGCCCCGCGGCGAATGTCAGTCATATACGCATGGATCTGGCGGAACTGGCCTGCGTACGCAGAGCGGCCGCGGAAGTGCTGGAGGAGGTCCCGCAGATCGATGCCCTCATCTGCAATGGCGCCATCGCCCAGGTTTCCCGACAGCAACTCACCGTCGACGGTTTCGAAAGTCAGCTGGGCGTGAATCACTACGGGCATTTCCTGCTGTGCGGGCTGCTGTTCGAGCGTATCGATGCCTCCAACGGGCGGATCGTCGTGGTCTCCAGTGAAGGCCACAAGATGGGCCTGAAAACCATCCAGTTCGATGACATGAACTGGGAGCACAACTATCACCCGAACAAGGTCTATAGCCACAGCAAGCTGGCGCAGATGATGTTCGCCTATGAATTGCAGGACAGGATTGAGGCGGCAGACCGCCAGGTAAACGTCTTTGTCTGCCATCCGGGCGCGTCCAATACCTCACTGATTCGTGACAACGCCAATCTGGCGACTCGACTCAGCTGGGCAGTGATGGTGAAGACGGGCATGGCGCAGACGGCGGAGAAAGGCGCTTACCCGGAAGTCATGTGCGCCACCGAGGAGACCCTCAGGCAGCGGGCCTACCATGGCCCGACGGGGCTGATGAATTTCGGCGGGCCGGTGGGCGAGTGCGAATTGGGGGCATTCGTTCTGGAGAAGAGCCTCATGACCCGGTTATGGCAAGTCTCGGAGAAGGCAACGCAGTTGAGCTGGCCGATTTGACCTTGAGCCGACCACCGACCTTCCCGCCACCTTCAGGGAGGCGAATCCCATGAATGTATCACTGGTAGTGACAGGTCTTCTGATGATGATTCCGAACATGTCGTTTGCCAACAGCCTTTATGACGAGTTCATCCAGCCGGAGACCTCGATTCAGGACAGTGAAGGCAATACCTATCGCAGCGTGAAGATTGGTGATCAGACCTGGCTTGCCGACAACCTTAGAACGACTCGCTTTCAGGATGGCTCGCCCATCCGGACGGCATTCATCCCTGAGGATGACCCAGACAACCTGTTGTCATATGGCCGTCTATATGACTGGCACGATGTCAGTGATGCACGCAATCTTTGCCCGGCGGGCTGGAGAGTCGCCTCGGATGAGGACTGGAAAGCGCTGGAACGCGCCATCGGAATTGCAGAAAAGGAGATCGACTCGACGGGCTGGCGTGGCGATCATGATATCGCCATCACGCTCAAGGCGACTCAACCCGACTCCCTGTTGACGTCCTTCGATCAGGCGCGCATCAATCTCACCGGCTTTTCTGCCAGACCGGCGGGCGTGAAGTGGAAGGGCTGGTATATCACCCAAGGCGCCTACGCCGAATTCTGGACCCGCAGTGAGGCAGCGCCGACGAAAGCGTTTGCCAGAACACTGGCCTAATCCTGGTGGAATCCGCGCAAGGGCGAGATCCGCCGAGCGACACTTGGCAAGAATGGCATGTTCTCGGTGAGATGTGTAAAGGACTGATCAGGGCACAACACTGGGGCAGTCGGTAGTGATATAGGCGCGAGGAGCGCTCGAGCAAGGACTCTGATCCGCTGAATCACGCCGATTGAAGACATTCTGGCGTCAGCGATTGAACGCGTGGTTCAACAAGAATCCTTGCTGAAGGGTTCCTGCCGGTTCCGGGAGCAAGATGACATCGTCATGGTCAAGCGTCTTTCCGCAAATGGCGGGCTTCACGTTATTGTGTCGTACTGATCATTGCTGGCTGGCAGCTAGCGCTCAGAAAGACTCGACCATGATGTCACGCACACTCCATCCCGGAGGTGATATCGGCTGTCAGGCGCTCTCGCTCAAGGCATGTTCGATGCGGGTGGCGGGGACACTCTTGCCGGCATCATTCACGAAATCCGTCGCGTGATTCTTGTCTTCAATGGCCCACTTGCGAGCATGTTCGCGGCTGCCTTCTTCACTCAAGGCGTGCTGCACCCTGCCTGCCGCCACGCTCATGCCGCTTTCCACATAGACTTGCGTGCTGCGCTCGGCCGGCTGCGCCTGCCCCATGATACGGCTCTCGCTCAATGCCTCACGGACACGGATATCGCTTTCGCCATTGTCGGCAAATGCCGCATTGCTCACAGCACACAGCGCAGCTGTCACACACAGTACTTTCATGGCTTTCATGATGTCACTTCTCGTCTTTTGCGTTGGGTTGGGTTGGTCAGATCTGCAAGACTTGCACTTTACTGAACGTCAGATTGATAGAGCTCAAGATTGATGGAACGTGAAATCGATAGAACGTCGGGTTGGTGGCGCCAAGGGCCTGTGAGCCAAGGGCCTGTGAGCCAAGCGCGTTGTCAGCCGATAGATTCCCCGAACAGGCTTCACCGGCACCCTTGGTCACGCCTGACCTCACATATTGAACTTCACCAATGTCACGATACGTGACAGGCCCTGGGCCGCCGCCAATGACTGCGCAGTATTGCCACGCGCATCTTGGATCGAGGGGTCGGCACCTGCCTGCAGCAACAGCTTGATGATGTCTTCATTGCCGAACAGAGACGCCATCATCAGCGCCGTCTGGCCACTGTAATTGCGATGATTCACATCACAGTCGGTATTGGCGATCAGCCATCTGGCTGTCTCGTCAAAGCCGCGAAATGCCACGCCCATGAAGGCATTGCTGCCCTTCTCATCGAGTGCACAGGCGTCAGCTCCGGCAGACTTCAGCAGCGCCAGGGTGTCGGTATGCCCGTAGTAGGCCGCGAGAATGAAAGGGGTATAGCTGCGGGAATTGGTGACCGAGAGATCACCGCCCTGCTGAACATATTTCCGAATCGCGGCATTGTCGCCGTCGCGTGCGGCGTCAAAGATATCGATGTCGCCAGCCGCGACAGCCTGCCCTGCCATCACCATCATCAGCAGACTGGCCAACACCGCCAGCCATCTTCTGCCCAGGCCGTGTTGCTGCCCGCTGGGGTCTGTGGCTCGCATCGTATGCATCTTGCGCTCCTCTCTGGTCTTTCGCTCGTGTTGAGCTCGTCTGGCGCACATGTTGCGCTCGTGTTGCGGCCGGCAGAGGAGCGCAAGCTCCCCTGCCGGGTGAAACAGGTCCGGGACTTCCGGGCAGCGGTTGATCGCGATCGCATCACGCTTTTCTTCATACGCTTTGCTTTCAGCCGCTGCCTCAGATGTCTCAGTCCTCGATCAGCTCTTCAACGTCATCCATGTCGACGTCTGCCACCTCGGCCAGACGCTCACCGTATTCGTGGTCGGCCTGGTAGAAGTGGCTGACCATGATCTCGCGGATCTCCTCGTTCTTGACCTTGCCCAGGTCAGTCCCCAGCGCCTGGATCAGAGCGTCCTGATCCTGCTCGGAGAAGGAGCGATACAGCTCACCGGCCTGAGCGAAGTTCTGCTGCTTGCCGATCGGCTGCTGCTGGGTGGTGCCATTCAGGGTGTAGCGCTTGTACTCGTACTGGCTGTCATCCACCAGCGAGTCGGCGTTGCGGCTCGGCTGATAGTTGATGGAGCCGGAACGCGGCTTGGAGTAACCCGCGCCGTCCTGATGGTTGTTGTGCACCTCATTCTTGGGCGCATTCACCGGCAGCTGCATGAAGTTGGCCCCCAGGCGATAACGCTGGGCATCGGCGTAGGCGAACAGACGCCCCTGCAGCATGCGGTCTTCGGACGGCTCGACACCCGGCACCAGGTTGGCCGGCGACATGGCCGCCTGCTCGGTTTCCTGGAAGAAGTTGTCCGGCGTACGATTCAGCGTCAGCTCACCGACCTTGCGGGCAGGAATCAGGTCTTCCGGCCACAACTTGGTGGTATCGAGCGGATTGAAATCGAAGCTGTTCAGCTGGCTGGGATCCAGGGTCTGGATATAGAGATCCCAGACCGGGTCATCGCCGGCATCCAGATGGGTGTAGAGGTCATCGGTCAGATGGTTGAAGTCAGTGGACTGCACCTTGGCGGCTTCTTGCGGCGTCATGCCGTGGTTGCCCTGACGCGACTTCCAGGTGAACTTCACGTACTTCCAGTCGCCTTCGGCATTGACGAACTTGAAGGCATGCACGCCAGAACCATCCATCTCACGCAGGCTGGTCGGAATCCCCAGCGGCGAGTAGAGGTAGGTCAGCATGTTGGTGCTTTCGGGGATATGGCTGAAGAAATCGAAGTAGCGATTCGGGTCCTGCAGGTTGGTACGCGGGTCCGGCTTCAGCGCATGGATCATGTCCGGGAACTTCATCGCATCGCGGATGAAGAACACCGGGAAGTTGATGCCCACGATGTCCCAGTTGCCCTGCTCGGTGTAGAACTTGACGGCGAAGCCACGCGGGTCACGCAGGGTTTCCGGCGAGCCCTTGCTGTTGATCACGCTGGAGAAGCGCACGAAGACCGGCGTCACCTGGCCCTTGTCCTGGAAAGGTGCCGCGACGGTCAGGTCGGTGAGGTCCGCGGTGGCACGGAACTCACCGTAGGCACCGGTACCGCGAGCGTGGACGACACGCTCCGGAATGCGCTCGCGCTCGAAGTGCGCCAGCTTCTCCAGCAGGTGGTGGTCCTGCAGGAGTGTCGGGCCGTTCGGGCCGGCGGTCAGGGAATTCTGGTTGTTGCCTACCGGCGCACCATTGGAGCGAGTCATCACTTCCTGCTGCGCCAGACTGCTGGCAGAAAGGCCCAGCGCCATCACGGCCGTCAGGGTCTTCATGGGAAAACGTACGTTCAGCATCTCGCAAATTCCTCGTTAAATCAGGGAGTAACGGGGCGAGGAGTATTGGCGAGAAGCTCCCATAGCAAAAATAAATAAAAGCTAACCAGGGAATAGCGAAAACCTAACGTGTTGCAATATAAGCACCAGTTGATTCATCCCGCCAACGAGGAACCCGAGGTGGCATCCGGCACGACGTGCACAACTTACTGCATGTTCATGCATACAGGTGTCGAGCTGCTGCGGTTTTCAGGTCAGATGCAAACTCCTACCTCATAAATCGCCCAGCAAGAGACCGCCAACCCAAGGCCTGAGGGCCAGACGTTCAGGCCAGGATTGTTGCGTCCTGTCATCCAATCCGAGCGGCTCTGGATACTCGATGCTGGCCGTCGCCCACCACGAATACACACGGATGAAGCCCCACCATCCGCCCACTCCCCTTTTTGCCTTGTCGTCCGCTGCCGTCCGCCTGCTTGAGAGCCTACTGTTGAGCACCTCTTGCCAAGCGCTGTAGGACTTGATCGTCCCTGGCTGGAATAACCGAGAGAAATGAACGAGAGACGTGGCCGAGCGAAGGGCTGGGCATGGTAGGCCTGAGCCTGGCCAAACCTGCGCCTTGTCAGGCGTTTCCATACGCCAGAAACGACAAGAGCCCCTCATGTTGAGGGGCCCTTGTCGTTAGGTTTTGCGCCGTCTCTTTCAGCGCATAGCGCGGTTACGCCTGGCGATTCGTCTTCTTCGGCTTGCGATGGAAGGCCGGCATGTCATCGATGACCAGTACCGGATTCAGCTCTTCCTTGGGGAAGTCATTCTTGAGCCAGCGCAGCATCGAGAGCGCCAGAATCAGCATCACCGGAATCATCGGCAGCGCCACCACGATGGTCGAGGTCTGCACCGTCTGCAGGCCACCCAACTGGATCAACGCGACCCCGACGGCCGCAATCAGGAAGGCCCAGATCAAGCGGAACGAGCGCTTGGGCTCCTGATACCCGGACAGCTTGCGTGAGGTCACCGAGGCCAACACGTAGGCCGAGCTGTCCAGCGTGGTCGCCAGGAAGATGAAGCACAGCAGGATGAAGGCCACCGTGACCAGCTTGGCATACGGCAGGGTCTGCAGAATGCCTTCCACCGCCAGCGGGATACCGCCGCTGTCCAGCAGCGCCTTGATGTCCAGCGCGCCGCTGATCTGCAGATCCAGCGCGTAACCGCCCCACACCGCGAAGAATACCCAGGTTCCCAGCGAGCCGAACACCAGCTCCGCGATGATCAGCTCACGAATGGTACGGCCGCGCGAGATACGCGCCACGAACAGACCCACCATCGGCGCGTAGGCGATCCACCAGGCCCAGTAGAAGACGGTCCAGTCCTTCCAGAAGGTGGAATCCCCCGCCGGGTCGGTCCACAGGCTCATCGGGATGAAGTTGCCCAGGGTCTTGCCGAGGCTGTTGACGAAGCCTTCGACCATGAACTGCGAGTCACCGACGATGAAGGTGAAGGCCAGCAGGAAGATCGCCAGGATCACGTTGACGTCGGAGAGAATCTTGATGCCCTTGGCCAGGCCGAACCAGACACTGGCGGAGAACATCGCCGTCCAGATGCACAGCACCGCGACTTCCAGCCCGAAGTTAGCTTCCATGCCGAGGATGCCACTGACCAGCTGAGATACCAGCGGTACCGCCAGCCCCAGCGAGGTGCCGACGCCGCCGACGATCCCGAACACAACGATGGAATCCAGCAACACGCCCCAGGCGCCATCCGCATGACGGCCCAGTACGCCGCGCGAGGCGACGGACAGACGCACGCCATCACGCTTCTTGACGTACATGGAGTAGGCGATCGGCAGGCCCGGCAGGCAATAGAAGGCCCATGGCGTCAGCCCCCAGTGGAACTGACCGAAGGCCAGCGCCCACTCCGCGGCCTCACGGCTCTTGGCCGCCACGTGATAGGCCGGCGAGGTGTAGTAGTAGATCGGCTCGACCCACGCCCAGTTGACGATCGCGATCCCCATCCCGCAGGTGAAGATCATCGCCACCCAGCTGAAGTAGGAGAAATCGGGCGTGTCCTCTGCCCCGCCCAGGCGGACGTTGCCGTAGCGGCTGAAGGCCAGCCAGATGAGGAATCCTACGACGCTCAGGCCGGCCACCAGATACAGCCAGCCGAACTTGCCGGTGGCGAAGGAGAAAGCGGCATTGATCAGCGCGGTGCTGGCATCCGGGAACAGGATGACCGGGCCGATGAAGGCCAGGATGACCAATACGGCGGGGATGAAGACACGCGGGTCCAGATGATCGCCATCACTGGCGGGGGGAACTGCTTCTTGCACGACTACCACCTTAGTGAGAAAGCCCGAGCAAGAGGGGCGAGACGTCGCTCTTGCTCGGGCAGTTCGCTGTATTCAATAATTTTTCGTAATGAAAAGAGCGCGGCATTATACATTTTTTATTCCACGCGCATTATACTTTCCCGGCAACCGCGAAAAGCATGAATCGCGACACGGTATTTTCTCATGCAAACATGAATTTCATTCATTAATCTCGCACTGCGCACTTCACATCCTCGCGCCCCCTCGTACCTTCTTAACGCCTTCCTCGACCAAGTTTCCGCCAGACGCGAACAGGCCGCCGACACGTCAATGTCGGCGGCCTGTGGGTCTCAAGCGCTCATGAGCGGCGACTGTCACGCAGAAGCCAGCACCTGACGCGGCAGTCTTTCCGCTCCTTGCTTCGCGAGGGTCTCGCCAGCCGATGCGCCAACGTCACACGCAGAAGCCTCGATGTTCACCTCGTGTCATAAGACGCTCAGCGCTTGAGCACTTCTCATGCTCTGGAAGCTACCCCCTGCAGGCTCAGGGTCAGACAAGCCGGCCTTGAGCGATCAGCACTGGCTGACGCATTGGGGACATGCAGGGCCTCGTATCAGTCTCCTCCGACAGCTGACTCCAGAATCCATCCAGCGGCTTTCTCCGCGATCATCAGGGTCGGCGAGTTGGTATTGCCGCTGACGATGGTCGGCATGATGCCGGCATCTGCCACCCGCAACCCCTGGATGCCGCGCACACGCAGACGGCTGTCGACCACCGCCATCGGGTCATCAGCGCGCCCCATCCGCGTGGTGCCCACCGGATGGAAGATGGTGGTGCCGATATCGCCGGCGAGCCTGGCGAGCTCTTCATCAGTCTGGTACTCGACCCCCGGCTTGATCTCCTCGGGCTTGTAGCGCGCAAAGGCTGGCTGGGAGGCGATACGCCGCGTGACCCGCAGGGAATCGGCCGCGACCTTGCGGTCTTCATCGGTGCTCAGATAGTTGGGCGCGATCGCTGGGGCCTGACGCGGGTCGGCGCTCTGCAGACGCACCGTGCCACGGCTAGTGGGGTTGAGATTGCAGACACTCGCGGTGATCGCCGGGAAGGGATGCAACGGCTGCCCGAAGGCCTCGAGGCTCAGCGGCTGGACGTGATACTGGATATTGGGGTGGGCGTAGTCATCGCTGCTGCGCGTGAAGGCCCCCAGCTGCGACGGCGCCATGCTCATCGGCCCGGAACGCTTGAACAGGTACTGCATGCCGATGCCCATCTTGCCCAGCAAGGTGCTGGCCATGGCGTTCAGGGTCTTGGCATTGGTGACCTTGTAGACTGAACGGATCTGCAGGTGGTCCTGCAGGTTCTCGCCGACGCCGGGCAGGTCCTTCACTACCTCGACGCCATGTTCCTCCAGCAATGCCCTGGGCCCGACGCCCGAAACCTGCAACAGATGTGGCGAGCCGATGGCGCCGGCACACAGCACGACCTCACGCTTCGCCGAGAGGTTGATGACCTTGCCATCACGCACGACCTGTATCCCCGTGCAGCGCAGATCGGAGGCTTGCTTCGCTGCGTCCGTCGCCCCTGTGCCAGCCCGTGTTTCAGCCCCCATGCCCTGCTCGCCGCCCGCAAATAGCAGACGATTGACCTGGGTGGAATGCCACAGGGTCAGGTTGCTGCGCTTGAGCGCCGGGCGCAGGAAGGCCTTGGCCGTGTTCCAGCGCCAACCCGCCCGCTGGTTGACCTCGAAATAGGCCACCCCTTCATTGCTGCCACGGTTGAAGTCCTTGGTGCGCGGAATGCCGGCCTGCTCGGCCGCAATGGCGAAGTCATCCAGTACTTCCCAATTGAGTCGTTGACGCTCGACGCGCCATTCCCCGCCGTGACCGTGGAAATCATGCTGCCCAGGATCACTGCTGGCGCCGTCATCCAGTAGCGCGTGATCCTCGTGACGCATGAAGTCAGCCAGACACTGCTCCCAACGCCACTCGTCGTCGCCGGACACCTCGGCCCAGTGATCGTAATCCCGCGCCTGGCCGCGCATGTAGATCATGCCGTTGATGCTGGAACAGCCGCCCAGCGTCTTGCCGCGCGGATAGATCAGCGAACGGCCGTTGAGTCCCTTGTCCGGCTCGGTGCGGAACATCCAGTCGGTGCGCGGGTTGTTGATGCAGTACAGATAGCCCACCGGAATGTGAATCCAGTGATAGTTGTCACGTCCGCCCGCCTCGACCAGCAACACGCGGTGGTCAGGGTTGGCGCTGAGACGATTGGCCATCAGGCAGCCGGCGGAACCGGCGCCCACGATGATGTAATCGAATTCAGAGAGATCGTCGCCCGGTTTGGCGGGGCGAGCGTCCTGCTCGCCCTCCGGGGATCGATGCGGGTTGTTCTTGTTGTCTGACATGACGCGTCCCTCTCCAGACAGCTGGCGTATGCTGGTAGGTAACCAGAATGCAGATGACCGCAGTCGCGAGCGACTTACTTGGCCGTCGGCATGGCGAACTCGGCACCGGCATCGATGGAATCCGTCCAGCGCTGCATGATGGACTTCTGCTTGGTGTAGAAACGCACCCCTTCTTCTCCGTAGGCGTGGGTATCCCCGAATAGGGAGCTCTTCCAGCCACCGAAACCGTGCCAGGCCATCGGGACCGGAATCGGCACGTTGATGCCGACCATGCCCACCTGAATGCGGCGCCCGAATTCCCGCGCGACACTGCCGCTCTCGGTGAAGCAACTCACGCCGTTGCCGAATTCGTGCTCGTTGATCAGCTGGATGGCGGTCGCGACGTCCGGCACACGGACACAGGCCAGGACCGGGCCGAAGATCTCTTCCTTGTAGATGGTCATATCCGGCGTGACGTGATCGAACAGCGTGCCGCCCATCCAGAAGCCTTCAGTGCTGTCGCCGCCGATGTCGTTGCCGGTGAACTCACGCCCGTCGACGATCATCTCGGCGCCTTCCGCGACACCCTTTTCGATGTAACCGCAGATACGCTCATGCGCCTGACGGGTGACGATCGGGCCCATCTCGGCGTCCAGATTCATGCCGTCCTTGATCTTGAGCTCGCGGGCACGCTCGGCCAGACGCGGCACCAGGGTGTCCGCCACATCGCCCACCATTACCGCGACACTGATGGCCATGCAGCGCTCGCCGGCGGAGCCGTAGGCCGCGCCGATCAGGGCATCCACCGCCTTGTCGAGATTGGCGTCCGGCATCACCACCATGTGGTTCTTGGCGCCACCCAGTGCTTGGATGCGCTTGCCGTGACGTGCTCCGCGCTCATAGATCAGGTTGGCGATCGGGGTCGAGCCCACGAAGGACAGGGCGCGCACCTTGGGATGATCGATCAGCGCCTCGACGGAATCCTTGTCGCCCTGCACCACGTTGAAGACGCCATCCGGCAGACCCGCCTGCTTGAGCAGGTCCGCCATCATCAGCGAGGCACTGGGGTCCAGCGGGCTCGGCTTGAGCACGAAGCTGTTGCCTGCCGCGATGGCAACCGGGAACATCCACATCGGCACCATCACCGGGAAGTTGAACGGCGTGATGCCAGCGACGACGCCCAGCGGCTGGCGCATCGTCCAGTTGTCGATGCCGGTACTGATCTGGTCGGTGAAATCACCCTTGAGCAGCTGCGGGATACCGCAGGCGAATTCGACGATATCAATGCCGCGTGCCACTTCGCCCTGGGCGTCGGTGAATACCTTGCCGTGCTCGCGGGTGATCGCCTCCGCCAGCTCGTCCTTGTGCTCGTTGAGCAATGCGAGGAACTTGAACATCACTCGGGCACGGCGAATCGGCGGCGTGTCGGCCCAGGCCGGGAAAGCGGCGTTGGCAGCAGCCACGGCGGCATCGACATCACTGTTACGGGCCAGCGCGACCTGACCGGTCACCTTGCCGGTGGCCGGATTGAAGACATCCTGAGTGACGCTGGAGTCGCCTCGAGTCACCTGGCCGTTGATGAAATGCTGGATAGCGTTGGCTGCTGTCGTCATGGTGCTGATCTCCGCTGGCGGTGTTTTATAGGAATAAGCCTGTGTCATGCACATGTCTGGCGCTGAAGGTCCTTCGCCTGGTCTATGACGAACGAGGACATGCCATCAGCAAGTGTTCATGAAATTACGCCGCCACGCGCAGGGTGCAATTGAGTAATTCTTGGGTGAGATATAACGATTGCTGATATCCGATTTCGCTCAGACATTTCTCCACTTCCCTCGAGAACCAGAGCAACAGTTAAGCGCTTATAATCAATCAGTTACAATGAATAAAAAGGAAGAGATTTCGACAGCGACAGGCGCTTCGATCACGAGGCCTGTCCCGGGTGAACACGGCTTACCGCGACTAATGGCCAATAGGTGGCAGAGAACGCATTCAGGCCACAATGCGTGATGCAGGGCCAGCAGCACGTGTCTCGCCGGCCAGAAAATGCCAAACACAGGGATGTCACTGATGCAGGATCTGTCCCGACTCAACGCCTTTGTCACCGTGGCGCGCACCGGCAGCGTGTCGCGAGCGGCGCAGGCGTTGCACCTCACCCAGCCCGCGATCAGCCTCAAGCTCAAGCAATTGCAGGAAGGCCTGGGATTGAGCCTGTTCGAGCGTCACCCCCATGGCCTGTTGTTGACGGCCGACGGCCAAGCCTTGCTGCCCAGTGCCGAGAAGACCTTGGCCAGCGCACGTGGCTTCGAGCAGGCCGCCGCGGCACTGCACAGCACAGTGCGCGGCAAGCTGCGCATCGGCACCATCGTCGACCCGGAATTCATTCGTCTGGGCAGCTTGCTGCGCCATCTTCTGGAACGCGCACCCAATCTGGAAACGGAACTCCATCACGGCATGAGCGGCTGCGTCCTCAAGGCGCTGCGCCAGAATGAACTGGAAATCGGCTTCTACCTCGCTCCCCCCGGAGAAGGCCCACGCGATGACTCCCTCTGTTATCGCGAGCTGGCATTCTTCGACTATTTCATTCTCGCCCCCAGCGGCTGGTCAGCGCGCCTGACGGACACTGACTGGCCTTCCCTGGCCGCCCTGCCGTGGATCGTGACGCCGGAAAACTCCGTTCACTCACGCCTGCTGGCGCATGCCATGCGTGACAGTCAGTGCACACCCCACCGCGTCGCGCAGGTGGATCAGGAAGTCTGCATGCTGGACCTGGTGCGCGCCGGCGTCGGGCTGACACTGGCTCGCGATGTACTGGCGCTGGCCGAGCGCCAGGAACGAGGCCTCAATATCGTGCCGGATACCCGCCTGCCCTGTGCCTTGAGTGTGGTGTGGCGTCACGACAAGCAACACGAGCCCTGTGTAGAAGCCGCTCTGCAAAGTCTCGAAGAGGTCTGGCCGTCCGAGTGAAGGAAGGTGGCCTCCCGAGATCGGACAGCAAGCGTCATGCTGACCAGAGAGGCCGGCGTGCATTCCGCGTTCTCCCTTCTTGCACTGCCATGCAGCACACTTGATCGCCTCGGAGCTCTGGTGTCAGGGCGCGGGGCTACTCCGTTGGCGCGGGATGGATTATGCTAGTCCTGATACTGAAAAAAGCCGCATGTCCCGCCAGAGGCCGAGGGAAGGCTCCTACTCATGCGCTAGCGAAGTATCCCCAGATGGCAGCACTGTCGAATCACAAGGTAATACAATGATAGATTTCAATAATAAAGGCTTTTTTAAACTCAAACAGAACGATGAATATGCCGAACGCGTCAATGACCTGCTGATCGAGGGCGAAGAAATCATTTCAGCCTATAAATCAATGCGTGACGGGGTCGTGTTTACCAACAAGCGTATTATCGCTGTCAATGTTCAAGGCTTGACCGGCAGCAAGAAAGATTTCACCTCGCTCCCCTACAAGAAGATTGAAACCTATTCCATCGAAACTTCCGGCACCTTTGATCTTGATTCAGAGCTCACGATCTATTTCTCGGCACTCGGTACGGTGAGATTTGAATTTACCGGCAAGACACGCCTTACCGAAATCTCGCAAGTCATCACCACCTATGTGTGTTGACTCCCTGCTGCTTCAGATGTGAATTCCTTTGATCAAACGGGGTTACCCAGATGAGTGACATGTCAGTCGACCAATTCGAAGAAAGCATGAAACGCGAACTCGACAAGTTCGTGCGTAGTACCAACAGAACCGCCAGCTCAACCTCCCGAGAGACCGCTCCTCGCGCGCGTCCTGAAGCACCCCGCGCCAGAGAAACCACCACGCCTCTCAAGGGGCTCAGAGTGACACTGGGCGTCAAGAACAAGCGGCTGGCATGGGAAGAGCCCTTCACGGTGCAGACTGACAGCATCTCCAAGGTTCAAGCCAAAATTCAGGCAGAGAAAGCGGCGCGCAAGGCCGGCTGGAAGATCATCAGCCATGTGATCGACTGGAATGACACCGAACGAGCTCCCGACGCTCGCTGACGACGCGCCAGCCGCTGACATCGGTTGTTCCGCTAGTTCATATCGATATTACCGAAAGGCAATTCTGTAGCACGCGGCATAGTCTCTGTAGACACATTCATTGTCTGGAGGGGGATATCGATGAAATACTTTGATGCATTATTCTCGTTGATCGCCGCGGTACTGGTCTCTGCACTACTCCCTTTTGAAGTGGAACAAGGCAATCGTTCTACCCCACAAGCACCGCATGAACGCTCTATTCTGGTGATAGAGGGATTGCTGAAGGAGAGTGAGGACAACGCATCGGTTGATACGTGAGTCACCATCACTGGATCATCGTGATAGCGAGTCGACTTGCGGCGTAAACGGACAATCCGGTCAATCGCCCGGATATTCCCATAATACGCTCATGCGCAGCGACTTCACTCGAGGAGGCCGAATGGCGGACATTCAACTACGTATTGAATTGATGGACACGGATCCCCTGGTCTGGCGTCGAGTCGTCGTGCCAGAAACGATCAATCTGCACCGACTACACGAGCTTATCCAGGACGTGATGGGGTGGGAGGAGCAACACCTCTACGAGTTTGAGTGTGACGGCCGCTACTACGCTGAACCCGACGACTTCAGCGAACGCCCCATTACCATGTCGCGAAATGCCAAGCTGAAGACCCTGGTGAATCGGGCCAAGGGGAATGACTTCCATTATCTCTATGATTTTGGCGATGACTGGAAACATCGCATTGTCATCGAAGCAACAGAGGTAGAGGCAGTATCCCCCTGTCCAAGATGGCTGGATGGTGCCATGGCGTGCCCGCCAGAGGATATCGGCGGTGTGCAGGGGTATGCTGCCCTGAAAGCCGCCAGTGCCGGCGAGCAGGATCCTCATGGTCACGAGCTACTTCAGATGCTGGGGGAAGACTTCTCGCCGGAGGCACTGGATGAGGAGGCCATTGAAGAGCACCTCATCCCCTTCCAGGCGGGCTTCAATCGCATGGCATGACTCAAGAGACAATAGCGGCCCTTATTGAACGTGAGTCGGGGATTCAAGCGCTTGCGCACTCCCGTGCAGCCGCATTTCCTTCGCCAAGACACGACAATGCCCCGACCTGGCGACAGGACGGGGCATTGTCGTAGTGAATGGGCCACATGAGGTGTAATTACCCCCTCCGACGGCCTACTGACGGCCATTACCAGCGCTAACACCGAAAGACCACACTCAGGTTGTTCGCTGGCATCTCGACCACCTTGTCGAGCCGCAAGCCGTTGCGCTCTGCTTCCTCGATGACCGCCTCCAGATCACGCACGCCCCATAGCGGGTTGCGGCTCTTGAGCTGCACATCAAAGCCTTCGTTGCTCGGCGCCGTGTGCTGCCCTCCCCGCTTGTAGGGACCGTAGAGATACAGCACGCCGTCCTTCGGGAGACGTCGACCGGCCTGCAACATCAGCTCGGACGTGACCCGCCACGGCGAGATATGGATCAGATTGATCGCCACCAGCGCATCGCAGGCCACCTCAGGCCACTCGGCCTGTACATCCAGCGTGATCGGCGCCTTGAGGTTGGGCAAGGCGGCCTCGGCGCGCCAGTCCGCGATGGACTCCAAGGCACGCGGGCTGGCATCGCTGGGCTGCCACTCCAGATGAGGCAACCCGTGGGCGAAATGTACCGCGTGCTCGCCGCTGCCACTGGCCAGTTCCAGCACCTGACGCCGCGCTGCCAGCACATCCCGCAGGACATCGAGAATCACATCACGATTGCGGGCGACCGCCGGGCTGGCGAGACGCTGACTGTGCGCCACCTCGACATCCTGCTGCGATGATTGCGACGTCGCGCTGGGCAAGTCATCGGGTAACTCGGGGGTGGCCATGCAGCACTCCTTTCAACAGGATAAATGACTCAGAACGAAAAGATGGCTAGATCATAACAAAGCGCCGCACCCCTGAGGGGCACGGCGCTCGAGCAAACAGTGGTTGGATCGGGGCATTTCGGTCAGGTTATCTCGTTCGGGCTATCTGAAGCAGGCCACATGAACGACTCTAGCGGGCACGCGCCACCGTGGAACGGGCGCGCCAGAAATCCAGCACCCGCAGCGGGTCGCCCACTTCATGGGCCTTGTGTTGCGCGTTGTGCGCCATGGCACGCGTCGCATCACGATTGCCCAGCAGGCGCTCGAGGGCGGCTGTCCATTCTGCCGGATCATCCCCCACCAACAGGCCATCGACGCCGTCCTCGATCAGATCGACATAGGGCGCCCGGCGACTGTAGATGCCCACCCCGCCCATGCAGGTGATATCGAGAAACCGCAACCAGGAGGCAGCACGGTTGTCGGAGTTTTCCATCAAGGGCGCCAGCCCGATGGCGATCCGACGCCGCGAGCAATAATCCTGAAAGGCCTCCCAGCTGACGGCCTCCATCGTCTTGAGGCGGGGAATATCGCTGAGCGCCAGCGGCAGATGGCGGCCCATCATCAGTTCCACCTCACTGTCCGAATGCCGCGTCTGGATATCGCGCAGCACTGGGGCCAGCGTGAGGATGTCCTCACGATGCGCCAGAGTGCCGTGAAAGCCGATGCACCAGTCGCTCTGCTCGAGATGATGCAGATCCGGCAGCATGCCAGTCAACGGCGGCGTCAACAGGCTGACTTTGGGATGCAGACTCGCCAGAGCGGCCTCCAGCTGCTCGCTGACCACGACGACCTCATCCGCCAGCGCGAACAATCGCTGCTGCAATTGAGCCGCTTCAGCCTCAGAGCCTGCTTCAGGGGTGGAGGTGTCCTGCTCCGATGGCAGCAACTCAGGCGAATACAGATGATCGACGAGGTAGCAGATACGACCGTGCTGCTCACGATGTGCTTCCAGCATCTCGATCCATTCCCGCCCCAGGCTACGCGCGATCAGCAGGCAAGCGCCGGTAAGGCGCGCCTGGGCAAGCTTGGGGGAGAACTTCCAGCGGCGGGTTTCAAAACGCTCGACACGTGTGCCTTCCTTGCGCAACGCGGCCATGGCAGGCAGGAAGAAATAGATATCTTCCAGCGCCTGGGCTTCATCACTGAGTACGATCCAACGAGGAGTGGTCGGGAAGGCGGTCATGTCAGTCTCCTTTACTCGAGGCATTCATGGTCCCGGCACGTTCAGCGTCACCGCCAAACAAGCGCGAGCGAGAGCACACACTGACTCTGGGACGCTTACTTTGAGCTTAATGATTTCTGGGCATCACACCACTCAAATTTTGCTGCTGTGTAGCGGATGTAATCAACGTGTTACCTGCGTTGGACACCAAATCGCCGCTGGCAGTGTCAGATTGGTCGTCCTCAGCTCCAGAAATGACAAGGCCCGCAGGGGTAGCTGCGGGCCTTGTGGGTTGATGAACTCGATGTCGAACCAGGTCATTTGCCTTGCGTAAAGCTGACTCTCATCACGCCACGCGTATCAGTTCGTGGCGGTCTTCACCGAGTGCCGTGGCACGGCGAACATCCTCCAGTCGCTTGAGCAGGTACTGGCCATAGCCAGTCTTACTGAGACGCTGGCCGAGCGCGAACATCTCATCGTCATCGATCCAGCCATTTCCCCAGGCGATCTCTTCCAGACAGGCGATCTTGAGTCCCTGACGATGCTCGATGGTCTGCACGTACTGCCCAGCCTCCAGCAGGCTGTCATGCGTGCCGGTGTCCAGCCAGGCGAAGCCACGCCCCAAGCGCTCGACATGCAGGTCGCCCCGCTCTAGATAGGCATTGTTGATGCAGGTGATTTCCAGCTCCCCCCGAGAGGAAGGCTTGACGCGCTTGGCGATCTCCACGACATCGTTGTCGTAGAAATAAAGGCCGGTCACCGCAAAGGGCGAACGAGGATGGGCAGGCTTTTCTTCGATGGAAAGCGCCTTGCCCTGCTCGTCGAACTCCACCACGCCAAAGCGCTCCGGGTCCTGCACCAGATAACCGAAGACGGTCGCCCCCGTGGCACGGGACGCGGCGTGCTTGAGCTGACCCGTAAAGTTGGGGCCATGGAAGATGTTGTCCCCCAGCACCAGGCAGACATCATCATCACCGATGAAGTCCTCGGCGATCAGGAAAGCCTGAGCCAGCCCGTCCGGGCTAGGCTGCACGGCATATTCAAAGCGAACGCCATATTGCTCACCACTGCCCAGCAGCTGCTGATACTGCGGCAAGTCCTCAGACGTCGAGATGATCATGATGTCCTGGATGCCGGCCAACATCAGGACCGAGGCGGGATAGAAGATCATCGGCTTGTCGTAGATAGGCAGCAACTGCTTTGAAACGCCTAACGTGATCGGGTGCAAGCGAGTGCCGGAGCCCCCCGCGAGAATGATGCCTTTCCGTGCCATGTTACGCTCCCTGTCCCTGCTGAATTTCCGCTGTCGTCGCGGATCAGTCAGTGCCTACGCTTCCTGGCCCAGTGAACTGACAAGCTCACCTGGCTCCCTGACGCAGCATCTGATTCAGCTCATAGCGTAAACAGCAAGAAGACCGCCTGCAGCATGGTTTTCGCCGCAAGATTGCGCATTTTACTGCTATTAATAAAGCTTATCAAAATATCACTAAATCAATATATATAGCTCAGGGCTGGGCAAGGCAGGAGCATGATGAGACTCATGCCAAGTCACCTCAGGCAGTTGAGTCACTTCATCTCCTGCACGGTGCCCGGATCAGATCTCGGCTCCCAGACGCTCTCCCTGATAGCGGCCATCACGAATCCGCTGCCACCACTCAGGATTATCCAGATACCACTGAACCGTCTTACGCAGGCCCGACTCGAAGGTCTCCTGCGGCCGCCACCCCAGATCACGCGCTATCTTGTCGGCATCAATGGCATAACGCAGATCGTGCCCGGGCCTGTCGGTCACGAAGGTGATCAAATCACGGTAATGCGCAAGACCTTTAGGCTTTTGCGGCACCAAGGCTTCCAACGTCTCACAGATCAGGCGTACCACGTCGATATTGCGCTGCTCGTTATGCCCGCCGATGTTGTAGCTCTCCCCCAGCGGCGCATCACACGCCACCTTGATCAAGGCACGCGCGTGGTCCTCGACATACAGCCAATCGCGCACCTGATGGCCATTGCCATACACCGGCAGTGGCTTGCCTGCCAGGGCATTGAGGATGGTCAGGGGAATCAACTTCTCGGGGAAGTGATAGGGGCCATAATTGTTCGAGCAGTTGGTCATCACTGTCGGTAGACCGAAGGTCCGCTGCCAGGCTCTTACCAGATGGTCCGACCCCGCCTTGCTGGCCGAATAGGGAGAACTCGGCGCATAGGGTGTCAGCTCCGTAAAGCCGGGGTCATCCACTGCAAGATCACCAAACACCTCATCGGTCGAGATGTGATGGAAGCGGAACGTCTCAGCCTTGGCAGGATTCACCAATGCCAATTGCTTCCAGTAACGGCGTGACGCCTCCAGCAACCGGCAGGTACCCATGACGTTGGTTTCGATGAAGGCCTCCGGCCCATCGATGGAGCGATCGACATGACTCTCGGCGGCGAGGTGCATGACGATATCCGGCTGATGCACACTGAAGATTCGTGCCAGTGCCTCAGCATCACAGATGTCCGCATGCTCGAAGACATACCGCGGATGATCACTGACGGACTCCAGCGAATCCAGATTGCCCGCATAGGTCAGCTTGTCCAGGTTGACCACTTCATGGGACGTCGAATCGATCAGCTCGCGCACCACGGCAGAGCCGATGAACCCGGCACCGCCGGTAATCAGGAACTTCATGCTTCACCTCAGCCACGCACTCGGCGCAGAAAGAAAATTGAGAGTGCAGAGAATCAAGGGTCAGAGTCATGGGGCTGCCACACAACATCCCTGGGCTCGTCCCTTGTTGTCTCCTGATGATACGCTACCGCCCCGCCCGCCCTTGGCCGATTAGCGTGCAGTATCACAGCTGAAATTCCTCGCCCGAATGGCATACCCACATAATGAGAACCAACTTATATAGAGAGCGAGATGACTCCGTCTCCAGTATGACAGGCACAAAAAAGCCCCGTACGCGTAGCGAACGGGGCTTTTCACTCTCTCGTCCATCATGAGGGAGGCCTGGCTTGCCAAGGTGGCTAAAGGATGAGCCTCAGGGCTTGATGACACGCAAAATCTGACGTCAGCAATAAAGCTCACTGACTCCTGGCGCTGTCACAACGCCCTGTCACAAGGCTCTGTCACATGAGCCCGGGTCAAAGATCCCCGTTGTCAGCAGGCACGAACCAGGAAGCCATCTCACCTCGCGCGGCGGCCTTGCGATCATCACGCTGCCGCTCCGCTTCCAGCACACGATATTGGAGCCGATTGATCCACTCGAAGCCAAGTCCCGGCAAGGGGGAAAAGGGAGTCGTGCGACTCATCCCCCACAGTGCAAAGCGTGTACTGCCCTGCTCTGCTTCACCACGCCCATGCATGCCGTAGGTATTGGCGATCAACAGTGTGTTGGCCTTGACGGCAAAGTGCTTGACCTCGCCTAGACCGAAGCGCTCGAGATCCCCTTCATCCACACGGAAAGACCCACGCTGCGTGTATCGATTGGGGTGGTCGCGTGCGATCAGGCTCATATGCTTTTCCCATGACAGACGCGCTGGCGACATGCGCGTGGAGCCCGGGACAAACATGAAAGGCCCCTGGGCAGGTGTCACATCCTGCAGATACAGCCAGAACTTCATGGTGGGCTGGAAGGTATCCACATGCAGGGACTTCTGGGGATCGCGCTCATGGCTTTCCAGCACGCCATTGTGAATACGCTCCAGATGCATGATGGGCTGTCGCGCATGGCCACTGCAGTAACGCATCAGGCGCCTGAACCGCTTGTCACGCATCAAGGCCTGCATTTCCGGTAAGGCTGCTACATTTTCCGGCGCCATTACACGACGACGGGTCAAGGTATCTGCCTGGCGACACTGACGAATCTCGCCACGTGCCCCCTCAGCCTCTCTGACCAATCGCTCGTACTGCTCCGCAGGCAGAAAATCCTCCAGCATCAGGTAGCCATCATGCTGAAAGGCCTTACGCTGCTCTCGCGGCACCCCATAGGCAAACCAGGCCTGACGTACACGCATCATCCAATGCGCGGCGCGCAAGCGCACCAGATGAAGCCCACGACGGTTCAGCCCGGGGTTCCCCAGCACAGGATTGGCCACGAAGGACTTGGCACCCGTAAATGCCCCTAGTGTATCCATGCATCTAGCAGCAAGAGACCGCATGCCTGACTCCTTCACCACATTTTCGGCAAGAAACTCAACCGATCTTCCGAGCATCCTGGAGCTTGAGAACTCCGGTCAAAGCACCATTGTCATCTACTACCAACAGAGAGGTGACGTTGGCTTTCAACATGGTGTTCTCGGCAGCCGAGAACATTTCGTTTTCATTGATCGTCATGGGGGTGCGGGTCATGATATCGCCCCCTGTCACGCCATCCAGCCCTTGATTATCGAAGAGTGAGCGACGCAAGTCACCGTCCGTGATCAAGCCTTGAATAATGCCATTGTCAGCAATGACGGTCAGCCCTAACCCGCCTTGCGTGATCGTCATGATCACTTCGCGCAAGGAATCTGTCGGGGTATTACAGGGGACTGGGGAGTGCATGACATCACGGACACGCGTCAGCAAACGACGACCAAGGCTGCCGCCGGGATGGAACGCCGCGAAATCCTGAGGCATGAAATGACGGCGCTCGATCAAGGCAACGGCAAGCGCATCCCCCATGGCCAAGGTCACAGTGGTCGAGGTAGTAGGTGCCAGATTGTTGGGGCACGCCTCACGATCAACACCGACATCCAGCACCAGATCACTGTTCTTGCCAAGGGTCGAACCGGGATTGCCTACCAAGGCAATGATTTTGACCCCGAAGTGTTTCAGTGACGGAATCAGGCGGATGACCTCTTCAGTTTCTCCACTGTAGGAAATCAAAATGGCCACATCCCCTTTGGTAAACATCCCCAGGTCGCCATGATAGGCCTCTGCTGGATGTACCGCGAAACTGGGCGTACCGGTCGAAGCCAAGGTGGCTGCAATCTTGTTGCCAATGATGCCTGACTTGCCCATCCCGGAGACGATCACCCGACCAGAAGTCGTCATGATCATGCGTACCGACTCTTCAAACTCATTTCCCAAACGCTCAGAAGTCGCTTGCAGTGCCTCCGCCTGAGTCACGAATACTTTCTTTCCAATCTCGACGCTTGGCATTTCCTTACCCTCTGTCCATGATGCCTGGCTGCCCAGCAGAGATGTGCTGAGCAGCTTCCTTCATTGTTTATTGTGCAACTTTAGCAACATTGCCCAGGAACCCCGAAGCAGTGCTATAAACCGCTTCCCTCCCCTGTGCCAAAAGGATTCGGTCGGCCAGTTCTCTGACAGCGCCCTTGCCCCCTGGCAGTGACAACACTTCATCGGCTTGTGCCTTGATATAGTCCGGTGCATCCGCGACAGCGTAGGCTCTACCACACGCATCGAAGGCTGGGAGGTCTATGACATCATCGCCAATGAATACTGTCTGCTCCGCAGTCGAACCCGCTGCCGCCATCAATTCCTGGCATGCAGCGTGTTTATCCTTCACGCCAAGCTTGGCATGAGAGATCCCGAGATCGGCAATGCGTTTGCGCAGCGTGGCAGAATCGCGCCCCGAAAGGACCGCCACCTGAATGCCTGACTCCTCCAGCAAGCGGATTCCCAGGCCATCCCGGACATGGAACTGCTTCAAGGATTCACCCGAGGCATCGTAATAGATACCACCATCAGTCAAGACGCCATCAACATCCGTAATCAGTAGCCGAGTCTGAGCCAATGGATCAGGCTTGCTCTGCGGTGTGCGGCCTTCTATCAGAGCACGTACCGTCTCCAGACACTCAGGGGTATCAACGCCGGGCCCGGTTTCCTCTACCTCAATGACATGGATCTTGATACCGGCATGCATGAGGCGAAGCTGTTCCAGCGATTCAGCACGTTCTGCCATGGACTGGGGTAGCCGTGAATATCCTTCCAAGACCTCGCGTCGATAGGCGTAGACTCCGACATGCTTACGATACCTGGCTTCTTCAACCTCGCGAGGGTAAGGAATCGGAGAGCGACTGAAGTACAAAGCATCATCGAATTGATCGCACAGAACCTTGACCGTGTTCGGATTCTTGGCTTCCTCCGATGAGATAGCATGACAAAGTGTTCCCACTTTTGCCTGGCTATTCTGCATGGACGCCACCAGCAACTCGAGGTCCTCCGGCCGCACCAATGGCTCATCGCCTTGCACGTTGAGGTAGATATCGGCGGAGACCTTCTGCATTACCTCAACCAGACGGTCCGTGCCAGAGGCATGCTCTGGTGAGGTCATGACTGCCTGCCCGCCAAAAGCCTCTACTGCGTCGAATACACGCTCGTCGTCCGTGGCAACCCATACCGCATCAATTCCTGCTACCTGAGTGGCACGCTCCACCACATGCTGCACCATCGGCTTGCCAGCAATGTCTGCCAGGGGCTTCCCTGGCAGACGGCTGGAGCCGTAACGGGCAGGAATGATGATGACCGTTTTCTGGTTCATCTCAATCGTCACGACGCTATTCCCTTTGCAGACTTATTCAATGACCAGCTCTGGAAGTGACTTCACTGCATCATCGATAGCCTTGACCTGTTGCAGGAAAGGTTCGAGTTGATGCAGCGGCAAAGCGCTGGGCCCATCGCACTTGGCATTGTCAGGGTCCGGGTGCGCTTCCAGGAACAAGCCTGCCAGGCCAGTGGCCATGCCAGCTCTCGCCAATGTCACTACCTGCTGACGACGACCACCAGAAGCGGCGCCGGTCGCTTCACGCTGCTGCAACGCATGGGTGACATCGAAGATGATCGGAAGATTCCCGGTCACGCGCTTCATGACATCGATGCCGAGCATGTCGACTACCAGATTGTCATAACCGAAGCTTGTACCACGATCACAGAGTATGAGATCGCTATTGCCCGCTTCCTTGAACTTCTCGACGATGTTCACCACCTGCCCCGGGCTCAGGAACTGCGGCTTCTTGATATTGATCGTCTTGCCAGTCTTGGCCATGGCCACGACCAGATCTGTCTGACGAGCCAGGAAAGCCGGCAGCTGCAGGATATCGGCCACTTCCGCCACAGGTTCACACTGCCAAGTCTCATGGACATCGGTGATGACCTTGACGCCGAACTCAGCCTTTACATCCTGGAAGATTCGCATGCCCTCTTCCAGCCCCGGGCCACGATACGAATGAATCGAGGACCGATTGGCCTTGTCGAAACTGGCCTTGAATACATAGGGAATACCAAGCCGGTTGGTAACCTCTACATAATGCTCACAAGCCCGCATCGCAAGATCGCGAGATTCAAGAACGTTGATGCCACCAAATAAACTAAAGCGGCTGTCATTACTGTAACTCATTACTATTCACCTAAATTAGAATTAAAGTTTTTCATGATAACGCGATGAAGTTTATCTGAAGTTTTAGATAAGAAACTCTTATATTTTTGTACATCGCCACCGTTCATATTTGCTTGTCGTTTAATAATCTTCTTTTTACGAAGCAAGTAGTCAGTTGATGTATCCTCAATCAGTACAGGGTGATATATTCCTTTGCTATCGGAAGACTTTAAATCCGACAAATAGTGAAAGTTATAGTATTGTCCAGATGATGACCATCTATACGATTCACAAAAACTCTCACCAAAATAATCTTCCAAGCTCTTGAGAACAAATCCCTCACTTTTCAGAAGATTGGCTACGAAGCCTTCATCACCAGGATATAAATCTTGGCTAGAATTCACTATAGTAAGCTCTTTACGCTTTTCAAACATCCGGCTTGCAAATTTGGAAGAAAAATAATTAATCGAGAAGCAGCATCCAAAGACATTGTCATCTGACAGCTTGTACGAGAATTTCGATGACGAATACCAAATCCACGAAGAGTCTCGCTTACCAAACTTAAGCGCCATGTAATCAACGTCGGGATCAACACCAGCCAGCAATTTATTTAATCTTTGATCACAAATTATTGCATCATCTTCTACAAGCCAATACCCATCATAGTTAGGGAATCTCTTAATAACGGGATACAATGCATAATCTCCACACTTCCAACCTATAGTTGGGAAATCATGTCTAAGATTATTTTCATCCAGCCATTCGCGGTTATACGAACACTTATTTACATACCCTGAGACAGAACTTGCTTTAGTCTCATCTACAGCGAATACTACATTTAGTCCAGAAGCGCGATAGTAATTAGCAAGGTAAAAAGCTTGTGAGTCAACATTATTAGTACGTATACAAACTAGAACGTTGGCCATTATTTTTCCTTAATAAAATTACGTAGGCTCTGATCAATATCATTTGCTCTTTCTGATATAATTTTTGAATCGGGTATATACAGGTTTTTCACTATATCAACGGGTGAGCTTAAAGACTCGTGTGTTATAAACTTATTATGATCACGATTTATCGATGAGAAATAGTCGTGAAATTTGAAATCACCACCTTTATGTAAGGCTTTAACTCTCAACCACACGTTTGGTATTAATAAAGCATCACAGAAAATAAGTCCATGTAAACTCTGACTCACAATGTATTTATATTTTCTTAACTCATCAACAAAATCTTGAATAGAATCAGTACGTATATCAATCAATTCAATATTCTTATCCTCTAGTACTTTTTCGACCCATTCATTATTCATTTGAGAGTGATGCGGAATTAAACCGACTTTAGCATTGTTATCTTCTTTGGTTTGATATACCGGACTAAACATGTTGTACAAAAGTAATCCTGGATCTCCCACGGAGCATGTACTTTGTACCGATATTGGTAGCAAGCTTTTTGTAAAATAGCCTCTCACGAACTTAAAATCAATTTTCTTAGCTTTAACTAGACTATCTACAAGCTCAATATCAACCTCTGGGTTCATAAAACCACTGCCTAGAACATAGGTTTTCTTGGTTTTTTTTGAAGCCACTGTTGGAAGCCAGTTCAGAATACTGCCTGTACTAATAAAATCACATCTTTCGATGGATACTTTCTTCAAATCAAACCCATAATATTCCTTAAAAATTATACGTGTAATTTCATCGCCTAGATTGTAACTTGAACTATTGGGATCACGCCACCAAAATGCTAAATTTTTCATTTTAAGAAACCTTGTAAAAATATTTAAAATTAGAGATTAGTTTATTGTTTGAGTCATTAAAAAAACTATATGGATCTTTAAGAAACTTATGATACTGCTTCTCTGTAGAAAACTTTCTCACAATTAAATTTAACAAATTAAACTTTAATTTTGGTTTGGGAGTATTATTAAACAGCACAATAGCGCCTTCTTTCCACAAGCTGTAAGCTAATGTAGAATCTTTATCACCAGGGTTCAAGTTAATTAATTTTTTTGACTTTCTACCGCTAAATATATTTTCAAATTCGATATCAGAAAACAACATTGCATCTTGTGGGCTAGGCTTTTCAAGCATATCTAAAAAAGGAGTGACAGCATATTTAGAGGATAGCCCAACATAATTAAAGTGGCTTGAAGTTTTACTAAGCACGTCACTATAGTCACTACTAAATTCAACGATAGAATTATGGACTTGTTCTATAAATTCTTTCCTAGCTTTATCAGTGTTATTGACTACAAATACGGGATTGAAATCTTCACCTACGATGTCTATTTTTTTAAAGGAGTCCTGATTGTTTAAGAATACATTCTCAAACATCAGTATATATTTTTGATATAACTTAAAACTTTCCTTGTCTATATCAAGCTCACTCGCGAAATATGAATAAGCGTGCATATTATTATCAAGCACATTTCTCTGAATGTCTTTCGATGTGACGAAATAAAATCCCGTTACGGGTCTATCTAAAAAAACAGATATCGACCTTTGCAGAGTTCCCCCATGGCCTATATCGACTATACCAACACTGTCAGCACTGAATAAACCTTTATGAGAGTAATATTTTACAAGATTCCTTCTCTCGTGGGCAGCGTTATCTAAGATATCATGCGAAAGACCAACGATAAGTCTTTGAAGTTTGTCCTTATCTTTCTTGTAATCAGCAAGATCGCAGAGAGATTCATACCCTGCCTCTTTGACGATAACTATATTAGGATCGCTCAATCCAAATCTTGTTTCGAGTAAGCTTCCGATCGATTGCGGCGTGAAATTCAAACTTAATAAGTCAATAAGGTCTTGAGTAGTTTTCAGAGCTGCTACGTTTACACTCCTTCTGGAGGCATATAGGTAGTGACTTTTAATCTTTTCACCACCAATTTTATGGTTATATTTATCGAAGGCCCTCTTAATAATCTCGCCATCTCTAGCAAGAAAGTAAAGATCTGTTAAACCCTGACTCACAGCTTGTTTATATAACCACTCTGCCATGCCACTAAATAACGGGCCAAGTACACAGTAACCTAGTAATTCTGCACTACCTGCAGTGAAGCTAGTATCAGATATACTAGCTTCACTCATGAATATTTTTTCAGACACAAGAGACTTAGTGATGCTCTTGCTAGTAAGAAATTCATTACTATCTTGTTTTTCTAAGGACTTTAGTACTGGATGTTTATTATGCAAATAATCATAGGACCGTTCTATATGTAGAGTATTTAAACCGTGATCTTTAGCTTTTTCGATATCAGATCTTAAGTTATCACCAATATGAAGCACATTCTTATTAGCTATGTCCAGATCTTTTTTTACATAACTAAACATATTACCTGTATGTTTCAGTAAATGTGTTTCACTCGAGACGTATAATTTATGGTAATGAGTTATATTGGCGTTAGATAAAAGCTCCTTAACAAAAGCACTACTATAGAATATGTCAGATATTATAACAATCTTTTTGTTTTTAGATACAGCATAATTATAAATATCCATGCCTGATTTTCTAGGCATGCAAAGATTAACATCTAAGCCGTGCTCTAAATTACTAAGCTCATACGTAGCGTCATTATTTAATTTAAATTTTTGTTGGAGTGCTGAATATCGCTCATCTATTGAGATCTCTTCGCCGCAGGTGCGCAGATCAGGTGTTATCAAATTCCTAGCTTTTTCCCTCTCAGATCTAAATATACCTTTTAACTCATGCTCAGCAGGCAGTTTACTATCTAAGATATCAAAAGCATGATTAGGGTTAGAAAGAGGTCTTTCTATTAAAGTACCAAACACATCAAAAGAAACATATTCTGCTTTATCTACTAATTTTTTCCACTGATTAAGCCTAGCAGAATATTTTTCTAACAAAATTTTAGGAGGCTCAACTTTTTCAACTTTAGTTTTATTTATATTAGATATACTTTCAGTAATCGATTTTGGCGCAGATAGCTTTTGGACTCTTCGATCCACGGCTAACAGAGTCTGTCTAATATCTTCGACTTTATCAACAGTTTTATATCCCCAATAAAAAGCCAACATATCTCTAAGCTTATCTTTTGTATCGAGAAACATTACCCGATCACATTTTTTTGTTGACAAAATTGGTGATAAAATATCAGCCCAAAAGTGGGGGCTAATAAACTCTTGATAAATTGTTTGATAATTAGGGAAGCCTGCACCAACAGGAAATACAGGTTTATACCAGAACTCTGAGGATATACCAAAGCATGCAGCTTCATGGACTACTGAAGAGGATATCGAAGCTACTTTTTTGATTTTTCCACTAGCTAATAAAGAGTAAGTAGGTTTATCTATAAATGAAGCAGAGGGATGCTCATTAATATATTTTAATATTTCTTCATCACCCTTTTTCACATAGGGATGACGTGAATAGTAAACTTTATCGTATTTTTTAGCTAGCTCTTCGAACTTTTCTTTAAAATCCAAAAGATTTAACATTCTACCGTTTGAACAAATAGCCTTATCATTAAGTGTCTGGCCTATAAAAAGAGCAGAGTTATCAGGTATATTTATTGAAGGTCGACGATACCCCTTATAAAACTGTACTTTAAGCCTATTGGCATAAAGCTTAAATATTTCTTCGTCTATTCTAAATTCTGATATTTTATTATGTATATCTTCATTAGATGAAGAAAATCCGAATAAAATATCATCTAAGAAACGTACTGGATGTAGCCAAAAGTCTATCCAAGTGACGTTAATTTTATCAAGTAGATATCTAGTTTGTTCTGATAGTTCATAACCAATTATCACATCGCCTGGTGTCAGAAACTCACTTAAATAGCCTAAAGAATCATCTGAAATCTCATTAGCATCGTACCAGAATTGTACTTCGTGAATATTTAATTCGATACCAGATTTTTCAAAAAACTTAATACGGGAAAACTTATCATTATTACTCAAAGATGAACTAAATTCTACAACCTTAGACCCTGTAGCTTTACCAATAGGGTAAGATAATATATCGACCACCCATTTTCTATTCGAAAATTGCTCCTTTTCTTTTGTCATAATAAAATCAGAAGATAAATATACAGTCATTTTAGCGCCTCAATAAACTAATGCTAGCTATGATTTAAGTCAAGAGCCTTGCAGTTGCAACAAGCTCTTTTTATTAGTAATAACATCAATCGCTTTATCTATAGATATAAGTGTATCTTCATCATACAGGGTCATAGTTGTTTGTCGTTCTTTAAGTTTATTAAGTCCGGCCAAAGAAGCATTTAAACGATTCTTTTCTTGATTATAGCGCGCTTTGTCAAGAACATTGCACGTCAATGCAATTTTATTATATTCTAATTGTGCCGCTTTATATTCTTCCCACCAGTCTCGCAATATTTTTTCTAGCCTATTACTTTCTTTATCAGTTATTCCAGACCTTTTTAAACTTAAGTAAGCTTGTAGCAAACCATCATGTTTTAAAAGCTTTTGATTCATTATTTTTTGCTGCTCTATCAATTTTTCTAGATCATTTTTCTCACTATGATGAACTGTAACTTTTTTACTTGTTTTCCCTGGACTATTATTTATCTTATCAATATCGCTATGATACGCTAATATAGCATCCTTTATATCACTGAACCATAATGCTTTGCCATTCACTAAATATATGCCAGCTTCACATAATTCATGTAAAATCCTTTCTCCATGTGAAACCATTATCAGTGAAGCTTGTCCAATACGTCGCTGAAATAGTTGCTGAGCCTTCGCTTTAAAAGCCCTATCCCCTACCGCAGTAGCTTCATCAGATATATATACATCAAAATCAAACGCGAAGGAGAGACCAAAGGAAAGACGTGAACGCATTCCGGAAGAGTAGGTTCTGACTGGCTCATCGAAAGCCGCACCGATTTCCGCGAAGTCTTCCACAAAGTCGACTATTTTAGCAACGTCCTTCGCACGCCCCTGTGCACGTGCCACAAATTTGACATTCTGGCGCCCTGTCATGCTGCTTTGCATCCCGCCAGATAATCCGATTGGCCAAGACACACGACTATGCCGAATGACTTCACCACGCTCGGGAGTGTCCATTCCGGCAATTAATCTGAGCAAGGTCGACTTGCCAGCACCATTGGCACCGATGAGACCAACGCTCACACCGGATGGAATTGTCAGGTTGATATTGCGTAAAACCCAATCGCTACCATGATGATTGTGGTAACGCTTGTAGAGATTTTTGATCTCTATCATAGCTCAGTCCCGATGTTCTTTGATAATCAGCATCAACATGCTAGCAATAAATGCCAGAAAGATAGTGATCAACGCAAAAACTGTAATATTGTAAAGACGCTCAGGTTGAGTAGAATATTCTGGCATAAGAGGACTCTGTAACACACTAACTTGCTTCAACTTACGAGCTGCTTCAAGACGTGTATTTTCGAGCGCAGCGAGCGCACTGGAGTAGGTCTCCTGAGCAAACTTAGCCTTGAGTTCTAATGTTTCATACTTAGACGAAATGCTGTTAAGTGAACCGCCCGTCGCCTGTGCCAGGCGATCACGTTGCTTGGCAATCTGCTCGCGCATTGCCTCTATTTCGGCCTGTACGCGGCGCATGTCAGAAGCACGATTACTTTGATAGCTTCCTAGCGCCTTGCGCTGGGCCTGTAAAGTGGCTAACTGGCCTTCTAGGGTCGCCACTACCTGATTGATACTCTCAACTGTGCTCGTCGGTGAAACTAGGCCTTCCTTGTTTTGGAATGTCAACAAAGCTTCTCTGGCGTCATCCAAGCGTCCTTCCAATCGCCCAAGCTGTTTTTCCAAGAAAGTAACCTGCTCTTCTGCCAGTCTACGGCCCATTTCATTCATATGGTCTTCACCGGCCGAAAGCAAAAGCTCCGTCATACGGTGGGCGAATTCTGGTGTATAAGCTTGCACTTCGATTACTAGAACCCCTGAGTATTCATCCATTTCTATCTTGACTCGACGAAGATAATAATCATGTAACTCTTCGATTGGAGCATTCTGATCCATTAGTGATGAAAAGAAGTCACCATGTTGACTGTAGTGCTCTCTGAAGCTGAGCTTTGCATCAGCCAATCTCAACATATCAGTAGAAAGCAGATATTCACGCAGCAGCAGCAAGTCCTTATCAGAACTTCCCCCTGTCAGCAAGGAAGACACACTAAAGTCTGCTGAAGCTACCTGTGGGCTTTCGAGCACTACGGTTGCCTTCGACACATAACGATCCGATGCCCACAAGGACCAGTATAAAGTTACTAACACGATAGCGATCAATGCCAATGCCCAATGGGGCTGTCGAGTCATAAAGGCTTTCATAGATTACTTCGCCTTGAGTTTATGTGAGAAACGGATATGTAACATCAGTCCAAGTGCATTCAATGATAAGATGAAGAACCACAGATAGAGCAGGCTCGTCCCCTTGACTACATGATATCCCTCGAAGAATCCGAGTCGGAGCAACTCCAGTCCATGAGGGATTGGATTCCACATCAAATATTCCAAAAGCCAATGGGGTAGATGATTGATAGGAAATATGACACCAGAAATTATCAATAATGGCAGACTAATGATCTTGACTATTCTTTCCAGCTCTTCTACGAGCGTAGCGACTACTGACAGCGTCAGACCCAACCCCAAACCCAAACCCCAGAGGGATAACCAGCTGAAGAGAGCGTAAAGGGCATCGTCTGGGACAAGGGGTATTCCCAGCAGCAAACCTCCAGCGATGAATAGCAGGAAAACGAAGGTCCGCAGCATACCTTCCAGGAAATTACGCACCATGACAGGATCCGATGTCTGCACCTGACGATAGGTAAACAGCGCCTGGTTGGCATTGATAGCTCCCATGCCGCGCATCATTCCTTCTCTGACGAGATGAAACCCCATTAAGCCCACGATCAACCAAGGTATAAACTCTGCGTTGACAATTAATCTGTCATTTAATACAAAGGAGCGGATGAATATCATAATACCGATAAGTGCTATCGGCTCCGCTATCATCCAGAACCAGCCCATGCGGTCCGCCATGGTACGACCAATGGCTTCGCGGATGAACATCGCGTACCAGACGCTACGCGTCACGGCCCAGGTGGAGCGGGTCTTAGGCCCGCTCTTGTCGTCGCTTGAGGAGCGTTCAGTTGAAGTACTCATTTCAATGGCCATTATCAGAGGTCAATCGCAACTTTCGTAGCGACTGCAACTTGATAGAGGATCTGCGTGATGCTGGTGGCCAGCTGCAGGTTCTTGGTCGGCGGTTCCGGCAGTACCAGAATCTGATCACCCGAGCGCAGCTCGACTTCTTCAGCGCGACGCACGGCGCCGTTCTGACGCACAACGAGAATCTGGTCTTCATCCGCGTGCTGCGTGAAGCCACCGGCGCTGTTGATGTAATCCATCACCGTCATGCCCTGGGTGTAGACCATGGCCTGGGGCACCACGACTTCGCCGCTGATCAACAGGGAGTCGCTGATTTCCGGGATGGTGATGACATCGCCATCCTGCAGACGCACATCGGCGATGTTGCCGTCTTCACGCGCCACGACCAGTCGTCCAGTCGGTTCTTCCTTCTTCGCCTGCTCGACGAACTTCTCGATCATCTCGGCTTCCTGGACACGAAGCTCGGATTCTTCGGTGGTCGATGAAGACGCGCCGAGATAGGTGGCCTGAAGACGCTTGAGACTGTCCTGCAGTGCCTGCGCCTGCTGTTCCTTGACGCTCTCACGACGAATGGAAACGCTCTGGTAATCGGTCAGCCCTTTCGGCACCCCGACGGCATTGAGCAATTCCCCAAGGTGGGCATCGCGCGGCAGTGCATAACGTGACGGGCCATAGAAGCTGCCTTCCAGCTGCACGACGATGGTCTCGTCACGCTGGTCGGCACTGAACAGCACTTCATCACCAGCGCGCACGTCAGCAGCGCGGAATTCCGTCACCGGCAGATAGCGCGAGACGGGGCCGTCCGGACGAGAGCCCCGCAGCAGCACGTGAGAGACACCCGACTTGAGACGCGCCAGGTTCAGGACGTCTTCGCCACTCAGACGCGAGTCGGTGAGCTCATAGCGGTAATCACGCTCGACATCCCCGACCACGCTGATCGCCGGGCCACGTTCCTCGACGACGACGGTATCGCCATCGCGGAACTGCGGACGAGCGATCTCGCCGTTGATCAGGAAGTCATAGAGATCGACCGTATTGATGACGCGGCCATTGCGCTTGATCTTGATCTTGCGGTAGCTGCCCAGTGCCTGGTCGATGCCGCCGGCCTGATCAAGGAAATAGAGCATGGAATCATTCGGGGTCCCGGCGTAGCGTCCCGGATTCTTGACATACCCGGTGACGAAGACGCCCACCGGCTGCACGCCCTGCAGATTGGTGTAGACGCTGACGTTCTCGGGATACACCTCTTGAATGGCGCTGCGTACCTTGCCATCCAGCTGGGCATTGGTGGTGCCCTGCACCTTCACCGGACCGATGCCCGGCAGGAAGATGTTGCCCTGCGCATCGACAGGCAGCACGGACTCCATCTCGACCCCACCCCAGACACGCAGAGTGATCTGGTCACCCGGCTTGATGGTGTAGCTGCTGTTGAGGCCATCGGCCATCATGCCGCGGAAACCACCGGTAAAGAGGTTTTCGCCGAACGGCGGCAGGGAATCAGGGTCGGTCTGCGCACGGGAGGTCAGCGGCCCGTAGGTTCCGCTACGCCAATCGGCACGCGCCTTGTCTTCTACACTGTCCGTCTTTTGCGGGATGCTGGAGGCCTGGTCATTGCTGGACAGGATGGAGCCACTGTCCAGGCCGGCTGCCATGGCAGGGCTGGCGTTCAGGCACGCTACCGCCACCAGGCACCCGGCCCGGAGCAAGAATCTGGAAATCGTCATCGGGCTAGGCCCCTCGTAGTGCAAAGAAAATTGTGCAAAAAATAGTGCAGTGTCGGTCAGGGGTGACAGTGCCGGCCACACCAGCCTGCCTCCTGCAGTAGTCGCTTCGCGCTGATCCCGGTATGGGCCTTTCAGCGAGAAGTTGTTGAGAAACTCCTCAGCGGGCTTCTTCCAGCAGGCCAGTCACCAACCGCTGAGTCACCCAGGTGCCCTCGCCGGCCTTGCCGTCATTGCTGGTACGGCACGACAGTTCCTTGCTGGGTAGATCACGCTGATTAGAGACCGTCAGCTCGCGACAGATACGTCCGCTGGCTGCGAAATAGCGCTCATGGGCGACTACTTCGACATTGCTGCCCCAGGGGCTGGTCGGCACGGCAATCACGCTGCCAGGGGCGGCGCTGTCGAGAAATGACGAGACATCCGCCGGCAGCGACGCAGCGCCGGTCAAATTGGCCAGGTTGGTACTGCCGGCACCGGTGGATTCCGGATAGGAGGTCGCGCATCCCGAAATAGCCAAGGCAAGTCCTGCTGCACAGGCCAAGCGAACAATACGGACTGAAGCCTGACGATAAAATTTCTGGTTCATGAAAGTGTCCTGATGCTGCAAAGGGCCGCATAAGCTAGTAGAACCGGGTTCCACACGGTTCGCTGTGCGGCAAGAAGGTTCATACGCCTCAAAATAAGCATGGCTGCAAGCAGCAACCGATTCATGTGGAGGGGGCCCACGTGAGAAACTGGTATTGCCTGTACGTCCGGAGACTGGAGTTTCTGATGGTGCGCATGTCTTCCAGCTCTGCAATGAAATTGACTTGAGGTTGACACGCCGCTGGGTCACTTCGATGACTCCCCCTTGCACCATTTCTGATGATGACTCGGCAGCTAGCACGGCGAGGTGCTAACAACCCACGCCGAGCATCTCGCCTTGAAAGGAGCCAAGCCAGATGGCTTTCTCTTGAGCGACTTTGAAGAGGAAGGCGACACCCATGGGCTATGTCAGCAGTCAGCGGGTGTCGATATAGAGGAAGAGTCCGAACAGCAAGCAGGAAGACAGCCATGGCCAAAGCGTGCCCGAAAGGGGCAAATGCATTGACGCCCTGCAGAATCAACGACACGGCAGTGGCCATCATCAGCCACTCCGCCGGCCAACGATTCCAGACAAGCCCTGCCAACACTCCTACCGTCACCACCAGGGTGATAAAAGCATCCATGTGCTGCGCGATTTCCATCTACTAGCGTTCCCTTGGCGTCCTGCCGCTTCTTCTGGTCAAGCCCTGCGCTTCACGTTCATATGAAGCTCAAGCATTAATGAAAATGCATGGCAGAGCGTTGCACTTTAGCAGCAAAGCTATTACTGCTGAAGCATGCAGTGAAAAAGCTGACAAACAAAATAAAGCACCTGTTAATAATTTGCCTGCTACCAATATCGCGAGCAAAGACTTGATTGAATTCGTTCGTCACTTTGCGTACTTTCCCTATTTGCGGACCCTGAGTCAACGGTCTCCCACGACAGCCTCACCAGTCGTGCTGAGCATCACGAGTAAGCAGTCACTTTTCATATCTGAAACGGACACCCTGCATGCTGAAGGCGGCAATGAATCAAGGATGGGGGCTTCTCATGCGTGCTCTGCCCTGCGCCTCTCACGCTCGGCATGGATCAGCAGATGTCACGAATGACGCGACCTCTGGGGCATCGCTCTGTTTTTCTTCAGGTATTTATCGCCAACCACTTCTTGCTTGCTTCATTCCCGAGTTGCTGCCACTGACAAGAGGGCGTACACCCATTTCATGTCAGAAAAATTACGACTCTCTCGCCTACAAGAATTTATTCTTCGCTGCCGAGCGACGTGCCCCAACAGGTACACTGGGCGGAAAAAATGTAGGAAAAGAACGACATCCAGCAGCGAGCGAGACTGAATCTTTATCAGAGTTCGGGGCATCGGAAGGGCTAAATACCGCGCTAGAATTCGTAGGCCAGAAATCCTCGACAAGCATCGTTCGTGTCGTGGGTTGGGGGCATAAACCTACTGCGAAGCGCGCGCGCCAATATGCGCTTGAGCATGGATTGCCCTACGTCGCATTGGAGGATGGTTTCCTGCGCTCCCTGACCCTGGCAAGCGCCGGTTACCCTGGCATGGCGATGGTGGTCGATCATCAGGGCATCTATTACGATGCGCGCCAACCGAGCGATCTCGAGCAACTGATCAATGAAGCGCCGACGCGTCAGAGTGAGGCGTTGCTGGCGCGCGCGCGCGCGGCTCTCGAAAGCCTGCGCATGCATCGCTTGAGCAAGTACAACCATGCACCAGAGCGCAAGCTCCCTGCCCGAAAGCCTGGCATGCAGCGACTTCTCATCGTGGATCAGACCGCCGAGGATGCGTCTGTCGTGGGTGGCATGGCCAGCCCGGAGACTTTCCTTGCCATGCTGAGGGAGGCCTGTGCCATCGAGGGAACCGAGGTGTGGGTCAAGGTGCATCCGGATGTGATCGCTGGCAAGAAGCGCGGCTATCTACTGGAGGAGGCGCGCAAGCTTGGCTGCACGCTGCTGAGTGACGACATCAACCCCTGGAGCCTGTTCGAACAGGTCGATGGCGTCCATGTCGTGACCAGCCAGCTTGGATTCGAGGCCCTCATAGCAGGCCTGCCGGTGACCTGCCACGGCATGCCGTTCTATGCCGGCTGGGGTCTGACGGATGATCGGCAGCAATGTCCGCGCCGAGGGCAGTCACGCACGCTTGAACAGGTGTTTGCCGCGGCCTATCTCGAATACAGCCGCTATGCCAACCCCTATACCCAGCAGGTCGCGACGCTCGAAGAGATCATCCAGCTGCTTGCAGACCAGAAGCGAATGGCTACCAGACTTGCCGGGCGCTGGCAGGGGCTCGAGTTTTCTGGCTGGAAGCAGAAGTTCATCGGTTATTTCCTTGGCCCCTGGTCTCAGCTGCGTTTCGAGAAGAAGCCTGAACGCGCGCTGCAACGTCTTTCTCCGCAGGACACCGGCTCGCCCCCTCAGAGAATATTGAGCTGGGCTGGCCGTACGCCGCCAGAGCGCCAAGCGCAGGTGAGGAAGGCAGGCGGTGAACTCTGGATGATGGAAGATGGCTTTCTGCGCTCAGTCGGCCTGGGTGTCGACCTCACCCGCCCCCTGTCACTGGTGGTTGACGACAAGGCCATGCACTTCGATGCCAGCCGAGCCAGCACGCTAGAAGAGTGGCTGGAGCATCATGAGCCAAGTGATGCAGAGCTGGCCCGTGCACGCCGACTGAGAGAGCGCATCATTTCGCTGGGGTTGAGCAAGTACAACTATCAGGACGACACGCTGCCCGACTTGCGAGAGCTTGCTCAGGGTCGGGAGATTGTCCTTGTGGTGGGCCAGGTGGAATCGGACGCCTCCATTCGCCATGCCTGCCCCGGCATTCGTACCAACCAGGCTTTGCTTGAGGCGGCGCGAGAATTGCATCCTGAAGCTTACGTGATCTACAAGCCGCATCCTGACGTTGTATCAGGAGGCCGTGTGGGAGAAGTGTCGCAAACGCCCGGCACCTATGACCTCGAGCTTTCAAAGGGCAATATCAGCGATCTGTTCACACAGATCGACCGCCTGCATACGCTGTGCTCGTTGGCCGGCTTTGAAGCCCTGATACGAGGAGTGCCCGTCACGACCCATGGCCTGCCCTTCTATGCCGGTTGGGGGTTGACTAATGACCAAATCGACTGTCCAAGACGGACGCGCATCTTGAGCGTGGATGCCCTTGTCGCTGGTGCGCTGATCGAATATCCGATCTACGTGGATCCCGATCGGGGGGACTTATGCAATGCCGAAACAGTCGTCACAATACTTGAACGCCAACGAAGCATGCTCAGGAATGGCACCATGCGACTTTCATTACCCTGGAAAACCCGGCTATATCGCGGCTATCGAGCATTGTTCATCGGGAAGCACTGACTCATGGAACATGGACGTCTGACACCAACCCTCAGCCTCACGCCACCAACCGGTGCCGACATGCCTGTCAGCGCAAGGCTTGGGCAGGCGTTGGAGCGGATCATGGGCGATGGCGCTCTTGCAAAGCTGTCTGATGATGCCGTCTTGACGCCCCCGCTGAGTCAGCCTTCAGCCCCTCTCATCAGCGATGGCTGGGCAGCATCGAAGGCACCCGATATCCAGCTGCGCCCCCGTGAGGGGGGACGCCGGCGCGTCTTCATGTTGCTGCAGGGGGTGTGCTCGCCTTTCTTCCTGCAGCTGGCGAAAAAGCTCAAGCAGGGTGGCCATGAGGTCATCAAGGTCAACTTCAACAGCGGCGACAGTTTCTACTGGCGCCACGACAAGGCGTATGCCTATCGCGGCAAGCTTGAGGACCTCGGCGACTGGATCGCCGAACTCTGGCGCAAGCATCACGTCACCGATCAGGTATTGTTCGGCGACCGACGCCCGGTACATCGTGATGCCGTGCTCAAGGCGGAATATCTCGGCATCCGTACCCACGTGTTCGAGGAGGGCTACTTCCGCCCTTACTGGGTGACACTGGAGCGCGAAGGCGTCAATGGCCACTCCCTGCTGCCACGCGACCCTGACTGGTTCCGTGAGGCAGGCAGACATCTCGAAGATGCCCCCACGCCGCAGCGTTTCAAGTCCTCCTTCCGTGAGCGTGCGCGTCATGACATCACCTACCACCTGGCGGGAGCGGCCAATCCGCTGCTGTTCCCGCGCTACCGCCCGCACAGCATTCACGCCGTGCAGGAATATGCGGGCTATGCGACACGACTACCCTTGATGCGCTGGTACAAGCGGCGTGACGCCAAGCGTATCGATCAGCTGATGGGCAGTGGCGCGCCCTACTACATGCTGCCGCTGCAGCTGAATACCGATGCCCAGATACGCCACCATTCGCGCTTCGCCAACATGCAGGAAGTCATCCAGCGAGTGATGAAGAGCTTCGCCCTGAATGCGCCACGCAGTGCACGCCTGGTGATCAAGAACCATCCCCTCGACATGGGTCTGGTGGATTACCCGGGACTGATTCGCTCATTGGAGCGCCGCTACGATCTGATCGGGCGTATCGTCTATCTGGAGAGCGGCAATCTGGAGAAGCTGCTGCAGCAGGCCAAGGGCATGATCACGGTCAACAGCACGACCGGCAACGTGGCGCTGCAGTATCGCTGCCCGACCTTCTGCATGGGCGACCCGATCTTCAACTTGCCGGGCCTAACCTTCCAGGGTTCGCTGCATGATTTCTGGACCCAGGGCCAGCGCCCCGACACCACGCTCTTCCGACATTTCCGCAATACGGTGATTCATACCGTGCAGCTCAATGGCGGCTTCTACTGCAAGCCGGGTATGCAACTGGCCGTGTTGGGCGCCTCCAAGATACTGTGCGCCGAACGCTCGCCGCTGGAGAACATGTTGAGCCGCTGCTGAACATGCGAAAAGACTGCTGGACCACGCAACAACGGTGAGACACGCCAACGATGGCAGCCTCTCTCACCCGACCATAACGAGAAACGCAAGGGAACTGCCGACCTTCGGTGTCGGGATTCAAGGAGACCAAAGATGACGGCCATGCCCCCCCAGCAGCCAGAGCCTACCGACGCTGAACGCGCCGCTGGCACTCACCGAGCGGATAACCGACCTGCAGAGAGCGACGCCAGTGCGAAAGCCGCGCAGGATGCCAGCCGCCTGCGGCGCGTCCTGATCACCGGTGCCACGGGCGAGATAGGCGGCGCCCTGGCGCGCGCCTACGCCGAGACGGGCACCACGCTGATTCTCACCGGCCGCAAGCAGCGCAAGCTCGATGCGATCGCCAACGACTGCCGCAAGCTGGGCGCCGAGGTGGAATGCACGGTACTCAACCTGTGTGATGAAGAGACCCTGTTCACCTGGCTGGATGAAGTCTGCGCGCGTGGCGTGCCGGACATCGCCATCGCCAATGCCGGCATGAATACCGATATCGGCCCCCAGGGCAACGGAGAGCGCTGGGAGGATTCACGCCGCCTGCTGCAGACCAACGTGATCGGCACGCTGGGCATGGCTCACCATCTGGCCATGGCGATGAAACAGCGCGGCAGTGGTCAGCTGGTACTGCTCAGCTCCCTGGCGGCCTGGCATGGACTGGCATTGACGCCCAGCTACAGCGGCAGCAAGGCGGCGGTCAAGGCGTATGGCGAAGGCCTGCGCAGCTGGCTCAAACCCCATGGCGTGGGTGTCACCGTCGTCATGCCCGGCTATGTCACCTCGCCGATGTGCGAGGCCATGCCAGGGCCCAAGCCCTTCGAGATACCACCCGAGAAGGCCGCACGCCGCATCCTCAAGGGTGCAGCGCGCAACCGGGCGCGTATCAGCTTCCCCTTCCCGCTCAACTTCGGGTGCTGGTGGTTGAGTGTCCTGCCCGCCGGAATCTCCCAGCGCCTGCTCGGGTGGTTCAATTACACTCATTGATCGGGGCTTGCGTCTTCGTGAGCCTGAACCGTGAGCCGGGCCGTCATGAGCAGCAGGCGATGACTCAGCTTTTTCCATTGTCATGACAATGAGTTAGCGTAATACCCCAGCACCTGCCACTGGAGTACATCGTGCAGGATCGATTAAGGAAGACAGTGGCGGGAACGCCATAGCGTCAGTTGAATACGCTGGAACGATCAGGATCTGGACACCAGAGCGCCTGAAAATACTGCGGCGAGGGGCCGACTTGTCACTCCCCTCGTCGCCATGGATCTTGATCAGGGTCGAGTACTCGACCGGACACTACACAGCCCCTGCGACGGCAGAGGCTAACGAGGTCGGCATTACATGGAGTTTGTCATTGCGTTTGTGTCTTTCATGGCCGGGCCACTGCTGGTCGGCCTCGGGTTGACGCTGGGGCTTGAGCATCTGCTGCTGAAACAGATGACGACACCGCCAGCCGCATTCTGGCGTCGCCCCGTCAGCGCCAGGCTGGCACATGTCGGGTACTGGTGCGCCAGCTGGTCACTGTGCACCTTGATCACCCAGCGCCCCTGGTTCTCGCTGATCGTCGTCAATGCGCTATGGCTGGTGGTGCTGCAGGTCAGCCACACCAAGTACGTGTCGCTGCGCGAACCCTTCCTCAGCCAGGACTTCGAGTACTTCACCGACGCCATCAAGCATCCGCGCCTGTACATCCCCTTCTTCGGCATCGGGCTGACCATCGCCGCGACCACGGCCGGGGCGCTGGCGATCGGTCTGGGACTCTGGCTCGAGCCCGCGCTGGGCTTCTCCGCCGCCTACTCAGGCAATGCCGCTGTGTGGCTGGTGCCGTTGATCAGCGCACTGCTCGGCGCGAGCCTCCTGGTCTACGCCCTGGGCAACCGTCTGGCCAGCAAGGTAATGCTGGTCCCCGAGTTCGACCTCAGCGAGCTGGGCATGGTGGCCTACCTGCTGTCCTATGCGCGGCTGGCGCGTCGCCCGCTGACGCCGCTGCGCAACCCCTTGGAGGAGGCACAGCGCGAACTCGACGCCACCTTGCGCGAACTCGATGACGAGGCCGCCACCAAGGCACTGCCCCATGTGGTCAGCGTGCAGAGCGAATCATTCTTCGATGCCCGCCGCGTCTATCCCCGGGTACGTGACGACCTGCTGCCGAACCTGGACCGCTGCCACTTCACCGCCTTGGCCCAGGGCCTGCCATGTGGTCGCTTGGCCGTGCCGGCGTGGGGCGCCAATACCGTGCGCACCGAGACCGCCTTCCTGACGGGGCTGACCGCCGAGGAGCTCGGCGTGCACCAGTTCAATCCCTACCATCAGTTGGCGCGTCGCGCCGTGCCCAATCTGGCCGCCAGCTACAAGGCAATGGGCTATCGCACGCTGTGCATCCACCCCTACCCGGGCACCTTCTACCTGCGCAATCAGGTGCTGAAACAGCTCGGTTTCGATGAATTCCTCGACATCGCCCACTTCAGCGATGCCGACAGGAGTGGCCAGTACATCAGTGATGCCGCCGTGGCCGCCAAGGTGGAAGACTGCCTGCTGGAAGCCGGCGACACGCCGTTGTTCATCCAGGTGATCACCATGGAGAATCACGGCCCGCTGCACCTGGAAACCTTCGACAGTGCACGTCTGGCGGAGTGGTACGACGGAGACCTGCCGGAGAACTGTCAGGAACTGGGCATCTATCTGCGTCATCTGGTGAATGCCGACGCGATGATCGATCAGCTCACCACCGCGCTGGCGCGACTGCCGCGTGGCGGGCTGCTGTGTTTCTATGGAGACCATGTGCCGATCATGCCCGAGGTCTACACGACCCTGGGCGAGCCCAATGGCGTGACCGACAGCTTCATCTGGTCCAGCGCCCTGCCGGAGTCCGACGACACCGCCCGCCAGACCATGGCGGCCGTGCGCGACAAGGACCCGGAGCTGATGGAGTGGGCCCTCGATTGCGAAGGGCCCTTCAAGACTGACGAGCAATGCCGCAAGGGCGACCCGCGCGTCATCAATATCGATACATTAGGAAGTGCGCTGCTGAAGGCGACCGCGAAACATGCTCGCCACAGTGCCGTGACTCAGAAGTTCAGGAGCTTGTCATGACCCGACGCGTTGCCATCATCGGCGCAGCCAGCCGTTTCCCCGGCACCACTCAGGCCACCCTGTGGGACGACCTCCTGGCCGGCAAGGACATGGTGACCGAAGTCGCCGACGACCGCTGGAGCAAGGAGTCTCTCTCGCACCCGGACAAGAAAGCCCCGGGCATGAGCTACAGCTTCGCCGCAGGTTCACTGGGCGACATCACCGGCTTTGACCCCGCCTTCTTCGGCATCAGCCCGCGCGAAGCCGCCAGCATGGACCCTCAGCAACGCATGCTGCTGGAGATGAGCTGGGAAGCCATCGAGCACGCCGGCATCCCGGCCGAGAAGATGCGCGGCTCACGCTGTGGCGTCTTCATGGGCATCGCGAGCCTGGATTATTCCTATCGCATGGCGGATGACCTGAGCGCCATCGGCCCGAATACCGCGACCGGCAATACCTCCAGCGTGGCCTCCAACCGCCTGTCGTATGCCTTCGACCTGCACGGCCCGAGCCTGTCGCTGGATACCGCCTGCTCTTCTTCGATGGTCGCCTTCCATCAGGCCTGCCAGTCGATCAGAAGCGGCGAGACCGACATGGCGCTGACCGGCGGCATCAGCCTGCACCTGCATCCGTACGGCTTCCTGATCTTCTCCAAGGCCACGATGCTGTCGAAGACCGGCCGCTGTCAGGTATTCGATGAGGCCGGCGACGGCTATGCGCGCTCCGAAGGCGGCGGCGTCTTCCTGCTCAAGGATCTCGATCAGGCCATCGCAGATGGCGATCGCATTCTCGCCGTGGTGGCCTCTTCCGTGGTCAATACCGATGGCTACAAGTCCGGCCTGACCGTGCCCAACCCGGCGGCGCAGATCCAGTTGATGGAACAGGCCTGCGAGCAGGCCGGCATCAGCCCGGACGAGATCGACTACCTCGAGGCCCACGGTACCGGCACCGCAGTCGGTGACCCGCTGGAAACCCGCGCCATCGGTGCCGCCATCGGCCAGAAGCGCTCCAGTCCGCTGCCGATCGGCTCGATCAAGAGCAACATGGGTCACCTGGAAACCGCCTCTGGCGTGGCAGGCCTGGCCAAGGCACTGGGCGTGATCGCGCACCGTGAAGTGCCCGCAACGATCAAGATCCAGCGCCTGAATCCGAAGATTCGTACCGACGAGTGGAATCTGGATATCGTCACTCAGCCGCGCAAGCTCAAGGCGGACGGGCGCCTGGTCGTCGGCGTCAACTCCTTCGGCTTCGGTGGCGCCAATGCCCACGTGCTGCTGGAAAGTGCCCCCGAACAGTCGTTAGCGCAACCGCATACTGAAGGCGAACAGACGCCGCCGCTGCGCCTGAGCGCCCGTTCGCCACAGGCGCTCAAGCAATCCGCGCTGGAGCTGGCAGAGCACCTGCGTGAGCTCGCCGCCCACGACATGGCGCCAAGTCTCTACGATCTCGCCTGGCAGCTGGCCGCTCGTCGCGAGCACCATGTGCATGGCGCCCTGCTCAGCGCGGATACCTTCACCACCTTGCTTGAGGACCTCGACACCCTCGGCAGCGAGGGGGATCTCGGTGACCATCCACGCATCACCCTGGCAGACCGTCTGCCAGCATTGCCGAGCGCCAGCGACAATGGTGCATCGCCACGCCATGGCGCAAAAGTCGTCAGCAGCGTGCAGCAAGAGCGCGGCCCGGTGTTCGTGTATTCCGGCAATGGCTGCCAGTGGGCCGGCATGGGTCGTACCCTGCTGGAAGAATCCGCCAGCGTGCGCGCCTGTCTCGAGCGCCTCGATGTCGCCTTCCGCGACTTCAATGGCTTCGAGCTGCTCAAGGAGCTGGACGGCAGCCTGAGCGAGAAAGGCGAGAACCGCCTGGACGCCACCGAGATCGCCCAGCCGACGCTGTTCGCGCTGCAGGTCGCGATCACCGAATGGCTGATCGAACGCGGTATCCGCCCCGCTGCCGTCACCGGCCACAGTGTCGGCGAAGTCGCTGCCGCCTGGGCCAGTGGCGCGCTGACGCTCGAACAGGCCACCCGCGTCATCTTCCAGCGCAGCTACCACCAGGGGCGCACCCGGGGCACCGGCGCGATGATGGCCGTCGGCCTCGGCGAGTGTGAAATGCGCGAGTGGCTGGAGCAGCCGCAATGGGCGTCGCTGTCACTGGCTGGCATCAATGGCCCGCGCGGCACCACCCTGGCCGGCGAGCGTGAGCTGCTGGAAGCACTGAGCAAGGAGCTCTCCGCCCAAGGCACCTTCGCACGGGTACTGGGGCTGGATTACGCCTTCCACAGCCCGGCGATGGACCCGATCAAGCCCGGCCTGCTCGAATCCCTCGACGGCCTGACGCCCCGCGCCACCCATACCCCGTTCATCTCCACCGTCACCGGCAGCGTCATTGCCGGCGAGCAGCTGGATGCACGCTACTGGTGGGAGAACATCCGGCAGCCGGTCATGTTCGAGGCCGCCGTCACGTCGCTGGTCAACTGGCACTCCGAGGCGGAGGAGAACGCTGCCCTCGGCCGCCATCGCCTGCTGGTCGAGATCGGCGCACACCCGATCCTGCGCAGCTACCTGAACGACATCCTCAAGGCGCGCAGTGACGAGGCGCCCGCCGGCCAGGTGCTCGCCAGTCTCGACCGTCGCCATGCCGGGCTAGATGCCCTGGAGCATCTGCGCGGTCGCGTGCTGCTTTCCGGCGCCGTCGACATCACCGGCCTGTTCCCGGTCGCCGGTCAGTTCGTCGAGCTGCCAAGCTACCCGTGGCAACGCATCCCGTGCTGGATCCAGACCACCAGCGAAAGCCAGCGTCTGCTGGATCGTCATTACGTGCACCCGCTGCTCGGTTATCGTCTCGCTCAGCAACGCCTGACCTGGGAAGCCCAGCTCGACACCCAGAAGGTCGCGTGGCTGGCCGACCACCAGGTCGGCGAGAGCGCCGTCTTCCCGGGGGCCGGCTATCTGGAGCAGTGCCTGGCCGCCGCCCACGAATGGCAGGCCGCCAGCGCCGATGCGGACAGCCTGCCCGACGTGCTGGATCTGGAAGACTTCGAGATTCGCGCCCCGCTGCTGCTCGATGACAGCACCCTGCGCCTGACCCGCCTGTCGCTGGACAGCGCCAATGGCGCAATGCGTCTGGAAAGTCGTGAGACTCGCGCAGAAGATGCCGACAAGTGGAACCTGCACGCCGTGGCGCGCGCCTTCACCGCCACGCGTGGACGTTTGCTGGAGCGAGCCGCCCCGATCATGCCGACTCGCGCCGCCGATTTCGGCCGCGATGAGCACGTGGCGGCTGCCGCACAACTCGGCCTGCATTACGGCCCGCATTTCCGCGCCGCCGAGCAGATCTGGGTCGACGCGGGCAACGACCATCACGCACCGGGCACTGCGCGTCCGCAGGTGCTGGCCCGTTTCTCGCTGACCGAGGAAATGGCCAGCCAGGACGCCGACTTCCACCTGCACCCCGGCGTGCTCGATAGCGCCTTCCAGCTGTTCATTCCGCTGCTGGGGGTGCTCAAGGGCCAGATGGCGGCCAGCAATGGCATGGCCTTCGTGCCGGTGCGCGTCGGTCGCCTGCAGGTGCGTGAGCAGGTACGCGCCTCGCAGATCGTCACCGCACGCGTCGTGCTGCGCTCGCGTGGCCCGCACTCCCTGTGTGCCGACTTCGAGCTGTTCGACGCCGAAGGCCGCGCCGTGGCAGTTGCCGAAGAGGCCCGCTTCCGCGCCGTACGCCTGGGACGTGATGGCACGGCGCATCTGGATTACCTGGATATCGAACTGACTGCCGCACCGCACCCGCTCACTCAGCCGTCCGCACCGGTATTGGATCTCGCAGGCCTGGTGAATGACGCCATGCAGGCGTCAGGGGCTGCCGATGGTGGTGAGGATGGTGATGCGAATGTTGGTGAGAGCGACGCGGCCGCCAGCGCACAGATGCTGATGGCCGACAGCCAATGTTTCCGCGATGAGTTGGAGCCGCTGCTCGACAGCCTGATGCTCGCCAGCGTCCACGAGACTCTGCTGCGTCACGCAGCGCCGGGCGACCCGGAGCTTGCCCACCTGGATCACGAGGCACTGTCGCGCTGGCAGCGCCGTTGTCCGTTGTTCAGCCGTGCCCTGCTCGACTGGGCCGAGTCACAAGGCCTGACGGAAGCACTCGACAACGGCGACTGGCAGATCAACTCGCTGGATCTGCCCGCCGCCAATGACATCTGGCAGCTGCTGGTACGCGACTACCCGGGCCAGTTCCCGCTGACGCATGCCGCCGGTCGCCTGCACCTGCATCTGGATGAATGGCTCAATCGCGGCATGCCGTTGGACGGGACTCAGTCAGAAGGGACTCAGCTGGACGGCACCGCTGATGAAGCGGTGGCAGATCGCGAGGCGCTGCTCTCGACGGACGCCAGTGCCGCACTGGAGCATCTGCGCCAGCCGCTGATCCCGACGCTGCTCAAGACGGCGGTCGGCAATGCCGGCTGGCAGTGGTTGAGCGCACAGCTCGATCAACGCATCAGCAGCGCGCTTGCCACTCTGCCTGCCGGCCAGCGCCTCGATGTGCTGGAACTGGGGGCCGGCGGCCCCTGGCTGGGCCAGCGTCTCGCGACACTGCGCGAGGCGGATGCACGCAACGGTCGCTACGCGGCGCTGGATTACCGCTTCGTGGCCGCCAGTGCCGGCGCCCTCAGTGAAGCCAATCGCCTGCAGGATGACTTGCCGCTGATCGACGTGATCGCGGGCGAGTCCTTCGAGGACACCGCCACGCCCCGCAAGGCTCAGCTCGCCATCGTGCATCTGGACTTCGAGGCACCGTCACAGGCGCGCGAGCTGCTGACAGCACTGATCGCCTGTCTGGCCCCCGGCGCGCAGCTGCTGCTGTGTGGCTGTGAACCGGCGGCCTGGGCCGGGCCGATTCTGGCCCTCGATGATGGTAAGCAGCTGCGCAGTCATCCGGGCATCGCGCAATGGCAGCGTCTCTTGACCCAGCTGGGCCTCGACATCGAGTCACCAGCGCCTGCCAGCGACAGCCTAGCCAGCGATCACCTGGGTACTGAAACATCAGGTGCCTGGTGGCTGTCCGCGACACTTGCCGCTCAGGCACAGCTTGCGGAAGGCCAGACGGCGCCAAGTGGATCAGTTGAAAGCGAAGCAGTGGCAAGCTTAGCCGCAGAAAGCAAAGCTGTAGAAAGCCAAGCCGCCACGCTCTCCATCGCGCTATTGGATTGCCCGCAGGCACCGGCGGATCAAGCACTGCTGACGCGCTTGAGCGACTCACTCGCCGCGCCTGGTCATCAGGTCAGCCATCAGCGCCTGTCAGCCAGCCTGCCTGCGGACGTGTCCGCATTGATCGAGCAGCTTGGCGACGTTGATCACCTGATCGCGCTGCCCAGTGCTGCGGCGACAGCTGAGCAGAATGGTGCGGATCACACCAATGCTCTCCAGTGCGCACGCCAACAACTGCTGACGCAAGTCGCCCAGGCCTTTGACAGCGCCCAGGAGCAGGACGACAGCCGCGTGGCCCCGACCCTGTGGGTGCTGACACATGACGTGGCGACGCTGTGGCAGACAGATGGCGCCCCCGCGGCGACCCCGCCGGCGGATGCCGCCAGCTGGGGCTTTGCGCGCAGTCTGGCCAACGAGAGCCAGTCGCTGGCCATTCGCCTGCTGGATACGCCGACGCTGGAGCACGACGCCGTCAGCATGCCGGCCTTGATGGGCGCGCTGGTACAGGAACTCGAAGCGCCGGATCACGAGCAGGAAGTGGTGCTGAATGCTACTGGCGCGCGCTTCGCGACACGCCTGCGTCAGGTAGCAGCGCCTCAGCAGGCCGCTGGTGGCGAGAGTGCCCGCTTGCAGATCTCAGGCTCGCAGACATCAGCCTCTAAAGCCCCAGGCACCCAGCGCCACGGCGTCAGCCTCGGCTTCAGCCAGCCCGGCCAATTGCGCAATCTGGAATGGCAGCCACGCATTCTGCCCGCCGTGGCAGCCGGCGAAGTCGAAGTGCGTGTCGAGGCGACCGGCCTCAACTTCCGCGATGTCATGTACACCCTCGGCCTGCTGTCGGATGAGGCCATCGAACACGGCTTCTCCGGCCCGAGCCTGGGACTCGAGTTCTCGGGCATCGTCACTCAGGCCGGTACCAATGCCGAATTCAAGGTCGGTGAGCGCGTGGTCGGCTTCGGCCCGGCCAGCTTCTCCGACCGTCTGGTGATCGCCGACACGGCGCTGGCCCATGTGCCCCACGGCGTCAGCCTGGAAGCCGCGGCGACCATCCCGACCACCTTCTTCACCGTCTACTACGCGCTCAAGCATCTGGCACGGTTGGAAGAAGGCGAGAAGGTACTGATTCACGGCGCCGCCGGCGGCGTGGGCATCGCGGCATTGCAGATCGCCGAATGGCTGGGCGCCGAGGTGTTCGCCACCGTCGGCTCGCCGGCCAAGCGCGACTTCCTTGCGCTGATGGGCATCACCAACGTCTATGACTCGCGCAGCCATGGCTTCGCCGAGGATATCCTGGCCGATCTCGCCGCACGTCAGCAGCGTGACCCATCCGTCGATGCGCGTGGTGTCGATGTGGTGCTCAACTCGCTGGCCGGTGAAGCCATCGCCCAGAACCTGCGCGTGCTCAAGCCGTTCGGGCGCTTCTGTGAGCTGGGCAAGCGCGACTTCTACGAGAACACCCCGATGGGGCTGCGTCCGTTCCGCAATAACCTCAGCTACTTCGGCATCGATTCCGATCAGCTGATGAAGGAATGCCCGGGCCTGACCACGCGCCTGTTCCGCGAGATGATGGCGCTGTTCGAGGACGGTACCCTGGCGCCGCTGCCCTACACCACCTTCGATGCCAGTCAGGTGGTCGAGGCCTTCCGCTACATGCAGCAGGCCCGCCAGATCGGCAAGGTCGTCGTCACTCAGCGCGTCGCCGAACACGCCGCTGAACAGACAGCCAGTGCAGTGTCCCATCAACACGACGCGCAAGCGGCCAAGGGAAAGACACTGACATTCGACCCGGCGGGCAGCTATCTGGTCACCGGCGGTCTGGGCGGCTTTGGCCTGCGCAGCGCCGAATGGCTGGCCGCGATGGGCGCGCGTGAACTGGTCCTGCTCGGGCGTTCCGGCGCGGCCAGTGAAGAAGCACAGCAAGGTGTCGCGCGTCTCGAGGCCCAGGGCGTGAACGTGCATGCGCTGGCCTGCGATGTCGCCGATGAGGCCGCGTTATCAAAGGTGTTCGCACGCTTCGGCAAGTCCGCTGACGCCGATGGCATCGCACCGCTCAAGGGCATCATTCATGCCGCCGCGGTAATCGATGATGCACTGATTCGCCATCTCGATGCCGAGGGTATCCAGCGTGTGATGACGCCGAAGCTGGAAGGTGCACGCCTGCTGGATCACCTGAGTGCCGAGCATGCGCTTGACTTCTTCGTGCTCTACTCCTCGGCTACCACCCTGTTCGGCAACCCGGGACAGAGCGTCTACGTGGCGGCCAACCACTGGCTGGAGGGGCTTGCCGCCCACCGTCGTGCACGTGGCCTGCCCGCCACCTGCGCACGCTGGGGCGCGATCGAGGATGCCGGCTTCCTGGCACGCAACGAGAAGACGCGCGAAGCACTCAAGAATCGCCTCGGTGGCGATGCGCTGATGGCAGACCATGCCCTGGCCTGTCTCGGCAAGATGATCAGCGCGGATCAACAGGCCCAAGCACTCGGCCTGCCAGGTCGCTCACTGGGCGTGCTAGAACTGGACTGGGGCGCGCTTGCACGCTTCCTACCAACCGCCGCTACACCCCGCTTTGAGGAAATCGCGCGTCGCGCCGGTGAGGATGACTCCAGTCAGGCACAGCAAGATGATATCGCCGCGATACTGGCAGGGCTTACAGGTGAGGCGCTTCAGACGGCCATCGTTGAGATACTCAAAGGCGAGCTGAGCAAGATTCTACTGATCGATGACACGGCCATTGACGTCAATAAGAGCGTCTATGATATGGGCTTCGATTCACTGATGGGGGTGGAGCTGATGACGGCAGTCGAGGTGCGTCTGGGGATCAGCATTCCGGTGATGATGATCAGTGAAGCCGCCACCCTGTGGCGTCTCGCGGAGCGCCTGATGCACAAGATGTCAAATACCGACGGCGAGGATGCCGAAATCAGCTCGGAAGACCAGGCCATGGCGCAGCTGGTGAAGCAACATGGCAGTGAAGCAGCCACAGCGACTTCTAAACGCGGTGAGATGGTCAGCAAGTAACGCGTAATACTAGATGATCATCCAATCCTGAAATTAGTTGATACTTTTGGAACTCAAACGAGCACAATTTTGCATCGGTCGTTTGAGTTCCAAATCCATTTGAGGCTGAATTTGTAGATAGCACTCGCTCGTGCCTCAGCACTTGCCTCGAGCAGACCGAAGTGGAGATGCCAGCCATAAGGACCTGTAGACACCTTGAAATACGGCTACGTTGACAGGCGCTGACGTCGATCAACTAGTAAGCGATGAATCCAGGGAATGAAGTGAACATCAATATTTCAACCATTTTAGGACGCTAACTTCAAATTTGATGCCGAAAGTATCTACACCCTCTTACACTTATTGCGCTAAAAAATAAATGACAACTAGTGTTTTACTTACTAGAGTATTATAGCCAGCGGTGTTGCCTAAACGGACAATAGGCATCATCCAGTAAGTTCCCATATTTTCATGAGATGAGATCACCTTCATGGACGAAATGAGCATCCTGTCTGTCAACGCACATAGAGACATCGTAGATCATGTGCCTTTAGCTATCACTACGAGTACCGAAGGTTACGCATTGCTCCTTGCCCGAACGCAGCAGGCTACTTATCTCGTGATCGTCCAGCTGATGGGACGCACTGTCTCGACAATAGAACTCGCCTCATCGCGTTATGCGGAATTTGTCATTCAGCTAATCGATGAACAAATTCGGCAACACCCTGGGCTTCGGGGAGAGGAGCTCAATACGCACATTACTCTCAGAGCCAAGAACCATTTAACCCGTACCCCACTGCCTGGCGACTTTCTGGCTCCTATCGCTTGATCGCCCTGGCCGCTGAGTGCAACCGCTCGCCTGGCGGCCAGCCAAGAACGGCGATAAGACCTTGATATGGCAGCACACGTTGGATAATTGACATTATTGTGTGCGCAACGCCCCGTGCCGTCCCCCTCTTCGACCAGCATGATCTCAGTGCACTCACGAACTCGCACGCTTGCCTGCAAGACGCCTCCTGAAAGCCTGAGAGATTCGTCCCCACACCTGCAAAGACTTGCCCTCTTGCGCGTGCACACTCATCATCGGGGAAAAGACTGCTTCTACTTCAAGGACTTCCTCTTTGGCATCTCGTCACTCCTCCGGCCCCAACCCCCGCGACATGAAACAACAGTTGTTGGACAAAGCGCGTGCCCGTCGCACCCAAGCTACCGCCGCCATGGCGGGCGAGGCTGACAATGATGTGTTTGCCCCCAGGACACCGACACTGGAGATCAGCGACGACTTCGTGCGCTTCGATCGCCAACCCGGCTATCAGCAACTCAGCATGATGCAGCAGGCAGGCGCCGCCTTTGGCGTGCCGGAGCCCTTCTTCCGCGTGCATGACGGCTGCGCCGGTGCCACGACGCGTATCGAGGGGCGTGAGCTGGTCAACTTCGCCAGCTACAACTACCTCGACTACTCGCGCCATCCGGAAGTGGTCAAGGCCGCGGCGGATGCTGCCGCGCACTATGGCACCTCGGTGTCGGCCTCACGCGCCGTTTCTGGCGAGCGTCCGATCCACCAGCAGCTGGAAGCTGCCGTCGCGCGTACCTACGACGTCGAGGATGCGGTGGTCTTCGTCAGCGGCCACGCCACCAATGTCTCCACGCTGGGCTATCTGCTCGGGCCGAAGGACTTGATCCTGCATGACGAGTGGATCCACAACAGCTCGCTGGTCGGCGCTCAGCTGTCCGGCGCGCGGCGTATGCCGTTCGCACACAATGACCCGGAGGCGCTCGAAGCGCTGTTACGTGCCCAGCGGGGCAAGTTCGAGCGCGTGCTGATTGTCACCGAAGGCCTCTATAGCATGGACGGCGACGTGCCGGACCTGCCGCGTCTGATCGCCCTCAAGCAGAAGTACCGCTGCTGGCTGATGGTCGACGAAGCCCACTCCTTCGGCGTGCTCGGCGAGCGTGGTCTCGGCCTGAGAGAGCATTACAACATCGCCGCGCGTGACGTCGATATCTGGATGGGCACGATGAGCAAGACGCTGTCCGGCTGCGGCGGCTATATCGCCGGCTGCAAGGAGCTGGTCAGCATGCTGCGCTACTTCGCGCCGGGCTTCCTCTACTCGGTGGGCATGCCAGCGCAGGTCGCCGCCCCATCACTGAAGATTCTCGAACTGCTGCAGGGCGATGATGCCAGGCAGCGTATCGCCCGCCTGCACGCCGTCTCCGGCTACTTCCTCAAGCGCGCCCGCGCCCTGGGACTCGATGTTGGCGACAGCCTGGGCGTTGCCGTCGTACCGGTGATTCTGGGTAGCTCCATCGTCGCCGCCCGCCTCTCCAACCAGCTGTTCGAGGCGGGCTTCAACGTCCAGCCCATCCTGCACCCCGCCGTGCCAGAGAAGAGCGCGCGGCTGCGCTTCTTCCTCTCCTGCGAGCACACCGAAGCGCAAGTCGACGCCGTCCTCGACACGCTCATGCAGCAGCTGAGCAATATCAAGGCGGGTCTTTGACCAAGGTTGTGAGCCAGAGTGACAAGTCAGCGCAGGAAGTCAGGATGGTGAGCCAAGGCTGATCAGGGGTTCGCAACGCCTTCCCTGCTGACACACCCCACAACGAAAAACGCGGCCCTGCTTTTCAGCGGGGCCGCGTTTTTTATCACGACAGGAATCAGTGGCGGAGCCAGGTGTCAGTGGCTCAAGACTGCTCTACCTTCATTTCGCTCAGCACCTGCTCGAACACTTCCTTGGGCTGAGCACCGCTCAGGGCCCTACGACGATTAAAGACGAAGGTCGGCACGCTGGAGATGCCCATCTGCTTCCAGTGGTTTTCATGCTGCACGACCTGCTCACGTGCCTCGGCGTCATCGAGTTGCGCGAGCCCTTCCGTGGCATCCAGCCCGACCGCGGCCAGCGAGTCCGCCATCACGGCGCGGTCCGACATGTCCTTCTGCAAGGTGAAGTAGTCAGCGTAGAACTGCATCATCAGATCATGCTGCATGCCCTGTTCGGCGGCGTACTCGAGCAGGACGTGGAGCTCGAGAGTATTCACCATGCGCATGTCGTCGAAGAAATTGAAGACCAGGCCTTCCTCGGCCGCCAGAGCGGTCAGATTGCGACGTGCCTCGGCACTGGCCTTGGGCGTGGTGTCGTACTTGCGCTCGATATGGGCGCGCAGATTCTCGCCGTGTGCCGACATGTCCGGGTTCAGCTCGAAGGGCTGCCATTCGATCTCGACCTTGTCTTCCAGGCCCAGTGACTTAATGGCGCTCTCGAGGCGCTTGTAGCCAATGATGCACCACGGGCATACCACATCGGAGACGATGTCGATCTTGAGCTTGTCTTGCATATCCATTCTCCTGAGCGGCGAGGCAACACGCCTTACCGCTCGTCAATATTCGTGAGCGACTGCTCAAATTTGCGCGTACTGTAGACCCCGTGCGTGCTCAGGTCAAAGCCTCTCCAGAGTGTCGGATCGCCTGAGCGTCGAATCGCCAGAGCGCCAAGGACTGAATCTCGAGAGCGCCATGCGCTGAACGCTGTCGCCTCTCCAGGTCTGACATTCCATGCAGACATCCCGATCAGCCCTGATTGGCTTGGGCTTTATCGCAAGCGGCAGGCGGAGATACCTCAAGGCGACGCTCATGCGCGCGCAGCGTACCCCAGACGATCGCTAACCAGTAGGCGTAGACCATCACGCCGCTGGCCTGAGAGAACATCACCCAGGTCATCCCGAAGTCGAGGAAGGTCAGCGGCAGCAGTACCCCGGCGACAGCCAGTGAGCGCAATGTAAGGTCGTCACTGTCCAGACGACGATAGAAGAGGCGCAGCGGCACCAGATAGAGGGCCAGCAACGCAAGCAGCCCCAACACCCCGCGCTTGACCCACGCATCGAGAAACTCGTTATGGGGATGTTCATACGGCTGCACATGGCGGCTCAGCTCGCCCTGTTCGATCATCGCATCACGCGCCTCGGCATATCCTGTCTCGCCCCTGCCTAGCCACGGCTGCTCGGCAATCATCAGCAAGGCGCCCCGCCACATTTCGAGACGCGCCCCCGCCGAGGTGCCGGCATTGCGGTCCTCCACGTACTTCGTGACATCCGAGACACCGGCTTCGACACGTTGCTGGATACCGGTGGCCGGCGTCATCACCATCAGAGCGATCACCCCGGCACACATGAAGACGCCCAACCGCAGCACACGCCGCGAGATCACCTCACCATAACTGCGATACAGCACCCAGGCGGCAAACGGGAAGCCGATCCAACCGCCGCGCGTCCCCGACATCAAGGAGCCGATGATGCCGAATGCGCCACCAATCAGCAGCGCCAGCAACCAATAGCGCCGCCTAGCTCCCGCCTGACTCATCGCCCAACCAAGGCCTGCCAGACACATCAGCCCCATCAACATGCAGATATCGCCGAAGTTGATGGTATTGGTGAAGCCACCCGCACGATGCACGCCCCACACCAACTTCTGCCACATCGCCCAACTGCCGGTCAGCACACTGCCGAAGATCAAACCGCCCCACATGGCCCCGAGCGAAGGGGGGCACGACAACACCAGCAACAGCACCGGCACAGCCAACAACAGACGAATCGGCACGCTTGTCGTCTGCCATGCATCCCCCTGCAGCAGGATACTTACCAGCAATAGGGCCGCGAGGCCTGCCACCACGCCGATCACCGCCAGGTCTTCCTTGTGGGCGGCACCCAACAGCGGGCGCGGCTCTCGCAGCAAGCAATAGCTACTGATCAACACCAGCAACGCCGGTCCCAAGCTATAGCCAGAAGGCATCACCAGGCTGAGCAAGCCGAACAGGAAAACACTGCAGGAAACGGCGCGCGAGATCATAGGGGAAAAATACTGAGCAACTCCGGATGAATCCGAGCGCGCAGCAGAAGCGAATGACGGCATACCTGGCCTTCCTGATCCAAAGATGACGATGTGAACGGTGATACGGGCATCTCGGCCGAATACGACCAAGCGCCGTCGTGAGCTTGATGAGCGGGATAGCCTGACACAACTGCCCTCCTCCTTGGCATCAGGCGCACAGCATGAAAGTCATCACCTGCTCCCTCTACCCCGTACCTTGTTAACCCATACGAAAACGCCGCATCACAAGGATGCGGCGTTTGAGTTTGATCAAGAATCAGAGCTCTGGATCAATCGTTGCCGAACAGATCGCGGGTGTAGACCTTATCGACCACATCAGCTAGCTCTTCCGCCATGCGATTGCTCAGGATGACGTCCGCCTCCTGCTTGAACGCCTCGAGATCCCGCATGACGCGTGAACCGAAGAAGGTGTCTTCTTCCAGCACCGGCTCGTATACCACAACTTCCACGCCCTTGGCCTTGATGCGCTTCATCACACCCTGCATGGCACTGGCGCGGAAGTTGTCAGAACCGGACTTCATCACCAGGCGATATACCCCCACCACCTGCGGGTTGCGCTTGAGCACGGATTCCGCGATGAAATCCTTGCGCGTGGTGTTGGCATCGACGATGGCCTGGATCATGTTGTTGGGCACTTCCTGATAATTGGCCAACAACTGCTTGGTATCCTTCGGCAGACAGTAGCCCCCATACCCGAATGACGGGTTGTGGTAATGCTGCCCGATGCGCGGGTCCAATCCCACACCTTCGATGATCTGCCTGGCATCCAGGCCATGCGATTCGGCGTAGGTATCCAGCTCATTGAAGTAGGCAACGCGCATCGCCAGGTAGGTATTGGCGAACAGCTTGATGGCTTCTGCCTCAGTGCTGTCAGTGAAGAGCACATCAACACCCTGCTTGATCGCGCCTTCCTTGAGCAAACCAGCGAACACCTCGGCACGCTCGGAGCGCTCACCGACGATGATACGAGACGGATGCAGGTTGTCGTACAGTGCCTTGCCTTCGCGCAGAAACTCCGGCGAGAACATCAGATTCTGTGTCTGGAAACGCTCACGCGCCTCAGCCGTATAGCCCACAGGTACTGTAGACTTGATCACCATCACCGCGTCAGGATTGATATCGCGCACATCCTGAATCACCGCTTCAACACTCCTGGTATTGAAATAGTTGGTGGTCGCATCGTAATCCGTCGGAGTGGCGATAATCACGAAATCGGCATCGCGGTAGGCCACTTCCTTGTCGAGGGTAGCGCGGAAATTCAGATCTCCACGTGCCAGAAACTCATGGATCTCGTTATCGACGATAGGCGAGATACCACGGTTCAGGCCTTCCACCTTCTCCGGCACGATATCCAACGCGACGACTTCATGATGCTGAGAAAGCAGCATGGCGTTGGAAAGACCGACATAGCCGGTGCCTGCGATGGCAATTTTCATTTCAAATATTTCCTGTGTTTACCGTAACGAAAAGCTAAAAATACTGAAGACATCAGACTGCTGGCAGGCGCTGAAGTTCCTAGAGGGAAAGCCAAGTTGAATCACCGCCATCCTCCTTGAGCAATCTGATATCAACATCAGCACAGTCATGTACTGCCAAGAGCTATCAGTGAATCTCAACTGATATGACGATAGCCACTGAACAATACAAATGAAAACCTGACTATAAAGATGACATCTTGATTAGGTAACGAGCAGCGAAACCCTCCTAGATGGAGAAGTAGTTGCGGTACCACTCCACAAAACGGCGAGCCCCTTCTTCTACCCCGACTTGCGGACGATAGCCAGTCGCAGCAAAGAAATCTTCAGTATCTGCCCAGGTCTGAGACACATCCCCTGGCTGCATATCCATATAGTTTTTCTTGGCCTCAATACCCGTCGCTTTCTCAACGGCACTGATGAAGTCCATCAGCTGAACCGGACTACCATTACCGATATTGTAGAGGGCATAGGGTGCAGGGCTTTCATCAGGCGCCAGACCTTCCGCTGCCGACTTCTGACCGGCCTGAGGAATTACGTCCTTGATACGAATAATGCCCTCAACGATATCATCAATGTAGGTAAAGTCACGCGACAAGTCACCGTGATTATACACATCGATGGACTTGCCCTCGAAAATGGCCTTGGTGAACTTGTACATGGCCATATCCGGGCGGCCCCATGGGCCATACACGGTGAAGAAGCGCAAGCCAGTCGTCGGAATATCGTAAAGATGTGAGTAAGTATGAGCCATCAACTCATTGGACTTCTTGCTCGCCGCATACAGGCTGACAGGGTGATCCACACCATCCTTGGTAGAGAACGGAACCTTGGCATTCAGGCCGTAAACAGAGCTGGAAGAGGCATAGACCAGATGTTCAATCTTGTGATGACGGCAGCCTTCCAGGATGTTCAAGAAACCCAGCATATTGGCATCCGCATAGGCATGCGGGTTTTCCAGCGAATAGCGTACCCCTGCTTGAGCAGCCAGATGGATGACATGAGAGATCTCGTTGTCAGCAAAGACTTTCTCTACTGCATCACGATCTGCAAGATCAAGCTTCAGAAACGTAAATTCAGGAGATTGCTGGATAAGCTCGAGGCGAGCCTCTTTCAGCGAGACATCGTAGTAGTCATTGAGGGAATCAATACCAATTACATTATGGCCTGCTTCCAGCAGACGTTTACTGACTTCAGCGCCTATGAATCCCGCCACTCCAGTTACTACAATCATATTAACCTCTAGCTATATTCATTTAACGGATTTATCATACTGTACTGCAATATTTAGGAGCTATTTATCTCTCAAGGATATTAGGTAAAAATAATATACAATAACAACATCTCCAATAACCCTTGAGAAAAAGTAAGACCCTTTAAATGAAGCCGCAACCATAGTAAACAACATTAAGGTAAGGTAAAACTCTTTGTTGCTATATTTATATTCCACAACCTTAGTAGCTATACTAATATAAAGTAAAAAAACTAGGGAGCAATATAAGAAGGGAGATAAAAAACCATTACCCCAAAGAAATCTTATAAAAAAAACATCCGAATTAACGATATTTTGCTTAGGAGAAACTGAGTTACCAATAACAAAAACGGAATTATCATTAGGCAGAGTATAATGATTATTAATTAGATCTTTAGAGCTGTAATCGAGAACTTCATTTCCTTTGTACATATTAATAAAAATAACAAAAGATTTATCGACAGTTTTTTTTATCACATCAGAGTTTTCATATTTAGACATTACTAACGGTACAGACAAACTTGCGACAAAGACCAATGCTATAAATTTTTTAAAGAACAAACTAAAGCTTCTGGACTTTAGTACTAGAGCTAGTATAACAACAATACCAATAAGTAAAGCAGTTCTCGATGTAATAGTAAGGCTTATAAGCAAGACAACAAAAACAATGTGCTTAAAAACAAGCATATACTTATTATGCTTATCAATAGCACCTAAACTTATTATTCCCAATACACTTAACAACCCAGCAACTGGATAACCACTCATAAGACCAGGCTTTCTATAGGGGGTAATTACTGCTTCAGAAAAATCAGGATTTAATAGGAACTTTTCTATTCCAAAATGATAATGTAGCGTGTATTGCAATATAACGACCAGCGCATTAACAAAAGAAGCTATTACAATCGATAAAAGCAGGGCATTAGCTTTTGCTGTGTATTTTCCATACATTAAACATAAAACAAAAAAAACTAAAAATAACCGCAATGGCTTTAATATAAATTCTGAAACAAACTGGAAGTTATTAAATATTGAGGACAATAAAGACAATAAAATTAATAGAAGACATCCTGTTAAGAATAAAACATGCAACTTGCTTAACTTAAAACAAACTTTACTTTGCAATATTTTAATTGTTAACAATAAGCATAACGATAAAAAACTTAAATCTATTACGCCGACTTTTGGTAGTAATATGAAAAAAGTTAAAAGTAAAAACTCAATTAACATGTCGCTCTCAGACTAAGTTTGATTAACAATATATGACTAAGCGACTCAAAAATTGCAATTTTCGACGCGACCATTAATTACTCTATCAGCAACGTTGAGATACTCTTGAATGACTATTTTTTCATCGAATTTACGTTCTGCTATTAGTCTGGATTGTTTCTTCATTTCTAAGAAATCTTGATCCGAAAGTAGCATAATTTTTTCCATTGCATTAAGCAAGCTCTCTGCAGAACGCGGTTCGATTAAAAAACCATTTAAACCATCTACAACTACGTCACTACACCCAGGAGTATTAGTTGTAATTATAATTTTACCAGACGCGGCAGCTTCTAGAAGAACTCTGGGAGTACCTTCCGGATAATATGATGGAAGTACAACAACATCAGCAGAGCGCATAACTTTATGCATCTCATCAGATTGACCAATAAATTTAATATTATTATTATTTTTTGTATATGAACATATCTCCAATTCCCCCACTCCACGCTCAGTATTATCAGCTACTCCAGCTAATATAAAGGAGCTATTCACATATCTCTTACTAAATTTATTAGCACTTTCTAAATATTCGATCACCCCCTTCTGTTTAATTAATCTCGATGCCATTAAAAATTCAACTCGGCCGCTATTAGTTATATAATTAGGTTTAAATTTATTTAAGTCGACTCCAGACCCTGGTAATAAACTTGCTTTATCACTCGAAATATACCCAATTTTTATAAAGTGATTCATATCAGCTGAATTTTGAAAAAAGCAATGTGCTGATTTTTTATAAAAATAAGATATCATGCTTTTATAGATTAGGCCTGTAAATCCATTAATCAGGGATGCTTGACCTACCCCGGACACATTCACGACAACAGGCTTTTTTAGCAGTACACCAGCTATCAAGGTATACAAATTAGTTTTAGGATTAAAAGAGAATACTAAGCGATGCTTAACAGAAGACAGTTTAGTTATAATAGAGATTAGTGAGTGTATTTCGTTAATTATATTTTTACTTTGTGGCTTAAGCTTTATCGGCTCGAAACAAACGCTATTGGAAATAGTTACTTTTGAATCTTCAGGGGTATAAACATAACACTTAAACCCACAATCTGTAAATGACGTAAGTGTTGATTCTCTAAAATTCTTAATATACCACTTGCTATTAGCTATAAAGGCAATTTCAGGTTCTTTTATTAGCATGTAATTCATTCTCAAAGTTTAGATTTAACAACATATTTAAGATGGCTGTAAAGATACAAAAACTGCTCTTTAGATAAGAATATGGACCTTGTCAAATAAGTCAAAAACATAATAGGATTTTTTTTACTTCTCATTGCTTTCAGAAATAGCTTCTGACTTCTTTGGTGTTTAAAATTTTCTTTATCATCAAATTTAATGAACTTTTGAAGGCCGCTAAGACTATCCCGATAAGCTAAAGTATTCTTCTTATAGCTGTTTATTATAAATCTTTGACATTTTCTTTGTAAAAGAGATTTTTTTACAGAAATCGAATTATTATTAATGCGATAATAAACTAAAGGGTCGGGGTGGTTAGAAATAGTATAGTTATGTAAAATGGCTCGTAGAATGAAATCTAAGTCTTGAGCCGCAGGTATATCCCTGTATCCTTCTAAAGCTTCATAAACCTCTCTTTTTACAAACCAAGTAGGGTGATATGCAATACTTTTACATAAAACTTGTTCCTTCAGCTTCGTGAAGTCACTTGGATTACTTGATAGACCTACTACAGTCTCATTTTCATCAATCCTATATATGCTACTGCCACATAGGCTTATGCTAGGATTGCTTTTCATAAACTCAAACTGCTTCATATACCTATCAGCAAAATTGATATCATCTGAGTCTAAGCGTGCGATATAGTCCCCAGAAGAAACCTGGAACGCCTTATTAAGTGAGCTAGCTAACCCTATATTTTGCTTATTCTTCACATAAATTAATTTAAAATTGATATCTACTACATCAGACTTTATTTTATTTATAAGAACATCGACATCTTTTTCGTATTGAGGATTATCAAGTACTACTATTAGCTCATTGAAAAAATAATTTTGGTTAGTCTGATCCACTACTGACCGTAATGATTTTTCAATCCAATCTATAGGCTCTTTGTAAATAGAAATAATAGTTGATATTCTTTTCATAGATCAAAACTCCTTTATAGCCCGTTGTTCTATATATCGTTTAAAATCATCTCATATTTCTCAGCTATGACATCTTTATCAAATTCCCTAGATCTATTCACCATTTTGTCTTTATCAAAGCGCATTGTTTCAAAATCAATTAAAGCCGACTTTAAAGAGCTTGGAGACATATATCTGTATAACACTCCAAGTGAATTGTTATAATAATCTGTAGTAAGATCTGAATCTATAGTTAAGATTTCACGTGGCCCCGTTTTACAATCAGTAGAAATAATAGGCACCCCTAAAGCTAACGACTCCAACAATACATTAGGAAATCCTTCAGACCTTGATGATAGCAATAAAGCCTTTGCATGCTTCATATATAAATATGGATTATTTTTTGATCCAATGAAAAATATATTTTGCGAGCCCTTCGCTAATTCTTTTAAATACGTATATTCTTCACCACTACCAACAATCAGTAAATTGTATTTTTTCAAACTATTGAATACTGAAATAATTTCGGGAATGTTTTTTACTGAGCTTAATCTACCTACAAAAATAAAATAATCCTTAGGTAATTTTTCTTCTTCTAACTTATTTTGTACATTGGCATCTAGGTTAATTTTATCTACATCAATACAGTTCTGAACAACATAATTATTAGTAGCAGGTATTCGGTTCTTAAAGGCTTCTAACATTCCTTCAGTCAAAAAGATTCTTTTATCACCTTTGCGATACAATATTTTAATAAGAGACAAGTTAATTTTATTTAACAAGCTTTTATTGAATTTGTACTTTTCAATCGAACCATGAGTGACAAGAATGCTTTGGTATTTAATTAAATAACGGCATATGGCATTAATATAATTTGATCTAAATAAATGACTTATTACAATGCAATCTTTATTTCCTCTAATACATAGTAACAGCTTAAGTAAACAAGTTATATTCAAAACAAACGAGAGCTTACTACCGGTTAAATACTTACTTAATGGTGAGCAAATAATATCTACAGATTTTTCAACTGAATATTTTATATTATTTTCGATTAATATTATAGAAACAGATTTACCGGTAGAAGACATTGAGTTAGCAAGATCTGCTGCCGCTTTTTCACCGCCACCATTAGACAAAGAGTTTACTAATATAAATATTTTTTTACTATCCATTATTTCATAACTCTTTTAAAGGAATGGCGGGGACACCAATATATATTTTCCCATCACTAAGACTTTTTGAAACAACCGCGCCTGCTCCAATTACAATATCGTTTCCTATAGTAACGCCTGGCAAAATTACTGCATTCGCGCCTATATGCACTCGATTTCCTATATTAACATTGTTGAATGTGTGAGTGCCATCAAATTTATTATAATCTAAAGTAGTTGATAGGATTTTTACCCCAGCCGATATTGACACATTAGAGCCTATTACAATCCCTCCAGAAGCATTTATATAAGAATAATCATTAAACGTAACATTATCACCAATTTCTAATTTTTTTGGGCATACTACTCGAACAGGACCATAGGTATGAAAGCCATTGCCATAGCTCTTTAATTTCCGTTTGAGTATAATTCTATTAATTTTATTTAAAATTCTAAATATCATTTAAGCATTCTTCCAAATATAAATCGATAAGAAATTGTAATCGAGCTCAGTGGAGCTAAATAAGCTATGATAAAGACAGGTAACGATAGATACCTATCCGATACATACTCAAAGAACAATAGCATTGTCACTATTGTTATAGCCGCTGAGATCGAGACTACATACTTCAAGCTCGTATTTTTCCTTATAGCGATAGCGGATTGACAACAATAATAATTAGACACCGCCACTCCCCCCATTAAGATTGCCAGAAATATTAGCTGGATATTTTCTAAGTTATATTCTATTATGGCAGAGGACACTTCTAATATAAATATACAACACAAAGTTAATACAAGGAAGGCTGCAATTAAATTGTGCTTAACTATGATATCTTTAACTTTTTCTTTTAACAAAAGAGTTTTACTTTTTTCTTTAATGAAAGCTAAGACAACTGGTTCACAAACCTTCATGATTAAAGATGAAATTCTTTGCAATATCCCGAACTTACCTAGTGTAGCAGCCCCCAAATTTTGATTTATCAATATACCTAATATTGGCATTAATGAAGCCGAAATAATTCGGTAAGAAACCACATTATAAGAATTTTGCAGTATGGTTTTGATAACATATGCTCGAATAGTAACCCTCTGAAAATCCTTCCTTCTGTATAGTATCAAGCAAAGATTTGGTAAGAACAACAAAGCTCCATGCATTAATGCTATTATTTCTATAGCAATACCTTTAAAAATAGAGAAAAGTATAACTAACAAAACTATAGACTTAATAATTACTTGGATCTTAATGACAGTATTACCATAACCATTCGTAGCATACCAAATATTATAATTAAACAGCTCTGCTGCTAGAAATAGCATCATATAGGCCAACATAGAACTGCTAAATCCATATCTTACGGACATTGCAATACCAATGGCAACTATTATAAATATAATCAGCTTAACTATAAATAAATTGGCTACTAGTAGTGCACCTCTATGACTCAACGCTCTTTTTAGTAATAATGGCGCGGCTCCTAACTCAACTATTATCACCAAGAATGCAACAATAGTCTGGGCTAAGAAATATTCTCCGTAGGCATCTAATGAATAACCCGTGATCAGCAAAGGTATAAATATCAAAGGAAAAACAACTTCGATCCCTTTATTTATAACTAGTATTTTCATGTTGCTTCTGAAGCTACTAGACATTTACCTAGCTCCAGAACCAAATATCACTGTTTTTATTGTTCTAACCAGGATAAGTAAATCCAACCAAAAGGAAAAGTTTTTTATATAATAAAAATCATACTCTAGCTTCTCTATCATACCTTCTACTTCTGCTGCATATCCCTGTTCTACTTGGGCCCAGCCAGTGATACCAGGACGCACAACATGACGGTAGTGGAAGAATGGTACGTCTTTCTCGTACCACTCCGTCAGGCTCATGGATTCTGGGCGTGGCCCGATCATGCTCATATCGCCTTTCAATACATTGAATAATTGGGGCAGTTCATCCAGACGACACTTGCGGATAAAGTGTCCTACACGAGTAATACGGGGATCGTGACCTTCCTGAGTGAAACCGGTGCCCTTCATATCAGTATACATGCTACGAAATTTGTAAACAGTGAAGGGACGGCAATGGAATCCCATACGCGGCTGACAGAATAGTGCTTTACCGGAGCTATCCAGACGAATGGCAATTGCCGTCAATAACATGACGGGGGCCAGCAACGGAATCAGGATTAACGCGGCGAGAATATCCATACCGCGCTTGATGACTTCATAGTCTTCACGCGGTGTCAGCGAGCCAAATTCGTTGGCATAGAGGTGATCTAGCAGGACCTTGCCAGTAATCATTTCATGCGCCTGGGTGGCGTGGTAGACCGGAATACGATGAATCGTGCAGTCAGCAAGGAAGCGTTGCCATTCTTCCGGGAGATCCGCACGTAAATCCGCGACTACTGCATCGATACGCTTCATACCCACAAGTGTAGGGGCCTCCAGCTGGTACCAATACACTGATTTGCTGTGATCATCACACAACGCAGGCGCCTTGCCGAAAGGCACTACTGCCATACGTTTAGTAGTCAGTTTGCTGTCGACATAATAGAAAGCCCCGCCAAAGATGATCGCCAGTACAAAGGAGATACCCACCTGGAGACGAGACACTTCAATTTCCAATACACTGCAGATGATGATCAGCAAGGTATAGGAAGCCGCGACGGTTGGGATGACATAGGTGAAGGATCGTGTCCCCGGTAACTGGCACAGGCGATTGATCAATGTCAGTGATAGGGTGAAAGCTGCAGCAGTCCCCATAATCGCATTCCACTGCGCCAGTGTGGAGGTATTCCAGAAATCAAATCCCCAGCGGTACATGGCAGGCAGTACGACAACCAGCAGCACGCCAAAAAATGTCTGTATACGCTTACTGGCCAGCAAGCGCTCGTAATGACGTGAGTAACGTCGTTGATGCTCCATGGTAGAGCTCGCTTCTTTCATGACGGGTTCCCTTCGAAATCAATACGGCTAATGGCCAAATAGAGTGCGATCATTTATAGCTGTAATTGTAATAGCCATAGTTTTCGCCATAGGCGCCGGCGGCCTTGTGCTCCATCGCATTGAGTATGCCGCCTTTGACTGCAACACCAGAGGCGGCCAGTCGCTTGAGAGAGACTTCCACTTCCTTGGGCGCATTCACCTCAAAGCGTGTCACCAATAGTGTCGTTCCTACATGCTTACCGATGACGGCAGCATCGGTAACAGCAAGGATTGGCGGTGAATCGATGATAACCAGATCAAAGCGCTCGCTGACCGCATTCAGAAAATCCTTGAAACGAGCGCTCATCAGCAGCTCAGAAGGATTGGGCGGCGCAATACCACGTGCCACATAGGAGAGTGTCTCAAGCGCAGAAACCGGGCGAATAACATCTTCCAGAGACTTCTTTCCTGCCAGGTAATCACTCAAGCCACACTCGGAGCGTTCATCGAAGATGGAGTGCATATGCCCCTTGCGCATATCGGCATCTACCACCAATACACGCTGCCCAGCCTGGGCACAGACGGCCGCCAGGTTGGCAGAAACGAAACTCTTGCCGATACCCGGGCTAGGGCCGGTGATCATCAGCGTATTGGAAGAGGATTCCATCATCGCGAAGTGCAGGCTGGTGCGCAGGCCGCGTAGCGCCTCAATCGCCAGGTCAGCCGGATTGCGCGCGGCAAGCAAGCCATTGGGAATTTCACGTGAGTGTTTATCTGTCTTCCGTTTTACCTTGCGGCTCAACTTGCCCTGCTCATCCGAAAGCGGAATGGTGGCATACATCGGCAGACCCAGCGCTTCAAGCTGGTCTGGCGATTCCACGCCACGGCGGAATGCCGCACGCAACAGAATGACACCCACTGACAGTATGCCACCCAGCAGTGTCATGATAATCACGATCATGGCTTTCTTGGGTTTGACAGGCTGCGGCAAGATACCCGCTTCATCCAGAATACGTACATTACCGACCGTACTGGCTTGGGCGATTTCCATTTCCTGCACTTTATTCAATAGTTGCACATAGATAGCTTGGGTCACTTCCACACTGCGTGTCAGGCGCAACACTTCCTGCTGAGTCTCAGGTAGGTCCTTTACCTGGGCATTCAGCTTGCCCATCTCGCGCTTGAGTTGTGCCTTCTTCTCGAGCAAGGCTTTGTAAGTCGGATGGCTGGGCGTGTAACGCTTGGCAATCTCAGCTTCGGTCAACTCCAGCTGGTTGACCTGGGCTTCCAGGTTCACTATCCGCTCCAGCACCGACTGGGTTTCCAGCGATAGATCCACACTGTCACGCGAAGTCCTGAATTTATTCAGGCGCGACTCCGCTGCATCCAGCTGTGCCCGCACTTTGGGCACCTGATTATCGAGGAACTCGAGACTGTTACGTGCTTCTTCGCTCTGGCGCTGCACATTCTGCGAATAATAGATATCCGCGATGGTATTCAAAGTACGCTGCAGTGCTTGCGGCTGCTCCCCCGTCATCGACCAAGAGAGAATGCCGGTTTCCTTGCCCTGCTCTGCAACGGAGAAGGAATTACGCAGATCTTGAATCGCTTGCATGCGGCTGATATGGGTCAGCTCGAATTCCGCACCTTGCGCAGCATTCAAGGAGGTCACACGCAGGTTGAGCTGGCCGTTGGCGAAGCTGTCCAGTTGATTGACTCTCCCTTTGCCAAGCGACTCCCCCTCAAGGAAAAGCTCATAATGGGACTCATCCAGCACGCGCAGGGTGATGGTGCTACCAAGCATGGCATCAGCGACTGGCATTTCACTGACAGTAATGCTTTCCCCTGCCCAGGTGCTTGCCCAGCCTTGCGCAAAGTCCGGGCGTTCTACCCCACGCCGCACGAGAAAATCACCCAGTAGAGGCAGACGCTTCGGGGTAATAGCAATATCCAAATTGAGCAGGTCTACCGCACGGCCCAACACCATCCGTGAACGTATGATCTCGATCTCGGATTGAGACGGTGGCTCATTGCCTAGCAGGGAGTTGACGTCTGCCAGTGGGTTGGTCGAAGGCGCATCATCAATCTGTATCAGGGCATCCACCTTGTAGATAGGCGTCGCCAACAGTGCGTAGATCACCCCGATGACGGCAAACAGGCCAGTGATCGCGATGATCCATTGCTTGTGATCAATCAAGATGCCGAACAAGCGCCCCAGATCAATCGCATCGTCATCGTTGTCGCGAGCGGTTGCCGTTGGCATCGCTCCAGGGGCCGTATGTTGCGGGGTCTGATTCATGAAACACCCTTCGAGTGCTGCGGCTCTCGTGAGAACCAGTGGTAGATGGTAATGAACAGGGAAATAAGATGCTGGTGCGGATCAATCATCACTACGCAGATCATCGAAATCACTGGCGGAGCGAGTTACCTGATAGACCGCGGTCAGAGTCGGCATCAACTGATTGACGACTCGGTTCCAACGACTGAGCGGCGCGGCCGTGACATAGACCACATCGGAAGGCTGGAGCATGAATTCGGCACCAATGACGAAGGCTGCAGAATCGCGGGCATCCAGCTGATAGACGGTCGCCAGCTTGCCGCTACTGGTATCGGCACGCCGCACGACGAAGATGCCCTTGGCATCGGCCTGGCCTTCATCGATACCACCGGACTGGGCAATGGCATCCGTCAGCGAAATACGCGAATTGCCCATCGCCAGGCTGCCCGGCAGTTGTACCTCACCCATCACATACACTTTCTGATTGCCCACATCCGGGATATGCAGCACATCACCGTCGCGCAGCAAGCGGTTGTTGCTCAGTGCGCCATTCTGCAGCAAGTCATACAGCGAGAAGTGTTCATCACTGTCATCACGCGTCAGTACCACGTCGTGCCAGTTGGCCAGCGTCGACAGGCCGCCTGCCTGATTGACGGCATCCAAGATGGTCAGCGGCACATTGGTGATCGGCAGGATTCCCGGCGTTTGCACCTGGCCGGTGACGTATACCTTCTGGGATTTGAATGCCGCCACCTGCACATCGATCTGCGGTGAGGCGATATAACCAGACAGGCGACGTTCGATGACGGCGCGCAGTTCCTTGACCGTCAGCCCTGCTGCTTTGACGCGCCCGATGTAGGGATAAAAGATGGTGCCATCGCTGTGCACACTGTTGCCGGATTCGATGGCGCTGCGTTCAGAACCGGCAGGAATGGTCAGTTCGGGGTGATCGTAGACGATGATGTTGAGCACATCACCGCGACCAATGCGGTAATCGTAATCGGCCAGCTGCTGCTCAAGCAGCTGATTATCACGCTGGCCCTGGCCACGACTGTCATTCAGGGCATCTACCATGCCGAAGGTGATCGGCTTGACCTCAAGCGCATCATCCAGCGGGGCCGTTTCTGTCTGATAGTCCATATCGCCACCGGGGGCGAAAGCACAGCCCGTGGTAGACAACATGGCAATCAACAGCGCGGTGGTCATTGCCAGGCGGGGGCGCGGCGACAACGCACAGCCCTTGCCAAACATGGTGACCTTGATCATGTAAAACCCCCGAAAACTGCAAGATGGAATGGACAGCCTCATGCTGCCTTGGAAGAGAAGGCGTCGTGGTCAGGCCGCGACGTAGTCAATCGAAAGTCGTCAACCGAAAATAGGCTCAGCAGCGGAGTCCCGACGTGTCAGTCAGGGTGAAGAGACAGAATGTAGAGAAAGGATGCGCTGGGTGAATCTCGAGGACAGCCAGAGAGCTGAGCTGTTTGATGTTGGCCTGCATTGCGCAAGCCCTGTGCGGTAAGTCTCTCCGACCCCATCGACCTTTCGTGAGCGTGAGCTGGTTTTAGGCACGCTACCGCCCCAGGGTGGTTGACGGCGCATCCCTGAGGCCCTGACATGAAGATCTTGATGTCTTCCAGCTTGTATCGTGCTTGACTACCTGTTTCCCAGGCAGCATCAATCCCTCACTGACGCAAGAAAGCCTTGCTGCGAGTGGTACCCCGAATTCAAGGCAAGATCATTCCTCTTGAGGAAAATCCGGCGCACTGAACTCGTGGACAGATATCGAGCACAAAATTCAATTAGCTAATACTTAACAACCAGAAAGGTAATCCCGAAATTCAAGACGCAACAAACCCTAGCAGAGCAATCATCTTGTAGATCGCCAGTGCTATCAGATGAGGACTTGTTTTTGTTCAATTGAGTACAGGATTCAGGTTTCGAGCCAATAAGACTTGTACAACCCTATCGGCTCGCACTGCCTGGATGGCACCAGTCACTGCAAATCCAATGGCTGACACGCCATGACAGCCTGTTACCGACACTGCTGAGGAGAGAATCTATCGGGCGTTGGTAGAGACACCAGCACCGCAAGCGCAAGATCCTTCCTGCGTGTCGTCAACACGGCATGACGTTCCACCGGTGACCCATCCTTTCTGTGTCGCAAAAAAGAAACACAGCCTTTTCAATAAGGGACGCATGATACTGCATTCTGGGACTCTCGTTCCACCCTTTATTCATATTCCCCTGCCGCCCACCAAGGTCTGAAAGCGAGACGATACCACCTAAATGACTGATATTTATGGTATTATGCGGCCCGCTGGGCTCCAGGAGCCGCATTGCAGGGCATTAGATCATGAATCATTACGTATCCAAAAGGCGACACCAAGCTCGGCTACGGCCAACCGCGATACGCATCAGCATCAATCAGAAACGACACATTTACACAAAGTACCAATTAACCAATAACAAAATGACTAGCCTTCCCATCAAAGCATCATCAATCAGTATTGAAATAGACTTCCCGATTAAGATAACGAGTTTCACGACCCAGAATTCAAGCCCGTATGCTCTCTTCCGAGATTGGCCAATTTTTACCCACTCGCATTTCTTGCGATTATTGTCGAGAACCCAAGGTCATTCTCGTCAAGCGTGATGACGCGATCATCATATTCGATGGTTGTTTACGGTTAGATGTCAGTCGACCAACAACCTGAACTCTGTTAATTTTCACGACATTCGCGTATTGAAATCTTTCTCACAAGGCGATAGAACGTAGGCATCATTAATATCTCGCCGCACCAACTGTTTCCCATAAAGAAACAATGATTCAGAAAAATCAAAACTTTGCATGGGCGCAAACGCGCGCAGAGTTTCACCACCATGAAAGAAGGGAACCCACATGAAACGTATTTCTACCTTGCTGGCCATTGCTGGTTTAGCACTGACTCCAATGGCCCATGCAGAAAGCGAAGCGCCCGCTCAGGCTAGCACTACATCAACCAGCGCTGGCGCCGGTGGTGGTGCCGCTGCCGGAGCTGGCGCAGCCGGCGGCATGGCTGCAGGAACGATCGCGACAGTGGCGGTAGGAGTCGCGGCAGCCGTGGGTGTTGCAGCCAAGGTAGCCTCTGGCGATGACAGCAGCAGTAGCACCACCGGCACTACAGGTACTACTGGCACCACTGGCACGACAGGTACCACTGGCACCACAGGTACCTTCTGATCACCATGAAGCCGACAACCATCACGATGGGGGGCCGCCTGGCGGCCCCTTTGCTTGTGTCTGGTGCGCTGATGCTCGGTGGTTGCTCTTCTCTTGAGCAGGGACAGATTGCGCAAACCGCTCTGGCGTTCATCGACAGCGACCAATTCGATGCCGAGCGTGCGCGCGCCCTGCCCTATGCCACGCTGCGCTTAAGCTATGACGGCAACACCGGGATGGTGGTGTTGGCGTCTCTGGAGACAGCGACCCGCAAAGACAGGGACGCAACGGACGCGACCTATCAGCAAGAACACACAGGGCTGACACCTCTGGCAGCCCTGCCCTCTTCCGCCACGCCTGTTGAGTCGAAGGCAAGACAGCCTTCGACCACGACAGAGCTGGTACGTTTCGAAACGGCGGATCATGCCTTCGTGCGTCTGGAGAACGGCTGGCTGAGCGGTACCGCCGGCTTCGACACCGACCTGCTGGACATGCGACGCGACGTATCACTGACCACGCTGATGTCTGCGCTGGACAGTGGCGACCCCACGCACAGCTATGTGATTCACTCACGCTGGCAGCGCGCCGATGGCATAGAGGGTTATGCGCAGGGCCAGGCAAGCTGGCAATGCGCGGCTCCCGCCGTGCAGGCCTTGCCGTTGGGCGATCAGACCGTGGCCCAGTGTGAGGAAAACATCCTCTGGCAAGATGGCTCGCGTAGCGTCAATCGCTATGCGGTTGCTACTGTGAATGATCCCCCCGCGACTGATGCCAATGCGGCACCAAGAATCTGGGCGGCGGATGTTCAACCCTGGCCGGATTCTCATTATTGGAGCTGGGAGGTCGCGCGTGGCTGGTGGTAAGTGCCCAGAAATTTTCTTTCAGCGCCATGATCATGCCGCGCCGGTTGCACGAGTCGGCAGTGTGCCTTCTGTCCATCAAGGTGTCGTGTCTCTTGCCCGTCGAGGTGTCGTGAAAAGCTATCTGCATGAACGTCTGAAGGCCGCCCTTGGCGTCGCGATGCTCGCGTCTGCTTGCGGTGCACTTTTGCTGCCTGGCGCAGCGCTGGCCAGCGAGACTCCGGCAGCATCGTCAGCCCCATCCCAAGACCAGGATGCCAGCGCCCAGACACTGACCATCAGTGAGGCGCTATCGCGCCAGCTCGGCGTGCTGACGAATGCCAATGGTATCGAGTGGCCGCATGCGTTCGTGGCCACCCAGCATACACGCGACAGGACACGTGAGCTGGGGCGTCGCCTGTTCTTCGAGCTGCGTCAACTGAGCTCGCAGGCCGTCTTTGATGATCGGCTGTCGGCTGAAGGGCTCAAGCACTGGATGCGCATCATCGGTCGTACGCCGGTCGAGGGGCGTCAGGTCGGGCGGATCGATCCCATCGCTTTGTGGCGTTTTCCGCGCCTGGACATCCCGCTCACGACGGGTGATTGGATAGGCCAATGTCAGACCGAGACGCGCATTCAGCTCTGGAGTGCCGTTGGCGTGCGCCAGCTGGACTGGCGCCCCGGCCTGACGCTGCACGACGCCATCGCTGGCCTACCGGGCGCGCAGGCGGACTCGGAACACGCCAGCGTCATCACGCTGGGCGGCAGAATCATCGTCCGCGGCATCAGCGCCTGGAATGACCAGCCCTATACGCTGGCGCCGGGCGACCGTGTCGTGGTCAACATGCCGCGTATCTCGGCGGCCGCCGCCTGGGTCAATCGCAGCCTGCCCGAGTGGTTGAGTCTGCAATGGCCGGGCAAGGAGTGCCGCAGCGTGGACGCCATCACAGGAGAGCCACAGCAGCGCGACTACCTGCAGGTAGCGCGGCAATACGCTGACAGTGATGATCGTGATGACAGTGATGACCGCGATGACAAGGACAGTGGCTCGCTCCCTCAGGGCGACACTCCATGGGCGACGTGACAATGACACAGCAGGACGCCTCGTGCTCAGGCAGGCAAAGGATGGCAGCAGACAGCATGGATCATTCGCACTTCACTTCCATGGCGCCGACGCGTGCCCGGCTCATTCCCTTGACGCGCGCCATCCGGCAGCTGGCCATGCTCAGTGCGGGCATGCTGCTGGCCCCGATGAGCTACGCCGGCCTGCTGGATGGTCCGCAGCCGATCGAGACACGTCTCAGTGGCCTCGGGCATGGTCAATCGGACTTCGGTGGCGTCGGCCTGATGCAGACCCCCACCGCGCGCATGCAGAAACCGGGCAGCATTCACTTCTCCTATAGCCAGGTCGAACCTTACCGCCGCTATAACGTCAGTTTGCAGCCGCTCGATTGGCTGGAGGTCGGCTTCCGCTACACGGAAGTCACCAACCGCCTTTACGGCGAAGCCATCGCTGGCGACCGCAACTACCTGGACAAGGGTGTCGACGCCAAGTTTCGTCTGTGGGAAGAGAGCCGTTATCTGCCCGAAGTCGCGGTCGGCCTGCGCGACATGGGTGGTACCAGCCTGTTCGGCAGTGAGTATCTGGTCGCCAGCAAGCGCTGGTATGACCTCGACTTCACGCTGGGGCTGGGCTGGGGCTATCTCGGTTCACGCGGTGATATCAGCAACCCGCTCGGCTGGGTGCGTGACAGCTACAACGACCGCCCCGGGCGTGGCGAGACCGGCGGTGATCAGGGCGGTGAGTTCTCCCTCAACAGCCTGTTCAAGGGTGATGTCGGCATCTTCGGCGGCGTGGAATGGCAGACACCGTGGGATCCGCTGGTGTTGATGGCAGAGCTTGATGGCAATGACTATCAGAGCGAGCCGCAGGACAACGATCAAGAACAGGATAGCCCGATCAACTTGGGTGCCCGCCTGAGCGTGACCGACAACCTGACCGTCAAGGCCGGCTGGGAGCGTGGCAATACCGCGATGTTCGGCGTCAACTTCGGGGTGGATCTCGCCGGGCTCTCGCAGGCCAAGCTGGATAGCCCGCCGGAGCGCTTGATTGCCGGGGCCCCCACGCGCAACCAGGTCAGCTGGCCAGAGCTCTCCCGCGAGATTCAGGCGCAATCGGGCATTCGTGTCGATAGCCTCTCGCGCAAGGGAACGGCGCTGATCGTCAGTGGCGAGAGCACGCGTTTCCGCTCCACCGCTCAGGCCGAAGGGCGTGCCAACCGCGTGCTGCACAACCGGCTGGATGACGATTTCGAGAGCTTCCATTACCGCCTGCGTTCTGGCGGTCTGGATACGCGCGAAGATGTCCATTCCCGCGCCGATGTCGTCAGTGCCGGACACGATGCGCGCCAGCAGCTGCGCTATACCCACAGCGTCTATGCATTGGCGGCCACCGAGCCGACCGATGAGCATGGCGAAGGCGCGGCCCGCTACAGCGGTGAAAAGGTGCTGCTCGAGAATCCTGATGATCGCTGGAGCGCCGGCTTCTCGCCTGGCCTCAACCAGAACATCGGCGGCCCGGATGGCTACCTGTATCAGGCCTATCTGCGCGGCTCCGCCTCATGGCGGACCGATCGTCACGGCTGGCTCTCCGGTTCGGCGCAGCTGACCCTGTTCGACAACTTCGACAAGTTCGATTACATCTCGGACTCCAAGCTGCCCAGGGTTCGCTCCTATATCGGTCGCTATATCGAAGAGACCGACGTCGGCATCAATAACCTGCAGTACACCCGCACACACCAGTTCGGGCGTGACTGGTACGGCATGGCCTATGGCGGCATTCTGGAGATGATGTATGCCGGTGTGGGCGCGGAGGTGCTCTATCGCCCGCTGGGCTCGCCACTGGCCTACGGGGTCGATGTGAACTGGGTCAAGCAGCGCGAGTTCGATCAGCAGTTCGGCCTGCGCGATTACTCGACCACCACTGGCCATGCCAGCATCTACTGGGATACCGGCTATGAAGACGTGTTGGCCAAGGCCAGCTTCGGCCGCTACCTGGCAGAAGATGTCGGCATGACGCTGGATCTCTCACGCGGCTTCGCCAATGGCGCACGCATGGGCGCCTGGGCCACCTTCACCGATGCCGGCGACGACTTCGGCGAGGGTAGCTTCGACAAGGGCCTCTACATCGTGCTGCCGCTGGATGCGTTCTTCATGCATTCCAGCCGTGATAATGTCGGCCTGGCCTGGAATCCGCTGACCCGTGATGGTGGCGCACGTCTCAGCCGCAAGTTCAGCCTGTATGACATGACCAGCTATCGCGACATGGATGACTACTGGCGCGGCTTCGCTTCCCAGGTCTGGAAGTGAACGACGCCATGAGCTGTTCTTTGCCTCGAGGCGGTCTAGGTAATGAGCGGATCTCCGTAATGAGCTGGCCTGAGTCATAGGACAATAGCCGCACCCACAAGAAGGCCCCGATCCACAGGATCGGGGCCTTCTTTCGTGTCAGCTGCGCAGAAACAACTAAGCAGCTTACAAGCTACCGGCTCATGTCATGTGCTCAGCGCTTGGTGAAGTTGTTGCGCACCAGGTCGACCACATCATCCATGCGACCATTGAGCACCGCCTTGGCGGAGTAGAGCGCGGTGGAGGCGACCTGGCCGGCTTCCACATGCGGCGGCATCACCAGCTCCATGCGGTTGACCTTGACCTCGAGCACCCCGGGGCCGTCCTGGGCCAGCAGACTCTTCACCGCCTCATCCAGCTCGTGCTTCTCCTCGACGCGACGCCCCCACAGCCCCATGGACTGAGCCAGCAGCGAGAAGTCGGGATTCTCGAGCTCGGTGTAAGTATCCAGAATGCCCTCGACCTTCTGCTCAAGCTCGACGAAGCCCAACGTGCTGTTGTTGAAGATGACGATCTTGAGCGGGATCTTCTCCTGCTTGAGGGTCAACAGGTCCCCCATCAGCATGGCAAGGCCACCATCGCCACACATGGCGATCACCTGACGCTGCGGGTAGGCCTTCTGGATGCCGATGGCCTGAGGGTAGGCGTTGGCCATGGTGCCGTGCATCAGGCTCGGCAGCGTGCGGCGCTTGCCGTTGGCCCGGATGTGACGCAGGCACCACACCATCGGGCTACCGCCATCGGCGGTGAACACGGCGTCTTCGCTGGCGTGACGATCCAGCGCCAGTGTCAGCTCCTGCGGGTGGATGAGACGCTCGTCATCGGAGGTAACGGCGGCATCGTCTCTCGCCTCGAGATACTTCTTGCGGCAGCTGTCGAGCCAGGCGCTGTCATCACGCGGGTCGACGCGGGTCAGCAGCGCCGCGCAGGTATCCTTGACGCTACCGACGACCCCGAGATCCACCGGGTGGCGGATACCGATCTTGCCGGGGTCCAGATCGACCTGAATCACCGTCGCTTTGTCCGGATAGAACTGGGTCCATGCGAAACTGCAGCCGAGCAGCAGCAAGGTGTCACACTCCGCGACGGCCTCGTAGCCGCCCTGCAGCCCGAACACACCGGTCATGCCGACTTCGAGTTCATTGTCGGGCTCGATAAAGTCCTTGGCGCGCGACGTCCAGGCGATTGGCGCCTTGAGCCGCCGTGCCAGCGCCAGTACTTCCTCCTGCGCGTGCTGACAGCCGATACCGGCATAGATCGAGACCTTGCCCGGCGCATTCAGCGCCTCGGCGACGGCGGCCAACTCCTGCTCCCCGGGGCGAATCACCGGCGCGAAGCGATGGGCACGCCACGGCAGCGAGGCCTTGGGCTTCTGGGTGAATAGGTCCCCCGGGACGATCAGCACCGCGACCCCGCCTTCCGCCAGCGCCTTCTGCGCCGCGATGGCGACCATGCGGCGGGCATTCTCGGGGTTGGTCAGGTACTCACAGAACACGCTGTACTGGGAATAGAGCGCCTTCTGATCCACATCCTGCGGGAAGCCGACGCCCATCTCGCTGGTATCGATCTGCGAAGCAATGAACACCACCGGCGCGCCATTGCGATGTGATTCGATCAGACCATTCAGAAAGTGCGTGCTGCCCGGCCCGCAGGTACCGGCACAGCAGGAAAGCTCGCCACTGATGAAGGACTCGCCCCCTGCCGCGAAACCGGCCACCTCCTCGTGCCGCACATGCACCCACTCCATCTCGGAGCGCCGAATGGCGTCGGTGAAGTGGTTGATGGTGTCACCCACGATGCCGTAGCAACGCTTGGCGCCTGCCTCAAGCAGTGAATCGACGATGATCTCGGAGACGGACGAAGATGTGGTTAGTGCCATGGAGGTGCTTTCCTTTTCCGGTGAACTTTCGGGTCAGGATGAGCAATGCATTCACTCATTCGAATAAACAGTGAACAAGACTTTGGGATCGAGACGCGGAAAACAATGGCCAGCCACGAAACTCACGTTGGCACACCGCGTTGCGTCAAGCGTACGATGAGGCCATACACCCTAGAGGCTTGAGGAGAACACCATGCAGCAAGCAGCGGGAAGCAGTGGCTCAATCAGCCTCAATCCCGACAGCAAACGCACGTCCATGGGCGAGCTGCTGGGTGTCGAGCTGCCGATCATCCAGGCCCCGATGGCCGGGGTCTCGACTCCACAGTTGGCGGCCGCTGTCTGCAATGCCGGTGGACTGGGCTCGCTGGGAGCAGGAGCCACTGATGCAGCAGGCGCACGCCGCATGATCCAAGAGTTGCAGTCACTGACCGACAAGCCCTTCAACATCAATGTCTTCGTGCATCAGGCCCCCGTTCATGACACAGAACGTCAAACGGAATGGCTCAAATGGCTGGCCCCTCACTTCCAGGCCTTCGACACAGAGCCTCCTACCCAGCTCGATGCGCTCTATACCAGCTTTGCCGATGATCCTGACATGTTGGCGATGTTACTCGAGACTCGTCCGCCGATTGTCAGCTTCCACTTCGGACTCCCCTCTTCGCAGGCCATTGCTGCCTTGAAGACAGCGGGCATCTCGCTCTTCGCAACGGCGACCTGCCTTGAGGAAGCCATCGCCATTGAACGAGCTGGTCTGGACGCCATCGTGGCGCAAGGGTTTGAAGCCGGGGGACATCGCGGCATGTTCGATCCACAAGCCGCAGATGCCGAGCTGAGTACTGCCGCACTGACACGGCTGCTGGTACATGAGACGCACCTGCCGATCATCGCCGCGGGCGGCATCATGGATGGTGCGGGCATTGCCGCTGCTCTCGCATGTGGCGCCGTGGCGGCACAGCTCGGCACCGTCTTCATCGCCTGCCCGGAATCCAGCGCCGATGACGCCTATCGAGACGCACTCACCGGGTCAGCAGCGCATCACACGCGAATGACCTCGATCGTCTCGGGCCGTCCCGCGCGCATTCTCGCCAACCGATTCGCCAGCCTGATGGAGGAACCTTCACGCCTCACCCCACCGGACTATCCTCTGAGCTACGCGGCAGGCAAGGCGCTCAACGCCGCAGCCAGATCAAAAGGGGAAACCGGTTTCGGGGCGCAATGGGCGGGGCAAGGGGCCCCGCTGGCTAGGGCAATACCAGCGGAAGAATTGATGGATGTACTGAAGCAGGAATGGATTGAAGAGTCTGGCAATGCGAAGAAGTGATCAATGCTTCATCTTGTCCTTCGTCGTGTAATACACGCTATCGATATGCGAGAGCATGGCGCGTTCAGCAGCATCCGGGTCACCGGCACGTAGCGCCTCGACAATACGCACATGCTCTTCATAGCTGCGCTTGATCGAGCCGTGTTCGGCCATGACCTGGCGGCGAATGTTGAGCGCGTAGGTATAAAGCTCATCGGCATAGCGGATCAGGATCTCGTTGCGCGAGTATTCGGCGATGACGTGATGGAAGTTCTGATCCGAGAGCTGGAAGTTCACCGGCGAGTCGAAGTGCTGTGACTGAGCCTCCAGCAAGGCGTCCAGCTTCTTGAGCCCTGCTTCATCGATGTGCCGCGCAGCGCGGCGGGCGATGGCCGATTCCACCACGATCCGGCTCTCGAAGACGCTCTCGATATCCAGGTTGTTGAGCTCATCGCCCTGCTGACGCGCGGGATGGTTGCGGAAGCTGTCGATCACGGCCTCACTGGCGCAGACCCGTGACTTGCTGCCGTGCGAGACATTCAAGAGGCCATAGCCCGTCAGCAGCGCCAGCCCCCCGCGCACCGTCTCACGACTCACTTCAAACAACTGCGCCAGCTCACGCTCGCTGGGCAGCTCATCTCCATCGCGCAGCAGCCCCGTCAGGATCATCTCGATGAGCTTGTCGGCGAGAATTTCCTTCTTGGTCTGATTCTTCAGCGCTTTCTCGAAGGCGAAAGGCGTCTGCTTCATGCAGCCTCCACTGGTATATATTTCATACCAGAATAACCGACAACCGCTAATTGCGCATCCACAAACCGACCATGGTCGCAATTTTCGAGAAAACCTTGACCGATCAGCGTGGCCTCGGCTAATTTTTATCTCAACTGGTCTGGTAAACCAACCAGCAGACCATAAAGTGCGAATTGATTGAAGAAACCTACAACAACGCCAACTCTCACAAGGCTGGAATTCACATGTCCGCAACACGTCCTGTCATTGCCCTCACCCTTGGTGACCCCGCCGGTATCGGCCCGGAGCTGATCGCCCGCCTGGTCGCGGAACCCGAGCAATTCGCCGAGACCCACAGCGTGCTGGTCGGCGATCAGTGGCTGTGGGAGCAGGGCCAACGCCAGGCCGGTCTCTTCACCCAGCTGCCACGCGTCGCAAGCTTCGCCGAGGCCCGCCAGCATGAAGGGCTGTCATTGATGCTGGTGGAAAGCGTGGCGCAAGAGGATGTGACGCTGGCCGAGGAAAGCGCCGCCTGTGGCGCCTCGACCCTCGCGGTGCTGTCTCGCTGCCTGGAGGCGGCCCAGAACGAGGAAGTCGATGCCATCTGCTTCGCGCCGCTCAACAAGCTGTCGATGAAGAAAGGCGGTCTGGGGCATGAGGACGAGCTGCACTTCTTCGCGGAGAAACTGGGAGTCGAGGGCTATTTCTGCGAGTTCAACACCCTGGGGACGCTGTGGACCTCGCGCATCTCCTCGCACATCCCGCTCAAGGACGCCGCCGAGTACGTCACCCAAGAGCGCATCATCGCCGCCAGCCAGCTGATTCATGACTCGCTGAAACTGGCTGGCTTCGAGCGCCCGCGCATCGCCGTCGCCGCCTTCAATCCCCACGGTGGCGAAGGTGGCACCTGTGGCCGCGAGGAAATCGACGTCATCGCGCCGGCCGTCGCGCGCTGCAATGAACAGGGCTACCCGGTCGAAGGCCCCTTCCCGGCCGACACCATATTTATCAAGGCGCGCGATGGCGAGTACGACGCCATTGTGACCATGTACCACGACCAGGGGCAGATCGCGATCAAGCTGCTGGGCTTCAAGTCCGGCGTCACCGTCCAGGGCGGCCTGCCTATCCCCATCACCACGCCGGCCCACGGCACCGCCTTCGATATCGCCGGTCAGGGCAAGGCGGACGTCAACCCGACCCGCAATGCCTTCGCGATCGCCAAGCGCATGGGCACCAACCTGCGTGCGCTGCGCCTCGAGACCGCTTCTGCCTGATGTGACCACGCCTCTCGCTCATGAACCTGAATCAACGCCATCCACAACAAGGATAATTCGATGAAGATCACCAACGTCAGAACCCGCGTCTTCGAATGGAAAGGCCACACCGTCCCCCCGACCGCCCACTTCTGCTCCAACGCCATGGACGAGCTGTGGGACAAGGGCGACTCGATGGGCACCTTCCGCTTCCACGGCTGGACAGTGGTGGAGATCGAGACCGACAACGGCCTGGTCGGGCTGGGTAATGTGGCGCTGGCGCCGCGCATCGCCAAGGCGATCATCGATCAGTACCTCACGCCGCTGATCATCGGTCAGGACCCCTTCGACTACGAATACCTGTGGCAGCGCATGTACCGCTCCACCCACGCCTGGGGCCGCAAGGGCATCGGCATGGCCGCCATCTCCGGCGTCGATATCGCCATCTGGGACATCATGGGCAAGGCGGTAGGCAAGCCGGTCTTCAAGCTGCTGGGCGGACGTACCAAGGAGAAGATTCCCTGCTACGCCTCCAAGCTCTACCGCACCGACCTCAAGGGCATGCAGGAAGAGGCCCAGTCCTATCTGGATCAAGGCTTCACCGCCATGAAGATGCGCTTCGGCTACGGTCCGCGTGACGGGGTCGAGGGCGTGCGTGCCAACCTGGATAGCGTGGCCGCCGTGCGTGAAGTCATCGGCGAGGATGTCGATCTGATGCTCGAGTGCTACATGGGCTGGAACCTGGACTACGCCAAGCGCATGTTGCCGAAGCTAGAACGCTTCCAGCCGCGCTGGCTGGAAGAGCCGGTGATCGCCGATGACATCGATGGCTACGCCGAACTCAATCAGCTGACCAGCATCCCCATCTCCGGTGGCGAGCACGAATTCACCCATTACGGCTTCCGCCAGCTGCTGGAAAAGCGTGCCGTCTCCGTCATCCAGTACGACACCAACCGGGTCGGTGGTATCACCGCCGCGCGCAAGATCAACGCCCTCGCCGAGTCCTTCAGCGTGCCGGTCATTCCGCACGCCGGCCAGATGCACAACTACCACCTGACCATGGCCTCACTGGCCTCACCGATGAGCGAGTACTTCCCAGTGCATGATGTCGAGATCGGCAACGAGCTCTTCTACTACATCTTCAAGGGTGACCCGGAGCCGGTGAACGGCTTCATCGATCTCGACGAAGAGACCCCGGGGCTGGGCCTCGAGCTGAACAGCGACTACTTCGATCAGTTCAACATCATCGAGTGAGGAAGCCATCATGAGACTCGTCCAACTTCGCACCGCCAATGGCCCGCGGGTCGCCGTGGTCGAAAGCCGCGACCAGCTGCGCCTGCTCGACTTCCCCGGTGGCACCTATGAGCTGGCCTCCCGCGCCATCGAGCTGGGCATCGGGCTCAGCGCGCTGATCGAACAGCACTACTCGCACACCCTGGTCGACTACAAGCAGGCGGTCGATCGCCGCGAACTGCTGCCGCCGGTCTCCCACCCCGACCGCGCGCGCTGCACCGTCACCGGCACAGGCCTGACCCATCTGGGCAGCGCCGATACCCGCGACGCCATGCATGCCGCCGCCCAGGCACAGAGCGAGAATGACGCCAACGTCACCGACTCGATGCGCATGTTCCGCATGGGCATCGAGGGCGGCAAGCCCGCCGCGGGTCAGGTCGGCGCGCAGCCGGAGTGGTTCTACAAGGGTGATGGCAGCATCGTGGTCGCGCCGGAAACCGCGATCAACGTGCCGGCCTTCGCCGAGGATGCCGGCGAAGAGCCCGAGCTGGTCGGCCTGTACCTCAACGATGCCAATGGCCAGCCGCACCGTATCGGCTACGCCGTGGGCAATGAATTCTCCGACCACATCACCGAGCGCGCCAATTATCTGTGGCTGGCCCATTCCAAACTGCGCGCCTGCAGCTACGGGCCTGAGCTGCTGATCGGCGAGCTGCCCCAACACCTGGAAGGCACCAGCCGTATCACCCGCGAAGGCCAGACCCTGTGGGAGAAGCCCTTCCTGACCGGTGAGGCCAACATGGCCCACAGCCTGGCCAACCTGGAACACCACCACTTCAAGTACGCCCAGTTCCGCGCGCCCGGTGACCTGCATGTGCACTTCTTCGGCACCGCCACGCTGAGCTTCGCCGATCAGATCAAGGTGCAGGAAGGAGACCGCTTCGAGATCGAACTGCCGGCCTTCGGGCGCGCGCTGCGCAACCCGGTCGCGTTCGAGTCCCACGACAACCAAGCGGAGCAGCCATCCGCCATGGCAGTGCTTTAGGGCCGCCGATCAACACAAGAAGTAGAGAAAGGATCAGGGTCTTGAGACTTCCGCCCTCCCACGGCCCTGAACCCAGCAGTACCAGTACCAGTAATATCAGCGTCAACACGCCGCCAACGCATCACGACAATAACGAGAAAAGGGTTTCGCCATGACAACCTCACGTCGCCACACCACCGCCACCCTCCTGACCGCCGCCCTGCTCAGCCTGGCGATGACAGGCACTGCCACTGCCGCCACCTCGCTGACCTTCGCGCATGCCCACCCGGTCACCGATTCGCAGCATCTGGCCGCCGAGCGCTTCGCCGAACGTCTCGCTGAGCGCAGCGCGGGAGAATTGACGGTCAAGATCTTCCCCAACGGCCAGCTGGGCAATGACCAGGCGATGATTTCCGGTGTCCGCAGCGGCACCATCGATCTGGAGCTCTCGGGCAATCCCTACTTCAGTGGTCTGGTCAGCGAGCTCAACGTGCTGGACCTGCCCTTCCTGTTCGACACCCGCGAGCAGGCCTATCAGGTACTGGACGGCGAGGTCGGTCAGGACCTGCTGACTGCCATGCAGCCTCAGCAGATCGAAGGGCTCGCCTTCTGGGAAATCGGCTTCCGCAACCTGACCAACTCGCGCCGCGCGGTAGAAACCGCCGATGACATCAGCGGCCTGACGCTGCGCACCACCCCGAACCCGGCTCATATCGCCGCCTTCCAGGCCCTCGGCGCCAACCCGACCCCGATGCCCTTCGCGGAGCTTTATACCGCGTTGGAAACCCGCACCGTGGATGGCCAGGAGAATCCGGTCAGCCTGATTCGCTCCGCCAACCTGTATTCGGTGCAGGACCATCTGTCGCTGACCGCGCATGCCTATACCGCTGCGCCCTTGATCATGAACAAGCAGACGTTCGACAACCTCGCCCCCGAACTGCAGACGCTGATCAAGGAAGAAGCCCGCGAAGCGGCCCGCTATCAGCGCCAGCTCAATCATGACAATGAACAGGGCGATCTGGCCTTCCTCGAGGAACAGGGCATGCAGGTCGTACGCGAACCCGATACCGCCAGCATGCGGGCCAAGGTCGCCGAGCCGGTGCGCGCCGAGTTCACCGCCAAGCACGGCAGCGAACTGCTGGAACGCATCGACGCCGCTCTCGCCCACTGATCACGCTCGCCTGACTCGCCACTGGAAGGAAGCTCGCCATGCTCTCTGACTCACTCCAATCCCCGGTGATGCCTGCATCTCTTGCCGAACTGGGCGAGCAACGCGAGCGCTATCTGGCCACGCAGCAGGATGATGACCTGCCGATCATCGATGCCCACATGCATGTCTGGGACCCGACGCGCAATTACCACCCCTGGCTGTGCGATGAGCCGATGATTCCCTTCCGCTACGGCGACTATGCCGCGATTCGTCGTCCCTACCTGCCCGCCGAGCACCTCAAGGCGGCGGGAAAGGCGCATCGCGTGATGGGCTGCGTCTACATGGAAGCGGAATGGGCGCGGGGCGATGCGCTCAAGGAAGTGCGCTGGGTCGAGGAGACTGCCCGCGAGACCGGCTGGCCGAACGCCATGATCGCCCAGGCCTGGCTGGATCAGGACGACATCGCCGAGCAACTCGCAACGCTGTGTGAGCCACGTACCCCCAGAGGCAGCCTGGTCATGGGCATTCGCCACAAGCCGACCGCGCTGGAACGTCATGACCCGAGGCTTGCCACCCAAACCATGCCCGGCTCGCTGCGCTGCCCGCGTTATCAGTACGGCGTCAGTGAAGTCGCGCGTCGCGGGCTTATCTTCGAGCTGCAGGTGCCCTGGTGGCACCTTGAGGAACTGCTACCACTGCTTGACCGCCACCCCGAGATGCCGGTGGTGATCAATCACGCTGGCGTGCCCGGTGATCGTCACCCCGACACCCTGCGTCAGTGGTCGCGGGCCCTCGCCAAGGTCGCCGCCTGGCCACAGGTGATGATCAAGTTCTCGGGGCTGGGTATCGCGGGGCAGCCCTGGCGGCTGGAAGACAACCGTGAGGTCTTTGCCATCGTGCTGCGCCATTTCGGAGTCCACCGCGTGATGTTCGCCAGCAACTTCCCGGTCGATGGACTGGTGACCTCACTCGATACGCTGTTGCAGTCCTTCAAGGACCTCAGCCGCTCCTTGAGCCCCGAACACCGCCTCAAGCTGTTCTGTGACAACGCCGTGCGCCGCTACCGCTTGAGCGCTACCGACGGGCCGGAATGACCTCGACCGCCACGAAAGCGATTGCCACAACGACAGCTCCTATAACAACAACTTGCAAGGAATTCGCCATGCTTACCCGCCACGCCCTGTCCATCAAAGCTCTTTTCCACAAATCCCCGTCCAACAAAGCCCTGCTCAAGACGGTCTCCACGCTGGGACTGATGCTGACCTTCGCGACCACTGCCCACGCCGAGATCACCGCGCGCATGGGCACCAGCCTGCCGGATGCCCACCCGCAGACGCTGGGGGCCAAGAAGTTCGCACAACTCGTCGAGGAAAGATCCGACGGCGAGATCACCGTCAAGGTGTTCTCCAACGGCATTCTGGGCAACGACGTCAACATGACCTCGATGCTGCAGTCAGGGACTCTGGATTTCACCGTACCGTCCACCGCGACCCTCAGCAGCCTCAATCCTGACTTCAACATCGTCAGCCTGCCCTTCCAGTTCGATGACAGTGCACATGCGGACGCGGTGCTGGATGGCGAGGCTGGCCGAGCCCTGCTCGCAAGCCTCGATGACAAGCAGCTGGTGGCACTCGAGTACTGGGAAAACGGCTTCCGTCACATGACCAACAGCCGCCGCCCCATCGAGACGCTTGAGGACATCGAAGGCCTCAAGATTCGCACCATGCAGAACGCGCTCTACATCGACCTCTTCAATGGGCTGAATGCCAATGCCGTGCCCATGGCGGTCAATGAACTGTTCACGGCCATGGAGACCCGCACGGTGGATGGCCAGGAAAACCCCTACACCGTGATCGATGCCAAGCGCTTCTTCGAAGTCCAGAAGTACCTCTCGCGCACCGCGCATGCCTATGACGCCTTGGTGCTGGTCGCCTCGGCAGGCTTCATGGAGTCACTCGATGAGGCGCAGCGCCAGCTGGTCCGCGAGGCCGCCCGTGAAGCCACGCTCTATCAGCGCGAACAGAGCCGCGCCCTGAACGAGGAATTGCTGAGTGCCCTTGAGAAGAAGATGGCCGTCAACGTGGTCGCGGACAGTGAGCGCCAGCGCATGCGTGAGGCCCTGGCACCGGTGATCCAGCAGCACACCCAGGCGCTTGACGCAGACGTGGTGACGCAGTTCCAGACCGCCCTGGCCGACGCGCGCTGATCCCTGTCATCAGCGCCTGTGTCATCAGTCCCTGACATCAGTCCCAGCCACCGACACGCGGCAGTGCCCTTTTCGCTGCAACCAGAGGGGCGCAATGACAGCGCTGCCGCACCGTCATCGAGATGCCTCCTTCGGGGATGACACCATGAACAAACTGACCCAAGAGATGCCGTTATCCATGCCGATCAAACCGCCCTCTGCCACGCATGCCGAGTCCCGCAAGGCCGCTGGCGCTGCGCAGGACACGGCAGCTCCGCAGAACAAGACAACTGTGCAGGAAAAGATAGCCCCGCAGGACAAGGCCGCCCCCTCGAGCATTGCCGTCGGCATCACGGCGCTGTTCAAGGGACTCGAGAAGACCCTGACCCTGCTGATGGTGCTGGCGCTGGTGGCGATGATCGTACTGGTATTCGTCAATGTGGTGCTGCGCTACGGCTTCAACAGCGGCATCTCGATCAGTGTCGAGCTGTCCCGCTTCCTGTTCGTGTGGGTCACCTTCATGGGTGCGGTCACGGCACTGATCCGCCAGGAGCACCTGAGCGTCAATACCTTCGCCGACAAGCTGCCTGCGGCCATGCGCGCAGGGCTTGATCGGCTGGTGACCCTGGCGATGCTCGGCTGCTGCCTGATGCTGCTCAAGGGCAGCTATGCCCAGACGGTGCTCAACTGGAGCAACCTCTCTCCCATCAGCGGCATTCCGGTCGGCGTCTTCTATCTCGCCGGCCTGATGGCGGGCGTGCTGATGTCACTGATTCTGCTCTGGCGTCTGCTGACGCCGCTGACACTGCATGCTGTCACGCCGCGCGTCGCGCCGAGCCACGCCTCTGATTCGCAAGGAGATACGCCATGACCATCGGGCTCTTCCTCGGCTCCCTGCTGGCCGCGATCGGCCTGAGCCTCCCCATCGCCTTCGCCCTGCTGGTCAGTGCCATCGTGCTGATGCTGCATCTGGATCTGTTCAACTCGCAGATCCTAGCCCAGAACCTGGTCAATGGCGCCGACAGCTACACCCTGCTGGCCATTCCCTTCTTCCTCACCGCCGGTGAAGTGATGTCGCGCGGCGGGCTTTCCCAGCGCATCGTCACGCTGGCGATGTCACTGGTGGGCCACCGCAAGGGCGGGCTCGGCTTCGTGGCCATCTTCGCCGCCATCGTCATGGCCAGCCTGTCCGGTTCCGCCGTCGCCGATACCGCGGCGCTGGCCAGCATGCTGCTGCCGATGATGCACAAGGCCGGCTATCCGCTCGGCCGCTCCTCCGGCCTGATGGCCGCCGGTGGCATCATCGCGCCGATCATCCCGCCCTCCATTCCGCTGATCATCATCGGGGTCGCCGGTGGCATCTCCATCGGCAAGCTGTTCCTCGCCGGCATCGTGCCTGGGCTGATCATGGGTGTGACCCTGGTGGTGATGTGGCTGTTCATGACGCGCAAGGAAGATCTGGTGGTCACGAAGAAGGCCAGCGGGCGTGAACGCCTCAAGGCCCTCAAGGACAGCTTCTGGGCCATCATGCTGCCGGTCATCATCATCGGCGGCATCAAGAGCGGCATCTTCACCCCGACCGAGGCCGGTGTGGTCGCGGCGGTCTACGCCATCTTCGTCGCCACCGTGGTCTACCGCGAACTCGACCTCAGCCAGCTCTACGCCGTGCTCGCCCAGGCCGCCCGCAGCACCGCCATCGTGATGTTCCTGGTCGCTGCGGCGATGGTCGCCTCCTGGCTGATCAGCATCGCCCAACTGCCGCTGATGGTGGCCGGCCTGCTGCAGCCGCTCGCCGATGACCCGCGCATCCTGATGCTCGCCATCATGGGCATCGTGCTGGTGGTCGGCATGGTGATGGACCTGACGCCGACCATTCTGGTGCTCACCCCGATCCTGATGCCCATCGTCAAGCTGGCCGGCATCGACCCGGTCTACTTCGGGATCATGTTCGTTCTCAACTGCGCCATCGGCCTGATCACCCCGCCGGTCGGCAACGTGCTCAACGTGATCACCAGCGTCGGCAATCTCAAGTTCGAGAAGGCGGTCAGTGGCGTCGCGCCCTTCGCCCTCGCCTATGTGGTGATTCTGCTGCTGTTCGTCGCCTTCCCGCAGATCATCACCGTACCGCTTTACTGGATGACCTCATGATGACTTTGACGATGATGAGTTGGGCGCTACTTAGGGCAACCCTGCGCTCAATCATGCCTGTATGGAGATGCAGATGACCTCGCCTTCGATCAAAAGCAATATTCGCGCGCGATCCTTGATCGATGCGCACCATCACTTCTGGGCACTGGATGGCCAGGTGGCGTACCCCTGGTTGGAAGAGTCGCCGGTGGAGAACTTCTTTCTCGGCGATTACGCCGCGATCCGCCGGCCCTTTGTGGCCGCGGACTTGAAGCGACTGGTGCCTGAGGGCTTCCGGCTGGTGGGCAGTGTGCACTGTGAAGCCGAGGCTGCACGCTCGCAGGCACTGGTAGAGACGCGCTGGATCACCCAACAGCAGGCCACTCATGCACTACCGAGCGCGCATGTCGGCTGGGCCGCCTTCGGCACTGACGAGTGCGCCGCTCAGCTGGACGCCCAGCGCGAATCGCCGCTGTTTCGTGGCGTGCGCGCCAAGCCGGTCACCGCCGCCACGCCCCAGACCCGCCAGTCGGTGGCGGGCACCAGCGGCAGTCTGCAGGACCCGCGCTGGTGCGAGGGACTGGCGCTGCTCAAGGAGCGTGACCTGAGCTGGGACCTGCGCGTGCCCGCCTGGCATCTTGAAGAGGCGGCCGCGACGCTTGAGGACTTCGCCGGCTTGCGCGTCATCCTCAACCACAGTGGGCTGCCGTGGGATCGCACGCCACAAGGCCTTACTCAATGGCGCGCAGGCATGCGGGCGCTTGCCGACAACCCGAATGTCGCCGTGAAGCTGTCGGAATTGGGCACGCCCTGGCATGCCTGGGATGCCGGTGCCAATCGCGAGCTGCTGTGTGAAGTGCTGGATATCTTCGGCGCCCAGCGCTGCCTGTTCGCCAGCAACTTCCCGGTCTCCGGCCTCAAGGTCAGCTATGGCGACTGGCTAGCGCTGGTGACCAGCGCCATTGAACAAACGACGAGCGCCGATCTGTGCCAGAACACCCTCGACAAGGTACTGCACGACAACGCCATTCACTGGTATCGGCTACCGATTGCCGCTATCGCATCGCCTACGGGCGCTGCCGCTGTCCCCAGCTCCACCGCTACTACGCCTTCTATTACGTCCTCTACTGCAACCCACACGACACCCACGGCCTGACTCAACCTGCCTCAGGGCTTCACTTATCAAGGAGAAGACACGATGTCACTCAACGGTCATCAGCTTATCGGACAACGCAGCTGCGCCGCTCAGGGCGAGGCGATCCACGCCATCAATCCGGCCACGGGTGAGCGCCTGGAGCCCGCCTATCCGGGCGCCAACGCGAGTACGGTGGAAGAGGCCTGCCAGCTGGCCAGTCAGGCCTTCGATGCCTATCGCGCCACGTCGCCCGACGCGAGAGCCGTCTTCCTCGAGACCATCGCCGAGGAAATCGATGCACTGGGCGACACCCTGACCCAGCGCGCCCTGCAGGAAACCGGCCTGCCCGAGGCACGCCTAAACGGTGAACGCGGCCGCACCTGCGGGCAGCTCAAGCTGTTCGCCAAGGTACTGCGCCGCGGTGAGTGGCAGGATGTGCGCGTCGATCCTGCGCTGCCGGAACGTGCGCCCCTGCCGCGTGCCGACCTGCGCCAACGTCAGATCCCGCTGGGCCCGGTGGCCGTCTTCGGGGCCAGCAACTTCCCGTTGGCCTTCTCGGTGGCCGGTGGCGATACCGCTTCAGCGCTGGCCGCGGGCTGCCCGGTGGTGGTCAAGGGACACTCGGCCCACCCGGGCACCTCGGAACTGGTCGGTCAGGCCGTGGCGCGCGCCGCCAAGCGTTGCGACATGCCGGAAGGTGTCTTCTCACTACTATTTGGCCCGGGCAATGAGGTCGGCCAGGCACTGGTCAAGCATCCCGAGATCCAGGCGGTCGGCTTTACCGGCTCGCGCAGCGGGGGCACCGCTCTGCTGGCCCTCGCTCAGGCTCGCCCACAGCCGATTCCGGTCTATGCCGAGATGAGCAGCATCAACCCGGTCATCCTGATGCCGGCCGCACTGGAAGCCCGCGGCGAAGCGCTGGGCAGCGCATTCGTCGGCTCGCTCAACATGGGCGCCGGTCAGTTCTGCACCAACCCGGGGCTAGTGCTGGCCATCAAGGGCGAAGCACTGAAGCGCTTCAAGCAAGCCGCCATCCCCGCCATCAAGGCAAGTCCGGTGCAGACCATGCTGACGCCGGGCATCCACAAGGCCTATGCCGAAGGCGTGGCGAGCCTGTCCTCACAGCCCGGCATCACCTGCCTGGCCAGTGGCGAAAGCGACTCTCCCATCGCCAGCCCCTGTCAGACCCAGCTGTTCAGCACCCAGGCGAGTGACTTCCTGGTCAATGAAGCCATGCAGGCGGAAGTCTTCGGCTCCAGCTCGTTGATCATCGAATGCGATGATCTCGCTCAGCTCAAGCAGGTCTGCAGCGCGCTGGAAGGCCAGCTGACCGCCACTCTGCACCTGGATGAGGCCGATCACGATGCCGCACGTCAGCTGCTGCCAGTGCTGGAGCGTCGCGCCGGGCGCATCCTCGTCAATGGCTGGCCGACAGGGGTCGAAGTCTGCGATGCCATGGTCCACGGTGGCCCCTGGCCCGCCACCTCCGACAGTCGCACCACCTCAGTCGGCACCGCCGCGATTCACCGCTTCCTGCGCCCGGTCTGCTATCAGGACCTACCGGATGCCCTGCTGCCACCGGAACTCAAGCACGACGCGCCCTCCGACATCAATCGACTGGTGGATGGGGTACGGGAAGGTCAATGAAGTACAACGACTGTAACTAGAATACTTGCTTAGCGTTTCTGTTAGGTGCCCGCCGGATAGGTGAAGGCACACGAGCGGCTGGAGGCCGTATGCCAGCCGCTCGAGCCAATAGCAACTCATCAGGGTTTACTTGCAAGATAAATTCTTCTTTAATCAATTGCATCGATCTGCAATGCGACTCGCCCTGGCTGTACCTCGTCCAGCTTGAACTATGACTTACCAGCACTACCACATTTCCCCCAATGCGGCAGGATGGTAGCAACAGAGCGGTAAACCGGATTCCCGAGAAGGCACGACCTCGTGAACCTCAGCGATATGCTATACCTGTATCAGTTCCTCCAGATGCGCCCATAGCTGGCTCACCCCATACTGAGAGGACTGCTTGAAGACGCTCTTTCCTCGTCATTGATACTTATTCATCGTAGGGTGTTACCGTAGCAAAAAGAGGGCTGTATGGAGGGTCAAAAAGTGGTCAACTGGTTAGTAATATTGAAGGCGCAGCTGGAAGTGCAAGAGCGAATTTTGCAACAAGCGCCACTTGAGGAGATCCTTGACGCTGTCACGCGTCAAGTCGAGCTACTACTCCCAGAGGCAATTATTGGGTTCATGAGCTTTGATACCAAGGATAAAACGCTCAGTCTTCTTCGCAGTCGATACTTCTCATTACCTTACCAAGAATGCCTTCAGTCGGTTGAGGTCGGACCTGATGTGGCATCTTTCGGCTGTGCAGCCTTTTATCATAAGCCTATAATCACTGAAGATATCCGCACTGACTCGCGCTGGTCAGCATTCTACGATGCCGCAGAAAGCGAAGGACTACGTGCATGTTGGTCGACCCCTATCCTGACCACTAAAAACGAACTGATTGGGATTTTCAGCATCTACTTCCGTAAGCCCTGCTATCCTGATGAGGTCAGTCGACTAGGCTTAGAGCAATCCGCTGGGCTATTATCTTTGGCCTTTCTGCGTAAACGCGATATTACCGATCTTCGGATGCTATCTGAGTGGCATCGTTCGCTTTACTTGAATCACCCTGAAGGAGTCTATGAGTTTGACTTAACAGGGCGCTTCCAGCGTGGTAATGCGGCACTTACTCGCATTACGGGATATCATGAAAAAGAGTTGATCGGTCGACACTTCAATGAGTTTATCGAGCCAGCATATCGCGAACTGACACAGTCAGGATATAATATTGCCAGACAAGGTGGGACACACCAGTATGAGACTGTAGGGATCCACCGTGATGGTCATAACTATCGACTACAGATTTTTAATTTCCCAGTTTCAGTAGATGGTGAAGTGGTAGGGGTCTACGGTGTCTGCCACGACATTACCCAACAGCGCGAACAAGAAGTTCAGCTTTCCTACCAGGCGACACATGATTTGCTTACTGGTCTACCCAACCTCACATTTTTCGACGAGTGCCTACAGGTTTTATTTAAAAACAATCGACATGATCAGCTGTCGTTTACAATAATGCAAATTGGCCTAGATGGATTCAAAACGATAAACCGTAGTCTTGGTTACCAAAATGGCAATCAACTGCTGATAGCAGTGAGCCTCCGATTACGCCAAACAGTAGATAGTGCTGTCACATTAGCCCGTATAGGCGGGGACGAGTTCGCCCTATTAATTCCCTCTCAAGATAGTCGCCAGTCCAGTATCGAGTTAGCTGAGCGCATACTAGACTCACTGTCTAGCCCCTTTGTAATTGATGATACACCTCTCCGTATCAGTGCCAGCATCGGTATCGTTGACAACATCGAGGACGTACGATGCTCCCGCGAGCTGATGCCGATGGCCGACTTAGCCATGCTCGATGCCAAACGGCAGGGCTACAACACTTGGTGCTGGTATCTCAGTGGTCAAAACCAACTCAACCGGGATAACGTACAGTTACATCATGACCTGCATACAGCACTACATAAGGATCAGAATCAGTTTGAGCTTTATTACCAGCCTATCGTAGAGGCGGTAAATGGACGTATATGCGGATTAGAGGCATTGATTCGTTGGCACCACCCCACTCGTGGATTAGTCTCTCCTGGAGTGTTCATTCCCCTAGCCGAACAAACGGGGCAAATTGTTCAACTAGGCCGTTGGATACTGCGCCATGCATGCCAAAATGCCGTAGAGATGCGCGCCAAAAGCGAACAAGTGATACCAGTCGCCGTCAATGTTTCGTCTCTTCAGTTTAGGCGCGACGATTTCTTGAGAAACCTTCAAGAAATACTAGATGAAACTTGCTTGCCGCCACATTTATTGGAGCTGGAGATTACCGAGAGCGTACTCATAGATTGGGCCCATAAAGCTATCGAATTGATCAATGCACTTAAGACAATGGGCATCCGGGTCGCGCTAGACGATTTCGGCACTGGCTACTCCAGCCTCAGCTATCTACGTGATTTACCAATTCACAAGGTAAAACTCGATCGAGCTTTCATCCAAGATATTGATTCCAATCGCAGCCATGCTGCAATTGTGGAAGGTATCATCACTATGTCACATCATTTAAACTTAGTTGTAGTCGCAGAGGGCATTGAGAATCAAGAACAACAACAAGCTCTAATATGCCATAACTGCGATTTATTGCAGGGTTTCTATTTTGCCAAACCTATGCCAAAAAGAGAGTACATGGGGCTACCTAATCTACTCCCACTGCTTTCTGATGCCTGAGTATCAGGTTAAACACGCTATCGATAGCCAGGGCCTGTCACCCCGGTAATGCTGAGTAATAGCAGCACGAGGCCTCATATTAAACTGGGTTACTGGAGTCAAGTACACATCCTCGTAATCACGCAGAGTCTGGTGCTTATCGACTGGATTGGCCATCGGCGCGGTATCTGTCGCTGATGGCCATCATCATAACCTTACCAACGCTTCCTCACACGGGCCGACAGCTGACTCCGGTCTTCTGGTGACTTCGAAATCTCGAACCAAGCGAGTAGCAACCCGGCGTATCGAGCGTCGCTAAAGTCATTGAGGTCTATGTGAGATCGTAGGCCATCACCTACAGGTTGGCTCGAGCGAGCCGCACCTACTAACCGAGCCTTCTCTCTTCGTGGTTAAGGGTGCCAGCATTACGCACTAGGTCTAGGACGCCCGAGATCATAACAAAGACGGGACTCAACCGCGCGGCCAGCCACAGCGGCGCTTTCTTCTGACACAATCTACTGCCAGACACCGCCTGATTGACTACAACTCCAGACTAGTTATTACAGATTTAGATATAAAATTTTAAAACTCCTGAAGATCACATTGAAAAATACTTTGATGGACACTTTCAGCATACATCGCTCCCCATGCAAGGACTTCCTCCATACCCCAGCGAGCTACAGCTGCCTAAAAGTCCGATATGTTGAGCCCTCCTGCTCAGACATTCTGCCCTGACACACCACCCTCCCCAGCCTTGGCGATCAGCCAATCTCGGAACAGTCGCGCGGAGGCCGAGAGCGGTCGATCGAGATCAAACACGAGATGCTCCGCGAGGCCGGTGATCGCGCGATGATCCGTGACACGAACCAGCTCGCCCTTGGCGATGGCGTCCGCCGCCATGAAGTCCCACGCCAGTCCGATGCCGGCACCTCGCTGGATGGCGGCGAAGGTCAGCGTCAGCTGGTTGAAGGTGATGTCTGACTTGGGCGGGCGGTAGTGAATACCGAAATGGGCGAACCAATGAGACCAGTCCATGCAGTTCCAGGAGGAGTCCAGCTGAATCAGCGGCCGCTGAGCCAGCTCTTCCAGCGAAAGCTCCTGCTCCTTGATCACATCGGGGCGCGCCACCGGATAGATATCTTCGTGAATCAGCGGCGTGGCACCCAGCGCTGGCCATTCGCCGTCGCCATAGAGGATCGCGAGATCATGGTCCGACACCATGCTGGCACCCATCTCGTTGCTGGCGTGGATATGCACGGTGATCTCGGGGTGCTCGGCGCTGAAGCGCAACAGGCAGGGGAACAGCCAGTACTGGGAGACGGCATGCGTTGCCAGCACGCTGACGGTGTCAGAGTGCTGAAGCGCGCGCAGGCGCTGTCCGGCCATCTCGAGCCCTTGCAGCGCCGGCAGAATGTGCTGCTGGTAGAGCATTCCCGCCTTGGAAAGCGTGACACCGCGCGCCTTGCGCACGAACAGCGGCGTGCCAAGTGACGCTTCCAGCGCGCGAATCTGCTTGCTGATGGCGCTCTGGGTCAGGCACAGCTCATCGGCGGCACGGGTGAAGCTTCCCAAGCGACTCACGGACTCGAAGGCCGCGAGTCCCTCCAGTGAGGGAAGATGGCGAAAACGTCCTGCCATGGGGGCTCCCTGTATTTGGAATTGTGTCAGTGTTCGTCATTGCGCTCGCGCGGATGGCTCCAGGCAGCTCTCTCGGCGCACATTCCTTGATGGAATGTCTGGATGCGGCAAAGTCGCTGCTTGATCCCGAAGTAACGCATTAGAGTGACCCCTTGATCAAGACAAGGGCGACTCATCATGAAAAAAGCAATAGTCCATGCTGGCATGGCAGGCCCCCTCTGGGGAGGCGTCATCGTGTTGCCCTCATTACTTGGCGACATCCATCCAGTGGTCATCAGCTGCGCACGTTTCGGGCTCTACGGACTGTTTGCCGCGGCGATCGCGTTACCCCATGCTCGCCGTCTGTCCGCTCGCCTCACTGCGCGCGATACCCGCTTGCTGCTGGAGTTGGCGCTGACAGGCAATGTGGCGTATTTCATCCTGCTGACGGCAGCAGTCCAATATGCCGGTGTGGCCATTGCGGCATTGATCAACGGGCTGGTGCCGGTGGCGGTGATGTTGATCGGGAGACGCCATATTCAGGCGAGCCGCCTGTCCGTGAGCCTGTCCCTGACACTGATCGGGGTGGGAATCGTCTGCATGAACGTGCCTGTTCTACTTCGCTTCCTGCAGGGGGCAGGAGAGTGGCGAGACCTGATCGGCGTGCTGTGTGGCTCGCTCGGCGTGATGTCCTGGGCATGGTTCGCGTTGCGCAATGCCCAACAACTCAAGGCAGGTCGTTTTTCCGCGCGTGAATGGTCCACCCTGCAAGGCATCGCGACCGGGGTCGTGGCAGTGATGATTCTTGTGTTGGTCGCCGTCTTGCAGCCGCGGATATTGCCGCTGGAGCTCTCGTCTGAACGCTGGCTGGCCTTCACTGCTGCAGCCCTGTTCATGTCGGTCGGGGGCTCCTGGATCGCCAATGCCCTGTGGAATTCCTCGGCCCAGCGCCTGCCGGTATCGGTGGGCGGACAGATGATCGTCTTCGAGACCTGCTGCGCGTTGCTCTACGGATATCTGCTGGCATGGCAATGGCCGCAGAGCAATGAAGTGCTGGGCATGCTGCTGATTCTCGGCGGTGTGATGTGGACGCTGCGCGCCGAGCAGCGTGTGGCCGGCCCTCGAGAGGTTGCGAAAGGCGTACCTGTTACGGGATCAGAGCAGTGAAATACCCCGCCTGATGAAGTCTGGGTTGGCCGATGGTCATTCCTCGCACATTTCACTCGCCTATTTCACTCGCCTATTTCAGACACGACAAGGCCGCCCTTTGAGGCGGCCTTGTCGTGTCTGGCGGGCAGTCTCCACCACTGCCCTCTCGACCATTGCTCTCAGCCATAGCGCTTAACCATGGCGCTCAACCATAGCTATCAACCATAGAAGTGCTCGACAAGACTCATGGGAATCGCCGGCACGTAGGTGACCAACATCAGCACCAGGAAGAGCACGAAAATCATCGGCAGATTGACCTTGGTGGTTTCCCACATGTCCGTCTTGGCGATGGAGCATGAGGTGGCCAGTACCGAAGCCACGGGTGGTGTCTGCTGACCGATGGCCAGATTGAGGGTCAGGATCAGGCCGAAGTGGATGGGGTCGATGCCGATCTGCTGGATCAATGGCATCACGATCGGTACCACCAGGATGATGGCAGCGGCGCCATGCAGGAACATGCCGAGCAGGAGCAGCAGAATGTTGAGCAACGCCAGCACCGCCACCGGGTCCGTGGTGATCGCGGTGATCTCCTGAGCCAGCTGTTGCGGCAGCTGCATCTCGGTGAGGAATAGCCCCAGTACCGCGGATGTGGCGACCAGCAGCATCACGACGGAAGTCTGGATCACGCCATCGATCACCGCGCGATACAGCACCTGCAGGTTCAGCTCACGATAGACCAGCCCCCCGATGACCAGCGCCGCCAGCACGGCGATGCCTGCGCCTTCGGTGGCGGTCACGAAGCCACCGAAGATGCCGCCCAGAATGATGACCGGCAGCGTCAGGGCCCAGAAGGCCTCGCGGAACGCCTTGCCGAGTGTCGACAGCGAGAAGGCAGCCTCACGCGGCATGTCGTACTTGCGGGCGTAGTAGTAGCAGAGCATCGCCAGCCCCAGACCACCCAGAATCCCCGGGATGATGCCTGCGACGAACAGCTTGACGATGGACGTGTCCGCGATGGCCCCGTAGAGAATCATCGACAGCGACGGCGGAATGATGATGGCAAGCGACGCCGAAGACGACGTGATCGCCGCCGAGAACTGCGGCGTGTACTTGCGCTTCTTCATCTCGGGAATCAGCACCGAACCCGTGGCGGCCACATCGGCCACCGCAGAGCCGGAAATCTCGGCGAAGAACAGCGATACCCCGACATTGACCATCGCCAGGCCACCGCGCACGAATCCGACCATGGCCGTGACGAGGTTGATCAGTCGCATGGAGATGCCCGAGGTATTCATCAGCGCGCCGGCCAGAATGAACAGCGGAATCGCGATCAGCGGGAACTTGGTGGCGCCATTGAAGAGCGTCAGTGGCACGTTCACCAGCGCGTCCACGCCCATGAAGATCACCACTCCGACGACCCCGACGGTGCCGATGGCGACCGCAATGGGCACGTTGATCAACACCAGTGCGAACAGCGCCGCGATAATGATCAGTAGCGTCATGAACGGTGCTCCTTGAGGTCTTGCTCGGCCAGACGGATGGCTTCCGCGATCTCTTCCTCTTCACTGTTGACGCCTGCACACATCTTGCGCCAGGCATGAGGCAGACTCAGCAGTTCACACAGAATGAAGAGCGCCGCACTGATCGGAATCACCGACTGGGTGACGTCTAGACCGATGGTCGGCAAGGCGATGAGGGAGTCCCAGGCCAGCACGTCCAGCACCTGATAGCCGAACCAGCCCACCACGGCAAAGAAACCGATCACGATTAGCTCAGAGGTAATGAACAGCGTACTGCGCAGTGCGATGGGCGCCTTGGTGATCAGACCAGGGAAGCCCATGTGGGAACGCTTCAGAGCCGCCAGACCAGCACCATAGAAGCTGAGCCAAGCCAGATTGATCGAGGCGACCTCGTCATACCAGGGCAAGGAGCCACCGAAGGTACGCAAGGCCACCGCCGCCAGCACGATCACCGTCAGCGAGAGCAGTAACCCGACGGTGAACACTTCCAGGCAGCGTTCCACCACCTGGTTGACTCTGTCCAGCAGAGTCACGTCAGTCGTGGCCGTCAGTCCTTCCCCACTCTCGGTGGGGAAGGTTGCCTTGGCCGCATGGGAATGCGAGCTCATGACTTACTCCTTGGCCAGTGCCATGGCCCGGTCAACCATCGCCTGGCCACCGTCGACCTTGTCGGAGAACGCCTGATAGACCGGCGCACTCGCGGTGACGAAGGCATCCCGATCCACCTCATTGACGGCCATGCCGCCCGCCTTGAGGCTCGCCAGCAGCTTGTCATCCAGTTCTGCACCCTTGGCGAAGGCCCAGCTCTGGGTCTCGGCGGACACCTCGGCAATCGCGGCCTTCACGTCCTCGGGCATCTTGCCCCAGCCGGCCTGACTGCTGGTCAGCCAGATGGGCGAATAGACATGATTGGAGAGTGACAGGTACTTCTGGACCTCCTGGAACTTGGCACCATCGATGTTGGAAAGCGGGTTCTCCTGGCCGTCGACCACCCCGGTCTGGAGTGCCACGAAGACTTCCGAGAAGGCCATCGGTGTCGGATTGGCGCCCCACGCCGTGAACATGCCGGTACGCCATTCGCTCTGCGGGGTGCGCAGCTTCAGCCCGTCCAGGTCTTCCGGCTCCACCACGGGATGTTCATTGTTGGTGATCTGGCGGAAGCCGTTCTCCCAGGTGGAGACCAGTTTGAGGCCCTTTGCCTTGGCATCCTCGGCCAGGTCAGTCATCACGATCTCGTCATCGATGCGCTTGAGGTGCTCGCGATCCTTGACCATGAACGGCATGTCAAACAGCGCAAAACTTGGCGAGACGGACGACATCACCGAGGAAATCGCGGCCAGATCGACCGTGCCGAGGCGCAGCTTCTGGATCAGCTGGCGCTCATCGCCCAGCTGACCGCTGTGGTAGTACTCGACCTGATGCTCATCCCCGAGTCGAGCCTGCAGACTATCGGCGAAATGTTGTGCAGTCAGACCTTGCAGACTGTTGGGGCTACCGCCGATGGCAAACACGATCTTCTCGGCATGCGCGGTGGTGGTACCCAAGGCGGCGGCTAACAGCGTGGCGGCAAGCATGGCTCGCTTCATTGTCGAATCCCTTTGATTGTTATGATTCTGGATATGGACGTATCGGGCCTGGCTTGCCATTTGATCGCTCCGGACCTGAGTCTGTGTTGGCGAGACTGACTCACGTGCGTCACGTTCAAATTCCACTCCCTCAAGTGGACTGCAAACCATACCAGATGAAGCAAAACTTAGTCGTCCACTGCCGCATCGGTCAATCACATCGCCGCAGAAATAGACCTTTGTCTAGCGAAACACGCAACAATCCCCCTTCCACAGCCTCATCTGGACTGGATGGCAAACCACATACCGACATCGCCCGTCTGCTATCGTTAGCAGCGGTGTCTGGAGGTTTTTTAGCCCTGCAAAACCAAAAGCCCCGCCGATTTTCTCGGCGGGGCGTGCATGCGGATCAAAGACGTCAACGCCTCGAAATAGGGCGTAACTAAAGAACGAAGCTGAAGAACCAGGCTGGACTTCACTTAGTCACGGCGACCCCAGGCCACGGCGTCGTGCGGGTGAAGGCTTTCGATATGCCGTACATGCACATGCGCCTCGCCGTCTGAGATCGCCAGGCCATTGATCAACCTGCGTGCAGCGTCTTCGACGAACATCAGATTCTGACCATTGAGCGCCGCGAAGGCCTGCTCATCAGCGCGTTTCACGGCCGTCTGGACCGGCGTGGCCACGGCCTGTTCGATGGCATCGATCAGTGCGATCAACCCCAAATCCCGCGCAGCGGGCTTCAGCTCGACCTGGACCTGCGCCTCGCTACGCTGGCTGTGGGGCGTGGCCAGAGTAGCGTTGTGGGTGAGCCACTCGGCGACCTGCGCAGGCGTCAGCGTGGTGTCATTGCGATGAGCCGCCAGGAATGCCTGCTCGATCAGCTGGCGCGACAGGGCCGCCGAGCACGGACAGGTGGAGGAATACCCCACCGTGACACTGGCCTGCAGTGTGAACCTGTCCTCGTGCAGGCTGGCCTCCAGCGTGACGGGATAGGACTTCCATCCTGAGAGTTGCGGTGTGACTAGCGCCGGACGTTTCACCAACAGCGCGAATTCCAGCCTGACGCGTGCATTGCGCGAGGCGCAGTCGTGATGGCTTGCCACCATCGCGGCGAGCACGTCCTGCAGATTGCCCGGGGTCAGTGGCTCGCCCTCCGCCAGCCCATCCAGCAGGCGGTAAAGGCGCGACATGTGAATACCCTTGGTATGCGGCATCGGCAGGTCGACCTGCGCATCCACGTGGGCATGCAATTCACGGCGATAATCGCCCTCCTCGATGAGTACAGGCAGATCGATCCCCTGCATGCCCACCCATTCCAGGGGACTCAAGGAGCGCGAGCGCTCGGTCAGGGAAACGTCGGGGAGTATTGCGGTCATTCGTCAGATATCCAAAGCGGCCCTCGTCAGTGACCGCCTCCCTCAGGATGCAGGAAGGCGGCACTAAGCTCAGCCTAAGTGTGGGGTGTGTCAGAAGAAATGAAGAGCAGAGCGCGGACGGCTCGTCGTCAGCGCAGGATCATCCCGCCAGTCGTGAGGAATGATGGCCGGTAATCTTCCACTCGCCGAGAATCTCCTCGAAGGTGAACAGAAAACGGGCCGGAATCGTGACCGTCTCGTCAGCGACGCGATATTCGAAGGTGTAGTGCCCTCCAATCACGACGGTACCCAGCTTGCGACTGACTCGGGGTGAGTACTCCCCCAACTCGCAGGCCAGCGCTTCATTGGCGAGAAAGCCATCGAAGTAGGCCTGTCGTTGCTGGCGATTCTCACGCACATCATCGGCGACCGTCGGCACCAGAATCGCGTCCTCTGCATACAGCGAGAGAAGCGTCTCCTTCTCCCCGCGAGTGACGGCAATCGCCCAGCGCTCCAGCGTGCGCGTCGCGGCATTGATGCAGAACTCTGCGTCACGCTCACTCAGCAGTGGCGATGTCGGGTGGGGCATGCGGTGGCTCTCCCTTGAGGATGAGGCTCTTGAGGAAAGACGGGGGCCGACAGCGCCCCCGTCGATTTGTCACGGAGCGATCAGGCGTCGGCACACCGCAGGATGCCCTGTCCCAGGCGCTCGATCAGCTGCGGATACAGCGTCTCGCCCAGCGGCAGTCCCACACCCAGCGGCTCGAAGACGATGGAGGTCTTGACACCGGTTCCCTCGAAGACGCTCTCGATCAACGCCGGGTTGTACTGTGGCTCTCGGAAGACGCACTGGATGTCGTCCTGCTTCACGCGCGCCTGGATCTCCTTGACGCGGGCCGGGCTGGGGGTGGAGGCGTCGCCCAGCGAGATGGCACCAGACGCCGGCACGTCGAAGCGGTGCTCGAAGTACTGATAGGCATCATGGAAGACAATGTAGCGAGTGCCCTGCACCTGAGCCAGACGCGCTGACAGTGATTCGGTCAGCGCCTCGAGCTCCTGCTGCCCCGCCTGGGCATTGCTGCGATAGGTCGCCGCGTGCTCCGGGTCCTGTGCTGCCAGTGACTCCGCAATGGCGCCCAGCCAGGTGTGAGCATTCACCGGGTCCAGCCAGCCATGGGGATTCTCGCCGTCATGACCATGCTCGTCGTGATGCTCGTCGTGATCTGCATGGGCTTCGTGATCGCCATCGTGATGCTCGTCATGGTCGCCGTGATGCTCGTCGTGATCCGCATGGGCTTCGTGGCCACCATGCTCGTCGTGCTCTTCGCCATGCGCGGAAGAGGCTTCATCAGCGTGATGATGTGCCTCGAAGGTGGGGCCCGAACGATAGGTCAAGTGCAGGGTGCCCGGCACCTCCATCAACTCGACGGCATCGGCATCCGCGGCCAGCGACGCACGCGCCTTGGCAAGCCAGGGCGTCAGCTCATCACTGACGAAGAACACCACATCCGCATCGGACAGTGCCCTGGCCTCGGAGGGACGCATGGAATAGCCATGCGGTGAAGCGCCTGACTGGATGACCAGATCGGGGCTGCCCAGCTCCCCCATGACACGTGCCACCAGTGAGTGCACCGGGGGGATGTCCACCGCGACCGATGGCACCTCGGCCACTGCCACGGCAGGTGCCAGCATCAGGGGCAGAGAGAGGGAAGGCAGTAACCGATGGCGCATGGCGGTTCTCCAATAGAGGCGATATCGCGGAAGGAAGATCGAAGGCTGCAATGACCAGACCCAATATGTTATAACATAACATTAATTGTTACTGCCCCGTCAACTCTTCAGCGCCAAGAGGTCCCCATGTCGCTGTTATCGATCAAAAATCTGTGTGTCACGCTCGGCAGGCATCGTATCCTCGATGCGATCGATCTCGAGGTTGAGCGCGGCGAAATCGTTACCCTGGTAGGCCCCAATGGCTCAGGCAAGTCCACGTTGCTTCGCAGCATCATCGGGGCGGTGTCCCCGACGAGCGGGCGGATACATCGTCAACAAGGCTGCAGAATCGGCTACGTCCCCCAGCGCCTGAGCCTGGACCCGACACTGCCGATGACGGTGGTGCGTTTCCTGAATCTGCCCCATCGCCATTCGCGCGCGGCGGTGGCAAATGCCCTGGCGCAGGCCGGCATCCCCGGCGTCGAGCAACAGCAGATCGCCGACCTCTCGGGGGGACAATTCCAGCGTATTCTGCTGGCCCGTGCCCTGATGGATTCGCCCGATATATTGCTGCTCGATGAGGCAACCCAAGGGCTGGATCACCGTGGCATCGCGGACTTCTACCGTCAGATCGATCGCGTCCGCCACACCCTCGGCTGCGGGGTACTGATGGTCAGTCACGAGCTGCATGTGGTGATGCGCGCCTCCGACCGTGTCGTCTGCCTGCATGGCCACGTCTGCTGTCAGGGCACGCCTGAGCGTGTCATGACCTCACCGGCCTACCAGGATCTGTTCGGGCTCGATACCGCTGATGCCCTGGCCTTCTATCGCCATGAGCATTCACACGATCACTCTCCTGCTCAGTCTCACGATCACTCTGACTCTCGCACCCACTCGCCCGCTGACGCTGCGCCCACCTGTCGGCCCTCATCCGGACCTACACCTGCACCTGCACCCGCGCCTGCAGCCAAGCCTGTGCTCAAGCAAACAACGCAGAGCCGAGAACCAGCGCTCCAGCTCATTGCACCGAACGCAGAGGGATGTCACTGATGTTGGAGGGACTGATACTGGATGACTTCATGCTCCGCGCCGCCCTGGCCGGGATATTAGTGGCGCTTGCGGCAGCGCCGCTGGGCTGTTTCGTCGTCTGGCGACGCATGGCCTATTTCGGCGACGCCACGGCCCATGCCGCGATCCTCGGCGTGGCGCTGTCGCTCTTGATGTCCACCTCGATTCTGGCCGGCGTGCTCGTCGTCTCGCTGATCATGGCGACACTGGTCACGCTGCTCAGCGGACGCGGCTACGCCATGGACACCCTGCTTGGCGTGATGGCGCACTCCGCACTCGCCTTCGGCCTGGTGGCCGTCTCCTTCCTGCCCGGCGTACGCATTGACCTGATGGCCTATCTGTTCGGCGATATCCTGGCGGTCAGCAAGACAGACCTCGCAATCATCGCCGCAGGTGGCGTGTTGGTCATCGGCCTCATCTACTGGCGCTGGTCGGCGCTGCTCACTGCCACCCTGAATGAGGACCTGGCGCGTGCCAGCGGCATCAACCCGCGACGCGAGCAGCTGGTGCTGACACTGTCGCTGGCCGTGGTGGTCGCGGTTGCATTGAAGGTGGTCGGTGCGCTGTTGATCACCGCACTGCTGATCATCCCGGCGGCCACGGCGCGCCGCTTCTGTCACACCCCGGAACTGATGGCGATCGCCGCCGCTATCATCGGCGGAGTCTCCACCACCGGCGGGCTGCAAGCAGCTTACTGGCTGGATACCCCCACCGGCCCCACCATCGTGTGCCTCGCCACCCTGCTGTTTGCCCTGAGCACTGCAGCGGCACGCATCTCACGCCTTGTCGCACAGACCGGCAGCGAAGCGTCTGCTCGAGGAAAGTGACGGCCCCTGCCTACTTGATCAGCACAACAGTACCGATCAGGAGCGCCAAAGACGCGCCAGCAATGAAGACACCCCACTGATCGCGGATCAGCGGGGTGTCTGGCGAGTGTCAGCAGTTCAGAGACTCATGCGCCGTCGCTCATTCCCAGGCGGGGAACGGGTCTGGCAGGTCACGCCAGGCTTCCTTGCCCGCCAGCAGCGTGGCGTCATCGAGCTGGCACTCATCCAGCGCCTGGCGGATACGGGCTTCATCCAGGTTCTGACCGATGAATACCAGCTCCTGGCGCATGTCACCGAACGGCTCCTGCCACTTTTCTCGGATCGACTCCAGGTACTCGGGGTCTTCTGGCCATTCGACCTCCGGGACTGCCTTCCAGAACATGCCGCCGAACCCGTAGTGCGCGATGCCGCCGGCCTGGTTCCACTGCCCGGCAAACTGCGGCCGCGTGGCCAGCCAGAAGAAGCCCTTGGAGCGCAGCAGCTTGCCGCCGAACCAGTCTCCGTGGAGCAACTGGTGGAATTTCTCGGGATGGAACGGCACGCGCGCATGGTAGGAGAAGCTAGAGATGCCATATTCCTCGGTCTCCGGCACGTGCTCGCCGCGCATCTCCTTCAGCCAGCCCGGTGCCTGTTGCGCGCGATCGAAACTGAAGCGGCCAGTGTCCAGCACCTTGGAAAGCGGCACGGCACCCTTCGTCATGGGCAGAATCTCGGCCTCCGGGTTGAGCGAGCGCAGCACCGCGCTCAGCTCGGCAAGCTGTGAGGCATCGAGCAAATCCGTCTTGCTTATCAACAACACATCACAGAATTCGATCTGATCGACCAGCAGATCCGCGACATTGCGCTCATCGTCTTCGCCGAGGCTTTCACCCGCTTCGGCCAGTGACTGCGCTTCGCGATACTGGGTCAGGAAGTTGGCGCCATCCACGACGGTGACCATGGTGTCGAGACGCGCGACACTGGAGAGGCACTGACCGTCCTCGTCCTCGAAGGTGAAGGTTTCCGCCACCGGTAGCGGCTCGGAAATGCCGGTGGATTCGATCACCAGGCAATCGAAGCGCCCTTCCTCGGCCAGTCGCCGTACCTCGATGAGCAGGTCCTCACGCAGCGTGCAGCAGATGCAGCCGTTACTCATCTCGACCAGCTGCTCCTCGGCACGATTGAGCGTCACCTCGTTGTCCGCACCGGGCGCGCCACGCACCATGGCAGCATCGATGTTGACCTCGCTCATGTCATTGACGATCACCGCCACCCGACGCCCTTCGCGGTTGGCAAGGATGTGATTGAGCAGCGTCGTCTTGCCGGCGCCCAGAAAGCCGGACAGCACGGTCACTGGCAGGGCCGGAGGCAGTGAAGCGGGCCTGTCAGGAGAGGAAGTCGATTGCAGAGTTGTCATCAGTCATTGCCTTGAATTCGTGAGGGGGCATCACGCCGAATCAGGTGCTGCATGACGCCCATGAGGGCTTGTCTCACAGAGCCCTTGTCAGAGCCCTTGCATCAGCAAGCACGATTGCGCGGCAGGTCGAGGAATGCGCCATCATCCACTCGACCCCAAAATGATACGTTATAACATTTCTACAAGGCAATCCCTTACCCCCTGCCTATAGAAGACAAAAAACGCCCCGCTGACAGGTCAGCGGGGCGTCGATAGCGCAATGAATCCAATGCGAGAGTTCATGTCATCGTCATGAATTCCCTCAACCTGAAATCTTCCTAGACCGCCATGATCACGGCAGAGGCCATCACCGCCCCACCCACCAGACGTGAAGCGATGGCGGGCACGCCCATCAGGCGCTGGCCGATTGCACGGCCCAGCAACGCCAGGGCCAGAGTTGCGACCACGAAGCCCGCCATGTAGCCCGAGGCGCTGCCAGCCGCCGGCATTTCCAGCGCATGGGCGAAACCGTGGCAGGCCATGAAGCCGGTAACCATGACGGCACCAGCCAGGGTCGGCAGACGCAGCAGCAGCGCTACCAGCGCGCCAGAGGCCAGCACCGAGAGCAGAATGCCCTGCTCGGCGATCAGCGCATGCAGCGCCTGACCACCGCTGAGCAGCGCGATGCCCGCCCCCGCCAGCATGCCGACGACCATTAACAGCGGCGTGGCAAGCGTCAAGGCCCGCGACTGACGCGCACTCCAGATGCCGATGGCCAGCATGGCCAGCAGGTGGTCCAGCCCGGTGAAGGGATGCGACAGGCCCGCCATCAGTCCCTGGGCATCATGGCCGGGGTGGGCGAAAGCCGAGGTCGCCACCAGCAGCAGCGAGGTGGCAAGCAGTGCGGAGTGAGAACGCTTCATGTGTCATTCCTGAACAAGATGATGATAAATCCCCCGACACCCGTGGTGAGGCGAATGCCGGGAGACAATGGCTCGTAGACAAGTGGTAGAAAACGCTGCGCCGTCAGGCCTGTGCCGCCAGCTTTTGCGGGCGACGCTCCGGCAACATGCCGCGATCCAGAATGAAGGCGATGATCTCTTCCAGCCCGACACCGTCATACAGATTGGCGAACACGAAGGGCCGCTCACCGCGCATCTTGCGCGAATCGCGATCCATCACTTCGAGGGAGGCATGCACCTGCTCGGCGATGTCGATCTTGTTGATGATCAGAAGATCCGACTTGGTGATGCCCGGACCGCCCTTGCGCGGAATCTTGTCGCCTGCCGAGACATCGATCACATAGAGGGTAAGATCGGAAAGCTCGGGGCTGAAGGTCGCGGACAGGTTGTCGCCGCCGGATTCCACCAGCACCAGCTCCATATCCGGGTGACGCGCCTGCAGATCATCGATGGCCGCCAGATTCATCGAGGCATCCTCGCGAATCGCGGTATGCGGGCAGCCGCCGGTCTCGACCCCGAGGATACGGTCCGCGCCCAGTGCTTCATGTCGCAGCAGGAAATCGGCATCTTCGCGGGTGTAGATGTCATTGGTGACCACCCCGATGTCGTAATGATCGCGCAGGGCCAGACACAGCTGGCGCAGCAGCGCCGTCTTGCCGGAGCCCACCGGCCCACCCACTCCTACGCGTAGACAATGCTTCATGGCAGCTTCCTTTCTCGTGAGATATCAGACGTTCATGTCGGTCGGTTCAGGCGCCGCCGCCTCAAGACAGGCGGCCTTGGCTCAACTCCTGAACAGACGGGAATATTGGGTTTCGTGCTGAGCGGAGGCGAGTGCCAGCCCCGGCAATATCGGGCCAAGCTCACCATCCAGACGCGCAAGCGCCTGCGCGACGACCTCAACCACACGGGGGCGCAGCTGCTCGGTCAGACGTTGGGCGGCGGTATGTCCCAGCGGCATGGCCTTGCAGGCCACCGCCAGCTGATTCTCGAGCCAGGCCCAGGCGAAGCCGATCAAGGCCTGACGCGGCGGCACTCCACGTTGATGCGCCACCCAGGCAAACACCGTCACATAGCCGGGTGACTGCGGCATCAGCGCGCTTGGCGGTTCGAGCTCGAGACTTCTGAGCAGGCGCAGCAGCGCCGCCCCGAGACGCGCGTCCTCATCGCTGAGTTCGGCGGTTTCGCGCGTCGCCTTGAGCCAGCCATCCCACTCGTCGAGCGCCGGTGCATCCCCCACGGCCCACGCCTGCTGCAGACGCACCAACAGTGGCAGTTCGCAACGGCCAAGCCCGTCTTCCAGCACGCCGTCGATCCACTCGCCAAGCTCCTGCTCCTGAGTGACCCAGCCAAGCTCGAAGGCACTCTCCAGCCCTTGAGACCAGGCAAAGGCGCCGATGGGCAAGGCCGGACTCACCAGCTGCAACAGCCCCAATAGCGCCAGATCCTCCTGCGCCGGCAGGCCCGCCATAGAATCAGTGCTCATGCGTGTGCTCATGGGCGTGGTTGTGAGAATGGCCGTGGCTGTGCTCATGGGCATGGGCATGGTCGTGAGCATGTGAGTGGCCGTGAGAATGAGCATGCCCCTGCCCCGCCTGGGCATAGGCACCCGGCTCAGGGTCAAAAGGCGCCTCGTGATGGGTGAGGGTCGCGCCGAGGCGCTCGGCCAGTTCTTCCAGCACGTGATCCGGCGGGAAGCGCACCCAGCCGGTTGAGCTCTCTGCTTCGCCCTTTGCTTCGGACTTTCCTTCACTACTGCCAGCGTCAGGCGTCTGCATGCCGATGGCGAGCTGCACATGGCGATTGCCCAGGTGATAGCAGAGCGCGGCCATCGGGCGCCCGGCGGCGATGTGGGCAGTCACTACCGGCTCATCCGCGGCGCGGATGCGGATCACCTCACCCTCGCGCGAGGCCAGCCGATCGCCGTCACGCAGTACCGGTCCGCGATCCAGAAACAGGCCGACCTCGCGTCCGCCGTCCGTGGTGGCTCGCAGACGACCGCGGATGCGCAGCTCCAGCGGCAGGGTCAGGGTGTCGAGAGGCTCGGCGTCGGTGTGAGTGCTCGCTGGGGAGCCTGAACCACTGGCGTCTGGCAGGCGATGTATCAATTCCATCATGGCGTCGATCTCGAATAGGGAGTCAGAACAGGCACTTGAAACAGGCCTTCAGAACAGGTGATAGCGCTGGGCCAGCGGCAGCTCGCTAGCAGGCTCACAGGTCAGCAGCTCACCGTCGGCGAAGACTTCGTAGGTCTCGGGGTCAACCTTGAGCTCCGGGCAGGCGTCATTGAGTTTCATGTCGCACTTGCGCACCTGACGTACGTCGCGGCAGGCGGACAGCGGGCTGTCGAGCCCGAGCGCTTCCCCAACACCCGCCTTGAGTGCCGCCTGGGAGACGAAGGTCAAGCGCGTGGCGCTGGCCGCCTTGCCGAAGGCGCCGAACATCGGGCGGTAATGCACCGGTTGCGGTGTAGGAATCGAGGCATTCGGGTCGCCCATGGGTGCGGCAGCAATCATGCCGCCCTTGAGGATGCAGGCCGGTTTGACGCCGAAGAACGCCGGCGACCACAGCACAAGGTCCGCCAGCTTGCCGACCTCGATGGAGCCGACCTCATGGGCGATGCCATGGGTGATGGCCGAGTTGATGGTGTACTTGGCGATATAGCGACGCGCGCGGAAGTTGTCGGTGCCGCGCTCGCTGTCCTCTGCCAGCAGGCCGCGCTGTTCGCGCATCTTGTGCGCCGTCTGCCAGGTACGGCAGATCACCTCGCCCACGCGGCCCATCGCCTGGGAATCCGAGGACATCATCGAGATGACACCCAGGTCATGCAGGATGTCCTCGGCGGCGATGGTCTCGCGGCGAATGCGCGAATCGGCGAAGGCGACGTCCTCGGGGATACTCGGGTCCAGGTGGTGGCAGACCATCAGCATGTCGAGGTGCTCATCCACCGTGTTGACGGTGTAGGGACGCGTCGGGTTGGTGGAGGACGGCAGCACGTTGGGCCGCGAGCAGGCGGTGATGATATCCGGGGCATGGCCGCCACCGGCGCCTTCGGTGTGGAAGGTGTGGATGCAGCGGTCCTTGAAGGCTGCCAGGGTGTCCTCGACGAAGCCCGACTCGTTCAGGGTGTCGGTATGGATCGCCACCTGCACGTCATAGGCATCGGCGACGGTCAGACAGTTGTCGATGGAGGCCGGCGACGTGCCCCAGTCTTCATGCAGCTTCAGGCCGATCACGCCGGCCTCGATCTGCTGCTCCAGGCCCTGTGGCAGCGAGGCATTGCCCTTGCCGAGAAAGCCGATGTTCATCGGCAGGCTATCCACCGCCTGCAGCATCTTGCCGATATGCCACGGCCCCGGCGTACAGGTGGTGGCATTGGTGCCGGTGGCAGGCCCGGTGCCGCCGCCGAGCATGGTGGTGATGCCGCTCATCAGCGCCTCTTCCACCTGCTGGGGGCAGATGAAGTGGATGTGCGGGTCGACACCACCGGCGGTGAGAATCTTGCCCTCACCGGCGATGATCTCGGTGCCTGGGCCAATCACGATATCCACGTCGGGCTGGGTATCGGGATTGCCCGCCTTGCCGATGGCCGCGATGCGCCCGGCCTTGAGGCCGACATCCGCCTTGACGATGCCCCACCAGTCCAGAATCAGCGCATTGGTGATCACGGTATCCATCACGCTGTCATCGGCGCGCTGGCTCTGGCCCATGCCATCGCGGATCACCTTGCCACCGCCGAACTTCACTTCTTCCCCGTAATGGGTGAAATCCTTCTCCACCTCGATCCACAGCGCGGTGTCGCCCAGACGCACGCGGTCCCCGGTGGTCGGGCCGTACATGTCGGCATAGGCCTGTCGCGTTATCTTCATGGGTTGCCTCTTGATCCCTGAGCTACAGCTTTTAAGCCAACGCTTCTGAGCTGCAGTTGCTGAACTGCCGTTGCCAAGTGAGCTCCGAACTGAATGCCTGTCAGCGCCATTGCCTGGCGCATTGAGGTAAAGGGCGTCGCTCGCTCAGCGCTCGACACTGCCGTCATCCTTGAGTTGCCCCATCACCTCGCCACGGAAGCCATAGATATGACGGCTGCCGGCGAAGGGGATCAGCGTGACGTCACGCGTCTGTCCCGGTTCGAAGCGGATCGCCGTGCCGGCGGCGATGTCCAGGCGCTGCCCGAGGGCGGCCTCACGATCAAACACCAGCGCCGGATTGGCCTCGGCAAAGTGATAGTGCGAGCCGATCTGGATCGGCCGGTCGCCGGTATTGCCGACCGAGAGCGTGGTGCGCAGACGGTCTTCGCAGAGAGAGATCTCGCCGTCAGCCACCAGGTATTCACCGGGAATCATGATTGATCGCCTCACACGATGGGGTTGTGAACGGTCACCAGCTTGGTGCCGTCCGGGAAGGTCGCCTCGACCTGCACTTCGGGAATCATCTCGGCGATGCCCTCCATCACGTCGTCACGGGTCAGCACCTCCGCGCCGCGCCCCATCAGCTCGGCCACGCTCAAGCCTTCGCGGGCGCCTTCCAGAATCTCGGCGCTGATCAAGGCGATGGATTCCGGGTAGTTGAGCTTGAGGCCCTTGGCCTTGCGGCGTTCCGCCAGCAGCGCTGCGGTGAACAGCAACAGCTTGTCCTTGTCTCTTGGCGTCAGTTCCATGTCGTGGCTCTTGTGGTTGTCATTCAGTGGGGGCTTTCGAGATCAGGTCAGCCAGATACGTGGCACCTGTGCCTCAAGCCCCGTCATCAGAGGGCGCAGGAGCTGCCATGCCTGCTGGCACAGCGCCCAGGCCTCGTTGCGTTCATGGCCCAGATAGCGCAGCAGCAATACGCCTTCGCGGCGGGTCACCGCCCAGCGCGGGGAAGCCGGCATCGCCTCACGCAGCGCCTCGATGGCCGCCGCCTCATCCTCGAGTCCGACCGCCCACAGCGTGGCCTGCACACTGCAGCCGCCCTGCCCCCAGCGTCCGGTGAAGCGCGGATGCAGCGGGTCCAGCGACTGGCGCTCGATCCACACTGGCTTGCCGTCGCGGGTCAGGCGAAAGCGTTGTTCGAGATGGCCGCTGACGAAGGGCAGCTCACCGACCGGGCGCCCCAGTGCCAGCACTTCCCAGCCCAGACAGCGCGCAGAGCCGGCAAGCTCGAGGGTAGTGGTCTGCTCGCCGCGCGAGCCATTGAAGGCCAGCGTTTCCTGAGGTAGCCATTCCAGGGTGGCCCCGTCGGCGACCTTGAGGTGCGTATGCTGGCCCCAGGCCACGCCATTGCGATCCGCCTTGTAGAGCTTGGCCGCCGCCGGCGTGGTCAACAGCACATGCGCGCCCTCCTCCACCTCGGCCTCGATCTGCAGCGCATCGCCGCTGACCAGCCCACCGGGGGGATGCAGCAGATAGACGTGGCAGCAGCCGTGGCGGCCTTCGGGGTAGAAGGGTCGCTGCACGCGCAGCGGGCCGTGATGGCGTCTGCGCGTCAGGCGGGTGATGGCACGCCCGCCATCACTGGTGTCGCGCGCATCCGCCTCGAACCGCAGCGCCAGCGCGGCCTGCCACTGGCGCTGGTCATCGAAGCGGTGGCCGGAGGCATTGGCCTCACTGCGCACGGCATCCGTCGCGCCGTCAGCGGGAATCACGCATCGGATCGTCATACGGTCAGGTGCTGCTTGATGAGTTCATCGGACAGCGCCGCGATATCGCCTTCGGCTACCCGCCGGCCGCGATCCATGATCACGAAGCGGTCGGCGTACTTGCGCGCGAAGGGCAGCTTCTGCTCGACCAGCAGTACCGTCAGGCCGTCTTCCTTGATCAGGCGACGGATGACCTCGCCGATCTGGGCGACGATATTGGGCTGGATGCCCTCACCGGGTTCATCGAGGATCAGCAGGCGCGGTTCGATCACCAGTGCGCGGCCGATGGCCAGCTGTTGCTGCTGGCCGCCAGAGAGGTCGCCCCCGCGGCGGTGACGCATCTCCTTGAGCACGGGGAACAGCTCATAGATGCGCTCGGGAATCTGGCGCAGGCCATCGCGACGCACGGCAAGCCCGGTGCGCAGGTTCTCTTCCACCGTCATCATCGGGAAGATCTGTCGCCCCTGGGGGACATAGCCGACCCCCAGGCGGGCGCGCTCCTCGAGCTTGCGCCGCGTCAGATCAAGTGGCTCGTTGCTGCTGGCATCGCGACCGGAATCGCTGCCACTGGCATCGCCATCGGCGCGGTACAGAAGCTTGCCGTCACGGACGCTCTCCTCGCCCATGATGCATTTCATCAGCGTGGTCTTGCCGACGCCGTTGCGGCCCATCACGCAGGTGCATTGCCCAACGGGAATCTCCAGCGTCAGGTCCCACAGCGTGTGGCTTTCCCCATAGAACTGGTTGAGCGTGTCGATGGACAGCAGCGGCGACTCGCCGCTCGGCATCGGTGCCTTGGTGTTCAGCGCTTGCGTCATCCGTCACTCTCTCCCAGGTAGACCTCGACGACTTTCGGGTCGCTCGATACCGCATCCATGCTGCCTTCCGCCAATACCGCGCCCTGATGCAACACCGTGACCTTGCGCGCGATGGAGCGCACGAAGCCCATGTCGTGCTCGACCACCACCACCGACTGACGCCCCGCCAGGCTGGTCAACAGCTCCGCGGTGCGCTCCATCTCCTGCTCGGTCATGCCGGCCACCGGCTCATCGACCAGCAGCAGCCGCGGCTTCTGCATCAGCAGCATGCCGATCTCCAGCCACTGCTTCTGGCCGTGGGACAGGATGCCCGCCTCGCGCGCATGCCACTCCTTGAGGTGAATCGTCTCGAGCACTTCCTCGATCCTGGCGCGGGTCTCGCCGCTCATGCGCGCGGCCAGCGTCGGAAAGATGCGCTTGTCGGTGGCCATGGCCAGTTCGAGATTCTCGAACACGCTGAGCGCCTCGAAGACGGTGGGCTTCTGGAACTTGCGCCCGATGCCCAGGGTGGCGATTTCGGGCTCACTCATGCGCAGCAGATCGTGACGACTGCCGAACCACACCGAGCCACTGTCGGGGTGCGTCTTGCCGGTGATGATGTCCATCATCGTGGTCTTGCCCGCGCCGTTGGGGCCGATGATGCAGCGCAGCTCGCCATCGTCGATGGTCAGGTTGAGGTCATTGATCGCCTTGAAGCCATCGAAGCTGACACTGACATCCTCCAGATAGAGGATCGGCCCGTGGGTCACGTCCACCGGCGAGATGCGCGGGGTCAGGAAGTCGAACACGCGGTCACGCGTGGCCATCTCTTTCAACAGGCTCATGCGGTGGCCTCCTCGATGGGACGGGAACCGGATGCCGATTCGCTCTTCGCCGCGGACGACTGCGAACGCCTTCCCCAGCCACGCTGAGCGAACAGGCCGGCGATGCCCTTGGGCAACAGCACGGTGACCAGCACGAACAGGCCGCCGAGGGCGAACAGCCAGGCATCCGGCATGATGCCGGTGAACACCGTCTTGGCGTAGTTGACGATCAGCGCGCCCAGTACGGCACCGTAGAGCGTCGCGCGGCCGCCGAGCGCCACCCACACCACCACCTCGATGGAGAACAGCGGCGAGAACTCGCCGGGATTGATGATGCCGACCTGCGGCACGTACAGCGCACCCGCGACCCCGGCCAACATCGCCGAGACCACGAAAATGAACAGCTGGACACGTTCGACGCGGTAACCCAGAAAGCGCGTGCGCGCCTCGGCGTCGCGACAGGCGATGCTCAAACGTCCCAGCTTGGAGCCGACGATGCCACGACACAGCAGATAGCCCAGCCCCAGCGCCACAGCGCTGGCGATGAACAGCGCGATGCGCACCGCATCCGTGCGCAGGTCGAAGCCGAGAATGTCCTTGAAGTCGGTCAGGCCGTTGTTGCCACCGAAGCCCATCTCGTTGCGGAAGAACGCCAGCATCAAGGCGAAGGTCAGCGCCTGGGTGATGATCGAGAGATAGACGCCGGTGACGCGGGAGCGGAAGGCGAGGAAGCCGAACACCAGCGCCAGCAGCCCCGGCGCCAACAGTACCATCAGGAAGGCGAAGGCCGGCATGTCGAAGCCCTGCCAGAACCACGGCAGCTCCTGCCAGTTGAGGAAGACCATGAAGTCCGGTAGTTCCGGATTGCCATAGACGCCGCGGTCACCGATCTCGCGCATCAGGTACATGCCCATGGCGTAACCGCCCAGCGCGAAGAAGGCGCCGTGACCCAGGCTGAGAATGCCCAGGTAGCCCCAGACAAGATCCACCGCCACCGCCAGCAGCGCATAGCACAGGTACTTGCCCAGCAGAGTGACGGTGAAGGTGCTGACATGCAGCAGATGCCCCTCGGGCAGCAGCACATGCAGCAGCGTGATCGCGAGCACCGACAGCGTCAGCACCGCGAGGAAGATCTGGGTGGAGCGCTCCGTGAAGGGGCGCGCCAGCCAGGAACGTGAATCAGGCATGGATCAACCCTCCGCGGCGCGGCCCTTCTGCGGGAAGAGTCCCCGCGGGCGCTTTTGAATGAACAGGATGATGAAGACCAGTACCACGATCTTGGCGAGAACCGCGCCCGCCCAGGGCTCGAGGAACTGATTGAGCAGCCCCAGCGACATGCCGGCCACCAGCGTGCCCCACAGATTGCCGACCCCGCCGAACACCACGACCATGAAGGAATCGATGATGTAGTTCTGGCCCAGGTTCGGCCCGACGTTGGTGATCTGGGAGAGCGCGACCCCGGCCAGGCCGGCAACGCCGGAGCCCAGCGCGAAGGTCATGATGTCGACACGGGTTGCCTTGATGCCCATCGAGCGCGCCATGGCACGGTTCTGGGTCACCGCCCGCACCTCGAGGCCGAGACGGGTGCGGCGCATGATCAGCATCAGACCGGCGAACACGAACAGTGCGAAGCCGATGATGTAGAGGCGATTGAGCGTCAGTGACAGCGCCTCGTTGATCATCAGCGAGCCACTCATCCACTCCGGCGTGACCACGATGCGATTCAAGGGCGAGATGGTGGTACGCACCAGCTGCTGCAGGATCAGACTGATGCCGAAGGTGGCCAGCAAGGTCTCCAGCGGACGCCCCTTGAGGTGCTGGATGACGCTGCGCTCGATGACGATTCCCACCGCCGCCGCGACCAGAAAGCCCGCCGGAATCGACAGCAACAGCGCCAGCCCCGGCTGCCCCGGCAGCAGCTGCTGCATGCCCCAGGTGGTGTAGGCGCCCAGCATGATTAGTTCGCCATGCGCCATGTTGATCACGCCCATGACACCGAAGGTGATGGCAAGCCCGATGGCGGCCAGCACCAGTACCGAGCCCAGCGATAGGCCGAAGTAGAGCGTCTCGAGCCCGCTGTTGAGCTGGAGCTTCTGCTCGATACCGGCCAGCGCCACCTTGGCGGCCTGGGCCAGCTGCGGATCATCACTCGCCGCGGCGCCATTGATGGCGGCGATCGCGGCGGCGTTCAGGCTGCCGGAGAGCGTCTCCAGTGCCGCGGGGTCGCCAGTGACTTCCAGCTGCTGGATGGCGAGCGCTTCCTTGAGCGTGGCGCGAATAGCGTCATCGCCTTCCTGCTCGATCAGGCTCGGCAGCCGCTCGGCCATGGCCTCGTCGACACTGCCACGCAGACCGCGCGCCGCCGCGAGTCTGACCTCGGCATCCGGAGAAGACAGGTCGATCATCGAGAGCACGCCATCGATATGCCCGCGCAGCGAGTTGTTGCTGCGCAGTGCCTTGAGGTCGCGGCGCGAGACCTTGCCCGCCGATTCTCCCGACAGGGCGTCGGAGACGGTCCATTCGCGGCCGCGATTGTTGTCGATGATCAAGAAGCGCTCGGCGTCCTTGAGACGAGCCAGCTTGCTGGCAGAAAAGGCTTCCAGCCAGCCACGTGCACGTGCATCGCCGCTCATCGCGATCTCATCGATCACGGCTGGCTTGGCCGGGTTGCGTGCCTCGGCGAGCCGGGTCAACAGGGATTGAGCAGCGCCGTCAGACAGGCGCGCAGACTGGCCAGTCGCAGACTCGGACTGGGCAGCAGCAAACAGGGGGAATGACAGCAGACAGACCAGCAGCATCCACTGCCAGCACCCGCGGTACATCGTTGCAAAGGAGATAGACATCAAGAAGGCCATCCATGGTGAACGCGCAAAGGCGTCATCAGTTTCCGAGGGCATCACGGCCTCGGAGCTGACACTCAACGAGGCGGCATGCAGGCTCCCCTGCACGCCGCCTCGCTCTCAGAACGTGCTACGCATCATTGCGTCGCAACGCTCTGTTGAGCCCCACAGGAATGGGTCACGACATTGTAGTTGCCGCATTCCATCGGCTTGCGCCAGTCACTGATCAGGTCCTTGGAACCTTCCAGATAATCCGACCAGGCATCGCCTGCCACGGTGGACGGGGTCTGCCAGACGACGGAGAATTGGCCGTTGTCCTGGATCTCGCCGATCAGCACCGGCTTGGTGATGTGATGGTTGGGCATCATGGTGGCGTAGCCGCCGGTCAGGTTGGGCACCGAGACACCGATGATGGCATCCTTGACCGCATCGACCTCGACACTGCCGGCCTTGCGAGCGGCTTCCATCCACATGTTGAAGCCGATGTAGTGGGCTTCCATCGGGTCATTGGTGACCGCATCTTCCTTGCCGGTGTAATCGATCCACTCATCGATGAAGTCGTAGTTGGTGTCGCTGTCCACGCTCATGAAGTAGTTCCAAGCGGCCAGGTGGCCGACCAGCGGCGCGGTATCGATGCCCGAGAGCTCCTGCTCGCCCACCGAGAAGGCCACCACCGGGATGTCCTCGGCATTGATGCCCTGGTTGGCCAGCTCACGATAGAACGGCACATTGGCATCGCCATTGATGGTGGACACCACGGCCGTCTTCTTGCCGGCACTGCCGAAGGACTTGATATCCGAGACGATGGACTGCCAGTTGGAATGGCCGAAGGGGGTGTAATTGACCATCACATCCGCGTCCGCCACGCCCTTCGACTTGAGGTAGGCGGCCAGGATCTTGTTGGTGGTACGCGGATAGACATAATCCGTGCCCGCCAGCACCCAGCGCTCCACGCCCACGTCGTTCATCAGGTAATCCACTGCCGGAATCGCCTGCTGATTGGGCGCCGCTCCAGTGTAGAAGACGTTCTCCGAGGACTCCTCGCCCTCATACTGCACCGGATAGAACAGCAGGCCGTTGAGCTCCTCGACCACCGGCAGCACCGACTTGCGCGAGACGGATGTCCAGTTGCCGAAGATCACGTCGACCTTGTCCTGCGCCAGCAGCTCACGCGCCTTCTCGGCGAACAGCGGCCAGTTGGAGGCCGGGTCGACCACGACAGGCTCCAGCTTGCGTCCCAGCAGCCCGCCCTTCTCGTTCTGCTTCTCGATCAGCATCAACATGGTGTCTTTCAGTGTCGACTCACTGATCGCCATGGTGCCGGATAGTGAATGCAGGATGCCGACCTTGATCGGCCCCTCTTCTGCCTGAGCGACATTGGCCAGCGAGAAACCGACACAGGCGGATAGCATTGCGGCAGCGATTTTCTTGTTCACGACATTCCCTCGTGTCTTGTTGTACTTGTTATCCCTCTTCGTGTAGTGCAATCGATATGCCAATCAATGCCATAGCACCGACCTGCCTAGTACATTCCACTGCTGTCACTACTTTTAGTTAGATAACCAAACATCCTGAGCGCACCAAAAAAGCGCATGACAACACAGCTTCTTTTTGATCGCGCACCAATTCGGTGATCTTTCACAATTTTCGTAGTCTGTGCTCTGTTACATAGCAAGGTGAAAGACTTTTTTGTCTTTATCTTGCCGCTTACTGGTGCATTCCTAGCTAGCGACATAATGATCACAGGCGATATGTCATGCCGGGGATACTTCCCGCCTTTGCACTTCTCGCTCTCCTCAGAGAATAGCGGCGCCTGATATATAGACTGGAGGATTGCGGCCATCGAGTCGCTGAAGATCGCCTTCCCAGATTCACGAAGCTCGATAGCGTACGAGTTGACTGCGAGCGACTCCGCAGGACAAGAGACGTCAGCGAACTGGCGTCAGATACTGTCTGCCAATCGAGGTACTTCATGATCATCCCACTGCCATGTATTCCTTCACTCTTCGGTGTAAAGCGAACACCCTCAAAGTGTCTTCCTTCCTTCTGCTCAGCCACATCGCAAGGAGGAAATCATGTCGCCTAAGAAGAAGGCCGTAGGCCTGCCCACCGATGTGTCGTCATGGTCCGACATGGAAGATAGCCATGCGCTGACAGGCGATATGGAATTGTCACGCGCTGCCAGACGATTGCTGTCTGACAGCATGGCCAAGAACACGATTCTGGCATTCCGATCAGATATTCGAGGCTTCTTGAAAGCCGGCTACTCACTCCCCGCCACTGCCCAGCAAGTTGCCAATTATCTGGCCGAGTTGCATATCAAAGGCCGCAAGCCTGCCACGATTTCCCGCCATGCCAGCTCGCTGGGCACCTGGCATGTTTACATGCAGCTGCCCTCTCCCACCCTGAGCCTGGAAGTGAAGGGCGTATTGAAGGGGATTCATCGCAAGAGTGATGGACGGCACCGTCAAGCGCCCGCATTGCGACTCCATCATTTACAACAGCTGCTGAATGCGCTGGATCTCGAGTCACCGCGGGATCTACGTAATGCCAGCATGTTCTGTCTGTGTTTCTACGGAGCGTTTCGCTCCAGTGAGGTGGTCGCACTCTACAGGGAGGATATCGAGTGGCGTGATGGCGGTATCGTGATCACGTTGCGCCACAGTAAAACCAATCAAAGCGGACGGATCGAGCAAAAGACGCTTCCCCGTAATCCTGCGGGCGGTCGTTGCTGTCCGGTGAGTCTGCTGGAAACCTGGTTGGAGCGGAGCGGTATTCAGCGAGGTGCCTTATATCGATCTATTGATCAGGGAGGCGGGCTGGGAGCCGGCAGAATGCATCCCGTCACCTTCAGCAACCTTCTCAAACAGGCGCTCATACGGGCGGGTCTAGCAGAGGAAGGCTTCACGACCCACAGCTTTCGTGCTGGCTTCATTACCGAAGCACATCTCCGCGGGAAGAGCGACCAACAGATAAAGCGCATCAGCGGACACCGGGACCAGAAAACCTTCGAACGCTACATTCGCATGGCGGATGACATGCATGACCCGGGCAACGACATCTTTTGATAGCTCGCACTCTGAAAATCGCTGCCAAGGACGGTAGCACTTCCATGGACACCAATGAGGTGATATTTATCCTACTATAAGGATGAGGTAATTAATAAGACACCAAGGAGGGATCATGACCGATACCTACGCCCCACTACCTGAGGCTGAGTTTGTCATCTCAGGCAAGTTACGGAGTCGTTCACGACGCTCCCTTGGCGATCTCATCTACCTTCGCCCCTCGCGCAAAGGCACAACGATATCTCACAAGCGTGTTCTGCTCCGGCACCTACCCATCGTGCTTGTCAGTGCTCAGGGCCATGCTGAGTTGCTCAACAATGGGACGCTCTTGCGCCAATTAAATGGGCTCACTCTCGAGAACTTCCATTCCCTTCAGGTTTTCGAAGTGGACCGGCAAACCCTCACCTATGAGGAGCTGGAGGTGTTGCGCTACCTGTCAGAGGTACTGCCCCAGGAGCTTTTCAATACCTCACACGTGATGGACGCCCGAGCTTTCATCAAGCAGCTCAACGAAAAGCCTGGACTGGAAGAGAAACTGGCTCGCATCGTATTCGGGTTATCGAAACCCACCCTGGATATCAAGAGCCTCATGATCTTGACCCAAGGACGCTGGGCCAAGAGTACGCTGCAACGCGCTCATAGCCCGAAAGGGCAGCGTAGCCCCGACGATGAGCCCGTGGTGTCAGAGTCTCCCTCTACCGCGACAAAACGGGAGAACGAGGCACAAAAGGAAGCACCAACCTCAGCGACGATCACTCCCCCAGCGTCTAAGCCGACAACGCCGCCCCGATGGCAAAAAGCGCTGAGCACACCCCCGGACACAGCGAATCCCGCCCCCTCACCGACTTGCAAGCCTAAGGGGGCCACACAGAAGATGGGCGATCTGTTTGACGATCAGCAGGACGACACAGAGAGCTCCTCGTCATGACGCATGACACTCCCGAGAGCAAGACGTGGCTCCCCGAGACAATACTCCGCCAATGGGCAGATCAACTGGGTGACCGAGTATTGTCGGCTTTAGAGGAAAGGCACTTATGGCCGTTTCTTCAGCGCAACCTCCCCCCCTGTAGCCAAGCGGACCTCTGGATATCCGCTCAGATTCATGCGCAGGATGAGAACGATCCTGAATTGCTTGACCTCATCAGCAAGCTCCTGAGACTTCTCCCACTTGAGCCGGGCCCTTTACAGACAATACGTCAGAGCCATCCCTTACATAGTCACCTGACCTTTCCCGACAAATTCGGCCCCACCATGGTGCGAACAGATATCGCAACTCAGGCATCACAGATTGCACGCCACGGTACAGCCTCAACACCCTACCTCGCATTCTTGCCAAACAATGGCGAGCAGTCTCCCATTGAGCACAATCGGCGATTGATTCGCCTCGCCCTGCGCGACATGGCGGGTTACCACTCAGACCCTCTTGTCGATCCCAGTATCTATTACCAACATCTGTCGACGTTACGCATCGCATTGAGGTACATGTTGCCACGTTGGCAGCACCCGATCGTATGGAGTCATTCTGCCAGTCTCTCGTTGCTCAGTGCCTGGAAAAGCATGCCCTGGCTGGCGAACGATAAGTCGAAGCTTTATAACCACTTGAATCGAGCCTATGAACTGCTCTCCGGTAATCCAGCCCTTGGAACTCGACGCGCGCGCTACACGAAACGAAGCCCGCAACGCTCTGTCTTTTTTCAAGACACTTTCAAGCACAACTTCTCGCCTGTTGCCTCCAGCCCTGAACTACCTGAGACACTCGATGCACCACTGCGCCCGGACGGGGACGAGGAGGACGACGACGCCAGCCTCGAACGAGACAGCATCTCACACCAGCAAGAAGAGGAAGCCCCCTTCTATCGCACGGGGGACAGCCTGCTGACGCCGGAAGATTGCAGGGTAATCGCTCGCAAGCGTCAACAAACCTCTATCGCGCAGAGCCTGGGAAGTCTGTCGAATTTCGCCACGACTCAGGGGCAGATCCGCAGAATACTGGCATTACCTCTGCCGCCTGATGCCAAACTGCTGGTGCAGCTTGTACTCGCGACTGGTATTGCCCCAGTACGTCTCAGTCAGATGCGTGTGACGGATGTAGCGCAGGAAGCGCTGCTCCGCACTACGGCGGTATCGCGTGGTCAACCGCTGCAGTGGGTTGCTGAAAGCAAGACACTCTACATCCCCGTCATTCATGCACCGTCAGGCAGTCCACCACTCTCTCTACGACTACCGAACACCCTCGCGGCATCACTCAATCAATTGAGTGATGCGACAACTCAGCCTCTGATAAAGACTCTGACGCTGCTCAATCGCCAGCTGGTGCAACACATGAGGTCAGACACTGGCACCACTCCCACGGCTCAGCGCGTTGTCAGAGCCGCGCGGCATCACATTCTCGGCATGGCGAAGACGGATATCGAAGCAGAGTGGCTTAACGGGGAACTCAGTCTGAAAACAGCAGCGCCTGCCGCTTACCGCAAGATGCCCATGCGTGAGCTACAGCAGCTCATGAACGCGTCGCTTGAATGGTGGGGAATCGCAACACCGAAGAAAGCGGTTGCACTTCCCAGTGAGACGCAAGCCATCACGGCCTTGGGCTCGAGCGTGACACTGACGCATCATACGGCCAGAGAGGCACTGAAGGGCTTGTATGATCTGGTGCAAGCTGGCCTTTCTGACTTCCCCAAAGCCGCCCGTACGCAAAGTCATTCGCAAGATGTCTGCTCGGCCTTGATCGAACTCAATAGCGCCCTTTGCTGCTACACGCTCCTAGCCGTTCAGCTGACAGCAGGACTGCGCCCGATAGGCCCCACCACGCGAATGTATCGGCGTGGACGCCTGCTTTGGGTCGCTGACAAGGATTCGGGGCACTACAGAGAAAGCCGGGTAATCCCGCTACCTCTCCCAGTTTGCCAGAACCTCGACACCCTAGAGGCGTGGCAGACCGCCTGGCGGCAACACTGGCCACGGAAGGGAAAGACTTGGCTGTCATGGCCTGAAAACGAGGAGGCTCTGGCCATGTGGTGGTCGAGGCGCAGGGCAAGCCTCAATCTGACAGCAAAGCCTTTCCGACAGACCTACATGCGAGACTGGATCAGTGCATGCCATCAGGCACCGCAGCTGACAACATCATCACGCAGGGCACTCGATACCCTACTGACACTACCCGATAATGCGCCACGTCATTTCGTCGCCCAGACACTTGATGGTCGAATGCAAGCGAACACGCTGGATATGCTGCTGGGTCATGTCAAACGCGGCCAGCAACGCCACGCCCCCTATGCCAGCAACATCTGCCTACCGCCCGAAATGCAACGCCTCTTGGGGGTCTTGTCCGAGGAGTTGAGGATAAGGGTACTACCTCTAAAGGATTTGCCATGAGCGGAGACTGGATATTTTCCATTGCTCGTGAAAAGGATGCTCCAGTAACCCGATTACTGACCAGGCCCGATCCTGACTTGCACCTAAAGTTCATGAAAACCCACCACATGCAGGAGCTTTGGCGGCGATGGGAGGAGCGCCGACTTGATCGAATCAAGGGCAGGCAACGCCAGCAAAGCCTGCACCTTCTGTATTGGCTCGAGCGTCACGCCAAGCGCCAACCAGCCAACGATGTACCAGCAGAGGCCGGGAGCATTACGCTGGCACTCAACCACACGCAAGCCGAAGCCATGGTCGAGGAACTGAGGCGGTGGAGAAGCGTGCACCATCGTCGCCCGATAGGGCGTCGCGAAGCCTACGGCGTCATCGGCCACTTTCTGGAGGAGGTCAATCAAAGCCCGGGAGTCCTGGCGATGCTGCCACAGTGGCCCACGCTAGCCAGGCGCAAAAGCGTGCTGCCAATGGATGCGAAGGCTCTGGCCAGCACAGCAAGGGTCTTGCCGATCATCCGCGAGCTACGTCGTTCCGGCACTGACTTTCCCCTGCTACGCGCTGCCGTAGAGCTCGGCGTGCGTGCAGGGCTGGGGCAACAAGTTATTCTGGTCACATTGGCCTGCCTCACGCGCCGTCACTTCGAGGGTGATCGAAATACCCCTAATGAGTGGGTCTGGATCCCTGCTCACTCGACCCCACCACGGATCATGTCGTCTCACCTGACGGCCTACCGTCTGCCATTGGAGTCGACACTGGCGACAGCATTCAAGACACTGAGAGCTAAGAAACCCGCCACCGCCAAGGACAAATGGTTACTGGCCGAGAGGCCGGAAGACGAACCTCTCTCGATTACCGAGCGGATTCGCATCATCAAGGAGCGCATGAGACAGGAGCTGGCGTCCCTGGTCACCACGCTGCCCCTGACGATCGAGGAACGCCGGACACTAAAACTAACGACCCTGTTGAGAGCATTGCCCCATGCCGCAGTACTAGGGGGGTTGCCAGGCTATTGGGTGAGTCAATTCAGTCGCTATCCAATTCCCTACAGTAGCGCCCAAGGGCTTTATGAGCCCCACTCGTACTTCGCTCGGCTGGAGGCCCCTCCTGCTAACCCCGTCATGGCGGCTCATTCCATCGACCGCCAGCATGAGCCCGTGGCGAATGACGACAAGATGAGCACCGTGGATCTTTTCGCAGCCGAGGCGTCAGAAACGAAGGCTCCATATCCCCCCACCGTGCTGACACAACCTCCGGGGCAGCGCTTGATTAGCGGAGCTTTCTGGTCAATTGACTGGCTTCCTTCTGCAAGACGTATCATCAAGCAATGGATCGGTGTCATTTCCTCTGATTATCTGCGCAAGACAAGCGACGAGAAGGTCAGAGGGCGCCTGGAGGCTCTGTTACTCGAGACAAGTAGGCGTCTCACCAAACTCATGGGCATCCGCCATAGCTATCCGGCCATGGTGCTCTATTGGCTCCATGATCTGCGCGTGACTCGCATGCTACGCGTCAGTTCACTGCACACCTATCTGTCTCGCAGCCTGCCGATGGCAATGGCGGACTACGCCTTGTCGATCGATATCCAGGAATGGGATAACGACAGCGCCCAGGAAATGTACTGGTGTGTGCCACACGATATGGGCTGGTCTGCCAGCACAACACAGAGCTTTCTTGGCAATATGGGGCAGCTCATCCGCTTCATGCACAGTATGGGAGTATTGTTGGACGTCGAGCCGCCGATATCAGGCAACAGTAAAGCTCCCAGCGCTAAACGAATTCATTTTGCCACCCTGAGACAGATGGAAAAGGTACGGGGCCATCTTCTTTCCAAGCCCGATACAACGCCTGATGCCACCATGCAATGGCTCAGCATCGCCCTCAGCTTCCACGGTGGTATGCGCGCCAGCGAAGTCTGCGCCCTGACGCTACAAGACATTCGCATCGAATGTCCTCAGGGGACCTTCTCACTCGAGCACTGGTTGGAGGATCACCCCCCGGCCGCCCCCTCACCGGCGCTGTCTGACACAGAGTTCTCACCTCCTGCATTGCATGAGATGGAGACCATTCGCGAGGCATTGAGTGAGCAATTGAGTTCATTGCCAGAGATTGAGTGCCGCGTCTATATTCGCGGTGGGAAGACCCCTGCTGCCCGGCGCGTACTTCCGCTACACCTTCTGACATTCTTCGGAGATATCCAGTTGTTGGCAGCGTGGTGGGTTTATCGGCGGCGATGCTTCCCCACGACAGCCCTCCCTGACATCGCCCTGTTCGGCCCGAGTGACAGCGGTCTGGCCTTCAACCACGCCGGTCTGATCGCCCCGGCGATCGACACCATGAGAGATGTGCTGGGAAACGCTATCGACTTTCACTCGTTACGTCACGCAGCCGTCAGCTGGTGGCTGATCCGTCTTGAAGCAGCGCAGAATCGAGACATTCTCGATGACTTGCAGGAGCACGGCTCCTGGGGCTTGCAAAAAGCGCCCCTGAAACGCTTTCTTGAGGGAGTTCAGGGCTATGCCGGGGAAGATAGCCGGGAACGTGGCATGTTGCTGTATCAACTCGCCATCTGGATCGGCCACCGCACACCGGAGCAGACATTGACGCACTATGCCCATAGTCTGGAGTACCTGCATCGTCAGGCCATGCGGCGCGCCAGTAAGTACACCCAGGCGATTACGCCCTGGATCTCCCACGCGCAATAAAGACAGCACCACGTCTCATCAGAAACCTCCTGCTCTGCAAGCCTTGCACAAGTTGAATCATGGCATAACACACCACTTAACGAGCGCGCCCAATATAGTGACGCTGGATGAATTTAGGTAGTCTGCTCTCCCTGGACTCATCGAGTGAGTAACATGTGTCGCCCAATCTCATCAGGACTTTTTCATGAAGCGTTATGAACGCTTTGCCGCCGAGATTTCCAACCTGATTCGCACAGGCATTCTCGCACCGGGTGAGCGCGTGCCGTCGGTGCGTCAGGCCAGCAAGGCGCATGGCATCAGCCCCTCTACCGTCTTCCAGGCGTATTACCTGCTGGAGAATCAGGGCCTGATCAGCGCGCGGCCGCGCTCGGGGTATTTCGTGCGTGACAATGCCTCGCGGATACTCGATGAGCCGCATGTCGCCCTGCAGCAGCAAGCCCCTTCCGATGTCGCCGTCAGTGAACTGGTGTTCTCAGTGCTGGGCTCACTGCGCGACAACGACACCGTCCCCTTCGGGTCTGCCTTCCCGAGCCCGGAGCTCTTTCCGCTCGCTCGGCTTGCGACCAGCATGACACGTGGGCTGCGCCAGCTGTCATCGCATGCCGTGATCTCCGACATGACCACAGGCCATCCTGACCTGTGCCGACAGATCGCTCAGCGCTACATGGTCAACGGCATGCAGCTGCCGACGGAGGAGCTGGTGATCACCAATGGCGCCATGGAGGCGCTCAATCTTGGCCTGCAATGTGTCACCCAGCCCGGGGACCTTGTCGCCATCGAGGCGCCGGCCTTCTATGCCACGCTTCAGGTGCTTGAGCGGCTCAAGCTGCGCGCGGTGGAAATTCCGGTACACCCGCGCGACGGGATTGATCTCGAGGTACTCGAGAATCGTCTGGAGACGCTGCCCATCAAGGCCTGCTGGTTCATGAGTCATCTGCAGAATCCGCTGGGGGCCAGCCTGAGCGATGCACGCAAGGCCGAACTGTATGCGCTGCTCTGCCGTCATCAGCTGCCGATGCTGGAGGATGATGTCTACGCGGAACTGTATTTCGATCAACGTGCCGAGGTGTCGCCCCCGCAACCCGTCAAGGCGCTGGATGTCGAGGGCCTGGTGATGCATTGCGGGTCGTTCTCCAAGTGCCTGGCACCGGGCTATCGGGTGGGCTGGATATCCGCGGGGCGGCATACCCGGGAGATTTCGCGCCTCAAGCTGATGACGACCATCTCGCCATCGCTGCCCGCCCAAGTGGCCCTGGCCGACTACCTTCAGCATGGCGGCTACGACCGCCACCTGCGCAAGCTACGTCTGGCGCTCGAGACCCAGCAGACAGCCATGCTGGCAGCCATTGATCGCTACTTCCCCGAAGACACTCGCGTGACCCACCCCCACGGGGGTCATTTCCTGTGGTGCGAGCTTCCCGAGCACATCGACTCGCTGGCCCTGTTTCAGCAGGCGCTGGCCCACGGCATCAGCCTGGCGCCGGGGCCTATCTTCTCGGCCACCCAGGGCTTCAAGCATTGCATTCGCTTGAGCTACGGCCACCCATGGGACGCGGCGTCAGAGCGCGCCATGCAGACATTGGGTGAATTGCTCAAGGCAGCCTGAAACGCGGACCGCTCAGACGATATGCGAGGTGCGAGGTGCGAGATGTAAGGAATGCCTTGAGTATGTGCGCGCACGAGTGCGCGCAAATGCCGCAGCCCTTGTGGCCGCCTTGCCACACAGTCTTCACTCGTCATCCGCGGGGGCGAAAACAGCCTTTTGCGGCGCATATCACTCGCGCGACAGCTGCTTGCCACGCCTGGATGTCGCAGCTTGTTGCGCATCTTGATTGCATGCCCTGATGCCGCACGCGTGCCCCTTAAGGAAGCGCCAGAGCCCGCCATGGCGGGGCCTGCCGCCAAGGGCGATACGACAAGCATCTGATCCCGTCATGGTGCTGACGTGAATCAGAGTGCGCCCTCCTGACCGGCTCGCCTTGCTGGCTTCTCGCCATACCACCTGGCTGGCCGACTGACTGGCTCACGGGCATTTAACGACCTACCAAGATTCAGCTTGCAACTGATATGGTTTTTTCTCGCACAACTGAGCCTGTTATGGCTTCCGGCGGCTCCCTAGAGTAGCGGCGAAGATTCAGGCAGGGCCGTCCCCCTTGCCGCCTACTCAGGAGACATTGCCATGTTCGGCACCGAGGCCATCGACCTGGCCAGGATACAGTTCGCCTTCACCATCTCGTTTCACATCATCTTCCCGGCCATCACCATTGGCCTCGCCAGCTATCTGGCGGTACTGGAAGGCATGTGGTTGAAGACAGGCACACAGGTCTACCGCAACCTCTATCATTTCTGGTCGAAGATTTTCGCGGTCAACTTCGCGATGGGTGTGGTGTCAGGACTGGTCATGGCCTACCAGTTCGGCACGCATTGGAGCGGCTTCTCGGCCTTTGCCGGCAGCGTGACCGGGCCACTGCTGACCTATGAAGTGCTGACCGCCTTCTTTCTCGAAGCCGGCTTCCTCGGCGTGATGCTGTTTGGCTGGAATCGCGTCGGCCGCGGCCTGCACTTCTTCTCGACCTGCATGGTGGCGCTCGGCACCCTGGTCTCGATGTTCTGGATCCTGTCGTCCAACAGCTGGATGCAGACCCCTCAGGGGCATGAGGTCATCGATGGCATCGTCGTGCCGGTCGACTGGCTCGCGATCGTCTTCAATCCCTCCTTCCCCTATCGCCTGGCCCACATGGCACTGGCCTCCTTCCTGAGCACCTCGCTGTTCGTCGCTGCCTCCGCCGCCTGGTTGCTGCTCAAGAAACGCGACACCCCGGAAGTGCGCAAGATGCTCGTCATGGCGGTGCTGATGTTGATGGTGACCGCCCCGCTGCAGGCCTTCGTCGGCGACATGCATGGCCTGAATACGCTCAAGCATCAACCGGCCAAGATCGCGGCCATCGAAGGCCATTGGGACAACAGCCATGGGGAACCGACGCCGTTGATCCTGTTCGGTGTGCCCGACATGCAGCGCGAAGAGACGCGATTTGCGCTCGAGATTCCGGCCCTCGGCAGCCTGCTGTTGATGCATGACATCGACAAACAGGTGCCGGCGCTCAAGGACTTCCCCGCCGCCGACCGCCCCAATTCGACCGTCGTGTTCTGGAGCTTCCGCCTGATGGTCGGCCTGGGCCTTGCGATGATTCTGCTCGGCCTCTCGGGTGTCTATCTGGCTCGCAAGGGCAGGCTCTTCACCTCGCGGCGCTGGCTGAGGCTGGCCGTCGCCATGGGGCCGGCCGGGCTGATCGCGATACTCGCAGGCTGGTTCACCACCGAAGTCGGCCGCCAGCCGTGGGTGATCTACGGCTTGATGAGAACGGAAGATGCCGTCTCAGCCCACAGTGCCGTTCACCTCAGCATCAGCCTGACAGCCTTTGTCACGGTCTACTTCATCGTCTTCGGCACGGGGATCAACTACATCTTCAAGCTGATCAAGAAAGGGCCTGAGGGTGATGACAGCCACGCCCCCAGCGGCGGCCCCGGCAAGCCACGCACGCCATCCCGCCCACTGTCGGCCATCGAGGAATCTCTCGACGGCACCACTCACTGACCGGAGCGATGAACGCTATGGGTATCGACCTTTCTGTCATCTGGGCGGGCATCATCCTGTTCGGCCTGATGATGTACGTGATCATGGACGGCTTTGATCTGGGCATCGGCATTCTCTTCCCGTGGGTGGAGGAAAAGGTGGACCGCGATGTGATGATGAATACCGTGGCGCCCGTGTGGGATGGCAACGAGACATGGCTGGTGCTGGGCGGCGCGGGGCTGTTCGCGGCCTTCCCGCTGGCCTACGCCGTCTTGCTGGAAGCCCTGAGCATTCCTCTTGTCGCCATGTTGATCGGCCTCATCTTCCGCGGTGTCGCCTTCGAATTTCGCTTCAAGGCCTCGGATGCGAGTCGCCACTGGTGGGACAAGGCCTTCGTGGGCGGCTCGGTGCTGGCTACCTTCAGTCAAGGCGTCGCACTGGGAGGCTACATCCAGGGCATCGCCTTCGATGGGGTTCACTTCAGCGGCGGTTCGCTGGACTGGCTGTCACCCTTCCCGCTGTTCTGCGGTGTGGCGCTGCTGTTCACCTATGCATTGCTCGGCAGCACCTGGCTGATCATGAAGACCGAAGGCATTCTCCAGGCGCGCATGTTTGCCCTGACGCGCCCGCTGACGCTGTGGGTATTGATCATGATCGCGGCCGTCAGTCTGTGGACTCCGCTGGCCCACCCCGCCATCGCCGAACGCTGGTTCACGCTGCCGCAGCTGTTCTGGTTCCTGCCGGTGCCAGTGCTGGTAGTGCTGGCTGGTTATGCGCTGATCCGCGCCGTCGCCTTTGAATATCATGCCCAGCCTTTCCTGCTGGTGCTGGCCTTGATCTTCCTGGGCTACAGCGGTTTCGGCATCAGCATGTGGCCTGACATCATTCCCGGTCATGTGACGATCTGGGAAGCGGCCTCTCCGCCACAAAGCCAGGGCTTTGCCCTCGTCGGCACGCTCTTCATCCTGCCGATCATCCTGGTGTATACCGCGTGGAGCTACTTCGTGTTCAAGGGCAAGGTCCGTCATACCGATGGCTACCATTGAGAGGTGCTGACATGACATCCCCGACACACGAGTCACCCTCAGCACCACTGCATACCCCCACAGCCAGACCCGGCGGTGAGCCATCCGGGACGCCCGCGCGCCCGGCCAGCTGGCTCAGCAAGATCGGCTGGCTGGTGCTGATCTGGGGAGGCAGCGTAAGCGCGCTGGGCCTCGTCTCTCTGGCACTGCGTCGCTTCATGCAGGCCGCGGGCCTTACGCCCTGAAAGCAGCGAAAGAAGACATCAAGTAGACACAAAAAGACGCCGGAGCAGCGAATGCTCCGGCGTCTTTCTTGTTGGTCTGGGGGCTTGGTGAACCGATTGACCTGAATGACGAGTCAATGCAGGGCGCAAACGTGACGGGTCACTCCCTCCCCCCATCACGGCGACTTTAGACATCAACCTCCAGTGCGGCATAGGCGACCATCTCGACCAGCATCTCTTCGCGTGCAAACCCGGAGACGATGATGGCAGCCCGGTTGGGATAGGGCTCACGCACATAATCTGCATAGAGGCTATTCACTGTCGCCAGGTGCTCGCGATCAGTCACATAGATCAGCACCTGAGTCAGCGAGGAGGCGTCACCACCGGCGCATTCCAGGGTATGAATCAGATTATCCAGCGTCTGGCGGGTCTGGGCAGCAATCCCGCCCTCCACGACATTGCCGGCGGCATCGATAGGAATCTGGGCAGTGAACAGGATGCCATTGCCGACACTCGCCCATGACAGGGGTGCACGAGAAGCAAAAAGATCGGTCTTGACGGGATGAACCATGGGTATTCCTCGAGAATCTTTCGATGGCGCACTCCATGACCCGCCGGCGCAAGAGCGGCGGATCATGGAATGATGGGACGTATTGAGAGGCGAGAGGTCAGTCGTTGTCGGTGGAACCGGCGCCGGCACCACTGCGAGAATCTTCCGTTGCCTCGACCAGCAGGCGTGTCGAGAGTGCTTTCAGGCGTGACCAGAGTTCGTCATCCACCTCGATGCCTTCCTGCATGGCTCGTTGGCGACAGGCGAGCAGCTTCGACTCTTCATGACAGGCCAGCAGGTCGACGTCATAGTCGGAGCGAAGGGATGGCAGCAGGTCGACATGGTTGGCCATCACCAGCGTGATGCCATCATTGGGCTCATTTTCTTCTGGCACTTCACGCACGGCATAGACCCGTATCTCGGGGACCGAGCTGTTGGCTCTGAAGCCCACGACCTGCTCGATCATGGGGCAGCCGACCGCCTCGTCCACGTCCTGGGCGTTGCGCCAGAAGGCGGTGACATTCATGCCGCGCCCCGCAAGGCGCGCCAGATAACCCATGATCAGCTGCCGATTGTGGCAATGCTGGATCTTGATGACGGCGAGGCCACGCGCACGTGCCTTGGCGAAGCCGAGTTCCAGCGCCAGCGATGAGCTCTTCAATACGCTGTGACCGTGGCTGTCGAGTACCGCAAGGTCGCCATCGGCATAGACGATCTCCGGCGGACGCTCATCGGTATCCTCCAGCAAGAAACGCAGTCCGCGATTGAGCGCCGCCAGCCCTTCCAGCTCATAGAGCTGCATCCAGGCCACCATGTCGGCGGCGTCACCGGCGTCACCGTCTTCAAAGCCCATCGCCTGAAAGGCCTTGCGACACAGTCCGTGAAGCTCGTTGTAGGAGACCTTCATGACATTCCTCCCACTGTCGTGGTATTGACCTGCCGAGGGTCGGCGGTCATCTCTGACAGCACCGTGCGCGCAATCTGTGGAGCCAGCGGGAAGCTCCAATCATCAAATGCGACAGGATCCTGCGGCTCGGCGTTGAGTTCCTCCACCAGCGGAGCCCCCTGGAAGAGCGTGATACGCACCCAACGATCAGACTTCGGATCGAAACGACTGGCACCGAAGAACGATAGCTTGGTCCGCAACAGGTGCATGGGCTTCATGTCGCGCGCCCACAGATTGGCGCGTATCTCGCCGAAACTCGTGCTGGCCATGCTCTGAATGCGGCGAACGATATCCTTGTGACGCGGGCAATGGATCAGGAATTCCACCACCAAGGCACGAGGGTGATCTTCCAGGTACTGACTGATCGCCGCATGGGTATCGGCGACACGCGGGGCAATCGCCAGTTTCATTTCCTTGTCGGCACCTGCCTCCCTGTCGCGGACTCCCAGACGGGGCTCCTCCTTCTCAACCGAGCGATACCAGAACCAGTGGCGATTCTCGGCGAGTGAAAAATCAACGCGCAACGCCCAGTCGTAGTGCGTTTCGATCACCTGTTTGAGGTGAACCAGCGGCATGTCCGGGGTCAGCTCCAGGCTTTCCTCCACGGCCATCAGGTCCTCATAGCGGTCGACGATGCTCGGATACAGCTCCAGCAGCAGAGTGTTCACCAGCTCCTGAGCCTCGAGCCCATGCTGCTGGTGACTCCAGTCGATCAGCTCCTGCCAGAGCTCCGGCGACAGCGGCACGAGTTCGAGCCATGTCATCAGCTCAGGCAAGGACGCCACCGTGGCCTGGTTGCGCAGGGTCTGCTCGTGATCGTCCGTGACCGTCTGGCGCAGATGAGTCTCGGCGCGCTTGAGGAGTGCCAGCAGACGTGAACGCTCCTGCTCTCCCGGCACCTGTGCCGTCACCTCGGCAAGCGCCAGTTCTCGGCTTTCCACCCAGCGCTGTACCAGCTGCGGATGATTGATCAGGAACGGTGCCATCCCAAGGCCGGTGGAGTTGCCGATGCCCAGATAGCGCTTCAATGAGGTTGCCAGAGGTGCGGCGGTCTCGGGAGCCCGGGCACGGGCCATGTGCTCTATCTGCTGGATCGAGAAGTGACGCAGCAGATAGACGCCCAGCATCTGGGCAGAAAATGGCCGATGGAAATCCGCGTTGTCCTTGAGACGGTCATAGTCCGCGATGCCGAACTTGCCATTGCCATAGACGGCCGTAGTCCGATACAGATAGCCGACCCGGGTCAGCCATTCAGGATCAGGTTGCTGGCCTGCACTCAGTGCCTCCAGGAAGCTTGCGAAGTTACGCAAGCTACGGTTGGCACGCGAAAGGACCAGCAGTCTGGGATGCTGGCGCCCGGCTTCCTGCAACGGCACATTGGCCGCCATCTGCTCAAGAAGCGCATCATCCACGTCACCCTCCACTACGCCGAAGGTGACATCCCAGGCTTCGGCGATGACGCGGTCAGAGCGTGCGGAATCCTCAAGTGCCTGAGAGAATATGACGCCGTGATAGCGCTTGCTGGGCGTCTGCAGGCAGTAGATCGCCACACCGTGACCGAGGGCATCCAGTTCGAAGCGGGTCGTGGTGATCTTCCATTTTTCATGTGCCATCTGGCGCACCAGACTTCTCACGAAACTCAGACGACTGGCATGCAGGCTGCCGAGGCGCTCCAGCTGCATCACATCGTCCGGTGCCCGCAGTCGCAGACGTTGCTCGGTGGATGAGAGGCGTGCGCCCTGGTGATTGCGAGACATATCAACGCTCTCCTGCGTCTTCCGGGGCCGGCATGGCTGACCGCTGGCTGGTGATTCCCTGCGCACGTGCCATCGCGAAGGCTGATTGAGGTCCTGTCCACAATGAGGGCAGCAGCACCAGCGAGACAGGGATGGCCGTGATGACGATGAACTGCTGAAGCGCACTGATCTGACCGGCCCCCATATAGAGGAGTATCGCAGCCATCAACGCCATGCTGATGCCCCAGAAGGCACGCACCAGCGGGCTGGGGTCATCGTGTCCGGCACTGACGACGGCGATCGCGTAGCTCATCGAGTCACCGGTGGTGGCGACGAAGATGGTGGTCAGCGTCAGGATGGCAGCTGCCATTGCGGTCCCGCCGGGCAATGCCTGCGCCACGGTGAGGGTCGCGACATCGAACTGGAAGTTGTTGAGCGCTTCGGTGAGGTCGATCACGCCGGTGAACTGATAGAAGATGCCCGCCCCGCCCAGCAGGGTGAACCAGACAGCGGTGGCCAGTGGCGCCAGCACGGCAACGGTCAGGATCATCTGACGGATGGTTCTGCCCTTGGAGATGCGCGCCACGAAGATCGCCATCAGCGGGCCATAGCCGAGGAACCAGGCAAAGAAGAAGACGGTCCACCACTGCATCCACCAGTCTGGAGCGCTCTGTGCCGTCATGGTCGACATGGTGAAGAACGAGCTCAGATACTCGCCAAAGCCCTGGGTGAAGGCATTGACCATGAACAGGGTCGGCCCGAAGACGAAGATTACCGCTGCCACGCCCAGCGCCAGGAAGACGTTGAAGCGCGACATGATCTGGATGCCCTTGTCGATGCCGGTCACGGCCGAGGTCACATAGATCACCCCGAGCACTACCAGCACGCTCAGCTGCGTCGAATAATCATTGGTCACGCCAAAGAGCTCATGCAGGCCGAAGCTGACCTGGGTGGCCAGAAAACCGATGGGGCCCACCGTTCCTGCCACCACGGCGATGACGCACATGGCATCCACCACCCCGCCCAGCTTACCCTTCATGATCTTCTCGCCGAACACGGGATACAGCAGCGTTCTCGGCTGCAGAGGCTGACCCTTGTCGTAATGGGCATGCGCTAGCACGATGGCAGTCAAGCTGCCCAGAATGGCCCAGGCAAGAAAGCCCCAGTGCATGAAGGATTGCGCCAGTGCAGGCGCGATGGCGTTCGCAGTGCCCGGCTCGGTATCAAAGGCAGGTGGCGTCACCAGGAAGTGGTACACCGGTTCGCCGGCAGCGAAGAAGACCCCGCCTCCCGCCAGCAAGGTGCACATGATGATCGACACCCACTTGAAGGTGGATAGCTCAGGCGTTCGCGTGCCACCGATACGGGCACTGGCCGCAGGCGTTGCGGTCAGCCCCAGGGCAATGAAGAAGGTGAGCAGCAACAGAATCTGGAAGTAGCTGCCCAGTGTTCTGGCGGTCCAGGCAAAGCCGGCACTGATGGCTTGCGCGACCCCTTCAAGATCAAACAGGGACAGGCCGACGAACAGCAGTATGAAGCCGATGCTGCAGGTCAGAACGACAGGGTCGCCAAAGCGGTACTGACCTTCCGGTAACGCATCCGACGTGGCGGACGTCGTGGTCTTGCGAGATGAAGTCATGTGGCATTCCTCTGACGAGCTCTCGTCATTGGCAGGCATTTATTATGGTTGTTGGTTGCCGAGCGATACCCTGAGGATTCCTGGCTCGGCACAGGTGCCATGGCATAGCGTTACGGCGATCAGGCAGGCGCGGTCTCCTGACGGGTCGCGGCGCGCTCGAGGAGCGCGACCCAGTTCTTGCCCATGATGCCGGCCACTTCGTCCTCGGACATGCCGACCTTGCGCAAACCAGCAATCAGGTTGGGGAAGTCACGACTGTCTCGTAGCCAGGACAGCGGGCGCGGCCAGTCAGCGTTGCTGGCACTGCCTTCACCGTAATCCATATCCTTGGACCAGCGGCCATTGCGCATCCACTCCAGAATAGACACCGGTTGGTTCTGGCACAGGTCGGTACCGATCCCCAGGTGCTCGACGCCCATCAGGTCTGCGGTTCTGGCGATCATTTCGCAGTATTCGGTCAGGGTACAGTCGGAGCCATTGTGCAAGTGGAAGGGATACGCCGAGAACCCCAGCAGACCATCACTCTCCGCGATGGCCTTGAGCACCTTGTCGGATTTGTTGCGCTTTGCCGGGTGGAAGCTTTCCGGGTTGGCATGGGAAATGATCACGGGGCGCTCGGATATCTCGATCGCCTCGAGCGTGGAGCGCTCTGCGCTGTGTGACATGTCGATGACCATGCCGACGCGATTCATCTCACGGATCACCTGGCGTCCGAAGCGTGTGATCCCGCTGTCTTCCGCCTCATAACACCCGCAGGCCAGCAGACTCTGGTTGTTGTAGGTCAGCTGCATGATCATCAACCCGAGGTCACGCATCACCTCGACCATGTCGATATCGTCCTCGATGGGGGAGCAGTTCTGCGCCCCCAGGATGATGCCGACACGCCCACTGGCCTGTGCAACCGCGATGTCCTGCGGCACATGCACGGGCATGATCAGATCAGGCCAGGCCTCGAAACGACGATTCCACTCGCCAAGACGCGACAACGTCTCTCGCGTCGTCTCGTGGTACACGAGGGTGGCATGCACGGCGTCCAGCCCGCCTTCACGCATCTGTTCAAATATCTCGCGTGACCAGTTGGAATACTGCAGGCCATCGATCGTCAGCATTGTCTTTGACATGGGGCCTCCTCACGCCTTGATGTAGCAGGTCTTCACGACGGTGTAGAACTCTCGCGCGTATCGCCCCTGCTCACGAGGCCCGAAACTTGAAGCCTTACGTCCGCCGAAGGGCACGTGGTAATCAGTTCCTGCAGTCGGCAGGTTCACCATCACGCAGCCGGTCTCGGCACGCGCCTTGAAGCTGCTGGCCAGTTTCAGGGAGTTGGTGATGATGCCCGCCGTGAGCCCGAAGTGTGTGTCATTGAGCACATTGATGGCCTCTTCTGCGTCGCTCACCTTGATGACACAGGCGATGGGACCGAAGATCTCCTCGCGATTGATGGCCATGTCGTTGCTGGTATTTACCAGCAACGCCGGGCTCATGAAGTAGCCCTCGGTGGCGCACTCCACACGCTCGCCGCCGCAGACCAACGTTGCGCCCTCTTGCTGCGCGCGCTGTACCCAGGACAGGTTGGACTCGAGCTGCTTGGCATCGACTGCAGGCCCCATGTGCACGCCCTCTTCCAATGCGTGGCCGACGCGTACCTGAGACAGGCGCTGAGTCAGCTTTTCCACGAACTCGTCATGGACTGATTCCATCACGATCAGCCGCGAAGATGCCGTGCATTTCTGCCCAGTGCCTGAGTAGGCACCATTGAAGGCTGCCTCGACGGCCAGCTCCATGTCGGCATCATCGGCGATGATCAGGGCGTTCTTGGAGCCCATTTCCAGCTGGCACTTGACCAGATTGGCGGCAGTGGCCGCCGCCACTCGACGTCCCACTTCCAGAGAGCCGGTGAAGGACAGGGCATGAATGTCAGGGCTGGAGATCAGTTCATCCCCGATGCTGCTGCCCGGGCCCATCACCAAATTGAAAGTGCCTGCCGGGAGTGACTGGCGATGAATGATTTCGGTCAGCGCCCATGCGCTCGCAGGGACCAGATTGGCCGGCTTGAAGACGACCGAGTTGCCGAAGGCCAGCGCAGGCGCAATCTTCCAGACCGCTGTCGCCATCGGGAAATTCCAGGGGCTGATCACACCGACGACACCGACGGGTTCCCGACGGACCTCGACCTCAACGCCAGGACGCACCGAGTCTGCGCGCTCATCAATCTGGCGCAGCACTTCAGCGCCGTAGTAATGGAAGAACTGCCCGGAGCGATGTACCTCACCCACTCCCTCCGCCAGGGTCTTGCCCTCCTCACGTGCCAACAGCTCACCCAACTCCGCCTTGCGTGCGATCAGCTCATCGCCGATGGCCATCAACACGGAATAACGTTGCTCGAGACCCGACTGGGCCCATTGTGCCTGGCCACGCTTGGCCGCCTGGATGGCATCGGCAACCTGATCGACACTGGCCTGCGCATATTGGCCGATGACATCACGGGTATCGGACGGATTGAGATTGGCGATGCTGCCCTGACCTGCGACCCACTGACCATCGATGTAGAGATCGTGAGCAGCGGCGTGAGTGGCGGTAGTGGTGTGGTGTGACATGTGAACCTCCTTGAACGCGGTGACAACAGACTAGGAGGACCAGAGGGATAAAGATAATCAATAATAAATACCCTATGATAAATTTCCCTTACCACTTTGAAGAGGATCGACGCGATGGTCGCAGAGCTGAAGATCACGCCACTGCGCTATGTCCTGGCAGTGGTGGATCACGGTGGTTTTCACGCTGCCTCTCGTTATCTGCATCGCACGCAGCCAGCCCTGTCGATGGCCATCCGCGAGCTGGAAAACCGCCTAGGGGAGGCACTGTTCGAGAAGGGTGCCAAGGCGACCCTGACCCCCTATGGCAGCTACTGCGTGCCGCGCTTTCGGGAGCTGATCAATCAGCATGATCGTCTGAGCCGGGAACTACAGGCGCGCGCCGCCAAGGAGGCAGGCCAACTGGACATGGCAGTGGTGCCGTCAGTGGCCAGCCGACTGATGCCGAAACTGCTCTCCGAGTTCGTCAGTCGCTATCCGGGGATCAAGGTCGGCCTCCACGATGGAAACGCCGATTTTGTCCGCGAGCAGGTCATCAGCGGTCAGGTCGACATCGGCATCACCAGCCTGTGGGGATTGGAGGAAGAACTGCTCTTTCATCCCTTGTTCCATGACGAAGTCGGCGTGGTCTGCCGTGACGATCACCCCCTGGCCGAGCGCCAGACTCTGACATGGCAAGCACTGGAGACAGAATCCCTGATCGGCAATGGCACCTCGCGGCTGTTGCAGGGCACGGCGGCCGAGTCACTGCTCGAAATGCATGCCTTGTATATCTCCAACATGATTTCGCTGACAGCCACGCTGGTCGCCGGGATGGGGGTCACGACGCTGCCCCGCCTGGCATTTCCGCAGGAATATGAGCGCCTGCGGTTCATTGAGCTCGCTGAACCGCGGGTCAGTCGCGAAGTGGGCCTGATTCGCCGCAAGGGCGCCAGCTTGTCGCCGGCGGCGCAGGCCATGGAGAGCTTCATCATTGAAAGCCTCGGCGCCGAACAATGAGTCCTTCATGGCCCGTCGCCTGCGCCTTATCCTGCGCCTTTCGATAGTGACGCTGTCGCCCACGGGATGTCGGCCCGGGTGGCGGCCATGCGAAGATAGCGCTCCGAAACGCCCAGGGCGTTACCCCCGCCAGGTTTTGACAGGAGGCATGCGTGTATTCGATTCGTCTGTGGGCCGCACGTCACGCGCGATTGCTGGAGCTCACCTATCAGGCCGTCGAGCCGGTGATCATCAAACTGCAGCCGCTGTGGAAGTCCGTCGGTTACGCACGCGCCGAGAAGCCCGTCGCCAGACTGGAGCAAGCCTGCAAGGGCTTGCTGTTTGACTGTCAGATGTGTGGCCAGTGCATTCTGAGTTCGACCGGCATGTCCTGCTCAATGAACTGCCCCAAGCACCTGCGCAACGGCCCCTGCGGCGGTGTCATGCAGAATGGCAACTGTGAAGTCGAACCGGACACGCGCTGCGTGTGGGTGGAAGCCTGGGAAGGCAGCCAGCGGATGAAGGACAACGACGCGATCCAGATCGTGCAGTTGCCGGTGGACCATCGCCTGCAGGGCACCTCATCCTGGCTGCGCGTGGCTCGGCAAGCCGCTGAACGCCGAGAGAGCCTGAAATGACCTCCAGACTCACTATCCCGGACAACACCCAACCGCCACCTACCGAGCGCGATAGCAACGTAGGTCACCTGGAGAGAGTGCTTCGCAGCGGTCAGTTTGCCGTCACCGCCGAGCTGGCACCGCCCGACTCGGCCGATCCACAGGAGGTGAATGCGCGCGCGCAGTTGTTTGCCGGCCATGTGGATGCCATGAACGCCACCGATGGCTCGGGCGCCAACTGCCATATGTCGAGCATGGCGATGTGTGCCCTGCTGGCCCGCGAAGGCCATGAGACGGTGATGCAGATCTCGTGTCGTGACAGAAACCGCATCGCCATCCAAGGCGATGTGCTGGGCGCTGCGGCACTGGGCATCCGCAATCTGCTATGCCTGACCGGAGATGGCGTGCAGGTCGGGGATCACCCCGAGGCCAAGCCGGTGTACGACCTCGACTCCCTGTCACTGCTGGAAATCGTCGCCGGGCTGCGTGACAAGCACGCCTTTGCCAGCGGCCGAGCACTGACCTCAGCGCCCCCGGTATTTCTCGGCGCAGCCGCCAACCCCTTCGCCCCGCCCTTCGCGTTTCGCCCTCACCGTCTGGCCAAGAAGATTGCCGCCGGCGCCCAGTTCATCCAGACACAGTACTGCTTCGACCTGCCGCGCTTTCAGGACTTCATGCATCGTGCCCGTGATCTGGGCCTGCTGGAGAAATGCTTCATCCTGCCCGGCGTCGGCCCGCTGGCCTCGGCACGCACCGCCGAGTGGATGCGCCGCCATGTTCCCGGCGTGCATATCCCGGATGACGTGCTCAAGCGCTTGGAGGGAGCCCGGGATCAGAAGGCGGAGGGCCGTGATATCTGCATCGAGATGATCCAGCAGCTGCGTGAGATCGAGGGCGTCAGCGGCGTGCATATCATGGCGCATCGTCAGGAAGCCTTCGTGCCCGAGATCATCCAGCGCGCGGACATTCTGGGGGCGCGTATGCCATGGACACCCGAACCTCGCCCAACCCCTTCTCCGTAAACCCGCTAGCCTGTGATTGATAGCGTCAAACTTCAGGAAGCAATGACAGGGTGATGACCAACAACAAGATTGATATCCGCTCGGGCACCCTTGTCGATATCGCGTTGGCGAGGCTGGTGGCGGCGTTCGTGTTCTTCTGTCTGATGCCTGTTCAGGTTTTGGCCTACGGCCAGTACTACCTCAGGAAGCCGACAAACGATACGAGATGCTGTCAAATGAATCATCTGATACCCTGAAGAGGTATCAGATGAAGTCACGGGAGAGAGCTATGCAAGCCGCTATCAAAGAGTATCGCCCAAAACCAGCCGCTCGGAAGGACGACTTCTGGAGGGCTCTGGGTCTTCCCTCGCGTGGAGCCAAGCTGCATGAAGCGCTGAGTGCCGGCATCTCGTACAAAGTCTATACCAAGCTCACCGAGGCCTCCGGGCTTGAGAGCAAGGAGTTGGCACGGTATGTGGTCATTCCTCCGGCAACCCTGAAGCGTCGTGCCGATACTGGCTACTTCAAACCTGCCGAGGGCGATCGGCTTTACCGTTTCGCTGAGGTGTACAAGAGCGCGGTGGACCTGTTCGAAGGCGACAAGGCGAAGGCGAAAGAATGGTTGCTCAGCCCCGTGCGTGGGCTGGGGGGCCGTCGACCGGTCGAGATGGTGGCTACCACTGCTGGCGCCGAAGCCGTTCTAGATCTGATCGGCCGGCTTGAGCATGGCGTCTTTGCATGACTGTGGTGCGCGGTTATCGGCTCGTTAAGCGGAAGTGGCTAAAGACAGCCTTTGATGGGGAAGGGGCTCGGCTGTACGGCGGGCGCTGGAACAGCAAAGGCAAGGCCTGTGTGTACCTCGCGAGCACAGAGTCATTGGCCATGCTCGAGGTGATGGTTCACCTGGAAGACAATCAGCTGCTGAAGGAGTATGCGCTCCTGGAGGTGACATTCCGGGAGGAGGTACTAATGCAGCTCCCGGAGGACGTTCTGCCAGCAGATTGGCGAGCTGAGCCGGCGCCACCCTCCACAGCCGAGATCGGTGACGACTGGCTTGAGGGACAGTCGAGCCTAGCTCTGGCGGTTCCGAGTGTGGTCGCGCCCCGAGAAACGAACTATCTCGTTAATCCAGAGCACCCCGCTTTTCTGGTGCTGGCCCAGAGTGCCGAAGAGGTCGAATTCACTCCAGATCGTCGCCTGTAGCGCCCGCTCCTCAGTGTCAGCGCTTCCCTTGGACCGGGAAAGCCGTGTGTTGCCCTTTCTTTCTCTCAGAAGCGCTATTACCTCGCTCCTTCGCCCCTCTGACACTTTATGCCTGCACAGCAATCGAGAGAAAGACGTTGCCCTTCCAACATGATGACGCTACCTCTTGCGGAGTCGAAATGCTGGGGCAGTCGGATAGCGATTCTTGCTGTACCCTGCCGTTGATGGCTGGGGAGGTTCGGGCTGGGTTTTCCATCCACGCGGATGCGGAACTTGATCACGTCCTGGGCCTCACCGAACACCTGATCTCTCACCTCAGCGCCAGCTACTTCTGTCGAGCCAAGGGCGACAGCATGGTGGGCTATAGCATTCATGATTAGGTTTTGCTTAGCGATGACAAATCGCTGGTGGCTGTGACAAGCGACATCATTGTGGTTGCCCTCGACAGTGAGCTGACCTGCAAGCAGCTGGGCCAATGGCATGGCCAGCCGGCATTGCTGTCGGGGGGGGGGCCCCGAGCACCAGCCTATCACGCTGCGTGGCGGAGAGTTTAAGGCTTGGGCATAGTAACCCACACATCCATTATCGCCGTCGCCGAGGCCGAATGATCGGGTTTCAAAAATGCTTGTAGCCTTACCGAGAGGGTCATGCTGCTTTGGAGCAATCATCAATACCGACACGGGCCACGTCACTTCTCATGAGACCTCTGCTACCGGCGTTGTAAAACTCACCTTGATCCAGTCCATCAGTGCCTGTTTGGACGCAGAGTGCTCATCGGGATTTACGTCGATCAATGCGTACCCGCAATCGGTACTCAGCCCAAATTCCTCCAGCGCGATCAGGACGCCCGATGCCAGCGCTTCTTCACACAGGCCCTGCCAGCCAAGTGCGATACCCTGCCCTGCGGCGGCGGCCTGCAATAGCAGAGGGTAATTGTTCAGTGTCAGTTCGCGTTGCCCGCCATCCCCATGAATGCCCTGCGCGGCGAGATAGGTCGGCCAATCCATCCAGGCCTGGCCCTGTTCCGCCGTCAAGGTGAGCAGGGGCAAATGGCTGAGTTGCTCGAGGCTCTCGATCGGGCCGTGCCGCTCCAGGAATGCCGGACTGCAGACAGGAAAGACGCGTTCGCGCAACAGCCGTGGCTGGGGGTCATCAGCCCCTCGAAACAGGATGGCGACATCCATCTCCTGCATTGAGTGATCCAACACGCCCTGATTGGTCATGAAACGCACATCAATGCTCGGATTCAGGCGCCGGAATTCCGTAAGGTGCGGCATCAACCAGGCACTGGCGAAGGCAAAGTCCGTCAGCAGATTGAGCGGGCCACAGGTCTGCGGGTGCTGAATATGATTGATGCTCTGCTCGATGACATCGAAGCCTTCCGTCACACCCTTGAACAGCTCCTCACCGGCCTCTGTCAGACGTACCCCGCGATGCACCCGCCGAAAGAGCGCGACGCCCAACGAAGATTCAAGCGCCTTGATCTGCTGACTCACGGCGGACTGGGTGGAGCGCAATTCCTGAGCGGCACGCGTGAACGCCAGATGACGAGCCGCCACCTCAAATACACGCAATAGATTGGGTGACACATGCCGGCCGATGTTTGCCATAAACTCTGCTAATACCTCGAATTAAAAAACAGCCAGTTTACAGGTCATTGGCCACCAGTGAGACTCGCTCGGTGCATTGAACCCCCGATGCGACATGTCCCACATCCAATAATAAGCCAGAGGCCTCAAGATGACTCGACAGCCCAATATCCTGTTTCTCATGGCAGACCAGATGACTGCTTCCTGCCTGCCCTTCTACGGTCATCCGCTGGTCAAGACACCGCACCTTTCGCGCCTGGCAAGCCAAGGTGTCGTCTTCGATGCGGCCTACTGCAACAGCCCCCTCTGTGCTCCGTCACGCTTCACGCTGATGACCGGCCAGCTGCCCTCCCGCATCGGTGGCTTCGACAATGCAGCCGACCTGGCAGCCGACATTCCGACCTTCGCTCATTACCTGCGTGATGCCGGCTACAAGACTGCTCTCTCCGGCAAGATGCACTTCTGCGGCCCGGACCAGCTGCACGGGTTCGAGCAACGCCTGACCACCGATATCTATCCGGCCGACTATGGCTGGTTCGTGGACTGGGAGAACTTCGACAAGCGCCCGACCTACTATCACAACATGTCATCGGTCATTCAGGCTGGGCCTGCCGTGCGCACCAACCAGCTGGACTTCGATGATGAAGTCGCCTTCCGTGCCCGCCGCTACCTGTACGATCAGGCACGCAGCGCCGATGAGCGGCCCTTCTGCCTGACTGTCTCGCTGACGCACCCGCACGATCCATACGCCATCCCTCAGCAATACTGGGACCGCTACCGGCATGAAGATATCGACATGCCGACGCTGACCTACCAGTCCGCGCCACGTGACCCGCATTCCGAACGCCTGCGTTACGTCTATCAGATGCAGGAAGGTACGGTGAACGAAGCGCAGATCCGCAATGCCCGGCATGCCTACTACGGCGCCATCAGCTACGTGGACGATCAGATCGGCACCATTCTGGCGACGCTGGAAGAGACGGGGCTGGATGACAACACCATCATCGTGTTCTCGGGCGATCACGGCGACATGCTGGGAGAACGTGGCCTCTGGTACAAGATGAGCTGGTTCGAGAATTCCGCCCGTGTGCCGATGATCGTGCATACCCCCAGCCACTTCAGCCCCGCGCGGGTCAGCGCCTGTGTCTCGACCATGGACCTGCTGCCGACCTTCGCCGAGCTGGCCGGCTACGGCACACCGCCCGATTACGCCGCACCGCTGGATGGCCGCAGCCTCGTACCACACCTTGAAGGCAAGGAAGGCCATGACGAGGTCATCGGTGAGTACATGGGCGAAGGCGCGGTGGCTCCGCTGATCATGATCCGTCGCGACTCCTACAAGTTCATCCACTCTCCCGCCGACCCTGACCAGCTCTACGACCTGTCTCATGATCCGCTGGAAGTGGAGAATCTCGCCGATTCCCCCCTGCATGCCGAGCTCATGGCAGAGCTGCGCGCGGAGGTCGCCGAGCGCTGGGACATGCCGCAACTCCATGAAGCGGTCCTGGCCAGCCAGCGCCGTCGGCGTCTGGTGTCACGTGCCCTGTCCAGGGGCAAGACCACCGCCTGGGATCACGACCCACAATTCGATGCCAGCACTCAGTACATGCGCAATACCATTGATCTCGATGACCTTGAGCGCCGTTCACGCTTCCCCGAAGCCCCTGCCTGCTGATGGCCAAGCCACGCTGCTGGCAACTCACTCACCTCGTTCATTTTCTTCGGGAGCTTGAGCATGACACCAAAGGATGCAGCGCATCATGTCGCGCATGATGCGCCCCAGACAGACTCGGGTAGCCACCTGAATCATGCGGTCTTTCGCTACTCTCTGATCGCCATCGTACTGCTCGTGGTCTACGCCATGGGCTTCACGGAACAGGCCACCGCCTTCTTCAAGCATTGCCTGGACTGGATCGGCAACACCTTCGGCTGGTACTACATGCTGGCCGTCACACTCTATGTCGTGTTCGTGGTCGGTATCGGCTTGTCCCGCTTCGGCCGCATTCGACTGGGGCCAGACCACTCACGGCCAGAGTTCTCGACGCTTTCCTGGTCGGCCATGCTGTTCGCGGCAGGTATCGGTGGCGCCATTCTGTTCTTCGTGGTCTCCGAACCACTCTCACACTTCCTGACACCGCCAGGCGGTCCCGGGACCAGCGAAGAGATGCAGCGCCGTGCCATCGTGCAGACCTTCATGCACTGGGGCATTTCCGGCTGGGGCGTCTTCGTGGTGATGGGCATGGCACTGGCCTATTTCAGCTATCGCCATCGACTGCCGCTGGCCATCCGCTCGACACTCTTCCCGCTGCTCGGCAAGCGCATCTATGGCCCCATCGGCAACGCGGTGGACATCACCGCCGTTCTGGCCACCGTCTTCGGCATCGCCACCGCCCTCGGAATTGGCGTGATGCAGATGAACTACGGTCTGAACTATCTGTTCGGTGTCGGTGAAGGGCTGGTCTCGCAGCTTCTGATCATCATCATGGTGATCGTACTGGGCACGCTTTCGGTGATCTCCGGCGTAGAGAAAGGCATCCGCAGGCTATCGGAACTGAACCTGCTGCTGGTCGGAGGACTGGTACTGTTCGTGATGCTCCAGGGCCCCACGCTGCACCTGCTCAATGCACTGGTGACCAATGTCGGCGACTATGCCAGCGCCTATCTCGGCCTGAGTTTTGAAACCTACGCCTATGCCCCCGACAAGCAGCCATGGTTCAACAGCTGGACCGTCTTCTTCTGGGGCTTCTGGATTTCCTGGGCACCGTTCGTCGGCCTGTTCCTGGCGCGTATCTCGCGAGGACGCACCATTCGCCAGTTCGTCGCCGGCGCTCTGTTCATCCCGCTGTCCTTCATCATGATCATGATGAGTGTCTTCGGTAACTCGGCCATCGAGCTGGTGCAGTCCGGTGTCGTGGAACTGGGCGAGCAGGCACTCAATACGCCGCAGACCAGCATCTATACCTTCCTGGAACAACTGCCCGGCGTGGGCTTTACCGCCAGCCTTCTGACACTTCTGAGCATCGTGTTCTTCGTGACCTCTGCCGATTCCGGCGCCCTGGTACTCTCCAATTTCACCTATGTGCTGCGTGACGTGAACCACGATGCCCCCATACGGCTGCGTATCTTCTGGTCCGTTGTCATCGGCGTGATCACCATTGCGCTATTGATGGCCGGTGGCCTGCAGACACTGCAAAGCGTTGCCGTGATCACGGCTCTGCCATTCTCTGCGGTCATTTTCCTGGTGATGATCAGCATGTACCGCGCGCTGAGCATCGAAAGCGACAAGGCCGAAGCGCGCCAGATGGTGTCCATCGTCAGCGGTGAAGACAGTGACTGGCGTGAGCGGCTATCACGGACATTGGATGGCTCGACACGACATGGCGCTGCCAGCCTGCTCAAGCATTCGGTACGCCCGGCATTGCAGCAGCTGGCCAGCGAGCTGCAGGCTCATGGCCATCAGGCCTCGGTCACGGAGCGCGACAGTGAAGAAATAGAGGGTGGCTGCCCGACGCTGCAGGTCGATTTCCCCGGTGCCCCCAGCTTCCTGTATCAGGTGCGCCCATGCCGCATGCGGACTCCCAGCTTCCTGCCTGCGGACGATGACTACTACCTGCGCCTGGATGTGCATCTCGCCGAAGGCGGCATCGGTCAGGACCTCAATGGCTTCACACGCAATCAGGTGATCCATGACGTGCTGAATGAATATCAGCGCCACCTGCTGTTCCTCAGCCAGGTCGATGCCACCCTCAACCTGGCCAATATCCCGGGGGGACACATGATGAATGAGCCGGTCGATGATGCCTCTCAGCAACCGGTATCGGGTGCGCAATCTCCCTCGGCACCACTGGCAGGACGCACCTGATATTCGCGACTCCATCAAGCGTCTTTCAGTGACAATGCTACTGGCATGAAAACGATACGGGCACCCTGATCAGGGCGCCCGTATCGTTTTCATTTTCGCGTACACGACTCACGTTGGCATGTCGTTCATATGACCGCATCGTCTCTCATTGCGACAGGTCAATCTTCCCCGAGAGTCGGTATTTTCCGCCGGCAAGATGTTCGAAAAGTGAGTCATCGGCACAAGCTTACTGCTCAACCAGCGGTCGCTGCCTCACGCGCTGTCGCGACATCTGTATCCACGCCAGCCTCAGGGCTGACCTCAGTGCCAACCCCAGCGCTCGCCTCCAGCGCCCCAACCTCTTCAAGCTTGCCCTTGCCGGTGACGATGGCTTCCAGGTGATCGCAGAAGTCACTCAGCGCATCGCTGACATGGCCCGGCGAGCGATGAAGCTCGATTTCCACATGGCCAAGCGGCGGCAAGCCTTCGTCATCGCCGACGATTCGACAGCCGGAGGGCACGCTGCGCGGTGTCTTGACGGTCAGTGCCAGTCCGGCCTTCACCGGCAGATTGATGCCCGTCGGTGACTGGCTCGAGTAACGCACATCCCACTGTCGGTCATCCCGCCCCAAGGCGGCGAAGGCATGCGCGCGGAAGATGCAGCCTTCCGGATTGAGCGCGAGCGGCAGTACCTCCCAGTCTGCAAGCGACTGGTCCTCGGCGACCACCCACACCATGCGTTCGCGCCCCAATAGCCGCCCGGTCTGGGTCGGCCCGTGACGCACCACCAGCACGGCGTCCAGCAAGCCTTCCTGAAAATCATGCACCAGCGAGGCGCTGATCTTGCAGGTCACCTCCAGGCGCACTTCGGGGTGATCCACGGCGAAGCGCGACAGCAATTCGGGCAGGTAGGTACTGGCCTGTTCTTCCGACGTGCCCAGCCGGATGAGCTCATTCTTGCGATCGACCCCGAGCACCTGCCGCGCCTCATCCTGCAGCTTGAGAATGTGCCGCGCATAGGGCAGCAACCGCCCTCCCGACGCGGTGAGTTCCACCCGACGGCTGGTGCGGGACAGCAGCGCCCCGCCCATCTGATCCTCCAGCCGCTTGATCTGCAGACTGACGGCAGACTGGGTGCGATGCAGCACCTTGCCGGCGGCACTGAACCCTTCACATTCGGCCACCGTGACAAAGGCACGAAGCAGGTCGGTATCCATGATCTATGAGCCCTCGCAATGCATTTGATCTTGACCATTCATTTCTATTATCAAAACACGCCCTCTAACCTATTCCTACGTTATTTAGCGATCAGGGAACAGGAGGCCGGGCATGAACGCAATCCAGCAGCAGGACAGTGATACCTCTCTCGATGGGCTGATAGATCTAGAACACTATCCCATCCATCGACTGACAGAAGCGCGGGGTCGCGAACTGATGCGCCAATGTCGCGAACAGCTCGCGCAGGATGGCTGCGTTGTGCTGGAGGGCTTCGTGCCGCAGGAGGCGCTGGCACGTCTGGAGCAGGAAACGGAGCGTCTTTCACCGCTGGCGCACTACAACCAGACCGTCACCAACCCCTACAACAGCGACGGTGATGACTCACTGCCCGCATCGCATCCGCGCAATCGCTTCGATGATCGCACCAACGGTTTCGTGGCGGGGGATCGCATCGGCTCAGACACCCTGATTCGCCAGGTCTACTCGCATCCCGATTTCCAGCACTTCATCGCCAGCGTCGTCGGCATGGACGACATTCACCAATATGCCGACCCGCTCGCGGATCTGGTCGTCAACGTGCTGCGCGATGGCTGCCAGCATCCTTGGCACTACGACACCAACGAATTCATCGTCACGATGATGACCCGCCAGTCCGATGCGGGTGGCCGCTTCGAATACGCCGCCGGTATCCGCAGTCCCGAGGGCGAGAACTTCGAGGGCGTCGAGAAGGTGCTCGACGGAGACCGCTCGCGCCTGACCGCCATCGATCTGAAGCCGGGCGACCTGCAGATCTTCTTCGGTCGCTACTCCCTGCATCGCGTCACGCCGGTTCGCGGTGAGCGAGAACGCCATACCGTGATCTTCGCTTACGCAAAGGAGCCCGGGTTCATCGGTCGCCCCGAGCGCGCCCAGCGAATCTTCGGCCGCATGGCACCTATCCACGAGCGCCTGCTCAAGGAAGGCATGCAGCGCAGCGACAACCTGGCGGACTGACATACCCGAGCCCGGTGCGCCCTGTCTTTTACCAGCGCCTGTGCCAGTCCTTTTTCCAGCGCCTTTCCTGACCTTTTCACCAAACCGTGAGCCGAGACCAATCATGAGCATCGTCGACTTTGAACGCCTGACCGACAGTGAACCCGCAAGCTTCCCGGTCGTGCCGTCCGCGCCAATGGCCAATGGCGACAGCATTCCCACGGCCTTTGACCCTGTGCAGCTGCGCGGCGGTCGTCTGGCCCGCCTGCGCGCCATGATGGCGGAGCAGGGCTACGCCGCCGTGGTGCTGTTTGATCCCAACAATCAGCGCTATGCCACCGGCTCGCGCAACATGTTCGGCTACTTCCTGCGCAACTCCACCCGCTATATCTATGTGCCCCTCGAGGGGCCGGTGATCCTGTTCGAATACCCCGGTAGCGCCCACGTCTCGACCTGGCTTGAAACCATCGATGAGGCGCGCACGTCCAAGGTGGTGTGGTCCGCCGTCAACCAGCGCGACAACCTCTCGAGCGACCCGTTCGGCATCGAGATTGCCCAGCTGATCGAGGAGCATGGTGGCGGCAATCGCAAGGTCGGGCTGGACCGCTGCACCCTGAATCTGGCGCGCTCGCTGGAAGCGCAGGGACTTGAGGTCTTTGACTGCATGCAGGACACCCTGCATTGCCGCCGCCTCAAGACGCCTGAGGAAATTGCCTGTCTGGCCCAGTCGATGGCCGGAAGCGAGGCCGCGGTTGCCGCCGTGGAAGCCGCCATCAAGCCCGGTGTCACCGAAAATGAGCTGTTCGCCATCATGTACGGCGATGTCATCCGCCAGGGCGGTGAGTTCATCGAGACCCGCCTGCTGTCGTCCGGGCCGCGCACCAATCCGTGGTTCAACGAGGCCAGCGACCGCGTGATTCGCCCCGGCGAGCTGGTCGCGCTGGATACCGACACCATCGGCTGCCACGGCTACTACTCCGACTTCTCACGCACCTTCCATGTCGGGCCGGGCCGACCGACCGCCTATCAGCAGAGTCTGTACCAGATGGCGCACGAGCAGGTGCACCACAACATGTCGATCCTCAAGCCCGGCATCAGCTATCGCGAGATCGCCGAGAGCGCCTGGAAGATTCCCGAGCGTTTCCTCGACCGCCGTTACCCCTCGATCATTCACGGCGTCGGCATGCATGGCGAGACGCCACTGGTCGCGCACCACATGGACTTTGATCGCTTCTCCAAGGATGGCGTGCTGGAACCCGGCATGGTGGTCTCGGTGGAAAGCTATATCGGCGAAGTCGGCGCGGCCGATGGCGTCAAGCTGGAGGAAGAGGTGCTGATCACCGAGACCGGCATCGAGAAGATCTCGCGCTATCCCTTCGATGAGGCACTGCTGGGGCGTCAATTCTGAGCACTGGTCAATCCAGGCTCACAGCAACCTCAGCTCAAGACAGCGACTTTCTCTGCCACATTCTCTGCGACTGAACACAAGGCTGAAAACTGACCGATGGATACCCTGACTCACCTGATTGGCGGTGACGCCGTGACTGGCGAACGCACCCTGGATGTGCTCAATCCGGCCACCGCGCAAGCCGTGCGCCGCCTGCCACTGGCCGATGCCGCCATCGTGCAAGGTGCGATAGCCGCCGCCAGCGATGCCCTGCCCGCCTGGCGCGCCATGCCGCCCGCCAAGCGCGCTCAGGTCATGTATCGCTTCAAGACATTGCTGGAACGGGATGCTCAAGAGATCTGCGCCCTGATCAGTGAAGAGCACGGCAAGGTGCTCGACGACGCCATGGGCGAACTCAAGCGCGGCATCGAGAATGTCGAATATGCCTGCGGCGTGCCGGAGCTGCTCAAGGGCGAGTATTCCCACAATGCCGGGCCGAGCATCGACACCTGGTCCAACCATCAACCGCTGGGCATCGTGGCCGGTGTCACGCCGTTCAACTTCCCGGCCATGGTGCCGCTCTGGATGTTCCCGATGGCGCTGGCCTGCGGCAATGCCTTCATCCTCAAGCCGTCGGAACAGAGTCCGTCGGCGGCCAACAAGATGGCCCACCTGCTGCACGAAGCCGGACTGCCCGCGGGGCTCTTCAGCGTGGTGCATGGTGATCGTGAAGCCGTCGAGGCGCTGATCGCGGCCCCGGAGGTCAAGGCGATGAGCTTCGTCGGCTCGACGCCCGTGGCGCGGAGCCTCTACGAAGGCGGCACCCGTCAGGGCAAGCGGATCCAGGCGCTGGGGGGCGCCAAGAATCACGCCGTGGTATTGCCGGACGCCGATCTCGACAATGCCGCCAGCACCTTGATCGGGGCCGCCTTCGGCAGCGCAGGCGAGCGCTGCATGGCCATCTCGGTGGCCGTCTGCGTGGGGGATGAAACCGCGGATGCCCTGATCGAACGTCTCGCGCCTCAGGCACGCGCCATGAGCATCGGCCCGGGCACTGAATCCGGTCACGACATGGGCGCCCTGATCAATGCCTCGCAGCGCGACAAGGTCGCCGGCTATATCGAGGCAGGCGCCAGCGCTGGCGCCCAGCTGATCGTGGATGGCCGCACTCACCCGCTGGTCGAGAGCTCGCCCGGCTTCTTCATGGGCGCCACGCTGTTCGATCGCGTCACGCCGGACATGAGCATCTATCGTGACGAGATCTTCGGCCCGGTACTCTGCGTGGTGCGCGTGGCAAGCTTCGAAGACGCCATCGCACTGATCAATGACCACCAGTACGGCAACGGCACCTGCCTCTTCACCCGCGATGGCGAGGCCGGACGTCGCTTCGCCGACCAGATCGAGGTCGGCATGGTCGGCATCAACGTGCCCTTGCCGGTACCGGTAGCCTTCCACAGCTTCGGCGGCTGGAAGGACTCGCTGTTCGGTGACCTGCACGCCTATGGCCCCGACGCCGTGCGCTTCTATACCCGGCGCAAGAGCGTGTCCCAGCGCTGGCCTGAGCGCAGTGCACAGGAAGCCGCTCAGTTCAGCTTCCCGTCCTGAGCCGCATTGCCGGCAACGCAAACAAGACATCCGCGACATAAACAAGACGCCCGCGCCAGAATTCTGGCGCGGGCGTCTTGCTGTTCGACAAGCTTAATTGCTTAACACCAGTCGCTCAGCGATAGCCCAGCATCAGGTCACGGACCAGCGGCGTATCGGCGTCGCGGTGCGTCGGCAGCTCGAAACGGGCCTTGGCGATCGCGGTACGCGACAGCTCGGCATGTATCAGCATCTCGCGGTCTTCCGCCTGGGCCAGCGTCTCCCCGCGCGGGCCAAGAATTCGCGACCCGCCCCAGAAATGACTGCCGCCTTCCGGCCCGAAGCGATTGGCCATGATGACCGGCGTGCCGTAGGTCATGGCGTAGAACTGGAGATTGATCGCCCAGTTCTGCTCGTTGGAGAAATCATCGCTGACGATGCCCGAGGCCGAATTGATCGGCGCACACAGCACGGTGGGACGCGCGAGCATGGCGGCGTGCACCAGGCCCGGATTCCACAGGTCCGCGCAGATCAGTGAGGTGGCCGACCAGCCTTCGCGCACATCGTTCTGGGTCAGGTCGCTGCCGTGGGTGAACAGCTTGCCCTCCTCCAGCCCGCCATAGGTCGGCAGGTTCAGCTTGCGATGCACGGCCTGCAGCGCGCCGTGCTGCAGAATCGCCAAGGCGTTGTAGTACTCCCCCGGACTGGCCTCCTCGACAAAGCCCACCACCAGCTGCATGTCGCCCGCGGCACGCGCGAGCATCAACAAGCGCGGGTCATGCGGCGGAAAGGCCAGATCAATGACCCGGCTGCCCATGCCATAGCCCGTCAGCGACAGCTCCGGGAAGACCAGCAAGTCCAGATCGACATCCCGCGCCTGATGGATGATGTCGAGATGACGTTCCAGGTTGGCCTCAATATCGCCGAGGGTGGCGTTGATCTGGGCCGCGCCAACGCGCAGGTGATCTTGATGGTGCATGAACAAGTCTCGGTAATGAAAAGAGAAGGCAACGAATAGCAGGAGCCAGGGTCAAGGTCAGGTAGAAAACCAGGGCCAAGGCCAGGAAGCAGGCCAATGAGAATCAAGCGCCGCGCAGAATGTCAGCCGCGGCCGCCATATTCAAGCCGGTGCTCCCAGAAGCGCCAGCAGCTCGGAGACCGGTCGTGACTCCAGGTCCATCACGACATCACGCAACCTGGCCGCGCGGTCTCCCAGCACCGGTTCCGCCAGGGCCTGATACTTGGCCAGCACCTGAGCATCCGTCAGCGGCTTGTCCGGATTGCCCAATGCCTCATGGTCTGCGCTTTCCAGCACCTCACCACTTTTCAGCACGATTCGCGCACGAGCCCAGCGCTCGGCGGGGAAACGGGCATTGAATACGGCATCCTCCTCGATGACCACCTTGCTCGCCAGAGCCTTGAGCCCGTCATCGTCAAGGGCATCGCAAACACCTTCCACATCCACGCTGCCCCGCCCCAGGGCACAGGCGACCGACCACGGCAGACTGTATTGCGCCTGCTCCGTGGTGTCGGGGTGCATGACATGCAGCCGCTTGCCCTCATGGAAGGTGATGATCTCGATACGCGTGATGTCGTCAGGCTCAGCCACGGCGCCTGCCAAAGACAGTACTGCCTCCACTGCCGGCTGCGCCCAGCGACACACCGGATAGGCCTTGAAGTACTGCTCGAACAGATAATGACGCTGGCCGAGGTCCTGCCACAGCGCAGCAACCTCCGGCGCCGTGACCGTCAAGGCTGGCGCTCCGGTGAAACCATCTTCCGCCAGCAACGCCGCCGAGATGCCGGTCATCGCCCCCCAGCCGGAGCCATCCTTGAGCATGGTGGGATGATCGATGCAGCGCATCATCTGGCTGCGTGGTCCATAGAACTCGGCGATGCCCAACGCATGGTGCAACGTCTCACGATCAAAGCCGCGCAGACGCGCAGCCACTGCGGCCACGCCCAGCGCATTCCAGGCCCCCGACGTATGGTAATCGGGGCTCTGGGCATGCAAGGCGATGCCCGCGCGCGTGGCGATCTCATAGCCATAGGCCAGCAACGCCAGAAACGCATGCCCGCTGAGTTGCCGGGTTTCCGGGAGTGCCAGCAGGCCGGGCAACAAGGCCACCCCCGCATGCCCCTTGGTCAGCACCTGGCCGTCGTGGGCGTCCAGCGCATCGATCAACCAGCCACCCTGTAGGGCGACACCACTGGAAGAAGCCGTGCCGCTGGTAAACAACAGCGGCAAGTCGCCGCCGTGCTGACGCGTGACATAGCGAGCCGCCTTGGCCGCCAGGGGAGTCCGCGTCGCACCTGCCGCGACGCCCAGCAGATCCAGCAGGCAGCGCTTGGCCTGGTGCAACTGCTCTGTGCTGAGACGGGTCTCGTCATAATCATGGATCAGGGACAACGGCGCAGGCGCCAGGCGATCCTCGGCAGGTGCATGAGAGGTGGGCAAAGCATGAGGGGTGGGTATAGCGTGAGACAGACAATCCGGAGCAGACATGGGACTTCTCCAATTTGGCAGACACGAAAATGACCAACGGGATGGCGGCAGATGTGGGCGAGGCAGACAAGGCCGCCAGAGACGACAAGGCCGCCCGCAGGCGGCCTTGTCGTGCTAGCGTAGCCCCTGAGCCTCGCTATCAAAGGATCAGGCGTACCTGAAGGTCACATGAGGCCGTGTTCCTTCAGGAAGTCCTCGGCGACCTGCTCGATGGTCTTCTTCTCGACATCGACCTGCGCATTCAGGCTCGCCATGGTGTCGTCATTGAGCTCGGCGGACAGCGCATTCATCTGCGACTCGAGTTCCGGATTGGCCTTGAGCGACTCCTCACGCACCACCGGCGTCAGGGCATAGGCCGGGAAATAGCCCTTGTCGTCCTCAAGCACCGTAAAATCGAAGGCCGGAATGCGGCCATCGGTGGCGAACACCAAGCCGACATCGACCTGACCATCACGCAGGGCCTGGTAGACCAGACCGGAATCCATGCGCTTGACGTCGGCGCGCCCGACACGGAAGTCATAGGCTTTCTGCAGCGGGCGCCAGCCATCATCACGCGCGTAGAATTCGGCGTTCAGCGCGAAGGACAGACCCTTTTCGTCGTTGACCGCCTGCGCGAGGTCGGACAGTGAAGCGATACCGCGCTCCTGGGCATCCGCCTCACGCATTGCCAGTGCGTAGGTATTGTTGGCCGCAGACGGCTCCAGCCACACCAGACCCTTCTCGCCGTCCAGCTCCTTGACGCGGGCATAGGTGTCTTCCGGGCTCAGGCGCTCACTGACATCGTTGTAGTTGATCAATGAGGTGCCGGTGTACTCCCAATAGAGGTCGATCTGGCCGTTTTCCTGCGCCTGACGCAGAACGGCGGAGCCCATGCCGGAGCGCTCTTCCACGTCATACCCCAAGCCTTCCAGATACTGCCCCGTCATGCTGGCGAGAATCTGTTGTTCGGTGAAGTTCTTGCCACCCACCACAATCTCGTCAGCCTGCGCCGTGGAAAGTGAAGCGGCCAGTGCCGCGCCGGTCAGCAGAGTCGTCAAGGTCTTCATGGTGTTCTCCTATCCTGTGAAATTTCGGTCCAGCCGGTTGTTGTTGTTCAGGTCGTGCAGTCTGTCACCACGCGCTGAGCGGGTCGGCGCGTGGGTCTTCGTTCATGCCCGCGCCGGGTTGACGCCTCGCGGCACCACGAGGAAGGCCACGAAGGCCACCAGCACATCCACCCCGATCGCCAGCAGCGCCGTGGGAATGGCGCCGGACAGCATCATGATGGGGTCGTAGAGGTCGATCCCGGTAAAGATCAACTCCCCCAACCCACCGGCACCGATCAGGAAGGCCAGCGGTACCGTGCCAACATTGATGGCCAGGGCGGTACGAATGCCGGCAAACATCACATACAGCGCATTGGGCAGCTCGACCCGCATCAGACGCTGAAGTGGCGACATCCCAATGCCGGAAGCCGCTTCCTTCAGCGCCGGTGAGACTCCCTTGAGCCCGGTATAGGTATTGCGCGTAATGGGCAGCAGGGTCGCGACGAACAATCCGAAGACCGCCGGCACGGTGCCGATGCCCAGAAAGCTCATCGACAGGGCCAGCACCGCCAGTGTCGGGATGGTGGTGCCCACGTTGAGCACCTGCATGGCGGATTCGGCGTAACGCGTCATGCTCGGTCGCGACAGGATGATGCCCAGCGGGACCGCGACCAGGATCGCCAGCCCGCCGGACAGTGCCGTCAACCAGAGGTGCTGTACCGTCAGAAACTGAATGTCCGGGATATAGAAGAGAAACTCTTCGATCACGCCACTCGATTGACTCCAGACCCCGGCCATGAAGATCGCAATTACGGCCACCAGTCGTAGCAAGCCCGTCAATTTCATTGTCGGCATGGGCTTACTCCTTATGCACCGTGGTCGCGGACATCTCACCCGCCGGACCTGGCGCCCCGCCGGCGACACCTCCTGAATGCGCCCGATAACGAGAGCCCAGATGGTGGGTGATGGCGCGCTGAGTGATCTGGCCAATGATTCGGCCCTGATCATCGACGCACGGTATCCAGGTCATGTCGTTGGCAAACATCAGTGAGGCGACCTTGCGCAAGTCATCATCCAAGGTGACCACGACGGGCACGCTCTGGAAATGATCACGGCAATGGCCTTTGGACGTACGGGCGATGGCAGCACTGACAATCCCGACCGGCTGGCGCTTGTCATTTACCATCACGATGCTGTTCTGGTAGCCGTAGGCCTCAATGCGTTCAAGCGCCGTGGTCAAGGTGTCATCCGGCGTGACCATGCCGATATCTTCGCTGGCCAGATCTCGAACCTTGACCAGATTCAGGCGCTTCAAGGCGCGATCTTCGCCCAGGAACGATTCGACGAATTCGTTCTTCGGCGCCGCCAGCAATTCATCGGGCGGTGAATACTGCACCAGCTTGCCACCGCGGAAGATGGCGATGCGATCGCCCATCTTGATCGCCTCATCGATATCGTGGCTGACGAACATGATCGTTTTCTTGAGATCCTGCTGCATCTTGAGGAACTCATCCTGGATCACTGCACGATTGATGGGGTCGATGGCGCCAAAGGGCTCATCCATCAGCATCACGGGCGGATCTGCGGCCAGGGCACGTGCCACGCCGATACGCTGCTGCTGACCACCGGACAGCTCGCTCGGATAGCGCTTGAGGAAGGCATCAGGTTCGAGCGCGATCATCCGCATCAGCTCGCGGGCACGTTCGCGATAGCGCGTCTTGTCCCAGCCCAGCAGCCTGGGGACCACTGTGATGTTCTCCTCGATGGTCATGTTCGGGAACAGACCGATCTGCTGGATCACGTAGCCGATATTGCGGCGCAGGTCCTGGGTATTGAGGTTGGTAGTATCTTCACCATTGATCAGCACCCGCCCGGAGGTCGGACGAATGATGCGGTTGATCATCTTGAGACTGGTGGTCTTGCCGCAGCCGGAGGGGCCGAGCAGGATGCAGATCTCACCGCTCGGGACCTTCATGCTGATGTGGTCGGCCGCCGTCACGGCGCCCTTCGGGGTATCGAAGACTTTTGTCAGGTTGTCGAGTTCGATCATGAAGCGTTCCTTGTCGTGTTGGCAGAATATCGCGCGAATGACGCGTCAGGCAGCGGCCGCTGTCGTGCGGTCCATGCCCTTGGGCGTCAGGCGCTTCTGCAGCGCCAACAATGCATAGTCGACGAGGATGGCCAGCACGCTGACTGCCACCGCCCCGACAATCAGCTGACGCGGGTCTGACTGGGAAATCCCTCGGCTGATGAAGGTCCCGAGCCCCCCGGCACCAATGTATGCCGCGATTGCCATCACCCCGATGTTCAGTACCACGGCAGTTCGCACGCCCGCCATGATGATCGGTACCGCCAGTGGGATCTCTACCATCCACAGGCGCTGGTTCTGACTCATGCCGACCCCTCTAGCGGCTTCACGCAGCGCCGGGTCGACATTATTGATCGCGGTGTAGGTGTTACGAATGATCGGCAGCTGCGAATACAGCAACACGGCGATCACGGCCGGCACATAGCCGATGCCCTGCCCGATCAACGACAGAATCGGGATCATGATGCCGAACAGCGCGATGGAGGGAATCGTCACGATGATCGAAGCGATATACAGCACGGTCTTGGCGGCTCGCTCGTTCTTGGTGATCGCGATACCGATGGGCACGCCGGTCAGCGTGGCGATTCCTACCGCCACCCCGACCAGCGAGATGTGCTCAAGCGTACGTGTGGTCAAGAGCTCTAGATTGTCCAAAGCATACTGGATCAGTTCCAAGCGAGATCTCCTTGCTTTTATTGTGTTCTGCACGGGCTCCGCACCGCGGCGCACTCCGAAGGGTCAGAGCCCAAAAGATCAGGGCAACAAGATCAGAGTCGTCAGGCACGACGGAAGCCGGTCGAAACGGGAACCTGCTTAGCTTAGCAAAGCGAGATAGCAGTTATTTATCGATTTGGATGAGCATGCAAAATGCCAGTTATTAAAAACAGTGATCCTCCATGTCTCATGCGTCTCAGGAGGTGCCACTGCCCCATCGGCACCGCAATTCACCGAATCGATGTGCAGAATCGAGGCCAACCCTGCAGCGCTATCCGCTTACCGGGCGACGATGGTAACAAAATATGGCGGATCACTAACCGACGGCCCCGGAAAGTTCATATATATCAGAGAATTAGTATCGAAATATCCGCCATGCGTCTCCCTGAGGGAGGCTAGACAGATAGAGGCGTCAGGGGGCTGGCTGAGCACAAGGCTGCCAACGCCTGACACATGCGGTGAGGGTGGGACGGTGTGGAGGGATAGCAAACATCTTCAACCAAGACACCCGTCCGAGAGAAGATGGGTGTCTTTGCTGCGCAAGAGCCAGGTTCTACACGAAATTCGGCGACCAACACCCAGGGAGGTAGGCCACGCCTATCCTCGTGCAAAAGCTACGGACCAACGCTTCGTCCGACGACAGAGGGTTAGCGACATACACCGTCACATACCAGCTCTTTGAAAGAGGCGGGTGAGATCGGCGGGCCAAGATAAAACCCTTGCACCTGGTCACAGGATAGACTGGAGACCCTCTCGAGCTGCTCGGTCGTTTCCACACCGCCGATAGTCACATTGAGAGACAGGGCATGCCCCATTCTGATGATCGCATCCACGACCGCCTCATGACGCTCGGAATGATCGAGGTACATGAGAAAGCTGCGATCAATCTTGATGCCATCGAATGGATAGCTTTGCAGGTACCCCAGAGAGGAGTAATCCGTCCCGAAATTATCCATCGACAGCCGAACCCCAAGCGCTTTGAGATCGCTCATCGTCGTCAGGATCGCCTCGGAATCCTCCCGCACGATGTTCTCGGTGATTTCCAGCTCCAGACGTTCAGCAGACAAGCCAGTCTCCTCGAGTACCCGTTGGATCCGCTGGACCAGATCATGACGCTGGAACTCGACCGGCGACAGATTGACTGACACCCAAAGCTCGTTTTCCCAACTCATGGCGTTCCAGCAGGCTTCTCGCAAGACCCAATCGCTGATCTCGAAAATCACGCCATTTTCTTCTGCCACAGGAATGAAGCAAGCCGGACTTAACACACCCCGAATAGGGTGATGCCAGCGTACCAACGCCTCTGCCCCGATGATGCCCTGAGTCATTGCATCGAAACGCGGCTGAAACTCAAGCCGCAACTCCTTGCGCGCGACAGCCTGGCACAAATCCATTTCCAGCTGACGTCGCTCCATGATGCGCTCGCTCATAGAAGGGTCGTAAATGCATGCCACATTTCTGCCCTGGGACTTGGCTTCATAAAGCGCAATATCCGCACCCCGCAACATCGCATCATGAGTCAATGCATGATACGGCGCGGCGACGATACCAATGCTGGTCCCGACGTGAATCACGTGATTCCCGATCGGGATCGGTTGATTGATCTTGTCGATCAGACACTGGCCCAGTCGTGCTGCGTCCTGAGACGTCTTGCACTGCGTGGCGACCACAATGAATTCATCTCCCCCGAGTCTTGCGACCATATCGCGATCCTCTATGCAGCCTTGGATCGCTTTCGCAATTTCACGGAGCACCTGATCCCCAACTGCGTGCCCGTAGGTATCATTGACCGGCTTGAAGCGATCAAGATCGAGGGCCAGCACGAATAATGGATGATCACCACTCACCTCGGTACTCAACTTCTCGCCAAGAAACCGATCGAGGCGGTGACGATTGGCGAGACCGGTCAACGGATCGTGTTGACTGATATGTTCAATCTTGGCCTTGGCTTCCATTTCACGCGTAATGTCACACACGGTTCCCTGATAGCCCTTTAGCTCTCCCCCGACACGAAATTCACTGGCAAAAATCTGACAATATCTCACGCGCCCCTCGCCATCCCGCAGCTCACACTCGATAGGCTGACGCCCGGCAGCCGCCCCACGTGTGGCAATGGCCACCAAAGTCGACGCGTTGTACTGCAAAAGCTCTGACAACGGCCTTCCGATCCACGCCGAAGTCGATAACCCTGTCAGCGGCTCAAAGCGCTCAGACAGATAGACCAAGACCTGGTCTGTATCGGATTGCCAGATCCAGTCGGACGAAATTTCTGACAGATTCTTGAAACGCTGCTCGCTGACTTTCAGGGAGCCCTGCACTTCATCCACAACCTTGCTGGCATGATTGATACGCTTGCGCAGCCATATCAACAGGAACAGTACCAGCCCTCCTACCAATACCCAGATAGGCAGCACCTTGATGAGGATGTTTTGGCCATAAGCGGTTTTCTGCCATTGCACCACAATATCCCCAACCTCCTCGCTGGCGAGAATCACGTAGGGTTCCTCGAGGCCTTCCCCTGCCCCAATGCCAGCACGCAAGCCTTTCAAGTCATAACTGTCGGCCAGTGCGGCCAGTTTTGTCGCATCCAGAATGTCAACATACAAAAGATAGGAAAGCGTCTCGAACTGTACATAAGAACTATCCGGCCGAATGACGGCAGCCGAGACGACAGCGGGTACGCCATTGACTGCCGTATATTCAGACGCGACCTCATCCTCCAGTGACCCCTCTCTGGCTTTTTCCAGCAGGCGTGGCAGATCACTCTGGATCCACTCCTCTACCTTGATATCAGTCAATTCACCGTTGATGAGAGCGTAACGGGTAGCGCCTGCTGGCCCCACAATAAATACGCCATTCAGTCCATAGGTGGGATATAGAGAAGCCCCAATATTATCTCGTTCATACGCCCACTCATGATCGACTTCACCATAGGTATAGTCATAGGAATCAATCCAGAAGGCATAGTCGTCCAGGGCGATGGCAATCTGTTCCAATCGGCTATTCAACGCCAATGAAACATCAGACTTGTCATGCGCCAGCTGGTCTTCGTCGACCGCCAGACTGAGGTATATCAGGCTGCCACCCGACATAAGAAACAGGGCGACGATAACGAACATGAGGAGTCGTGACGCCAGGCGGGTGGCGTCAATGTAGTGAGAACCTTTCTCAACTGGGGGAGGTTCGGAATATGGCGTCATGGTCATCCGGCGAGTTAAGGCTGTAGAAAGTCGCATATCATCCTCGATCACGGCAAACACTGACACGGTGGTTAACGGCGGTTGTGGGGCGTCCTTTAACGCATCACGGTGACAGCCGCCTCTCCCTATCCCTATTTCAGGCAGTGTCCGAGAGCAATCAGAGAACAGACTGACTCGACACTCTCTGGTGTAAAGGCATGTAACAAGGTCCATTCACCTTATGCGAGTCCTGTGGCGGGTAAGTCGACCCACTTACCAGAACGTAGTGTCGATGATAAAGAAACTTGCCGTTTAAGACTCAACGCAAATTATCCTGAGCGACCCCGCACGCCCACTATCAGCCGCTTTGAGCAGCTGCGATCCCCTAAAATTTAATCGATCTCATTACACCAGAAAGCGCCCCTCCATCATGGCGCCAGAAGTGTCATGTCGCCGGTCGCTACCGGGGCGGGCAGAAAGGCAGGTGCCCATTCTCATATGTTGCCCCTCTACTACTGAATCGATGACTTCAACGTGAGGTGACGGATCACAGGTTACCCTCTGGCAAGTTGACCCTGTGGCTCACCACGTCAAGGAGTCAGTTCGTCCTGTGGAATATGGAAAGCTCGCTCCCGGGGAGGAGGGCCCTGAGTCGCAAGCACTGTCTCCTTGTCGCATGCCGGGCCGGCCTAATACCGCGCCGTGCCCCCACAACGATGCCAGCCCCTTGGCGCGCATCTCCTCCGACTCCGTCGTAGTCACCCAGCGAGACGATATGCGATTGGTCGTCGCTTTCCCGTAACGATCGGTAGGAGGTCATGTCGTAAGCCGCCGCTCTGGACCTTCGCGCCATCTCATCGGCTTGCAATGACTGAGACCGCACCTCGCCCAGACAGATAAGCGCGTTATCCATCATGCTGGGATACCTGACTGAAGTCTCGACAACCTTCTTTTATTCCATCGACGACAATATGCCGCTGAAGACTCTTGCGGGCTTGTCAACATTCTTATTGGAATGCATTCATCTGAAAGCGGATAACAAATCGCGGCAACATGAAATGTCGTCTCCCCAATGTCTTCCGACTGCTAACCCTCTTCGCTTTCATTTCATGGCAACCAATATATTTACTTCTCTACATAGCGCATTCAGCTTCTCCATCCTCACGATTCCATTCTGTAAACCCAATACCACTCACGCACCGAATACAGAAAAACCTTTTAAAACAATAGGTTAAATCACAATAACTCGCTTACCCAACAATTTAACCTCTGTCGCTCAGAATGAAATCGTGAGGGATCAGCGTTCTGAAGATTGACTTCCCAGAATCACTCACTGTCGTAAGGTCGAAACAACTGACTACTACTTGTCAGGACCATGATCCAATTCATGATTATCGATCAGAGGTTGACCTCCATGACAGACTCAAACGCACCGTATACCAATATCTTTCGGGATGCTGGCAATCTTCCCGTTGACAATAACTCGTGTCCTCAGAGTGAACGTATCAATCGAGTATTGATCCCTCTGCTGAGTGATTATGCCGAACAGAAATATCACTTCACGATTGTGAAATGTCGAGATGCCCTATTAGGGGACGCATCGCTCACCACCATCAGCAAGCACTATCTGTATAAATTTATCGCCAAACGCTTGAAGACCTGCATCGAACAGGGGTTCGCCATCGAGGTGGGTCTCCAGGGCAAGAAACGAAAGGTCTTTCAAATGCTCTGTCCTCCGACGAGTCCACGTGCCGTCAATCGACCCGCGCCCCTCTCCACTCCGCCTCTCTTGCCTGAGGCGACCAAGACCGAGATGCCCTTCACCTCCTCCCAAGACCAAGCCCCAGCCACCGAACCTGAATTCACCGACGAAGACAAACGCAGCTTGAAGGAGTTGGCTCGTCAACAACTCATCACCCTGGAAGAGAGCGAACTCATGATCGAGTGTTTCGACTTTCTGCTGAACGAAAAGCCGAAGTGGTGCCACCCGCTTCATCATTGCCGAGAACAGGCTGCCGCGAGGGCGATCCGGGCAAAGGCGTATCACAAGGCATTCCTCACCCTCTCCGAACAACCGACCACGGAGGGCGACACATGAGACGTCGATCGCAAAACCGTCTACTGAAAGGCGGGGCAACTCCTCCCTTGCGAGGCTGGCAGGCGCGATGCATCGAAACCGCGCTGCAGACATTGAGTGAGGACCGCCCTCACTTTCTGTGTCAAGCCACCCCGGGGGCCGGAAAGATGCTGATGTCGGCGGTTCTGGCCGAAGAGCTGTTACTCAATGGCAGCATCGATCAGGTTCTCTACTTGGGCCCAACAACGGCGGTCGTTCAGCATGCAAGAACGCAGTTTGAACAGGTGCTGGGACGCCCCTTGCGAGGGAACCTCCACGACGTGGGCGCCTGCGTGACCTATCACGCGCTTCATCATCGACTCGGGGAGTTGAAGACGCTTTGTCAGCGAGGCCGAGTCTTGATGGTTTGGGATGAAAGTCATCATGCCGCCAGCCAGACCAGCCTCGATGGCGAGCATACCTCGGGGCTGAATCAATGGGGAAAAGCCCTGCTATCCCTTGAGCAACACGTTCGTTTCACCCTCGCGCTTTCCGGCACGCCGTGGCGGACAGATGGCAGCTGTCTCCCGCTATTGCATTACCATGAGCACGACTCATCCTCGCCCAAGGCTGCGCACCGCCCGTCTCGTCGCCTGGTTCCAGACTTCGTCTACTCGCTGCGAGACGCCATCGACGATCAAGTGTGCAGAACCCCAACGATTCATCTGCTGGATAATCGCGACATTCTGCTGCGAACCAAGACAGCAAGCGCCTATCACTCGACGGTACAGCGCTATCAAAGCCTTCCCGCACTGATGCGGCATCCCAAGGTGCCGTATGCGAGTCTGGTACGCCACCGCGAGCTCAGCAGGCATCTTTTGATGCTGGCCGCTGGTAGCCTGGTTGGATGGCGGGAGCAAGATCCACAGGCAGGTGGACTGGTGATCGCATCCGATATTGCCCATGCCAACGCCATTGCGGGTCTGCTGGAGCAGCAGGGGTATACCACCTGCCTGGTCACCAGCCAGTCACCTGATGCCCATGAGAGGTTAGCGAGCTTTCAGCAGGCTCGGACGCAATGGATCGTCTCCGTCAATATGGTGAGCGAAGGCGTCGACTTACCGCGGCTTCGCGTGTGTTGTTATCTGAGCCATATCAAGACCGAGCAATACTTTCGCCAGGCATTGGGCCGCATCATTCGTCGTCAGCACCACCATGATGCACTATGTGACTTCTATATGCTCCAAGACCCCTTGCTGGAACGCTATGCCAAACGCGTGCTGGAAGACCTGCCGGAGCCACACTCGCGAATCCAGTACTCAAGCTTCGCCGGCAGCCCCGTCCAGCGCTCGTCCCTTGCACTACCGATACGGCAAGCGCCAAGTCTCGACGACACAGCAGAGGGCGATGTGTTGCTGCCCCCACACAGACGGCCACCCGGCACTCTCCCACCCTATCATTCACCTTCGCTAGCAGCAGGAAGACCCCATCCCGAGACAGATCAGGGACTTCTCTCGGGGATCCATTTCTCTCACGACTTCATCACGCACGTGATTCTCCTCACATGACGAATCGGGCGAGAGTGTCTATCGCCCCACACCGCTTCACCCGACGTACCGGCCTTTCTCGAGAGAGGCCGGTACGTCGGGTGGATAGGCGGCCCCCCTTAAGGCTCCAGAAACCTGTCCAGCCGCCCCCATCACGCTGCGGCTACCGGCACGTCAGATGACACAGTGGGCATGCCAGCCACAGTGCGCGGTACGTGAAAGGCTGTCAGACCATCGCCGCGTTCTCTTTCCTATTCTCCTGGTGGAACACGGAACGACACACCCGTCATCAGGAGGAGGCGATGTCCTTTGAGAACAGCCACCTGCTGCCGCATGAAGACACCTCTGCCCCCTTCCCTACGTGAGACTACTGGCCATATTCCATGGTCCGTCCCTACCTCGGCCTGACCGGATAGCGGCTCGTGAAGGCCACTCGGGTCGGGCTATCCCATCGGCGATATCTGCCCAAAGAGTCAGCGCAACACGCTTGGCTTCCTGGATGCAAAGCCACGATACGACGTAATCAGCCGTCATCCCTTATATCCATGCTGTAAATAACGAACGCAATAAACCCTATATAACGCGGCGCTCATCATCATAAAAAAACCACAAATCATTTCCCTTTCACCATGGCACCGCGTTACGATGTCACCTCACTTCTCCTCGCTCCACACCACTCGATATGCCCTCAGAGACGGAAATTTCTGGTCAGCGCACTGCGCTCGACTCACAGCTCCCGCAGCCAGCATAACCTGTTGACATAACTCCTAAAATTGACAAGTTTTGCTGAATGACAAGAAACGCTGACCCCTAGAATGGCTTACCATATGACAACAAAGTGCGATTGCGCACCTATTGCCCTACAGCAAGTCATTGATTTAATTAAGCACATAAAATAAGGGGGACTATCTATCTACCTATTGCAACGGCTCGAAGTGAGCATCACTGAATCCTTGTATCGATTCACCAAGACGCACAACGGGCCATTTTCTCGGCCCCCCATAAGAAAAATGCATACCCTCCGATAACACTCACCCCCTACTTAGGTCCCATGCCTCGCTCCCATAATGGCCACGATATACAACCGTGCTAATGGAGAGATGCCTGCATGTCCCTGACCAATGCCCTGTCCGATGCGCTGCCGCTGACCCTGAGCGAGTCGCCGCTGTCACTGAACCTGATCACCGCCGAAGGCCTGGAGCCGGTCAGCCCGCTGTGGCTGCGCGAGCGCACCCAGGACCCGGAGCAGCTCGATGAGGTGACCACCCAGCGTCTGTTCGATTCGCATGCCATCGACGTCAACCTCGAGCTGACCGCGGCGCGCCCGGTCGACGAGACGCACGTGGAATTCACCTTCAGTGACGGGCATTGCGAGGTGTATGACCTCACCATGCTGGCGCATGAACTGCAGGGCATCACGCCGTTCCCCAAGCCCGAGAGCTGGGATGCGAGCATCGATCAGCAGGCGCAGCGCGTCGACTGGGAGAAGATGGGCAACAATGAGGACTTCCAGAAGGCATTGAAGGCCTATCTGCGCTTTGGCTACATCATCGTGCAGAACGTGCCGACCGACCCGGAGCGCATTCTGGAAGTGGCCGGTCACTTCGGCTACGTGAAGGACACCAACTTCGGCAGCTACTTCGAGGTGTACTCGCGCCCGACGGGCAATGACCTGGCCTACCGCAGCGTGGCGCTCGGGCCGCACACCGACAACCCGTATCGTGATCCGGTGCCGGGCATCCAGATGCTGCATTGCCTGGTCAACGAGACCACCGGCGGCCTGTCCACGCTGGTCGACAGCCTCAATGCGCTCAAGCAGCTCAAGGCCGAGATGCCTGAAGGCTATGAACTGCTGCGCACCACGCCGGTCGGCTTCCGCTTCCTGGATGCCGGCACCGAGCTGACCACGCGTCGCTGCGTGATTCGCGAGAATTCCGATGGTGAGCCCATCGGCGTCAACTACAGCCCGCGCCTCGATCATCTGCCGCACATGTCGCTGGAAAACACTCGCCGCTACCATCAGGCCCGCCAGCGTCTGGGGCAGCTGTTCCAGGACCCGGCCAACGAGATTCGCTTCCAACTCGAATCCGGAGAGCTGATGATGTTCGACAACACCCGCGTGCTGCATGGCCGTACGGCGTTCGACACCAATGAGGGGCACCGCCACCTGCAGGGCTGCTACATGGACAGCGACGGCCCGCGTGAGCGCTTCGCCACGACCCTGATGCGTCAGCGTCAGCAGCAGGCACAACAAGAAAACCGTGAGGAAATGGCGTAATGGATCAGGTTTCATTCACCCAGATGAAGGACGGCACCGCAGAAGACTATGCGTTGCTCGAGCGTCTTGAAGACCAGTTCAATGAAGGGCTGGTGGAGCGTCTCAAGCTTGCCCTGCGCAAGCTCGATGATGGCCTGAGCGGCTACAAGGTCAGCCGTCTGGAGCATTCCCTACAGTCAGCGGCGCGCGCCGAAGCCGATGGCGCCGATGACGACCTGGTCGTCGCCACCCTGCTGCATGATCTCGGCGATGAGCTGGCGCCCTACAATCACTCGCAGCTGGCCGCCGCCATCATTCGCCCGTACGTGCGTGCCGAAGTGACCTGGATCATCCATCACCACGGCCTGTTCCAGAAGTTCTACTACGGTCACTTCTACGGCGAGGACCGCAACGAGCGCGAGATCTACAAGGACCATCCCTGGTATCAGAAGTGCGTGGATTTCTGCGAGCGTTATGATCAGGCGGCCTTCGATCCCGACTACCCGACCCCGCCGCTGGAGCACTTCGAACCGGCACTGCGTCGCGTCTTCGCGCGCAAGCCCTTCGATCCGGACGTGATCGGCGAAGAGCCGGCCGGCGGTTTCGACAGCCGCGTCTGAGCGTGTGAAGGCGGGGGCGTGAAACGCGTCTGACCTGCTCCGCCCCCCGCTTGACCATTGCCCTCACTGGCCCGCCCAGTGGGGGCAATCTGGTTTATGGGCGTTGCGTTGAGTGCTTCACGTCAACAAGGGGTTGAACCTCGCCACTCAACCTTCATCATCATTGGCTAACGTCAGCGTCAATGAAGACGGTGCCGGTACGGCCGTCTTTCCCTCGCGGATCATCCCCCCTTCCCCAACCCGACAGGCAGACGCATGGAACATCTCTTCATCTACGGTCCACTGGGCCCCGGCGGCCTAAACGAACATGTCATCGCCAATATCGATGGCGAATGGAGCCCGGCCTATCTACGCGGCCGACTGGAAAACACCGATCACGGCGATGAGCACAACTTCCCGGGGCTGGTCGTCGACAACACGGGCCAGGTGATACGCGGCCACGTGTTCTCCTCGGCGCAATTGCCCGAGCATTGGGATGCTCTCGATGACTTCGAGGGCCCCATCTATCAGCGCACCGTCACCACCGTCATTCTCGATGACAACCGTGAACTCGAGGCCTATGTCTACGCCCTGCCGCAGTGAGACTCAAGCGCGGCAGGGATAGCGATTACTGGCTCGTGGCAAGAGATGGATGGATCGTGGCAAGTGATGAATGACGGCCCGCCGCCTTGCGCCCGGATGGAGTAACATTGCCCTTCGGGCGATGCATGGCCAGTCAGCGCCAGCGCCCTCATTCATGCATCACAAGGGAGATTCCTCATGCAGCTTGAAGGTTCCTGCCACTGCAAGGCCGTCACATTCCAGCTCGAATCGCCGCACCCCTATCCGTATCAGCGCTGCTATTGCTCGATCTGTCGCAAGACGGCGGGCAGCGGTGGCTACGCGATCAATCTGGCGGGCGATGCCAACACCCTGAAGGTGGAAGGCCGGGACAATCTCTCCATCTATCACGCGGTGACCAACGGGGTCGAAAGTCCGGCGGAACGCCACTTCTGCAAGCGCTGCGGCAGTGCGCTGTGGCTCTACGATGCCCGCTGGCCGGAGCTGATCCATCCTCAGGCGGGGGCGATCGACACCCCGCTGCCAGTGCCGCCGGAACATGTCCACATCATGCTCGACAGCAAGGCCAACTGGGTGGAAGTCGCGCACGAAGCGCGTGATGCTCATCATGCCGAGTATCCCGAAGAGAGCATTGCCGCCTGGCATGCGCGGGTTGCCGAGCGCGATACCGACTGATATCAGCCGCGCGTCAATCAGGACCAGCGAAGCCTCGATCAGGATCCGATGCGACGCTGGTCAGGATCCGTTGCGACCTCATGACCTGATCCGCCGGGCTGAGCGTTGATGTCATTCGCTGCGTCGCGTATAAGTGCCGCCTATACAAGGCGGCACTCCTGTTCGTATCCGGTGGTTGCTGGCTGATGCCCTCTCATGTCATCACTCGGACAGTCTCCCGAGCCATCAGCCAGGCCGGACAGTACGACAGGAGCGCCGCGACAGCGCATCACAGTGAGGACTCTCGTGCCGGCCCGAAAGACAAGCTCCCCAGCGCCGCTGGAAAGCGCAAGCCCTCTGGATGACCTACCCTCCCTGCGCGGGCTGGTCGCCTTTGACGTGACGGTCCGTCTGGGGTCGATGACGGCCGCCGCCAGTGAGCTGGATACCACCCAGCCCACCATCTCCCAGCGCATCCGCGCGCTGGAGGAGCACCTGGGCCATCCGCTGTTCGATCGCCAGGGCGGCCGGCTGATCCTTAACCACTACGGCGAGAGCTTCCATGCCGAACTGGCAGGCGGGCTTGGCAAGGTATGCAGCGCCGTCACGGAAGCACGCCGCAAGGTGCACAAGCCGACGCCGCGCATCACCATCGCCGCGGGCGCCGGTTTCGCGCATGTCTGGCTGCGTCCGCGCCTGGAGCGGCTGGAACAGGACTTCCCCGACTGCCACTTCACGCTGCTGCCGATCGATCGCGATGAAGACCCGCAGATGCAGCAGGCCGACATCGCGATCCGCTTCGGCCCGCCGCTGACGGGCGATCATCGCGATACGCTGGTGGTCGCGGAGCGCGCCTTCCCGGTCTGCTCCCCGGACTACGCCCGGCGTCATGGGCTCGAGAAGGGGCTGGATGCCGAGGCGCTGTCGCGTATCACCCTGCTGCATCTGGACATGCGCGATACCCGCTGGCTGGACTGGGCCACCTGGTGTCGCCACGCGGGGCTGCCGGTGCCGCGCCTCGACAAGGCCTTCCCCTACAACAACTTTCCGCTGACGCTCAATGCTGCCGTCAATCATCAGGGCGTCGCGCTGGGCTGGAGCCACGTCATCCAGGACCTGCTCGACAACGGCTCGCTGATCGCCCTGACGCCGCATATCTCGCGGGACCGCCACGGCTATCGCATGAGTGTCCGCCATCCCAACAGCGCCGTGATCCAACCCATCACCCGCTGGCTGACACGCGAATTTTCCGGCCTCGAGATTCCGGGGCCTACCTCAAGGCAGCCGTGAACGGCCGCAAGCCCTCGCTCCGTCCGGCGCGCGCCACTGAGACAGGCTTCACCCCCGACGAACGACAGAGACTCCCATGCAGCATCTATTCATCTACGGCACCCTCGGCCCGGGCGGCCCCAACGAACACGTCATGCTCAACATTGGCGGCAGCTGGACACCCGGCACCCTCAAGGGCCGGCTGGAGGCAGCTGGCTGGGGGGCTGAGATGGGCTTTCCGGGGCTGAGACTGGATGAGGCGGGCGACACCATCCGCGGTCACGTCTTCTCCTCCGACAACCTGGCCGATCACTGGCAAGCGCTGGATGATTTCGAAGGCAGCGAATACCTTCGCCAGCCGGCCACGATCACGCTGGAAGATGGCAGCACCCTGACGGCACAGGTCTACGCGCTGAGCCAGCCGTGAGCTGCTCCATGAACTGTTTCATGAACTGCTCCATAAGCTGATCAGTGCGCTGATGCCCGGCGTCGCTGCCTGAGTGTCGAGGTCTGAGCGCTGATGCCCGGCGTCGAGGTCTGAGCGTCAATGCCTCGGCGCGCTACAGCGACACCTTCAGATACTCCAACACCCGTCTGGCGCGCGCCGAGAGCGGCCATTCCGCTCGCGTGAGCAACCATAGGGTATCGACCACCTCCGTGCTGCCCTCAGGCGGCGGCACCACCCGGATGGCCTGATGATCAGGGAAGGCCTCGCGGGCATGGCGCGGCACGACGCTGAAGCCCAGCCCGCGGGCGACCGGCTCCAGAATCAGGCTGATCTGGTTGGTGGAGCCACTGCGCGGCAGTGAGCTGATGCCCGGATTGCCCGGGAAGCGCCGACTCAACAGGCGCGAGGCCATGTCCTGGCCATCCGGGTGATCGATGAAGCCCAGTGTCTCGAGATCCCCCCAGTCATGGATCTCGACTCCCTCCGGCACCACCAGTTCGAGGGGCTCACGCGCCCACTCCGTCACACTCAGGCGCGGGTCATCCGGCTTGAGCGTGACGACCCCCAGCTCGAAGCGATTCTCCAGCACGGCCTCCACCACCTCGCGCGTCGGCGCGAAGCGATGGTGGACATTGAGGCCCGGCGACTCCTGCTGAAGCGCCAGCAAGCGCGGATAGATCGCCAGGCCAATGCTGCCCGGCGTGATCAGCCGAATGTCGCCATGACTGTCTTCATTGCCCGCCAGCCGCTGGGTCAGGCGCTGCTCGGCGGTTTCCATCTCACGCGCGAAATCCAGCAGTGCATGACCGGCCGGCGTCAGTTCGATCTTGCGCGGATGACGGATCAACAGCGTGCCCAGACGGGTTTCCAGCTGGCGCACATGCTGACTGACGGCGGCCTGGGTCAGATCGAGCCGCTCCGCGGTACGCGTGAAGTTGCCGACACTCACCAGGGTGCGAAAGGTGCGAAGCCATTGGGGTTGCAGCATTCAAGCTCCTGGAGGCTGGAAGAATCAGGGGGCAGAGTCAGGGGGGCAGAGTCAGGGGGCAGAGTCAGGAAGTCAGCCTCAGAGGAGTAGCATCAGCAAGACTGCGACGGAGACCCCCTACCGCCATAAGCAAGTCTTATCATTATCATAACAGCCACGTAGTTTTCATTATTGCTCATGACGCCCAAGATGGCTTCCAACGTCACGCAGGCAGTGACCGAGCCATTTCCTTCACGACTCACATATCGAGGTGACTCATGAGCAACGAAAAGAACACACCGTATCCGCGCACCTTCTCCCACATCGGCCTGTCCGTCGGTGATGTGGAAGCCGCGGTCAAGTTCTACACCGAGGTGCTGGGCTGGTACGTGGTGATGGAGCCGACCACCATCACCGAAGATGACTCCGCCATCGGCGTGATGTGCAGCGATGTCTTCGGTCCGGGCTGGGGCAGCTTCCGCATCGCCCACCTGTCCACCGGCGACCGTATCGGTGTCGAGATCTTCGAATTCCCGAACCACGAGACGCCGGAAAACAACTTCGAGTACTGGAAGACCGGCATCTTCCACTTCTGCGTCCAGGACCCCGACGTCGAAGGTCTGGCCGAGCGCATCGTCGCCGCCGGCGGCAAGCAGCGCATGCCGGTACGCGAGTACTTCCCGGGTGAGAAGCCGTTCCGCATGGTCTACATGGAAGACCCGTTCGGCAATATCCTCGAGGTCTATAGCCACAGCTATGAAATGACCTACGCCGCCGGTGCCTACCAGAACTGAGCACGGCCGCAGACGTCAGATACAACAAGGCCCCGCCATGGCGGGGCCTTGTTGTATCTGACATTCATGCTCGAGACATCCCGACAGGAACCTCGAGAGCAACACACGATGACCTTTAGTCGGAGCGAGCTCAGCGAAAGCTCACCCGCTCACGCCTCAGTGGATGACGGGCATGCTGCGCACACGACGGTAAAGACTCTGACTGGCGAGTTCCGGACTGAGCAAGGCAATCCGTGCCTTCTGCACTGCAAGCTCACGCTGCAACAACGACCAGGTGCCGATGAACTCGGCACACTCACCACAGTGCACCAGGTAATCATCAGAGCGCTCATGATATTGGTAATCCATGCTCAGGCAGTTACATACCGGGCAGGACAGAACGGCGTTGGCTTTCTCATCCATGATTCGATTCCCTGAAGCCACACTGATTGAATTCACGGCAATGATCACACGCGTTCAGGTAACCATTACGGTGTGAACATCCCTCATACTCTGTAAAACCCGCTGAACTCACACTATCCATGATGTGATATCTGTACAACTCTCACTTGTGGGCGACATTTCTCGAAACGTTAACCAGTGGTAACTTGCTGGCGTGTTCAGCACGTTGATCTCATCGCGACTCGCCAGTCACCATGACCGCGACGAACACCCCGATAGCAAATCACTTCTCCATGATTACACAGCGATACGCAAGACTACATTCGCTGACCGATGACGTGCCGGCTTCAGACTCGCGAAACCGCAAGGCGCGCATGCCCTGCAGGTTCTGTCGCCAAACGGGCATGAAAAAACCCACCCTGGAGGGTGGGTTTTACGTGAATCCCTTCGGCTGTCACCGCCAGCAGATCATTTCATCTTGCGCGCCGAATCATCCTGCTCGATACGGGTCAGTAGCTTGTCAAAGACGCCAGTCGCCAACAGCACAAAGGTGACGGCCAAGCCAAGCCCCATCCAGATAGCGATATTGCTCATTGTCCCTTACCCCTGCTGTTTTCTTGGTTTTTTCAGCCCTTCTGCGACGCAATATGGCGTAAATTCAATGTTTGTACAACATTTGATCATGAAAATATCGACCGCCGTCTGGCGCTGAGACTGCCGGTGCCATTCCAGACCTCTGACCGGCGTCATCACACTGCCAACGGCCATGATTTGAGCAATCGCTCAACAACGGGTAGTCTTGCGTCATGAAGAAAGTGACGCGGGCTTGCCAGCGCTGATTCCTTGGCGCTGATCCGCTGGCACTGCCCCCCTGACGCTACTCGTCGGCCTGCTACCTCGCTTCGCGTCCACTGCATGTCTGAAATATCACCCCAGGAGTCACCATGTCTGACACGACCTTTCCCGACGTACTGGTATTCGACGTCAACGAGACACTGCTCGACATCACCACTCTCTCGCCGTTGTTCTCACGCGTGTTCGGTGATGAAAGCGTGTTGCGCGAATGGTTCGCACAGCTGGTGCTGTACTCGCAGACCATGACGCTCTCACAACGCTACACCCCCTTCGGTGCGCTCGGCGTGGGCGCCCTCAAGATGGTCGCCGACATCCATCAGGTCAGACTCGCGGATGACGATATCGAGGAGCTCAAGTCGCGCATGGCCGAGATGCCGGCCCATCCCGATGTCGCCCCGGCGCTTGAGCGCCTCAAGCAGGCCGGTTTCCGTCTGGTGACGCTGACCAATTCCCCCGCAGGCGCCTCCCCGACGCCGCTGGAGAAGGCCGGTATCAGCGAGGCCTTCGAGCAGCACTTCAGCGTCGACAGCGTCAAGCAGTTCAAGCCGGCGCCGGCCACCTATCAGCATGTCGCCGAGCAGCTCGAGGTCGAACTGGGCGACATGTGCATGATCGCCTGCCATGTGTGGGACACCATCGGTGCCCAGGCCGCCGGCATGCAGGGCGCCCTGCTGACGCGCCCGCACAATGCCGTGCTGCCCGCCGAGAATGTGCCGGCCCCTGACTTCATCGCCGCGGAGCTGATGACCCTGGCGGACCAGCTGATCGCGGCCAGAGAGGCCTGAGCGAGCCCTGGCCTCTGAGCTCTCTTTCTAGACTCTCTTTATAAACTCTCTTTCCAAGCTCAGTTTCTCAGCTCTGTCTCTGAGTGCTGCCTCGTAAATAAACGCCGCTCGCCCCATTCGGGTGAGCGGCGTTGCTGTGCCTGCCTTCCTGTTCGCCCTCTCCACTATCTCGCCGTTCGATCAGCCGCCGCACATGGCAGCCTTGCTGCCTTGGCGGGACGCCCTCACTTGAGTGAACGAAAGGCCTTGAGCATCTCGTCACGGGTCGCCTGCAGCGCGGCCTGAATCTCCGCCCTGCGCTCGCTGATGCGCCACGAGGGGCCGACCACGGACACGGAGTAATGGCCCTGGCTGGTCTCCAGGCCGATTCCGATCGCGCCAACTCCCTGCATATGCTCGTCCTCATCATGGCCGATGCCGGTGCGACGCACCTCGGCCAGTTGCGTCAGCAGTGCCGGCATCGCAAGGGTGTTGTTCGTGTAGGCCGTGAGATCCGTCCCCAGCAGGCGCTCCACCTGCTCGTCCTCGAGATGCGAGAGCAGCACCTTGCCGCTGGCTGTCGCATGCAATGACAGGAAGTTGCCGGCCATCGGCGATACCCGCAGCGGCAGCGGCGACAACACCGAGTGCAGTATCAGCAGCTCGTTGCCGCTCAGACTGCAGAGCACCACCGTTTCCTCGGTGGTGCCGCTCAACGCCTCCAGAAACGACTTGGCATGCGTGGTGATATCGAGCTGGCTATGGCGCGCCAGCCGCATCAGCGCAGAGCCGAGCCGTATCCCGCCATGGCCGTGGATTTCCAGCAGGTCTTCCTGGGCCAGCGCATCGACCAGCCGCTTGACGGTCGAGCGCGGCAGATCGTTCCTGGCGGCGATCTCCCCCAGGCTCATGCCCTGCTCACTGCCTTCCAGACTCTTGAGAATCGCCGCCACCCTGGCCACGACCTGCACGCCACTACCTTCTCTTGTGGACACAGACACAACTCCTTAACAAGCTAACTACCTGCCTAACGAAACCACCAAGTGGTACAGTGTACCGCATAACGAGACACCCAAGGTGTCTAGCGCTTCACCTCAAAACGGGAACTCTACAGTGGCCGCTCCTCAACCCTTCAATCTACGACTCGCACTCGGTCTTGTGGGCATTCTGCTCGCATCACTGATGTCCGGTGTGGGAGAGCGTGTCACGCAGACCGTCCTGACGGATGTGGTCGGACACTTCGGCTTCTCCCACGATGAGGGCAGCTGGCTGACCACCCTCTACAGCGCGGCGGAAGTCTCGATGATGCTGCTCGCCGGTTGGCTGGCCGTCACCTTCAGCCTGCGCCGCTTCGCGATCGGTGCCTGCCTGTCACTGGCCCTGTTCTCGCTGCTGGTGCCCCTGGCCGACAGCTTCCCGCTGATGGCGGGGCTGCGCGTTGCCCAGGGCCTGGCCTCCGGCAGCATCCTGCCGCTGCTGATGATGTCGGCGCTGCGCTTCCTGCCGTGGCACAGCAAGCTCTATGGCTTGTCGGCCTATGCGATGACGGCCACCTTCGGCCCTTATCTGTCGGCACCGCTGGCCGCTCTCTATGGCGACCTGGGCGACTGGAATCTGGTGTTCTGGGAAACCGCGCCGGTATGCCTTCTCGCCGCCGCACTGGTTTCCTGGGGCCTGCCGCAGGACCCGCTCAAGCTGGAACGCTGCAAGCAGTTCGACTGGCTCGGTGCCTTGCTGGGCGTCACCGCCCTGTGCGCGCTGGTCGCCGGCATGACCCAGGGTGAGCGACTCGACTGGGGCAACTCGCCGTTGATCGTCGCCCTGCTGACCACGGGCGGGCTGGTCTTCGTGACCTTCCTGATCCATGAGTGGTTCCACCCGATGCCACTCTACAAGCTGCAGCTGCTGGCACGCCGCAACTTTGCCTTCGGCATCATCACCCTGTGTACCTTCATGTTCCTGACCCTGGCCGCCGGCACCATTCCCGCCGCCTTCCTGGGGGAAGTGCAAGGCTATCGCCCCATGCAGCTGTTCCCGGTCATGTTGACCATGGCCCTGCCGCAGCTGCTGCTGGCACCGTTGGTGGCGGCGCTGATCAATCGCAAGAGCGTCGACAGCCGCCACGTGATGGCCACGGGCCTGGTGTTGATCCTGATCAGCTGCCTGCTGGGCTCGCAGCTCACCAGCGACTGGAATCGCGACAACTTCTATCTCATCGAGGTGCTCAACACCCTGGGCCAGCCGATGGTGGTGGTACCGCTGCTGATGAATGCCACCGGGGCGCTCAGCCCGCTGGAAGGGCCGTTCGCCACCGCGATGGTCAACTCGCTGCGCGCCCTGTTCACGGTGGTGGCCTCCACGGTCTACGGAAGCTTCCTCGTCACGCGTGAAGCCCTGCACACCACTCGCCTGGGCGAGGCACTCGGCCTGCAGGGCAATCAGCCCGCCGGACTCATCCAGGTCGATGCGGCAAGCGATATCACCACGCGCATCTCCGAGCAGGCCTCCGTGATGAGCTATGCGGATGCCTACCTCGCCATCATCCCCTTCGTGGTGGCGCTGCTGATACTGGTCATGGTGCTGCCGATCCGCGCCTATCCGCCCCAACCGGCGCCGGCACCGGCACCTCAACCAGAGCCAGCACAGCGCTCTCAGTCTCAGCCCCCTCAGTCTCAGCTCCCTCAAGCACAACCCTCCGGGGCATAGACACAGACAAAGCCGGCGGCTGCCCGCCAGCCAGGATTCAGCCACTCCCCCCCTTCTTCGACATAGACGACGAGATACGACACCGACATGAACAAGACACGTACCACCCTACTGTTGAGCGTTCTGGCGCTCCTGCTGGTCGCGACCTACGCGGGCCTCTACTGGAAGGGCCACGATGGCCGCGAAGCCACCAACAATGCCTATGTGCGCGCCGATAGCGTGATGGTGACCACACGCGTCGCGGGCCAGATCGACAAGGTGCTGGTGGAAGACAACGAAGTGGTCAAGGAAGGCCAGGTCCTGGCCACGCTGGATGACCGCGATTACCAGGCCTCCCTGCACTCCGCCCAGGCCGATCTCGCCGCCCAGCAGGCAGCGGTCGGTGACCTGGATGCCAACATCGAGCGTCAGCACGCCGTCGTCCAGCAGTCCATCGCCGAAGTGAAGTCCACCCAGGCCTCGCTGCGTTATGCGCGCAATGATGCCAAGCGTTACCGCAGCCTGCGCATGACCAACGCCGCCTCCCAGCAGGACAAGGAAAAGGCCGATGAACAGCAGGGCATCTGGGAAGCCAATCTCGTGCAGGCCCAGGCGGCTCAGCGCTCGGCGGAAAAGCAGATCGGCGTCCTTGAAGCCCAGCGCGTGGAAGCCCTGGCCGAGGTCGAACGCTCGCGTGCAGCGCTCGAGCAGGCAGAATTGAACACCGGCTATACCGTCATTCGTGCGCCGAAGGACGGCATCGTCACCCAGCGCTCACTGCGTGTCGGTGCCTACGTGCAACCGGGTGATTCGCTGCTGGCCATCGTGCCGCACAAGGAAGCCTATGTCGTCGCCAACTATCTCGAGACCCAGATGGCCGAGATGGAGCCGGGCCAACCGGTCGAGATGACGCTGGATAGCCTGCCGGGCAAGACCTTCACTGGCCATGTCGACAGCATCGCACCGGCCTCCAGCAGCGCCTTCTCGGCCGTGGCCAGCGAGAACGCCACCGGCAACTTCACCAAGATCACCCAGCGCATGCCGGTCAAGATCGTGTTCGACCCGAACCAGCCCGACTTCGACAAGGTACGCATCGGCATGTCAGTGATCGCCCATGTCACGACCCAGCAGCCCTGAGCGACTTGCGACAGTCCTGAACGACGCTAGACAGTCCTGAACGACTTGCGAAAGCCCTGAAACAGTCAAGAGAACTGTCCCGAACGGCACGCCGCCCAACGACGCCCCTGAAGGTTGCCGCTACGCCATCACTCGATCATCAAAGGGATCAGCACCATGAAAATTCGCGCCGCCGTCACCGCCACCCAAGGCCAGCCCTTCGACCTCAAGGACGTCGAACTGGCGTCCCCCAAGGGTGACGAGATTCTGGTACGTGTCGTGGCCACCGGGGTCTGCCATACCGATGCCGCCGCACGCGACCTGGGCATCGCCCCTTATCCGATCGTGCTCGGCCATGAAGGTGCCGGTGTGGTCGAGCAGATCGGTGACAATGTCCGCGACATGGAAGTGGGCGACCATGTGGTGCTGTCCTTCGCGCACTGTGGCCATTGCAGCCACTGCCTGACCGGACACCCGACCGTCTGCGAGCGTGGCGGTGAGCTCAACTTCGGCGGTGTGATGGATGATGGCGGCAAGCGCCTGAGCTGTGACGGCCATGACGTCGCCACCTTCTTCGGCCAGTCGTCCTTCGCCACTCACGCCGTGGTCAGCGAGCGCAAGCCGTCAAGGTCGACAGCGATGTCGATCTCGCCCTGCTGGGTCCGCTGGGTTGCGGCATCCAGACTGGCGCCGGCACCATCCTCAATCGCCTCAAGCCGGGCTTCGGTGACAGTCTCGTCGTGTTCGGCTGTGGCGCCGTGGGCCTGAGTGCCGTGATGGCGGCCAAAATCGCCGGCTGCAAGAACATCATCGCGGTCGACCTGCACGAGAGCCGTCTGGAGCTGGCCCATGAGCTGGGCGCGACCCACAGCGTCAACGGCAAGACCGAGGACCTGGTCGGCGAGATCAAGCGCATCACCGATGGCGGCAGCGAATTCTCCCTCGAGACCACCGGCGTGCCGATGCTGGTGCGCAGTTCCCTGCAGGTACTGCGTCCGCTGGGCACCTCTGCCATCGTCGGCCTGACCCACGATGTGACCCTGGACGTGCACCACGACCTGATGGCGGAAGGCAAGTCGATGATCGGCGTGATCGAAGGCGACGCCGTGCCGCGCGTCTTCATCCCGCGTCTGGTCGGCTACTACAAGGAAGGCCGCTTCCCCTTCGACAAGCTGATCCAGATGTATGACTTCGATGACATCGAACAGGCCTTCGCGGATTCGAAATCAGGCCTGACCGTCAAGCCGGTGCTGCGCATCAGCTCGCTGTAATCAGCGCCTGCGCCACCTGACCTAAACCGCAAAGCCCCCGTGCGTCACTGACGCACGGGGGCTTTCTTCGTTGGCCGACACGACCTCAATCAGCACGCTCGCGCATTGCCTATGACTGACACAGCTGCCAGGCGTCGTGGTCGATATCGAGCATGGCGGCGATGGCGGCCGAGGCGATGACATGCGTCTGGCCACTGACCTCGTCATGCACATTGAGACCGCCCTGCACCACAGTCACCTCGGCGCGCCCACGGGGAAGCTCGCGCGCCACCGCGTCCACATCCACGGCGTCCGGCTCCTGGACCGCGATGGTGACCTCGACGCGCATCTGGTGGTGATCGATGCCGAGTGACTGGAACATCACGATGGAGGAATGATGCAAGGCGTCATGCACCGCACGGCAGGCAGCCTTGGTGTAGTCCATGCCGTAGAGGTCATTGCCGGTGCCCATCTCGAGAATGATGCGTTGCTCGCTCATGACTGACCTCCTGCCGACTGCCCGGCCGCGGAAGAAGTGGGCGCCGCACCGGCGGCCGCCGCGCCGGTGGCCGCCATGTCGAATGACACGATGATGGCGACATTGGCGATCACGCTGACCCCGCTGCCATCCGGCTTGGCGACGTCCAGCCCGCCCTTGACCACGCGCACACTGGGCTGACCGTAGGGAAAGATGCCCAGCAGGGCATCACTGTCGACCTTGTCGGGCTGCTGCACGCCGATCTCGACCTCGATCAGCATCGCCTCCTTGGGGAAGCCGAAGGCGTCCGCCACGTTGAGCGAGTTGTGCCACAGGGCATCGCGGATGCCACGTGCCGCCGCCTCGGTGTAGTTCTGGCTGCGAATGGAGGTGCCCATGCCGAACTGGGTCACCATGCGTGTCTTGGCCACATTACCCCCTGATTTCCTGTCACGGAAAAGACGTACCACTCGCGCCGCCTATCAGCGCGGATGCTTGAAAAGCCCGATCACCCAACCTATCCCGCCCAGCAGCAGGGCACCCTGCCAATCTCCCTGGAACAGCTCGATCAGCGCCAGGACGATTGCCACCAGCTGCGCACTGCGCACCGGGCTGACCGTCACTGTGGGCTTGCGGTCATCCTGCTCTGACATGGGCCTCCCGTCGCTGGCCCGATGTCTTCATCAGGCGATGACACCCTCGGGCGATGCCATCGTCGGGCGATGACTACGCCGAGCGATAACATCATAGGACGATGACAACGTCGCCCCATCGTTTCAGGAAAGCCTCAAGTAGAAAATACGACTTCCGTCCCCGAGCACCTGCAGGCACCAGCCCCGATCAGCTCATTGGGGCGTGTCAGGCGCCTCAAGCGCCAGCTGGCCCCAGAAGTGGCCGCTGCTGCGCGACAGCGTCGGGTCATTCATCAGGTAGGCAAAGGTGGACATGGGGTCGAGGTCGCCAAAGGTCTCTGGGTGCAGCCAGCGCGCGATGGCCTCCAGCGCGACGATGGCATAGGGCCCCTGGTGGAAGCCATGCCACAGCGCCATCACCCGGCCCTGTTTGACGGCATCCAGCGACTGCCAGCCGGGCAGTGTCTGCACCATGCGCGCAAGATCGCGCTGGATATCCTCACCCGAGATGCCGATGCCGGCACGCAGGCCATCGCCCTTGGCCCACTGACCACCGGTATTGAGAATCGCCTCGGGCGGGTGTGCCAGCACCCACTCCTTGCTGAGGGTGGCACCGCTGACCGGCGCCAGTTCAGCGGCCAGATTGCGCCCGCCAGCCCGCGTGACCAGGTCCGCCACGCCGTTGTGCAGATTGGTACGACAGCAATCCACCTTCACGCCCGGTGCGATGTTGATCAGCACACGCGGCCGTTCGGCTATCGTCGCCAGACGTTCGTCAATCAGCGCCAGATGCGCCGCGATGGTGTCATCCACCTCGCGGGCACGTGCCTCGACGCCGAGCACCTCGCCCAGCAGGCGCACGCTGACCGGAGCATCCTGCAGCGGATGGTGATTGAACTCGACATACAGGTAGGGAGTGCCGACCTCGTCCAGCAGCGCCGCCAGCGGCGAGCCTTCGATACGCGAGCGCTGGGAGAGATCGAACAGCACCAGGTCCGGCGTCAGCGCCAGCAGGGCCTCGCCCTCGAGGCTCGGGGTCGAGGCGCGACTCAGCGCTGGCAGCGTGGCAAGTTGCGGCCAGCGCGTCTCGAGACGCTCGGTCATCGCCGGGTCAAACACCGCCAAGGGGTAGGCCCAGCCGACGATGCGCTCAAGCGGCGCATCCAGCAGCGTCAACAGCGCATACAGCTGGCGCGGCTGGGCCAGGAAGATGCGCTGCGGTGAGGCCGCAAGTGTCACCTCGCGCCCGGCGAGATCCGTGACCTGACGCGGAAAGCTGGCCTGGGTCTGCCCCTTGGCGGCCGGCTCGGTGGCTTGGGCAAGGTTGCCCGGCGCGCTCGAGAAGGCGCCTGCGAAGACACTGGCGAGTGCCAGCAGACAGGCGCCTGCCAGTCTTCTTGGCTCGCTTCTGGGCTCAGTCTTGCGCACCGCCATCATCGTCTGGCTCCGGCATCGCGCGTGATATGGCCAATGTCGGCGTGGGCCGAATCGGCGACGCGGTCGGTGAGCACCACCGGATGGCCCAGCGAGCAGCTCTCGATACGCGCCTCGATACCGTAGGCCTCACGCAGATGCTCGGCAGTGATCACCTCCCGCGGGGCCCCGGTGGCCAACAGGCCGGAGGGCGCGAACAGGATGATCTGATCACAGAAACGCAGCGCCAGATTGATGTCATGCAGCGCGATCAGGCAGATGGCCTGCTGCTCCTGCACCACACCGCGCACGCCTTCGATCAAGGCCAGCTGCCAGCGCAGGTCCAGCGCACTGGTCGGCTCATCCAGCAGCAGCAGTTGTGGCTGGCGCACCAGCGCCTGGGCGAGACCGACCATCTGACGCTGACCACCGGAGAGCGTGTCCATGCGCCGGAAGGCCAGCGAATGCAGCGACAGGCGCGCGAAGACCTGCTCGACCAGCGAGTCAGTGGCCTCGCGGCTCAGTTCGGCACGCGCCGCGCGACAGGCGCTGGCCACGGCTTCGTAGGCGACCAGACTGGTCGGCTGCGGCAGCGTCTGCGGCAGGTAGCCGACATGGCGCATGCGATTCGCCCCGTGCAGCGACGACAGCGCAAGCTCCCCGAGGTGGATGTCGCCCTTGGCCGGACGCATGCCGGCAATCGCCTTGAGGAAGGTCGACTTGCCGACCGCATTCGGCCCGAGCACACCGACCAGTGAGCCCGCCGGCAGCGGTGGCAGATCGAGTTGATCGAAGATCATGCGCCGCTGATAGCCGGTGGTCAGCTGCGAGATCTTCAAGGATGCTTGCGAATCAAAGACGTGATGGCTCATCCCTGCCCCCTGCGCTGTCCGAGCAGCAAGGCGAGGAAACAGGGGATACCGATCAACGAGGTCACGATCCCCACCGGCAGCACCAGTCCGGGTACCAGCGACTCACTGGCCGTCGCGGCCAGGGACAGCACCAGCGCCCCCGCCAGCGCACTGCCGGGCAGATAGAAACGGTGGTCTTCCCCCAGCGCCAGACGCGCCATATGCGGCCCGACCAGACCGATGAAGCCGATGGTGCCGACAAAGGCCACCGCCACTGCCGCCAGCAGACTGACGCGCAGCAGCGCCGTGCGGCGCAGGCGAGTGACCGGCACGCCGAAGCTGCGCGCATGGTCTTCCCCGGCACGCAGCGCTGTCAGCGCCCAGGCACGCCGCATGGCGAAGGGCAGGCAGACGACCAGCACACTGGCGATGATCGCGACTCGCTCCCAGGAGGCTTCCGACAGGCTGCCCATGGTCCAGAACACCAGCTGTTGCAGCGCATCGGGACTGGCCACGAACTGCACCAGCGCATTGACGGCGTTGAGCACGAAGACCAGCGCGATGCCGAACAGCACGATGACCTCGCGACTGGCGCCATACAGCGAGGCCACGGCATCGATGGCCAGAATCGACAGCGCCGCGAACACGAAGGCCATCAGCGCGATGGTGTAGCTGGGCGGCAGCCCCGGCAAGGCGACATCCAGGATGATGACCAGCGAGGCGCCAAGCGTCGCCGCGGCACCCACGCCCAGCGTGAAGGGGCTGGCCAGGGCGTTGTTGAGCACGGTCTGCATCTCGGCGCCCGCAAGCCCCAGGGCTGCACCGACCAGCGCCGCCATCACCGCCGTCGGCAGACGAATCTGCCAGACGATGGCTTCATTGATCGGCCCGTACGAGCCGGGATTGAAGAGTTCGCCCAGCAGATCAGACAGCGCGAGATCGGCAGGGCCGGTCATGATGTCGCCAAGGATGGCCAACAGCAGTGCCAGGCCCAGCGCAGCGAGAATCACCACACGTTTCCAGGCGAAGCGCCGGTATTGCTGGGCGAGCGTAGGCGACGACTCAGGCGCTGAGGCCTGAGCGTGCGCGGGGGGAGACATCGGACTTTTTTCAATCACCAGCAAGGTCTGCCACTAGGAGGAGGAAGTGAACTTCCATGCATCAGGGCCCACCGGAGCCGCCAGGCAGCTCGGCTATCAGCATGAATCATGCGCAGATGATAATGATTGACGCCTGCAGTCACAATGCGCACGGTCGCGACTGGCGATATGCGCGACTCGGCTCACGTCCATTCAACCCAGCCAGGCGGTGCCGCCAGACCTTCCTACACCAGTGCTTCCCACACCCGCCCTGCTCACGCCTGCCCTGTTCAAATCCGGCTCACGTCCGGCTCACGCACGCTTCGGCAAATACCTGACTCGGCAAATACCTGACACAGCCAATGACATACCCGGAAAATGACAGACTCGGTGAACAGGCCGGCAAAAACTTGGTAGCGTCATGGTGGGTTGCTATGTTCAAGACTCGCTCGCCCCTTCTCTTGCCCAGGAGTCTGACATGGCCCGCCTCACTGCAAAGGATTTTGCTCCCGAGTTGCTGGAGCTGTACGACGGATATGTGCATGGCAACATCACTCGCCGCCAGTTTCTGGATCGCGCGGCGGCCTTTGCCGTTGCGGGCATGACGGCCACCTCGATTCTGGCAAGCTTGAGCCCCGACTACGCGCTGGCTTCCCAGGTCGAGTTCACGGACCCCGACATCGTCGCCGAATACATCACCTACCCGTCCCCCGAGGGCCACGGCGAGGTGCGCGCCTATCTGGTGAAGCCCGCCAAGGCCAGCGGCCCGCTGCCGGGCGTGGTGGTGGTGCATGAGAATCGCGGCCTCAACCCCTATATCGAGGACGTGGCGCGCCGCGTGGCCAAGGCCGGCTATATCGCGCTGGCCCCGGATGGGCTGAGCTCGGTGGGCGGCTATCCGGGCAATGACCCCAAGGGCAAGGAGCTGCAGGCACAGGTAGACCCTGAAAAGCTGATGAACGACTTCTTCGCCGCCATCGATTACCTGATGAGCGAGGACCGCACCACCGGCAAGATCGGCATCACCGGCTTCTGCTATGGCGGGGGCGTCTCCAATGCCGCCGCCGTGGCCTATCCGGAGCTTGCCTGTGCCGTGCCCTTCTATGGCCGCCAGCCGCGCGCCGAGGAAGTCGCCGCCATCAAGGCCCCGCTGTTGCTGCACTATGCGGAGCACGATGAGCGCGTCAATGCCGGCTGGCCCGCCTATGAAGCCGCGCTGAAGGAACACGACAAGGTCTATGAGGCCTACATCTACCCGGACACCCACCACGGCTTCCACAACGACTCCACCCCGCGCTATGACGAAGAGGCCGCCAAGCTCGCCTGGGACAGAACCCTTGCCTGGTTCGAGAAGTATCTGAGCTGACCTCAGGCGGCACCAGGAAGACGGCCTGCCCGCCTCAAGACGACGAAGCCAGCCATCACGCTATGCCCGTGATGGCTGGCTTCGTCATTTTCGAGTGAGACCGAGACTGATCTCTTCAGGCTCAGGCCTGATCAGTTCACAACAGGCCTGTTCAGACTGGCCTGTTGAACAGACCCGCTCTAAACACAGCTCAGCTGCACAGCATGCCGCTGGCGACGATCTCGCTGAGCGTACCCTTGCCGATGCCGCTGATGCGGGTCAGCTGACCGCTGGAACTCCACGGACGCTGACGGATGATATCGGCGGCGCGTGCCGGCCCGATATTGGGCAGGCGATCCAGCTGATCGGCGTTGGCGGTATTGAGGTCGATACAGGTCTGACTCGCCGAACTGGAGGCGTTGGATGCACGACTGGCCACCTCTGTGCCCGCCGCCTGCGGCTGGCCGCCGTCCAGCGGCAGCAACGCCAGTGTCTCGCCGGTCACCGACAGATAGATCGGGGCGTGATCGGAGACATCGGCACGCGCCGCCTCATGACTGATACCCAGATAGTCCGGGAAGCGGAACACATCGCCGCTGGCGCTGGGCCATTCGCTCGGCACATACCAGATATTGTCGTAGAGCGAGGCATAGCGGCCATCGGTCTTGGAGAGCGTCGTCGCGCCCTCGGTGATCAGCGGGCGCAGGCCGAGGGTACGCAGGTCTCCCCACGCAGGCTCATCCGGCGCCATGTTGAAATCGCCCATGATGATCGCCGGGGTGCCGGGCGAGATTTCCTTCATCAGGTCGTAGATATCCGCCAGCGCACGGATTTCCGGCGCGCGATCCGCCTTGCTGTCGCCATAGACGATATGCACGTTGGCGGCGCTGAAGGCCCGCCCGCTGTCCTTCTCGACGAAGGTGGCCAGCAGCGGCTCGCGCGAGAACACATCCTCGGGATCGAGATAGACGGTAGCCCCGCCCTGATAGGCGATCGACTTGTCGCGATACAGATAGGCGTAACGCTCGGTATAGGTGCTGCGCCCTACCGCATGGCTGACCAGGCTGTCCCACTCATCGCCGGTCAGCGCCTCAAGCTGCTGCTCGAGCTCGCTGACGACCTCCTCCTTCATCACCTCCTGCAGGCCGATCAGGTCCATATGACTTGCCACCGCCGCGACCTGCTCGAGATGCTTGCCGTTGTTCCAGCCGGCATGCTTGAGATTCCAGCTGGCGATCACCGCATCCGCCTGACTGCTGGCCGCAGCGCCCAGCAGCACGGGCATCGTCAGTGCCATCACCACCCTTCTGGCGATGCGCTCAAGTCGTGAGCCGCCAGACGGCTGCCGTCCGCGCGGGGGCTTGCTGCTGTTGCCAGCGATATCCAGATGACTGCTGCTCGTATTGCTGACGCTACCGCGCTGACCTATCCGTATCACTGCGTGACCCTTGACTGATGACTCGTACACAAAAGACCGTAAGAGACTGTATCTTATGGACTTGTCGTCAAGGTTTATAGAACCACGATATTATTTATTATCCTTTGCGCGACTCTTGATAGATGACAGAGAGCTAGCGCGCCACGCCACCGTCAGCGCCGGACCTTGCCACTTGACCTTTCAGCGCCAGCTTTTACTCTCGAGCGCTGATGCTTCCTTTCTCCAGTCACGAGATCCCATGACCCCATCGTCGTCCCTTTCTCCCGGCAGTCTGCTGAATCAGCTGCGCCAGACCACGCCGCTGGTGCACAACATCACCAATCATGTCGCGATGACGCCGACCGCCAATACCCTGTTGGCCATCGGCGCCTCGCCGCTAATGGCGCATGCGCAGCAGGAAATTCAGGAGATCTCCGCCATCAGTGCGGCGCTGTCGATCAATATCGGCACGCTGTCGCCCAGCTGGATCGAGGCCATGCAGCTGGCCGCGATGTGCGCCCACCGCGATGGCAAACCCTGGGTGCTGGACCCCGTCGGCATCGGCGCCTCCAGCCTGCGCCAGTATGCGTGCCGCGCGCTCTTGGAATATCGCCCCAGCGTGATTCGCGCCAATGCCTCCGAAGTGCTGGCGCTTGCCGGTGAGATGAATCAGGGTCGCGGCGTGGACAGCGGCGATGACGGTGAGGATGCGCTGGAGCGCGCCAGTCGGGCCGCCGTCGCGCTGGCGCGCGCGCAGAACTGCGTGGTGGCGATGACCGGCCGTGTCGATGTCGTCACCGATGGCCAGCAGCAAATCACGGTACAGGGCGGCCATGCGCTGATGGGCCGCGTCACCGCCATGGGCTGCGCGCTGAGCAGCGTGGTCGCCGCCTCCCTCGCCGGGCATGACGACACCCTGCACGCCACCGCCGCCGCGCTGGCCTGTTACGCCGAGGCCGGTGAGACGGCGGGCCAGTCGGCGCAAGGCCCGGGCAGCTTCGTGCCACGCTTCATGGATGCCCTGTATACTCTCGACGCCGATTCCACCCCGCTAGCCTCTCGTCTGGAGCTGACCGATGTCACTTGATCTATCCCTTTACCTGGTCACCGACCCCGCGCTGTGCGCAGAGCGCGGCCTGGAAGCCACCGTGATGGCCGCCGTGCGCGGCGGCGTCAGTGTCGTGCAGCTGCGCGACAAGCACGCCAGCGACGAAGAGATGATCGCCCAGGCCATCCGCCTCAAGGCGCTGCTGGACGAGTACGAGGTGCCGCTGATCATCAATGACCGAATCGAGGTCGCGCTGGCCAGTGGCGCCGATGGCCTGCACATCGGTCAGAGCGATGGCGACCCGGTCGAGGCGCGTCGCCGTCTCGGCGAGGACGCCTTGATCGGCCTGTCGGTCCAGACGCTTGAGCAGCTTAAGGCCGTCGATGTCGAACGCATCGACTACCTCGGCCTCGGCCCGGTATATGCCACCCCGACCAAGCCGGATCATGCCGCGCCGCTGGGCATCGAGGGGCTCACGCAGCTCGTGCGCTCAAGCCCGCTGCCGACGGTCGCCATCGGCGGCATCTCGCTGGCCAATGCCGGCGAAGTCTTGACCAGCGGCACCGACGGCCTCGCCGTCGTCTCGGCGCTGTGCAGTGCCGAAGACCCCGCCGCGGCCGCCCAGCAATTCCTGGCGCAGTATCCTTTCTGATCAAAGATGAGCTGAACTGAACTGAGCTGAATCGCTCGGATCGATCCGAGCCTGCCAGTCACGACAACGCCCGCCATGGTCAGCCATGGCGGGCGTTGTCGTCTTTGCTACCTGAACTGCTTGAGCGGATCAGCTGGCCGCCAGGTCACTCTCGGCATTCGCCACCAGCGCGAACTCCTCCTCGGCGGTCTTCGCCACCAGCCGATGACGGCTGAAGATGGCGTAGTAGGCGATGCCCACCACGAACAGCACCAGGGTGTAATTGAAGGCACGCGGATCGAAGGCATAGACCCCGGTCAACGCGATCAGCGAGAGCACCAGCGCGATAGCGGACGTCACGATGCCGCCCGGCGTGCGATAAGGCCGTGCCAGCGCCGGCTGACGCAGGCGCAGCAGGATATGGCTGGCCGCCATCAGCGCGTAGGAGACTGTCGCCCCCACCACCGCCATGCCCAGGATCAGATCGCCCTCGCCGGTCAGCGAGACCAGGAAGCCGAAGATGCCCGGCACCACCAGCGCCCAGGTCGGCGCCTTGCGCTTGCTGGTCAGCGACAGCGTCTTGGGCAGATACCCCGCCCGCGACAGCGCGAAGACCAGACGGCTGTAGCCATAGATGATCGAGAAGAACGACGCCACCAGCCCCGCCAGGGCCAGCACATTGACCAGTGTCGCCAGCCCCTCGCTGCCGGTCGCCTTGAGGGCATCCACCAACGGCACGGCGCTACTGCCGATTGCCTCGGCACCCGCGGCACCGGCCAGCAGGAAGACGACCAGCACGGCGGTGAACATCAGAAACAGCATGGCGCCGATGATGCCGCGCGGGACATCACGGGCCGGGTTGCGCGATTCCTCCGCCGCCAGCGGCACCCCTTCCACGGCCAGAAACAGCCACATGCCGAAGGGCAGCGCCGCCCAGATGCCATACCAGCCATTGGGCATGAAGTCGCTGGCCCCCCAGGCATCGGTGGGTGCGATGTCGAACAGACGACTGCTGTCGAAGTCACCGATCAGCGCGACGGCGGTGGCGATGATCGCGAACACGGCCAGGCCGCTGATCACCATCATCACCTTGAGCGCCTCGCCGACCCCCGCCAGGTGAATGCCGATGAACACCAGATAGAAGATGGCGTAGATGATCGGGCCATTGATGCCCAGCAACGACTCCACCGCGCTGCCGATGAAGATGACGATGGCCGCGGGGGCCAGCGCATATTCGATCAGCACGGCAAGGCCGGTGAGGTAGCCGCCTGCCGGCCCCATCGCCTGGCGGGCGAAGCTGTAACCGCCGCCGGCGGCCGGAATGGCCGCTGACATTTCGGCCAGCGACAGCACGAGCGCCAGATACATGATGCCCATCAACAGTGCGGCGATCGCGAAGCCGCCCCAGCCCGCCTCGCCGATGCCGAAATTCCAGCCGGCGAAATCGCCGGAAATCACGTAGGAGACCCCGAGGCCCGCCAGCAGGACCCAACCTGCCGTCCCTTTCTTCAATTGGCGCCTGGCCAGATAGTCCTGCTCATTCGTGTCGTGATTCGTGTCGCGAGTCATGGTGCCGCCTTGTATGCCTCAGGCATTTGTCATTGTTGGATCGGGAGATTCCCGCTGCTGCGCTGCCGTCCCATCAGGACAGCAGGAAGTTCTGGATACCTGTGCCGTCTTCCAGCGCCGTCTCGCCGCTTCTGTCCTTGAGTCCCACGCCGGTGAGGCCGAGCTTGTGTGCCTCACGCAGCAGATAGTGCAGACGCTGGGCGGCCATGGCGAAGTCGAGCCCTGCCGGACGCACGTTGGAGATGCAGTTGCGGCTGGCATCGCTCAGGCCGACGCGCGGCTGCCAGGTCAGATAGAGCCCGAGGCTGTCCGGAGAGCTGAGGCCGGGACGCTCGCCGACCATCACCAGCACTGCACGGGCATTGAGCAGCTCACCGACTTCATCGCCGATCGCGACCCGCCCCTGCTCCACCACGCTGATCGGTGCCAAGGACCAGGCATCCGGCCCGTCTTCTGCCAGCGCCTCCAGCAGTGCCGCGATGAAGGGCGCGGCATTGTTCTGCACCGCCAGAGACGAGAGCCCATCGACGACCACGATGGCCAGATCGGCAGGCTGGGCGTCGAGGGCGGACAGCTGCTGACGCGAATCCTCATCGAGACGCCGCCCGTAATCAGGGCGTTGCAGGTAGGTGGTGCGATCCACGGCGCGACTGTGCAGTCGCTGGATCTGCGGAGCATGCTCGAGCGCTGTGAGCTGGTTGAGGTCCTCGATCAGTCGCGGAATCTCCAGCGGCAGGTGGACGGCGTCCTGGGCGCGGGCGTGCGCCAGCTGGAATTCCAGCGAACGATTGGTCGGCAGACTGATGCCGGCACGGCCAAGGCCGATGCGCGCATCCGTGAACTGGCCAAGCCGCTGCCAGGGATTGGGCGTGACGATGGCATCGGGTTCGAGGCTGCGCGAGACCGCATCAGCAGAGGACTGGTCATGGCTCATGCGCCTCCTCCTGTCACCTGACGCAGTGAATTGGCGAAGCGGTCGGGCATTTCGCTTGGCAGTGCCTGGGTGGCGACATCGGTGAAGATCTGCATCTCCTCGAGCCAGGCGGCGAATTCCGGCGCCGGGCCCAGGCCCAGCACCCGCCGTGCATAGAGAGCATCGTGGAAGGAGGTGGTCTGATAATTGAGCATGATGTCATCCGAGCCGGGGATGCCCATGATGAAGTTGCAGCCCGCCACCCCGAGCAGCGTCAGCAGGGTATCCATGTCGTTCTGATCGGCATCGGCATGATTGGTGTAGCAGATGTCGCAGCCCATCGGCAGGCCCAGCAGCTTGCCGCAGAAGTGGTCCTCGAGGCCGGCGCGGATGATCTCCTTGCCATTGAACAGATACTCGGGGCCGATGAAGCCGACCACGGTATTGACCAGCAGCGGCGAGTACTTGCGCGCCACCGCATAGGCGCGCGCCTCGCAGGTCTGCTGGTCCAGGCCGTGATGGGCATCGGCGGACAGCGCACTGCCCTGGCCGGTCTCGAAATACATCACGTTGTCACCCACCGTGCCGCGCTTGAGCGACAGCGCAGCCTGCTGCGCCTCCGCCAGCACGGAGAGCTCGACACCGAAGCTCTCGTTGGTGGCCTGGGTGCCGCCGATGGACTGGAAGACAAGATCCACCGGGGCACCCTGCTCGATGCACTCGAGGGTATTGGTGACGTGGGTCAGCACGCAGGACTGGGTGGGGATCGCGTACTTCTGGATCACCTCATCCATCAGACGCATCAGCTTGATGCTCTGGGCCACGTTGTCGGTGGCCGGGTTGATGCCGATCACGGCGTCGCCGTTGCCGTAGAGCAGGCCATCGAGAATGCTGGCCGCGATGCCGGTGACGTCATCGGTGGGATGATTGGGCTGCAGGCGGGTCGAGAGGTGGCCGCTCTTGCCGATGGTATTGCGAAAGGCGGTGACCACCTCGCACTTCTTCGCGACCAGAATCAGGTCCTGATTGCGCATCAACTTGCTGACCGCGGCGGCCATTTCGGGGGTGATGCCGGCGCGCACCTGCGCCAGCACCGCGGGGGTCGCGAGGTCACTCAGCAGCCAGTTGCGGAAGTCGCCGACGGTGAGATGCGCGATCGGCAGGAGCGCCACCGGATCATGCTCATCGATGATCAGGCGGGTGATGTCGTCCTGTTCGTAGGGAATCAGCACGTCTTCGAGGAAGGTCTTGAGGGGTAACTCCGCCAGACACAGCTGAGCGACGACTCGCTCCTCGGCGGTTTCCGCGATCACGCCAGCAAGACGATCTCCGGAGCGGGCGGGCGTCGCCTTGGCCATCAGCTCGGCCAGATTGGCAAAACGATGGACCTGACTGCCCAGGGTGTAACGGTACTCGCGGCTCATGGGAAATTCCTTGCCCTGACGGATGTCATTTCATATCAGTCGTTTTGCAGGAATCACGCCAATCTCCCTCCATGCCTCTTTGGTCCTGTATGCGCCTTGAAGCCGCATTGCGTAGGCCTGCGCTCGCACCACCGTGGTGCATGACCGCGTTCCCCTCGGTGCAGTGAGTCGCGGGCATCAGCCGCGTGCGCCCCCCAGCTCCTTGATGATCGCCTCGCGCTGCTTGAGCGAAGCCACCCCGGCATCGCCCAGCTTGCTGGCCACCTCGCTGAGCAGTCCTTCGGCGAGAAACATGAAGGCGCTCATGCTGTTGCTGTAGAAGAGGCTGTGATTGGGCACATGGAAGCTGTAACGCGCCAGCGGCTCCAGCGGAGAGCTGGCCGAATCGGTCAGCGCGATCACCTCGACACCACGCTTCACCGCCACCTCGGCGCAGGCCACCACGCTTGGGGTGTAGGGGAAGCAACTGGCCACCACCAGCACGTCACCGGCCGACAGCTGGGCCAGTGCATCGGCCACACCCTGACGACTGGCATCCAGCGGTGCCACGTCCGGGCGCAGCATGCCCAACCCATAGGCCATGAACAGTGCCAGGGAATTGAACTGACGCATGCCGTGCAGGCGCACGCGCGGCGCCTCGGCCAGCAAGGTGGTCGCGGCCTCGAAGGCCGCGGCGTCCACCCTCTCCAGCATGCTGAGGATGTTGGCGCTCTCCTGACGCCCCAGCCGCGCTAGCTGGGCCATGGCGCTGCTATCGGCGTCTCGCGCCAGCAGCTGCGAGGCCTGCTGGCTGTAGAAATGCTCGCCATCCGTCACCGCCTGGCGAAAGACATCCTGAAACCTGCTGAAGCCCTCGTAGCCCAGCCGCTGGGCCAGACGCGAGAAGGTCGAGGCGTTGACGCCGGTCAGCTCCGCCAGCTGGCTGATGGAAGACACCGCCGTGCGTTGCGGGGACTCGATCAGCACCGCCAGCACGCGCCGGGAACTCGCGCCGAGACGAATCTCCACCTCACGACGATCGATCGCCGCCAGCAACTGCTTCAACCCCTCCAGGGTCTCCGGCGGCGAGTCAGGGGATGCGGGCCCGGGGGCTCGGGAGGATGGGGGCATGGAATACCTCCTTGGCAAGGGACAGGACAGATGGCGGCAACGGTAGCATCTCTGGCCGGTCGAGTCCGAAGGCACAAGCGACCATGTGCAATTATTTATTGCACAATCCATAAATGCACTACATATTTGCATTCAATGTTCGCACCCCTGCCGCCACGGAGCCCGCATGAGCCACGTACTGCATCGCAACCTCAATCAGGAGTATCCCACCGCCGTGAAGGGCGATGGCCCCTACATCGTCGATCGCGAGGGTCGCCGTTATCTGGATGCCAGCGGTGGCGCGGCCGTGTCATGCCTGGGGCACAGCGACGAGGCGGTGGCGCAGGCCATCAAGGATCAGGTCAGCCAACTGGCCTACGCGCACACCTCGTTTTTCACCAGCGACCCGATGGAGCAGCTGGCCGACTTCCTCATCGAACGCGCCCCTGCTGGACTCGACTCCGTCTACTTCGTCTCCGGCGGCTCGGAAGCGGTCGAGGCGGCACTCAAGCTGGCCCGTCAGTATTTCGTCGAGATCGGCCAGCCCCAGCGCAAGCATCTGATCGCGCGGCGCCAGAGCTATCACGGCAATACGCTGGGTGCGCTGGCCACCGGCGGCAACGCCTGGCGGCGTCAGCAATTCGAGCCGCTGCTGATCAACGTCAGTCACGTCAGCCCCTGCTACGCCTATCGGGACCAGCAGCCCGACGAGACGCCCGAGGCGATGGGCATTCGTCTCGCCGCGGAGCTTGAAGAGGAGATCCTGCGCCTGGGCGCCGACAACGTGATGGCCTTCGTGGCCGAGCCGGTGGTCGGTGCCACCCTGGGCGCCGTCACCGCGGTACCGGGCTACTTCAGACGCATCCGCGAGGTCTGTGATCGCTACGGCGTGCTGCTGATTCTCGACGAAGTGATGTGCGGCATGGGACGTACCGGCAGTCTGTTCGCCGCCGAGCAGGAAGGTGTCACGGCAGATCTGATCACCATCGCCAAGGGCCTGGGCGCCGGCTACCAGCCGATCGGCGCGACTCTGGTCAGCCAGCGCATTCGTGATGCCATCGCCAATGGCTCCGGCTTCTTCCAGCACGGCCACACCTATATCGGCCACGCCACCGCCTGTGCCGCGGCGCTGGCAGTCCAGCAGACCATCGAATCCCGCGACCTGCTCACACGCGTCAATGTCCTCGGCGAGGGGCTCAAGGCGCGCCTGAACGAGCGCTTCGCGCATCACCCCCATGTCGGCGACATCCGCGGTCGCGGCCTCTTCCAGGGGCTGGAGCTGGTGGCGGATCGCGATTCCAGAAAGCCCTTCGACGCTTCCCTCAAGCTGCACGCGTGGCTCAAGAAGGCCGCCATGGCCGAAGGCCTGATGTGCTATCCGATGGGCGGCACCCTCGATGGCCGCCAGGGCGATCATATCCTGCTGGCACCGCCGTTCATTCTGCAGGAGTCGCATCTGGACGAGATTACCGCCAAGCTGGGGCGTGCCATCGATACCACCCTTGCCAGCCTGTGACGGCTCAGCTGCAGGTGCATTGCCTACCTAACGATCTTTGAATGGATTTGAATGGAGTGACTTTCATGGCGATCACATCGCGCCTGACCGAACTGGATGACGCCAGCATGAGCACGGCTCAGCGCGAGGTACTGGCCGAGATTCTCAGCGGCCCGCGCGGCAATCTGGACGGCCCCTTCCTGGCCTGGATCCACAGCCCCGAGCTTGCCAATCATGCCCAGCGCCTCGGCGCCTTCTGCCGCTACGCCACCGGCCTTGAGCTGCGCCTCAGCGAGCTGGCGATTCTCACCACGGCGGTGTGGTGGAAATCACAGGCTGAATGGCAGATTCACGCGCCGATTGCCGAGCAGGCCGGCCTCGCGCCCGAGGTCATCACGGCGCTGCGCGAGGAGCGTGAACCCGCATTTGAACAAGACGATGAGCGGCTGATCTATCGCGTCACCCGCGCGCTCTACACCGAGCGGCGCGTCGATGATGCCCTGTACGCTGAGGCCGTCGCGATGTTCGGCGAAACCGTGGTGGTGGAGCTGGTCGGGGTGCTGGGTTACTACGCCTTGGTGGCGATGACGCTGAATGTCTTCGCCGTCCGGCGCGGTGATGACATCCCGCTGCCCTTCGAGGAGCCGAGCCGATCTTGAAACGCGTGTCTTGAAGGACCTGGATTGCGCCACGCCCGGAACGCTTGAGTACGACACGCCCGGTGACAGCGCGCTTGCCGAGCTGTCGCCCGCGAGGCATGCTCGAAAGGCTCCCTGCTGCGCCCCGGCCACCCCCGGGGCGTGCGTCATTGCGGCGCGAATACCTCGATGAAGACGCTTCGATATCGACGCCAGGATGGCAACACCTCGATAACAACACCTCGATAACAACACCTCGATAACAACACCTCGATAACAACAAGATGACCACAAGGTGAGCAATCAATGAGTGATAGCGAACACACGGAAGTGGCGGTGATCGGCGCGGGCGCCGTGGGTGTCGCCTGCGCCCTGTGGCTGCGGCGCAGCGGCCACGAGGTGACGATGATCGAACGTGAAGGCATCGCCAGCGGCACCTCCTTCGGCAATGCCAGCACCCTGGCGGATTACGGCTGCCTGCCCATCGCTCGCCCGGAAATCTGGCGCAGCATGCCGTCGCTGCTGCTGTCACCTGACTCGCCTTTCGTCATCGACTGGAAATGCCTGCCCAGGCTCTCGCCCTGGTTGATGCGCTTCATGGGCCAGTGCAACGCCACTCGCTTTCGCGCCAACAGCGAGATACTGGCCCAGCTGCTCAGCCATACCTACACGGACTACCAGCCGCTGCTGGACGATGCCCCCGCCGCCGCCGCGATGATTCAGCGCAAGGGCTGTCTGTATGCCTACGGCAAGGCCGAGAACCTGCAGGCCGCACAGGGCGATATCCGACTGCGCGACCAGCTCGGCATCCACCAGCAAGTGCTGACGGCGGACGAGCTGATCGCGCTGGAACCGGCCATGGAAGGCCACACCGCGGGCGGCGTGCTGTTCCCCTCCTCCTGTCACCTCGATGACCCGCAGGTGTTCATCGACACCCTGGCCACCCCGCTGCGCGAAGAGGGCCGGATCGTCAGCGCCGAGGTCACCCGCCTGAGCCGACAAGCCTCCGGCATGCTGCTGGAGTACGCCGATGGCCGGCGACTCATGGCGGACAGAGTGGTGCTGGCAGCCGGGGCCTGGTCGGCACATCTGGCGCGCCAGATCGGCGACAGGATTCCGCTGGATACCGAGCGTGGCTATCACATCGAATTCGATCTCGAGCACTCACCGCTCAACCGCCCGACCTGCCCGGTGGAAAGCGCCTTCTACATGACGCCACTGCACAGTGCCGAGGGTGCGCGCCTGCGCGTGGCCGGCACCGTGGAGCTGAGCTCGCTTGCGGGGCCGGCCAACCCGGCCCGTTTCGACTATCTGGAAAGCCGGGTGCGCAAGGTGCTGGGCATTGACGCCCCGGTGGCCCGGCGCTGGCTCGGCTTTCGTCCCACCCTGCCCGATTCCGTGCCGGTGATCGGCCCGTCACCCAATGAGCCACGCGCGATCCATGCCTTTGGCCATCAGCATATCGGGGTGACACTGGCAGGCGTGACTGGACGCCTGGTCAGCGAATGTTTAGCCAAAGGCTCACCAGAGTGGATCGCGCCCTGCTCTGCGGCCCGATTTTGACACTCTGGGAGGATTCACGAGGCATCCGCGATGCGGGGCCGCCCCGAGGTCAGGCGCTCCAGCAGCTGCTGCCACTCGCCGCACAGGGTGTCCGCATCAAAGCGCGCGGCATTGTCGCGTGCCAGCAGGGACATCTCGCTGCGGCGGGCTTCATCCGTGATCAGATCACGGATCTCGCGCGCCAGAGCCTCATCGTCCTCGACATCCACCAGCACGCCGCTGCCGCCGGCCAGGATTTCGGCAGGCCCGGTCTCACAGTCTGTCGAGACCACCGGCAAGCCGAAGGATTGCGCTTCCAGCAGGGTCATCGGCAGCCCCTCCCAGCGTGAGCTCATCACGTACAACGCCGCCCGCTGATACTCCTTTTCCACCTGTGAGGTGCGGCCCACGAAGACGACGCTGTCACTCAGGCCCAATGTCCAGGCCTGGGCCTTGAGGTCATTTTCATCCTCGCCCCAGCCGACGATGCGCAGCCGCCAGTCAGGGTGGACCGACACGACCTTGTGCCAGGCATTCAGTAGCACATCGAAACCCTTCTGCTCCGTTAGGCGCCCGACGGCAAGCACGGTACGCGACGCTGCGTCCTCTTCGCTGGGCTTGGGGAAGTGCGGCACCGGATTCCAGATCGCGCCGACCTTGTCGCGAATGCGATAGCGCGCTCGCCAGGCCTCGGCATCCCGCTCGGTGAGCACCACGATGGCGTCGGCCAGGCGCACGGCGGTCGAGCGCCCCACCGAACGCAGGCGTGAACCATGATCGGTGGCGAGATTGAAATGCTCCCAGCAGATGATCCGAGCGCGCTGGAACGGGGCCCACGGCGCACAGAAGGCAAACAGGATCGAATCCACCAGCACCACCACATCGGCCTGTTGATGGCGGACCTTGGTCAGCAACGCCGAACTGATGCCCAGCGAGCGTCGGGCCCCGCCTCTGGCTTCCTTCAGATTCAGGCAACAGGTCGTGATGCTGTCCTCTAGGGAAAACGAACTGGTTGCTGGCCCGAACAGACTCGCGATCATCACCTCATGACCCGAGCGCGCCAGTCCGCTGGCGATTTCGCATGTGACACGTTCCGTGCCTCCGTCGCTGGAAAGATTACCGACGACAAACAGAATCTTCATTGGCTCATGCGCTCCACAGGGAAATGCTCGCCGCGAGGCACCCGACCGCAGGCGCGATATCGCCTTGCTTGATCGAAATGCTCAACTACGGCGCAGAAAAAACCCGCCACCGACGAGGGTCGATGGCGGGAGATAGGGGGTATGACATGAAGCGGTGCGATCTAGTGCAGAACGCTAATGCAGAATGCTAGCGCAGGAACGGTTGCGCAAAACGGCTGACAGCAAGGCGACCGGCGGCCACCACGTCTTTACCGCTTCATGAAGAAAAATGCCTCAGGCATTTTTTGGAAAGACGGTACGTCAGAAAGACAGCACGTTTAGAAAGAAAATGCGCCAGCAAGACAGCGCGTCAGCAGGACAACACGACAAGAGGAGCGTGCGCGGTAAGCGGGCACGGGGAGCTAGTACGGAAAGCGAGCTCGAAAAGCGAGTTCGAAAAGCAGAGTGGCAAGCGACTTGAGCGCTGAACGAACACTGCCAGGCATCATGCGAGATGCCAGCTCAACGCGTCTTGCCCACCCCCACCTTCTGAGAAGCACGCTTGTCCTGAATCATGGTGAGCGTACAACGCGCGCCGTGGCATGGGTGATGAAAAGATAAATCCAATGCCGGCGCGCCAGGCTCAGCTCGATAGCTCAATGCTGGCACCTGAAGACAGGATCAGCGGCCAGCCATCGGGTGCGACGACTCAGCGTCCTGCTGGCTCGTCCGGCTGGCAGTGATGGCCTCAGTCGAGACGCGATGGATGATGCCGCAGTCTTCACAGTGATAGAGCGGCGCCTTGCCGGCCAGTCGCTGCCACCAATGGCGTTTTACGCGATGTACGCTGGCGCCCCCGCATTGGGCGCAGAAACGATATCCACTCATGACGACATTCTGCTCTCTGTTGATGGTGTTCACGGGCATCCTTCCCTTTGATGACGATCGATCGCGTTCCAGCGAGACGGCCTGTTCAGCGACACGCGGTGTGCCATTGCCAGAAGAAGCACTGTCCCGACCGATTGAGCTCTCCAGGCAGGCGCCTGTCACTCTCACTCGCGGGGCCATTATGCGCGTTAAATCCAGCAGCAGTTCCTGATATTTACCCAACTGTCGAGAACGATTTTCTTCATCTTTCTGACGAAAATCCAACGGTGTCAATGTGTTAGCGTCCCGCCTCAGGCGGTAGCGAGTACTGACTTACGCAACTCGATATCCAGTGTGTGCTGCAGACAGCCCAGATAGGCACGCACCACGATCTGCTGATCAAATTCACGTTCGATACGCACGCGTGCGGCCTGCCCCGCCTCCATCAATGCCGCATGCGGCATGTCCAGACAGCCCTGCATCTGCTGCTCAAGAGACTCGACATTGGCCGCTTCGCACAGCCAGCCAGTGACGCCGGGGTTGACTGAGCTGCGACAGCCCGGCACATCACTGACGATCGCCGGACGCCCCATCGAGGCCGCCTCCAGTACCGTGCGCGGCATGCCTTCCCGGTATGACGGCAGCACCAGCACATTGGCCTCGGCCAGGAAGGGGCGTACATCCCGCTGTTCACCCAGGTAGTGCAATATGCCGCGCTCACGCCAGGCAGCGATTTCCTCATCGCTGATCGCGGTGCGATTGCTGATTCCCGACGGGCCGATCAACCAGAAGCGTGCCTGCGGATAACGCTCATGCAGACGCTCAGCCGCCGTCACGTATTCCCGCACCCCCTTGTCGCCGATCAGGCGTGCGACCATCACGAAGGTCAGCGGTGGCGTCTGCGGCTGCGGCGCAAAGGCGAAGCGTTGCGGGTCGATACCGGCGCCGGGCAGCACGACAGACGGCGTGGACTTCTGCAGCCCGAGGCGCATGAACAGGCGTTGGTCATCGCGGTTCTCGAAGAACACGCAACGCGCGCCACGGTTGGCGAAGCCATACAGCGCACGCACGCGACGAAACAGCCAGCTGTCGTGTATGAAGGCGGTGCCCAACCCCGAGACGTTGTTGGTATAGGGAATCTTGAGTAGCCGACAGGCCAGCCCCGAATAGACATTGGCCTTGATGGTGAAGTTGAGAACATAGCGCGGCTTGAGTTTCAGCAATGTCCCCAGCAGCGCCAGCAGACTCTTGCCCTCACCGATCAGCGAGGTGCCCTTGCCTTCCATGCCCAGCGCACGATGCTCGACCCTGAGCTCGTCCACCAGGTACTCGCTATGCGCATCGGTGGGCGCAAGGCACACCACGCGATAGCCCGAGTCACGCAGCCCTTCGATGACGCCGCGATGGAAGTTGTAGAGAAAGAACGACGAGTTGGAGACCAGCACCACCGTGGAGGGCTGTGCGTCACGTGTTGGCATGGGGCATTCCTTGCGTGTCATGCGAAGAAGAACATGCGCGAGCATGAGCCCGCGCGACCGGAAGCATCCGGGAGAGAAACCTTGAATAAGGGGAGCCATCGACAAGAGAAACGATCGAGAAGCGACACCAGCGCGAAAGGAAAGGCGTCGTGGCTCGGTCCAGCAGCTCGATCCAGCAACTCGTTCCAGCAGCTCAGTCCAGCAACGCAGGCCGGCGTTGCTGCTGCCACAGACGCACCAGCCCTGTGTCATGCGCCATGCACACCACATAGATGACCAGGAACGGGAAGCGATAGCGCACCGCGGTGCCGTAGTTGAAGACGACGAGTCCATAGATGGTGAAGGCGCCGATCAGATACAGCAGCCAGAAGAGCGTCTTCTCGCGCTGGACCTGCCAGCACTTGAGGGTCAGCCAGACAAGGAAGGCGACCACCAGCAGGTTCTCTCCCGACTGGATCAACTGCAGCGCATTGGCGGCTTCCCAGGGCAATGGCTTGATCAGGAAATAGAGCGCGCCCTGGATTCCCGTCACCACGAAGTCCCCGAAGCCCTGAATCACCTCCACATCCTCGATCTTGCCGCCATCCTCCAGATACATGGCCGCGCGGAAGAAGTTGATCTGGTCCACCGCCAGCGGATAGATGACCAGCACACTGGCGGCCAGCCCGACCAGCAACCAGCAGAATCGCTTGGTCGACAGGCCCTGACGGCTGACGTCGTAGAGGAGATAGATGCCGAGGAAGATCAGCATGATCAGAGCGTTCTGGAACTTGATGATCCATAACGGCAGCAGGAAGATCAGCGCCCACATCGGCCGGCGTTCGATGGCCAGCAGGAAGCTGCCGAGCATGAAGCCGGTGACCAGGGTATCGCGCAGGCTCAGTGAGCTGTAGAGCACCAGGCTCGGGTAGCACAGCACGAACAGCAGTACCGCGTGGGAGATGATGCCGCGGCGAATCAGCACCATCAGCGCGCCGATATAGAGGAACTTGTTGAAGAAGCCCAGGCTGGTGATGGTTTCCGCCAGCGGCAACGGCAACAGCGCCAGAAATCCCGATGAGACCGAGACGGTCAGGGAGTGGTCCATCGCTCCCCAGTCCATGCTGCGCATGGCCAATACCTGCTCCCAGTAGCGGAACTGGTCCGGCATGTATTCGGCATCGAACAGCACATTGTTCAACAGGTACGGCACCGCACTGCTCAGACTCAGGATGATCGCGACATTGCGCGTCACCCAACCACGCAGAAAGCCCACCATCACCAGTACCAGACAGACGAGCAGGTTGGGCAGGTCGAGCAGAATGTGTTCCATGGAAAGACTTATTCTCGTGCGCCGCTGTTGGCCAGTTCGGCCTGCAGACTGGCGGATGACATGAGGGGCGCAGACGCGCCGGTATCAGCGCTGGTGGCCTGCCGACTCACCACGCCAGAGGTATCGAGGGACGGCGAGGACTGCGCGAGGCCAGCCGCAGCTCCCCCACTGCTGACCTGCCAGCTTTGGGACGAGAAGGGTGACGCGCCCTCGACCTGGGCTGCCGACAGCATCAGCGACAGGCACTGCATCAATTGATGCTCGCTCAGCGCGCCCGTCTCCTCATCAGGGGCCAACGGCAACGTCACGACGCGCGCTGCCTCGATGCCGCCCTCGTGGCGTGCCTGGCAGCCGGCTTCATCGCTTTCGACCAGCACCAGTGCCGCATGCGGATACTTGAGCGCCATCCGGCGCCTCAGGCCCCGCGCCTTGCTGCCCGCCGCCACCAGTTCACTGGCCGGTGTCACGGCATGATGCGCAATCACCGGCACGCGCCAACGATCCAGACGGCGCGCCTTGAGTGCATTGAGGTTGGCTTCCAGACCGCTGGACAACAGGACACATGGGCGATGACGCGCCAGATAGCGCGTCAGGGCCAGCACGCCCGTCAACTCAGTGTGCACGCCCAGCTCTACCAGCCGCACCCCATGGGCCAGACCTTCGATCAACTCCTCATGGGCCTGGGGCACGATGAGGTCCACCTCGTGACCCAGGCGCGTCAGCCCCGCCGCCAACGCCAGCATCTGGCGAGTCTCGAGGGTCATCTGCCGTGCCACGACCAAAAGCGCCATCCGATGCGTCTTCATTGCCACTCCTTCGCCAGTGTTAGCCTTGAGCCAGGCTTGATCGAGTCAATTCACGATGATCGCCATGCCATCTGCACATGGCGATCGACGTCAGCCCCACTTCCTTCGGTGCGTTCAGGCCAGGCGCTGATAGACACTGCGCGCCTGGCGGGCCAGCGGCGCCGGCAACCAGGTCACGACCCGGCGCGCCATGCGCTTGAACGTGCACACCAGCACCTGGCCCTTCTTCTGCGCTGACATCGAGGCCCACTCGGGGGTCATCATCTGGTGGGCGTCCACGCAATAGACGGGCCTGCCGGTCATGCGCGTGATGTTGGTGGCCTGCCCCACTTCGCTTTCGATGAACAGGCGACAGCCGGAGTCACGGTAGTAATCCGCCTTGTGACTCGAATGGCGATTCTGACGCAGCCGCTCTTCCTTGCTGGGCAGGTCGAGCATGATCAGGTGGTCATACTCGACACCGTGCCGGGCCAGCCAGGCGGTCGTCTCGGGACGATATTTTTCCAGCCGATTGGTGACCAGCGAGTGCACACGGTAGGTCGGGATATGCAGAGGTGCCGCGTTGGTCAGGAAGTCGCGATAGCGCGGGCCGTCATCGTTCTGCTCAGGCGTCGGATCGAGGCACAGCACGCCATCGATATCCAGGCAGCTATCGGCCAGCGCCGGGTGATGAAACAGATTCCACTGGAAGGCACGCGGGTGTTCCAGCTCGACCAGATACATGTCCACCCCCACCACCGGTGCCGGGTTGGCATAGATGACGCAGGTGGTGATGTCACAGGGGCATTCTTGCGGAATGCGCGCCAGGGAGGCCTTGAGCGAGGCCCCACTGTTGAAACTGTCGTCGACCAGCAGCACACGCTGATTTTCCCAGGCGCTCTGCGCCGCCCCCCGGACCTTGCGCGTCATCCCCTTGCCGGGCGAGCCGTTGGCGATGAAGGTGTCGAGATCCGTGCAGGCCCGATTGAGCATGGCGCTGATCATGTAGGCCGGCACCATTCCACTGCGCGGGATTCCGACGATCAGATCGAAATTCCCGGCCTGCAGGCGCGACAACTGTCTGGCGATGTCCGAACTCAGGTCGGCGTAACTGCGATAATTCATGTTGCGGTCCCCTTGCGACTCACGACGGCCCAAGGCCGATATCCTTCGCGCTTTTGTGTGTTGCAGCGCTTTTTTGATGTCATTGACGACGTCCTGTCATCAAACGCTTCTCTCGCCCTCATCCCCCAGATAACCGGGGGCTTTCAGGCGCTTTTACGCTTCTGCACTGCGCTGTCGGATGTCACACGACGGCGACGAGTGCCTATCAACCTGGTCATCACATCCTGACGCACGAGGCGCAGCAGCCGACTGCGATCCATGTGCGAAAGCAGCGCGACCCCCTGGCGGAAGTTGGCCAGGCGCTGCATGGGGCTCGCGGGCGCCATCACGTACTGCTTGAAGTAGTGATAGAGCGGGATATACAGGCTGTCGGAATGCGGCATATGCCGGGTATTGGCATGAAAGACGTCGATGGCCGAGATCATGTCGCGCTGATAGCGCTGTTCGGCCTCGCTTTCCTGCTGCTGCGATGTCCAGGAACCCTTGGCATTGCGGCGATAGACACAGGCAGCATCTTCGTAATAGAGAGTCTCGCCTTGCAGTGCCATGTAGGACTGCAGGAAGAAGTCCATGATCGGGGCGCCGCGATAGGACGCCATCATCGCGTCGACGGTGGCATCGACGCGTCGGAAGCTGAAGGCCGGTGACGGAATGGAGGCGCCGCGCAGCCCGATCACCGCCTCGGCAGAGATCTTCTTCACGCTATCGGCATAGCGGCAGATGAGCGAATGCTCGCCGGTGGCTTCATTGAATTCCAGCGCCGGGTGGAAGCAGACCGTCGCCTCGGGATAGGCGTCGAACAAGGCGACCTGACGGGCCAGCTTGTCGGGTTTGATCCAGTAATCATCGCCTTCGCAATAGGCAATGATGTCGCCACGCATCACCGGCATGCAGAAGGTGATCGGCCAGATATGCTGCGAGTACTGGTTCACGTCCTGCAGGATCGGCCGCACGATGTTCGGGTAACGGGCCGCATATTCCTCGATGATTTCCCGCGTGCCATCCGTCGAGACATCGTCATGCACGACGATCTCGAACGGAAAACGCGTGCGCTGCATCAGGAAGCCATCCAGCGCCATGCGAATGTAGTCGCCATGATTGAAGGCGAAGCACATCACCGAGACGCGCGGGGCGCTGAGATCGCCCTCCCACTCGGCCATGATGGCGGCTTCCTCGGCGGGCGCCGGCGGTACAGGCAAGGGGCCTGACTGCGGTGTGCCATCCATGAGGGGCGTCGCGAGTGCCCGGGCATAACTCAGTTCTAACATGCAGTATTCCCCACTTTCCGTTGTGAAAGACGCTCCTGGATCCAGCCGGCGCCGTACTGCCAGGCCGCGAAGCGCAGCCAGCAGGACAGCAACAGATAGGCCGCCCCTGCCAGCAGGCCTGATACCACCAGCACCACCGGTGCCGGCCAGATGGCCAACAGCGCAGGCACGGCCCACCAGGTCGTGCCCGCCACCGCGCTGGCCAGCAGCAGAGCCGGCAGGAAGTCGGCCAGCTGCTCGCGGATGCTGTAGTTGATCAAGTCCCGCGAGAACCAGGCATTGGGGATGTAGGACACCACCGCCACCACGATCTGCCCGATCAGGATCGCCATCACGCCATGGCGCCAGGTCACCGCAAGCACCGCACAGATCAATACCTTCTTGACGATCTCGAGCCCGAGGAACAGGTCCGAGCGCCCCTTGACCTTGAGCACATTGAGATTGAGCGTGCTCAGGGGATACATGACGGCCGCGATGCACATCAGCTGCAGATAAGGCACCGCCGCCAGCCACCGCTCGGGCAATAGCGTCAGGAACAGCGGCTCGGCCAGCGCCGCCAGCAACAGCATCGCCGGGAACAACAGATAGACCATGACCTGCAGGATCTGACGATAGGCACTCTTGAGGCGCACCGGATCCGCCTGGATGCTCGCCAGCGCCGGGAAGGTCACGTTCTGCACCGCCGTCACCAGCTGATTGATCACCAGCTCCTTGAGACGCTCGGCGAAGAAGAACAGCCCCGCCACCGAAGCGGAGAACAGCTTGGCGATCAGCAGCACATAGAGATTCACGAACAGCACATCCAGCATGCGTGACAGGAACATCTTGTAGCCGAAGCGGAACATCGCCTTGAACGACACCACATCGAATTCCCGCCGCGGCCGCCAGCTGCCCCACCACCACATCAGGGCGGTAGTGACCAGCGCCGCCGTCAACATCTGCCCCACCAGTGCCCAGACCCCGAAGCCCAGCCAGCCCAGCAGCACTGCCACCCCGCCCGACACCACGCTGCCGGGAATGCCAGCCTTCATGCGCGTGCGAAAATCCAGCGCACGGTTGAGCATCGCGCCCTGAATGACCTCGAAGGAATTGATCAGCACCACGATGCCGCCGATACGCACCAGCACGATCAGGCGTGGCTCGGCATAGAAGTCGGCGATCAGGGGGGCGCTGGCATACAGCAGGCCGTAGGCCAGCACCCCGAAGGCGATATTGCTGAAGAAGGCGGTGCTGGCATCACGCGGCCCGAGGGTCGGCATGCGCAGAATGGCCTGCTGAAGACCGGAATCCATCATGGCCGAGGCGATGGTCAGAAAGACCAGCACCATCGCCAGCAACCCGAAATCTTCCGGCACCAGCAGCCGCGCCAGCAGCAGCGTGACCAGACTGGCCATGCCACGCCGCAATAGCTGATCGGAGAAATTCCACAGAATGCCGATGGCGGTCTTGTTGCTCAGTGACACGAGGCGTGGCCCCCCTGTTGCGAGTGGGTGGAGACATCGCGCGCCAGCGGCCCCGGCACAGGCGCCGTGTCACCCGCAACATTGCCCGCGGCACGCAGCAGCTCCGGGTCTTCCGGCAGCAGCTGGTACTCGGCGAGTCTGTCGCGCGTCTCGCCCGGTGAGCACCACATCAGCATATCGATGATCGACAGGCCGGCGACGAACTCCGCCTGACGCCCCGAGCGACGCGAATCAAGCGGTGTCTGGCAGTAGTCACTCGGCTGGCTGGCGAGGAATGACGGCGTGATGCCATTGGCCGCAAAGGGCGCCGCCTGGTAGAGCTTGCGGCCGCCGATGCTGTTGATGTAACCCTCGGCCCCGCGCATCAGTGACATCTCGATCAGACGGTCCTGGGCCTTGAGACTGCGATCGTGCTCAAGCTCACTGGTGAGCAGAAAGCGACACTCCAACCCCAGGTAGTCACACACCCGCTCGAAGCTGTACTTGCACAGCGCCCCGATGCGGCGGTCTTCATGCTGGAACACCGCCTGCAGCAGCGGCATGACCTGTGCGTAATACGGTGCCTTGGCATAGGCGTGATGCAGCGTGGTCAGCAGGCTGTCCGGTGTCGGGCCGAAGACGAGTTCGCTGATCAAGCGGTTGGGCGACGCCTTGGGCACCGACAGCGTGAAGCGATGCGCCTTGCCGCCCAGCAGCACATTGTTGCGATGGATATAGCCACGCGGAATGAAGGCGACATAGTCGTAGACGAGAAACTCGTCACAGGCATGCATCAGCTGGAAATAGCCGATATGCGGGAACAGATAGGGCTGCATGATCGCGATGTTCATGATCAGGCGGCCTTGACGTGGCGATTGACGATGATGCGCACCGCCCCGAGGATCTCGCTGACCTCAAGCCCCGAGTAGAGCGGCAGACACAGGATACGACTGGCGATATCGGTGGAATGCACGATCTGCGGGGTGATGACATCCTCGTCCTGCAATTCGGCGGCGGGCCGCCCGAGGAAGGACAGCGATTCCAGCGACGGGCAGAAGTAACGTCGTGCCAGATAGCCTTCCTGCTGCAGACGCTGCATCACCTCGAGCAGCATGCTTTCGCTTTCGAGAATGATCGGGAAGTAGGCGTAATTCAGGCTGGCGCCGGTCTGGCGGGTCTGCAGCTGGACATTGCCGCGCAGCGCCTGGGCATAGGCATGCCAGACCAGCGCCCGGCTCTCCAGATTGCCTTCGATCTCATCCAGCACGCACAGCCCCATCGCCGCCTGGAACTCATTCATCTTGGCGTTGATGCCCAGCTCCTCGATGCACTCCGGGCCGGTGATGCCGAAGTTGATCAACTTGCGGGCGCGTTCCAGGTCTTCCTTGCGCTTGAAGATGATCGCGCCGCCTTCGATGCTGTGGAACAGCTTGGTGGCGTGGAAGCTCAGGGTGCTGGCATCGCCATGTGACAGCAGGCTGTTGCCGCGATAGGTCACGCCGAAGGCGTGGGCACCGTCATAGATGACCTTCAGATCATGCGCCTCGCCCAGCGCATCGATGGCCTCGACATCACAGGCATTGCCGAACACGTGCACCGGCACGATGGCACGGGTGCGTGGCGTGATGGCCGACTCGATGCGTGCCGGGTCCAGACACAGGGTATCGGGGTCGATATCCGTGAATACCGGCTGCATGCCCTCCCACTTCAGGCTGCTGGCGGTGGCGATGAAGGTGAAGGGCGTGGTGATGACCTCCGCCGATTCGTACTGGCCCGGCATCTGGGCGATGCCCAGCGCGCGATAGGCGATCTGCAGCGCCAGGGTGCCATTGCTGACCAGCAGCAGATTCTCGACGCCCAGATAGGTTTCCAGACGTCGAGTGAGCTCCTGCTCGAGCGGGCCGTGGTTGGTCAACCAGCGCCCCTCGAAGATGGAATCCACATAGCGGTCGAAATTCTCCCGCTCCGGGAAGTAGGGACGCGTCACCGTAATCATGATATCGACTCCTTTCGTACATCAGATGAAGGTTGGCTCTGACAGCAGACGAGTGCCGGTGCAGCGCGTTCGCTGCCGGGTTCCTCTGGCAGCGACTCGCTACACGTTTCAGAGAAGTGCCGCACACTCGCCTGCGGAGACACTCGTCTACAGACGTCTACAGAGAGTGCAGGCCCGCTCAGCGCGAGCCGTTGCCGCTGATCACGATCTTGATGGTGCGGATCACCACCAGCAGATCGAGCCAGAAGGAAAAGTGCTTGATGTAGAAGAAGTCGTATTCCAGCTTGCGGATCATGCCTTCCACTTCAGCGGCGTAACCCTGCTCGACCTGCGCCCAGCCGGTGATGCCCGGGCGCACGACATGGCGGTAGTGGAAGAACGGCACGTCCTTGCGATACCAGTCGGCCAGATTCATCGACTCGGGGCGCGGGCCTATCAGGCTCATGTCGCCCTTGAGCACATTGAACAGCTGGGGCAGCTCATCGAGACGGCACTTGCGGATGAAGCGCCCGACTCGCGTGATGCGCGGATCACTGCCTTCCTGGGTGAAGCCCGCGCCCTTCATGCCGTCATACATGCTGCGGAACTTGTAGACGGTGAAGGGGCGGCAGTGAAAGCCCATGCGCGGCTGGCGGAAGATCACCGGCCCGGGACTGTCGAGGCGAATCGCCAGCGCCGTCAGCAACATGACCGGCGCCAGCAGCGGCAGCATGAGCGCGGCGACGGTGAAGTCCATCCAGCGCTTGATGACCTCATAGTCTTCCCGCGGTGTCAGCGAGCCGAACTCGTTGGCGTAGAGGTGATCCAGCAGTACGCGACCGGTGATCATCTCGTGGGCATGGGTCGCGTGATAGACCGGAATACGGTGGATGGTGCAGTCGGCCAGGAAGCTCTCCCACTCGCTGGGCAGCTCACCGCGCAGGTCCGCCACCACGCCGTCGATACGCGGCAGGCCGACCAGGTCAGGCCCGCGCAACGACAGCCACTCGACGCCCGGGCGGGTGCACAGACTCGGCGCCTTGCCGTAGGGCACCACCGCGAAGCGCATCCGGCGCAGTCGGGTGTCGATGTAGTAGTAGGCCGTGCACAGGCTCACCGCGAGCAGGAAGGACAGGCCGACCTGGTGACGCGAATACTCAAGCCCCAGCACGCCCAGCACCATCATCAAGGTCAGATAGGAGATGACGATCGCCGGCACGACGTAGAGGTAGGAGCGCGTGCCCGGCAGGCGGGACAGGCGATTGACCGCCGTCACCGACAGGGTGTAGGCCACGCCGGTGCCGAGCAGGGCATGCCACTGATCATCGCTGGTCAGCCACCAGTGGGTGTCACCCTGCATCAGCTGGTTCAACCCTGCCTGGTACAGTGCCGGCGCGATGACCACCACCAGCATCCCGAAGATCAGCTGCAATCGCTTGCTGGCCAGCAAGCGCTCGTAGTGATGCGAGTAACGCCGCTGGTGCTCCATCGACAAGGGTATACCGCTCATCGTGCTTACCTCCTCCGTGATTCAAGCGTCATGAGAGCTGCCAAGCGAGACGATGTCAGGCGTAGCTGTAGTTGTAATAACCGTAGCCATGCTTGTCGCCAGCTTGCGGTTCGATGGCATTCAGGATGGCGCCCTTGACGTGAATGCCATTGTTCTCGAGCTTCTTGCGTGCATGCTCGAGTTCGCGCACCTGGTTCATGCCAAATCGCGCCACCATCAGACTGGCGCCGACGTGACGACCGATGATCAGCGCTTCGGTCACGGCCAGTACCGGCGGCGTGTCGATGATGATCAGGTCGTAACGCTCACCGAGTTGCTCCAGCAGCTCGGCGAAATTGGGCTGCATCAACAGCTCCGACGGGTTGGGCGGCGCGACGCCACGGCCCAGGAAATCAAGATTGTCGATGCGCGAGTGATACAGCACGCTGTCCAGCGGACTGGCACCGCTGAGCACATCCGACAGACCGCCCTGCTCGGAGGTACGCTGGAAGGCGTGATGCAGGTGGCCGCGGCGCATGTCGGCATCGATCAGCAGCACGCGCTGACCGGCCTCGGCACTCACCGCCGCCAGATTGAGGCTGACGAAGCTCTTGCCGATGCCCGGACTCGGCCCGGTGAACATCACCGACTTGCGGCGATTGTCGAGCAGGGCGAAGTGCAGGCTGGTGCGCAGGCTGCGCAGAGCCTCGATACTGATGTCCGACGGCTGGGAGGTGGCCAGCACCCCCTGATAGATCTCGCGGCCGCCCTTCTCGCCCTTGAGGCGCACGCGGCGCATCATGTTGTGCTGCTGCGGCGACAGCGGCACCGTGGCGTAGACGGGCAGGTCCAGCGCCTCGATCTGCTCGGCGGTGTCGATGCCCTTGCGCATCGCATGACGCAGCAGCGCGGCCAGCGTGCCCAGCATCAGGCCAATCATGCAGAACACGGCCAGCATCAGGGACGTCTTCGGCGAGATGGGCACTGGCTGCAGCACTGCCGGGTCCAGGATGCGCACGTTGCCGACGGTGCCGGCCTTCTTGAGGCGCACTTCCTCGCGCTTGTTGAGCAGCGCGACATAGATTTCCTGGCTGACGGTGACATTGCGGTTCAGGTTGAGCGCCTCGCGCTGGGCGGCCGGCAGTTGCTCGGCCTGCTTCTGCACGCGCGCCTTCTCCTGATTGAGCGAATCACGACGTGCCACCAGCGCCCGATAGGCCGGGTGCTCGCTGGTGTAGGCACGGGACAGCTCGGCCAGGCGCAGCTTGATCTCGGTCAGCTGATTGTCCAGCCCGACGAGGTTCTCCATCACCTGCTGACTCTCGGCGGTCAGATCGACCGAGTCGCGACGGCGGCGATAGTCGTTGAGTGCCGATTCCGCCTCATCGAGCTGGCCACGCAGCGTCGGGATCTGGTCGCCCAGAAAGCCGAGCTGATTGTCCGCCTCGGCGGATTCCCGCTCGATGTTCTGCTGCAGGAAGACATTGGTGATGGTGTCCAGGGTGTTGACGATGGCGGTCTGGTCACTACCTGACAGGCTCAGCGTGACCACCCCGGTGTCGGTGCCATTGCGCACGGCGGTGAAGCGCGACTTGAGCGAATTGATGGCGCTCAGGTCCGAGATGCTGGTCAGCGTGAAACGTGCACCGGGTTCGGCTGACAACTCGCGCACGAAGACCTTGATGCCCTCCGCCAGCGCGTTCTCGCCCACCTTGCCATCGACGATCGGCTGACCCTCGGCATCCAGCAGGCGGTAGCGCTCATCGCCCAGTACCTCGAGGGTCAGCGTCTGCTGTTGCCACGGACCACTGAGCTCGAGCGTGGTGACCTTGAGGGTGTCATCGCCCCAGGCGTAGTCCTGCCCGCCGAGGCTTGCCGGCAGGCGCAGATGGCGGTTGGAGAGCCAGTCACCGATGACCGGGTAACGCACCGGAGAGACCACGATATTGAGGCGCTCGCGGTCCACGGCCTGGCCCAGTACCAGTCGTGAGGCGAGAATTTCCAGCTCATCGCTGGTGCTGCTCTCGTCGCTGCCGGTCGCCTGACCGGCCAGCGGCCCCAGCAGGCTGGCGCTGCCGCCCTTGTCCTCGATCTGGATCAGGGAATCGGCCAGGTAGATGCGCTGCTGGCTACCGACGAGATAGATGCCCAGGAGGGTGAACAGCAGCGTGCTGCCGATCAGCCACCAGCGTCGATGCCAGAGCAAGGCGAGAATGGTGCTGAAATCGAGTCGGCGCGTGGTGTCCTTGCCAGGCTGTGCAGAAGAGGATGGCATGGGAGAGGTGTACTGATTCATGACGCCGCCTTGAGTAAACGATTCAGGCCCGGCAGGCAGGTGATACGGCAGGTCGCGACGCGACCTGCCATGCGGGAGTGGGACATGACCTCAATCCTCGATGTCATCGATGACCGAGACGAAGGCCCCGGTACTGGTCACGGACGGCAGCAGCTGGCTCAGCACACGATTCCAGCGGCTGACCGGCGCGGCGGTCACATAGACCACATCACGCGGTTGCAGCGGGAAGCGCGCGCCCAGCATCAGCGAGGTCGCATCCGAGATATCGAGAATGAAGACCGTGGCCAGCTTGTCGGACTCCGGCGAATTTTCACGCACCACGAAGACGCCTGACGGATTGGCGCGGTCCTCATCGACCCCGCCGGCCCGCGACAGCGCATCGGTGAGGCTCAGACGTTCATTGCCCACCGGCATGTTGCCGGGCTTGAGTACCTGACCGAGCACGAAGACATTCTGGTCTTCCGCCACCGGCACATTGATCACGTCGCCATCCTTGAGCAGACGGTTCTGACGCATGTCGCCCTGCTGCAGCAGCTGATAGAGACTCAGGTGCTCCTGCTGGCCGTCGCGCGTCAGCGTGATGTTGTGGGTATTGGCCAGTGCCGTGACCCCGCCGCTGGCACTGATGGCATCGATCAGGGTCAGCGGAACATCCGTGACCGGCACGAAGCCTGGCTCGGTCACGGCGCCACTCAGGTAGACGCGCTTGGAGCGGAATTGCGCCACCGAGACATTGACCTGCGGCTCGGTGATGTAACGGGACAGCCCCGCGACCAGCGCGGCGCGCACCTCATCCACTGTCATGTCGCGAATGTTGATGCGCCCGACATAGGGGTAGAACAGCGTGCCATCCGGCTGGACGATGTAGGTCAGTGCCTCGACCGTCTGACGCTGCACACCGCTTTCCTGAGCCAGGTCCAGCGGCGTGCTCAGATTGATGGCCAGAATGTCGCCGCCGCCCACGCGGTAGACGTACTGCTTGATGTCATCGACCAGCTCAGGCGGCGCGGGAGCGGTCTGGGCGGGGCGTGCGCGATAGTTGGAGATCAGCCCGGGGGTGATCGGCGTGACTTCCACCTGGTCGGTCAGCGGCGCGACCTCGGCTTCATAATCCATGTGCCCACCGGGCGCGAAGGCACACCCGCTCATCGCCAATACCACGGCGGCAAATGAGAACGCCCGGAGCGTCGTTCTGACCGGTATATCCATATCCTGTCTCTTCCCCTGTGATCCTGACCGCTACCGCCAGGCGCTGTTTCGGCACGCTACCGCCCCGAGGAACTGGCGTTCTCCCCTGCTGCCGATAGCGGCGCCCTGTTGGCGTACATGTCATCTGTCATGGAGTGGTCACGCCTGCCCTTCGATACCCCTGCGATATCACCGGACACACGTCAGGCATGTGTCCATGACACATGCCCATGACCGAACTCCGAAATGGAACGTTTATTAGTATTTTAGTAATTCACTACCAGGCATCTAACACCTGAAACATATTGCATTGATCGACTTTCTCATCAATCAAGACAACATGACTCATTTGATTAATCGATACTTATAAGATTGATCGCACCAACATTACTGATTACTTCTTTCTTGCACTTTTATTGACATTTCTGTTCAAGCGACTCGTTGCTTGAACCTGTCAGGAGCCACTGTCGAAAGAAGGTTTATGCCGCCCCTTCAAGCAGGCGAGACCTGCCGATCTCGTTGGCGAGTCAGCTGGCACGGCAGCGTCAGAACGGGATGAGAATTCATGCCCGCATGCATTCCATGGAGAGGTGCGATGATTGAGGTGCAACGCTCGATCGCCCGGATGCGCCTGCGCCATCTGCCCGACCTGGCAGGTAGCGCGACCTCGAATGAGGCGACCGCCCAATGCCCCGCAAGGCAAGGGACACGGCCGCTGGCGCGTAAGGCACCGACGACTTCTTCAATCACGTCCAATATATCAAATCCATTTAATACAATGTGTTACTGACATTCTCTGCCTGAGCTGACGCACTATCCTGTACGTCTGTGGCAAGCTCGGGTCTGACTGACCACCCAGCGGCAATGACCCCGACCCCAGACTCGACCCCGGGACTTGATGCCTTCTCATGAGGCATTTCGCCGTACCCGGTGTCGCCCGCTGGAGCGGTACCTCTCCCCGCCTGACTGCCCATCTGCGAGGCCCGGCCTGCTCTTGTCTCGTGCTTGTATCGCGCTTGTGTCGCTCGACTCCTGCACATGCTGTCGGCATGCCCTGACCATGCCCGACGACCTCGATAGGCCGTGACATGACGCACGTCGCAGCGAAGAGAACCTGGTGCTTTACCGGCGACGTCTGATTCGCCAATAAGCGACATTACTGTCCCCTCTTCAACAGGGCTGATAATAAATCAATTGACTTCAACAGCAAGGAATTGTCGGGTCGTCGAGACGATTGTACTGGCGGTGGTAACTTTAAGCTGTTTCCCCTAATCCTCATCATTGGCAGTCAGGTACCCGACAGACGACAGATTACCCTTAGCGCATCTAATGCATATTGCGAAATCAAACTACTTTAATTTAGCAACAACTCATCATCTGACTCACCTCCGCAGAATGAGAAATCCCAACTGCACTTTGCACGGGCCCCACATACGCTCCGCATATCCCTGGATACGCCCCGCAAACGTTTAGCAGATACCGCGCAGATACCTCGACCACGCCTGGGCACGCCCCAAAGACGAAAAGGCCAGAGAGTGTCAGCGACACCCCCTGGCCTTTCCAATGGCGATCATGAGCGACGCGACGTGGCCGCCTTTCCTCAACATGCCTTTCCTGAACATGCCTTTCCGTCACTTGGGTATCCGCTGCGGACACTCAGGGCGTCACCTCCAGCCCCGAGGTGTCCTGCGCCGGTTGGTGGCTGCCATACAGCGCCAGATGCCCGCTCAGGGCGGTATCGATGTGATAACTGGCCCCGTAACGGCGCGCGTTGCGGGCGAAGGCACGCCGCAATTCAGCATCCCCCACCAGTCGCCCCAACGCCTCGGCATAGCGCTCAGGCGTGTGCTGGTCGACCACCAGGCCGTTGCCGACCCGATGCACCACCTCGGCACAGCCGCCGACATCGGTGACCAGCACCGGCAGGCCACTGAGCGTCGCCTCCAGCAGCGAGATCGGCAGCCCTTCCCAGGCGGATGACATGATGAAGGCATCGGCGCTGGCCAGCAGCCCCGCCACATCCGAGATATTGCCCAGCAAGCTGACCTCATCATCGAGCCCGAGCGCCTCGATCTGCGCCATCAGCTGTGCCTTGTGCGGGCCCTCCCCGGCGATCCTGAGCGTGAACGCCAGGCCCTGCGCCTTGAGTCTGGCGCAGCTTTCCAGCATCAGGGGATATTGCTTGGCATCGGTCAGACGTCCGATCGCCGCCAGCTGCACCGGGGCCTGCTGATTCGCCTCGCGCCAACCACTGGCCTTGAGACGCGCGCCGGAGACGGCGTTGTCGATCTGTACCACCGGACGCGCCGCAATCGGCGCCAGCTTGTCGGTGCAGGCGCGACAGATACCGACGTAGGCCGTGACGCGACGATCAAACAGCCGGAACATCCAGGCCGGCGCGCCCAGTTCGATGCTGTGCACCGTCATCATCACCGGCAACTGGCGCGGCAACCCAAAGGCGAACATCAGTGCGTAATACAGGTGGCAGTGCACCACATCCGGCGCGAAGCGCGTCACTTCCCTGCGCAACCTCGTCGCGCCTCGCCACGGGCGGCGGCGTGTCTCGATGCCCAGAAACGAGTAGCTGACATTGCCGGCGCTCAGCTGGCTCAGAAAGCGATGCTCGTATTCGAGGTCACGGCCACATTCCGCGGCGGTTTCCAGAAAGGTGATATGCACACTGTGGCCAGCGGCCACCATCGCCAGACTCAGGTCCTTGACGTAGACCTCGGCGCCGCCAGAGGCGGGAGTCGAGATGACATGCATGATTCTCACGGCGATAGCCTCCTGCTGTCGTTCATGAAAAAAGTGAGGGCGGCTGCCCTCACTTGTCTGTCCACTGGCTGTCTTGCCTACCACCCTCATCCAGGCGGTCGTCATGCCGATCAGATCACCTTCAACAGCGCCGGGGCTTCCAGTCCCTCAAGCATCGTGCGCCAGCTGGCCTCGACGGTATTGCGCGAGAAGCGGTCCAGGCCGTAATCCACATTGGCGCGCAACCTGTCGAGCACCGTCTCATCTCCCAGCACCTCATCAAGCTGACGGGTCATGGCTTCCACATCGCCCTGCGCGACCAGATAGCCATTGACGCCATGCTTGATGATCTCGCCCGGCCCGGCCGGACACGCGAAGCTGACACAGGGCACGCCACAGCTCAGCGCCTCGACCAGCACCAGGCCAAAGCCCTCGAAGCGCGACGAGAGCACGAACAGATCCGCCGCGGCGTATTCGCGCCGGATGTCCCGGCATTGGCCCGGCATCTGCAGCTGATGGGTGATCTTCAGGCGCTCGGCCTGCGCCGCCAGGGCATCACGCTCTGCGCCCTCGCCGACGATGCGCAAGACCCAGCCATCACGGGTCGCCTCAGGCAACGCCGCCCAGGCCTCAAGCAGCAGATCGAAGCCCTTCTGCGGCTCGAGGCGGCCGACGGCCACCGCCACCCTGGGCGACCTGGCGTCTCGCAAGTCCGCCACCTGCTCAGCACTGCTCTCACGGCTCTGCAGCGCCTGACGCTCGGCAACGACATGCTCCAGCGGATTGAGGTTGGGCACCACGCTGAGTCGCTCGCGCGCGGCTGGATGCAGACGCTCCCAGTACTGGCGGTCTTCATGCGACAGCACCACGATGCGGTCGGCGCGATGCGCCGCCAGACGCCGCGCCGTATCACGGCGAGCAATGCCGAGATCCGAGGTGGCATTGAAGTGCTCCCAGCACAGGTAGCGCGTGCGGCGACAGAGCAGCGTCGGCAGCAGGAAGGGCAGGAAGCCGATGCTCTCGACCACCACCACCACGTCCGGGCGCTTGCGCAGCACCACCCACAGCAGGCGCAGGAACAGCCACAGGCCGCGCGCAGCGCCCAGATGCGAGCGCCCGGGATAGAGTGATTCGTGCACGATATCGTCATGCAGCGGATAGGGACTCTCCGCCGGGCCATATTCGCTGAGAATCTCGACCTGATAATCGCCACTGGCGGCCAGCATGTTGGCGGTATCGGCGCAGGCACGTTCGGTGCCGCCGGTGCGTGACTGGGCACCGGTATAGAACAGGATATGTTTATGAGTGCTCATGAGGCGTATTGGCTCCGGCGGACAAGTTGCCGGGACAATGCCGGGCTCACTGCATAGCTCATCAACAGCGCCTGCTCCTTCAGCGAGAGCTGGCGCAGAGATGACCAGGACGCTTGTCGCACCTGATCGAGCACGACCTTGCGCACCCGCGAATCATCCGCCGTCTTGTTGATCGCCTGGCGCATGATGAAGCTGACGCCGACGAACCGCAGGCCGCGGATTTCCAGCAGGGCCATACCATGAGTCGCGGCGAAATGCTCACGATAATGCTCCGCGAAGACCCGCCAGCTGCGGTGGAACTTGTCCAGCTCCTGGTTGCTGAACGGCTTGCGCGTCAGCGAGCCGTCACTGCGCTTGTCGAAGTAATACAGCACCTCTGGCAGATACAGTACGCGCTCTGCACGCCCGAACAGATCCAGGTTATAGAGGCCATCCTGCGACACGGGCAGATCAGGGAAGCTCAGCGAGCAGGCCAGATCGGCGCGGATCGCCTTGCCCCAGGGAGACGACACGATGGTGTCATGCATGAAGTCACGAAAGGCCCGAGCCAGCGGGCGCTCTTCGGCCTGCTGGCAGAATGCCAGGCTGTCGTGATCGCCCTTGGGGCCTTGCAGGCAGTAGCGGAAGACCACCGCCTCGGGCGAGTCGAACGCCTCGATGCGGGCCTGCAGAATATCCAGCGCGCCAGGCGCGAAATGATCATCGGCGTCACAGAACAGCACATAGCGGCCGCTGACCAGGCTCAGACCATGATTGCGCGTGCCACCCGGCCCCATGTTGTGAGGATTGCGGCGCAGAACCAGCCGCCCGGGGATGTCAGGCGTCTCGCCGGGCGGCGTGGACACTGAGGATTGCTGCTCAATTTGCTGCTGCGCCTGTCGCTCAGCCCACAGGAATCCATCATCCGTCGAGCAATCATCAATGATGATGTGTTCATAGGATGCCTGGTTGTCACGCAAGCTGTTGATGCAGCGCGCAAGACCATCCCCTGAATTGTGATTTGGCGTCACGATGGAAAAGTAAGGCGACTTCCCTGTATAGCGTCCCATGCCCTGCCTTCTTTATTGTTCACTGTCGTTGACCAGCACAGCCGACCAGCGCCCTCGAAGCAGAGCACACACTGCACTGAAGAGTGGGTCAGTTCTTGCGACTGACTTTTATTCGCAATTTCTTGGATTTTAGTGCTTGAGTCCCGATCATCCGACAGGAGCTGATCCTGCACTGAAGATGACAGGTGAACGGCGTCACCCTGAGGAGTGGACACTGGAGGGATGTCCGCTCGTGAGAAAGGTAGAGGCAGAAAGTGCCAGAAAGTGGCAGCAAATGGCGACACTTCCTGACCCGCCGTTGACCACAGACTAATAATCCCCCTCAGCCCAAACAAGCTGCGCTGTCGCCAAAAGCCGAAATCATGAGCGTTTATGCGCCAATCCTCCGGCAACTCATGCCAGATACTGATAATCAGTGACTACTGAAATACGCCCCGCCCACTGAGCCAATTGAGCCAGCACGACCAAAGCCGTCATGCCCGCGGCCTTATGTGACGCACATCAACGTGAGCACTTTGCGCGAGTGTCATACTGCCAGAGCGCGATGCAGGCTATGATGGCAGACATTGGTCGGCCTCCCCGTACGCGCACGGCGCCCGCTCTCAAGCTCCCTTGCCTGCCAGTGCCAGGCCTCGCGCATGCTGGAGCCAGCGCCGCCCCGCCCTTTCTGTTCTATCCCCCCCTTGCCCACGGAGACTTCATGGAGCCTTGGCAACTTGTCGCCATCATGATGAGTCTGGCACTCGCCAGCTATATCCAGACCCTGACCGGTTTCGCCTTCGGATTGATCGTGATGGGTCTGCTGGCGACCCTCGATGTGCTGCCCATCGAGAGCGCCGCATTGCTGTGCACTCTGCTGGGCCTGTTCAACAACGGGATGGCCATGCGCGGGCACTGGCGAGAGATCAATCCGCGCCTGGCACGCCGCCTGCTGGTCACCAGCCTGCCAATGTTGCCGGTGGGCTATTTCCTGGCGGTCTGGCTGGGCAGCGAAAGAGCCCCCCTGCTGGGCATGTTGCTGGGCATCGTCATCCTGATCGCCTGTCTCGCCCTGCTGGCTCAACCGGGCCCGCGTGCCACGACATCGCCACGCTGGCACTTTCATACCGCGGGTGTGCTATCAGGCCTGATGGGGGGGCTGTTCGCGGCCAATGGCCCGCCTCTGGTGGTCGTGCTCTATCGTCAGCCGATGACCCTGATCGCCATTCGCTGCACGCTATTCGGTGTCTTCATCGTCACCGGCATCGTGCGCATGGGCCTCAGCATCGCGGCCCCGGGGCGTATCGGCGACACCCTGCCCCAGCTGCTGCTCGTGGGTCTGTCAGGCGCCCTCGTCGTGATGCTCTTCACCGAGCTGGCGCGTCGCTTCCCGCCGCCCTTGAGTGACAATCGTCTGCGTCAGGTCGCCTATGCCATTCTGCTGGTCTCGAGCGTCAACCTGATCATCAAGGGCCTGATCTGATGACTCAGACTCCACCAGCCCAGGACGCGACTGATCCAGCGGGCGATGAAGGCTTCATCGAGTTGTCGGAGAGCACGATTGACGCCATCAAGGCGGCGGGCAGAAAGCTCGATGAGGACGTGCAGGCGGGGCGCCTACCTGCGGGCAGCTCACGCTGGATGATGGCACCGTCGGGGGAGCGTTTCTGCATTCGCCATTCCGGCCCAGCCATTGATGAAGAGACTGATGAAGGCCCTGATGACGAGTCTGAGCCAGACGCCGACATGTATCGCCAGTCACTGGTGACTCGCTGCTGGCAGTGTCTGCTGGCGCGCGTGAAGCGCTGACGGGATTTCCCGAGGCCAAGCCCTCGAGAAAGCTCGCGATAAAGCCCTCCATACCGCTTGCAACAAGAAAGGGACTGCCCATGGGCAGTCCCTTTTGTTTGCTTCATGGCCTCAAGCGCGGTCGATCACTCCACCGTGACACTCTTGGCCAGGTTGCGCGGCTGATCGACGTCGGTGCCCTTGAGCACGGCGACGTGATAGGAGAGCAGCTGCAGCGGCACCGCGTAGACGATCGGTGCGAGGAAGCGACAGACGCCCGGCACGGTGACGACGTGAACGCCCTCACCGGCCTTCAGGCTGACTTCCGGGTCCGCGAACACGAACAGCTGACCGCCGCGGGCGCGAACTTCCTGCAGGTTGGATTTCAGCTTTTCCATCAGGTCATCCATCGGCGCGACCGCCACCACCGGCATGTCTTCGTCGATCAACGCCAGCGGGCCGTGCTTGAGCTCTCCGGCCGCGTAGGCTTCGGCGTGGATGTAGGAGATTTCCTTGAGCTTGAGCGCCCCTTCCATGGCGATGGGATACTGGCTGCCACGCCCGAGGAACAGGGTGTGGTGGCGGTGCATGAACTTCTCCGCCAGCTGCGCGATTTCCCCATCCAGCGCCAGGGATTGCTCGATCACATGCGGCAGGTCCTTGAGACGCATCAGCAGCTGACGGCTCAGCAGGTCATCCGTCTGACCATCGCCCTTGGCCTGACGCAGCGCCAGGGTGGTCAGCATCAGCGCTACCAGCTGGGTGGTGAAGGCCTTGGTGGAGGCAACCCCGATTTCCGGCCCGGCGTGGGTCAGCAGTGACAGGTCGGATTCACGCACCAGCGAGCTGCCCGCCACGTTGCAGATGGCAAGGCTTGCCAGATAGTGACCAGCCTGCGGGCCTTCACAGTTGAGCTTCTGGATGTCACGCAGCGCCGCCAGCGTATCGGCGGTCTCGCCGGACTGGGACAGGGTCAGGAACAGTGTCCCCGGCGCCGCGACGCGCTCGCGATAACGGAATTCCGAGGCCACCTCGACCTGAGCCGGAATGCCGGCGACCTCTTCCAGCCAGTAACGCGCCACCATGCCGGCGTGATAGCTGGTGCCACAGGCGATGATCTGTACCTGACGCACATCGGCGAACAGCTGCGTCAGGCGTGCCACATCCACGATCTGCTTGCCTTTATCGGCCCCATTGTCTGCCGCGAGGAAGGAGTGACGCGAGACATCGAAGGCCTCCAGACGCACGCCCTGCGGGTCCAGTCGCTCCGCCAGCGTGCGCGACAGCACACGCGGCTGCTCCATGATCTCCTTCATCATGAAGTGGCGATACTCGCCCTTGCCGGCGGCTTCGACGCTGTGTTCGTAACGCACCACTTCACGCGTGACCGGCGTCAGCTCATCGCGGTCGCCGGTACGTTCCAGCACCTGGATACCCGCCGGCGTGATGGCGACCATGTCACCTTCATCGAGATAGATGAAGCGATCGGTGACCGGCAGCAGCGCCAGCGGGTCAGAGGCGATGAAGTGCTCATCGATCCCCACGCCGACCACCAGCGGGCTGCCCTGACGGGCACCGACCAGCAGTTCGGGGTTGCGCTGCTCCATCACCGCCAGCGCGAAGGCGCCATCGAGACGCGCGGTGACCGCGTTGACGGCTTCCGGCAGTGCCAGGCCGCTGCACAGTTCGCGATCGACCAGGTGCGCGACCACCTCGGTGTCGGTCTCGGAAGTGAAGACATAACCGGCGCCTTCCAGCTCGCCGCGCAGCGCTTCGTGGTTCTCGATGATGCCGTTATGGACGACGGCGACCCGCTCACTGGAGAGATGCGGGTGCGCATTGTGCTGGGCAGGACGCCCGTGGGTCGCCCAACGGGTGTGCGCCACGCCGATGGCGCCGGACAGCGGCGCCTCACGCAGCTCGTCTTCCAGCGCACGCACCTTGCCCACGGCACGCGCACGACGCAGTTCACCGGCAGGGTCGATGACCGCCACGCCAGCGGAGTCATACCCGCGGTATTCGAGGCGATGCAGCCCCTCGATCAGAATCTTGCTGATATCACGCTGAGCCAGACCGGCAACGATGCCACACATGAGAAATTCCTCTACTGCGTGCCACCCTCATGGAGAGCGTGGCACGACTGAATGGATGTCTTTCAGGGAGTGCGTACGCAGATCAGGTACGCGTGCTGAATCTTTCAGCGACGTTCAATGCCTGCTTGAGCCTTGATGTCTGAGCACTGACGCTTGAGCATTGACGTTTGAGCACTGACGCCCGGGCTGTGATGCCAAGCGGCAAGCTCAAGCCTGATTCAGCAGCAGGGTGTCACCGCGGCCGACCGCATAGTACATCAGGCCAGCGGCCTTCATGGCGGCAGGCTCGAACAGGTTGCGGCCATCGACCACCACCGGGAAGCCGAGCTGGGACTTCAGCCACTCGCCGTCCAGGGTGCGGAATTCCTTCCACTCGGTGCAGATCACCAGCGCATCGGCACCCTTGACCGCCTGCTGACGGTCCGCGACCAGCACCAGCTCATCGCGCTCGCCGTAGATGCGGCGGCATTCCTTCATGGCTTCCGGGTCATAGGCCTGCACGGTCGCGCCAGCCGCCCACAGCGCTTCCATCAGCGTGCGGCTCGGCGCATCGCGCATGTCGTCGGTGTTGGGCTTGAAGGCCAGACCCCAGACGGCGATGGTCTTGCCCTTGAGGTCGCCATCGAAGGCCCGCGACAGCTTGTCGAACAGGGTGACTTTCTGGCGCTTGTTGACGGATTCCACGGCGGTCAGCAGCTCGGCTTCATAGCCGATCTGGCTGGCGGTACGTGCCAGCGCCTGGACGTCCTTCGGGAAGCAGGAACCGCCATAGCCACAGCCCGGATAGATGAAGTGGTAGCCGATACGCGGGTCACTGCCGATGCCGCGACGTACTTCCTCGATGTCCGCACCGAGGCGCTCGGCCAGGTTGGAGATCTCGTTCATGAAGCTGATCTTGGTCGCCAGCATGGCGTTGGCGGCGTACTTGGTCAGCTCGGCGGCGCGCACATCCATGAACATCAGCTTTTCATGGTTGCGGTTGTAGGGGGCGTAGCATTCGCGCATGCGCTCACGCACCGCTTCGGAATCGGTGCCGACCACGATGCGCGCGCCACGCGTGAAGTCGTCCAGCGCCGCGCCTTCCTTGAGGAATTCCGGGTTGGAGCAGACATCGAAATCGACGCTTGCACCACGGTCCTTGAGCACGTCCTTGACCCGCGCCTTGACGCGGTCTGCCGTGCCCACCGGCACGGTGGACTTGTCGATGATGACCTTGTAGTCATTCATGTGCTCGCCGATGGTGGTGGCGACGGACAGCACGTACTTGAGGTCGGCGCTGCCGTCTTCATCCGGCGGCGTGCCCACGGCGATGAACTGCAGCACGCCATGCTCGACGGCTTCACGCGCGTCGGTGGTGAAGCTCAGGCGACCGGCTTCCACGTTGCGCAGCAACATGCCTTCCAGGCCCGGCTCATAGATGGGAATCTCGCCCTGCTTGAGACCCTCGATCTTGGCGGCGTCCACATCCATGCACACTACGTCGTGGCCGACGTCGGCCAGGCAGGTACCCGTGACCAGACCGACATAACCGCTTCCAAAAATCGTGATCTTCATTGATGTCATCCTTGCTGGCCTTGTCGCCAGATCGTGTCGTGATACTCAAAGTGAAACGAGGCAATGGCGGCAGAATCTCGTGCACATCTGATGGCTTTTCAGCGGCAATCGAGGCGGACTCCAGGACATTTCGCCGTAAAGTCCTGTTCCCTCAAGACTCCCTCATGACTCCCTCGGGTTTCCCTTGGGTCTCTCTCAAGAGATGTCTTCGTAGGCGGAATTTCCCGCCTTCATTGGCCGAAAATGAAATGCCGACAATGTCCTGTGCAAGAGGATCAACCCCCATTGAACAGCGATATTTCGTGACAGCAGCGCGAGGTTACCCAACCCACGGGCCAGAAGGCTCGCAGGTGATTGCAGGTAGACTGCAGCTAGCTCGCAGGAAAAAGACGCGCCGCTTGAGTCAGTGACGGGCAATCATCACTGCCCGAAGTGTGGCTCTTTTATAAAGCAACTTCGTGAAAAGTCATCCTGTCGGGCGCAATATGATCCAAAACATGACCCTATATAACTTGTGACTTATCTTTCTGATCCTGCCTGTCGCAACTTCCCTGATATGCCGCTTGATCAATTGACTACCCGGGCGGCAATGGCCATCTCATGGATGGCCATGCCTTCGCGCTAGAGTCGTCATCAAATCAGAACCGTCAGTCAATGAGAGCCATCAGCGGCGCGGCAGCTATCAGCGAAAGTAATGCTTCGCGAAGGTCGCCAGGTGGCCATGCTTCATGGCGACCGGCGCCTTGCGCAGGAAAAAGGCCAATGACAACGGCGAGAAACGACTGCCGGTGGCACGGGCAAACATGCGCCCCTTGGTGCGCGCCTTGGCCGGCGTGCTGTAGAAGTCGCTGCCGGAGGTGACCCCCGCATGGGCGACGATGCCCAGATTGGCACGCATCAGACGCGCGCCCTGACGACGCGCATCGCTCAGCACGATGAACTCCTCGCCGGAGGGCTGATCGGTGCCCAGGCCGAACTGCTCATCGAAGCGTGCATGGAACTGGCAGAGATCCAGCGCCATGTCGACCGAGCGCACGCGCGCCAGTGACATCAGGCTGTGGGTCTTGAAGGACACCGGCGGCGCGGGCCGATCCGGGTCTCGCTCATGCAGCGGGAAGGCCTTGACGTGGGGGAAGCTGATCGCGGCCGCTTCGGTGCAGGTGAAGGCTTCCATCACCAGCGCGACAGCCTGGGGATGCAGCTCAATGTCGTCATCCAGCACATAGGCGTAGCGCGTGGCACAGGCGGCCAGCGCCGTGTTGCGACTCTTCGACAGCCCCCGCCCGTCGATCGCCAGGTACTCGAAACGGCTGTCGAAATTGGCCAGCGCGTACTCGCGGTATTGCTCGCGGCTCGCGGGGTCTGACAGTTGATGCACGATCAGGAAACGCGCGCCGGGCAGCGCATCATGACGCGGCACGCTGTAGAGGCCGTCATCCAGGGTCGAGATCAGGAAGGTCAGCTCCGGCACCTGGCGACGCGTGCTGTCATCCACCTGGCGTGCCCCGACCAGCACGCGCGGGCGCGAATCGAGGGTCGGCTGCGCGCTTGCATCGGCATGGCGGGAAGCCGCCGTGGACTCGGTGGAAGGTGTCGCGGACGCCGCGACATCCTGTTCAACGATGTTTTGCATAACCGTTCACCGCGTAATGGACAAAGTTGCGACTGGCGCTGATCACATCCATCCCCAGCACCTCACGATACAGGCGCCACTGATAGGCGGCGGCCTTGAACTTGTTGGACGACACGCTGCTCTCGCGACGCGTATAGCGCGCCAGCGGTTCCGGCATGCCCTGCGCCGGGCCCAGCTGACCGATGATGATCAGCCACAGCGCCAGGTCCTGACGCTTGCGGATCGTCGGCATGTAGAAGCGCCCGTAGCGACCGGCGTCATAGATGGCGGTCAGGCAGCCGATGGAGTTGGAGCGCAGCATGTCGTCACGCGTCAGGCGCTCGGGCGGCGCGAAGTACGAGACGTGCTCGCCCTGCTCATCGACCATCTCGTAGCCGGTGTAGGAAAGCCCGGCGCCGGTGTCCTGCATGAAGGCGATCTGGCGTTCGATCTTCTCGGGCAGCCAGGCATCGTCGGCATCCAGAAAGGCGATGTAGCGGCCCTTGGCCTCGGCGATGGCACGGTTGCGTGCCCGGCCCGGGCCACCGTTGGTGTCGGTTTCCAGCACGCGGATCTCGACGCCAGCGGTGTCCAGCGCCGCGAAGTCGTCACGCAGACGACTGGCGGCACCATCCGGTGAGGCATCGTCGCTGATCAGGATCTCGCGTACCGGCTCGCTCTGGGCCAGTACCGAGTCGACGGCGGCGTGCAGGCGGCGGTCATAGCCGTAGTTGGGCATGATGACGGAGACATCAGCCATGGGCCTTCTCCTCAAGCGGCTGTCGCTGAACGCGACGCGAGTGTGTGTCTGGGCGCGTGTCTGCGGATGAGTCCTGATGCGCCCGCTCGGTAGTCGCCGCATCGCCGGGCGTCGGCGGCGCGAGACGCGAGATCAGACGCTGATATTGCGGCAGCACCGCGTGCGCGCTGTAGCGGTCAAAGCTCTGCCAGGCACCGCTTGAGAGGCGCAGCAGAAGCTCGTCATCGAACTCGAGGCGCGCCAGCTCGTGGGCCAGCTCCGCGATGATGGCGGCATCCTGACTGCCATCCGGTTCCGCGCTGAGCATCCCGTCGCGGCCATGCTCGATCAGCGCCAGCGGGCCGGAACGCACCGGGCGCGACAGGCATGGCAGCCCCTCACGCTTGGCCTCGATCACGTTCATCGGCAGGCATTCGCGCTCCGAGGTCAGCAGCAACAGGCGTGCACGCCGCAGCTCGTGGGAGACATCCCTGAGCGCGCCGGTGAACAGCACCTGAGTGCCGGCAGGCACCGTGCTGTCGTTGGCGCCCTGGAAGACGCGCAGGCCCAGCTCGTTGCACAGCGCCAGCAGGCGTTCACGCTCCGGGCCGTCACCGACCACCACCAGGCGACCGCGACGGTAGCCGGAATCCGCGAAGGCACGAATCGCCAGATCGAGGCGCTTGATCGGCGCCAGACGCCCGACCATCACCACATCGACCTGATGCTCGCAGCCGCTGCGTGCCTCGTCCGCCCGCTGGTCATCCAGATAATTGGGAATCACCGTCGGCGTGAGACCGCGGCGACTCCAGCATTCGGCATCGACCTCATTGAGCACCTGCAGCACGTCGAGGTGGCGATAGGCCAGCTGCTTGACGATGCGCTTGGCACGGCGGTCGTGATGATAGGCGCTGTGCTCCTGGGCGATGATGCGCGTGCGCGGACGCGGACGCCCCTCGCCATCGACGCCACCGGTACCGCGTGCCGCCAGCTGCGCCGCCAGATGGAAGGCGAAGTAGCCGCTGACCATCACCTCGATCCGCTCCTCCAGCATCAGGCGACGCAGGTGCGTCACCCAATGGCGGAAGTTCTGGCGCGTGCCGGTGGCCGGCAGTCCGAGGGTGCGATATTCGACACCCTCCAGACGCCCCCAGTACGGCTCGCCTTCGCGCACCGAGACCAGCGTGACCCGGTGGCTGGCGCTCAGGTCCCGCGCCAGACCATGCATCACCTTCTCGACGCCACCACAGGCACTGATGTCCTGAATCAACAGAGCGACATGTGCCATATCAGGCTCCTCGCACGACAGGCTCGCTGTCGTGAGCGGCAGTCGCGCTGTTGTCGCCGGCAGGCGCATCCGCGGCCATGGTATCGGCCGCTGCGGCATCGGCCGGCGCAGAATTGACTGGCGCAGCAGTGGTGGCAGTGGCCACCGGTGCCGGGAAGGCAGCGTCATTGAGCTTCAATTCACGCTGACCCCAGACGCCGGCACGTCCCGGTGCACGGCGCAGGAAGTCACGCGTGATGTCGGCGGTGATCGCCAGCTTCTCGGCGATGACCTTCTCGGCCAGCGCCGGGAAGGCCTTGTCGGCGACCAGCTGTTCGATATCGGCCACGATGCGCGCCGGGTCGAAGTTCTCGATGTCCTGCACGCTGTCGCCGAGACCGAAGTCACGCATGATGCCCGGCGCCTTGGGCCCACAGTAGGACAGCGCGTAGACCGGCGTGCCGGACATCAGCGCGAAGATGACCGAGTGGAAGCGGGTGCCGACCAGGAACTGGGCATCGCGGTAGAGATCGACCAGCGCATCCGGGCTCGGGTCGCCCTGCACCAGCTCGATACGCGTGGCGAGGTCTTCCCCGCCCGCCGTGGCCAACGCCTTCTGCAGATGATCGAACACCAGCTGGGAGATGCGCTGGTCATTCTCGATATCGGTCGGGCCCAGCACGTGCGGCACCACCAGCAGGCGCTCGATGCCCAGACGCTCGCGGGATTCCAGCAGTGAGCGCGACAGCACCTCGACACGCTCGGCGAAGGCTTGCTGATCCAGGCCCCACCAGTCGCGCAGGGTGATCACGGCGTACGGCGAGGCCACGCCATTCGGCGCCTTGACCGCGGCATGCTCGTCGCTGGCACGCGGGGCCATGGCGAAGGCCATGTCGGTGCCCAGCAGCGCGTGCGGCAGCTTCGGGTCGGCCTTCTGGGTCATGGCGTGGGTGATTTCCTCACGCGAGACCACCAGGCAATCGCTCAGGGTGCGCAGGAAGAAGCGCTCCTGGGCCGGGGTCTTGAACGGGCCGAAGGAGTGACCCAGCAGCAAGACGCGCTTGCCGGCCTTGCGGGCCAGCATCACCGGCGCCAGATAGCCGATCAGCGCCAGCCATGAGGACAGCGTCTTCTTGAAGCTGCCGTTGTGGAAGATATGACCGCCCTTGACGACCACCAGGTCCGCGGCGTCGATGATGTCGTTGCCACTCCTGCCCTGCTTGCCGAACATCATCTTGGCGCCCAGGCCAAGCAGCGAGGTCACGAAACGCAGCTTGTCACGCATCGGCGGCATCAGCGGCTGGCCGACGGTGACGCGTTCACGGTAGCGGCGACGAATATGGCGGAACGGGCCGCGCTCGGTGGCGAACACCTGATCATCGATGGGCAGGATGTCGATGCGGTGGCCTTCGGCCTTGGCCACACCGGCGCCGGAGACATCGCTGCGGCCCTGTTCGGCATCGATCAGCTGATCGAGGAAGTCGATGGTGCCCATCAGGATGGCGGAGTCGCCCTTGTTGTCGTCATGCCATCCGTGCGTCATGCATATCTTGGCCATGCTGTTCGTCCTTCTGTCCGTAATGTCGCGATTCGAACGCGCGATGCCTGAGGGCTGTGTCTGCATGCCCGGCATCGCCGTCATGTCATCAACCGGAAGGCACAGATGCTGACCTTCCGATTCCTGCTGCGCTCGTGAAGCCCGGTCAGGCACTCGCCGCAGCGTTGTCTTCGTGTGCCTTGCCGCCGCGGGAGAGGGATGGCTGGAAGAGGATCGCCATCGCCAGCATCACCACTTCGGCGGCGACCGGCACACACAGGAAGAGGCTGTAGAGATCGACGCCCAGAAGGCTGCCGGTGTCGCCGGACGCGTTGCCCAGCGAGTGATTGAGCGCCGCGATCGCAAGGCCCCCGCCGACCACCAGGGTGGCGCCGGTGCTCTGGCACAGCAGGCGCTTGCCGTTGAGGCGCAGCGCGGCCAGACGCGTGAAGGCGCAGGTGACGAAGGCGTGCACCAGATAGACCAGCGCGAAGGCGCGCAGCGTCAGGGTCAGGCGCGGGTAGGCGCCGCTCAGGAAGTGTTCCGCCAGCCACGGCGCGATCAGCGCCAGTCCTCCCGCCACCGGCAGCGCGAAGCCACTGGCGATGACCAGGTACTCCTTGAGGCGCGCACCGCCGTGGGTCAGCTTGGGCAGGTAGTAGCGATACAGGCTGGTGGGGAACACATAGAGCGCGAACACGATGGAGGTCACCACCGAGACACTGGCCACCTGAGCGGGCGCAAATGCCAGCCCGGCCAGAATCACCCAGGCCTGCAGGTAGGCGAACGACATCAGGTTGTTGTAGAGAAAGCCGCGACCGCGCGCGAAATCGGCCTTGCTCGGCAGGCGACGCTGGCCTGCACCCTCTTGCCCCACGCCCTCATCGCCCGCCGCCGCGTCGGCCTCGGCCCGGGCATCCGCCAGCGCATCTCGCGACAGCCACATGCCCAGCGCCATCACGATGACCAGCGCGATGGCGCTGACCATCACGAAGGTCGGCACCGGCGCCAGGCCGAACATGCCGGCGGGAGTGGTCAGGTCAGCGCTGAACTCGGCGCCGGTCACAAGCTCGACGCCCTGATGATAGAGCGCCGGCCCCGCGGCGCAGGCGACCGCGATCGCCACCGCCAGCGAGATCAGCACCGTCATCAGATTGACGCGACCCAGGCGCTCCTGACGCTGCAGGCGCGAGTTGATCATCTGCAGGCCGACCTGCTCCGCCGCGGCGCGCAGCGCACAGAAGGCGAAGATGAAGGCCGACAGGCCCAGCAGCGGCGCGATGCCGACAGCGAAGCCGATCGCCAGCAAGGCATACAGCGAGATACCGACGCCCATCCAGCGGCGCAGTGCCGACGCGCTGGCGCCGTCGCGGGTGACCAGCAACACCTCGTTGCCGCCCATGCGCGCCAGTACACCCAGCAATACCGCGTAGTTGAGGGCCAGCGCGTATTCACCGAAGGCCTCCGGTGCCACGGCACGCGCCAGCAGCAGGCCCGCGGCGGAGGACAGGCCGCGCGCCATCAGATTGAACAGCGAGAAGATCAGCGCTTCGCTCATGACTGGCCTCCGTTGCCGACGACCAGGGCTTCATCGCTGAGGAAATAGAACTCGTAGTTGTTCAAGAAATCGTGGTCCTGATTGCCGGCCGCCACCTTCAGCGACATGAAGAACAGCGCCATCATCAGCACGCCGCTGATCAGGCTGGGCAACAGCTTGTCGCGGAAGTGCTCGATCACGTCACAGATGACGAAGATGGCGAACGGCAGGAAATAATAGCTGGCACGTGCCACATGCTCACCGTACGTGATGAACAGGGTGTAGAGCGCCACGCCGATGAACATCAGGTTGAAGGCCCAGGGGTCCAATGACAGGCGGAAATGCTTCCACATCACCAGGGTGCCCAGGCAGATCAACAGGTAGATGACGTAGAGCTTCTCGCCACCGCCGGAGAAATCCTCGAAATAATGCGCATAGAGGCCCAGCGCACTGAGAATGCTCTTGGCCAGCGGCCCAGCCACGAAACACAGTGGCAGCAGCCCCAGGTAGAGCCAGAACGGGTAGGCACGACGCAGCAACGGATAGATCACCAGCAGGGGCAGATACAGTGCCAGGGTGTAGTGGAAGCTGGTACCGACGAGCATCAGCACCAGCGCGGGCAGCCGCATGCCGCGCTCCAGACACGCCATCGCCAGCATGAACAGCGCAATCGCCACGTGCTGCTTCACGAACCCGAAGGCCGACAGATAGATCAGCGGCAGGCAGACGAAGAACAGCAGGCACCAGGCCAGATTGCGACGGCTCATCACCAGTGCCGAGACGAAGCACGACACGTAGAGGATGGCGGTGATGATGAAGAACAGCTGCGGCTCGCCCCAGGCCCGCGCCATGCGTGCCAGGGCAGCAGGTGCGGGCTCGAGAAAGCTCAGGTCGACCTGCCAGGTGGCCATCTGGCGGTACGAGAAGTAGTCGTACCCTGCGTCGTAACGCAATGCCATGAACGCCAGACACAGCCCACCGGCCAACCAGGCACCCACCATGCGGGTGCGCTCGTTGGCGGCCAGCGGCAGGATTGCCACCAGCAGGGCCATGAAGCCGACGTAATAGCCACTGACGGTCAGCATGCTCAGCGTGCCCCGAAGCCGGTCAGCATGGTCTTGATGGTACGGCCGACGATCAGCAGGTCGAGCCACACGGAGAAGCGCTTGATGTAGTAGAAGTCGTGCTCGAGCTTCTCGCGGGTCTCGTCGGCGTCAGAGGCATAGCCCTGAGTGACCTGTGCCCAGCCGGTGATGCCCGGACGCACCACGTGACGGTAGTTGTAGAACGGGATCTGTTCGGCGAATTCGTTCACGAACTTGACCTGCTCCGGACGCGGGCCGATCAGGCTCATCTCGCCCTTGAGCACGTTGATGAACTGCGGCAGCTCATCGATGCGGGTCTTGCGGATCACGCGACCGATGCGGGTCACGCGCATGTCATTGGCCTGGGCGAACTGGGCGCCGGTCTTCTCGCTGTCGTGGCACATGCTGCGGAACTTGAACATGCGATACGGACGACCGCCCTGGCCGACACGTTCCTGGACGAAGAACACGCCACCCGGTGAATCGAGGCGGATCAGCACGGCGGTCACCAGGCAGATCGGCAGCACGAACGGTGCCACGGCGAGCACGGCCAGCATGTCGAACAGACGCTTGAACAGCTCATATTCACTGTTGGGAGCCAGCTGTCCGAAGCTGTTCTCACGCACCTGATCGAGCTCGACACGACCGGTCAGCGACTCGCGGACTTCGCTGGCGTCATAGACCGGAATGCGATGCAACACGCAGTTGGCCAGGAAACGCTGCCATTCTGCCGGCATGTCGGCTTCCAGATCGGCGACCACGCCGTTGTAGCGCTCTTCGCCGAGATCCGGCGCGCGCATCAGGTTCCAGCGTGCCCCACGGGTGGTGAACAGGCTGCGATAGTCACCGAAGGGCACCACGGCCAGCTTGCGGATGCGGGTGCGCTGCTCGGCCCAGAAGCCGATGGAGCAGATCAGCATCGCCGCCAGCCACGAGCTGCCGAGCACGATGCGGCTGAAGCGCAGATCCAGCGCGATCAGTACGCTCATCGCCAGCAGATAGCTGATGGTGATGGCCGGCAGCACGTAGGCGAACGCCTTGGCGCCGGGGTAGCGCGACATGTGACGAATCGCCTGCAATGCGAGCAGGAAGCCGCCGCTGGCGGCGATGACACTGTGCATGCGCATCTCGCTGACCCACGGGCGCAGGCCATTGATCAGCAGCAGCGGGACACCCACTGCCAGAATCAGACCGACGATGGCCTGACACAGCGAGTTGAACATCAGTCGCTCGTACATGCGGGAGTGGCGCTGACGCCCTTCCAGCCCGGAGCTTGCATGGTTCGTCGTGGTATTCATATGCCGTTACCCCCTTGGCTTGCGTTCGTGTTGTGGTTCCGTTCATCACGCTCGGAGCCGCTGGTGCCGTCGCTCGACGGCGTGCTACCCGATGCTTCACCCGTACTGCCTCGGCTCTCGCCTCGACTGCCGATCCCCACTGCCAACGAGGCACGCAGTCTCGGACATCGGGTTCGCGGGCTCTAATGCAAGTGGCCGCTAACCCTTGGCGCCACCCTGGTACTGATAATCGTGATAGCTGTAGCCGTAGCTGTAGGTCGTGGTGGCCTTGCGCTCGACGGCATTGAGAATCGCGCCATCGACGTGCACGCCACTGGAGGCGAAGCGCTCCAGCGCCGCTTCGATTTCCTTGGGCGAGTTATGCATGAAGCGCGTCACCATCACGCTGACACCGCACTGCTTGCCGACGATGGCGGCATCGGTGACGGCCAGGATCGGCGGTGTATCGACGATGACCATGTCGAAGTTGGCGCTGGCCCACGTCAGCAGGTCGCTGAAGCGTGACTGCAACAGCAGCTCCGACGGATTGGAGGGCGAGGTACCGCGCGCCACGTAGCACAGGTTGCTCGGCGCGCCATTGGCGGCCACCCCTTCGCCAAGCGCCGCAGAGGCGGTCTCGGACATCGCCAGACTCGGATCAGTGATGCCACGCACGATGCTGTCGCGGTCGGCCTTGCCGAGCAGGAAGTCGCTCAGGCCCGGCGCGGCGGCGTCGCTGTGCTGGACACCCGCCATGCTCTGGTGGACATGGCCACGGCGCATGTCGGCATCGATGACCAGCACCCGGTTGCCGGCCTGGGCACAGACGGCGGCCAGGTTGGCGGACACGAAGCTCTTGCCGATGCCCGGGCTCGGGCCACAGATCATCAGGCGATTGTCGGGGGCTTCCATCATCGCGAAGTGCAGGCTGGTGCGCAGACCGCGCAGACCCTCGATGGAGAGATCCGCCGGATTGCGGATCGCCAGCAGCCCCGGCGCGACATTGTCATTGGCCGCTGTGGCGACACCACGCCCGGTGAAGCGCTTGAAGCCACGCGCCAGACGACGGTTGAGGCGTGCCTGTTCTTCGGAGAGCGGCAGGGTCGCGTGGACATTGAGACCCAGGTCGGAAAGCTCCGACGGCGTCTCGATACCGCGATGCAGCATGGAGCGCAGCAGCACGAAGACCACTCCGAGCATGCCGCCCAGCAGGGTCGCGATCACCACGATCATCGCCTTGCGCGGGCTGATCGGATGCGGCTGTGCGACGGCCTCGTCCAGTATGCGGATATTGCCGATGGTGCTGGCCTGGGCGATGTTCATTTCCTGGGTCTTGTTGAGCAGCTGCACGTAGATCTGCTGATTGACCTCGACTTCACGCTCCAGGCGCAGGATTTCCTGCTGGGTGTCCGGCAGATCACCAACCTGCTTCTCCAGCTCCTTGCGGGTCTGCTGCAGGTCCGCACGCTTCTTGCGCAGCGCCACGTAGTTGGGGTGACTGGGGTTGAACTTGCCGGACAGCTCCGCTTCTTCCAGCTGGGTCTCGTTGATCTGATTGTCGATATTGACCAGCTGCTCGAGCACCGACTTGGTCTCGAGATCCAGATTCACGCTATCGCTCTTGCCGCGATAGGCATTGAGACGGTTCTCGGCCACTTCGAGGCGCTCACGCACCGTCGGCACCTGCTTCTTGAGAAACTCGAGCGACTTCTCGGCTTCGGCGGACTGACGCTCGATGTTCTGCTGCTGGTAGGTCTCGGTGATGCGCTGCAGGGTCTGCTGGGTGCGCAGCGGGTCTTCGCCAACCAGCGCCAGGCCCAGCACCCCGGTTTCCTTGCCCATCTCGGCCACCGCGAAGCGTGAACGCAGCGCATTCGTCGCTTCCAGGGTCGACTGATGCATCAGCGTGAATTCAGCGCCCCTGGCCGCGTCCAGTGCGCTGACCTTGAGCGTCACCTCGCCCAGCGGGCCATCGAAGCGTGAGGCTTCGCCGACCACACCGGTGCCCAGTGCATCGCCGTCGTACTGCAATTCGTACTCACCGCCCTCTCCCAGCGACACCAGCGTCAGCGGCACATCGTCCCAGGCCGCCGGCACTTCGAGACTGGCCACGTCGATCGACTCGCCGGCCCAGACCATGCTGGACCCGGCAAGCCAGCTCGGACGCGCGAATTCGTGGGTGCGCAGGAAGGTGCCGATCAGCGGGTACTGATACGGCTTGACCACCAGATCCAGCTGCTCCTTCTTGACCGTCTCGCCCAGCACCAGGCGTGAGGTGATGATCTGGATCTCGGACTCGGACGGCGGCGCCTCGCCACGCAGCAGGCTGGAGACATCACGCAGCGGGTTCATGTTGCCGCCGCCCTCCTCGACCTGCACCAGCGCATCGGCCTTGTAGATCGGAGTGGCCAGCAGCGCGTAGAGCACCGCCAGCACGGTGAAGGTGCCGGTGATCAACGCCAGCGTCAGACGGCTGTCATACAGCTGGCCCAGCATGCGGCCGAGATCAAGACTGGTGCGCGCGGGCACGCTTGACGACTCGCTGGCCGAGGCCTGACGCGTGGTGTGGGAATTGCGGTTCGACATCGTTGGGTCACTCTCCTGGTGTCCTGCCCGGCCACGGCGGTGCCGGGCAGGGACGCCTTGACGACCCCTCGCCTTACTGGCCGAGGGTATCGAGGTTGTCCTGGATTTCGGTGCTGTAGTAGATGGAACTCACCGTCGGCAGCAGCTGGGTAATCACACGGTTCCAGCGCGAGACCGGTGCAGCGGTGACATAGACGACGTCCTGCGGCTTGAGGCCGAAGTCCGCGCCCAGAATCAGCGCCGTGGAATTGCGTGCATCCAGCTGATAGACGGTGGCCAGCTTCTCGGGGTCTTCACGATCACGACGGATGACGAAGATGCCCGACGCATCGGCGGAGTTTTCCTTGATGCCGCCGGCACGCGCGATGGCATCGGTCAGCGAGATCGGGCTTCTGCCCAGCGGCAAGCTGATGGACTTGTCCACCTCGCCCATCACGAACACCTTCTGGGTACCGACGTCCGGCACGTAGAGGGTGTCGCCATCCTTGAGCAGGCGGTCATTGCCCGCCTCATCGTTGGCGCCATTGCGCTCGGCCAGCAGCTCATAGAGGGAGATGGTGGTCTCTTCGCCATTGCGCTTGAGTACCACGTTGTGCCAATCGGCGTCTTCGGACAGACCGCCCGCCGCCGCGATGGCGTCCAGCAGGCTCAGCGGCACATCGCTGATCGGTTGCACGCCGGGAGACTGGACCTCGCCGGTGATCCGCACCTTCTGACTGCGGAAGGCGGCGACCTTGACATCGATCTGCGGCGCATTGAGATAGGGCTGCAGCTTCTCGCCGAGATCACGGCGAATCTGGTCCAGCGTCATGCCGCTGACCTTGACGCGACCGACATAGGGATAGAACAGCGTGCCATCGGCGTGCACGACGTTGCCGGCTTCCTGCGCACTGCGCTCGGAACCCGTCGGCAAGGTCAGCTCGGGATGGTCATAGACAATGATGGTCAGGATGTCGCCGGGGCCGACACGGTACTGATAGTCCGGTGCCAGACTGGCGCGCGTGCTGCTGTTGAGCTCCTGGGCCAGCGCCTTTTCAAGCTCACGACGCTGCCTGTCATCGCCACTGGATTGGCGTGATTCGGCGTCTGCGCGCGCCTGGGCCTTGATCAGGCCAAAGGTGATCGGTTCCACATCGACGATGTCGTCCACCGGCGCAGCACTGGTGTCGTAGTCGATGTTGCCACCGGGGGCGAAGACGCACCCGGCGAGCCCGGTGAGGGCGCCGATGCTCAAGCTGGCGCCCAGAAGTCGTGCTATCAGTGCATTTTTCATCTGAAGTCCGTTGAGTCGACAGGCCCGGTGACCCGGCACCCCAGTGCCATGATCATCGCGCCTTCCCCCGCCGCACATGGCCGCCGGGATGGATTCGATAACGTCTTCAGTTCCTGCTGCGTCATGCGTGTCGCCGGCCTTGCCTGGCTGTCACGCGGCTGCCGAGGGTGGGCCCTCGTGCATTTAGGTACCGGACCCTGGCGGTCTCGGCGTCTTGGGACTGGTTGCTGCGACCTCATTCACGCTGCGCCAGTGTGACCCGCAACGCTTACAGCGATATTTCCGCCATATGAATCATGCACATGGCTTGTCATATCCCGCCGTCATCCCCAGTCAGAATGTAGGCGTATCGTTCAAGATACTCAGAACACGACCCTGAACCGCAACCGACGATGCTCAGACGGAAGGTGCATTCAATGTGCTTTCCACTTGCGGCTCTGACACCACTCTCTGCATGGCGGCCTTCATGCCACTCTTGCTGTCATTTGGGCAATATCTTCAGCGCCATTGCAGAGCAAACTTTCTGTAGTTTTTTTACCGAAATGCGGCACACCTCTTTCAACCACAGCCCACGACCCATGGAGCTGCCAGAGGATCTACCGCTGAATCAGTAATACCAATGCCGTGGCATCGCCGTGCATTGGATCACGCCATTCGTGGCGTTTTTGGCAAGGTGACCAAACCCTGTCTGCCGTGCATTTTACCTGATACACGCCTCCCGCCAATCAGCGCTCTGTTACAAAAATCCAATAAAAACATTGGTTTGTAGCGCCGCAAGTACGCTCGATGTCGCCACTTCCACGAAAGACGCGTTGCCGATGACAGACACCACGAGCCCCATTTCGTCGGCAATGCGACACACTAAAGCGCAGGATTCCAGTCGCCACGCGGACCCCGTCTGGCGTAGCGCCCGGTGGAACATCGACAGCCACGTCGCCAATCATCCACACCCCAATTACTCTTTTTTACATAAATAATCCTCAAGCGATCAACGCGAATAATACGCAAGGCTTCACGCTAGACAGTTCACATATTCTCGTTAACATGAGCCTCGCTTTGCCACGACTCATCGGCTTTGTGTCTGTGTGGAGAAGGGCTTCCTGCATCAACCGCTCTGCGGCTGACACCTGACAGGACTGTCAGGCGCAGACAACAAGGCGCAACGATGAATTTCGGCAAGCGCATGACCAGGGAATACGGTCATGACAGGAACACCTCAGGACGAGGTCGCGCCACGGAGGATGCCAAGGATGGTGTCAGGGACGGCGCTCTTCTCCTCTATCGATATCTTCAGCAGCAGGTTGGATGATCGCCAGCATCTGCTGGCAGCCTCTACGCCGATGCCTCAGTCCTTGAGTCATCACATCGTGGTCTGACATCCCTCCCTGGTCGGCTGACCGCCGACAATGCTCATCAAGGAGAGTTATCCATGCGCAAGACACACCTCGGAGCCATCATCGGCCTGACAGGTGCCCTGCTTCTCGCTGGCAATGCCATCGCGGAAGAAGAAGCGCCTCAGGGTGCGACTGGCACCACTGGTACGACTGGGACTACCGGCACGACTGGGACTACTGGCACCACTGGTACCACCGGCACGACTGGGACTACCGGCACCACTGGGACTACCGGCACCACTGGGACTACCGGCACGACTGGTACCACCGGCACGACTGGTACCACCGGCACGACTGGTACCACCGGCACCACTGGTACCACCGGCACCACTGGTACGACTGGGACCACTGGCACTACCGGCACTACCGGCACTGTGCCGACAGGTAGCGCAGCCGGCACCGGTACTGCCAGCCAGAATGCCACCGGCAGCGTGACGCCGAGCGCCAGCAGCGGCAGCGTCGCTGCAGGTGCGGCCACCGGCACCGTCGGCGGCGGCACCGGCACGACCGGTACCACCGGGACAACCGGCACCACTGGTTCAACCGGGACTCGCTGATGAAGACGGCACGTGCGACGCAACGCTTCACGTTCTCAAGCCCTGCGCGGGGCACGGCAGCTACCTCGGTGGTCTCCCGTGCTCTGCGCAGCAGGTCGTTGGCGGCCTTCGGTACCCTCGCGTGCCTGGTGTCGCTTTCCGGCTGTGCCCAGATCGTCTCCAGTTCGCTCGGTGACGTGATGGGCAAGGACGAGTTTGACGCCACACGTGCCAGCGAGCTGCCCTATGCCTCTCTCAAGCTGAAGCATGCCAACAGCACCGCGCTGGTGGTTCTGGCGACGCTGGAAGGCAATGGGCGCATCGCGCGTTTCGAGAGTCGCGACCGCGGCATCCTCGAATTGCGCGATGGCGTCCTGTCCGCCACTTCAGGCTTTGCGCGTGATGTGGCAGACAGGCGTGAGCAAAGTACTACCGGGCGCGCTCTGGCGCGTCCGGCCTGGTTGATGGCCAGTGGCACGACCTATCAGGTCAGTGTCAGTGCGCTGTCCCCCTACCCGCGTCGGCTGGAGCGTCAGGACGCCGCCTCCACCGGCAGCCAGCGCCAGGACGACGTCGCCGTGATGCAGGTACACGAGGCCACGGCGCGACTCGAATGCGAGACCGCCGCCCCCTATTCGCTGCCGCTGGCAGAACTGCCGCTGCAGCACTGCCGCGAGATTCTGAGCTGGGACGACGGCAGCACCACGCGCAATGACCTGTGGCGCGACGAGAATCGCGTCTGGGCGGCCGACATGACGGCCTGGCCCGATGGCCCGCGGTTCGGTTGGGAGGTCGCCAAGGCATGGTGACCCCCGTCTTCTCATCACTGGCCCGTCTGTCATCGCTGGCCCGTCTGAACAGCGCCGCCCGCCTGCTGCCACTCGGGCTGAGCGCAATGCTGGCCGCGCCCCTGTCGAGCGCCGCTGACACCCCACTGCCGTTCAGCGCCGCGAGCACGCCGCTGGCCAGTCAAGTGTTGCAAGCGCAATGGGATGGCCTGGCGCCGTCAAAAGCGCTGGATTGGCGCTACAGCTTCGTCAGCACGCCGCTGATTCGCCAGCAGATGGCCGCGCGGGCCAACCGCGTCAGCGCCGAGCTCGAACTGATCGCGGCGCGCTACGCCGTCGGCGCGAAGGACGCTAGCCCTCAGGCGCGTTACGCCGAGGCATTGCAAGCCTGGCAGGCCTATGTCGAGCAGGGCCGCGCGCCGGACACTGACGCCGTGGTGGCGCGACTGCACGGTCAGCTCGACCCGCGTCGCGACATGCGTGATGGCCCACAGGCGATCCGCATCGCCCCGGGCATGGTGGTCGGGGCCTGCCAGGCGCCGCGCAGCGTGGTGATTCTGGACGCCACCGGCGTTCACGAGCGCAAGTGGACGCCGAATCTCAGTCTGGACGCGCTGATCGATGAGCGCGCCGCTGCCGGCGGCATCGGGCCAGCCGTCGAGGTCAGCCTGGTGACGCCGCAGGGCCAGGTGCTGACCCGCCCGGTGGCGAGCTGGAATCGTCTGACCAGCGGCGATGCCGACCTGCCCGTTGCCCCCGGTGCCACCGTGGTGATCAGCACGCCGGGCATCGACACCGCGCAGCAGTGGGTGAACGAGGCGCTACCGGCCTGGCTCGCCAGCCGCCTGCCGGGCCATGCCTGCCAGAGCTGGCAGCTGGACGCCGCGAAGCTGCCGACGCCCCCGCGCTAGCCGTCGAGGCTGCCCCGGCGCAGCACACTGCGCCTGACCGCGAACCCAATCCCTTATTCACGTACGTGAGCCGCTGGCTTGCGTGCATGCGAGACGCCCATGTCGAGTCCTTTTCGCCCTGCCAATCACGTTACGCACTCAAGCCCCGAGCAGCGCCCCGCCCTGGCACGCAATGGCTGGCTGGCACTCGGCATGGCGGGCGGATTGCTGGGCGCGCAGATTGCCCATGCGGCGACCGGCGAATCCCAGAGCGACTTCGGTGGCGTGGGTCTGATGCAGACGCCCACGGCGCGTTTTGCGCCCCAGGGCGAATTGAGCTTCACCTACAGCCGCACCCAGCCCTACAAGCGCTTCAGCGTCAACGCGGCGCCCTTCGACTGGATGGAACTGGGCTTTCGCTATGTCTCGGTGGAAACCGTCAGCTATGGCGCGGCCGCCCCGGACCGCGACTACCTGGATAAATCCTTCGACACCAAGTTCCGCCTGCTGCAGGAAGGCCGCTATCAGCCCGAAGTCGCGGTGGGCCTGCGAGATCTCGGCGGTACGGGCCTGTTCAGCTCCGAGTATCTGGTCGCCAGCAAGCGCTTCGGCGACCTCGACTTCAGCCTGGGCCTCGGCTGGGGCTATCTGGGTACGCGTGGCGACTTCAGCAATCCGCTGGCAGTGGTGAGAAGCAGTCTCGAGACGCGCAGTGACTCGACCAGCGATGACGGCGGCGACTTCCAGCTCGGCAGCATGTTCAGCGGCAGCCCGGCCGTCTTCGGCGGCATCGAATACCAGACGCCCTGGGACCCGCTGACCCTGATGCTGGAATACGAAGGCAACGACTACTCCGACGAGCCACTGACGGTGGAGATCGAGCAGGACTCGCCGGTCAATCTGGGCGCGACCGTCAAGGTCAATGACAACCTGTCGCTGCATGGCGGCTGGGAGCGAGGCAACACCGCCATGCTGGGGCTGTCACTGTCGACCAATCTGGCCGGGCTCGCCCAGGCCAAGGACGACGGCACGCCGGAAGCGGTCGCCCCCAGCACCCACAGCCGTTATCGCAACGACCAGACACCCGAGGCCTTCCGCGTGCGCTCGCTCAACACGGACGCCTCCTCGGGCACGGCGCCCTCCGCCTCCACCGCCAGCGCTGCCCAACCGGCAGGCGTGACGGCAGAGCCGTCAGCCCATGAAGAGCCATCAGCGCATAAAGAGCCATCAGCTGATGCGAAAGGCACTCTGCTGACACTCGACTCGTTCGGCGGCGCACCCGCGGACTCCCCGCTCGAGCCGGGCGCGACTGACGGCCCAGAGACAGAAGATCTTCCGCGTCTTGCCGACGTCGACTGGGACGCGCTGGCCGATACCCTGCGTGCCCAGAGCGGACTTGAGGTGTCACAGCTGCGGGTCGAGGGCGACACCCTGATCGTCGAGGCCGAGGCGACGCGCTTCCGCGATGACCTGCAGGCCGAAGGCCGTGCCAACCGCGTGCTGCACAACCGCCTGCCCGCCGAGATCACCACCTTCCGCTATCGCCTGAGCAGCAATGGTCTGGCGCTGCGCGAAGATGAGCATCCGCGCCAGCCCTTCGTGGCCGCCGCCAATGACCGTCGCTTCGGCGCCGAATACGAGCACTCCATCACCGCCCATGCCGCCTCGCCCCGTGCCATCTCGCCCGATAGCGCCGATGATGCGGCACGCCAGGCGTCAGGGGATGGCATCAAGCTGGCGCGCGAGCCGTTCGGCTTCAGCTGGGGCTTCTCGCCGAGCCTCAAGCAGAACTTCGGCGGCCCCGATGGCTACCTCTATCAGCTCAACCTGCAGCTGGACGCCCTGTGGCGCACCGACCGCAATGGCTGGTTCACCGGCGTGGCGACCTATCAGCTCGCCGACAACTTCGACAGCTACGAGTACATCGCCGATTCCGAGCTGCCGCGCGTGCGCACCTACGTCGGGGAATACATCAAGGAAACCGACCTGGGCATCACCAGCCTGCAGTACAACCGCACCCACCAGTTCGGGCGTGACTGGTACGCCCAGGCCTACGGCGGCATTCTCGAGATGATGTACGCCGGGGTCGGCGCCGAGCTGCTCTATCGCCCGATGAACAGCTCGCTGGCGCTGGGGCTGGACATCAACCGCGTCCGCCAGCGCGAGTTCGACCAGCAATTCGGTCTGCGTGACTACTCGGTCACCACCGGTCACGCCACCGCCTACTGGCAGTCCGGCTGGCACGATGTGCTGGTCAAGGGCTCGGTGGGGCGCTATCTGGCCGGTGATGTCGGTGCGACGCTGGACCTGTCGCGCAGCTTCTCCAACGGGGTCAGCGTCGGCGCCTGGGCGACCCTGACCGATGCCGGCGATGACTACGGCGAGGGTAGCTTCGACAAGGGCCTCTACGTGAGCATCCCGCTGGATGCCTTCTTCACCACCTCCAGCAAGGGCAGCACCGGCTTTGCCTGGGCACCGCTGACCCGTGATGGTGGCGCACGCCTCAACCGCCGCTATCAGCTGTATGACATGACGCGCGATCGTGATCCCGAGACTTACTGGGAAGGCATCGACAAGGTCTACAAGTAATCCGTGCGTGAGTGTGTTTCACTGCCGGCTGAAGCGTGCCGATGTTGGCGCCTGACTCACTGTGGCTGACCCTGACCCGATGAATATTCCGATTACCGACGTATCGCCGGCCACTGCCGGCGCTGCGACACCTGCCAATCACGAGATCGCCTGCAGCAACTGCCAGGCCTGCTGCTGCCGGCTTGAGGTCATCCTGCTCACCGATACCGGCGTGCCGGACTACCTGATCGACGAGGATGAATGGGGCGGCGAAGTCATGCGCCGCCTCGACGATGGCTGGTGTGCCGCCGTCGACCGCGAGACGCTGATGTGCACCATCTACGACCGCCGGCCGCAGCTGTGCCGCGATTACGAGATGGGTAGCCCCGAATGCGAAGACGAGCGCCTGGAAAACGGCCTCGATCAGTAGGCCGCCTGCCAGCGCTCGTCCTGGTTGTTTCTCCCAAACACCCTGCCTGTGGTCGTCTCTCCCAAGCGCCCTGCCTGATGTGCGATCAGGCAGTGGCATCCGGCAGCGACGGGGCCTTCTCTTCAAGACTTGGCTCGGGTGCCGTGCGCATGGCGCGCATATGCCCCTTCACCTCTACCTCGCGATGCCAGCTCAGCGCCTGCTCCAGACAATGTGGCGTATGGCCGCCACGCTGGCACGCCTCCTCGAAGTAGGCGCGCAGCGCAGGGCGATAGCTCGGGTCCGAGCAGTTCTCGATCACCTGCACCGCCCGCTCGCGCGGTGCCAGGCCGCGCAGATCCGCCAGCCCATGCTCGGTGACCAGGATATCGACATCATGCTCGGTGTGGTCCACGTGGCTGGCGAACGGCACCACGCTCGAGATATCGCCGCCCTTGGCCAGTGACTTGGTGATGAACACCGACAGCTGGGCATTGCGCGCGAAATCGCCGGAACCGCCGATGCCATTCATCATCCGCGTGCCGCAGACGTGGGTGGAATTGACGTTGCCGTAGATGTCGAATTCCAGCGCCGTATTGACCGCGATCACGCCGAGGCGCCGCACGATGCCCGGATGATTGGACAGTTCCTGCGGGCGCAGGATCAGGCGGTCACGATAGCGCTCGAGGTCCTTCCACAGCGTGCGGCCACGCTCCTCGGTGACCGTGATGGAGGAGCCTGAGGCGAAATCGAGCTTGCCGGCATCCAGCAGATCGAAGGTGGAATCCTGCAGCACCTCCGAGTACATGGTCATGTGCTCGAAGGGCCCTTCCTTCAAGCCACTCATCACCGCGTTGGCCATGCTGCCGATGCCCGCCTGCAGCGGCAGCAATGCCGGTGTCAGACGCCCCAGCGCGACTTCCTGCTTGAGAAGTTCGACCAGATGGCCCGCCATGCGCTGGGTGCCGTCATCCGGCGGCGTGCAGGTCGAGGGGCTATCACTGCCGCGGGTCAGCACGATGGCGGCGATTCTGGCGGGGTCCATCGGGATATACGGCGTGCCGATGCGCGAATCCGGCGCGACCACTGGAATCGGCTGCCGGCTGGGGCGCATCTGCGGAATGTAGATGTCGTGCAGCCCTTCAAGTGCCGCCGGCGACTCGAGATTGAGCTCGATGATCACCTTGTCGGCGAGAATCGCATAACTGGCCGAGTTGCCCACCGAAGTGGTCGGCACGATGCCGCCATCGGCGGTGATGGCGCTGGCCTCGATCACCGCGACATTCATGTCGCTCAGCTGGTGATTGCGCAACAGCTCCACCGTCTCGGAGAGGTGCTGGTCCATGAACATGACTTCGCCGGCATTGATGGCGCGGCGCAGCACCGGGTCGACCTGAAACGGCATGCGCCGCGCCAGCATGTGGGCATCCGCCATCTGGCCGTCGAGGTCATTGCCCAGCGAGGCGCCGGTCATCAGCGTGATGGAGAACGGCTCGCGGCGCGCCTTCTCGACCAGCGCCAGCGGCAGAGCCTTGGCCTCCCCCGCTCGCGTGAAGCCACTCATGCCCACCGTCATGCCGTCATGAATCAATTCGGCGGCCTGGCTGGCGCTCATCTGGCGCGACTGCCAGTCAGGCCAGCGGCAGCGACGCGCGACCTCGGCGTGCTGCTCCGGGGTCAGCTCGCCGACCTCCATGCGCGCCAGCAGCGAGAAGACCTCGCTTGATGCAGCTGAAGCGGCAGGCGCGGCTGATGCCTCGGGAGATGGGGAGGCTGCGGAGACTAACGGAGCATGAGGCGTGACACTGGAGCGAGAACCGGATGAAGACACGACGGCAGGACCTCCTGATGGGCAAGACACCACGAAATGAGCAAACAAGGCGCTGGCAAGACGCTGACCAGACCAAGCATAGCCAAGCCTGAAATAGTCAGGGCTGTAATAAACAGGTCTGTAATAGCCAGGTCTGTAATCACCAGGCGCTGGCTTTCAGCATCCCACGCAGTACGCCGCCCCCGCATCAGGCCTTGGTCGCAAGGCGGCGGCAGCGGCTGGAACCAGGTGGTGCACAAAGGGCGACGGCGCATGCGGCGCAGATGGCGACGGTGAGACACGAAAAAGCCCGCTCATGAGGAGCGGGCTTTCGGGAGTCGCAGATGACGACGCGAGGCGTTACACCATGCTGTCGAAGTCCATGTTGTCGAAGCTTTCCGGCGCATCGGCGTAGCCGTAGAGCGTGTTGCGACGCTGCAGGCGGAATTCACCCAGCAGCTGCTCGTAGCGGCGCGGCACCTCGGCATTGTCACGCGTGACGATGTAGAGGTTCTCGTAGACGGCTTCGGTCAGCGGCATCTCGCGCACCTGACGCTGCCACGGCGAGGTCTCGAGCACCGTGCGCGAGACGACGGTGAAGCCCAGACCACGCGCCACGGCGTCCAACACCATGCCGATATCGTTGGTGAAGCCCTGCTGCGGGAAGTGGCTCATGGAGCGGAATTCACCGGCGAAGTTCTCACGCAACAAGGCACTGGCATTGTTGACGCCATCGGCGTAATTCATGAAGCCCAGCGCCATCAGCTCGTTGAGGCTGTTGCCGGCGAAATCGGCGGGCACCACCAGGCACAGCGGCTCCTGATGCCACAGCTCGAAGTTCAGGTCCGGATGCTTGACCGGCTCGGTGACGATGCCCAGGTCGAAGCGACCCGCCAGCACGTCCTGCACGATCTCGGAATTGAAGGCGAAGCTGTAGCTGACCGTCAGCCCCGGGTGCTGCTGCTGATAGCCCAGCGTGAACGGGTAGAACATCAGCCCGACGCTAGAGGGGCTGGCCACGCGACATTCGCCGCTGTCAGGGGAGTCATCATCCAGCGAGTGCATGAACTGGGTGTGCTCGGCGAACAGCTTGATGGAGTAGTCATAGCAGCGACGCCCCGCTGCGGTCAGCGAGAACTTGCGTCCCTGGCGATTGAGCAGCGAGCGGCCCAGATACTGCTCCAGCTTGCGAATATGCTGGCTGACGCCGGGCTGGGTCATCTCCAGCTTGCGCGCGGTATGGGTAAAGCTGCCGGTCTCCACCAGTGTGATGAAGGTACGAAAATACTGGGCGTTGAACATGAAGGCACTGACCACTCACGAACGGGGGACGCGACTCGGCGCATCGTGTTGCCGGCGACGACCTGCATGACGCAACTGCCATGTCTGCACAGGTGCCACCGACCCGCAAAGCACATGATTCTACCAGAGCTGGCCGCCATGCGCAGCGCTGCGCCCCGCCACTCTCGCGTGTTAGCATCATGGACAATGCCAGCTGCCACCTTGGCTGCGTCTGCCGTGTTCAACGCCACGGCGACGCGCCAGGGCCCGGCGCTTTACCCCTGTCCTGGCCAATCTTCGGACTGGCCCGAAACACGAGATGCTCTAGATGTCTGATGCTCTGGCTGCACGCGGCGAAGCCATTCACAAGGCGCTGCTCGCCATGGAAAGCGACTGTGCCGAAAATGACCTGTTCCCGCTGGGGTACATGATCCCCCAGGTGGAACTGGTGCTGGAAAACGCCGATTACGATCCCGAGGATGTGGTCGCGGAAGACTTTGACGCCACCTTTGAAGAGTGGATGCAGCACGCCTTTGCCCAGGACAGCATGAGCGTGGACGACCGCGAGCGCATTGCTGAACTCTGGGCAGAAGCCCGGAAACGCGTCCAGACCACCGTGGGCGCCTGACACAAGGAAGACAGTCATGAATTCTGTCACCAGCGAAGCGACGACCTATTCACGTGATGCCAGCTCCATGCTGGTCTCGACCATCATCTCGCCGGAAGGCAGCCTGGAAGTGCTCTCCCAGGATGAGGTCAATCGCCTGCGCGATACCTCCTCCAACGGGTTGCATGACATCCTGCGCCGCTGTGCGCTGGCCGTGCTCAACTGCGGCAGCCAGACCGATGACAGCGTCGCGGTGCTCAACGCACACAAGAATTTCGAGATCGAGGTGCTGCAGCAGGACCGCGGCATTCGCCTCAAGCTCGACAATGCGCCCGGCGATGCCTTCGTCGACGGCAAGATGATCCGCGGCATTCGCGAGCATCTCTCCAGCGTGTTGCGTGACATCGTCTATGTGGCCAACGAGATCCAGAACACTCCGCGTTTCGATCTCACGACCACCGAAGGCACCACCAATGCGGTGTTCCATATCCTGCGCAACGCCGGGGCGCTGAAGTCCTCGCGTGAGCCGAGTCTGGTCACCTGCTGGGGCGGGCACTCCATCAACCGCGAGGAATACGAGTACACCAAGGACGTGGGTTACCACCTCGGCCTGCGTGATCTCGATATCTGCACCGGGTGTGGCCCGGGTGCCATGAAGGGCCCGATGAAGGGCGCCAACGTCGCGCACGCCAAGCAGCGTCGCACGGAGGGTCGCTATCTGGGCATCTCGGAGCCGGGCATCATCGCCGCCGAATCGCCCAACCCGATCGTCAATGAACTGATCATCATGCCGGACATCGAGAAGCGCCTTGAAGCCTTCGTGCGCACCGCACATGGCATCATCGTCTTCCCGGGCGGCGTGGGCACCGCCGAAGAGATTCTCTATCTGCTCGGCATTCTACTGCACCCGGAAAACAGCGAGCTGCCGTTCCCGGTCATCTTCACCGGCCCGGCGTCCAGCGCCGAGTACTTCAAGCAGATCGACGAGTTCATCGCCTACACCCTGGGCGAGGAAGCGCGCTCGCGCTACACCATCATCATCGACAATCCGGTCGAGGTGGCACGCACCATGCGCGGTGGCATCGACGAGGTGGCGGAATTCCGTCGCCAGCATCAGGATGCCTTCTACTACAACTGGCGCCTGCATATCGCCCCGCACTTCCAGCAGCCCTTCGCGCCGACCCACGCCAACATGTCGGGCCTGGCACTGCACCGCAACCAGCCGGTGCATGAACTGGCGGCCAATCTGCGTCGTGCCTTCTCGGGCATCGTCGCCGGCAACGTCAAGAAGGAAGGCATCGAGGAGATCGAGCGCGACGGCCCCTTCCGCCTGACCGCCGAAGCCGAGCTGATGGAGCGTCTCGACGCCCTGCTCACCTCCTTCGTCGCCCAGGGCCGCATGAAGCTGCCGGGCAGCGATTACGTGCCCTGCTACACCCTGTGCAAGTAAGTGGCCCGGTGATGGCACGCTGAGGCGTGTCGTCACCTCATCAGCCATCACAAGAGCGCCATCACAAGAACGCCCCGATCATTGCTGATCGGGGCGTTCTTGTTGGTAGGGATGATCTTTTTACAAGGTCAGGCTAGCGGACCTGACGGGAATATCTTTCTGACAGCATCTCATGAGCCGCAAGAATCGAGGCTCAGCCTTCCTCACCACGGCGGCGCTGCATCCACATGCTGATCACATGCGCCAGCAGGCCCAGCGTCAGGCCATCGACCAGCACCTCGAGTGCACCTTCCTGAGGGCGGTTGAGCATCGGCGCGGCAAAGTTGAAGGCTGCCATCGCCGCCAGCCCCACCACCAGCCAGACCAGCAGACGACGCATCATCGTCGGCACCTTGGCCTTGGCGTTCTCTGACAGCTGGCGATAGATATAGATGCCCAGCGCGCTGACGGCGACGGCAAAGCCGACGATCAGCATCAGACGCGTATTCTCGCCACTCATCAGGAAACGCGGAATATTGGCGACCATTACCACCGCCAGACCCGCCAGCACGGAGACGCGCTGCGGCGTCAGGTTGCGGGCACGCGGATGATCAGGATTCAGTTTCGGCATGTGAAGCAGTCTCGATGAAAGAACGGACAACAGAAGAAGCAGGCGGCGGGTCAGCCCACCGCCGCAGAATCAGGCCGTGGCCGGCAGGGTCGGAATCCAGCTCTCGACCCACGGCAGCGCCGCGTCATCGGCCATGAAGGTTTCCATGGCGTCGATCTCGAGGCGCTCGCCGTGGCGCGTGGCGCCCAGGTCGGCCAGACGCTCATCCAGATGACGCCCCGCGCCACAGTAGGTCTCGCCGTAGGAGCTGTCGCCCAGGGCGATCAGACCGTAACGCAGCCAATCCAGCGCCGGGGACTCGGCAGACAGCGCATTGAGGAAGCCGGTCAGATTGCCCGGCACATCGCCACTGCCGGTGGTGGAGGTGACGAACAGCGCCAGATCAGGGCGCGCATCAGTCAGGTCAGCCAGTGTCGGCTGGTCGAGCACCTCGACCGTATAGCCGGCCTGCTCGAACAACGGCTGAACCTGCTCGGCCACATCCAGTGAACCGCCATACATCGTGCCGACAAAAATCTTCAGAAGCGCCATGCATCCTTCCTTATTCGAACGATCACCCGCCAGTGGCGGGAACGTGAGTGCAGTGCGAAGAGTCGCGCAGACGCTCTCCGACATTTGGTCGCGATGGTAGCACAGCCCGCCTGCGAGACGCAGGCGGGCCTGGCCCGATGAATCGCTAGCACAGCGTGGCCGCGAGACGCAGGCAGCAGGCGGGCCTGGTCTGATGAATCGATAGCACAGCGTGGCCGCGAGACGCAGGCAGCCCCTTCTGTGCGCCCCGCAAACGAAACAGCGCCACCGTGAAGAACACGATGGCGCTGCGAGGGTCTTGCCAGTGAAGCATCCTGCGTTGCGAGCCTGGATCACGATCGCTGGCGATGACACCCTGTCAGGTGCGAACTTGCGGGCTCAGAGCCTTCTGATCAGAAGCGATACGCCACTGACAGACGCACGTCACGCCCCGGGCTGGTGATGGCGCCCGTCGTGATGCCGCGTGCGCTGTTGGGTTCCAGGAAGTAGGTGTTCTGGTCGGTATATTCCTTGTCGAACAGGTTGTAGATACCGGCCGTCAGGGTCAGGTCCTGCATGTCACGCGGCACCCAGCTGGCGTAGACATCGTGCGTGGCATAACCGGCGCGCTCGCTCTGATCATCCGGCAGGTCGGTGAGGCGCTCGTAGGCGGTCACGGTCCAGCCGATCGTCATCTGCGGGTCAACGAAGGTGTAGCGGTTGTCCAGGCTCCAGCGATCACCGGTCTGGTTGCCCAGGCCCATGTCGTCGACCACGGTCTCGCCCTGGTTGTCTTCCAGGTCCATGGTCAGGTAGCCCAGCGTCATGTCCCAGCCGCCGATGCCGTAGGTGGCACGCGCCTCGACACCCTTGCTGGTGACGATGCCTTCCATGTTGTAGATGGTGGTTTCGCTGCCGACGGTCTCATCGGTGATGTAGTTGTCGAAGTGGGTATCGAAGTAGGTGACTTCCAGGCCAGCGCGGTCACGCTGAGTGAGGAGGTCATTGCCCTTCCAGCGCGCGCCGACTTCGGTGCTGCGCGAGGTCTCGGCCTCGAGACCCGGCTCGACGGTCAGCGTCTCGCCGACACCGACGCCATCGTCGGCCAGGATGGCTTCACGGCCCTTGTTGCCGCGCACTGCCGTGGAGTAGCCGGTGAACAGCTCGACACCGCCGCCGACACGCCAGTTGAGGCTCGCGTTCGGGCTGACATCGGTGTCATCCAGCGTCTCGCCATTGGCATATTCGGTCTTGTAGTCATCGACACGCGCGCCGAAGGACAGGTCCACCGCGCCGAGCGTCATGCGGTGCTGGGCGTAGAGCGCGAGGTTGCGGGCCTTCTCGTCGAAGCTGCCGGTGCTGGATTCGTCGTAGACGTAATCGCTACCCAGCGTCAGACGGTTGTTCATGTCCTCGGGGCCGAAACGGAAGGTGTTGTTCAGGTCACCGCCGTAGCTCTCGACATCGGCGTTCAGCTCAGCGCCGGTGGAGACGGTGGTGCGATCCAGCTCGGTCTTGGTGTGGAAGACGTTGGTGTGCACGTCCACCAGACGCGAGCCCGGCTCATAGTCATAGTTGGCGGTATAGGTGTCGCGGCTCAGCTCGGTGTCGACCTTCACGTTGTTGAACGGCTGACATTCCATGTTGGGACGCGTGCAGTAGATGCCGCTGTCCTCGTTGTGCTCGGCACTGATGCGCAGGCTGTGCGCGCCCTGGTCGAGCAGGCTGAACTTGCCGAAGTAGCTGCGCTGATGGCCGCCGGTACCTTCCTCTTCATCACCGCCGCCGGTGCGGTAGTCATCGCTGTTGCGTGCGCTGGTCGAGAACAGCAGGCCCGCGTTCGGCGCGACTTCACCGTAGACGGACAGCGTGCCCTTGACGGCATCTGCTGCGGACTCGGTGCTGCCCTTGACCATGCCGCCGAAGGTCTCACCCGGCTCGAGCAGGTCCTGGGCATCCTTGGTGACGAACTTGATGCTGCCGCCCAGGGCGTTGGGGCCGTTGTCGGCGGCGCCCGGTCCGGCCTGGACTTCGGCGCGCTTGAGCAGCTCCGGCTCGATGTTGAAGCTGGAGCTGTGGTGGAACAGATAGCCGTTCTGGCTGGCACCATCGACGCTGATGTTGAGGTTGGTGTCTTCCAGACCGCGCACGTAGATCATCTCCGACGAGGCGGTGGTGCCGCCGACGGTGACGGACGGCGTATCACGGAACACATCCTTGAGATCATGCGCCTGATGCAGCGCGATCTCTTCGCTATCGATGACCGCGGTCGCGTTGAGGCGATCGTCCTCGATCTGCAGCGTGTCCATCTGCAGCGTCTCTGCATTGGCAGTACTGGCACACAGCAGCGCAATGGCTGCCACCAGCGGACGCGGAGTGAAAGCAGTGGCGCGGGAAGCGCTGGCTGCCACGCACGGAGAGAGGCGATCGGTCATGAGCGGAGGGTTCCCAAGATTAATAATAATAATGATTCTCTTTGCGAACGAGATAATGCACGCGTTTGCACATTTGCGTCATCAACACTTCCCGCAACGCCGCTCTGCAACTTCTGCAATCAGGCCGCGTCATTTCTCGCCTCTTGCAGCGCCGGATTGTGCCTCAACTGCCAGAAACGGCCCGATTTGCACACTTTTTCACCCGTGCAGCCACCAAATTCACTTTTTTATCACCTGTCTGTCATCAGATACGGAACCATCGCCAGCCACTGACGTCTTAGCCGACATGCCTCGACAAGTGCCTGGCCCACGCAAATTTCTCGCTTCACGGCAGAGTTTCATCCTGCGGAGATCGGATTTGCGCAATGCATGCGACTTTGGATGCAACACTACGAGCAGAGTGATATAGTTAGCGTGCTCAGATTAAGGGCGCTTGCTGTCACGCCAAGGCAGTGCCCTGTCATGGCTTCGGCCCTGAGGATATCTGCAGTAGATGCAAGACCTGTCGCCGCGCGCTGAGGTGCTCGGCTGGCAGTGACGGTTGTTGATCGATGAGCGCGTCTTTGCCCGGGGAATCCCCCTGCGGCCCGAGGGGCACGGTCATCGACAGGCAATCCGTTGTGCAGCGACTGGCGCTGCAACGGGCCCGTTTGGCCCGTACAAGGTGGGTGTTTCCCTGACGGCGCACCCCGACCCTCTGAACAACCGGACCTATTCGATGAGCGATATCGACGCCTACAACACCTTCCTGATGGTCGCAGACCTCGGCAGCCTGTCCCGCGCAGCAGAACGTCTGCGCCTGCCCAAGTCCACCGTCAGCCGTCGCCTCGACGCCCTTGAGGGCCGTTTCGGCACTCGCCTGGTCGAGCGTGGTCATCGTGGCATTCGCCTGTCAGAAGCCGGCGAGACCCTTTACCGTTACGCACGCTCGATGGCCAATCTCGATGATGAAGCGCACCGCGCCATCGAAGACCGCCAATCAGACCTCACCGGTACCATCCGAATCCACGCCACGCCGTCGCTGGGTCGTCACTTCCTGGGTCACGCGCTGACCAGCTTCCTGTCGGAGCACGAAGGCGTCGATATCAAGCTGAAGCTGTGGCACAACGGTCGCGAGATTCTCGAGAATCAGCCGCACCTGGTAATCGGCTTCCCGCATCTGGCCGGCAGCACCCACGTCTTCCGCCCGCTGACCCACTGGCATCAGGCGGCCTACGCGGCCTCTCACGTCGAGAACCCGGAAGAACTGCCGTGGGGCGAGCTGGAACCGCTGGTGTCCGGCACCTCCCTCTCGCGTCACCCGGAAGACCCGCGCCCGAATCACATCCAGTCAGATGACCTCGAAGTCCTCACCGACTACGTGGCCGATGGCCTGATTCGTGCCGTGCTGCCGACTGACTGGGTCAACACCCTCAGCGAGCGCAACGGCCAGTCCTTCAAGCGTCTGGAATGCAGCGAGATCCCGCCGGTCGAGATCGGCATGCTGCTGCCGCGTGGCCCGATCCCGACCCGCGTGCGCATGCTCGCCGACTGGCTCGCCCGCGAGATCGGCAAGTCAGAGCCGGAGCGCGTCACCGCCAAGGCCGCCCGCCGCACCGTCAGCGAAGCCGCCACCACTGCCGGTTGATTCAAGCTTTGCAGCGCTGACCCTCACCCTCGCGGTGACATGAATCAGCGCGGCACGCAGCAAAAAGGCCAGCCCTCAGGGGCTGGCCTTTTGCGTTCTGGCTTGTCATGTTTAGCATGTACTGAATCAACGACAGGCAGGGCTTCTCATGTGGCAACGCGACACGCTCACCCTCTCCGCCCGCAAGCGCGGTTTTCACCTCATCAGTGACGAGGTGGAGCAGGCATTGGCCGAAATGCCGCCGGTCAGTGTCGGCCTGCTGCATGTGCAGCTGCTGCACACCTCCGCCTCGCTGACGCTCAACGAGAACGCCGACCCCGACGTGCGCCACGACATGGACGCCTTCCTGCGCCGTCTGGTGCCCGGCAATCTGCCCTACTTCCGCCACACACTGGAAGGCGATGACGTACGGGTTATATGAGTGTGCCTTTCCGGATATGGACATATACCTCCGTATGGACACATCCAACCCCCTTCACCTCAGCTTCCTGGCTAGAAGCCGCCTCCCATGAGATAACAGCCAAGTGATCGTGCCTACTCTTCATTTCTGGCCAAGAAAATAAACCTCGGCTATTTTCATTAGGGTGGCTGAATGTAGAAAAGCATTACACTATCCCTGCATACGTCACCACCTACGAGCAATCCACTCATCGCAAAAAAATTGTTAAAAAAGAGGTTTGATATGGCTGTCAAACACACACCTACTGGCGTGGTGCACAAAGGAACAAAAGGTGGAACCACAGGATGCGGATTTAACACCCGAGAAAACTCTCATCATTGGGTTTCATCATCTCAACGGATAACGTGTGACAAAAATGGCTGTAAAAACTAAAACCTAAGCCCTCAAGCCCTCTCAGCCATCACACCTAATGACTGAGAGGGTCGGTTTTTTAAAGCACAACAACACTAAGTTCGCAAATTTCTAAAAAATCTCAGACATACCTAAACGGCTTCTTTTTCTTCCAAAAGATCAGTTAACAAATACTCAAACCCACCATCATCAGTTCCCAGCACCATGTTAAAGATGATGCGGCTCAGGGAAGACTGAGGAAGACTATAGTTCCTGTTAAACGGCTTCACATCCCAGCCATTGGCCAAAGCCCGCTCCATGTTCCGTGAGATGTTTCCTACGACCGAGTTAGCTGCCTGCCTTTTGCTGATAGAACCTCTCATATAATAGGCGGCTGCGTCCTTAGCGGCTCGCCAAATGAAGTTGTAGACCTGGGCCACACTGAACTTCTCTAAGCACTGGCTTAGAACCTGCCGAGTTTTCTCCCCCGGCGACAGGTACAGTTGATGTTCCTCCAGAACAGTCTTCAGAAAACCGAGGCATTCATTCAGTTGGACTTCCTTGCATAGCGTTATGAATTCCGGCGCCTGTCGGAAGCTTTGTACGGTTTCCTCATCGAAAAAATCATTGATCAGCGCCGTGATCTGATCAGCGCCTAAAGCAAGGTTAAACGCGCACTCACCAAGATCGATACTGAACCGATCATCTTCCTGAAGTTCGACCGCCTCAAGACGCGTATCCAGGCAGATTAGCAGTAGGTGGCCGTCAATCAAATGCCGAAGAACTTTGTGGTCATAGACAAAATCGGGCGACAGAGTACAGGCGGGGTAATCATCTAGCGGCTCAATGATACTGAAGTTTTCATCGCCTAACGCCTGAATCACAGCTAAAAGGTAGATTTTGCTGGTCAGGTCTAGCATTGCTGGGTCTGGCGTGTTGTTTTCCGCCGACTGCCGCATTTTCAGGATCAAGTCCCTCTTCTTGTCGGCGATGGCTTGGCGCTCAGCACCCATACATGCTTTGCAGACCCGATCCTGAAGCCACCGGCGCTCCTGATACTGGCTGCGGGTGCCAAAGCGGTACGGCTGTTTGCAACGCCCACAGCAGATGTCTTCCAGCCATATGAAGGCGTGCTGCTCGACGAACCTACTGACCACATGGGGCTTCATTCCATGAGTGGTCGCAATCTCGCGTATCTTGAGCGCATACTCGCCTTCCTCAGTCTGTCGCCAGTAGTCCGCGCAGATGCGAGCGTTCTGCTCATCATCAGTGAGAATCTCCAACTGCATCCAGGCCACTCCAAATGAGAATTATAGTCCGTGGAATTGTATGCAGTGGGCCGTGATAGTTCCATCCTTTGGATGGAGCGGGACAGATGCGGAACGAGAAGCTGGTGGCATTCGGCCAGAGGGTCAGAGAGCTCCGCAAAAACAGAGGGTTATCTCAGGAGGCCATGGCTGCACTGGCCGGAGTGGACCGTAGTTATATGGGCCACATAGAGCGCGGTGAGAAGAACATCACCCTGACCAAGGTCTACCAGATCAGCGAAGCCCTCGGCATCGAGGTCGCCGACCTCTTCCCCCGCACCGCAACCCCTAGCGTGTCTTCTTCGGATTGACGATCCCTCGTCGCTTCTTCCTGAGCTGCGCTTTCATCCAGTGGCCCGCCTCACGCATCTCATCACGGAGATCCTGAAGCTCCTGTACGCTGAGACGCCGAAACTGACCGTGTTTCCCGGCCTCCAGCTCATCTGATCCGTGCGCCATACCTGCCCCGCTCAATCGATCAGTCGGCCTGCCATGTCATCCAGCCTGGCCTTGACGCCCTCCCACTGTGGCATCACTTGCCCCATCAGGCGATAGAAACGCTCGCTATGGTTATGCTCCGCGATGTGACATAGCTCATGCAGGATGACGTAATCCACGCATTCCCGAGGAGCCTTCACCAGGTGCGGATTCAGCGTCAGACGCCCTTGCGGCGAGCAGCTTCCCCAGCGCGTTTGCATGGCCTGCACCCGCATCGGTGGCTGCTCAGAGACCCAGAGCGCCTGTTCCAGCATGGCGTCGAGCCGCCGCCCAAACACCTCACCCGCACGCTCCCGATACCAGCGTGCCAGTAGCTGTTTGACCTTGTCAGGCCGCCTATGGCGAACGCGTACCTCCAGCCGACCGCGTAGCAGCTTGACACCTTGTCGCTCCGTCAGCGTCTCGATCACTTTCAGAAGGTGCTGCCTGCCCAGGTAGTAATGGCTTTCGCCACTCACATAGCGGCGTGGGATCACGTATTCATTCTGAGCGCGAAACTGGCGTAGCTGTTGATAGATCCACCGCGCCCGCTGCCGAACAGCATCGAGCACCTCATCGTCACTGGCTTCCCGTGGAGCCAGGGCTTCGACCCGGGTATCCGGATGGACCTTGATCAGCACCCGATTGATGCCTTGGGACCGGTCCAGGCGCCGGATGGTGATACATTCGTCGCCATAACGAAACACCAGCTCGCGACCATAGAGAGCGGCATCAGCGATCATGACGCTCATTATGTTGCCAATCCTACTCGGGTGATCTGAACAATGCTCTCCACAATCTGTTTCGCCTGATCCATGCCCGCGCCAACGGACTTGCACTGCCTGAAGACCACCGGCAACAGTTGCTTGCGTATCGCGGCTTCGATGTTCTGCGGATTGATGGAGTGAACGGCTACCGCGTCGTCGACCACCTCACAGGTCTCGAATGCCAGATTGATCCAGAGTTGCTGAACCTGGGAATCGTCACTGGACAGCACCTTAGGCAACGCCTGCTTGAAGACACCATACACCGCCTGCGCATGCCGATTGCCCTGAAAAGCGTCGGGCAGTTCATCTAGTCGGCGCTCGCTGACCTGCTGCTCGAACTCCTTGAACAGAAGATATTGTTTCAAGGGGTGGTCGAACAGCTTCTCGGCCTCCTCGATGGCCTGGCGCAGAAGAGCCGAGAAGGCTTCCTGGGCGTAAGGGTCATCCTTGAGGTCCTGCTCAATCATCTTGGTGACCCGAGTCTTGATGATATCCGTCTCGTTGCGGGTCTTGTCCTCGCTCCAGACTTCTGGCGCCTGCGGTGCTCCCATACGGCTAACTTCGTAGGCCCCGTCCGCTTCCTGGATATCGATACCTACCACATGGCGATCCAGCAGCTTCTTGACCTGCTCCACGTAGTCGTCGTAGTCCACGGACTCGCCAGCGTCCTGCTTGACCAGCTGGCGAAGGCTGGAAAACTGCTTGAGAGTCTCCTTGTAATGACGACGATCGTCGTCAGTGAAGCTCTTGTCTTCGAAGAAGGTGGCAGACTGAAGCGCGACTTTTAGGCAGCTGGCAAACGCCGTCAGCGCCTCATAGAAGTCTTCACGCACCTTCTGATGCACATCAACCAGCTCGGACTTTCCTCCCGACGAGGCGGGCTCCAGAGTCTCCATACGTGGGACTAGCACCTGGCGTAACTGCTCGATATCCTGCTTGTTCGTCACCCCTTCGAAGATGGACCACAGCTGGGTGTAGAGCTGAGGCAGCCGCTTATACTCCGTACCCATGGAGTGATAGAGCCCCTCGATATCGTTGATATCGAAGCCCCCCTGGGTGCGTGAAGCCAGGTCCTGATACTGGGCGATGGTGGTATCCAACTCGGCCAGAATGCCGCGATAGTCGATCAGGAAGCCAAAACGCTTCTTGTCGTGCAGGCGGTTCACGCGAGCAATAGCCTGGATCAGGTTATGGGACTTAAGCGGCTTATCGATGTAGAGCACCGCATTCTTAGGCTCATCGAACCCGGTCAGCAGCTTGTCGACCACGATCAGCAGCTTGAGGTCATCATTCTTGTTGAAGCGTTCTATCACGCTGCGGGTATAAACCTGTTCTTCCTGGTTGCCGACATTGTCTTTCCACCACTGCTGCACCTCCGGCAAGGTGGTTTCATCCACCTCGGTGTTACCTTCACGGGTGTCCGGTGGGCTCATCACCACCGCCGACTCGAACAGTCCGGCCTCGTCCAGGTACTTCTTGTACTTGATGGCTGATCTCTTGCTGTCGCATGCCAGTTGGCCCTTGAGGCCCTCCGGCACGTGCTTGATGAAGTGGTTGGCGATATCGAGTGCGATCAGACGAATACGGTCATCGGCACTGTAGATTTGCCCCTTCCTGGCCAGCTTGCGTTTGAGGTCTGTCTTCTGAGCATCTTCCAGCCCTTCGGTGATCCGCTCGAACCAGGCATCGATGGCCCGTTCGTTCACATCCAGATCAGGGATACGCTCCTCATAGAGCAACGGGGAAACCGTCTTATCCTCTACAGCTCGCTGCATGGTGTAGGCATGAACGATGGGGCCGAACTTGTTAGTGGTTCGGTCCTCCTTCAGCAGGGGGGTGCCCGTAAAAGCCACAAAGGCGGCATTGGGCAACGCCTGCTTCATGCGGATATGGTTCTCGCCGCCTTGGCTGCGGTGCCCCTCATCGATCAAGACGATGATGTCAGAGCTGTCGTTGTGGCACTCCGGAAGCTTAGTCGCGGAGTTAAACTTTTGAATCAGCGAGAAGACAATGCGCTCGTTGCCCTTACCAATCTGCTCGGCCAAGCGTGTACCTGAGGTGGCCATGGCCGCAGCCTTGTCCTTCTTGGTAGCCAGCTCGCCACCGGACGTAAAGGTGGCACTCAGTTGGCTCTCAAGGTCGACTCTATCGGTGACAATCACCAGGCGGCACTGCTTGAGCGATTCATGCAGGATCAGTGCCTTGCTGAGAAACACCATGGTGAAGGACTTGCCGGAGCCCGTGGTATGCCAGATGACACCACCTTCTCGTCCACCATCCGGACGCCGGGTATTGATCCGCTCGATCAGCCGCTTGATACCGAACACCTGCTGATAGCGAGCGACGATCTTCCCGGCCTTCTTGTCGAATAGGGTGAAGAAGCGCGTCATCTCCAGCAGACGCCCCGGTGAAAGCAGACTGATCAGGAGCCTGTCCTGGCCAGTCACGGCCAACTCGCCAGCCTGCAGACGCTGTTCGTACCATTCGCGGTCTGCTGGGGGACGATGACTTAAGAGCGCATCTAGTTGCTGCGACGAGAGAGGCGCATTCTTGAGCGAATGCATGTCGGCATCCGGAATGTCCTCCTCGCTCCAGGTCGTCCAGAACTTCTCTGGTGTATGGCAGGTGCCATAGCGCCCCTCGTGGCCATTGATGGAGAACAGAAGCTGGCTGTATGCGAAGAGATGGGGAATCTCGTCGTAGCGCTGATTACGTAAGCACTGAGAAATCCCTTCCTGAAGAGTTGGCCCCTTGTGAGACTGGCCGTCAGGCCGCTTGGCCTCAATCACCGCCAAGGGGATACCATTTACGAAGCAGACGATATCCGGCCGGCGCGTATCCACGCCTCCCGAGCGAGCAACGCTGAACTCCTCTGTGAAGTGGAAGCTATTGTTCTCTGGGATCTCCCAATCGATCAGAGCCACTGTCGGACTAGCCTTACGGCCCTCCACAAATTCTGTGACCGAGATGCCGTAGAGCAAATGGTTATAGAGCTTCTCGTTCGCTGTCAGCAGCCCTTCATTCAGGGCGGGCGTAGATATCTCATCAATCAGGTTATCAACCGCATTTTTGGAAAGAGGGTAAGATTTACCTCCAAAGAAAAAGCGACGTTTTTCAAGTTCCTGACGCAAAATATTTCGAAGCACCACCTCATCAGGCTGCTGATCACGTGCACCCAATGCCTGCTCAGGTGTAATAAACGACCAGCCTAATTGAGACAATAACGAGAGAGCAGGAATTTTAGCACTGTATTCTTCCTGAAACTTAGGTGCGTTCTGAGCCATTTCTATCTCATTAAATTTTAAAAAATTTGCTGACACTAACTATGGAACATAGTGATAACAACAGAGATCACCATCCAGAGACCAGATGAAAACCTCAGACATTGAGAAACGTTCAACACATTTTTCAAACTCTTTAATAATACTCAAGTCACCAAAACTAGTCCCTTCACCTGTTTTTTCAGGACTCTTGTTACAGCCAGCATGATTAGGAAATTCATGAAGCCACCTGAGCACCTCGGTAGCAGCAGGAAAATCACTCGGACGATAAGGTGCAGCTCCAGAAAAAGCACCTTCCACAACCTCACAGAATCGACCAGCGACGCTTCGCCTTTGGTTTCCATCGCCATTCTGTGCGATATGATTTCCTGTTTCGACAATAGTAGCCATTGGCAAAATAAAAGTCATCCCAAGCTCGGCGTACTCGGAATAAGATTCAACAACCTGTTCCTTTTCAGCATTCTTCCCAGGAACATTCAAAAGGTTTAAGAAAACACTAGTATCAATAAGACAGACAGAACTCATTGGTCATCCCCCTGCATTTTGGCCAACCAGTCCATCGCATTTTGCCTTTTATCTTCTGGCGTCGCAGGAGTCTTGATAAAGCGATCAACCACACCGTTAGTTACTAGCTCACCCAACGGGCCTTGTGATACAAGCCCAACATAATCATCAAGATCAGACAACCTAACCAAACAACTATCGCCAACTTCTGGATTACGATAACAGAAGACCACATCACCTAGTGATCTATCTGGCAAAGCATCCATTAGCGCTGGGTTATGTGTAGAAAGCAGAAGGTGCACATTGCGACTCTCAGCCTGCTCGCGCATTGTAGCCAACAGCTGGCGAGCCCTAGAGGGATGCACACCATTATCGACTTCTTCAATGACTACAGTAGAGCCCTCTGGTGCAGACAGAATGGCAGCAGCAATTGCTAGTACTCGCAAAGTTCCATCAGATAGCAACTCAACGGGATACTTTCTCGCCTGCCCACCAAAGCTCTCTATAAGCTCCAGAGCCACTTGACCACGGCGATCTTCGAAAAACTCAATATCTTGAACATCCTGCTCGGGCAGGCTTTTAATAAATTCAATGACAACAGGACGGGCATCATTGTCTTGCCACAAGCTATATAGGACACCTGACAAGTTGGCACAGTCACCACGCAGCTGTTTTTCTGGATAACTTTCACCTCTCATCAAGGAGGGCACCGGATCTAAAAACAGAGTGTTTTCTAGCAGCTTCTGAAATCGCCCGGTTACCTTGGGAATTTCAACTTGAGCTTTTTTATGTCCAGACTGAAACATAGCCGAGCTCGCCAACTGGCTCATAATCAAAATCTGGTCTGTACAAGTTACCTGCGGCTTTTTCCCGCCTTTAGCAAAATTGTTATACGCCACCCTTACGTCCGTGCTCAGGCCTGAGGAGGGCTGTTCAACTCTGTAAAGCGGAAACCCTTCACTGGGAGACACAATACATTCATTAGATATATGTAACTCAGAATCTCGCAGTGTCACCTCGACATCAAACTGATTCCAAACTGAATCATCTGTCAGGCACCCCAGCTGAAAACTCTCCGAACCTAGATATCCCAAGTCCTTAACTTGACCGCGTAAAACCTGCTCGGAATCATCAACCCGATGCTTCAAGACAGACAATTTCTGCCCTTGGCTCAACCAGCATAAAAAGCGGAAAGCTTCCAGTGCATTACTTTTACCAGAAGCATTAGCTCCGATCATCAACGTCAGCGGCGAGAGGTGCAAGACCTGGCTTTTGTAGCTTTTAAAATTATTGATATGTATTTGCTTCAGCATACGACATCCTCAATACACACTCTACGTTTACCTGACAACAACTGTTGCGCTAAGGCTTTCTTCTCTTGCCTTAAGGCATTGACCATCTTCTTAAGGGCATTCAAATCTTGATCAGAAGAAGATAAAACAGCTGCGATTTTCTGTTGCTCTTCTAAGCTTGGGTATGGAATTTTCAAAAAAGAGAAGTCGCCATAACTAATTTGCTTTCCATCTCTTATACCAATCACCGCAACAGCAAGGTGCCCAATAAATTCATGGGACTTATAATACTGCTTATAAAACTCATCCTCTATTTTTTTAATAGGCTCCAAAACTGTATATGCAGGACTGACGACCCCCCTGAATTTAGAATATTCTAGCCCACCCTGAAATGAACGAAGGCTAATAACAAAATTCCCCGGAACAACCAGCTTGTAACCGTTGGTAGAGCCATCAGGCATCACTACCCGTCGTTCTAAAAATGAACGCGGCAGAACACCTTGATCCTGAGTTACTGCAAGCAACTCTTCATTATCAGAGTTATTTTTTTTGGATACTGTCCTAAACAACTCGCTCGCTTTAAGCCACTTCCACTCTCCACCGAACCTTACCCCATTCTTATCATGTAAGCGTTCCTTGCCAGTCAGCAGTTTTTGCATCAGGGCTTTTTTCTGCTTCTGGCTATTGGCGAGAAGCTGCTCAGCCTTGGATATAGCTTTATCCCAGGTAGTCAAAATTTTGGCTATCTTCTCCTGTTCTTCTACAGGAGGAATAAGCAGCGGGATTTTCTCAAGCGATGCTTTATTTAATTTATAGCGACCAGCACCTTGACGACTCAGAAAGCTAAATATGTCACGATGCATAAAATAGTAATAAAACCATTCTCTAGTAGCCTTTTTTGTCCCTTCAATGATGTGCGCGTGATTATTGACGGTACATTTCCCATCGACCAATTGCGTCATCGACTGCACTTTGTACTTCAAGAAATGATCGCCATCCTCACCGATCAATGCATAGCTTCCATCCTGCTCAAAGGTGCCTATGTAGCCCTGAACCTTTGTCGGCCCATAATATGGATACGATCCGGGATTATTTTTCCTTTCTTCTTCGCTTATCGGCTTGCGCAAGTTGTTTTTAATATTAAATATTTTTCCGACATAACCAAAGCCCCAACCTTCAGGCACGAATTTAACTCGTGCCTGCATCAATTCAAGTTGCGAATAACCTTCGTCATTCACCATATCCAAGCTCCTGAAGATACTTGTCCATTACACCTTCCAGCTCGAACAGCTGATATTTCAGCTTTTCTCGCTCGGCCCTCACGGCGACCAAATCAATCTCCTCTTCCTCCTCAAATGTATCCACATAACGCGGAATATTGAGGTTGTAGTCATTTTCCAAAATCTCTTCACGAGTTGCTAGATAAGCGTACTTATCGACATTAACACGCTCGCGATAGGTCGAAACGATCTTCCGGATATTATCATTAGTCAGTAGATTCTGATTCTTTCCAGGCTTGAATTCACGACTGGCGTCGATAAAAATCACCGAATCATCTGACTTCTTTCTCTTGAAAATAAGGACGGCCGCAGGGATACCCGTACCGTAGAAGAGCTTTTCCGGCAGGCCGATAACAGCGTAAAGCAGGTTTTCGTCAATCAGCTGCTTACGGATCTTGCCCTCGCTAGAGCCACGGAAAAGCACACCGTGAGGCACCACTACTCCCATGCGGCCAGAAGACGGCTCCAGCGTTTCAACCATGTGCTGGATAAAGGCGTAGTCCCCCTTTGTCTTGGGCGGGATGCCTCGACGGAAGCGACTGAACTTGTCATGGCTCGCATCGTCATGGCCCCACTTGTCGAGACTGAAAGGGGGATTCGCCGTGACGATGTCGAACAGCATGAGTTCGCCGTTTCGGTCCAGCAGCTTCGGATTGCGAATGGTGTCGCCCCATTCGATCTTGTGGTTGTCCTCGCCATGAAGAAACATGTTCATCTTGGCCAGTGACCAGGTCGAACCGATGGCTTCCTGGCCATAGAGGGCATACTCACGGCTATCATAGTTTGCCAGGACCTTGCGACCACACTTCATTAGCAGCGAGCCTGAGCCACAGGCAGGGTCACAGATGGTGTCACCCGGCTGCGGATTCAGCAGCTCTGCGATCAGATCCGACACTTCCGGTGGCGTATAGAATTCACCGGCCTTCTGGCCACCGTAGGCGGCGAAGTTCTTGATCAGGTACTCATAGGCATTGCCGATCACGTCCAGTGAACCGACGCGGCTGGGCTTGAGATTCAGCTCCGGCTTAGCGAAGTCCTCCAGCAAGTGGCGCAGAATGGTGTTCTTCTGTTTCTCTTCCCCGAGCTTGTCGGTATTGAAGGAGATGTCCTGGAACACGCTTTTGCCCGCGTCCTTGAGCTTAGTACCGTTGGCTTCCTCGATGGCGTGCAGCGCCTGGTCGATCCGCTCACCATTACCTGGTTCGTGACGGTGCTCCCAAAGCGTATAGAAGCTGGCATTGCGCGGCAGGACGAAGCGCTCGTTCTTCATCAACTCTTCGATCAGCTCCGGCTCATCGCCATAGTCGGCTTGGTAGCTATCGTAGTGGTCCTGCCATACATCCGAGATGTACTTCAGAAACAGCATCGTGAGGATGAAGTCTTTGTAGGTGTCCGCGCTGATGGTGCCGCGAAACGTATCGCAGGCCGCCCACAGGGCCTTGTTGATACTGTCCTGGTTGATTTGCTCGCTCATTGAGTCATGTCCTGTCATGGGTTGCGTTCATCCTGATGGCCCAGCAGATCAGCGGCCAGTGCCGACTGCAATGCCGAATTAGCGGCCAGTTGTTCATGCAGCAGCCTGCGCTCCTGCGACAGCGTATCGATCAGCCCGACCCACTGGTGCTGCCGCTTGAGCGGAGGAACGGTAATGGGAAGCGATTCCAGCACACGACGCCGGATGCTCTTGGTCAGGCTGCCTTCGGCATTCTGTTCCAGGAAGCGCTGGCAAGGGCGCTGGTTGATCAGCCAACAAAGGTATCGAGGGAGAATCCGCTCTAGCTGGGCTTTCACCACGTAGAAGTGCGGCGCCGCCACGCAATGCTCCTCGGCCTGAGTATCCACCTCGATTGCGTAGTAGTGACTGCCTCGTGCAGCCACAAGCAGGTCGCCCGGCTTGAGCCAATTCGGCGCTCGCTTGCCGGTGAGTGCAGTGCGGGTGCAAGAGGCCCATTCGATGCCGTCATCCGCGATGTCTCGCATTTGCACCACCAGAGCTTCCCCTTCCGGCACGTCGGCAATCTTGCCCCGGAACGGGTAGCCCGCCTGGATACTTGCTAGGTCGCCCAGCTGCATATTGATCTCGTTTCATCGTCAATGATGCAGAATACTGGTTTGCCTTCTCACTCCTGTCAAGCTATTTTTGTCTCATCGCCATTGATGCAATAAAAAGGTGCATGGTAGTGAAGGCTTCACCGACACAGGTGCGCGTTGAGATACTGCGCAAGCTGGACTGTTACCAGCCGACCGTCTCCCAAAGTCCCAGCCCCGAGGCATGGCGGTGCTCCCCCCGTGATGGGCGGCCCTTCTGGGCGGAGCGCCTTCAGAGCCATTTCCGGGACAATTGCTACCACTACCCGGTGGTGCTGGATCCGGACGGTAGCCCCTGGCAAGAAGCCAACCGCTACCTCTTAAGCCGGCTAGCTGACATCTCGCCGATCAGCCATCGCACCCTGGAGTCTATCGCTGGCGACCTCGCTCACTTTCGCCAGTGGCAGCTCGATGACGATATCGATTTCCTCAACGTCCCCGGACGCCCTCGTGCTCGCCCGACCTATCGCTACTGCGCTTTCCTGCATGACCTCGTGGGCTTTCACACCATCAAAGCCAGCACGGCCAAACGCCGCATGAGTACAGTGCAGAATTTTTATCGCTGGCTGGAGCATGATGGTGTTCGTTTCCCCCACCCCCTTTGGGTCGAGAGTGACACGCGCCTCAGCTTCAAGGATGCGAAAGGCCTCCAGCACCAGAGGCAAGTCAAGAGCACTGACTTGACCCGATCGTTCCGCACAGCGCGACAAAGTCACGATTTCAGCGAATACCTGGAAGACGGCGGCAAACTGCGGCCACTGCCGAAAGACGAGCAGATAGCCTTAGTCGAGGCACTCCAGCGCATTGGCAATACCGAGATGACGCTGGCGTTCCTGCTCGCCTTGACGACAGGTGCCCGACTACAAACCGTCTTCACGCTTCGCTCGAAGCATGTGGCCTCACCACCACGTGACGGCACCGTATCGAAGCGAATCAAGGTCGGGCATGGCACATTGGTCAACACCAAGTATGGCAAGCAAATGACGCTACTTGTGCCAGTCTGGCTCTACACCAGGCTCCAGATCTACAGCCAATCACCGCGCAGATTGCAACGGGTGGCGAAAAGTCAGCACACCTATCCGGAGGTTGATGAGCAGTATCTCTTTTTGACCCGAGCAGGTCAGCCTTACTACATGGCCACAAGCGACCCTTTTGCGTTTCTATATCGCTCTCCGCCACGCGGTAATGCTGTGACTCAGTTCATTCATCAACAACTGATGCCAAACCTGAATCAGCATGGACATGATTTCACCTTTCGATTCCACGACCTCCGTGCCAGTTTCGGCATGAATCTTGTGGAGAGCCTGCTTGACCAACATAGCGAAAGACACGCTACCGATGAACAGCGGCCCGAGTTCTTTCAGGCATTGATGTACGTGCGGGAGCGAATGGGGCATAGCCAACTCAGCACAACTGAGGGCTACTTGAATTACCGGAAGAAATTCAAGATCGCTAGCCACCTGCAAAGCGACTTTGAATCCTTCTTGGAACGAATTGTTAACGAAGAGTGACTCTATGGCCTGGATGGAGCGCAACACTACAGTATATAAACTTTCGGACCTCCCCTTCGATACGCAAGGCAAGCTTACCCTGATTGCCCCGCACTTGGTTCGTGTCTACATTCCCGGTTACAAATTCCCTATGGACGTTGGCTCCTGGTGTTATTCGGTCCGCAGACGCAAAAGTGGCGATAACACAAGGGAGGAAAGCGTTATCAACCTTGTGGATACGGACAGTTACCGTACGGGTCGAAGGACTTTTATCACAAACTACCTTGACTATCTGAGTCAGCATATACGACTAGGAAAATCACCAGCCAGCCTAAAAACATCAGTCGGTCAATTTCAACGCTTTGTTAATTGGTGTGACGATAGCTACGTGCAAGGCCTGGACTCCCAACAGCATTATATAGATGCAGTTGGAGTATTCACAGAATATTTAATTGACCTTGTACGAAAGAGTCAGATGAATATCAATACCGCTGCCACTCTTCAGCTAGTGCTATTCACTGCTGGTAGAAACATCTACTCTGATCGTTATGGTGATCTTTTCAGAGGCGTTAGAAAAATCAGTCGCTCATTTAGAGCGGTTAACATCACTGAAACACCTGAGCAGAAACAAGCACGATCAGCACTAAAGTTCTACACATTATTATTCCACCAACTGTCTGACTTTATCATTGACTTTGAGCGCTTCCCTAAGAGGCTAGACTTTGAACATGGCTACTATTGGTTTTTCCCTACTCAGATGCCATTTGCGGGCCCCTCGAATATCAAGAAAAAAACTCAGAATGGGAAAAACTATAAAGCTTACGACTATATCAATGGAACGATATTCGGTGTTGAAGAAATAGCACGAAAAATGCCACGGCACCGCTCCCAAGGACAAAATGCAAAGGTTGCTCGAAATAGAGCATTAAAAAGAATCGATCAAGCCAATAATGATAAATACAGTATCCATAGGATGAGGGCCGCATCAATGGCCTTTCAGGCTTTCATGATGCTATTTTCTTCCAGCACGGGTATGAGCCTCGGGCAGTTCGCCTCTTTAGAGTGGTCAGACGACTACCAGGTCGGCATCGACCGACAGGGATTTCGATCAATCAAGTATAGGGCAGGCGGAAGACCGGTTGAATTCTACATTGAGGCTAGGTTTCTCAACCTTTTCAGGAAAGCATTAAGGTTGCGAGACCACTTAATCAAAGGAACCGGAAGGGAAAGCTTTAATTATCTCTTCTTCTCCTTCAACGGGAAAGATATCTACCCTCTATCCATGAACCTATCAACGGACTTCCATCGAAGGCTTGAAATATGTTTCGACTTCAAAACCAAAATCACAACGCGCATGTGGCGAGCCCACAAGAGCAACTGGCTACTTGAAAAAGCTGACTTAAGCACCACCGCTACGCTATTACAGAACACACCGGAGACGGTGATAAAGCATTATTCTGAAGGCTCTGACCAGCAAGCCAGCAAGGAGCTGACGGACTTTTTCACCAAGTTTAAAAACGATATCATAATCTCCAATAAAAAGCCTACCAACTCTATCGCCACAGGGCAGTGTGTAGAGCTTCACTCACCCACCCCCTCTTCAAGCTCACATATCCAGCCAGACTGTAAAACACCGGAAGGGTGTTTGTTCTGCAAAAACTTCCGTGTTCACGCAGACACTATAGATTACAGAAAAATCTTAAGCCTCAAATACATACTTGAGCAGTCAAAGCATTTAGCTTTCAATGACCATCACTTCGAGGAAATGCTTCAACCGGTCGTAGATGCCATCAACAGCATAGCTTCACAGATAGAGGCATCGGGCAAGCTCTCCAAAGTTGATGCACAAGAAATACAAAGCTCAATAAAAGACGAAGAGTTGCTATCCAAATACTGGGCCAAGAAGCTTAAACTTATGGATGACCTGGAGTTAATATGATGAAAGCACAGGCCTACTATCCAAACTTTTCATCACTGGCCCAGGACATCGCCAGTGCGCCTGCCCCATTTACTCCAAATGAAGTGGGCCAACGCCCTCTTCCTGATTTTGTTGTATCAAAGACTCTTGAGGGCAAAACACTATCTATCTATTCAGATGATGTATGGGATTTTAGACCCTATCGCCTGAGTGGCAACACTGGTAATGCAAGATTCAATTTCAAGATCTTCAGCAACAGCACAAAAGAAGAAGTCAAATGGCTGATGTTCCTCTTATTATTTATGGTAGATTCTGGGCGAGCATCGGGTATCAGCATTAGCACCACGATGACATATTTCAAAGCAGTCAGAAGTCTGGCCAAATACTGTGAGAACCATGGACTAACTATCAAAGAAGTGCTTCAGGCGGAAGACGAACTAACCAAATTTGTGGGCAAGATTACAACGAGAAGTCTTCTTGCTGGTCTATCTTCCGTGTTATCTCACCTAATCACGCTACCAAGCGAAGCGTCGGGGTATAAAATATTATCCAATTTTAAGTTCGAGACGGTAAAAAGAAGACTACACAGCTTGGGTGAAGACAACCAGCATCCGGTGATCCCCAACAGAATTTACTCAGAACTGATACAGCAGCTGGATGACTTCTTTCAAGATCTCCATGAGATCAAAGACCAGCTGCAAAGGTTCATTGAGTCAATCCTTGCCTGTGACCGTTATGCACGCTCTTCAGCTTTACAAACAAAGATTGGCTATCGCACAAAAGATTTCAAACCTTTTTTCAAGGAAGCTGCACAGGAACACGGCATCTGGGAGTACCTAGTCAAGTACAAAGTTAAAAACATGCCTTCTCTGTCAACTTTCTTAACGCGAATTCAGCATGGCGCTCGTATTATTTTACATATCTACACAGGAATGCGAAGCTCCGAATCGCTGAGCCTTCTAACTAATTCGCTGAAAGTATCTAATGGAACTTACAAGCTTTTAGGGACAACCAGTAAGTTTGTGGGTCAAAAAAAGGGGGTTAGCTGGATCACCAGCCAAGAAGTAGAAAGAGCTTACGAGATAGCCGGCATGCTTGCCAAGCTCGTTTCACAGAAGATCAAACTACTGTATCACGAAACCCCGCTATTCATATCAATAGGGTATCTTTCACTTTTCACCCGGGTTGACTATGATGGAATCAACATAATCATGGGTGATGCATCAAGCAAATCTCATGAAATCTACAACCTTCTGGATCAAGATGCATTCAGGGTTACTGAAGACGATCTCAATGAGCTTGAAAAAATAAACCCTTTCCGTGCCTGGGAAAGTGAGAAAGCCTTTGCAGTGGGCAGCATATGGCGATTTACAATCCACCAGTTCAGACGTTCGCTTTCTTTCTATGTCGCCCAATCGGCTCTAGTTTCTCTCCCCTCGCTCAAAAGGCAGCTAAAGCACGTCAGTCGAGAAATGACCATCTACTACTCTCAATCCAGCAGCCAAAACTATGATGCCACTGGTCAAGAGCACATTGCTCAGCTGATCAAACGGGAAAAACCAGAAGCAGACGCCATTGCCTACATTAGTGATGTTCTGAGTTCTGGAGAGCCTCTGTATGGGGCACATGGTACCTTTATTGACCGGAACAAACCTAGCAGCAACAAACAATTGGTCTTTTCGGATAGCAGAGAAGAGCTAATAAAACAGTTCAAAAAGGGTGAAATCGCGTATACTCAAACACCATTGGGTGCCTGCACAACGGTTGCGCCCTGTGACCAGAAGCTGCTTCGTTCGATGACCTCCTGCCTAACATGCTCTAGGTCTGTTATTAAACAGAGCAAGCTTGATCGTGTCATTGCTAGGCAACAATTGTTCATCGACGAGCTGGAAGACACCGCTCCTGATAGCGTAGAGTTTCGCACAGAAAAGGAGGAACTCCTCCATCTCCTCGAATACAAAGACCGCGTCATGAGCAAGGCAGGTGATCAATGAGTGCATTGAATGATTATTGGGAAGCGTTAAGTAGACTGCGTTCCAATACGCCGGCCATAGTTCCCAAGAGCAGCCCCATCAATAAAGATACTGTTGCGCTTGAGGCTGGCCGAAAGCGGGGATCCATCAAGAAATCTCGCGCTTCTTTTTCTGAGCTGATCGAGGCTATTGACGATGCGGCTGATAACATCAATCACTCATATCAGTCCAATGACAATAGGCTGAAAGCTGAGAAAAGCGCAAAGAACAATTACCGGGAACTCTACCACCAGACTCTTAACCGTGAATTGATGCTTCTGGAAAGACTTGCTCAGCTTGAGAAAGAAATTGAAACCCTAAAGAAGGTTGTTACACTTCGAAAATAGGAGATGAATTATGTGGATCCAGAAAGAAATTACTTTGAAGCCCCGCTCTCGAGGCTTTCACCTGATCACCGATGAGGTTGCACAGGCTATCGGCGACATAAAGAATATAAAAATAGGCTTACTGAGTGTTTTTATAAAGCATACTTCAGCTTCATTGACGATCAACGAAAATGCCGACCCGACTGTACGAAACGACTTCGAAAGCTTCTTTAATAGTGCAGTGCCTGAAAATGAACCTTATTACCAACATATACTTGAAGGGAGTGACGACCTTCCCGCACACTTAAAAAGCAGTATCCTAGGTCCCAGTGTTCAGATTCCTATCTCTGATGGCCGAATGAACATGGGCACCTGGCAAGGTATCTATCTATGTGAACACCGCAACCATGGCGGCAGCCGGCGCATCGTCATTACTGTGCATGGGGAGTAACAGAGATATGGACAAAATCGTGTGCGAGCTGTCCACACGCCAAGGAGTCGACATGGACAGCCAGAAAATCCCTTCTCCCAGTAACCATGGGAAGTACAGACGTCCATACGGCGTCCATCTCAGCCGTATGCGTGACATGCCTGCCCACGTGCTCGCCAGCCTGCTCGGCACTCAGCTCACGCTACCTGTCGAAGCCCGCCGCGGCGTCAATCGCCTCGCCCTCGGCACCTGGCAAGGCATCTGGTTGGGTGAACACCGCGACCACGGCGGCAGCCGCAGATTGTGTCTGACACTGAGTGGGGATCGATAATGACTACATAAATCTTATTTTTCTATCTTCAGTAAAATTAAATCACAATATATTGTACACCAGAGAATATTTGCCACCAGAGAAATATTAAACAAACACATAACACTTCACTACGCTTTATACAAATACATTTGAAGCCAACGGATATCAGGAAGACAACAAAAATGACAGCAAATAACATAAAAAGCCTATCACTACCTAAACAAGGCTCTATAGCAACAATAAATACTACCAATCAAAGCATACTACTAATTGGAGCTAATGGCTCAGGAAAAACTCGACTCGGCACTTGGATAGAAATAGAGTCACCAACAAAAAATTTAGTCCATCGCATATCAGCTCAAAAATCTCTAGCTATGCCAGATACTACTACTCCTACATCTAGCGAGCTTGCCGAGAAAGATCTTTTATTTGGTTATACAAGAGCTGACTACGACAGTGGCCATGTTTACAAAGCCGGTAATAGATGGTCTAACAGACCAGCAACCACTATGCTTAATGATTTTGAAAAACTTATGGTCTATTTATTCTCTGATGAAACAGAGTCAAATGCGAAATATAAGGCTGAACAAAAATCAAACCTAAATCGTATCGAACCACCAATAACCAAGCTTGATATAATAAAAAATCTATGGGAGAAAATACTGCCTCATAGAGAGCTTATTGTCGGTGGATTGAGAATACAAACTAAAATTAAAAATAGTTCGTCCGCGATATACAACTCTTCTGAAATGAGTGATGGTGAGCGAGTTATATTCTACTTGATAGGCCAATGTTTAGCAGCACCCAAAGATGGTGTAATAATTATAGATGAGCCTGAAATACATCTTCATAAATCGGTACAGATACCACTATGGACTGAAATCGAGGCTCTTAGATCAGACTGTTTATTTGTTTACCTTACTCATGATATCGACTTCGCTGCATCCAAAGAAAATTCTCAACGAGTCTGGCTAAAGTCATTTTGAAGTGGACCCCATCCTTTGGACCACCTGACGGGTCGTCTAAGCTCGGATCAGGTCATCATCGGCGTCAGGCTGCCTGGGTCAGTGGTTGAGAGAAGTACACTTCATCAGGTGTAGCATCGTCTAGCCCTTGGTGGGGCCGCTCCGTGTTGTACCAAGCGAAGTAACGCTTCAGATCCCCTTGCAAGTGGGCGCCGCTCTCGAAAGCCTTCAGATAAACGCACTCATACTTCACACTGCGCCAGAGTCGTTCCACGAATATGTTGTCCTGATAGCATCCCTTGCCGTCCATGCTGATCCGGACATCATGGGCTTCCAGAACTTCGGTGAACGACTGGCTGGTGAACTGACAGCCTTGATCTGTATTGAATATCTCGGGCTTTCCATAACACGCCAGGGCTTCCTCCAAAGCATCGATACAGAAGTCCGTATCCAGGGTGTTGGAGACCCGCCAGGCCAACACGCGACGGCTGTGCCAGTCCATGATGGCCACCAGGTACATGAACCCGCGCGCCAAAGGAATATAGGTGATATCGGTCGCCCAGACCTGATTGGGGCGGTCGATGACTCGCCCCCTCAGCAAGTAAGGATAGATCCGATGTCCTGTGCCTGGCCGGCTGGTGCATGGCTTCGGATAAATAGCCTGTAGTCCCATCCCGCGCATCAATCGCTGGACGCGCTTGCGGCTCACTGCGTGCCCCAAGCGATTGAGATAGGCTGACATCCTTCGTGAGCCATAGACCGGTGTGCGCAGATGTTCCGCGTCGATCAGACGCATTAACTCCAGATCATAGGCCCGTAGTGCCTTGCGCTGATAGTACATCGAGGAGCGACTGATACCGAGTAGCTGGCATTGACGTCGGAGGCTGATGCCGGGCGCTTGCGGCTCGACCATTGTCAGGCGCTGGGCCCGACTCAACGATCGAGCCTGCGTGACAAAAAATCCCGTTCCACCGTCAGCTTGCCGATCTCGCGATAGAGCGTATCGATCTCCTCCTGGGTCTTCTGGGCGGTTTTACTGGAACTTTTGCCCTCGAAGACGCCGGTGGCGTTGTCCAGCAGGTCGCGCTTCCACTGACTCACCATGGTTGGGTGGATCTCGAAGCGGGCTGCGATCTCTGACGTGGTCTGTTCCCCCTTGAGGGCGGTAAGGGCTACCTTGGCTTTGAACTCACTGCTGTACTGTCGACGTTTCCTGCTCATGATCAAGCTCTCCTGGTCGGTATGATCAGAGCTTAGCGCCTGGTCCGAATTCTGGGGTCCACTTCATTTGACGGCGAAACTTGGGATTGGGAAAAAGTTGTAGAAGATAACAAACTACCTAATAGTTTATTACTAGAGATAATTGGAAGCCGAAAACCCGTTGTTTTTGTTGAAGGAGATAATGGGAGTCTTGATGTAGCACTTTATCGAGCAATCTTGCCTTCATTTTTAATAATTCCACGTGGTAGCTGCACTGAAGTCATTCAAAGCGTAAAAGCTCTTAAAAACAACTCGCAGCTACATCATTTAGAAGCATATGGAATAATCGATAGAGATAGAAGAGTGCAAAGGGAAGTTGATTCTTTAGAGGAGTCTTCAATTTTCGTCTTAAAAGTTGCCGAGGTAGAGAACTTATTTTGTACAAAAGACCTATTGAAGATAGTAAGCAATAGGTTAGACCGAGACCCAGAAGCTGACTTAAGACTTGTTTCTGACGCTATATTTAAAAGATTAAACCAAGAGCTAGAAGTACAAACATCGTTACAAGTAGCGAGCGAAATAAAATTTAAATTAAACTTATTTAATGAAAAAGCAAAAGGTTTGACAGGCCTTAAGAACGCATTAGACACTCTTTACGACAATATTAATATTGCTAGCTTATACAATTCAGAAACAGAAAGATTCAATTGCATAATTGAAAACAAAGACTACGATCAACTACTTCTGACATATAATCGAAAATCATTAACTCTAGAAGCTAGTGCTGCGCTTGGATTAAAGAATGGTGAATTACAAGAGTTTGTTGTGCGATTAGCCAAAGGAAGTTCAAAATTAGAAATCACCCAAGCTTTGATGCCATATTTTGGAAACTTTCAGTCAATTATAGAGTCTAACACCTTATAAACCTACGCTCACTTTATGGACAACCATTCGATATTATCTTACAAGTTCGCGACAGTTTATATCGATGCAAAACAAGCGACAGTATAAGAAAGCGCTTCGCTTGGCGACCAAGGCGACCGCCGCAGATTATGTCTGACACTGAGCGGAGAATGAAAAAAGGCCGCGAGTGATCGCGGCCTTTTTGGTCTTCCGGTGCTACTGAAACACGGGCTTATCGCGTCGAGTCTTCGTCCCCTACCGTGCCGCCCATCGGGTCGATGGCTTTGCTGGAGGGGTATTTGTAGGAGGCGAAGCGCACGGCGAGTACCGAGAGGGCGAGGAAGAAGATGCCGCCGCAGAGGTAGAGCAGGCCGATATCGGGGGCCTTGTGGTGAGAGACATCGCCGATGAGGTAGCGCGTCAGCGCGGTGATGGCGATGTAGAGCAGAAAGCGGATCGGCAGGTGGTTGGTCTTGAAGTAGATACCGACCATCGCGCCGAGTTCGAGATAGATGAACAGCAGCAGGATGTCATCGACGCTGGCCGAGCCCTTGGCGAACATCTCGAAGAAGGCCGATACCGAGGCGATGGCAATCGCGCCGCCGATGGCGAACAGGCCGAGATAGTGAAAGCCTTCGACCAGGAAGTTGCCGATCGAGTTGGCTTGCTTGTGCATGCGCTCCCGATGCTTGTCTAACCTGTTCATGCCGCGTGTCCTCAGACAGAGATGATGGAAAGAGACTGCAATATCGGTGCCGCGGTCGTGATGAAGGCAAGATTGGGCCACCAGGCCCGCGCAGGCGCTGCCCTACCAGCCGAGCGTCTGCTTGACGAAGGGAATGGTCAGCTTACGCTGGGCGGAGAGCGAGGCGTTGTCGAGTTCGCTCATCGCCGCGAACAGGCCCGGCAGGCTGCGCGGCCCGCGATGCAGGATGTAGCGGGCGACTTCGTCGGGCAGTGCAAGGCCGTGGTCACGGGCACGCAATTTGAGCGCTTCGAGGCGCTGGGCGTCATCCAGCCCCGAGAGATGGAAGGTGACGCCCCAGGAGAGCCGCGAGGCGAGATCCGGAAGGATGGCGGGCAGCAGACGCGGTGCGCAGCTGGCGCTGACCAGCAGATGCCGCCCGCCGTCGCGCAGGCGGTTGTAGAGGTGGAACAGCGCCTCTTCCCAGCGCTGACGACCGATCACCACATCCAGGTCATCGATAGCGACCAGGTCCATCTCGTCCAGCCCTTCGAGCATGTGCGGCGGGAAGTGACCCAGCTCATTGAGCGGCAGATAGAAGGCACGCTTGCCCTGCTCCCCCGCCAGATGACAGGCCGCCTGCAACAGGTGGCTACGTCCACTCTGCTCGCCGCCCCACAGATAGACGAAGGGCTCCCCGCCGTCGGCAAGCTGCCCCTTGAGGGCCTCCGCCAGCGAGGTCGAGGTGAAGTGGTAGTTGTCGAAGGTCGCGGCGTCACGTACCCCGACGCCGAGTGCCATCTGTCCCTGAGTCATTGCCATCCGTCATGCTGATTGTTGTTGCCGTGATCTCGTCTCTCGATCACTGGGTATCCTCTGCCGCCGGCGGCGCTGGCTGATCTGCTGCCACCGCGGGGCGAGAATCACGCTGTTGGTCATATAAAGTACTGTTTTTATAGCGATCATGCAGATAACGCAAGAGCACCATGATCACGGCCGCCACCGGCAAGGCCAATAGAATGCCGGTAAAGCCGAACAGCTGGCCGCCCGCCATCACCGCGAAGATGACCGCGACCGGATGCAGGCCGATCTTGTCGCCCAGCAGCAGCGGCTGCAACACCACGCCTTCCAGCAGCTGGCCGAGCGCGAAGACTCCACCGACCGCCAGCAGCGCCCACCACTCGCCGAACTGGAAGAAGGCCACCGTGGCCGCGATCAGGATACCCACGATGACACCCAGGTAAGGCACGATGCTGGCAAGCCCCGCCACCAGGCCGATCAACAGCGCGAACTTGAGCCCGATGATCGCCAGGCCAATGGCATAGACGATGCCCAGACTCAGCATCACCAGCAACTGCCCGCGCAGGAAGGCACCCAGCACCTCATCGCAGTCATGCGCCAGACGCGTGGCGGTGGGCTCCATATGGCGCGGCAGCAGGCCCTGCAGCTTCTCCTTCATGCGGTCCCAGTCGAGCAGCAAATAGAAGGTGACGACAGGAATCAGCGCCAGATTGCCCAGCCAGATGGCCATCGCCAGCCCGGACTTGGAGACGGTGCCCAGCAGCGCGGCGGCGAAGGTGCCGGTCTCTTTCCAGTTGCCCAGCAGCAGCGAGCGGACCTGATCGAAGTCGGCGCTGAAATCCAGCCCGGTGAATGACTGGATTTCCGGCAGCACCGTCTCGCGTATCCAGTTGAAGACCACCGGCATGAAGCTGATCAACTGCGCCAGCTGACGCCCGAGCAACGGCACCAGCACCAGCAGTGCGATCAACAGCACCACCGAGAGCACACTGAACACCAGCGTGACCGCCAGATGGCGCGACAGGCCCTTGTCTTCCAGCCAGTCGGCCAGCGGATCACCCAGATAGGCGAGAATCATGCCGATGAAGAACGGCATCAGAATCGGTTCGAGCATCACCAACAGGCCGAGGAAGGCCACGCCTGCGGCCAGCAACCACCATTTACGCTGCATCTTCACTCCTTGAGACAAGCCGTGGGGCACTTGTGACGGCTGACTGCCGACGGCGCACGCATCACCCATTGTTGCCTGTCGCCGAGTCACCCACAAGACACGCGCCGCTCATGCGTCTGACATTGCCTCCCCCGGCGCCGCCCAAGGTGCGACAAGGCCTGCCATGACTGGCGTGGCGGCCTTTTCACATTTTGATGCGGTTTTGTGAATCGGCACAGTGTCAGCCGCGAAGCGCAATGCTACAATGGCCGCCTTTCTTTTCCCGCGATCGATCGTGTCTCACCGCCCAGGCCGCACCGACAGGAACCTCACATGACGCAACGCCCCCAGGACTCCTCGCCCAGCAAGACTTCCTTGAGCTACAAGGATGCAGGTGTCGATATCGATGCAGGCAACGCCCTCGTCGAACGCATCAAGGGTGTCGCCAAGCGCACTCACCGCCCGGAAGTGATGGGTGGTCTGGGTGGCTTCGGCGCCCTGTGCGAACTGCCGGCAGGCTACCGCCAGCCCGTGCTGGTCACCGGCACCGATGGCGTGGGCACCAAGCTGCGCCTGGCCATGGATCTCAACCGTCACGACACCATCGGCATCGATCTGGTCGCCATGTGCGTCAATGATCTGGTGGTCGCTGGTGCCGAGCCGCTGCAGTTCCTCGATTACTACGCCACCGGCAAGCTCGACATCGACATCGCCGCTGACGTCGTCACCGGTATCGGCGAAGGCTGCCTGCAGTCCGGCTGCGCGCTGGTCGGCGGCGAGACCGCTGAAATGCCGGGCATGTACGAAGGCAGCGACTACGACCTGGCCGGCTTCTGCGTCGGTGTGGTCGAGAAGTCCGAGATTCTCGACGGCAAGAAGGTCGGCGCAGGCGACGTGATTCTGGGTCTGGCCTCCTCTGGCCCGCACTCCAATGGCTACTCGCTGATCCGCAAGATTCTCGAAGTCGCCGATGCCTCTCTGCTGGAGCAGGAAATCGACGGCCAGCCGCTGGCTGACGCCCTGATGGCGCCGACGCGCATCTACGTCAAGCCGCTGCTGTCGCTGCTCAAGGAAAGCGGCCTGTCCGTGCATGCCATGTCCCACATCACCGGTGGCGGCCTGCTCGAGAACATCCCGCGCGTGCTGCCGGAAGACTGCACCGCCGAGATCGACGTCGCCAGCTGGAAGCGTCCGGCGGTCTTCGACTGGCTGCAGCAGCAGGGCAACGTCGAAGAACACGAGATGCACCGCGTGCTGAACTGCGGTGTCGGCATGGTCGTGGTGGTCGCTGAGTCCGACGCCACCGCCGCGCGCGCTCACCTGGAAGCCCAGGGCGAGACCGTCTTCACCCTCGGCAGCATCCGCGCCCGCAACGGCATGGAAGAGCAGGTCCAGCTGGAGAATCTGTCCGCATGATCGAACCGAATACCAACGCCTCCAACGGTGACACTCTCGGCGGCTTCGGCAACGGTTTCGAGGCAGACGATGCGCCGGTTCGCCCGCGCGTCGTGGTACTGATTTCCGGCAGCGGCAGCAATCTGCAAGCGCTGCTGGAAGCACAGGAACACGACGAGCTGGGTGGCGACGTGGTCGCGGTCATCTCCAACAAGGCCGATGCCTACGGTCTGGTGCGTGCGCGTGACGCCGGCGTCGATGCCGTGGCGCTGCCGCATGAGGAGTATGAGTCCCGCGAGCATTATGACGCCGCGCTGATCAAGGTGATCGAGCGTCATGAACCGGACCTCATCGTGCTGGCCGGCTTCATGCGCATCCTGTCGCCGCTGTTCGTGCAGTACTTCTTCGGGCGCCTGATGAACATTCACCCGTCGCTGCTGCCGGCCTGGCCGGGGCTTGATACCCATCGCAAGGTATTGGAAGCCGGCGAGAAGGAACACGGCGCCAGCGTGCACTTCGTCACCGAGGAGCTCGACGGTGGCCCGGTCGCGATCCAGGCCGTCGCCAACGTGCTGGAAGGCGATGACGAAGCCAGCCTCAAGGAGCGCGTGCATACGCGTGAGCACCTGATCTACCCGATCGCGGTGCGCTGGTTCCTCGAAGGCCGCCTGAAGCTCGACGGTGAAGTGGCCAAGCTCGACGGCCACAACCTGCCGGTGGGCGGTCTGCGCCTCTCACACGCCGATGTGGAAGAAGAGCTCAGCGATGAGCTGCCGGAAGGCGAAGAAGACTGATCAGTCTGCTGGCAAGGCCGACTGAGCTGACAGCAAGCTGAAAACAGAAGACCCCGCGACATGCCGATGTCGCGGGGTCTTCTTGCTTTTAAAGCTTCACTCCTCTCTCAGCGGCTTTCGCTTTCAGAAGGTGTAACTCACCCCCACCTCCCCGCGCGCCGTCACCTCATCCCAGGTCTCGATGCCGGCCCCCAGATGCAGCATGGCATTGCGGCCCAGCTGCATGCGCCAGCCGCCATCGACACGCAGGTAGTTGTCGCTGCCGCGATCGAGATCTTCGGCGCGGTAGGCATTGGTCGGCAGGCTCGCCAGGCGCACCTCGGCACTGTCAGCATCGTCATCCAGACGCTTGCCGTAGGCCAGCTCACCATAGAGGCCGAAGCCCTCCGCGATGGCGCGGTCGACCATGAAGCCGGCCTCGACACGGCGATCGCGCAGCGTCTGATCCGAGACGCTCAGGGCGTTGGCGGCAGAGCCGGATTCGGTGTAGCCATCGATGTCGGACTCGGTATGGCGGTAGGCCACGAAGGGCGCGTTGTACCACAGTGAATCGGCGGCGGTGAGGCGATAATCGAGACGCGCCTCGGCGCTGAAGCCATCGCCATCGGTCTCACCGGACAGGGTGCGCGATGACTGACCCAATGCGACATGGCGGTCGAGGTCGTAATCGAAGTCGCCGTAGCTGGCCACCGCCTGGACGCCAAACCTGCCCAGCTGCTGACGCGCGAACAGGCTGAACACCTGGCCTTCCAGCTCCAGCTCGCTGCCATCATCGACATCGAAGTCCGCATTGCGCTGACTGACGGCGACGCCACCCCAAGCCTGGCCGAGGGCGTTGTCCAGCGGCAGCATCACGCCGACACCCGCACCGCGCTGCTCGCTGTCAAAGCCCTGCTGGCCGCTGGAGGTCTCGCCATCCCCCGTCCCACCACTGGCCGAGCCGATGGCGAACACGCGCACGCCCTCCCCGGAGCGCCTGTCCTGCGCGCCGGGGCGCAATTCATCGCCTAGGCTGCGCTGACTGGCATTGAGCGCGCCCGTGCCCAGCTGCGGCGCCAGCCCCAGCACCGAGGGCGCGGCGAGCATCGCATAGGCGTAGTCGGCCAGAATCTCCTGGCCGGCGGTGGTCGGGTGCACGCCATCATTGAACAGCAGCTTGTCGGGGTCTTCCGCAGCGCCGCCCAGCCCGTAGGGCGTGACGTTGCAGCTGTCCGAGAAACACACCTGGGTCAGCGGCACGTCGCTGGCGAAGCCGAACTCGGCCGGCGAGGCCAGCACCTCCTCGAGAATGCCGACGGTGTCCAGGCGGATGATGTTGACCTCACCATCCAGCGCCGCCAGTCGCGCGCCCAGCGCATCATTGAAGACGTCTACCAGCGCGGAGGTCCCTGCCGCCTGCGCCGCGCCCGCCGACTGGCCGGCCGGGGTGCTGCCGACATCCGGCAGGTTGGAAACCATGATGGTAGTGGCGCCCGCCGCTGCCAGCGCCTCCACCGCGGAGGCCAGATTGCCGGCGGAGGCGACCGCCGTGGCCGGCGAGGTGATCACGCCCTGCAGGAAGTCATTGCCACCGCCGTTGACGTAATAGAGGGCGTCCGGGTCGGCACTGCCGCCGGTGCTGACCAGATAGCCATCCTCGACCCTGAGCACCGTGCCCGCACCGGTACTGCCCGGCGGGATGACCACCTCGGAGCCATCCTCGTCGGTCACCGAGGCCAGAATCTGCGCCGTGGTGTAGCCGCCCACCGCGTAGTTGGTGCCGTCACTGAAGCCGGCCAGCTGATAGATCACCGAGGTGGAAGGCTCTGCCGCCAGCCCCAGTTCCGCGGCCAGCAGCTGGGTCGAGACGCTGCCATAGGCCGAGTCCTCGTAATCCGGGCCGCTGCGGTTGGTGAAACGCAGGCTGTTGAGGCCACCCAGGGTGGTATCGGGGAACTGGCCGGAATCGCTCAGGCTGTCGCCGAAGAGATAGAGGTTGGAATAGGCCTGCGCGGGAGTCGCCAGCAAGGTGGTGCTGATGGCGAGGGCGAGACCGCTGAGGGTAAAACGTCGGACCAGGCCGCTGGCGCTTGCCGGCGGGAATACAGCGCGATGTGAACGCGATGGCATGGCGTGCCCCTTGCTTGTGGGAGGTATCCGTCCTGCAGCCACTCTGGGGGTGGCCTGCAGACAAGCATAGGCAATAAAACGAGTGATTGAATCACATGTTTCGTTCAACTTCCGGCTAAGACTCACCGCCTTGCGAGCGTGTCACGCTCTCGCTACCTGCCACCGGCGTCTCTCTTGCCACCGACGTCTCTCTTGCCACCGTTGTCTCTTTCTTGCCACCGTCGTCACACATCGCCACGAGCAGGTACAAACAAGCACAAAAAAAAGCGCCTCCCGAAGGAGGCGCTCTTGGCTTGCCACTCTCTTGTCTTGCCGCGTGCAGGTCACTTGCGTGAACGCAATACCCAGGCGCGCAGCAAGGGGTATCAGGTACGCGGCAGAGTCACGCCACGCTGGCCCTGATACTTGCCGCCGCGATCCTTGTAGCTGGTCTCGCAGACTTCATCGGACTCGAGGAACAGCATCTGCGCCACGCCTTCGTTGGCGTAGATACGCGCCGGCAGGTTGGTGGTGTTGGAGAACTCGAGGGTGACGTGGCCTTCCCACTCCGGCTCCAGCGGCGTCACGTTGACGATGATGCCGCAACGCGCGTAGGTGGACTTGCCCAGGCAGATGGTCAGCACGTTACGCGGAATGCGGAAGTACTCGATGGTACGGGCCAGCGCGAAGGAGTTGGGCGGAATCACGCAGGAGTCGCCCTTCACGTCCACGAAGCTCTTCTCGTCGAAGTGCTTGGGGTCCACCGTCGCCGAATGGATGTTGGTGAAGACCTTGAACTCATCCGAGCAGCGCACATCGTAGCCGTAGCTGGAGGTGCCGTAGGAAATCACACGGCGCTCATCGTGAAAGCGCACCTGATCGGGCTCAAAGGGTTCGATCATGTCGTGGCTTTCGGCCATGCGACGGATCCACTTGTCGGATTTGATGCTCATCGAGCGTACCTGACTGACTGATGGGGAGAGACGCGTGAGCGCCATGAAACGCGGGCCAGCATGATACCGGCCCGCTGTGTCGCTGGAAACCTCGGCACGCGCGGCTTGCGCCTGGCGCGTCGGGCTCAGCTGAAGCTGATGCTCGGGCCTTCGTCCGCACCGGCACTTTCCAGTGACTCGGAGACCTGACGGGCGATGGCGCGGAAGCTCGCGGCCACTTCGCCGTCCGGCTCCGCGATCACGCTCGGGCGACCGCCATCGGCATTCTCGCGAATGCTCAGGGTCAGCGGCAGCTGGCCCAGCAGACGAGTCTGGTACTCATCGGCGATACGCTCACCACCGCCCGCGCCGAAGACCGCTTCGCTGTGGCCACACTGGCTGCAGGTGTGAGTGCTCATGTTCTCGACCACACCCAGCACCGGCACCTTGACCTTGCGGAACATCTCGATGCCCTTCTGGGCGTCCAGCAGTGCGATGTCCTGCGGCGTGGTGACGATGACGGCACCGGAGACCGGCACCTTCTGCGACAGGGTCAGCTGGATGTCACCGGTACCCGGCGGCATGTCGATCAGCAGCACATCAAGCTCGCCCCAGGCAGTCTGGTTGAGCAGCTGCTGGAAGGCACCGGCAACCATCGGGCCACGCCAGACCATCGGGTCCTTCACGTCGACCAGATAGGCCATCGACATGGTCTTGATGCCATGCGCCTCGATGGGGCTGAAGACCTGCTCACCGGCCATTTCCGGACGCTGACCGGTCGGCACGCCGAACATCTGCGCCTGACTCGGACCATAGATGTCGGCGTCCAGCAGGCCGACCTTGAGACCTTCCGCCGCCAATGCCAGCGCCAGATTGGCGGTGACGGTGGACTTGCCGACGCCACCCTTGCCGGAAGCGACCGCGACAATGTGCTTGATACCTTCCATACCTTGAAACTCCTGTGACGGCCTGCGCGGCGCGATGAACGTGGCGCGCAGGCGTCTGAACTGTCAGCGAAAAAAGCCGTGGAACACGATGGGCACAGTATGCCTGCCACCGCTACACGGGCCAAGCCGATGAAGCATGTCCATGGGAGCCATGCCTCAGGAAGCCATGGCCTTGGGAGCAAATCAGAAGCGCACGTCTCAGAAGCGCACGTCGACCGGCAGGAAGCGCCACTCGCCCGGCGCCATGCGACCGAGCAGAATCGCGCCCAGACGCAGACGACGCACCTCGATCACCTTGAGGCCCTGCTCCTCGACCGCGCCGCGAATCCCCCCCACCGGCACCCGCTTCATGGCGATGCGCAGACGGGTGTCGCTCTGCCAGCTGATGCTGACCTTGGGCTTGCGGCCGCGGATGTCGGCGCACAGCGCGAAGCCGATGCGCTTGAGGCCTTCGTCATCCAGTGTCCCTTCCACTTCGACGACGTATTCCTGCTCCAGCTGGTCCAGGTCATCACCCAGCTTGCGGATCACGCCACGGTTCTGTGACCACACGGCGAGACCGGATTCGTCTTCGCCGAGCTCGGCCAGCGGCTGCTGGGACAGGAAATGCACCTTGAGCCAGTCGGCACCGCTGTTGTCGAGCGCACTGCGTGGTGCGCCGTCACGCAGGGTCAGCGGGTCCGGCAGCGCCGTGCCCGGCGGCTGATACCAGACCAGGGTCAGCGGCTCGATGGGTGCCATACTGGCGCCGTCATCGACGGTGACTTCCTCATCGGTGACCTTGAAGAAAGGCGCTTCCACGATCTCGCCCGCGACACGTACCACCCCCTTGGCGATGAGATGCTCGGCCTCACGGCGCGAGATGCCCTGCTGATGGGCCAGAAACTTGGAAAGACGGACGGGTTCGGTCATGGGGACTCTCGAGGCAGCGACGCAGGCAACAGGCAGAGCAGCAGCACGCAGAAGCGCAGATAAAAAGAAGTGGGACAGCCTGACAGGGTCATCAAGGCTAGCCCGCCATGATAACGGCATGCGCCGAGGATGGCACGGACGAGACGCGCTGAAGATGCTAGGCTGCGTGGCCACAAATCGGCGCAGTGTGCTTCAGCAGATCATTTGATGCTCATCACCAGGCCCTTCGATGCTCTCCGCCAGCGCATCTGATCCACTACGCCTGGTCATCCGCCCCTCTGGCGCAAGCGATCTGGCTGCCTCTGACCCGCCTGATCATGCGCTGGCAGGCGCGATGCGCTACCCGCGCCATCGTCATCGTCATCACTACGCAACCGCGTGGTGACACTTGCGGAACCCTTTGCGCAGCAAAGCGTCAGAGTTGCGTTGAAGCTCACTCTGAGCCATACAAGGTCAGGGTCAGGCAAACTGATGCGCTTGCGCGTCGACTGTCGCTACCGAGGAGGCCGGTGGCCAACGCTTCAGTCTCCGTCAGTGACTCGCCAACCGAAGGTGTGCGATCGACCCGGATTGACCCTGCGCGCCATCCCGCCTTGCTGCGCTTCCCAGGCCACGTTCACAGGTATCTTGCATGCGTTTACCCCTCACATCGCGCCGCCCACTGACTCACACTCGGCGCTACGCCATCAGCAGTGCACGCACGCTTCGTCATCTGGTACTGATCTTCGGCCTGACGCTGGCCGCGGGCTGCTCCGCGCCGCACGCCTCGGACGCGCCTGCCGCCCCGACCACCGCGGCCAAGGCAGCCGTCAAGGCCGAACGGCTGGAAAGCCTGCTGGTGCAAGGCGAGAGCGATGTGCCCGAGAGCCTGTTGCTCAGCAAGGCTGGCGCCAAGGCGATCGACCCCAACGGCCAGCGTCCGGTGGACGACCCGCTGACCTGCCTGGCGCGCGCCGCCTACTGGGAAGCCAAGGGCGAAGGCAGAAGCGGCATGCAGGGCATCGTCAATGTGGTGATCAACCGCGCCGCCGACCCGCGCTTCCCCGATAGCCTGTGCGGCGTGGTCAAGCAGGGTGGCGAAAGCGGCAGCTGCCAGTTCTCCTGGTGGTGTGACGGGCGCTCAGACCGCATTCGCGAACCCGCCGCCTATGCCGAGGCACGCGACGTGGCCCGCCAGGCGCTCAACCATCAGCTGGAAGACGTCACCGACGGCGCCCTCTACTTCCACGCCCGCTACGCCACACCCTACTGGGCCAAGCGCTTCGTGCGCACCGCGCGCATCGGTCAGCACCTGTTCTATCGCAACTGACTCACCCTTTCACCAGGGCATGACGGGTAGAACCATCACCAGCAAGTTGCCTGACATCCCGCATGCCAGCGCCATGTCGCGTACAAGACCGTGACGGGAAGACCGTACAGGAAACAGACAAACCAGAAGGCCCCTGATGATTCACTCATCAGGGGCCTTCTGGGGCATATCATCACTCAATCTTCAGAAATGGGCCGAGTCCGACTACTTCGCTACCACTGTCTTCAGATACTGTCCTATCTCGGAATGGTGCAGGATGGACGAGACCGGCAAGATGTCGTTGGCTGGCCCCCATGCAAAGACGTTGACTGGCGTATGGGTGTGCGTACCAGTCCCCCAGACGGTGTTTTGCTGTGTCGCCAATGCCCGCGCCAGCAGGTTGCCGCGATCGTTATAGGGGAAGAAGGCGTCGAAGTCGTGAACTGCCGGCACCTCGCTGACCCCGAGGTAACTATGTCCATCCACATGATAGGGGTTGGGCTTGTTGGCCAGTACTTCAGCTGCCTGGGCTTCGGTAATCTGGAAGTCACTATTGCTATTGACAGCCGCCATCAAGCGCGCCGGTGTGCGCTCACCTTGCGGTAGTGCCTCGAAATCACTGAGCAGCTCGTAATAGGTCTGCTTCTGCTCATAGAGACTGTCCAGAATCGAGAAGTCACCAAAATTGAAATTGGGAGCGTAATCCTGATCTGCGAATGCAGGGCCTGATTTCTTCTGCGCTGCCGGTAAATTGGCGCTGGAATAACTGAAGCCGAATGCTCCCGTCTCATGGTCGGCCGTTACCAGGATTATTGTATCGTCTCGCTCTCGCGCCCAGTCATAGACACCTTGCACGGCCTCATCGAACTTGATCAGTTCATTGAGCATGGTGCCCGCATCATTGGAATGCGCGGCCCAGTCGATCTGGCCACCCTCGACCATCAAAAAGAAACCATCATCATCCTGTTCCAGCATTGACAGTGCTTTCTGGGTCATCTCATGCAGGGTCGGCTGCTGACGCTGTGGGTCATCATGGCTATCTCGATAGCTGATACCATCCGCCATACCCGAGTTGGCGAATAGCCCCAATACCTTGGTGCCATTGAGTGCGGCCATCTGATCACGCGTAAAGGCTAGCCCATAGCCTTGATCTGCAGCTTCCTGGAGCAGATTTCGTTCATCCTTGCGCTTGGAGGTTGGCGACCAGGCACCTTGCATCAGCGTCTCGACACTGCCCGCGCTTTCCCCCGGCTCACTGACGGACTGTGGCACGAAGTGACGCAACCCTCCCGACAGCATGACATCCGGCCCGGTCATGAGCATGTCTTCGGCAATGGTATTTTCCAGTGAACGATGCGGCTGGTGGGCGGCGAAGGCCGCCGGAGTCGCGTGGGTCAGGCGCGTATCGGACACCAATCCGGTGGCCTTGCCGACTCGTTTGGCAAGCTCGAGGACGGTTTCCACCCGATTACCCTCTGAATCTATGCCGATCACCTCGCCCCCGGTGAAGATACCCGTCGAGAGCTGAGTCGCTGAACAGGCCGAATCCACTACCACGGCATCTTCAGGGTGAGTCAATGAAGCGCCCACCACGCCTTCCTTCGCCAGCTGGTAGAGTGCCGTCGAACGCCCCTGATATATCGAATCCGGCGCACGATTGGCGTATGTCTCCAGCATGCCAACCTGCTGGGGCCCCATGCCATCGCCAATCATCAGAATGACATTCTTGATCTCTGCCGCATTGGCCAGCGGCATCCAGCTCATGCTTCCCGTCAGCGCAACGACGGCCCACCCTTTTCGACACCATCGTCCTTGCTGGTTCTGATGAGGCATCATCATGGTCATCTTCCGTGTTCCCTTGTCATTGATGGCATCCGTGTTACCCGGGCACATACAGTACTCGTGCAAGTCTGTACGTCTGTGCTCGAACGGAGCGCTTGTTGGTCAGAAATGAATCGCGATCTGCTCACATGGCGGCACCCAAGGTGCCAACTGGAGCATGCGCTTCACTATTGACGACGCAAGCAGAGCCGTCCATATCAATGGCCCGGCTACGGGACAATTCATGACGAAAGGATGACATAAAGATGTCATTTCAATGGCAGCCGACACTGCGGCCCGAAGCCGCAAACACGACGCCCCCGCTGCCATTGGCAACGGGGGCGTCTGCTTGGGGATGCCTGAATAGCGGTGTCTGGACAGGGGCGTCCAGGCAGGGACGCTCGGATAGGGGAGAGTATATAAAACTCCTGACGGATCAGGTGTCTGGCTGTGCCGCCAGCTTGGTGCGGATGAACTCGCTGTGGCTGACATGCAGCAGGCCGGCAAGACGGCGGATGCGGTGCTCCTCCTGCGGGTCCAGCTCGCCATCGGCGTAGGCCAGTTCCCAGAGCATGCCGATCAGCTCGCTGCGCTCCTCAAGGCTCATGTGCTCGTTGAGCTGCTTGACGAAGCGGAAGTGGTCCGTGGCCTGCTCGGCATCCTGCTCGGCCTGGGTCAGCAGGCTGGCAAGTTCCTCATCCCCCAGCGAGAAGCGCTCGGCCAGCTGGCGCGCCAGGGCTTCACGTTCGCGCACATCGAGATGATCATCGGCGCGTACCACCTCGAACATCAGCACGGCCATGGCGAGTTCCGGGCCGGGCTCCTCGTTGGGACGGGAGTTGCTGCCGGGCATCATCACCTGGCGGATGAGACGATTGATCTGACCGGCGACGGATAGCTGTGCTGGCATGCTGACCTCCAGGAACGGAAAATGTAGTGTCCTTGAATCCTTCATGAGGGCAGCGGCACGGGTTGCAACCTCGCAGTTGCGCACGCCAGCGTTGCCGGTGACGCGACGCGCCCTTCGCGCCGCCCGCACCTTCGCGATATAGTAGCGCCCATCCCGACGGGGCGATGCGTTCGCCCCTTATCACGAGTCATCCCGGCGAGTGGCTGCGCACTGCGCAGCAGGCGCCCTTTACCGTCAAGACGAGGCCTCATGTCAGCGCGCAAGATTCTGGTTACCAGTGCCCTGCCCTATGCCAATGGGTCGATCCACCTGGGTCACCTGCTTGAGTACATCCAGACCGACATCTGGGTACGCTTCCAGAAAAGCCGTGGCCACGAATGCCATTACGTGTGCGCCGATGACGCCCACGGCACCGCCATCATGCTGCGTGCCGAGCAGGAAGGTATCACCGCCGAGCAGCTGATCCAGCGTGTGAGTGACGAGCACCAGGCCGACTTCGCCAAGTTCGGCGTCGGCTTTGACAACTATCACTCCACCCACTCGCCGGAGAACCGCGCCCACAGCGAGCGCATCTATCTGGCGCTGCGCGATGCCGGTCATATCGCCACGCGCGATATCGAGCAGATGTTCGATCCGGTCAAGGGCCTGTTCCTCGCCGACCGCTTCATCAAGGGCACCTGCCCGAAGTGCAAGACCGAAGACCAGTACGGCGACAACTGTGAAGCCTGCGGCGCGGCCTACACGCCGGCCGAGCTGATCGATCCGGTCTCGGCCATTTCCGGCGCCACGCCGGAAATGCGCACGTCCACCCACTACTTCTTCAAGCTGCCGAACTTCGCCGAGTTCCTGCAGGAGTGGACCAAGAGCGGCCGCGTGCAGAGCCAGATTTCCAACAAGCTGCAGGAATGGTTCGAGGCGGGTCTGGCCGAGTGGGACATCTCCCGCGATGCGCCCTACTTCGGCTTCGAGATTCCCGACGCGCCGGGCAAGTACTTCTACGTGTGGCTGGACGCGCCGATCGGCTACCTCGCCAGCTTCCAGAACCTGTGCGAGAAGCAGGGCATCGACTTCGACAGCTACTGGAAGGCCGATTCCGACGCCGAGGTCTATCACTTCATCGGCAAGGACATCGTCTACTTCCACGCCCTGTTCTGGCCGGCGATGCTGGAAGGTGCCGGCATGCGCACCCCGACCGGCGTCAACTGCCACGGTTTCGTGACCGTCAATGGCGCCAAGATGTCCAAGTCGCGCGGCACCTTCATCAAAGCCGACACCTACGCGCAGTTCCTCAACCCGGAATACCTGCGCTACTACTTCGCCGCCAAACTGACCTCCGGCGTCGATGACCTCGACCTCAACCTCGACGACTTCACCGCCCGCGTGAATTCCGACCTGGTCGGCAAGGTGGTCAACATCGCCAGCCGCTGCGCCGGGTTCGTCAAGAAGTTCGGCGACGGCAAGCTGTCCGCCACCTGCGCCGAGCCGGAGCTGGTCGAGCGCTTCATCGCCGCTGGCGAAGGCATCGCGGCAGACTTCGAAGCCCGTGAATTCGCGCGCGCCATGCGCAAGGTGATGGAACTGGCCGATGAAGCCAACACCTACATCGCCGACAAGGCGCCGTGGGCGATGGCCAAGGAAGACGGCCGCGAGCAGGAAGTGCTCGACGTCTGCTCCGTGGGCATCAACCTGTTCCGCCAGTTGATGGTCTACCTGGCGCCGGTAATTCCGGAGCTGACCGACAAGGCACGTGACTTCCTGAACCTCGAGAGCCTCGACTGGGCCAGCCGTGAAAGCGTGCTGACCGATCATGCGATCAACAAGTTCAAGCCGCTGCTGACGCGCGTCGAGCCGGAGCGCATCGACAAGATGCTCGAAGCCTCGCGCGAAGTGCTGGTCGAGGAGCAGAAGATCAAGGACGGCACCGCCAAGGCCGAAGCCGCGGCCGCGCCGAGCCCGCTCGACGCCGACCCGATCGCCGACGAGATCGACTTCGATACCTTCATGAAGACCGATCTGCGCGTGGCGAAGATCGTCAAGGCGGAGCACGTCGAGAAGGCGGCCAAGCTGCTCAAGCTGACGCTGGATATCGGTGGCGAGACACGCACCGTGTTCTCCGGCATCAAGTCCGCCTACGCGCCGGAAGCGCTGGAAGGTCGTCTGACAGTGATGGTCGCCAACCTGGCGCCGCGCAAGATGCGCTTCGGCGTGTCCGAGGGCATGGTGCTGGCCGCCGGTGACGACGAAGGCATCTACCTGCTGGAGCCGCACACCGGTGCCAAGCCGGGGCAGCGCGTCACTTGATCCACTGATGATGCGCCGAGGGCTCTTTGCGATACCACGCTGAGGGCTCTTCAGCACAACGCCCCGCCAGAGACTCTCTGGCGGGGCGTTGTCGTTCATGCGTCACATCCGGCCAGCGGGACGGCTACTCGTAGCGACGACCGGCATGCTCCAGCCAGCCATCCACATGGCGGCCACCGGGATCATGATGCGTCCAGTGGATCACGCCGCCCTTGTCGGTCCACTCATATTCCCCGTAGAAGCCGATGCGATCACCGACCTGAAGACTGTCGATGCGTGGCGCGAGATCGATGTTGTGCGCCACCAGAATGGTGGTGCCGCCCGCGACCCGGATCAGGAACTTCTGATGACGGCTGCCCTTGAGATCATCCCTGAGCAGACGCGTCACCTCGCCCATGCCCCGCACCTGCACATCACTCTGCTGGGCACTGATGGCGCGCCTGAGTCGGCTCTCGTCCGCCGAGGAAGCGCCTTCCCCCTGCGTCGCCTCGGCCTGCGGCGGCTGGAAGTCATTCCACAGCTGGGAGAGCGAGAAATTGCCATTGCCCGTCAGCTGCGAGATACCCGCCATCGCCACCACCAGGATGATGACCCATAACGGCCGACGGCCGCGTGTTCCTGTCCTGCGCATATCCCGCTCCTTGTGCCACCCCTAGTGACGTGAAAGTCGCTGATCACGCCATAATCAATAATAGTAATAAAGGAATTCTTCTTTATTACTTCAAGAACCAAGCAAAACGCGAAACAATGGTCGTCTCATGCTGGCAACACTATGCCTCGCTTGCCACGCTACAGGCTGTCGGCCAGCAGCATCTTGCGTATAATATCGCCGCGCTCGACGATCCCCTGCCCTGCAGCTTCCTGACAGCTTGCGGCAGCAACAGCCCTGATCGCCTGCGAGTGCCGGTTAATGCATGCCGCGAGCACGGAAGCGCCTTCGAAACACCCTGACCGAGCGACGCCCCTGATGAGTGAATACCTTCTTATCCTGATCAGCACCATCCTGGTCAACAATTTCGTACTGGTGCAGTTCCTCGGCCTGTGCCCCTTCATGGGTGTCTCCAACAAGCTGGAGTCCGCAATGGGCATGTCGCTGGCCACCACCTTCGTGCTCACGTTGTCGTCGATGTGCGCCTACCTGACCTATCACTTCATCCTCGCGCCGCTGGGGCTCGAGTACCTGCGCACCATCGCCTTCATCATGGTGATCGCCGTGGTGGTACAGTTCACCGAAATGGTGGTCAAGAAGACCAGCCCGCTGCTCTATCAGGTGCTGGGCATCTTCCTGCCGCTGATCACCACCAACTGCGCGGTACTCGGCGTGGCGCTGCTGACCCTGAACCGCAATTCCAGCTTCATGGAAGCCACGCTCTACGGCTTCGGCGCGGCCGTCGGCTTCTCGCTGGTACTGGTACTGTTCGCTGCCATGCGCGAGCGTCTGGCCGTCGCCGATGTGCCGCGTCCCTTCCAGGGCCCAGCCATCGCGATGATCACCGCCAGCCTGATGTCGCTGGCCTTCCTCGGCTTCTCCGGACTGGTGCAGATCTGACATGCTCGAATTCTTCAACGACCATACGCTGATCTCCGCCATCGTCGCACTGGTGGCCATGGCCGTCGTCTTCGGCGGTCTGCTCGGCTTTGCCGCCGTGGCCTTCAAGGTCGAGGGCGACCCCATCGTCGAGCAGATCGACCAGCTGCTGCCGCAGACCCAGTGCGGCCAGTGCGGCTATCCGGGCTGCAAGCCCTACGCCCAGGCCATCGCCGAAGGCGACGAGATCAACAAGTGCCCGCCGGGCGGCGAGAGCACCATCGCCTCGCTGGCCGACCTGCTGGGCCGTGAGGCCACGCCGCTGGATGGCGACAGCGACAACACGCCCAAGGTGGCGGTGATTCGCGAGGACGAATGCATCGGTTGCACCAAGTGCATCCAGGCCTGCCCTGTCGATGCCATCCTCGGTGCCGCCAAGCACATGCATACCGTGATCGCCGACGAATGCACCGGCTGCGACCTGTGTGTCGAACCCTGCCCGGTCGATTGCATCGACATGGTGCCGGTCGCCACTGACGTGCGCAGCTGGCACTGGCCGCAACCGGCGGGCCCGACCCGCGACAATGCCCGCTTCAGTGGCAATCTGATCGTGACCGATGCCGCCGATTCTACTGCCACATCTGCAAGGAATGTCGCCTGATGGTTCTGTCGTTACTCAAATCCATGGTGACTTCCTCACGTTCCGCCGCCACGGCGGAGGCGGAACACACACAGAAGGGCCAGGACGCGCCGCGCGTGTTCGACTTCCACGGCGGTATCCATCCGCCGGAGCACAAGGCGCTCTCCAACCGCGCCCCGCTGGTGGCCGCCCCGCTGCCCCGTGAGGTGGTGCTGCCGCTCAGCCAGCATATCGGCGCGCCCGCCCAGCCGCTGGTGGAAATCGGCCAGCGCGTCAAGACGGGCGAACTGATCGCCCGCGCCCAGGGCATGATCTCCGCCCCGGTGCATGCCAGCATCACCGGCGTGGTCACCGCCATCGAGCCGCGCCAGATTCCCCACGTCTCAGGCCTGGAAGACCTGTGCATCGTGATCGAGCGCGACGGCGAGATCGATGAATGGGCGCGCCTGGAAGCCTGGCGCGACTGGCGTCAGCAGGAAGCCCAGGACCTGATCCAGCGCCTGCAGGATGCCGGTGTGGTCGGCCAGGGCGGTGCCGGCTTCCCCTCGGCAGTGAAGGCGCGGGTGCGTGAGCGCCACGCCATCGACACCCTGATTCTGAACGCGGCGGAGTGTGAACCCTACATCACCGCCGATGACCTGACCATGCGCACGCATCCGGAAGCGCTGATCGAAGGGCTCGAGATTCTCGCCAGCCTGATCGGCCCCGAGTGCATCCTGATCGGCATCGAAGACAACAAGCCCGAGGCCGTTATCGCGCTGGAACAGGCGATTCGCGCCCGCCGCGCCGACAAGCGCCTGCCGCCGCTGGATTCACGCCTCGAAGTCGTGGTGGTACCGACCAAGTATCCCTCCGGTGGCGAGAAGCAGCTGATCAAGCTGCTGACGGACCGCGAAGTACCCAGCCGTGGCCTGCCCGCCGATATCGGTGTGGTGGTGCACAACCCGGGCACCGTGCGCGCCGTGCAGCGTGCAGTGTGCTTCGGCGAGCCGATGATCTCGCGCGTCGTCACCCTGACCGGTGAGGCGCTGCAGCACCCGCACAATGTCGAGGCGCGCCTGGGCACCTCCATCGCAGACCTGCTGCGTCTGGCGGCGCCGGCGCCGACGGGTATCGCACGCCTGGTGATGGGCGGGCCGATGATGGGCTTCACGCTCGAGAGCGACGCCCTGCCGATCATCAAGACCACCAACTGTCTGCTGGCCTCCTCCCCCGAGTCACTGCCGCCCCCGGCGGTCGAGCAGCCGTGCATCCGTTGCGGCATGTGCGAGCAGGCCTGTCCGGCCGAGCTGCTGCCGCAGCAGCTCTACTGGTTCTCCAAGGCACGCGAGTTCGACAAGGCCGAGCTCTACAATCTGGCGGACTGCATCGAATGCGGCGCCTGCTCCTATGTCTGTCCCAGCCAGATTCCGCTGGTGCAGTATTACCGCTTCGCCAAGGGCGAGATTCGCAGCGCTCAGCACGAGGCGCGCAAGTCCGAACGCGCGCGTCACCGCTTCGAATTCAAGCAGGCGCGCATGGCGCGCGAGGAAGCCGAGAAGGAAGCCAAGCGCCAGCAACGCGCTCAGGCGGCACAGAAGTCCGCCGCCGCCAGCGCCGATGCCAGCGCCGATGCCAGCGCCGCCGCTGACACGACCTCGGCCTCCACAGCGGCCGCCGCTGCCCAGCCGGCACCGGCCACCGACATCAAGGCCTTCAAGACGGCGCGCGCCGCGGCCAACATCGCCGTCAAGAAGGCCGAGAAGGCCCTCAAGGCAGCGCAGGATGGCGGTGAGAGCTCCGAGAGCGATATCGCAAAGCTCGAGGCCAACGTGACCGCGGCCAAGACCAAGCTTGCCAGCGCCGAGAGCGATCTCAAAGCCGCCAGCGAGGCAAGCGAGTCAGCTGCCCCGGCGGCTGCCGGCGCTTCGACAGCCAGCACTGCGACAACCGGCGCGACTGCCCCCGCCGCCGATCTCAAGGCACTCAAGACGGCGCGCGCCGCGGCCAATATCGCGGTCAAGAAAGCCGAGAAGGCCCTCAAGACCGCCCAGGACAGCGGTGAAGGCGATATTCCCGCCCTCGAGACCAGCGTGGCAGAGGCCAAGACCCGACTGGCCAAGGCCGAAGCCGACCTCAAGGCTGCCAGCGAGGCCAGCGAGTCAGCTGCCCCTGCGGCGGCCAGCGCTTCCGCGACAGGCGCGGCTGCCCCGGCAGCCGATCTCAAGGCGCTCAAGACGGCGCGTGCCGCGGCCAATATCGCGGTCAAGAAAGCCGAGAAGGCCCTCAAGACCGCCCAAGACAGCGGTGAGGGCGACATCCCCGCCCTCGAGACCAGCGTGACGGATGCCAAGGCGCGCCTTGCCAAGGCTGAGGGCGATCTCAAAGCGGCAACCGACGCCGCTGGCGCTGATAAAAGCCCTGTGGCAAGCGCTGCGGCTGGCTCTTCTGCCAACGCTTCTGCACCGGCAGCTGCGGCACCCAGCGCCGATATCAAGGCACTCAAGACGGCGCGCGCCGCGGCCAATATCGCGGTCAAGAAGGCCGAAAAGGCCCTGGCCCGTGCCAGCGAGAGCGGCGAAGGCGATATCGAGGACCTGCAGACCCTGCTGGCCACGGCCCAGGAGAACCTGCGTGCCGCCGAGGTGCGCCTCAACAGCGCGCAAGCTGGCAGCACTGACGCGACGCCTGCCGCCAAGGGTGCGGGCGAATTGATTCCCGAGGCGCCCAAGCCCGCTGCGGGTTCTGTCGGGCGCGGCAGCATGGCCAGCAACGTGACACTCTCTCAGGCCGAGATCGAGGCATCACGCGCCGAGAACCTTGCCAAGCGTCACAAGCAGGTCAGCATCGCGGTCAAGGCGGCCGAGGCAGCCCACCGCAAGGCAGAGGCGGCATTGAGCGAGGCGGATGACGAAAACCGTCAGCGCCTGGCGACCAAGGTCGACCGCACGCGCCGCAATCTGGAACACGCCCGCGAGTCATTGGCCGAGGTGCAGGCACTGGTGGACGCCCAATGAGTGACCTGAGCCCAATTACCGCGCCAATGGCGACTCATCCTGAAGCACGCCTCGTGTCATTGCCCATTTACCGCAAGGATCTGACCGTCTCATGAGCCTGATGCATGCAAGCTCCCCCCATGCCCACGGACCAACCGCCACCTCGCGCGTGATGGCCTGGGTGCTGGCCGCGACGCTGCCGGGTATCGCCGTGCTGTGCTGGCACTATGGCTGGGGTGTGCTGTTCAACCTCGTCTTTGCCTGTCTGGCGGGTGTCGCCCTCGAGGCGCTGCTGCTCAAGCTGCGTGGCCGCCCGGTCAGCTTCTTCCTCAAGGACAATTCGGCGCTGGTGACCTGCGTGCTGCTGGCAGTATCGTTGCCGCCGCTGGCGCCCTGGTGGCTGGTACTGACCGGCGTAATCGCGGCCATCGTGGTCGCCAAGCAGCTCTACGGTGGCCTGGGCCAGAATCCGTTCAACCCGGCGATGGTCGCCTATGCGCTGCTGCTGATCTCCTTCCCGGTCGAGATGTCGCGCTGGTCATCCCCCGATGGCTTCGCACTCGGCTTCGCTGACAGCCTGCAGCAGTTCTTCGGCGTGATCGCCACACCAGACGCCCTGACCGGCGCCACGCCGCTGGACGCCTTCCGCAACAAGGGCGAGCTTTCCAGCAGCGAGTTCTGGGCAGACCCGAGCCTGCTGCCCGCCGCCAACCTGCTGGCCTGGCAGCAGACGGCCATCGCCTGGGGCCTCGGCGGCCTGGTGCTGCTGGCGCGTCGCCTGATCACCTGGCATATCCCGGTGGCGATGCTGGTCAGCCTAGCGGTGATCTCCGCCATCTTCGCCTTCGTGGATGGCGAGCAGCATGCCAGCCCCCTGTTCCACCTGCTGTGCGGTGCGGCGATCTTCGGCGCCTTCTTCATCGCCACGGACCCCGTCACGGCGGCGACCTCCAACAAGGGCAAGCTCTATTACGGCGTCGGCATCGGCGTGCTGATCTACCTGATTCGCACCTTCGGCGCCTATCCTGACGCCATCGCCTTCGCGGTGCTGCTGATGAACTTCAGCGTGCCGTTCATCGATTACTACACCCAGCCACGCAGCTATGGTCACAAGAAGGCCCGTCGCGGCATCAAGCTGGAGGACAAGGCATGAGCCTGACGCCTGATCAGCCCGAACAGCAAGCCCAGGCCGCGCAGGGTCTGAAGCACACCATCGCGCGGGCCGCGCTGGGCCTGGCGGTCTTCGCCGTCGTCACCGCCGGCGTCGTCGCCGTGACCCAGATGACCACCGCCGAGACCATCGCCGACAACGAGCGTGCCGCCCAGAGCGCGGCGCTGGCCGAGATCATCCCGCCGTCGCTGCACGACAATGACCTGCTCGACGCGGCCTTCGCCCTGCCGCCCTCTCAGGTGCTGGGCCTGGAGAGCGCCGATACCGGCTGGCGCGCCACCAAAAATGGCAAGACCGTCGCGGTGCTGCTGCCGGTCGTGACCGGCAAGGGTTACAGCGGCGACATCCGCCTGCTGGTCGGTATCCGTGCCGATGGCAGCGTGGCCGGAGTGCGCGCCGTCAAGCACGCCGAGACCCCGGGGCTGGGCGACAAGATCGAAGCGCGCAAGTCCGACTGGATTCACGAATTCGATGACCAGACGCTCAGCTCGGTGGAATGGAAGGTGAACAAGGATGGCGGTGATTTCGACCAGTTCACCGGTGCGACCATCACCCCGCGCGCCGTGGTGGGTGCTGTTCGTCAGGCATTGATCTACTTCATGGCGCACCGCACGGCACTGCTGGCCGGGGACAGCGAGACGCTGACCGCGACCCGCCGCGCTGCCAGGGCCCAGCAAGACACGCAAGCTCCCACCGCTGATGGCACGCTCACGCCATCAGCGCCTTCTGAACACGGCGGAGACGAACCTCATGAGTGATATCTCGCTTGGCAAGATCAGCCGCGACGGCCTGTGGGACAACAACCCGGCGCTGGTACAGCTGCTGGGCCTGTGTCCGCTGCTGGCCGTCACCGCCAGCGTCGTCAACGCCATCGGGCTGGGGCTTGCCACGCTGCTGGTGTTGATCGGCTCCAACGTGGCGGTGTCGCTGATCCGCAATCTGGTGCCTTCTGCAGTGCGCCTGCCGGCCTTCGTGATGATCATCGCCTCGTTCGTGACCTGTGCCGAGCTGCTGATGAAGGCCTACACCTATGAGCTCTATCAGATTCTCGGCATCTTCATTCCGCTGATCGTCACCAACTGCGCGATTCTCGGGCGTGCCGATGCCTTCGCCGCCAAGCATCCCGTGCTGCCGGCCGCCACCGATGGCTTGATGATGGGGCTGGGGTTCATGGCCGTGCTGGTGCTGCTGGGTGGCATGCGTGAGCTGTTCGGCCAGGGCACGCTGTTTGCCGGCATGGAACTGCTCGTCGGGCCGATGGCCGCCGACTGGCAGCTGACGATCTTCCCGGACTACTCCTTCCTGTTCCTGGTGCTGCCGCCGGGCGCCTTCTTCTGCATGGGGCTGATCATCGCGGGCAAGAAGACCATCGATGAGCGCCTCGAGCAGCGCCGCAAGGCAGCCAACGCCGATGCGCCCAAGGTGTCGCGTCGTGTACGCGTGACCGGCACCATCTCCTGAGCCCCTTTCACACAGGCTGTCAGCCCGCTGGCTGACAGTCTGTGTCGACGACGCCTGCTCCCAAGCCCTTACCGCCGCCGCCGAGATATCATGAACGCCCAGAAACGCCTCGAGATCTTCACCCGCCTGCGCAACGAGAATCCTGAGCCACGCACCGAGCTTGCCTGGTCAACGCCCTTCGAGCTTTTGATCGCGGTGCTGCTGTCGGCGCAGGCGACGGATGTGGGCGTCAACAAGGCCACGGCGAAGCTGTATCCGGTCGCCAATACGCCGGAGAGCATCCTCGCGCTGGGTGTCGAGGGCCTGAAGGGGTACATCAAGACGATCGGCCTGTTCAACACCAAGGCCGAGAACGTCATCAAGACCTGCCGCATGCTGATCGAACGGCATGGTGGTGAGGTGCCGCAGACCCGCGAGGCGCTGGAAGCGCTGCCCGGGGTGGGCCGCAAGACTGCCAACGTGGTGCTCAACACCGCCTTCGGCCAGCCGACCATGGCAGTGGACACGCACATCTTCCGTGTCTCCAACCGCACGCGCATCGCCCCGGGCAAGAACGTGCTGGAGGTCGAGCACAAGCTGATGCGCCATGTGCCCAAGGAGTTTCTGGTCGACGCCCACCACTGGCTGATCCTGCATGGCCGCTACACCTGTGTGGCACGCAAGCCGCGCTGCGGCAGCTGCATCATCGAAGACCTCTGCGAGTACAAGGACAAGGTCGATCTGTAACGCCGCCAGGCACGAGGATTTGATGATTTCTTCATGATCAGGGGCTTGATGACTGGGGCTTGATGACTGGGACTTGATCACCAGGCGCCTGGCGAAAGCCCCGATCCTGCGTAGACTTCCTGCGTGGCATGCAGCGTGGGCTGCATGCGTGATCGTTGATTGAGCATGGACCCCGCTTCCCCGCCTATTCAACCGAGCGGCCACGTAGACTGAGAGCACAGACCGTCGCCTCAGGAACCTGCCATGACCGCACCTTCCGATGCCGGGGATCGCCGCTATCCGCGCCCAGAAGGCTCCGACGATTTCCGCCAGCCTGATGACAGCAGCCTGCACTCGCGCCTGCTGGAGATGTCGTCGCGTCTCGAGGCACTGGAAGCCGAGAACCACCTTTTACGCACCTTGGTCGACACCCACCCCGACATCATGTTCATCAAGGATGCCAAGGGGCTGTTTCGCTACGCCAACCGCACCCTGACCGACTTCTATGGCACTTCACGCGAGGACATCGTCGGACGTGATGACAGCCATTACACCGGCAATACCGAGCAGAGCCACTTCTTTCGGCGCAGCGTGGAGCAGGTGCTCAGCAGGTTCGAGCGCGAGACGGTCTTCGAGGATGCCACCGACGGCACCACCGGCGAGGTCAACCACTTCCGCTCCATCAAGTAGCCCTTCCATGACATTCACGGCCAGCCGCTGGTCGCCGTTCTGGCGCACAACATCACCATTGAAGTCCGTGAGCATGAGCGCAAGACCCGCCAGATCGACCACATCTATGACACCTCGCTGGAAGGCTTCTGGGACTGGAATATCCTGACCAGTTCCGTGACGCACAATCGCCGCTGGTCACAGATTCTGGGCATCCCGGAGAGCGAGCTCAGCAACAGCCTGGAAGAATTCGCAAGCCTGCTGCACCCCGAGGACAAGCCCGAGACGATGATCGCCATCCAGGACTGCATGGCGGGCAAGACGGCCTACTATCACCGCCACCGCATGCTGACCCGCGGTGGCGACGTCGTCTGGGTGATCGACAAGGGCGATGTCATCGAGCGGGACAGCGAAGGCAATCCGTTGCGCATGATCGGCTCGATCACCGATATCACGCGTATCGTCGAATCAGAGGCCCTGCTGCACCAGCACAGTCGCTTCGACTCGCTGACCAAGCTGGCCAACCGAGCCACGCTGATCGACAGCCTGCAGCAGGCCATCATCATCACCGACGCCCGTGGCACCCACGGCGCGCTCATCTTCATCGATCTGGACCACTTCAAGAAGATCAACGACCTGCTGGGGCATACCACCGGCGACCATCTGTTGATCGAGGTGGCCCACCGCCTGAGCTCCACGGTGCGTGACAGCGACCTGGTGGCGCGCTTCGGCGGGGACGAGTTCGTCATCCTGGTACAGCCCCTGAGCCATGATCCGCAGACTGCCTGTCGCGAACTGGATGAGCTGATGGAACGCCTGCAGCAGGCGCTCAACCAGCCGTATTCGCTCTCAGGCCCGCAAGCGCAGCCACTGCAACATCACAGCTCGGCGAGCCTGGGCAGCATCATGTTCCATGATCGCCATCTGAGTGCGGAGGAACTCATCCGGCGCGCGGATATCGCGATGTATCGCGCCAAGGAAGCCGGACGCAATCAGACCGTCCGCTTTGATCCCAGCATGCGCGTGGAGCTTGAGCGCGCCGTGCAGCTGGAAAATGACCTGCGCCGCGCCATCGAGAATGAAGAGCTCTACGTGGAACTGCAGCCGCAATTCGATCGGGGACTCAAGCTGGTCGGCGCCGAGTGCCTGTTGCGCTGGCGACACGCCAAGCTCGGCAATATCTCGCCCTATGAATTCATTCCACTGGCCGAGAAGAGCCAGCTGATCGACAGCCTCGGCGACTGGGTACTGGAGCAGGCCTGCAAGCTGCTGGAGGACTGGCAGAAAGGCACCGTCTTCGCCAGGATCTACCTGTCGGTCAATGTCAGCGTCAAGCAGCTGGACTCCCCTCACTACGTCGGCAATGTCGCCAAGGCACTCAGCCAGCACACGCTCGACCCGCAATATCTGCAGCTGGAGCTGACCGAAAACGTCTTCGCCACCGACATGCCCGCCACGGTGGCACGCATGCACGAACTGCGCTCGTTGGGCCTGCGTCTGTCGCTGGATGATTTCGGCACCGGTTTCTCCTCACTGACCTACATCAAGCACCTGCCCTTCGATGAGCTCAAGGTCGACCGCAGCTTCGTCAATGATCTCGAGAACGACGAGATGAATCGCCGCATGGTGAACTTCATGGTACAGCTGGGGCGTGAGCTGGGCATGTGCGTGGTGGCGGAAGGCGTCGAGACCCCCAGACAGCGCGAACTGCTGCTGGAGATGGGTTGTGATGCCCTTCAGGGCTATCTGATGGACAAGCCGATGGCGATCGAGGCATTCACCGCCAAGTATCAGCTCGGATGACAGCGCATCCGCGTCTTTCATGGCACACTGGGGCCTCTTTTCTGTCTGGACATCATGCGTTATGGAAGACTTCTTCAACTGGATCGGCACGCAACTGGGTGCTGCCATTCGCTTCATCGTCGAAGGTCTGGGCGGTTTCTTCGCCAACTTCGATGATGCCCTATCGGGATTCTTCAATGGCCTCACTGGTGAGCTGGGGCTCAGCACTTCGCTGTTCAGCCTGCTGGGATTGATTCTGGGACTTTACCTGCTCTTCAAGGGCATCACGTCACTGTTGAGAGGCTCCATCATCGGCGGGCTATTGATGACCTTCATCGGCCTGACCTTCCTGGGCTGGATGATTGCCTGACGCGCGATGCCCCTGAAAGCGATGACCCTGAAAGCGATGACCCTGAAAGCGATGACCGTGTACGCAATGATCGTATACGCGATGGTCTTGAAGGCGATGCCCTGACGGGACTTGCGCCAGGCGCGTGACATGAAAAAGCCCCTGCCGATTGGCAGGGGCTTTTTCATGTCGGCGGCAGTCACCGCATCGCGCGATGACTGCCGTCTGTCTTCAAGGGCCAGCTCAGCGGATCAGGCCAGTGCCTTCTCCACGACTTCATACAGGTTGTTCGAGAGCTTCTCGCCACGGATACGCTCAAGCTCTGCCTTCATCAAGTCCTGACGCTTGGCATCGAAACGCTTGTAACGCGTCAGCGGCGTGATAATGCGCGCCGCGATTTCCGGATTCAGACGATTGAGCTCGATGACCACATCCGCCAGCAGACGATAGCCTTCGCCATCGAGACGGTGGAAGTTGACGCGGTTCTGGCCGGCGAAGGCGCCGATCAAGGCACGCACCTTGTTGGGGTTGGTCAACGAGAAGGCCGGGTGCTCCATCAGGAAGCGCACGCGGTCCAGCACATCGGCCTGCGGACGCGTGACCTGGATCGAGAACCACTGGTCCATCACCAGCGGATCATGCGACCAGCGCTCGGCGAAGGACTTGAGCGCCGGGTCACCCAGATCGGTGCGTGAGGAGTGCACCAGCATCGTCAGCGCGGCACGCACGTCAGTCATGTTGTGGGCCGCCGCCAGCTGGGCCTGGGCCAGGCGCACGCCCTCCTCGTCTTCGATGCTCATCAGATAGCTGAGCGCGGCATTCTTGAGGCTGCGACGCGCCATCTGCTCGAAGGTCGGCACGTAGTCGCCCTGCTGCGCATTGGCGTGATAGAGCGCCACGAAGTCGTCGCGCAGCGCACTGGCCAGCTGCGCCTTGGTGGTCTTGCGCGCCCAGTGGATGGCATCGACATCGACGACACTCTGCTGCTCGGCGATATAGGCCTCCGAGGGCAGCGTCAGCATCTCGGCCAGCACCGCACGATCGGAAGCCTCGCTCTGGAGCAGGAAGCGATAGGCGGCCAGCAGGCGCTCATCCAGCTGGGCCTCCTGCTCGCCACGCTGCCAGGCCGCCATCAGGTCTTCAAGCGCTGCCATGGCCAGACGCTGACCGGCATCCCAGCGGTTGAAGCCATCGCTGTCGTGCTGCATCAGGAAGGCCAGCTGCTCACGGCTGTAGTCAAAGGCCAGCTTGACCGGCGCCGAGAAGCCACGCAGCAGCGACGGCACCGGCTCGGCATCGCCGGCAAGGCCGGTGAAGACGAAGGTCTGCTCGGCTTCGGTCAGCTCCAGCACGGTTTCCGTGCCCAGCGCTTCGCCGTCGAGGGTCAGCGCCAGATCGCTGCCATCGGCGCCGACCAGCCCCATGCGCACCGGAATCACCAGCGGCAGCTTCTCCGCCTGCCCCGGTGACGGCGGCGTGGACTGACGCAGCGTGAGGGAATAGGTGCCTGCCTGGGCATCGAAGGTGCCGCTGGCGGCGATGTTCGGCGTTCCGGCCTGTGAGTACCAGCGCATGAACTGGCTGAAGTCGCGACCGGAGGCTTCGCTCATCGCGCTGATGAAGTCCTCGATGGTGGCGGCGCTGCCATCGTTGCGCGCGAAGTAGAGGTCACTGCCACGACGGAAGGCCTCTTCCCCGAGCAGGTTGGCGACCATGCGCACCACTTCGGAACCCTTCTCGTAGATGGTCAGGGTGTAGAAGTTGGAAATCTCGATATAGGACGCCGGGCGCACCGGATGTGCGGTGGGGCCGGCATCTTCGGCGAACTGCGCGGTACGCAGCATGGCGACGTCTTCGATACGCTTGACCGGCGCCGAGTTCATGTCGGCGGAGAAGGTCTGGTCGCGATAGACGGTGAAGCCTTCCTTCAGGGACAGCTGGAACCAGTCACGGCAGGTGACGCGGTTGCCCGACCAGTTGTGGAAGTACTCATGCGCGACCACCCCTTCGACGCGCTGGAAGGCGGCGTCGGTGGTGGTATCGGGGTTGGCCAGCACGCAGGCGCTGTTGAAGATGTTGAGGCCCTTGTTCTCCATCGCGCCCATGTTGAAGTCGTTGACCGCGACGATCATGAAGATGTCGAGGTCATATTCGCGACCGTAGACTTCCTCGTCCCACTTCATGGAGGCCTTGAGGGAGTTCATGGCGTGCTGGGTCTTGTCGAGATTTTCCGGCTCGACCCAGATTTCCAGAGCGACGTCACGGCCACTCATGGTGGTGAAGCTGTCGTCATGCTTGACCAGGTCTCCCGCCACCAGCGCGAACAGATAGCACGGCTTGGGATGCGGGTCCTGCCAGGTGACGAAGTGACGACCGCCCTCGCGCTCGCCACGCTCGATGGGATTGCCGTTGGAGAGCAGGATCGGGTAGCTGTCCTTGTCGGCGATGATGGTGGTGGTGAACACCGACATCACGTCCGGGCGGTCCGGGTAGTAGGTGATGCGACGGAAGCCTTCGGCCTCGCACTGGGTGCAGAACATGCCCGAGGACACATAAAGCCCTTCCAGCGCGGTATTCGCGGCCGGATCGATCACCACCACCGTCTCGAGCTCACAGTTGGCCGGCAGGCCGGCCAAGGTCAGGTGAGTCTCGTCGAGCTTGTATTCATCACTGGCGAGCGCTCGCCCATCGACACGCACGGACTCAAGCGTCAGATGCTCGCCATTGAGCACCAGCGGCGGCGTGGCATCACTGCCCACGGCGGCATCGGGATTGGCCTCGAGGGTCAGCACGGTCGTCACACGGGTCGCTGACGGTGCCAGATCAAACGTCAGGCGGGTGTCCAGCACACGCCAGGCGGGTGCCTGATAATCGGCAAGATGAATCGCTGCAGGTTGTGACATCAAAGACTCCGCAATCAGCGCCGCGGGAGAGGACTCCTCACGGCAGGAAGACAGCGGACAGCGAGGGAGCAGACACCTCACCTGCCCGCGATGAAGCGCTCATTCGCGCGGAAGGGATTCGCCACTGACGGCCAAGTTTGCCCCCTCGCCCTTGGGCTCCGGGCGCGTGGCCAGCCAGAGTGCCAGCAGCGACAGGAAGACCAGCAGCGAGACCTTGACGGCTAGCACTGAGACGGTGAACAGGATGATCAGCATCGAGACGGCCAGCATGCTGACCGCCATGATGCGCGCGCGCAGCGGAATGGCGCGTTCGCGCTCCCAGGCCACCAGCGTCGGCCCGATCTGGGGGTGTTCCCGGATATAGCGTGCAAAGCGCGGTGAACCTCGGCTGGCACAGGCCAGCGCCAGCAGCATGAAGACGGTGGTGGGCAGCAGCGGCAGAAACATGCCAGCGAAGCCGATGCCGAAGAACAACCAGGCCAGGCCAAGCCAGCAGATACGCTTCATGCGCCGAAAGATCATCATGTCGGTTCCTCACCACCTGCGGTCACACACCGTGTGCTTCCTGCTACCAGTCAAACGCCAAGTCGTTCATGGGAAAAGTACTTTCTGACTATCCGCCTGATAGCAACTGCGTGCATGGTAACGGGCTTGCCGATATCGCGAAAGGCCACGCCCCCCCGCCATGGGGGCCGTGGGCCGCTGTCTGCGGCCGGATTCGACGCCGCGATCCGTCGAGCCGGGCGTGGTTTAGCTGCGGTCAGTCGGGCTGCGATCAGCCGGGCTGCGTTCAGCCGGGCTGCGTTCAGCCGCGCTGCGCCAACTGCCAGAGACGCATGATGGCCTCGCAGCGGTCAGCCAGCAGCTCCGAGGTGCGTGCCAGCGCCTGCTCAAGCGGCATCGCACTGTCACACAGCGTGAAGACGGCACTGACCCCCTCATCATGGGCGGCTTGCCAGCCCTCGGCCAGTCGCCCCGCCAACACGATGGCGGGAACCCCGGCGGCTCGCGCGGCTCGCGCCGCACCGATGGGGGTCTTGCCGCCCAGGCTCTGGCCATCCAGACCGCCTTCCCCGGTGATCAGCAGATCACAGCCCGCCAGACGCTCGCTCACGTTGAGGCGCTCCATCACCAACTCGATGCCCGGGCGCAACTCACCATTCAACCAGGCCGCCACCGCGTAGCCCATGCCGCCTGCGGCCCCTGCACCGGCCAACTGCTGCTGGTCTGCGCCCAGCACTTCCGCGCTCAGGCGCGCGAAGTGGCCCAGTGCCGCATCCAGTTCCTCGACCACCGCGGCATCGGCGCCCTTCTGCGGGCCGAACACGGCGCTCGCGCCGCGCGGACCACACAGGGGGTTGTCGACATCGACTGCGGCAGACACCTTGAGATCGGCCAGGCGTGGGTCCAGCGCACTGACGTCCAGGCTCGCTAAACGCGCGAGGGCCGCGCCACCTGCGGGCAGCTCATTGCCATCAGCGTCGAGCAGACGCAGCCCGAGCGCGCGCAGCATGCCGCTGCCGCCATCGTTGGTGGCACTGCCGCCCAGGGTGACGATCAGTCGCTCGGCACCGGCGTCCAGCGCCGCCAGGATCAGCTCACCCACGCCATGCGTGTCGGCGACACGCGCGTCGCGCTCATCAGGGCTGACCAGATGCAGACCACTGGCTTCGGCCAGCTCGACGATGGCCGTGCGGCTACCCGGCTGCCAGCCCCACTGGGCGGTGACGTCACGCCCGAGCGGATCACGCACCTGAGCGCTGCGCGCCTCGATGGGGTCTGCTTCACTGGCCGCCGCCAACAACGCCGCCAGCGTGCCCTCACCGCCATCCCCCAGCGGGCAGAGATCGATCTGTGCCTCGGGCAGTACCCGGCGAACACCACGCGCCATGGCTTCGGCGGCATCACTGGCTGCCAGCGCTTCCTTGAAGCTGTCAGGAGCAATCAACAGACGCGGCGAACCAGCAGAAGCGGAGGAGGCAGCAGAAGCAGAGACAGTCATGCAGACATTCCTTGTCGAAAGTGAAGGAGCGATTGGGGGCAACTCAGCACAAGATACCCCCATGATACGCTGTCATTGGTGCCATGCGGCAGCCTGAAACGCAAACTGCCACCCGTCGGTCTCCCGAGGGTGGCAGTGGCAGCACAGGCTGACAGCAGTGACTTACTTGACCAGACGCGTCTCGGTGGGCGCCAGCGTGACCTTGCCTTCGCGCTTCAGGTGACCGATGGCGCGCTTGAAGTTGGCCTTGCTGGCACCGAAAGCTTCACTGATGGCTTCCGGTTCGCTCTTGTCACCCAGCGGCAGCACGCCCTGACTGGCTTCCAGCGCGGCCAGAATGCGGTCCGCCAGCTGCAGATGGCCAGCCGGACCCGGCGCCTGCGGCGTGAGATCGACATTGCCGTTGCCGTCATTCTTCAACACCCACAGACGCAGACGATTGCCGATGCGAAGACGCGTGAAGATACGGTCGTGGTGCACCAGGCCCCAATGGGCGTTGTCGATGATGATCTTCATGCCCAGGTCGGTGCGCGCAGCGACGAGACCGGAGACTTCCTGGCCCACCGCGTAGGTAGCCGGAGTCTTGTCGAGCCAGCGATCCAGACGCATCGAGGCGACCATGCGGTCACTGTGCTTGTCGAGACCGACGTGCACCATGGCGAACTGGCCGGCCTTGAGCTCACGCTTGCGCTCGCCGTAGGGCAGCAGCAGGTCCTTGCCCAGGCCATTGTCGAGGAAGGTGCCGATGTCATTGACCTCGACCACCTTGAGCGCGGCGAATTCACCGGCCATGGCACGCGGATAGCGCGTGGTGGCCAGCAGGCGGTCTTCATCATCCAGGCTGACGAAGACTTCGACTTCGTCACCGATGTCGGCCCCCGCCGGAATGAAGGGCGTCGGCAGCAGGATTTCCCCGCGATCCCCACCATCGAGGAAGACGCCGAAGCCGACCCGCTTGGTGATCGTCAGGGTGTTGCGCTGGCCGATAGCGAGCGGAGCAGACATATAACCTCTCTTTGCGCGTTGTCGGGTGCCGAAGCGGCCCGCATGGCGCAGATATTACGTACGAATAGGGTGAAACGCTTTGAAAGCGACGCGTCCGGTCGTCTCGAGTGAAGCACCGAGCTGGACAAGCGTAGCGCCAGCGACGAGACATGACGCTTTCAAAGCGAATCTGTTGATCCAGAGAACATGCGAATCAGTGACTCTCACGACACCGCAAATCAGCGAATCAAACGAAGACAGCACCGCACGCCGATAGCGAACGGTGCTGAGAATGGCGATCGCCAGTCACTTGCGCGCTGGATCAGTCGCGGAAGTTGTTGAACTGCAGCGGCAGCTCGAGGCTCTCATCACCCTTGAGCAGCGCCATGGCACCCTGCAGGTCGTCACGCTTCTTGCCGGTGACGCGGACCTTCTCGCCCTGGATCTGTGCCTGGACCTTGAGCTTGGCATCCTTGAGCGCCTTGACGATCTTCTTGGCGGTCGGCTGGTCCAGCCCCTGACGCAGCACCAGCTGCTGACGGGCACGCACGCCAGCGGTGTCGGCGTCCTTCTCTTCCAGGCAGCGCACATCGATGCCGCGCGCGATCAGACGGCCCTTGAGCAGTTCGATCATCTGACGCAGCTGGAAGTCGGCGTCGGCTTCCAGATTGACGTTCTCTTCCTTCTCGAGTTCGAAGCTGGCAGTCACGCCCTTGAAGTCAAAGCGCGTCGCGAGTTCGCGATTGGCCTGATCGACGGCATTCTGAACTTCGTGCTTGTCGAGTTCGGAGACAATATCGAATGACGGCATGGGAGCGATTCCTTTGAAGCCATGAAGAATAAACAGCGCATCCTAGCCCATGGGGGCCACGCGCGCCATGCCCCTGGCTCAGGCGGCGCCGGCATTCACCGTTGGGGGCGACCCCGGGTGCGCTTCACCGGCATCACCGGCCGCGAGTTCCTCAGCCACCGGCACCGGTGAATCCAGCGTCAGCGCCTTGCGCATCTTCCAGGCGGCGGCCCCGTCGGCATAGTAATCGCGCAGGCGACCACACTTCTCGAAGCCGTGACGCTCGTAGAGCGCGATCGCCGCGCCATTGCCGGTGTGCACCTCAAGATCGAACTGCGTACAGCCCTGCGCGATAGCCAGCTGCTCAAGCGATGTGAGCATGCGCTGGGCAAGGCCGCGGCCACGCGATTCCGGATGCAGGCAGAAGGAGTAGAGTCGCGCCCGGCGTGAATTGCGCCGAAACAGCACGGTGCCGTAGCCGAGCACGCTGCGCAGCGGCGTGGCGTCATCGCGCTCGACGCTACCGGCTGGCCACAGCGCGGCCATCACATCGTCTACCGCTGGTGCGGCCGGGATGACATCGTCATCGGGCTGGATGATCACCAGGGTACGGGCATGGGCACGCAGAATCAGATGGGACAGCTGACGACGACTGAACCAGTCGCTGTCGAAACTGACTTCCTCGAGCTCTACCAGAGCGTCGAGATCGGCCCGGATGGCCGGGCGCAGAATGGGGGTCATGGTGCAGGCTCTCCCGCCTGTCAGCGCCCTGACGCCGTCCGAGGATCAGCGTGTCGCGGGGCAGTAGCAATGCGCTGCATTCTGGGCATGCAGACGCGTCTTGTCTTGGTCTCTTTGCATGAAATTATTTCACTTTCCAGCCTATTGCGATGACGGGGATTGTTTCTCATGATGCGCGCATTCGGCACCGCTTCGGTGCCCGCCTTGCGAGGCTTCGCAATGTCCCGCCTGCGTATCGTGGTTGACCGTGTTTCTGACTGGCGCGCCTTCTATCCCAGTGATGATGTCATCAGCGCCCATGACTTTCTTTCCGAACTCTCAAGCGATGCGCCAGCCCAGCGCGCCGACGATGCGCCGCAGCCCGCCACCCACGTGATCAACCTGTGCGGCGGGCTGGATTACCTAGGCATCGGCTATTACGTCTCGTTGCTGGCCCAGGCGCGCGGCCAGAAGGCGCTGCCGTCGGTGGAGACCCTCAATCAGCTGTCACGCAAGTCACTGATCGACATGGAACTGGGCGGCATCCGCGTGCTGCTCGAGGAACTGACACGCAAGGGCGCCCTGCCCGCCCCGCAAGGCGTGACGCATGGAGCTGGCAAGCCGCCACGCCTCGACCTGCTGCTGACCTTCGGCGAGAGCGCAGACCCCGCGCTTGCGCGTCTCGCACGCAAGCTGTTCGAGCGCCTGCCCTGCCCGCTGCTGGAGGTGCGTCTTGAAGACCGTGGCGATCATTGGGTGCTCAAGCGGGTGCGCCCGCAATCCCTGAGCCACCTGGCAGCGGCGGATGAAGACCGCTTCGCCCAGGCGCTCAATCGCCATTCGCGCAAGGTGTGGCGCACGCCCAAGGCACGCCGCCATTACCGCTTCGACCTCGCCATGCTGGTCGACCCGGACGAGGCGCTGCCGCCGTCGAACCGCACCGCGCTCAAGCATTTCATCCGCGAAGGCCGGCGCCTGGGCATCGATGTCAGCCTGATCACCCGGCGCGATGAAGGCCGTCTGGCCGAGTTCGATGGCCTGTTCATCCGCGAGACGACCAGTCTGGATCACCACACCTATCGCATGGCCAAGCGTGCCGAGCACGAAGGGCTGGTGGTGATCGATGACAGCCAGTCGATCCTGCGCTGTACCAACAAGGTCTTTCTGCATGAGCTTCTCAAGGCACGCGGCTTGAGTGCCCCGCAGGGTCGCCTGATCCATCGGGGCGAACTGCGCCAGCTGGCCGAGCGCGGTCAGCACATGCGCTACCCGCTGGTGATGAAGGTGCCGGATGGCGCCTTCTCCCGCGGCATCGTCAAGATCGATGGCCCCGAGACACTGGTGCGCGAAGCCGAGCGGCTGTTCCATGACTCCGCCCTGCTGCTGTTGCAGGAGTGGCTACCAACCGAGTTCGACTGGCGCATCGGCGTGCTCGACGGCAAGCTGCTGTTCGCCAGCCGTTACTACATGGCACGTGGCCATTGGCAGATCTACGACCACAGCGGCGCGCGTACTCGCTCCGGCGGCTTCGCGACGGTCGACCCGAGCGAGGTGCCAGCGGCCGTGATCAAGGCGGCCCTGAAAGCGACCCGCCTGATCGGCGACGGTCTCTACGGCGTCGACTTGAAACAGCTGGAGGACCGCGTGGTGGTCATCGAGGTCAACGACAACCCGAATCTGGATGCCGGCGTCGAGGATGTGGTGCTGGGACGCGAGCTCTACCGGCGCGTGATGCAGGTATTTCTGGCCCGCATGCAGGCGCGCCGCCAGCCCGTGCTGGGCTGACACGCCCCGAGTCTGCAAGCCTGTAGCAAGCAGCGAGAAACCAGAAACCAGAAACCAGAAACCAGAAACCAGAAACCAGAAACCAGAAACCAGAAACAATAAGCACTGAAACGACAGCGCCCACCCTCCGTGACGGAGCGTGGGCGCTGTCGTGTGTGCGGTGCTGAGCTCTTGGCTATGGCTCAGCCGCGGCTCATTGCTCGCCGAGCTGGGCCTCGATCTCATAGCCGGTGAACTTGCGCAGATTGATCACGCCGCTGTCGAGAATCAGATACTGGCCCTTGAGCCCTTCGAGTACGCCTTCCACCACTGGCGTCTTGTCGAAGTTGAACGAGGTGACCTTGGTCGGCGCGGTGCGCACCGGAAACTCGAAGGCCAGCGCCGTGGTGTCCAGCACCCGGATGGCGCCTTCGCCGCAATGCGCCTGAAGCGCCGCCAGGCCCTCTGACATCTGGGCCAGCAAGGCATCCCGCTCGGCTTCCAGGTCCAGCTCGGCCACATCGCCCTTGAGCATCGCACGCCAGTTGGTGCGGTCGTTCAGCGCCTGCTTGAACAGCACCTCGACCAGCCCCGACTGCAGGCGATTGGACACCTCGACGATGGGCAGCGCCTGGATGGCACCCTGATCGAACCAGCGCGTCGGCATCTGGGTCTTGCGCGTGATGCCGACCTTGAGGCCGGAGGAGTTGGCCAGATAGACGATATGCGGCTGGAAGCAGTGCTCCTCACCCCACTGCGGATCACGGCAGGTGCCTTCGGCGTAGTGGCAGGTCTCCGGCTTCATGATGCAGCCATCGCACTGCGGCAGCTTGCGAAAGCACGGATAGCAATGCCCCTGCGCGAAGCTCTTCTTGGTCTTGCGACCGCAATGGCTGCAGTGGATCTGACCGGTGAAGCTCAAACGCACCTTGTGGCCGATATAGGCATTCAGCGGCTGGGTAATCTCGCCCAGACGCAGACCATAGTTGGCCGCCAGCGGCTCGCGCATGACCGACGGCGCATCAAACGAGGTATCGATCGCAAGCGCCTCACCGGCGGGCACGATGGACATCTTGTGGAGGTTGCCACTCAGCGTGATGGGCGCCGCATCCTGAGCACTGGCTTCCTGAGCCGTGCCGGAGGTTTCATCCGCACTCAGGGCATCATCCAGCGTCAGTTGACCCACTTGATCTGCTCCGGCTCATCGCTTGCGGCGCTGTCGTCATCACGCGGCCCACAGGTGCCGTTGTCGATGAAGCCGACACGCGACTCGGCAGGCACGTTGTTGTGCGCTTCGTACTTGATGACGGCTTCCATGCACAGCTCGACCTGCTCTTGGGTCAGCACGCGGCCATCCGGCCATTTGCGCAGCTGCATGGACTGCTTGAGGCTCTCGTAGATGGTCGGCGTCATCTGCTCGACCATGCCGTCAAAGGACATGTTGCTCATCACATACTCTCCTGATACGGGTCCACGACTGCCGAAGGCGGACCATCGGAGTCACTGGGGATGGCCGCCATTCTAGCATTGTCGTTTCGCGCAGTGTCATTTCCGGCAGTGGCATCCCCGGGGCCGAACCGCCCAGGCTCAGGCTGCGCTGCGCCTGGGAAGCAGCCAGCCCAGCAGCAGACCGGTCAGCAGGCCGCCAAGATGCGCCTCGTTGGCGATGGCGCCCAGGCCGATGGCACTCGAGAGCGGCGTCATGCACAGCACCAGATAGATCAGCATGAAGATCATCAGCGAGCGCTGCATCTGATAGCCCAGCGCCGGGCGGCGGCGTGCGGCGATGAAGACATAGCCGATCACGGCGAAGTCGATCCCCGACAGCCCACCGAACAACACGCTGCCGGTGACGTATTGCGCCAGATTGGCCGCCACGCCGCTCAACACCACGACCAGCGCGAAGCGCCAACCGCCATCGATGGCCTCGATCTGGCGCCCGAACACCCACAGCCACAGCAGGTTGAACACCAGGTGCAGTACCCCGAAGTGCATCAATGACGGCGACCAGAGCCGCCACCACTCCCCCGCCAGCGTCACGGACAGCGGCTCGGGCGCGATGTGCTGACTGCCGACAAGCTCGAAGGGCACGATGGCCAGCCACTCGAATACCGCCGCCTGGCCCAGCGCATACTGGAACAGCACGGTGACGCAGCAGGCCAGACCGACCAGCCAGGTCAACGGCGTCTGGCGCATCAGGGCGATGACGGACTGAGAACTGCCGCCGCCACGCGTCGCGGCGCCTGCGGAGGCGTCCCGCAGCGGTTCACCGCGTGACTGGCGCTCGAGCATCGCGATGACGCGCGGCAGCTGCTCGGGGTCAGCCAGCCACAGCTCCTGGCCGCCCTCGTGGCTCTCGGCATCGTCGCCAGACGCAGCCTCTGTCGGGCGAGCCTGGCTCAGGGTGATCTGGTGACCGATCTTCTCGGCCCACAGGGCTTCGCGCAGGGGGCGGCTGTCGAAGGATTCGGGCAGCGTCAGAACCTTGAACATGCTATGCCTCTGAAGATGACACGCGACTGAACAGACTCAGTACACGTTGATAAACAAGGAGAAGTCAGACCAGCCTGTGAAAATCTACCACAGCGCCGCAGGCGTCTGGCCTTTGTGACAGACATAAAAAAAGCCCGGTGGGGGGCACCGGACTGAGCAAGGATCATTCAAGGGAACACTTACTCAGAGTGCGCAATCTGGCTTTGGTTCACTGACACGTGATTGTAAAAAACAATCGTCATTCACCACCAGCATCACTGACACTATTGGGGCGTACCAATGACCAGTGCCAATGGCCAGTGCTACTGACCAGTGCCAATGACCAGTCCTATTGACTGGCGCCATTGGCGAATGACTGGTTCGACAGGGTGTCGCGGGACAGCTCTTCCGGCACGGGGCGTCGGGAGGGCTCACGCGGTACCGGCACCCAGACGAAGTTGGCAGCATCCAGCGTGGCTTCACCACTGAAGCGATATGCCACCAGGCGTCCGAACTTGACCGCGCTGTAATCCAGGCAGGCGATGTTGGGGGCCGGCAGCGCCGGCAAGCCCTCGCACCAGTAGTGCCCGAGGAACAGGGGCGGCTGCTCTGGTCCGTAATAAGGCAGATTGGCCAGCTCCTGCTCGCTCAACCAGCGCGATTCCAGCTCGCCGGGCAGGTTGTCGGGCTGAAAGACCACATCGCCGTAGGTGCGGGGCTCACGTGCCCAGAAGTGCGTGCGGAAGCTTCGGCGCGTGAAACCATCGCCGGAATGGATTTCGACCCCTTCCGGCAAGCGCAGATTCGCGCCGCGCGTCATGCGGTCCAGCACGCGATAGGCGAAGCTGTCGTGCTCGATGGACTCATGCAGGAAGTCTTCATCGATGCAGCCATCGGGGTAGCGCTCCAGGAAGGTACGCACCAGTGGCTCGTCCCAGCAGGCGTGCACCACGCGCAGCCCGCTCTGGCCGGGGGCCAGCGGCGGAAGCTCCAGACACAGCGGCATGCGCATGAACCAGCGCAGCGCCTCGTCCCACTCATCGGGATGATGCTGATATTGATCAAGCGTCTCGCGGATGATGCGGTTATGACGTGAGGTATGCGAGCGCAGGAAATCACGATGCTCGCCGCCCGCACGCGGGCGTGCGCGCCGACAATACGCCAGGGCGTTGTATTCGTGATTGCCCATCACGATCAGCGCTTCGCCGGCATTGACCATGCTGCTGGCCAGCTGCACCGCCAGGCGGATGCGCGGGCCACGATCGATGATATCGCCGAGAAAGATGACCTTGCGGGTCGGGTGGCGATAGACGCCATCGACGATGTGATAGCCAAGCGTCTCCAGCAACGTCGCCAGAGTGGCGCCGCAGCCGTGTACATCGCCGATAAGGTCATAGCCATCCTGTGGCGCCACGAATGCTTGCATGCTGTGAGCCTTGAGGTCATTCGCCGAGGCGATTGCTCCAACCGAGCTTGGTGCGACAGATCTCGAAATAGTTGTGCTCCAGCGGATGAATCAGCGTCAGACGCTCACTCTTGCGCCGGATCTTGAGCACATCCCCGGGCTTGGCCACCACCTGGGTCTGGCCATCGCAGCTGATATGCGGGTAGGTCGAGTTGCTGGCACTGATATGCAGGATGATCTCGCTGGCCGCATCGATCACGATCGGACGACTGGAAAGGGTATGCGGGAACATCGGCACCAGGGTGATCGCCTCGAGACGCGGATGCACGATGGGGCCGCCACCGGACAGCGCATAGGCGGTCGAGCCGGTCGGCGTGGCGACGATCAAGCCATCCGAGCGCTGGGAGTAGACGAACTGGCCATCGATGAACAGCTCGAACTCGATCATGCGCGCCGCCTTGCCGGGGTGCAGCACCACGTCATTGAGGCCATCGGCCGCCCCGATGCGCTCGCCTTCGCGGTAGACCTCGGCCTCGAGCAGGAAGCGTTGCTCGCTGAGATAGTCACCGCCCAGCACCTCGGCCACCTTCTCCTCGAGCTCATCGGGGCGAATGTCGGTCAGAAAGCCGAGTCGCCCACGATTGACGCCGAGCACGGGCGTGCCGCTGCGGCACAGCGCGCGCGCGGCGCCCAGCAGGCTGCCATCGCCGCCGACCACGATCACCAGATCACACTGCTCGCCCATCTGACGGCGGCTGGCCACCTGCAGACCGTGGTCCAGCAGCAGCGTGGCCGTGCGTTCCTCAATCACCATGGCCAGGCCACGGGAATCCAGAAAGCGAATCAAGCGCTTGAGCGTATCCACCACCTGGGCACTACCCAGTCGGCCAATCACGCCGATCGTATTGAATTGCTGCTTCATCACGCCTCCCAGGCTGTCATGCCGGCCATTATGCGGACTCACCGCGCGAGCAGCAATGCAGCCGCGCCGCGCTTTTCCCATCGGATGTGAAGTGACTGACTGACGCCACGCCCAGACACGTCTGAAAACCGGACGCGAACATCCAAGGCGGGAAGCGGGACGTTACCTGACTATCCCCCCGCAATTGACGCACCGCCATCCCGATCGTCACGGGCGTTGATTCTTTCCCGAACAAAGGCCTCTATCATGCAACTTGCCATTCCCCGGCGGTGCACTTACCGTCAGCTGATCAATGGACCCCCTGCCAAAGGAGCCGGCCGCCCCATGCCAGCACAGAAGCCGTCAGTCAGTCCGCCAGACGCGGAAAGCTTTGACCACGCCAGTGCGATAGAAGCCTGTGCACGCGGAGACGAGGCCGCGTTCCGCAGCCTCTATGATCTTGAATCGGGCCGCATGCTGGCGCTCGCCATGCGCCTGTTGAACAGCCGCGACCAAGCGGAAGATACCGTCCATGACGCCTTCATCAAGCTGTGGTCCAACGCGGGCCAGTATCGCCGTGAACTCGGCAATGGTCGCGCCTGGCTGTTTACCATCCTGCGCTATCGCGCCCTGGATCAACTGCGCGCCCAGGGGCGGACGCCTCGCGGCGACAGCGATGCACTCGACACGCTGGCCGATCTGCTCGCCAACCCGGAAACCGCGGCCGATGACAGCCAGACGGCGCACCAGTTGAGCGACTGCCTGGGTGAGCTGGAAGTGCCGCGACGCGAGCCCATTCTGCTGGCCTTCTTCAAGGGACTGACACACGAACAGATCGCCGAGAAGCTGAGCGCACCGCTTGGCACCATCAAGGGACGCATCCGCGCCGGTCTCAAGCTACTGCAGGAGTGCCTGTCACGATGAATAGCCCCCTGATTCCCGAATCTCCCGAAGAACAGAACCTGCTGCTGGGTGAGCATGCCCTCGGGCTGCTGGACCCTGAGCGCGAGGCCGAAGTGCGCGCCTGGATCGAGCGCGATGACAATGCCGCACGCATGGCCCTGCGCTGGCAGCAACATTGGCTGAGCGTGAGTGATCGCCTACCGCCGGAGCCCGCTTCCGACTCACTATGGAAGCGCATCGACGCCAGCCTGGTGCGCCTCAAGCAGTCCTCCGCCACCCGCGATGACGCCGCTCGACATGACGCAGATCAGGCAAGCACCTCTACCAAGGCGCCCTGGCTACTGCGCTGGCTCGGCGGTGGCCTCGGACTGGGTCTGGGGGCAGGTCTCGCCCTGGCGCTGGTCATGCAGATGGGGCCCTTCTCTCCCAGCGCGCCGCTGGAAGGCACATCACCGGAGATGGCTACCCAGGCGCCTGACGGCGACGCGCAACGCATGGTCGCTATTCTGCAGACACTGGAAGATCCGGGCACGCCGACCTGGGTGGCCAATGTCACGCCCGGCGGTGGCCTGCAGCTGACACCGAAGGTCTCCATCGAGCGCCCGACGGATCGCGCCATCGAACTGTGGACCCTGACCGACCCGCAAGAAGGGCCGCGCTCACTGGGGCTGGTCGACCCGATTGCGGGCATCGAACTCAGCGCCGAGCAGATCGGCAGCATGAGCCCGGGCCAGCTGCTGGAGATGACACTGGAGCCAGAAGGCGGTTCGCCGACCGGCAAACCGACGGGCAAGATTCTCGCCATCGGTCGCCTGGTGGACCTCAATCAGCGTGATAGCTGATAGCCCTCGAGGTAGCCCTCAGGCATGACGGCTGCCGATAGTGGCGCTTTCTGACGCTGTAATCTCACAGCGAGTCTCACGGGAAAGCGCCCTATCGGTCTGCTCAAGGCCTTCTCAAAAGAGGGAGTTCGTCGTCTAGCGTCAGTCAAACGCCAGACATGAAAAAGCCCCGCAATCGCGGGGCTTTTTCATGTCTGGCAGCATCAGCTAGCTGGCAATAAAGCCAGTGCTCAGCTTTCAGTGCGCTCGAGCCAGGATTCGACGGTTTCCGCACCGTGCTCTTCCTTCCACTCTTTCAGCTGCTTGTGGTTGCCACCACGCGTCTCGATGACTTCACCGGTGTGCGGGTTCTTGTAGACCTTCAGCTTGCGCTTGCGACGCACGCCACCGGTCTTGCTTTCCGGTGCAGCAGCAGCCGGCGCCTGGGACGCTTTCGGGTCCAGCAGGGTGATGACGTCACGAGTGGACTTGCCGTACTCGCCCATCAGCGCGTCCAGCTTGTCCTTGAATTCGAGTTCGTTCTTCAGACGGTCATCATTGCGCAGGCTTTCCAGCTGCTCTTGAAGTTTCTTGAGCTCTTGCTCTTTCTGCATGAAATCAGTCAACAGGGACATGAGTATCTCCAGGATGTCGGGACAGACAGTTGAGTCACGAAAACACGATGCTGAAAGAGGCTCGGCGATATTCATCTGCCGTACATGTTTAACAGCGTGTTTTCATAAAGACTTGTGCAGGACACTCGGGACAGTTAAGCGCCCACACCAGATCAAGGGCGATTATAGACCGAGTCAACTGCGAGGTGAAGTCTTAAATAACATGTTTCCAAAGTATGCAATCTTTCCGATCAATGCAATAGCCAGCAAAAAAACGGTACTCACTGCCCAGGCACTTCATTATCCCCTGTCACAACTGAAGACAGGCCTGCCAAAAGTGTCTCTGCAACTACACGAAGACGTCTTTACCACGATCTGATATCAGGCTTGAGGGCCCGCCATCACTGGACCTCCAATATTCACGGGATATGCACAATTCATGACAACAACCCACAACGAAGTATTATGCAACCACTTCCCCGTTGGCGTGGCGGCGTCAGATTGCAGACTTTCGATGTAGGGCTGTCATTGCCTGCGCACCTCGAAAAGCATGCACCTGAACGAACAACAGAAGTCCATACTAAAGCAGGTGGCGAACTAATAGTGGTGCAAAATGCAACACTTTCTCCAGAAAGCGTCACTTCAAAAACACCGTCAACCTGATAGAATGGTCAAAGTTGACAAAGATTGAGCCGTCATCACGCCATTCCACTCTCCCGCCACTCGCAGAGACACTCCATGCCATTCTCCCAGATGCCGACCCGCGATACGGACTCACTTTCTCTCTGGCACCCTTATACCCAGATGCAGGACATGCCAGCGCCACTGGAGGTGGTCGGCGGCACGGGAGCCCGCATGACACTGGCGGAAGGTGAGACACTGCTGGATGCGACATGTTCCTGGTGGTGCATGATCCATGGCTACGGACACCCGCGCCTCGTCGCGGCCATTCAGCAGCAAGCGGCAGAACTCTGCCATGTGATGCTGGGCGGCATTCGCCATCGACCGGCCAAGGAGCTTGCCGATGCGCTGGTGCGCGTCACCCCCGAGGGCCTGAATCATGTCTTCTTCTCGGATAGCGGCTCGGTGGGCATGGAAGTCGCCATGAAGATGGCAGTGCAATATCAGCAACAGCGCAAAGACCGCGATGACACTCGCGGACGAACGCGCATGCTGTCATTGATGAAGGCCTATCACGGCGATACGGCGGGCTGCATGGCAGTGTGTGACCCCGAGGAAGGCATGCACTCCCTGTTCGCCGATTTCCTGCCCAGACATCATTTCGCACCGGCGCCGACTGCCGGTTTCAGCGCCAGTCGTGACGAGGTAGCAGACGATATCAGCGCATTGCGCGCCTGCCTGGAAACACACCAGCATGAGATAGCGGCATTGTTGATGGAGCCTCTCTTGCAGGCGGCAGGTGGCCTCAACATGTACTCGCCCTACTATCTCGAGGCGGCGCGCGAGTTATGTGATGAGTTCGGAATCGTATTGATCTTCGATGAAGTCGCGACCGGTTTCGGTCGGACCGGCAAGATGTTTGCCTGTGAACACGCCAGTGTCTCTCCTGACATCATGGTGCTCTCCAAGGGACTGACGGGGGGATATCTGGGACATGCCGCCACCCTGGCCCAGAGTCATATCTTCCATGCATTTGATGGTGAGGATGCCAATAGCGCCTTCATGCACGGCCCGACCTTCATGGGCAATCCGCTGGCCTGTCGGGTGGCACTGGAAAGTCTCGCGGTATTCGAGGAAGAGAATTATCTGGGCAAGATTGCCGAGCTCAATCAATTGTTGCGCGATACCCTGCTGAATTTCTCCCACCCCGCCATTCGCGATATACGCGTATTGGGTGCCACTGCGGTGATAGAAGTGCACGATGCCAGCAGTCTGGCAGGCGCTCAGGCCCATGCCCGTGAACTGGGTGTCTGGTTACGTCCCTTCGGTCGCTGGCTCTATACCATGCCGGCCTATATCACCTCGCCGCAGGACTTGCGCCAGATCACCCATGCGATGACCAGCTACTTCGAGACTCTGGAACACTGATGCACTGATTGCACTGACATACAACACGACTGCCCCTGGCGATGTTCATCAAAGGCGATAGCCATCAGCAACAAGCGCCATCAGGGGCAGTCACTTTCGAGCGCCACCAGTCTCGCAAGCTATCACCATCAGAGGCATTCATCCCCACAGACGAGCTTCGAGTGCCTGATAATCCTCTGGCGAGAGCTGACCGCCCTTGACCAGCTTCTTGAGGAAGTGACGATAACGACGCGCGACCTTGCGCCGCGCCAGCCAGGCGACACTGGTCGCCAGCGGAATGAAGTCAGGATTCGAGATACCGTCGATCAGCCACAATCTGGGCGGCTGGTCGTCGCTGAACTGGACCACGATATTGCGATCATTGAGATCAGACGGAATCAACCAGCGTTTCTCGAGATAGCGATAGAGATTGGCCAGCTCGCTCACCAGCACCTCGGCGCTCAGGCGCTCGGGGGTCTCGAGATGCACCTCGCGCAGTCGGCGTGACGTGGAGCCGTCACTGTCGAGAATCAGATCGAAGACCAGCCCGAGCCCCTCGGCGGTGGCGACACTGCCGTGGTAGGCAGGCACATAGGACCAGTCGCGCATGCCACGTCTGACCAGGCCCTCGAAATAGCGTTGCTCGCGTTCATTCTGGCGGCTGCCCTTGTCAGGGTAACGCGGGACCTTGATGCAGCGATGGGGGTCGTTCGGGTCCTGATAGACACGCCGATCATTTCCCATGCCGATGACGCGGGCATTTTCCAGCTCCAGCATGCGCACTCCTGTTGAATAACGCCTGCGACTGCAGCCGCCGGGCAGCGTGGCATTCTACAAAAAGCCGTCATGGCACGCCAACTTGTGGCATTTGGCAGCGCCCACGTTCATCGGCCATTCAGCTTGCGTTGCCCTTCTGGTAAGATAATGCGCCGTTTTTGACGGCATTCAGGAGGAAGCCGCAGGAACACTGCGACAGCAAGGCATTCGTCACGAATGTACACGTCATGCGAGGCATTGCCCCGGGATCGGGTGGCCACGCACCCACAGTTCGCCCGCTCTGTCCGCAACACTCCCAAAGCTGGCACAACCCCACATAGAGGTACTCGCATGAATGCGGTAATTCTGGCCGTCCTGGTCATGGTCGGCCTGTCGTTGGCTCGCGTCTCGGTCGTCTTCGCGCTGGTCGCCGGCGCCCTGGTCGGCGGTCTGTTCAGTGGCCTGTCTCTGACCGACACGCTCGGCGCCTTCAATGACGGTGTCGGCGGCGGCGCCAAGGTCGCGCTGGCCTACGCCACCCTCGGTGCCTTCGCCGTCGCCCTGTCTCGCTCCGGTTTGCCGGACCTGCTCGCCGCACGCCTGATCGGCCTGCTCAATGGCGAAAGCACGCCGCGCCGCCAGACGGCCATCAAGTACGGCCTGCTGGGCAGCGTGACCCTGGTCGCGATTTCCTCCCAGAACCTGATTCCGGTCCACATCGCCTTCATCCCGATCCTGATTCCGCCGCTGCTGGTCGCCATGAACCGCCTGCGCCTGGATCGTCGTGCCGTGGCCTGTGCACTGACCTTCGGCCTGACCGCGCCCTACATGCTGCTGCCGGTCGGTTTCGGCTCCATCTTCCTCAACGACATCCTGCTGGCCAACATCAATGAGGCCGGTCAGTCGCTCGGTCTCGACGTGACCCGCGGCATGGTGCCGATGGCGATGGCGATTCCGGTCGGCGGCATGTTCCTCGGCCTGCTGACGGCGCTGTTCGTCTCCTACCGCAAGCCGCGTGACTACGCGACCCGCGAGATCAAGTCCAGCAACGTACCGCACCACACGCCCATGCACACGCCGTCCAAGAGCGGCCTGATCATGGCAGGTATCGCCATCATCGCCGCCCTCGGCATTCAGCTGTATTCCGGTTCGATGATTCTCGGCGGCCTGGTCGGCTTCGCCATCCTCTCGCTGGGTGGTCTGTTCAAGTGGAACGAAGCGGATGACCTCTTCACGTCCGGCATGCGCATGATGGCGCTGATCGGCTTCATCATGATCTCGGCGGCAGGTTTCGCTTCCGTGATGAAGGCCACCGGCGACATCCAGACCCTGGTTGACGCCTCCTTCCACATCATCGGTGACAACAAGCCGCTGGCCGCGCTGGTCATGCTGATGGTCGGCCTGTTCATCACCCTGGGTATCGGCTCCAGCTTCTCGACCATTCCAATCATTGCCGCCATCTACGTGCCGCTGGCGCTGCAATTCGGCTTCTCGCCGCTGGCTACCGTCGCACTGATCGGCACCGCCGCCGCGCTGGGGGATGCCGGCTCACCGGCCTCTGACTCGACCCTCGGCCCGACTGCCGGCCTGAATGTCGATCAGCAGCACGACCACATCTGGGACAGCGTGGTGCCGACCTTCATCCACTACAACATCCCGCTGATCGTGTTCGGCTGGGTGGCCGCGATGACGCTGTAATCCGCTGAGCGACAGTCTCGCGCCCAAGCGAGATGCCAGACATGCCAACGCCCGACAGAGAGGACCTTCCTCACTGTCGGGCGTTGTCGTTGCGCAGCCGGCTCAGGCGCAATGAATGGGCACAGCCACTGGACAGCCATCCAGTCTTTTAGCATGATGCGCGCATGCGCAAGATCCTCCACGCCGACTGCGATTGCTTCTATGCCGCCGTCGAGATGCTCCGCCATCCCGAGTGGCGCGAGGTGCCCATCGCCATCGGTGGCCGCACAGAGCAACGCGGTGTCATCGCCACCTGCAACTATCCCGCGCGTGCCTTCGGCGTACGCTCGGCGATGTCGACTGCCCGCGCGCTGCGCCTGTGCCCTCAGCTGATTCTGGTGCCACCGGACTTCGAGCGCTACCGCGCCGTTTCCGCCGAGATCCAGTCACTCTTCCATGAGCTGACGCCCCTGGTGGAGCCCCTCTCGCTGGATGAAGCCTATCTGGATGTCAGCGCCGTGACTGACTTTCAGGGCAGCGCCACCTGGATGGCGCGCTGGTTGAAGGAAGAGGCGCTAAAGCGCACCGGCATCACGCTTTCCCTTGGCGTGGCCGCCAACAAGTTTCTGGCCAAGATCGCCAGTGACTGGGAAAAGCCCGACGGCCTGACGGTAATCACGCCCGAGACCAGCGACGCCTTCATCCGCCAGCTGCCCGTCGGCAAGCTGCACGGGGTCGGCCCTGCGACGCTGGCACGTCTGACGCGCCTGGGCATCACCACCTGCGAGGACATGCGCACCACGCCGTTGACGACCCTGGCCGAGCACTTCGGCAAGTTCGGCACCCGCCTGCACGAACTGGCGCACGGCATCGATGAGCGACCGGTGCGTGTCGAGCGCGAGCGCAAGTCGATCAGTGTCGAACACACCTTCGATCACGACCTGCCTGATCTGCCGGCCTGTCTCGAGCGCCTGCCCGCCCTGCTCGAACGCCTGACCAGCCGTCACGCCCGCCATGACCAGCCGGTACTGGCCAAGCAGTTCGTCAAGATCCGCTTCAGCAACTTCGAGAGCACCACGCTGGAAAGCCTGCTCCCCGCCTCGACCACCACACTGCCGAGCGCCAACAGCTTCGCCCTGCTGATGGAGCAAGCCTGGCAACGCGGCCATCGCCCTGTCCGCCTGCTGGGCGTCGGCGTGCGCCTCAAGGCCCGTGAGGACGCCCAGCAGCTGGGATTGTTCTAGCTCGCGCCAGGCGCTCACCCATCCCGCAAACAACAAAGCCGGCACCTGAAACAGGTACCGGCTTCTTCGTCACGACCTCAGGTCGGTGACAGACTCATGCGCCGAGCAAGCGTGGCTCAGGCAAAGACGATGGTCTTGTTGCCATGGATCAGCACGCGATCCTGCAGGTGCCAGCGCAGCCCGCGCGCCAGCACTTTCTGCTCGACATCACGGCCGATGCGCACCAGTTCCTCGGCGGTATGGCAGTGAGTGACGCGGTGGATGTCCTGCTCGATGATCGGGCCGGCATCCAGCTCTTCGGTCACGTAATGGCAAGTCGCCCCGATCAGCTTGACCCCACGCCCGAAGGCCTGGTGATACGGCTTGGCGCCCACGAAGGAAGGCAGGAAGCTGTGGTGGATGTTGATCAGGCGACCGGCATAGCGCTCACACAGGCTCGGCGGAATGATCTGCATGTAGCGCGCCAGCACGATGCAATCGGCTTGGGATTCTTCCACCAGACGCTCGACTTCGGCAAAGGCCGGCGCCTTGTCATTCTTGTCGACCGGCACGTGATGGAACGGAATGCCGTGCCATTCCACCAGCGAGCGCATGTCATCGTGGTTGGAAATGACGCAGGGAATCTCGCAATCCAGATCACCGGACTGCCAGCGATGCAGCAGGTCCACCAGGCAATGGGAGTCCTTGGAGACCATCAACACGACACGCTTCTTGGCAGCGGTGTCATGCACGCGCCACTGCATGCCGAACTCTTCACCGATCGGGGCGAAGCGCTTGCCGAGCTCAGCGGCGCTCAGGCCGATGGTTTCGGGGTTGATCTCATAGCGCATGAAGAAACGACCGGCGCCAAGATCAGAATGCTGATTGGCTTCGGTGATCCACCCGCCCTGCTCGGCGATGAAAGTGGAAACTCGGGCAACAATTCCGACCTGATCAGGGCAGGACACCACCAGGCGATAGGCGTGAGACATCGTAAGTTCAACCATTGTGATAGCGGGAATGATGTTCAGCCGGCGAAGCGCCGGCCTGCGCGAGGAATCATGACACCGCCCGTAAGCAGCCCCTCGGCAAAGGTGGGCTATTGTAGCTGATCACGCGGCCTGAAACAGTGCTGCGCCCCGATTCTGTCCATATGGTCAATACGACATTGCGATCAGCGGCCATCACGCCGGCCCACCTCAAGGCGTCACGCGGACGGCTGGGCCGCTCTCGAATTGACGCGACCGGACAACAGCGCCATTTGTGGCGCTTCGCGGGATTCCCGTATAGTTGAGCCACATTTTATAGATGGCATGACATCCATGTTGAAACCCCGCGTTCAAGTCCGTCAGAGACAACGTCCGCCGCTGCACCTGCTACCACTGGGTGGCTGCGGCGAGATCGGCATGAACCTGACGCTGTATGGTTATCAGGATCACTGGATTGCCGTGGATTGCGGCATGATGATTCGCCAGGACCTGCCGGAGGGCCCGCTGCAGGTGCCGGATATCGAGTCCCTGGCAAGCCTGGGCATCAGCCCGCAGATGCTGGTGATCACCCATGGCCACGAAGACCACATCGGCGCAGTCGCCTGGTTGTGGCCGAAATGGCGCTGCCCGATCATCGCCACGCCCTTGGCGGCTGGCCTGCTGCGCGCCAAGTTTGCCGAGCGCGAGCTGGAAACCTCCAGCCTGCAGATCATCGAGGTGGATGAAGGCTTCGAATCCGGCCCCTTCGCGCTGCGATTGCTGCCGCTGACCCACTCCATTCCGGAAAGCTGCTCGTTGCTGATCGTCACGCCGGAATATCGCGTGATGCATACCGGCGACTGGAAGCTGGACCCGGAGCCGTTGATCGGCGAGCCCACCGATCCGGAGCGCTATCAGGCACTGGCGCCGGTCGATCTGGTTGTCGGCGACTCCACCAATGCCCCGCTGGCGGGTCATTCGCGCAGCGAGGGCGAGGTGGCACGCGCACTGGAGAAGACGCTGGCCGGCTGTCGCGGACGCGTCGTCGTGACCTGCTTTGCCAGCAACCTGGCCCGCATCCTGGCACTGGGGCGCGCCGCCGCACGCAATGGTCGCCGGATCACGCTGCTGGGTCGCTCGATGGAGCGCATGGTGCGCGTCGCCCGCGGTCTCGGCTATCTGGAAGACTTCCCACCGCTGGTACCGGTGAAGGACCTGGGCTATCTGCCCCCGGAAGAGGTCATGGTGATCGCCACCGGCAGTCAGGGCGAGCCGCGCGCCGCACTGTCACGCCTGGCCAATTCCCGCCATCCTGACTTCGAGCTGGCCGCCGGCGACACCGTGATCTTCTCTTCCAAGGCGATTCCCGGCAATGAGCTGGCCATCGGCAAGCTGCACAACGCCCTGACACGCCTCGGCGTCGGCATCATGGAAGAGAAGCAGTTCCCGGACCTGCACGCCTCCGGGCACCCGGCGCAGGAAGAATTGCGCACCTTCTATGGCTGGCTGAAACCGGTACGTCTGCTGCCGGTGCATGGCGAATATCGCCACCAGCTCGCTCACACCCAGGTGGCACAGTCCCTGGGCATCGAGGCACCGCTGATTCCCGTCAATGGTGACGTGATTCGCCTCGATGCTCAGGGGCTGTCGGTGGAGAAACGCCTGACACTGCACGAGCGCATCATCGAGCATGACAAGGTGCGCCCGCTGGATTCCATGGACCGCCGTGCCCGCGCGCGTCTCGGCCGGCATGGCAGCGTCTCGCTGGCGTTGCCCGTCACGCTGCAGGAGGCCGGCTGGGTTCGCATCGGCCGCTTGATGCTGGATATCAGCGGCACCTCAAGCCTGGATGAAGACAGCTTCGCCGAGTGGCTGGATGACACCCTGGCAGGCTTGGATGCCAGCAATGAACGTGAACTCAAGCAGCAACTCGATGGCCGCATCAATCGCTGGCTGCGCAACCACCTGCGCCATGAGCCGGTGCTATTCCTGCATATCATGGCCATGAATCAAGAGTGAGTGTCGCGCCATCATCGAAGTGATGGCCGCCTTGAGCTCACTGCCCTGCACAAAGCAGCGCATGAAAAAGCCCGCCCGGGAAATACCGGGCGGGCTTTTCTGCTGCTGGGAGGCGCTCAGGGACTGGTGATGGCGAGATTGCCGACTTGCCGGCTGGCAATCTCGATCTCAAGCGCTTCAGCCACCTCCATGGCGTCAGGCCGAAGGTCTCAAACGGACTTGTTCTTCGGCGGACGGCCACGACGCTTGGGCTGATCACTGACCAGATCATCCACGGAAAGGCCAGCTTCGATCATCGCATCACGAATCTCGGCAAGCTTGCGCTCCTTGGCGATTTCTTCTTCGCGGCGCTGCTCGTCTTCTTCGGCTTTCTGCTCGATCACCTCATTGATGACCTCGGAGAGCTTGTGCAGTTGTTCCATGGACAGCTGACGCGCTGCTGCACGAGCAACATTCTTGTTACGAGCGATCTTTTCGAGAGAATCGGCTGTCATTTCGCTACCTCCACCATATGCACTGAGCTGGAATCCCTGCGAGTCATCGCATTGGATGTGATAATGCAGCAAAGTATAAGCGCTAAATATGAACTAACAAGCCTTGTCAAAAGCAAGGCAGTGTTTCCATAGGATAGACCAACAAAAACCCCGCTTGATAGCGGGGTTTTTGTGAGCACCGGTGAGTTATCCGGGCTGGCTCGATCAACATGAGCGCCGCGACTGATGACGAAAAAGGACTCAGCCTCCCGTCATGTTCATGAAGCGAACGATCTGGACATCACCATCCGTCGTGAAGTGATGACGCTCGGGCTTGAGGTGCATGGCATCGATGATCGCGGCCTTGAGCGGCTCGATGTCACCCGGGTGGCGACGCATGATGTCACGCAGGTCAAGCGAGTGCTCATTGCCAAGACACAGCAACAGACGCCCCTCTACCGTGACGCGAACGCGGTTGCAGGTCGAGCAGAAGTTATGACTGTGCGGTGAGATGAATCCCACCCGTGATTCGCTGTCCGCCATGCGGAAATAACGCGCCGGCCCCAGGCTGTCTTCAAGCGTGGGAATCAGCGGATAACGCGTCTCGATGCGCGCCTGGACATCATCACTGGAGCAGAAGGTCTCATCACGACCGTGGTCCGAGACCTGGCCCAGCGGCATCTCCTCGATGAAGCTGATGTCCAACCCTTCCTCACGCGCGAATTCGACCAGCGACACCACTTCGTGATCATTGCGTCCTTTCAACACCACCGCATTGAGCTTGATGCGGAAACCTTCCTCGCGCGCAGCACGGATGCCGGCGATCACCTTGTTCAGGTCGCCGGTACGCGTCAGCGCCTTGAAGCGCTCCGGGTCCAGAGAATCAAGGCTGATATTCAGCCGTGACATGCCGGCGGCCTTCAACTGAGCGGCGTGCTTGGCAAGGCCCGCGCCGTTGGTGGTCATCGAGAAGTCCTTGAGCCCCTCGAGCGCGCCGATTTCATCAACCAGCTTGCCGATATCACGCCGTACCAGCGGCTCCCCGCCGGTCAGACGAATCTTCTCGACCCCCAATTCCACGAAGGCGCGCGCCAGCAACGCGATCTCTTCGAGGCTCAAGACCTCGTCGCGCGGCAGAAAGGTCATCTCTTCGCTCATGCAATAGACGCAGCGAAAATCACAGCGGTCCGTCACTGACAGGCGAACATAGCGGATGCGACGACCGAAGTCATCGACCAGGGTTTCCATCATGACTCTCCCGAAAACTTGGGTGTTGCCAGCGCTGATTGTCTCTCTTCGCCGCTGGACTCGGCCAATGAGTCATCAGCCTTGTGTTGCTCGGCAAGGGGGGATACCGCTTCACCGTCTGCCGTCACCGCGGACTCTGGATGCCAGCGCTCGAGTGCCTCGCGATCGCTCGAGCGTTCCCGCACCCAATAATCTCCCGTGGCGGTGTGCTCCTTTTTCCAGAAAGGCGCCCGCGACTTGAGGTGGTCCATCAGGAAGTCACAGCCGGCAAACGCCGCCTGACGATGCGCACTGGCGACCAGCACCAGCACGATATTGTCGCCGGGCTCGAGCCGTCCGACACGGTGAATGATGCGCACCCCGGTGAGCGGGAAGCGCTCGCGCGCCTCTGTGATCAAGCGCTCGAGGCTGCGCTCCGTCATGCCGGGATAGTGTTCCAGCGTCAGCGCGACGACATCCGGTCGCTGGTTGAAATCACGCACCAGCCCCGTGAAGGACACCACGGCACCGATGTCGCCGCGCCCACGCGTCAAAATGTCCTGCTCGACACGCAGATCAAAATCGCTGGCCTGAATGCTGACCGAAAAGGCCTGCGAGGCTTCGTTTGCGACCTGGGTCATGTCAGCCCCCCGTCACCGGTGGGAAGAAGGCGACTTCATCACCGGCATTCAGTGGGTGGTCATCGCGCACCATGTCCTGATTGACGGCGCACAGCACGCGAGTGTCATTGAGCGCTTCAAGCTGAGGGTCACGCAGCGCCAGGGTGCGCTTCAGGCCCCCGACCGTCGCTTCGGACAGAGTCGTCAGATTCAGCGCCAGGCTGTCGAGATCCAGGCGTTCCCGCAGCTCCGCCAGGAAGAGGACCCTCACGGTGGCATCACCGCGTGCCGCCGGAGCGGCCTGTCCTGCTGTCGCTTCGATAGGCTCAGCTCTCGCAGCACGGCTTGGTTCAGTCCGGCTTGGTTCAGTCCGGTTTGGCTCAGACGACGTCTGCTCGACAGCGGCGGCTTCCTCCGGGCGCTGCCAGTCACCACTCTTGCCGCCGGTCTTGGTCTCGAGCTGGATATCGCCGATCACGATACCCTTGTCGACCGCCTTGCACATGTCATAGAGCGTCAAGGCCGCCACCGAGGCCGCCGTCAGCGCCTCCATCTCGACACCGGTACGCCCATTGAGGCGACACAGCACCTGAATTTCCACGCAGCTGTTGGCGCTATCCAGCGTGAAGTCGACCGTCACCTTGGAGAGCATCAAGGCATGACAGAGCGGAATCAGCTCATGAGTGCGCTTGGCCGCCTGGATACCGGCAATACGCGCCGTCGCCAGCACATCCCCTTTGGGCAAGCCACCTTCGGCGAGCAGGGCGAGCGTGGCAGGCAGCATGCTGACGCGTGCGCTGGCTCGCGCCTCGCGGCGGGTTTCCTGCTTGTCCGCAACATCCACCATATGGGCTTCGCCGCGTGCGTTGAGATGAGTAAGGCTCATGAGCTGTCTCGTATCCGTATCGGGTGCGCCTGACTGGCGGCAATCTCTGAAATACCAATGCCTGAAGAAGCAGGCAGGCAAGCCCTGATGGACAGGACTGGCCAAGAAATTAGCAGACTATCTTTTCATGAATCAGCTGACATGACCACTGGGCGGGCATCGCCTAGATGATGCCGCGACTGCCCAGCCACTGCACCATGACCGGCTCGCCGGCGTGAAGCGTGGCGCAGCCGGCGGGAATCTCGATCAGGCATTCGGCCAGCAACATCGAGGTCAGAATCCCCGAGCCCTGCCGCCCCGTGGTCATCACCACCTGACGCCCCTGGTCATCCAGCACGATCTGGCCGCGATGATAGTCGACACGCTCGGCACGTGAGCGCAGCGTCTCGCCGGCGATCAGCTGCAGGCGCGGGGCTTGCCACTGCGCCAGTGTCGTCGCGGAGGCGCTCGCCTCATCCTTCGCCAACCGCTGCTGTCCCGACAACAGGCGCAGCGCGGGCAGCACGAACTGCAGGAAGGTGACCATGGTCGCCACCGGATTGCCCGGCAAGCCGAAGAACGGCACCTGGCCAGATGACGACGCGGCGTCGGCGGGAGTGGCACGCAACATGCCGAACGCCAGCGGGCGCCCCGGACGCATGGCGATGCGCCACAGAGCGAGCTCACCACAGGCAGCGAGAGCGCTGCGCACATGATCGGCCTCGCCCACCGACACGCCGCCGGAGGTAATGACCATATCCGCACGCGTCGCGGCATCACGCAGGGCAGCACTCACGCTCGCCTCGTCATCGCTCAGGATGCCAAGATCAAGCACCTCGATGCCCTGATCGCGCAGCAGCGCCACGAGGCTGAAGCGATTGGCGTCATAGATGCCGCCGGCCGGCAGCGTCTCGCCGGGGGCCGTGACCTCGTCACCGGTGGAGAAGATCGCCACCGTCAGTGGCCGATAGACGGCGACCTCGGCGAGTCCGAGCGACGCCAGCACACCCACGGCGGCAGGCGTCAGCCACTGGCCCGGCGCCATCACCTGGCTGCCGCGCGCGATGTCCTCACCGGCCTGACGCACATTCTGGCCACGGCGAATGCTGGTCACGCCCTCGATCACCACCCGCTCGCCTGCGTCGCCGTCGACCAAGCCCTCGCCCAGCCCTTCGCCCTGCGCGGAGCGATATTCGAGCTGCTCCTGCATGATGACGGTGTCGGCGCCTGCGGGCAGGGCCGCACCGGTCGTGATGCGCATGGCCTCCCCCGCGGCGAGCGCCCGGCCCGTCCAGGGATGGCCCGCCAGCGAGCTGCCGATCACGCTCAGCTGGCAGTGATCGCTCAATTCGCCGCGATCGCTCAGGGGCTCGCCGCTCTCCGCGTCTGGCAATGAAGCCCGCGCCAGCGCGATGCCATCCATCGCCGCGTTGGTCTGCGCCGGGACATCCAGCGGCGAGGTGACCGTCTCGGCGAGCACACGTCCGGGCGCCTGCGCCAGGGCGACACGCTCGCTGCGCGGCGTGCGCATCGCGCCCGCCAGGCTCTCCCCCAGCACGCTCAAGGCTTCATCGACACTCAGCATGCGCTCGCCGAAACGTGGGTCGAAACACGACAGGCTCATGCGCCCACCTCGCCACGCGGCTTGCCGCCTTCCAGACGCCAATGCACCGGCCAGGCGGCGATCCAGGCGGCCAGCGACTGAGGATCGTCAAGGTCCAGCCGCTTGAGGTCCTGCGGCACATCATCACGAGGCGGCAGCTGCGCCGCCGGTGTCGCCAGCGCATGGATCCAGGGGTCCTCTGGGGCTCGCAGCGGCTTGCCCACGGCCTCGCGGTACAGCTCAAGCTTGGGCAGCGGCCACTGCTTGAAGCCCTCGACCAGAATCATGTCCACCTCCAGCCCCTCGAGCTGCGCCACCAGCTGCTCCAGATCGGCCTCCGCCTGGTCCGGAGTTTCCATCATCAGCGCAAAACGCTTGGCAGACGCCACCAGCATCGGCACGGCACCGGCCGTTCGCAGACGATGGCTGTCCTTGCCCGGCGTATCGACATCAAAGGCATGATGCGCATGCTTGATCACGGCGACACGGAGGCCGCGCGCTCTCAACTCGGGCAGCAGCTGTTCGAGCAGCGTGGTCTTGCCGGTGCCGCTCCAGGCCGCGATGCCCAACAATGGACACGCTGACGCCGCCAGACGTGCCTGCCAAGCGGGCGACATCCCGACTTCATGAGAAATATCACCACGCGGCGCGGGAGCATCACTGCGGGGGGAGGAATGTTCAGCACTGACAGCGGTATCAGCACGCTGGTCAGTCGTGGAAGAAGACTCAGGCATGAAGGTTCTCTTGATGATTCCGGCGTAAGGCGGCCTGTCGACGGGCTCACCGCAGCGCTCCCGCGCCCGCAAGGGAAAAGATGACGGTGACAATGCGGGCTGAGCGGGTGCCATGAAGGTGACCACGCACGGCGCTCATTTCAATGGGGCAACGACTCGATATGAGCAAGGGTTCAATGGGGGCTGCGACGCAGAGTGGCAAGACAGCCGCCAGAACCGCCAGACACGACACTTTCAAGGTGCAACGCCAAGGCCATCAATACCGGGCAGGCAAAGACAATAACCCGCCAGACTCCTGAAGAGACGCCCCCGGCGATGACGACCTGCATCACAATGACACACCATGAGCGTGCAAGCGGGAACGGATGACACGCAAAGGACGTCAGGAAAGAAGCACGCTCAGCGCGAGCCGGCTTCCATCTCACGGCATTCTTCAAGGGTATTGAGGTTGGCGAAGTCCTGCTCACTGCCCGCCTGCACCTTGAGCCAGACATGCTGATCGAACCAGCGGTCGATCTTGCGCTCGCCAGCGGCCAGCGCCGCCTGCAGCGAGGGCAGCAGGCCACGGTGCATGAGACAGATCACCGGATGGTAACGGAACTCGTCTGCCGCCACGGCCAAGAGCGCAGGCCCGGCATCACCAGCGTGACCGCCTTCGACAGTGAAGCCTTCCAGCTGATCGCCGTTGGCATGATCGATCAGCGCCACGCTCAGCGTCTCGACCAGTTCATTGGGCAGATGCGGCACATCGCAGGCCACCATCATCACCCAGGGCGTCCGCGCTGCCGCCAGCGCACTGGCCATGCCCATCAGGGGGCCGTGGTAACCCTGCTCGCTGTCTTCGACCAGCGGATGCCCATAGGCGGCATATTCGGCGTGCGAGCGGTTGGCATTGATCAGCAGCTCGCCCACCTGAGGGGTCAGGCGCGCCAGCACATGCGCCACCAGCGGCACCTCATTGAGCATGACCAGTCCCTTGTCGACGCCACCCATGCGCCGCGCCTGGCCCCCGGCCAGCACCACCCCGGTGATATTGGCGGGCGTGAGCGAGGCCTTGAGCTGCTCGGCATCGCTCGGCAGTGGCGTGGCGTCAGAGGTGTGATTGGAGCTCGGCATGAAGGCGTATCCCGGTCGAGTGCGCAAAGGCGCAGGTAATGTCATGCAGCAGGGCCGCTGGCAGGGCATCCAGTGCAAGCGGCTGATGAACAAGGCTTTCTCAGCCCTGAAGCTTGAGGTGCTTGCACTGAAGGCTCAGCCCATGAAGACGACTCAGCCCGCTGTGGGCTCAGTGTGCAGGCTGGCAGCGCTCAGCGTCCAGCGCGCACTCGAGCCCTGACTCAAGGCATTGTCCTGATGCGAGGACAGGATCACCGCACACCCCTGCTGGCACATCTGCTCCAGTCGCAGCGCCAATTGCTCGACGGCGGCCTGATCCAGATTGGCGGCAGGCTCATCCAGCAACAGCACCGGCGGACGCGACAACCAGGCGCGCGCCAATGCCAGTCGCGCCCGCTCGCCACCCGACAATGAGCGGGCGGGCTGTCGGGCCTGATCGCTCAGCCCGCTCCAGCGCAGCATCTCCTCGACCTGATCACGCTGCTGGCCGGCAGAGCCACTGTCGGGTTGCCAGCGAGCCGCCAGCACCAGATTGCCGGCCACGCTGGTGTCGAACAGATACGGCTGCTGGTGCAGGTAGCGCACCGGATGAGCGTCACGGGTCTGCCATTCAAGCTTGCCGCCAGTCGCGGGCTGCATGCCAGCCAGCACGCGCAACAGCGTGGTCTTGCCGCTGCCGTTGTCGCCCTTGAGGTGCACCCAGCCGGACGCCGGGGTCGGCGCCCAATCCAGCGCCGCCACATGCCATAACAGGCGACCTTGCGCCTCAACGCCCTCGCCGGATGCCTGCGCCGCAGCCGGCAAGCGATATTCGAGGCCGCGCACACGCAACAGAGGGGCAACGCTTGCGTCGGCAGCGAGCGCCTGGGCAGCAGACGGCGAGGCTTGCGCGAAGCCAGTCCCCGTCACCGGGCAGGAGGGGTCGCCCGAGGGAACAGACGAGGACGAAGAACTAGGGGGGAACATCATGACTCCATACGACGATTCAGCCTGACGCGATCAGTGCTGGTGTGCTTGTCTCAACGGGCTGGCAGGCGGCTTGCAGACTGCGGAAGCAGAACGTGACTGGCGGCGAGGCCGCGGGTCACGCCTGCACCACCAGCTGACCACGACCGCGCAACAGGCCCAGCATCAGATTGAGCGCCAGTGCCAACACCAGCAATACCATGCCCAGGGCGACCCCCTGGGCGTACTCGCCCTTGAGGGTTTCCAGCGCGATGGCCGTGGTGATATTGCGCGTGAAACCGGCAATGTTACCACCCACCATCATGGCGCAACCCACTTCAGCGATGATTCTACCAAACGCGGCCACCAACGCCGCCATCACGCCGAAACGGGCCTCCATCACCAGCCGCCACAGCGCCGCCCGGCGCGACGCCCCCAGCTGCAAGGCCGTCTCCCAGGCACGCTTGTCGACGCCCGCCAGCGCGGCATGCAGCATCACCACCATAATCGGCAGGGCGAGCAGAATCTGCCCAATCACCATCGCCGGCTGGGTGAACAGCAGATGCCAGTCGCCCAGCGGGCCAGCGCGCGACAACAGGATGAACAGCAGCAGCCCCACCACCACGGTGGGCACGGCCATCAGGGTATTGATCAGCGAGATCAGCAGCCAGCGCCCCGGGAAGGCACAGCGAACCAGCACGAAGGCGATCAACAATGCCGGTGGCACCGCGATCAACATCGCCATCAGCGAGACACGAAACGACACGCCGATGATCTCCCACAGCGCGCCATCCATGCTCAGCAGGAGGCTCATGGCCTCCTGCGTGGTTTGCCACAAGCTCACGAACGCGGCTCAGTCTGTGCGCCCTGCGCCTTCACCGGCGTGCGCTCAGAGGAGCGGTCCGCTGTCTGGCGAGCATCGAAGCCGGTCTCGCCGTGGCTGGCATGAAACAGCGCCTTGCCCTTGAGACGGTAATCATCGATTGCCTGCTGCCCTTCGCTGGAGATCAGCCATTGGGCCAGCTCACGCGCACCACGGGTATTGAGCCCGTCATGATTGGCCGGGTTGACCAGAATCACCTGATAGGGATTGAAGAGGCGCGCATCGCCCTCGACCAGAATCTCAAGCTCGAGCTTGTCTTCCATCGCAAGCCAGGTGCCGCGATCGCTCAAGGTGTAATCCTGCAGCTCACTGGCCATGCTCAGCACCTTGCCCATGCCCTGGCCGACGGCCTTGTAGCCGGAGAAGTCAGGGGTGACATCGGCACTCTGCCACAGGGCCAATTCCTTCTTGTGGGTGCCGGAGTCATCGCCGCGCGAGATGAAGCCGGCATTGGCGCCGGCGATCTTGCCCAGTGCCGCGTCCACATCCTGCATGCCGTCAATGGCCGCCGGGTCCGCCTCGGGGCCGAGCAGAACGAAGTCGTTGTACATCACGCCATGCGGTTCGACACCGTAGCCGGCATCGACGAACTTGCGCTCGGCGCCCGGGGCGTGGGTCATCACCAGATCCACATCGCCATCCTGCCCCATGCGCAACGCCTTGCCGGTACCGACCGCGATGACCTGAATGGTGACATCGTGAGCCTCTTCATACTCCGGCAGCAGGTGATCGAGCAGGCCTGAATTGTAGGTGCTGGTCGTGGTGGCCAGACGGATGATGTCGTCGGCTGCCTGGGCCGGCAAAATGCTCAGCGCACCGAATGACAGGCCTGCGAGGGTGGCCAGCAGGCGACGAGAAGACAAGGTATGGCGTTGCGGCATGGGGGGTGCTCCCTGAATATTTTTTCTGGCGTGACGGTCTTGATGACATCAGCGTGAATGCTGACTCTGCAAACGACATGCCGAAAGCGCTGTGGTGACGAAACGGACTATCCAATAAAGGCTTTCAAGGCTTTGCCAGACAGCGCTGATACATGGACTGGCACGCAAGACAGCCGGCGATGATACCGGAATCTTCTCCAGCAGGCAGACTTGCCGGCACCCGCCTCCTGCCGTCCCTGTCGTCCCTCTCGCCTCTGCAGCCCCTGACGCCCTGCTGACGTCGCTATCCCTACTGGAGCGAATGGCGCTGCTGGAATGGCACTGCCGGAATGGCCGAGAAAATACTGACAATAACTCCAGGCATGACCACCACTGACCCATGACGACCCGATTGCCGAGTCATCGCCGTGCCTTGCGTAGCGCAACGGGACAGCCTGCCAACCCTGCCCGCCAGCGCCGCGTGCTGACAAGGCTGCAAGGTCCTGCCTGTGGCCAGCACAAGCAGAAAGAGGCAGCAATGTGGCATCCAGCGCTAGATTACCAGTGAGCAGCACGCCACAATGCCCGCATGATAGAGATGATCTCCCCTGCGACCATTACTGCCCTGTTGACCCGAGGAATGCCATGACTGCCCACGCCCCCTCCACACCCCGTGAGACCCGGCGTAGCGGCAGCGACCCCCTCCCCACAGCCTCGGTACTGATCGTCGATGACGAGCCCGGCATGCGCCGCTATCTGGAGAAGGCACTTTCCTCGCGCTTCGCGCTGATCGAATGTGCCGACAGTGTCGAACAGGCCGAAGCCCTGCGCTCGCGCCTGCACTTCGACCTCATCCTGCTCGACATTCGCCTGCCGGGACGCGATGGCCTGGATTGGGGTGAGGCGCTTGCGCCCTCTTCGGTCAGCGATGTCATCTTCATGACCGCCTACGCCGATCTCGAGACCGCTGTGCGCGCGCTGCGGGCCGGGGCCTGTGATTTCATCATCAAGCCGTTTCGTCTCGAACAGTTGCAGGCCGCGCTGGACCGCTGCCTTGAGCGCCGCCAGCTGACGCGGGAAAACTTCCTGCTCCGGCGCGACAATGCCCGCCATCAACAGGAAGAGGCCAGCCTCAAGGGCGAGAGCCCTGCCATGCAGGAACTGGGGCATATCATCGCGCGCGTTGCCCCTGCGCCCTCACCGGTGCTGATCCTGGGGGAGTCCGGCACCGGCAAGGAGCTGGCGGCGCGTGACCTGCATCGCCTGTCCGGTCGGCGCGGCGCCTTCGTGCCGGTCAACTGCGGCGCCATCAGCCCGGAGCTGTTGGAGAGCGAGCTATTCGGCCACCTAAAAGGTGCCTTTACCGGCGCGCATCGAGGCCGTGATGGCCTGTTCAGCTTCGCCGATGGTGGCACGCTGTTCCTGGATGAAATCGGCGAGATGCCCCTGGCGATGCAGGCCAAGCTGTTGCGAGTGCTGGAGACGCGCCGCGTGCGCCCCGTCGGCGGTGAGCAGGAACAGGCGGTGGACGTGCGTATCGTGGCCGCCACTCACCGCACACTGGAGACGGAGGTGGCCGCGGGCCGCTTCCGCGAAGACCTCTACTATCGCCTCAACGTGCTGAGCCTGACACTGCCGGCCCTGCGCGAGCGCCCGGAAGACATCCCGGCGCTGGCCCAGCATTTCTCGCGCCAACTGTCGCGTGAGCTCAACCTCCCCGCCGTGCCCTGGCAGCATTCTGATCTCACTCGCCTGTGCCACTATTCCTGGCCCGGCAATGTGCGGGAACTCAAGAACGTCATCGAGCGCGCCTTGCTGCTCGGCCGCCTGCCCGGCGATACCCTGCCGGTCGACAGTCAGGCCGCACAGGCACCAGGCCACGAGATATGGGACGACAGCGGAGACGCGACCACCTCCACCGAGGAAGAGGCCACCAGCAGCGGCTATCCACTCGAGTGGTCATTGGATGCGGTGGAAAAGGCCCATCTGTGCGCGGTACTGGAGCGACATGCCAACAACAAGTCCGCCGCCGCCCGACAGCTGGGCATCTCGCGCAAGACGCTGGATCGCAAACTGACCACCTGGCGCGCCGAGCAGCAAATCAGTGAGGACAGCGGCGCTGAGAATGCCACTGAGAGTGGTACTGAGATTAGTACTGAGAGCGGCGCTGAGAGCGATCAACCCGCCCCTGCCGCCACGTCCGCCGCTCCCTACGGAACCGACGGCAGCGCATGATCAAGCGCCTGCGCCATTACTTCGCCGGTTCGCTGCGGCGCAGGCTGCTGCTGCTGACACTGGCGCCGCTGCTGGCGCTGATGCTGGCGCTGGTCGGCCTGACCGCCTACTGGACCACGGCCTATACCGACCGCCAGCTGTACATGAACGTGCGCAGCGACCTCGATGTCGCCAGCCGCACGCTGCAGAGCCAGCATCAGCGCCTGCGTGATGGCCTGGAGGCGATGCGTCGTAACCTGCGTCAGCTGGTGGCACCCGATGAGCAGACCGCGCAACTGTTGCCACGGCTGGTGCCGCGCCTGAATACCATGCGGGACACCCTCAATGCCGACTGGCTGCGCTGGCTGCCCACCGAGCAGTTGCGCCAGACGCCCGGCGTCGCCGCGCTGATTCCGCAACTGGCGCGCGGCGAAAGCCTGGATGGCCTCGACATGCTGTCCAGCGACTCACTGGCGACGCTGGATCCAGCGCTTGCCGAGCGCGCGCGCCTTGCGCTGCGCCAGACGCCCTACGCACAACCCAGTGCCCGCCGCGAGGAAAACCGCGGCATGCTGCTGCGGGCACTGGTGCCCATCCTCGATGGCGAGGGCAAGCTGCTGGGCGCGCTGGATGCAGGCCGCCTGCTCAATCGCGACCCGCGTCTGGTCGATGAAATCCGCGATCTGCTCTATGGCCCCGGCACCCTGCCGGAAGATGGCACCGGCACCATCACCCTGTTTCTCGATGATGTTCGCATCGCCACCAATGTCACCGATGCCAGCGGCGAGCGCGCGCTGGGCACGCGCGCCTCGCTGGAGGTGAAGCGTCAGGTGATCGGCAATGGCGAGCGCTATATCAATCGTGCCTTCGTGGTTCGTGACTGGTTCGTGGCCGCCTATGCCCCGCTGGATTCTCTGGATGGCCAGCGGATCGGCATGATCTACGCAGGCTACCCGCAGGCGCCCTACGCACGGCTCTATCGCGAGACGCTGACGCATATCAGCCTGGTGCTGATCGCGGTCAGTCTGTTGGGGGTACTGCTGGTGTGGAGCAGCATCGAGCGTCTGATGCAGCCGATCCGCCAGATACGCCGTGTGGTGCATGCAGTGCGTGATACCCCGTCCCAGGAGGGCTTGCGCATAGGCCCGCTGTCCTCTCTTGGGCCGGCGCAGCGGCACGGTGATGAGCTGGATGAACTGGCCGAGGAATTCGACGCCATGCTGGCGCGACTGGAAGCGCACCGCCACGAGATACAGCTCGCGGCCCAGACGCTGGAAGCCCAGGTGGAGGATCGCACCCGCGACCTGAGCGCCCAGACCGCCACGCTGCGCGAACGCAGTCAGGCGCTGGAAGAGCACGTCCGCCTGCTGCGCGAAGCGCGTGCGCGCCTGCTGACCCGCGAGAAACTGGCGGCGTTGGGCGAACTGACGGCGGGTATCGGCCACGAGATCAACAACCCCGCCGCGGTGATTCTCGGTCATGTCGAGTTGATCGAGGTGATACTCGGTGAGCAGGCCGAGCCGGTGCGCGAGGAAATCGCCACCATCATCCATCAGGTCGAGCGCATTCGCGCGCTGGTCGACAACCTGCGTCAGTACGCACGCGACCCGCTCGCCTCCAACGACATTGGCGACGGCAACTCACTGACGCCGTCACTCGGCGCGCCTCACCTCAGCCAGATTCATCCCGACGAGGCGATCCACAGTGTCGAGGTGCTGGTCAGGCACGCGCTGGATCATCACGGCCATCAATTGCAGCATGAGCTGGCGGCGACCCGCTTGATCGAGGCCGACCGCGCGCAACTGACTCAGGTGCTGGTCAACCTGCTGATCAACGCCATCGAGATGGCGCCTGTGCCGGATACGCTGTGCATCACCAGCCGTGATCGCGATGCGGCGCTGGCCGTAATGAATGGTGAGCCAAACCGCCGTCCGGATACGTCAGTCTCAGTGCCAGCAGCAGTGTCAGCGCCAATAGCGGAGCTCGCCCCCGTGGCGGGAGTCGAGATACGCGTCATCGATCACGGCGCTGGCGTGCCCGAGCACCTGAAGTCGCGCATCTTCACGCCCTTCTTCACCACGCGCGCCAATGGCTCGGGCATCGGGCTATCCGTCTCATCGGGCTTGATCACCCAGCTGGGGGGCAGGCTATGGCTGGAAGATACCCCCGGTGGCGGCGCCACCTTCTGCCTGTGGCTGCCGTGCATCGCACGCCGGCATCACGAGGATGATCAAGGGCGCCATCTGCTCGAGACGCTCAGCGCCGGGGGCAGCAGTCGCTCGCCTTGAGCAACACGCGGCTGATGAACACACCTGGGCGCGGCGAGGCGCACTGCCACGCACTCCCACCCGCGTGCTAGCCTGCGCGCATGCTCACTCAATCAGGCACCACTGATGTCGCACGATAGCTCCCCTACTGCCCCCGAACCTCTCACTGCCGGCAAGGCAGCGCAGTCCACTAACGGCCAGGAAATGGCAGACGAGGAAATGGCAGCGTCTCGCACGCTGGGCAAGCGGCTGCGCGAACTGCGCACGCGTCATGGCCTCTCGCAGCGTGAACTGGCCAAGCGCGCCCAGGTGACCAATTCGACCATCTCGCAGGTCGAGCAGGACGCGGTCAGCCCTTCCGTCAGCTCGCTGAACAAGATTCTCGAGGTATTTCCGATCTCGCTGAGCGACTTCTTCAGCGATGAGGTGCCCGTCGAACCCCCACGCATCCTGCGTGACAGCGAGCATGAACCGGTCGCGGGCTGTGGACCGGGACTCACGCTGCGGCGCATTGATCAATCCCTGCAGACATCGCCACAGCCCCAGATCGAGCTGGGCAGCCTCGCACCGGGGTGCAGCGCCTATCTGCAGGCCGCGCATGACAGCCTGGTGCTGGTGACGCACGGCGCACTGTGTATCGAGTTCCCCGCGACGGCGGCCTGCCAGGAGGCACTTCTCGAATGCGGTGATGCTGCGCGACTGCATGCCGGGGAGCGCTATCAACTGCACTGGCGCAAGCCGGCGGCGTCGCAAGCCGCCAGCCATGACCTCGTGCCCTCTGAAGTTATAAGCCGTGAAGTCACCCACCACGAGACCTCCGACGCTGCCGAGGCCCGAGACTGCCAGTGGCTATGCATCGCACAGAGTCGCTAGGCAGGCATTCGCTCGAGAGCTGCTCGACCCTCCAGCTCAACCCTGGCCAGCATTCCCCTGACCAGTAGGGCCTTGACCAGTAAGCCCCTGGCCAGCTCGGCCGAGTGGGCGTGAAGCGCGTCGCTAGCCTCTTGCAGCGCGGGAGTGAGACTGGCCCGCAGCATCAGGCGACTGCTCGCGCGCCTCATCCCAAGGGTCATTGGTGGCCGGCTCGGCCAGGAAACGCTCCACCATGGTGTGCGGGCAGAAATCTGCCAACCATTCCTCGCGAACCGGATAGCCCTCCTCTGCCAACAACTCGTTCATGCGTCGCGCGAGGCCTTCGGCGGAATGCGGCGCGATGGCGTGTTCCAGCTCGCCCTTGAGGATCTCGCGTATCCCGCCACGGCAATCCACCGAGACTACCGGTGTGCCGCAGGCCAGCGCCTCCATCAGCACGATACCCATGCCCTCGACACGCGAGCTGAGCACAAATAGCTTGGCGGCACGCATCCAGGCATAGGGGTTGTCACGCTGACCAGCGAAGATCACCCGCTCGGCGATGCCAAGCCTCTCAGCCTGGGCTTCCAGGGCTTCCCGGCAATTGCCCGCCCCCACGATCACCAGCGACTCCTTCGGATTGGCCAGGGCATAAGCCTCGAGCAACAGGGCGTGGTCTTTCTGCGGCACCAGACGCGCCACATTGAGAATGAAGGGCTCAGCGGGGATATCCGGCTCATCCATGGCGGCCTGCTTGCGGATCCGAGTGATCGGACAGGCATTGACGATCGTCTCGATATGCGCCGGCGTCACCCCATGCTGGCGAGCAATGTCACGAGCCCCTTGCGCCACATCCTCGGACACCGCCACCAGATGCTTGCCGTCCAGCAGGCAACGGGCAAACATGCGCTGCTTCCACTGCGGGCCGCTAAAGTTGACGCGATTTTCCAGCACGTAACGTGCACGGGAATCCTTGAAGCCCCACACCTGCTCGAAGGTTCCCAGGCCACGGAAGATGATGCGGTCAACCTTGCCGTGTTTCTGCTCGAATTCCTTGAGCCAAGCGGCGAATTCCTCGCCACCGGCCTTGCCGACCCACACGAAATTGGAGCGGCGGATGACGGGATTGAGCACCAGACGTGACGCCAGTGTCGTCAGGGCGCCGCCGACGGAACGCTGGACGCGCTGCTGAATCGGCACGATGTGCTGCTGGACGCTGGCATCCTGCGGTTCAAGCACCTGATCACGACCGCGCCAGATGACCATATGCGTCTCGTGGTCATTCGCGGCCAGACTGTCGGCAAGATTGACCGCCACTCGCTCCATGCCGCCCATTTTCAGGCTTCTCACTACGACCAGGGTACGCAAGCATCACTCCTTCGAATGTCCGCCAGTACCGCTTTGTGTCGCGTGCAAGGCATGCGAAAACGATAGCTGGCGTCTGGTGGGAAAACGAAAAATGCAACTCACATGTGCCAGTCACTCAGCACAGGAGAGTTGCATTTATCTGAACCGTCATTCGCGGAAATGTTCCCTGCGACCACTCATCAAATGGTAATCATTCTCCCTCTTTCGCCGGCGGCAGAATCAGGTTGAGCACGATGCCCAGAATGGCGGCCAGGCTCACGCCCTGCAGCGTGAACTGACCACCACCGACCTGCATGCCACCGATCCCGAATACCAGGATCAAGGAGGCGATCACCAGATTGCGCGGTGCGGTCAGTGAATCCCCCGCGCGCACCAGCGTGTTCATGCCGACTACGGCGATCGAGCCGAACAGCAGGCACATGATGCCGCCCATCACCGGCGTGGGAATCGTCTGCAGCACGGCGCCGACCTTGCCGATGAAGGCCAGCGAGATCGCGACACAGGCCGCGACCGTCATTACGCGCGGATTGAAATTGCGGGTCAGCATGACCGCACCGGTCACTTCGGAATAGGTGGTATTGGGCGGACCACCGAACAGTGACGCCGCCGACGTCGCCAGGCCGTCACCGAGCAGCGTGCGATGCAGTCCCGGCTTCTTCAGGTAATCGCGCCGTGTCACCGAGCCGATCGCCACCATGTCGCCGATGTGCTCGACGGCAGGCGCGATGGCGACGGGAATCATGAACAGAATGGCGGAAAATTCGAAGGTCGGCGCAGTGAAGCTAGGCAGCGCCAGCCACTCAGCGGCATGCACCGGCGAGAGGTCGATCACTCCCATCAGCAACCCCAGCACATATCCCGTCAGGATACCGCCGAGGATCGGCACCAGACGCAACATGCCACGCCCGAAGATCGACAGCACCAGCGTCACGCCAAGACTGGCCAATGACAATGTCAGCGCCTGAGCATGCGAGATGTTGTCGCTGAATTCGCCGGTGGCCATCTGCACCGCCGTCGGTGCCAGTGCCAGACCGATGACCATGATCACCGGACCGACCACGACGGCCGGCAGCAGGCGATGCACGATGCCGACCCCCTTGAGGCGAATGCATTGCGCCAGCAGCACATAGACCAGGCCCGCGACGAACAAACCGCCCATGGTGGCAGGAATGCCGAAGTTCGCGACCGAGCTCTGGATGGGCGCAATGAAGGCAAACGATGAGGCGAGGAAAACCGGCACGCTGGCCTTGGTCACGCACTGGAAGACCAGGGTGCCGACACCGGCCGTGAACAGGGCGACGTTGGGGTCAAGCCCGGTCAGCAACGGGACCAGCACCAGCGCACCAAAGGCGACAAACAGCATCTGCGCGCCGGTGACGAGAGTCGTCAGCGAGAACCCTTCCTGTTCCGGCAAGGGCACATGAGCAGACGACGCATGGGGAGAGGAGGTATCAGAGGACGGTGATGAAGACGACATGGCAGCACTTCTTTTCACGGGCGGAGGGGTCAACCGCCTGATCCTGACTGCTCAGACAGGTCAGACAGATACAAAAACGCCCCGCGCGGATGCGCAGGGCGTTGTCATCTCTGGCGGGCGCTCAGCGCGTGCCGAAGATCTTGTCACCGGCATCGCCGAGACCCGGCACGATGTAACCGTTCTCGTCGAGGCGGTCATCGACGGAGGCGGTGTAGATCTCGATGTCCGGGTAGGATTCCTGCACCTTGGCGATCCCCTCAGGCGCCGCGACCAGCACGATGACCTTGATCTGCTGGCAGCCCTTGGCCTTGAGCATGTCCAGCGTAGCGATCATGGAACCGCCGGTCGCCAGCATCGGGTCGATCACGATGGCCAGACGCTCGTCGAGATCTGACACGAACTTCTCGAAATACGGTACCGGCTCCAGCGTCTCTTCATCACGGTACAGACCCACGACGCTGATGCGTGCCGGGGGAATCAGGTCCGTCACGCCATCCAGCATGCCCAAGCCGGCGCGCAGGATCGGGACGATGGTCACTTTCTTGCCCTTGATGGTCTGGACATCCAGCTCGTTGCCGCTCCAGGCATCAATGGTGGTAGTTTCCAGCTCCAGGTCCTGGGTTGCCTCATAGGTCAACAGCTTGGCGACCTCACTGGCCAGCTCACGGAAGCTCTTGGTGCTGATGCCTGCTGCACGCATCAGGCCGAGCTTGTGCTGGACCAGTGGATGATTGATGGCATGGACGCTCATGGAAATACCTCTTGGGACAGAAGATGGTGCAAACGATACGCAGCACTACCCCCGCCGGCTCGGACGATAGCAGCGGGAAGGCTGGTAAATTGAGCGCATTCTAGCGGAAGCAGGCTTACAAGTTAAGGCTCTCGCCTTCAGGTTACAGCGGAGGAAGCGCCGCAAATGGACTGGCGACCTCCCGCCTGCCACTCATTCAAGGCGTGTAACCGAAGTTGACGAAATCCTGTGCATAGAGAATGGCCAGCTTCTCGCGGGTCGCCGCTGTCATGCCGGCCCCCGCCTCGACACTTCCCTTGTTGCGATGTGCAATCTCGCCGCTGATGCCCAGCTTGTTGGCAACCTGCTGGAAATCCTTGTCTAGGGTTTCGAAATGCCCCAGAAAATCCACCATCAAGGTCTCGTTTCCATCCATGACAAAAGAGGACTGCGAGAGAAACAGGAGGTGACTACGAAAAGCGCCTTGCCACAAACCACGTGCGACAAAATCATCAAAATCTGAATACTCTGCCATCTCCTTGGCAATGGCGAGATCCTGCTTGCCTTGATTGCCACCACTTAATATATAGCGATACGCTGACAGGGCACGATCGTAGGGATTTCTGACAAAAGAGAATTTGTAATAACGGGCGAATTTTCTGGAACTGGCTTTCTTGTAAACCTGCCAAGAGACATGATCTCGCCCTTTTTCCTTCGTCTTCCCCAAGGCGGCGAGGACCGATGTTCCGGCAGCCTTGGGAATATGAATGAAGATGCACTTGTTACGTGTAAAGTGTTTGCGATAAGGAAAGTCATTGCTTCGCCACATGATATCAACCCTGTTCTTGTGGTTCGTCACCTGCCACTGATGACAGCCCCCCAATGTACGAAAAATCCATTGTGGCTTCAGCTTACCGGAATAAAGTGCAAGGAAACTTCAGTACGCTCGTCAAAGGGCAATGGCGAGGCAAGACAGGCCGGCCATGAAGGTGGCTGACCTGTGGCCAATATCGCCAGCAATGGTTACCCAGCCACCACTTCAGCAATGAAGTCGCCTATACCCTGACAGTATTTCTGCTGGCAGAAATCTTGCGCAATGATCGCGCGCGCAGCTGCGCCCATCTCTCTGCGCTGCTGCGGACTTGCTGCCCATTGCTTAAGCACCTGAGCGATTTCACTCGGTTCGAGCACCTGTGCGACCACGATGGCGTCTTGCTCCGGGCTATAGACTCTGTCCGGGCCGGTAATGAAATCCTCGCCATAGACAGCCAGCGATTCGCGGGGCCTGCTTGGCGACAGAATTTCACCATTGACTCCCGAGGAGATCTGCTCCGGCAATCCATCCACATTACCGACGATGGCGGGCACACCATGCGCCAGCGCTTCCTGCACCACATTACCGAAGGGTTCACGCCAGGAAGGACACACGAAGGCATCAAGGGAGGAATAGAAGTCGCTCATGTCACTCAACAGACCACAGAAGTGAACACTCTCCTCGAGCCCCCATTTCACGACCAGTGACTTCAAGGCATCTTCCAATATCCCCTCGCCAGCGATCCAAAGCTCCGCATGGGGGACACTCGCCTTGAGCTCTCGCAATGCCTCGATGGCGATCACCGGTGCCTTGAGCCCGGTCAAACGACCTGCGAACCCGACCCTGAACCGCTCGTCCGGATGAGCGGAGGACACCTGCGGCAGCACGATGGAATTGCGCACCACCCGACATGGCAAGGACTCACTGATGCCAAGCGACAACTGCAACATGCGACTGGCCGCAAAGGAGTTGCAGATGATGCCATCGAGGCGCGAGAGATAGTCCGTGATATCAGAGGTGGGCTCCACGAACCAGGCAGAGCCATGCTCGTAGTGAATGAGGCTGATGTGATCAGGGAAATGCAGCGGATGGTTACGCAGCTTGTTCCACACCACGATTGCCTGCACCTCTTCGTCATCGAGCATGCGCGCCTGGCAGGTATCGCGGAGCCAGGGCAGCTGCCGCGGGAGCTTGATGCCGCAGTAACGCTTTATGTCGTGCACCCGACCTGTAAAGTCCGCATATTCAGGCTGCAGCATCAGATGAATTTCAGGCGTCTGCAGCAGCACATGATGGTCTCGCTCGCGTGCGGCCATACGAAAGAAATTGGTAAAGGTCTGCTCAGCCCCGCCCAGATTCTTGAGGCTGATGAGATGCCCCGCACGAGGCCCTTGCAATGTCATGGACACAGAAACTTCACTCATATTAAGATTAAAACATATTATCCTGCAATGAATAGCGCTGGCAGATTCATCATCGACGGTATTGATTCTAGCTATTCATAATTGAAATTATCAAAATCTCTTGAATAATGCTTACGAATGACATTGACAGTACTCTCATCACACTTTACTGAACGGCTAGTCAGCCATCGCTTGTTGTGCACTCGACCTTGTTTGATGCCGAGATGACTGAGAACATGACTTAAATTTTCCTCAAAATTCTCAAACCTACCCACATAGTCCATTATCACTCTATCATTATCATCAACAATGAAATATGACTGAGGAGTAAAAAGTGAATGAGATTTGAATTTTTCTTCAGTCAAGCCATTCAAGACGAATGCATCGAAAGTTGGATATTGCCGCAGCCCTTCAGATAACACTTTGTGACTCTGACTATGGTCACCAGTATGCCTTAAATACTGGTAAGCCGAAAACAATCTATCCAGTGGGTGACGAACGAAAGCGAACTTAAAATATTGATCGAAACGAGAAGGATCTATTTTCTGATAAAACCGGTAATCATGATACTTCCTCTTCTTAATGTACTCATCCCCCAGAGCCAAAAAGATAGATTCACTTCCTACCCTTGGCACTCCGACAAAGATACACTTATTCTTATTGAAACACCTTCGAAATTCACCACCTACTTTATCGCGCATTCCTCCCTCCTCATACCCGAGAAGAATATTCTCGCCTACAAAAAAGGAGGAATATTGCATAGAGCATGCAAGTACATACACATTACATTTCTAGCGAGAACAGTAAAGCATGATTGATCAATGCAAGCTTAGATTTGTTGCAAGGCTTTCTCAAAACTCTTGACTATATCCGACTGCAAGCTGCAGATGACATTAGGATCGATTTTATCCGCGTACCTATTGATATCGCCAGCATTTAACTCATTGAAAGAACAAAACCTCAGAGAAAAACTACGACCAACAGAGGAGAAATAATCATAGAACTTAAACTTCCCCCCAGAATGAAGAGGACCATCATAGAACCAGCAATTCGGGATTCCATAGGCATCCGCTATGATCAAGCCATGTAGACTCTGACTTACAATGATCTCACAGGATTTCATCTGAGTAACAATGGACTCCAGATTATCCGTACGAAAATCTATTATTATACTATTGCCTACACGTGCACACACATTTTTCCATTCCGGATTATCAATAGTGGAGATATGTGGAATAAATCCTATTTTATAAATCTTGTCTGGATCTGTGTCATAAATCAAAGGGAGCATGAGCCCTGGATCACCGACAGGGTATTCTTTTTCTCCCAATGAAGTGAGCACCTGCTGAGTCATATACCCACGTACAGAATGAATAACAACAGATTTGCCAAATGTCCTGCCCATTGGTTTCATTCGCTTGAATAAAGAGGCATGTTTGACATATGGAGAAATAAGCCCAGACCCTACAACATGGATCTTCCTATTTCGTAAGGAAATCGCTTTATTGTTGACGAGCTTATTTAAAATACTGCCAACAGAGATCAAGTCTGCCTCATCGACATTCGAGATAGAATGAGCGACATGAAACTTTCTATTCAAAATGATAGATGTGATTTCATCACCAAAATTACATCCACCATTCGCCGATCGCCACCAGTATGCTTTCAATTGACCATCTCCTGAAACATTAAAGCCATCGTCCACATAAGGTTCTCCACATATCCCTACGCAACGCTACTTCCTGCTTTCTTGAATTGAGATTCCAATACTCACCATCTTTGTAGCTGCCTCCCCCTTTCGTTTCAATTCGATAATCAGCGATATCACTTTTGACATCCGATTCGGGAAGCTGATCGCAAAAAAGAGGGTAAACAGCATAAGCCTTGAATTCAGTAGCGTAGAAACTATCCACCGCTTTTTTTGAATAAGGTTTATCAATGATCTTCTTCATGCCTTTACGAGACAGCATATAGGCATGGCCTCCCGTCAGCTTGGCTCTAACCACGCCCGCAAAAGGAATCAACCACATCCTTCCCAGCATGCCACCAAGATAAAAAATCTCCGGGTTTCGTATTTTCAAGAAACAATTGATACGTGCTATTACACTTTCAGTCGGCATAGTAAGAGTAGCATCATCTTCAAGGATCAAGACTCGTTGATACCCTCTTTCCATAGCCATTGCTGCACAGGCACGATGTGACTCGTAACATCCACGCTCAGGATTATCCACATCACGCTCGGCAAGATAAAACTCAATATCCAAGCCTAACGGCAAAAACTCTTTCTGTAGATGTTCCCGGCGGTCTTCCCGCTCTTTGAGGCTGATACAAAATACCCCATCCACCTCGAGTGTTTGTTGACTCTTGTTCATCCTTGGCGGCATTCCCTAGAAGCTTGTCACAATCAGATATTATAACTGCCAGTCGATCGGCTTTTTCCCACGCGCTTCCAGCCAGGCATTGGCCTGTGAGAAGTGGCGAGAGCCGAAGAAACCGCGGTGCGCTGCGAGGGGGGATGGGTGCGGCGCGTGGAGCACCAGGTGCTTCCGGGTGTCCACAGCGCGGGCCTTCTTCTGGGCATGACTGCCCCAGAGCAGAAAGACGACACCCTGACAGTGCTGGTTGATCACGTCGATGGCGCGGTCGGTGAATTGCTCCCACCCCTGCTTCTGATGCGAGGCGGCCTTTCCCTGCTCGACGGTCAGCACGCTGTTGAGTAGCAAGACGCCCTGCTTCGCCCAGCTTTCTAGGAAGCCGTGATCGACGGGTTCGACGCCGACATCGGTAGCCAGTTCCTTGTAGATGTTCTTCAGCGAAGGCGGCGGGCGCACACCGGGACGTACCGAGAAGCACAGTCCGTGCGCCTGGCCCGGGCCGTGATACGGGTCCTGCCCGAGGATCACGACCTTGACGTTGGAGAGCGGCGTCAGCCAGAAGGCACGGAACCAGTCATCGGAATGCGGATAGATGACCTTGCCGGCATCTTTCTCGGCGCGCAGAAAGTCGCGCAGACGCTGCATGTAGCCAGCCTGAAACTCTTGGCCAAGATGCGCCTGCCAATCGGCAGGCAGCACCTCGGAGCGGCCAGTCGCGGCAGTCTCCAACGGCATGTCAGCTATCGCTCTCTTGCTTCTTGAGCTGCTCGGCGATCGGCTCGACGTAGGCGATACCCATGTCCCACGGGAACTGGATCCAGCAGTTCTGCGGCACTTCGGTGATGAAGCCATCGACCAGCGGACGACCTTCCGGCTTGGCATAGACAGTCACGAAGTGCGCCTTGGGCAGCATGTCACGCACCGCACGTGCGGTATTGCCGGTGTCGACCAGGTCATCGACCAGCAGCCAGCCGTCACCGTCGTGGTCGACGCCCTTGACCACTTCCAGACCACCCTGCTCCATGTGGTCGTGATAGCTCTTGATGCACACGGTATCGATGTGGCGGATACCCAGCTCGCGGGCGATCAGGCCGGCCGGAATCAGGCCACCGCGGGTGATGGCGATGATGCCCTTGAAATCGCGACCGCTGAGGTCGTGACACAGCGCGCGCACATCACGGTGCAGCTGGTCCCAGGAGACGATGAAGTGGTCGTGGTAGCGTTCGGAAGACATGTGGGTCACTCGCAATGACGAAACAGAAGGAAAGCATGGTGGCTGGCGCGCCACCGCACAAGGGGAAGATCCACTCAGCCACGCCAGAACGCGGACAAGGGCCTCAGATTCGCTGCCCGCAGCAACGACGATGGCCCTGCCAGAAGACAGGGCCATCGCGTCAAGCCGGCATTACTCGGATTCGGTGAAGCTGCACGCCGCGAAGACACTGTGGCCTTCTTCACGAATGCGCGCGGAGCCGCCGATTTCCGGCAGGTCGATGATGGCTGCCGTCTCGACGACCACACCACCGGTGCGCTCGATCAGCTTGCAGGCCGCCAGCATGGTGCCGCCGGTGGCGATCAGGTCATCCATCACCAGGATGCGATCGCCTTCACGGAAGGCATCGGAGTGCAGCTCGACGGTGGACTCACCATATTCCAGCGAGTAGGTCTCGCTGATGGTCTTGAACGGCAGCTTGCCCTTCTTGCGCACCGGCACGAAGCTGCAGCCCAGCTCGTAGGCCAGCGGAGCACCGATAATGAAGCCACGCGCATCGATGGCGGCGATGGCGTCGATTTCCATCTCCTGATAGCGGTGCACGAAGGAGTCGATCAGCTTGCGGAACGCGGCGGAGTTCTGCAGCACCGGCGTGATGTCACGGAAGTTGACGCCTTCCTGGGGCCAGTCCGGCACGGTGCGGATGACAGACTTGATGTAGTCGCTGTAGATGCTCATTAGAGGGCTCCGTCGAGGAACAGGTATTTGCAGGCGAACAGGATGGCGAGAATCACCAGCCCCGGGCTCAGATCACGATAACGGCCGGAGAACAGCTTGATCACGGCGTAGCTGATGAAGCCCAGCGCGATCCCGTTGGCAATCGAGTAGGTCAGCGGCATCACCAGGGTGGCGATCACCACCGGTGCCGCTTCAGTAATGTCGTTCCAGTCGATGCGTGCCAGGCCGCCCGTCATCAGGCAGGCGACGTACAGCAGCGCACCGGCAGTGGCGAAGGCCGGAATCGAGGTCGCCAGCGGCGACAGGAACAGGCTGACGAGGAACAGGCCGGCTACGACTACAGCCGTCAGGCCGGTACGTCCGCCGGCGGCCACGCCGGTGGCGGATTCGATGTAGCTGGTCACGTTCGAGGTGCCCATGACAGAGCCGACCATGGTGGCGCTGGAGTCGGCCATCAAGGCCCGTCCCAGGCGCGGCAGGTGGCCACGCTCATTGGTCAGGCCAGCCTGCTGGGAGACAGCGATCAGCGTGCCCGAGGTGTCGAACAGATCGACGAACAGGAAGGCGAAGATGATCGACACCATGCCCAGATTGGAGGCGCCGGCGATATCGAGCTCTGCCAATGTCGGCAGCATGCTCGGCGGCATCGAGGCAAAGCCGTGGAAATCGTTGTTGCCGGTCAAGGTCGCCAGCAGCGTGACGAGCAGTATGCCGATCATCACCGCACCGATCACCTTGCGGTAGGACAGTGCGACGATCAAAAAGAACGAGAGCAATGCATACATGGCCGCCGGCGAGGACAGATCACCCAGCGTGACCAGCGTGCCCGGGGCGTCGACGACGATGCCACTGCCCTGCAGGGCGATGATCGCCATGAACAGGCCGATGCCCGCGGCGATACCGGTCTTCAGCGAGGCGGGAATGGCATTGATGATCCACTCGCGAATCTTGAAGGCGGACAGCAGGAAGAAGCTCACCCCGGACAGGAAGACCGCGCCCAGCGCGACCTGCCAGGGCACGCCCATCTGACCGGCGACCGTATAGGTGAAGAAGGCCGTCAGCCCCATGCCCGGCGCCAGCGCGATCGGGTAGTTGGCGTAGAGGCCCATGACCAGACAGCCGATGGCGGCCGCCAGACAGGTCGCGACGAACACGGCGCCGTGATCCATGCCGGTGGAGGCCAGCATCGAGGGAGCCACGAAGATGATATAGGCCATCGCGAGGAAGGAGGTAAATCCTGCGATGACTTCGGTACGCACATTGGTACCGTGCTCGGAGAGCTTGAAAAGACGTTCCAGCATTGAGGTAGCCCCTATCCTTGAGCAGTGCCTGTCCGGCAAGGCGCAGTGGTCGGTGATTGTCAGAATCAGCAGATCAAGACGAACTCGCTCGGACAGGTATGCCGCACAGGGCGTCGGATGAAGCTTTTCCCCTGTTCAGCCTGCCTGAACCACGATGCCCCGCCAGCGGCAGGGCATCGAAAGGCGCAACATGGTACCCAAAGGTCTGCAGCGAATCGAGCATTCCCGGCATATTTCCTGACCAGTCAGACGAGTTCTGGCGTCCTGCCAGTGAGTTGATCCGCTGCAGACCTGCAAGCCTCATGCCAGACGGGAGGCCATGACCCGCTCGACGGTCTCGACAATGGCCTGGGTCTGCGGGTCGACTTCAAGGTTGACCTGATCACCGACGGCGCGCACGCCCATCAGGGTGCGCTCGAGCGTCTCGGGAATCAGATTGACGCAGAAGCGTGTGCCCTGCACCTCACCGATCGTCAGGCTGACACCGTCAAGTCCCACATAGCCCTTGTCGAACAGAAAACGCATCAGCTCGGCCGGTGCCTGGAACCAGATACGACGATTGTCGGCGGTGGCCTCGATGGCATCGATGGTCACCATCGCCATCACGTGCCCGGACATCGAGTGCCCGCCGATCTCGTCGCCGAAGCGTGCCGCTCGCTCCACGTTCACGATGCTGCCCACCTCGAGTTCGCCCAGATTGGTCAGACGCAGCGTCTCGCGCATCAGGTCAAAGCTGGCCAGTTGACCCTCAAGTGCGGTCACGGTCAGACAGCAACCGTTATGGGCCACCGAGGCCCCCAGCTCCAGCCCCGCCTCAAACCCCGCCGGCAACCAGACCTGATGCGTGCGAAAGTCAGTGCGTTCTTCAATGGCCACCACTTCCGCCATGCCTTGTACGATACCCGTGAACATGCGTGATCTTTCCTTGCACTGCTGCTTCTTGCTGTCGAGAAGCCGTGAATAAGGGACGGCATGCAGCAGCGAGATGACCGGCATGCCCAGCCGAAATCCTAGCATGGTGGACTAGCCGTCGACATGCTGGCGTTGTCTGCCGTGGGAGTGCGCGGCGCTGCCGCCTTTGCCACCCGCTTCCCGTCTCCCGTATCCCGTATCCCACAACAGACGAGCACGGCTGCCACCGCGAACGTAGAGTAGCCAGAGCGGGCCACAACTCATGCCCGACTGACCGTCAAGACAGGCAAGCCGTCGATGCCTGTTGAAACCCGCGTCACGACAAGAGCCTTGTAAGAAATGGCTTACAGAGCGTATCGCCAAATTGCCATATTGAACGACAGTTCGAATAAACGTCCAGCGCAAGACCAAAGTCGTTGACACCCCCAAGGTGACTGATAGAATGCGCCTCAAATCTGTTTGGCGCCGATTTGTACCCGGATTGCGGGCGCCCACCACGAGAGCTGGTCTCACGGGGTGCAAGTTCTGCTAAAAGGGTGTGTCCAGCGTTGATGGCCACCCGTCTTGGGTGGTCTTTTTTCTCCCCACTGGATCGCTCCCCTCTTCGCTGTCTGCCATGTGCGCAGACGCCGGCAGAACGTTCTGTCCTCTACAGACCTTCGCCCGCAATCCGGTTGGTGCCTTAACCACTCGGACCCCCATGATCACACTCAAGAACGTCTCCAAGACTTACGGCAGTGGTGACAAGGCCGTGGTCGCGCTCAAGGATGCCAGCCTCACGGTTCCTCAGGGCGCCATTACCGGTGTCATCGGCCTGTCCGGTGCCGGCAAGTCGACCCTCATTCGCTGCGTCAATCTGCTCGAACGCCCCACTGCCGGTAGCGTCGTCGTCGATGGCCAGGAACTGACCGAGCTCGACGAGTCCGCCCTGCGCAGCGCTCGTCACCAGATCGGCATGATCTTCCAGCATTTCAATCTGCTCTCCTCACGCACAGTCTTCGCCAATGTGGCGCTGCCGCTGGAGCTGGCTGGCATCTCGAAGGACGAGATCAAAAAGCGCGTCGAGCCATTGCTGGAGCTGACCGGCCTGAGCGACAAGGCCGGCCAGTATCCTGCCCAGCTGTCCGGCGGCCAGAAACAGCGTGTGGCCATCGCCCGTGCGCTGGCCAGCCGTCCCAAGGTGCTGCTGTGCGACGAGGCCACCTCGGCCCTCGACCCGCAGACCACCGCCTCCATCCTTGAGCTGCTCAAGGACATCAACACCAAACTGGGCCTTACGATCCTGCTGATCACCCACGAGATGGAAGTGGTCAAGAGCATCTGTGATCAGGTCGCCCTGATCAGCGGCGGTGAACTGGTGGAAGTGGCCTCGGTAGGCGATTTCTTCACCGCACCGCAGACCCGCCTGGGCCGCGAGTTCCTCAACGACTTCCTGGAACTTGAGCCGCCACGCGCGCTGGTCGAGCGCCTCGAAGCCACCGCCGGCCCGCACACCCACCCGGTGGTGCGCCTGGCCTTCAGCGGCGACGCCGTCTCCACTCCGCTGATCTCGCGCCTGGCGCGTGAATGCCAGGTGGATGTCAGCATCCTGCAGGCCAAGGTGGAATCCATTCAGGACCGCACCCTGGGCCTGATGATCGCCGAACTGATGGGCGACAGCCGCCAGACCCGGCAAGCGCTCGATTATCTCGAATCCCACGACCTGAAAGTGGAGGTGCTCGGTCATGTCACCCGCACTGCTTGAACTCGTCCTGTCCTCCACCCTCGAGACGCTGTACATGGTCGCGGTGGCAGGCCTGATCTCCGCGGCACTCGGCATTCCCCTGGGCGTGGCACTCTACACCTCGCGCCCCGGCCAGATTCTCGCGCGCCCGGCACTCAACAGCGTGCTGAGCATCATCACCAACATCGGTCGCTCGGTGCCGTTCATCATCCTGATGGTGGCGATCATCCCGCTGACACGCCTGATCGCGGGCAGCTCGATCGGCACCAACGCCGCCATCGTGCCGCTGACCATCGCCTCGATTCCCTTCGTCGCCCGCCTGATCGAAGGCGCGCTGAATGAAGTCGGCCCCGGGCTGGTCGAAGCCGCACAGGCCATGGGCGCCACGCCGATGCAGATCATCACCAAGGTACTGCTACCGGAAGCACGCGGCGGCATCATCAATGGCCTGACCATCACCGTGGTGACGCTGATCAGCTATTCCGCCATGGCCGGCACCGTCGGTGGCGGCGGCCTGGGGGATCTCGGCATTCGCTACGGCTACAACCGCTTCGACCCGATGGTGATGCTGGTGACCGTGGTCATCCTCGTCGTCATGGTGCAGGGCTTCCAGAGCCTGGGCGACCATCTGGTGCGCAAGTCGAACCACAAGTAAGCGTCGCTCCATGAGCAGCGACAGATCTACAAGTGGCGTTCGATCTACAAATCACACGGCTTTCGGTATCGTGACGGCTCATCACCATGAGCCGTCACTCATAACATCCCGCGGACCCCGCCGGTCACGTCGGATCACAAGGAGAACATCGATGCGCAACATGCTGACCACGCTTTCTTCCCCGCTGCGCCTTGCCGGTGCCGCCACCCTGCTCGGCGCCACCCTGCTGGCAGGCTGCGGCAACGACGCGTCCGACGAGAATACCCTCAAGATGGGTACCGTCGCAGGCCCGGAAACCGAAGTGATGAAGGTCGCGGCCGAGATCGCCAAGGAAAAGTACGACCTGAACGTCGAGATCACCGAGTTCACCGACTACGTGTCTCCCAACGCCGCACTGGCCGATGGCTCTCTGGATGCCAACGCCTACCAGCACCAGCCGTACATGGAATCCATGGTGCGTGAGCGTGGCTACAAGTTCGCCAGCGCCGGCAAGACCTTCGTGTACCCGATCGGTGCCTACTCCGAGAAGTACGCAGACATCAGCGAACTGCCGGACGGCGCGACCATCGCCCTGCCGAACGATCCGTCCAACGAAGGCCGCTCCCTGATCCTGATGCACGACCTGGGCATGATTGAGCTGACCGACAAGGACAACCTCGAAGCGACCCCGATCGATGTCGCCAAGAACCCGCATGACTACCAGTTCAAGGAAATCGAGGCTGCCCAGCTGCCGCGCATCCTGCCGGACGTCGACCTGGCCTTCATCAACAACACCTTCGCCCAGCCGGCTGGCTTGAAGCCGGAAGACGCGCTGATCCGTGAAGGCGCCGAGTCTCCGTACGTCAACCTGATCGTCGTGCGTCAGGGCGATGAAGACAGCGAGAAGGTACAGAAGCTGGTCAAGGCCTACCAGACGCCGGAAGTCGAAGCCAAGGCCGAAGAGCTGTTCAAGGGCGCGGCGGTACCGGGCTGGAAGTAAGCCTCACCCCACGTCACTGACAGACGCCTGAACGCAAAGCGCCGACCACTGGTCGGCGCTTTTGCATCCAGTGGATGCACGCATCTCATCACGCCCAGCAGCCGGCGTAGTGCGAGAAGACACACGCGCAGGACACGCTTGAAACAGGCGACCCGCGACCGCATTCTTGCGCCATCTCGCCACCTTACCTATCCCTCAGGAGCCCTCATGGCCACTCGCCCCGACTATTCACTGCTGGCCCGCCAGCTGGATGCCATCCTCGATACCCGCGACTGGCTGACCAACGCCTCCCAGACGGCTGCCTTCGTCAACATGACGGTGGAGAACCTCAACTGGGCAGGCTTCTATGTACAACGTCAGCCGCAGATCCTGCACCTAGGGCCGTTCCAGGGTCAGCCGGCCTGCCACCCGATTCCCTTCACCAAGGGCGTGTGTGGCGCCGCCGCCACCGAGCGCACCACCCAGCGTGTCGCGGATGTACACGCCTTCCCGGGCCATATCGCCTGTGACGCCGCCTCGCGCAGCGAGCTGGTCATCCCGGTGCTCATCGAGCAGGACGGCCAGCAAGTGCTGTGGGGCGTGCTGGACCTGGACAGCCCTAGCCCCGAGCGCTTCGACGAAGAGGATCAGGCCGGCATCGAGCGCCTGGTCGAGATCTTCATCGCCTCCAGCGACTTCGACAGCGTTCCTGCCTGACAAACTGAGCGCCCGCCTGACAGACAGCCAGAACGTCAGCATCACGCTCTGCCGCCCGCCGTGCCACTCGCACGGCGGGCGGTTTGCGTTGTGGCCTTTCTGGCCTTGCACAGCCCCGTGCGAGATGACAGGTTAAGAGCTCTCGCCCCCGACAGGAGCCAAACATGTCATCCCGGTCGCCATCTCATCCCTCGCCGCACTCTACTTCGCCCTCCACATCATCCTCCACATCGCCCTCCTCCCCGGATTCGCCGCCCCCACACGCGGAGGCCTCGCTGCAAAATCACGACGAAGCGCATGCCGGCCTTGAGCGAGTCATCAAGCATCTTGAGCGTATCAAGGCCTTCACGGCGCGCACCGGCAATGACCTCGGTGCCAAGCGCACCCTGCTTGAGGCTTACTTCGCCGCCGACGCCAGCATTCTCGACACCGGCGTGACACCGCGTCTCGCGATGGTGCCGGGTGGCGAGGGAGAGCGTGTCTGTGAGGTATTGCCGGCACCCGATGACGCACCAGCGCGCCCGCGTCGCCTGCTGTATGTGCATGGCGGCAGCTGGATCGCAGGCTCGCCTGCCGGCCACCGTCCTCTGGCAAGCCGTCTGGGGCGAGCGGCACGCGCCGAGACCTACACCCTGGATTATCGCCTCGCGCCCGAGGCCGCCTTCCCGGCCGGCCTGCAGGACGTGCTGGCCGCGTGGCGCTGGCTGTGTGACGAATACCCGCAGGACCACCTGCTGCTGGCCGGTGACAGCGCGGGCGGCAACCTCACGCTGGCGGCCGTGAATGCGCTCAAGAGCGCAGGCGAGCGGCTGCCGGATGCGGTGATCGCCTTCTCGCCCGCCACGGACCTCAGCTGGGGCAGCGCCTCGCTGTCGCGCAAGGCCGAGGTGGACCCGATCCTCGATCCCAACCTGCTGCCCTTCGTGAGCATGGCCTATGTGCAGGACGGCACCGACATGAGCGATCCGCGCATCTCACCACTGGAGGGAAACCTGTTTGACCTGCCTCCGACGCTGATCCAGTGCGGCGAGGCGGAGATCCTGCTCGACGACAGCCGTCGCTACGCCACTCAGGCGCAGGACTGCGGCTCGCCCGTCACATTGAGTCTGTGGCCGGACATGCCACATGTGTTCGTCGGCTTCGCCCCGCTGCTGAGCGCTGCCAATGCCGCCCTCAAGGAAGCACGCGAATTCCTCGACGAGACGCTTGCCTGAGCGGCGCGCGCCAATCCCGCGGCAGATTTTCATGACACGCACACGAAAACGCCCGACTCGATGAGCCGGGCGTTTTCTGGAATCTGGTAGGACCAGGCGGATTTGAACCGCCGACCTCCACGATGTCAACGTGGCGCTCTAACCAACTGAGCTATGGTCCTGAAGTGTGGCAGATGACACAGGAACACTTGAAACATACCGTGGAACGGCTTGGTAGGACCAGGCGGATTTGAACCGCCGACCTCCACGATGTCAACGTGGCGCTCTAACCAACTGAGCTATGGTCCTGAATCAAGTGGCGTGATGTTGCCATCAGTGCCGATGCTGGTAGGACCAGGCGGATTTGAACCGCCGACCTCCACGATGTCAACGTGGCGCTCTAACCAACTGAGCTATGGTCCTATGTCAGCATGCTGAAATGCGAAGCAGTATGATGCGAAGTGCTTTGCCCTGTCAGCGAGGACGTATTCTACGCAACTCCCGTTATGATGCAACCCCCTGATGATAAAAAATTTTCTCGCCATTCCGCCTTGCCGTGATCAGGTAAAAAGAACGGACACAGAGCGGGCACAGATCGGCCGCGCGTGCAGCACGCAAGCGAGGCACGTCATCGCGGCCAGGCCTGAAAAGAACTCACCCGGTCTGATCTGATCTGATCTGCCCTGCTCTGCCCTACGCCGCCAGCCACTCTTGTCGAATGGCACAAGGTTGGCTGGCAGCGCACGGACACGACAATGACTGGCCGCAGCGCCTCGACGGCTAGAGGAAGACCCGACGCAGCACAGCTGCCAACACGGCCCCCAGCAAGGGTCCGGCGATCGGCACCCAGGCATACTGCCAGCCCGAACTGCCCTTGCCGGCAATCGGCAACACCCAATGCGCGATGCGCGGCGCCAGGTCACGCGCCGGATTCATCGCGTTGCCGGTCGGCCCACCCAGCGACAGGCCGATCGCCCAGACCAGCACACCAATCAGATACGGCAGCGCCTGATCGGTGATCAGCGCGCTGTCGACCATGCTGCCGATGGCGAAGATGAGCACCACCGTCGCGATCGCTTCACTGATGACATTGGCCGTCTTGTTGGCCACTGCCGGATCAGTACAGAAGACCGCGCGTTTGCGCAGCGGGTCTCGGGTCACCTCCCAATGCGGGTAATAGGCCGCCCACACCAGTCCCGCCCCCATGAAGCAGCCGAGCAGCTCCGCCAGCATCATCCTGGCGACCTTGAGCTCGTCGGTATGCACGCCCAGCAGGTATTTCGCGATCGTCACCGCCGGATTGAGATCGCCGTAGGGCGACCCTGTCGAGGTCGAGACCAGCACCCCGACCATCACGGCAAATCCCCAGCCGGCATTGATCATCAACCAGCTGGAACCCGCTCCCTTGGTGCCCCGAGCATCGCATTGGCGACCACGCCACCTCCCAGCAGAATCATGAAGGTAGTGCCCAGAAACTCGCCCGTCATGACGTCAGTCCACATCTTGATGACCTCCGCCACTTGCCCCCTGTCAGTCGTCTACCGCCACCTCTCGCCCACACGAACGCGCCCCATGACAATGGGTGACGCTATCGCCGGGTGATGGCAAAAAAAGCGGAGACCCGAAATGACTTCGCCCCGTCGAGGGACGGGGCGAAGTCAGGCTACAGTGCCACAGGAGCAGGGGGCTCCTCCAGCGGATTGCGGCAAGGATTTGTTACAGCAGCAGATGCCACATCGAGGCCGCGATCAAGGCACCCGCCAGGGGACCGGCGATCGGCACCCAGGCATACCCCCAGCCGGAGGCGCCCTTGCCGTGGATCGGCAACAAGGAGTGCGCGATACGCGGGCCCAGATCACGTGCCGGGTTGATGGCATAACCGGTCGCACCACCCAGCGAGAGGCCGATGGCCCACACCAGCATGCCGACCAGATACGGCAGCAGGCCAGCGCTGATGGTGCCGGAGCCGACGATGGCACCGATACCGAAGATCAGCACCACGGTCCCGATCACTTCGCTGAGCATGTTGCCCAGACGACACTCGACTGCCGGGTCCGTGCAGAACACCGCCCGCTTGAGGCCAGCATCGCTGGTGCGCTTCCAGTGCGGCAGATAGGCCAGCCACACCATCACGGCACCGGCGAAACAACCGAGCATCTGCGCGATGACATGCCGCGCCACATCCATGAGGGTGGCATGTACCCCGAGCAGATACTTGGCCAGCGTCACCGCCGGATTGAGGTCTGCCTGGGGCGAGCCGGTCGAGACGGCCACGAATACGCCGATCATCACGGCAAAGCCCCAGCCGGTGGTGATCACGATCCAGCCGGAACCATTGCCCTTGGTGTCAGACAACACCACATTGGCGACCACGCCACCGCCGAACAGGATAAGGAACAGACAGCCGAGAAACTCGCCTGTCATGACATCGGTCCACATGCTCAGTGGCCTCCGTCGCTTTTCACTCTTTCCACCGCTTCCAGCCAGCCGGCGTAGAGGCGCTCACGCTGCTCTTCCGCCATTTCCGGCGCGAAGGTACGCTCGCAATGCCACAGCTCGCTGATCTCATCCAGGCTTTCATACCAGCCGATATGCAGGCCAGCCAGATACGCGACGCCCAGCGCCGTGGTTTCCAGCACGCGCGGACGATCCACCTTCACGCCCAGCATGTCAGACAGGAACTGCATCACCCAATTGTTGCTGACCATGCCGCCATCCACGCGCAGATTCGCGCAGTTGATGGCCACGTCATCCAGCATGCACTCCTGCAGGTCACGCGTCTGATAGCACACCGACTGCAGGCCGGCCGCCACGATATCGGTGATGCCGGTGCCACGGGTCAGCCCCAGAATCGCGCCACGCGCCTGCGGGTCCCAGTGCGGTGCCCCCAGGCCAGTGAAGGCCGGCACCATGTAGACGCCGTGGTCGGCCTTGGCCGCACGCGCCAGCGGTTCGGTCTCGGAGGCATCGGAAAACAGCTTCAGGCCATCACGCAGCCACTGTACGGTTGCGCCCGCCACGAAGATGCTGCCTTCCATGGCATAGGTCGGCTTGCCATTGAGGCGATAGCCCACCGTGGTCAGCAGACGATTGCGGGACAGCTCCATCTTCTCGCCGGTGTTCATGATCATGAAGCAGCCAGTGCCGTAGGTGCTCTTGCTCATGCCGGGCGTGAAACAGGCCTGACCGACCAGCGCCGCCTGCTGATCGCCGGCCACGCCGCGAATCGGCATCGCCGCACCGAACAGCTGCGGGTCGGTGGTGCCGAAATCATCACTGGAATCCAGCACTTGCGGCAGCAGGCTTTCCGGGATACCGAACAGCTCCAGCAGCTCGCTGTCCCAGCACTGATCGACGATGTTGAAGAGGCAGGTACGCGAGGCGTTGGTGGCATCGGTGACGTGACGCTTGCCAGCGGTCAGCTTCCAGATCAGGTAGCTGTCGACGGTACCGAAGGCCAGCTCGCCCTTCTCGGCGCGTGCGCGAACGCCTTCGACATTCTCGAGAATCCAGCGCAGCTTGGTCGCGGAGAAATACGGGTCGATCAGCAGACCGGTCTTCTGCTGGATCATGTCACCATGACCGGCATCGGAAAGCTCACGACAGTACTCGTGGGTGCGGCGGTCCTGCCAGACGATGGCGTTGTAGACCGGCACGCCGGTCTCGCGGTCCCAGACGATGGTGGTCTCACGCTGGTTGGTGATCCCGATGGCGGCCACCTGCTCGGCGCCGACATTGGTGTTGATCAGCGACTGACGCACGGTGCGCTTCACCGACCCCCAGATATCATCGACGTTGTGCTCGACCCACCCGCTGTCCGGGAAATGCTGCGGGAATTCTTCCTGGGCCAGACCTGTCACCGTCCCTTCACGATCGAACAGGATGGCGCGGGAGCTGGTGGTACCCTGGTCGATCGCGAGAATGCGCGTGGGTCCATCGACGCGAGAGTCTTTCTCTGGCTTGGGGCTAGACATTATGACTGTCCTTGGCTTCGAGGCTGCTTCTGAGAGTACACGTCAGCGGAGACTGCGGTACTTCACTATATTGGCTCGGGTATCATGTGAGGGCGACAGGAGAAAGCGGGTTGGCTTTGTCCTCATCGCGCTTGGCAGGCGCAGCGAGAACACTTCCTCTTGAACCATCACAACCGAACACGAAATGTTCGTCTTCGAATATCGCTGCAAACGTTAGCGCCAAATGCGCGCTATCACAAACGTATTACCAATCAATATCATTGTACCTTGGTCTCATGCCCAATGCGCCGACATGGGCTGTTGCAGCTTGGCAACACCTTGACGCCATTCGTCAAATTGCACTGACGCCCCCCTGTTGGATTAGGATGTACCCTCACTGGACGACCCCACCCCCCAACGGCAACCGTGATGCGCGCTTCCTGACATGAAGTGAACTCACGATCCGCAAGCCGCTGACAACAAGAGAGCAGGATGATGCAGCCAAAGCGCCATCGCGCCATTGTCGAACTGATCACGCGTCAGGGATATGCCTCCATCGAGCAGCTGGCCAGTCACTTCGAGGTCACGCCGCAGACCATTCGTCGCGACCTCAATCAGCTGTCCGAGGCCGGCGCGCTCAAGCGCGTGCACGGGGGCGCGGGGCTTGAGTCCAGTACCGTCAGCACCGCCTACAGCACCCGCAAGACATTGAACCTGGGCGCCAAGCGGCGCATGGCGGCCGCCCTGGCCAGGCAGATTCCTGACCACGCCTCGCTGTTCATCAACATCGGCACCAGCAACGAGATGGTGGCCGAGGCGCTGTGTGATCACCACGGGCTTGAGGTCATCACCAACAACCTGAACGTGGCGGCCACCCTCCAGCACAAGGAGGATTTCAATGTCATCGTGGCCGGCGGCATGGTGCGTTCCCGCGATGGCGGCATCATCGGCGAGGCAACCATCGACTTCATCAACCAGTTCAAGGTCGACTTCGGGATCATCGGCATCAGCGGCATCGATGAAGATGGCTCGCTGCTGGAATTCGACTATCAGGAAGTGCGTGTCGCCCAGGCGATCATCCACAACTCACGCCAGGTCTTCCTGATCGCGGATCACTCCAAGTTCCAGCGCAATGCGGTCGTGCGCCAGGGCAACCTGAGTCAGCTCGATGCGCTCTTCACCGACATCCAGCCCCCGGAAAGCATCCTGACCCTGATGCGTCAGCACGAGGTCGCGCTGCATGTCGCCGGTGACGAGTCGCCGGGTGAGACTGGCGACGCTTGAGCTCCAGGCCGCGCCACCCAACCCACTAGTCGCCTCACCAACAAGTCATCGCGCAATCAGGTCATCGCGCAATCAGGGCCAGGCAATACGCCGTCGTGCAGCCTGGCCCGGCTCTCATCCCTTATCCCTCGCCCCCTTTTCCTTCTTGCCCCCTTTCCTTCTTTCCCCCTCGCCCCTTTTCCCCCTTTTGCCCCCTTTGCACCGATGAACCTCGCATATCACGAAAGCTGCCCAGCTGCTGACTGTGCGCTGCCCAGCGGCACCGCTTCGTCTCCGTATAACCTGTCAGGACGCTTGATCAGTCACTGCGGGCATCGTCTGCGCCGCCCGCGCGGCAACATGACAGCCAGACGCTTCATGAAAATGTCACGCCATGATCAGAGACTGAGAAAAAACACCGGCAAGACAACAGGTTGAATATCAGGCAATCCTCGGTTGCCAGACACTCGCCCAAATGATCACTTCCGAAAGCCATCAGCGCATAAGAATCCCCTTGATGTTCGACTTTTGCTAAGCTATGTTCACTTTCGAAAACCTAATTATCGCGCACCTTGCCGGTGCAGACTCATTCGCCCCACCCGGTAGCGCCGGGCACGAGCAGGAGCAGCCCATGTCCCGCGACAACGATGCACTTCTTGACCTCTTCATCATCGGCGGCGGCATCAATGGCGCCGGTATCGCCAACGATGCCAGCGGCCGCGGCCTGAGCGTGGCCCTGTGCGAGCAGAACGACCTCGCCAGTGCGACCTCCTCCGCCAGCAGCAAGCTGATCCATGGCGGCCTGCGCTACCTGGAGCACTACGAATTCCGTCTGGTGCGCGAAGCCCTGCAGGAGCGCGAGGTACTGCTCAAGAAGGCGCCGCATATCATCTGGCCGCTGCGCTTCATCCTGCCGCACCAGCCGCACCTACGTCCGGCGTGGATGATTCGCGCGGGTCTGTTCCTGTATGACCACATCGGCAAGCGCGAGACCCTGCCAGCCTCCAAGGGCCTCAAGTTCGGCGAGCAGAGCCCGCTGGTCAGCGAGATCAATCAGGGCTTCGAATACTCGGATTGCTGGGTCGATGATGCCCGCCTGGTCATCACCAATGCACTGCAGGCGCGCGAGCAGGGCGCCGAGATCATGACGGGCACCCGCTGTGTCGGCGCCCGCGATGTCGAAGGCCACTGGGAGCTGACGCTTGAAGATATCAGCAGCGGCGAGACCTTCATCCGCCGCGCACGCACCCTGGTGAATGCGGCAGGCCCGTGGGTGGAGTCCTTCATCAAGGGCGCCACCGAACGCACGCCGCGCTACGGCATCCGCATGATCCAGGGCAGCCACCTGATCGTGCCGCGCATCAACACCGACGACCGCGCCTTCATCCTGCAGAACAAGGACAAGCGCATCGTCTTCGTGCTGCCCTATCAGGAAGACTTCAGCCTGATCGGCACCACTGACGTGCGCTACAAGGGCGACCCCTCCGAGGTGGCCTGCTCCAGCGATGAGACCGACTACATGCTCGAGGTGGTCAACCATCACTTCAAGCGCAAGCTGAGTCGCGATGACGTGGTCTCGACCTTCTCCGGCGTGCGCCCGCTGTGTGACGACGAGTCGGCAGACCCGTCCGCGATGACGCGTGATTACACCCTGCACCTGGATGACAGCGGCGCACCGATGCTGTCCATCTTCGGCGGCAAGATCACCACCTATCGCAAGCTGGCCGAGTCGGCACTCGAAGACCTCAAGCCGCTGCTGCCGAGCATGGGCGAGCCGTGGACCCACGAGAAGGCCCTGCCCGGTGGCGATATCGAGAGCCGCGCAGCCTTCACCCGCCAGCTGCAGCGCGACTACCCGTTCCTCGGCGATGCACGCGCCCGACGCTTCGCCTCAAGCTACGGCAGCCTGTGCCTGCACTTCCTCGACGGCAAGAAGAGCGAGGCGGAGCTGGGCGAGGACTTCGGCGCCGGCCTGAGCGCCGCCGAGATCGACTACCTGGTCGAGCACGAATGGGCGCGTGAGGTGCAGGATGTCGTCTGGCGCCGCACCAAGCTGACGCTGCGCCTGAGCGATGAGCAGAAGACGCGCATCGGCGACTACCTCAAGGAACGCCTGCTGGCACGCGCCGCCTGATGAAAACCGGCTGAGCCAGCAGCAAAAGAAAGCCCGCCCCTCCGGCAAGGAGGGGTGGGCTTTTCGTTCAGGGACAGGCGGAAGTTTAGGTCATGTATTGACGACTTACTGGATACCGCCCGCCGTCAGCTTGGCCGGATCGAGCAGACGCTCCAGCTCCTCGCGTGACAGCTCAGTCTCTTCCTCGGCCACATCCAGAATCGGACGCCCGGCCTGATAGGCCACCTTGGCCACTCGCGCCGCCTCGTTGTAACCGATCACCGGATTGAGCGCCGTGACCAGAATCGGGTTCTTGGCCAGCGGTGCCTCGATGTTGTCCTGACGCACGTTGAAGGTAGCAATGGCCTTGTCCGCCAGCAGGCGGCTGACATTGGCACTCAGCGTGATCGAGGACAGCAGGTTGTTGGCGATCAGCGGCAGCATGACATTGAGCTGGAAGTTGCCGCTCTGCCCGGCGATGCCGATGGTGGCGTCATTGCCCATCACCTGCGCCGCCACCTGGGCGGCCGCCTCGGGAATCACCGGATTGACCTTGCCCGGCATGATGGAGCTGCCCGGCTGCAGGGCCTCAAGCTCGATCTCGCCCAGCCCTGCCAGCGGGCCGGAATTCATCCAGCGCAGGTCGTTGCTGATCTTCATCATCGCCACGGCGTAGGTACGCAGATGGCCGGAGAGCTCGACTGCCGTGTCCTGGGAGGACAGCGCCGCGAAGAAGCTCTCGGCGGGACGGAAGGCATGGCCGGTCTGGTGCGAGAGGCGGTCGGCGATGCGCTCGGCGAATTCCGGATGCGCGTTGATGCCACTGCCGACGGCGGTGCCACCCTGGGCGAGGCGCTCGAGGCGCGGCAGCACCTGCTCGATACGCTCGATGGCCTGCCCGACCTGCGCCTGCCAGGCGCCCAGCTCCTGACTCATGCGAATCGGCATTGCATCCATCAGGTGAGTGCGACCGGTCTTGACGACGTCGTCCACTTCAGAGGCCTTGCGGGAGATCACCTCATGCAGGTGGCGCAGCGCCGGCAACAGGGTGTCCGCGACTGCGATGACGGCGGACAGATGAATGGCCGTCGGGATGACATCATTGCTCGATTGGCCCATGTTGACGTGGTCGTTGGCGCCGACGGTCACGTCCTTGTCACCCAGATGCTGATTGGCAAGCTGCGTCAGCACCTCGTTGACGTTCATGTTGGTCGAGGTACCGGAACCGGTCTGGAAGACATCGACCGGGAATTGGTCGGCATGTTCGCCGTCGATGATCTGACGTGCCGCCTTGATGATCGCCTCGGCACGCACGTCATCCAGCAGCTCTAGGTCACGGTTGACCTCGGCCGCGGCCAGCTTGATACGCGCCACGGCACGAATGAAGGCAGCAGGCAACGGCTGGCCACTGACGGGGAAGTTGTCGACCGCTCGCTGAGTCTGGGCGCCATAGAGTGCGCTGGCCGGCACTTCGAGTTCACCCATGCTGTCGCGTTCACGGCGGGTCTGGCTGCTCATGCTTGTCTCCCTGTGCTGTTGCATATGACGTCGCACCTGGCTGGCGTCACTGATGGGCGGCTGGCAATAACGTGATCGATGACCTGATCGCCAGCTTCGATCCCCTGATGATCACTTGGGGACGTACAGGATACCAATCAAGCCACTTCATGAGAGTGATTATCAATAACAATCGCCATTTTTCGATCTTTCCCCTTGATGGTGCGCTCGAGTCAGTACTCACGCCTGCTTGCCCCTCATGCCTGCTTCCCACCCAAGGCCCTCTTACCAAGACCTCTTTCTGCGCTCTCTGTACGCATCTCTCGTTGCCTGCTCCTATTTGCCTATCCCTCTTGCCCCTTCTCTTGACCGGCCTTTCTTGCCCGCCATCCGGTCTCTGCCCTGAGCGCCATCAGTACATTCGCAGAGCAAGGGCGCAGCGCCACAGTGCGCCGCAAGGGCCTGAAAGCCTCTGGGACGACCTTGAGGGGTCGGTTACACTGTGCAGCGCTTCCACCATGGTCATGGCCCCCTTGGCCACGCCTCTTGAATCCTGTCGACGGAATGACCGCGAACCTGATGTCCACCTCTTCGCTGCTGAAACCCGCCGTGTGTGCGGTGCGCACCAACCCTCACTTCCTCGTGCCTGCCGGAGGGGAGATCGCATCATGAAATGGTTCTCGCACAACCCTTACTTCACCTATCTGCACCGCCAGCGCCTGCATATCCTGCGCGTGACCGTCGCCCTGACGCTGTGCTTTTCCATCATCGAACTGTTCAGCCTGCCGCACAGTTCCTGGGCATTGGTCAGCACCGTGATGGTCATGGGTAACCTGCCCCACGTCGGCGGTGTCATCGACAAGGGCTGGCAACGTCTGGTCGGCACCCTGCTTGGCGGCCTGTGGGGCCTGATATTGATTCTGGTCGCCGAGCCTCTGCCCGGCGTGGTGCCCTTCTGGAGCATCGTCGGCATCGCCCTGGCGCTGAATGCCACCTTCAGCAATCGCTATGGCTACAGCTCACTGCTGTTCTGCGTCACGCTGCTGATGGTGATCGGTGATGGCAATCATGATCTCGGCATCGGGCTATGGCGCGTCTTCAATGTGGTGCTGGGCACCCTGATCAGCATCGTGGTCAGCATGGTGCTGCTGCCCCAGAAGGCGACGGATGTCTTCCGCTTCCTGCTGGCCGACAACCTCGACAAGCTGGCACGTCTCTACCACGGCCATACCAAGGCCGAGCGTGAGGGCGTCAATGAAGGTCTCGCGCTGGTGCGTGCCACCTCGGCACAGCTGGTCAAGCAGCGCGGGCTGGTCGATGCCGTCGCTCAGGAAGGCCGTATCAATCGTGCCGACATCGAGGAAATCCTGTCCTTCGAGCGCCGCATGATCTCGACCATCGAGCTGCTGCAGGAAACCCACTGGAACACCCGCGAGGGGCATGAATTCATCGAGGGGCTGGATGGCCTGCGCGATGCCCAGCATCGTCTGGCCCGCGCCCTGGGGACCCTTGCCTTCCAGGTGCGCACCGGCCAGAGCATCGAACTGACGGTGACGCCCTTCGACCTGCAACGCTATGCCGATGTTCGCAATGTCGAGAGCCGCAACGGCCGCGCGCTGTTCAGTCCGGCAGGCTACCTGTGGCTCAACCGCGAACTGGCACGCTTGACCGAAGCGCTGGGCGAGCGTCTTGCCTTGCTGGAGCGCCTGCCGAGCCAGCGCCTGCAACGCCGCCTGCCGGGCCATGGCCTGATCAGTGATGCACGCCGTCTGTTCCTGCCGGAAGATCCGACACCGGGCGATACGGCAGCCCCCACCAGGCGCGAGAACAGCGCTGGCAAGCAACACTCTTCGGTCAGCGAAGCACCGGCCAGCAAAGCGCCGGCGAGTGATGACAGCAACAGTGACAACAGCAGCGATGAGCCAGACCGCCACGACAGGCACCAGCCGGACTCGGCCGGCAATGAGACTGCCAGGAAAGACACATGAACTCAGTATCCGGAGTGACTCCCGCAAGCCAGCATGACGTGCTGATCGTCGGTGGCGGCGCGGCAGGTTTGACCCTGGCACTCAGCCTCGCCAATCGCCTGCCCCCTAGCCCGCGCACCCGCCGCGTCACGCTGTTGCGTCCGGCGCGTGAGGCCCAGGGCGCCAGCCGCTGGGCACAGGGCGGTATCGCGGCAGTGCTGGCGCCCGAGGACGATGTGGAATCCCATGTCGCCGACACCCTGATTGCCGGCGATGGCCTGTGCAACGAGCGTGCGGTGCGCTTCACCGTCGGCCACTCGCGGGAGGCCATCGAATGGCTGATCGCGCTCGGCGTACCCTTCACCCCGGCCGACGCCGACGCCAGCTACCCCTTCCACCTCACCCGTGAAGGCGGGCATGGTCGCCGCCGCATCATCCACGCCGCCGACGCCACCGGGCGAGCGCTGCTCGATACGCTCAGCGCCCACGTCGAAGCCCACCCGAACATCGAGATTCTCGAAGACCTGCTGGCGGTCGACATCGCGGTCAATGCGGGTCGCGCCAGCGGTCTGTGGGTGATGGACGGCACGGGCCAGCGCCAATGGCTGGCAGCCAATGACCTGGTGCTGGCCACCGGCGGTGCCAGCGGCCTGTTCGCCCACGCCACCAGCCCGAGCGCCAGCGTCGGTGATGGCATGGCGATGGCGACCCGCGCCGGCGCCAGCCTGATGAACCTGGAGTTCCAGCAGTTTCATCCCACCTGCCTGTATGACCCCGATGGCACGCCCTTTTTGATCTCCGAGGCGGTACGGGGCGAAGGGGGACTGCTGCTGCGCCCGGATGGGCATCGCTTCATGGCCGATCATGATCCGCGCCTGGAGCTGGCGCCGCGTGATGTCGTGGCACGCGCCATCCTCGCCGAGATGCGCACGCACGGTCTCGAGCATGTCTGTCTGGATATCAGCGCGCTGGGGGCCGAGGCGATCGAACACCACTTCCCGACCATCGCCGAGCACTGCCTGGCACGCGGAATCGATATTCGTCATGCACCGATTCCCGTCGTCCCTGCCGCCCACTACAGCTGCGGCGGCATCGCCACCGGACTGGATGGCGCCAGCGACCTGCCCGGGCTATGGGCCATCGGCGAAGTCGCCTGCACGGGCCTGCACGGCGCCAATCGCATGGCCAGCAACTCGTTGCTCGAGTGCCTGGTGCAGGCGCGCGCCTGTGGTGAAGCACTTGGGCAGCCGCGCCGCGCAGACGAGCCACGCCTGATGAGCACGCTCGACTCGCTGATGCCGCAACACGCTGCCCTGCTCACACAGCTTGCCGACAATGGTCAGGTCTGGCGCTGCGTGATGCGCCTGAGCGCCGACGAGGCGCGCACGCGCCTGCACAGCTTGCGCCAGCTGATGAGTCTGCAAGCGGGGATCGAGCGCAGCCAGCACGGCCTGAGGGAGGCGTTGCAGCAGATAGCGCAGTGGGTCTCGCTGGAGGCGGGGCAAACGGTGGAGGCCGAGCAGCACAGGCAAGCTTCAGCGCCGTGTGCAGGGCTCGATCACCTTGCGCTCTATCAGGCCCTGACGCTGGCACCGCTGCTGCTGCTCAGCGCCCATCAACGTCATGAGTCACGCGGCCTGCACTTCATCCGCGACTTCCCGATGCCGGCGCCGCGTGCCCGCGATAGCGTCATTCGGCTCTCGGCCTTCGCTGCCGCAAGCTGAGCGGCTCTTGAGAAGGCTTATGCGAAGCCCCATGAAAAGGCCCATGAGCAGGCTTAGCGTGGGCGGGAGTCCTGGGCAGCGACGCGCCGCAGGGTCTCCAATGGCGGCGGCTGACGCGGCAAACCATGCGGCAAGGGCGGCCACAGCAACCACGGGCGCAGCTGGTGAAGGTCTTCGCTGGAGGCGCTATCCGGCCACAGCCATACCCGCTGCGTTTTCAGGTACTGCTGGCCCGCGCCCTGCGCTCTCAAGCCCTGTAGCCCCATCCCCTGTGGCCCCATCCCCTGTGGCCCCACCCTCTGTGGTCCCACCCCCTGTGGCCCGAAACCCTGCGGCGAGATCTCGAGCCCCAGCAGACGTGGTGAGCACCACAGACAGCGCACGTTGACGGGCTGCCAGCTGCGTGAGGCACCATCGGCCCACCACCAGCAGAGCTGCATCTCCGGGTGACGGTGGCGCGCCTCTGACGCAGGCGGGGTGTCGCTGACTTCGGTCTCGACTTCGCTCTCTGCTGCAGTCTCTGCTTCGCTCTCGGCTTCAGCCTCGTTCTCCGGCACTAGCGCCTGGCCACCGCTGGCAAGCGCCGCATCGGCGCAGAGGCTACCCCCAAGGGCCAGCCAGACTCGCGCATCGGGGTCCGTGAGGCGCCGCCGAGCCTGGCGCCACCATGACGCCAGCTCTGCGGCCTGCAGCAGCCAGCCCAGCCCCATCACGCTCAGCAGCGCCATGACGCCATCCGACAGCTGAGCGAGCCCCTCAAACGCACAATGCCCCGCCTCGAAAGGCAGGGCATTGCGTAGAAATTGCCACTGACAGGTCCACCACGTACTGACAAGGAACTGGCCAGTCGCCAGCTCGGCAAGCCAGACCCACAAGGCGAGACTCGCCACCAACAGCCCGACACGCAGGCTGGCGTGGGTCGCGAACGCCTGCCTAGAGGCCCTTGAACTGATCGCGCTCGCCATTCTCGGCATTGGCGATCACCATGTTGATCAGGCGCTGGTACTCGGCATTGCCGCACGGGTCGCGCTTCATCAGCCACACGAAGAGGTCCTGGTCCTCTTCGGCCAGCAGCTGCACATAGAGTGCCTTGTCATCTTCGCTCAAGGCGTCGAAACGCTGCTCCAGAAACGGCAGCAGCAGCAGATCGAGCTCCCACATGCCGCGACGCGAATGCCAATGAAGCCGCTTGCGAATCACATCTTCCATTGCCTGAACCTCAGTCGTCACATCAATGCGCGCAGTATACCCGAGGGGGGCGTCAGCGGCATCCGTTGACCCGTTGCTCGGGCAGGAATTGGCAATCCGTGCCGTGATCGGCAATGATGTCCCTAGTGCGTTGTTTTCTCAGGATTTGCCCATTATGCTGAGGAGATAACAATCACAAGGATGCGTGTGCCTGTCCGGTGACAAGAGGTCGCCCGGCTGCCGCATCACGAACGCCTTTCGCGAGAAAGGTGCAGGCATGGAGAGATCCGATGACCAAGTCCGAGCTGATCGAACAGATAGCCATGCGACAGCCTGAGTTGTCGCTCAAGGATGTAGAGGCCGCGGTTCGCATCATCCTCGATGATGTGACAGACGCCCTGGCCCACGGCGGTCGCGTCGAAATTCGCGGTTTCGGCAGCTTCTCGCTGCACTACCGTGAGCCACGACTGGGGCGCAACCCCAAGACCGGTGAGCCGGTGGACCTGGATGGCAAGTTCGTCCCCCACTTCAAGCCCGGCAAGGAGCTGCGCGAGCAGGTCGATGCCAGTCGCGCCCTGGGGTATTGACGACAGCGCGACTGATGACAGTGCCAAAGACGACGGCGCGGCTGACTGACAGCGTTGCCCGCAGAGGAAGACCCGGCGTGACGGGGCCGGCTGGCTCAGCGCCGGCCGACATCTGCTCAAGCCGTCATGCCAGAGACGACAGCCACCCACCTCACGGCGTCGCCGCCAAGACTCGCGCGATGGGCAGTGATACACTCGCTCCCAGATGATTCACGACTGCATTTCATGACAAGGAAACCGTTATGCGTTGGCTAAAAGGTCTCGTTCTGGCCGTGATCCTGCTGATCGTCCTGCTGGTCGGTATTCTCTTTGCCGTTCACAACCAGCAAGCCGTGCCCCTCGACCTCATCTGGGTAGAGCTGCCTGCTGCGTCCCTTTCCATGTGGCTGCTGTTCTCGCTGGCCGTCGGCGTCGTGCTTGGCATGGTCGCGATGACCGGCATGTACCTGCGCCTGCGCACGCTGTTGACCCGTGCCCAGCGCCGCAACCAGCAGCAACGCAAGGAACTGGACCAACTGCGCATCCAGGAGATCAAGGAAGTGGCATAAATGCCTGATCTGATATTGCTGGGATTGCTGATGGCGGCCATCGCCATCGGATTCTGGCTGGGGCGGCGTGATCGTCGCCCCGATGAACAAGCACCGGCTCCTGCCACCCTGTCCCGCGACTACTTCGTCGGCCTCAATCATCTGCTCAACGAGCAGCCTGATCGTGCCATCGAAACCTTCGTTCAGGCCCTGGAAGTCAACAGCGACACCGTCGATACCCACATCGCGCTGGGCAATCTCTATCGCAGTCGCGGCGAAGTCGATCGTGCCGTCAAGATTCACCAGAACCTGCTGGCCCGCCCTGCCCTGGATAGCGAACAGGGCGAGCGTGTCCAGCTGGAACTGGCCCGCGACTTCATGCGCAGCGGTGTCTATGACCGCGCCGAGAAGCTGCTGGAAACCCTCCTCAAGCAAGCGCAGCACGACAGCCATCGGCGTGCCGGCCGCCGCCTGTTGATCGACCTCCTCGAGCGGGAACGCGAATGGGAGGCCGCACTCGAAGTCGCCCACGCCATTCTGCGCCAGGAAGGCGGCATCCGCCGCGCGGCGGCCCACTGGCACTGCGAACTGGCCGCGCTGGATATCGCCGAAGGCAGCCAGGCGATGGCCCGCAAGCGCCTCAAGCAGGCGCTCTCCACCGATGAGAAATGCGTCCGCGCCAACTGGATGCTGGCCGAGATCGAATTCGATCATGCCAACTACAAGCAGTGCATCCGCCTGCTGCAGCGCATTCCACGTCAGGATACCGGCTTCACCCCCATCATCCTCGAGCCACTGGGCAACGCCTTTCGCATGCTGGATGACGAGAGTGGCCTGGTGCGCCTGTTGCATCAGGAAGTCGAGCGCGCGCCCTACACCACGACGGTCATCAGCCTTGCGCAATTGATCGAGCGCCGCGAGGGCGTCGAGGCAGCTGCCAGCTTCGCCAGCGAGCAACTGCATCGTCACCCCAGCCTGCGCGGCGTCGACTACCTGCTCGATCTCTACCTGCTGGATGCCGATGAGCGCGAGACCGAGCGTTTCAATCTGCTCAAGCGTCATACCCAGCAACTGATCCAGGCGCGTCCTCGCCATCGCTGTCATCGCTGCGGCTTCGAAGCCTCGATGCTGCTCTGGCAATGTCCGAAGTGTCGTCACTGGGGCACGGTCAAGCCGATCACCGGTCTGGAAGGCGAGTAACGGCGCCAGCTGGCAGACAGATACCAGCAGACAGACAGACCACAGATACCATAACGAAAAGCCCCCTGCAGCTCGCTGCAGGGGGCTTTTTCATGCCGCATTGATGACTACCAGGCTGACGCTATCGAACTGATGCCAGCGATCATATCAGCCCTGCTCGGCGGCACGCTCGCGCAGGCGTGGCGAGAGCAGCTCACCCACGAGACAGGCAGCCAGGATGACGGCCACGAAATACGGCCAGTCGCCGAATGACAGCTCTGCGACACCCAGGGCATCGACGAAGATCGCCAGGATGCAGACCGGGCTGACATAGCGAATCATGAACAGCCACAGACGATAGCCGGCATCGCTCAGATTCAGCTCATCGCGCAGCATGCTGCTCTTGAAGACGAACCCGGCCAGCAGCGCCATGGCGATGCCACCGATCGGCATCATCCAGCGCGAGGTCAGGTAATCGAGCCAGTCGAAGAAGTGCTTGCCGGCCAGTGTCCAATCCGCGCCGCGATTGAACGACAGCATCGCGAACATCGCCACCAGCCACAGCACGCTGCCAGCCAGCCATGAGGCCTTGATGCGGCTCATGTTGCGGTTCTCGCTCAGCCAGGCCACAGTCGCCTCGATCATCGAGATGGCGGAGGTCAGGGCGGCGATCGAGAGCATGGCGAAGAACAGCACCCCGAACAGCTGCCCGAAGGGCATCTGATTGAAGGCCACCGGCAGACTCATGAAGATCAGCCCCGGCCCGGAGGACGGGTCCATGCCATTGGCGAAGATGATCGGGAAGATCGCCAGTCCCGCCATCAGCGCCACCAGGGTATCGGCGATCGCCACCGTGAAGGTGGTGCGGGCGATGGAAGTGCCCGACGGCAGGTAGGAGCCGTAAGTGAGGATGGCACCGGAGGCCAGCGACAGGGTAAAGAAGGCATGCCCCAGCGCGGCCAGCACCCCTTCACTGCTCAAGCGCGTGACATCGAAATCGAACAGGAAGTGGAAGCCTGCCGAGAAGTTGCCCGAGGTCAGGGCATAGCCGATCATGATCAGCAGCATGATCACCATGCCCGGCATCATCCAGCGCACGCTCTTCTCGACGCCTTCCTGCACCCCTCGCCCGACGATCAGCATCGTCACCACCGTCACCAGCGTGGCCCAGCCACCCAGCGCCCAGGGGTTGGCGTTGCCGGCCTCGAAGATGGCGCCCAGCTCCGCGACGCTGTGTCCGGACAACGCGCCACTGGCCATCTTCCACAGGTAACTGAACGACCACCCCGCCACCACGACATAGAACGACAGGATCATGAAGCCGGCCAGCATCGCGATCCAGCCGAAGACCTTCCACAACGGACTGGCCCCCGCCTCACGCGCCAGATTGGCAATCGCCTCGATGGGGCTGCCGCGCCCGCGCCGCCCGAAGGCGATCTCCGCCATCATCACGGGTACGCCCACGGCGAGAATGCAGGCCAGATACACCAGCACGAAGGCGCCTCCGCCGTACTCACCGGTGATATAGGGAAACTTCCAGATATTGCCCAGCCCTACCGCGGAACCGGTAGCTGCAAGGATGAAGCCCCAGCGACTGATCCAGAGATTCTTGGGTTGCTGTCTTGCCGTCATGGAATACCTTACGAGTTATTGTTGTGAGCCAGTGGTGATCGACGCAACGCCTGGCCGCCTTGGGTGCTCACACAGACCATTTTACTGATATGAAGCAGGTTCGTCCGCGATTCCCATCGAAAATCACCACGATTCCCTCAGAATTCCTCTGCGAAAACGCCATCACCACACGACGGCAATCACTCTACATTAGATGCTTCAAATTGGTAACATTTGAAACGATGTCTGCCTCCCAGGCCTGACAAGCAACCTCGCCTGAGACGCACCGCGCCGCAAAAGGACCCGACATCACCGCATCACTGGAGTAGGCTCATTCAAGAGACGCAGACCAGAACGCTCTGGCTAGAGAGGGCTGGGCCAGAGAGTGCTAGGCCTGAGAGTGCCTGGCCAGAGGGCTTCTGGACAAAGAGCGTCTGGTCTCACCCAGCAGCGCAGACAAGGAGTCGTCATGCATCGTCAATTCGCGGTTATCGGACTGGGCTATTTCGGCAGCACCGTCGCGCGGGAGCTCAGGCGCCATGACCATGAAGTGCTCGGCGTGGATGCCGATGAGAAGCGCCTCAATGCCGTGGCAGACCTGCTCAATCAAGCCGTGATCGCGGACCCCACCGATGAACATGCCCTGCAGGAGCTGGGGCTTGAGCAGTACGACGCCGTCTTGATCGATCTGGCCGACTCGATGGAACAGAGCCTGATCTGCGCGCTGCTGGCCAAGGAGCTCGGCGCCAGGGAGCTGTGGGTCAAGGCCACCTCGGATGCACACCACAAGCTACTCAGTCGTCTGGGTGTCGATCACATCGTGCATCCGGAGTACGACCTGGGCGTGCGCGTTGCGGAAAGCCTCGCCTACCATGCCATGGTCGACTTCATCCATCTCGGCGATCACCAGTTCGTGGTCGAGCTGGAGGTCAGCGCACGACTGGGCGATGACTGCCAGCAGCTCGATCAGCTGCCCATCGATGACGACATCAGCGTGATCGCGCTGCGCAAGGGCAAGACTCTCGATCGCCAACCCTCCGGCAGCACGCGATTGGCCGCCGGCGACCACCTGGTCCTGATCGGCGAGCTGAGCGCGCTGCGCAAGCTGGGAGCGCATCTATGAGGCAGCGCTACCGGCGCTATCTCCGCCCCCTGACCCGCAGCCCACGCGGGCCCATCATCCATCTGTCGCCGCCGGAGATTCTGCTGAGCGGCTTTCTGGGCCTCGGCATGCTGGGCGCCTGCCTGCTGAAACTGCCCGGCATGCATCAGCAGGGCTTGAGCTGGCTGTCGGCGCTGTTCACCGCAACCTCTGCCGTCACGGTCACCGGACTCTCCGTCACGCCGCTCAGCGACTTCACCCTCGCGGGCCAGACCGTCGTGCTGATACTGATCCAGCTCGGCGGCCTCGGCTTCATGACCATCGCCGCCCTGTCACTGGTGATGCTGGGTCAGCGCCTGCCGATGCATCAGACCAGCCTGCTGCGCGAAGCGCTCAATCGCAGCAGCTCACGCGAGATAGGCCGCCTGCTCAAGATCATCACCGCCTTTGCGCTGACGCTCGAGCTGGCAGGCGCCTCCTTGCTGGCGTTGGACTGGGTGCCCGAGTACGGCTGGCAGGAGGGCCTCTGGCTGAGCCTCTTCCACTCGGTCTCGGCCTTCAACAATGCCGGCTTCACCCTGTGGCCGGACAGCCTGATGCGCGAGGCGGCCAACCCCCTGACCAGCGGCGTAATCGGCATTCTGTTCATGACCGGCGGCATCGGCTTTGCCGTCATCGGCGAGCTGCGCGAGCGGCGGCGCCAACATGGCTGGCGCGTATTGCTGCAGCCGTCACGCTTCTCGGTGCAGACACGCCTGGTGATCGAAGCCACCGTGGCGCTCAACCTGCTGAGTCTGGTGGTGATACTGGCGCTTGAATGGCGCAACCCCGGCACGCTGGGCGCCATGGCCAGTCACGGCGAACGCCTGCTCGCCGCTGCCTTCATGGCCATCACACCGCGCACCGCCGGGTTCAGCGTCATCGATTCCGCCGAGATGACACAAGCCTCGACCCTGTGGACCATGGCGCTGATGTTCATCGGCGGCGGCAGCGGCTCGACGGCCAGCGGCATCAAGCTGACCACCTTCGTGGTGCTGCTGCTGACCACACGCGCCTTCCTGCGCAGCGAGCCCTCCCCCACCCTGCATGGCCGCCGCATCGGCGATGACACCGTTTTCAAGTCGATCGCCGTGGCACCGGCGGCGATGCTGCTGATCTTCAGCATGCTGTTCGGCCTGACCATCACCGACCCGGACCACGCCTTCCTGTCGCTGGCCTTCGAGACCGTCTCGGCCTTCGGCACCGTCGGCCTGAGCCACGGCCTGACGCCCGAGCTCTCGCCCGGCGGGCAATTGCTGATCATCGCGACCATGCTGCTGGGCCGCACCGGGCCACTCGCCCTCGGCTACCTGCTGGCGACCCGCAGCCGCCCCGGCATCAGCTATGCGCGCACCGAGCTCTCGATCGGCTGAAGACGCACAGCGATAACACAAGAAACGACGCCTCAGAACGACGAAAGCCCCGACGCTGGGCGTCGGGGCTTTCGTGAGCATGGTCACCCGCTCAGGGAGCGGCGGGTGAGGTCAGGCAATGACCTCAGTGATCATCATCATGATCATCGTGGTCATCGTGGTCATCATGCTCTTCAAGACGCTGATGTGCGTGCGTCTCGCCGTCGTACTCATCCACTCGGGCCTTGAGCTTCTGACCTGGGCGGAATGTCACCACGCGACGCGCGGAGATCGGAATCTCCTCGCCTGTCTTGGGATTGCGCCCCGGACGTTCGCGCTTGTCACGTAGATCGAAGTTGCCGAAACCGGACAGCTTCACCTGTTCATTTTCCCGCAGGCAACCGCGAATCTCGTCGAAGAATACCTCTACCATCGACTTGGCTTCGCGCTTGGACATGCCGAGTTCTGCGTGCAGATGCTCGGCAAGTTCCGCCTTGGTCAACGCTCCCATGTCCGCTCCCTCGTTCAAGTGGCGACTCATGCTCTCAGCGCCGCCCCGAAACGTGTGTGGCCATCGGTGACGATCGCATCGACTAACTGATTGATTTCCTCATCATTCAGCGTGCGCGAAGGATGCTGCCAGGTCAAGCCCAGGGCGAGCGACTTGTGACCATCGGCTACCCCCTGCCCCTGATAGACGTCAAACAGGCGCAGGTCCGTCAGCCATTCACCGGCTTGCGAGCGGATGGCGTCGAGCAGCGACTGCACGTGAACGCCCTCTTCGACCACGAAGGCCAGGTCACGACGCACTTCCGGATACTTGGAGAGCGGCGCGAAGCGCGGCAGACGGCCTGCGCAGGCAGAGGCCAGCGTGATCTCGAACACGAACACCTCGACCTTCAGGCCAAGCTCGGCGCGCGCCGCCGGGTGCAGGGCACCCATCCAGCCCGCCGGCTCGCCATTGAAGAACAGCTGAGCGCACTGGCCCGGGTGCAGTGCCGGATGCTCGGCGGCTTCGAAGCGCCAGGCATCCAGATTGCCGCCCAGTGCCAGCAGTGCCTCGACATCGCCCTTGAGATCGAAGAAGTCGACCTTGTCACGACCGCCATTCCAGCCTTCCGGCAGACGTGCACCGGTGATCAGGCCGCCGATCATCGGCGTCTGCTCGAGGGAGTCCAGCTCACCACGGAACACAAGCCCGGTCTCGAACAGGCGCACGCGCGACTGCTGACGATTGAGGTTGTGGCTCAGCGCCTTGACCAGCCCCGGCAGCAGTGAGCTGCGCATCACGGCCATGTCGCTGGAAATCGGGTTGGCCAGTGCCGGCGCCACCCCTTGCGGGTCCAGCGTCTTCTGCAGCTCAGGGGCGACGAAGCTGTAGCTGATCGCTTCCTGATAGCCCCGCGCCACCAGCTGACGACGCAGGCTGGTCAGCGGCTGGGTGGTCTCATTGGCCACGGCCGGCGCCAGACGCGCGTTCGGGCGGCTGACCGGCAGATTGTTGTAGCCATGGATGCGCGCCAGCTCTTCGATCAGGTCAGCCTCGATGCTGACATCGAAACGCCAGCTCGGCACCGTCACCTGCCATTGGCTATCGCCATTCGCGGCGACCTGCATGCCCAGACGCTCGAGAATCTCGACGATCTCGTCATCCGGCAGCGCCATGCCCAGCGTGCGCTCGACACTGGCGCCGCTCAGGCTGACGACGGCGGCCTTGGGCAGCGCTGCGTCGCTGGCGACCTCGATGATCGGACCCGGCTTGCCGCCGGTGATCTCGAGCAGCAGGGCCGTCGCGCGCTCGATGGCATCACGCTGCAGCTGCGCGTCCACACCACGCTCGAAACGATGCGAGCTGTCGGTGTGCAGGCCGTAGCTGCGCGCCTTGCCAGCGACGCTCAACGGCGCGAAGAAGGCCGACTCGAAGAAGATGTCGCGCGTCTCGGCGTTCACGCCACTGCCTTCGCCGCCCATCACGCCAGCGATGGCCAGCGGGCCCTTCTCGTCGGCGATGACCAGGGTGTCGTCACGTAGCGCGACTTCTTGACCGTCGAGCAGCGTCAGCGGCTCTTCAGCGGCTGCCATGCGCACCTCGATGCCACCGTTCAGGCGTGCCAGATCGAAGGCGTGCATCGGCTGGCCGAGTTCGAGCAGCACGTAGTTGGTGACGTCGACGACGGGGTCGATGCTGCGGATGCCACTGCGACGCAGACGCTCCTCGAGCCACAGCGGCGAGGTCGCGGCGACATTGACGTCACGCACGACACGCCCCAGATAGCGCGGGCACGCCTCTGGCGCGCTGACGGTGACCGGGAAGGTATCGTCGATCTGGGCGGCGACCGGCTCGATGCTCGGCGCCGTGACAGCGAGACGGTTGAGCACGCCGACTTCGCGCGCCAGACCCTTGACGCTCAGGCAGTCGCCGCGGTTCGGGGTCAGATCGACCTCGATGGCGTTGTCGTCAAGATTCAGGAAGTCACGTGCATCACGGCCCACCGGCGCGTCCGCGGCCAGCACCATGATGCCGTCGGAGGCTTCGGCTTCCAGGCCCAGCTCGGAGGCACCACAGATCATGCCGCGGGATTCGACACCGCGCAGCTTGGCCTTGCGAATCTTGAAGTCGCCCGGCAGCTTGGCGCCGACCTGAGCGAAGAGCACCTTCTGGCCAGCGGCGACATTCGGCGCGCCACAGACGACCTGCACCAGCGCACCGCTGCCATCATCCACCTGGCAGACATTGAGGCGATCAGCCTCCGGGTGCGGTTGCTTGTCCTTGACCTCGGCCACGACTACACCGGTGAACTCACCGGCGACCGGTTCGATACCATCGACTTCCAGACCGGCCATGGTGACCTGATCGGCAAGCTGCTGGGTGTTCAGTTCCGGCGACACCCACTCACGCAGCCACTGTTCGGAAAATTTCATCTTGCTGTCCTGTTCCGTAAGTTCACGCCCTCAAGGCGCGATACGTGAATGAGTGCCTAGCTGAACTGGCGAAGGAAACGCAGGTCGTTCTCGAAGAACAACCGCAGGTCGTTGACGCCGTAACGCAGCATCGCCAGACGCTCCACGCCCATGCCGAAGGCGAAGCCACGGAAGCGCTCGCTATCGATACCGGAGTGACGGAAGACTTCCGGATGCACCATGCCGCACCCCATCGCCTCGAGCCAGCCGGTGTGGGAGCAGACACGACAGCCGTCACCGGCACACATCACGCACTGGATATCGACTTCAGCGGACGGTTCGGTGAACGGGAAGTAGGACGGACGGAAGCGGACTTCCAGGTCATCACGCTCGAAGAAGGCATGCAGGAATTCTTCGACGGTGCCCTTGAGGTCGGCGAAGCTGACATTCTCGTCGACCAGCAGACCCTCGACCTGATGGAACATCGGGGTATGGGTCAGATCGGAGTCGCAGCGATAGACGCGGCCCGGGCAGACGATGCGCAGCGGCGGCTCACTGGCCTTCATGCTGCGTACCTGCACCGGTGAGGTGTGAGTGCGCAGAAGACGCGTGGCATCGAAATAGAAGGTGTCATGCATCGCGCGCGCCGGGTGGTGCGACGGGATGTTCAGCGCTTCGAAGTTGTGATGGTCATCTTCGATTTCCGGCCCTTCTGCGACACCGTAGCCGATGTGCGAGAAGAAGCTTTCGATACGCTCAAGCGTGCGGGTGACCGGGTGCAGGCCGCCTACCGGCTCACCACGGCCCGGCAGGGTCACATCGACGCGCTCGGCGGCAAGACGCGCATTGAGCGCCGCCGTTTCCAGCGTATTGCGACGTGCATCCAACTCGCCACTCAGCAGCTGCTTGGCTTCGTTGATGGTCTCACCGGCCTTGGGACGCTCGTCGGGGGACAACTTGCCGAGGCCCTTGAGCAGTGCGGTGATCTCGCCCTTCTTGCCGAGAAAACGTACCCGTACCTCGTCGAGGGTCTGGACGTCTTCGGCCGCCTGGATCGCGGTGCGTGCTTCGTCCACCAGGGTGGAAAGATGTTCCATCCGTTCAGCTCCGATCGCTTGAGTCACTGGCGCGGCAATGTCCGCCACCAATGGAAGTCGCGCCGACCCGAAGGTCGGCAGGGAGAGCGCTCCGCCTGCGGTGAGTCACACAGACGATCGCGCCCTTGCCAGAGACCGGCCCACAACGCGGCCAATCCCGTTCATGTCGCTGCTGACCCACCGCCGTTTCTCTGACGGCAGGCCAAACAAAAACAGGGGAAGAGCGGCTGCTCTTCCCCTGTGACGTAACACGTCATCTCGATACCGCCTGAGTTGTCCAATGCAAGCATTCGACAGTCACGGCCCGATTCGCCACCTGAGCGGCTCGCCGGGTCTGGGCGACATCTGATCCGGTCACTTACTGAGCAGCCTTGGCCTTCTCGACGATGGCAGCAAAGGCAGCTTTTTCGTGAACCGCGATATCGGCGAGGACCTTGCGGTCGATCTCGATATTGGCCTTCTTCAGGCCAGCGATGAAGCGGCTGTAGGACATGCCATTGATGCGGGCCGCAGCGTTGATACGCGCGATCCACAGGGCACGGAACTGACGCTTGCGGACACGACGGTCACGGTAAGCGTACTGACCGGCCTTGATGACAGCCTGCTTGGCTACGCGGAAGACGCGTGAACGCGCTCCGTAGTAACCCTTGGCCTGCTTCATGATCTTCTTGTGACGGCGACGTGCGACGACGCCACGCTTGACGCGGGACATAGCGTACTCCTGATATTAAGAAAGTTGGACCGAGGTAAGGACGGCTTACAGGTTCGGCAGCATGCGCTGGATCAGCGCCTTGTCTGCAGCGTGAACCTGCTTCATGCCACGCAGCTGACGCTTACGCTTGGTCGACTTCTTGGTCAGGATGTGGCTACGGAAGGACTGCTTGTGCTTGAAGCCGTTGGCAGTCTTCTTGAAGCGCTTGGCAGCGCCGCGGTTAGTCTTGATCTTCGGCATGAGTATTAACTCCGCTCGGTTTCTTGAGAAAATCCAGGGCCGACAAAAAGAGCCACGCCCGCAGGCGTGCCCCTGATGTGTCCGTTTTACTGCCTATGGATCACTTCTTTTTCGGCGCGAGAATCATGATCATCTGACGGCCTTCCATTTTCGGGAAGGACTCGACGGTCACGAGCTCCGAGAGGTCGCCGGCGATCCGTTCCATCAGCTTGCGGCCGATGTCCTGGTGCGCCATTTCGCGACCACGGAAGCGCAAGGTTACCTTACCCTTGTCTCCGCCTTCGATGAAGCGAGTCAGGTTGCGTAGCTTGACCTGATAATCGCCTTCATCGGTACCAGGACGGAATTTAACTTCCTTGACCTGGATCTGTTTCTGCTTCTTCTTCTGCAGATTCTTCTGTTTCTTCTCGTCGAAAAGAAACTTGCCGTAATCCATGATCTTGCAGACGATGGGGTCGGCATTGGAAATCTGGACGAGGTCGAGCCCTGCCTCTTCGGCCTTGACAAGCGCATCTTTGGTTGACACTACGCCAACCTGCTCGCCATCTGCGTCGATGAGGCGGACTTCGTCCGCACGAATACGGTCATTGATGGGAGCCCGCTTTTCCTGGGGGCGTCCGCGCTGATTATTCCGCTTGATCGTTGCGTCTCCGTTTGGCTGAAATTCGTTACTGTCAGACCTGTTCTTCCTTCAGGCGTTCCATGAATTCTGAAACTTTCATGGTGCCGAGGTCTTCACCGGAGCGGGTTCTGACAGCTACTGCATCAGCTTCCACTTCCTTGTCGCCAACGACGATGAGGTAAGGAACCTTCTGCAGAGTATGCTCACGGATTTTAAAGCCGATCTTCTCGTTCCTCAAGTCTGCTTTGACACGGATGTCATGTTTCTCGAGGCGGGAGACCAGATCCTTGGCATATTCTGCCTGGGAATCCGTGATATTCATTACGACAACCTGCTCCGGGGCGAGCCAGAATGGCATCGCGCCTGCGTGGTGCTCGATCAGGATGCCGAGGAAGCGCTCGAAGGAGCCGAGAATCGCGCGGTGCAACATGACCGGCATGCGACGCTCTCCACTTTCATCGACAAACTGGGCACTGAGACGCTCAGGCAGATTGAAGTCGAGCTGTAGAGTACCACACTGCCAGACACGATTCAGACAATCTCGCAGAGAGAATTCAATCTTTGGTCCATAGAAGGCACCCTCACCCGGCTGCAGCTCCCACGGCAGGCCAGTCGCATCCAGTGCTGCCTGCAGGCCGGCTTCGGCCTTGTCCCACGCTTCCGGCTCACCGATGAAGGATTCCGGACGGGTGGAGAGCTTCAGCTCGACGTCTTCGAAGCCGAACTGACGGTAGACTTCCAGCGTCAGACGGATGAAGTCCTCGGCCTCGGACTCGACCTGATTCTCGGTACAGAAGATGTGGGCGTCATCCTGGGTGAAGCCACGCACGCGCATCAGACCATGCAGAGAGCCGGACGGCTCGTTGCGGTGGCAGGAGCCGAACTCGGCCAGACGCAGCGGCAGGTCACGGTAGCTCTTCAGGCCCTGATTGAAGACCTGGACGTGACACGGGCAGTTCATCGGCTTGACCGCGTACTCACGCTTCTCGGACTCGGTGGTGAACATCAGCTCGTTGTAATGTCCCCAGTGCCCGGACTTCTTCCACAGAGAAAGATCGACCACCTGCGGCGTCTTGATCTCCTGGTAGCCATTGGCACGCTGGATACGACGCATGTACTGCTCGAGCACCTGATACATGGTCCAGCCATTCGGGTGCCAGAACACCATGCCCGGCGCTTCTTCCTGCATATGGAAGAGGTCCAGCTTCTTGGCCAGCTTGCGGTGATCGCGCTTCTCGGCTTCCTCGAGACGCTTGAGGTAGGCCTTGAGCTGCTTCTTGTCCGGCCAGGCGGTGCCATAGATGCGGGTCAGCATCGGCTTGGTGGAATCACCACGCCAGTAGGCACCGGCCAACTTGAGCAGCTGGAAGTGCTTGAGGTGACGGGTATTCGGCACGTGCGGGCCGCGGCACATGTCGGTGTATTCTTCGTGGTGGTAAAGGCGGATGGTGTCGCCTTCGCCGATGCCCTCGATGATCTCCTGCTTGTACGGCTCATCGCGCTTCTCGAAAGCGGCCATGGCCTGGTCACGCGAGACATACTCACGCACCACATCGTACTCGCTGTCGATCAGCTGCTTCATGCGCTTCTCGATGGTCTCGAGATCTTCCGGGGTGACCGAGCGGCCAAAGTCGATGTCGTAGTAGAAACCGTCATCGATGACCGGGCCGATGGCCATCTTGGCCTCCGGGTAGAGCTGCTTGACGGCATGACCGATCAGATGCGCGCAGGAGTGACGAATCACGTCCAGGCCTTCCGCATCACGCGCCGTGAGAATGGCGACGTTGGCGTCTTCGGTGATCATGTCAGCGGCATCGACCTCGACGCCATTGATCTTGCCGGCCACACAGGCCTTGGCAAGACCGGGACCGATGGACTCGGCCAGCTGCATCACGGAAATCGGGGTATCGAAGGTACGCTGGCTGCCGTCAGGCAGAGTAACGATAGGCATGAAGAATTCCTTGCGTTCAGTGGTGGCCCTTACCAAGGGTCACGTGAAGCGAATTTGGCCGAACACGGGGCGTCGGCTCGAAATGGGGGCAATGACGATCACGCCCCTCACGCTACTGACCCCGGCCTACAATGCCTGGGGCGCCGCCCACTGCCCCATGATGATCGAGCGACCAGTCAGGGTGTGGACACATAACGCGGGAACATGAGCGAGGCAAGACCTTAGCAGCCCGTTCAAAAGTCGTAAAGATACGCTTGAGCCACTGAAGACCATGCACGACACGAACGCAGACGGGGCGCCCTGAGGCGCCCCGTCTGATTCAGCTTACCGCGTTCGGCTTACTTGACTTCAGCAAGCTCGACACGACGGTTTTCGGCACGGCCTGCAGCGGTATCGTTGCTGGCGACCGGCTGCTCTTCACCGTAGCCCACAGTCTGGATACGGTTGGCGCCAACACCTTCGGAAGCCAGGTAGGCCTTCACGGAGTCAGCACGCTTCTGGGACAGCTGCTTGTTGTAGGAGTCAGAACCCACGGAGTCAGTGTGACCTTCGACGCGAACGCGGACGTTCTCGTTGGAGACCAGCTTGGCCGCCACACCGTTCAGCACTTTCTCAGCGTTGGCAGTCAGCTTGGCGGAGTCGAACTCGAAGTTCACGTCACGCAGGACGAGGTCAGCGACGCAACCCAGTGCATTGACCTTGGCGCCGGCCGGGGTGTTCGGGCACTGGTCCTGGTAGTCCGGCACGCCGTCACCGTCGGAATCGAGCGGGCAGCCTTTCGCGTCAACAGTGACGCCGGCCGGAGTACCCGGGCACTGGTCCTTGTAGTCAGCAACGCCGTCACCGTCGGTGTCCAGCGGGCAGCCTTTCGCATCGACAGCGACGCCAGCCGGAGTACCCGGGCATTCGTCACGATCGTTCGGCACGCCGTCGCCATCGTCGTCCATGGACTTCGGAGCATCGTCAGCACACAGCAGTGCACCAGCAGTCGCGCCGCCGACAGCACCCAGAGAAGCGCCGGTGTCTTCGTCGCTGTCGCCAGAGACGCCGTAACCAATCCCGCCACCGATCAGGCCACCGGCCAGACCGCAGACGAACGGCTGGCTGTACCAGGGCTTCTCAGCAGATGAAGACTGGGAAGCAGAGCTTGCGCAGCCAGACAGGCCAACAACCAATGCAGAACCCAGAACCAGGCCAGTCGTAGATCTTTTCATGTAAGACTCCTTCTTAACACAGCGCAATATGTAACGAGGGTGTTACGTATCGACTCAGTATAAGAGCCGAACTCGTTACGATGAAAGGAATTTTATTCAAATCTTCCTTTAAGAAGAAAGCACATGCAGGTGCGTCCTTCCAGCTCTGATCGGGTCTGTTTCCCTTGAAAACGGTACCGATCCTCAGGCATACGGTGAAGGAAAACAGTGTTTTTTGCAACGTCGAAAAACTTTGACACTAACTGTATCAGAATGGCGACGCTGTAAAACCCCTGTTTTACTCTCTTTCAAGGTGCTGGCGAACCAGCCCCTCGAAAATCTCGACGCCGGGCGCCAACAGCGTATCAGGAAAATCGTAATCGGGGTGGTGAAGCCCCGGCATTTCCTCACCTGCGCCAAATGTGAACATGGCGGCGTGGCAATCACGTGCCAGCACGCCAAAGTCCTCGGACCAGCGATGTGCCTGAGGAAGTTCCACGCAATCAAGCTCTTGCTGTCGTGCCACGCGACGAATCATGTCGTTCGCTTCAGGCGAATTCCAGGTCGCATCGAAGGTGTCACACCAGTCCACATCGATGCCCAGACGGTCTTCTTCCGCCTCGCTGCGCGCCAGTGACACCGCCGCTTCGGCCAGCGCCTTCATCATGTCATCGCTCTCGGTGCGCAGGGTGACCATCACCTCGGCGTCGCCCGGTGAGGTGCCGAACGCGACCTCGCCCAGGCGCGCATGAATCAGGGTCACCATCGCAAGTCCGGTCTCATCGGCAAATTGCAACGGCAGACGCGACAGGCCTTGCATAATGCGACACATGGCCATCGCCGGGCTGCGACCATTTTCCGGGTGGGCCGCATGTGCACAGAGCCCGGAGAGCCGCACGATCATGCCGCGTGAGGCACAGGTGAAGGCATGGTCGCGCACGCTGACTTCCCCGAGGGGGCGCCCCGGCAGGTTGTGGCACGAATAGAGATAGTCCGGCTTGAGCGCGGCAAAGGCCTTGCTGCGCACGACGGCGCGCGCGCCTTCGCCGGTTTCCTCGGCGGGCTGGAACAGCAACACCACCTCGCCCCTGGCGACCGGAGACGCCGCCAGGCGCTGCGCCACGCCCAGCATCCAGCTCATGTGGCCGTCATGGCCACACAGGTGCCCGACATGCGGGTGACAGGAGGACCAGTCGCCGCGTGGTGCCTCATCGATGGGCAGCGCATCCAGCTCACAGCGCAGCATGACGCGCGGGCCTGGCTCGGCGCCGCGGAAGATGGCGGCCAGACCATGCCCACCCAGCCCGCTGACCACCTCGGCGCCGGCCTCCTCCATCCAGCCGGCGATGCAGGCCGCCGTGGCGGCTTCCTGTCCGGAGAGTTCCGGTGAGCGGTGCAGGGCGTGACGCAGCTCGGCCAGCGGCGTGCCCAGCAAGGAAAGTGTCGTGTTCATGCCTGCCTCGTGAAGACTCATCAGACGGCCTGCCCCAGATCTGCTGGCGAAGCGGGACGCTTGCACCCCAGGTAATGCTGATGCCAGAACTCCATGTTGCTCAGCACGCGACTCGCCGCCAGCTGCAGCGGCTCCGCCAGCGCTTCCTCGACGGCGATGCGCTCCTTGTCTTCGGCAAGGCGCTCACGCGGCGACAGCTCCTTGCGCGCCGAATGGGTGTGCAGGTGTGAGACCCGCCCATGCAGGACACCGAAGACCGAGAGCACGTCATCTTCGGCCAGCCTGGTATCGAGAATCTCGATCAACACCTTGCAGCGCAGACCGCCTTCCACCATGTCGACCTGCCCGGCCTGCATGGCGCGTGCGATGGCTTCGAGGCTTTCCAGGCAGTTGGCGCGCGCCTGGATGAGCTCTTGCTCACGACGCGCCTCACGCACCTTGACCTCGCGGCGCAGCTTGAGGGCATAGAACGCCAATCCCGCGATGATGATGATCGCGATGACGGCCAGAATGATGCTGATAGTCAGGGACATGCCTTTCTCCTGCGGTAAACAAGCCATGAGTATAGGGACTGCGCACGCGACACCCAAGGCGGGGCACTGCGACCGATGACCACGTAGCCCACCCTCGCCCACGCCTTGCGTCAACAAAAGGCCCCGCATCAGGGATACGGGGCCAGTCGTGTCATTCACTCTTGCACGCTTTTCTCTGTCGCACTCATGCTTCGTCCGGCACGCGAGCGATCAATCTGTCAGCGCAGATCTTCACCGCCCCGCCATCAAGGCCTCGAAGCTGGCCTTGAGCTTGAGATTCTGCGCCTGATGCGAGTAATTGCGTGCCAGGCTGGCCAACGCAGTGCTCAGCGCCTGCGTGTCGCTCTCGAGCAGATGGGTGCAGCGCTCGGCCCACTGCTGTGGCGTGGACTCTGCCGCCATGACCAGCTCAGGGTAGTCATCGAGCAGCTCAGCCGAGCCAACCCGCGCATTGAGCAGCACCGGCGCACCACAGGCCATCGCCTCCAGCGCGACACGCCCGAACTCCTCGATATGGGCCGGCATCACGAACAGGTCCAGCGCACCATAGAGCGTCTCGACCTCGGGAATGGTCGAGCGCCAGATCATGCGCTCGGCGATGCCCGCCTCCCTGGCCTGCTGCTGGTAAGGCGCGGCATCATCCTTGCCTACCACCAGGAAGCGATAGCGGCCCGGTGAGGCCTGCTCCATCAGCGCCGCCATCGCCACGAACCCGGCCACGTTGCGCTTGGTGAAGTTGCCGGATGACACCAGACCGACCAGCAGCTCATCTTCGGCCACGCCCAATGCCTCACGCTGGGCGGTGCGCCCTGCGCGCGCACGCTCGACCGTGAATTGCACCGGGTCATAGCCCGGGTAGCTGATCTCGATCCGCTCAGGCACGATACCGTAGCGCGCCATCAGATCCTCGCCCATCATGCGCGAATTGACCGCGACCTGACGGAACTTGCCACCCTTGAGCACGTGATCATGAATCGCCGCCACTTCGTGGTCGCGAGGCAGCTCACGGCCATGGATGCACTGCGAGGCAAGGTGCACGCAATTGTGCAGATAGACGGTATCCGGGCTTTCGCAGTCACCATGACTGATCAGCAGGTCGGGCGCATGACGGCTGGCCCAGGCCTGAACACGGCGATTGAACCAGAAACGTCGATACGCCCCCTTGAAGGGCCACCGCCACAGGCGCACCAGCTCCGCGCCGTGGGCGCGAGCCAGTTCAGGCTTGCCGCGCTCGGCGAGAATCACCACGCGATAGCCCAGCGCGCGCAACGCATCCGCCTGCTCGAAGGCATTGCGGCTGGCACCGGTGTTCTTCTCGACCTGACGAATGGCGATCGCGGCCAGCTTGCCTGCACCAGTGCTCACGACGCCTCCTGCACACGACGCATGGAGTCACCGCGACCGACCGCGTAGTACATCAGGCCGGCGGCCTTCATGGCGGCGGGCTCGAACAGGTTGCGGCCATCGACCACCACCGGGAAACCAAGCTGCGCCTTGAGCCACTCGCCATCCAGGGTACGGAATTCCTTCCACTCGGTGCACACCACCAGTGCATCGGCGCCCTTGACCGCCTGCTGACGATCCGCGACCAGCACCAAGTCGTCGCGCTCGCCGTAGATGCGGCGGCATTCCTTCATCGCTTCCGGGTCATAGGCCTGCACGGTCGCGCCAGCGGCCCACAGCGCTTCCATCAGCGTGCGGCTCGGCGCGTCGCGCATGTCATCGGTGTTGGGCTTGAAGGCCAGACCCCAGACGGCGATGGTCTTGCCCTTGAGGTCGCCATCGAAGGCCCGCGACAGCTTGTCGAACAGCGTGACCTTCTGGCGCTTGTTGACCGACTCGACAGCGGTCAGCAGCTCGGCGTCATAGCCGACCTGACTGGCAGTACGCGCCAATGCCTGGACATCCTTCGGGAAGCAGGAACCGCCATAGCCACAACCGGGATAGATGAAGTGGTAGCCGATACGCGGGTCACTGCCGATGCCACGACGTACTTCCTCGATGTCCGCGCCGAGACGCTCGGCCAGATTGGAAATCTCGTTCATGAAGCTGATCTTGGTCGCCAGCATGGCGTTGGCGGCGTACTTGGTCAGCTCGGCGGCGCGCACATCCATGAACATCAGCTTTTCATGGTTGCGGTTGTAGGGCGCGTAGCATTCGCGCATGCGCTCACGCACCTTCTCGGAATCGGTGCCGACCACGATGCGCGCGCCACGCGTGAAGTCCTCCAGCGCCGCGCCTTCCTTGAGAAATTCCGGGTTGGAACAGACATCGAAGTCGACACTTTCGCCGCGCTCGGCGAGCACTTCGGCGACTCGCGCCGTGACGCGGTCTGCCGTGCCCACCGGCACGGTGGACTTGTCGATGATGACCTTGTAGTCATTCATGTGCTCGCCGATGGTGCCAGCCACCGCAAGCACGTACTTGAGGTCGGCGCTGCCGTCCTCGTCCGGCGGTGTGCCCACGGCGATGAACTGCAGCACGCCATGCTCGACGGCCTGACGGGCGTCAGTGGTGAAGTTGAGACGGCCGGCCTCGACATTGCGCAGCACCATGCTCTCCAGCCCCGGCTCGAAGATGGGGATCTCGCCTTGCTTGAGGCCATCGATCTTGGCCGCATCAACGTCCATGCAGATCACGTCATGGCCGACATCGGCCAGACAGGTGCCAGTCACCAGGCCTACGTAGCCTGTTCCGAAGACAGTGATTTTCATGTCAGTCCTTGAGGGTTTCTGAAGGTAATGAAGCAGGTGACAAGGTGAACGCCGATGAATCCTCTGACGGCGTCACGCGGGAATCCGGTTGTGGGGCTTGCCCGTCGCGTTTCGCGCCCTGCCCGGACATGAACTCCGGGCGCTCCAGCAGCTCGGTGGTCGCCTCGACCGCTTCCTCGAGCTCTTCGGCACCCGGCGCGAGAGGTCGGGAAAGAAAGTCCGACGGCAGGGCTTCATAGAAGTTCAATCGCCCTAGCTGGTCCAGCACCGGATGACGCCCACGCGGCTGATAGCAGACCGCCCAGGGCGACAGGCACGGCTTGTCACCGGAGAAGCGGATACCCAGCCAGTCGCTGGCCAGATAGGGCAGGTCAAAACTGGCGAAAGGCTCATCGGCGTGCGAACGCAGGCGCGTCAGCTCGCGCGCGGGATTGGGCGCCTGCCCCGTCTGCCACAGCCACAGCGGAATACGGTACGGCGCCTGACTGGGGCGATCACCACCATGCACATAGGCGTCACTGAGCGGGTCATGCTCGAGGCCGTGGTCCGATAGATAGAGCACGCCAGCGGGTCGCCCTTCGAGGCGCTGGAAGACGCCCTCGATCACCTGATCCGTGAAGCGGATGCTGTCATCGTAGGCATCGGTCAGCGGTGAGCGGCTGTCCGGGGTCAGGAAATAGCGCAGTGAATCCGGGTACTGCAGGCTGGCCGGCGGGTGACTGCCGTAGAGATGCAGCACGATCAGCCGCGGCCCCTCGACCTCGCGCGCCAACGCCTCATCAAGCGCATCCAGCAAGCCATCGTCATAGTCGGTCATGATGGTGCGAGCGACATCGGCACGCTGGGCGATGGCGGTGATCCAGGTGCGCTCGGAGGTGATATCGAGCCCCTGGCGCGACAGCCACTCGGTATGATAGCCGGCCTGATTGGCCAGCGAGATCAGATTGGCGTCCAGGTAGCGCGGCGAGAAGGTTCGCGGGTCGGTCAGGCTGGCCAGCATCGGTACCGCCAGCACGGTCTGTGGCGCCGGCGCGATGGCCTGATCGAAGACCACCAGCTCGTCGCGACGCGCATCGAGATTCGGCGTCGTGGCGCGGGAATAGCCATACAGCGACAGCTGATCGCGGCGCTGGGATTCGCCGATGATCAGGACGAAGACGGCATCATCCGACACCTCGGGGCTGCGCGAGACGCCACCGAAATCATAGTCATCCGCCATCAGCGCCTTGTAGCGCTCCTTCTCCCACCAGGCATGCGAGGTGGTGGCCAGGTTCCAGCCCGGCGAGACCGACAGCGTCGTGATGGCCAACGGCACGCTGGCCCGCCCCCACTGCCAGCTACCGGCCAGCAGCATCAGCATCCAGAGCACGAAGGCGATTCCGCTGCGCCCACCCAGCCGGGCGCGAGCCAGCCCCGCCCCGAAGCGATTGCCCAGTGACAGCGCCAGCAGGAAGAATCCCAGCGGAACGATCAGGGCCAGCGGGAACTTGAACAGCATCGCCATCGATTCGCTGCGGCTGGTATCCAGCGAGCTGAGCGCAAAGGCCAGCCCATAGCGGGAATCGTAATAGACGGCGCTGACCACACTTGCGGAGAGATTGACGCCCAGCGCCGCCATCAGCCCCAGCGCCGGCCAACGCCAGCGCGGACGATGCAGCGCCGCCAGCAGACACGGCCACAGCAACAGATTGCCGAGCAGGATCAGGCCGCCCTCGAGCAGGCCGTGATAGATCAACGGCACCAGACTCGCCAGCAGGGCCAGCGTGATGGCGGAGATCACCCCGGCCCGCTTGCTCGCCTGATCGCTGCGCGCAAACAGGCGACGGACGAGGCGCTGCAGCAGGCCCTTCATGAACGTCCCCGCAACGGCATGAACGCTTCAGCCCTTAGGCGAGCCAGCAGATGCACGAGCCGTCGAGCCCCGGCCACCCTCAGACGTCCAGCGCCTGGCGCCAGCGACCATCCGCTTGGCCACAGGCGATGAAGAAGGGATTCACCAGCGTATCGCGGGCGTTGTAGTCCAGACGACGCGGCTGTGCGGGCAATGACTCGGCATCGAAGACCTGGCCGCCGGCCGCTTCCAGCACGGCCTGGGCCGCCGCGGTGTCCCACTCGCTGGTCGGCGCGTAGCGCGGATAGAGATCCGCATTGCCTTCCGCGATGCGACAGAACTTGAGCGAGCTGCCACAGCTGACGTTCTCCACCGGTGTCAGTCGCTCGATCAGCGCCGCCGTGCGCGCATCGAGATGCGACTTGCTGGCCACGACTCTCAATACCTCAGGCTCCGGGCTGACCGTGATCGCGACACGCCCGGTGGCGTCTTCCCGGAAGGCCCCCACACCGGCGAGCCCGCTCCAGGTCGTCTCCAGCACCGGCGCATCCACCACGCCCAGCACGCTGCGCGAACCCTGGATCAGTGCCACGTTGACGGTGTATTCACCGCTGCCGGTGACGAATTCACGCGTGCCATCCAGCGGGTCGACCAGCCAGAAGGTCTGCCAGTCACGCCGCGCCGCGATATCGGCCTTGTCGCTCTCCTCCGAGAGCACCGGAATCTGCGGCGTCAGGCGGGCCAGCCCCTCGACCAGCACATGATGCGCCGCCATATCCGCCGCCGTCACGGGGCTGTCATCCGCCTTGGCACGCGTGCCGAGCTCTCCCCCACGGGCAACGGCGAGTATCGCCTGCCCCGCTTCACGGCAAAGCTGTTCAATGGCCGTCAGCAGTTCAAGATCGAGGGTGACATCAGACTGGGTCATGGGGGTCTCGCAGAGAATTCGAAGGAGTCGACACGGGCCCTTCGGCCCGCCGTCATCATACGCAAAAGCGGCCGCGGATGCTGCCCGCGACCGCTTCGAGAGGTCTTCACACAAGCGCCGTCAACTCAAGCTCGGTCAATTCAAGCTTGGTCAACTCAAGCTCGGTAAACTCAAGCTCGGTCAACTCAGGCGCACTGACCCTGCAGCGTCAGTTTTCAGGCACTGCGATAGCCGTTGGGGTTGCGTGACTGCCAACGCCAGCTGTCGGCCATCATGCGGTCGAGACCCAGCTCGGCCTTCCACTTGAGCTCGCTGAAGGCCTTGTCCGGCTCCGCCCAGCACTCGGCGATATCACCGGCACGACGCGGTGCGATGCGATACGGCACCGGACGACCGCTGGCCTTCTCGAACGCCTTGACCATGTCCAGCACGCTGTAGCCGGTCCCGGTGCCCAGGTTGTAGGTGTGAACGCCATCCCGCGCATCACCGGCCAGGTAGTCCAGCGCCTTGAGGTGGCCATCGGCCAGGTCGACGACGTGGATGTAATCGCGCACCCCGGTGCCATCCGGCGTCGGGTAGTCATCACCGAACACGGCCAGTTCCTCGAGGCGGCCCACGGCGACCTGGCTGATATACGGCACCAGGTTGTTGGGGATGCCATTGGGGTCTTCGCCGATGGTGCCGGACTCATGAGCGCCCACCGGATTGAAGTAGCGCAGCAGCGCGATGCGCCAGCTGTCATCCGCGACGGCCAGGTCACGCAGCACTTCCTCCACCATCAGCTTGGAGCGGCCGTAGGGGTTGGTCGCGGAGGTCGGGAAGTCTTCACGGATCGGCGTGGAGGCCGGATCGCCATACACGGTGGCGGAGGAAGAGAACACGATACGCTTGACGCCGGCACGCGCCATGGCATCACACAGCACCAGAGTGCCGTTGACGTTGTTGTCGTAGTAGGCCAGCGGCTTGGCGACGCTCTCGCCGACCGCCTTGAGCCCGGCAAAGTGGACCACGGCCTCGATATCGTGACGCTCGAACAGGCTGTCGAGCAGCGCACCGTTGCGGATATCCCCTTCGACGAACGGCACTTCGCGTCCGGCAAGCGTCGCCACACGCGCAAGAGAGGCTTCACTGGCATTGGACAGGTTGTCCAGCACCAGCACCTGATGGCCGGCCTCCATGAGCGCCAATACCGTATGAGAGCCGATGTAGCCTGCACCACCCGTGACCAGAATCATCAATCATCTTCCTTGTGAAAGTAACGCGACAGTGGGCCACGCAGTTGTCCTGCGCTGGCCCTGTTCATGGCTGCTAACCCTACCTTCCAGCCCTTGCGCTCACAAGTCCACAGCCAACGACAGCGTCTGTCGCCAGACAGCAACCTGACCCGTGCAAGATGGCGTCACGCAGGGCCTGGCCCGAGGTGTGAGCGCCTCGGATCAAGCGTCGCGCTTGCGCGGCGTCAAGGTTTCACTTGCCGGAGTTTCAAAACAGGTAATGAAGGCTATTGAGCCGCGCCGCAATGCTGAGACAATGGCCGCGCCTTGCCGCCTGAGCGCCCGGCTGATCGACTCGCGAGCGGCTTTCTGACAAGGCAGGCAACATGACACGTCGTGCACGTCACCCCGACCGAGGATACATGCGCGACATGTAATGAATAACACCAACACGACAACTCGCCATCACCTACCATGACCCATACCAACAACACGATGACCACCATGATGAGGAAGCCAGTCGCCGACCGGCTTCTCTGGAGTCGACATGCCTGAGCAATCTCCCGATCAAGTCGCTGATCAATCCACTACGCCGCCACAAGCGCCACTCGCGGCGCGCATCGGCCTGATACTCGGACCCCTCCTGTTGCTGCTGACCTGGCTGACACCGGCGCCGGGTGACATGCCGGACAGCGCCTGGCTCTGCGTCGGCCTGGCCCTGCTGATGGCCACCTGGTGGGCCACCGAGGCCCTGCCGATTCCGGTGACCTCGCTGCTGCCCATCGTGCTGGTGCCGGCGCTTGGCATCGACGACATCAAGAGCACCACCGCCGCCTATGCCAACCCGACCATCTACCTGTTCCTCGGTGGCTTCCTGCTCGGGATCGCCATGCAGCGCTGGGACCTGCATCGCCGCGTGGCTCTGCATACGCTGAAGCTTGCCGGCCACTCGCCGCGCCGCCAGATCGCCGGCTTCATGATCGCCACCGGCTTCATCAGCATGTGGGTGTCCAACACCGCCACCAGCATCATGATGCTGCCCATCGGCATGTCAGTGATCAGCCTGATGTCCAGTGGTCAGGACGAGCGCGACAGCAATGACCCGGAACTGAAGCGCTACGCCGCCGCCCTGCTGCTGGGCATCGCCTATTCCGCCAGCCTCGGCGGTATCGCGACCCTGATCGGCACGCCGCCCAATGCCCTGCTGGCAGGCTACCTGTCCAGTGATCAAGGCATCGAGATCGGCTTCGCCCAGTGGATGGTCGTCGGCCTGCCGGTCGCCATCGCGATGTGCGCCATCACCTGGTGGTGGCTGACGCGCACGCCCTTCTCCTTCAAGTCCGAGACGGCAGACAGCGGCGAGATGATCAGCCGTGAGCTCAAGGCACTGGGCGCCATGAGCAGCGCCGAGAAACGTGTCGGCGTCGCCTTCCTGGTGGCTGCCCTGCTGTGGATGTTCCGTCCGCTGATCAACCAGATGGGCCTTGCCTGGCTGTCGGACACCGGCATCGCCATGGCCATCGGCGTGGGCCTGTTCGCCATTCCCTCCGGCACCTCACGCGGCCGCCGCCTGCTGGTGTGGGAAGACGCGCGTGATCTGCCGTGGGGCGTGTTGCTGCTGTTCGGGGGTGGTCTGGCACTGGCGGGCGTGATCAAGAGCTCGGGTCTCGCCGAGTGGATCGCCGGCCAGCTGTCGATGTTCAGCGTGCTGCCGCTCATCGGCCTGGTCGCCATCGTGGTCGTGGTGATCATCTTCCTGACCGAGGTCACCTCCAATACCGCGACGGCAGCCGCCTTCCTGCCGCTGCTGGGGGCACTGGCGCTGTCACTGGACATCGATCCGCTGCTGATCACCGTGCCGGCGGCCATCGCGGCCAGCTGTGCCTTCATGATGCCGGTGGCGACGCCGCCCAACGCCATCGTGTTCGCCACCGGCCACCTCAAGATCCAGACCATGATGCGCGCCGGCTTCTTCCTGAACCTGGCCGGTACCGTGGTCGTCACCCTGCTGGCCTATGGCCTGATCGTGGCACTGTGGGTGTAGAGGCAAGTGCTGACGCGGGGCCTGGAAGAGAGCGAAGGTGAAAGCGAAGGTGAGAACGAGGGCGAGAGCACAAGCGCCTGACGAGCTTCTCACCGCCCTTGAAGCCTGAGCCCTGGAAACCCGAGCCCTGGAAACCTGCAAGCCTCAGCCCCCCCGAAACGACAACGCCGGACTCCAATGGAGTCCGGCGTTGTCGTTCATGCCAGGCAGATTCTGCGGCTTCTCATCATGACACCTGCGGTCATGTTCAGAAGAAGCCGAGGAAGCCCTTGATGATCAGCGAGTTGGCGATATCGATCAGGAAACCACCCACCACCGGCACGATGATGAAGGCCAGACGCGACGGCCCGTGGTGCTGCGTGACCGCCTGCATGTTGGCGATCGCCGTCGGCGTGGCGCCCATGCCGAAACCACAGTTACCCGCGACCAGGACTGCTGCGTCGTAGTTCTTGCCCATCAGGCGGAAGGTGACCTGGGTGGTGTAGAGGAACACCAGCGCGACCTGTGCCAGCAGGATGGCCAGAATCGGCAATGCCAGATTGGCCAGATCCCAGAGCTTGAGCGTCATCAGCGCCAGCGCCAGGAAGATGGACAGGCTGATGTTGCCCAGCACATCCACGGCGTGGGTATTGAGGTGCTTGTCGCCGAAGGCGCGCACCACATTACCGATGACGATACAGCTGAACAGCACCCACACGAAGGTCGGCAGCGAGAAGGCGGTGCCCGAGGTGAGTGACTGCAGCTGCTGGCCACAGACGACCCCGAGCAGCAGCATGAAGAGTGTCTTCAGGGCATTGGCCGTATTCAGCGGGTGCTGGACTTCCGTCTCGTCATATTCGGAATCGCTGACCTGGGCGTTGATGTCCTGCCCTTCGCGCTTCATGCGATTGATCAGGAAACGCGCCGTCGGCCCACCGATCAGGGAACCGAACACCAGCCCGAAGGTGGCACAGGCCATCGCGACTTCCATCGCGCCATTGATGCCATATTCGTCGGCGAAGACGTTGGCCCATGCCGCGCCGGTACCGTGGCCACCGGACATGGTGATGGAACCGCCGAGCAGACCCAGTACCGGATCAAGACCGAACAGACTGGCAACACCGACACCCAGCAGGTTCTGCAGGATGAGCAGACCGATGACCAGCGCGAGGAACAGCACCAGCTTGCTGCCGCCGGCACGAATCATGCGAACGTCGGCCGACAGGCCAACGGAGCCGAAGAACAGCAACATGAAGGGAGTCTGGAGACCGCCGAAGAACTGGAACTCGTAACCCAGGCCACGCAGGCCGGTGACGATGATGGTAGCGATGAGGCCGCCGACCACAGGCTCGGGGATATTGAATTCGCGCAGCACGCGCACGCGCTCGACGATCAGATGGCCAACGACGAGGACAAGCGCCGCCAGCAACAGGGTGGTGATAGCATCAAGTTGAATCATGCGATACCGATGAGTAGTTGTGGATTGTTCTAGCGGACCTCCTGAACGAGAGGTGCACTGGCGATGCCCGATCAGAGCAGGGATGGGGACGCATCCATTATCTCTTCAATCAGGGGGTTTGCCTTTGCACCGCTTGGAATTGTTGTGTTCTCGAATCCGGTCTGCCACCAGATCGTTATCATTATGCGGGTGCAGCGATGATACGCAGGGTGGGCACCGGTGCAAGCCCGGATGTTGACTGAGTCGTCAACATCAGACAAAAGTCTATAGCGGCCTGGCGAGCATGACACGTATTTTCCACGCAAGCCTGCCCGCGTCAGCCCAGCAACGGCGGGCGTGAGCGCCAGCCGGGCAACTTCTGCCCTGCCACAGAACGCAAAGACCCCCGCTCTGATGAGCGAGGGTCTCGAGAGAGGCAAAAAAGCCCCTGATCAGTCACGCATGAGGCGTGTTGTCGTCAGACAGCGACCGGACCAGCTTCCTCGGCACGTTCCGCTTCGCTGCGTGCACTGCTTTCCAGGCCGCGATTGACCGCCGACAGCACGGCCTTGAGCGATGCGCTCACGGTATCGCCATCCTCGGCCATGCCGCAGACACGCTTGCCATCCAGGTTGAGCATCACGAAGGCCACCGCGACGGCATCGCTGCCTTCGCCGAGGGCGTGCTCACCGTAGTCCACCACGCTGACGGTGGAACCGGTGTGACGCTGCCAGGCATCCATGAAGGCGGAGATGGCACCGTTGCCTTCGCCGGCCAGCGCGATCTGCTCGCCCTTGTCATCTACCAGCGTCGCGGTGAGCTGCTCGGCCCCTTCACGATCCAGACGATAGCCCTTGAGACTCAGCGGCGCCTCACGCTTGAAGCTGGCATCGAGAATCGCGCGAATCTGGTCGCTGGACAGCTCACCACTGACCTGCTCGCTGGCCTTCTGCACGTGCGGCGCAAGCTCGAGGCTCATCCAGCGCGGCAGGCTGATGCCATGATCGCGCTCGAGCAGGAAGGCCATGCCACCCTTGCCGGACTGACTGTTGACGCGGATCACCGCCTGGAAGTCGCGGCCCAGATCCTGCGGGTCGATGGGCAGATAGGCGACCTGCCACGGCTCATCAGGCTGCTGCTTCTTGAGGCACTTGCGGATGGCGTCCTGGTGGCTGCCGGAGAAGGCGGTGTAGACCAGCTCGCCGACCCACGGGTGGCGCGGGTGAACCGGCAGATTGGTGCACTCGGTGTAGACCTGGATGATCTCGTCCGGGTTGGAGAGATCCAGCTCCGGATCGATGCCCTGGCTGTAGAGGTTCATCGCCAGGGTGATCAGGTCCATGTTGCCGGTGCGCTCACCGTTGCCCAGCAGGGTGCCTTCGATGCGGTCAGCCCCGGCCAGCAGGCCAAGTTCGGCGGCGGCAGCGGCGCCGCCGCGGTCGTTGTGGGTGTGCAGCGAGATGATCGCGCAGTCACGACGGCTCAGGTGCTTGATGAAGTACTCGACCTGGTCGGCGAAGTGATTGGCCGGGCCCACTTCCACCGTGGCCGGCAGGTTGAGGATGCAGCGTTTTTCCGGCGTCGGCTGCCAGACATCCATCACCGCTTCACATACCTCGACGGCGTAATCCATCTCGGTGGAGGTGAAGCTCTCCGGCGAGTACTGGAACACCCAGTTGGTGTCCGGGTAGCGCTCGGCGTAGTCCTTGACCAGCTGTGCACCCTCGACGGCGATGGCCTTGATGCCGTCACGGTCCATCTCGAACACCCGCTCACGCTGCACGGTGGAGGTGGAGTTGTAGACGTGAACGACGGCATCACGCGCGCCGACCAGTGATTCGAAGGTACGCGCGATCAGATGCTCACGCGCCTGCACCAGCACCTGGATGCTGACGCCTTCCGGGACCTGATCTTCCTCGATCAACCAGCGCACGAAGTCGAAATCGAGCTGACTGGCGGAGGGGAAACCGACTTCGATCTCCTTGAGACCGATCTTGACCAGCAGCTTCCACATCAGCTTCTTCTGCTCGACCGTCATCGGCTCAAGCAGCGCCTGATTGCCATCACGCAGGTCGACACTCGCCCATAGCGGCGCCTGGGTCACGGTACGCGACGGCCACTGGCGGTCGGTCAGTGCGACAGGGGTCACGGGGCGATATTTGGTGTGGTCGAAGGCAGCACTTGGCGTGGATGCAGCAGTCATGGTCGTGTCCTTGGCGGTCTGGGTGCGAAAAACCGACAATCGAGGCCCGATACGGGAGATCGATGGCACCTTTCGCACTCAACAGTGTCCCAATCGGGGCGCCTGAGTAAATGTGAGATGACGAAGGCGTGAAGGCCTTGCATCCGAAAGCTTGCCGTCAGCAGGGCAAGCAAGCAAGTCGGGGGCAGCGTAACGTCACTGCCCGCCGCAAGCTCCGGGACCGGATCACGGTCTCCAGCGCGGAGAGAAGGACGGTGGGATCACCACCAGAGCCCTTTCGGCAGCCTCGCTTCGATCAGAAGCCGACTGCGTTCCGCGTTCACCGGTTGCAAGAGGCGTGTCGCCAGCGCCGGTGGCTCATCCTGCTCAGGTCTGTCGTTCGCGTCGTGCGTCGTGTCATGCGACAGCCACGACCCGAGCGGGCGTCTTCATCGCTGAGCAGTGATTACAGTATATGCCGCATATCAGGGCGGACGATTGCGAAAACCACATGACATCGCCATCTTAAAAGCAGATTATTTCACCATTCACATCTTCACCGCTAATGGATTGCGAAAATGAGCCAGAATATTCCTCTCCCGACACTGGACCGCTTCGACCGTCGCATTCTTGACGAGCTTCAGCACTCGGGTCGCATCAGCAATCAGGAACTCGCGGAGCGCATCGGCCTGTCCCCGTCGCCTTGCCTGCGCCGAGTCCGTGCGCTGGAAGAAAGCGGCATGATCACCGGCTACCGCGCCCAGATAGATGCCCGCAAGCTGGGACTCAGCCTGATGGCGTTGCTGCATATCTCGATGGACCGCCACACCCCGGAGCGCTTCACCAACTTCGAGGACACCATCGCCGCGCTGCCCCAGGTGATGGAATGCCTGCTGATCACCGGCCAGGAAGCCGACTACCAGCTCAAGGTGGTGGTCAAGGACATGGATGACTATCACGACCTGCTGCTCAAGCAGATCACGCGGATCGAGGGGGTGACCGGCGTGCATTCAAGCTTCGTGCTGCGTCAGGTGATCGATCACCAGCGCGTCCCGACGACCTCCTGAGCCTGACTGCCTGAATCAAGACTTCAGCAACACGAAAGCCCCGTCGGCTATCACCGGCGGGGCTTTCATGTTGATGAGGATGCCATCGTGATCACGCGGTGATCAGGGCGTGCCGGAATGGGTGGATCACTCGGCGCTGATGATGCCGCGGCGGATCTGGTCTTCCTCGATGGATTCGAACAGCGCCTTGAAGTTGCCCTCGCCGAAACCATCGTTGCCCTTGCGCTGGATGATCTCGAAGAAGATCGGCCCGATCACCGTCTCGGTGAAGATCTGCAACAGAATGCCCTCCCCCGGCGCGCCATCGACCAGCAGGTTCAATGCCTTGAGGTCCTCGACATTCTCTTCGTGGTTGGGCACCCGCGCATCGACCTTCTCATAATAGGTGGCCGGCGTGGTCAGGAAGGTGACGCCATTGGCCTTGAGCGCCTTGACGGTGGCATGGATATCATCCGTCGCCATCGCCAGATGCTGGATACCCTCGCCATGGTATTCGCGGATGAATTCCGCGATCTGGGAGTCATCATCCGCTGACTCGTTGATGGGAATGTGCATCTTGCCGCACGGTGCCGTCATCGCGCGCGAGAAGAGCCCGGTCATCTTGCCTTCGATATCGAAATAGCGGATCTCGCGGAAGTTGGCGATACGCGCATAGAAGTCGGCCCACACATCCATCTGGCCACGCCCGACATTGTGGGTCAGGTGATCCAGCGTATGCAGGCCGACACTGTTGGCATTCTCGATTGCGCCGTCGATGGCGACGAAGTCGGTATCGTAGATCGAGCGCTCGCGGTGATGGTCCACGAAGTACAGCACCGAACCGCCGATGCCTTGCACCGCGGGGATGCCTACCTCGCCCGGCCCGACCGGATGCTCGACGCTGCGCGCACCGTGCGCCAGGGCGTAGCGATGCGCCTGCTCGGCATCCGCCACGCGCCAGGCCATCGCACAGGCACTCGGGCCGTGGATCGCCGCGAATTCCGCCGCCGGGCTGTTCGGCTCGGCGTTGAGCACCACATTGATGCCGTGCTGCTGGAACAGGAACACCTGCTTGGAGCGATGGCGACGGGTCTCGGTAAATCCGAGCTGGTTGAACAACTTGCGCAGGGCATCGATGCCGGCCGCATCCGGGGCCGTGAATTCGACGAACTCGAAGCCGTCCGTGCCGATGGGATTGTGCTGTTCGATACGCGCCGGTGCGTTCATGAGGGGCTCCTGAGTCAGGCTGCCGACAGGGCAGGCAAGGTAGAGAAAAGGCGGGCAACATCTTTCACGACAGGCGAACTCATCGCGCCTCGCCTGTCGTGTCCCGATTCCGTTATCGGAAATCTATGCCTTGCCTGCCGCCCTGCCCATGCGCCTTGCGCCCTCATTGGTGCCGTGTCCGGCCTCCCCTCACGCCAGACATGTAACGAAACCCTGCCATGGCGCTGACGGCCATCTCGACACTGCCCCCTCGGGGCGCTCCCTCTGCCGCCAGCGCCTGACACTGCGTCATGCTTTCTTTACACCTATCGGCGCGTCACGCCTGCTGTTGCCTCTTGCCCGTCTTGCGTTGGCCGCTAGAGCCAGGCACCGCTGCCCAGCTGCCAGGCCACCCACAGCAGAATCGTGGCGATGAAGGCCTCGATGACCTGCCAGGCACGCGGACTGGTCAGACGTGGTGCCAGCCAACCGGCACATGCCACCAGACCGAAAAACCAGCCGAAGGAGGCCAGGCTCGCCCCGACGATGAAGCTTTGCGGGGACGGCTGCTGCGCGCCGATCGCGCCCAGCATCACCAGCGTATCCAGATAGACCTGCGGGTTGAGCAGCGTGACGGCCAAGGTTGCCGCCAGCACCTTGCCGAGGTTGGCCTTGAGGGCGTTGCTGGCCGTCAGCTGGCCGCCAGTGCGCATGCGCCCCAACGCCTTGAGTGCCTGCCAGAGCAGAAACGCCACCCCGCCCCAGCGGGCAATGCTCATCAACAGCGGCGATTGCTGCATCAGCGCGCCCAGCCCGAGCACGCCGGCGATGATCAGCACGCCATCGCACAGCGCGCAGAGCCCCGCCACCCACCATTGATGCTCGCGCTTGAGACCCTGTCCCAACACGAAGGCGTTCTGCGCCCCGATGGCGATGATCAAGCCTGCGCCTACCCCTGCCCCATTGAAGAATGACCACCACATATCGCCTGTCCTTTCGTCGTGTCGTTGCCGTGACTGACGAGGTCTGCCACGGCTGTCAGTGCTGAGGCAGGCAGAGTACGCTAGGATGAATCCATCAAGGAAATTGATTCAGGGAATGGATCATAAGGAATACTGATGCTGGACTATAAACTGCTGGAGGCGCTGGCGGCCGTCATCGATCAGGCGGGCTTTGAACGCGGGGCGCGAGCACTGGGGCTGACGCAGTCAGCGGTCTCGCAGCGCATCAAGTTGCTGGAGGCACGGCTGGGGCAGCCGGTACTGGTGCGTACACCGCGGCTGGGGCCGACACCGCTCGGGCGGCGCCTGCTCAATCATGTCCAGCAGGTGCGTCTGCTGGAGCATGATCTGCTCGACCAGATTCCCGCCCTCGGCGAGAGCGAGCAGCGACTGCGCATCGCCATCAATGCCGATTCGCTGGCCACCTGGTGGCCGACCGTCACCGGCAGTTTCTGTCGCGAGCGTGACCTGTTGCTGGACATGCTGGTGGAGGATCAGGAAGTGGCGCTCAGGCGCATGCGCGATGGAGAAGTCGCGGGCTGCATCTGTGCCACGCCGCGCCCGGTGCAGGGTGCGCGCTCCCACCCGCTGGGCAGCATGCGCTATCGGGCGCTGGCCAGCCCGGACTTCGTGCAGCGCCATATCGCGAAGAAAGGCCACGCCATCCCGCCCCTTATGCCGGCCGAGACCCTGCGCAGCATGCCCGCCATCGTCTATGGCCGTGATGACCGCCTGCAGCACCGGCTGTTGTCGACCATGGGCTTCGATGAGCCCTTCCCCCACCACCTCTGCCCGTCGTCGGAGGGTTTCGTGCGTCTGGCCTTGAGCGGCATGGGCTACGGCATGATTCCCGAGCAGCAGGCGGCGCATCTGCTGGCCAGTGGTGAGCTGGTGGATATCGCGCCGAACCATGCCCTGGATGTGCCGCTTTACTGGCATCACTGGCGCCACGGTGGCAGCACGCTGGACAAGCTCACCGACCATCTGCTGCGGGAATGTGCCACGGTATTGCGCCCGATGCCGGAGCAGGAGACACCCCGCCCCGGCATGCTGTGAGAGCGCGTGTCAGTCATGCATCAGGCCCGGCAAAAAGGGGGCTCAGCCGCCCTGTTGCTCACGCACCAGCTGGGCCAGGAAGCGATCACAGGCCGCCAGCTGGCTGAGCTCGATGTACTCGTTGGCCTGATGCGCGACCCCGATGGAGCCTGGTCCGCAGACCACCGTCGGCCAGCCTTCGCTCTGGAACTGTCCCGCCTCCGTGGTGTACGCCACGGCCTCGCTGGGCCGCTCATCGCCCAGCAGACGCTGGCAGAGGCGAATGGCCGGATCCCGATCGCCATGCCCGAGTGACGGCACCGTTTCCACCGTGCGTTCGCTACGAATCGCCACTTCTGGCGCCCGCTCCCGATAGGGAGCGACCAGACGCTCGGCGTGGGCATCGATCTCCGCCAGCATCGCCTCGACATCCTCGCCCGGCAGATGGCGCAGCTCCCAGTCGAAGATGCACTCCCCGGCGGTGATGTTGACCGCCGTGCTCCCCTCGATGCGCCCGACGTGCAGGCTGGCGTGGGGCACATCGAAACGCTCGTCCAGATGACCGCAGTCGATGCGCGCCTGCATGCGATCCTCGATGAAGGTCACCATGCGCGCCGCCAGATGGATGGCGCTCACCCCCTGATAGACCAGGCTGGAATGCGACGGCTTGCCGGTCACCGTGGTGCGCAGATCGGTAATGCCCTTGTGGGCATCGACGATGGCCATCATGGTCGGCTCGCCCACCAGCACCGCCGCCGGACGCGGCAGGCGGTCACGCAGGCGCGCGATCATGCGCGGCGCGCCCAGACACCCGATCTCCTCGTCATAGGAAAAGGCAAGAATCACCGGCCTTTTCAGCGTGCCCGCACGCTGGGCATTCACCAGCGCCGGCACCGCCGCCATGCAGCAGGCGATGAAGCCCTTCATGTCGGCGGAACCGCGCCCATGAAGGCGACCCTCGTCCTCACGCAGCGTGAAGGGATCGCTGTCCCAGGCCTGACCCTCCACCGGCACCACATCGGTGTGCCCGGAGAGCACCACGCCGCCCTCGACCTCCGGCCCGATCACCGCCAGCAGATTGGCCTTGTCGCCGCCATCATTGTGGATGACCTCGGCACTGACACCGACCACTTCCAGGGCGTCGCGCAGGCAATGGATCAACGCCAGATTCGACTCGCGCGACACGGTATTGAAGCTGACCAGATGCGCCAGCCAGTCGCGGCTATTGGGCCAGTCGGAAAAATCGGCATGCTGTGGCATCAGGCTGGCGGTATTGGCGATGGGGGACGCTGAAGCGGACATGGGCATTCCTGTGCAGATACATCAGAGCGGAGAGCACCACGCGCAGCGCGCTGGCCTCATATGCCCACCGGTATAGCGCAGCGCCTCTTCGACAACAAGGGCCTGGCTGCAACATCCGCCTGGCAGGCACGCTTCAAAAAAGACGACGCTGCCACACCCGATGAAAGGGCGTGGCAGCGTCGTCTGTGGCGACAGAACTCCGCTACGGGCGGGAGTCAGCCCGTGATGGCATCAGGCGGCACGGCCGTTGCGCACCATGGCGTGGGGGTCGATGACGAATTTCTTGGCAGCGCCGCCATCGAAGTCCGCATAGCCCTGCGGCGCTTCTTCCAGACTGATGACCTGCACATTGACCGCATCGGCGATATTGACGCGCCCGAACAGGATCGCCTGCATCAGCGGGCGGTGATACTTCATCACCGGGCACTGGCCCGTGTGCAGCGAGTGGGACTTGGCCCAGCCCAGCCCGAAGCGCATCGACAGCGCCCCGACCTTGGCGGCCTCATCCTCGGCGCCCGGGTCTTCGGTGACATAGAGACCGGGGATACCGATCTGGCCGCCGGCACGCGTCAGCGCCATCGCCGAGTTGAGCACCGTGGCCGGCTGCTCGCGGCCGTGATCACAACCACAGCCATGCGCCTCGAAGCCGACGCAGTCGACGAAGCAATCCACTTCGCGCTCGCCGAGAATCACCTCGACCTTGTCTTCCATCGAACCTTCCTGACGCAGATCGATGGTCTCGCAGCCGAAGCTCTCGGCCTGCTGCAAACGCTCGGGGATCATGTCGCCGACGATGACACAGGCCGCACCCAGCAGCTGGGCGGACACGGCCGCCGCCAGCCCGACCGGCCCGGCACCCGCGATATACACCGTGGAGCCCGGCCCGACACCCGCGGTCACACAGCCGTGGAAGCCGGTGGGGAAGATATCGGACAGCAGCGTCAGATCACGGATCTTCTCCATCGCCTGGTCGGCATCCGGGAACTTGAGCAGGTTGAAGTCGGCATAGGGCACCATGACGTAATCTGTCTGACCGCCAGTCCAGCCACCCATGTCGACATAGCCGTAGGCCGCGCCGGGACGCGCCGGATTGACGTTCAGACAGATCCCCGTCTTGCCTTCCTTGCAGTTGCGGCAGCGGCCGCAGGCGATGTTGAAGGGGACCGAGACGATGTCACCGACCTTGATGAATTCCACATCGCGCCCGGCCTCGACGACCAGACCGGTGATCTCGTGGCCCAGTACCAGACCCTGAGGCGCCGTGGTGCGGCCACGCACCATGTGCTGATCACTGCCGCAGATATTGGTCGAGACGACCTTGAGAATGACCCCGTGTTCACATTTGCGATTTCCCAGCGCCAGGGTCGGATAGTCCAGTGATTCGACACTCACCTTCCCCGCTCCCTGGTATACGACTCCGCGATTGGCATTGGCTGACATGACGTGCTCCTGGCTGGCATGGGGTTTGGCAGGTGGCCAGCGTCAGGCAGACAAGCTGGCTTGCGCCGCCCGTCACTTTTCCTGCACCGGCCACCAGCCCCCGGTCGGTGGCGTCCAACCGGTAGGGCTTATGCAGACTAGGTCAGTTGTCACAGGTTGGCTGTCCAGATGAGGCATCGACATGCCTAAATGAGACAGTTCACGACCAAAGTGTCACTTCGGTTGCCCGCAAGCCCACGCGCCAGTGCCCCCGTGCCTCTGCTGTTGGCGGCAGGCGACAGCCAGCGTCGATGCATCTCGACACTTGAAGCACGCGCCCATACCCCCCAGTACTGATGTCAGCGTCATCTTGACGACAGATATTGCGACCCGAGCCCGTTTACGACGGCTCTGGAAGACAGCTTTGAACGACAGCTCTGAAAGACACTTCAAGGAGAGATCATGACCCTGACATCCAACGCCCTGCGCAATTCCTGCATGACCCTGGCCCTCGTCGGTTCCGCCTTCATCGCCGGTTGCGGCAACACCAGCGTGATCGAGAAGCAGGACACGCGCTACGAAGTCAGCGCCGTCGATGAAGACCGCGATGATGCCATCGCACAGGTCAAGGAACGCGCGCTCGAGGTGTGTGAAGAACAGGACCGCGACAAGTACGATGTGCTCGACTCGCGCGTCTTCGGCCCGCACGACGCCACCGCCAAGGCCGCCGATGGCAATGACCAGCTGGAAGGTGGCACCGTCAATGAAGACACCGAAATGGCTGCCGCCACCCATGAAGGCGAAGGCTACAAGGTCGTCTGGACCGTGCGCTGCCGCTGAGGCGTTCAGTCGTCAGGTAGCGTGACCTGACAGCGCGACCGAACGCGAAAGCGAAAGTCGCAACGACGGCGAAAGCGCAGCATCCGGCAGAAAGCCGCCCCCAGGGGCGGCTTTCTTGCGTTCCGACACCAGGCGAGGACCCAGGGAAACCGACACTGCGGCACTTGAGTTCCAAGGCCGCAACCATCGGTTGCCCCAGAAATCAGTCAATTGCGTCACCGCATTAGACGACTCTTGACTATGCTGAGATGAAAGCTGTCCCAGCGCCGCCCCTGATCGCCGCGTATATCTGGTGAAAAAAGTTGTTACCAGCCACCCGGCTTGCACGCTGGGGCGACTCGGACGCTAAACCTGCATGAGCCTGGTTGCATGAGGCACGCGACATGAACCTCGCTGCATGAACATCGCTGCATAAAGCTCGCGCATTGCCATGCGAGACGTTCGACAGCCCTATCGCCCGGGGACTGTCGATCACTGCCATACGCCATGACGAACCCATCAGGACTCTCTGCGCCCGCGCGCCGTCAAGGAGGCTTTTCCATGAGCATCGAACAACGCCTGGCCCCCGTTGCACTCCCCGACACCCGTCATCGACGCACCGTCGAACATCTGCTGGCAGGTTCCGGCGTCAGGCTCAACGGGCCCGATCCCTGGGACATTCGCGTTCGCCATCCGGACCTCTTCCGGCGGGTGCTGCAGCAAGGCAGCCTGGGACTGGGCGAGGCTTACATGGAAGGCTGGTGGGACTGCGAGCAGATCGACGAGATGATCTGTCGCCTGCTGCGACATGGCCTGGGCAGCCGCGCCCACACCACCAGCGAGCGCATCGCCTATCGGCTGCAGGCCGGGGTGATCAACCTGCAGAGCCGCCGCCGCGCCGGCGTGGTCGGCAAGGTGCATTATGACTTCGGCAATGACCTCTTCACGCGCATGCTGGATGACACCCTGTGCTACAGCTGCGGCTACTGGAAAGACCTGCCGGTGAGCGCGGAGAACCTGGGCAAGGCGCAACAGGCCAAGCTGGATCTGGTGTGTCGCAAGCTGGGGCTCACGCCCGGCATGCGCCTGCTGGATATCGGCTGTGGCTGGGGGAGCCTTGCCGCCTACGCCGCACGCCATTACGGCGTGGAGGTCGTCGGTATCACCATCTCCGCCGAACAGGCCGCGCTGGCGCGTGAGCATTGCGCAGGGCTACCGGTGGAAATCCTGCTCAAGGACTATCGCGACCCTGACTTCCGGCGCACGATTGGTAGCTTTGATGCCATCGCCTCGATTGGCATGTTCGAACACGTCGGCCACAAGAACTACGCCACCTACTTTGCCCATGCCGCGCACCTGCTGCGTCCCGGCGGACGCTTCGTGCTGCATACCATCGGCTCCAACCAGAGTGATATCTCGGCCGACCCCTGGGTCAACCGCTATATCTTCCCCAATGGCGTGCTGCCCAGCGCCAGTCAGCTGGTACGCGCCAGCGAAGCGCATCTGGTGATGGAGGACTGGCACAACTTCGGCGCCGACTACGATCCGACATTGATGGCGTGGCGCGCCAATCTCGACCAGCACTGGCATGAGCTGGCCGATACCTATTCACCGCGCGACAAGCGCATGTTCGAGTACTATCTCGGCGCCTGCGCAGGCGCCTTCCGCGCCCGCCAGCTGCAGCTGTGGCAGGTGGTGTTCACCCACGGCACCGCAGGGCGCTACGACGCGCCACGCTGATTTGCCGCTCGCGGGGCGCCGGCAGTCTCGACCGGCGACAACTGTCTCAAGCGGCGGAGCGAATCAGACGCGTCGCCGCGAAACGATTGAGCAGCGCATGCATCAGGTAGATCAGCAGCATCGCGCTGCAGACCGCGACCAGCACGGAGCTGGTCCGGTAGAGCGAGCTGTAGATCAGGTCCTTGTCGGGCGACATGTACTGGCCAAACAGGATCGCCATGGTGGTCATGGCGCCCAGACCCGCACCGGAGCCCACCCGCTCCATAACATGGTGGCGCGCGAACAGCATCAGGCTCAGCCAGAGCCCCAGCGCTACCAGCCACAGCAACGAATAGTGCGTCATCAACACCAGCTGGAGTGCCACCGCCACGTTGCAGCCCACCAACGTACCCGCGGCGCGCCGAATGCTGGCCTGAATGGCACCGAACCAGTTCATCGGAAAGAGAATCAGGATCGAGGCGATCTGCGCCGACAGCGAATCGCTCAGATCGAGCACCTGGAACATCACGTAGACCACCATCGCCACCGCGGTGGTCAACAGCACCTCGTGACGGCGATTGGATGGCGGCTTGGCGGGGCGTGACGGCGGCTGGCGCGGCGCCTTGTCCGGGAAGCAGTAATGCATCATGGCCACGATCGAAAGCGTGGTACCGCCACCGACGAAGTTGCACCACACCAGATCACTGATATCCGTGCTCGGGTAGCTGGCGAAATTCAGCTGCACATGCATGCCGACCACACTCAGGGCACCGAACAGGAACAATGGCCCGCGGCTCATGCAGTTGAACAGCACCAGCTGCATGCCAAGCACCAGCAGCAACATGATCGCCGGGTTGTCACCGAACAGGCCCTGCACGACGAGGGTGAAGGCGTTGTTGAGAAAGACGCTGGCCAGAAACTGCCGCGCGATGGAGGCGTTCAGTACCGGCACCAGGGCCAGCAGCAGAATCGGGTTGACCACGAAGAAGGTGCCGTAGGTCCAATCCATCCACTTGAGCAGCACGAAGCCCAGGGTGCCGCCGAAGGCGATCCGCAGGCACTGCTGGACATCGTTCTCGCTCAGGCGTGGCTCACTACCCTCGACGCGCGGCAAGGTCTCGCCACGTGTCCACAGACGGGACAGCCGGTCTCGCAATGCATTCGCCAACATGCCGCCGCCTCAATAGATGTAATGCAGCAGGCTGACCGCACGCGCCTGGGCATGCGCCAGCCAGCTGGCTGGTCCGGCCACGGGGAACAGCTGTACGGTGGCACGCGAGCCGGTCGGCAGCTGGCTGAGCGAGAGGCCATGAGCCCTCGGCATCACGAGATGGACGCGCATGCGCTGGGCATCACGCACCCAGCGATCGCTGTCCTCGGGGGCGGCCAGATAGCCATCGGCGTTGAGCTGACCCGCCTGTACGCCTGAATCCCGCGATGAAAGCGTTGCCGCGAAGACCCGCCCCGGCTGCGCATCGAAGATGATGCTTGCCTGATCGCCGATCGCGACGCGTGACAGAGACTTCTCGCGAAAGTCGGCAATGACATCGGCACGATCGGCCACGATGGCCAGCCGCGCCTGACCGGTGCTGGCGTAGGCACCGGCCACCAGTTGCATGTTGGACACCGTCCCGGCCTCGCGGGCGCGCACCTCGGTATAGGCCAGATCGAGACGCGCCTGCTCCAGCGCATTGCGCGCCTGACGCAGGCTCAGGTTATCGTCTCCCGTCAGGCCCCGCTGCACCTTGAGCGCTGCCAGATCGGCCTGATCGGCCCTGACCGTCGCCTGCGCGCCCTGATAGCTGGCACGTGTCTGATCGTACTGCTGACGCGAGATGCTGTGCGACTTGATCAACTGCGTGACGCGCGCCATCTCCAGCCGCTGCTCTTCCTCGCTGACACGGCTCTGCTCGAGCTGCGCCTTGGCCGCCAGAATCGAGGCATCCAGCTGTTGGTTGGCCTGAATGGCGGCTTCCAGCGCCAACTCCGCCTGCTGCACGGCCAGCTGATAGGGCTTTGCATCAATACGAAACAGCACATCGCCCGCCTCGACATGCTGGTTGTCGTGGACCAGCACCTCATCGATACGACCACTGACCCGCGATGCCACACTGACCACCGGGTGCATCACGCGCGCCTGGGACGTCATCGGCATCCACAGGTCCGCGATCAGGAAATACACGAAACTGAATACGGCGATCAGCAAGGCTCCCCGCACCCAGCGCCGAAAGCGCTGATCGGATGTCACCCCTGACGACTCCGCTGATATTCGGCCTGCGAGCGCGCGATGCTGGCGCTGGCATTGTCTTCGAACTGGAGCAGAGTGCGGGCGAAGGCATTGAGCGCTTCGTCATCGAAACCGACGTACAGCTCGGCACGCACTCGCTCGATGCGCTCCGTCAACTGGGTCAGGCACTGGCGGCCTTGCTCGGTGAACCACAGGCAACGCGCCCGCTTGTCGGTCTCGTGTGGCACGCGCGCGATCAGCTGCTGAGCCTCGAGCTGGTTGAGGGTGCGCGTCAGCGACGGCATCTCGATACCCAGCTCACTGGCCAGCATCTGTTGGGTACAGCCCTCGCCGAGCTTTTCCAGATGGACCATGACCGTCCAGCGCGATTCCGTCATGTCCAGGCTACGCACCGCGCTGGTGATGGCGGTGCGCCATAGACGGTGGACCCGGCCGACCTGGCCACCCAGCGAGGGCTTGATCTGCTCGTGAAACGGGATTTCCTGTGTCGAATCCGTCCCCGGAGAATGTGCGTTCATGTATCATCTCTCGACATGAAGGCTCCCATGACACTCCCCCTCATCGGTACTGAGCGGAAGACCCACGAGAGCCTTGATTGGTGCGGCGTCAGGGCGGCTGTTGCCGCCGATATCAGACGTCATCTATGTTAGCTTGCTAACAATATGAGAATCATACCCTTTATTAGCGAGCAAAACAATTCACCAATTCCGATATTCAAACACGCATTTAAGCGCCTCTCCGCTTCTGTCTTCTGACTTGTCTTCTTCCCCTTCTCCTCTTTCTACTTTTGCGGCTCGCCTGCTTTCCTCTCGCCCTGTTGCCTCTTCTGTCCCGCCATCACCTGCGCCGCGGCTCATTCCTGTGCGATGCCGTGACGCTTGAGCTTGTTGGCAATGGTGGTATGCGAGACCCCCAGACGCTTGGCCAGCAATCGGCTGGACGGATACTCGGGGTAGAGATGCGCCAGGATGCGCCGTTCGACCTCGTCATGGATATCGCCCAGGCTGCCGGTGAGGTCGATGTTGTCCAGCCCCTCATCACGCGCCTCGCCGGTCAGACGCAGATGCTGCGCCTCGATCACCTCGCCATCGCACAGCGAGACAGCCTGGAACAGCACGTTCTCCAGCTGACGCACGTTGCCCGGCCAGTGATAGCCCTGCAGGCGCGCCATGGCCTCGGGCGAGATATCCCGCACGCGAGCGCCGATCTGACGCACTGCGCGCTCGAGAAAATGCCGCGCCAGCTCCTCGAGCCCATCCAGACATTCCCTGAGCGGCGGTATCTGCACACACAGCACATTGAGGCGATGGAAGAGATCGTGGCGGAAGCGCCCTTCGCTGCACAGTGCCGGCAGGTCCTGTTGAGTGGCGCAGATCACGCGCACATCGAGGAAGGTTTCCTCATCGCTGCCGACGCGCCGGAAACCGCCGTCCTGCAAAAAGCGCAGCAGCTTGACCTGCATGCGCGGACTCATCTCGCCGACCTCATCCAGGAAGATGGTGCCGCCGCTGGTCAACTCCAGCAGGCCCAGCTTGCCCTCCGGCCGTGCGCCCTCGAAGGCGCCCGGGGCGTAACCGAACAGCTCCGTCTCGGCCATCGATTCCGGCAGCCCCGCGCAATTGAGTGCCATGAAGGGGGCCTGGCCACGGGGGCTAGCCAGGTGGCAGGCCCGCGCCAGCAGCTCCTTGCCGGTGCCGGTCTCGCCCTCGATCAGGAGCGGCGCATCCAGCGGTGCCATGCGGCGAGCCTCCTTGACCACCGCCGACAGCTGACGGCTCGCCTGGAATATCGCTTCGAAGCCACGCACCTCGGTGCGCTGGATCTGATAGATACGCGAGCCCAGGCGGTCTGCACGATGCAGGGTGACCACGGCGCCCGCCAGCGAGGCGACATCCTCGTTCTCGGTATGCAGTGGCGCGATATCGGCGAGGAAGGTCTCCTCCCCTACCCGCAGGCGCAGGCCATTGACGCGGGCATTGTTGCGCCTGATCAGCTCCGGCAGGTCGACATCCTGGACGTGACGCGTCAGCGCCAGCCCCGGCACCTCATCGATGCGCACCCCGAGCAACTTGCCCGCCGCGCGATTGGCCGCCACCACGCGCCCATCCATATCGATGGACATCACCGGGTCTGACAGCGATGACAGCAGTGCATTGAGCTCCAGATGGCGTCGCTCGGTGGGCATCAGGCTGACGCGACTGACCTTGAAGACCCCGGGAATCTCCTCGAGGGTCGGCTTCAGGGTCGAGAGCTGCATGCGCAGCATGTTGGGCACATGCAGATAGATGGAGTTGTTGGCCTCCCCGCCGACCTCGCCGCGCAGCACGTTGAGGCCGTAATCGGCAAAGGGGGCCAGGATGTCGCGCAGAATCCCGATTCGATTCTGGCAGGTCAGTTTGAGGCGCATGGCGTTCTCGGCATTGTCGTTGGAATTCTTGTTGGCATTGTCATCGAAATGGTGTCGCCGGCCTGGCGTCGCCGCTCGAGTGACGGACAGCTTGGCGACGGGCGGCTGAGTGACGTTAACGTAAGCGTTATCAAAAACGTCGTAAAGCATTCCTTACAAAAGACGGCGACACAGCAGTGCACGAGCGCCCGAATGGCACCGGATGCGCCCGATTACCGCTCCAGTGTCACAATTATGTGACAAGAACCGCGCCAACGCAGCGTTCTCTGCGGCGCAGAGCCACGCCTGACCACTGGTCAACGCCACCCGACAAGGCCTAGCGTTGTCATCGACATGCAAGGACTGGCATGTACGCCATAATGACAACACGGCAGCCTGCTCGGCAGCGCCGCCATCTGGTTGGGGAGGTTGCATGAACGCACCGCAGGGTCGTCATTGGCCACAGACATCCCAGGAAGCTCAGCCCGGCTCGCAAGCCAAGACCAAGGGCACCCGCTACGTGGCCCATGAGCCGGATGCCCGGGGCCGGATCCATTACAGCGATCAGGAAAACGCCACCTGGCAGACACTGATGGCGCGCCAGATGGCGCTGGTCGAGGGACGCGTCTGTCGCGAGTATCGGCAAGGGCTCGAGCGCCTTGCCCTGCCGGAGGACCGCATCCCCCAGCTTGGCGAGATCGATCGTGTCCTCGAGGCCACCACCGGCTGGCGAACCGCTCGCGTGCCGGCCTTGATCCCCTTCACGCGCTTCTTCGAGCTGCTCGCCGAGCGGCGCTTCCCGGTCGCCACCTTCATCCGCTCCCCGGAAGAACTCGACTATCTGCAGGAGCCGGACATCTTCCACGAGATCTTCGGCCACTGCCCGATGCTCACCCACCCCGCCTTCGCCGAGTTCACCGCCACCTACGGACGCCTCGGTCTCGCCGCCAGCAAGGAAGAGCGCGTCTATCTGGCCCGTCTCTACTGGATGACGGTGGAATTCGGCATGCTGCGCGAGACTCAACCCGATGGCAGTCGTGCGCTACGCCTCTACGGCGGTGGCATCATCTCCTCGCCGCGCGAGACCCGCTATGCCCTGGGCGAGCTTGCAGACAGTCTCGAGTGCCCCGTGCATCTGCCCTTCGATGCCGTCGAGGCACTGCGCACCCCGTATCGCATCGACATCCTGCAGCCGCTCTACTATGTCCTTGAGTCACTGGACGACCTGCATGAACTCGCCAGTCGCGACATCATGGCGCTGGTGCACGAAGCCATGGCACTCGGCCTCAAGGCGCCGCGCTTCGCACCACGTTGATCGCACCGTCGCTGATCGCACCGACGCCCTTGCCCCAAGGGGTACGCCTTTTCACCAGTCCCCTCTTTCCTCAAGCCGGAGATAGTGACATGACCGAACTCGCCAGACAGTCCTGTGAAGCCTGCAGCTTCGATGCGCCCAAGGTCAGCGATAGCGACATCGAGACGCTCAAGACCGCCATTCCCGAGTGGCAGTTGCTCAATCGCGATGGCATCATGCAACTGGAACGGTGCTTCACGTTCCGCAATTTCAAGCAGGCACTGGCATTCACCAATCGCGTAGGCGAGATTGCCGAGGAAGTCGGGCACCACCCGGCACTTCTCACCGAGTGGGGCAAGGTCACCGTGACCTGGTGGTCCCACGAGATGAAGGGTCTGCACAAGAACGATTTCATCATGGCCGCCAGAACCGACGAGGTAGCGAAATAAGATGTTCGAGCAGATTGCGCGTGTACCCGGGGATGCCATCCTCGGCCTGATCGAAGCCTTCAACAACGACACCAACCCGCAGAAGGTCGACCTCGGCGTGGGCGTCTATCGCGATGCCAACGGCAATACGCCGGTCATGCGTGCGGTCAAGCAGGCCGAGAACCGCCTGGTCGAGAATGAAGTCACCAAGACCTACATCGGCTCCCACGGCGACCCGCGCTTCGGCAAGGTCGTGCTGCCGATGGTGCTGGGCGCCGAGTCGCCGGTGCTGGCCGCCAATCGCGCCAGCGCCACCCAGGCGCCCGGCGGTACCGGTGCCCTGCGTCTGGCTGCGGACTTCATCGCCAGCAACCTCAAGGGCCGCGACATCTGGCTGTCCACCCCGACCTGGCCGAACCACCTGGGCATCTTCGACGCCGCTGGCGTCACGCGCCACAACTACCCCTACGTCGACGAGAACAACCGCCTCGACTTCGACGGCATGCTGGCGACGCTCAAGACCATCCCGGAAGGTGACGTGGTGCTGCTGCACGCCTGCTGCCACAACCCGACCGGTTTCGATCTGAGCCGCGAGCAGTGGGACCAGGTGCTGGAAGTCGTCCAGGCGCGCAAGCTGCTGCCGCTGATCGACTTCGCCTACCAGGGCTTCGGTGACGGCCTGGAAGAAGACGCCTACGGCGTGCGCCTGCTGGCCGAGAATGTCGATGACGCCATCATCACCAGCTCCTGCTCCAAGAACTTCGGCATCTACTGCGAGCGCACCGGCTGCCTGATCCTGATCGCCAAGGACGAGGAGAGCATGCTCGACGTGCGCTCCCAGGCCGCGATCACCGCGCGCGAGAACTACTCCAATCCGCCGGCACATGGCGGTGCGGTGGTCATCGACATCCTCGAGGACGACACCCTGCGTGGCGAGTGGAAAAGCGAGCTGACCGAGATGCGTGAGCGCATCAACGGCCTGCGTCGTGACTTCGTCGAGGCACTCAAGCCGTATGGTCTGGATGAGCAGTTCGCCTTCATTGCCGAACAGCGTGGCATGTTCTCCTACACCGGCCTTTCGCCGGAACAGGTCGATCGCCTGCGTGACGAGTTCGGCATCTACATGGTGCGCTCCGGGCGTGCCAACGTGGCTGGCTTCTCCACCGAGAACCTGCCCTACGTGGCCAAGGCCATCGCGACCGTCGTCAAGGGCTGAGCCCGAGCGAGCGCTGTCGTGAAAGACAAGAAAAACCCCGCCAATCGGCGGGGTTTTTCTTGAATGGTCGGTTGTCCGGCCTGTTGTCTGGTCTGCTCTCTACTCTGAGGCAAGGCTTCCGCCAGGCGCCTGCGCCATCAGCCTTCCTCGTCCGCCAGCGGCAAGCGAGCAAGACTCGCCGCCACCTCCTCTTCGAGCAGACTGATCAGCAGGGCCTGTACCACGTGCAGCGACTCCCCTTCCTCGGCCGTCGGCAACTGCCACTTGAGCTCCAGATAGCGCTCGCTGCGCATCGAGAGCGGCAGGCCGATCAGGTCACCTCTGGCATCCTCGAGCACCTGCAGCGCCGACAGCGCATCAATGATGGTGGCGGCACTGCCCGTGCGTGCCAGACGCCCGGCGCTGGCCGGAGTGGCGACTTCCAGCAGACTCGCCGGTGTCACACGCTCACGCTTGAGCAGACCCCTAATCAAGCGCCCCTGACTGCTGGTTTCCGGCAGGTCGATGAAGGGCCGTTCATTGAGGCGCGCAAGGGTCAGCGGCTTGTCCAGCAACGGCCAGCGTGAGGGCCACAGCAGCATCAAGGGCAGCTTCAGCGCGGGCGGTGCCTCGGCTTGCGCCTCGTCACTGGCCTCTTCACTTGTCCCGCTGCGGGAAGCGGTCCCTTCGGCATTGTGCGCATCATCCTCGACGTCAAACGGCAACTCCGGCGTATCCCCCAGCTCGGGCATGACAGCCTTGGCGGTAGGCTTTGCCTCGTCGTCATCGCCTTCGATGAGTGTCGTCTCCTCGCGCGCACGCTGACGCAGGCTGGCCTTGAGCTCGCGGGCGCGTGCCGCCGCGGTCTTGGCACGCTTGCCGCCCTGTGGCTCCGGCGGAGCTTCCAGGCTCACCGCCATCGCGACCCGCCCCTCGCGGATGGCGAGATCATGCTGCGACACCTCGAGCACTTCCAGACTTGGCAGCCACTCACTCAAGGCTTCACTGGCCGCGATGCGTGTCAGCCAACCGGCACTGAAGGCTTCCAAGCCAGGCGTGACCGCCAGCACGAGACGCGGACGCTTGCCGCTGCCCGGCCCGAAGGCCAGTCGCCTGAGCTCGGATTGAGCGCTGAACATCCGGGCGAGTGATGGCGTCAGGCGCTCGGCTTCCGGGGTCGGCACCAGCTTGCCGCCCTCGCGCAGAAACAACGAATAGCCCAGCGTCTGTTCGAGCTGTGCCAAGCCCCGCGAGACCACCGGCACGCTGATTCCCAGTTGCGCGGCACCGCCTTTCATCGAGCCACACTCGATCACCGCCCACAGCATTTCCAGCTGACGCAGCCGTATGCCGGGTTCACGGGTGCCTGTGTCTGACTGCGCCATGGTGTTGCTCCTTGAAGGGTTCGTCCGCGATGCTCCGAGAGTCAGCGCTGGTCGCTGGCTCATTTAGCCTTACGCTAATCATGCTGGCGCCAAATGTCACGCTCAAGCTGCCTGCAGGACGTCACGACCCCCTGAAACGACACTCCCCCCGCTGATGAATCAGCGAGGGGAGTGAGAGACAAGGTATCGATTCGCGCCAGTCGTTCGTTCAGACCGGCCACTGGTTCAGAGCGGCCGCTCGTTCAGTCCGACAATCGACGAGCGATCAGGAGAGTGCCAGTACACCTTCTGCTTCAAACAGCACGCCCTTGGGCAGCTCCTTGACGCCGACGGCCGCGCGCGCCGGATACGGCTGGCTGAAGTACTGCTCCATCAGCGTGTTGACCACGGCGAAGTTGCTGAGATCGGTCAGGAACAGATTGACCTTGACCAGCTGATCCAGGCTGCCACCGGAGGCTTCACACACCGCCTTGAGATTGCGGAACACCTGGTCTGCCTGGGCTTCAAAACCGCCTTCCACCACTTCCATGGTCGCCGGGTCCAGCGGGATCTGGCCGGACAGGAACACCAGATTACCCGTGCGCACCGCCTGGGAATACGGGCCGATGGCAGCCGGTGCGGACTCGGTAGAGATAATCTGCTTGGTCATGCGCAATTCCTTGTTCAATCAGTTGACGGAGAGACACTCGAAAAAAGACGACTACACGGCAGTACGCGCTGCCTGGCAGTCCCTGGCGCAGCCACTGACACTGATACAGACACTGCTCTGAGTATCAGGTCACAGACACAGACACTGCTCTGAGCATCAGGCAGCGTAGCGACCAAGACTGAGACCGTTGGGATCGATGGTGGGCTTGCGACCATCCACCAGGTCCGCCAACAGACTCGCACTGCCGCAGCTCATGGTCCAGCCCAGGGTACCGTGTCCGGTGTTCAACCACAGATTGTCGTACTTGGTGCCACCGATGATCGGCGTGGAATCCGGCGTCATCGGACGCAGGCCGGCCCAGAATTCCGCCCGCGCATAGTCACCGGCTTCCGGGAATACATCACGCACCACCATGTTGATGGTCGCACGGCGCTTCTCGATCAAGGAAAGATCGAACGAGGCCAGCTCGGCGGTGCCACCGACGCGGATACGGTCATCGAAGCGTGTCAGCGCGACCTTGAAGGTCTCGTCCATCACGGTGGACTGCGGCGCGGCATCGGCATTGATGATCGGCACGGTCAGGCTGTAGCCCTTCACCGGATAGATCGGCAGATCCAGATCCAGATCCCGCGCCAGGAACGGCGAGTAGCTGCCCAGACACATCACGTAGCTGTCGGCCGTCATCTCGCCACGGTCGGTGATGACCTTCTCGATGCGGCTGCCGCTGCGCTGGATGCGCTGAATGGTGGTATTGAAGACGAAATTGACGCCCAGGGTGTCGCGGCAGTAATCCGCCAGCCGATTGGTGAACAGATGGCAATCGCCAGTCTGGTCATCCGGCAGGTGCAGGCCGGCGATGAACTTGCCCGGCACGCGGGTCAGTGCAGGCTCCACCGTGGCGCAGGCGTCGGCGTCCAGCAGCTGATGGCGCACGCCACAGCCCGCCAGCACCTTCATGTCGCTCTGCACGGCATCGACCTGCGCCTGGGTACGAAACAGCTGCAACAGCCCCTTCTGGCGGTCTTCGTAGCGCAGTCCGGTCTCTTCGCGCAGGGCGTTGATGCAGGCGCGGCTGTACTCGGAGACCCGTACCATGCGCTCCTTGTTGACGGCATAGCGGTCGGCGTTGCAGTTGGCGAACATCTTGACCATGAACTTGGCCATCTGCGGGTCCATGCGCGGCTGGATCTTGAGCGGCGCATGCTCCTGGAACATCCACTTGACGGCTTTCTGCGGAATGCCCGGCGCCGCCCACGGCGAGGAGAAGCCGAAGGAGACCTGACCGGCGTTGCCGTAGCTGGTTTCCATCGCCGGGCTGGCCTGACGGTCGACGACCGTGACCTCATGCCCCTGACGCGCCAGATAATAGGCACTGGTGACACCGACGACGCCGCTACCGAGTACAAGAATCTTCATGTTGGCCTACCCCATGACTGCAAGCCGCGCCCCACGGCAAATGACAGGCGTATTCGCGCACTCGGCAGCGAATAAAGACGATGAAGGCCAACACCGGTCGACAAGGCGACTCGCAGTGGCTTGGCCTGAATGCATCCAGTATAGAGGCCCAAACCACGGTTAATATTCTGTTATGAGACCCTATATCAGAAAATAAGCAGGTAAATTTCGCATCATGGCAGTGATAAAAAACAAAAAAGCGGCCATTTTTGGAATGGCCGCTTTCGGTGCTTCTCAGCGGGACTGCTGACGGGGCTTCTGGCAAGGTCTATTGGCAGGGCCTCCAGCAGGACCTTCCGGACAGAATCTTCTGAATGGCGCCTGACATCTCAAGGGAGCGCTCGTGCTGGACGCCATGAGGGTCCGGGCGATCAGGTCGTCGCGACATAGGCATGGCGACGCACTGACTTGCCACGGTCGCCCAGGGCCTGACGATAGACGCGCCATGCCGCCACACCCGCCAGCAGGTTGCCGATCGCCGAACCGATGGCGACACCGCGCAGCCCATCCAGATGTGCCCCCAGCCATACCGCCGGCATGAAGCAGATGAAGAGACGCACGAAGGACAACGCCGTGGCACGCAGCGGCCACCCCAGCGCGTTGGCAGCCGACACGACCAGCATGCAGATACCGAGGAAGGAGTAGCTGGGCAACATCCACGGCAGCAGGACCGCCAGTGCCGCCGAGACCTCGTCACTGCCCACCAGCACATAGGCCAGCGGGGTCGCCAGCACTGCCGCGATGATGCCCAGCACCAGCTGCCAGATCACCACCACGCGGGCGGCCAGGTTCATCAGGCGGCGAATTTCCTGCCAACGGCCGGCGCCATAACAGCGCCCCAGCCACGGCGGCAGCGACATGGTCAGGGCCAGCACCACGATCAGCGAGAAGGTTTCCAGGCGTGAGGCGATCCCCCAGGCGGCCACCTCCGTCTGGCCCAGCCCCGCGACGATGGCGGTGACCAGCATCGCGGAGAGTGCCGGCATCATCTGGCACAGAATCGCGGGTATCGCGATTCCCGCCAGCTGGCGGCGCGAGGCCTGCCATTCGGCCCACAGGCCGCGATATTCCATCCAGTCACGGCGTGAGAGCTTGAATGCCGTGATGGCAAGCCCGGCCCCGAAGGAGAGTACGGTCGCCCAGGCAGCCCCCGCCAGACCGAAGCCGGGCAGCGGCCCCGCGCCGAAGATCAGCAGCGGGTCCAGCACCAGGTTGAAGACACTGGTCAGCAGCATCATCTCGCCCGGCAGACGCGTGTCGCCGTGGGCGCGGAACAGGCTGTAGAGCACATAGGCCATGGCCCCCAGCCAGCTGGCGATCAGCGACGGGCCCCAGTAGACCTCGATCAGCGTCATTTCAGTGGCGTTGGCACCCAGCAACTCGAAGGCCGGAACCCTGATGACCCACAACAGCAGCATCAGCAGTGCCATCAACACACCGGACCCCAGCAGCACCACACCGCCCAGGCGCCGGGCACGCGCCTCATCCTCGGCGCCCAGGGTGCGCGAGACGATCGCGGCGATCGCGATGCCCATGCCGACCTGCACCCCGATGATCAGAAAGGTCAGCGGGAAGGTGAAGGATTGCGCGGCCAGTGGCGCGGTGCCCAGGTGAGAAACGAAGGCGGCATCGACCAGGTTGAAGCCCAACAATCCCATGATGCCGAGTGTCATCGGCAAGGTGCTGCGCCACAGGCGTGACATCAGCTCACGCGTCGTCGGCGTTTCCGACGTTGGCGGGGTCGATGTTGCAGAGGCGTCGGTGGACATAGAAGAAGACATGAACTCACTCCCAGCATGTCGAGCATGACTGGTTGGATGAAGGTATAAGGCGTCGGAACACTTCCGTGACGCTGGAGGGATGATTCTAGGGATTTCGCCGGACCCCAGATAGGCTCAGTGGGACATGTCTTTGATGCATTGTCGGCAACAGGAAGAGCGAGAAACGCGTTGATGCGTGGTATTAGAGGAAACAGTGACCGTGATAAACTCACCTTGTCAGGGATTTCCGTCACCTGGATTCGTGATGATGACCCATGCAATGTCACCGATTATCGACTGCTACCGAAGTTGGACCGTCGCTTTATATGCACTGACTGCCTCACGGATGGCTGGCAGAGTGTTCCCCTCCCCATGGCATCACGAGAGGTCAGACCGTGGATAAAGCATCCCGTTTGTTGCTGTTTCTCGATGTGGTAGAAGCACAGAGTTTTTCCAAGGCGGCTGACCATCGTCAGGTCAACCGCTCGGTGGTCTCCAAGCAGATCAGCCGTCTGGAAGAAGAACTGCAGATTCGCCTGTTCAATCGCTCGACTCGCTCACTGGCCCTGACGGATGCGGGGCGCGAGATCCATCAGCACGCACTGCGTCTGCGTGAAGTGCTGGAAGATACCGACGATGTGGCCGGCGCCTATCAGGATGGCCCGCGTGGCATCCTGAAGATCACCAGCCCGAGCCACTTCGGGCGCACCTATGTCGCCCAGGCCGTGCGTCTGTACATGGAGCGCTACCCGGACACCCAGGTGGAAGTGCGCCTGGAAGACCACCTGACCGACCTGATCGGCGGCGGTTATGACCTGGCCATTCGCATGTCGGAGCTGGAAGACTCCAACCTGATCGCGCGTCCGCTGGCTGCACACCGTCACCTGATCTGTGCCTCGCCGGCCTTCATCGAGCGTCACGGCATGCCCCAGACCCCTGCCGATCTGACTGGCCTGCCGGCAGCGGTGTATTCGCGCGATGGCTTCATTCTTGATCGCCTGCGAGTCTGCACCGAGAGCGGTGTCGAGGAAAAGGTGGCGCTGGATTCGCGCCTCAAGGTCAACGATGCCGACGTGCTGATCGGCGCCATCAAGTCGGGCGCCTGCTATGGCATGGTGTCCGCGATCAACATCAAGGACGAGATCCTGAACGGCGAGCTGGTGCCGCTGTTGACCAACGTGCCGATGAAACCACTGCCTTCGATCCACCTGGTCTACCCGCACCGCCAGTACCTGCCGCAGAAGACGCGTCGCTTCAGCGATTGCCTGCAGGAGGTCGTCGGCACGCCGCCCGTCTGGGAGCAACGCATTCCGGGCTTCGAGAACATGTACGGCTACGGTAGCGGTTGCAGCGAATGAGACGTCGCCACGGCTCTCGAGTCTGAACGCAAGCCGCCACCTCCCGCGGCCACTGCCAGACTTGAATGCCCAGCATGAAAACGCCCGCCATGCAGAGTCACTGCGTGGCGGGCGTTTTCATTTCAGGCCCCTTTCATTTCAGGCCCCTTTCATTTCAGCGCCCTTCATCAAGCGCCCTCCAAAAGTACTCAGGGGCAGGGATGGATCGACGGCTTGCGCTTGAGCCACCCGACCAGCTCCGGCAGGCGCTTGGGCCGCGCATAGCGGAAACCCTGCACCAGATGGCAGTCCATCTCGACCAGCAGGCGCTCCTGCTCTGCGGTCTCGACACCCTCCGCCAGCACCTCCATGCCCAGGCTGTCGGCCAGCGAGATCGCGTGGGAGACGATGGCGCGGTCGCGGGCATCATGGTCAAGGCTACCGACGAAGCGCTGATCGACCTTGAGGCGGCAAGCACGCAGGTCGCGCACGTAGAGCAGTGACGCGAAGCCGGTGCCGAAATCATCGATCGCCAGGCGCACGCCGCGTTCGATCAGGCCGGTCAGTCGCTCCACGACGCGATCGAGATCCGGCACGCGTGAGGATTCGGTGATCTCAAGCTCCAGGCGTTCCGGCGCGAAGTCATGGCGCGCCAGAGCCTCCGAGACGCGCTCTGGGAAGCCGGGGTCACGAAACTCCTGAGCCGAGACATTGATCGCCACCGACAATGGCTTGCCGTTCGGCGTCACCAGATCACGCGTCGCCGAGAGGGCCGTGTCCATCACCCGCGCGCCGACGGTGCCGATCAAGCCGTACTGCTCCGCCAGCGGGATGAAGCGACCCGGCCCGATGGTGCCGAGCTCGGGGTGGTCCCAGCGCACCAGCACCTCGACGCCGACGGCCTCGCCACTGGCGAGGTCGAACTGGGGCTGGAAGGCGAGATCCAGCTCTTCGAGATGCTCGCGCAGGTCACTGGTCAGGCGATAGTCGTTGAGGTGCTGCATGTGCGCGCCGGGCGAGAACACATGCAGGGGGCCGCAGACATCGATGTCATCGTATTCCCCGTGCAACATGGCGAGTTCGGCCAGATGCATCAGGCGATGGGCACGCCGCGCGTGCTGTGGCGCCAGACTGATGCCGACCCGCGCCGTGACCGGCAGGGCCTTGCCATCCAGTCGCATCAGCATCACCAGCCGTTCGCACAGCTCGTTGGCACGCGCGATCAGGCTGGCCTCATCCCCGACGAAGAACAGCGCGAAGGCATTGCCCAGCGGGCGGCAGACCAGGGCGTCGCGATACTGCAGGGACATGGCTTCTGCCACCCGCTCCAGCAGCGGATCGATGCGTTCGGCACCGTGCGCCGAGTTGATGATTTCCAGATGGGTCAGCGACAGATAGATGATGCCTCCATCGATGCTGCCGTCGACGCTTTCTTCCAGCAGCAGTTCATCGATCTGGGCATTGAAGCGATCGCGCGACAGCAGGTTGATGGGCTGCAGGCGGCGCAGAGCGATCAAGACCTTGTCATCCACCCCGGCCGCACGGGCCTCCGCCAGCCCCGAGAACGGCGCCTTGAGGCGAACTCGCCGCTCGCTGACCGGCTCGAGACGCGGCCGCTCGGTGCCGAACAGCTCCTGCCAGCCACAGGTGTTGGCCACCAGACACTCGGCATCGAAGATCGCCATGCGCCACGGCAGATTGGCCTTCTGCACCAGCAGCCATTCTCCCAGCTCGCCGGTGATGCCCATCAACCAGAAGCCGGGCTGGCCGCTGATGCCACAAGGCTCCGGCTGCTTGGGCAGCGGGGATGGCAGCTCCGGCACCCTGTCTTCCTGTCGAGCGCGCGGCGACGTCCAGGCGAGTTGGCCGAAGCGGTCATGAATCCACAACGGCTCTTCGATGGACGACAGCAATTTGATCAAGATATCGAGAGGCACGCTCACTCCACCTGCAGTCATAAGGAAAATGGCTTGATGCCCCGCAAGGGCCGCCTGTCGCCAGTGATGCTGGCCGTTGGCTGGCGCAACGCGGGTAACACCGCCGGGACATGACACGTCATTCACGCTTCCGGCTGTTCTCGCGCTTATCTGCTTACACCTGCTTTCATTGTCGCCGCTGGCTGCCGCGAGGCCCGGGCCGCATGGCTAATGCGGCAATGTCCGGGCGCCCATGCTACTCCTCCTATGGACATCACCAGGTGCCAGACTGCTGCACTTTGACTCTTCTGATCGCCCTTTTGAGCACACACTTGAACGCCAGCGCCGCCCCGTCTCGCCTGTCACTTGACGCTGCTCCAGGCGCCATTGCGAGAGCCACTCCAAGCGCCATTCGGCAAGCCACTCAGCCGGCTCCTCAACCCGTCATCCCGAAGTGCGTGCCATCAGGCGAAGCACTAGGTGGACAAGCGTGCAGCACGCAGACGACTCTCTCTACGCTTCGCTAATACTCCGAGTCTATGCCAGCCTGTGGTGCGGGTACCAAGGCTATTTTCTCGCCGACTCAACGCTTGGCTGCCATGGCCGCTTCAGAACCTGGCGACAGGCGGTGTATCCGCGGCCCGCACCAGTGCACGAGTGGCATCAAGGCGTGTGGAAGAGTAGGATAGGCGCCCGTTTCGCCCGGACCGGATCCCGGGCGCCGAATCCATCGGTCAAAGAAATTCTCCGTCATGACTCTCAACGTCCAGAATTCCGCTGTACCCGCTTCTGCCTCCTCTGCAGAGCGCCCCCGCGCCGTCGTCATCTACTCCGGTGGCATGGACTCCTACACTGTCCTGCACCAGGCGCTGAAGGAAGGCTTCGAGGTACATGCCCTCTCCTTCCATTATGGCCAACGTCACTCGCGTGAGCTCGACGTCGCACGCCAGGTCTGCGAGTCGCTGGGCGTCGCCCACGAAGTCGTCGATATTCGCGCCATCCATGGCCTGATCGACAACTCCGCACTGACCAACAGTGACCAGGCGATGCCCAAGGCCGACTACGACGAGGCCTCCATGACCTCGACCGTGGTGCCCAACCGCAACATGATCCTGCTGTCACTGGCCATCGCCAAGGCCGTCAACATCGAGGCCGAGGTCTGCTTCTATGGTGCCCACGGTGGCGATCACGTGCTCTACCCGGATTGCCGTCCGGAGTTCGTCGACAAGATGAATGCCGTCGCCGCCATCGCCAACTTCTCCCCAGTCGAGATTCGCGCGCCCTTCCTGCACGCGAGCAAGGACGAGATTCTGGCCGCCGGCATCGCCATGCAGCTCGATTATGCCCAGACCTGGACCTGCTACGAAGGCCGCGAACTGGCCTGCGGGGAATGCGGCAGCTGCCGTGAGCGTCTCGAGGCCTTCGCCGCCCATGGGCTGAGCGATCCGCTCGGTTACGAAACGACCGACTTGGCCAAGGGCGCAGGCACTCTCTGATGTATACGATAAAGGAAGCGTTCTACACCCTGCAGGGCGAAGGTGCTCGCGCAGGGCGCGCCAGCGTGTTCTGCCGCTTTGCCGGCTGCAATCTGTGGAGTGGCCGCGAGCAGGACCGCGACACCTCGGTCTGCCGCTTCTGCGACACCGATTTCGTCGGCACCAACGGCCAGAATGGCGGCAAGTTCCGCACCGCAAACGCGCTGGCGGACTTTTTGGCCAGCCTGTGGCCGGAACACACCGGCATCGCCACGCCGTATGTGGTCTTCACCGGCGGTGAGCCGCTGTTGCAGCTCGACAGCGAGCTGGTGGACGCGATGCACGCCCGCGGCTTCGAGATCGCGGTGGAGACCAACGGCACCGTCGAGCCGCCTGTCGGCATCGACTGGCTGTGCGTCAGCCCCAAGGGCGCAAGCGAGCTGGTCCTCACCGGCGGCGATGAGCTCAAGCTCGTCTACCCGCAGCCGGAGGCCCTGCCGGAGCGCTTCGTCAGCCTGGACTTCGCGCACTTCTATCTGCAGCCACTGGATACCGCCGCCCTCGATGCCCTGCCCGCGCCTGCCGCAGCCCGCGAGCATTACCGCGAGGTGCTGGCGTCCGACACGCCGATGAACCAGTGCGTCAGCTACTGCATGCGCAATCCCCAGTGGCAGCTCTCGCTGCAGACTCACAAGATCAGTGGTATCGATTGATGACCGCAATGACTCCCAAGACCCTGTTCGTCAGGGCCCTCACCGCGGTGGATGCCTCGGTGTGGAGCAATACCCGCGGCCTGTACGGCATCAGCCAGCATCTGGACCTGGAGCTGGACGGCGCCGTCGGCCATGACGGCATGCTGTTCGACTTCGGCGACGTCAAGCCGTGGGCCAAGCGCATGATCGATCAGGACGCCGATCACACCCTGATCGTGCCCAGCCAGGCCGATGGCGTGAGCGTCACGGACTGCCCGGAAGGACTGTGCCTGCGCTTCACACAGCCCTACGCCATGGAAGTGCGCGGCCCGCGTCAGGCCTTCTGCCTGCTGCCGGTGACCGAGGTCACCACCGAGGTACTGGCCAATCACTTCGAGAAGCTGCTGACTCGCCGCCTGCCGCCGCGCGTCGAGGCGCTGCGTGTGCGTCTGCGAGACGAGACCATCGACGGCGCCGCCTACACCTACAGCCATGGCCTGCGTCATCACAGCGGCAACTGCCAGCGTATCGCGCATGGGCATCGCTCGCCGCTGATCATCGAGCGCAACGGGCTGCGGGACACGGCGCTGGAAGCCGAGTGGGCCGAGAAGCTCAACGACCGCTACCTGGCCGAGGAAGGCGATCTGATCGACCGCCCGGGGCGCGAGCTGGTATTCAGCTATGAAGCGCCGCAGGGGAGGTTCCGCATTCGTCTGCCGCGCAAGCAGGTCTGGCTGCTGCCGACACCGACCACCATCGAGTGGATCGCCGACTGGCTGGCGCGCCAGATCGCCCTCGACAGCGGTGACAGTATCCGTGTCGAAGCCTACGAGGGCATCAACAAGGGTGCCATCGCGCGCCATACCCCGCAGACGGCGCGTGAGCCGCTCGTCCTCCCCGAGCACGAAGACACGTCCGCCACCTCATGACGCAGACTGCCGCCCTTTCTGCAGATGCTGCCGCTCCCGGCTGTCGTGCCGGTTGCGGCGGCTGCTGCATCGCCCCCTCGATCTCGAGCCCGATTCCCGGCATGCCCAATGGCAAGCCGGCGGGGGTGCGCTGCGTGCAGCTGGATGACGACAACCTGTGCAAGCTGTTCGGCACGCCGCAGCGCCCGGCGGTGTGCGGCGACTTCGATTTCGATCACGAGCTGTGTGGCGATTCCCGCGAAGAGGCCCTGCGCCTGATCGGCGAGTGGGAGCGCCTGACGTAAGTAGCGCTTCCTGAGGGAGGTGCTCAGCTCACTCGCCGAAGAAGTTGAAGGGCCTGGCGGCGCCGTCGCTGCGACAGGCCAGCAAGGCCGCATTCAGCTGACGGGAATCCTCAAGCGGCAACGCAGCCATCATCCCTTCCTGCTCCTGCCCCTGCCCGCCCAGCGGTGCAATCAGTTCAAGCCGCGAATCCTCGCGCCAACTGGACGGCGCAAGCTCGGCACGCCCATTGGCGCGGTTATAGCTGCGCCAACCATCCTGGGTGTGAAAGATGCCCTTGATGCGCCACTCGCGCGGCAGGCCATCCAGCCACTGGGTCAGCTGATCGAGGTCGAACACCTCGCTTGCGGCGATTCGCCAGCCCAGACTGGCATGCTCAAGCCCCTCGGCCTGCTCGATCACCGGTGCGCCGGGCAATGGCATCATGTCTGAGGCGGACGGCTCAGCACTGGCCTGCGCCAGATGCGCTCTATCCCGCGCAGCGCGATGGGCGGCCGGCATGCTGATCTCGGGCTGGTCTTCACGCGCTGCGCTTACGTGATGAGCGTCACAGCCATGCCCGCCGCCCTGGCGCTGAGGCACGCGCTCTGCTGACAGCAGCCAATCGATCAGTGCGACCTCCTGACCGGCCATGCGGGCCTGCGGCGACTGGCTTTCGCCGTCGGCTCTGCCCAGCTCACCGACCCAGCGCTTGCGCGGCCACATCCCCGCCAGAAACTCATGCGCGGCCGCCAGCTGCTGCTCAGTCGCCAGATCACGCTTGCTGAGCACCACGCCGCCCGCCAGCGTCAACTGGTCCTGGAAGGTGCCGTGTTCGCGAGTGCGGGTATCGTCCAGTGCACGCGGGTCCAGCAGGGTGATGACTTCCTCAAGCGCAAGCGCCGAGGCCAGCCCTTCGCTGCGCAGCACATCGATCAGTCCCGCCGGATGGCCCAGCCCCGAAGGTTCGATGATCAGACGATCAGGTCGCGTCTGATGGATCAGACTGACCAGCCCCGCCTGCAGCACGAAGGCCAGCTGACAGCACAGACACCCGCCGGGCAGCCCCTTGACGCTGACATCCTCGCGCCCGGCAAACAGCGCCTGATCGATCCCCACCTGACCGAACTCATTGACCAGGATCGCCCAGTGCTCATCCGCAGGCTTGGCCGCGACCAATGCCTGGATGAAACTGCTCTTGCCCGTGCCCAGAAAACCGGTGATCAGATGCACCGGAATCGGAGCTGGTTCCGTCGGGGCGTCGCCGCTCCTGGCGCCGCGTGAAGCCACAGACATGCTGAAATCTCCGCAAGATGAAGGGCGTGCAAAAGGTTATAGAGTAACAAAAACCGGCCGGCGACGAAGTCTCGACAAGCGAATCCGGCTTTCTGGCGTGACGCGATCTGGCGGACGGCAAGCTGCAACAAGGGGGAGACAAGGAGGGAGATACGCAAAACCCCTCGCCACCAAGAGTGACGAGGGGTTTGAGGCTGACACTCGGCCCTGACTGACGCGTGCGATCAGGCAGCGCGGGTCAGGATACGACGCGCCACGTCCGGCGTGATATCGCCGTGCTCACCGATGGCGGTGAAGCCGTGACGGGTCAGGTTGTCGACCAGCTGATCGATGCTGTCGGCACTGATACCGGCTTCGCTCAACGACACCGGCGCACCCAGACGAGTGAAGAAGTCACGGGTCTTGTCGATGGCGGCGCGCGCAACGCTCTCCTCATCGCCCTCCAGCGCCCAGACACGACGACCGTATTGCGCCAGCTTGGCACGCTTGGCCTCGAACAATTCTTCCCACAGCGCCGGCATCACGATGGTCAGGGTGCGACCATGATCGACACCGTGCAGTGCGGTGATCTCGTGACCGATCATGTGGGTGGCCCAGTCCTGCGGCACGCCACGCCCGATCAGGCCGTTGAGGCCCAGATTGGCGGCCCACATGATGTTGGCGCGCACGGCCAGATCATCCGGCTGGCTCAGCACCTTGGGGCCTTCCTCGATCAGCGTCATCAGCAGCCCTTCGGAGAAACGGTCCTGCACCGGCGCATTGACCGGATAGGTCAGGTACTGCTCGCTGACGTGGATGAAGGCATCGACGACGCCATTCACGCTCTGACGCTCCGGCAGGGTCAGGGTGGTGGCCGGGTCCAGCACCGCGAAGCGCGGATAGGCCAGCTCGCTGAACATCGGCAACTTGTCGTGGGTCTCGTAGTTGGTGACCACGGCGTTGCCATTGGACTCGGAGCCCGTGGCCGGCAGTGTCAGCACCACGCCCAGCGGCAGCGCCGTCTCGGGGTGCTTGCCCTCGGCGAGAATCTCCCACGGATCACCGGCATGACAGGCGGCGAGCGCGAGGAACTTGCTGCCATCGGCGACGCTGCCACCTCCGACCGCCAGCAGATAATCGATCTTCTCGCGCTTGATGACTTCCAGGGCTTCGAGCAGGGTGTGATAGCTCGGGTTCGGCTCGATGCCGCCGAAGCTCCACCACTGACGGCCTTCCAGTGCGGCTTCGATCTGATCCATCACGCCGTTGCGCTTGATCGACCCGCCACCGTGGGTGACCAGCACGCGGGCATCCGCCGGAATCTCGTCACGCACCTTGGCGATCTGGCCGACACCGAAGTGCACGCGGGTCGGGTTCTGATAGGTAAAGTCCTGCATGATGCTCTCCTCGCGGAGTCAGGGGCGACACGGCTACATGAGGTGACAGGGCCGTGGTCAGGCGCCACCTGACACAGAGTGATATGTGGGCAAATGACAGATAAACGCGACGATGACGCCACCTGCCCACGAACGATGGTCTGCATTCTAGAGCAGTGACCAAGACCAAAGTAGAGCGCAGGTCGCACGTCTTTGGTTCGTGAGAGTCACCAATCCTGATGACCAGTGATATTTGATGACCAGTAATGCGTGATGAACAACGCCAGGCCACCCACGCAAAAGGCCCGCCGCAGCGAGCCTTTCGTGACTGCCTGAGCAGCGCGCATACGCGCGACGTCAGGTGTTCGGGTCTTCAGTCCGGATCTTCAGCAATGCTGTCGCAGCTCTCAGCACTCAGTTCTCAGATCAGAGACGCACCAGCATCTTGCCCTTGTTGCCACCCGAGAACAGCTTGAGGAAGGCGTCCGGCGTCTGCTCGAGCCCTTCTTCCACCGTCTCTTCGTAGTCGATATCGCCCTTGGCGACCTGCGGCCCTACCTCTTCGAGGAAGCGGCTGTAGTTCTGCCAGTGATCGAAGACGATGAAGCCTTGCATGCGCGCGCGGCGAATCAGGATCATCGAGATATTCGAAGGGCCAGGTGCCGCCTCGGTATCGTTGTAGCTGGAGATCATGCCGCAGACAGCGATGCGTGCGCCGACATTCAGGTTGTTCAGCGCCGCCACCAGGCAATCACCGCCGACATTCTCGTAGTAGACATCGAAGCCATCCGGGCAGGCTTCCTTGAGCGCCTTCGTCAGCTGCTCGGCATCCTTGCCCTTGTAGCTGACCGCCTTGACGCCCCGCGCTTCCAGCCAATCAAGCTTCTCCTGACTGCCGGCGATGCCGACGACAGTGCCGCCCTTGGCCTTGGCCAGCTGCACGGCAAGCGAGCCGACCGCACCGGAGGCCGCGCTGACCAGCACGTTATCGCCCTCTTTCATCTCGGCGATGATGTTGAGACCGGTCCAGGCGGTCATGCCCGGCATGCCCAGCACGCCCAGGTAGGCCTGCTCCGGCACCTCGATGCTCGGCAGCGGCTCGACCTGGTCACCAGAGAGCTGCGCGATGTCACGCCAGCCGCCCATGTGACGTACCTTGTCGCCGCTCTTGAAGCGAGAATCACGTGACTCGATCACTTCACCGACGGCTGCGCCCTGCAGCGGCTCATTGAGCTCGAAGGGGTCGATATAGGTCTTCACGCCGCTCATGCGGCCACGCATGTAGGGATCGACGGACAGCCAGCTGTTGCGAATGCGCACCTCGCCTTCGCCGAGCTCGCTCAGCTCCTCTTCGCGCAACTGGAACAGATCGCGTTCCGGGGTGCCTTTCGGATAGTCGGTGATCGTGTAATAGCGTGTCTGCATGCAATGCTCCTTGCGAATGATCTGGTCAAACGACATGTGATCAGAATCGTCATCAGGCCGCTGGCCCGTGGCCTCAACCCTGTGACGACTGGCCGCCGCAAACGTTGCTCGGCGACGAAGTGCTCCCAGATTACGCGCGCTCCCGATATCACACCAATGATAGAAACTGAATCCCGGTATGCATGAGGCTGATATCATGTGCGGTTGAAACTGCACACTTTCATCCCAGTGACTGGGCCGCCTCGCTACCGGGAACCACTTGCCATGCATCTGGCTGAACTTGCCCGCCATGATCTCAATACGCTGGTCGCGCTGCATGCGCTGCTGGAAACCCGCAGCGTGTCGCGGGCCGCTGAGCGGCTCAACCTGAGCCAGCCTGCGGTGTCTCGCACCCTGGGCCGGCTGCGCGAGGCCTTCGATGACCCCCTGTTCGTGCGCGCACAACGCGGTCTGCGCCCCACCGCCCGCGCAGAGGCCCTCAGACAGCCCCTCGCCCGCCTGCTGCAGGAGCTGGGTGCCCTGCTGGCACCGCCCGAGTTCTCGCCTGAAGATAGCCAGCGTCGCTTTCAGCTGGCCACCACCGATTACGGCATGCACGCCTTCGTGGCGCCCCAGATCGCCCCGCTGCACGAGCAGGCGCCCGGCATCCGTCTGGATATCCAGGCCTATGGCGGCAATGTCGAACAGCAGCTGGAAGAAGGCGGGCCGGAGCTTGCGATGTGCGTGCCCACCGCCAGGGTGCCGGCCGGCGTGCATGGTCGCGAGATCGGGGATGACCAGTTCGTCTGCGTGATGCGCCAGGACCATCCGCTGGCAGCGAAGGAGACCTTGAGCCTGGAGGACTTCCTCGCCGCCAGTCACCAATTGATCAGCATGGGTGGTGATGAGCGAGGCGCGGTGGACCTCAAGCTGGCGGAACTGGGACTGAGTCGTCAGGTCGTCATGCGCCAGCCCCATTTTCTGGCCGCCTTCAGTGTCAGCTGCCACAGCGACCTGCTGCTGTGCGTGCCGGGCTGTCTGGCCATCAGCATGCTCGATCAGCTGCCGCTGGCCCTGCGTCCGCTGCCCATCACCCTCAACCGCTTCTCCTACTGGCTGGTGTGGCACGAACGCCTGCATCATGACGCTGGCCACCGCTGGCTGCGCCAGACGCTCTCCACGGGCATTCAGGCCCGTCACCGCGAACTCTCCCAGCGCCTGCGTCAGCGGCTGGGCTCGTGACTTGATACAAGACTCGTGACCTGACACCAAGCTCGTGACCTGACACCACATCCGCACGTAGCCTCGCGGCCTGAGCTTCGATACCTGAGCCTGCGAGGCTTGAGCCCATTGGCTTGAACCCAATGGCCTGAACCAATGGCTTGAACCAAAAAAAGACCGCCACCCCAAGGGGTGACGGTCTCATTGGCAGGGAAAGCTGCCCACGCCAGCTGCCTGGCTCATTTGCGCTCGATCAGTTGCGCTCGATCAGTTGCGCTCGATCTCGGCACGCTCACGCAGAGATTCCTGCAGGCCCGTGACAGCGGCCTGAGCACGCAGACGCGTGGCCAGACGCGAGAGGAACTGGTCCATCTCGCCCGGCTTGGCCTCGCCGATCTCGGTCAGAGCGATCAGCGCGATGCCACCACTGAGCGACGCCTTGCCGTAGACCGGCTGGCCATCCTGCGGGTGCGCCAGCGTGAAGGCCTGCTTGACCAGACTCTGCGGCAGCTGGGTGCTGGCCTGACGGCTGACGTCATCAGCCTGCTGCCAGTCGATCCCCTCGAGTGATCCACCCTGACGCAGCGTCTCCAGACGCTTCTCGGCCAGTGCTTCGAGTGCCTTGGCAGTCTTGTCGGCCTTGGCTTCGCGCTGAACCTGCTGCTTGACCTCATCCAGCGCCAGCGTAGTGGCCGGACGCTGCTCGAGAACGCGCAGCACCAGACGACGGCTGTCATCCAGTTCGATGACGTCACTGTTGTAGCCCTCTTCCAGCACTTCGTCACCGAAGGCTGCCGCCATCACACCCGGCTCGGACAGCAGTTCGTCATCGTTTTCCTGCGCGACCCAGTCGGTCTTCTTCAGCGGCAGGTCCAGATCCTCGGCGACGCTGGCCAGATCATCCGCCGCGAAGCTCTCGTCCTTCAGCTGCTGCGCCTTCTCGTTGAAGGTATCGCGGGAAGCGGCCTGACGGGCTTGCGTCAGCAGCTCGTCGCGCATGTCCTCGAAGGGCGCGATGTCCAGACCGGTCACCTTGATCAGGTGCAGGCTGTCGCCGGTATCGACGATATCCGAGACCTGACCTTCATCCAGTGCGAAGGCCGCATCATCGAAGTCTTCACCGAAGATACCGCGGGTGATCACGCCAAGCTCACCGCCGTCCTCGGCCGTGGAGCTGTCTTCGGAGACTTCGGCCGCCACCTTGGCGAAGTCTTCGCCGTTGGCGAGTGCGTCACGTGCACCCTCGAGCTTGGCACGTGCCGCCGCATCATCGTCACCCTTCTCGACCATGATGTGCGCGATTTCCCGCGGCGCGTCGGCACGCTTGGCCGCATATTCGGCCTTGAGCGTGTCTTCGCTGATATCGCCACCGCTGGCCAGCTCGTTCTGGTCCAGCAGCACGTAGGCCAGCTTGACCTGTGCCGGGCGGCGGTAGTTGTCCTGGTGGCTGTCATACCAGGCCTTGAGCTCGTCTTCGCTGACCGTCACCGGCGCATCGAGGTCCGCACTGCTCAGCGTGGCATAGCGGAAGGTGCGCGTCTGACGCTGCAGCTGGCTGAGCCTCTCTTCTTCGCCCGGCAGCACGAAGGCACTGGCGGCAAAGCCGTCGGTCAACTGCTGGCGCAGGGTGTCGCTGCTCAGCTGCTGACGGAAGGAGGTGGGCGAATAGCCGGCGCTGGCCAGACGATTGCGGAACAGGTCGGCATCGAAGCGTCCCTTGTCGTCCTGGAAGTCCGGAATGCTCACGATCAGTTGATCGAGCTGCGCATCGGACATGTGCAGGCCGCCTTCCTCGGCGTATTGATCCAGCAGGCGGGAATCGATCATCTGGTTGATGATCTGATTGCGTGCTTCGCGCTCCTGTTCCGGCGCTACCTGGCCAGAACGGATGGCACGCTGGACTTCGGTTTCCACCGCCTGACGGCTGATGGTATCGCCATTGACCGTGGCCACGTCGTCACTGCTGGCAGTGAAGGCGCCAATGATCGACTCAACACCAAAGAAGGCAAAGGTGACGACAATGAAACCAACGATCGTCTTGGCCACCCAGCCATGCGACCGGTCTCGAATTCGTTGCAGCATGCAGGCCTCGAACTACAGGGATTGGAATGGCCACAAGGGCCGCGACTCAGTGACTGATGATTATACGCATGCCGCAGACAGATGCAGGTGACTTTGCACGACTGACTGACTCGCCAGGGTCTTCAAATGCTTGCGCCCTGCCGACATGGCCAGGTTCAGCCACAAAAAAAGCGCATCGCCAGGCGATGCGCTTCGATGTTCTGGTGCCGGTTCGGCAGTCATCAGACCACTCCCGAACCGGTACCGCGCCACCGGGTGCCTGCGAAGCAGGCAGACCTCAGTTGACGGCGTCTTTCAGTGCCTTGCCAGCCTTGAAGCTCGGCACCTTGGCAGCACTGATCTCGATCGGAGCGCCAGTCTGCGGGTTACGGCCAGTACGTGCAGCACGCTCCTTGACAATAAAGGTGCCGAACCCGACCAGTGCCACGGTCTCACCCTTCTTCAGGCTATCAGTGACGGTGTCGACCATCGCATCGAGTGCACGGCTAGCTGCTGCTTTCGGAATATCGGCAGATGCAGCAATGGCTTCGATCAGCTCGGATTTATTCACTCTTCACCCCTTGAATTTGCAAAAATTACCAGAAATCAGCGCGAAAATTACGGGTGCTAAACGCGATCGCGACGAAGCGGAGTTTATAGCAACGCCCTCAAACGACTGTCAAGCAACCTCACGCGCAAAACCGCACCACGCCGCCGTTTCGACAGCGGCATGGCCAAAAAAATCCCGTCAATGTGTACTGATCATTGTCTGACGACCACTGGCATCGTCTGAACGAGAATCGTCCTTCTCAGCAGTAGACTTTTCTGCTAGAGCCACCTCAAGCACTTCGTCGATCCAGCGCACCGGCCGAATATCGAGTGCATCCTTGATGGTGTCCGGCACCTCCTTGAGGTCACGGCGATTTTCCTCGGGAATCAGCACAAGCTTTATACCACCGCGTCGCGCCGCCAGCAATTTCTCCTTGAGGCCACCGATCGGCATGACTTCGCCGCGCAGGTTGACCTCACCGGTCATTGCCACGTCACAGCGCACGGGGCGTCCACAGTAAGCGGATACCATCGCGGTGACCATGGCAGCGCCCGCACTGGGGCCGTCCTTGGGCGTGGCGCCTTCCGGCACGTGAATGTGCAGGTCTTCCTTCTCGAAGCGCTCAGCCTCGATACCGAAGGCCTCGGCACGCGCACGCACCACGGTGTGGGCCGCACTCACCGATTCCTTCATGACGTCGCCCAGTGACCCGGTCTTGCTGACACGGCCCTTGCCCGGCGTGACGACAGACTCGATGGTCAGCAGCTCACCGCCGACGGAGGTCCAGGCCAGGCCAGTGACACGGCCGATCTGGTCCTCGGCATCGGCGAGGCCGAAGCTGTACTTGCGGACACCCGCGTAGTGTTCTACCTGCTCGGCCTCAAGGTGCATGGAAGACAGCGCACCCTCCTTTGCTTCGGCGACCACACGCTCACGCACGATCTTGCGGCAGACCTTGGCGAGCTGGCGCTCAAGTTCACGCACACCGGCTTCACGCGAGTAGTAACGGATCAGCTCGAGCACGGAGGCTTCGCTGAAGGTCAGCTCGCCCGGCTTCAGGCCATTGGCCTTGAGCTGCTTGGGCGCCAGGTAGCGCATGGCGATGGCCAGCTTCTCGTCTTCGGTGTAACCCGGCAGACGGATGATTTCCATGCGATCGCGCAGCGGCCCCGGAATGTTCATCGAGTTGGACGTACAGATGAACAGGGTCTCGGACAGATCGTAATCAAGCTCGAGGTAGTGATCGGCGAACTTGTCGTTCTGCTCCGGGTCCAGCACCTCAAGCAGCGCCGAGGCCGGATCACCGCGGTGGTCCATGCCCAGCTTGTCGATCTCGTCGAGCAGCACCAGCGGATTCTTCACGCCCGTCTTGGCCATGCGCTGGATGATCTTGCCCGGCAGTGCCCCGATATAGGTGCGACGGTGACCGCGGATCTCGGACTCATCGCGCACGCCGCCCAGCGCCATACGGGTGTACTGGCGGTTGGTGGCACGTGCGATGGACTTGCCCAGCGAGGTCTTGCCGACACCCGGCGGACCGACCAGACACAGCACCGGCCCCTTGAGCTTCTTGACGCGCTTCTGCACGGCGAGATACTCGAGGATGCGTTCCTTGACCTCATCCAGACCGTAGTGGTCCTCGTCCAGCACCTTGGCGGCGTGGTCGATGTCATGGCGCACACGCGTGCGCTTCTTCCACGGCACGTCGCACAGCCAGTCCAGATAGGTGCGCACCACGGTCGCCTCGGCGGAAGTCGGCCCCATCATCTTGAGCTTGTTGAGCTCCTGGGTGGCCTTCTCCTCTGCCTCCTTCGGCATGCCGGCGTCCTTGATGCGACGCTCGTACTGCTCGACCTCGTTGGGCACGTCATCCAGCTCACCCATTTCCTTCTGGATGGCCTTCATCTGCTCATTGAGGTAGTACTCGCGCTGCGACTTCTCCATCTGCTCCTTGACGCGGGTACGAATGCGCTTCTCGACCTGCAACAGGTCGATCTCCGCTTCGATCAGCGTCATCAGGTGCTCGATGCGGTCACGCACCTTGTCCATCTCGAGCAGCGCCTGCTTGTCATTGATGCCCAGCGACAGATGCGCGCTGATGGTGTCCACCAGACGGCTCGGGTCTTCAATGCCCTGCAGGCTGCCCAGCACTTCGTTGGGCACCTTCTTGGAGAGCTTCACATACTGCTCGAACTGGTTGAGCAGCACGCGCACCAGGGTTTCCTGCTCCCGCTCGGACAGCGGCTGACTGTCACGCAGGGCGACGTCGGCGATGCTGTGGCCGTCGTCGTGCAGACGAATCGCCTGGATATCGGCGCGCGAGCTGCCCTCGATCAGCACCTTGACGGTGCCATCGGGAAGCTTGAGCAGCTGCATGATGTCGGCAACGGTGCCGATGGCGAACAGGTCTTCCGCCGTCGGGTCGTCCTGGCTGGCTTCACGCTGCGCCGCAAGCAGGATCTTCTTGTCGCCTTCCATGGCCACTTCGAGGGCCTGGATCGACTTTTCCCGGCCGACGAACAGCGGAATCACCATCTGGGGATAGACCACCACATCCCGCAGCGGCAGCAGCGGAAGTGTCAGGGTCTGATCTTCGTTCTGCTCCATGGCAGACGTTCCTCGGTATTCTGTGGGTGGGCCGCCTCACACGGCACTTTGATACTGAGACCATGGGGGCAAGGTCATGATTTTGCAATGATCCCGACACGCCTGGCGGTAACTCAACGCTGAATGAAGCCGTGCGTGACCCGCGAATGCATCACAGTAAGGGTGGCTTGCGAGCGCAAACGCAACGGGGGGCCTTGCGGCCCCCCGTTGGTGCGACTCAGGCCCGGACGTTTCAGCCGTCCTTGCCGGCCACCTTGCCCTGACTCTCTTCGTTCTTGGAGTAGATCAGCAGCGGCTTGCTGTCGCCGGCAATCACCGACTCATCCACCACCACCTTGCTGACACTCTCCTCGGACGGGATGTCATACATGGTGTCGAGCAGCACGGACTCGAGGATCGAGCGCAGACCACGTGCGCCGGTACGACGCTCGATGGCCTTGCGAGCCACGGCACGCAGCGCATCTTCGCGCAGGTCCAGCTCGACATCTTCCATCTCGAACAGGCGCGAGTACTGCTTGACCAGCGAGTTCTTCGGCTCGGTCAGAATCTGCACCAGGGCATCTTCGTCCAGCTCGGTCAGTGTCGCGATGACCGGCAGGCGGCCAACGAACTCGGGGATGAGACCGAACTTGACCAGATCACCCGGCTCGACGTCTGCCAGCACGCGACCCACGGTCTTCTCGTCCTGCTTGCTCTTGACCTCGGCGTTGAAGCCGATGCCACCCTTCTCGGCGCGTTCGCGGATCACCTTGTCCAGCCCGGCGAAAGCACCGCCGACGATGAACAGGATGTTGCCGGTATTCACCTGCAGGAATTCCTGCTGAGGGTGCTTGCGACCGCCCTGCGGCGGCACCGAGGCAGTGGTGCCCTCGATCAGCTTGAGCAGTGCCTGCTGCACGCCTTCACCCGAGACATCACGCGTGATGGAGGGGTTGTCGGACTTGCGTGAGATCTTGTCGATCTCATCGATGTAGACAATGCCACGCTCGGCCTTCTCGACATCGTAATCGCACTTCTGCAGCAGCTTCTGGATGATGTTCTCGACGTCCTCACCGACATAGCCCGCTTCGGTCAGGGTGGTCGCATCCGCGATGGTGAACGGGACGTTCAACAGGCGCGCCAGCGTCTCGGCCAGCAGCGTCTTGCCGCTACCGGTCGGGCCGATGAGCAGGATGTTGGACTTGCCCAGTTCCACTTCATCCGCGGCCTTCTGGCCGGCGCGCAGACGCTTGTAGTGGTTGTACACCGCCACGGACAGCACACGCTTGGCGCGGTCCTGGCCGATCACGTAATCGTCGAGAGTGGAACGAATCTCACGCGGCGCCGGCAGGCGATCATCATCACCTTCGGCGTCGGCTTCGAGGACCTCTTCGCGAATGATGTCATTGCACAGATCGACACATTCGTCGCAGATGTAGACGGAAGGTCCCGCGATCAGCTTGCGCACTTCATTCTGGTTCTTGCCACAGAAGGAGCAGTACAGCAGTTTGCCGTTCTCGTCCTTGCCTTTGCCGTCAGCCATTCGCGTACCTCTCAATGGCGGCGACTCCCCGGGGAGCCGCCGGAAATGCATGTTTGCCGACGTCAGGTCAGCCGTTTACGCGGATCACTCCACGTCGGGACGGCGTTCCAGCACGGCATCGATCAGGCCGTACTCCACTGCCTGATTGGCCGCCATGAAGTTGTCACGGTCGGTATCATTGGCAATGGTGTCGAAGTCCTGGCCAGTGTGGTGCGCGAGAATGCGATTGAGCTTCTCACGGATGGTCAGGATTTCCTTGGTGTGAATCTCGATATCCGTGGCCTGACCCTGATAGCCGCCCAGCGGCTGGTGGATCATGACGCGGGAATTCGGCAGCGCGTAGCGCTTGCCGGCGGCACCGCCTGCCAGCAGCAAGGCACCCATGCTGGCTGCCTGGCCGATGCACACGGTGGACACGTCGGGCTTGATGAACTGCATGGTGTCGTAGATCGCCATCCCTGCAGTCACGGAGCCACCCGGCGAGTTGATGTACAGATGGATGTCCTTGTCCGGGTTTTCAGACTCGAGGAACAACAGCTGAGCCACGACCAGATTGGCCATGTAATCCTCAACCGGACCCACAAGGAAGATCACCCGTTCCTTCAGCAGGCGGGAATAGATGTCATAGGCCCGTTCGCCGCGAGCATTCTGCTCGACAACCATCGGAACCAGACCGCCAGCATTCTTGATGTCGAAGTCGTTCATGGGGGCTTCCTTCATCCGATGACATTGATATCCATTGAGCATGCCACTTTACCCCGCCCACTGACCAGAGACCCGGCCGTAGCCGGGTCTCTGGTCTAGCAAGCACTAGGGGTCAACCAAGCTTCAGGCTTGCTCGCCTTCGGCTTCAGCAGCCTCTTCTTCTGCTTCTTCCTGCTGCTGTGCAGCCTGCAGGGCTTCTTGGTAGGACATGGCAACGTCCTTAACCTGAGCCTGTGCCAGCAGCTTGTCAACGGCCTTCTCTTCAAGCAGCACGGACTTGAGCTGGTTGCGAGCCTGTTCGTTGGAACCATAGTACTCGGTGACCTGAGCCGGGTCCTGGTACTGCTGAGCCATTTCTTCAACGCGAGCATTCAGCTCTTCTTCGCTGACGTCCATCTCGTTGCTGCTGACGACTTCGCTGAGCAGCAGGCCAGTCTTGACGCGCTGGACCGCCTGGTCCTGGAACAGCTCGCCCGGCAGCTGGGAGACGTCGAAGTCTTCGCCCAGACCGAACTGCTGTGCAGCCTGACGCTTCAGACCGTCGATTTCCTGGTCGGCCAGAGCCTGCGGCACGAGAATGTCGTTGGCCTTGGTCAGTTCGGCCAGCACCTGCTGCTTGACGCGATTCTCGATCGCGTTCTTCAGCTCACGCTGCATGTTCTTCTTCACTTCCACCTTGAAGCTTTCGACATCGGCGGCTTCCAGGCCGAACTGGGCGATGAACTCTTCGTTCACTTCCGGCAGTTCCTGAGCCTTGACGGCGTGGACCTTGACCTTGAAGGTCGCTTCCTGACCGGCGAGGTGCTCGGCCTGGTAGTCAGCCGGGAAGGAAACCTTGATTTCCTTGTCGTCGCCGGCAGCAGCGCCGACCAGCTGCTCTTCGAAGCCCGGGATGAAGCTGTTGGAGCCCAGCACCAGCTCGTGACCTTCTGCCTTGCCGCCTTCGAAGGCCTCTTCACCGAGGAAGCCTTCAAAGTCGATCTTGACCTGGTCGCCGTCAGCGGCAGCGCGCTCGACGTCGGTCCAGGAGGCGTTCTGCTTGCGCAGGGTCTCGATCATCTCTTCGACGTCGGCGTCGGTCACTTCAGCCTGCGGACGCTCGATTTCAGCGCCTTCGATCGGCTTCAGTTCGATTTCCGGGTAGATTTCCAGAGTCGCGACGAACTCCAGATCCTTGCCGGCTTCATCGACGGTCGCGTCGATCTTCGGCCAGCCAGCCGGGTTCAGTTCGTTTTCGGTGACGGCGGTCACGTAATGCTGGCGCATGATCTCGCCAACGATTTCGTTGCGCACGTCCTTGCCGTAACGCTGTTGCACCACTGCCATCGGCACGTGGCCCTTGCGGAAGCCGTTCAGACGAACGGTCTTGGCGGTTTCCAGAAGACGGGCGTTGACGGCCTGGTCGACTTCAGAAGCCGGCACCGTGATGGTGACCGTGCGCTCGATCGGAGAAGTCGTTGCGACAGAAGCTTGCATGAAAGTTCCTCTACCCACTGGTGGCGTTCGAATCATAAAGGCGAAGATTGTAGAAACCCCGCCACGCGCTGGCAAGCGCGGATATGACCCTTTCATATGGTGCCTTGGTCCAAGTTATTCAAGGACCCCGGCCATTTTCTGCTCCACCTACCCGCCAGACAGGCACCTGGAGCGCCCGGCAACCCGGAATCGTCATGCATGGAGCAGTGCGAAAAAACCAAAAAAAAGGGGGAGAAAGCCATTGGCCTTCTCCCCCTTTTGCGGCATGCCGCCCGCCCAAGTGGGCCAGGCAGCATCCTGATATTCATCGAGACGTGGGGTGGATGATGGGGTTCGAACCCACGACCACCGGAGTCACAATCCGGGGCTCTACCACTGAGCTACACCCACCACTTCTGGAGGTTGGACAGAAAGCCTGCCGTCTCCATCTCGTTGATACTGCTCAAGCTGACATGCAATGGGGTGGATGATGGGGTTCGAACCCACGACCACCGGAGTCACAATCCGGGGCTCTACCACTGAGCTACACCCACCGCTGCATGAACATCTTCACATCGTCTGGTCGCAGTCATCAGGCTCAATGAAGAGCATTCCGACATCCACTTCGATAACGAATCGCTATCTCGATGGCACGCCCAGCAGGACTCGAACCTGCAACCTACGGCTTAGAAGGCCGTTGCTCTATCCGGTTGAGCTATAGGCGCAGAAACTAATGCTGCGAGTCAACCTCCGGACAAAGCCCTGAATACTGTTTCAGAAGACCGAAGCCTTGCGATACGTTGTATTCAAGTGGTCGGGATAGAGGGATTCGAACCCCCGACATCCTGCTCCCAAAGCAGGCGCGCTACCAGACTGCGCTATATCCCGAAACCGTCTTCAACCGACCGTCGAACCCCGTCGATGCGAGGCGTATTCTACCGAACTTTCGTCTGCGGTCAAGCCCTTACGTGAATTCTTTTCAAAAGAATCGTTTGCCCCTCGCGCTGTCATGCCAATGTCATGTCATGGACTTTCATCCCTGCAGCCTCCAATATCTCTCCTTGCTGATACAAGACACCATGCCTGTCATCGCTTCTGCCACTGACGCAGTGATGACTTGCGACGGCTGAGCGCCGCCGGTGGACTGACGATCGTCTTTACGCCTTCTGCCTCTCTGCCATTCACCCTCTCCCATCCGCCCTCTCCCATCGACCCCAGCCTTCTCCCTACTCCGCTCTCTGCTTCACCCTTTGTCTCTCCCTTTGCTTCTACCTCTGCTTCGACCTTTACCTCTACCTTTCCTTGCGCCTCTACAGAGGGAGCATCAGGGCGACAACCGCGTGGCATGACCCCACTCTCGCCTGTGACTTGGCGCCGTCATCTGACCTGCGAATGCCTGCGAAAGACCTGACGCCCATGACACCTTTCGACCAAGGTCGTCATTCGGCGTTGACTGGAGGGCAAGGCATGCGAAAATTGGCCATCGTTGTCCCTCCTGCATTTATCGCCCACGAGAAGGAATGATCGCTGATGTCAGCACAACTGATAGATGGCAAGGCCATTGCCGAACGCGTACGCCAACAGGTAGGCCGTCAGGTCGATGCGCGTCGTGATGCCGGTGAACGTATTCCGGGGCTTGCCGTCGTGCTGGTCGGTGAAGACGCGGCGTCCGAGGTCTATGTCCGCAACAAGCACCTCGCCTGCGAGAAGGCTGGCATCCTCTCCACCCAGCACCGCCTGTCCGCTGACACCACTCAGCAGGAACTGGAAGCCCTGGTCGACCAGCTGAATGATGACACCAGCATCGACGGCATCCTGGTGCAGCTGCCGCTGCCGGCGCATCTCGATTCACGCCCGATTCTCGAGCGCATTCGTACCGACAAGGACGTGGACGGCTTCCACCCCTACAACCTCGGTCGTCTGGCGCAGCGCCTGCCGGTAATGCGCCCCTGCACCCCCAAGGGCATCATGACGCTGCTGTCCGAGAGCGGCCTGCAGGTGCGCGGCATGGACGCCACCATCGTGGGCGCCTCCAACATCGTCGGTCGCCCGATGTCACTGGAGCTGATGCTGGCCGGCTGCACCACCACCGTCTGCCACCGCTTCACCAAGGACCTGGAGAGCAAGGTCCGCCAGGCAGACCTCGTCGTGGTCGGCGTCGGCAAGCCGGGCCTGGTCAAGGGGGAATGGATCAAGGAAGGCGCCATCGTCATCGATGTGGGCATCAACCGCCTCGACAACGGCTCGCTGGTCGGTGACGTGGAGTTCGCCCCGGCGGCGGAGCGTGCAGGCTGGATCACGCCGGTCCCGGGCGGCGTCGGCCCGATGACCGTTGCCTCGCTGCTGGAGAACACCCTGTTCGCCGCCGAGCTGCACGATGCCCAGCTGGCAGGCAAGTAAGCACGCACCCTCTCGCTGACACCTCCCCTGGCCGCGGGGCATCGCATGACAGGATGCCCCGCAGGCCCTGCTTCAGGATTTCACCATGTCCCTCAAGACACTTGGCATCATCGGCGCCATGGCCGAGGAAGTCGCCATCCTCGCCGAGCTGCTGGAAGACAGCACCACGACTCAACATGCCGGCTCCACCTTCCACGTCGGCCAGCTGCACGGCCTCAAGATCGTGCTGCTGCAGTCCGGCATCGGCAAGGTCAACGCCGCCGTGGGCGCCTGCCAGCTGATCGAGCGCTACCAGCCGGACGCCATCATCAACACCGGTTCCGCCGGGGGCTTCGCCTCTGATCTGGAGATCGGCGACGTGGTCATCTCCAGCGAAGTGCGTCACCACGACGTCGATGCCGTGGTGTTCGGCTACGAATACGGCCAGGTGCCGCAGATGCCGGCCGCCTACCCGTCAGACCCGGCACTGGTAAAGATCGCGCGTGAGTGCGTCGAGGCCCAGGGCGAGATCAAGGCGCGTGAAGGCCTGATCTGCACCGGCGACATCTTCATGGCAGACCCGGAACTGGTCGCGCTGACTCGCTCACGCTTCCCGGACATGCTGGCCGCCGAGATGGAAGCCGCCGCCATCGCCCAGACCTGCTTCGTCTATGAGATGCCGTTCGTGGTCATCCGTGCGCTGTCTGACATCGCCGGCAAGGACAACAACAGCCAGTCCTTCGAGGAATTCCTGCACGTCGCTGCACGTCAGTCCTCGCGCATGGTCGAGGCCATGGTCAAGCGCCTCGCCAGCTGATCAGCCGCTGCCTGAGAGCGATCCCCGCCCGACTGGCCAAAAAAAACCGCCGCCCCTCTCGGGACGGCGGTTTTTTTCGCGGTGACATTTTCGCGGCGACAATGCGTCATGCCAACGGCATCAGCCTTCCAGCACCCAGGTCGTCCCCTCGCGGGAATCCTTGAGGATGATGCCCTGAGCGGCCAGCTCGTCACGGATACGGTCAGCACCCGCGAAATCCCTGGACTTCTTGGCGGCAGCACGCGCCTCGATCTGCGCCTGGATCTCGTCTTCCGACAACGCCAATGCGGCAGTATCGCCCTTGAGGAAGACCGCTGGGTCCTGCCCGAACAGCCCCAGCAGGCCGCCCAACGCGGTCAGCTCGAAGGCCAGCGCCGGCGCCTGCTGCGGTGCCTCCTTCTTGGCACGGTTCAGCTCGCGAGCCAGCTCGAACAACACCGACAGCGCACCGGCCGTATTGAAGTCGTCATCCATGGCAGCCACGAAGCGTGCCCGCCAGTCGCCTGACACCTCGCCCTGCTCGGGCGTGACGTTCTCCAGCGCATTGTAGAAGCGCTCCAGCGAACGACGCGCCTCATCCAGCGAGTTGGCCTCGTAACTGATCGCGCTGCGGTAGTGGCTGGCCACCAGCAGGTAACGCACCACTTCCGGGTTGTGCTGCTCCAGCACATCACGAATCGTGAAGAAGTTGCCCAGCGACTTGGACATCTTGTCCTGCCCGACACGCACCGCGCCGGCGTGCATCCACACGTTGGCATACTGCTGGCCAGTGGCGGCTTCGGACTGGGCGATCTCGTTCTCGTGATGCGGGAAGGTCAGGTCCGGCCCGCCGCCGTGGATATCGAAGGTATTGCCCAGGCAGCAGGACGACATCGCGGAGCACTCGATATGCCAGCCCGGACGGCCCGCGCCCCAGGGAGACGGCCAACTGGCCTCGCCCGGCTTGGCGGCCTTCCACAGCACGAAATCGAGCGGGTCTTCCTTGGCCTCTTCCACTTCCACGCGCGCGCCGGACTGCATGTCATCGAGCTGACGGTTGTTGAGCTTGCCGTAGCCCTCGAAACGACGCACACGGTAGTAGACATCACCGTTGCTGGCCGCGTAGGCAAAGCCCTTGTCGATCAGCGTCTCGGTCATCGCGATGATATCGCCGATGTGCGCGGTCGCCCGTGGCTCGCGATCAGGACGCAGGATCCCCAGACGCCCCTCGTCTTCATGCATCGCCTGGATCATGCGCTCGGTAAGCGCCTCGAAGGCTTCGCCATTCTCGTCGGCACGCTTGAGGATCTTGTCGTCGATATCGGTGATGTTGCGCACATAGGTGACGTCATAGCCACGCGCACGCAGGTAACGCGTGATGATGTCGAAGGCCACCATCACACGCGCATGGCCGATGTGACAGAGGTCATAGACCGTCACGCCACAGACGTACATGCGCACCTTGTTGCCTTCCAATGGCACGAAGGGTGCCTTGGTCCGACTCAGGGTACTGTAGATGGACAGTGTGCTCGCGGCATCTTCGAGTGAAATCATTCAGTCATCGCCCTTGGCTACTTTGCTGACAGTGCGCTGTCAGCCTTGCGAAATGGAGCGGCCCGCAGACCGGTCACGCAGCTTCGTCATCGAAGGTACAGGATCAGCCTGCGGGCCGTGAAGCGGGTCAAAAGTCATGCCAGCAGACCTCCCGCAGGAGGCCTGGCTGCCATCAACCCTTCTTCTGGGCCTTGGCCCAACCGTCCTTCAGGCTGACGGTACGGTTGAAGACCAGCGCGCCATCGACGCAGTCATGGCGGTCGGCGACGAAGTAGCCGATACGCTCGAACTGGTAACGCGTTTCCGGCGCGGCATTGCGCAGGCTCGGCTCACCGAAGCCCTTGACGATGCTCAGCGAGTCCGGATTGAGGTGCTCAAGGAAGTCGACATCCTTGTCACGGTCCGGCTCGGCTTCCAGGAACAGGTTCTCGTACTGACGCACCTCGACCGGCACCGCGTGCTCGGCGCTGACCCAGTGGATGACACCCTTGACCTTGCGGCCTTCCGGGTTCTTGCCGAGGGTATCGAGGTCGACACTGCAACGCAGCTCGACGATCTCGCCGGCCTCATCCTTGATCACTTCATCACAGCGGATGACGTAACCGTTGCGCAGACGCACTTCCTTCTCGGGCGCGAGACGGAAGAACTTCTTCGGCGCATCTTCCATGAAGTCATCGGCGTCGATCCACAGCTCACGGGTCAGCGGAATCTGGCGCGTACCCATGTCGTCACGTGCCGGATGACCGGGCACCTCGAAGACTTCCTCGTGACCTTCCGGCAGGTTGGTCAGCACCACCTTGAGCGGATTGAGCACGCACATGGCCCGCAGCGCGTTGTCTTCCAGGTCGGAACGGATGGCGTGGTGCAGCATGCCGATCTCGACCATGCCACCATCCGCGCGGCTCACGCCGATCATGTCGCAGAACTTGCGAATGGAAGCGGCCGTGTAGCCACGACGACGCATGCCCGAGATGGTCGGCATGCGCGGATCATCCCAGCCATCGACTACGCCTTCGTCCACCAGCAGCTTCAACTTGCGCTTGGAAGTGACGGTGTAATCCAGGTTCAGACGCGCGAACTCGATCTGACGCGGCGTGACCGGTACCGGCAGGTTGGCCAGGAACCACTCATACAGCGGACGATGGTCCTCGAATTCCAGCGTACAGATGGAATGCGTCACGCCTTCCAGCGCATCGGACTGACCATGCGTGAAATCGTAGGACGGGTAGATCTTCCACTTGTCGCCGGTCTGATGATGGCTGGCATGACGGATACGATAGAGGATCGGATCACGCAGATTGATGTTGGGCGCCGCCATGTCGATGCGGGCACGCAGCACCTTCTCGCTCTCGCCGAACTCGCCCTTCTTCATGCGCTCGAGCAGGTCGAGGTTTTCCTCGGGGCTACGCTCACGGTAAGGGCTCGGGCGACCCGGCTCCTTCAGCGTGCCACGATATTCACGAATCTCGTCCGGCGACAGGTCATCGACATAGGCCTTGCCTTCACGCACCAGGTGCTGGGCCCAGGCATAGAGCTGGTCGAAATAATCGGAAGCGAAGCGCACCTTGCCGGCCCACTCGAAGCCCAACCATTCGACATCTTCCTTGATGGCGTCGATATAGGCCTGCTCTTCCTTGGCCGGGTTGGTGTCATCGAAGCGCAGGTGACAATCGCCACCGAGCTGCTGCGCCAGACCGAAGTTCAGACAGATCGACTTGGCGTGCCCGATATGCAGGAAGCCATTGGGCTCCGGCGGGAAACGCGTGACAACCTTATCGGCACGGCCGGCCTCGAGTTCTTCGCGGATCTGGTTAAGCACGAAGTTCGGGGCGCTCTGGGTCTCGGTACTCATGAAGTTTCGCTGCACCTCTGTGTGGTTCCTGGGCGTCGTATTGCGGGTCGTCATGTGGTTGAACGAACGTGCGCAAGGACAACAAGACGGATGATCGGGGCTGCATCCACGCGCCTGCCGCCCGCTCAGGCTTTCGTGTCTGGATGCAAAGCCGCTATTATAGCGCGACGCCCGCAGGCGATGCCATGAAGCCGCGCCTGCCTGACACTTGAGCAAGACAGATGACCGGGAAGCCCGAATGATCGTTCTTCACACCAACTACGGCGATATCACCCTCGAACTCAACCACGAGAAGGCCCCGAAGACCGCGGCCAACTTCGAGCAGTACGTGCGTGAAGGCCACTACAGCAATGTCCTTTTCCACCGCGTCATTCCGGGTTTCATGGTTCAGGGCGGTGGCTTTGACACCGACTTCAACCAGAAGCCGACCAATGGCGTGATCGAGAACGAAGCCGACAACGGCCTCAAGAACGACCGCGGCACCGTGGCCATGGCTCGCACCATGGACCCGCATTCCGCCAGCGCCCAGTTCTTCATCAACGTCAATGACAACGACTTCCTGAACTTCACCAGCAAGACCAGCCAGGGCTGGGGTTACTGCGTGTTCGGCAAGGTCGTCGAAGGCATGGACGTGGTCGAGAAGATCGAAGCGGTCAAGACCACCCGTCGCGACGGCCACGCCGACGTGCCGGCAGAAGACGTGATCATCACCAGCGCTGAAATCACCGAATAAGCGATTTCGCCTGATCACGTCGCAAGGCGTGCCTGCCGCCCGGCCTTGCCTCGTGATCGCGAGTGCCAGGCTGGGCGGTTTGCGTTATGAACTCCCACGGCAGTGCGCCCTTGCGATGCCCTGCTGACCGCCCACCTTCGCGGACCCCGACCATGAACACGACTGCCACCACCCTCTTCATCTCCGACCTGCACCTGCAACCCGACACGCCCGAGATCGCCCAGGGCTTCCTCGACTATCTGGCACGCCTGGCAACCTGCCAGCCTGCCGTCGAGCGTCTGTTCCTGCTGGGTGACATCTTCGAGGTCTGGGTCGGTGATGACTATCGCAACGACTTCACCGACAGCATGAGCGCTGCGCTCAAGCGCATCGCCGAGCGCGGCACCGCGATCTTCTTCATGCACGGCAATCGCGACTTCCTGGTCGGCGAGACCTTCGCGGCCGAGGCCGGCGTGACGCTGCTGCCCGACCCGAGCGTGATCGAGCTGGACGGCGAGCGCGTGTTGCTGATGCACGGCGACAGCATGTGCACCCGCGACGAGGCCTACATGAAGTTCCGCGCCATGACCCGCGACCCTCAGTGGCAGGCGCAGATTCTGGCCATGCCGCTGGAGCAGCGTCTGGCGCTGGCCCAGTCACTGCGCATGCAGTCCGGCGAGACCAACAGCGAGAAGGACGAGGCGATCATGGACGTCACGCCCGAGGAAGTGGTGCGCGAGATGCGTGAACACGACGTGCGCACGCTGATCCATGGCCATACGCATCGCCCGGCGGTGCATGAACTCGAGATCGATGGCGAGCCGGCGCGCCGCATCGTGCTCGGCGACTGGCGCCCGACTCAGGCCTTCGACATCATCGCCCGTGGCCAGGGGCCGGAGCTGCGTGAATTTGCGCTGCCGCTGGTGGATGCGATCACCCACGGCTGATCGCTTGCACACACCAAAAAGCCCCGCTGCCGTGATCGGCAGCGGGGCTTTTTTCTTACGCTCTCACAGTATCAGGCGCTTCGCTGCGCCAGACGCTTCGCTCAGGCCGGTGACGATGCCTTGCGGCGCGCACGCCCCTCGGCGATCTCCACCAGCTGATGCCAGCCCAGTACCGCGGGGGCATCGGCGCTCGGCAACTCTTCCAGCAACACCTTCAGACGCTGACAGCGCTCGGCATCATGGGCATCGACCAGACGCAGCCAGGTGGCAAGCCCCATGGCCTCATGGTGGGTGTTTTCCTGCTCGATGGAGTAGGACAGCCCCTGCTCGATCAGGGAGCGCACCTTCTCCAGCGGCAGGCCCTGAGCACTGCGCAGGCTCGCGACCAGATAGCTGACTTCTGACAGGTAGAAGGAATTGCGCTCCTGGGCGACCAGCAGCACCTTCTCCATGTATTCCTCGGCAGCAGCGTGCTCGCCCAGCGCCATCACGGCGTCCATGTACCACAGGTTGGGACGCTGATGACGCTCGCGTCCGGTCAGCTCCGCGAACTCGTTCATGCTCGACTGCAGCATGGACAGGCCATCGCGGTCGCCGTTCATCGCCCGCGCCCAGCCCAGCACGCCATGCGCAGCCATGTGCCACAGGTGAAGGTCCGCTGAACGCGTCACTTCCAGGGCGCGCTCGGCGCGCTGGGTCGCCAGATGGGTGTGACCCAGCTGGCGATACAGGGAGGTGGAGAACATCAGCGCCATCGCCAGCGAGCCGGGCTGACCGATCTGCTCGGCCATGCGAATCGCCGCCTCGGCCTGCTGCTCGGCCTTCACGTAGTCGCAGCGCAGGCACGATGTCCAGCTCTGCAGACAGGAGGCCGCCACCTGCGGGTGGTCGCTGAACGGCAGCCATTCGAGCACCATCGGATGGTTGACCGGATCGATCTCATCCAGGTGCTCGCCCGCCACACGTACGCGGCCGGCCCAGAACTCGCAGTGGGCACGCGCATAATCGGCCAGGCGACGATAGCGATCATCGGAAAGCTCTTCCGCCAGCTCGCTGAGGCCCGAGGCCAGCGCGAAGGCATCGGCGTGGGCATGACGCTCGCTGCAGCCGACCCAAAGGCCCCATTTGACGATGAAGGCCTGCTCGAGATCCGGCTCGTCGTCCTCGACCAGCGCCGGGCTGCTGAGCAGGTTGCGCGCCTGCACGAAGCTCTCGTGGGCGATGCGTGAGCCATGGCCTTCCAGCGCGAAGCCGGACTGGCCACGTACCGTCAGCAGGCTGACTTCGCGCTCTTCCTGACCATCGACATGCTTGAGGCAGGCCAGGCCGTTGTCCGCCATCTTGAGCGCGGTGCGGTTGGCGCTGATCTCTCGAAGTAACGCGCGGCACGGCTGAAGTTCTGCGACTTGCGCAGGTGAACGGCGAAGTAGCCGGGGTGACGACTGATCCAGGCGGGATACTTGTCCTCGATCAGCGCGACCACCTGATGGTGAATCCGGCGCCGCACATCCCGCGGACACGACAGGTAGGCCGCTTCCTGGATCAGCTGATGGGTAAACTGGTAGTCGAATTCGCTGTCGCTGCTGCAGGCCTCGATGATCTCCAGGCGCTGCATGTTCTCGATGGCGCGCTTGAGGCGGCCCTCCTCGAACTCACAGCTCTGGCGCACGAAGCTCAGCTTGAAGACACGCCCCAACACCGCGGCGGCGTGGGCGACATCACGCCCCTCTTCCAGCTGATCGATACGACTGGAGAGCAGACCGATCAGGCCCTTGGGCAACTCGTCGAGCTGCACCGGACGCCCTTCGCGGCGATCCATGTCGAGACGACGGCAGATTTCCTGCAGGTAGAGCGGCACGCCATCGCAGCGCTCGATGAGCTGACTGCGCATGCGCGGACTCAGGTGCAGGCGATAGCGACGTGACAGGTGCGACAGCAGGCGCGAGACCTGCATCGGATCGAGGCGGCCCAGTGCGATGTGCTGGTCCCAGTTGAGCTTGACCGCCAGGCTGTCGCGGCCGTTGTGGCTCGCGGCCAGCATGAAGCCGATGTTGATCGGCAGACGCGCCTGCAGGCCAGCCAGCACCTTGAGCGACGGCTCGTCTAGCCACTGCAGGTCATCGATCATCATCACCAGCGGACGCAGGCTGGCTGACTTCTCGATCACCAGATGCAGCACGCGCACGACGCGTTCGACCGTCTCGCTGGACTGGATCAGCACTTCGTCTTCGGCAGTATCTTCCGCCGTGCCGAGCACCGCATGGAAGGAGCGACGCACTTCCTCGCTGATGCCCTGCAATGCCTCGGAGGACTCGAACAGCTGCTCGACGCTTTCGCGATCGATATTGCCGTCCAGACGCCAGCGAATCAGCGCCGTCACGACACTGTAGGGTTCCAGCTGCGAGAGACGCGTGGTCGGCATCCAGCACAGCCCGACATCCTGGCTCTGCTCCAGCTGACGGAAATTGACCATCAGGGCCGACTTGCCCATGCCGGAGTTGCCACTGACCAGCACGCTCTGGCGCAGGCCGATGCTGGCGCGGGCCAGCGCATCGCGCAGACGACGCAGCTCGCCCTCGCGACCGATCAAGGTCGGCAGCGAGGATTCGCGGGTGGCGACACTGCTGCCCAGCACCAGCGCACGCAGACGCACGCGACCGTCAGCGGCCAACAGGCGCGAGGTCAAGCGGGGCTGCAGGTCCAGTGCCGGCGGCATGTGCTGACTGGCTTCCTGGGAGATCACCAGCTCGCTGCCTTCGGCGGCGGTCATCAGCTCGAGGGAATATTGCGTGACCTGACCCAGCGGGTCGGCCAGCTGGCGCTCCGGCAGGTAGATGACCTGACCGGAGTGCAGGCCCGCCGACAGCGAGAAGGCCGGCGGCTTGCCTTCACCGTCCCACAGCAAGGCGATCTCATCGGGGATCGCCTTGCTGCAGTGCTCATAGAGCGCGACCAGCTCGGCGAGCTGATGCGCCGGGCCGTGGGTGCCGAAGCATGCCAGACCCACACCACCCGTGGCGCCCGGCAGCCAGAAGCCGCCCAGGTGATGACACTGCTGCTCCAGCCAGCGCAACAGCTCGATCTGCAGCGTCAGGCAGGCACGCGCCCAGACGCGGTCACGATGACTGTCCTTGACGCTCAGACGAATGGCCATGACCGACAGCTGACGGTGATCGATTTCCTCTTCGCGCAGCGGCGCGCTGTCCAGCGACAGGGTCCGTGAAATGGCGCCCTGCGGCGTCATGGCACTCATGGTCTCGCTCTTGCCATCGGACCAGTAGCGCGCCAGCTGCAGGAAGCCGGGGTCCGGCTGCTGACCGGAGAGCGCCAGCTGCTGCAGGAAGGCATTGAACTGCTCATGGGCCGCGGCCGACTGGCCGCCTTCGGCCAGCTGACGCACGAGACGCTCATGGAAGGGGCCGTAACCGGAGAAGCGGCTGACCAGCGTACGCAGCACGTCATCGGGCAGCGGCTCATCCGTGGCCAGCACCCGCTCGGCGAACTGGATGACGCGCTGACGCCACTCGCCACGCACCTTGATCATCCAGCGCTGGAAATCAGGGCACTGGGTCAAGGAGAGCTCCTCGACCAGGTCGCCACGATACAGGGTGAGAATCTCCCCCAGGGTGGCGACGGAGGGCGGTGCCAGCAGCAGGCCGTTGAGCTCGTCGAGGTCAAGCTCCCAGTGCTCCGGCAGCGAGAGCGCGATGGTCTGGCGCGACACCGTCAACAGGTTGTCGGCCTCTTCGCCGAGACTCTGACGCAGACAGTGCAAGGCGTGGCGAAGGTTGGTCCGTCCGGAGGACAGCCCCTGATCCGGCCAGAGCAACTCCGCCAACCCGGCACGGGAGACGGCCTGATCATGCAGCAGCAGATGCAGAAGTAGCGCCTTGACCTTGTCGTAGCTGAACTGAGTCAGCGTGTCATCACCCAACGTCAGCTGGAAATGTCCCAGCAGTGCCAGTTGAGCTTGACCAGATGTTTCCTGCGTCATGTGTCATCCATTTCAAAGTCGCGAACGAAACGCCAGCCCTGCCACGGCGCCGGTGATCCCCTGTCCTTGATCCTTGCCTTAGTCTCTCGTGCCTTGATCCATCGCGTCCCGACCCACCCTGGCCGAGGCGCGCGCTGCCCGTCGTGCGCTCGGCTGACCACTGTGGAAGCGGAAGACAGCATCGGGGGTTTCGATCAGCTCTCGTTCCACTTCACGTAGCACCGCGAGACGGGGTTCCAGTGGTTCATTGGTGTATTGCTCTGCCAACATGAGGTAATCCTCATAGTGACGTCCTTCTGACTTAACCAAAGTGCGATAGAACTTTGCAAGCTCTGGTTCCAGATACGGGATGAGGCGCGCGAAGCGCTCACACGACCTTGCCTCTATCAGGGCGCCGATCAGCAGGATGTCCACCAGGCGTTGCGGGTCTTCGTCCCTGACCTGCTGGCGCAGGGCTTCGGCATAGCGCGAGGCCTTGATATGCCGATAGACGATGCCCCGCTTCTCCATCAGCCCGACCACCTGCTCGAAGTGCAGCAGCTCTTCGCGCGCCAGCTGTGACATCTTGGTCAACAGCAGTGGCCGGTTCACGTAGCGGTACATCAGGCTCATGGCGGTGGAGGCGGCTTTCTTCTCGCACTGCGCATGGTCGATCAGCAACAGCTCCGGATTCTCAAGCGCCGCCTCGACCCAGCTCAGGGGCGTCCTGCAGGGCAGAAAGGCCAGCAGCGACGCCGGCAGCAAGGCATCAGTATCTTCATCGCTTGGCCCCTGCGACGCTGCGATCACGCGCGCGCCAGCCTCACTCTCGCCATACTGCCCAGCATGAACATCATCATGCTGCTTGCTCTGCTCAGGCGCAATCACATTGCGCTCGGTCACGTCGGTCATTGAATTCATTGTCACGTCAGTCTTTTGTCTCGCTCGCTTGCGTCTGCTGCTGACTGACAGGAGACACCTCAACGACGGAGTTCATATCATTATCGGCACGCTTTGCCGCTTCCACCATGATTTCATCGTTTATATGGGCAAAAAGCTGTTCGGGCTCAAGTTCTCGCGCATGGGCCAGTGGTGCGATGCCATATGCCGACAGGTCCTTGATGCGGGTGCGCCCGACGCGCAGCAGCTCAACGGCGCGTGACAGCGCCGACTGATCGGCACGGAAACGGATGCGATGGCGGGTCAGCTGCTCGGCCAGCATGGCGTCATCGGCGACGCGCAGCCAGCGGGCGGCGACCTGACTGCGCAGCTCGTCCAGTGCCAGCATGCGCTGGGCGCGCTGGTCACTGTCATAGCCGAACCAGGCCAGGATCTCATGATCATGACGCTGGCAGCCGCGACAGACGCTATCGCCGACCGTAGTGGAGCAGACACCTACGCAAGGAGAAAGAATACGGCTCATGTTGCCCTCGGGGGAGGCGGGAAGTGTGGTTCGGGGTAACCCCCATCATACCGTGCGTACCTGAGAGCCGACAGCATCGCGCCGTCGGTGCCAAAAGGACCTCTTGTCAGCACCGCGCTGGGCGTCATCAGCGCGTCATCAGGGTTGCCGCTTAGTGTTTGCTCAGCGTGATTTCCTGACAATCAGATGAAATATCAGAATGTTATGCCGCAATAGGCGACCAAAGTCTCAGCCCCCGCCACTGGGCGCTCCTTAACATTGTCGACAAAGTTGAGTAGACTCGCATTCGCCCCGTAGCGCCTGATTCGCTCGCAATAAGACGCTTGAATTACCCGCAAGAAGCCTCGAGGTGCCCCGCCCTGCGTCTTCAAGACGACTGGCCCGCGCATTTCGACACGATTACAGATGAGGGTCTCCCACGTGCTTGAAGCCTACCGTCAACAGGTTGAAGAACGCGCCCAGCAGGGCATCCCGGCAAAGCCGCTGACTGCCGAGCAGACCGCAGAGCTGGTCGAACTGCTCAAGAATCCGCAGGCCGGTGAAGAAGAGTTCATCCTCGATCTGTTCACCAATCGCATTCCCCCGGGCGTTGATGAAGCCGCTTACGTCAAGGCTGGCTTCCTGACCGCCATCGTACGTGGCGAAGCCGCTTCTCCGCTGATCGACAAGACACATGCCGTCAAGCTGCTCGGCACCATGCAGGGCGGCTACAACATCGCCACGCTGGTCGAGCTGCTGGATGACGAAAGCCTGGCCAAGGAAGCCGGCGAACAGCTCAAGCACACACTGCTGATGTTCGACGCCTTCCACGATGTCGCTGACCGCGCCAAGGCCGGCAACGCCGTCGCCCAGGCCGTGCTGCAGTCCTGGGCCGACGCCGAATGGTTCCTGTCCAAGCCGGCGCTGGCCGAGAAGATCTCGCTGGCCGTCTTCAAGGTGCCGGGCGAGACCAATACCGATGACCTGTCTCCGGCGCCTGACGCCTGGTCACGTCCGGACATCCCGCTGCACGCCAACGCGATGCTCAAGAACCCGCGTGAAGGCATCAGCCCGCAGGAAGATGGCGTCGTCGGCCCGCTGGCCCAGATCGAGGAAGTGAAGGCCAAGGGCTTCCCGGTCGCCTACGTCGGTGACGTGGTCGGTACCGGTTCCTCACGCAAGTCCGCCACCAACTCCGTGCTGTGGTTCTTCGGCGACGATATCCCGTTCGTGCCCAACAAGCGCGCCGGCGGTTTCTGCATCGGCAACAAGATCGCGCCGATCTTCTTCAACACCATGGAAGATGCCGGCGCCCTGCCCATCGAGATGGACGTCGAGAAGATGGCCATGGGCGATGTCATCGACATCTACCCGTACGAAGGCAAGGTCTGCCGTCACGACACCGACGAAGTCATCTCCACCTTCTCCCTCAAGACTCAGGTCCTGCTGGACGAAGTGCGTGCTGGCGGCCGTATCCCGCTGATCATCGGTCGCGGCCTGACCGACAAGGCGCGTACCGAGCTGGGTCTGGAGGCGTCTGACGTCTTCCGCCTCCCGGAGCAGCCGAAGGACACCGGCAAGGGCTTCACCCTCGCACAGAAGATGGTCGGCAAGGCCTGCAACCTGGAAGGCGTGCGTCCGGGCATGTACTGCGAGCCGAAGATGACCACCGTCGGCTCCCAGGACACCACTGGCCCGATGACCCGCGACGAGCTGAAGGATCTGGCATGTCTGGGCTTCCAGGCCGACCTGGTGATGCAGTCCTTCTGCCACACCGCTGCCTACCCGAAGCCGGTCGACGTCGAGACTCACCACACCCTGCCCGACTTCATCATGAACCGCGGCGGCGTCTCCCTGCGTCCGGGCGACGGCATCATCCACTCGTGGCTGAACCGCATGCTGCTGCCGGACACCGTTGGCACCGGTGGTGATTCCCACACCCGCTTCCCGATGGGCATCTCCTTCCCGGCGGGTTCTGGCCTGGTGGCCTTCGCCGCCGCCACTGGCGTGATGCCGCTGGACATGCCGGAATCCATCCTGGTGCGCTTCAAGGGTGAACGTCGTCCGGGCATCACCCTGCGTGACCTGGTCCACGCCATCCCGCTGTACGCCATCAAGCAGGGCCTGCTGACCGTCGACAAGGCCAACAAGAAGAACGCCTTCTCTGGCCGCATTCTGGAAATCGAAGGTCTGGAAGATCTGACAGCCGAACAGGCCTTCGAGCTGTCCGACGCCTCTGCCGAGCGTTCCGCCGCCGGTTGTACCATCACGCTGTCCGACGAGAGCGTGACCGAGTACCTGACCTCCAACATCACCCTGCTCAAGTGGATGATCGCCAACGGTTACGGCGATGCCCGTACCATCGAGCGTCGTATCGCGGGCATGGAAGAGTGGCTGGCCAACCCGAGCCAGATGCGTGCCGACAAGGACGCGGAATACGCCGAGATCATCGAGATCGACCTCGCCGAGATCGACCAGCCGGTGCTGTGCGCGCCGAACGACCCCGACGATGCCCGTCTGCTGTCCGACGTCGCCGGTCAGAAGATCGACGAAGTCTTCATCGGCTCGTGCATGACCAACATCGGTCACTTCCGCGCCGCAGGCAAGCTGCTCGAGAAGCAGCCGGCCGGTAGCCTGAAGACCAAGCTGTGGCTGGCACCGCCGACCAAGATGGACCAGCACCAGCTGACCGAGGAAGGCTACTACGGCATCTACGGCCGTGCCGGCGCGCGCATGGAAATGCCGGGCTGCTCACTGTGCATGGGTAACCAGGCACGTGTGGCCGCCAAGTCCACCGTGGTGTCCACCTCCACGCGCAACTTCCCGAACCGTCTGGGCGACGGCGCCAACGTCTTCCTGGCGTCTGCCGAGCTTGCGGCCATCGCGGCCGTGGTCGGTCGTCTGCCGACCGTCGAGGAATATCAGGGCTACATGGGCGAATTCGATGCCATGGCGGGCGAGATCTATCGCTACCTGAACTTCCATGAGATCGAAGAGTTCCAGAACGCCGCTTCCAACGTGATCCCGGTCACCCAGGAAGCCTGATCAGGCGGGGAGTCATGTGCCACTGCATGACTCCCCTCTGACAGCAGCATTGGCGTCATGCCAATTGGCGTCATGCCAGACAACGAAACGGGCCGCCCCTCAAGGGACGGCCCGTTTTTTCATGCCTGCGACAAGCTCGCTGGGCGCAAGCGCCCTGCCTCAGAACTTGTAGCCGACCGAGGCGGTGAAGGCATCCACCTGATAATCGCTGTCGAAGTCATAGCGCTCGTACTCGGCACGAATCAGGAACGGGTCCAGATTGACCTGTGCACCGGCACCATAGACCGGATCAAAGCCGTCGTTGTCCTTCAGATCGACGCTGGAATTGCCCAGATTGCCATCGACATCGGTTTCCCACTTCGCCATCCCCGCCTTGGCGAACAGCGAGAAGTACTGACCGATGGGCAGGATACCCACCACGTTGACACCGTAGGCCTTGGACTCGAGATCGGTATTGCTGAAGTCATTGCCCTTGAGCTGGACAGTCCCCAGGTCGGTGTAGAAGGCCTCGGTGGCGAAGTACGGATTGTACTGATAGCCCACGAAGGCCTTGTAGACGTTGTCGTCATCATCGACATCGAAGTCATCGCTGCCGGATTCGATGAAGTCACCGGCCTCATCGGAATCATCGTTCTCAAGGCTGGAGAAGCCGGTACCGGCGCCGATGTAGAGCCCTTCGTTGGCATTGCCTGCCGCCTGAGCGTGACCACTGAGCGCCAGAGCGAGCGCGGCGAAGGAAACGGTAGCCAACGGGGCGGCCAGAAGACGTGACTTGCTCATGTATTGCTCCTTGATCCAATGGGCGGCACAGGCAGCTGCCGGCCAGGTACTGACGGCAAGACCGCGCCTGTCATGGGTTGCAGGAGCATCGTGGTAGATATAGAACAGTGTTTCAAGAGTGGTGTTTTGACTACTTGTGACGTCGCCAGTCAGCAACATGTCCTCGTGACCTTCCCGCTCCCCCCGCTTGCGCGTGCCCGAGGCCCGCTTAGCCCTTCGCACAGATGCAAAGCCTTGGCGTATCGGGCATTCTCGGAGTTGTGGCATTGCAGCAATCAAAGCGCTCCGTCCCTCAAGCGGCCTGCCCCGGCCGCCCAGCACAAGGAATCCGACATGACGCATCCCATCTCCACCCCCGACCTCTGCGATGAGTTCCCCGACGTGCAGGTGCTCGAGCCACTGTTCATCAACTACGGCGGCGTCGAGTCCTTCGGCGGCGAAGTCGTGACCATCAAGTGCTTCGAGGACAACTCGCTGGTCAAGGAAGCCGTCGCGGAGCCCGGCGCAGGCCGCGTCCTGGTCGTCGATGCCGGCGGCTCGATGCGCTGCGCCATGCTGGGCGACATGCTCGCCGAGCAGGCCGCCAAGAGTGGCTGGGCCGGCGTGATCATGTATGGCTGCATCCGCGATGTGGATGAGATCCACGCCACCAATCTCGGCGTGCAGGCACTGGGCTGCTACCCGCGCCCCAGCATCAAGCGCGGCGAAGGCCAGCGCGATATCCCGGTCACCTTCGCCGGCGTCACCATCGTGCCGGGCGACTATCTCTACGCCGACAACAATGGCGTCATCACCGCCAAGGAAGCGCTGATCCGTACCCAGCCGACTCCCTGAGTCGCCGTCTCGCGCCGCGGTGCACGCCGCAATGAAAACGCCCCCGCAACCAGGCAGGTTGCGGGGGCGTTTCGCGTTCAGCGTCGCGGACTCAGCGAGTGCTGGCAGGCTCAGCGGTCTGTGAGCCGGCCTGAGCACTGGCCTGAGAGGCCGCAGCCGCATCATCGGCACGCGCGAAGCGGTCCACCACGGCGGCGCAGGCAGCGTCACCGGTGATGTTGAGCGCGGTGCGCGTCATGTCGAAGATACGATCCAGTGCGAACAGCAGCGGCAGGCCTTCGATGGGGATACCGGCAGCCAGCAGCACGGCGACCACCAGGAACGACGGCCCCGGCACACCGGCCTGACCGATGGCACCCAGAGTCGCGGTGAACACGATGGCGGCGTAGGCGGAGAAGCCGAGGTCGACATTGAAGACCTGGGCGAAGAACATCGCCACCAGCCCGTAATAGATGGCATTGCCGCTCATGTTGATGGTCGCGCCCAGCGGCAGCACGAAGGCAGAGGTGGCGTTCTTGAGGCCCAGCTCCTTCTCGCAGACTTCCATGTTGACCGGTAGGGTCGCCATGGAAGACGCCGTGGACAGCGCGACGGCCTGCGGCTTCTTCATCGCGGACATGAAGCGGCCCAGCGGCACGTCAGAGCCGAACTTGACCACCAGCGGATAGAACACGAAGCCGTAGATGAGGATGGCGCCCATGTAGACGAGGAACAGCTTCATCACCAGCGTCAGTACATCGAAGCCGAAGGTGCCGACGGCGTCCGCCATCAGGCCGAAGACGCCGATCGGCGCGATCAGCATCACCACGTTGATCATCCACACGAAGGCTTCGATGACGGTGTTCAGGCCTTCGATCAGCGGCTTGCCACGCTCACCGGTCTTGGACAGGCCAATGCCGAGGAACAGGCAGAACACCAGAATCTGCAGGATATTGGCATCGGTGAGTGCACCGAAGATATTGGTCGGCACCATGCCCAGAATGGTGTCCATCACGCCCGGTACGCTGCCCTTGTCAGCGTAGGCATTGGAGAACATGCCCTTGGCGCTTTCCAGGTCCACTCCGCTGCCCGGCTGGAAGACATGCCCCATCACCAGCGCCAGCATCACGGCCACGGCAGAGGTCAGCATGAAGAAGGCGAAGGTGGAGATACCGATCTTGCCGGCAGAAGGGCTGTCGCCCAGATTGGCGGCTCCCGACACGATGGAGACCGCGATCAGCGGCACGACCAGCATCTTGATCAGGTGAATGAACAGCTCACCCAGAGGCGCGAACATCGAGGCGTCTTCGCCCATGTACGCCCCGACACCTGCACCCAGGATCATGGCGATGACTACCTGGACGCCGATGTTTTTCCATAAAGACTGTTTCACGTTACGACTACCTTGGATTGTGTCTGAAAGGTCGGTTGTTGCGTGCCACCGCAGTGCTGGCTACCGGTGAGGCCTGCCGTCATAGTCACCATGGATTCATTGCCACCATGGATATTGTGATCAGCGGGGTGGCTGGGATTGTAAATGACTGCCTTTTTTACATAAGGTAGAAAGATAATCATTTAGTCGCGTAATCGAGATCATTTTGTTGCCATTTGTTACTAACTGACGTCTTCGTGCTGTTTTCTCCCCCATAGGTCTAATGCCTGAACCGACCAATCATTCAGGTTTCAGGCACGAAACGAGAAGCGCCCACCGCACATTGAGTGCGATGGGCGCCCTGGGTGACAACGACCGTCTGCGCCTCAGCGCGTCAGGTCACCATCCTGGGAAGCCTGGGTTACACCAGCTCCTTGTCCGCCAGCATGAACCAGGTTTCCAGCACGGAATCCGGGTTGAGGGAGACGCTGTCGATGCCCTCTTCCATCAGCCACTTGGCCAGCTCCGGATGGTCCGACGGGCCCTGACCACAGATACCGACGTACTTGCCCTGCGCCTTGCAGGCACGGATCGCCATCGACATCAGCTGCTTGACCGCCGGATTACGCTCATCGAAGAGGTGAGCGACGATGCCGGAGTCACGATCCAGCCCCAGGGTCAGCTGGGTCAGGTCGTTGGACCCGATGGAGAAGCCATCGAAGTGCTCGAGGAACTGATCCGCCAGCAGCGCGTTGGTCGGAAGCTCGCACATCATGATGACGCGCAGGCCGTTCTCGCCACGTACCAGACCATTCTCGCCCAGCAGCTTGATGACCTGCTCCGCCTCGCCGGTGGTACGCACGAAGGGCACCATGATCTCGACGTTGGTCAGCCCCATCTCGTCACGAACGCGCTTGAGGGCGCGGCATTCCAGATCGAAGCAGTCGCGGAAGGTATCGGACACGTAGCGCGAGGCGCCACGGAAGCCCAGCATCGGGTTCTCTTCGCCCGGCTCGTACATCTTGCCGCCGATCAGGTTCTCGTACTCGTTGGACTTGAAGTCCGACATGCGCACGATGACCTTCTGCGGATGGAAGGCGGCTGCCAGGGTGGAGATGCCCTCGACCAGCTTGTCGACGTAGAAGTCGACCGGGCTTGCGTAGCCGGCGGTGCGCGCATCGATGGTCTGCTGCAGATCGATGGGCAGGGTGGCGTAGTCGAGCAGCGCCTTGGGGTGCACGCCGATCATGCGGTTGATGATGAACTCGAGACGCGCCAGACCCACGCCGGCATTCGGCAGACGCGAGAAGCTGAAGGCGCGGTCCGGGTTGCCGACGTTCATCATGATCTTGAACGGAATCTCCGGCATCTCGTTGACGCTGGTGACGGTGCGATCGAAGTTGAGGATACCGTCATAGACGTGACCGGTATCGCCTTCGGCGCAGGAGACCGTCACTTCGCGGCCTTCGGCCAGCACCGAGGTCGCGTCGCCACAGCCGACCACGGCCGGAATGCCCAGCTCACGCGCGATGATCGCCGCGTGGCAGGTACGTCCGCCACGATTGGTGACGATGGCGGAGGCACGCTTCATGACCGGCTCCCAGTCCGGATCGGTCATGTCGGTGACCAGCACGTCGCCGACCTGCACCTTGTCCATCTGCTCCGGGTTGTCGATCACGCGCACCGCGCCCTGACCGATACGCTGACCGATGGCACGCCCGGTGACCAGAGTGCGTCCCTTCTCGCGCAGCTGGAAGCGCTCGAGGTTGCCGCCCTCTTCCTGGCTGACGACCGTTTCCGGACGCGCCTGGACGATGTAGAGCTTGCCGTCGTCGCCATCACGCGCCCATTCGATGTCCATCGGACGCTGGTAGTGCTTCTCGATGATCATGGCCTGGCGCGCCAGTGCCTCGACATCGGCATCGCTGATGCAGAAACGGTGACGGTCCGGCACCGGCACGTCGACGGTCTCGACGGAGCGACCCGCACTGGTGTCGTCGGTGTAGACCATCTTGATCAGCTTGGAGCCCAGGTTGCGGCGCAGTACCGCCGGGCGGCCGGCGGCCAGCGTGGTCTTGTGGACGTAGAACTCGTCAGGATTGACCGCGCCCTGCACCACGGTCTCGCCCAGACCCCAGGAGCCGGTGACGAAGACGGCGTCGCGGTAGCCGGATTCGGTGTCCAGGGTGAACATCACGCCGGAAGCGGCCGTCTCGGAGCGCACCATCTTCTGTACGCCGGCAGACAGCGCGACCAGTGAGTGATCGAAGCCCTTGTGCACGCGGTAGGAGATGGCGCGGTCGTTGAACAGTGACGCGAACACCTCGTGAACCGCACGCTTGATGTTGTCGAAGCCTTCGATGTTGAGGAAGGTTTCCTGCTGACCGGCGAAGGAGGCATCCGGCAGATCTTCCGCGGTAGCGGAAGAACGCACGGCGACCTTCAGGTTCGGGTGCCTGGCCTGAAGCTCGGCATAGGCACGTTCCATCTCGGCTTCGAAGGCCGGCGGCAGCGGAGTGTCGATGATCCACTGACGAATCTCGGCACCGACGCGCGCCAGTTCGACCACGTCGTCCACATCGAGGGCATCGAGGGCGGCATTGATACGCTTGTCGAGGCCTTCGTGGGCCAGAAACTCGCGATAGGCATAGGAGGTAGTCGCAAAGCCGCCGGGCACGGTGACACCGGCATCGGCCAGATTGGAGATCATCTCACCGAGCGAGGCGTTCTTGCCGCCAACGCGATCAACATCGTTCATGCCGAGCTGATCGAAATCGACGACGTATTCGGATGTGGCTTGCTGTGACAAGGGAACCCCCTGGTACCAATGGATGGAAACGAATGACCGATGGAGGACGATGAACCGCCTTCCGTTCAGCAATGACGCCACCCTAACAAGCTCTCTCTAGTATTAGCCATTGGTCTAACCGGCTAGTCAGTGGAGGAGGACTACAACCCTGAGCCTGTTTCAGACGTTATGTCGCCATCGTCGGCGAACATGTCGACAAGCCAGGAACGGCCGCTACAGGAATGTAGTCATGAGGCGCTTTTTTAGAGAACGGGAACACGGGATTTCTCATATCGCGCCACTGGCCCTGTGCCGGATATTGCAAGCTCGACAGTGAACACCGACACTTGGGGTCTTCACGGGGCAACAGCCTGAGCGGGCTGGTGTCTTCGATTCGTTCTTCACGAGTGCCCGTCATGACCCGAACCGCCTTCTTCATTTCCGATGGCACCGGCATCACCGCCGAGACACTGGGACGCAGTCTGCTCGCCCAGTTCGAGAATACCGACATCCGCATGGTGACCAAGCCCTACATCGATTCGGCCGAAAAGGCGACGGCACTGGTCAAGGCCATCGAGAGCGCGCATGCCAATGACGGCGAGCGCCCGATCATCATCGACACCATCGTCGACCAGAACATCCGCGACATCATCTCCGAATCCTCCGGCTTCAAGGTCGACATCTTCTCGACCTTCCTCAAGCCGCTGGAAGAGGAACTGGACACCCACTCGTCCTACAGCGTCGGCAAGACCCACTCCATCGGGCAGGACGACGTCTACATGAATCGCATCGATTCGGTGCATTTCGCCCTCGACAACGATGATGGCGCGCGCACGCATCAATACGACAAGGCCGACGTCATCCTCATCGGCGTCTCACGCTGCGGAAAGACCCCGACCTCGCTGTATCTGGCGCTGCAGTTCGGTATCCGCGCGGCCAACTACCCGCTGACCGAGGATGACCTGGACGAGTCCGGCACCCTCAAGATGCCCGCCTCACTGGCGCAATACCGTCACAAGCTGTTCGGGCTGACCATCGACCCGCGTCGTCTGGCCGCCATCCGCACCGAGCGTCGCCCCAACAGCCGCTACTGCTCGATCGACCAGTGTCTGCAGGAAGTCGAGCAGACCGAGGCGCTCTTCCGCCGCTCCAAGGTGCCCTACATCGATACCACGCGTTTCTCGATCGAAGAGATCTCGACACGCATGATCGCCGAGACCGGCCTGGCACGCCGATTCTCACCGCGCTGACCCCGACGCCAGATCATCACAAGTCGAACACAACAACACACGTCGACCACGACGACAGACATCGACCACAACAACAGCGCTACTCACCCAGGAAATCCTCCCATGTTCAACACCAACCACTACTTCGACGGCCAGGTGGCCTCCATCGCCTTCCAGAGCGCAGATCTTCCTGCCACGGTCGGCGTGATGGCCATCGGCGAATTCGTGTTCGCCACCAGCCAACGCGAATACATGACCCTGATCAGCGGCGACATGCAGGTACTGCTGCCGGGCGCGGAAGAATGGTATCAGCTCGCCGCCGGTGAAAGCTTCATCGTCGAAGCCAACCAGAGCTTCGAGGTGCGCACCACGGTCGAATCCGCCTACCTGTGCAAGTACGAAGACGCCTAAGGCACTGGTAAACAAAGCCCAAGGCGCTGAAAGCCAGACATGAAAAAGCCGCCGTACCCTCTCGGGTCACGGCGGCTTTTTTTCGTCACGACGATTGTCTCTCGCTACCAGGCTCAGCCGCGCTGCCTGAGGACCGAGCGTAGCGCCAGATAACTGATGCCGCCCATCAACAGGTAACTTGTCGCCACCCCGGCAAAGATGCCGATCACGCCATACAGGGCGCCGCCCAGCCAGGCCAGCGGCACCAGCAAGGCGAACAGACGCACCAGCGAGAGCATCATCGCGCGGCGCGGCTTGTGCAGCGCATTGAGGCTGGAATTGGCGAGAATGATCACGCCCTGGGCCCCGAGGGCGGCGGGTATCAGCCACAGATAGGTGCTGACCAGTCCCGCGACCTCCTGACTCTCGGCGAAACGCGCCGCGATCCACTCTCCGCCCAGCCCGAGCCCCAACCAGACCACCAGCTGCCAGACGAGAATGAAGGCCAGCACGCCGTGGATGGCGCGCCACACGCGCTTCTGCTGGCCGGCACCATCGTTCTGGCTGATGAAGGGCGACAGCGTCATGGACAGCGCCAGCACCAGAATCAGCGCCAGCGACTCGATGCGTGAGCCGATACCGTAAGCCGCCACCGCCGCGTGACCATGCTGACTGACGATACGCGTGACCAGCGCGGTGGCAATCGGCGTCATCACGCTGGTCAGCGCGGCAGGCAGGCCGATCGCCCCGACCTCGCGCCATGACGTCACCAGCCGCGTCACGCTCAGGTGCCGAAAATCGAGTCGCGCGCGCAGCAGTGGCAATGCCAGCAAGCCCAGCGTCATCGCCAGCCATGACAGCACCGTGGCCAGTGCCGCCCCCGCCACGCCCATGCCCTGCCAGTCACCGATGCCGAAGATCAGCAGCGGGTCGAGCAGCGCATTGAGCACCCCCGCCGCCGCCATCACCAGCGAGGGCACCAGCGTATTGCCCTCGGCGCGCAGCACGCTGCCCAGCACGCGCGGCAGCAACACGAAGGGCGCGCCGAAATACCACACCTGCATGTAGTCGCGGATATGCGGCATCAGGGTGTCATCGGCCCCCAGCAGCCCGAACAGCGGCTCGATGCTGGCAAGCCCCAGCACCAGCATCACCAGCCCCAGCAGCAGCCCCAGCAGACTGGAATCCGTGGTGCGCGCCTTGACAGTCTCGAGCTCACCTCGCCCCAGCCGCCGCCCCACCACGGCGGTGGTGCCGATGGACAGACCGATGGCGATGCTGATCACGCCGAAGGTGACCGGGAAGGTCATGGTCACCGCCGCCAGCTCCGGCGTGCCCAGCTGGGCGATGAACCAGGCATCCACCAGGTTGAACAGCATCATGGTGACGATGCCGCCGATCACCGGCCCCGTCATGCGCGCCAGCGTCGAGGCGATCGGGTCACGCACCAGATCGCGCGTGCCACGCCGAGACGAGGCACGTTTGGGGGTGGCAGGGGTATCAGGGTCAGACATACAGGCTCCGGACAGAAAACGACCCCGACCGGCGAGGCGCCAGCGGGGCCGAACAGTGTAAAGCATCAGCGTGTCAGGTGAGGGGCAACGCCGGATCGCGCCGAGCAGCCCCGCGCTGCGTCAGTTGCCCTGCATGAAGGGCGAGACGACCTCTCCGCCCGCCTCACGCCAGGCCGCGAAGCCGCCACCCAGATGGGCCACCGGCCCGAACCCCATGTCCTTGAGCGACTTGGTGGCCAACGCCGAGCGCAGCCCACCGGCGCAGAACAGCACATAGCGCCCTTCGCGCGCAAAGTCGGCGCGGTGATAGGGCGAGGCCGGGTCGACCCAGAACTCCAGCATGCCGCGCGGCGCATGGATGGCGCCGGGGATGCGCCCTTCCCGCTCCAACTCACGCACATCGCGGATGTCCACCAGCGTCAGAGGCGTGCCGCCGGCGCGGGCCTCTTCCAGCGCCTCGCGCAGCTCGCGGGGCGACAGGGTCTCGATCTCCGTCTCGGCGGCGGCCACCAGCTCACTGACCGGTCGAATCATGGGGTGCTCCTTGCAGATGATGTTGTCCTCGGGGTGCATGTCAGCGGCTGGCGGCGTGACAGCTCACGCATCCGCCTCGCCACAGCGATAGAAGCGCTGGATGCTCGAGAAATCGAGGCGTCCTGCGCCCTGGGCTGCATGCTGGACGAACAGATTACGCGCCTGGGAGCCCATTGGCACCGCCGATTTCGAGCCCAGCGCCATCTCCCAGGCAAGGCCAAGATCCTTGGTCATCAGATCGACCAGGAAACCGCCCTGATAATCATTGGAGGCCGGCGCGGCTTCCATCACGCCGGGCCAGGGATTGTAGACGTTGAGCGCCCAGTTGCCGCCGGATGACTGCTTCATCACCTCCGAGAGCACGGCCGGGTCCAGTCCGTTCTTGACCCCCAGCGCCAGCGCCTCGGCGGTGCCGCTCATCAGGATGCCCAGCAGCATGTTGTTGCAGATCTTGGCGACCTGGCCGCTGCCGGCAGGGCCTGCGTGGAACAGATTCTTGCCCATCACTTCCAGCAGCGGCTCGGCACGCGCATAGCCGTCGGCCTCGCCGCCGACGATGAAACTCAGCGTACCGGCACGCGCGCCACCGACCCCGCCGGACACCGGGGCATCCATGAAGGTGATGCCACGCTCGGCGGCGTGGCGCGCGACCAGACGGGCGTCATCCGGCGCGATGGTCGAGGCGTCGATCACCAGCACCGAGGCGTCGAGCGTGGCCAGGAGGCCACCCGCACCGTCTTCCTTGTCGCCCAGATAGAGCTTTCGCACGTGCTGACCGGCCGGCAGCATGCTGATCAACACCTCGACACCCTCGATGACCTCTTCGGGGGATGCTGCGCGGGTGGCGCCCGCCTCGACCAGTTCGCTCATGGCCGATTCGACCAGATCGAAGACCCTTACCGCATGGCCAGCCTTGACCAGATTGAGCGCCATGGGCCCGCCCATGTTGCCGAGTCCGATGAAACCGATGGATGTCATGGCAATGCTTCCTTGTGAACAGATTCTTGTTGTCATTGGCGTCCGGCGACATGGCCGCGCCTGCCGCCTGTACTGAAAAGCGTGTTCAGAGGTCCATCAGCGGATGCTCATCCTCTTCCCACAGCGGCGCGAAGAAGCCGTCGATGTATTCCTCGGAGACCTGGGCGATCGAGGCATAGGCCCACTGCGGCTGCTTGTCCTTGTCGATCAGCAGGGCGCGCACCCCTTCGGCAAGCTCGGTGCCCATGCAGCAGCGCACCGACAGGGTCAGCTCGTCACGGAAGGCCTCCGCCAGCGAGGAGTGGCGATGGCGTGCCAGCATGCGAAATACCAGATGCGGTGAACTGGGGCAGCCGGCCAGCAGGCGCTCGCGGTTGGCATTCAGCCACGCATTGCAGTCACTGCGCGCCTGGGGATCATCGATGATTCGTTGGCAGGCCTTCAGCACTTCACGCCCGGCGACCAGCTGCTGAAGGTGATCGAAGAGCGGCAGCACCTGCCCCGGCGGTGCCAGTTCACGACGCTCGAAATCGCTCAGCACCTGGCTCAGATGACGCGACGGGTGACGGCCGAACTCTCCCTCGCACAACGCCTGCTTGAGCGCCTCGCGCTGCTCATCGGGAATCAGGCGTGTCGCAAGCCCCAGATCCAGCGCATCGCGGGCATTCAGCTGCGCACCGGTCGCGCCGAGATATTCTCCGATACCACGCGGCAGGCGATTGAGCAGCCAGCTGGCACCGACATCCGGGTACAGGCCGATGCTGACTTCCGGCATCGCCAGTCGCGAACTCTCGGTGACCACGCGCTCACAGCCGCCGGCGAACAGCCCCATGCCGCCACCCATCACGATGCCGCCACCCCACACCAGCAGCGGCTTGGGGAAGGTATGCAGGCGGTGATCGAGCCGGTATTCGGCGGTGAAGTAGCGGGTGGCGAAGAAATCATCCAGCGCCTCGAGGGGGTCTGCGCCTTCGCTGGCAGGCGCCGTGGTCATCGCCTGATAGAGCGCCACGATATCGCCACCGGCACACAGCGCACGCTCGCCGGCGCCTTCCAGCCACACCATGGCGATGCTGCTGTCCAGCTCCCAGGCATCCAGCTGTGCCTCGATGCGCTCGATCATGGCCAGCGACAGCGCATTCAGCGAGCGCGGCGCATTCAGGCGCACGATTCCCAGCTGCTTGCCGTCGCGGGCGCGACGCGTCTCGAACACCACGGGTGCCTCGACATCGGTCGTGGCCTTGGCGGTGACACCTTCTATCTGGCTCATGAGCGCCCTCCTCCCTTCACCTCTTCCTGACGCGAGACCCACTGCGGGGCGCGCTTCTCGAGGAAGGCGCTCACGCCTTCCTTCTGGTTGGGGTCATCGAACAGCTCGACGAACAGCTCGCGCTCCATGCGCAGGCCATCGCTCATGCCGCGATGGCGTGACGACATGATCAACGCCTTGCAGCGTGCCACCGCGCTCGGGCTCTGGTTGGCGACGCTCTCGGCGATCGCCAGTGCGCGCTCGAAGCTCTGGCCGGTCTCGACCACCTCTTCCGCCAGCCCGATGCGACCGGCGGTCTCGGCATCCACCTGTTCACCACACAGGATCATGCGCTTGGCCCAGCCTTCGCCGACCAGCCACGGCAGGTGCTGGGTGCCGCCCGCACACGGCAACAGCCCCACCTTGGCCTCCGGCAGTGCCAGCCTGGCCTGCCGCTCGACGATGCGCATGTCACAGGCCAGCGCGCACTCTAGTCCGCCGCCCATCGCGTAGCCGTTGACGGCGGCGATCGTCACGCCCGGGAAGTTGGCCAGCCGCTCGAAGGCCAGCCCGAAACGACGCGCCATGGTAGCGGCGACGCCCTTGTCACCATCGGCGAAGGTCTTGAGATCAGCGCCGGCGGAGAAGAACTTGTCGCCCTCACCGGTGATCACCACCGCACTTATGCTGCCATCGCCCTCCAGCTCGTCGAGCAGCTGCTCCAGCTCGATCAAGGACGCTTCCGTCCAGGTGTTGGCCGGCGGGTTGTTGATGGTGACCCGGGCGATATGACGATCCTTCTCGAGAACGAGGCATGGCCCTTGACTGGATGACATCATGTAACTCCCTGAAAGATGGTAACCAATGACGAATTGAAGTGGAGGCGGCGTTACGCCAGCGACTCGATCATGCCCGGCGTCAGAAGACGCCGCGCGATGATCAGACGCATGATCTCGTTGGTGCCTTCCAGAATCTGGTGCACACGGGTGTCACGCACCAGCCGCTCCAACGGGTACTCGCGGATATAACCGTAGCCGCCATGCAGCTGAAGTGCCTGATTGCAGACCTCAAAGCCCATGTCGGTGGCGAAGCGCTTGGCCATCGCACAGTGGGCGCTGGCCTCGGCGTCACCCTCATCGAGCTTGAAGGCCGCCAGCCGCACCAGGGTGCGCGCCGCGGTCAGTTCGGTGGCCATGTCGGCCAGCTTGAACTGCAGGGCCTGGAACTGGGCCAGCTCGCGTCCGAACTGCTTGCGCTCGCCGAGATAATCCCGCGACAGCTCCAGCGCCTTCTGGGCCGCGCCCAGTGAGCAGGTGGCGATGTTGATGCGACCGCCATCCAGCGCCTTCATCGCGAAGCGAAAGCCCTCGCCCTCCTCGCCCAGACGATTGACCGCCGCAACCCGCACGCGATCGAAGCTCACCAGCCGGGTCGGCTGGCTGTTCCAGCCCATCTTGTCTTCCTTCTTGCCGTAGCTGATGCCCTCGGCGTCAGCCGGTACCACGAAGGCCGAGATACCCGCCGCGCCGCTGTCCGGCTCGCCGGTACGCGCCATCACCACCAGCACGTCCGTGGCGCCGGCACCGGAGATGAACATCTTGGAGCCACTCAGATAGTAGTCATCGCCCTCACGCTCGGCGCGGGTGCGCAGGCTGGCGGCATCACTGCCGCTGCCCGGCTCGGTCAGGCAGTAGGAACCGAGCTTGTCGCCTGCCACCATCGCCGGCACCCACTGCTCGCGGCAGCTGTCCGTGGCGAAACTGGCGATCATCCAGCCCACCATGTTGTGGATGGTGATGTAGGCAGTGGTCGAGATGCAGCCGGTCGCCAGCTGCTCGAGAATGATGGAGCTGTCGAGGCGTGGCAGGCCAAGGCCGCCGTGCTCCTCGGGGACGTAAAGCCCCATGAAGCCGGCCTCGCCCGCCTTGCGAAGTGTCTCGATGGGGAAGTGGGCCGTGGCGTCCCACTCGGCGGCATGCGGGGCAAGCTCGGCATCCGCGAAGGCACGCGCCCCCTCCTGGAGGGCACGCTGGTCATCGGTCAGCGAAAAGTTCATGCAGCTGCCTCCTGTTGTCCTTGTTCTGTCGGCCCGGGTCTATCGCCCGGGCCTGTCAAAGCGGCTCAGCGCACCTGAGGAGCCATCAGCGCATCTGAAGAGCCCTCAGCGGTCTTGTGAAAAGAGCCCTCAACGGTCTTGTGAAGAGAGCCCTCAGCGGCCTTGTAAAGAGAACCCTCAGCGCATCTGGATCGAGAAGTTGGGCTGATTGCCCTCGGCCGGCGCATCGTCGAACCAGCGCGCCGTCACCGTCTTGGTCTCGGTATAGAAGCGCACCGCCTGCTTGCCATAGGCATGCAGATCACCGAAGAAGCTGCCGCGCCAGCCGGTGAAGGAGAAGAACGGCAGCGGTACCGGAATCGGCACGTTGATGCCGACCTGACCGACCGCGATCTCGTTCTGGAAGCGCCGCGCCGCGCCGCCGGAGCGCGTGAAGATGGAGGTGCCGTTGCCATAGGGGTTGTTGTTGATCAGCTCGATGGCCTCAGACAGATCCGCCGCCCCCATGCAGCACAGCACCGGCCCGAAGATCTCCTCGCGATAGAGCACCATTTCCGGCGTCACCTTGGAGAACAGACACGGCCCCAGCCAGTTGCCATCGGGATAGCCCGCCACCGAGACGCCGCGACCATCCAGCAGCAGCTCGGCACCTTCCTGCTCGCCCTGCTGGATCCAGCCGGTCACGCGCTCCAGCGCCTGCGGCGAGATCAGCGGCCCGTAGCTGGCGCCCTTGTCATCCCAGGCGCCCGGGCGCACCTCGGCCAGCGCGTCGCGCACCCGCTCGATCAAGGCCTTCGAATCACCGACGAAGACCGCCACCGAGATCGCCATGCAACGCTGACCCGCTGCGCCGACACTGGCACCGACCAGCGCGTTGACGACCTGGTCGGCCGGGGCGTCCGGCATGATCACCATGTGATTCTTGGCGCCGGCGAAGCACTGGGCGCGCTTGAGGTTGTCGGTGGCGGTGCGATAGATGTGCTGACCCACCGGCACCGAGCCGACGAAGCTGACGGTGCGCGGAATCTCGTGGGCGAGCAGATGATTGACCTGGTCGCGCCCGCCCTGCACCACGGTCAGGATGCCTTCGGGGGCACCCGCTTCCATGAACAGCTCCGCCAGCCGCAGCGTGGTCAGCGGCACCTGCTCGGACGGCTTGAGCACGAAGGCATTGCCACAGGCGATGGACAGCGGGAACATCCACAGCGGTATCATGGCGGGGAAGTTGAACGGCGTGATCCCAAGGCAGACACCCAGCGACTGGGTCACGGAATAGCTGTCGATGCCGGTGGCGACGTTCTCCACAGTCTCGCCCATCAGCAGGCTGGGAATGTTGGCGGCGTGCTCGACCACCTCGATGCCGCGCCACACATCGCCCTTGGCGTCCTCGAAGGTCTTGCCCAGCTCGTGGGAGATGATCTCGGCCAGCTCGTCATGATGCTGCTTGAGCAGATGCTGATAGCTGAGCATCAGGCGGGCACGGGTCGGCACCGGCGTGTTGCGCCAGCGCTGGAAGGCCTGTTCGGCGTGGTCCAGCGCTTCATCCAGCTCACTCAGCGGTGACAGGGGCACGCGGGCGATCTCGCCGTTGGTGGCCGGGTTGGTGACGCTCAAGTGCTGATCGGCGCGACTTTCGACAAAGTGACCATTGATCAGCTGAGGCAGCAGCAGCGACGCGCTGTCACCGGCGACCACGGCGCGCAGGCGTGACAGCAGCTCCAGTGAACCGGTAGAGGGCGAGCCAGTAGAGGGCGTGAGAGACGTCGAAGACATGGCGTGGCATTCCTGTGGCTGTTGTTATTGGGAGGAAGACAGTGTGTCAACAGAGCCGAAGTCGTCAGGCTGAGCCGCATTGCAGAGCTGAAGACGTTCTGCAGAAAACGGCAAGCCGAGACTGTGATCTGATTCAACCTAGCATCTGCTTGGTTGGCTGCAAATACTATTACCCTTTACGTTAACGTAAACAATGCTAGTCTGTAGAAAATTCACGGCCAGACGCCGCTGGCACCCACTGCGCCAAGGAGCATTCCCCTCTCCTTGGCGCGCACAGCATCCGGAGCGGCAGCGCCCATGACAGATACGATGATGACCCCAAGTCCTGACCCCAAATCCCGGGCAACGCCTGATGGCGCGACACACGATACCGGTGTGGAGTCTCTGCTGAGCACCACCAGCACCAGCGACGCCATCCGCCCGACCCAGCGCACCTGGAGCATCGGCGAGCTGGCACGCCATTTCGACGTGACCACGCGCACCATCCGCTTCTACGAGCAGGAAGGTCTGCTGCACCCGGAGCGACGCGGTCAGACGCGCGTCTATCGCGACAAGGACCGCGTGCGTCTCAAGCTGACCCTGCGCGGCAAGCGACTGGGCTTCTCGCTGGCCGAGATTCGTGAAGTGGTCGACCTTTACGACGCCGCCGACGGCGGTGGCGAGAAGCAGCTCACCCGCCTGCTTGGCATCCTGAGCGAAAAGCGTGAGGGCCTTGAGCGACAGCTGCGCGATCTCACCGCCATGCAGCGCGAGCTGGATGACGTCGAGACACGTGCCCGCGAAGCCCTCGCTCGCCTGGCCGGCGACAGCGAGAGCTGATTGGAGTCCACAACGCCAGAACCCACTCGCGCCAGCAGCAGCTATATAACTGCCGGCTACACAAGTGACAGCGACTAGACTGTCTATAGAGAATCGTCAGTAGAAAACTGACCAGCGCCTCGCGAGTGCGGGCGACAGCAGACTGCCGGAGAGCAGCGCGTCGCCCGCTGACCTCACGACAAGACGACAAAAACGAAAAGAACGACAACACTGCGTCACCGCCTCCCTGAGGCGGCTCCCCCTGACAAGCCTTGCCTCACCAATAACAACCAAGGACACAGGAAAGCACCATGTCACAGGACGCCATCGCCACACGCCAGCCTGCCAGCGAAATGGCACACGCAAGCCAATCAGCCAGCTATCTCAGCGCTACCTCCGACACCCCACTGATGGGAGAAACCATCGGGGATTGCCTCGACCGCATCTGCGCGCGCTGGCCCGAGCGCGACGCCCTGATCAGTCGCCATCAGGGACTGCGCTACACCTGGGCCGAACTGCACGCAGAGGTCGAGCGCGTGGCGCGCGGCCTGCTGGCGATGGGCATCGAGCGCGGCGACCGCGTCGGCATCTGGGCGCCCAATCGCGCCGAATGGACGCTGATCCAGTACGCCACCGCCAAGATCGGCGTGGTGCTGGTCAATCTCAACCCGAGCTATCGTGGCCATGAACTGGCCTACGCCCTCAAGCAGTCCGGCGCGGCGACGCTGATCTTCCAGTCTCGCTTCAAGGCGTCCGACTATGTGGCGATCCTCGAGGAGCTGTTCCCTGAGGCCAGGGAGGCCCGCGGCCGTGATGGCATTCACAATGCCGCGCTGCCGGACCTCAGACGCCTGATCTGCTTCGAGGCCGAGGATGCCCTGCCCGGCATGCTCAACTGGCAGGATGTGCTCAGCGGTGCCGATAGCGTCCCCGTCGAGACACTCGGCGAGCTGCAGGCCAGTCTGACCTTCGATGACCCGATCAACATCCAGTACACCTCCGGCACCACCGGCGCCCCCAAGGGCGCGACCCTCTCGCACCACAACATCCTCAACAACGGCTTCTTCGTCGCCGAGCGCATGAATCTCAGCGAGCACGACAAGCTGGTGATGCCGGTGCCGCTCTATCACTGCTTCGGCATGGTGATGGGCAATCTGGGCTGTCTGACCCACGGCGCCGCCATCGTCTATCCGGAAGCGGGCTTCGATCCGCTGGCCACCCTGCAGGCGGTCAGCGAGGAGAGCGCCACCGCGATGTTCGGCGTGCCGACGATGTTCATCGCCGAACTCGAACACCCGCGCTTCGCCGAATTCGACCTCACCAGCCTGCGCACCGGCACCATGGCCGGCTCCATCTGCCCCATCGAGGTGATGCGCCAGGTCATCGAGCGCATGCACATGCGCGAGGTCACCATCGCCTACGGCATGACCGAGACCAGTCCGGTCAGCCTGCAGACCACGCGTGAGGCGCCGCTGGACAAGCGCGTCTCCACCGTCGGCACCCTGCACCCGCATCTGGAGATCAAGATCATCGACCCTGACAGCGGACGCGTGGTGCCAGTCGGCGAGAAGGGCGAGCTGTGCACGCGGGGTTACAGCGTGATGCTGGGCTACTGGAACAACCCGGAGGCCACCGCCAAGGCCATCGATGCCGGCCGCTGGATGCATACCGGCGACCTCGCTACGCTGGATGAAGACGGCTACGTGACGATCGTGGGACGTATCAAGGACATGATCATCCGCGGTGGCGAGAACATCTATCCGCGCGAGATCGAGGACTTCCTCTACACCCACCCGGCGGTGTCGGACGTACAGGTGATCGGCGTGCCCGATGAGCGGTATGGCGAGGAAGTGATGGCGTGGGTCAAGCTCAAGGAAGGCGAGCAGCTCGATGAACCGGCGCTCAAGGCGTTCTGCCAGGGACGTATCGCTCACTTCAAGGTGCCGCGCTACATCAAGTTCGTGGAGGAATTCCCGATGACCGTGACCGGCAAGATCCAGAAGTTCAAGATGCGCGAGGCCGCGACGCAAGAACTGGGCCTGGCCAGGTGAGCACCTCACGTGAGGAGGAGGATGACGCCCCCGCCACACGCCACCTGAGCAGCGCTCGTCAGCAGGTCGCCCACTATGCGGCGAGCCACCATCATGCAGCCCTCGACGAGGCGCTCGAGACGCTGATCGATGCCCACCCGAGCGGCGAACTGCCGATCATGGCACTGGCCGGGCTGGACCAACTGCATCTGGGGGGCGTGACGGGTACCCGCGAGCTGCTGGCCCTCGCCAGACTGGAACCCCAGTCGCGGGGGCTGGCGATGCTCGAACTCGGCGCCGGCCTTGGCGGGCTGGCACGGCATATTGCCAGCCAGTCGCGTGACACCGGCGCTGACCACCACATCACCACGCTGGATCTCTCGAGCAGCCTCTGCGAGCTGGCAATCGCCCTCAACCGGGCCACCGGGCTGCGCGAGTCGATTCGCGTACTGGAGGGCGACGCCTGCTACCCCGAGCTGCATCCGGCACTATCAGGCCGCCGTTTTGATCGCCTCTTCAGCCAGCATCTGCTGGTGCATCTGAGCGACAAGGTCAGCACGCTCACCCAGTGGCATGACTGTCTCGAGCAGGATGGCTATCTCCTGCTGCACGAGCCGGTGCTCAGCGTGCAGGCGCAGGCGTTTGGCGAGCGCCCTGCCCTGCCACTGCCCTGGGCGCTGTCACTGCGTGGCGACCAGCTGGCCAGCTGCGAGGAGTTGCATGAGGCGATGGCCAGCAGTGGCTTCGAGGTCGATGCCCATGTCGAGCTGACCGATCAGGTACTGAGCTGGCAGGCGCGGCGCATGCGCGAGAGCACCAGCGAGCAGCCCGGTGCCTACCGCGATGATGCGCCTGCGCCCTCGCCGGCCATGCTGGCCGCCCGCGGCCTGACGCCGGAACTGGTGTTCGGCCCGGCCTTTTCCCAGATGCAGCGCAACCTGATGCTGGCCCTGGAAGCCGGCTGGCTGGAGGTTCACCTGTGGCGCCTGCGCAAGCGTCCTGCCAAACAGTGAAGGGCACGATGAATCAGTAGAACTCACCGCAGGGATGCGGCGAGGAAAAAATTAGGAAACAGCGCTCGCAAATGACTGGCATCCGCCTGCCTCAACCGTTATTCTTGCCAGTACAGTCCCGTTCGGGGGATAAGCCGTTCGTTACCCGTCAGCATGTGAGGGTAATGTGCCCGACATGATGACCGCATTGCTTCGTGTTTCATCGATACCCACGAGTCAGTGCAACGTTTCCCGATGCTCGCGCAACGTTTCTCCGGGAATCTGTTCATCAAGGGTGTGATCTGATCAATCACTCCCAACAGCATCAAAGATTCCCTCACGGGAAAACCGAAAGGGCCTCCACTTGGAGGCCCTTTTTTTGTCTGCGCGCTTCGATCCAGTCGCTCAGGTCAGCACGCTCAGATCTAGACGCTCTGGCCTGCAGGCGTCGAGCTGAAAGCTCCGCTGCGGCGCATCACGACTGCCAACCGGCCAGCACCTCGAGGTGATCACGACGCGCCTGACCCGGTGTCACGGCCGCCAGTCGCACCCGGGTGCCCGGCACACATTGCCCGAGCTGTGCGCAGGCCAGTGGCGTCAGCGCGCCAAGGCGCGGGTAGCCGCCGATGGTCTGGCGATCATTGAGCAATATGATGGGCTGGCCATCGGCCGGCACCTGCACGGCGCCCAGCGGAATACCCTCGGACACCATGCCCGCTCCTTCACGCTCGAGACGCGGGCCGGTCAGGCGCACGCCCATGCGATCGGCGCGACCATCCACCGCCCATTCGCTGTTGAAGGCGCGATAGAGGCTGTCGCCACTGAATTCGGCGATCTGCGCCCCCACGACCAGCGGCAACTCCAGCGCCTCGCCTTCCCTGGCGGCCAGCGACTGCTGCCATGCCTGTGCCGAGGCCGGCAGCTCGCGCAGCGACAGCTCATTGCTGGCAGCCGTCAGCACATCACCGCTGGCCAGGGCCCGCCCTTCGCCATCCAGCCCGCCGAGGCCGTCGCGCACCGTGCTGGCGGCACTGCCCAGCACCGGGGCGACATCCAGGCCACCGGGGAAGGCCAGATAGGCACGCAGCCCGGCGACGGGACGCTCGAACTTGAGCTGCTGTCCGCTGGTCACCTCGAAGGCCTGACCCAGCGCGAGGGCCTCGCCATCGAGGGTCGCGGCCAGGTCCGCGCCGCACAGCGCCAGGGTGCCGGACTGCTCGACCTTGAGCAGCAAGCCGCCGCCCATGGTGATCTCGAGTCCCGGCGCATCATGGGCGTTGCCCAGCAGCCAGTTGGCCCAGCCCAGTGACACCCAGTCCGCCGCGCCGCCCTGGGTCACGCCCAGGTGACGCACACCCAGACGGCCAGCGTCCTGCACCAGTGCCAGGGCACCACTGCGCTCGACGCGCAGCGTCGTCTTCGTCTTCACGTCGCTCATGCGCGTTCCTCCAGCGGGGTGACATCGCCGCCCAGGCGAACGAATTCCTCTCGGCTCACGGAGACAAAGCGCACGCGATCACCGGGCATGAAACGACTGGACGGTTCACCGGCCTCGTTGCGCCCGAACAGCGTGATGGGCGTACGGCCCAGAATGTTCCAGCCGCCGGGTGAACGGGACGGGTAGATGGCGGCCTGACGGTCGGCGATGCCGACGCTGCCGGGGGCGATCTTCTGACGCGGCGTCTTGAGCCGCGGTGTGGTCAGCGCCTCTTCCAGCACGCCCATGAAGGCGAAACCGGGCGCGAAGCCGAGGGCGAACACGCAGTAGTCATGCGCCCCGTGACGCTCGATCAGCGCCTCGACGCTGATGCCCAGCCGCGCGGCGATCGGCGCCAGCTCCGGCCCGACACTGTCGTCATACCAGACGGGCACTTCATGCAGCTGGCCCTGCTGGCCACTGCCCGGCGCGAGATCCGCCAGCGCGGCCTGGATGCGGGCACGCGCCTCGCCTTCTTCCAGCGCGGCCACATCGTAATGCAGCAGCAGCGTGGTGTAGGACGGCACCAGATCGACCAGCGCCGCACCGAAGGCCTCACGCAGCGCACTGTCGGCGGCCAGCACCCAGGCCATGTTGGATTCCTCGATGCGATCGAACAGCCGGATGATCAGCGAGTCCATGCCGACGGTCTCGAGGCGCAGTTGCGGTGACGTGCCACGGCCGTGGCTGTCAGCCCCCGCCATCAGGCACCCGCCAACGTATCGAAGGCTTCACGGATGGCGCGCACCGCGGCCACGGACTCGGCGTTGTCACCGTGCACGCACAGCGTATCGGCGGACAGCACCAGATCACCGCCGCTGCTGTCGGTCAGCGCTTCACCACGCGCCAGCGTCACGGACTGGGCGATGATCACCTCGCTGTCGTGATGCACGGCGCCCGGCTCACGACGCGACACCAGATGGCCGCGTGAGTCATAGGCACGGTCGGCGAAGGCCTCGAACCACAGCGTGATGCCCATCTCGTCGGCCAGCGCCTGCATCGGCGCGGGGTTGGCGGTCGCCATCACCATCAGCGGCAGGCTGGCGTCATAGCGCACCACGGCCTGCATGACAGCGCGCAGCAGCGTCGGGTCGGCGGCCATGTCGTTGTAGAGCGCACCATGCGGCTTCACGTACTGGACGCGAGTGCCCTCGGCGCGACAGATGCCATCGAGCGCGCCGATCTGGTAGAGCAGCATGTCCTCGACTTCGGCAGGCGAACACGCCATCGAGCGACGGCCGAAGCCTTGCAGGTCCGGGTAGGCCGGGTGCGCACCGATGCGCACGTCATGCTTGACCGCCAGACGCACGGTGCGGCGCATGATGCTGGGGTCGGAGGCGTGGAAACCACAGGCGATATTGGCGCAGTCGACGAAGGGCATGACTTCTTCATCCAGACCGATCTTCCAGTTGCCGAAGCTTTCGCCCATATCGCAGTTGAGCAGGGGGAGGGAGGGAGCAGAGCGGGACATAGCGGAACCTCACAGGTCAGATCTTGTGTGTTGTTATGCCTCCACTCTATGTAAGGGGCCGCCTTGGTATCCAATCGTATTTTATGATTCGTCATATCGGTGAAATCTTTCATCGTCTTGCGCCATGAAAGCACCGGCCCTGTATCGCTTGCCCGACAGAGCGCGTCATGCTTCTGTCTTGGGCGAGCCGAGCGGTGATTTCAGGGCCTGCCACCCAGCCCACCGCTGGTCTGAAGTCATTCTCTGCTCAGCCGAATCCCCAACAACAACAGGAGTTTCACCATGGCCGTCAGCGACCCGTTCCACCTCGCCATCCAGGTCCGCGATATCGCCGAGGCACGCCGCTTCTATGGCGAGTTTCTGGGCTGCCCCGAGGGCCGCTCGTCCGACAGCTGGGTCGATTTCGACCTCTATGGCCACCAGTTCGTCTGCCACCTGAACCCGGCGCTGGCCGACCCGGCAAGCGCCGTCGCTCAGCACCGCAATCCGGTCGATGGCCATGGCGTGCCGGTGCCGCACTTCGGCGTGGTGCTGGAGATGGACGCCTGGCAGGCACTGGCGGACCGCCTCATCGCCGAGGGCGTCACCTTCGAGATCGAGCCCCATATCCGCTTCAAGGGCGAACCCGGCGAACAGGCAACGATGTTCTTCCTCGACCCCACCGGCAATGCACTGGAATTCAAGGCCTTCAAGGACCGCGAGAGCCAGCTGTTTCGCAAATGACGTAAGCGACCCGCGCAAGCGGGAGAGCTCGCGCCCGGCCTGACGCGGGCCATGCCCCGTGATGAAAGCTGACGCCCCGCGCCGCATGCGGCAAGATGGGCGGTCTTCACGATTCATCACGGGGCATCTGCCATGTTCGACTTCAAGGAACTCGAGGCCTTCGTCTGGGTGGTCCGGCTTGGCTCGTTCCGCAAGGGCGCGACCAAGCTTCACCTGACCCAGCCCTCCATCTCGGACCGCATCAACCGCCTGGAAGCCACCGTCGGCGAATCCCTGCTGGAACGCGCCACCCGCCCCATCCAGCCCACCCTGCGCGGCCGAGAGTTCTTCGCCCACGCCGAGCGCCTGCTCAGTGGCCGCGACGAAGCCATGCGCCTGTTTCAGGAAGAAGGCGCCTTCTCAGGCACCCTGCGTCTGGGCGTGATCGAGACCATCGCCAACAGCTGGTTCCCCGCCTTCATGCGCCAGCTGGCCGAACGCTATCCCAAGCTGACGCTGGAAATGACCGTCGATATCTCGCCCTCCCTGCATCAGCGTCTGGCCGACAATGATCTCGACATGCTGTTCGCGATGGACAGCGCCGCCATGGGGCCCTACGCCACCCAGACCCCGCTGTGCACCTTCGAGATGGGCATGTTCGCCTCGCCGACCCTCGCCGGGCAGCTGGCCGAGGATGGCGAGCGCTTCGCCTCCACGCCATTCATCTCCTTCAGCAAGCAGGCGCGCCCCTATACCGAGCTGGTCAGCTATCTGTCGGAACAGGGCATCACCCAGCCCAAGGTGCACTGCACCAGCACCCTGATGACCATCCTGCGCATGAGCAGCGAAGGGCTCGGCATCGGCGTACTGCCGGTCGCCACGGTGGAGGATGTCATCAGCCACGGCGAACTGGTGCGCCTGCCACTGAAGACCCCATTGCCGCCAATGGTCTATGAAGCCATCTGGCGCAATGCCAACTATCCCGATTTCTGTGCCAGCGTGGCACGCCTCGGCCGCCAGTGTGCCGAGACCTACTCGCAGCAACACGCGCATTCCGATCCCTGATCAGGCCGCCTGTCATGCGCTGAGTCAGGGTTGATCGCGCCCCGCCCCGCATCAGATCAGCGTCAGACCAAGGTCTAACAATATCGTCAAAGGCTTTCATGCGACGACACTGTGAAAGATTTCATCGATACTACGCATCAGAATTAACGATTGGACGGGATGGCCCGTCGCTTGAAGAATGAAATTGTCTGCCGACAACATTCAATAATAATGAGGAACAAGACATGCGTAAGCCCAACGATTCCCTCACTCGCAAGACCCCGACAGTCAAGTCCTTCGCCTGGCTGGCGACAGTGGGTGCCCTGGCCTTCAGTGGCTCGGCACTCGCGGCACAGTGGAACCTCGCCACTCCGTATGGCGATGCCAGCTTCCACACCAAGAACACCAAGCAGTTCGCCGAGGACGTCACCGAGGCCACCGATGGCGAGCTGACCGTGACCGTGCACAGCGGCGGTTCCCTGATCTCCCACGGCGAGATCAAGCCTTCCGTGCGTCGCGGCACCGTCCAGGCCGGTGAGATCTTCCTGTCGATTCTCTCCAACGAATCGCCGGTCTACGAGCTGGACACCCTTCCGGGCGTCGCCTCCAGCTACGAAGAAGCCTTCGCCCTCTGGCAGGCCTCCAAGCCGGACATCACCGAGCTGTTCGCCAAGGAAGGTCTGATGCCGCTGTACGCGGTCGCCTGGCCGGCCCAGGGCATCTACACCGACTTCGACCTCACCGACGTCTCCCAGCTCAAGGGCCTGCGTATCCGCGCACCCAACATCAACACCCAGCGCTTCGTCGAGAACGTCGGCGGCAAGCCCACCGAGACCGAAGAAGCCGACATCCCCACCGCCTTCAGCACCGGCCGTGTCGACGCGATGATCACCTCCAGCTCCACCGGCAAGTCCATGTCGGCCTGGGATTACGTCAAGCACTACAACGACGCCAAGCTGTGGCTGCCGAAGAACATCGTCTTCGTCAACAAGCGCGCCTTCGATCGTCTCGACGAGAGCACCCAGCAAGCCGTGCTCGATGCCGCCAAGGCCGCCGAGGCCCGCGGCTGGGAGGCCAGCAAGGCCGATGCCGACGAGAGCGCCAAGGTGCTGACCGAGAATGGCTTCACCATCAGCGAGCCTGACGCCAAGCTGGCCGAAGACCTGAAGGCCGCCGGTGACAAGCTGTTCCAGGACTGGAAGTCGCGTGCCGGTGAAGAAGGCCAGCAGCTGCTCGAGCGCTACCGCGCAGACCTGGATGCCTGAGATTCGCTCGCAAGCCCGACTGCCCGGCGCTGAATGCTGGACATGCGGCCGAGCGCATCGACCGTGCACTGCCTGAGCAACGTCTGAGCATTGCCTGAGCGCTGCAGATGTCCTGACTGACCCCAGCTGCAGCGTTGCTATCCCGCCACGCGATATGCCACTCGAGACTCCGACACCTGCCGTCCGCCGGCAGGTGACCCACGGACAAGCCTGTGCGCAGCATCGCGTGGCCACCCTCACCTTCCCTGTGAGCGCCCGTCATGACCTATTTCTTCGACAGACTCTATCGCCTCGGTGCGTGGGGTGCGGCGGCCTGCATGCTGCTGATCTGCACCCTCGTCAGCCTGCAAGTCTTCCTGCGCCTGATCGACGCCATCATGGTGATGTTCGGCGCCGAGCGTCTCGGCTTCGAGATCTCCGGCGTGTCGGAAATGGCTGCCTTCCTGCTGGTCGGCGCCACCTTCCTGAGCCTCGCCTACACCTTCACGCATCACGCCCATATCCGCGTGACGCTGGTCATCAACCGCCTGCCGGCCGCCGTGCGTGTGTGGATCGAAAGCCTCGCGCTGCTGATCGCACTCGGCCTGAGCGTGTTGATCACCCATGAACTGGTACTGCTGGTCGGCGAGAGCCTCGAGTACCACGACATCTCCTCCGGCCTGCTGGCGCTGCCGCTGTGGATTCCGCAGAGCGTGCTGGTCGCCGGTACCGGCCTGCTGTGCCTGGCGATTCTCGAGACCCTGATCGCCACGCTGCGCACCGCCTTCACCGCGCCCTCAAGCTACGTGGCGCCCGAGCCCGAAGACGGAGCCGAATGACATGCTGACACTCATCCTCGTCACTCTGCTGGCCCTCGCCTTGCTGCTCGGCAGCGGCGTGTGGGTCGCCTTCTCGCTGATCGGCACCGGCTGGATCGTGCTGACCTTCTTCTCCACCTTCGAGACCGGCCCGATCCTGGCCTCCGATTTCTGGGGCGCCAGCTACGGCTGGGACCTGACCGCCCTGCCGATGTTCGTATGGATGGGCGAGATCCTGTTCCGCTCCGGGCTGGCCGACAACATGTTCCGCGCCCTGGCACCGTGGCTCAATCGCCTGCCGGGCCGTCTGCTGCACTCCAACATCATCGGCAGCGGTCTGTTCGCCGCCGTGTGCGGCTCCTCCGCCGCCACCTGTGCCACCGTCGGGAAGATGACGCTGCCGGAGCTTGAACGTCGCGGCTACGACAGCAACCTGGCCATCGGTACCCTCGCCAGTGCCTCGACCCTCGGCCTGCTGATTCCGCCGTCGATCATGATGATCGTCTACGGCGTGGTCACCGAGCAGTCCATCTCGCGTCTGTTCATCGCCGGTGTCCTGCCGGGCATGCTGCTGCTGGCACTGTTCATGGGCTACCTGGCGATCTGGTCGAAGGTCGTCGGTGAGCCGCAGGGCCGCGCCGGTCATGACGAGCCGCACATGGGCTTCATGGCCAAGCTGCGCAACAGCGCCCAGCTGATTCCGCTGCTGGCACTGATCGGCGGCATCCTCGGCAGCATCTACGGTGGCCTGGCGTCACCCACCGAAGCGGCCGCGGTCGGCGTGGTACTGTCGCTGATCATCGCGCGCCTCAACGGCCACATGACCGCCGCCACCTTCAAGGAATCGCTGTTCGCGGCGCTGCGCACCTCGTGCATGATCGCCTTCATCATCGCCGGTGCCTCCTTCCTGTCCTCGGCGATGAGCTTCACCCAGATTCCGATGCAGCTGGCCGAAGGCATCGCTACCCTGGGTCTGTCTCCGACCATGCTGCTGGTGGTACTGACGCTGTTCCTGCTGATCCTGGGCTGCTTCCTCGACGGCATCTCGCTGATCCTGCTGGTGACCTCCATCATCATGCCGGTCATCGAAGCCGCCGGTTTCGACCTGATCTGGTTCGGTATCTACCTGATCATCGTGGTCGAGATGTCGCAGATCACCCCGCCGGTCGGCTTCAACCTGTTCGTGATCCAGAGCCTGACCGGCAAGGACATCATCACCATCACCAAGGCGACACTGCCGTTCTTCCTGCTGATGATCTTCTCCATCGTGCTGATGCACGTCTTCCCGGAGATCGTGCTCTATCTTCCGCAGGCCATGAACAACTGATCATCTGACCCCGATGCCATGGATGGCAGCTGGTAGCGCTTCCAGACTCAGGAACCGCAGCTGTCGGCACCTCTATCGGTCGACCCTTGCCTCAAGGGCGCCGAGCGTCACGGCAGACATACGGTGACGTGCTTGCAGACCTCCCCTCGGGGAGGTCTTTTTTATGCCGCCTGCCTGGCGCTCGCAGAGCATCGCTACTCAAAGCATCGCGACGGAAAGCAACGTACTCGCACAACACAGCCCTGCCACACTTAGCTCAGCACACGGACACGAACACGAACATGGACATGGACACGTACACGAAAAAGCCGCCCCTTCCTTGCCGTGAGGCAGAAAGGGGCGGCTTCTTCGTCAACCGACAGGCGAGGCTAGATCAGGACAGGTGATCCGCCGGTGCGCTGGCCGGGGTGTCGATCATCGCGTGACCTTTGCCACCACCGCCACCACCGCCACCGCCGTGACCACCATGGCCGTGGCCATGACCGAACAGACCACAACCGCTCAGGGCCAGAGTCGCCGCGACCAGTGCAATCGGAAACAGATTTTTGATACGCATGAATCTCTCCTTCAAAGGGGGGTAGAGGCTGCTGCAAGGCCGAGCCGTACAAGATTGCCCGGCGCTGTCTGCAAGCACTGTCTGCAAACCCTGTCAGCAAGGCCTGTCAGCAAGGCCTGTCAGCAAGCCCTTACTTTCCCCTTCACATTACTCTGATCGGCGACCAACGTTAAACCTTCGCAGCAGCCTTCCTTTTTTACTGCACGCCTTGTACAAGAGTTGCGACATGATTGTCGTGTAATGTACTACGCCGTTTTTTCCGGCTCAGCGCGACTTCAAGCCCCGCATATGCGCCGGTATCACCAGGCGCTCGAACAGCTCGAACAGCAGCTCGGCGCAGATGGCCAGCAATGCCGCGGGAATCGCCCCGTAAAGCACCAGATCATAGTCATTGAGCGAAAGCCCGGTGACGATCGGCTCGCCCAGCCCCCCGGCGCCGATGAAGGCTGCCAGCGTCGCGGTGCCGATATTGATGATGGCGGCGGTCTTGATGCCGGTGAGCAGATTGGGCGTCGCCAGCGGCAGGATGACGTGACGCAACTGCTCGCGACGCGTCAGGCCCATGCCACGTGCCACCTTGACCAGCAGCGGGTCCACCGTCAGCAGCGCGGTGATCGCCGCGCGGATGATCGGCAGCAAGGAATAGACGAACAGCGCGATCACCGCCGGTACCACCCCGATGCCGAACAGCGGAATCATCAGCGCCAGCAGCGCGATGGAGGGGATGGTCTGCAGCAGGCCGGTGACATAGAGCACCACCCGCGAGACCTTTGGATTGCGATAGACAAGCAAGGACAGCGGCAGGCCGACCAGACACGCCAGCAGCAGCGCGGAGAGCGTCAACTGCAGGTGCTCGATCAGATTGGTACCCAGCTTGTCCCACTTGGCGCCGCTGACTTCACGCTGCTCGGTGGTGATGCCCTGCTCCTGAATGAAGCGACTGGCGACCTGGGCGAAGCTCTGCTCATCGGTGGAAACGCGGGCGTTGAGCGCCTGCATGCTGTCTTCATCGAGGCTGCCCGCCAGCTGGTTGAGCGCCGCGACGGCATCTTCCGGCAAGGCGGCATTCACGAAGGGCACCGCCAGATACTCGGGGAAGTAGCCCTTGTCATCGTCGAGCAGCACGAAGTCGAAGCGCTTGATGTCGCCCTCGGTGGAATAGGCATCGGTGGCGTCGATCTTGCTCTCGCGCAACGCCTGATAGGCGATGCCGTGCTCGATGCCACGCGGCACCTGGGAAAGGCCGTATTCCGCGGCCAGCCCCGGCCAGCCATCCGGACGCTTGATGAACTCATGCGACATCGCGACGGACAAATCCGGGTGATCAGCCATATCGCCGATGGTACTGATGCCCAGCGACTCGGCCTGATCACGGCGCATGCTGACGGCGTAGGTATTGTTGAAGCCCAGCGGTTCGAGCACGCGCAGGCCCTGCTCGCGGCTCAGCTCATCGAGCGTCTTGAGCGGGGGCACGTCATCCAGCTTGAGAATGGCGTGGGCCAGGGTGCCGGTGTATTCGGGATAGACATCCAGCTCGCCTTCCGCCAGCCCCTGATAGGTGATGATGGTCTGCCCCAGCCCCAGACGGCGCTCGACCGTGAAGCCGGCGTCCTCCAGCACCTGTGCGAAGATCTCGCCCAGCAGATGCCCTTCACGGTCAGCCTTGGAGCCGACCACGATCGGCTTGTCCTCGGGCCATGCCGCGGCTTCCTCTTCCGCGCTGGCAAGCGGGCTGGACACCAGCGCTCCCAGACTGGCAAGCGCCAGGCCGGCGACCATCAGCGCACCGGACAGCCCGCGGCGCGAGCTTTGCAGGACGGGAGTCGTCATCAGCGTCTTCATGCGCGTGCCTCCAGCAGTCGGGCCACGCGCTCATCCGCCGGCGCCGTGGTGATGGTGTCGGGGCTGGCGGCCTGCAGCACCACCCCGGGCGCCATCACCACCATGTGATCGGACAGGCTCAGCGCCTCGTTCATGTCGTGGGTCACCATCACCACGCTGCGCGGTTCCTCCTGCTGCATGCGCTGGAACTGGGCATGCACCTCGATGCGCGTGATCGGGTCGACGGCCGAGAAGGCCTCATCGAGCAGCAGCAACGGTGGTTCCAGCATCATGGCGCGACACAGCCCGACGCGCTGGGCCTGACCGCCGGAAATCTCGTGGGGATAGCGCGCCAGCAGCGCCATGTCGAGATCCATCATCTGGAACAGACGCGCGATGCGTGCCTTGACGCGCTCGGCGCTCCAGCCTTCGCGGTCAGCAAGAATGGCGACGTTGTCGCGTACGCTGAGATGGGGAAAGAGGCCGATCTGCTGGACGGCATAGCCGATGCGGCGGCGCATGGCTGGCAGGTTGGCGTAATCGACGGCGGCGCCGAATACCTTCACCTCACCTTCATCCGGGCGGATCAGGCCGTTGATCAGCTGCAGCAGGGTCGATTTGCCACAGCCACTGGCACCGACCAGGGCGGTGATACGGTCACGCGGCAGTTCAAGATCAATGCCTTCAAACAGGCGCTGACCGGCAAAGCCCTTGTGCAGGCCGCTGAAGCGGACTGCCGGGGCGGCGTCATCACTCATCGAGTAGGTCCTTCTAGGCAGGTGAGCATGAGTCTGGAATGGTAAAAAGCGCTGGCGAGTCAGCGCACTTGCACACTAAAGAGTGCCGGTGACACCAGACAGGGGACGGGAATGCTCCCCACTGACGCCCTCACGACTTCCTCAATCAACAGTGACTACAGCGTCTCAGCTTATCAAGTCACCCCGGCGATGCCGGAGGAATTTCGTTTCCTGAGCTGATTTTCTCGACTTGAGTTTCTCTACCTGACACTCCCCTTCCCGAGTCTCCCTGCTGACCTTCTGCCGCAAGCCCTGCGACCTTGGTCAAAGCGCCGCATAATGACCTTTACGTTAACGTCAACTTTGACCTAGAGTAATTTCCATCACACGCCAAGGCGGCCCATGGCGGGCGGACTTGATAAGCCCTACGTGACAGACCGTTCGCGACAGACCCTTCGCGACTGACCGTTTGCGACAGACGTTCGCCATCAGGTCACCACAGCCCCTGGCGGGCCTTGCTCATCGCGCTTCACCGATCTACAGGATGCCAGATCATGCACAGCCTCTATTCACCGCTGGATTTCGGACTCGACGAGACACACACCCTGCTGCGTGAGCAGGTCAACGCCTTTGCCCGCGACGAGATCGCCCCGCGCGCCGCCGAGATCGATGCCAGCAATGCCTTCCCCGATGACCTGTGGCAGAAGTTCGGCGACATGGGCCTGCTCGGCATCACCGTGCCCGACGAGGACGGCGGCAGCGGCATGGGATATCTGGCGCACTGCATCGCGATGGAAGAGATCTCGCGCGCCAGCGCCTCGGTGGCGCTCTCATACGGTGCGCATTCCAACCTGTGCGTGAACCAGATCAAGCTCAACGGCACTGCCGAGCAGAAGGCACGCTACCTGCCGAAACTGATGAGCGGCGAGCATGTCGGCGCGCTGGCGATGTCCGAACCCGGCGCCGGCTCTGACGTGGTCTCGATGCAGCTCAAGGCCGAGCTGCGCGGCGATCACTACGTGCTCAACGGCAACAAGATGTGGATCACCAACGGCCCGGATGCTCACACCCTGGTGGTCTACGCGAAGACCGACCCGGACGCCGGCTCCAAGGGCATCACCGCCTTCATCATCGAGCGTGACTTCCCCGGTTTCTCCACCGCCCAGAAGCTCGACAAGCTCGGCATGCGCGGCTCCAACACCTGCGAACTGGTCTTCCAGGATTGCCAGGTGCCGGTCGAGAACGTGCTGGGTGAGGTCAATCGTGGCGTCAAGGTGTTGATGCGCGGGCTTGATTTCGAGCGCACCGTACTGGCCGCCGGCCCCATCGGCATCATGCAGGCCTGCATGGACATCGTGGTGCCCTACCTGCATGAGCGTCGCCAGTTCGGCCAGGCCATCGGTGAATTCCAGCTGGTGCAGGGCAAGGTCGCCGACATGTACACCACCCTCAATGCCTGTCGCGCCTATCTGTATGCGGTCGCCAATGCCTGTGATCGCGGCCAGACCTCACGCAAGGACGCCGCGGGCGTCATTCTCTACTGCGCCGAGAAGGCCACCCAGATGGCGCTGGATGCCATCCAGCTGCTCGGGGGCAATGGCTACATCAACGAGTACGCCACCGGACGCCTGCTGCGAGACGCCAAGCTTTACGAGATCGGCGCCGGCACCAGCGAGATTCGCCGCATGCTGATCGGGCGTGAACTGTTCAACGAGAGCGCCTGATACCTCTCGTCATCCCCTACTCTTTTTCGCAACCCTTCGCCGCTGGAGCTTGCTCGATGGCCATACTGACCTCCCTGATCAATCCGCGCAGTGACCAGTTCCGCGCCAATGAAGCGGCGATGCAGGCCGAGGTCGATCGCCTGCACCAGCTGCTGGAGATCGTCGCGGCCGGTGGCGGTGACAAGGCGCGTGAACGTCACGAGTCGCGCGGCAAGCTGTTCGTGCGCGAACGCATCGACCACCTGATCGATGAAGGCTCGCCCTTCCTCGAACTCTCTGCGCTGGCGGCCCACGACGTCTACGACAGCCCCGTCCCCGGCGCGGGCCTGGTCACCGGCATCGGCCGTGTCAGCGGCGTGGAGTGCGTCATCGTCGCCAACGACGCCACCGTCAAGGGCGGCACCTACTTCCCGATGACGGCCAAGAAGCATCTGCGCGCCCAGGAAATCGCCCGCAAGCATCGCCTGCCATGCCTCTATCTGGTCGATTCCGGTGGCGCGCATCTGCCCCATCAGGACGAGGTCTTCCCGGACCGCGACCACTTCGGCCGCATCTTCTACAACCAGGCCACGCTGTCTGCCGAGGGTATCCCGCAGATCGCCGTGGTGATGGGGTCATGCACTGCAGGCGGCGCCTACGTGCCGGCGATGGCGGATGAATCCATCATCGTGCGCGAGCAAGGCACCATCTTCCTGGCGGGGCCGCCGCTGGTGAAGGCCGCCACCGGTGAGGACATCAGCGCCGAGGCACTGGGCGGCGCCGAGGTGCACTGCAAGATCAGCGGCGTGGCCGACCATCTGGCCGACAACGACGCCCATGCCCTGCAGCTGGCTCGCCGCGCCGTGTCGCGCCTCAACTGGCAACGCAAGGGCCAGCTCGCGCTGCGCGAATCGCGTCCGCCACGCCTGGACCCGCAGGAGCTCTACGGCATCGTCGGCACCGACCTCAAGAAACCCTACGACGTGCGCGAAGTGATCGGCCGCCTGGTGGATGACTCGGACTTCGACGAGTTCAAGCGCGAATACGGCGAGACGCTGGTCACCGGCTTCGCGCATCTGCATGGCCATCCGGTCGGCATTCTCGCCAACAATGGCGTGCTGTTCTCGGAAAGCGCCCTCAAGGGCGCGCACTTCATCGAGCTGTGCACCCAGCGCCGGATTCCACTGATCTTTCTGCAGAACATCACCGGCTTCATGGTCGGTTCGCGCTACGAGCACGAAGGCATCGCGAAGCACGGCGCCAAGCTGGTGGCGGCGGTGGCCTGCGCCAGGGTACCCAAGTTCACGGTGCTGATCGGTGGCAGTTTCGGCGCGGGCAACTACGGCATGTGCGGGCGCGCCTATGACCCCAACCTGCTGTTCATGTGGCCCAACTCACGCATCTCGGTGATGGGCGGCGAGCAGGCCGCCAACGTGCTGGCACAGGTCAAGCGCGACCAGCATGCCCGCGAGGGGCGCGAGTGGCCCGCCGAGGAAGAAGAGGCCTTCAAGGCGCCGGTACGCGATCAGTACGAGCGTCAGGGCCATCCGACCTATGCCAGTGCGCGCCTGTGGGATGACGGCGTGATCGACCCGCTGCAGACCCGCGACATCCTGGGGCTGTCACTGGCCGCGGCCATGAATGCCGAGATCGAGGACAGTCGCTTCGGTGTGCTTCGCATGTAAACCGTCAAGCGCTACAACGATGATTGTGACGTGCACCTAACACAAGTAGTCATCTTGAAGCTAACAGAATGGAAGAAAGCACGATGACAGAGCCGCGCCAATCGAGTCGCCTCGAGATAGATCAACACGGCGTCGCCCGCCTCACTCTGCTGCGCCCCGAGGTGCACAACGCCTTCGATGACCTGCTGATTGCAGAGCTGAATCAGCACCTGGAGAGCCTGCACGCCAGGGCGAGCCGCGATGAAGTGCGTGTGGTGGTACTGGCCTCCGAGGGCAAGAGCTTCTCGGCCGGCGCCGATCTCAAGTGGATGCAGCGCATGGTCGAGTATTCGCTGGAGGATAACCTCGCCGACTCACGCGAGCTTGCGCGACTGATGCAGCTGCTCGATGAGCTGCCCTGTCCCAGCGTGTGTCGTGTCCAGGGCGCCACCTTCGGCGGTGCCGTCGGCCTGGCGGCCTGCTGCGACATCGTGATTGCCGCCGAGCGGGCGCGCTTCTGTCTCTCCGAAGTGCGCATCGGCCTGGCGCCAGCTGCCATCAGTCCCTACGTGCAGCGCGCCATCGGCTCACGCCAGATGCGCCGGTATGCCCTCAGCGCCGAGGTGATCGATAGCGCCACCGCGCAGCGCATCGGCCTTGTCCACGAGACCTGCCCCGATGAGCTGCTGGAGACGCGCGTCACGGAGATGGTGCAGACCCTGCTGGCCACCTCGCCTGCCGCCAGTCGCGCCACCAAGGCGCTGCTCAGCGAGGTCGCTCAGGCCCCAGCCAGCGCCGCGACCCGTGAACGTTGCTGCGAGGTGATCAGCCAGCTACGCGTCAGCGAGCAGGGCCAGGCCGGTCTGGCCGCCTTCTTCGCCGGCACGCCGGCGCCCTGGGTGCCGACCGAGAACCAAACAACCGAGACGTCGAAATCTTCGTGAACACCAGAGGCCTGAAGCCGCTGACGGCATGTCGACGCTCTCGGCGCTGGTCATCACTCTCGGTCATCACTCTCGGCCATCCACCTGGGCCATGCCTGCCGGATTTTTTCTTACGAGCTTTTCTCTTCCGAACTTTCCTACTCCTGATCCCCCTTGCCACCTTCGCCACAGGACGCTTGCCATGAACGCCAACCGCGAGACAGACCAGACCCTCCCCGCCGGTTGCGGCGAGATCCGCAAGCTGCTGGTCGCCAACCGGGGCGAGATCGCCGTACGCGTGATGCGCACCGCTCGCGCGATGGGCATCCAGACAGTGGCGGTCTATTCCGATGCCGACGCCGATGCCCTGCATGTGCGCGAGGCCGACGAGGCCGTGCGTCTCGGCCCCGCCAGCGCCCGCGAAAGCTATCTGGATATCAACAAGGTGATCGCTGCCGCACGCAAAAGCGGTGCCGATGCCGTGCATCCCGGCTATGGCTTCCTGTCCGAGAACGCCGCCTTCGTCAGCGCGCTGGCCGAGGCCGGCATCATCTTCGTCGGCCCGCCCCAGAGCGCGATCGCCGACATGGGCGACAAGTCCGCCGCCAAGATGCGCATGCAGGCGGCCAATGTGCCGCTGGTGCCCGGCTACCATGGCGATGACCAGCAGGACGATTTGCTGCAGGCTGAAGCGGACCGCATGGGCTATCCGGTGCTGATCAAGGCCTGCGCCGGCGGTGGCGGCAAGGGCATGCGCGTGGTCGAGAGCGCGCGGGAATTTGCGGCGGCGCTGGCCAGCTGTCGCCGTGAATCCCGCGCCGCCTTCGGTGACGAGCGCATGCTGATCGAGAAATACCTGACCCAGCCGCGCCACGTCGAAGTCCAGGTGTTCTGCGACAGCTACGGCAGCGGTGTCTATCTGTTCGAACGCGATTGCAGTGTCCAGCGTCGCCACCAGAAGGTGTTGGAAGAGGCCCCCGCGCCGGGGCTGACGCCGTCGCTGCGCCGTGAGATGGGCGAGGCCGCCGTGCGGGCAGCGCGCGAGATCGGCTATGTCGGTGCCGGCACCATCGAATTTCTGCTCGACGCACCGCAGCCGGGCAGCGAAAGCCACGGTGCCTTCTACTTCATGGAGATGAACACCCGCCTGCAGGTCGAGCACCCGGTCACCGAGATGATCACCGGCGAAGACCTCGTCGAATGGCAACTGCGCATCGCGCGGGGTGAACGCCTGCCGCGTCAGCAGGATGAACTGACATTGACCGGTCACAGCTTCGAGGCACGTCTCTACGCCGAAGACCCGGACAACGACTTCCTGCCCGCCACCGGTGTACTGGAACGCTTCCGGCTGGATCTGGCAGGGGGCGGGCTGACCGCCCGGCAGGTACGCCTGGACAGCGGCGTCGCCGAGGGCGATGAAGTCTCGATGCATTACGACCCGATGCTGGCCAAGCTGATCAGCTACGGGCCGACTCGTGAACAGGCGCTCGAGACACTGCTGCGCGCACTGGCAGCGCTGGAAGTGCGCGGCGTCACCACCAACCGCGCCTTCCTGTCCCGCCTGGCGGGCCATGCTGACTTCCGCGCCGCCGAGCTGGATACCCGCTTCATCGAGCGCCATCACGACAGCCTGTTCCCCAGCGCGACGCTGGATCACGACAGCCTGGCGGCCAGTGCCCTGCTGGCGCTCTCGCGACTGAATGAGCAAGCCAGCCACGCATCACCTTCGCGCTCCACATCACATCCAAGCCAAGCGCCTTGCGCCAGCCCGTGGGAGCGCCGCGATGGCTGGCGCAATGGTCTGCCACATCAGGTGCGCCTGGCGCTGTGTCTGCCCGCTGACGCCGATGCCGATGAACGCAGCGACAAGGTGGCGCATATCATCGCGCGCCGCCCCGTAACGCATGCCTCCCTGGCGAATACGCACACCTCAAATACGCCACCGATAAGCGATTCGCGCGGCGACTGGCAACTGGAAGTGACCACTCACTGCGGCGATGAAAGACAGACCACACGCCATCTCGGCCGACTCACTCGCCTTGAAGGCAACGCCATCGCCGTGACGCTGGATGGCTATCGTCGTCGCTTCCAGGCCAGTCACGCGCCGGCGCGCGGCGGTGAAGTGCTGGTGCTGTCGTCAGCGCAGCACAGCCAGTCCGGCAGCACTCCACAGGGGGAGTCACGTCTGCTGTGGCGGCGCGCCGATGCCGTGGACCACGCGCGCCACGAGACCCAGGCGACCCTGAATGCGCCGATGAATGGCACCGTGGTCGCCCAGCTGGTCGCGCCGGGCAGCCATGTCCCGCAGGGCACGCCCTTGATGGTGATGGAGGCGATGAAGATGGAGCACACCCTCAATGCCCCCGCCGATGGCGAGGTCGCCCAGTTCCACTTCTCGGCCGGTGACAGCGTGGTCCAGGGCGATGTGCTGCTCGAATTCACGGCCGCGCAGGTCGAGTCGGACAAGGAGTAGTCAGCATGCACTTTCCCCGCAAGGTACGCATCGTCGAGGTCGGCGCGCGCGACGGACTGCAGAACGAGTCGGTGCCGGTCGCGACCGCCACCAAGCTTGAGTTGATCCGGCGCCTGAGCGACAGCGGACTTGCGCATGTCGAGGCCGCCAGTTTCGTCTCGCCCAGATGGGTGCCGCAGATGGCCGATCACCGCGAGATCATGCTGGCGCTGCGCGACAGCTCCGCCGAGTCACCAACTACCATGTCAACAACCACAAAGTCAGCGACCACTTACTCCGCCCTCACGCCCAACATGAAGGGGCTTGAGGCGGCGCTTGAGTGTGGTGTGCGCGAGGTGGCCGTGTTCGGCTCGGCCAGCGAGTCCTTCTCGCAGCGCAACATCAACTGCTCGATCGCCGAATCGCTTGAGCGCTTTGCGCCAGTGGTGGAACACGCCCTCAAGGCCGGTGTGCGTGTGCGCGGCTATGTGTCCTGCGTGCTCGGCTGCCCCTATGAAGGCGAGATAGCCCCCGCCGAAGTGGCCGCCGTCGCTCGCGAGCTCAAGGCCATGGGCTGCTACGAGGTCTCGCTGGGCGACACCATCGGCGTCGGCACGCCGCTCAAGGCCAAGCACATGCTGGAGCAGGTCAGTCGCGAGGTGCCGATCACCCAGCTCGCCGCCCACTTCCACGACACCTACGGCCAGGCACTCGCCAACCTCTACGCCGTGCTGGAAGAAGGCATCGCGGTGATCGACAGTTCGGTGGCGGGTCTGGGCGGCTGCCCCTACGCCAAGGGCGCCTCGGGCAATGTCGCCAGTGAAGACGTGCTCTATCTGCTGGAGGGCATGGGCATCGAGACGGGGGTGGATCTCGCAGCGCTGGCCCGCACCGGTGACTGGATCAGCCGTGAACTAGGCCGGCCGAATGGCTCACGCGTCGGTCAGGCGCTGATGGCGAGTTGTTGAGGGTGAGTGGCTCAAGACCAGTAGTTTGAGACGCTGCCAAGCGAGGCCGCAATGGCGCGCGCTGATTGCGACCAAGGGCCGCACTGGATGGTCGCTGTCATGGAATCGGTGTAGGCTTGCCGCCGTTCGCGCACCGCTTGAGCCCGATGCGCGCCTTCCAACACCATGTCTCGGCCTGAATCTTCGCCCGACTTCTTAGCGGGTGAAGCGCGAGACAGCTTTCAGGACACCGTGATGAGCGCCCTCCCGAACTGCCCGGCCTGCAATTCCGAATTCACCTACGACGATGGCATGCAGTACGTCTGCCCTGAATGTGCCCATGAGTGGTCCAAGGAAGCCGCCGTCGAGGAAGCCGGCCCGGTATTCCGCGATGCCAACGGCAACGAGCTGGTCGATGGCGATACCGTCACCGTCATCAAGGACCTGAAGATCAAGGGCACCTCCTCCGTCGTCAAGGTCGGCACCAAGGTCAAGAACATCCGCCTGGTGGATGGCGATCACGACATCGACTGCAAGATCGATGGCGTCGGCCCGATGAAGCTCAAGTCGATCTTCGTCAAGAAAGCCTGATCGATCCGCTCGCCTGACACGACGATGCCCCGCCTGCGCTCTGTGCGCGACGGGGCATCGTCGTTTGCAGGCTGTCGTTTGTGGACTGTCGTTTCCAGCCCGCCATTTCCAGCTTGCCGAGGCGTCTTGTTCAGCCCGAGCAGGCCAGCCCTGGCCCGCGCCAATTCGCTTCAGTCCGCTCTAACCCACCACCCCAGCAAGTGCTCACTCACTCCTCAGGCGACGTCTTGTCGAGCGGCGTGACCTTTGACAGGCGTATGCGGCGCTGACCGCCGACCTCGTATTCAAAGCGGCCACTCACCTGGACCTCGCGCCCGATATAGGCACCGATGCGCTCCGGTGGCAGCAGTTCCAGGCGCTGCTGTCCTTCGCCTTCCAGCCAGTAGCGGTTGGGCACGTCTTCGCTGCGCACCCTGCCCTGCACGGCTACCTGCTCGCCCTGCCAGGCCTCGGAGTGTTCCAGCAGCGTCGCCACGCTGGTAGGGCGTGGGCCATTGACGCCATCGCATCCCGTTGTGGCCATCAGCATCACCGCCACGGCCACCATCGCCAGCCAGTGTTGCATCCCCTTGTTCATCTTCATTCCTCGCGCGACTGATACTTCATCGGGGGCTACCCGCTCGCTCATTCACTCGCTTGCGGCTTGAGGGGACTCGGGCAACGGCCCGGCAGTCAAGTTCCTCGCCCCTCGCGTCGAATGGCGATATCTCGTGGTCACCCAGACGCACCTGACGCCTGACGTGGACTCATGCACAGTCTGACAGCTGCCACGCGAGGCGATAACTCCCTGACCAATAGAATCAGCCATCAGGATCAGCCCTCAACGCAGGCCGTGAGGCGCCGCGCCACCCGCCAGCCCCATCACGACTCTGAGGCCTGTCATGCTGAGGCATGGTCGCCGTGCGCGGTGTCTGTGGGTACCGCCCTTGTCTCGCGCGCCAGCCGCACCTATATCATTGCCCGCAGGGGCACACCGCGCCATCGACGATGCATGTGTGAAGCGCATCGTCATATCGCCCTGCCGGCACCTCATCAGGAGAATCACATGAAGACAGCCAAGGTGGCCTATATCACCGGCGGTGCTCAAGGCATCGGCCGCGGCATCAGCGACTACCTGCTCGCCCACGGCTGGCGCGTGGCCGTAGCGGATATCGATGCCGAGGCAGGCCAGCAATATCGGGAGATGAAGAAGCGACAGGCGAGCGGGCTCGCAGAGGAGCCTGCAGCGCCGCCGGGGGAGCTTACACAACGCTCGGCAGCGCCGCCTGGTGAGCAGCCCGCAGAAGACATCGGTGAGCGCCTGCGCGTCTTCACGCTGGATGTGCGTGACGAGAAATCCGTGGCCGCCAGCATCGCGGCTACCTGCGAGGCCTTCGGGCGGCTGGACGCGGTGATCAACAATGCCGCGATCGCCGACCCCTTCCAGGGCAAGCTTGAGGAGCTGTCACTCGAGCGCTGGCATCAGGTACTCGACACCAGCCTGACCAGCAGCTTCCTGACCGCCAAGCATGCGGCGCGTCATCTGCGCGAGACCGGCGGCAGCATCGTCAATCTGGCCTCCAGCCGCGCGCTGCAGTCCGAGCCGCACAGCGAAGCCTACGCCGCCAGCAAGGGCGGCATTGTCGCCCTCACCCACGCCATGGCGATGAGCCTCGGGCCGGAGATTCGTGTCAATGCGGTAAGTCCGGGCTGGATCGACGTCAGCGCCCTGCAGAAAAGCGGCGAGACCGAGTCGCTGAGTGACGAAGACCACGCCCAGCATCCCGTCGGGCGCGTCGGCCATGTCGATGACATCGCCGCGCTGGTGGCCTTTCTGATCTCGGACAAGGCCGGCTTCATCACCGGCCAGAACCATGTCGTCGATGGCGGCATGACGCGCAAGATGGTCTATTCGGACTGAGACGACAAGGCCGACCGAGACGACAAGGCCGACTGAGACGACATGGCCGACTGAGACGACATGGCCGACTGAGACGACAACGCCTGACGCGATTGCACGTCAGGCGTTGTCAGTTCTTGAGCTGCGTCCGGGTTTCCCTGAACGCTCAACTGCGGACTTGTCTTGAGCGGGCCGTGGTCACACCGCGTGCGGTGCCAGCCACTGCTTGAGCTGACCGGCCTGCATCACGCCTGATTCGCGCGCCAGCTCCTTGCCCTGCTTCATCACCAGCAGCGTCGGAATGCTGCGGATGCCGAAACGACCAGCCAGCGCCTGCTGGGCTTCGGTGTCGATCTTGGCGAAGCGCACACGGGTGCTCATCTGCGCGGCGACTTCATTGAAGATCGGCCCCATCATCTTGCACGGGCCACACCAGCTGGCCCAGAAGTCGATGACCACCGGCATTTCACTGCGCACCACCAGGGCCTCGAAGTTGTCGCTGGTCAGTTCCAGCGGCTCCTTGGGCAGCACGGCGGCGCTGCACTTGCCGCAGCTGGGGTTGTCATCCAGACGCGCGGTGGCCACACGATTGAGAGCGAGACATTGCGGACAGGCCAGCACGAGGGATTCAGACATGATCGGACTCCAGAGAAATGGGGATGCGGCGCGCCAGGTGACGGTCAACCGTCAGACGCGTACCGATAAGCGCAGATCATACGACTCGTGGGCCAGGAAGCAATTGAGCCACCTTATCGCCCTGATTGGCTGGCTGTATGAGCCCGCCTGATCTGAACACTCGCCTAACCTGAACGAACTTAACGACCCCCTGCCCTCAACCTGAAGGGCCCCGCCAGTCACGGCGGGGCCCTTCGCGCTTTAGCACACCCAAGAGTCGCTCAGATGCTGGCCAGCCCGAACTTGATGCACAGCGTCACCAGCACCAGCAGGAAGAGGGTTTCCACCACCATCAGGATCACCGGCTTCCAGCCCACCACCGCCAGCTTCTGGAACGACGTCTTGACGCCCAGCGCGGCAATCGCCGCCACCAGACACCAGCGCGACAGATCCGTGAAGCCTTCCACGGCGACGCTCGGCACCCAGCCGAGGCTGTTGATCAGCACCAGTGCCACGAAGGCGATCAGGAAGGTGGGGAACATCGGCACCTTGCCGCCCTCATCGCCATTGGCCTGGCGCGCACTGCGGAACAGCAGCATGAAGACCATCACCGCCGGCACCAGCATCGCCACCCGCAGCAGCTTGACGAAGGTCGAGACATCCCCAGTGTGCTCGGAAATGATGTAGCCCGCGCCCACCACCTGAGCCACGTCATGGATGGTGCCGCCGAGGAAGATGCCGGCCTCGGCATCATCCAGCCCCAGCAGCCTGACGATCAGCGGATAGGTGATCATCGCCACGGTCGAGAGGGTCGTCACCCCGACCACGGTCATGATGGTGTGGCGCTCGCTGGTGGCGTTGCGCGGCATCACCGCCGACAGCGCCAGCGCCGCCGAGGCACCGCAGATGGCCACCGAGCCACCGGTCAATAGCCCCATGTCGCGGTCCAGCCCCATCAAGCGGGCCAGCAGCGCGCCGAACAGGATGGTCGCCACCACCCCGAGCACCACCGTGATCACCGGGCCGAGGCCGAGACTCGCGACCTGCTCCAGCGTGATGCGCACGCCAAGCAGAGCCACGCCGAGGCGCAGTACCGTCTTGGAGGCGAACTCGATGCCCGCCTTGCACGGCCCCTCCTCGGAGAGAAAGTGCAGCGACATGCCGAACAGCAGCGCATAGAGCAGCGTCGGGCCGCCGTAATGATCGGCGATGAAGGTGGTCGCCAGCGCGATGATGATGCAGATCAACAGGCCCGGCATGATGGTGCGCACGCGCCCTTCCAGGGTCCGCCACAGGCTGGTGGGCGGGGTGGGTGTGTCGTGCAGTGATGAACTGTTGTCAGTGGCCACGCGGATTCCTCTTGAAGACCAGCAAGCGGTGACGGGCAAGCAGCCCCGCCGCGATGTGTCGTTCAGGCACGCAGGCCTGCTAGCTGGCCTGGGCCATGTTCACCTGGGCGGCCTTGATCATGTCGGCGGCCTTCTCGGCGATCATGATGGTCGGCGCATTGGTATTGCCGGACACGATCACCGGCATGATCGAGGCATCCACCACGCGCAAGCCGTGCAGGCCATGGACACGCAGCTCGTCATCCACCACCGCCAGCGCATCGTGGCCCATCTTGCAGGTGCCCGCCGGGTGATAGATGGTCTGGCTGAACTGACGCGCGGCTTCCAGCAACTCCTCATCGCTCTGGTAGTGCGCGCCCGGCACGTACTCCTCGCTGATCACCGAGGCCAGCGGCGCTGCCTGGGCGATACGCCGCGCCACCTTGATGGCATCGACCACCACGCGGCGGTCTTCCTCGGCGCTCAGATAGTTGGGCTGGATGGAAGGATAGATGCTGGCGTCGGCGCTGGTGATGCGCACCTGGCCGCGACTGTGCGGGCGCAGCTGACACACCGAGGACGTGAACGCCGAGAACGGATGCACGCCATCGGCGGGCTTGTCGGCACTCAACGGCTGCATGTGGAACTGGATATCGGGGCGCGTCAGCCCCTCGCGCGACTGGGTAAAGGCGCACACCTGACTGGCCGCCAGCGTCAGCGGGCCGGTACGCGTGAAGAGGTACTGGGTGCCGACCGCCAGCTTCTTGAGCGGATGACGCACCTCGTCATTGAGGGTGCGGCACTGGGTCTTGAACACCAGCCGTACCTGCAGGTGGTCCTGCAGGTTTTCCCCGACTCCCGGCAGCGCGTGCAGGCATTCGACGCCGACACTGGCCAGATGCTCGGGCTCACCGATACCGGAGCACTGCAGAATCTGCGGGCTGCCGATGGCGCCGCTGGACAGCAGCACCTCGCGCTCGACGCGCGCCGTGTGGATCGTGCCCTTCACCTCGTATTCCACTCCCACCGCACGCTTGCCTTCCAGCAACACGCGGCGACAGTGCGCATGCTTGACCAGCGTCAGATTGCTGCGCGTGAGCGCCGGACGCAGGAAAGCCCTGGCCGTGCTGCAGCGCAGGCCCTTGTAGGTGGTCTGCTGGAAATAGCCGACCCCTTCCTGGCGCTCGCCATTGACGTCCTGGTTGAGCGGAATCCCCGCCTCCACCGCCGCCTCGATGAAGCGCTCGGCGATCTCGCGCTTCAGGCGCAGGTCAGAGACATGCAGCGGCCCATCGGTGCCGTGCCATTGGTTGGCGCCGCGCGCCTGACACTCCGACTTGCGGAAGTACGGCAGCACTGACGCGTAGCCCCAGCCCTGATTGCCCGCGGCCGCCCAGTCGTCGTAGTCCTCGTGCTGGCCACGGATATACAGCAGCCCATTGAGCGAGCTGGAACCGCCCAGCACCTTGCCCCGCGGCCACTGCAGCCGGCGACCATTGATGCCCTTGTCAGGGTCGGTGAGATAGCACCAGTCGGTGGCCGGGTTATGCATCGTCTTGAAATAACCGACCGGCACATGAATCCACGGATTCCAGTCCGAGCCGCCGGCCTCCAGCAGCAAGACCCTGATGGAGGGGTCTTCGGTTAGACGATTGGCTAGCACGCAACCGGCTGAACCCGCTCCGATCACGATGTAGTCATAGGCGGCTGATGCGTCGGCATTGGCGTAACATGTTGTTTTCATTATTTTATATACCATATCGAGACATATTGTCTCATAATCATGGTATCAAAATTGAGATTCGTCAAATACGAAACGTATTGTCTCAATATCTTTGCCAAAGCTGAAAAAGTGCCCTACATTGAGATTTGAAACGTCGGTAACGGTACTTTTCGTCTCGTTATACGACCAACTATGTAAGACGAACTAGCGAGAACGACACAGACCGCCATCAATGGCAGTCACCAGAGAGGCCAGAAGCAGGGCTCATGGGCTCTGGAGACATGATTGAGGAGAGTTTGAAGAGGGAGTGGAGAGAATTTGAAGAGACTTTGGAGTGGTTTTGGAGAGGCTTTGAAGAAATAGCGGATATGTCTGACAAGCGCCCCAGCACGCTCTGAACAGACACTCTCTGAAGAGACACGCTCTGAAAAGACACGCTCTGAAAAGACACGCTCTGAACAGGCACTGCGAAAACGCCTGACAAATAAAGACGGGCAAATAAGGACGGATAAACAAGCACTTGGCTAAAGAAGTGATCAACGAACGGCTTGCCAGAGAAGCAGCGGAAGCAAGCCCCGCACCGCAAGACCCATAACAACGCCAACACAGGGCGAGTGATACGACATCACTTCCCGGCCGCCAGGCCTGCATCCCACCACAAAAGCAAACACAATACCGGGAGCACTACCATGCCATCGCCACTCAGCAAGCTGTCACGCCGTGACTTCCTCGACATCTCGGGTCGCTTCGGTCTGACCTCGACCCTGCTGGCCGCCACCGGCCTCGGCGCAGGTCTCACCGCGTCCACGCTGGCGCGCGCCGCCGACCAGGAGCAGCAGAAACGCTACAAGACAGCGCCCAAGTTCCAGCTGCGCTTCGGTGCCTCGGGCTTCAACGAGCGCAATCTCGATATCCAGAAATCCGGTCAGCTGTTCTTCGCGCGCGACCTGGAAGAGCGCACCAACGGCGCCATCCGCGTCGAGTTCATGGGCAGCAACGAGGTCTGCAACCAGCTGGACTGCGTCGGCAAGACCCAGCAGGGCATCGTCGATATCTACTCGGCCTCCACCCAGAATTCCTCGGGCAGCGCGCCGTATCTGAACGTGCTCGATTTCGCCTACATGTTCCCCACCGTCGCCTCGATGTTCCACTTCTTCTATCACAAGAAGAGTGAGCAGCTGCTGCGCGAACCGCTGCGCCAGCGCCACAACCTGCAGTTCCTGTTCACCCACTGTGACCTGCGCGGCATCATGCTCGGCCTCAAGTGGCAGGACAAACCGCTGGTCACCAGCATCGATGATCTCAAGGGCACCAAGAATCGCGTCACCGGCACCCAGATGGGACGCATCGCGATGGAGCAGCTGGGCCTGAACCCGGTGCCGGTCGCCTGGGAAGAGACCCTCGATGGCCTGCGTCAGGGCCTGCTGGATGGCGCCGAGACCTGGATGAGCGCCGTGGCCTACGCCGGCATGGCACCGGTGGTGTCCCAGGCGGTCGACCTGCGCTTCTTCGCCGGTACCGAACACACCGGCATGAGCCTGCCCAAGTTCGACAGCCTCGGTTCCGAGCTGCAGGACCAGGTGATGGAGTCCGCCTACTGCGCGCAGATCTTCACCCAGGGCATGAACGAGGCCGGGCGCTTCGAGATCGTCGGTGCTACCGAGCACCCCGCCGCCGGCACCGTCTTCGCCGAGAACAACGTGCGCGTGGCGCCGCTGTCGGACGCCGAACGCTCACGCGCGGAGCAGATGTGCTCGCCGGAATTCAATCCCGAGCCGTGGGAGCAGTGGCGCGAACGCCTCAACAAGTGGTCCGGCGGTCTCGATATCTATCAGGAAATCCATGATGTCGCGCGCGAGATTCCGCGTGATGTCGCCGCCGTCAACGTCAAGCCGCAGCGCTGGTGGAGGGGGTAATGGGCGATACCACCATCTTCAGCCAACCGACCAAGAAACCTGCCCTCAAGAAGGTCGCGCCCTGGGCGCGTCCCTTCCTGTGGCTGGACGCCCATCTGGAACAGGTCGTCATCCTGATCGCCTATTCCGGCATGGCCGGCATCATCTTCGTCGAAGTCATCCGGCGCTTCTTCTTCGGCCTGCAGGCCCCCTGGAGCACCAGCATTCCCGTGCTGCTGTTTCTGTGGCTGACCTGGTTCGGCGCCTCGCTCAACGTCAAGAAGCGCACCCACCTGAGCCTCAACGAGATCCGCATGAAGCTGCCGCGCGGTGGCCAGTTCGCCTGTCTGATCCTCGATGCCGTGCTGTGGATCGGCTTCGGGCTGATGGTGATCTACTTCACCACCACCCAGGTGACACTGGCCTATGACAACTACGCCATCGTGCCGGGCACCGACAACGTCATGCAGTGGTGGTTCTACCTCGCCACGCCGCTGGCGTGGGTGATGATCATCTATCGCGTACTGCAGAACCTCTACGCCGACTGGGCGCGCTATCGCCGCGGCGATTCCTTCAACCTGCAACCGTCCATCATGGACTGAGGAGGTCAGCATGACAGACGGTATCTGGATCTCCCTGATCACGGCGGCCGTGACCGCCTTCTTCCTGCTCGGCGTGCCCATCTTCCTCGTCATCGGCCTGTGGGTGGTCGGCACCAGTCTGGTGATCGACTTCACGCTGGCCAATGTCGGCGTCACCCTCTTCCAGGGGCTGAGCTTCTTCGGCCTGCTGGCGTTGCCGCTGTTCATCCTCACGGGGGACCTGATCAACGCGGCGGGCATCGCCAAGCGACTCTCCGACTTCGCCTACTCGACGCTGAGCTGGATGCGCGGCGGGATGGGCATGTCGACCCTCGGCGCCTGCGGGCTGTTCGCGGCGATTTCCGGCTCCAACGCCGGTACCACCGCCACCATCGGTTCGATCATGCAGCCCGAGATGGTCAAGAACGGCTATGACGAACGCTTCGCCGCCGCCACGGCGGCCTCCGGCGGCACCGTGGGCATCATCATTCCGCCCAGCATCATCTTCATCGTCTACGGCTTCATGATGAACCTGTCGATCAGTGACCTGTTCATCGCCGGCATGGTGCCGGGCGCCCTGATGGTGGTTGCGATGATGGGCGCCTGCTATCTGGTGGCGCGCAAGAATGGCTGGGGACAGCTGCAGCCCTTCAAGGCCGGTGTCAGCGCCAGGCTGGCGCGCAAGGCCTACCTGGGCTTCGCGACCATCGGCGTGGTGGTCTACGGCATCTACTCGGGCAAGTTCTCGCCGACCGAAGCCGCCGCCATCACCGTGGGCTTCACCATGATCGCGGGGCTGTTGATCACGCGGGAAATCAGTCTCAGGAAGCTGCCGACCATCATGCTGCGCTCGGGTCAGATCGCCGGCATGCTGGCACCGCTGATCGCCATCTCGGTGGTCATGCAGCAGCTGCTGTCGGTGCTGGGTGCCGGTCAGGCGCTGAGCGAGATGCTCAGCGGCATCGACAACTACTACCTGACGCTGGGCACCTGCATGCTGATCATCCTGCTGGCGGGCATGATTCTGGAAAGCCTGCCGGTGACGATCATCCTGGCGCCGATTCTCGCGCCCATCGCCCAGCAGGCCGGGGTCGATCCAATCCACTTCTCGGTCATCTTCCTGGTCGGTGCCGCCATCGGCTTCGTCACGCCCCCCTTCGGGCTCAACCTGTACGTGGCCAGCAGCATCACCGGCATTTCCTACGTCAGACTGGTCAAGTACGTGATTCCCTACTTCATCGCGCTGATCGCCTGCTGGCTGGCCATCTGCCTGGTGCCTTCCCTTTCCCTGTTCCTGGTAAACCTGTAACACTAGCCTCATCGACAGCCCCGCGAGGGGCTGTCTTCGTCTCATCAGGGCAGCCTTCGCCAAGGAGTCCGCTGCCGTGATGAATCGATGCACTGACGCCTTGCCACCCTGCCCCTGTCGGCCCCGGTCATCCCGAGTGACATGCGCCCGACAGCAGGATGAGGACACTAGATGAGCAAAGACACGCCCACCAATTCGACGCTCTTTCGCGCACTCGGCCTGCTGGAAGAAATCGTCACCACACAGCACGCCGTCAGCGCTGCCGACCTCGAGAAGCGCTTCAACATCCCCAAGCCGACCGTCCATCGCCTGCTCAAGCAGCTGGAAGAACAGCAGCTGATCAGCCGTGATCTGGATGGCCGCCACCTGCTGCCCGGCCCGCGCTTTCGGCGCATGTCGCTGGGCGCACTGGCCAATGAAGGCCTCAAGGTGCCGCGCCGTGTCCTGCTGGAACGGCTGGCGAAGGAAGTCGGCGAGACCTGCAACCTGACGCTGCTCGATGGCCACGAGGTGATGTATTACGACCGCGTGGAAACCAACTGGCCGGTGCGCATCCAGCTGGCGCCCGGTTCACGCCTGCCGCTGCACTGCACCGCGAGCGGCAAGCTGTTTCTGGCGCTGATGCCGCTGCATCGCCGCCGCGCCCTGCTCGCAAATCTGGCGCTGGAAGCGCACACGCCCTGCACCCTGACCTCGCGGGCCACGCTGGAAGAGGCACTCGACACCGTGGCGCGCAATCAGCTGAGCACCGATGATGAGGAGTTCATCCAGGGCATGGTCGCCATCGCGGTGCCGGTCTTCGATGAGGTCGGCCAGATCCAGGCGACATTGGCGATCCACGCGCCGCGCCTGCGCCACTCCATCGACTCCCTCTTGGAGTGGGCGCCGCTGATGCGCCAGATCGCCACTGAGCTGGAAGGCACGCTCTGAGGCGTGCGCCTTGTGCGCACATGACTCATGAAATGATCCCGTCCAGCCCCGGGTAACACCTGAGCCACGCTGACGATGGGCCACGCTGACGATGGGCCATGAACCAAAACGCTCGCCCCCGCAGACAGTGATTGTCTGCGGGGGCGAGCGTTTTTCATCTGCCAACTTGCTGAGTACCGCTATCCCTCAAGCGTTTCTCTCCACCGGCTCAGGGCGTCGGTACCACCACCACCGGAATGCTGGCGCGCTTGATCACCCCCTTGGTGACCTTGCCCGCATAGGACGCCACGAAGCCGCGCTTGTTGGTGGCCATGATGATCATGTCGCAGTCATGGCGCGTGGCGTAGCGGATGATCTCCGAGGCCGGGTAGCCCTCCACCACATTCAGTCCGGCGATCACCGGGCGCGGGTCGCCGTTGTCATGGGTGCTCCAGAAGTCCTCCAGCATCTTTTCCAGACTCTCCTTCGCCTGATCGAGCCGCTGCTGCATCAGGCCCTCCAGCGTCGGCTTGTGGCGAATGTTGACCTTGAGGGTGTTCATCACGTCATCCGACAATGACTTGACGGTATGCAGCACATGCAGCTCGGCGCCGGTCGCGCCCGCCAACCACACCGAGCGCGCCAGTACCCGCTCACAGTCTCCGCGCAGGCCTACACAACACAGAATTCGTTTGACTGCCGGCATCGTCCTTCTCCTCGTTCATTGCAGGGCTAGCGTTCAGATGGCGCTTCAGTAACCCATCACTCTGGGTAGCCACAGCGAGATTTCAGGCACATAGGCGATCAGGAAGATGGCCGCCACCGAGCCCGCCGCGAACGGCAATGCCTTCAGGGAAATCTCCTCGATGGAGGCGCCGCCTATCCCCGAGGCCACGAAGAGGTTCTCCCCCAATGGCGGCGTCTGGAAGCCGATGGCCAAGGCGCAGACCACCACGATGCCGACGTGCACCGGGTCCATCCCCAGCATGTACATGATCGGCAGCAGCACCGGGGTGAGAATCATGATCGCGGCCAATGTCTCCATGAACATGCCGACGAACAGCAGGAAGAAGATGATCATCGCCCAGATCAGGTAGAGGTTGTCGGTCATCGCCAGCATGCCCTCGGCGATATGGGCCGGCACGCGTTGCTCGACCAGCAGCCGCCCGAAGACCGTCGCCGTGAATAGGATCAGCAGCACGCGACCGGTGATCCAGGTGGTGGTCTCCAGGGTGCGCAGCGTCGGCTTCCACTTGAGTTCCTTGTGCAGGAAGATGCCGACGATCAGGGTGTAGACGATGGCGACGATGGCGGATTCGGTCGGCGTGAAGAGGCCGCTGTAGATGCCGCCCAGGATGATGAAGGGTGCCAGCATCGACCAGACACCCTTCTTCAAGGTGGCGCGAATATGTGGCCACGACCAGCTGTTGGTCAGCCCGCGATAGCCGCGTTTCTTCGAGATCACGTAGTTGATCATCAGCAGGAAGCCGGCGATCACCACGCCGGGCATGACGCCGGCGATGAACAGTTTCGGGATCGACAGGGTCTGGAAGTCACCGTGCATGGCCACCGCTTCAGGCGGCGGCTGCAGGCCCATGCCGGAAATCCCGAAGATCACCATCGGGATCGACGGCGGAATCACCACCCCCAGCCCACCGGAAGAGGCCGTGATCGCCGAGGCATAGCCACGGTCGTAGCCGCGCTTGGCCATCGCCGGAATCATCAGCATGCCGACCGCCGCCGTGGTGGCCGGTCCCGAGCCGGAAATCGCACCGAAGAACATGCAGGCAAATACCGTGGCGGCGGCGAGCCCCCCAGTTACCGGTCCGGCGAAGGCCTCGGCGATATCGACCAGCCGTCGCGAGATGCCGGCGGCCTCCATCAGCGCCCCGGCCAGAATGAAGGCCGGCAAGGCCATCAGCGGGAAGGAACCCACCGAGGTAAAGGCGATCTGCACGAACGCCATCGGGTTTTCATCGATGCTCAGATAGGTCGCCAGCGCCGCGACACCCAGCGAGACGGTGATTGGTGCACCCAGTACCAGCAGCAGGAAGAAGACGCCAAACAGGATGTAGATGATGGTGGAATCGATCATGACTTGCCGCCCTCCTGTCTGTCACTGGGCTGTGCGTCGCTGGCCTGTGGATCACTGGCCTGTGGATCAGTGGCCTGGCCGTCACCGCCCTGCTTCAATTCCTCCATTGCCTGGGAATCCGGGTCCACGATGTCTTCCTTGCGCACGAACTTGAGATAATTGGTCTGGATGATGCGCACCGTCATGGCGGTAAAGGCCAGCGGCAGAATCAGATAGAAGTACTTCATCGGCACACCCAGCGTCTGTGACTTCCAGAACAGATTCATCTTGTTGAACACGAAGTCGTAGCTGTAATAGATGAACACCGCATTGAAGGCGATCCAGATGATATCGGTCAGCACACCGCAGAGGGTTTCCACCCAACGCGGCAGGAATCGAAACTGGAAGGTCACGCGGTTATGCGCCGACATGCGTGTGGCGTAGACAGCGCCCAGATAGGCAAACCACACGAAGGCATAGGTCGCCAACTCGTCTCCCCAGGGAATCGAGTAGCTGAAAAGGTTACGCAGCATGATCTGCGTGAAGAGAATGATGACGAACACCACCAGCAGGAACTGGCAGAGATAGTTCTCGATATTATCCAGAAACTTCAACAATACCCGCATGGATACACATCCCCCGACATCGCCAGCGATGACCACTTGACGCCACGTTTCCCCTGCCAGCGATCACATGTCGACGACATGCTCCTGGCATGCTCATGACAGGTGCCGGCAGGCAGGGGAATCCGGGCGGGCCTTGAAAGCCTCAGCCGTTCAGGAGGTCTTCAGGGCGCGGTGGACGGATCACGTCCGAGGGTCTCGAGCACCTCGACCAGCTTGTCGCGGCCGCCGATGCTGTCATAGAAGTCCGGCCAGATGCTGGAGGCCTTGGCGATCCATTCCTGCTCGTCATTGGCGGGCTGGGTGATGGTCATGCCGTGCTCTTCCACCAGTGATTTCTTGATGGAATCCTCGGTGGCCAGCAGATAGTCGTAGCTGTGCGACGTCGCCTCTTCACCGGCGGCCAGCACCAGTTGCTGATTCTCTTCGCTGAGGCTCTGGAAGGTGCCTTCGCCCATGATCAGCGGTTCCATCGAGAACACGTAACAGCTGTCGGTGACGTGGTTCTGCACCTCATAGAACTTCATGGCATCGATGGTGATGTAGGGATTGTCCTGACCATCGACGACGCCCTGTTGCAGGGCGGTGAAGGTCTCGGACCACGCCAGCGGGTTGGGGTTGACGCCCCAGGACTGGTAGGAGGAGATCATGATCTCGTTCTTGGGCACGCGAATGACCATGCCTTCCAGGTCTTCCGGTGAGGCGACCGCCTGCTTGGAATTGGTCAGACGACGACAGCCGGAATAGGCCCAGCCCAGAATACGGATACCGGAATCACGCAGGGTGTTCTCGCGCAGCTCATCGCCGATCTTGCCTTGCGTCAGCGCCTTGGCATCGTCCGGGCCGTGGATGACATACGGCAAGGTCAGCACGCCGACGGTCGGCGAGAATGGCGTCAGGTTGTTGATCGCCACCACGGACAGGTCAACGAGGCCCATGCTGGCGTTGTTGACGGTATCCTGCTCGCTGCCCAGCTGGCCGTTGGGGAACAGGTCCACCTTGATGTCGCCGCCGGATTTCTCTTCCACCAGGCTTGCGAAGGTCTTGCCCAGTTCATACTGGGTGCCGCCGGCGGCATCGCCGAGGGCCATCTTCCAGGTCGCGGCATTGGCGCCAGCGGCCATGCCCAGACTCGCGGCAGTCACCGCGATGGCCAGCGAGGACTTGAAGGCGCTGGCGCGAGATACGCTGGTGCGAGATACGCCAGTGCGAGTCAGCAAGCGGAGGTCTGAAAGGGTCTGTGTCGAGTCGATCATCTTGTCTGTCCCGTCGTTATTGTTGTTGCGGGCTCCTGACGGCTGCGCGTGATAGCGAGCGGGGTACTGCACCTCATATCGTCAATGACTTCGCGTCTGCACCATTATCCTGCAGCGTCTCATGTCATTCACGATTGCCATCACCTGCTCATCTACAGCCCCAGGAAAGGGAGTGTGAAGTCGCGTCGTGCTTGAACTGTGCTTTCGTTGTACCTGCCAGATCACTTTCTCCCCGTGCGCCATTCCTCGATAGAACCAGTCCGTCGGCATCGATGGGGCCAGTCCCGGCTGGCTATTGCTCTCCCGACGGGGGTCTGCCTCAATGAAGCCGTACCGGTGGCTGCCACCTCAGGGCAGGCAGTGTCCCGCGCGCCGCTCACTGACGGCGCACCGCAGGGCAATCAGGTACAGAAAATGCATATAAAACGGGCACTTCCGCTGGAAAGTCCTCGTGACGACACGCTCGCGAAAACAATAGAGAACACGCATGAGCCATCCGCTGTTTCACCTCGATTCCTCGCGCAAGGAAAGCCTGCAATTCCAGATTCGCGAGCAGATTTCCCAGGCGATTCTCGAAGGCCATCTGCCACGTGATGTCGCGCTGCCCTCCAGTCGCAAGCTGGCCCGCGAGCTGAATGTCGCGCGCAATACCGTGATGCTGGCCTATGAGCAGCTGCTGGAAGACGGCTTTCTGATCGCCCGCGAGCGCAGCGGTTACTTCATCAATCCCGAGATTCTCAAGGGTCGCGCCGACACGCCGGTGCGCCTCAATGACATCGAGGCCGACAGCCTCGACTGGGATGAGCGGCTGGCCTTCAAGCCCTCTGAGCAGCGCGCCATCGAGAAGCCCGGCGACTGGCACCAGTACGACTACCCCTTTCTCTATGGCCAGCTGGACCCGGAATTCTTCCCCACCCAGCACTGGCGCGAATGCAGCCGCGACTCGATGAGCGTGCCGTCGATTCGCAGCTGGTCGGTGGACCACCTCAACAATGACGACCCGCTGCTGATCGAGCAGATTCACCAGCGGCTGCTGCCCCGCCGCGGTGTCTGGGCAAGCCCGGAGGAAATCCTGATCACGGTGGGCACGCAGCAGGCGCTGTGGGTCAGCTGCATGCTGCTGCTCAAGCAGGGCCAGCGCTTCGCGATGGAGAACCCCGGCTACGTCGACATGTACAACATCGCCAGCACCTTCACCGATGACATCCAGCTGCTGCCCATCGACGACAAGGGCATGCAGCCGCTGGAATCGCTCAAGGACTGCCGCCTGGTGTATGTCACGCCCAGCCACCAGTCGCCGACAACCATCACCCTGCCGCTGGAGCGCCGCCGCCAGCTGCTGGACATGGCCGAGACCGGCAACTTCCTGATCATCGAGGACGACTACGAGAGCGAGAGCAACTACGCTGACAACCCGACACCCGCGCTCAAGAGCCTCGACCGCCACAAGCGCGTCATCTATGTCGGCAGCCTCTCCAAGACCCTCGCCCCCGGTCTGCGCCTGGGCTACATGGTCGCGCACCCGACCCTGATTCGAGAGGCCCGCGCCCTGCGCCGCCTGATGCTGCGCCATCCGCCGACCAACAATCAGCGTGCGGTGGGGCTGTTCATCGCCCGGGGCTACCACGACAGCCTGATCAATCAGATGCACCAGGTGATGCAGCGTCGCTTCCTGCTGATGCGTGACGCCATCCAGCGCCATCTGCCGATGATGAGCACGCCGGCCACCTACGGCGGCTCCTGCTTCTGGATGCACGGCCCGAAGAGCCTGAATGCCCACCGCCTGGCCGCCCTCGCCCGCGAGCAGAGCATCCTGATCGAGGTCGGTGACCTGCACTTCTTCTGTGATCGCGACAGCCACCGCCACTACTTCCGGCTTGGATTCTCGGCGATTCCGGAATCACGCATCGAGGCCGGCATCCTCAAGCTGGCCGCACTGGTGCCGCTGGCGATGGAGGAGGCGCCGTCGGTTGCTGATGCAGAGACAGAAGCACCGGAGACGGACGCAACGAAGACGGACGCACCGGAAACACAAGCACAGCCGTTACCCCCTCAGCCCGCCCTGCCCACTCCCCACGGCGCATCACGTCGGCAGCGCGCCAGCTAGCCTGACCCTTGCGAGGAGATGAAAGGCGAGACGAGTCGCCGTATCGGCCATGGCGAGGCAAACCCTGCCCCTCCCAAGCAACAACAACCCGCAATGATTATCTTCTGGATAACAAAGATGCTCCCGCACTGATCATGAAATCGATCAATGCGGGAGCATCCGGGTCATCGTGGCGTCAGTGGCGAGTCACACCTACTGCGCCTCATCCTTCATCGCGTACCAGCGATACAGGCAACGCTGGCCGGTGCGGCGGAACGGTGCGAACAGCGGGGATTCGACCTTGTTGAGCACATTGGGATACGGCAGGCGTGACTGGAAGATCGGCAGTACGAGATCCGCCGCGTCCCTGGCGATCCACTGGGCGAGGCGCTTGCCCGCCTGGGCGGAATACATCACGCCGTTGCCGCCATAGCCCATGGCGTAATAGATGCTCTGCTTGGGGTCCGGCTGATGGATGCGCGGCATCATGTCGTGGCTGACATCCACCCAGCCCCACCAGGAGTAATCGACCTCGATGCCGCTCAGCGCGGGGAACTTGCGGTGCATGTCGGCGATCAGCAGCTGCTCGTACTGCGCCTTGGGCGCGTCACGCCCCGAGACGGCACTGCGACTGCCGATCTGCAGGCGGTTGTCCGGCAGCAGGCGATAGTAGTGGCGCAGCATGCGGGTATCGGTGAGCACCTGATGGGTATGGAAGCGGGTCGCCTCGATTTCCTGCGCCGTCAGCGGGCGCGTCACCAGCGAATTGGAGAGCACCGGCATCAGGCGCTTGTCGAGCTCCGGATGCAGCTTGCCGGAGGTGTAGCCGCCAGTCGCCATGCCCACCGAGCGCGCCTTGACCACGCCACCCGGCGTCGTCAGATAGTGCACGCCATCGCGGGTCTCCCAACTCTCCACCGGGCTTGCCGGGTGCACCTTGACGCCCAGGCGGCGCGCCTTGCGCAGATAGCCGAAGGCCAACTTGCCCGGGTGCACGCCGATACCTTCCGGCTCGTGCATCGCGCCGCAGGCCTCTTCATCACCGACCCACTCATTGCGCACCGTGGCGCCATCGATGATGCGGGCATCGTAATTGAAGGTCTCGCGCAACAGGCGCGCTTCCTTCTCCAGCCCCGGCATCATGCGCTCGCGGTGGGCGATATACAGATGGCCGCCCGGCTGCGGATCGCAGTCGATGTCCTTGATCAGTTCCTTGAAATTCTCCATGCCCTCGACGCACTCGCGGTGCAGGCCGTGGGCGGCCTCGAGGCCGTAACGCTCGATCCACTGCGAGCGCTTGAGGCGGCCGGTGGCGCACTGCGCCTGACCGCCATTGCGGGTCGAACAGCCCCAGCTGACCCGATTGGCCTCCAGCACGGTGGCCTTGATGCCGTACTTCTCGGCCAGCACGATGGCGGCGGTCAGCCCCGTGAAGCCGGAGCCGACGATCACCACGTCGGCGTCGATATCGCCCATCACCGGGCCATCGTCTGCCGGCGGCTCACCGGCGGTGGCGACCCAGTAGGTCGGCGCGTAGTCGCGCCCTTCGCCAGGGGTGGCGCTCACCAGCGGGTCGTAGGCCGGGTCATAGGGCCGCGAGGCCTGAGTGGCCGGGCGCTGCTCTGATTCGTTGCCCATGTCCGACGGCCGGGCGCCGTGCTGCACGATAGTTTCCATCTCGAACACCTCCTCTCACCCACGGGACGCACGCCACGACCTGACGCCATGACGTGCCGCCCCCGAGGCAAAGACAGCTTCAGAAACCTCTTCCCTGATCGGTGCGCCGCTGGCGCTCAGACGTTGACGGGCGGACGGTTCTTGCGGAAGGCATTCTTGATCGCGATCTTGCCATCACGCAGCGTGAAGGCGTCGATCATGCGCGCTTCGCTGCGCGCGCCATCGGCGGTGGTGCCGGTGTAGGTGCTGATGACGAAGCCACGCTCGCCATCGGCGAAGATTTCCGCGTCGATCCACTGGGCATCCGGCGCGTTCTGCCAGGCGGCGGAGAGGCCCGCACGCACGGCGTCCTGACCGGCGAAGGTCTTGCCTTCGAGTTCCGGCCCGGCGATGGCGAGGAATTCGCAGTCATCGGTCATCATCGACAGGCAGTCGTCGATGTCGTGACGGTTGAGGGCGTCGCAGAAGGCGGTCAGCAGTTCGATGGTGGCTTGGTGAGTCATGGGTCGGGCTCCGCAGTCTTGTTGTTGGGCTTGTTGTTGAGCTGATGAGCGGCAGCAAGCGCTGCGCCATGACCCGAGACTACGCCGACACTTGCACCGCCCTTTAGCACCAGTTGGCTGCCACCGATTGGGCCAGTTGGCACCAAGGGGGCTGCCCTGGTGCCAACTGGTCCCATCGCGCCGCGCTGATGCTGTACCAAGGCCGACCAAGCGCCGCCCTGGGGAGAGTCAGCCTGCGAGGGCCGTGGGCGCTGCCACACCCGGTGGCATGAAGGCCTCCGCTGACATGAAGCTCTCGCGCCCGAGCAGGATGTCGCTGAGCAGGCGCGTGGCGGCGGGCGCCAGCACCAGGCCATTGCGATAGTGACCGGCATTCACGTAGAGGCCATCAAGCCCCGGCACCGCGCCGATGAAGGGCGTACCATCCGGCGTGCCCGGACGCAGGCCGGCCCAGTGATGCTCCGGCGCCAGCTCACCCAGCGCCGGCAGAATGCTCGCGGCGCTGGCATGCAGCGACTCGCGCGCCTGCGCGGTGGTGGACTTGTCGAAGTCCTGATGCTCCAGGGTCGAGCCGATCAGAATCCGCCCATCGGCGCGCGGAATCACGTAGCGGCCATCGCACAGCACCACCCGCGACAGCAGCGGCGCATCCACACTGCAAAGCCCCGCCGCCACCGGATTGAACACCATCATCTGGCCCTTCACCGGCCGCACCGGCAGTAGCACACCGGCGGCGGCGAGCAACTTGCCACTCCAGGCGCCGCCACACACCACGACGTTGTCTGCGCTGAGGGTCTCATCAACAAGCCGGACGCCCGTGACACGCGATGGCGTGGCAAGCACCAGCTGCGTGACCTCGCACTCTTCACGCACCCGGATACGCGGATGCGCCAGCAGACGCGCACGCAGCGCCTGACCGAGGCGCGGATTGCGGATGCTGCCGAGCGTCGGCATCCATAGCGCCTGCTGATGGCCACTGGCCAGATGCGGCTCGCGCGCGTAGAGCGCCTCACGCTCGATCACCTCCAGCGGCTTGTGCTGGGTGCGCGCCCAGTCCAGCGCCAGCGCCTCATCCTCGACCCGCAGATAGATCAGGCCCTTCTGGCGGTATTCGGGGTCGATGCCGGTGGCGTCCTTGAGCGCCTCGGCAAGCCTGGGGTATTCGCCTTCTGACCAGCGTGACAGTGATGAGATGGCACTCGAATAGCGCCACGGATACAGCGGCGAGACGATGCCGCCACCGGCCCACGATGCCTCGCGTCCGCACTGACCGCGCTCCAGCAGCGTGACCGTCTGGCCGGCCTCGGCCAGCTGCCACGCCATCATCATGCCCATCACGCCGCCACCAATGATCAGGGTATCGCTCATCTGCCTTGCTCCTGCGGGGAATGAATAATCACAAATCTCATATTTCGATACGATTTGCATTATTTTTAGAAACAAAGCTATATTCACAGCATTGCCGCCGCCCGGTTTGCCTGTCTCCCCGCGACAGGTCTGCCGGGCAGCCACCAACAAGAATGACGAGGGAGACACCCCGTGAGCGACGCCACCTTGACGCCTTCCAGCAGTGATGAAAGCTCTGCCAATGATGCAAGCCCTGCCAGCGATGCAGGCCCCGCCGCCTCTGCCGAGCAACCGCTGCCCGCCGGCCAGTTGCAGCCCACTGAGCTGCGCGGCGTGCGCGAGCTGTTCGGCATCGACAGTGACCTCAAGGTGCCGGTATTTGTGGAGCGCGACGCCCACGTGCCGGAAATCGACCACGCCTATCGCTTCAATCCCGACGTCACCCTCGCCATCCTCGCCGGCTTCACCAACAACCGCCGCGTGATGGTTCAGGGCCTGCACGGCACCGGCAAATCGACCCATATCGAGCAGATCGCCGCGCGTCTCAACTGGCCGTGCCTGCGCGTCAATCTCGACGGCCATGTCAGCCGGCTGGATCTGGTCGGCAAGGACGCCATCGTGATTCGCGACGGCGTGCAGGTCACCGAATTCCAGGAAGGCATCGTGCCCTGGTCGCTGACCCGCCCCATCGCGCTGATCTTCGATGAGTACGATGCCGGCCGCCCGGACGTGATGTTCGTCATCCAGCGCATTCTGGAGCGTGACGGCCACTTCACGCTGCTCGATCAGAACCGCGTGATTCGCCCGCATCCGCAATTCCGGCTGTTCGCTACCGCCAATACCGTCGGGCTTGGCAATCAGGATGGGCTCTATCACGGCACCCAGCTGCTCAACCATGCGCAGATCGACCGCTGGAACATCGTCGCCAAGCTGGATTACCTGCCGCGTGAGGAAGAGGTGAAGATCGTGCTGGCGCGTGTGCCCGCCAAGGACAACGAGCGTGGCCGCGCCCTGATTCGCGCGATGGTCGCGGTGGCCGACCTCACCCGCAAGGGCTTCGCCAATGGCGACCTGTCGAGCCTGATGTCGCCGCGCACCGTGATCACCTGGGCGGAGAACTGCGAGATCTTCCGCAACCCGGCGCTGGCCTTCCGTCTCTCCTACCTCAACAAGTGCGATGAGCATGAGCGCCCGCTGGTCGCCGAGTTCTATCAGCGCTGTTTCGTCAAGGAACTGGAGGAATCCGCGGCGCTGATGGAGAGCGACCTGATGGATGAACAGGACAGCGACAAGGGAGCCCGGGCATGAGTGCGGCCCAGCAGGTACGCCGTCGTCAGCAGTATCTCGAGGAGCTTTCTGCGGCGAGTCTCGGGGCACTCAGCGGTCAGGCCGGCTGGGCCTATCGGGGGCGGCGCCTGAGTCGGCATGCTCAGGCGTTGCCATTGCGCACGCCGCATCTGCGCCTTGAGGAAGATGACTGCACGCTCGACAACTATCGCGCGGTCAGCGATGCCATCGCGCTGCGCCTGGTCCACACCGACGAGGCGCTGCATCTGGCGGCGCGTCCGGCGCTGCCGGAAACCCGCCTGATCTATGACCTGCTGGAGCAGCTGCGCGTCGAGGCGCTGGTCGACCCTGACATGCCCGGCGTGAAGGAGAATCTGGCGCGGCGCTTCACCGACTGGTGCCTGGCCTTCTATCACGCGGGCCTGACCGAGACGAGCAGCGGCATCCTCATCTACAGCGTCATCCAGTCGTGCTGGTCGCGCCTGATGGCCTGTGCGGTGATCCACGAGACGGAGGATTACATCGAGACGACGCGCGCCTCCTTCTATCAGGCGCTGGGCGCTGACATGGCGGGGCTGAGACGCACGCGTTTCGATCAGGCGGCCTATCAGCAGCATGCGCTGAACATCAGCCTGTGGTTGGAGCAGGAACTGGCCGCATCACTGGAGGAGCAGGACGGCGAGGAGGATGACGAGTCAGAAGCCAGCCAACGCTTCGCGCTGTTTCTGGAAAACGAGGATGAGGAAGCGAGTCTGCTCGAGGAGCAGGCGGCGTCGCAGCTGCCGAGCCATCGGCGTGGCGCGCCGGAGGAATTGCTGCCCTATCAGGTGTTCACCACGGCCTATGACCGCGAGCTGGAACCGGCCAGGCGCATGCGCGCGGCCCTGCTCGATGAGTATCGTCAGGCGCTGGATACGCGTCTGGCGGAGCAGAAGATCAACGTGCGGCGCCTGGCACGTCAGCTGGCGCGCCATTTCAGCTCGCCGCAGCGTGAGGGCTGGCACTTCGGGGAGGAGGAAGGAATCATCGATGGGCGGCGGCTGAGTCAGGTGATCTCCTCACCGGCCGAGCGGCGGGTCTTCCAGCGCGAGCGCTGGGTGCCCGAGGCCAGTGCGCAGGTCAGTTTCCTGATCGACTGCTCCGGTTCGATGAAGGTGCATGGCGAGGCGGTGGCGATGCTGATCGAGATACTCGCCCGCGCGCTCGACATGGCCGGTGTGCCCACCGAGGTGCTCGGCTTCACCACTGGCGCCTGGAATGGCGGCCGCGCCCTGAAGGACTGGCGACGCGCCGGCAAGCCCGCGCGTCCGGGCCGCCTGAATGAAGTGCAGTATCTGGTCTTCAAGCCCGCCTCACTGGCGTGGCGACGTGCGCGCCGCAACTTCGGCGCCCTGCTCAAGGCCGATCTCTACCGCGAAGGCGTGGATGGCGAAGCCGTGCAATGGGCCTGCTCACGTCTGGCCGATAACACTCCTGCCGACGAAGGCGCGCGCCGTCTGCTGGTCGTCATCTCCGATGGCAGCCCCTGTGACAGCGCCACCAACATGGCCAATGACGAGCACTACCTCGACAGCCACCTCAAGCAGGTTGTCGCGCAACAGACCCGCTCCGGCCGCCAGGCCATCCTCGGCCTCGGCGTCGGGCTGGACCTCAGTGCCTACTACCCCAACCAGCTGATCATCGATCTTGAACGCACCCTCGACAACGCCCTAGCCGATGAAATCGTCTATCACATGGCGCTGGCGTGTCGGCATCAGGGGATGTGAGCTGCTGCGAGCACACGGTGCTCTACCAGCAACGACATCTCACTCCTCAACCACCCGCGTGATCCGGTGATTGCCCAACTGCCCCGCTCTCGCCGCCAGGCCATTCTCGGCCTCGGGCTGGTTCTCTGCGCCGACTACCCTGCCCAGTGGATCATTAACCTCGAAACGCCCCCCCCCCGCGACAATGCCCTCGCCGATGAAATCGTGTATCACATGGCGCTAGGGTTTCGACATCAGGGAATGTGATTGAAATGTAATATTAGCCTAATATTAATCACACATGTAACCTCCAAAAATTTCATTAAATTCATTCTCAGCATCAGTAATAAATTCAAGCAACTTCGCGTGCAAGTCGCGAAAGTTACTGCAATTGATATCCACATAGGGTGAAACAATTAAGTTCATCTTTTCTTTTTGTTCCGATAATGACTTAGGCACTTCCAAAAAACTTGGATAATCATTAGTAAAAAAATCTCTTTTCATCGAAAACACCATAAGAAAACTTATTATCGCTGAATATTTTCCTCGCAGTTTTTGAAATTTAATTTTCTCCTCTAATGATAAGATTTCATACGCATGCCAGCATCTAGTATTTTGTGGCTCAGTATACAAGTGAACTCGATATGCAGCATCACCAACCGTAGGACAAAAATATCTATCCCACCAAGCAGAAAAATACTTTTTCTGAAATTCCTCATACGTCAAACCATGTATATTCGTATTTTTGATATAGCTCTCAGCCCCAGACTGCAGGCCTCTCTTAGTAATCAAGCACCCTATATTAGCTCCTGTTTCGTGCATAACAGTAGTAAAAGCATGCACAATAGCTTGAGGTATTTTGGTGTTCCAATTTTTACATTCGACCACATAGCTAATATTATCAAGACTATCCATATCTATAGCATAAACATCGACCTCAACGGAGCCTCTCGGTGTTCCAATGTTAACCTCAGTGTTAGCTATAAGTCCGACGTCTTGTAATAGCCTACAAACAGAATTTTGTAAATCATGCCAATCAGTAAATTCTTCTCTATCGATCATACCAATACCTTTTTAGCTTCTATTATAATATAAAATATTGTGTTTCATGTATTTTTCATCACGTAGGTCCTTGCTTCTTTCACCTTGATCAACCTAAAAAGCTTATTGATAAAGCCCAAAAAAAGCACAGACGATATCATTGATAAAAATATAAATTTACTTTGATCATCTTTAATTGAATTTATCCTTTTTATTTCAGCGCCATTAGTAAAAGAACCACATACAAAATCAACTTCATATCTATTTAGTTTAGAGTTTATTACCTGTTGCGAGTGCATATAATCATCAAGCTTACAAACTTTCTCACTTATTACCCATTCAGAAGCATTGAAAGAAAATGGGTTAACTCTTATACTCTTTGCTTCATTTTTATTTAACCCGAACCATTTTTGATCATCTGTAAACCTAACTATTGCATAATCTGTAACACCAATGCCAAAAGACAAACAAGAGAAAGCAAGAAAAAACAAAACAGCACTAAAACTCAATATCAATTTAGTAGGCTTCACCTTTCTTATTCTCATATTTTGGAAATCAAAATATCCACTTGTACTACTAACTCTATTTATTTCTAAATTATGCGTTTCAATCCAAGCTTTAAACTTTTTAGCATCATCAATAGATTTTGCACCAATATTAAACAAAGCATTAAATCTTTCGACATCCTGCCTAGTTTTCCAAAAGTTTTGTAGAGAGGTGTCATAAAAGTCATTTCCTCCTGTAATCAATGTATAAAAACGACTTAACAGTCCATAAGACGACCCAGACCTCGTATGAAAATATACGACTGAACAGATCATTAAAAACAATAATGCAGCACTAAAACTGGGCAGCTCCCATAAATTAGAGTAAATCGTTTCCACCTTAACCTCCCCTCACCAGAAATATTAGAAAAACTATAAACATGAATCATTCTAGAATAAAATCAAAAAAAGGGGAATGTGACAGTAAAAAATACTGAAAACAGTATCATACAAAATAGAACGGGTAGAATTCGGCTACCCGACCTATTAATTGCTGATTTGAATTTAGAAAATAAGCTAGGGATCAAACTTACTAGGTACGCTGCTGTGCCTGGACGACAGTGACCGCAATGACATTGAGGATGTCGGCGGTGGAGCAGCCGCGCGAGAGGTCGTTGGCGGGTTTGGCGAGGCCCTGGAGCAGCGGGCCGATGGCTTCAGCACCGCCGATGCGTTCGGCGAGCTTGTAGCCGATATTGCCGGCTTCCAGATTGGGGAACACCAGCACGTTGGAGGTGCCTTTGACACGGGAGGTGGGCAGCTTGCGCTCGGCGATTTCCGCTACGATGGCGGCGTCGAGCTGCACGTCTTCATCGATGGCGATATCCGGGCGTTGCTCGCGTACCCGATGCGCGGCCTGCACCACCTTGTCCACTGAGGCGTGATGCGCGCTGCCATTGGTGGAGAACGACAGCATCGCCACGCGCGGGTCTTCCCCGAGCAGAGCCTGGGCGCTGTCGGCGGCGGCCAGCGCGATCTGCGACAGCTCCTCGGCATCGGGGTCGATCACCAGCCCGCAGTCCGAGAAGATCATCCCGCCCTTCAGGTTGTGGAACGGCTTGCACAGCATCATCAGAAAGAAGCTGGAGACCAGCTTGCTGCCCGGCGCCAGCCCCAGCAGTTGAATGGCGGTGCGCACCACATCGGCAGTGGTGAGCACGGCACCGGCCACCGAGCCATCCGCCAGCCCTTCGCGCACCATCATGTTGGCGAACGTCAGCGGATCATGAATCTTCTCGGCGGCCTGCTCCGCCGTCATGCCCTTGGCCGCGCGATGCGCGTGCAGCGCCTCGGCAAGCCTGGCGGTATGCTCGGAGGTGACGGGGTCGATCAGCTCGAGCCGTGCCAGCGCCTGATCCTCAAGCCCGGCTTCTCTGGCGGTGGCGGCGATGACGATGGGGTCGCCGACCACCATCACCTGCGCCAGGCCCTGCTCCGCCGCGCTCACCGCCGCCTGCACCACCCGCATGTCCTGCCCTTCGCAGAGCACGATGCGACGCGGGTCTGCCTTGGCCCGCGCCAGAATGTTGTTGAGTGCCTTCATGTCTGTCTCCTCGCTGCCCTTGCAGGCAGCCGACACATCCAAAAAGCCCCGGACATCTGAAATGGCCGGGGCAAGGGAGAGTTCCAGTCCTGCTTGCGCGTCGCGCTACACCCGCTTCATCGCGCTGCCATCCATGACCTGCACAGCGCGATCAGCGATGGGCGTTACACGTAATCCTGATACTTCTCGAGCAGACGCACCGGCTTCTTGAGGGCGTCGCGGCGGAACGGGTCGCCCAGTTCGCGAGTACACATCACCTCGATGACGCAGGTCTTGCCTTCGTTCATCTGCATGTCGATGGCCTTCTTGAGGGCCGGGCCCACGTCTTCCAGACGGTCGACGGTGATGCCTTCGGCACCCATGGAGCGCGCGATCTCGGCGAAGCTTTCGTTGTCCAGCTCACCGGCGACGAAGCGACGGTTGTAGAACTCGACCTGGTTCTTCTTCTCGGCGCCCCACTGACGGTTGTGGAAGACGACGGCGGTGACCGGAATGTCGTGACGCACGGCGGTCATGATTTCCATCAGGCTCATGCCCCAGGCGCCGTCACCGGCGTAGGCGATGGCCGGACGTTCCGGCGCGGCAGTCTTGGCACCCATGATGGTCGGCAGCGCATAGCCGCAGTTGCCGAAGCTCATCGGGGCGAAGAAGCTGCGCGGACGATCGAAGCGCAGATAGCTGTGGGCCACGGAATTGATGTTGCCGATGTCGGTGGACACCATGACATCTTCCGGCATGGCCTTTTCCAGCTCGCGCAGTACCTGACGCGGGTGCAGGTATTCGCCGCCGGAGAACGGCTTCTCGTCCTTGGCTTCTTCGATGGCGTCGAGGCTGAAGGCGTCCTTCTCGTGGGTCCAGGTATCCAGCTCGGCTTCCCAGGCGGCCTTCTCTTCACGAATCTGGGTCAGACGCGAATCCTTGGAGGCATCGCATTCCAGATTGCGGCCGGACAGGCGCTCGGTCAGGGCGATGGCTGCTTCACGCGCATCGCCGCAGATGCCGACGGAGATCTTCTTCACCAGGCCCAGCATCTTGTGGTCGGCGTCGATCTGGATGATCTTCGCGTCCTTCGGCCAGTAGTCCATGCCGTGCTGCGGCAGGGTACCGAACGGCCCGAGGCGTGTGCCCAGCGCGATGACGACATCGGCCTGGGAGATCAGCTTCATGCCCGCCTTGGAGCCCTGATAACCGAGCGGACCACACCACAGCGGGTGGCTGGCCGGGAAGGAATCGTTGTGCTGGTAGCTGTTGACCACCGGCGCGCCGAGACGCTCTGCCAGTGCCTTGCACTCCTCGACGCCATCGGCCATCACCACACCGCCACCGGAAACGATGACCGGGAACTTGGCGCTGGCCAGCAGCTCGGCTGCCTCATCCAGGCTCTTGCTGCCACCCGGGCCGCGGTCGACACGTGCCGGCAGCGGAATCTCGCATTCGATCTCGCCGTAGAAGTAGTCACGCGGAATGTTGAGCTGGGTCGGGCCCATCTCGGACATGGCGCGGTCGAAGCAGCGACCGGTGTATTCCGCCATGCGCGACGGGTGCGTCACGTGGCCCTGGTACTTGGTGAATTCCTGGAACATCGGCAGCTGCTTGCATTCCTGGAAGCCGCCCAGGCCGATGCCGGTGGTGCCGGCTTCCGGCGTGACGATGACCACCGGGCTGTGCGCCCAGTAAGCCGCCGCGATGCCGGTGACGCAGTTGGAGATGCCCGGGCCGTTCTGGCCGATGACCATGCCGTGACGGCCGGAGACGCGAGCATAGCCGTCGGCCATGTGGGCAGCGCCCTGCTCGTGCACCACCGGAATGAGGCGAATGCCGGCCGGGGCGAAGATGTCCATCGCATCCATGAAGGCGGAGCCCATGATGCCGAACATGTCGGTGACGCCATTGGCGACCATGGTTTCCACGAAGGCCTCGGAAGGGGTCATCTTCTGCTTGCCCTGCACGACCTTGCGATTGTCTGCGCTGTCTTGAGTGCTCATGGCGTCTCCAACTCTAAATTTTATGTTTATTGATACATTTAGTTCCGATTACCGAAACATGTGACCAAAATTAGCCCTCGCCGCGCGGTCCGTCAAGCCCGATTTCGGAAAATGATCAAAAACACTCCTTTTTTAGAAACTTCTTTCGATGAATGGAGTACTGTTAAAGTAGGCACAGCAACGCAAGGCACTGACGGGCCGAGCGTTTCGGCGCCACACTGCCCCGCGCACGGATTGAAGGAGGGAATAGCCCATGAACAGTGCCACCCAGCCCCAGGCGAGCCTGCCGCGTGACCGCAAGGACGCAGACAGGGACACCGGAAAGGAAGGCAGCAAGATAGAAGGCGATACGCCCGCCCAGCGCCTGCTGGCGCTGCTGGAAGTGATCGCCGCCAAGGACCAGTTCTTCACCCTGCAGGGACTGGTGGAAGAGACCGGTCTGCCCAAGCCGACGCTGCACCGCATGCTGCAACAGCTGGAAGGCAGCGGCATGCTGCAGCGCGAGGCGGACAACCGCCATTACAGCAAGGGCAGCCGCCTGCGCCGTCTGGCGGAGAACCTGCTGCTCAACGACACCGTGCAGGGCGCCCGCCACGGCGTGCTCAACCGGCTGATGGAAGAGGTCGGCGAGAGCTGCAACATCACGGCGCTGTCCGGCAGCGAGGTGCTGTATCTGGACCGCGTCGAGACCCAGGCCCCGCTGCGCTTCTATCTGCACCCCGGTTCCCGGGTGCCGGTGCATTGCTCCGCCAGCGGCAAGCTGTTTCTGGCCCAGATGCCGCCCGCCCAGCGCCGCCGCCTGCTGACCGGCACGCCGCTGAACGCGATGACGCGCAACACCCTGACCGACATCGAGTCCGTCGAGGCCGAGATCGAGCAGGTCCGTCAGCAGGGCTTCGCGCTGGATGACGAGGAATTCCTGCCCGGTCTGGTGTGCATCGCGGTGCTGGCACCCAATCCCGATGGGCCTTCTAACATCGGCGTGGCGATCCAGGCGCCGGTGATGCGCCAGTCGCGCGAGGACATGCTCAAGCATCTGCCGGCACTCGAGCGCGCCGCCCGCGATATCGCCGCCATCCAGCGCGGCGCGATACCCTCCGCCTGAGGCCAGCGGGCTAGATCTGGGGCTGGGAAAGAAGAGCGACAGGTACAAGGTCGTGCTTCCCGTGACGCGCATGAGGGGCTAGCCTAGCGGACTGCCTTTCACACGCCACGTCGAGAACACCATGTCCGCCAGCGATGCCTTGCGTCTTGTCCTGCTGTCCACCCTGTGGGGCATGTCTTTCATCTTCATGCGCGTGGCCGCGCCGGAATTCGGCCCGACCACGCTGATACTGCTGCGCATGGGCATCGGTGCGCTGGTACTCGCCCCGCTGCTGCTGGGCGCGGGACGCCTCAGGATGCTGTGGGAGCACAAGGGCCCGCTTGCGGTGCTGGGGCTGACCAGTCAGGCGCTGCCCTTCTGCCTGCTGGCGCTGGCCACCACCCAGCTGGAGGCCGGTTTCACCTCGCTGATCAATGCCACCACGCCGCTGTTCACCGCGCTGCTGGGCATGGCGCTGTTCGCCACGCCGATCCAGAAGCAGCAGTATCTCGGCCTGGCCATAGCCTTCAGCGGTGTCTATGTGCTGTCGAGTGATCGCCTCGACTTCCAGCTCGGCGGCGACGGCTGGTTCATTCTCGCCTCCCTCGGCGCGACCTTCTGCTACGGCTTCGCCTCCAACTTCTCGCGCCAGCGCCTGAATCACCTGCCGGCGCCGGTACTGGCCGCGGGCAGCTCGCTGATGTCGTCCCTGCTGTTGCTGATTCCGGGCCTGTGGATGTGGCCGACGACCAGCGTCAGCCTGGAAGCCTGGGGCAGCGCCATCGCGCTGGCGGCACTCAGCACCAGCCTCGCCTTCCTGATCTTCTTCCGCCTGCTGGCCAGCGCCGGCGCCACCGCGACCACCTCGGTGACCTTCCTGGTACCGGTCAGCGCGCTGCTGTGGGGCAACATGCTGCTCGATGAGGTGATCGATGCGCGCATCCTCACCGGCATGGGCATCACTCTGCTGGGCACCGCCATCGCCACCCGCCTGATTCGCCTCCCGACACGTCAGAAAGTCGCCTGACCACTTGCCGCATGATGCAAAAAGGCCCGCCCCTGAACACGAGGTTCATGGGGCGGGCCTTTTGCTTTATGGGGCTTTGGTTTTAGAGCTTTTTGGGGCTGGAGAGCTCAGACATCAGTCATTCGGGTCAACCAGCTCAGCCGGTCAATCACATCAGCCCGCCGCTTCCTCGGCAGCATCGGCCAGCGCTTCGAAGACACGCGCCACGGCTTCCGCACCCGGGTCGCTGTTGCCGACCAGATGAGCGGAAGGCACGTAGGCGGAGCGTCCGGCACGTGCCTTGGCCATCTCGGCGGTGGCATCCGCACCCTGACGGGCGGCACGCGCCATCGCGGCCCAGTCGACACGCCCGACACGCCTCTCCTGCTTGCTCTCGACCGGCGAGGCTGACTGATCACCCTGCACCGATGCCTGCAGTGCCTCCAATGCCGGCAGCAGTGCATCCAGCAGGCTGCGATCGCCGCGTGAGGCGCCACCGTAGTGCTGCATGCGGGCGACGCCGTGACTCAGGGCGTCGTGCCAGCGCTGGCCCAGCGGTGCCTGACCATTCGCGTCCGACTGCTCCTTCCAGCGGGTGGCGGCGGCGGTGAACAGCGTCGAGAGCAGCACACCACTGGAGCCGCCCATGCCGTGGGCCAGCTGCTTGCCGATGGTGGTCATCAGCTCACCGGAATCGCCACACGCCAGCTCACAGTCTTCCAGCGCCTCGATCACCGCGCGCGCACCGCTGGCGAAGGTGCTGCCGGTATCGCCATCACCGCTGATGGCATCGAGACGGTCAAGATCCGCCTCACTGGCGAGCAGGATTTCCAGCGCCGCGCGCAGGCGTTGCTCGACCTGCGGATCGCCCGGCAGGCCGGCACGCGATTTCACGCCACGGGCGGCACGCTCCTGGCAGTCGGCCTTGGCCTGGGCACGTCTCGCATCCGAGGCTTCGTCGCTGGCGGTTCTGACGGCGTCCTGACTCGGCGTGAAGTGCGTCAGTGGCGTCACCGGCTGCACGCCCGGCCAGGCCACCGGCGCGCAGCTGGAGCTCAGCGCCTCTTCCAGCAGGCTATCCAGCGGCAGCAGCGTCAGCGAGAAACCGTGCATGTCCAGCGAGGTCATCAGCGGTTGCGGGCCGACCACGGCATGGATGCCCAGCGCCTGCAGCGACGGATGGGTCAGCGCTTCTTCCAGCAGCAGACTGCGCTCCAGCGCCGAGCAACCGCCCAGATCATTGACCAACAGCAGATGCCCGCTGGCCGGCAGGTCGCCGCCGACATCCTTGCGCGAATGACCCTGCACCAGCGCCGTGACCACGGTATCCATGATCGCATGCACGCCGTGGGTGTCCGAGTCGCTGCCGAGCTCGAGCGCCATGGCGCCCGGCTCGCCGTGAATGCCCAGCCCCAGTTCCGGTGCGCGCTGCTCACGCGGCTTGCCGGGATGGCGGCCGACATTGAAGGCCACGCCCAGGGTCGAGCAGCTGTCGGCGACGCGCCGTGCGACGGCGGTGATTTCCTTGAGGCCCGCCCCGCGGGCCGCCAGCGCACCGGTGACCTTGTGCACCAGCAGCGTGCCGGCCAGCCCGCGCGGCTGCGGGTTGTCGGGCAGCGCCACATCATCGGCGACGATGACCATCTCGACCTTGAAGCCTTCCTGACGCGCCCGCTCGGCCGCCAGCCCGAAGTTGAGGCGATCGCCGGTGTAGTTCTTGACGATCAGCAAGGCCCCGGCCTCACCGGTCACTTCGCGGATCGCCGCCAGCACGGCGTCCACCGTCGGCGAGGCGAACAGCTCACCACACACGGCAGCCGTCAGCATGCCCGCGCCGACGAAGCCTGCATGCGCGGGTTCATGCCCCGAGCCGCCACCGGAAATCAGCGCGACCTGATCACGCGCCCAGTCATCGCGTACCACCAGGCGCATGCCACTGGCGGGGTCTGACAGCCGCACGCCACTGCCATCCGGGTGGCGCAGTCGTGCGCAGCCTTCCAGCGCCTCGCCGACGACCTGGCGTGGCTGATTGATGAACTGTCGGCCAGACTCGCTGCTACTCATCCTTCTCTCCTTGAGGACACTCGCCCTGCTGATAAAGGCGGCACTTGAGGCCGCCGTTCATGCCTGTCTCGTGCCACGACGCTTCCATGACGCTCGGGGGCCTCGACTCATCCTGCCTTGCCGTTCCCCCCAGCGTCGTTCGCGACTTTGCCGGATGCAATAGTCATATCAGAAAATGATGGCATTCGCGCTGCAGCGTTGTGCCACGCCCGTCAGTCGAGCGGCCTGAAAGACCAAATCCCCCCGACGCCTGCGCGTGCGGGGGGCTTGGAATGTCGGCAGCCAGCGGGAAGCGGGCTTGCTTGTCATGCGAGTCACCTTTCCTCCTTGGCCCTGGCCTCGGCAGACTCGGAATCAGCAGACACGCTATCGCCACGCTCGGTATCGGCAGGCTTGGTATCGACAGGATCGGTATCGGCAGAATCTGCCTGCTGTGATACCGGCGCGGGTCCCGAGTGCAACCAGGAAGGCAGGCGACTGGCGGGGACTTCCAGATTCGAGGCCTGGAAATCGCAGGCCTGGTATGCGCTGGCAGAGCACTCCACCGGCGTGTGCACCCTGAAATCGTGCTTGCCGTGGTGCTTGACCCGGTACATCGCCTGATCGGCCCGTTCAAGCGCCAGCCCGAAGCGATTGTCGGCATCGCACCCGAAGCAGATGCCGATGCTCAGACCGATACGGCCGAGGCCACCGCTGATCTCGAGGGGATGCGCGAAGCGCTCCAGCCAGCGACGGGCGACATGTTCGACACGCGGCAGTGACATGCGGGGCAGCTGAAAGAGGAATTCGTCGCCGCCGAAACGCGCCGAGAGATGATGGTGGATGCCCAGCCGGTGCAGCTCATCGTTCAGACCATGCGCGACCAGCACCAGCACTTCGTCGCCGGCACGATGGCCGAACTGGTCGTTGACCTGCTTGAAGCCGTCGAGGTCGATGAAGATCAAGGCACTGTCGTCGGCCAGCGGTCGCTGATGCCAGCTGTTGATGGCCTGACGATTGGCAAGCCCCGTCAGCGCATCGGTGCTGGCCAGCGCATTGAGGCGCGATTCGTAGTCCTTCTCATGACTGATGTCGGTATGCGTGCCCAGCAGGCGCAGGGCATTGCCGTGCTCATCGCGTTCGACCACCCGCCCGCGATCGGCGACCCAGGTGATGCTGCCGTCGCGGGCCAGCATGCGATGCACGACCTGATAGACCTCGGTGCGCCCCTCAAGGTGATCATTGAGATTGGCGAGCACTTCGTCGCGGTCTTCCGGGTGCAGGTGCTCACGCCAGACATCGAAATGGGCGTTCAGCTCGCCGGGCTGATAGCCCAGCATGCGCCCCCAGCGATAGTTGAAGATGGTGAGCTTGCCGCTGGGCACTTCGAGTTGCCAGAGGCGCAGGCCGGTACCGTCGAGCGTCGTCGACAGTTTCTCTTCCAGCCCCGCTAGTCGGCGTTCAAGGCGAGCCTTGTCGCGTTCCATCTGCTGGAGTGCTTGTTCCAGTGATTGTTCACGCAGACTCTTGCGTGCCATGCCAGGCCCCCGGTCGACTCCTTGTCCTGCATCCTGTTTATCCATCGGCACCACGGCGGACTCCCCACTCGCTTGCCGATGCATCGCTCACGGTCTTCTGTTCTGTCTTGTTGTTATGCCATGCCGCTCTGTCTTGACGTTCAGTCTTGACGCTCTGGCTTGCGGTGCTTTTCCGCCTGTCGTGCCTGGCGTCCTTGGCGCTTCGCTGCCCAGCCCGGTGACTGGGCGGCTGTCACCCGCGCGAGGTAAATAAGCACTAACTGTAGCTTAGATACCTAAAACAGAACCTATCGATATAACGTCCAGATGTGACAGCCCGAATGCCGAAAGAATCCCGACGAAAGTCTCAATCACATCAATAGCGCAAAAATGCGCAAGCCATATGATGTTTGCGCATCGCGCCCGGGCATCAGTTCATCAGGGCGTCAGGTCATCAGAGCGCAAAAGCATCAGCGCGTCAGAGCGCCAGCTCGCCACCCTTGGCCACGGCACGCTGAAAGGCCTCGCGCTGACGGATGCGGGCCAGCCATTCCTGGATATTCGGGTGATTCTTGAGCCCCTGGCGCGCATCGAGCGCCTGGATCGGGAAGCTCATCTGGATATCGGCACCGGTCAGCGAGTCCCCGGCAAGCCACTGGCGATGCTCGAGACAGGTATCCATGTAGGCGAGATGCGCCTTGATCTCCGGACTGATGAAGCTGTCGTTCACCCCCTTGGCCAGCTTGCGCGCGATCGGGCGCACCAGCCACGGCACCGGCGGCTTGTCGAGACGCGAGAACACCAGTCTGAGCATCAGCGGCAACATCGCCGAGCCTTCGGCGAAGTGCAGCCAGAAGCGGTAGTCACGCTCGGCCTGGCTGCCGGCGGGCGGGCGCAGATGGGCAGTGCTGCCGCTGCCCTGGCCGGCGTACAGATCGATCAGGTATTCGATGATCGCACCGGACTCGGCGACCACCACCGGCTCGGCATTCTCTCCCGCCAGCGTGGTGTCGGTGATGATCGGCGCCTTGCCCAGCGGGTGAATCTCCTTCAGCGCCTTGGGCGCACGCATGCTGTTGCTGTCGCGGGCATAGATCTGCAGGCGATATTCAAGATTCAACTCTTCCAGCAGCCACAGGATGCGCTGCGAGCGCGAGTTTTCCAGATGGTGAACCGTGATCATGGGCGTGCTCCTGAAGGTGGGGGCAAGTGCGCAGCGGTCAGCTCCGGGGGCGATCAGCGTTCGAAGATGCTGTCACCCAGGTCATCGATGGTGCGCTTCGCCTTGAGCAGGGTCAGCTCCACGGCGCCCTCTTCGCCCGGCACGGTGTCGGAGCGCTCGAAACGGTGCTCCAGCATCTCGCCGCCTTCCACCGGCTTGCGGATCACGCCCGACACCCGGTATTGACCATCGTGCTTCTGCGGCATCGCCACGATCAGATAGCCCTTGTATTCGGTGGCTTCCGGTTCCTTGACCGGCGCAGGCTCGCCTGCGGCAAACAGTTTCTTCAGCATACCCAGCATGAGACATCTTCCTTGGCCGGCCGCCATGACGGTCGCCGGCTATCTACGTGCAGAAATGACAATGAAAAGGGGCTTCTGTCAGCATCGCATGCACCCACGGGGGAGAAAAGCGCTCAGCAACGCCCCTGAGCGCCATGCGTGCCCTGGATGAGCAGCACCTCATCAGACGCAAGCGCGCCCGGCTCTGGTAGCCGACAGCGCGACTGACTCTGGCCGCCTAAAGCGCGATACGACAGCCGGATAACGTGGCACTGACAGCCGGATAGCACGACGCCGACCCCTATGGCAGCGAATGGCTGCAGCAGGGGCCGGCGTCATGGTGTTCCGAGATCAGGCTATCGGATCAGAGATTACTCGATGCCACGTCCCTTGCTGGCCGCGATACGCAGGCGCAGGGAGTTCAGCTTGATGAAGCCGGCAGCATCTTTCTGGTCGTAGGCACCCGCATCGTCTTCGAAGGTCGCGATGGACGCATCGAACAGCGAGTCTTCGGACTGACGGCCGACGACGATCACGTTGCCCTTGTAGAGCTTGAGACGCACGACGCCGTTGACGACCTTCTGGGACTCATCGATGGCCGCCTGCAGCATGCGACGCTCCGGGCTCCACCAGTAGCCGTTGTACACCAGCTCGGCGTACTTGGGCATCATCTCGTCCTTCAGGTGGGCCGCTTCGCGGTCCAGAGTGATGGATTCGATGGCACGGTGAGCACGCATCATGATGGTGCCGCCCGGTGTTTCGTAGCAGCCACGCGACTTCATGCCGACGTAACGGTTCTCGACGATGTCGAGACGGCCGATGCCGTTGGCGCCGCCGACCTTGTTCAGGTACTCGAGCACTTCGTGAGCGGCCATTTCCTTGCCGTCGATGGCAGTGATGTCGCCCTTGGTGTAGGTCAGATCGATGTAGGTCGCGTCATTCGGCGCCTGCTCCGGGCTGACGCTCCAGCGCCACATCTCTTCTTCGCACTCGGTCCACGGGTCTTCCAGCACGCCACCTTCATAGGAGATGTGCAGAAGGTTCGCGTCCATGGAGTACGGAGACTTCTTCTTGTTCTTGGCGTAGTCGACTTCGATACCGTGCTGCTCGCAGTATTCCATCAACTTCTCGCGGGAGTTCAGGTCCCACTCACGCCACGGCGCGATGACCTGGATGCCCGGCTTCAGCGCGTAGGCGCCCAGCTCGAAACGCACCTGGTCGTTGCCCTTGCCGGTCGCACCGTGAGAGATGGCGTCGGCGCCGGTCTCGTTGGCGATCTCGACCAGACGACGCGCGATCAGCGGACGTGCGATGGAGGTGCCCAGCAGGTACTCGCCTTCATAGATGGCGTTGGCACGGAACATCGGGAAGACGTAGTCGCGGACGAAGGTCTCGCGCAGGTCTTCGATGTAGATCTCCTTCACGCCGAGGGCTTCCGCCTTGGCACGCGCCGGCTCGACTTCCTCGCCCTGACCGAGGTCAGCTGTGAAAGTCACGACTTCACAGTTGTAGGTTTCCTGCAGCCACTTGACGATGACTGAAGTGTCCAGGCCGCCGGAGTAGGCGAGAACGACCTTTTGCACGTCGGACATGCTTGACTCCTGAGTTGATGCTTGTAGTTCCCGCGTACCACTGATGAACGCCGTGGCCGCAGGTGGGGTTGGATCGCCCGGTCCAGACGAGCGAAGGCCGCGCAAGCGCAGCCGCTCATCTACCCGAATCACGATGTGACGCCGATTATAGCGAGGCTGGCACCTCACCGATACTGCCAGGAGGGCCAGAGACACCCCGGCACGCGGCCAGCGCCGCGACGCGCCCTTTTCGCCCTGCTACAATTGGCCACCTTGAGCGTCGGCAATACGCACGACGCAGCACGAGATGCTATGACGGGATTGGAGATCTTGATGACCCAGGCGAGCGAGCGCACGCAGATGGCACAGCGCTTCCGTGGCTTTCTGCCAGTGGTGGTCGACCTCGAGACGGGTGGTTTCAATGCCGCCGGTGATGCACTGCTCGAGATCGCTGCCGTCACGCTGACCATGGACGACGATGGCAACATGGTGCCGGATGCGACCTATGCCTTCCACGTGGCCCCCTTCGAGGGCGCCAACATCGAACAGTCGGCACTGGACTTCACCGGTATCGATCTCGACAACCCGGTGCGCAAGCAGGTCGCGGTGGCCGAGAATCAGGCGCTGGGCGAGATCTTCAGCCCGGTGCGCAAGGCCATCAAGGCGCACGGCTGCACGCGTGCGGTGCTGGTCGGCCACAATGCGGCCTTCGATCAGGGCTTCCTGAACGCGGCGGTCGAGCGTTGCGGTATCAAGCGCAATCCGTTCCACCCGTTCTCGTGCTTCGATACCGCTTCGCTTGCGGGTCTGGTCTATGGCCAGACGGTACTGGCCCGCGCCTGCCGCGCCGCCGGCATCGAGTTCGACAACGCCTCCGCCCACTCGGCGCGTTATGACACCGAACGCACCGCGGAGCTGTTCTGCGCGATGGTCAACCGCTTCAAGGACCTGGGCGGCTGGGACCTGGCGATGAAGGAACAGGGCATGAATGACGAGGTGCCGGCCTCGCTCGACGCGCCCGCGCCCTGACTGGCAGAGCTTCTGACGGTCAGATATGAAAACGCCCCCGCAGCCTGGCTGCGGGGGCGTTTTTTCTGCTCGGCACTGCTCGGGTCAGAGCGAGCCCGATCAGAGCGACTCCTATCAGAAGATGCCGATCACTCGGCAGACGCTTCCTGAGCGGCCTGCTTGATCAGCGGCTCCAGTTCGCCGCTCTGGTACATCTCGACTACGATGTCGCAACCGCCGACCAGCTCGCCGTTGACCCACAGCTGCGGGAAGGTCGGCCAGTTGGCGTATTTCGGCAGCTCGGCGCGGATGTCCGGGTTGTCGAGAATGTTGACGAAGGCGAAACGCTCGCCGCAGGACATGACGGCCTGCACGGTCTGCGCAGAGAAACCACACTGCGGCAGCTGCGGGGTGCCCTTCATGTACAGGAGGATCGGGTTCTCGCCAATCTGCTTTTCGATCGATTCGATGGTAGTGCTCATGTGCAATCCTCGGACGGTGGGCGCAAGGCCCGTGAGTGTCATTCCCTCATTCTACTGGGGGTAAGCCATGAATTCAGCCCCCGATAGTGCCCGAGTTGTGGATTGCTGTCTGCAGCAGCGCGCATCGGCCCTGCAGCGCGCGTCATGGCCGCCCTGATAACGGCGTGAGCGTTGCACGCTCGAGCCGAGCTGGCTAGGATGGCTCTTTTGACAGGCAGCGCCATCCGGGCGCCGTGATCGTCGGCGACTTCCTTCCCTCCGACGCATGGCGCCCTTTTCGATGGTGCTGCCCGAGACCCTGACAGGAGCCCGCTCGATGGCCACCCGGCACTTTCTGACCCTGCTTGACCTTTCTCCGGAAGAACTCGACTACCTCATCCAGCGCGCCATCACCATCAAGGATGGGCTGAAGAAGGAAGGTCCGGTCTATACGCCGTTCGCCAACCGCACCCTGGCGATGATCTTCGAGAAGTCCTCCACGCGTACCCGCGTGTCCTTCGAGACGGCCATGGCGCAATTCGGTGGCCATGCACTGTTCCTGTCGCCGCGCGACACCCAGCTGGGCCGTGGCGAGCCGATCGGCGACACCGCACGCGTGCTGTCCGAGATGGTCGATGGCGTGATGATCCGCACCTTCGCCCACTCCGACATCGAAGCCTTCGCCGACGCCTCCAGCGTGCCGGTCATCAATGCGCTGACCGACGACTATCATCCGTGCCAGCTGCTGGCCGACGTGATGACCTGGACCGAATGCCGTGGCTCCGTGAAGGGCAAGACAGCGGTCTGGATCGGCGATGGCAACAACATGTGCCATTCCTGGATCAACGCCGCGCGTCAGTTCGATTTCAATCTGCGCATCTGCTGCCCCGAAGGCTACGAGCCGGACAGCGAGATCGTCGCGGCAGCTGGCCAGCGCGTCAGCATCCATCGTGACCCGCAGCAAGCCGTGCAGGGCGCGGACCTGGTGACCACCGATGTCTGGGCCTCCATGGGCCAGGAAGAAGAGCAACTCAAGCGTGAAGCCGACTTCGCCGGTTTCCAGGTCGATGAAGCCATGCTCGACAAGGCCGCCGACGATGTCATCTTCCTGCACTGCCTGCCGGCACACCGCGGCGAAGAGATCAGCATGGGTCTGCTGGATGACCCGCGCGCCGTCGTCTGGCAGGAAGCGGGCAATCGCCTGCACGCCCAGAAGGCACTGCTCGAGTTCCTGATGCTGGGTCGCCAGGACTGAGCCTCAAGGCTTAGCCGCCGCTCAGCAAGCCGAAGGGGTGCCCTGCCGCCGCCTGCATCCACGCAGGCGGCGCTCGCGTATGCTCAAGCGAGACGGACACTCCCCTGCTCCGCTGCCTTCATCGCCATCCGGACTGACCTGCCATCATGCAACCGCTCCTTCAGATCGATTCGCTGGAATGTCGCTACGACACCACCGTCGTGACTCGCGACATCAATTTCTCCCTCAACAAGGGTGACATTGCCTGCCTGCTCGGCCCCTCCGGCTGCGGCAAGACCACGCTGCTGCGCGCGATTGCCGGCTTCGAACCGGTAGCGATGGGCGAGATTCGTCTCGAAGGCGAGGTGCTGTCCAGCGCGACTCATCTGACCGCGCCGGAGCAGCGCCATGTCGGCATGGTCTTTCAGGATTACGCGCTGTTCCCCCATCTGAGCGTGGCGGACAACGTGGCCTTCGGCGTGCGCCGCATGACCCGTGAAGCGCGCAATGACAAGGTGATGGAGCTGCTGACGCTGGTCGGCCTGGCCCATCTCGGCGAGCGCTTCCCGCATGAGCTGTCCGGTGGCCAGCAGCAGCGCGTGGCCCTGGCCCGCGCGCTGGCACCGGAGCCGCGCATCCTGCTGCTCGATGAGCCGTTCTCGAATCTGGACGTGGAGCTGCGGCGTCAGCTGAGTCAGGAGGTGCGGCGGATTCTCAAGCACCTCGGCATCAGCGCGGTGCTGGTCACGCATGATCAGAATGAGGCCTTCGCGATGGCCGACCAGATCGGCGTGATCCACGGCGGCCATCTGCAGCAGTGGGACACGCCGTTCAATCTGTATCACGAACCCGCCACGCGCTTCGTCGCCAACTTCATCGGCCAGGGCTATTTCATCCCCGGCACGCTGAAGGACAACGAATGCGTGAGCACGGAGCTGGGCGTGATTCGCGGCAACCGTGCCTATCCGTATGCACCCGGCACGCCGGTGGATGTACTGCTGCGCCCGGATGACCTGGTGCTGGCCGAAGGGGATTCGGAAGCCACCGACCTCAAGGCGCGCGTGCTCAGCGCGACCTTCGCCGGCACCAGCACCCTCTATAGGCTGGCGCTGCCTTCCGGGCGGGAAGTCGAGGCGGCCTTCAACAGTCATCACGACTACCAGCCCGGTGAGCAGGTCATGCTGCGTATCCAGGCCGATCACCTGATCCTCTTCGAGCGTGTCGAGGAGAGTGAAGCGGTGCTCTAGCGCCTACGCGCAGGATGATCGCCAGCCAAGAAAAAACGGCCTCCTTTCGGATGGCCGTTTTTTCTTGCCCCGCTGGTGGCGTGTCGCTATTTGAACTGACTCCATTGCTTGGGCGACTGCCCGTACAGACGCTTGAATTCGCGACTGAATTGCGAGGAGCTGACATAGCCCACGGCCATGGCCGCCTCGCTGACGGTCTTGCCATTGGCGATCTGCATGGCGGCGGTGTTGAGGCGCATGGACTTCACGAACTGGATCGGCGACATCGTGGTCGCCTGCTTGAACTTGCGGTGGAAGACGGCGCGACTCATGCCGACCCGCCCGGCCATGTCTTCAATGCTGACCGGCTCATCCAGTCGGCTGGAGAGGTAATCGATTGTCCGCGCGATCTCGTTGCCCACACCGAAGGCGCGTCGCGCCGACTCACCGGCCTCGCCCTTCAGGACGGCGTAGTAAAGCTCCCGCAGCCGCCCTTCTCCCAATATCGCCGCATCCGCGGGGCTCTGTGCCACCTGCAGCAGTCGCAACAAGGCATCGCTGAAGGCGGCGTCCCAATGCGCCATGGCAAGCCCGGGCGGCAGCGGGCCGCGGGCCGGCTTGCGCACGAGACCCGCGGCGCTTTCCATCTCGATGGCAAGCTCCGTCATTACCCGCGTATCCAGCGAGAGGTAGACGCCCAGCAGCGGTGCCTCTGGCGAGGCCTTGGGGGCGCCCGCCTCGACCGGCATCGAGATGGGACAGCACAGATACTGGCGGCTGTCGTAGACATGCCGCTCGCCGTCCAGTATCGCCTCCTTGGCACCGCTGACGATCACCACCACGGCGGGTTCATAGATGGCCGGCGCGCAACGCACGGGCTCCGTCATGCGAAAGAGCTGCACGCCCTTCACTGCGGTCTCTCGAATGCCTTCCTCGTGGGCGAGGCTCGCCACGAGTCGTGTGATCTCTTGTCTGCTCATGTCGCCAATCTAGCGCCATGCCTGCCTCTCATCAACAACTTGAGACGATCAGGCAACGATTGATGGCAATTTCAGCCGACCTCGAGCCTGAGTGAGATTTATCGTCCATTCCTCTCAGTATTGGCAGACCCGGGCACCGGCGGCTATATATGTGAAGCAGACAGGGGCGAGCTGCAGACAGGAGCATGCTGACAGGGCCGAGCTGAAAGCCGGGCACAAAAAAAGCGGCCACCCCGCAGGATGACCGCTTTTTCAAGAATTCTGGTGGAGCCTAGCGGGATCGAACCGCTGACCTCAACACTGCCAGTGTTGCGCTCTCCCAGCTGAGCTAAGGCCCCGAATCAGACTGTCATTTCGTGTGTCACTTGCAGGCAAGAGGCACGTGAAACCTGGACAGGCTTGTCGTGAATCATGGTGGAGCCTAGCGGGATCGAACCGCTGACCTCAACACTGCCAGTGTTGCGCTCTCCCAGCTGAGCTAAGGCCCCGTCTTCACGATGGAGCGCATGTTACAGAGCGACGAATACGTCGTCAACCTCTTATTTTTGCTGCGCTTTGTGGAGTGCGCGAAGTCTGCGGATCGCATCGCGGAGCACGGTTTCCCGCAGGGGCTCGCTCACGGACCCACGGCCGACGACAAGGAGCAGGAATCACGCTAGCACTATATCAGTAGTGGTTATCCTGAACGCGACGCACTGGATGACAGGGCATCGACAAGCCCTTGTCCAATGGGTACATTGGATCCCGCATTCACTTCACTGCTTATTGACATCTTTACTGGAGCCGCCTTGATCAAGGTTCTTGTCGCTGACGACCACCACCTGGTGCGTACCAGCATCGTCCGTACCATTGAGCTAGAGGATGGGCTCAAGGTGATTGCAGAAGCCTCGGATGGCGAAACCGCGATCAAACTCTGCCGTGAGCACAGCCCGGATATCGTGCTCATGGACATTCGCATGCCCGGCGTCGATGGCCTGGAAGCCACGCAGAAGATCGTGCGCAGTCTGCCCGACGTCAGAGTCATCGTGCTGACCGCCTATCTGGAAGAGTCCTTCGCTAAACGCCTGCTGGAAGCGGGAGCCTTCGGCTTCATCTCCAAGGGCACGCCCTTTGACGAGATGATTCGCGCCATCCATCAGGTGGCCGCTGGCGAACGCTATCTGTCCCCGGAAATCGCCCAGCGCCTGGTGTTCTCGGGCATGGACACCCAGCGCAGCAATCCCTTCGATCAGCTGTCGAGCCGAGAACTGCAGGTGGCGACGATGATCGTCAATTGCCATCGCGTCAGCGAGATCTCGGACCGCCTGCACCTGAGCCCGAAGACGGTCAACACCTACCGTTACCGCATCTTCGACAAGCTTGGCGTGACCAGCGACGTGGAGATGACGCATCTGGCCATGCGTCACCAGTTGCTGGATGACTACGTGCTGGACCGTCCTGACGAGGCCTGAACAAGCACACCTTGCCAGCCCGTCACACACTGCAGGCCCGCGCTGCTCGTGACACTCCCGAGCAGCGCCGACAACGCCTCATGCAACAACGCCACCTTCCCCGGGTGGCGTTGTTGCATGAGGCGTTTCTGTCTGAGACGTTCGTGAATGGCACGTCCTGACAGGCGCCGGTCATGACAGCAGGCATTGCAGCATGGCCCTGTTGCCCCCATGCCTGCGAGCAATCGCCCTTGTTTGATAGACTCGAGGCATCTCTGGACGAGGAACCTCATGGCCAAGCAGCACACTGATCCCACGATGACGGACACCACTTCTCAGTCGCCCGAGAATGAGGAGCCGGCAGACACCGCCAGCCAGCCTGATGCCCAGCAAGCCTCCTCAGCGAGTGCGCAGGCTGACAGCCGCGCACGCAGTGACGCCGCGCGTGTCTCCAGCCGCCTGATCACCAGCGACGCGAGCAGTGATCTGCTGCAGGGCAGCGAGGCGACCGGCTTCGACGCCCGCCATTTCCTCAAGCATGTCAGCGACGCGCCCGGCATCTATCGCATGCTGGATAGCGCCGGTGACGTGCTGTACGTGGGCAAGGCCAAGCGCCTCAAGGCGCGCCTCTCCAGCTATTTTCGCAACACCGGCCTCAATGCCAAGACCCAGGCGCTGGTCGGGCGCATCGCCGATGTGCAGGTCACCATCACGCGCAGCGAGACCGAGGCCCTGCTGCTGGAGCAGACCCTGATCAAGGAGCTGCGCCCGCCCTACAATATCCTGCTGCGTGACGACAAATCCTACCCTTACGTCTTCATCAGCCAGCATCACGACTATCCGGCGCTGGAGTTCAAGCGCGTGCGCCACAAGCGCAATGACGGACGCTACTTCGGCCCCTACCCGAGCAGCGTTGCGGTGCGCGAATCACTGACCCTGATGCAGAAGATCTTCCGGCTGCGCAATTGCGAGGATTCGGTGTTCGCCCACCGCGAACGCCCGTGCCTGCAATATCAGATCAACCGCTGCACCGCGCCGTGTGTCGACTACATCAGCAAGCAGGATTATCGCCGCGACATGGAACATGCGGTGATGTGCCTGAACGGCCAGAGCGACAAGGTCACCGACGAGCTCAGCCAGGCGATGGAAGACGCGGCCATGCGGCTGGAATTCGAGGAAGCGGCTCGCCTGCGTGATCAGGTCGCCCAGCTGCGCCGCATGCAGGAGAAGCAATACGTCGACACCGGCACCGGCAACGCCGACATCCTGGCGCTGGCCGAGCGCCCCGGCGGGCTCTGCATCAGCGTGGTCTCGGTCCGTCAGGGTCGCATGCTCGGTGCGCGCCACTTCTCGCCCGGCAATGGCCTGGACCTGACCAGTAGCGAGCTGCTGACCAGCTTCGTCAGCCAGTACTATCTCGGCCAGGACAGGGAGATGCCCGATGAGGTGCTGACCTCGCTGGCCCTCGATGACGCCAACCTGCTGGAAGGCGCCTTGAGCGAGAAGGCCGAACGTCGGGTACGGGTCGCGCATCAGGTGCGCGGCCATCGCGCCCAGTGGCTGACACTGGCACAGACCAACGCCGAGCAACATCTGGCCACCCAGCTGGCCAGCCGCCAGCAGCTGTCCAACCGCTTCCTGTCGCTGCGCGACGCGCTGGGCCTCGATGAGGTGCCCAAGCGCCTGGAATGCTTCGATATTTCCCACAGTCATGGCGAGGCGACCGTGGCCAGCTGCGTGGTCTTCGATCATGACGGGCCGATCAAGTCGGATTACCGGCGCTTCAATATCGAAGGCGTGACGGCCGGCGATGACTACGCCGCCATGCAACAGGCACTGACGCGGCGCTTCAAGCGCCTGCAGGAAGGCGAAGGCAAGCGCCCGGACATCCTGCTGGTCGATGGCGGCAAGGGGCAGCTCAACATGGCGCGCGGGGTGTTCGAGTCACTCGGCGTGACCGACATCATCCTGCTCGGGGTGGCCAAGGGCACCACGCGCAAGGCAGGGCTCGAGACGCTGTTCATCGAGACGGTGCATGACACCCTCGACCTCGACAGCCACTCGCCGGCGCTGCACTTGATCCAGCATGTGCGCGATGAATCGCACCGCTTCGCCATCGCCGGTCACCGCGCCAAGCGTGACAAGGCGCGGCGCACCTCAAGCCTGGAGGGCATCGCGGGAGTCGGCCCCAAGCGGCGCCGCGAGCTGCTCAAGTTCTTCGGCGGCCTGCAGGGGGTGAAACAGGCCTCCAAGCCGGAACTGGCGCGCGTGCCCGGCATCAGCGAATCGCTCGCCGAGCTGATCCACCAGGCGCTGCATGGCTGATCCACCAGACGCTGCATGGCTGCCCCCGTGCACGACATGACTGCCTCTGGCACCATCGACTCAACGCTCAAGGAAGAGTGACAGAGCGTTGGCTTGAATAACCTGCCGTTTGGCATGGCTGAATGCGCCGCCGGCAGGCTAGAATAGACGACTTGTGCGGCGCCAATCGATCGGCTTTCTTCAGGGTCTCGACTCGCCCTCGATTGCGCCCAGCCACCTACGCTTCATGCAAGGACTCGTGCCGTCACGATGAGCATCCCCAATATCCTGACTCTGATCCGCATCCTGTTCATTCCGCTGCTGGTGGTATGTTTCTATCTGCCTTATGCATGGAGCCTGCCGCTGACGGCGCTGCTCTTCGCACTGGCCGCCATCACCGACTGGTTCGATGGCTATCTGGCCCGCCTGTGGAATCAGACCACGCCCTTCGGCGCCTTCCTGGACCCCGTCGCCGACAAGCTGATGGTCGCGGTGGCACTGGGCCTGCTGATCGAACGCTACGACAGCCTGTGGATGACCATCCCGAGCCTGGTCATCATCGGTCGCGAGATCGTCATCTCGGCGCTGCGTGAGTGGATGGCCGAGATCGGCAAGCGCGGCAGCGTCGCGGTGTCCTGGGTCGGCAAGCTGAAGACGGCCGCCCAGATGCTGGCCCTGTTCATGTTGCTGTTCTTCGCTCCGGGCAGTGTCGGGGGGGATGCCGGCCTGGCCCTGCTGTATATCTCGGCAGCGCTGACGCTGTGGTCGATGATCAGCTACCTGCGTGCCGCCTGGCCGGAACTGGTGCGCTCGGTCTGACCCCCGTTCAGCCACGAGATGCTGCGAATGCCTCAACGCCCACCGCCCCTATGGCCGGTGGGCGTTTTCGTTTCCAGTGACCTGACTCGCGAGACAATTTTTTCATTAACTGTTTGACAGCATGGGAATTATCCGTATAATTCGACCTCGAGTTCAGCGGGAATAGCTCAGTGGTAGAGCACAACCTTGCCAAGGTTGGGGTCGCGAGTTCGAATCTCGTTTCCCGCTCCAGTAACACAGGTAGCGCAACATTCACCTGATTTACTGACTCATGTATCTGAAGCAGCATCAGTGGATACTCCTCGGATCAGACATCAGTTTCGACTGACATCTTGATCATTGAGGCTGGATGGCAGAGTGGTCATGCAGCGGACTGCAACTCCGTGTACGCCGGTTCGATTCCGACTCCAGCCTCCATTTCAGATACCGAAACATCCCCTGTTTCCCTCTGGAATGGATATGACACCCACCCCCTTCGGGTCGTCACACTTCCCTTGCTTGTTTCGATTTACATTGCTGCAACCCTGACGCTTTTTCGCTTGGTTATCGTCTGATCTACGCCTTGCCAAGCCATTGCCTTGCTACATCATTTCTCTGTTTTCATCTGTCCGTGATTCTGACAGTGTTCCGGCACCCGTCAGTGACTTCCCCTGTGCGCCTTCGCGCTTGGTACTGACTATCTGTTTCCCCGCCCCTCTCCACCGCGCGCCTTTTCGCGTCGCTTGCCGCGATCATGCCGGGTGAAAAGCGCTCTGCTTTCCCTCCTCAATGTCACCGCTCACGATAACCACAGACCGTCTCAATTTCATTGCATAACAGTCAGTTAAATCACGCATTCAGTAGAGTGTCATCGCCATTAAAGTTGACCTTGATCTGAAATATGATAAGTTATGCGACAGTCTGCGCGGCCATGGTGGAATCGGTAGACACCGGAGACTTAAAATCTCCTGCCTTCGGGCGTGCCGGTTCGAGTCCGGCTGGCCGTACCAGATCAAGCAAGCACCATACTGAATTCAAGAGCGCCGCTCCTCTCACGAGGGGCGGCGCTTTTTCGTGCCTGATACTTTTCATGGCTGATATTTTTCAAGCCTGTCACTTTTCAAACCTGAACACTGCTCCGCTCGTCATGCCTCGCGCGGCCAGACGTCGAGAGAGGTAACCGTTGCTGGCAGCTCCTCGACACGAACAGTACCGACAATCGCCTGGCCAGACGCCAGCAAGCTGCTTACATGCGACTACACTGAAGAGGTAGCGACGCCAGCGCTGGCTTCCAGCACGGCTCGCCCAGCCAACATGCATCAGTGCAGGAGCCAAACATGCTGACACTGCTCAAGAGTCCCGCCGATCACGTTGTCGCCCTGCATCTCGCAGGACATATCGATCAGGCCTCGCTCGCCCCCATCATCAAGGAATGCGACGAACGCCTGGCGCGCCATGAGCGAATCTCGTTGCTGGTGGAGATTGAACGCTTTGGCCTGATCACACCCGCCGCCCTGCTCAATGACATCGGCTATGCCCTGCGCCACTTGGGAGACTTCGAGCGCGAAGCCATCATCAGCAAGGCCGACTGGCTGCGCCATGTCACCGAGTTCAGCAAGCATCTGGTCCGCTCCATCGAGGTGCGCCACTTCTCGCCCGACGAGCGCGAGGCTGCCTATGCCTGGGTCGCCGAGCCACCGCGTGGTGGCTCTGGCATCGGTGCTGGCGCCAATAAAGCCCCCACCGGCCATGATGCCCAGACCCCGGCGGCGAAACGCCATCAGGCCTGAAGCACCCGCCATCGAGTGAGCCTCCAAAGCGCCCTGCCACCGCCTCATGGCAGGGTGCGCGTCAGCACCAATCCCGCCAGCAGAAGCGCCCCCATCGCTATCGCCCAGAGCGTCATTGCGCGCTCCACTTCCGCTCGCTCTGCACAGCGCAGCAGCTGGAAGACCGTGATCAAGGGCAGCATGTAGCGCGTCTCGATCAGCTCCCGCGTGCAGATCATCAAGGCGAGCATCACCAGCAGCAGACCACCATGCCCCAGCCGCAGCGGTGCCCTCAGCCACCAGAGCGCCATGCTGGTGGTCAGCAGCATGGTCACCCACAGCCCCACCGGGTACTCATTGAGCCATAACAGCCAGCTATTGCGGATCGTCCAGCGCTGGAAATTGTAGTCATGCGTCACCTCAAGGCTCATCACCAGCATGACCCACACACCCGCCAGCGCCCCCAGCAGCAGAATGCCCCGCCATGGCCAGGTACCCCGGGTGCACAGACGCCACAGCAGATGCCACTGACGCGGCAGGTCGGCCAGCCACAACGGCAGAAACACCACGCCGATCACGCCCAGGTAATAGCCGAGATTGCCGGTGTGCCAACCGGCCTGATGGCGGGTGGTATCGCCCATGGCAATGCCGTCGTTCCAGACGACAAACCCGATGAAGGCGGCCACCGGAATCACGGCCACCCACCACCAGCGCACGATCAGCCCCCACCAGACGGAAAGCTGGGATAGCGGTGAGCGCAGCGGTGGCGCCATGCCGACAGCCTGCGACCGAGCCCCTGCCTGCGCATGCGTCATGAACAGCAACAGACCGCCCCACAACCCGAGCAGCACGATGCTGTCCTGTCGCAAGCCGAGACCAGCCAGGATCAACACCAGCAACAGCAGACGCCGCTCACGCACCAGCGCGACGAGCTGCAGCGCGACCAGCACGATGATCCACGGGTCGGTATACACCAGCGCCAGATAGGGGAAGATGATCGGCAGCCATAGCCACTGCCAGCTCTGACGGTTCGCCTGTTGCTGGGCGCCGCTCTCATCGAGCATGGGGTCCAGGCGCCGATAGACGCTCGGCAGCGCCCGCCAGACCATGCACGCCATGACACCGAAGCCGAGCAGCGACAGGCCCCGCACCCAGTTCACCGAGGGCATTTCAGGCCAGCGCCCGGCCATGGCGTCAGCCGCCAGGGGAAGATTGAGCCACTCCCCCAACGTCTGGAGTGCCATCAGCGTCACCGCCATGGTGGCGTGATACAGGGTCAGGGTGGTCAGCTTGGGATGCTGACTCCAGTCGCCGGCGAGAAACTGGCGAATCTGCGCGAAATGCACTCCCTCATCGACGAAAGGGATCGGCAGGCAAAGACTCACCAGCCACAGGGAAACGCTCAGGCACGCCCCCAGTGCGAGCAACACAAGCCCCACCTTCAAGGGCCAGCGATGTCTGGCGCGCGCGTATCCCATGCGCTGATCGAGTGACGACATATCCTTGTCTCCTTGTCAGACCTCCCCTGAGAAAGCCGTTCACGGCCCTCTCCAAAGGGAAATCCCGTGTCACCAGTATCGGCAGGCCGGCGCGGATTTTTCCAGTCTGGCCATGCACTTTGCCCCTCCAAGGCTCGCGGCAGTACAATGCGCTCAGTCTGCTTCGCTGATACGCCTGTAAAAGGCGTGCCGAAGACCTGCCTGTTCATGCTTCGCGACTGCGAAGCGTACCGATCAAAGCGACAAGTCGAGGGATCGCTGAGCCCATGCGTGCCAGTCAACTGCTGATTTCCACTCTCAAGGAAACCCCGTCCGACGCCGAAGTCGTCAGCCACCAGCTGATGCTGCGGGCCGGTTTCATCCGTCGCCTGACCTCCGGCCTCTACACCTGGATGCCACTGGGCCTGCGCACGCTGCGCAAGGTCGAGCGCATCGTGCGTGAAGAGATGGACCGCTCCGGTGCCCAGGAACTGCTGATGCCAGCCGTGCAGCCAGCCGAGCTGTGGCAGGAATCCGGTCGCTGGGAGCAGTACGGCCCCGAGCTGCTGCGCGTGGTTGACCGTCACCAGCGCGACTACTGTGTCGGCCCGACCCACGAGGAAGTCATCACCGACCTCGCGCGTCGTGAGCTGAACAGCTACAAGCAGCTGCCGGCCAACTTCTATCAGGTCCAGACCAAGTTCCGCGACGAGATTCGTCCGCGCTTCGGTGTGATGCGCTCACGCGAGTTCGTGATGAAGGATGGTTACTCCTTCCACCTGGGCGAAGAATCCCTGAAAGAGACCTATCAGGTGATGTACGACACCTACGTGCGCATCTTCACGCGCCTGGGCCTCGACTTCCGCCCCGTCATCGCCGACAACGGCTCCATCGGTGGCACCGGCTCCCACGAATTCCACGTGCTGGCCGCCTCCGGTGAAGACGCCATCGCCTTCTCCACCGGCTCCGATTTCGCCGCCAACATCGAGAAGTGTGAAGCGCTGCCGGCACCGCTGGGCGAGACGCCTGAGCGCGCGGCACCGACCCAGGAGATGCAGCTGGTCGACACGCCGAACGCCAGGACCATCGCCGCACTGGTCGAGCAGCACGGTCTGGACATCAAGAAGACCGTCAAGACGCTGATCGTCAAGGCGGCCGAAGGCGTCGAAGGTGGTCTGATCGCGCTGATGGTGCGTGGCGACCACGAGCTGAACGAGATCAAGGCCGAGCACCTGCCGCAGGTCGCCGAGCCGCTGACCATGGCCAGCGACGAGGAAGTGCGCGCCGCCGTCGGCGCTGGTTTCGGCTCCCTCGGTCCGGTCGGCCTCGAGATGCCGATCATCATCGATCGCAGCGTCGCGCTGATGAGCGATTTCGGTGCCGGTGCCAATATCGAAGGCAAGCACCACTTCGGCCTCAACTGGGAGCGCGATCTGCCGCTGCCGGAGATCGCCGATATCCGCAACGTCGTCGCCGGTGATCCGTCACCGGACGGCCAGGGCGTGATCGACATCGCACGCGGTATCGAGGTGGGTCACATCTTCCAGCTCGGCACCAAGTACTCCGAAGCCATGAACGCCACCGTGCTCGACGAGAACGGCAAGGCGCAGCCGCTGTCCATGGGCTGCTACGGCATCGGCGTGACCCGCGTGGTCGCCGCTGCCATCGAGCAGGGCAACGACAAGGGCGGCATCGTGCTGCCGGAAGCCATCGCGCCCTTCCAGGTCGCCATCGTGCCGATGAACGCCCACAAGTCCGTGCGTGTCAGCGAGACAGCCGAGCGCGTCTATCAGGAGCTGACCGCCGCCGGTTACGACGTGCTGCTGGATGATCGTGATCTGCGCCCGGGCAACAAGTTCGCCGACGGCGAGCTGCTGGGCATTCCGCATCGTCTGGTGATCGGTGATCGCGGTCTCGACAATGGCGAGTACGAGTACAAGGGTCGCACCGATGCCGAAGCGACCATGATCGCCATCGACAGCCTGCTGGACTTCCTGGCCGAGCGCAGCGCGAGCTGAACTCGAGCAGCCTGAGCCACTCGCTCACAGCTGACGCTATCGCAGTACCCAAGACAGCCCGCTCCTCTTCTCGAGGGGCGGGCTGTCTCGTTATCTGCCTTCCTTGAACATCCCATTACCGTCAACGCCGCGGTAACGGCATAATGGCGCCATGACTGATACGCAGGGACTGCGCATGACCATCTCATCGATTTCCCCTTCAGCGCCGCCCGTAAATGGCGCTGCAGGTGGCACCTCACACCGCCGCCTGCGCCCGTGGCTGGCCGCTGTCCTGCTGACGCTGAGCGCCGCGTCTACCGGACTGACAAGCCCCTCGGTGCAGGCCGCCGCCGCTATCCCCGAGCATGGGCTGTCGCCGGGGCTACGTGACAGCCTGCGCGAGGCCTTGGCCGAACCCGAGGCCTTCGAGGACCCCATCGATGCCCTGCATTGGGTATTGAGCATGCAGCAGCGTCTGGAGCGCTACATGCCCGACCGCGCCGCGCGCATCGACCTGCTGCGCAAGGTACGCCGCGAAGCGACGCGCACAGGCCTGGCACCGGAGCTGATCCTGTCCGTCATCCAGGTCGAGAGCGCCTTCAAACCCACCGCGGTCTCCCACGCCGGTGCTCGCGGCCTGATGCAGGTCATGCCGTTCTGGAAGCGTGAGATCGGCGAGCCCGACGACAACCTGCTCGATCAGGACACCAGCCTGCGCTACGGCGCCACCATCCTTGCCCACTATCTCAAGCGCGAGAAAGGCGATATCACCGATGCGCTGGCACGCTACAACGGCAGCCTCGGCAAGACCTGGTACCCGGAGCGGGTGATGCGCGCCTGGACCACCCGCTGGTGGTATCAGGCGCCGGCACCCTTCGTCGCCGAACGCACGCCCGAAGGCCTAGTCGACACCGCCGACGAAGACGCGTCACGACACGCCGAGACCAGCAGCACTGAGTCAGGCCAGGAACCGCTCGCCGCCGAGGATACTTTCGACGGCCCTGCCAACCGCTCGCTGGCCGCCGGCGGCAGTCCCTGACACGCCCGACAGCAGGTGATGACAGCAGCTGTCGACGAGAAAAGCAGCAGACACGAAAAAGCCTCGCCCGGAACACCGGGCGAGGCTTTTTGCTAACCGCTTGCGATCAATCCCGCTGATCGTCAGACCAGGGTCGGGCCTGCCGCGATGATCGCCTCATCCACGCCGGCGAACTTCTTGAAGTTCTCGACGAACTTGGCTGACAGGTCACGCGCCTTGCTGTCGTAGGCGGCGCGGTCTTCCCAGGTCTCACGCGGGTCGAGCAGGCTTGAGTCGACGCCCGGCACGCGCACCGGCACATCCAGGTTGAGCACGTCGATGTGACGCGTCTCGATGTCCGCCAGCGCACCGTTCTGGATCGCGCTGATGATGCCGCGCGTGGTCGGAATGGAGAAGCGTGAGCCGCCCTCACCGTAGGAGCCACCGGTCCAGCCGGTGTTGACCAGGTAGACGCGTGAGCCAAAGGCATCGATGCGCTTGATCAGCAGGTCGGCGTATTCACGTGCCGGACGCGGGAAGAACGGCGCGCCGAAGCAGGTGGAGAAGGTGGCTTCGAGACCGGCGGTGGAGCCCATCTCGGTGGAGCCGACCTTGGCGGTGTAGCCGGACAGGAAGTGGTAGGCAGCGGCCTGCTTGCTGAGCACGGACACCGGCGGCAGCACGCCGGACATGTCGCAGGTCAGGAAGACGATGGCATTCGGCTCGCCGGCACGGTTTTCCGGCACGCGCTTCTCGATGTGCTCCAGCGGGTAGGCGGCACGCGAGTTCTGGCTCAGACGGTCATCGCCGTAATCCGCGCCACGACGGTCATCCAGCACCACGTTTTCCAGCACGGCACCGAACTTGATCGCGTTCCAGATCACCGGCTCGTTCTTCTGGGACAGGTCGATGCACTTGGCGTAGCAGCCGCCTTCGATGTTGAAGACGGTGCCTTCGCCCCAGCCATGCTCGTCATCACCGATCAGGTAACGCGCCGGGTCGGCGGACAGGGTGGTCTTGCCGGTGCCGGACAGGCCGAAGAACAGCGTGGTCTCGCCGTCGTCACCGACGTTGGCGGAGCAGTGCATCGGCAGCACGTCCTTTTCCGGCAGCAGGAAGTTCTGCACCGAGAACATGGCCTTCTTCATCTCACCGGCGTAACGCATGCCCGCCAGCAGGACGCGACGACGCGCGAAGTTGATCAGCACGACGCCGTCGGAGTTGGTGCCATCACGCTGTGGCTCGCAGGTGAAGTGCGGCGCGTTGAGGATGGTCCACTCGCTCTTGTCCTTGGCATTGAAGCTGTCCGGACGCACGAACATGGTACGCGCGAACAGGTTGTGCCAGGCCGTCTCGGTGGTCACGCGGATCGGCAGGTAGTGCTCGAGGTCAGCGCCGACATGCAGCTCGGAGACGAAGCTGTCGCGCTCGCCGAGGTAGTCCTCGACGCGCTCCCACAGGGCGTCGAAACGCTCCGGGCTGAACGGGCGATTGACGCTGCCCCAGTCGATGGCGTCCGAGGTGGACGGCTCGTCGACGATGAAGCGGTCGTTCGGGGAGCGTCCGCTACGGGCGCCCGTCTCCACGACCAGCGCGCCGTTGTCGGCCAGACGTCCTTCGCCGCGAGCCACTGCCAGCTCGATCAGCTCTGCGCTGCTGAGATTGGTGTGAGTGGTCACCGCACTGTCTTGATGCTTGCTCATTCGCGTCTCCGCGGCTCAGGGCCGCCCTCTCTCTTGATGGCTGAAGCCAGATGCCCGAGGTACATGCCACAGGCTTATTTTGTGATCGATCGTTGCTGCCCGATCGCGCATGACGGCATGCCATGACACCGTCGATACCACCAGCACAGGGCATCCGGCCCTGTGCTGGCAAGGCATTATGGCAAAAAGGGTGTCGGGCGGAAACGCCCATTGTTGCAACACTTTGGCGCAGTCGCCGTCGCCTGACGGACGACGATATGTCAGACAATCATCATCCCCGTGGCCAGCCGCCGGCGCGTCGGGAAATGCTCAATGCACGATGGGGCTTTCGGCGTCAGGATCTTCGATGATCGCTTCCACTTCCGCGGCACTGAAGGAATAGCGGGTATGGCAGAAGTGACACTGGGTGGCCAGCTCGCCCTGCTCGGCGACGATCTGACGCAGCTCGTCGGCGGCGATGCTGTGCAGGGCAGCGCCCAGACGCTCGCGCGAACAGGTGCAGCCGAAACGCAGCGCCTTCGGCTCATAGATGCGCACGGTTTCTTCGTGATAGAGACGATGCAGCACATCCTGCTGCTCCAGCGTCAGCAGCTCCTCGGCCTTGAGGGTCTCGGCCAGATGCACAACGCGCTCCCAGGCATCCGGGTCCTTGTTGGCGTCATCGTTGGGCAGCTGCTGCAGCATCACGCCGCCGGTGCGCTTGCCATCGGCCATCAGCCACAGGCGGGTCGGCAGCTGCTCTGACTGGCTGAAGTAGCTCTCCAGGCAGCCGGCGAGGCTGTCCTGATCGATGGCCACGATGCCCTGATAGCGTTTGCCTTCACGCGGGTCGAGGGTGATCACGATCTGACCCTGGCCGACCAGCTCCTGCAGGCTGGACTCTTCCGTCGGCAACACCGCCTCATCGCTGAGACGTGCGATGGCGCGCAGCTCGCCGCCGGGGTTCGACTCGGCCATCAGCTGGCGCACGATACCGGTACCGCGCACTTCCAGCGTCATGGTGCCATCGAGCTTGATGGTCTCGGTCAGCAGCGCCACGGCCGCCAGCATCTCGCCCAGCTGGCGCGAGATGGCCTGCGGGTAGGAGTGACGATCGAGCACCTCGGCGTAGGCCTTGTCGAGTGTGACGATCTCGCCACGCACGTTGGTGGCATCGAACAGGAAGCGCTGGATCTGATCGAAGCTCGGCGCGGCCGCATCGTCAGTGGAATGGGAATCTTGCATGTCGTGTTCGCTCATTGAGGGACCTCAAGGCAGGCGTGAAGGGAGAGCGCACAAGCGCCCCCATGTCAGGCCGCCAACAACGATGTGCTGACACACATCGGTATGGAAATTGTGCCGGTCGGTGCCAAGGCACCCGGCGGTGACTCGCGCTGGCTCAGCTATCGGCATCCTGGCGCTGGAAGCGATGGATGTTGCGACGCTGTTTCTTGTCAGGTCGGCCGGGAGGCGGCGTCATGCCCTGATTGCCGAGGCGACGCGTCTCGGCGTCACGCTCACGGCGCTCGCGGGACTCCTGCGTCTCCTGATAGAGCTTCTGGGCCTCGGGCGCGCCACGGCGCTGGTCGCTGAGAGCCAGCACCTCGACGACGAGGCGATCCCAGCCCTGCGGCACCTCGATCACGGCGCCGACCTCGACGGTCTTGGAGGTTTTCACCTTGCCGCCGTTGTACTGGATCTTGCCGCCTTCGATGGCCTTCTTGGCCATGCCACGCGTCTTGAAGAAGCGCGCTGCCCACAACCACTTGTCGATACGTACCTGATCGCTCATGACGCCTCCTTGCCCTCCCCGTCGCTCGAGACTCCGGCATTGGCCACCTCAGGGCCCGCACCCTCGGTCAGCACTGCAAAGCCGTCCAGGCCGTGCACACGCTCGAAATCACGCGCAGGGCGCTTCGAGTCCGGCTGACGCACACCCAGCAGATGGGCAATGCCATAGGTGTGGGCACTTTCCAGCACCTGGGGATTGTCATCGATGAACAGGGTACGCGCCGGATCGAAGGGCTCGATCTCGTTGAGCTTGTGCCAGAAGGCCTGCTCTTCCTTGGCGTGGCCCAGATCCGCGGACGACACCACGGCGTCGAAGTAGTCGCCCATGCCGGTCAGCGCGAACTTGAGATCGATGCCATGACGGTCGGCGTTGGTCGCCAGCACCACGCGTTGCGGCTGATCGCGCAGCCAGGCGAGGAAGTCCTCGGCCTCATGGCGATAGCCGATCAGATGCTGCACTTCACGCTTCAGGGCGACGACGTCGAGCTCGAGCTCACGGCTCCAGTAATCGAGGCTGTACCAGTTGAGCGTGCCGGACTCGCTGATGATGCGCGCCTTGAGATCGGCCTGCAGCGCCTCATCGAGGCGATGCAGCTCGCAGTAGCGCCTGGGCAGGTGTTCGAGCCAGAAGTGGCTGTCGAAGTGAAGGTCAAGCAGAGTGCCGTCCATGTCCAACAGCACGGTGTCGATAGTGTTCCAGTCAAGCATCGGATTCTGTCAGCCAGAGGGAAATTTGGCCTCATAGTGTAAAGCATGGCCCACGGGCGCGCATGTGCAACGAGGGATGATGGCGGCTTGTGATTGCCCCGCTCGCGGTGGCCTGCCACGATGAGCGACAGTGTTCTCTCTTCTCATACTGCCTCGCGAGGACTTGCGATGGATGATGCGCCAGATACCGTTCACCCGACCATGAGTCATTCAGACGCCAGCCACGCGCTGACGCCGCCGCGGATCGACTCACGCCGCGAGGTCGCACGCTCGCGCCTGTTCGCCGTCGAAGCGCTGGAGTTGACCTTCTCCAATGGTGCCACCCGCAGCTTCGAGCGCCTCAAGAGCGGCGGTCACGGCGCGGTGATGATCGTTGCCATGCCCGACCCCGACCACGTGCTGCTGATCCGTGAATATGCCGCTGGCCCTGAGCAATATGTGCTGACGCTGCCCAAGGGCCTGATCGACCCGGGCGAGGACCCGGTGACCGCCGCCAATCGCGAATTGATGGAAGAATGCGGTTATGGCGCGCACAACATCGAGCCACTGGCCGAACTGAGCCTGGCACCCAACTACATGGATCACCGCATGAACGTGATGCTGGCGCGCGATCTGTTCGAAAAGCGCCTGCCGGGCGATGAACCGGAACCGCTGGTCGTCGAGCGCCACCGTCTCGATGAGCTACCGGCGCTGCTGGCGCGTGAGGACTTCCACGAGGCGCGCGCGATCGCGGCGCTGTTCATGGCCCGCGAACGCCTGCTGGCCGGAGAAGATACCTACAGCCCTCGCTGGTGGTAGGGGCTTGATGACAGGCATTGGTGGCAAGCACCGATGACAAGCACCTGAGGGCCCAGCCCCCTCTTTCCTGCTCCTCACACCCTGCCTTGCATGCTCCCATACGACGACAAGCCCCCGCCAATGGCGGGGGCTTGTCGTTTCACTCGCGATGCGCTCAAGCGGGTCGTGCTGGCGACTCGTTCAGGCACCGCAAGATCCATTGCGGGTCTGGCCTGAGACCAGACCGTCAAGACACGCTTATTCGGTCTTCATGCTGCCATCAGCGGTGTTGGACGAACCGGATTCCGGGCTGACGCCCATGTGGTCTTCGCCCTTATCCATGACCTTGCCGTGCTTGGCGGACTCGGACTGAGCCGTGCCACCTTCCACCATCATGGAATCCTTCTTGGTGTTGGCAGAACCACTCTCGGTGTTGCGTTCGGCGTCGTCATGCACCTTGCCATCTTCATGACCCGCAGCAGTACCGCCCTCTACCTTGGTGGAGTGGGCGCCAGTGTTGGCGGAACCGGTGTTGCTGGATTCGTGGTGCTCGGCAAAGGCAGCGGTGGTCGGCAGTGCCAGGGCAGTCGCGAAAAGTGCAGCAGTCAGCTTCTTCATGATCCATCCTCCAGTAGCGGTCTGTTGCAAGAGACGAGCAGATGATTCGCTCGGCCGTTGCCGGTAAGCCTTCAGAAATCCCGAGACTGGATGTCTCGAGTTCCAGGCTCCACAAGACGCTCCAACCTATCTCAACAACGTCTTGTGGTACTGCGTCAATTCTTTGCGGCGCATGTCTCGAACACCCTCTTATAGCGTCGGCTGCTTGTCGGAGCAGTCTTCAAAAAACGTCACCAGAGTTGTACCCGAACCTGCTGGTGTCATTCTTGACGAAAGCGCCAATCTGCCGAGGCGTGTTGCGTCACATGCGCCTTGATGCCTAAAGATATGGAACTACAGGGCCAGACTTTCAAGCAGAGAAGGGAAAGAAAAATATCTTTCTTCCAGATTTCCTATACAAGAGTGAGATATCGGCTCGCGTTTAATTAGCGCCCATATGGGCTGCTGGCCGCTCATCAGGCGGCTTGTCGCGCATCGATTGCCTGACGCCATGCGTCAAGTGGCGCAAGATGGCTTGCAGTATTTTACTCAACGAAACATTTTGTAACCCTATGACTCCACGACATCGCCCATCTCTGCGGTCATCGGCAGTGGTCGCCACACCTCCCTCTGCAAGCACCGCCATCACCTGAATGACAGGAGACTCACATGCCAGACGTGCTGATCGGGGGACTCGCAGGACAGGGACCCAAGGGCCACATCACGCTAGCCGGGGCACTGGCCAATCGTCACGGCCTGGTCGCCGGTGCGACAGGTACCGGCAAGACCGTCACGTTGCAGGTGCTGGCAGAAGAGTTTTCGCGCATGGGAGTGCCGGTGTTCACCGCCGACGTCAAGGGTGACCTCTCCGGCATCGCCGCGGCGGGTGCCCCGCATCCACGCGTCGATGAACGCCTCGCCAGCCTCGGCATCAATGACTGGCAGCCCCAGGCCGCGCCCGTCAGGCTGTGGGATCTGTTCGGCAAGAGCGGACATGCGGTGCGCGCCAGCGTGGCTTCCATGGGGCCTGAGCTGATGTCGACCCTGCTGGAATTGAACGACACCCAGAGTGGCCTGATGCACCTGGCCTTCGATCATGCCGAGCGTGAAGGGCTGGAGCTGATCGACCTCAAGGACCTGATCAGCCTGCTCAAGCATATCGAGCGTGAACGCGAAGGCTTCGAGGAGCGCTATGGCAGTGTCAGCCCCCAGAGCCTCGGCGCCATGCTGCGCCGGGTGCATGTGCTGGCCACCCAGGGCGGCGAGCGCTTCTTCGCCGAACCGGCGCTCGACATCAATGACATGCTGGCGACCACGGGCGAGGGAGACCAGACACGCGGCTTCATCAATCTGCTCGATGGGCGTGAGTTGATGCAGAGTCCACGCCTCTATACCACCTTCCTGCTGTGGTTCCTGTCGACGCTCTTTCGCACCCTCCCCGAACGCGGCGATGCCGACCGCCCGGTGCTGGTGTTCTTCTTCGACGAGGCCCACCTGCTGTTCGATGCCGCTCCCAAGGCATTGCTTGAGCGCCTCGAGCAGACAGTGCGCCTGATTCGCTCCAAGGGGGTCGGCGTCTACTTCGTGACCCAATCCCCCGCCGACATCCCCGATGACGTGCTCGGCCAGCTGGGCAACCGGATCCAGCATGCCCTGCGCGCCTTCACTCCACGCGACCAGAAGGCCGTCAAGACCGCTGCCGAGACCTTCCGCCCCAACCCGGCCCTCGATACGGCTCAGGTGATCACGGAGCTGGGCGTGGGCGAGGCACTGGTCTCGGTGCTCGACAGCAAGGGCACGCCCACCCAGGTGGAGCGCACCTTGATCGCGCCGCCGCGTGGACGGATCGGCCCGTTGAGTGACAGCGAGCGCACAGCGCTGCTGGCAAGCTCATCACTGGCCGGTCGCTATGATGAGGTGATAGATCGTGAATCGGCTCACGAGCGTCTCGAGGCGCAACTGACGAGCTCGGCGACGGCCCAGGTTCGACCGGAGGAGACACCAGCGGCAACGCCTGACACCCCGCCGTCTACCGCAGAACATGATAGAAGCGCTCAAGCCGCTGCCAGCGCTGCCCCCCGCGACACCGAGCACACAAGTCCGGTGGCCGAAAGCGCCCCACGCTCAGGCGGCAGACAGCGTCAGGGCGTCATGGAGACCCTGCTCAAGTCCGTGATGCGCGCCTTGGGGTCGCAGCTGGGACGGACCCTGATTCGCAGTCTGCTGCGCTCCTTCACTCGCCGTTGAGGCTCGCTCCTTTCAGCCTGACATAACGCCAACAGCGTGACGCCACGCCAACAGCCTGACGCCTCGCCAACAGCCTGAAGCGCTCCTTGGCAAGGAAAGGCTTTTCCCGGCAAGCAAGCTCTCGAGACTGAGAGACTCATCCTTCACGAAAAGCAGGACATCACCCATGGTCATTTGACCATGGGTGATGTCCTGCTTTCGCTATCCAAGGCTGCTGACATCATATCGTCGCGCAAACTTCATTCGCTCTCGGCAAGGAGACGCCATACTGATGATTGCTGCTTACCGGCAGCACACCATGACACACACGCGCTTGCCACTACTCTCGGGGAGACTTGACGATGTGCATGAGCAATGAAGCATTGGAATTGTGGCTGAACGACAACTGGTTCTCGATCGAACTGGCGTTGGAAGCCATCGATATGGAAGCGACAGCGGAACCTCAGCTGGCAGAAGCCGCCTGAGCCAACAACGATACGCATGACAACAGCGGGATCCTGCCTGCCCACCGGTGACACCAGGTGTGAAACGGCACAGGACACGGATGACAGGACAAGCGGCACACAGACTCTGCCACGCATGACGACGCATCATGGTGGGCAGAGAAAGAACTTGTCGGGGAGGCCGTCGATCAGCCATCGACCGGCCTCCCCGTTTCTTTTGTACCACCACCAGAGTCACGGCCTGGCGCGTCTCCAATCCAGTCGCACCTAGAAAGGCCCCATCAGTCTTACGTATATGAACAGTTGATTTTCTGCCCCGGCAAAGCGCCCGTTCATCGCTCCGAGCCACCATACTTGTTGTCTGGCCATTCCCTCTCCCCGCAACATGCAAGATAAGGATGTCACATGCTGCCTACTCCGCCCGCGCGACCACCCTCCTCGGGGCACTCGAGTCCCGTTGATACCTCAGAGCTCTCACCACAAGCCGCCGCCGCGACTGTCTTCCTCAATGAGAATCTCGGACCCGCCCAGCTGCAAGCGCTGTTTGCCCTGACACTCGCGCCTGCGGGAACCTTCAGCGAACAGCTCAGAGAGTACCTGGTGACCGCTTGCCGCCTGCTGGGGATGACCACCGGCATCCTCGGCCACGCTGAGGCCAATCGCTATGAAATCATGGCAGCGGTCAATCCGCCGCCAGGCAAGGTCGAGGGCGCGATCGCACCGCTGAACGAGACCTACTGCAATGAAGTCGTTGAGCAGGCAGGCTGCATCGCCTACGCCAATATCGCGAGCACGCCAGCACTCGAGGCTCATCCGGCCCTCAAGTCGATGCCCTTCCAGAGCTACATCGCCGCCCCGGTATGGACCGAAGGCCGTCTGACCGGCACCGTCTGCTTCGGCGACAACTCACCGCGCGCGGCAGATTTCAGCGCCAGCGATCGTGCACTGGTCGAGACACTGGCCAGCCTGCTGGGAGGCTTGATCGATCGCGAGAATGCGCGCAAGCGGCTGACCAGTGAACTGGGCAACCTGCGCCTCGCCTACCAGGAGATGGAGCTGCTGTTCTCGCGCTGCCAGCTCCCGATGGCGATCATGGACTTCCATGGCCATTGGACACGTCTCAATCCGGCGCTGGCCCAACTGCTGGGGACGGAGAGGAGTGAACTGCAGCGTGGCGCGCTGGAGGATGTCTCCCACCCTGCTGACATGCAGGCCTGTCAGGAGGCGCTTCTGGCCATGCAGGCCGGCGAGATCACCCACTTCGAGCAGCCGCATCGCTATCTGGGCAGACAGGGGCAGATCATCGAAGTCATGCTGCATCTGGATGTGATCGACAGCCACTCCGGCGTCATTCTCAGCCAGCACCAGGACCTCAGCGAGCGACGCTCCCACGAGGAGAGCCTGGCCCGCATGCGGCACAAGCTGGCCAGCATGGCGCCCCCGGGCCCGGCCGTGCCGTCGGTGCTGGACAAGCTGTTGCCCACGGAAATCTTCGAGCAACAGCTGGATGGCGAGATCGCGCGCAGTGCACGCCACGGGCAGCCACTGTCGATCCTGCTGCTCAACGTGGATGCCTTTACCGACTTCAATCGCCAGTACGGCCGCGCCGCAGGAGACCGCGCACTGCAGCAGGTCTCCACCATTCTGCGCAACGCGACACGCAAGAGCGACCTGCTCAGTCAGCGCGACGATGGCTCGCTGATTGCGGTGCTGGGCCAGACAGATTCCAGCGGCGCCATCATCCTCGCCGAGCGCGTCCGCCATGCCACGGCAGAACTGCATGGTCTCGATGGGCCGGTCACCTGCAGCATCGGGCTGACCTGCTATCACCCGGCGCCCGATACGCTCACGCTGGCCAACCGTTTCGAGCTCTGCGAGCGCGCCCAGCACGCACTCAAGAAGGCCAAACGCCAGGGACGCAATCGCGTGCGCTTCCTGGAGCTTGAGCCGGTCATCCCGACGGACACCTTCGCAAGCCCCCAGGCCCCGAGCGGCTTCCCCTCACCCGATCTGCCCTGAGTGCGGCCCTTCGTGTGCGCGACCTGCCGCGGATGCCCTTCAGACACATCCCCATCAACGACAACGGCCACCCCGAAGGGTGGCCGTTGTCGTTTGACTCACACAGGCTTGCGCAGTGTCTCAGCGCAGAGGCCTGCTCAGAGACCGGGTCAGATATCTGAAGCCGATTCTCAGTCCAGCTTGCTCAGGTCGCGCACGGCGCCCTTGTCAGCGGAAGTCGCCAGCAAGGCATAGGCCTTGAGCGCGGCGGAGACACGACGGTTGCGCTGGATGCTCGGCTTCCAGGCATCCTTGCCACGGGCATCCATCGCTTCACGGCGCTCATGCAGCTCGCTGTCGCTCAGCTTGACGTTGATGGTGCGGTTCGGGATGTCGATCAGGATGGTGTCGCCATGCTCGACCAGGCCGATGGCGCCGCCCGCCGCCGCTTCCGGAGACGCGTGGCCGATGGACAGGCCCGAGGTACCGCCGGAGAAACGACCGTCGGTGAGCAGCGCACACGCCTTGCCCAGCCCCTTGGACTTGAGATAGGACGTCGGGTAGAGCATTTCCTGCATGCCCGGACCGCCCTTCGGCCCTTCGTAGCGAATGATCACGACGTCGCCTTCCTTGACCTTGTCGGCCAGGATGTCTTCCACCGCCTGATCCTGGGACTCACAGACGTAGGCACGGCCTTCGAAGACCAGGATGGAGTCATCGACGCCAGCGGTCTTCACCACGCAACCATCCAGTGCGATGTTGCCGTACAGCACGGCCAGGCCGCCCTGGGTGGAGAAACAATGGTCGTAATCGCGGATACAGCCCTGGGCGCGATCACCATCCAGGCTCGGCCAGCGCGCGCTCTGCGAGAAGGCGGTCTGGGTCGGAATACCGCCCGGGCCGGCGCGATAGAACTCGACGACTTCATCAGTGGGCGAACGCATGATGTCCCACTCTTCCAGCGCCGCAGACAGCGAGTCGCCATAGACGGTCGGCACGGAGGTATCCAGCACACCGGCACGATCCAGCTCGCCCAGAATCCCCATGATGCCGCCGGCACGATGGACATCCTCGATGTGATATTTCTGGGTATTCGGCGCCACCTTGCACATCTGCGGCACGCTATGGGACAGCTTGTCGATGTCAGACATGGTGAAGTCGACACCGGCTTCCTGAGCGGCGGCCAGCAGGTGCAGGATGGTGTTGGTCGAGCCACCCATGGCGATATCCAGCGTCATCGCGTTGGCGAAGGCGGCGCGGGAGCCGATGGCACGCGGCAACAGATGCTCTTCGTTGCCTTCGTAGTAACGGCGCGCCAGCTCGACGATGCGATGCCCGGCGTTCTCGAACAGACGACGACGATCGGAGTGCGTGGCCAGTACGGTGCCGTTGCCCGGTAATGCCAGACCCAGCGCTTCCATCAGGCAGTTCATGGAGTTGGCCGTGAACATGCCCGAGCAGCTGCCACAGGTCGGGCAGGCGCTGCGCTCGATCTCGGCGACCGTCTCGTCGTCGACGCTGTCATCGGCGGCGATGACCATGGCATCGACCAGATCGAGGCCATGATCCAGCAGCTTGGTCTTGCCGGCTTCCATCGGGCCGCCGGAGACGAAGATGACCGGGATGTTGAGGCGCATGGCGGCCATCAACATCCCCGGGGTGATCTTGTCACAGTTGGAGATGCACACCAGCGCATCCGCACAGTGGGCATTCACCATGTATTCGACGCTGTCGGCGATCAGGTCACGCGACGGCAGCGAATACAGCATGCCGTCGTGGCCCATGGCGATGCCATCATCGACCGCGATGGTGTTGAATTCCTTGGCGACGCCGCCGGCCTTCTCGATCTCGCGCGCGACCAGCTGACCCATGTCCTTGAGGTGGACGTGGCCCGGCACGAACTGGGTAAAGGAGTTGGCAACGGCGATGATCGGCTTCTGGAAGTCGCCATCTTTCATGCCGGTGGCGCGCCACAGGGCGCGAGCGCCGGCCATGTTACGACCTGCAGTGGTCGTACGGGAACGATACTCTGGCATGGTAAACCTCATTCAATGCTTGGCCGCTCTCCTGTGCGAAGAGGGACTGATTCATGGAATTGCGCCTGGCAGGGTCAGGAAATTGACGCCGCCCTTCTGCGCAATCCGCTGCAGAATCACTCCGTACGGGAGCGGCTTCTGTTTTGGTCAGGCGGCGCCCCGCTCGGGGTACGCACACCTGGTGTCCAGAGGAGACGCGTGCCTCTTGGGTCAACGCTGTCTGCCTAGGGTCAATTCTGTCATGTACCGGCCCCGCTTGCCTACCAGATAGCACCGCCCACGCCACCAGCAGCCCCGAAAGATGCCGACAAGCGCCGAAAGCGTTGAATGAAGCGGCCTCTAGCGTGGGCCTGCGGCGGGAGGCGCTGATTACACTGAAGGACGACACATCAGGCAATGCCAGACACCCCACAAGGAACAGGAGTCACCCATGGCCGGAAAATTCGTCATCACTCGGGGCAAGGACAGCAAGTTCTACTTTGCGCTGAAGGCAGGCAACGGCGAGAAGATCCTGCAGAGTCAGGGCTATGCCGACAAGCGCGGCTGCCTGAACGGCGTGGAGTCCGTGCGCAAGAATGCCGTCGAGGAAAAACGCTTCACCCGGGAAGTCGCCAAGGACGGACGTTTCTATTTCACCTTGCTGGCCGCCAACAGCCAGCAGATCGGTCGCAGTCAGATGTACAAGTCGGAATCCGGCCGCGACAACGGCATCGCCAGCGTCGGGCGCAATGCCGCCGAGGCGGCCGTCCTCGAGCAACTCGACACCGCCTGAGCATGAACCAGGCTGACCAGCCCCTTTCACGATCACCCTCCCGATCGCTCTTCCAATCGCTCTCCCAGACTTTCCCGGAATCGCCAGACCCAAGCAGAGGAAGAAGAAAGCACAGCAATAAGAAAGCACAGCAATACGAAAGCACAGCAACGACAGAGGCCCCGCCAATTGGCGGGGCCTCTGTCGTCTTGCGGCTGACTTCGGCGCTGGTTGAGCTCAACATCTGGCGCTCAGCATCTGGCGCTCAGGGCCTGGCAATCAGCGCTTGTCACTCACGCCTCGCCGCTGATCACATACCACTCAATGACGCTGGGCGCTGTCACTGTCGAAGACCACACGCGAGACATCCGCGTAGCGCGCCGCGAAGTGCACGATCATGCCTTCCTTCAGGTATTCCGGCAGCTCATCGTAATCGCGCTGGTTGGCCTGCGGCAGGATCAGCTCGTAGATATCACTGCGCCGCGCGGCTATCACCTTCTCGCGGATACCGCCCACCGGCAGTACCTGACCGGTCAAGGTCAGCTCACCTGTCATCGCCAGCCCCTTGCGCGGCGCCTGATGCTTGGCCAATGACATCAACGCCGTGGTCATGGTCACGCCGGCACTGGGGCCGTCCTTGGGCGTCGCACCTTCAGGCACGTGCAGGTGAATGAAGGACTCATTGAAGAAGTCCGCCTCGGCATCGTAGGCCTCGAGATTGGCCAGCGTGTAGGAGTAGGCAATGTTGGCCGACTCCTGCATCACGTCGCCCAGCTTGCCGGTCAGCTTCAAGCCACGTGTCAGGCCATGCACCCGGGTGGCTTCGATGGGCAGGGTCGCACCGCCCATGCTGGTCCAGGCAAGCCCGGTGACCACGCCTTCACCGGCCAGGACCTTCTCGCGACGGAAGATCGGCGCACCGAGGAATTCCTCGAGGTTCTTGACCGAGACCTTCACGGTCGGCAGCTCCTCTTCCAGCAACTTCACCGCCGCCTTGCGCACGATGCGGTGCAGCTGTTTCTCCAGCTGGCGCACGCCGGCCTCACGCGCATAGCCCTCGATGACCTGACGCAGCGCGGCATCACTCAGATTGATGCGCTTCTTGGGGATGTTGTCGCGGGTCAGCAGCTTCGGCCACAGGTGGTGCTTGGCGATCGCCATCTTCTCCTCGGCGATGTAGCCGGAGAGACGAATCTGCTCCATGCGGTCCAGCAGCGGGCCGGGAATGCTGTCCAGCGTATTGGCGGTACACACGAACAACACCTTGGAGAGATCGAGGCGCACATCGAGGTAATGATCGAGGAAGTCGACGTTCTGCTCCGGGTCCAGCACCTCGAGCAGCGCCGAGGCCGGGTCGCCCTGGAAGGACTGCCCCAGCTTGTCGATCTCATCGAGCATGATCACCGGATTCTCGACCTTGACCTCCTTGAGCGCCTGCACCAGCTTGCCGGGCATGGCGCCCACGTAGGTGCGGCGATGACCCTTGATCTCGGACTCATCGCGCATGCCGCCGATGGAGAAGCGATAGAACTCGCGTCCCAGCGCCTGGGCGATGGAGCGCCCGATGGAGGTCTTGCCCACGCCGGGCGGGCCGACCAGCAACAGGATCGAGCCGCCGACATCGCCCTTGAAGGTACCCTCGGCCAGAAACTCGACGATACGTGACTTCACATCATCCAGCCCATCGTGATCGCGATTGAGCACGGTACGCGCATGGGCCAGATTGAGCTGATCGGTGGAGGTGATGCCCCACGGCAGCGAGGTCAGCCAGTCAAGATAGTTGCGTGTGGTGCCGTATTCCGGCGAGCCGGTCTCCAGCACCGACAGCTTGTCGAGCTCATCATCGATGCGCGACTGAACCCGCTCCGGCACCTTGAGCTCGTCGAGACGGCCGCGGAAGGTATCGACGTCGTTCTCGCGATCATCCTTGGAGATGCCCAGTTCACGCTGGATGACCTTGAGCTGCTCGCGCAGGAAGAATTCGCGCTGATGCTTCTCCATCTGCGCATTGACCTGCTGGGAGATCTCGGTCTGCAGCTGTGCGACCTCGATTTCCTTGCGCAGCAGGGGCAGCACCTTCTGCATGCGCTCCATCACCGGCAGCGACTCCAGCACCTCCTGCAGCTCAGCGCCCTTGGCCGAGGTGATGGCGGCGGCGAAATCGGTCAGCGGGCCGGGCTCATGCGGGCTGAAGCGGTTGAGGTACTGCTTGAGTTCCTCGCCGTACAGCGGGTTGATCGGCAGCAATTCCTTGATGCCGTTGATCATCGCCATCGCGTAGGCGCGCGCCTCATCGCTCTCGGCATCGACCGGCTCGCGCGGATAGGTGACCTCGACCAGATAGGGAGGCTTGCGCGACAGCCAGCGCGTGATGCGGAAGCGGCGCAGTCCCTGGGCGATGAACTGTACCTGGTCATCGCCGTCTTCAGGCTTGTGGACGCGCACGGCAGAGCCGATCTCGGGGAAGTGCTCGACCCCCAGCTCATCGACCTCAACATCGCCGACGAAGGCCAGACCGACAGCATGATGCGGCGTATTGCCGACCAGCTGCATGGTCTCGGCCCAACGCTGCTTGTTGATCACCAGCGGCTGGACCTGTGCCGGGAAGAACGGGCGATTGTGAATCGGCAGCAGGTAGATGCGCTCCGGCAGCTGGTCGCCACTCGGCACCAGCCCACCCGAGGCGGAAGAAGAAGGCTCTTGTGACTGGCTGTCATCCTCGAAGCCGGCAAGAATATCGTCGTTATCGGAAATCTCTTCGTGACGTGGCATGCAACCCTCATGAAACCAGGCCTCGGTTGAGGCGATCATCTCCCCCAATGCGGCCAGTGAGCCACTTTATCAAGGCAGGCTTGCCGCACCGGGGGCGCAACACTGCGTGTTCAGGGTGGCACCTGATGCGCCCCCTGGAAACGACAATGCCCGCCATGAGGCGGGCATTGTCGTTTCCAGCATACTGCGCGGCGCTCAGTAGATCGGGGTGCCGTTGATCTTCACGCTGTCACCATCGATCTCGACCACGAGATTGCGGTCGGCGGCCTGCGGAGAGACACCCGCCATCATGGCCATCATCGGCGGCACGTTGCGGAACTCGAAGCGCCCGCTCAGACGATTCAGGAAGGCCTGCTGACCCGGTACGGTCTGCAGCTCCTGGATGGTCAGGTCGGTGATGTCGGCACCATCGAGAATCATCTGGCCATCACCCTGCATGTCGACACCGAAGGCATCGCTCTTGGCATTCAGCGATTCCAGCGTCATGCGCGGAGAGGTGCTCAGCATGGTGAACAGCGGCGCTTCGACCTTCTCGAGGATGGCGACCTGCTGCTCTTCGCTCAGCTCCTCGAACGGCTTGCCCGCTTCTTCCAGCAAGCCCTGCAGCTGGGTGATGAAGTCATAGACGGCCGCACCCTGCAGACGATCGATCGAGATGGACACGTCGCCGCTGGCCATCTGCTGATCACCCGCGCTGACATCCTGCACCGACAGCTTCATCAGATAGCGCAGCTCGGTCGGGTCCAGACGCGTTTCGCCGCTGTAACGGATATCGCTGGCGACCACTGGCGGCTGACCGGTGCCGTTGTCGATGGTCAGGGTGTCCAGCACGATCTTGTCGTCCTGGCGGAAGTCATTGTCCGCCCCGCGATAGATGCCGTTTAGACTCAGGGTGCCGACGCTGACCTTCTCGGCGCCATTGGTGATATCGAACGGCGTGATCTCGCCATCCACGGTAATTTCCGGCGTGTCACCGCCATCGTGGGAGGCCAGCAGCTCGCCGCCCTGGAAGTCGATGCGCGTGCCGCTCTCCGGGTCCTGCCAGTCGAAGGCCGGCAAGGTCAGGGTGGTGTCGCTGGCGCCGCTGAAGTTGTCGACGCTGCCATCGAAGGCGATCGCCTTGCCATCGCCGAGCACTTCGGCGAAGACGTCGCGTGACGGCGTACCGTACAGCACCTTGACGTTGCCCTGCATGGTGGTCGACAGCAGGCCGTGGCCGGCTTCATAGGGCAATACGATGCGCATGGGACCTTCACCGTCCCCGGTGGCGAGTTCCATCTCTACCCGGCCCGTGGAGCCGAACCAGCCGCTGTCGACATCCTCACGGGTCGCCTTGATGTCGGAGCTCCTGTCGAGCTCTGCCACCATGCGGGCCATCTCATCTTCAAAGCGCTGGCTTGAGTAAGCCACGCCGCCGACATAGCCGGCTGCCCCGATGACGACCACTGCCGTCGCGGTTACCAGTCCCTTGCCCATCGCATTAACCCTTGTCCGTTATTGGAGCATCACACCGTCTGCGCGGTGCCTCTTGTCGCATCTGCTTCCATCAGTGAAACACGTGCGTGAGCCTCGCCGCCAAGGCAGCGAAGCGTCAGTGCAACCACAGCCACAGATGCATCGTCGACCAGGCATAGATACCGGCGAAGACGTCATCCAGCATGATGCCGAAGCCACCGGCAACCCGGCGGTCGGCCCAGCGAATCGGCCATGGCTTGAGAATATCGAAGACCCGGAAGACCACGAAGCCCCATAGCGCTGCCTGCCAAGAGAATGGCACGGCGGCCATCGTGATCCAATAGCCGACGAATTCGTCCCAGACGATCCCGGAGTGATCATGCACACCGAGATCGCGCGAGGTGCGATCACAGATCCAGATCCCGACCAGCGACGCGACCAGCACGATGGCCAGATACGGCCACAGCGTGAGGTTGGTCATCAGCCAGTAGAACGGGATTGCCGCGAGAGTACCGAAGGTGCCCGGTGCAAAGGGCGCGGTACCACTGCCCAGCCCGAAGGCCAGGAAGTGGACGGGGCGCCGCCAGACACTGGCGGGAGCGCGATTCATGGTGCCACCCCGTTCGCGTTGCTTGACGACGCATCGCCGCCGGAGCCGTCTGGCCCAGAGGCCTGCGTGGCAGAGACCTGTGTGTCAGAGCCCTGTGTGACTGAGCCCTGTGTGACAGAAGCCTGCGAGGCAGAGAAATGCTGCCAGCTCTGGCCCGTCGCTGCCTGTTCAACGCCATTGTCCATCAGCATCACGCGCGGCGCATCGCTGCCCGCCGCCTGCATGCGACCGATGACATTCATGGACAGGTTGAGTGAGCGCAGGGCGAGCCTGGCCGCCTCGAGGTTCTCTTCGGGCAGCGTGAGCAACAGCTCGTAATCGTCGCCGCCATTGAGGACCGCCTCGCGGGCGCCCTGCTCACCCAGCGCCGTGACCAGCTCCGGCGCCAGCGGCAGTTCGCCAAGCTCCAGCGCCGCCGACAGCTGACTGGCACGACAGATGTGTGCCAGGTCGCCCATCACGCCATCGGAGACATCCAAGCCCGCACTGGCCAGCTCACGCAGCGCTAGCCCCGCATCGACCCGCGGCTCTGGTCGCAGGTAGGCCGCCAGGCAAGGATTCAGCACGTCGCGTACGCCTTCCTGCCAGGCCTTGAGGCCAGCATGCGCCAGCCCCGGCAGGCCGGTGACCGCGATGAGATCCCCCTCGCGGGCACCATCACGCCGCAGAATCGGGCGGGTCACGCTGTCGGCCTGCTGGGCAGGCTCGAGCACGCACGGCAACTCGCCATGCACGGTGATCGTGATGGAGAGCGGGCCGCGCGTGACGTCGCCGCCCACCAGCGCGATGCCATAGCGATCCGCCAGCGCGTGGAAACCGGCCGCAAAACCATGCAGCCAGTCTTCATCCACGTCCGGCAACGTCAGAGCCAGCAACGCCCAGCGCGGGGTCGCGCCCATCGCCGCCAGATCAGACAGATTGACGGCCAGGGCGCGATGGCCAATGGACGCCGCAGGCGCATCCGGCGGGAAGTGCACCCCCGCCACCGAGGTATCGACACTGACCGCCATCTGCATGCCATCACTGGCGGCAAGAAGTGCACAGTCGTCACCCGGCCCCAGCAACACGCCCGGTGCCCCGGACAGATCGCGCTGGAAGTAGCGGGCAATCAGCTCGAATTCACCTGGCATGTCAGCGCAGGCGGGCCTGGGTCACCTCGGCACTGCGCAGCTTGACTGCCAGCTTGTCGAGGATCCCGTTGACGTACTTGTGCCCGTCGGTGGCACCGAAGGTCTTGGCCAGCTCGACCCCTTCGTTGATCGCCACGCGATACGGCACTTCCATGCGCTTGGACAGCTCGTAGGCGCCCAGACGCAGGATGGCCAGCTCGATCTCGTCGAGATCCTGCAGGCGACGGTCGAGCAGCGGGCTGATGCTGGCATCCAGTTCTTTCTGGAAGCGCGGCACGTTGTGCAGCAGCTCGTGGAACAGGGCCTGGTCGGCGATGCGCATCACCTCGACCCAGTTTTCGTGCAGCTCGACGTCATCGTCGACCTTTTGACCACGGAACTCGGCTTCGATGGTGGTCATGTTCTTGCCGGTCATCTGCCACTGGTAGATGCCCTGCACGGCCAGCTCGCGAGCGGCGCGACGCGCCTGCTGCTGCTTGGACGGCTCGCGCTCGGTACGTTCCTTGCGTTCGCTCACGCGTCACCTCCCATGGCCTTGAGCAGGGAGACCATTTCCATCGCCGCCATGGCCGCTTCGGTACCCTTGTTGCCAGCCTTGGTGCCGGCACGCTCGATGGCCTGCTCGATGGAGTTCACCGTCAGCACGCCATTGGCGACCGGGGTGTCGAATTCGAGCTGCAGACGCGACAGCGCGGAGTTGCACTCACCGGCGACATATTCGAAGTGCGGCGTACCACCGCGGATCACCGCGCCCAGCGTGATGACGGCGTGCGGCTTGACCTTGGCCAGCACGGCCTTGACGGCCAGCGGAATTTCCCAGGCACCCGGCACGTGGATCAGGTCGATGTTTTCCTCATCGACGCCGTGGCGTACGAGAGAATCGACCGCGCCTTCCACCAGGCTGTCGACGACATGGTGGTTGAAACGCCCGACGACGATGACGTAACGGCCATCGACATTGGTGAAAGTGCCTTCGAGTTGAGCAATCGGTTGCATGGTCAGTCCACAATGCTAGCGCCCCGGAGAACCGGGGCGGGGATATCAATCATACCGGGGAAGGCCGCCAGAAGTGCGCGACCTCCCCCGCCATTTGGGGTGCCGAAGCGCTTACGCGCCTGCGGCGTCTGCGCCTGTCTCGCCTGCCGTGTCATCACTGCCGACCAGTTCGACCACTTCGAGGCCAAACCCGGACAGGGCAGAGAATTTCCACGGCGAGCTGAGCAGACGCATCCGGCCGACACCGAGATCCCGAAGGATCTGGGCACCGGTACCGGTGGTCAGATAATTGCCCGCACCATCGGATTCGTTGGTGCGCGGCGTACGACGTCGTCCGAGGAAGACATCGAGACGATCCTTGTAATCCATCGCGTCGCTGCCGGTGTCCAGCAGTACCAGCACGCCGGCATCGGCGGCGGCGACTTCGGCGAGCGCATCATTGAGCGCCCAGCTGCTGCTGCCCGGCTGACGCAGGGTCAGCAGGTCGCGCATCGGGTCCTGCACGTGCACACGCACGGTGGTCAGAGACTCGGCGTCCGGCGTGCCCTTGACCAGCGCCAGGTGGTGACGGCCCTGGATGCGATCGCTGAAGCAATGCAGCGTCAGCTCGCCGAAGGCGGTCTCGACCTGCTCGCTGTCCAGCACTTCCACGGTCTGCTCATTGTGGATGCGATATTCGATCAGGTCCGCAATGGTGCCGACCTTGAGGTCGTGCTCGGCGGCGAAGCGCTCGAGCTCTTCACGACGCGCCATGCTGCCGTCGTCGTTCATGACCTCACAGATCACGCCGGTCGCGCCAAAGCCCGCCATGGACGCCAGGTCACAGGCTGCCTCGGTATGGCCGGCACGACGCAGCACGCCACCCGGCTCCGCCATCAGCGGGAAGATGTGCCCCGGCTGGACGATGTCCTGCGGGCGCGCATTGCGCGCGGCGGCAGCCTGCACGGTACGGGCGCGGTCAGCCGCCGAGATGCCGGTGGTGACGCCTTCGGTGGCCTCGATGGAGAGCGTGAACTTGGTGCCGAAGCCGGAACCGTTGGCCTGAACCATCAGTGGCAGCTGGAGCTGTTCGCAATGCTCACGCGACATCGGCATGCAGATCAAGCCACGCGCGTGGCGTGCCATGAAGTTGATGTGCTCGGCTGTCACGGCTTCCGCGGCGATGATGATGTCGCCTTCATTCTCACGATCCTCGTCATCCATGAGGATGACCATCTTGCCTTGCCGGATATCCTCGACGAGTGCTGCGATGCCTGATAGCGCCATGCTTGCTCCACTTTACGGGCTGCGCCGGCCCATGCCGGACCCACGCGTATTATCAAAAAGTCGGGCGTCAGGGTACCCCGCCACCCCGTTTTGCGCCAGCACCCAGCGACGCCGCTGTCGCCAGACGGCGGCAAGTGCTTGCGTGACAAGAAGAAATCAGTCGCCGCTCTCCTGCGGGTCTGGCGATGCCAACGGCACTGCGGTGATGCGCCAATCACGCCCCACCGCCCGGATATCGCGAATCTCGACCCGGCGCTGCTGCGCCATGTGATCCAGCCCCGGCAGCGCCAGCAGCGGGCGAGCCTCGCCCCCCAGCAGCGTCGGGGCCATGAAGAGCTGCATCTCATCGACCAGCCCCGCATTAATCATGGCCCCGGCCAGTACCGCGCCGGTTTCCAGCAGTACCTCGTTGGCCTGCTCGTGCTCGGCCAGATAACGCAGCAGGGCCTCGAGGTCCACGCGGCCATCTTCGCCGGCCGGCAGCGCCAGCACCTTGGCACCGGCCGCCTCCAACAAGGTACGTCGCTCAGCCTGCGCCGCTGTCTCATCCGCGACACATACCAGCAGCGTACGACCGGATTGCGCCAGAATGCGCGCCGCCAGCGGCAGACGCAGATGGCTGTCCACCACCACGCGCAACGGCTGACGCGCCACCAGCGCCTTGAGCCCCAGCGGATGGTCTTCGAGCCCGAGCTGGTCGGCGCGCACATTGAGACGCGAATCATCGAAGATGACCGACTCGATGCCGCTCATCACCACGCTGGAGCGCGCGCGCAGACGCTGCACGGCACTGCGCGCTTCGGGGCCGGTGATCCACTGGGATTCGCCGGAAGCCATCGCCGTGCGCCCGTCCAGACTCATGGCCTGCTTGAGGCGCACGAAGGGCCGACCGCGCTCCATGCGTGACAGGAAGCCGGGATTGAGCGCTCGCGCCTCCTGCTCCATCACCCCGACCGTCACCGCGATGCCCGCGCCCTGCAGCAGCGCGATGCCGCGCCCGGCGACCTGCGGATTCGGATCACGCATCGCGATCACCACCCGCGAGACGCCCGCCGCGATCAGCGCCAGTGAGCAAGGGCCGGTACGCCCGGTGTGGGAGCAGGGCTCCAGCGTCACATAGGCCACGCAGCCCAGCGCGCGCTCACCCGCCTCTGCCAGCGCATTGACCTCGGCATGCCCTTCCCCGGCACGCACATGAAAGCCGCTCGCGATCACCTCGTCAGTCTCGGCCTCTACCAGCACACAGCCGACACGCGGATTGGGCTGCGTCGTGTAGCTGCCCAGTCGCGCCAGGCGCAGGGCGTGGGCCATGTGGCGCGCATCACGCGCCGAGGGAGCACTGCGGTCGCGAGAGTGGCTGTCACGGTGAGCACGAGAAGCACGGGGAGAAAGAGACATGCGATACCTTGGCGTGAAACGAGAGAAGGTCAGGCATTGCCCAGGCGGCGGCCAATACTTCGATGCCTGAGGCCTGGGCCCAAGATCCAAGGCCGAAGCCACACAGTGTGACGCGACAGAGCCAGCAGACACAGGCCTCGAGGTCATCTGCAAGGATGACCGTGTCGAGACATCAGGGCCGCGCGTCTTCCTCGCCCGGCAGGAAGCTGGGCTCCTGGGCGAGACGGTCGATCTCGGCGCGGAACTCATCAAGATCCTGGAAGCGACGATAGACCGAAGCGAAGCGGATATAGGCGACCTGATCCAGCCGCTTGAGCTGCTGCATGACCTCATCCCCGATGCGCCGCGCCTCGATCTCACGCTCGCCGGTGGCACGCAGACGCTGACGAATGCGCTCTACCGCGGCCTCGATCAGCTCGGAGGATACCGGGCGTTTTTCCAGCGCGCGCAGCATGCCAGCACGCAGCTTGTGCTCATCGAAGCTCTCACGCGAACCGTCACCCTTGACCACGCGCGGCATGACCAGCTCCGCCGTTTCGTAGGTCGTGAAACGCTCACCGCAGGCCGCGCACTGGCGACGCCGCCGCACCTGGTCACCCTCGACCACCAGTCGGGAATCCGTGACCTTGGTTTCATGAGTTCCACAGAAGGGACAGTGCATGTTGGAGAGCCTGCTTGGGTGCGAGGTGGCTGCGGCCCCGCGCGAAGCACAGCGAGGAAGTGGCGCAGCGCAGCCGAATGACAGCGAATGGCGGGTATTGTAACCGTTAAGGCCCCGCCACGGGAGCCTATGTCAGCACCGACCTATCTGAACTAGCCTTGGGGAGCGACCAAGGGGCGACAGGAGTTTCCTGCACTGTCGCCCCGGGGGGCGGACACCGCGGCGAAAGCGTCCATCAACCTGCCCGGCAGGCTTGAAATCCCCGCCCGATAACCGAAAGATGACATCAGGGTGCAGCGCCTCACAAGGACGCTTCCCCGAGCCGTGAAATCCTTTCACGACTGGCGGCGAATGATCTCTGCCGCGAGATTGATCACGATGACGCAAGGAGCTGCGACATGGGAATCATTGCATGGATCATATTCGGTCTTATTGCCGGCATCATCGCCAAGGTGATCGTGCCCGGCAAGGACCCGGGTGGCATCATCGTCACCAGCATCATCGGCATCCTGGGGGCCGTGGTCGGTGGCTGGGTCGGCACCCTGATGGGCTTCGGTGAAGTGACGGGATTCAATCTGGCCAGCTTTGTCATCGCCGTGCTCGGCGCCGTCATTCTGCTGATTCTGTATCGCGTGCTGCGCAAGTAAAGCATGTCATGAAGCGCAGTGGCGTCAGCTGGCCGCAGGCCACATGACGCCAGACAGGACGGCCAGCCGGCACATGCAGGCTGGCCGTCTTGCCTTGCAGGCTTGACGAATCTGGCCCAAGGCGTGCATGACTCATGAGTAAAGGCACCAGGCCGTCACCCACGGGCGCCGCTGAGCCGATGCGCCATTCAGGCATTTCACCAAGCGACGGCCAGCCGACTTCATCTGATATGTGATTTCCAGTCTTGCCACCGGCCCCGCAGGATTGCGCCGGCGGGCTTCTCGAAGATCACCCGCGACACGCTCTGCCCATTGCGGCTCACGAGGCAGAGTCTGACCGCTTTTGCTGCCACGAGGATTGCCCATGTCCGATACGTCATCTCCCGATCACTCGACATCCACTGCCTCCGACCCTGCGCCGAGCGAGGGCAGCGCCAGAGTCTCTCTCGCCAGACGCCTCTCGCAGGCTGACTTCCAGGCGCACGCCACACGCCTGCTCGCCGAGATCTACCCACAGCGTCATGAAGAAGTCCTCAGACGCCTGGAGACGGTGCTGGATTTCCATCGCACGCGCCTCAACCCCCGCGTACCGGAAGGCGAGCCGCTCTGGAGCGAGCGCGACCAGTGGCTGATCACCTACGGCGACAGCCTGCAGCAGGAAGGCGAGGCGCCACTGGCGACCCTGCACGACTTCCTCGCCAGCCGACTGGACGACAGCCTGTCCGGTGTCCACGTACTGCCCTTCTTCCCATGGAGCAGCGATGACGGCTTCAGCGTCATCCACTATCGCGAGGTCAATCCGGTCCTCGGCGACTGGCAGGACATCCGGCGCCTGAGCGAGCAGCGCGACCTGATGGCAGACCTGGTCATCAATCACTGCTCGCGCGAGTCACTGTGGTTCGCCGATTATCTGGCCGGCGTGCAGCCCGGCCGCGACTACTTCATCGAGATGGACCCCGACACCGATGTCTCCGAGGTCGTGCGCCCGCGCCCGTCTGCCCTGCTCACGCCGGTGCATACCCGCCGTGGCCTGCGCCATCTTTGGGCAACCTTCTCCGATGACCAGATCGACCTGAACTTCGCCAATCCCGATGTGCTGCTCGAATTCATCGGCATCCTGCTTTATTACCTCGAGCAGGGCGCGGGCATCATCCGCCTCGATGCAGTGGCCTTCCTGTGGAAACGCCAGGGCACCTCCTGCATCCACCTGCCGGAGACACACGCCGTGGTGCGCCTGCTGCGCGCCATCGTCGACCATCTAGCGCCGGGCAGCCTGTTGATCACCGAGACCAACGTGCCCCACGCCGAGAACATGTCCTACTTCGGGCTCGATCGCCTGTCACAGCACGACCTCACCGCCATCGAGGGCAGCGCCCAGGCCGATGAAGCGCACCTGATCTATCAGTTCACGCTGCCGCCGCTGACGCTGCACACCCTGACCTCCGGCGATGCCAGCGCCCTGACCCAGTGGGCCACCAGCCTGCCGTCCCTGCCTTCCGGCTGCAGCTACTTCAACTTCACCGCCAGTCACGACGGTATCGGCGTTCGCGCCCTTGAGGGCCTGCTGCCCGACCACGAGCGCGACACTCTGGTGCGGCTGGTGCATGACTTCGGTGGCTACGTCAGCATGCGCGCCAACCCCGGGCGCGCCGACACCCCCTATGAGCTCAACATCAGCTACTTCGATGCGCTCAAGGGCACGCGGCGCGGCCAGGACCCGTGGCAGATCGAGCGCTTCATCGCCAGTCAGACCCTGATGCTGAGCCTGCAGGGCATCCCGGGGCTGTACATCCACTCGCTGACCGCGACCCCCAACCACCAGGAAGGCGTCGAGCGCGATGGCCATCTGCGCGCCATCAACCGCCGCAAATGGCAGCGCGATGAACTGGAAGCGCTGCTGGCAAGCCCCAACACCGCGACCCATGAGGTCTTCCACGCCCTCAAGCGCCGCATGGCACTGCGCCGCAACGAACCCTGCTTCCACCCGGATGCCGACCAGAATGTCTTCGATGTCGGCCCGGATTTCTTCGTCTTCGAGCGCGTCACCCATGAAGGGCGTCGCCTGCTGTTCGCCCTCAATGTCACCGATCAGCCGCGCGTGCTGCCGCTGCCGGCAAGCTGGCAAGGCGTCGCGCTGACCGACCACCTGTGCCACGACAAGGCCTACGATCCCACCATGGCCCGCCGTCCCTATCAGGCGGCCTGGCTGATGGAGCAAACCGTGCGCCCGCCGGCCATCGAGGTCGTCTGACGCCCGCGCTTTCCCTTCCTCCAACGACAACGGGGCTGCCAGTGGCAGCCCCGTTGTCGTTGGTCTTGCTGTTTCCCGCCGCGAGCCTTACTGGTTGTCCAGCTCCACCGCTTCGTGCATGCGCTCGAGCAGGTCCGGCACGGCTGACTGCACCCGGTTCCAGCTCGGAATGAAGGGCTTGTCGCGTGGATTGTCGAGGAAGGCGCTGCCGGCATCCATGATGTTGGAGGCGAACAGCTCCACCGCCGCTTCCTCGCTGTGGCGGTCCACCGTCAGACCATTCATGACGGCATCGTTGTAGTAGGTCTCGATCAGGTCCAGCGCGATGCGGTAGTAGGTGGCCTTGATGGTGCGGAAGGTCTCGCCGTGCATCTCGACGCCCAGCGTGGCCAGCTTGCGATACATGGCCTTGGCGATGTCCAGACTCATGCGATTCAAGCCGCCCAGCGCATCTTCCTCGGACAGCGGCTGGTGCTTGTGATCGTAGGCATCGGCGATGTCCACCTGACACAGACGCTTGGTGGAATAGTTGCGATGGACCTCGGACAGCACGCCGATCTCCAGCCCCCAGTCACTGGGGATGCGGATGTCCGCCAGCACGTCGGTGCGCATCGAGAACTCGCCGGACAGCGGATAGCGATAGCTGTCGAGATAATCCAGGTACGGCAGCGGGCCATAGACCTTCTTGAGCGCACGGATCAGCGGCGTGACCATCAGGCGCGCCACGCGGCCGTTCAGCTTGCCCTGGGCGATGCGCGAGTAGTAACCCTTGCAGAACTCGTAGTTGAACTGCGGATGGGCCACCGGGTAGATCAGGCGCGCCAAAAGGCCGCGGTCATAGGTGACGATATCGCAGTCATGCAGTGCCACCGCCTCGGCGATGCCCGAGGCCTGCACGTAGCCGGAGCAGTACCAGACATTGCGCCCCTTGCCGGCCTCCATCGGCGCCAGGCCATGCTCGGTCAGCTCCTCATCCAGCGCCCGCAGACGCGGGCCGTCGTTCCACAGGATGCGGTGATGCTGCGGCAGATGTGAGAAGAACTCCTTGGCATGCTCGAACTGGTCACGGTCGGCGCGGTCCAGCCCGATCACGATCTCGCTGAGGTAGGGCACCTGGGCCAGCTCCTCGACGATATGCTTGAGGGCGGGGCCTTCCAGCTCGGAATACAGCGACGGCAGAATCAGGCTCATCGGTCGCTTGCGGGAGAAGCGCATCAGGTCCGCTTCGAGATCTTCCACCGGACGATCGGTCAGGTTATGGAAGTTGGTGATGATGCCATTCTGGTAAAAATCGCTCATGTCAGCTCCTTGTCATGCCGAAGACACGCATCAGGCAGGCGTCAGGCGCCCAGACCTCTGGATGTCCATTCTTCCGGCTGGCCATTGGCCAGCCAGTGACGCAATCCCTCGACCCATCCCTGCGGTCCGGGGAGATTGGCGCGAAAACAGCGGCGTTCATCCGCCAGTTGCGGATAGTCGGCAAGCTCCCGATCACGCTGAGAGGTATCACCGACGCCGGGAATCAGCACAGCGTTGTCGACGGCGGCCAGCAGCGGCAGGTCATTGGCGCCATCGCCGAAGCCCAGCGTCCAGGGACGCACCCGCTCGCAGAGCCGGTAGCGGGCGATCAGATAGCGTGCTGCCACGCCCTTGTCGCTGTCCCCGGTCACATGATGGAAGCGCCCACCACGTGTCAGCTTGAGGCCATGGCCGGCCAGGCGCATGCGAAAGTCCTCGAGACGCTCCGGCGCGTCGCGCCACACCAGCGGTTCACTGGCATCACGCTGTCCCGCCAGGACCGCGTCGCCCTCCCCCAGCCCCGTCAGCTCGCTGATTCTCGCCACCGGCATCGAGGCGAAGCCCTCGAAGGCGAACTCCCCGCTCAGCTCCTCCAGCACCGCGAGAATTCTGTCGCGGGGCATCGCCACCGCGATACGACACAGGCCGTGTGCGTCCGGGGCGCTGGCCTCCTCCAGCGGGTAGGCGCTCAGCCAATCGGCCGGCAGGGCCACCACGCCGCCGTTCTCGGCGATCCACGGCTGGCCCGCCAAGCCCAGCGAGTCCATCAGCGGTGCCAGTTCGGCCGCTGTCTTGGAGGTGTTGGGGACGATCCAGGCACCGCGCGCGCGCAGGCGGGTCAACCAGCTGCGCGCCGGGCCCGGCGAGTAATCGTGGTGATCCAGCAGCGAGCCATCCAGATCGGTCAGCAACAACAGCGGTGCTTGAGTCTCTGACATGTGAACTCTCCTCGTGAAGTGCTGCAGCGTGTCAGGGGTCACCTCGACAGGATCTCGTGGCACCGGACAGGCATTGCAAGAGCATTGCAGGGAATGTGCCAAGATGGTGCAGCTACCATGACCACCTACCCCTTCTCACCGTGGCTGTGTTTGTGCGCCCGCTCATTTGCACCATAAAAGAGCACAAAGCCTGCCTTGCATGATGCCTCGCCACACGACGGCGCAAATCTTTCGTCACCAACGACGACGCCCTCGCATCTGCGAGGGCGTCGAGTCTTGGGCAAGCGGGCAACGTCTGTAGAGCCTAGACCAGCCACAACGACAGTTGCGGCCACAGCAGCAACATCGCCAGCACGCACAGCTGGATGGCGATGAACGGCAGCAGCGAGACGAAGATATCCTTGAGACTGATGCCTTCCGGTGCCACGCCTTTCAGATAGAAGGCGGCAGGCCCGAAGGGTGGCGACAGGAAGGACACCTGCATGTTGACCGCGAACAGCACACCGAACCATACCGGGTCGTAGCCGAGCTGAACGATGATCGGCACGAAGATCGGCAGGGTCAGCATCGCGATGCCGATCCAGTCGAGGAACAGCCCCAGCAGCAGCAGGATCGCCATCATCACCATGATGATCGCCAGCGGCGGGATATCCAGGCCGAGAATCATGCTCGACACGAAGCGGTTGCCGCCCATCAAGTTGTAGACCCCGACCAGCGCCGCCGCGCCGATACCGATCCAGATGATCATGCCGCAGGTGTTCATGGTCTGGGACAGCGCACGCTGCATCAGGGTGATGGAGAACTCGCCGCGCAGCATCACCGCCACCAGCACGCCGAAGCTGCCCATCGCCGCGGCTTCGGTCACCGAGGCCACGCCACCGTAGATGGAGCCCAGCACCAGCCCCGCGATGACCGCCGGCACGCCGATGGCCTTGAGCAGCTCACGCTTGCTCTGGAAGCTGGCGCGGCGCTCCTCCTCGGGCATCACCGGCCCCAGTGAAGGGTTGCGCAGACAGCGGATCAGCACGTAGATGATATAGCTTGCCATCAGCACGATGGCCGGGGTGATCGCCGCGGTGAACAGGTCCGCGATCGACTGGTTGGCGATCAGGCCATAGATGATCAGCACGATGGAGGGCGGCATCATGGTGCCCAGCGAGCCACCGGCACACACCACGCCGATGGCGATGTGCTTGTCATAGCCGAGTCTGAGCATCTGCGGCAGCGCCAGAATCCCCAGCAGCACGATCTCGCCGCCGATGATGCCGGACATCGCGGCGAGGAAGAACGCCACCACGATGGTCTGGATCGCCACGCCGCCGGGCAGTCGCCCTGCCATCACGCGCATGGCATTGAACAGGTCCTTGGCGATCCCCGAGCGATCGAGCAGCGAGGCCATCAGCACGAACATCGGCACCGCCACCAGCGAATACTCGGTGACGAAGCCATAGACACGACTGGTGACCAGCGGCAGCGCCATCGGGCCGAACCAGCCGAAGGTGTAGGCCAGCGCGACCAGGCCGGTGACGAAGGCCAGCGGCAGGCCGGTGACCAGCAGCGCGAAGATGCCACCGACCAGCAGCATCGTAGCCGTTGCGATATCCATCAGCGCGGCTCCTTGTGGTCAGCTGTGGCGTCGGGAGCGGCATCGGAAGTGGCGTCGGATGCGCCACTTCCCTCACTGCCGCCCTCGGGCGGACGGGGCGAGAAGAATGTCTGATAGAGATGCCACAGCGCCTGCAGGGTCATCACCGCCAGCGCGAACAGGATCACGCCCTTGGTCAGTGCCGGAAACGGCGGATTCCATGAGGTGCCGGAACGCTCCAGCTGCCACTCGCCCAGCGGACTGTGCGAGGCACGCCAGAACATCACCCAGCCCGCATAGCTCATCGCCAGACAGAAGACGAACGTCATCACGTCATTGAAGCAGTCCAGCACGTAGCGAAAGCGCGTGCCGACCAGGTCGTAGAGCACGCGCACGCGAATATGACGATTGTTGGCCAGGGCCGCCGGGCCGCCCAGCGCGAAGCTGGTCGCGACCAAAAAGATCACCGTCTCGTGCACCCAGGAGGTCGGCGAATCGAGGCCATAGCGCATCACCACCTCGAACACGCTGATCGCCATCGCCAGCAATACCAGCCACGCCGCGGCGCGCGTGCCCTTGCCCACCAGGCGGTCCAGCGGTGTCCGCGTGCCCAGATTCGGGTCGTGGTCATCCGACGCCTCGGGTAGCCCCGGCGACGCCACATCATGTTCTGCCATATCGAATTCCTTGCTGACTCGCTGCCTCAAGGAGAATCGGCGCGCCCAGTGAGCACGCCGACCTTGATCTCCCGCGTCGTTATCGTTCTGCGATCGGTCGCCAAAAACGTGGCTAGCTGCCTCTTGCCACACGGCGGCTGGCGCCCATCCCGCGCGCCAGCGGGCTCACATCAGGTTGCGGTCGGTCAGGAAGCTGACCACGGACTCGTAGACCTTGCCGGTCAGCTCATTCTTCTCAGCCCACACCTTCCACTCCTGCTGCGCGATGCGACGGAACTTGGCGCGTTCTTCCGGCGCCATGTCGATCACCTCGATATCCGGATTGGCACGCGCCGCGCTCACCGCCTTGATGTCACGCGCCTTGAGGGTGAAGACCATGTCGTAGGCCATCGCATCGGTGGCGCTCTCCATGATCGCCTTGAGATCCGCCGGCAGGCCGTCCCAGATGCCCTTGTTCATCGACACCGCCACCATCGGCAAGGAGTGGAAGCCCGGGTAGGACGGGTACTTGGCGAAGCTGTGCAGGCCCTGGTCATCATTGGTGGCGAAGACGGTGTAATCCGCCGCGTCGATCACGCCCTTCTCCAGGCCGGTGTAGACCTCAGAGCCCGGCAGGTTGACGGGCGCCGCGCCGGCCTTCTGGAAGATGTTGTAGACCATGCCTTCCGGGGCACGCACCTTGAGGCCCTTGAGGTCATCGACGGTACGCACCGGCTTCTTGGAGACGAAGGACTCAAGCCCGGTGGCGCCCGCGCCGATCAAGTGCACGCCGTAGGGCTCGACCAGCTCGTTGTAGAGCTCCTCACCGCCGCCGTGCTGCATGTACTCGAGATATTCCAGCGGGTCACCCCAGGCACCCACCAGATTGCCCAGCATGCCGAAGGCCGGATTCTGGCCCGAGAAGTAGGATGGATCGGTCAGGTGGCCCTGCAGGATGCCGGCGCTGACGGCGTCCAGCGTCTGGTTGGCCTGCACCACGGCATTGACCGGCAGGATCTCGATGGCGATGCGGCCATCCGACATGGTCTTGATGCTGTCGGCCCAGGCCTTCTTGACCTCGAACTGCGGCTCCCCGGCCGTCTCGGAGGTCTGGAAGGTCCATTCGTACTCGGCGGCCCAGCTCGGTGTGGCGATCAGCGTGGCGGCCACGGCGGTGGACAGGGCCAGCGCCTTGAGCGTGACACGGGCGGGAGCGGCAGTGGTGAGCGGCGAGGTAGTGGTGAGCGACGAGATAGTGGAACGCGGCATGGTGAAACTCCTGGCTTGTTGTTATGACGTTCTAGGGTCGGTGGAAGACGTGCTGGCACTCCCCGGCGTGGCGAAACGCCGCGAGGTGCCGTTCACTCGCTTGATAGCGGTGCAGACAGGCTGGGCAGCTGGCCGAAGCGGCGCAGCAGCTCCAGCGGTTCCTGGGCGCGCCCGGCGGGATGGCTGCCTTCAGAGGCCGCAGGCATGGCAAGCCCGAGGTCCTGACCGGTGCGGTCCAGCACATGCAGGGTCGCGGCGTGGGCGGCATCGGGCTGGCGCAGACGAATCGCCTCCATCACCGCGCGGTGGCGGCCGAGGCTGTCACCCAGCTCCGAGGCATTGTGATTGGAAGTCGCCACCAGCAGGCTGATCGACGGCTTGAGCACATGGCCAAGCTGCGCCCAGATGACGTTGTGGGTCGCGGCGAAGATGGCGTCGTGGAAGGCGATATCGGCGCGGTCGAACTCCTCCATGGCGCTGCCGCCATGCACCGCTGCGGCCATGCCGTCGTAGGCCTGCTCGATGGCGGACAGGTCCTGGGCGGTGGCCTCGGTGGCCGCCAGGGCGGCGACGAAGGGTTCGATGGAGATGCGGAAAGCGTAGATGTCCCGTGCCAGCTGCGGATGCGGCATCGCGTAGCGCGTCATCCAGCCGGTGACGCGCGGATCGAGCAGATGCCACTCGCTGAGCGGATTGACGCGGGTGCCCTGGCCGGTGGTGCGGGTGAGAATCCCGGCATTGACCAGGCTCTGGATCGCGGTGCGCACGGTGGCGCGGCTCTGGGCGTGCTGATCGCACAGGTCCAGCTCACGAGGAATCAGGCTGCCCGGCGGGTAGCGATTCTCGAAGATGGCCTGTGCCAGCCATTCGGCGACATCGACACGCGCGGTCGCGGTGTCGCCAGCTGAGGCAGACGTTCCAGAAGAAGCATTGGCGCGCGGGCTGTCGCCAGCGGCACTCGTGGGAGGCGTGGTCATGATCGAACGTTCCTTGATGGCGTGGCGCGTCATTTGTTGCTCGCGCACATCCTTCATGGGATGCATCGCGGCGCGCTCTTGTCCGTCAAGGAATAGCCCATGTCAGACATGCCAACAAGACACCCTAGACCAAGGGTGAGACCCGACTTTGGTCACACCTTTACGCAACTCCCTGTTGCGAAAGGGCTATTCAGGCACTGGCAATTTCCCCGTGTGCTGGCATCAGGCCGTGAATCGCACGCGGCCGATCGACACCGTACGCTCGGCACCGCTGTCCGCCACCACCGTTCTCAGCGCTTCCTCGCCTGCCGGGCCGAAGCTTGCCGACAGCTCGATCTGGCTGACGCCCTGGGCGACCAGCTCACTGACCAGCCGCTCGGCGGCTCTCAGCGTCCCCAGCGTGGCGACGGAAATGCGGACCTCGCCGCTGCCCTGACTGCTCAGTGAGGTATTGCCGCTGTTCTCGACCAGGATCAGAAAGGCATGGTGCTGCATGACGGCCATGAGAGCCTCCTTGCACGAAGATGAGCAGAGTGTGTCCGGCATCGAGAATAGCGTAGCGCGTCCGCTCCCAGGCACAGGCTGATCTTTCTGAGCGCTGGTTGACCACTCTCCCACCCCGCTGTGCATCACGCCACTCGGCCTCGGCTGGCCGTGGTGCGGGCACAAAAAAACGCCTGCCGCTTGCGCGACAGGCGTTTCTTGTCTGGTGCATGACAGCGTTACGCCACTGTCAGCACTGCTGCGGTGAGGGCCAGCCGAGCTGGCACCTCGTCACGCCTCAGGCGTAGACCGGCAGACGTGCACAGACGGCGGAGACCTTGGCCTGCACCTCGGCTTCGGCAGCGGCGGAATCGCCAGCGACCATCGCATCGAGGATATCGCAGATCCAGCCGGCCAGTTCCAGACACTCCTGCTCCTGGAAGCCACGCGTGGTGACGGCCGGGGTACCGATGCGCAGACCGGAGGTGACGAACGGCGACTGCGGGTCACCCGGTACGGCGTTCTTGTTGACGGTGATGTGGGCACGGCCCAGCGCAGCGTCAGCGTCCTTGCCGGTCAGGCCCTGCTTGACCAGAGACAGCAGGAACAGGTGGTCTTCGGTGCCGCCGGAGACGACTTCGAAGCCGCGCTCCAGGAACACGGACGCCATCGCCTTGGCGTTCTTGACCACTTGCTTCTGGTAAGTGGTGAAGGCCGGGTCCATCGCTTCCTTGAAGCAGACCGCCTTGGCCGCGATGACGTGCATCAGCGGGCCGCCCTGGCCACCCGGGAAGACAGCGGAGTTCAGCTTCTTCTCGATGTCGGCATTGCCTTCGGCGGACAGGATCAGGCCGCCACGCGGACCGCGCAGGGTCTTGTGCGTGGTGGTGGTGACGACGTGGGCGTGGGGCAGCGGGCTCGGGTAGACGCCAGCGGCGACCAGACCGGCCACGTGGGCCATGTCGACCAGCAGGTAGGCACCCACTTCGTCGGCGATCTTGCGGAACTCGGCCCAGTCGATGATCTGGGAGTAGGCGGAGAAGCCGGCGATGATCATCTTCGGCTTGTGCTCACGCGCCAGACGCGCGACTTCGGCGTAGTCGATCAGGCCGTTCTCGCCCAGACCGTACTGCACGGCGTTGTAGTGCTTGCCGGAGAAGTTCGGACGTGCACCGTGAGTCAGGTGGCCACCCGCGTCCAGGCTCATGCCCAGAATGGTGTCACCCGGCGAGACCAGCGCCTGGAAGACGGCACTGTTGGCCTGGGAACCGGCGTGCGGCTGAACGTTGGCGTAGGTAGCACCGAACAGTTCGCAGGCACGATCGATGGCCAGCTGCTCGACCTTGTCGACGAACTCGCAACCGCCGTAGTAACGCTTGCCCGGGTAGCCTTCCGCGTACTTGTTGGTCAGCTGGGAGCCTTGCGCCTGGATGACGCGGGGGCTGGCGTAGTTCTCGGAGGCGATCAGCTCGATGTGAGCTTCCTGGCGAACGACTTCGTCGTCCATGGCGCTCAGGAGCGCATCATCAAAACCGGCAATCTGCATGTCACGGGTGAACATCGGGTGTCCTCGCCTGAAGGGTGATGACGACAGCGAATTCCGGCGCGGCCGGCTCGCCATCTGGGGGTAAGATCAGGACCAGCATGATACCTCAGCCAGCGGTCCGATTCACATGAATCAGCATCATTGTTAACGCAAGACGGCCCCATGACCGAGACAACGATCATGAGGCCGCAGGTTGACGTCGTCAGGCGTCATCATCCAGCGCTGCGATGACGAGGCCTGATGGCGCTCACTGCAGGGCGCGCAGCCCCGCCATCGGCGGCTGACGCCTCACTTCTCTCGACAGCCAGAAGCCCAGCCCGCCGATCAGCACGCCACCCGCCAGCGGCAGCAGCACCCACAGCCACGGATGCAGCACCACCGGCAGCCCCAGCCAGCCGGAATAGAGTCCGACCGCCGCGCCTTCGGCGAGCATCGCCGCCAGCAGCCCACTGAGCAGACCCAGCAGCACGAACTCAGCGGCCTGCAGGCGTGCCAGCAGGCCCTGACCGGCGCCGAACACCTTGTACAGCGCGCCTTCGTGCTCACGTGCCGGACGACTGGCTACCAGCGCCGCGTAGAGCACGCTGGCCCCCGCCAGCAGCACCAGCCCCAGAATCAGCTCCACCGCACGCGACACCTGGGCGATCAGCTCCTGCACGCGGGTCAGGATGGCGTCGATATTGATCAACGATACGCTGGGGTAGTCGCGCACCAGCGGCGCCAGCTTGCGCTCGTCCTCGAGATGAAACGCCGTCATGTAGCTGTGGGCGAAGCCCTCGAGCGCGCCGGGCGGGAAGATGACGTAGAAGTTGGGCAGGAAGCTGTCCCAGTCGACATGGCGCAGATTGACCACTTGCGCCTTGACGGTCTCGCTGCCGATGGTGAACGACAGGCTGTCACCGATGACCAGCCCCATGCGCTCGGCTAGCTCCTCCTCCATCGACACCGGCACGCCCTGCGCGGCGGCGAGGCGGCTGCGCGCCTCGCTGTCTGCATCGGCGAAGTCACTGATCGGCGCCCACTCACCCGCCGACAGGCGGTTGTGGCCCGGCAGATCACGATGCCAGGTCAGGTTCAGCTCACGCTGCGGGACGCCCTGCTGCTCGCCGTCTCCCTCGTCGCTGCGTCCTTCCTGCATGCCGCCTGCCGCCGGCTGATCCGACTGGGCTGTCTGCAGGCGCTGCTGAGTGCGTCCCAGCAGGGATTCGCCCTTGAGCGCCGTGATGCGTCCACGCACCATCGGGTAGAGCTCGCTCTGGCTGTCGCCGGCCTGCTCATCCACCATCGCGGTCAGCTGCTCGCCGAAGGCCTGCTGCTCTCCGGGCTGGATATTGATCGCGAAGTGATTGGGCGCATTGGTCGGAATCTGCGCCTGCCAGCGGGTGATCAGGTCACCGCGTACCAGCGCGATCAACGCCATCGCCGCGAAGGTCACGGCAAAGGCGACCAGCTGACCGAGGCTGGCACCGCGCCGCCTGGCCAGCATGCCGCCGGCGAGGCGAATCGGCCGGCTCCAGCCGCCCTGACCGCGCATGCGTGCCACCACCTTGAGCATCAGCGACAGCAGCAGTTGCCCCACCACCATCAGCAGGCCCAGCGCGATGATGCCACCGACCAGCAGGCCGGCCGCCAGCATGAGGTCACCCGAGTAGAGCCACATCAGGGCGCCGAACACCAGACTGGCGATCGCCACCACCACCCACGCCGAGGCAGGCAGCGGGGCCAGTTCACGCCGCAGCACCTTGAGCGCGCTGACCTGACGCAGACGCAGCAGCATCGGGCCGGCGAAGCCGACCAGCACCGCCAGCGCCGTCAGGATTCCCAACGCCAGCGGCAGCGGCCCCGGTGCGGGCAACTCCAGCGGCAGGAAGCGCTCCAGCAGCGCCACCAGTCCCATCTGCCCCAGCAGGCCCAGCACCGCACCCCCGGTACTCGCCAGCAGGGCCAGCCAGCCAAGCTGGGCCGCGAACAGCCGTGACAACTGACGCTGAGAGGCACCGAAGCAGCGCCACAGCGCGGCGCTATCCAGATGACGCTCCACATAGCGGCGCGTCGACATCGCCACCGCGACTCCGGCCAGCAGCACCGCCACCAGCCCGGCCAGACTCAGGTACTTGTCGGCACGCTCCAGTGAGCGCCCCAGACGCGGGCGGTCTTCGCGCACGTCCTTGAGCCGCACCTCGGCGTTGTCGGCACTCGCCAGCAGCGGCGCGATGGCATCACGTGCCTGCTGCACCGCCGCCGGATCGCCCGCCGCCAGCAGGCGATATTCCATCCGCGAGCCGGGCTGGATCAGACCGGTGGCGTCGAGGTCTTGCATGTTGAACATCAGGCGCGGACTGAACTCGGAAAAGCCGCCCTGCTGATCAGGCTCACGCGTGATCAGGCCACTGATGGTGAGCTGCTTGCGCCCGACCGTCAGGGTATCGCCGACCTCGGCCGACAGCGCCATGGCCAGGCGCGGCACGATCCACGCCTCACCCGGCGGCGGAATCTCCGCGCGCGAGCTGGTGTCTGGCGCCTGCGCCTCCTCTCCCGTGGCATCCGACTCCAGCTCCACCCCGCCGGCGAGCGGATAGCCCGGCGACACCGCCTTGAGACTCGAGAGCACGAAGCTGTCGCCGTGCGAGGCCATCGAGACCATGCCCAGCTGCGGCGACATCTCAAGCCCCGCTGCGCGGAAGGCTTCGGCGAAGCGCGGGTCGAGCGGGTTGCTGGACTCCAGCACCAGGTCTCCGCCGAGCAGCTGGCTCGCCTGGCGATTGAGTCCACGGTCCAGACGGTCAAGAAAGAAGCCGATCATGGTGGTCGCGGCGACCGCCAGCATCAGCGCCAGAAAGAGGGCGCGCACATCACTGGCGCGCAGGTCGCGCAGCAGGCCGCGCAGCGCCAGCGGCAGGCGCGCCGCACGCGGGCGCTGCGTATTGGCGGAAGATGTCGCCGCGCGGTCAGACACCCGGGACTCAGACATCGTCGCCTCCTTGTGGCGTCGCCACGGCCGGCGCACTCGCCTCATCCTTCCACTCCACCAGCTTGCCGGCCTCGAGATTCAGGCAGCGATCACAGCGCCTGGCCAGCGTCAGATCATGGGTGACCAGAATCAGCGTGGTGCCCCGCTCGCGGTTGAGGGTGAACAGCAGCTCCGCGATGCGCTCGCCGGTGGCGGTATCCAGATTGCCGGTCGGCTCATCGGCGAACACCAGCCCCGGCCCTGCGACGAAGGCGCGCGCGATGGCCACGCGCTGCTGCTCGCCGCCGGACAGATGACGCGGCAGGTGGTCGAGTCGCTCCGCCAGCCCGACCCGCGCCAGCCAGTCACGCGCCTGCGCCTCGATATCGCCCTGCGGGGCCAGCTCCAGCGGCATCAGCACGTTCTCCAGCGCCGTCAGCGTCGGCAGCAGCTGGAAGTTCTGGAACACGAAGCCGACCTGTCCCGCGCGCAGCGCCGCACGGCCATCCTCGTCAAGACCCGCAAGCGAGCTTCCGAACAGGCGAATATCGCCCTCGCTCGGGCTGTCCAGCCCCGCCAGCAGGCCCAGCAGCGTCGACTTGCCGGAACCACTGGCCCCGATGATGGCGACGCTCTCCCCGGCCTGCACGGCAAGCTCCAGATCCTCGAGGATGGTCAGGCGCCCTTCGCCACTGGTCACCCGCTGCGCCAGCCCGCTCACTTCCAGCACCGGCGCAGGCGTTGCGCTGGCCTGCGCGTCTGACGAGGTTTGATCCGACGCAGGGGTCACGTCGTTAATGGAGGCGTTATGTGACATCGTGTCTGCTCGCTTATGGTAGAGAACGGGGTGGGCACGAACTCCAGACCCCGAAACGGGTATGAATAGTGTGCAGATGATGGAGATGATGAATGCAGAAATGGCTAGTGAATCGCCGTGACACCCAGTGCCTGGCGAGCGGTGGCAAAGCCCCCGGCACGCCGGGACTCAAGCGGCTGCGCAATGCCCTCGCCAGTACGGCACTGAGCATCGTGGCCGTGCTGACGCCCCAGGTGACGCTGGCCGATGCGCCGGCCCCGTGGCTGGTGGTCGGTGACTCCATCTCGGCCGGCTACGGCATCGACAGCAGCCAGGGCTGGGTCGCGCTGCTCGACGAGCGCCTCGAGGACAGCCTGGGCAGCGATGCGCCTGAGGTCATCAATGCCAGCATCAGCGGCGACACGACCGAAGGCGGCCTCAACCGTCTGCCGGCCCTGCTCGAGCGACACGACCCTTCACTGGTGATGATCGAACTGGGCGGCAACGACGGCCTGCGTGGCCTGCCACCCGCCCGCATGCAGGCCAATCTGGCCAGCATGATCGAGGCCGTGGAGGACGCCGATGCCCAGCCCGTGCTGCTCGGCATCGAGATTCCGCCCAATTACGGCCCGTCCTACACCGATGCCTTCCGTCAGGTCTACCGGGACCTGGCCGACGAATATTCCGTGCCGCTGGTGCCCTTCATCCTCGAAGGCATCGCCACGGCCCCGGCCAGCGAGAAGCTGATGCAGCAGGACCGCATTCACCCCACCGCCAAGGCGCAACCGCAGCTGCTCGACACCATCTGGCCGACACTCGCGCCGCTGGCGCAACACGCGACGTCAGCGGAGTGATCAATATCAGGCGCGGCGCATGTCACGACAGCTTGCATGCGCCTACCTTGCCGCGAGATGACAATCCGCGCCTGCCTGATCAGTGCCTGTCAGGCAGGCCATCTGGGCCATGAGGCCTTGCAGCGCCGACGTCATCAGCCCGAGTCGTCGGCCGTCGGGGCCAGGCCCCATCCTCACAGGGAGTACTGCCATGAGTAAATCCAACAACAGGAAGGCGGATGCCGGCAAGGCGCATTCGAAGGCCAAGGATGCCAAGAGCAAGGACGCCAAGGGCAAGGCCAGCAAGAAGCACGCCACTGGCGATGCCCCGCGCATGACGCTAGGGCCGGTCTCCAGTGACGCCTACCCCTACGACGAGCGCCTCAAGCGCAAGGTCTATGAGGCCGAGAAGCGCGCGCTGCAGATCGAGCTGCTCAAGGTGCAGCATTGGCTGCGCGACAGTGGCGGACGCCTGGCCATCGTGTTCGAGGGGCGTGACGCCGCCGGCAAGGGCGGCACCATCAAACGCTTCATGGAGTATCTCAATCCGCGTTTCGCGCGCATCGTCGCCCTCGACAAGCCCAACGAGACGGAAAAGGGTCAGTGGTATTTCCAGCGCTATGTCTCGCGCTTCCCCACCAGTGGCGAAATCGTGCTGTTCGATCGCAGCTGGTACAACCGCGCGGGGGTCGAGGCGGTGATGGGCTTCGCCACGCAGGAGGAAGTCGAACGCTTTCTGGTGCAGGTGCCCCAGCAGGAGCGCCTGTGGGTCGAGGATGGCCTGCACCTGGTCAAGCTGTACTTCTCGGTATCCCGAGAGGAGCAATCGATCCGCTTCGCCAAGCGCGCCACCGACCCGCTGACCCACTGGAAGCTGTCACCGATGGACGCCGTGGCGCAGAAGAAATGGGATGAGTACACCGATGCCGCCGAGGCGATGTTCGCGCGTACGCACAGCGATCATGCGCCCTGGACGCTGATCCGCTCCGACGACAAGCGCCGGGCCCGTATCGGCGCGCTGCGCCATGTGCTCAGTCAGCTCGACTACCCCGGCAAGGACAAGAAGATGATCGGCACCCCGGACCCGCTGATCGTGGTGGATGCCGATCGCCTCATCCTGCCCGACGACTGACGATCGAGTGGCGGGCGGTGCGCTGACGGCGCGGCTCGCTCAGGTCGATTGTGACAGCTCCGCCGGCGCCTTCTGCAGCTGCTGCAGGCCGAGTCCGGCCAGAATCAGCACCAGCCCCGCCAGCGTCGAGGTCAGGATCGGCTCGCCGACGATGAAGTGCAGAAGCGTCAAGGAGATGGGCGGCGACAGGAAGATCAGGTTGGAGACCTTGGCGGTGCGCGACACCTTGTGCACCGCCAGCTGCCAGAGCACGAAGGCGATACCCATCTCGCACAGGCCGACATAGATGCCCGCCGTCAGCGCCTGGGGATTGGCGCTTGCGCCGATGAAGTTGCCAAAGCCCGGCCCGAAGGCCACCAGCAGCGTCAGCACCGGCAAGGCGATGCTGAAGTTCTGCCACTGGGCGACCAGCGGAGCACGAGGGTCGCGCGCATTGAGCAACCAGTAGAGCGCCCACAGCAGGGTCGAGCTCAGCGCCAGCCCGACGCCCAGCGGGTCGGCGAAGGCGACATTGAATATCTCGCCTCGCGTGGCGATGGTCCACACACCGGCGTAGGCGATCAGCCCCGCCGCGACGTCGATGCGCGTCAGGCGCTGCGCGAGAATCGGCACAGCGAGAAAGGCCATCGCCAGCGCCCAGGTGTAATTGAGCGCCATCGCCTCCTGGCCCGGCAGCCGCGCGTAGGCGCCGAACAGCACCAGATAGTAGCCGACCGGATTCATCAGCCCGGCCCAGAGTGCCGTACGCCAGCCACCCCGCCAGCCAGTGGTGAGCGCTTCACGCAGCTTGCCCTGACGCCACATCAGCACGCCGATCAACAGCCACGACACCAGTGCCGCCAGCCATACCAGCTCCAGCGGCGACATCTGCTCAAGCGCCAGCTTGAAGGCGGTCGCCACCGTCGACCACAGGGCCACGGCGCCCAGACCGTAGAGCATGGCTTCCCTATCCTGACTCATGGCATCCTTCCTCGCATTTCGGGTATCGCCTTCCTGGCGATGAGTGTCATGGCGATGGCAGCGACAATGCCCACGGCCTGACATTCGAGCATCGCGTGCCCTGCCCGCTGCTGCAAGCCGCGCCACCAAAAAGGAATTTCGTGAATGACTGATGCCACCGATCCGCAAGCCGCGCCGACACCTGCGCCCCCCGCGGGAGATGCCCCGACCACGGCACTGGTCAGCGCCTATCGCCTGGATGGCAAGGGCGGCGCCAGCCTGCTCGATGACGACAGCCTGCGTGAGCAATGGCAGGACCCAGAAGCGCTGATCTGGATGCACCTCGATTACACCCGCGGCGACGTCAATGACTACCTGGACGACCTTGCCCAGCTGGATGAGCCGAGCATCGAGGCCCTGACCGAGCTGGACACCCGCCCGCGCGTGGCGCGCTTCGGCGGCGGCATGGTCACCACGCTGCGCGGCATCAACCTCAATCCCGGCGCCGCGCCGGAGGACCTGCTGTCACTGCGCCTGTGGATGAGCCCGACCCGCCTGATCACCCTGCGCCGCCGGCCGTTCCAGTCGATCACGCAGGTGCGTGAGCAACTGGAGGCCGGCCAGGGCGCGGAAAGCATCTCCTGGCTGCTGGCGATGCTCAGCGATGCGCTGGTCGATCGCGTGGCGGAGCTCAGCCATCGCCTTGATGAGCAGCTCGCCATCATCGAGGAAGACCAGCTCAATGATGTCGAGATCGACCCCGATGACATTACCCGCCTGCGGCGCCCTCTGATCACCCTGCGACGCTTCATGGGGCCGCAGCGCGACTGTCTGGCACAACTCTCCCAGGGGCCGTTGTGGATCGATGAACAGGCGCGTCTGGACCTGCGCGAGATCGCCAACCAGCTGTCGCGCTACGTGGAGGATTTCCAGGCCATGCAGGAACGCGCGCTGATCATCCATGAGCAGCGCATGAGCGAGCACAACGAGCAGCTCAACCAGCGCATGTATCTGCTGTCGGTCATCACCGCCGTCTTCCTGCCGCTGGGCTTTCTCACCGGCCTGCTGGGGGTCAACGTCGGTGGCATACCGGGCAGCGACAGCCAGTGGGGCTTCGCTGCCTTCGTCGGCATCACGCTGGGCGTGGTGGCGATGCAGATGTGGCTGCTCAAGCGCAAGAAATGGTGGTGAGCGCGCCCATGGCGTAGCGGAGCTGCTTGCAAGCGCTGATTACGAACCCTGCTCACGACTGGCGCGGTCGATATGGCCCAGATCGCGCTCAGGGTCGAGCACATCACGCACGCGCTGCTTGAGGTCACGACTGTCGGGGAAGCCGCCGTCGCGCTTGCGCTCCCACAGTACCAGCCACTCCGAATCAGGAGTGGCCTGGCACAGCACCTCGAAATGGCCGCCGTGACTCGGCGCCAAGGCCACCTCACCGAGGTCTTCTCCGAAGGTGGACAGCAGTTCCTGTGCATACCAGGCCGCTCGCAACAGCCAGTTGCAGCCAGTGCAGTAGTGAATCCGGACTTTCAGCGTGGATGCCTGATCCATGGTGGTGCCTACTCCAATCAATGATGTAATGATCACTTCACTGCACTGTCGCGCAATGGTCAACACCAAAAACCTACACACAAACTGTACATAAACTATACTCGGCGCAGTCATTCCTTCAGTTGACGTCGCACTGCGATCGATCCTTCTTCAACCGGCGACACGGGCGTGATCTGTATCACGACTTCCCGTACACGACGCCGATAGCGGAGCCCTGGCCACATGTCACCCCTGTCTTCCTCTACCGAGGCCTCCTCACCGTCAGACGCTCAAGACCGCGAGACTGAGCGGGAGTCTGCAGACAAAGCCCACGAGAGGCCGTCGGGCAGCGGTCAGAGTCGCTTCTTCGAGCGCATGACCGGCGATGAAGATTCGCGCATGTGCAAGGACATCTCCGAGGATGCCTGTCACCAGCAACCCGGCAATTTCTGGCGTCATCTGATGGCCTCGCTGGGCACCAAACTGGCCGACAAGATGGCCAGTGCGCGGCTGGTGCTGCCGTGGCTATTGGGGTTGATCGGGGCGCCGGTGTGGATGGTGGGGCTACTGGTGCCGATTCGCGAGGCCGGCGCCCTGCTGCCTCAGCTGCTGGTGGCAGGCTTCATTCGTCCACTGCCACAACGCAAGTGGGTATGGGTCGCCGGGGCCTCCATCCAGGCGCTGATGGCACTGGGGCTGGTGATGATCAGCCTGCTTGCCGAGGGCAACTTCGCCACGCGTCATGGACTCGATGGCACCCTCGCGGGCAGTCTGGTTCTGATCCTGTTGATCCTGCTGTCGCTCGGGCGCGGGGTGGCCTCCATCGCCACCAAGGACGTGCTGGGCAAGACCATCGCCAAGAAGCGCCGTGGGCGCCTGATGGGCTGGAGTGGCAGTGTGGCGGGGGCGATGACCCTGCTGGCTGGCGTCGCCTTGATGCTGCTGGGCGAGCAGCCCGGTCAGCAGGTGCTGGCGATACTGATGGCCATCGCGGCGCTGGGCTGGACACTCAATGCCCTGTGCGCCGCCATGATCCGCGAGGACAGTGGCGCCACCAGCGGCGGCGCCAATGCCTGGGAGACAGTGCGTGACGGGGTCATCCAGCTCAAGCATGACGCCGCCTTCCGCAACTTCAATCTGGCGCGCGCCCTGCTGCTCTCAAGCGCGCTGGCACTGCCCTATATCGCCTTGCTCGGCCAGCAGCAGAGCGGTGAGAGCCTGGGCGGACTGGGCGTGCTGGTGGTGGTGTCAGGACTGGCCGGCATGCTGGCCAGTCCCATCTGGGGCAGGCTGGCCGACACTTCCAGTCGCCGCGTGATGCGCAATGCAGGGGCCGGCGCTGCCGTCTGCTGCGCCCTGGCCGGCAGCATGACCTGGTGGCCGCAGGCGCTGGCCGACAACATCTGGAGCTACGCGCTGGTCTACGGGCTGCTGGTGATCGCCCACGCCGGTATCCGCCTGGGGCGCAAGACCTACGTGGTCGATCTCGCCACCTCTGACAATCGCGCCCTCTACGTCGCGCTCTCCAACACCCTGACCGGCGTGCTGATGCTGGTACTGGGGCTATTGATCGGCGGGCTCGCCCAGTGGCTGGGCAGTGAATGGTTGCTGATGATTCTGGCGGTCGTCGCGGCCTGTGCCGCGCTCTGCGCACAGCGCCTGCCGGAGGTGGAGGACGACTGAACATGCCGGGGCGGGCGTGACGGCTCCCCTGTTACCCCTTTTACCCTTTTACCCCTGTCCCCCTCATTTATCTGATCGACTCTCACGCTGACAGGGCCTGACAACGATGTCGGGCCTGTCACATTAGCGGCTGCGATTGCATAAGCCGCGTCTCCCCGCCATAGTGAAACCGATCATGGTGCTGGAATGTCCGGGCACACGGACAGGCACCCTATACCCGTACTCTCGGGCTCGGTCTTCATGGCCGGGTTCTTAAGCCGCAAGGATCAGAGTCAGATGAAAAGACCCCACATGATCAGCCCCGAGCTGCTCGAGAGAGTCGTGAATGCCTCGGACGATGGCATCGTGGTGGCGGAACAGGAAGGCGATGAGAACATCCTGATCTACGTGAATCAGGGCTTCGAGCGCCTCACCGGTTACAGCGCCGACGAGATTCTCTACCGCGATTGCCGCTTCCTGCAGAATGATGACCGCGATCAGCCGCAGCTGGACAACATCCGCGCCGCGCTGCGCGACAAGCGCCCGTGCCGCGAGATACTGCGCAACTATCGCAAGGATGGCAGCCTGTTCTGGAATGAACTCTCCATGACACCGGTCTTCGATGAGCATGACAATCTGCAGTATTTCGTTGGTGTCCAGAAGGATGTCACCGGCCTGATGACCGCCAAGGAAGAGCTGGAACGCCTGCGTGCGGAGCACCCCAGCGAGTCCAACTGAGCGCCGGACGCTCAAGGCCGCTGAGTGAAGAACGGTCACTGAAGAGCAGTCACTGAAGATCAGGTGCCGCATGGCACCATCAACGCCCACCCCACCGGTGGGCGTTGTCGTTGTGGGCCTCTCGCCTTTGGCAATTGGCGAAAGCTCTGACAGGCTGAGCGAAAGGCTTGTCATCCTCGTCAACGGGCGGTATATAGCCAGAGAGCCTTCGGCGCATCGCCGCTGGCGGTGCCCGGTATCACAGGCCAGTCCAGGCGCTGGATATCGGGTAGGTCGTTCCAAGATCGTGAGGTCCGCCCATGGCCCGTGAACAATTCCTCGATGATATCGATGCCACGGCACTCGCCGAAGACAGCCCCACCGATGTGGACTTCGAGCTGTCGCCCTCCAGCGCACCTGCCAAGCCACAACGCAATGACTCCCGCCAACGTCTTGAAGCCCTGCTCGAGGAGCGCGCCCTGGCTCGCTCCATCCGCGAAGGCTGGGACGATGAAGCCGATGATGATCTGATCGACGCCAGCGACTGGGGCGAAGAGGAGTAAGCTCGCCTTCAGCGGCGTGCAGGGGAAGGGATACCAGGGAGCAGACAGGCCATGGAAGGGGTCGACGTCAGGACAGGGAATGTCATGCAGTGAGTCGCCGCGCTCGCCTGGCACAGGCTGCCCGGCTGGCCAAGCGTGACGCCGGGCACTATCATCTGCGCGTCATTCCATTCTCCAACCAAATTGGGATTCCATGGCGCAATACGTCTATACCATGAACCGGGTGGGCAAGGTCGTTCCCCCGAAGCGCGAGATTCTCAAGGACATCTCGCTGTCCTTCTTCCCGGGTGCCAAGATCGGTGTGCTCGGTCTCAACGGCTCGGGCAAGTCCTCGCTGCTGCGCATCATGGCCGGCGTCGATCAGGACTACAACGGCGAAGCACGTCCCATGCCGGGTCTGAATGTCGGCTACCTCCCCCAGGAGCCGGAACTGGATGATTCCAAGAACGTGCGCGAGTGCGTGGAAGAATCCCTGGCCCACATCAAGAACGCCCAGACCGAACTTGATGAAGTCTATGCCGCCTACGCCGAGCCGGACGCCGATTTCGACGCCCTCGCCGCGCGTCAGGCCAAGCTGGAAGACCTGATCCAGGCCTCTGACGCCCACAACCTCGAGCGCAAGCTGGAAGTGGCCGCCGAAGCGCTGCGCCTGCCGCCGTGGGATGCCAATGTCGGCGTGCTGTCCGGTGGTGAGCGCCGCCGTGTCGCACTGTGCCGTCTGCTGCTCTCGAGCCCGGACATGCTGCTGCTGGACGAGCCGACCAACCACCTGGACGCCGAATCCGTCGCCTGGCTGGAACGCTTCCTGCACGACTACTCCGGCACCGTGGTCGCCATCACCCACGACCGCTACTTCCTCGACAACGTCGCCGGCTGGATTCTCGAGTTGGACCGTGGTCAGGGCATTCCCTTCGAAGGCAACTATTCCTCGTGGCTCGAGCAGAAGGACGCTCGCCTGCAGCAGGAAGCCAAGCAGGAAGCCTCGCGCAACAAGGCCATCCAGCAGGAGCTCGAGTGGGTTCGTCAAAATCCCAAGGGCCGTCAGGCCAAGAGCAAGGCGCGTCTCAACCGCTTCGAGGAAATGCAGTCCGGTGATTTCCAGAAGCGCAACGAGACCAACGAGATCTACATTCCGCCGGGACCGCGCCTGGGCGACAAGGTCATCGAGCTGCACAACGTCACCAAGCGTTTCGACGACAAGCTGCTGTTCGATGATCTGTCCTTCACCATCCCCCAGGGTGCCATCGTGGGTATCGTCGGCGGCAACGGTGCGGGCAAGTCCACGCTGTTCAAGCTGGTGACCGGCAAGGACACTCCGGACAGCGGCGAAGTCGTGCTGGGCGAGACCGTCAAGGTCGCCTACGTCGAGCAGCTGCGTGATGGCCTGGAAGACAATCAGACCGTCTGGGAAGCCGTCTCCGGCGGTCAGGACATGCTCAACATCAATGGCCATGAAGTCTCGTCGCGCGCCTATGTCGGCCGCTTCAACTTCAAGGGCACTGACCAGCAGAAGCGTCTGTCGGATCTGTCCGGTGGTGAGCGTGGCCGTCTGCAGCTGGCCCAGACCCTGAAGCAGGCTGCCAACGTACTGCTGCTGGATGAGCCGTCCAACGACCTGGACATCGAGACCCTGCGTGCACTGGAAGAGGCCCTGCTGGCCTTCCCGGGCTGCGCGATGGTCATCTCGCACGACCGCTGGTTCCTGGATCGCATCGCGACCCACATCCTCGCCTACGAGGGTGACTCCAACGTGGTGTTCTTCGAAGGCAGCTATACTGAGTACGAAGCGGACTATCACGCGCGTGTCGGCAACGATGCACCCAAGCGCATGAAGTACAAGCGTATCGACGCCTGATGAGCCGGCGGGGTTAGCCACGCTGATCGACGCAAGCCGCTAGACGCCCTCACCGGTCATCCGGTGGGGGCGTCTAGCCGTCGGGCCCTGCTGTTCGTTCCAGTCTGTTCGTTCCAGTTCGTCCGCTCTGCCTGCCCTGTTCTGCTTCTTTCCTCCCCTCCTCGCCCCCTGAACCCTCCTGCCAGCACGTCATGCTGACTTGCAGTGCTCGGCGCGAGCCGTCATAACAGTAGCTTGCCAATCCATCCGTTCGGGAATCGTCTATGAATCGCTGGCTACAGCAACCCCTCATGTGGCTGCGAACCTGGACCACCAGCATCGCCTATCTCCCCAGCATGCTGGCCATGGTCTATACCCTGCTGGGACTGATCTCGGTGATGCCCTCCGGGCTGCCGGACCCTTCCTCGCTGCCGAATAGCGACTTTTTCGAAGCACTGACCTTCAAGCAACATGACACCCCGCGCACCCTGCTGGCGGCGCTGGTCGGCGGCCTGATCTCGCTGATGGTCTTCAGTTTCACCATGGTGATGAGCGTGCTCACCCAGGCCGGCGCGCAGTTCTCCCACAAGCTGCTGCTGGGCCTGGTGACCGAGCGTCATCACCAGCTGGTACTCGGCCACTACCTGGGCAGCCTGCTGTTCCTGCTGGTCAACCTGATGGTGCCCAATACGGGAGACTCCCCGACCCTGTGGCGCTCGCTGGCGGTCTATCTGGGCGTGCTGATGATGGTCAATTGCCTGGGGATGTTCGTCTACTTCATCCATCAGGTCTCGCAGTCGGTACAGATCAACGCCGTCGCGCGGCGCCTGTCCGGCCGCACCCGCCTCTCGCTGGAGCGCCTGCGTCAGCGCAATCGTGACGATGGCTTCTGCGAGCGCGAGGTCGGCCGTGACGACGACCAGTGCCAGCTGCTGCGGGCACGCCGGCGTGGCTACATCCAGCAGGTCGATTTCTCGGCGCTGCGCCAGCTGGCCATCAAGCATGACATGGTGGTGCATCTGGATTTCGCGCTGGGCGCCTTCATCGTCAGCGGCATGCCCTTGATGCGCATCGAGTGGCCCAACGGCCTGCCAGAGGGCGCGACGGCGGGGGAAGAACTCGATGCAGAACAGCAGGCCGAGTTGATCAAGAACCTGCGTGCCGCGCTTGGCTATCTGGATGGGGAGTCCGTCGAGGACCTGCACGAGCACGGCCTGACCCAGCTGATGGAAGTCGCCATCAAGGCACTGTCACCCGGCATCAATGACCCCGGCACGGCACGGCTGTGCATGCACCAGCTGACGGAGCTGCTCAGCGAGCGCATGTCAGTGCCGCTGTGCAATTGTTGCGTGGATGATCACAAGGCCGTTCGCGTCAGCTGGCAGATGGAGTCCTTCGCAAGCCTCCTCTACCGCTCCATCACGCCGATTCTGCATTATGGCCGTGATGACCTCTCGATCTGTCTGGCCCTGCTGGAGCTGTTGAAGACCCTGTCGCTGATGGGCGCGCAATACGGCCATCTGGTGCTGCTGCAACAGCATGCCGACAAGGTGGTGGAGGCGATTCTCGCCCAGGCCGAATTCGAGGTGGATCGTCGTTTCATCGAACACGGCCTGCAGGCCGGTCACCATCGTCTCAACCTGCCCAGCCCTCAGTGGTAAAAAAGGCCAGCGCCTGAACGAGCAACGCCCGCGACGGTCGATCACCGTCGCGGGCGTTGCTGTCTCTGAGCCGTACTATCCGATCACATGACGGCTTGCGGCCTGTTGCCGTCAGCCTGACCAGCGACAGGAAGTCAGAGCCTTACGGCTTGCGGCGGCTCTTGAAGAAGGACACCAGGAACAGCACCAGGAAGATCACGAACAGGACCTTGGCGATGGTCGCTGCGGTGCCGGCGATGCCGCCGAAGCCCAGTACGGCGGCAATGACAGCGACGATCAGAAAGATGATGGCGTAGTTGAGCATGTCAATTCCTTATGTCATGTGAGAGTTGTCGCGGCGGAGTCAGCCCCTGACGGATGACGCCTCAGGCGCACTCCAGAGTGCTGAAAGCGGCGATCAGGAGGCGTGTCAGCCACCTGACTCGTTATTGCCAAGATGGTAATAAACTAAAGCTTTGTCAACATGATGTCGCACTTCAGTAAAAGAATTTGCCTCAGCCCTTGTGATGGGTTGAAAGCCTGCTCCGTCATCCGCACGTCTTGTCATAGGCACACGATAGGCGGCACTCGGTTGACCGCACGCATGCAGCTCGGGCAGGTGATGTTGCTTGTCGGGTGCCGCTTTACACAGCAAAGGCCCCCGTTCGGCGAGATGCCGAACGGGGGCCTTTGCTGTGTGCATCACTCGCGTCATCCCCCTGACAACGGCGAATGATCGATGCAGGGGGATCGGTCGCTACAGCGCGGCGATCAAGGCCTCGGCGTAGGCGACGAGATCGGGCTCGCTCATCACCTCGACGCGGTTCAATCCACTGTCGAGACTCGCCGGCTGACCGTGGCGAACCAGCAAGGTGCGCGGATAGCCGGCACCACCGATGCGCTCACTCAGCTGTGCATGAGCATCGCTGAGATAGACCCCACGGGTCTGCTGCACGCATAAGGTCACCAGTGGCAGACCGCCACGGGCAAGCGCCGCCTCGAAGGCAGGCAATGCCGGACGCTGACGCTCGGTGCAATCCGGGCACCATTCCGCGACCTGATTGAGCACGAAGGTATCGCCAGCGGCCAGCCGTGCTTCCACCTCGGCCAGGGTGACGTGAGAAGAGATGTCGTTGCTCATGGTTCACCTCAGTACAGGGACGGATCGGTTTTCTCGGGACGTGTCTTGAAGCGACGGTGCAGCCACAGATACTGCTCGGGATGCTTGCGGATCGCCCCTTCGATGAAGGCGTTGATGCGCGTGGCATCGGCGACGTCATCGCCACTCGGGAAGTTGTCCAGCGCCGGCAGATACTCCAGCGTATAGGTACGATTGTCCGGATTGCGGTGGAACATCAAGGGCATCACCGGCGCACCGGTCATGCGGGCGATCTTGGCCGTCAGCTTGATGGAGGCGGCATCGATGCCGAAGAACGGCGCGAACACGCTGACCTCGCGACCGAAGTCCTGATCCGGTGAATACCACACGCCATGGCCGCTCTTGATGCGACGCACCACGCCCCGCAGGTCGTGACGATCGATGGCGGTGCCGAAAATTCCATTGCGCGCACGGGTCATGAAGCGCTCGAACAGCGGGTTGTCGTGGGGGCGATAGACGACATCGGCCGGGAAGAACAGCGAGTGCAGTGCGCCGCCCAGATCCAGGGTCGAGAAGTGGATGCCCACGATGAGCGCCCCCTTGCCCTGGGCCATGGCGCGCTCCATGTGCTCCTGCCCCTTGAAGGTCACGCGATCACGCATGTGCTCAGGATCACGACACCAGCCGGTAGCCGTCTCGAAGATACCGATACCGTTGGCGTGGAAGGTCTTGCGCACCTGACGCGCGCGCTCCGCCTCGCTCCACTCGGGAAAGCACAGCTTGAGATTGGTGTCGGTGATGTGACGACGACGCTTGCCGAAGCGCCACGCCAGCTCACCAAGGCCACGCCCCAGCCACAGCTTGGCGCACCAGGGCAGATAGGCCGAAGCCTTCATGGCACCGATGCCCAGCCAGGTCAGCCAGTAGCGGGGGTGTGCAAAACTCTCGGGATAGCTCTTCTTGGCCATGACTCTCTCGTTCGACGGGCAACGGCGGCCATTGTAGACCGCGCGAGCCTTGCCGTCAGGTCAGGCGTGCGTATCCAGCGGCTGAGCGCTGGCCAACTGCGCGACACCCTGGTCGTCCGCCGCACTGCCAACGCCGCCATGGTAGTGTCTGGGCACGCGCGGCAGCAGCCCCGTCAGCAGTGTATAGCTGATGGTGTCGCAGCTGGCGGCGACGCGATTGACCTCAAGCCCTTCGCCCCACAGCACCACACGAGAACCGACACCCGCCTCGGGCAGGTCCGTGATATCCACCGTCAGCATGTCCATCGACACCTTGCCGGCCAGCACCGTTTCCTGACCATCCACCAGCACTGGCGTACCATCCACGGCGTGGCGATCATAGCCATCACCATAACCGCAGGCGACGACACCGATACGCGTCGGACGCGTCGCCACGAAGCGCCCCGAGTACCCCACCGGCTCGCCGATGGCGATCTCACGCACGGCGATGATGGCCGAAGACAGCGTCATCACCGGCTTCAGGCGCCGGCTGGCGTCATTGGCACCTTCCAGCGGGTCTCCCCCGTAAAGCATGATTCCCGGGCGGTTCCAGGCCGCATGCGTCTCTGGCCAGGCAAGCGTCGCCGGTGAATTGGCGAGACACAGCGGCAATTCCGCCTGAGCCGCCAGGGCCGTCACCGCCGCCATCTGCTGCTGGAAGTAGTCCGGCGTCAGGCTGTCAGCACTCGCGAAGTGCGTCATCAGGTGCAGATCACGCGCCTTGCCACACGCCTCGAGGCGCGCCTTGGCGCCCAGCACCTGCTCGGCCGTGAAGCCGAGACGATGCATCCCCGAGTCGAACTTGATCCAGCAGGACAAGGGCTGCGCAAGCTCACTCTGTTCGAGGGCCGCCAACTGCCATTCACTGTGGATGGCGCACCAGAAGTCATGCTCGGCCGCCAAGGCGTACTCCGCGGCCTCGAACACCCCTTCAAGCAACACGACCGGATGAGAGATGCCGCCCGCCCGCAGCGCCAGCGCCTCTTCAATCGTGGCTACCGCAAAGGCGGGGGCGAGATCCGCCAGTGCCTGCGCGCACGCCACCGCACCATGCCCGTAGGCGTCAGCCTTGATCACGGCCAGGGCGCGCGAATGCGGCGCCAGCTCGCAGGCCAGCTGATAGTTGTGACGCAGTGCATCGAGATCAATATCAGCGCGCAGTGGGCGGGACATGAGAGGACTCCAGGGTGATCGGTGAAAATGACAGACAGCAGAGCAAGCCCCTCAATTATTTTCCATCATCGCCGTCAGGTCACGCTGAAAACCACCAAACTTTCCCCAAATCACCGATAGAAACCACTGCCTGTTAAAACACATGCAGGATTTTCGACCAATACCACCACGAAACTGCCTGCCTCGAGGCCGCGCTGCCCTTGCGCGCTGCTTTTTCGGCGCCTCCTGTCTGACCATCACTTGCCTGGTGAACACTTGCCTGACGATCAGTGACCTGACCCACTGATGCCCTCAAACGCATGCACCCCCGCAGGCCTTGCCTGCGGGGGTGCATGCAGCACGTGGCGTAAGCCAGCGCGGGACGATCAGGGCGTCACGTTTTCCAGCTCGTCGGGGCTCTCATCATTCAGCACCAGGGATACCTGACGATCTGCCTTGAGGCTCTCGTTGAGGTCACGCACGCTGTTGATATCGATGATACCTGCCGCCTGACGCAGGTTGAGCAGGTCAAGCACATAGGTGTAACGCGAAGAGGCGTAGTCCGCCAGCGCCTGATACAGGGCCTGCTCGGCGTCCAGCACGTCGACGATGTTACGGGTGCCGACTTCATAACCGGAGCGAGTCGCTTCCAGTGCGCTGCGGCTGGAGACGATCGCCTGCTTGCGCGCCTTGACGGTCAGGACGTCGCTGCGCACCTGGCTGTAAAGCGAGCGCACGCTCTGGGTGGTGGAGCGCTGCTGATCGAGCAGGTCGTACTGGCTCTGCTCGAGCAGATGGGTGCTCTGACGTACCTGGGCGGAGGTGCGGCCACCGGTATAGATCGGCAGGGAGGCCTGGATACCGATCTGGTTGTATTCCTGATACCCCCCGGCAGTATCGATGTCGGTTTCATCGTAGGAGTAGGTCGCGAAGGCGCCGACTTCCGGCAGATGGCCTGCGCGGGAGGTCTTCACATCGCCTCTGGCGACATCGACACCCTTCTGGGCAGCACCGATCAGCGGGTTGTTGGACAATGCCATCTCGACCCACTTGCCGCGGCTGGCCGGCACCGGCGCTTCGATCGCCAGATCTTCTTCCAGACCATCGATGGAATCGTACTGCTGGCCCGTCAGCTGCTGCAGGGCCTCGAAGCTGACCTGGAGATCGGCTTCGGCCGCGATGCGCTGGGCACGCGCATCATCGAAGGATGCCTTGGCTTCCTGCACATCCGTGATCGCGATCAGACCGACCTCGAACTGCTGATTGGCCTGGTCCAGCTGGCGGGAGAAGGCCTTTTCCTGGGCGATGCGCGCATCGAGCACATCACGATTGTTCAGGATGGTGAAATAGGCAGACGCCACGTCATAGAGCAGCTGCTGCTGATCGGAATCCAGCAGCAGTTTCTGCTGACGGGTGGTGTCCTTGCTGGTCGCGAGCTCATACCAGTCGGCGGCATCAAACAGCTGCTGGTTGACGTTGACCACGATATTGCTGTCGGTGTAATCGCCTTCGGTGCCGCTCTGGGAATTGCCGGTGACATCGGTACGCGACACGGTTCCCGTGGCAGTGATCTGGGGCAGCAGGTCAGCAAGCTCGATACGCTCATTGTCCTCGACGCTCTGATAGAGCGAGCGAGAGGAGGACAGGCTGGCGTTGTGGGTCAATGCATCACGCGTGATGTCGAGCAGATTGGCAGCCTGAGCCTGGGTCGCAAAACCCATCGCCAGCACCAGTGGCAGTATGCGAATGTTGGCCATGTATGCGTTGTTCCTGATCAGTGACAGTCGTGACCTGCATGGCGCCTCGAAAGCACCAGGACAAGGTAAAAGGTAGCTCACACATCGGCTGGACTACTGCCTCAGCCCTGCTCAAGCGGGTCGTGGAAAAAGTGGCCTTAGTCTAATCGTCGCTCTTTTGGGCGTCCAGTTAGTTGGCTAACTTTGTTGCACGATACAGCGTTTCCAAATTGACAACAGTGTCATGGGGCACCCTGCACTCGAGCGCAGTGCGTCAGAATGCCCCCACTCTGCCAGAATAATGATGACACAATATGAAAACGGCCCACTCGGATTACGAGCGGGCCGTTTTCACTGGCAACCTGCATCAGGGTATCGACAGCCATGACGACTGTGCCCGTGCATCATTCAAAGATGGATTCGAGCGTCAGCCCCTGCTTCTCGAGCATGCGCCGCAGCTTCTTGAGCGCCTCGACCTGGATCTGACGCACCCGCTCACGCGTCAGACCGATCTCCTCGCCCACTTCTTCCAGCGTCGCGGCTTCATGACCGCGCAGCCCGAAGCGGCGCACCACCACTTCCATCTGCTTCTCGGTCAGTTCCGCCAGCCACTCATCGACATGCGCCTTGACGTCTACATCCACCAGACTGGACTCCGGGCTGGTGTCATTCTCGTCGGCGATGGTCTCGATCAGCGGCTTGTCGCTCTCGCCGCCCATCGGGTAGTCGACGGATGACACGCGCTCATTGAGCCCCAGCATCTTCTTGACGGTATCGACCGGCTTGTCGAGGAAGTCGGCTATCTCCTCCGCGGTGGCTTCGTGATCCAGTTTCTGGGTCAGCTGGCGCGCGGCACGCAGGTAGATGTTGAGTTCCTTGACGACGTGGATCGGCAGACGAATGGTGCGCGTCTGATTCATCAGCGCCCGCTCGATGGTCTGGCGAATCCACCAGGTGGCGTAGGTCGAGAAACGGAAGCCGCGCTCGGGGTCGAACTTCTCCACCGCGCGGATCAGCCCCAGATTGCCCTCCTCGATCAGGTCGAGCAGCGACAGACCACGATTCAGATAACGCCGCGCGATCTTGACCACCAGACGCAGGTTCGACTCGATCATGCGCTGGCGACCGGCGGGGTCGCCCGCCTGTGCCAGACGCCCGAAGTAGACTTCCTCCTCGGGCTTGAGCAACGGGGAAAAACCAATCTCGTTGAGGTAGATCTGGGTCGCATCCAGGCTTTGGTAGTGCTTGCGCTCTTCACGATTCAAGGCGCGTTCGAATGCCGCCTCTTCCGCTTCTGCCTCAAGCGTATCGTCGTCCTCCTCGACATCCTCAAGGGACAACTCAACCTCAGCCTGATCGATATCCTTTTCCAGCATGCTCATGTCGATACCCCGTTGTCTCTGGTCTGGTGCCAGGAACTTGTTGTTGTGGCAGCGGTGGGAATCAGCGTTTAGGCAGGAATTTCAGTGGGTCCTTGGGCTGCCCATCCTCGCGAATCTCGAAGTGCAGCTGCGCACGTTCAGCGTCAGTGGCTCCCAGAGTGGCGATGACCTGTCCGGCGTCGATCACATCGTTCTCTGATACACGCAGAGTGTCGTTGTGGGCGTAGGCGCTCAGATAGCGGTCGTTGTGCTTGAGAATGATGAGGTTACCGTAACCACGTACTCCGCTTCCGGCGTAGACCACGATTCCCGGCCCTGCTGCCTTGACAGGTTGCCCCTTTTGACCAGCGATATCAATGCCGCCGGTGACACTCTCGGACTCGCCGAACTTGCCGATGATCTCGCCTTGCGTAGGCCACTGCCAGTCAACGTTTTTTACCGGAACATAGGTCTTCTTGGCCGGTGCAGCCTTGGCGGTTTCGCCAGCGACGTTGGTGCCCTTTTCAACCTTGGCAGCCTCATTTTTCACGCTAGCGGCCGCTTTCTCACGCTCTGCGGCGGCGGCAGCGGCGGCTTGCTCGGCCTTTTCCTTGGCAGCCTTGCGCGCCTCGGCCTGGGCGGCGGCCGCACTGGCAGCTGCCTCGCTGGCCGTCTGGCTGGCTGTCTGTGTAGCAGAGCTACTGGCCTGCGCAGCACTGCTGCTGGCCTGCTCTGCGCTGTCATTGGCGGCGTTGCGCGCGGTCTCGGCGAGTGCCTCTTCACTGCCCTCCTGGTAGACAGGCCCCAGTCCGGCAGCCGCCGCGGCGCCGGTGGCGGCCGATGACACGCCACCCGAGCCGGTCGTCAGCGACTGGGCCTGGCTGGTGCGCTGTTGCTGCTGAGCCATGGCGGATTCATCCGGTGCCAGCCAGTCAGGCAGTTCGCTGCCGCCTGCGATCGAGCTGTCGCTGCCCCCGCCCATCGGCGTGGCAACGACGCCACCACTCGAGGCGACGCTCGTGCCGGAGGTTCCCGCCGCACTGGCCGGCAGCTGGGTGTTGGGGTCCAGTCGCAGCGTCTGCCCCGGCTGCAGGGTGTAGGGCGGATTCAAGCCGTTCATGCGCGCCACATCCCGGAAATCCTGGCCACTCTGCCAGGAGATGCCATACAGGGTGTCACCGCGCTGAACGGTATAGGTGTCGGAGGTGATACGCGCATTGCCGGCGTTGAGGTCCTGAACCTGCGGGCGAGTGGTCGCCGTGCTGCAGGCTGTCAGCGCACCCAGCGCCAGACCTGCCAACGTCAGTTTGATTCCCTTGTCCATCCTGTCACGCATGTTCCTGCTCCTTGCGGGAATTGCTGGAGTCGTCATCCGGGCCGGAGCGCTCTCCGGCAAACCAGACAAGCAATACGCCGGCCAGCATCAGGGCGAGTGCCGCCCACAGCTGGGCAGGCTCACCGGTCACACTGGTGTAGGTATCCGGCATCATGAAGTGGTAATCCAGCGGAACCTGTTCACCCTCGGGTCCCAGACGATAATCGGTGATGGTGCGCCACGGCCACAATACCGGCAGCGAGCCGAGAATGAAGCCCGTCAGCAGCATCAGTGTCGCGGTGTGATGATGACGAAACAACCACGACAACAAACGCGAGAAGGTGAATAGCCCGATGGCGCAGCCGCTGCCGAACAGCATGATCAGCTGCAGATCGAAGCTCTTGATGCCAGTCATCACCGTGCCGTAGAGGCCCATGGTCAGCAACAGGAAGCTGCCGGAAACGCCCGGCAGCAGCATGGCACTGATGGCGATGGCACCGCCGACCACCAGCACCCAGGAGGCATCGGTGGCGGCAGGCAACAGGCTGGGCAATTTGCTGGCCAGCACCAGCCCCAGCGCCAACCACACCAGATAGCCCATTCGGAAGGTGGTGATACGCCGCGCGACCACCACCCCGGAGCACACCACCAGCCCGAAGAAGAAGGCGTTGAGCAGCAGCGGCTGCGCCTCCATCAGCCAGGTCACCAGATGCGCCACGCTGATCAGGCTGGCGAAGATGCCAGCGACCAGCGGCAGCAGAAAGGCCAGATTCAAATGCTGCCACAGCGCCTTGAAGCCCTGCTCACGCCATACGCCGATGGCGGAGGGGCCGAAGCGCTTGATGGACTCGATCAATTCTTCATAGATGCCTGTCACGAAGGCAATCGTGCCGCCTGATACCCCGGGCACGGCATCCGCCGCCCCCATGCCAGCGCCCTTGAAGAACACGCTCAAAGCTCGTTTCACCTGATCACTCCCTCGAGCAACGGCACGAAGCGCACGGCCTCGAACCGCTGAATATCCTGAGTGTCGCCGACGTGGCGCACTCGTGTCAGCCACTGACGATCACTGTCGTCCTCGGCCAATGGCACGATCATCACCCCCTGCGGGGCCAACTGCTTCAACAACGCCTGCGGCAGATGTGGCGCGCAGGCGGTCACCACGATCAGATCAAATGCCGAGTCATCGTCCTGCCAGCCATGCCCACCATCGGCATGGCGCAACTCGACATTGTCGAGCCCGAACCAGCCAAGGCGTTGAGCGGCCCTGGCATGCAGCACGGCGATGCGCTCGAGCGAAGACACCCGAGCGAACAGGCGCGCCAGCAGCAATGTCTGATAGCCCGAACCGGTGCCGACCTCCAGCACCCGACACTCCTCGCGCGGGCGCGGCGCTTGCGCCAGGGCAAGCTCCGTCATGCGGGCGTGCATGTAAGGCTGGGACAGGGTCTGCCCCTGCCCCAGCGGCAGCGCAGTATCTTCATAGGCACGGTGCGCCAGCGCCTCATCGAGAAACAGATGGCGCGGCTCACTGGCCATCAGTTCCAGCACCCGCTCATCGCGAATGCCGGCATCCTCCAGGCGCGCCACCATGCGGTCTCGCGTGCGCTGGGACGTCATGCCGATACCGCTCAGCTGCGCCGTGTCCGGTCGCCTGAGATGCAAGGGCCCGGCGATTCCCGCTGCGCTGTCTGACTGCGCAAGCGGGAAAGCGTTCTGATACACGTCCTTCATGGTCTTGATTCATATCCTTCGAACGAGGACTTCACAGCGAAATCTTGAGCCTTGGCTGGCGCTGCGTCGCTCAGGTCAGCGCCTCGAGCCACTGCGCCACATCGTGACGCGCCCCGTGGGAGGTGAGATCCGTCATCAACGGCGTGATGGACACATAGCCGGCCGCGATGGCGGCGAAGTCGGTGTCATCGCCATCATCGATGCCATCGCCGGCCAGCGCGATCCAGTAGCGGGTACGGCCACGCGGGTCCTTGACCTCGATCGGGGCACCCGCCGGGCCACGGTGGCCCTGACGCGTGACGCGAAAACCGCGAATCTCGCTCCACGGCACATCCGGCACATTGACGTTGAGCAATGAGCGCGGCGGCAATGCCAGGGTCTCGGCCGCGCCGACGAGGCTCGCCGCCACGCGTCCGGCGGTCTCGAAGTGGGTCTTGCCGCACAGTGACATCGCGATCGCCGACATGCCCAGCGAGCGCCCTTCCATCGCCGCCGCCACGGTGCCGGAATACAGCACGTCATCGCCCAGGTTGGCGCCATGGTTGATACCGGAAATCACGATGTCAGGCTTCTCGTCCCAGACGCCATTGACGCCCAGATAGACACAATCCGCGGGTGTGCCGTCGACGCTGTAGAAGCCGTTCTCCATCGCGGACAGCAACAACGGCCGACTCAGCGTCAGCGAGTTGCTGGCCCCTGAGCGATCACGGTCCGGCGCGACCACACGAATGCGTGCCTGCCCGGCCAGCGCGTCATGCAGCGCCTTGAGCCCCGGAGCGTGCACGCCATCATCATTGGAAAGCAGAATCCTGCGCATCATCTCACTCCTTTGCGAATCATCGGATAGTCGTCATGTCGCCTGACGGCACTACAGCAGCGGGTGGGCGATCAGCTCACGCAACAGGCCCGTCGCGAAGCTGCCGCGCGGCAGATCGAAGTGCAGCCAGACACTGGCCTCGCCACCTTCGGTTTTTGCCTGCTCTGGCGTGATATCCCACTCCAGACGCGGCTTGCCAGGCATCAGGCGCAGCGGACGACGCTCCGCCTTGACGCCAGCCTTCTCGAGCCCCTCGCACAGCTGCGGCCAACGCGTGGCCAGGACCTGCTCGAGTTGGGCGACCTGAGCATGAGCCTCCGCACGCCCGGTGCCCCACAGCGGGCCAGTGGGATGAATATCGCCACTCGCCAGGCGCTGCGCCAGCGTCTCGGCCGACTCGCTGCCGTCGGTGACGAAGCGCGAGCCCGTCCCGTTGAGCGCAAACACCTCGCCGCTCAACGCCGTCGCCCAGCAATTCGCCTTGAGGCGCGCGGCCAGCACCTCGTTGAACAGGAAGCTGCGCGCGGTCGACAGCAGCATGCCGCTGCGGTCATCGCGCTTGCGCCAGCCACGCACCAGCACGGCACGTGCCCGGCCGAGATTATGTCCCTGATGGCCGAAACGCTGCGGCCCGAAATAGTTGGGCACACCATCACGTATCAGCGTCTGCCAGCGCACCTCGAATTCGGGATGCGCAACGGCCTCACCACTGACACGCAGCGCGAAGCGGTTGCCGCGATGCACGCCACGCTTGAGCTTGCGCGGATGACGCACGCTGGCCAGCACGCGGACACCCTTCTCGGCCAGCGCATCGCTGAGATCCTGCGGCGCTTCACGCCCCGGCAACCACACGGAGACCCACTGCTGGGTGATCGCCTGCTTGTCCTTGAGACCGGCCACGCCGATATCACGCGGCGCGACCTCACACAGGCCGGCCAGTTCACGGCACAGGTCATCGGTGGTCAGGCCGCGTTTCTCGACCCACAGCCACTGATGCTCACCGTGGCCTTCGGGCACGAAGTCCATCAGCTCGGTGACCCGGAAGTCCTCGGGCGTGTGGCGGAAGTCGCCTGCTCCCAGCGGGCCGCCATGCGCATGCGGCCAGCGCTGCATCAATTCGGCTTCCTTGACCCACGCCTCGCTGCCCGCGGCGTCCAGTGCCGCCAGCGCCTCGGCAAACAGCGCATCGGCCTCGGGCGACTCAGACATGTCATTCACTTCAGACATGCTCGGCTCCGCCCGCGGTCGGCAGCGCGCCCAGCAGCACCACGGCCTCGGCGGCGATGCCTTCCTTGCGACCGGTGAAGCCGAGCCGCTCGGTGGTGGTGGCCTTGACGTTGACGACCGCCAGCGGCACGCGCAGGTCTTCGGCGATCACTTCCCGCATCGCCTGGATGTGCGGCGCCATCTTCGGCGCCTGCGCCATCACGGTGAGATCGACATTGCCGACCCCGAAACCGGCGGCATTGACCAGCCCGATCACGTGGCGCAGCAGGCCACGGCTATCGGCGCCGGACCACTCGCTGTCGGTGTCCGGGAAATGCTTGCCGATATCGCCCATGCCACAGGCGCCGAGCAGCGCATCACACAGTGCATGCAGCAGCACGTCACCGTCGGAGTGCGCCACGAAGCCATGCTCGTAGGCGATCTTCACGCCACCGATCATCAGGTGATCGCCATCGCCGAAGCGATGCACATCGAAGCCGTGGCCGATGCGCAGGGCGATCGGCACATGGCCAGCCTGCGGGGAAGAAGTCGCGGATTGCGCAGTGGGAGTGGCAGCAGCGGGTGTTGCAGATTGCTCAGTCATGGCAGGCAGACGTCCGGGGGCTATCGGGAAGCGCCTCGCGCGCGGCCAGCAGCAGGCGCGCCATGGCGAGGTCTTCCGGATGGGTGATCTTGAGATTGTCGCGTGCGGCGGCGACCAGCACAGGGGCACGGCCACAGGCCTCCAGTGCCGAGGCCTCATCCGTGATGAGCGCGGGGTTCTCCCCAAGCGCTTCACGCAGCGCCCGTCGCAACAGGCCCAGCGGGAAGGCCTGCGGCGTGAAGGCATGCCACAGGCCGACGCGGGATTCGGTGTGCGCGATGCTCGGCGCACGCTCTTCATCGCCATCGCCATGCGGGCGGGAGTCGCCGGCCGGCGCGGCGCGCTTCATGGTGTCACTGGCGGGGGCCGCGAGGATGGCGCCATCGGCACTGCGGCGAGCGGTCGCGACCAGCGCATGGATATCGGCTTCGCGAACGCAGGGACGCGCGACATCGTGCACCAGCACGAGGTCATCGTCATGGGCGTGGCGGCTCAGACAGTCCAGGCCCGCCAGCACGCTGTCGGCACGTTCGCTGCCGCCATCGGCGCGCAGCCAGTCCTGCCACGGCACCATCGACGGCGAGAAATAGTCATCATCGGCGCCCAGCACCAGACAGAGCCCTGCCTCGGGCAGCGCGCGCTTGAGTGTCGCCAGCGTCGCCTCCAGCACGCAGCCGCCGGGCGACAGCTCCAGATACTGCTTGGGGCGGTCGGCCTGCATGCGGCTGCCCACGCCGGCGGCCGGCACCAGATACCACAGACGGGGCTCGCGCGAGGCGTCTGTCGGCATCATGGCGTGATCACCTTGGGCAGCCCGCCTTCCAGGCCCTTGCCCTCCAGCGCACCGTCCGCCACTTCATCGGGTGATGGCGCCTTGCGTTCCGGCACCGCGACATTGGGCACCCACAGGAACTGCTCGTCCTTGCGCACCATGCCGAGGTCATTGCGTGCACGCTCCTCGATGGCCGCCAGACCATTCTTGAGGTCGACCACTTCCGCACCGAGCCGCTGATTGCGGTTGTCCAGCACCGCATCTTCCTTGGAAAGCTGCTGCACGCGTGCGCGAATATCGAATAATTCGGTGATGCCATTTTCGCCCCACCACAGCCGATACTGGAGCAGTGCCAGCAGCAGCAGCAGTGAGATATTGATCCATTTGAGCATGGCGATGTCCTTGGCCGTTGCAGCGCGCATTATGCCATCATCCGGGAGCGTGACGCAGGCACTGCCAGCATCCGTTGCCACGCTTGACGCACCCCTGTCGATCAGGGCCACCTGATGACAGCGCCCTCTCACCCTTCTGCCAGGAGTCATCCGATGTACAAGCTTGCGTTCTTCGTCCCGGAGAATGACGCCGAACACGTCAAGGAAGCCGTCTTTGCCACCGGTGCAGGGCGCATCGGCGACTACGAGGCCTGCTGTTTCGAGACACGCGGCACCGGCCAGTTTCGGCCACTGGCCAGCGCCAATCCGCATATCGGGACCTGCGGCACGCTGGAGCGCGTCGCCGAACTGAAGATAGAGCTGGTATGTGACGATTCGCTCATCGCCGCTGCCGTGGCGGCGCTGCGCGAGGCCCATCCCTATGAAGAAGTCGCCTTCGATTGCTGGCGACTGGAAACGTTCTGACCCCGCGCGCCCCGAAGAACGAGGCACGCGAGGTCAGCAATGGCCAGACGATCTAGCTCGCGGGCAGGAAGGTGGTGTTGAAGAAGTGCTCGCGGGTTTCCAGGTCGATCTGCTCGAGATGCAGCGGGAAATGCTCGTCACCCTCGCCGTGGCGGCGGTCCTCGAAGTAGCGGCGCAGCGTCACTTCCATGGTCGGGAAGGCCAGTGATTGCCAGGGGACCTCCTCCTCGGCGAACAGCGCCACCTCGAGGCTCTCGACGCCGGCCGAGTAATCGCTGATCAGCTCGGCCCGAAACAGCATGTAGACCTGATTGATGTGCGGCAGGTCGATCAACGTATAAAGCCCCTGCAGCTTGACCTCGGCACCGGCTTCTTCCCGCGTCTCGCGGGCAGCGGCGTCGCTGGTGGTCTCGGCGTTCTCCATGAAGCCGGCCGGCAGGGTCCAATACCCCAAGCGTGGCTCGATGGCACGCCGACAGAGCAACACCTTGCCATCCCGCACCGGCAGGGTGCCCGCGATGATGCGCGGATTCTGATAATGGATGGTGCCGCAGCTATCACACAGGTAGCGCAGACGATCATCGCCCTGCGGCACTGCCAGACGCACCGTTTCACCACAGTGACTGCAATAATTCATTCGCTCTCCCATGAAATCTCAAGGCGCCCTTCAGTGACATCCCGTCCCCGCTTCCTCGTTGCGCGGTGGGCCCAGCGGCATGGCGGTCGCCTTGACCGCCAGGACCCTCGCGCCACATGATGAATGCCTACGAGGAAACGACATGCTAGAAGCCCTGCGCCAACGCCTGCAAGCACATCAACCCCTTGCGACCGACCACCAGCTGCCACGCGCCGCCGTCCTGATCGCGCTGATCGATCGTCCCGAACCGACGCTGCTGCTGACGCGGCGTGCCAGCCATCTCAGTCAGCACCCCGGCCAGGTGGCCTTCCCCGGCGGCAAGGCCGAACCCGATGATAGCAATCTGTTGGCCACCGCGCTGCGCGAAGCCGAGGAAGAGGTCGCGCTGCCGCCCAGCGCCGTGGAGGTCTTCGGCCAGCTGAGCGACGTGATTTCCCTGCACGGCATGCGCGTCACGCCCTTTGTCGGGCGCATTCCCGCTGACCTGCCGCTGCGCGCAGACCCCGGCGAGATCGAGCAGATCTTCGAGATGCCGCTGAGCATGTTGCTCAAGGACGAGCGCGAGCATACCGACGTGATCACCGTCGGTGATGAGACCTGGTACGTGCCCAGCTATCGCGTGGCCGACCAGGTGCTGTGGGGGCTGTCCTCGATGATGCTGGTCGAACTGATGGCCATCGGCTTCGGCCATGCCGTGAGCCTCAAGGCAGCGCCACCGCCTGGTGCCCCGCTGCGCCATCTGCCGCCGCGCCCCGTGCCGCCTCGGCCCTGAAGCTCAAGACCCTGAACTCCTGAGCTCCTGAGCAGCTGAACCAGACAAGGTGTGTTCCCGCCGAGCGGCTCGCCATGGCCCGGATGTCATCGCCCTGATGGCATCGCACCGCTGCCATTGCACCGACGATATTGCACCGACAGTGGCACTGGACTATAACTCCTCGCCCACGATGCCACGCCACTTCCCGTTCGGAGCGCCTGATGCCCGCTGCACCTGCACCCGCCCCACTGCTGGACCCTGTCGCACTCAACCTGCTGATCGATGAACTGGTCGAGCATGGCTACAGCGTGCGCCCCGACTTCCTGCCGCGTCAGGTCATCGCTCAGCTCAATGATGAACTGACCGAGCTTGAGACACGGCAGCAATTGACGGCGGCGGGTATCGGGCGCGGACGCGAGCATGATCTGCGCCCGGACATCCGCGGCGACGCGATTCGCTGGCTGGACCGCAACTCGCGCGCCCAGCGCGCCTATCTGGAAGCGATGAACGTGCTCAAGGATGAGCTCAACCGCGCCCTCTATCTGGGCCTGTTCGAGTATGAGGCCCACTTCGCCCACTATCCGGTCGGCAGCTTCTACAAGAAGCATCTCGACAGCTTTCGCGGCCGCGGCAACCGCCTGATCTCCAGCGTGCTCTATCTCAATGAGGACTGGCCGCGCGACGGCGGCGGCGAGATCGTGCTCTACGACCCCGAGGATGACAGCCGCGAAATCGCGCGCGTCACCCCCGAGGCCGGCACCTTCGTGTGCTTCCTCTCCGAGCAGATCCCCCATGAGGTGCTGCCGACGCATCAGGCGCGCGCCAGTGTCACCGGCTGGTTCCGGCGCAACAGCTCACAGGGCAACCTGGTCGATCCCGCGCGCTGATTCCCGGGCAGGAAGGCCCGGCCAGCCAAGTCTGGACAGCGCCGCGCCAGCGGCCCTCAGTCGCGCGCCAGCGGCGCGTCATCGCGTGGTGGCACCTGCCGCTGCGCGTCCTGCAATGCTTGCTCGTCATTCAAGGCCTGCTCGTCATGCAGCGCCTGCTCCTCCTTGACCTCGATCTCCTCGAGGCTGTCCAGCGAGGCATCCGTGATCAGCTCCGGCATGTCAGCGACCAGCTCACGCGTGACCTCGACCAGCGGGTCATCGGCCTCGGCGTCTCGCAGGTGCTCCTCGGCGGCCTCGACCAGTTCAGGCCCGACCGCAAGCTCGGTGCCCAGCGGTGTCTGCGGGGCATGGGTCTCGAAGGGCGCCAACGGCTGCGGCGCCGGACGCATCACGCGTCGCCAGACGAAGAAGAGCAGCATGCCGCCCCCCATCACCGCCAGACTCAGCGCCATGCCGGGCATCGCGCCCATCTCGGCCATCGGCAGCGATACCGCCGGCGGGGACAGGGTCGACCCCACCGCGTTGATCAACAGCAGGCCCTGACTCATGCGCACCAGGGCGCCGGCGGGCGCACGGTCGGCGGCATGGCTGACCGCCACCGGATAGAGCGTGAAGGCGGCACCGCCAAGCAGGAACAGCACCGTCAGCTGGGCGATGCCCTCGCGCGCCGGCCCCATCAGCAAGGCGGCGAAGCCGACGATGGCGATCGACAGGATGATCAACACCTGCTGGCGATCGTGGCTGTCAGACCAGCGGCCGATGGGGTACTGCAGCAGCATGCCGCCGAGAATCACCAGCGCCATGCGCTGACCGATCTCCGCGGTGCTCAGGGTGCCGCCATCGCCCAGTGCCAGAGGCAGCAGGCTATAGATGACCGCCACCACCAGTCCCGAGGCCAGACAGCCGAACACGCCCGTCGGCGTGATGCGAATCAGGCGCCACGGGCTCAGGGGTTCGGACTGTTCGATCAGCGGCGAGACGCGCGGCAGCAGCACCAGCGGCAATACCGAGGCCGCCGCCAGCATCGCCACCAGCATGAAGGCCGCTTCGAGACTCAGCATGGCGGTCACGCCCAGCAGCAGCTGACCGAGCACCCCAGCGCCATAGAGCACGATCATGTAAAGCGCCAGCAGACGCCCACGCACGGCGGGGTCGGCGGCGCTCAGCAGCCAGCTTTCGATGACCAGATACACCCCGACCAGCGACCAGCCGATCATCATGCGCAGCAGGAACCACACCACCGGGTGGTCGCCCAGCCCCATGGCCAGAGCCGCGACCGCCACCAGCGAGGCGAAGCCGGCATAGGCGCGGATATGGCCGATGCGCAGTAGCAGGCGGTCGTTGACCAGCGCGCCGAGCCCGAGGCCCAGATAGTAGGCCGAGCTGATCAGGCCGATCGCCTCGCTCGAGACGCCGGCGGCAGACAGCCGCAACGGGACCAGCGAGGTCAGCATGGCGTTACCGATCCCCAGCAAGGCAAGGCCGAGCAGGGGCGCAAGGGACATCAACAGCAGATGACGGGGCATGACCAGATCCTCGGCCGGCCGCCAGTCAGCGATCAGCCAATGCCGCAAGGTGCGGATATCGTCGGGAGGGGGAATTTGCCCTGCGAGAATACGTCAAGGCGCGGGCAATATAGTGACAGTCCACGCCAAATCCAAGCCTTTTTGCGTCATTTGGCGACAATATCGTCTTGCGTGTCGCTGCGCCTTGCCCCGCGCCCTATCCATGCCCTGTCCCACGCCCTTGTCAGGCGGGTTGGGGCACGCGGAAGATGACGCTGTCGTTGGCGACCTGCTCAAGCTCGAGTCCGTACGTGCGCGCAAGCCAGGCAAAGGTCGCCGGGCTGAACAGGCACACATGCGTCGGATCACGCAGGTAGTGCCAGCGCCTGAGCGCCTCCGGGTCATCCGAGGCGGGCTGCGTCATCACCCCCAGCAGGCCGCCGGGCTTGAGGCAGCGCAACCACTGGCGGAAGACCTCGCCCGGCGCGTAGAGATGCTCGATCACCTCGGTGCTGACGATGAAGTCATGCTGGCGGGTGAGGGCTGCCGGGTTCGGATGATAATAGAGGTCGTGCAGCGCCATCGGATGGCCCGCCTCCTCGAACATCTGCGCCAGGGCAGGCCCCGGCCCACAGCCGAAATCGAGCCCGCTGGCACCGGCCGCGAGCCGCTCGCACATCGGCGTGAAGAGCTTGGCCAGGAAGCTTCGATAGCGCGGGTCTGCCGGGTCATTCTCGTGCTGGTCGTAGATGTCCTGCTCGGCCCTGGCATCCAGGCGCTGGGACGGCGCCAGATACAGCAGATGACATTCCGGGCAGCGCAGGTAATCGCGCTCGTCGGCGGGCGGTCGCTGACCGGTCTCGGGGCACGGCCTGCGCCGCTGTACCAGGTGCAGTACATGCTGGCTCTGGGGCGCCTCACACAGCGGGCAGACAGTATCCGCAGGCGGATAGGGAACGAGGGAATCAGGGGCTGACATCAGGGCTCCGCGGTAAGGGACACTGGCGATGAGGATCGACGTCACCACACGGCTGGCGGTGACAACTCGGCGCCACGCGCGACACCGCGACGGCACGGGCAATTCCGCAGCAGGTGAACGTATCGAAGGTGGCGACGGTCTGAGTGCTGAATGATACCCCGCGCCAGTGTATTGCGCCTGCCGCGATGGAGCCTGCAGGCACCGCCCCCCTCTGGCACAATGAGCATCATTCGAGTGCGGCACCGCGACACCTGACGATGTCACGGCGCCTGCCTTCGCGCCAGACAGGCGCGATCTTTCACGCCAGACCACCGGAACTTCACGTGTGACGATGGACAAGACTCTCAAGCGGTTCGAACAGGCCATGGAACAGCGCCTGACTCCTCTCAAGGCCAACTCCGTGGCCTGTCTGTGGCAACGACTGTCCGGGCTCAGCACCCGCCAGCTCTGGTGGCTGGCGCGCCCGTTGGCGCGTGTGGTGCAGCTGTGCAATCCCCGTGAGCGCCGGGTCACGCGCCAGAATCTTGGCCAGGCCTTCCCGCAGCTCGACAGGCAGGCGCGCGCGCGTCTGGCGAGCGACAGCCTCGCGCATTCCACCGCCACCATGCTGGAACTGGGCAAGGTGTGGCTGGGCGATGAAGACGTCGTGCGCGATTCGATTCTCGAGGTCCACGGCCGCAACCTGCTCGACGAGGCCCGCGCCGAGGGGCGCGGCGTCATCGTGCTGGCGCCGCACTTCGGCAACTGGGAAGTGCTCAATTTCTGGCTCTCCAGCCACTTCCCGTTCACCGCCATGTACGAGCCGCCCAAGTTCGAACGCCTCGACCCGATCATCCGCAACGGGCGTGAACGCATGGGCGCGAGCCTGGTGCCCACCAACTCGCGCGGCGTGGCCGCCTTGCTCAAGGCACTCAAGCGCGCCGAAGCGATCGGCATACTGCCGGATCAGGAGCCGGGCCGTGGCAGCGGCGTCTTCGCCGACTTCTATGGCCGGCCCGCCTATACCGCCACCCTGCTGCCCAAGCTGGTGGCGAGAACCGATGCGCGCGTCGTCACCGGTGTCGCCCAGCGTCTGGAAGATGGCCATGGCTTCGCCATCCACTTCCTCGCTGCGGATGAGGGAGTCTATTGCGAAGAGGAAGTCGCCTCGGCACGCGGGGTGAATGCCTCGGTGGAAGCGGCGATCGCCTTGGCGCCGGCCCAGTATCAGTGGGAATACAAGCGCTGGCGCAAGAGCCCGCAGGAAATGGAGCAACAACCGGGCTGGCAGGAAGCCCGCTTCTATGCGCGCACCTACTCCTTCTTCTCGCTCAAGGGCTGGCGCCGCTACTTCAAGCATCGCCGCAAGGCCAGCAAGCGCGGCTGAGGGCAGCACTGGCGCAACAGGCCATCAGCTCCCAGACTGAATGCGCATGGCGCAATGACAGGAGGCAAGGATGCCGATCGAGACTCACGCCGCTCACGTCGCTCACACCGCTCACCTCACAAGTGGCGCATCGCCCCGGCGCCCCTCCTTGTCCCGGGCGATATCGACACGCCTGCCGGCACGCCTGATGACAGGCTTGGCGACAAGGTTGGCAACAAGTGTGGCGACACGCCTGGTCACAGGCGCCGCGGCGGCCTGTCTCGCATTGTCTCTGCCGGCCCATGCAGAGACAGATGCCGCTTCCTCACTGTCGCTGGTGAGCGCTCAGCAAGTGCCCAGCGATGCCCCAGCGCTCAAGCTGCCTGAGGGCGCCACGCTCGAGCGGCTGGCCTCGCTCGACAGTCCACGCATGCTGCACCTCACTGATGCTGGCGAACTGCTTATCGGCTCGCGGGCCGAGCGTGTCTATCGCGCTCAGCTGACGCCGGACGGCAGCCTCTCTGCCGTGAAGACACTGGTCGAACTGTCGGGCTATCCACACTCGCTGGTGGTGCGCGGTGACAAGCTCTATGTCGCGACCACTGCAGCCTTGCTGGTCGCCGACTATTCACCCGGCGAGGCTCTCACCCGCGATGACTTTCGTGAGCTGATCGCCCTGCCCGGCGGCGGTGGCCACAACTCGCGCACCTTGAGTCTCGGGCCGGATGGTGGCCTCTATCTGGCGCTGGGCATCCAGGGCAATTGCTCGAATCAATACCTTGCAGGCAGCGACCAGGGTTACTCCTTCAGTGAACGCCGCGGTGGCGTGCTGCGCCTTGAGGAATCCGGCGATGCGCCGCACTGGCAGCCCTGGGCCAGCGGGCTGCGCAACCCGGTGGGCCTCGCCTGGCAGCCAGGTAGGGAAGGTGAGCCGCGCCTGCTGGCCACCAACAACGGGCCCGACCACTGGGGCTATGAGCAACCTCGCGAGCTGGTGGTTGCTGCCCGCGAAGGCAGCTTCCATGGCATGCCCTGGTATCAGTGGGTCGATGGCCGCTGGCAGGCGGATGATTGCATCACGAGCGATTCACCGCGTGAGCGTGACGAGATTGCGCCGCCGCTGGCCGAGCCCCCCGCTCGCAGTGCACCGATGGGAATCGCGGTGGTACCGCCAGAGCATCCATTGGCTGCAGACATGGATGTCGTGGTGGCAGTCCACGGCAGCTGGGGCACGGCGCCCTCCGGCAACGCCGCGGGAGACCCGGCCAGCCGCCGTGAGCCTCGCCTGCTGGGCCTCAAGCTGGCGACGCCAGACACTGAAGCACGCCTGGTGCCAGTGCTGACCGGTCTGCAGGACAGCAGCAGCGGTCAGCGCTGGATTCGCCCGCTCGATGTCCTGTTCGGCCCTGATGGCAGCCTGTACTTCACCTCGGATAGCGGCGCGGCTGGCCTCTATCGCCTCACCTTCGATTGATGGCCTGACCTCCAGCAGAACGGGCTTTTGAGAAGCGAGGCCCTGGCCCTTAGTCACGTGCGCTCTCCAAGCCCTCTCTCCAAGCCCTCTGTCCAGGCCCTCTCTCCAAGCCCTCTGTCCAGGCCCTCTGTCCAGGCCCTCTCTCCAAGCCCTCTCTCCAAGCCCTCTCTCCAAGCCCTCTCTCCAAGCCCTCTTCTCCAAACCCTCTCTTCAGGCTCTCTTTCCAGGCTCTCTTTCCAGGAGCTGCTTGGCAGAGGGCCTATGAATAGGGCCTGTGAATAGGGCCTATGTATGAATGCAGCGCTTGCCTGCTACAGATTCTGAAAACCTGCCTTGCATGCCCCGCCTTCGAATTACAGAAATGTAGTCCTGTGCCCTCGCATGCACCCAATGGCCAGCTAGGCATTGTGTGGCCATGGAGCGACACTGGGTCGACGCCAAGCGTTTAATGAACGATGACGCGTTGAGAGAGCGTCTCTCGCTCGTGCATCCAGCCTACGAACTCCTGCGTATGATCCAACGAATACGCCATCGTCGGAGCCTGCCGCCATGAACCAGCAGCCACCCCCAGCATCACGGACGTCCGCCAGCCGGGACTCCCTGCCGAGCATATGCACGCACCTGACGCGCGCTCCCTGGCTGAGCATCGTGATGCCGGTGCATGACGAGGCAGCCGGCATCGTGCAAACCCTGATTGCCCTGAGTCGCCTGCGCGCGGGCGGGGACTGTGAAGTGATCGTGGTGGATGGTGGCTCGACGGATGGCACCCCCTCACTGGCCCGACCGCTGTGTGATGCCGTGCTGAACAGTGAGCCGGGCCGGGCACGCCAGATGAATGCCGGAGCCGCGCGTGCACGCGGAGAATGGCTGCTGTTTCTGCATGCCGATACCGACTTGCCCGACAATGCGCTGGCATTGCTCAAGGAGGCCGTCACGACGCATCGCCGCAGCGACTGGGGCCGCTTCGATGTCAGCATCAAGGGCGAGTCGCCGTGGTTACCGATGATCGCCGCCATGATGAATCTGCGCTCGCGGCTGACCAGCATCAGCACGGGCGACCAGACCCAGTTCGTGCAGCGCTCGACCTTCGAGGCCATCGGCGGCTTTGCCGACATGCCACTGATGGAAGATATCTGGCTGAGTGCCCAGCTCAAGCATCTGACCCCGCCAATGAACCTGACGGCGCGTGTCACGACCAGCGGTCGACGCTGGGAGACCCACGGCGTCTGGCGCACCATCGTCAAGATGTGGGGACTGCGGCTGGCGGCCTGGTGTGGCATCTCCCCTGCACGCCTGGCACGCCTTTACGGCTATCGCGCCGCGGCGCAAGCCTGTGAGCAGCGCGGCATGCCCCATGCGTGACGCGCCGTTGCCTACCTTGCCCACAGCTGATGCCGCGTCAGAGGTGCGCCCGACTCTCATCATCTTCGGTCGCCTGCCCATCGCCGGCCACTGCAAGACACGCCTGATCCCCGCACTCGGCCCCGAGGGCGCAGCTCGACTCTATGCGCGGATGCTGAGCCATATCGTTGACCACGCCTGCGCCGCGCGCCTCGGCAAGGTCGTGGTGATGCTGACGGCCTCTGCCGAGCCGTCGAGCCAGGCACCTGAACAGGCGGCTCTGCGGGTAGCGCTGGAAGCCAGGCTGCGAAGCGTTGTCGATGCCTCTGCCGACCTCACCTTCGAGGCGCAGCCGCAGGGGGAACTCGGTGAGCGAATGTCCCGGGCCATGGCCCGACATCTGCCCGAGGGGCCGGTATTGCTGATGGGCTCCGATCTGCCGGCGCTGGACAGCCAGCGGCTGCGCGAGGCAGCCCATAGACTGCGCACTCACGACGCGGTGCTTCAGCCCACCGACGATGGCGGCTATGGCTTGATCGGCCTCAAGGCGCCCTGCCCGCAAGCCTTCCTGCTACCCCGCTGGAGTCATGCCCATGTCTGCCGGGACACTCTGGAGCTGCTGGCCCGAGCCGGGAGAACGGCCGCTTGCCTGCCGACCAGCTGGGATGTCGATGAGCCGCGTGACCTTGCGCGACTGTCGCGCCACCTGCCGGCGCTCATGGCCGACCTTGCCGCTTGAGGCTCTTTATAAGCCCGCTTGAGACTCTTTATAAGCCCGTCTGAGGCTCTTTACACGTTCGGCATGCCTCCCAAAGTCGTATGCATTTTTGCTCACACTGCCCTTCTTCTGCGCCGCAGGGCTGTTACACTCGCTGCATCGTGACTCATATGTCACAGCTTGACGGGGTGCCGGTAAGACCGGCTGAGATGTCATGCGCAGGCAATGTCCTTGCGTGAATGACGATCCCGCCGAACCTGATCCGGCTAGTACCGGCGTAGGGATCAAGCGCGAAGCGATGCCACTCGATATCGTCACCACTTTCTCACGGTGACTGTCGGCACCTCCCCCGCTTTTCCCCTGCTCCTGTTCCGGTACTGGCCACGCTTGCGCCAGAGACCTGCCGCCCCATCACGGGTCGTCAGCACGCTCACCGAGGGATGCGTCATGCCTAGTTTCAACGACCTGTCCAGTGCCTGCGCCGAGGAATGGCGTGACTATCTCGAGCACGACTTCGTTCGCCAGCTGGGCGAAGGTCGTCTGCCGGAGGAGTCCTTCCGCCATTACCTGCAGCAGGACTACCTGTTCCTGATCCACTTCGCGCGCGCCTGGGCGCTGGCCGCCTACAAGAGCCGCACCCTCGCGGAGCTGCGTCAGGCCACGGCCAGTCTCGACACCATCCTCAATACCGAGCTCGATCTGCATATCGGCTACTGCAGCGAGTGGGGCATCAGCGAGGATGACCTGAGCGAGCTGCCGGAATCCCGCGCCACCCTGGCCTATACCCGTTACGTGCTCGATTGCGGCCAGCGCGGCGACCTGCTCGATCTGCACGTGGCGCTCGCGCCCTGCCTGATCGGCTACGGCGAGATCGCCGAGTGGCTGCTCGATCAGGACACCACCGAGATCGAGAACAATCCATACGCGGACTGGATCGCGATGTACTCCAGCGATGACTTCAAGGAAGCCGTCGAAGCCGAGCGTGAATGGCTGGATGCGCGGCTCTCGGAGGTCTCGGAGCGTCGATTGGGTGAACTGGTCGATGTCTTCCGGGACGCCACGCGACTCGAGATCGACTTCTGGCAGATGGGCCTCGATCGCGCTTGAGTCATCACAGACTGACGTCCCGGCGCTCGCCATGAACCGCTCGGGATGACGCCATCCTCCATGGATGGCACGACCGACAGGCCAACAGAGCCTGGATGCGAGAATGCTCCCCGTGGCAAGCCTGACGCTTCGGGCAACACACTCTCGCATTGAAATCTGAACACGCTTGACGGGGTGCCGGTGGAACCGGCTGAGATCCTGCATGCATGCTTCGCCGCCCTGACGCGCGAGCTTGCCAGCAAGGGGTCCCGTGGAACCTGAACCGGTTAGGACCGGCGTAGGAATCAAGCTGATGGCCAGCCGCTGCGCGCGGCCGCCTCGCTCCCGGGCCACCTGTTGGCAAGGAGTCGGCGACGACCATCCTCTCCCTGCGCACGGTCTTCCCATGATGACGTCAGCCGTGACGTCGCCCTTTGAGGAGACCTGCATGAGCACTGCCCCGACGACACAAGACCCGCAAGCCACCAACGCCGCCGAGTCACCGCTCGCCTCGCAGCCTGATGCTGCCCCCAAGGCACGCGCGCGTGCCGGTCGCAAGGATGGCAGCCGCCATCTCGCCAGCGAAGCACAGGTCGACGCCGCCGCCATCGCACCGCTGAGCGGCTCGCGCAAGATCTATATCGAAGGCTCCCGCCCGGACATCCGCGTGCCCATGCGCGAGATCGGCTGCTCGCCGACCCAGACCTCCAGCGGTCTGGAAGAGAACCCGCCGATCGTCGTCTACGATACCTCCGGCCCCTACACCGATCCGGCGGTCGAGATCGACATCCGCCGGGGCCTGGCGCCGCTGCGCGAGAAGTGGATCGAGGAACGCGGTGATACCGAACAGCTCACTCAGCTGAGCAGTGAATATGGCCGCGTGCGCCAGGCCGACCTGCGCCTGTCGTCACTGCGCTTCGAGCTGGACCACCGCCCGCGTCGTGCCCTGCCGGGCAAGAATGTCACCCAGCTGCACTATGCGCGCCAGGGCATCATCACCCCCGAGATGGAATACATCGCGATTCGCGAGAATCAGCGTCGTATCGCGCTGCGTGAGGAATATCAGGGCAGCGAAGCCGTCGAGAGCATTCTGGGCCACCAGCACCCGGGCCACAGCTTCGGCGCCAACCTGCCCGACGAGATCACCGCCGAATTCGTGCGTGAGGAAGTCGCCCGCGGCCGCGCCATCATTCCCGCCAACATCAATCACCCGGAAAGCGAGCCGATGATCATCGGCCGCAACTTCCTGGTGAAGGTCAACGGCAACCTGGGCAACTCGGCGGTCACCTCCTCCATCGAGGAAGAGGTCGACAAGATGACCTGGGCGATCCGCTGGGGTTCCGACACCGTGATGGATCTCTCGACCGGCGCCAACATCCACGAGACCCGTGAATGGATTCTGCGCAACTCTCCCGTGCCCATCGGCACGGTGCCGATCTATCAGGCGCTGGAGAAGGTCGATGGCGTGGCCGAGAACCTCGATTGGGAGATCTTCCGCGACACGCTGATCGAGCAGGCCGAGCAAGGCGTTGACTACTTCACCATCCACGCCGGCGTCCTGCTGCGCTATGTGCCGCTGACCGCCAGCCGCGTGACCGGCATCGTCTCGCGCGGCGGCTCGATCATGGCCAAGTGGTGTCTGGCGCATCACGAGGAAAGCTTCCTCTATCGCCACTTCGAGGACATCTGCGAGATCTGCAAGGCCTACGACATCAGCCTGTCACTGGGCGATGGCCTGCGCCCGGGCTCGGTGGCCGATGCCAATGACGCCGCCCAGTTCGGTGAGCTCGAGACACTCGGCGAGCTGACGAAGATCGCCTGGCAGCACGATGTCCAGGTCATGATCGAGGGCCCGGGTCACGTGCCGATGCACCTGATCAAGGAGAACATGGACAAGCAGCTCAGCGAGTGTGACGAGGCGCCCTTCTACACCCTCGGCCCGCTGACCACCGACATCGCCCCGGGCTACGATCACATCACCTCCGGCATCGGCGCCGCGATGATCGGCTGGTTCGGCTGCGCCATGCTCTGCTACGTGACCCCCAAGGAGCACCTGGGCCTGCCCAACAAGGACGACGTCAAGACCGGCATCATCACCTACAAGATCGCCGCGCATGCCGCCGATCTGGCCAAGGGCCACCCGGGCGCGCAACGCCGTGACAATGCGCTCTCCAAGGCGCGCTTCGAGTTCCGCTGGGAAGACCAGTTCAATCTGGGCCTGGACCCGGACACCGCGCGCAGCTTCCACGACGAGACGCTGCCCAAGGACTCGGCCAAGGTCGCCCACTTCTGCTCCATGTGCGGGCCGAAGTTCTGCTCGATGAAGATCACCCAGGAAGTGCGTGATTACGCCAATGAGCACGGTCTGACCGGCGATGCCGACAGCGTGATGGCCGGCATGCAGGAGCAGGCCGACAAGTTCAAGCGTGAAGGCAGCCAGCTCTATCAGGAGGTGTAGGCAAGCGCCTGACACACAGGAAGGCTGACTTTCCGAGCGACACGAAAAACGCCCCGACCAGTGATGGTCGGGGCGTTTTCGTCACATCCTGCCAGGGGCCCATGACATCTCATGAGCGTGACAGAAGGCTCACGTGCGGCTGGTGACTTCCAGCAGGTGATAACCGAACTGGGTCTTCACCGGGCCCTGAACCGTGTTGATCGGGGCGCTGAACACGACTTCGTCGAATTCCTTGACCATCATGCCCGGGCCGAAGGCGCCCAGGTCGCCGCCACTGCGGCCGGACGGGCAGGAGGAGTGCTCGCGAGCGGCATCAGCGAAATCGCGGCCGTTCTCGATTTCGGTCTTGAGAGCTGCACACTGTTCTTCGCTGGAAACGAGAATATGACGCGCTGTGGCCTGTGCCATGTCTATCACCTGTCACTGATCGAATAAATGCCGTCGGCAATCACCGGCGGCGTGGCAGGTCATTGTGGCCCAAGGCAGCGCTCGCCGCTAGCGTCGCGCGCCTCCCCACCTGCTCAGCGATGCTCCAGACACGCGAACGCCCACCCGGAAGACCGGATGGGCGTTGGGGACGCTCGCCTGAGAGCGTCGGCAGCAGTCGCTTACTTGGCGACTTTCTGCATGGCCTCGGAGGCGGACTTGGCGTTGCTTTCTGCCAGTTCCTGACCTTTCTTGGCGTATTCCTGGTTCAGCTCGACCACTTTCTGGGTGTCGTTCTGCAGCTTCTCGCCCAGAGTCTTGACGGTTTCCTGCTGCTCCTTGACGAAGTTCTTCAGACCTTCGCTGTCCTTGATCTCGAGCATGGAACGCGCCTGGGTCAGGGAAGCATCAGCATAGGACTTGGTCAGTTCCATCTGTGCGCCGATCAGCTTCTCGCTGTAATCGATGCTCAGAGCGCTGAACGCACGCAGCGGAGACAGGAACATATCGTCGAACTGCTGAGCGGACTTCTCGAAGTTGGCATTGAACATGTAGGCACCCTCCAGGGTATTGGCATCACGCTGAAATGAACCGGAGCGTTGCTCCGTTCGGTTATCAGGACTGAACCGGGCTGGTGCACCGTAGTGACCGAGCCATCATTATCAAGCCGTCACTATCAAGCCGTCGCGGTCAGATAGTGCTATCGACCAGGTTCCATCCTCGCTGCAACGCAGCATAAGACAGTCTTTGTTGCACTGCAACATCAAAAACATCGCAACGACTGATCTGTACGCCCTTGCTGATGCAGTTGCTTGATTACACTGGAGAAAAACAATCAGAAGCCGAAAAGAAAATTGACGCCTTGGGGCCCGTCATGCCACACACCACGCCCCTGGAACGCCAGACTGGGCCAAAGTGCTGGGCCAAAGTGCTGGGCCATAGGGCTGGGAGGATTGAGGGCTAGGACAGAGGGCTGGAACAGAAGCCTGAAGCTGAAAGGCTGAACTTGAGGAGAGCGCCGTGCTGCTGCCTCACTGGCATGAGGCGTCGCGACAGCGTTTGCAGAGCAGACGCCCGCCCAGCGCGCGTGCCTGATCTGCCTGGCGACAGAAGTCGACACTCTGGGTGGAAAGCCATCGCCGACAGCCCTGACAGCGCGGCAAGCCTTCCTCATCCTGCGACTGGGCGGAAGACGCGCCCTGCTGATTGTCGGCCGCAGCCCCCGACTGCTCGCCTGTCGCCTGCGGGCTCGCGGGACCTTCTGGGCTATCCTGATCCGGGGCCTGGTGCCCGGGCTGCCAATGCGCAGCCTGCAGCCCTCGGCCCCCAAAACCGCACTGCCGTTTCAGGGCAGCCGTAGAGGTCACGCCACGCTGGACCGCCAGCGTCGTGTCATCCGACGCCCCTTCCATGTCATCGGACTCTGCCGCCATGGCAGCGCTTTCGCCTGAGGCCCGCGCCAGTTCTTCAGGCGATAGCGGCGGTTGCCATAGATAGGCCAGCGGGGATACCTGAGTGGCAGCGTCGCCCTCCGTCGCGCGCGTGCCAGCAGCCAGACCCAGCTCCGCCACCCAATCCGTATTGGGGGCCACATGCTGGGTCGCGATGGCGCGCCCCAGCTGGCGCAGGCGGCGTTGATCGAGGCGGTGGGTAAAACTGCGCAGCCGTGTCACGTAAGCGGTCTTGCCGCTCACCTGCAGGCATTGACGCTTGAGGCGCGCGAAGGACAGCAGCGCACGACTGTCGACGATGTCTTCCGGCGGCCGACTGACCTGAGCCGCATCAGCCACCACGATGCGATAGCGCAATTGCGGCTGCAGGGTCATCCCCAGGCGCACAGGCAACAACGAGGAGGCCTCCAGCCATTGCACGATGGCGCGACTACGCTCAGGGATCGTCTGCAAGGGACACGGCGTCACGGCATGTGCCATGACGCCATCTTCGCCTGAGGGTGTCTCGCCACCCTGCGCGAATCGCCCGCCATGGGCCAACAGCTCACCGAAGGGGGTGATCGAGAGCGTCAGATCAAAACAGGAGGCATCCAGCACCCAGACCTGCATGAGGCTGTTGATCAGCAGGTGATCGATCTCGATCACGCCCTCTGCCTGCGCCAGACGCACATCATGCAGCACGACCCAATCATCCCGCGTCCCCAACAAGGCATCCAGCTGGCTTGCCAGCGCACGGCGACGCGCCTGACGGGCACGTATCGCACGCAGGGCCTCCAGCACCTTGTGGCGCTCTGGCGCGGCAAGCGCAGCATCCTGCGCCAGCACCTCGAGCACCAGCAGGTCGTATTCCCGTGAATCGCAGTCCTTGATCAGCATGGGCGCCTCTGGATTAGAGCATTCATATATAACTCAGTGTAGTGCTCTATTCGCAATCTTTCTTGCCTCTGACTCCGCGGGAGAATACGCCAGCGGATAGCGGGTGACAGTGACGGAGACTGAGAGTCATCACTCCTGCGCTGTTTGAGGCGCGGCCTCCCGGTAAGGCAGCATTGCCGTCACCTGCTGACGCGCCTTGCTGAGCCAACGCGCCTCCTCCTCGACCGCCTCTGCCACCGCCTCCTGAAGTCCGGGATGCATCAGCCAATGCAACGACCCGGTGGCATACGCCGCGAAACCGCGGCTTATCTTGTGCTCTCCCTGGGTGCCGGGATCGAAGCGCTTGAGCCCTCGCTGCAGGCAGAATTCGAGCCCCTGGTAATAGCAGACCTCGAAGTGCAGACAGTCGGCATGGACTTCGCTGCCCCACCAACGACCATACAGGCAATCACTGCCGATCAGACACAAGGCTGCCGCCACCGGCGCGCCCTGCTCATCACGCGCCTGCACCAGCAGCAACCGCTCGGGCATGCTGCGCCTGAGCTGCTGGAAGAAATCGAGCGGCAGATAAGGGCGCTGGCCGCGCTCAAGATAGGTCATGCAGTAGCAACGGTAGAAGGCCTCGATGTCATCAGGGCCAATCTGCGCTCCCTCGAGCCTGGCCAGCGTGAAGCCTTGCTCGGCGACCTTGCGCCGCTCGCGACGGATCTCCTTGCGCCGTTTGGAGCGCAGACTCTCAAGCCAGGTGGCAAAGTCCGGCTCGCCGCGTGACTGCCAGTGATATTGCATCCCGGGACGCGAAATCAGCTCCGGAATCGCCGCCTGCCAGTCTTCCCGCTCCTGTGCCGAGACAAACAGCAGATGAAACCCGCTGTGCTCATAACGACGCAGCGCGCTACCCGGCTCAGCGGCGGGCGCGATGCCGGCCTTGAGATGCGGCCACAACCACTCAAGCAAGGCACGTCGGGCTGCGGGCGACGTCAACTGCGACGAGGTGACAAGGCGTGGGCCATCGCTGGGAGTGAACGGCACGGCAGTCAACTGCTTGGGATAATAGCGCCCACCGGCCTGCTCCAGGGCCTCCGCCCACTGCTGGTCGAACACATATTCGCCACGCGAGTGCAGCTTGAGATAGCGCAGCAGCCCCGCCAGCAAGCGGCCGTCGGCGTCTCGCACTACCAGATGGGCAGGATGCCAGCCACTGCCGGCGCTGGCCGCACCACAGCTTTCCAGCGCGCTCAGATAGGCATGCTGCAGAAAGGGATAGTCATCGCCTGCCAGCGCATTCCATTCACTGGCGGTGAGGGCGTCGAGGGAATCCAGCACCTCCAGGCGCCAGCCCTGCTTCTCTGCGGCATCTGCGGCGCTCACAGCCTGCTGCTGGTCTGTTACCGACCCTGGCGCCGCCGGTGCCGCCGCCCCTGTCGCTGCCTCATCCTCTGCCTGCCATTGCCCTGTCACCGTACTCTCCTCATAGTCTTGCCATGCCCACCGCTGGTGCAGACATGCCGCACATCCCAGGACATGCTAGTGTGTCGTCATGATGCAGGACAACGAGACCCACATGACAGAGACTCCCACGCCGCCGGACGACACGTCCACGAGCGGCTCACAGCCCCAGGGGCGCGCTCAAGAGTCCTCGCAAGGGCCCTCTCAAGGGCCTTATGCGCCGACCCCGCCCGCGCAGGACACCCACGCCAGCACGAATCTCATGGCAGTGGCCGCCTTTGCCCTGAGCGTGCTCGGCTGCCTGCTCGCGCCTGCGGCACTCGGCGGCGTCGTGTGCGGCCACATTGCGCGCAGCCAGATCCGCCGCAGTGGCGAAGCCGGTGACAGCTGGGCCCTGGCCGGACTGATTCTCGGCTATCTGCTGATCGCCCTGTCGCTGGCCGGACTGCTGATGTTCGGCGGCATGATGCTGACCATGTTCGGTATCATGGCCTTCAGCACCTGACCAGCGCCTGGGCACTCCTGCTTGAACGTGCAGCGCGCCTGCACGGATAATGCGTCGACATTGCTTCCCCGTGCCAGCGGGGCATGCTGCCTCTCGCAGCGCCTGCCCTGCCAGCGATTCCGGTTCCCCCGAGCCGCCTTGATACTGAGCGAGCCTCGATGTTGTACTCGATTCTCGATAATGATTTCTACAAGTTCACCATGCAGAACGCCGTGGTGAAACTGTTTCCGTATGCGCGCGCTCGCTACGCCTTCATCAACCGTGGCGAGCATTCGTTCCCGCCGGGGTTCGGCGAGGCATTGCGCATCGCGGTAGACAACATGGCCGAACTGGCATTGAGCGTGGAAGAGAAATCCTTCCTCGAGCTTCACTGCCCCTTCCTGGACCCGACCTACCGCGACTTCCTGGCGGGCTTCCGCTTCGACCCCTCCGAAATCACCATCACCCAGACCGGTGATGAGCTGGAGGTGCATATAGAAGGCTACTGGTATCGCACCATCCTGTGGGAAGTCCCGCTGATGGCTATGATCAGCGAGCTCTGGTATCAACTGGGCGGGGATCAACGCGACAGCGATCAGGCCCTGCGCGACAGCACCCTGGCCAAGATCGAGCACTACAAGCGTCTCGGCATCCGCGTGGCGGAATTCGGCACTCGTCGTCGGCACTCCTACGATGTGCACGACAAGGTGGTCGCGGGCCTCAAGGACCACGGCCGCGGCTGCTTCATCGGCACCAGCAACGTGCACATGGCGCAGCGCCACGGCATCAAGCCGATCGGCACGCACGCCCATGAGTGGTTCATGTTTCATGCCGCGCGCTTCGGCTTCAAGATGGCCAACATTCTGGCGCTGGAGAACTGGGTCAAGGTCTATCGCGGTGACCTGGGAATCGCCCTGTCTGACACCTTCACCAGCCAGGCCTTCTTCAAGAGCTTCGACAAGAAGTTCGCCAAGCTGTTTGACGGCGTGCGCCACGACAGTGGTGACCCCATCGACTTCGCCGAGACCACCATCCGTCACTATGAGTCGCTGGGGATCGATCCCAAGACCAAGACCATCGTGTTCTCCGATGGTCTGGACACCGACAAGGTCGATCGCATCGTGCGCTATTGTGCCGGGCGTATCGGCATGTCGTTCGGCATCGGCACCAACTTTACCAATGATGTCGGCCCGCAGCCGATGAACATGGTGATCAAGATGACCGAAGCCCGTCCCGAGGGACAGGAGTGGGTGCCGGTGATCAAGCTGTCGGACGTCTCGAGCAAACACACCGGCGACCCCGACATGATTCGTCTGGCGCACCAGGTGCTGTCGCTCAAGGAGCTGGATTGAAGCGCGCTCAGCGATCGCTGAACGCCTTGCCATGGCCTCCTGCCAGAGACCTTGAAACAGGCTCATGAAATAGCTGCTAGAAAAGGCCCCATGAAAAAGCCCGCCCGGAAACCTCCCGGGCGGGCTTTTTCATGTCGATCACCTTCAGCACCGGTGACGACGGCTCAGGTCTCGACGTCTCAGGTCTTGCAGCTCAGGCTTTGACGACTCAGGTCTTGACGGACTTCTTCGGTGTCTTGAAGACCTCATTGAACAGGTTGAGCATGACCTGCCAGGAAGCCGAATCCGCGGCCGCGTCATAGCCCAGCGGCAGATCGTACTTGGCCGCCTTGGCATCCGACTCCGGATTGGTGAAGGCGTGCCTGGCGCCCGGATACTGGATCAGGGTGGTGCGCGTCTCGAGTGACTGGAAGGTCGCGACCAGCTTGTCGAGATCCTCCTGCGCCACCAGCGTATCTGCCGCGCCATTCTGGATCACGACCCGGCCGGCAAACGGCTCGGGCTCCGTCACGGCAATCGACGGGCTGCCATGGAAGCTGACGACCGCCTTGAGCGGCGCTCCGGTCAGCGCCATGTTGAGCACCACGGCACCGCCGAAGCAGTAGCCGATCGCCGCCATGCGCTCGCCATCGACTTCCGGGCGTGAGCGCAGCACCGCCAGCGCCGAATTGAAGCTGGATTCGGCCTTCGGCCAGTCACTCATCACCGCAGAGGAGAAGGCACCGGCCTCCTTGGGGTGCTCGGCCGTGCGCCCACCGCCATACATGTCGACGGCCATGACCACGTAGCCAAGTCCTGCCAGCTGTTCGGCACGCTTGCGGGCGTAGCTGTTCAAGCCCCACCACTCATGCACCAGCAGGATACCGGGACGGCGCCCCTGCGCCTTGGCATCGCGTGCGATCAGGCCTACGTGCTCCTCACCGTTGGCCCGATAGGTCACCGTCTCCGTCACCACCTGCGGCCCCTCGAGACGATTGACCAGCGGTACATCCTCGGCGGCCATGGCCTGTCCGGCGGAAAATACCGACTGTGCAAACAACAGGGTGCCAACGCACCAGCCACGTAACATTCGCATCGCCTACTCCTTGTATGACGTGATCCACTTGCATGACGCGATCCACAACCCGAGACACCGGCTGCAGGTGTGCCCGATTGATCACCGGTATTGGCTCAATTGTCCTCGCTCAAGGACTGCGATGCCAGCACCACCCGATCGCGACCGCTGCGCTTGGCACTGTAGAGCGCCATATCGGCACGGTGCAGGTAGCCATCCCGGGTCTCCCCCGGCAGCGGTGTCGCCACTCCCATGCTGATGGTGCAGCGCAATGTCAGCGACTTGAAGCGCACCTCCAGCGCCGCGATCTGCTGTCGCAGGCGCTCGGCCATTCCGACACCGGTGGCGGTACCGGCATCGGTGAGCAGGACGGCAAACTCCTCGCCGCCCAGACGCGCAAAGCAGTCATCGCGCCGCAGCTGGGCACGACACGCTTCGCCAAGACTGATCAGCACCTGATCGCCCGCCGCATGGCCGTGAGTATCATTGACGCGCTTGAAGTGGTCGATATCAAACAGGATCAACGCCATCTGCTCCCGCGATGACGAGCTAAGCAGGGTATCGAGCGTGTCGAGGAAGCTGGCCCGGGTCATGGCGCCGGTCATGGCGTCCGTCATCGCCTCATGCTCGCGACGCTGTTCGACCAGCTTGCGCTCATGAATGTTGCGCGACACCGACAGCACGCGCTGATAACGCCCGGTGACGGGGTCCATCGAGGGCGTCGAGATCGACTCGAACCACAGCGTATGCCCAGCCTTGTGCTGAATTCTGAAGTCGATTCGAAATACCTCGCCGAGACAGGCGGCACGATGGACCTCCTGCGCGATGCGCAGCATGTCATCGGGATGGATCAGCTGCTTGATCTCCTGGCCGATGATCTCCTGCGGGCGATAGCCGCAGAGCTTTTCCACCGAGGGGCTGATGTACTGACAGATGCCGTGGGAGTCCTCGATGCTGACCAGATCGCTGACGGAGTTGAGGATGAAGCGATAGCGCTCCTCGCTCTGGCGCAGCTCATCCTCGATACGGTATCGAGCGGTGGCATCATCACAATAGCCATTCCAGATCACACCGCCCTCGGGGGAGTCGATCACCTGCGGCAGCCCGACACACGCCAGCCTGCGCTCCTGACCATCCGGATGCTGATAGCGTATCTCCGCCTCCCAGGGCGATTGCTGCTGGGCACTGGTCTGCAGTGACATGAGCAGCTGCTCACGCTCGCGACCCGCGATGCGTGCCAGCAGCAGCATGGGGTCGTCGATGACGGCCTGCGGGTCGAGCCCCAGCACTTGCGAGGCAACTGGCGAAAGGTAGGTATAACGCAGCTCGCCCTCCTGGCTCAGGCGACACTGGAAGACGACGCCGCGCATCTGCTGGACAAGGTTGTCCAATTGGCGCCGATGCGCTTCGCGCTGGGTGACGTCACTGAGCTTGCCGAGCACGGCGGTGACCTCTCCCGCAGGCGAGTAGCTCAGCTGCATGTCATCCTGGAGATAGCGCTTGCGCCCATCCACATGCACGAAGGCGTAACACAGACTCAGACGGCTATGGCGCTCCCGCACGGCCTCATCAAAGCGCTGCTGACAGATGGTCAGCTCATCCGGCGCCAACCGGGCCTGCCAGAGACCCGGGCTTGCCATCAGCAGGTCATGCGAGAGCCCCGTGAGCGCCTCGCTGCCTGCCGACAGATACTCCAATTCCTCTGGCGGCCATTCACCAGCGGTCGCGTAGTGCGCGCCGGGCGTCTCATCCACTCGCCGCGCCAGACGCTGCTGTTGATCGATCACATGCTCGAGACGTTGATGTACCTGGGTGATGTCGCGCGCCATCACGGCCACCTGACGCCCCTCGTCGGCGAGCGAGCGCCCCAGACTGACCATCTGCACGGACAATCTGGATTCCCCCCGCGGCAGCGACAGGCTGATATCGCATTGCCAGGGCTCGGCTCTCTCCAGGCTACGCAGGACATGAGGGAGGTAGAGGTGCTCAAGCGAGAGGCGAGAATGCGCACAGGCCGCATCGTGATAGAGATGCCAGGCCGGGTTGGCATGACTGATCACCAGGCTTTCATCCTTGAGCAGCAGGATCGCCATCGGGTCACGGCTGCGCACCATCATCAGACGATAGGCACGCGCCAGCTGCTGCTCCTGCTCATTGGCCTTGTCACGCTGCGTGATATCCGTCACTCGTCCACACAGCGGATGCCCCACACCGGAACTCCACAGGCATTCCTCGAGCAACAACAGCTGCCCGCTGCGGTCGCGCATGCGATACGTCGTTCGCTCGACCCGCCCCATCGAGGCGCGAAAGTCACTCAATCGCTGCCGATCGGCGGTGATCACCAGCGAAAGCCAGAGCTCCGGCTGCTTGAGAAAATCCCGCACCGTATATCCCAGCAGGCGTTCCGCCGCTGCATTCATGGCAATCAGGCGCTGACCATCAGCACTGAGCGTGAACAACACATCTGCCACGACAGCATAATGATGCTGCAGCAAACGACTATCCGCGAATGATTCAGGCAACGTGAAACCCCTTCTCTGTCATGCGGTTTGCTCAAGAATGCCCTATCCATGGCGCTGGCAGCCAGCAGTACCCCCAACGCTTGGTTGCGCGAAGATCCGGGCAGATGACGGCATATGAACGATTGCGACCTTTGCCTTTGCGTCTGACTATCTTATCGGCAGCGCACGCGCAATGTTGTGGGCGAATATCACGCAAGCGGCGCCGAAGGGAAAAACCCTGGATGCAAAAAGCCCGAAGCATAAGCTTCGGGCTTTTTGGGAGCTTGCCTTGATCAGACCTGGCCTTGAACAGAGCAAGCCTTGAACAGAGCAAGCCTTGAACAGAGCAAGCCTTGAACAGACTTGGCCTGAAAAGATCTAGCCTTGCGCGGAACGCGGCATGGCATCGTCGATGAGCGCGGAGGACGGGGCATCAGGTGCGCCGCTGCGGCCGTCGTTGCCCTCGCCAGCCGGCTGGGCAGTAGCGCGCGGAGCCTTGCGCTTGTGACGCCGCGACTGCCTGCTGTCCTTGTCCTGCTGGGCGGAAGGCGCCTTGACCGGCAGGCGCGCCCGCAGGTGCTCGAGCAACGCGCGAAAATCGTCCGGCTCCATGCCGATGCGCTCCGCTGCGGCACTTTCCTGCCATAGCACATAGATCGCCGGCTGCTCACGCCCCAGGTCCATACCCACGACCTTGCCCTCGCGCTGGGTACGCGGGTCGCGCAAGGTAGCACCGATCAATTCATGAGCTTCGCGGATGGCATCGTGCATCTGAGACAGCCTGCTGTGGAAGTCGAGATAACTGCCGGAGAGTGTGCGGCAGTGTGGCAATACCTTCCCTGAATTGCGCACAACAATGGATCACTCGCAGGCCATATGGCCGCCTGCATGATTTGACGTTGTCATGACCTGGCTCACCGATAGACGCAAGGCCAACAGGTGCGAAGTGTAACACACCGCCACAGTTTCGCTAATTTCACTCGACCGTGAATTACGATGACGACATGTTGACCACCTTTCTCGACGTATCAGTGCACGTTTCACACCACCTGACCCAACTCTGTCGCGATCGTGCTCAGAAAAGTTGCCATAAGGTCACGCCATTGACGCAAGACAACGACACTTTGCGCCTTGAAGCGCCTCCCGCACTTTCGTGGTGCGCAAAAAAAACCTCTCCCATTGGGAGAGGTTCAAAAATGGATGACGCGATGTCATTCCGAGCAGCATCGAAGCCGGTCTTGGCGCCAACCCTGACCGACCACCGATTCAAAGGGGACGAATGGCATTGCCTTGTCCGTGGAGCCTGAGCGCGACGCGAGAATCCTCGGGCCACTCATCCTCACCTGTTGGGAGCCTGCCCTCCTGTCTTGCCGACAGACTGACAGGCCCCCGAATTCTTGCTGTCCCGCGCGGCCTTGTCGGTTGATCAATGAGGGATCAAAGGCCGCACGGGACTCACCAAGCGCTTACTTGGCGGCTTGCATTGCCAGCGCAGTGTCGAGCATACGGTTGGAGAAGCCCCACTCGTTGTCGTACCACGCCATGACCTTGACCAGGCGATCTTCGCTGACGCGCGTGTGATTGCTGTCGAAGGTGGAAGAGTGTGCATCGTGGTTGAAGTCGATGGACACCAGCGGCAGCTCGTTGACCGCCAGCACGCTGGAGCCTTCGGCGGCCTTGGCCACGATGGCGTTGATCTCTTCGATGGAGGTATCACGCGACGCGGTGAAGGTCAGATCGACCAGCGACACGTTGATGACCGGCACGCGGATCGCCAGACCATCCAGCTTGCCGTTCAGTTCCGGCAGCACCAGACCCACCGCCGCGGCGGCACCGGTCTTGGTCGGGATCATGGAATGGGTCGCGCTGCGGGCACGGTACGGGTCGGAGTGGTAGACATCCGACAGGTTCTGATCGTTGGTGTAGGCGTGAATGGTGGTCATCAGGCCGTTCTCGATGCCGACTTCATCATTCAGCGCCTTGGCGACCGGCGCCAGGCAGTTGGTGGTGCAGGACGCGTTGGAAACGACCTGATGCTCGGCTTTCAGCACATCTTCGTTGACGCCGAACACGACGGTCGCATCGGCATCGCCGCTCGGCGCGGAGATCAGCACACGCTTGGCGCCGGCTTCGATGTGCTTGGCAGCGGCAGCACGCTTGGTGAACAGACCGGTGCATTCCATCACCAGGTCGATGTCCAGGCTGGACCACGGCAGCTGGGCCGGGTCACGCTCGGCCAGGATGCGGATCTTGTCGTCACCGACGAACAGATTCTCTTCGTCGTGCGAGACAGTCTCGGCGAAACGGCCGTGGACGGTATCGCGGCTCAGCAGGTGAGCATTGAGCTTCGGATCACCCAGATCATTGATGGCGACGACCTGGATGCGATCGTTGTACTGACCTTCATACAGCGCACGCAGCACGTTGCGACCGATGCGACCAAAACCATTGATGGCGACGCGTAATGTCATGACTCAACTCCTGTGGCGTATGGCGGGTGCAGGACCAGACCTGATCCAGGAACGAAAGCTTGCAATGTGTTCCGTGAAATTATCCTACACGCTTTTCCCATAATTTGGCCGAAAGTCGTCCAGTCTTCAAGCAGTTTTTTTGTTAAATTTACCGAATATTCCGAACAAAACCGTTTCTCGAGCGCCATGACGCGCTACTGTAGGCTACCCCGGTAACCGAACGACGCGACACGAGTGAGGCCAGAGGCTTTACACCGCCATCACCACTGGATAGCGTCGCCGGATAGCAGCACGCCCACACAGCGGGAAACGCTTTCTTTCGCCAGCCTCGGCGCCCTGCGCCGCCTGATACATGAGGTAAGAGCATGTCAGTCAACCAGACCGTAGAGCACGTGACCCAGCGCATCATCGACCGCTCCCGCGAACGCCGCGCCGCCTATGAGCAGTTGATGGAAAGCCAGCAGCGCCGCGGTGTACACCGCTCCGAGCTCTCCTGTGGCAACCTGGCGCACGGCTTTGCCGCCTGTGGCGAGACCGACAAGAATCGTCTCAAGCTGATGAACTCGGCCAACCTGGGCATTATTTCGTCATATAACGACATGTTGTCCGCCCACCAGCCGTTCGAGGACTATCCGCGCATCATCAAGGAAGCCGTCCAGGCGATGGGCTCCACCGCCCAGTTCGCCGGCGGCGTGCCCGCGATGTGCGATGGCGTGACCCAGGGTCAGCCGGGCATGGAGCTGTCGCTGTTCTCCCGCGACCTGATCGCCATGGCCGCTGCTGTCGGCCTGTCGCACAACATGTTCGATGGCGCCCTGTTCCTCGGCGTGTGCGACAAGATCGTCCCGGGCCTGTTCATCGCCGCCGCACGCTTCGGCCACCTGCCGACACTGTTCGTGCCGGCCGGCCCGATGCCCTCCGGCCTGCCCAACAACGAGAAGGCGCGTGTCCGCCAGCTGTTCGCCGAAGGCAAGGTCGGCCGCGATGCGCTGCTGGAAGCCGAGTCCGCGTCCTACCACAGCCCGGGCACCTGCACCTTCTATGGCACCGCCAACTCCAACCAGCTGATGGTCGAGCTGATGGGCCTGCACCTGCCGGGCGCGTCCTTCGTCAATCCGGGCACGCCGCTGCGCGAAGCCCTGACGCGTCACGCCGCCGAGCAGACCATCCGCAACAGCGAAGTCGGCGGCGACTACCGTCCCTTCTATCGCCAGATCGATGCCCGCGCCATCGTCAATGCCATGGTCGGCCTGCTGGCTTCCGGCGGCTCCACCAACCACACCCTGCACCTGGTCGCGATGGCCGGCGCTGCGGGCGTGACCATCACCTGGGATGACTTCACCGAGCTTTCCGCGGTGGTGCCGAGCCTGACGCGCATCTATCCGAACGGCCAGGCCGACATCAATCACTTCCAGGCGGCCGGCGGCATGAGCTTCCTGATCCGTGAACTGCTCAAGGCGGGCCTGCTCCACGACATCCCCACCCAGGATGGTGGCACCCTGGCCGGCTATGTCCGCGAGCCCTTCCTCGAGAACGGCAAGCTGGTCTGGAAGGACGGTCCTACCGACAGCCTCGACGAAGATGTGCTGCGTCCGGTGGCCAACCCGTTCGCCCCGACAGGCGGCCTGACCGTGCTGGACGGCAACCTCGGCCGCGGCGTGATCAAGGTCTCTGCCGTCAAGGAAGAGCATCGTCTCGTCGAGGCGCCGGTGAAGCTGTTCAGTGACCAGGATGAGATGAAGGCCGCCTTCGAAGCCGGTGAGCTGGAGCAGGACATGGTCGCCGTGGTGCGCTACCAGGGCCCGCGTGCCAACGGCATGCCGGAACTGCACAAGCTGACGCCCTACCTCGGCATCCTGCAGGACCGCGGCTTCAAGGTCGCACTGGTGACGGATGGCCGCATGTCTGGCGCCTCGGGCAAGGTCCCGGCCGCCATTCACATGACGCCTGAAGCGCTCGACGGCGGGCCGCTGGCACGCCTGCGCGAAGGTGACGTGGTCCGCCTGGATGCCAATGCCGGCACCCTCACGGCGCTGGTCGATGAAGCCGAATGGGCCGAGCGCGAGGCCGAGACCATCACTCGCGACAGCTATCATCACGGCCTGGGCCGCGAGCTGTTCTCCGGCATGCGTTCACTGGTCGGCGGTGCCGAGGAAGGCGCCTCCAGCTTTGCTGGCTACGGCGACCTGCCGGGCAGCGGCCACGACCTGATGTGATGGGCGCACCCTGTCACTCTCCTGAGGCACTGACGCAAAGGAAGGATGCCGGACGATGACCCGCGACACCTCCCATCGCCTTGCTCTGGTAGGCGATATCGGTGGCACCAATGCCCGGCTGGCACTCGTCCAGCCGGGCAGCCACACCCTGCAGCACATCCAGACGCTCGCCTGCGCCGAGCATGCCGGGCTTGAGGAGGCCATCCAGGCCTACTATCGGATGCTGGGCCTGTCAGAGGCCGAGCAACCCGTCGAGGCCTGCCTGGCCTTCGCCTGCCCCGTGCATGATGAACGCGTCAGCATGACCAACAATCACTGGACGTTTCTCAAGCGCGAGGTGCGCGAATCATTGAGGCTTGAGCGCTTCAAGTGCCTGAATGATTTCACCGCCATGGCGCTGGGCGTGCCCCACATCGAGGCCAGCGAACGTCTGGCCATCGGTGAGGAGCTCACCGAAGGTAGTGGCGATGCGGCCTCGCCACGCCTGGTGATCGGCCCCGGCACCGGCCTGGGTGTCGCGGGTCTGGTGCGCGGCACGCACAACTGGATTCCTCTCGCGACCGAAGGGGGGCATGCAAGCTTCGCCCCCACCGACGAGATCGAGGATGGCCTGCTCGGCATCTTCCGCCGTCGCCATGGTCGCGTCTCGGTGGAGCGCCTGCTGTGTGGCCAGGGCATGCTCGAGATCTATCAGGCCCTGGGCGAGCTTCGCGGCCTGCCGACTCCCCTCGACAGTGCGGCCAGCGTCAGCCAGGCAGCGCATGAGCACCTGCATCACGATGAACCGCAGAATGCCCTCGCCTTTGATGCCGTGATGCGCTTCATGAAGATTCTTGGCGCGGTCGCCGGCGATGCAGCACTCACGCTGGGGGCGCGCGGCGGGGTCTATCTGTGTGGTGGCGTGCTGCCGCGCAACCTGGATCTGCTGATACGCAGCGATTTCCGCCACGCCTTCACCGACAAGAATCGTCTGAGCCGTTACAATGCCGCGATACCCACCTGGGTGGTGACCGCGCCGTGGACCGGCCTGCTGGGCGCCGCCGAGGCTCTGCACAATGAAGAGGTGGCATGATGCATCGCAACCTCCTGAACCATCGAGGTAGCTCGAGATGATCCCCGAAAGTCTGCGCGCACTGATCGCCGACACCGCTGGCCAACGCACTGTCGAATGGCAGGGCCGCTCGCTGTTGATCCTCAACCAGGAGTGGGGCGAGCTGGTGGTCTGCCACCAGGGGGCTCAGGTGCTGCACTATCAGCCGACGGGCGACTCTCCCTGGCTGTGGGTGACGGAAACGCCCGCCGCCCTGCCGGGCAGCATTCGCGGCGGCATTCCGCTGTGCTGGCCCTGGTTCGCGGATGAGTTCCCCGAGGGCGAAAGCGAACTGCACGGCCCCGCTCGCAAGGCCGACTGGCGCATCGATGCGGTGGACGAGGAAGAGGAAGGCGTCGAGATCCATGCCTCACCGGTCTCAGCGCTGCATGCCGCCCTCTCTCCGCGCGTGGTGATCTTTGCCAGCCGCCGCTTCCTCAAGGTCGAGCTGATCACGGAAAACCGTGGCGAGGCTCCGATCAAGATGACCGGCGCGCTGCATACCTACTTCGCAGTGGCGAATGCCTTCGAGTGTCGCGTCACTGGTCTGGCCGGCGCCAGCTACCTGGACAAGAGCCAGGACTTCTCGCGCTTCGACCAGCAGGGCGAACTGGGCGTGCGCGGCCCGCTGGACCGCATCTACCAGACCAGCCAGGTTCAGGTGCTCGAGGACGGCAAGCGTCAGCTGCGCATCGCCAAGCAGGGCTCTGACTCCACGGTGGTCTGGCATCCCGGTGACGCGCCGCCGGCCGACACCAGCGTCGAGAATGCGCGCAGCTTCCTGTGTGTCGAGACCGCCTGCACGCGACTCGATCCGGTCTGGCTGCCGCCGGGCGCTCAGCATCTGCTGGCTCAGCACATCTCACCGCTGAGCGGTGATGAGGCAAGCGGCGAGTGAATGACAGCCGGCCACGCGACTCACGGCGTGGCCGGCACCTTGCGCACCTTGTCGGCCAACCGAGAGCTCTCGGCGCCTGAATCGTGTCATCCACACGACTCCCGACTGACAGTGACTTTCGCCTCGCCTGCAAGCGTGCGTCGGGCCGCCACAGAATGCGACCCGCCCCGATGAACTTCAACAACCCATACGATGGACACTTCCATGCTGCAATTGACCCGTAGTGTTTCCTGGCAGGCGCTGACCCGGCTGGGCGAGGTGACCCGCAACGACCGCATCCGCGATTACTTCGCGGCGGATCCCAAGCGCTTCGAGAAGATGAGCCTGCGCGTCGGCGGCCTGTTTCTCGACTACTCCAAGCACCACATCTCCGATGAGGTGATGGAGGCGCTGGTCGAACTGGCTGAGCACTCTGCACTCGTTCAACGTCGCGCGCAGATGTTCTCCGGCGACATCATCAACGTCACCGAGAATCGCCCGGTGCTGCACACCGCACTGCGCAGCCAGACCAACACGCCGGTCATCGTCGATGGCAAGGACGTGATGCCGGAAATCCACAAGACGCGCGAGCAGATCCGCGCCTTCTCGGAAGCCGTGCGCAGCGGTGAGTGGAAAGGCTTCGACGGCCAGCGGATTCGCGACGTGGTCAACATCGGCATCGGCGGCTCCGATCTGGGCCCCAACATGGCCTGCCGTGCGTTGCTCAAGCATCGCCACCCGGAAATCAATTTCCACTTCGTCTCCAACGTCGATGGCAACCACATCCAGAAGGTGCTCAAGCGCCTGGATCCTGCCACCACGCTGTTCATCGTCTCCACCAAGACCTTCTCCACCCAGGAAACCCTGCTCAACGCCAAGACGGCGCGCCGCTGGTTCCTGGAGCACGCCGGTCAGGATGCCGACGTCGGTGCCCACTTCGTCGCGGCTTCCACCAACCGCAAGGCGGCCAAGGAATTCGGCATTCGCGAAGAGAACGTCTTCGAATTCTGGGCCTGGGTTGGCGGTCGCTACTCCATGTGGTCTTCCATCGGCCTACCCATCGCCCTGTCCATCGGCTATGAAGGCTTCATGGAGCTGCTGGAAGGCGCCCATGAGATGGACCAGCACTTCATCAATGCGCCGATGGCCGAGAACATGCCGGTCCTGATGGCGCTGATCGGCATCTGGTACATCAACTTCATGGGCGCCGAGACCCAAGCCATCGTGCCTTACGACCAGGCCCTGCATCAGCTGCCCGCCTTCCTGCAGCAGCTGGACATGGAATCCAACGGCAAGTCAGTCGACATCTTCGGCCGTCCGGTGGACTACAAGACCGGCCCGATCGTGTGGGGCGAGACCGGCTCCAACGGCCAGCATGCCTTCTTCCAGCTGCTGCACCAGGGCACGCGCTACGTGCCCATCGACTTCATCGCCTCGCTGAAGCCGGAGCCGGGTACCGAAGAGCACCACTTCGCGCTGATCACCAACATGCTGGCGCAGGCCAACGCCTTCATGGAAGGCAGCCAGGATGGCAGCAACCTCGATCCGCACTACAATTGCCCGGGCAACCGCCCGTCGAGCACCCTGCTGCTGGATGAGATGACCCCGCGCAACCTCGGCGCACTGATCGCCCTCTACGAGCACAAGGTCTTCGTGCAGGGCGTGATCTGGAACATCAACTCCTTCGACCAGTGGGGCGTGCAGCTCGGCAAGCGCATCGCCGGGGAAATCAGCGCGCGTATCGATACCGACGTGAAGGCCTTCGATCCGTCCACCCAGGGCCTGCTGGCGCTGGTCCGCGAGCACTTCCCTGCCGGTGGCGCCACCCAGGCGGATGACAGCAACGACAAGCCGGGCAAGAAAGCCAAAGGCTCCACGACGACCACTCGCAAGGAAACCTCCTCCTGATGACTCCGGTAATCGCGTTCGGCGAAGCGCTCGTCGACATGCTCTCCAACAAGCTCGGCGGCCAGGCCGTCGAGCAGGAAACCTTCACGCCCTACGCGGGCGGCGCACCGGCCAACGTCGCGGTGGCCTGTGCCCGTCTCGGCCTGCCGAGTCACTTCGTCGGCATGCTGGGTCAGGACAGCTTCGGTGACTTCCTGCACGACGAACTGAGCGCTCATGGCGTGCAGATGGATCACGTCAAGCGCACCAGCCATGCGCGCACCGCACTCGCCTTCGTGTCTCGCGATGAAGAGGGTGAACGCCGCTTCGACTTCTATCGTCCGCCGGCCGCTGACCTGCTGTTCCGTCCGGAGCACGCCGGGCCTGAGCTGTTCGCGACCCCCGCCATCTTCCACCTGTGCAGCAACAGCCTGACCGACGCCGGCATCGCGGACACCAGCTTCGTGCTGGCGTCACGCGCACGTGCTGCAGGCTCTCTGGTCAGCGTGGATGCCAATCTGCGTCACAACCTGTGGCCAAACCAGCAGGTCGATGTGACCCTGGTCACGCGCCTGCTGGACAACGCCGATATCCTCAAGCTGTCCCAGGAAGAGGTCGAGGCACTGACCGGCAGTCAGCCGCAGACCGACTGGCTCGAAGCGCGCCTGAAAGCCGGTGTGCGCCTGATCGTGCTCACCGATGGCCCGGGCGTGATCCGTGCCCTGGTGCGCAAGCAGAGCGGCGACATCGAGACCGTCAGCATCACGCCGCCCACCGTCAAGGCGGTCGATACCACGGCCGGTGGCGACGCCTTCATCGGCGGCTTCCTGTCAGCCCTCAGCGAAGCCGGCATCAATGCCGACAACCTGAGCGACTGGTGCGAAGACGAGAGTCATCTCAACGCCGCACTGGAGCGTGCTGCAGCCTGCGGTGCCTTCGCCGTGACTCGCCCGGGCGCCTATGCCGCACTGCCCAAGCGTGAAGATCTCGACGCCATGAAATGATGGCCGGATAATTGCGCTGACAGGTTATCCGCCAGCGCCATCATTTCCCTGAGAGGCGCATGATAAAAGCCCCTTTGATCATCAGATCAAAGGGGCTTTTTTCGTGACCATGACGCTAATGCTTGCGCATTGGCTACCCTCCCTTCATCGGACAGGGAGTCAGTCATCACAGAAGAGACAGACGTAAAAAAGCCGGCCCTGAGGGACCGGCTTTCGTTAGCTTGCTAGACGATTGAAGACGTCTTAGAAGCCGTAGTAGATGCCGACTGCAGCGCCGTCACTAGCATCGCCAGAACGATCGTACTGGGCGTATTCAATGTAGGTGTACATCGCGGAAGAGATGTTGTAAGTCACACCCAGGTTGAATTCGTTGAAGCTGTCGTCGCCACCGTTTTCAGTAGCCACGGTGGAAGCGTCTTCAGCGTCGACATACTGGTAGCCGCCGTAGACGTCGCCCATGCCGTAGCCGTAACGCGCGCCGATACCGTAGTAGTCGACGTCGGTGTCATCTTCTTCACCCGCGAAACGCTCAGCCTTGACGGCGATACGCAGGGCATCGACGGTGTACTGACCGGTGATACCGTACTGGTCACCGATGTCGCTGCCGTTGGTGGCTTCGAACTGGTCCAGGTTGTCATACACAGCGGCGAGGGAGAAACCGCCGACGGTGTACTTGGCACCAGCGAAGAAGGACGCCTGATTGGAATCGGTGATGTTCTCGTCTTCGCCATCGCCTTCGAAGTTGGAACCGACGGCGAACTGCATGCCGCCCATGACCGGAGACATGTACTGCAGCTTGTTGCCTTCACGAGTCTGGCTGTCGCCAGTGATCTGGGAGCTGGAGTCAGTCAGGTCGAAGTATTCGTTGTTGGAGATCGGATCCTGGATCCAGTCATCCATCAGCTGATCCCAGGAACCGATACGCGCGTCACCGAAGGAGCCCTTGGCACCGACGTAGGACTGGTCGCCATCGTTCAGGCCGTTGCCGCCGCCCTTGGATTCGTCAGCGTCGTATTCCCACTCAGCCTTGAAGTAACCAACGATATCGTCGTTGATCTTGTGCTCGCCCTTGGCACCGAAGGTAGAACCGTTGTCACCCAGTTCGCTTTCCGGATCACCGCCGAGCTGGTCGACATAAGTGTATGCCAGCTGCACGTTACCGTAGATGTCCAGCTTGGTACCGTCCTGGTTGTAGACAGTAGCAGCGGAAGCAGAAGTAGCAGCCAGGGCAGCAGCGCCGGCGATGGCAGTAGCCAGAAGTGTCTTTTTCATCGCGATAGTTCCTTAACTAGCGTTAACTGTTCGATCGTGTCTGCCGATGGCAGTGACCAAGGTTCCGGGCGCTTGATGACGCCTCTAAAACTCTGTGGCCTAGTTATTATCCAATGCTCGCAGGGAAACCATATACCGGGCTTTCAGGATGTGCAACAGAAAAAAACACTGTTTTCGATCACCACTCCTGAACCTATCCATCGGTCGGTTGTCTGGCGTGAGCATACTCTAGGGCTCAAGAATGAAGGATTCATGACAACCATGCGTCTTGACGCGGATTCCTGCATCACCGAGCGCATCGCTGAGCGTTAATCCCGGATTCATTGTGGAAAAACCTCGCTTGCGACAAAAGTCGCAGAACGAATACCCGTCAACTGCTGTGCTTGTCTGATGCCAAGTTGTGGTTTCCTCTCAGCTTTATCTTCATGAAAGGCACCGTCCCTGTGCCAATGATTCATTCATGAGTCTGCTATCAATATCGGTCATCAAACTCAATCATCAAATCCAGTCAACAAGCCCAGTCGCCCTCCCTGTCATCAAGCTCTGTCATCAAGCTCTGTCATCAATCAATCTTTCCATCGCACCTTGTCAGCAGGCAGTGATCCTCAACTGCTCAACCAGTTGGGCAGGAACAGCGAGATAGCCGGCACATAGGTGATCAACACCAGGAACAGCAGCAACAGCGACAACCACGGCAATGCTGCCCGAATGACCCAGGTCATCGGCTTGCCGGTGATCCCCGCCGTCACGAAGAGGTTCAGCCCTACGGGGGGTGTCAGCATGCCGATCTCCATGTTGACCACCATGATGATGCCGAGATGGATCGGGTCGATCCCCAGCTGCGTCGCGATGGGGAACAGGATTGGCGCCATGATCAGCAGAATGGCCGAGGGCTCCATGAAGTTGCCCGCCGCCAGCAGCAGCAGATTCATCACGATCAAGAAGCCCCACGCCGGCAGCCCCCAGCCGATGATGGTTTCGGCGATGGTGTGCGGAATGCGCTCCGTGGTCAGTACATGCGCGAACAGCATCGCGTTGGCGATGATGAACAACAGCATCATCGAGACGCGCGCGCCATCCAGTACCACCTTCTTGACCTCCTGATCGGTGAAGGACCCCAGAAGCCCGGCAGGCACCTGCCACAGCGCGCGCAACCCCGCACTCCCCCAGGCTTCGTTGCCCTTGCGCCACGGCACGTTCTTCAACGGCCCCATGTCGCGATAGCCCACCACGGCGATGAACCAGGCATACACCGTGGCCACGGCCGCGGCTTCGGTGGGACTGGCCACGCCGCCATAGATCGAGCCCAGCACGATGAAGATCAACATCAGACCGCCCATGGCGATCAGGCCAGAGCGCGCAAGCACCCGTACGCCGGGGAAAGGCTGAGCCGGCAACTTCTTGATCCGCGCCGCGATATAGATGGCGACCATCAAAATACCGCCCATCAGGAGGCCCGGAATCAGACCTGCCATGAACATCTTGGCCGCCGAGACTTCCGTGGCGGCGGAATACACCAGCATCACGATGGACGGCGGAATCAGGATGCCCAGTGTCCCGGCATTGGTGATCACGCCCGCCGCGAAGGACTCGGTATAGCCCTGGCGCACCATGCCCGCGATCACGATGGAGCCGATCGCCGCCACCGTGGCCGGAGAAGAGCCGGACACGGCGGCAAACAGCATGCATGCCAATACGGAGGCCATCGCCAGTCCACCGCGCACGTGGCCGATGGCATCGGTGGCGAAGGTGATCAGGCGACGTGCCACGCCACCGGTCGAGAGAAAGGTGCTGGAGAGAATGAAGAACGGGATCGCCAGCAGGGTGTAGTGATGCGACAGGGCTTCGAACAGCTTGATCGCCACCGACCCCAGTGAGTCACTGGAAAACAGCAGGATCGTGGTGACACTCGAGAAGCCCAGCGCAAAGGCGATCGGCATGCCGAGAAAGATGCCGCCGAACAGCAGCGCAAACAGAGTGGCTATGGTCATCGTGGTGTTCCCTGATCACTGTCACGGCCAGCATCGCCGTTGTCTTGGCCATCCGGCGCGTCCGACTGCACCAGATGCATGCTGTCCTCGCCTTCGTCATGAAAGCCGAAGCCACTGGCATCGCCACGAATCACCTTCCAGCCCAGTACAGCAAAGCGCAGCATCAGCAGCAACATGGCAATGGGCAGAATGGTGAGGGCGTACCACTTGGGAATCGCGATGTCCTCAAGCTCGATGCCGATCATCTTCATCAGCGAGAGATATTCATAACTGCCGACCAGCAGCATCACGCAGTACGCCATGCAGATCGCCAGCGCCAGCAAGGTCGCCACGCGCTGCCAGAGCATCGGCAGCATCTTGACCACGACATCCACGCCGATGTGCGCGCCCTGCTTGACGCCCCAGGACACGCCGATCAGCACGAACCAGCCCGCCAGATACAGCGTGGCCTCCTGTGACCAGCTGATGCCGGTATTGAAGACGAAGCGCAACACCACCTCGACGAAGACCAGCAGCACCATCGCTACCAGCAGCAGCGAGAACAGCGTCTCTTCCGCCTTGTGAAGCCATCGTAGTGCCATGGCAAAAATCCTCATGTCGCTCAAGGACACTTGCCCCACGCGAGATCGCCGATGTCCTGGCGCTCAAGATGGGGCAAGTGATGGATGGCCTGATGGCTTACTGGTTAGCAGCTTCCGCGGCGTCGACGATGTCCTGACCGATGTCGTCGGCAAACTCGCCCCATACCGGCTTCATGGCGTCGACCCACTGCTGACGCTGGGCATCGTCGAGCGTGATGATCTCGCTCTGGCCTGAATCGATGATGGCCTGCTTGGCCTCCATGTTCTTGGCTTCGGAGAGCTGGTTGCCGTAGACGATGGCCTCATCGAGCGCCGACTTGACCTCACCACGCACGTCATCCGGCAGGCCATTCCAGAAGCGCGCCGAAGACACCACCATATAATCCAGCACGCCGTGGTTGGATTCGGTGATGTACGGCTGCACCTCGAAGAACTTCTGGGAGTAGATGTTGGAGTAGGTATTCTCCTGACCGTCGATGGCCTTGGTCTGCAGCAGGATGAAGACCTCGGAGAACGGCTTCTTCAGCGAGACGGCATCCACCGCGTCAAACTGGGCCTCGAGCACATCGGAGGTCATGATGCGGAATTTCTTGCCGTCGGCATCCCCCGGTGTCTTGAGCGGCGATGACGCGGACAGCTGCTTCATGCCGTTATGCAGATAACCGAGCCCCACCAACCCCTTGGATTCCAGCGACGTCAGCAATGACTGGCCCGTCTCGCTGCTCTGGAAGCGTTCGACAGCGCCCATGTCCTTGAACAGGAAGGGCAGATCGAAGACCTGCAGCTGATCGGTATATTTCTGGAACTTGGACAATGACGGTGCCGCCAGCTGCACATCGCCCAGCAGCATGGCTTCCAGCACCTTGTCGTCCCCGTACAGCTGCGAACTGGGGTAGAGCTCGACTTCCACCTTGTCGCCCAGTCGCTCCTCCACCAGTTGCTGGAATTTCTTGCCCATCTGGCCCTTGGGGGTATTTTCCGCCACCACATGGGAAAACTTGATGGTGATCGGGTCGGCCATGGCCGTCGCTGAGGCAAACAGGATGGCAGCACTCAGGGCGGTCAGGGCTGGCTTGATAAGGCGCATGGCGAATCCTCTTGAATTGCGGATATTGTTGGTCTTGTAGGGCATTCGATATCCCGTCTGCGCGGCTCCGACACGAAGCCGCGCAGAGGTGCGGCGCGAGCAGGGATAGCCGAGACCCTGCGAGCATTGCGCCACAGCCGCCAGATAGACGAGACAATCCAGACAATTCAATAAGTTGAAGACGCACAGTTCGCATACAACTCGCGCACAAGTGAGCCGAATTCCGCGGGCCGCCGGCGATCTGTGAGGAGTTGTGCGGATTTCCGCCCACCAACGACAAGGCCCCTGTGCGGGAATCCGCACAGGGGCCTTGTCTGTTAGCACCGATCATTGTCGATCGAGCGTCTTCACCAGCTGTCACATCACCTGCCAACACATTCTCAGGAACGGTTCTCAGGGACGGTTCTCGAGGACTGTGTTCAGGGGCGGTGCTTGGTCATCAGCTCGCTGAGCTTGTGGCTGATACGCTGATCGGTCGCCTGCTCTTCCCGCGCCTTCTGTTGACGCGTCAGCTCATCGAGCTGCTGACGGGCATGGCGTGCCTCATCTTCCGTCACGGCACCCACCGACTGACCCGAGAGGTCCACGCGCTGCGTGCCCGCCCGTACCGCCTTCAGATACCGCGGCAGATGGACATAACCCGCCAGCGCGCGTCGCACCAGCTTGTCATCCCAGGGCTCGTTTTCCAGCAGCTCGATATGGATGCCGATCTTCAGCGGCCGGGTGTGGCCCTTGAAGAAGGTATCCGGATAGCGCTTGTACCACTGCTTGAGCAGCGCATGGGGAGAAGGCGCCGACTCAGGCTGAGAAGCCTGCTGTGCTTGCGGGGCCTCGCCCTGCTCAGCCTCGTTCTGCTGCTGCGCTTCCTGCTCCTGCGGTACCTGAGCTTGCGGCGTCTGGGCTTGCGACGCCTGAGCCTCGGACGAATCAGCAGCCGTCGTTGTCTGCGCGGCAGCTGCCGGCTGACTCACGTTCAGGCGCTCTGAGGCCAGGCGTTCTGCCTGCGCCTCCTGCTGCGCTGTCAGACCCGCCTCCGCATTCGTGGAGAATTGCGGCGCAGAAGCCTGCTCGACCAGTTCACGCAATTGCGCATCTCGCGCCAGCAACGCCTCATTCACCGCGCTTAACTGCGCCTGCTGCTCCTGCAGTGTCTGGCGCGCCGCCGCGAGTTGCTCAGCGAGCTGCTCACGCTCATGACGCTCCGCGGCCAGTGCACGCTCGGCTTCTGCCAAGGCACGCTGATGCGCATCGGCATCTGCCGTGGCTGCAGACGTTCCCTGCTGCTCCAGCTGGGCCAGCGCATCGCGCAGGCGGGCATTTTCCGACTCCAGGGCCGCACGGGCCTGGCGCTCTGTGTCACGCTGCTGTCGCTGTGTGTCGGCTTCATGTTCAAGCGCAGAATACAGCGCTTCGAGGCGATCCATCGTCAAGGCCTGAGCCTCCCTTGCACGCTATGGGCAGTTCCGTTTGGCACCAGTCTGTGTCAGTACCTGCTGACTGTAAAGGTCACGCCGGCCAGCCAGTGGCTCAGACGTCGCGGCGCTCGAAGCGCACGAAGTCATAGGCCGGCAGACCCTCACCACTCTCCCCCGGGACGCGCTGCGCTTCCTGCCAGCTCGCATCCAGCGCCGGGAAATGGGCATCGCCCTCGATCTCGACCGCAACCTCGGTGAGATAGAGGCGCGTCGCCACCGGCAGCGCCTGGGCGTAGATCTGACCGCCACCGATCACCATGATCTCGTCCACGCCTTCGATCATCGCGTGGTGGTCCGCCATGCTTAGCGCGGCGGCCAGGTCACTGCAGACCCGCACGCCATCGTGACTGAACTCGCTGTCACGCGTGACCACGATGTTGAGGCGGTTGGGCAGCGGCCTGCCGATGGAGGCGAAGGTCTTGCGTCCCATGATCACCGGCTTGCCCTGGGTGACATGCTTGAAGAACTTCAGGTCTTCCGGCAGATACCACGGCAACTGGTTGTCGACGCCGATCACGCGGTTGACCGACATGGCGGCAATCATCGCGACGGGCACGACGGTGTCAGCCGCCGCCGTCAGCGGAGAGAATTCATTATCGCTCATACAGCCACCTGCGCCTTGATATGCGGATGGGATTCATAGCCTTCGATGGCAATGTCATCGAAGGTGAAGTCGAACAGATCCGTGACTTCCGGATTCAACACCAGCTTCGGCAGCGCCAGCGGCTCACGCGTCAACTGCTCACGCGCCTGCTCGAGATGATTGCTGTAAAGGTGGGCATCGCCGAGGGTATGGATGAACTCGCCCGGCTTGAGGCCACACACCTGCGCGACCATCTGGGTCAGCAGCGCATAGCTTGCGATGTTGAACGGCACGCCGAGGAAGATGTCCGCGCTGCGCTGATAGAGCTGGCAGGACAGGCGACCATCGGCGACGTAGAACTGGAACAGTGCATGACAAGGCGGCAGCGCCATCTCATCCACCAGCGCCGGGTTCCAGGCCGAGACCATCAGGCGGCGCGAATCCGGGTTGGTCTTGATCTGCTCGATCAGCTGGCTGATCTGGTCGACGGAACCGCCTTGCGGGTTCGGCCAGCTGCGCCACTGGTAACCGTATACCGGCCCGAGGTCGCCATTCTCATCGGCCCACTCGTCCCAGATACGCACGCCGTTTTCCTTCAGGTAGGCGATGTTGGTATCGCCCTTCAGGAACCACAGCAGCTCGTGGATGATCGAGCGCAGGTGCAGCTTCTTGGTCGTGACCAGCGGAAAGCCTTCGGCCAGATCAAAGCGCATCTGGTGGCCGAAGACACTCAGGGTGCCGGTGCCGGTGCGATCGCCCTTTTGTGTGCCGTTTTCCAGCACATGGCGCATCAGATCTAGATAGGGTTGCATGGTGGCGAGTCCGTACGGCGTGTCAGAGGCTGGCGCGGCGAGCGGAGCCGTGGATCGCCCTGCACCAGCCTCTTCATGAATTCGAATCGTTCACTTGACGATATTTGACGCTGCCAGATACGCAAGAACGCGGCCCGATGGCCGCGTTCTTGCGTATCTGGCAGGGGGCCAGTTTACACCGAATGCCCCCTGTATTCACGCCTGCATTGCCCCTCAGGAGGCGCGAGGCACCGGCGGCTGCGCCACTTCCTGACCGCGCGACCAGGCCATCAACAGCAGCCCGAACAGCACCATCGGCAGCGACAGCAGCTGGCCCATGGTCAGCCAGTCGAAGGCGATGAAGCCGAGCTGGGAGTCCGGCTGACGGAAGAATTCGGTGATGAACCGGAAGCAGCCGTAGCAGAGCAGGAACAGACCGGAGATCAAGCCCTTCTGACGCGGTTCACGCGAGACGAACCACAGGATGGCGAACAGCGCGACGCCTTCCAGTGCAAACTGATAGAGCTGCGAGGGATGACGCGGTTCCGGCCCGTAGAGCGGATAGACCATGCCCCAGGAGACATCGGTGATGCGCCCCGGCAGCTCCTGATTGATGAAGTTGCCCAGCCGCCCTGCGCCGAGACCGATCGGCACCATCGGCGCGATGAAATCGGTCAGCTGGAAGAAGGTCAGCTGATGGCGACGCGCGAACATCAGCATCGCGATCAACACGCCCAGCAAGCCGCCATGGAAGCTCATGCCGCCATCCCAGACCTTGAAGATCCACACCGGGTCCGCCAGCAGCTTGTCGAAGCCATAGAAGAGCGCATACCCCAGGCGGCCACCCAGCACCACACCCAGGGCGCCGAAGAAGATCAGGTCGCCTACCGCGTCCTGACTCAGGCCGACGCGTGCGCGACGTGCTCGTGCCAGCCCCCAGGCCGCCGCGAAACCGATCACGTACATCAACCCGTACCAATGAATCTTGAAGGGCCCCAGCGCCAGCGCCACGGGGTCGATCTCAGGATATTGCAACATGTGAAAACCTTGAATGAGGAAGTCGGGCTCTACCAACGCACTGGGCGATGCAGTCATCGCCTCTCAGGCGGGCAGAGCATAACAGTCAAAGCATGAACACGACCTGCCTGAGGCAGCGTATTCCCGCTCACGCCAGCAGAAACCGCAGTCCGACGACGACCAGGATCAGCGCGAACAGGCGCTTGAGCAGCAGGGCCGGCAAGGCATGCGCCAGCCGCGCCCCGAGGCGCGCAAACGGCACGGACGCCAGCACGATGCCCAGCCACGCCACCCAATGGACATAGCCGATGGCGTGCTCCGGCAGATTGGGGGCATGCCAGCCGACCACGATGTTGGTCAGTGCGGCGGTCAGCGCGATGGGGAAGCCTGCCGCGGCGGCGGTCCCCACCGCTTCGGTCATGCGCGCCTGCCAGCTGGAGAGCATCGGCACCATCACCGTGCCGCCACCGATGCCGAACAGCGAGGAAATCACGCCGACGGTACTGCCGCCCACGAACTGGCCGACCCGCCCGGGCGCCTGGGCCATCTGGCCCACCTTGAGATCCAGCCCGAGCTTGGCCGCCACCAGCAGCACGAAGACGCCGAACGCCAGCTTGAGCGTCTCGCCGCTCAGTTCACTGGCCAGCACCACGCCGAGCCCGGTGCCGACCACCAGCCCCGGCAACAGCCGCTTGAGCCAATCGAGGCGCACCGCACCGCGCTCATGATGTGCCCGTGCCGACGACAGCGAGGTCACCACGATGGTGGCCAGCGAGGTGCCGATCGCCAGGTGCATCAACACCTCCGGCGCGACGCCTTGCAGCACGAAGGCCGCGGCCAGCACCGGCACGATGACAAGCCCTCCGCCAATCCCGAACAACCCCGCAATCATGCCGGCGACTGCGCCCAACAAGGGATACCACCACCACATACCCGACTCCTTTCATGCTGCATTGCGGTGACTGTCTGCCGAGAGTGGCCCGGGCCTCTCAGCGCCATGACCGTCAGCCGTCTGTTGATACTTGACCTTCGCCGCTGCCGGACGCGCGTGGCGTCAGCGTCACGTCAGGCAGCCACATGCTGACCTTGTCGATCAGCGCCTGAGGCCGGTAGGGCTTGCCCAGATAATCATCCAGCCCGGCGGCGAAGAAGCGCTCGCGATCGGCCTCACTGGCATTGGCGGTCAGCGCGATGATGACACTGCGCCGCTCACTGCCGGCGGCGGCTTCCTGCTCGCGCCAGCGCTGGCTGACACTGACGCCATCCATGCCGGGCATGAAGATATCCATGAACACCAGCGCGTAGAAATGCTGGCCACGTGCGGCCAGCGCCTCTTCGCCGCTGCTGGCGGTATCGACCAACAATCCCTGACGACCGAGCACCGTGCGTGCCAGCATCGCATTCACCGGCCCGTCATCCACCACCAGAATGCGGGTTTCGGTCGGCTTGCCCGGCCATGTCATCGGCAGCAGGATTTCCAGCGCCTGCTCGTCGTCCAGGTTGATCTGGCGATAGCTACCACCCAGCTCGTCGATCAAGCGCCGCGCCATGACAAGGCTCGAGGGCGATTGATGACCGATATCGAGCCCGACATGTCCACGCAGCTCGAGTCGCAGACAGCAACAGCCAGCGCCCTCGTCGTCGGAACCCTCTGCAGAGAACGCTGCATCGCGACAGGCCGGCAGCTCACAGGCTTGCTGCAGCTCAAGCAGCAGAGATTGATGACTGGCGCTTTCGTGGCGCATGCAGCCTTCCGCCAGATGCTCGAACAGCTGCGCGAGGCGGCGCACATCACCGCGCAATGCCTCCGGCATCGGCCCCAGCTGCCACTCGAAGGGGCAACCGACATCATGATGGCGCTGCTGCATGTCCTCGAGCAGCGCCCCCAGCGTCTCGGTTGGCGAGAAGTCATTCTCTTCCAGCGGCGTTCGTACCACTTCCTCGCGCTCGGTCAGGGCGTCCAGCAGTTGCGCCACGCTGTCGAGGCGACCCTGCAGCAGGCTGAGCTCGGCATCCTCGATATGACGCTCACGCCTGAGCTGACCAAGCTTGCGCACCAGGCCTTGCAGCGGCGGCGTCAGCTCAGCGTGCAGCATGTCCAGATAATCACTCTTCAGACGCGCCTCTTCGCGGGCACGGTCACGCGCGACCAGCAACTGCTGGCTGGCCTGATCGTGCTCCGACTCATCGATCATCACGCCGAGCACCTGCGCCGGGTCATTGTTGAAGCGACATAGCTCCAGGCGCATGCGCCGCATGCGCCCCTCGGCGTCATGTACCCGGAGTTCACGACTGCTGGGCACGCTGGGATTGGGCTCCAGCATCAGCAAGCTGCCCACCGACCGCCCCAGCGCCTCATGCAATAGCAGCCCGAACAGCTTCTCGAAGGCCGGGTTGGCCATCGCCAACAGTCCATGGCGCATCACGAAGGCCGGCAGCGGCAAGGCATCCAGCTCATGGCCGCGACCACGACGCAGCAAGGCCACGGCCCCACGGTGACGCCGCAGGATGTCATCCGCCGGATAGGCCTGCCGCCCCACCGGCGGGTACTCCTCCATCACCTCACCGTTCTCGATACGCTCGCTCTGGCGCGCCAACCACTCCAAGGGCTGCCCCAGGCGCTGGTCCATGCGCCTGAGCCGCCATTGCAAGATGAGCATGACGACGGCAAACACCAGCAGCAGCGCGCCACCACTGCCCAGCAACAGGGTCAGCAGCGGCACCTGGCCGGGCACCTCGAGTCGCGTGCTGGACACCAGGCGCCAACCAGTGACCGGCAAGCTGTCCCACACCACCACCTGAGTCCCGTGCGGGTCATCCAGCGTGGCACCGCGCAGGCTGGTATCCATCGCGCGGGCGATATCCGCGGGCAGCTCCCGGGAATGGCCGTCGCCGACATTGCTGCTGGCCGCCCAGACGTTCAGGTGGTCATCGACCAGCCAGAAGGCATCCGAGGGGGCATGCCCCGGCAGCAGCAGGCGCGCCTCCATCTGCGGCAGCGCGAGATCCAGCCCGACACGCGCCTTCTGGCCATTGCTGAGAGAGACCTCCGCCAGCGCCGTGATCTGCGGCAGACCGGCAGGCCCCGGATGCGGCGGCAGCCAGACCACGCGCGCCGCACCATTGTCGGTGTTCTCGGCAAGCTGACGCACGGTGTCCGGCAACACCCCGGTATAGGGCATGAAATCGCTGCCCGGCGCGAAGGCATCCAGCACGTTGAACCAGGGATAGAGCATGACCATGCTGTTATCGAGGCTCACGAACAGGCGTGAGATCAGGGGGTCCGACGAGTAGAGGTCCGACAGCAGCCACTGCATATGCATCAGTCGCCGCCCGGCATCGCGATCCTCATCGCTCAACGGCCCTGCGAATTCGCCGTAGAGTGCGGCTCCCCCACGCGATACCGGCCTGAACAGCTGGCCCTGCTCGGTGAGCGAGAACTGGTCCAGGCCAGCGTCATAGGCGCTGCTCCCGTTGGCGCCGAAGTCGAGATGGCGCCGTGCATAGCGCGCCAGAATCTGCAGGCGACGCTGCTGGGTTTCCAGACGCTCGCTGACCAGCGCCGTGGCCAGCGCATGCTCCTGCCTGAGCTCCCCCAGCGCGCTATCGACGGCGGCATGCTGCGTGCTGTCCCAGACCACGGCGGCCCCGACCAGAAAGCTCAACGCCACCGCCAGCTCCGCCAGCAGCAGCGGGCCAGCCGTCAGCCGAATCATGCGCGCCCAGACCTTCTCCAGGCCACTGGCGGGATTCTGGGCATTCGAAGCCACCGCCACCGCAGGCGGTGGCTCGACAGAGGAAGCACGGCGCGAGAACATGATCTGAAAGCATCCTGTAGGTGAGGCGTCGGCAAGCCCGACCGCTGACCAGCGCAAGCTGTCGAGACAAAGCAGCAGCATACGCAAGCCGCCGTCAGGCGTCATGCAGTGCCAGCGTGACAGAGGCGCTATTTTCTCCCGACCCCCTGATGGAGTGGCGACATGTGCCTGATGGCATTTGACTGGCAACCGGACTCGCCGCAGGGCGAATGCCTGCTACTGATCGGCAACCGGGATGAGTTTCACGCACGCGCCACCGCCGGGCTCTGCGTGTGGCCGGATGGTGTCCTGTGCGGCGGACGCGACCTGGTGGCCGGCGGCGGCTGGCTGGTCATGCACCCCGCCGGCAGCCTCGCCACGCTGACCAATGTGCGCCAGCTGGACCACCCTGCCCCGACGGCCAGCATCAGCCGTGGCCAGCTGGTCGCGGCCGCGGCGCGTCAGGCGCTGGGTCGATGCTCGCGCTGGCGCCTTGAAGACTGGTTGCGCGCACTGGTCGCGGGAGAGAGCGTGCCCGCGGCACTGGAGCGAGCGGACGCACAGAAGCTGTCTGCGCTGACGCTTGAGGCCGTGGACTGGTGCAACCTGCTGGTCTGCGATGGCAAGGCGTTGTGGCGCCTGCATCATGGCCCGCAAGGGGCCGAGGTGAGCCGCCTCGGCGCGGGCATCCATAGCCTGAGCAATGGCCATCCCGAGACCGGCTGGCCCAAGCAACGACGCCTGAGTGGCCGCCTGGCAGCCCTCCTCGACCCGACAGCCCGTGCTGGTCAGACAACCGCACGGCCATTGAGCGACGACGCGCTGCTCGACCTGCTCAAGGATGACTGGCGGCCCGCGCCGACTCAGCTACCGGCCACCGGGCTCACGCCCGAACGCGAAGCCCTGCTGTCCAGCCCGTTCATCGTCAGCGCCGAATATGGCACGCGGGCCTCGACCCTGGTGCGCTGGCAACGCTACCCGACAAGGGACACGACTGATCCGTCTGGTATGGTGCAGACATTGACCCTGCTGGAGCGCCGTTTCAGCCCTGAGGGCCATACCATCGCCAGCCGCAGGGCCATGACCCGCTTGCTCGCCACGGGGAGCGACGAGGAAGGAGATATCGGCAGCTGGCGACTCAGCTAGTCGTCTCACCAGCCTTCTGTGCCACAGGCGCGTTGTCGCGCGGCGGCAGCAGATGGGCCAGATCCCAGGCCTGCAGGCGGTGGAGCAACAGGTCATGAACCTCATCGGCGGTGGGCTGACACAGTACCTCGTCCACCAGTCCCTGCGCCGCACTCAGCGACACCCGCCGAATGGCCGCACGCACGCGAGGCAGGCTCGGGGCATTCATCGACAGACTGTCAAAGCCCATGCCCAGCAGCAGCAAGGCCCCGGCGGGGTCGCCCGCCAGCTCACCGCAGACGCTCACCGGCATCTTGAGCGCACGCGACTCTTCCGCCAGACGCGCCAGGGCGCGCAACACCGCCGGATGGCAGGCATCGTAGAGACTCGCCACGCGCGGGTTGTTGCGGTCCACCGCCAGCAGATACTGGGTGAGATCATTGGAGCCTACGGAGAAGAAGTCGACCCGGGTGGCGAGCGCTTCCAATTGGTAGAGCGCCGCGGGCACCTCGATCATCACGCCGACACTCGGCCGCGAGACGTTGATGCCCTCTTCGGCCAGTTCGACCAGCGCCCGATTGACCAGCGCCAGCGCCGCATCGACTTCCTCGATTCCCGAGATCATCGGCAGCATGATGCGCAGGTTGTCCAGCCCTTCCGCGGCACGCAGCATGGCCCGCAGCTGCACCATCAGCACCTCGGGGTGATCGAGCGTCACCCGGATGCCCCGCCAGCCCAGGAAAGGATTGGCCTCGTTGATCGGGAAATAGGGCAGGTCCTTGTCACCGCCGATATCCAGCGTGCGCATGGTGACCGGCAGCGGCGCAAAGCCCAGCAGCTGCTCGCGATACAGACGCGCCTGCTCCTGCTCGCTGGGGAAGCGATCACTCATCATGAACGGCACTTCGGTGCGGTAGAGCCCGACCCCGCCGACCCGCGACTTGAGCGACGCGACGGAATCCAGCGCCAGGCCGGTATTCACCATCAGCGGCAGAACATGACCATCCGGGGTCACGCTTGGCAGATCCTGCTCCTGTTCCAGCAGCGCACTCAACGCCTGCTCCTCCTCGATCAACCGTGAATAGTAGGCGCCGAGCTCAAGCTCGGGACGCACTACCAGTCGACCACGGTGACCATCGAGAATGACCGGTGCACCGCCCAGTCGCGACAACGGAAGATCCACCATGCCCAACACGGTGGGAATCCCCATCGCACGCGCCAGGATGGCGACATGCGAGGTACTCGAGCCACTGACCGCGACCAGCCCCTTGAGGCGTTCCCGCGGGACTTCCCCCAGCGTGGCGGGGCTGATCTCGTGACCGATGAGGATGGTGTTTTCCGGGTATTCGATCGGACCACTGTCACCCTCTTCCTGCAGGTGTGACAACACGCGGCGCCCAAGATCCCGTATGTCGGCGGCTCTTTCGCGCAGATAGTCATCATCGACACGCTCGAGATACTGCACATGGCGGCGCACGATATCGGCCAGCGCCGCCGGCGCCCACTGTCCTTCACGGATGCGCTTCTCGACTTCCTGCCCCAGCGCCGCGTCGCCCAGCATCTGCTGATAGACCTCGAACAGCGCATGTTCCTGGGTGGAGATACGACTGGCGAGACGCTCCGCCGCGACGCGGATCTCTTCGCGCACGGCGTTGATCGCCTCCTTGAGGCGTGCGATCTCGAATTCGATATCGGTGGGGATCAGATCAGGGACGGCGTCCAGGTCGGCAGGCGGAGACAGCACGAAGGCCTTGCCGATGGCGATACCGGGCGAGCCGGCCACGCCGGAGAAGGTCGCCTGACCGCTGGTACCAGCCAGCTTGCCCAACGCCCCGGTGGCCAGCGCGTGGGCCAGCACTCCCGCCAGCTGCGCGCCGAGGGTGACAAGGAAGGCTTCCTCACCTTCATCGAAACGGCGCTTCTCGTGCTGCTGGATGACCAGCACCCCGAGCACACGACGCTGATGGATGATGGGGACACCGAGGAAGCTGGAGAAACGCTCTTCTCCGGTCTCCTCGAAATAACGGAATTGGGGGTGTGCGGGCGCATCCTCGAGATTGAGCGGCTCTTCTCTGAGCGCCACCATCCCGACCAGGCCCTCGCCACGTGCCAGACTGACCTGCCCCACCGACGACGAGCGCAGACCGATGGTGTCCTTGAGCACGAAGCGATCGCTTTCCGGTGCCAGCAGATAGACGGAGCAGACGTCCGTCTTCATGGCCTTGCGTATGCGCAACACCATGGTCGCCAGTGCCGCGTCCAGAGAACGTGCGCCATTGACCTCCTGAACGATACGACGTAGCACCTCAAGCATGGAGTACCTCAAGCATGGTGTATCTCGCGCATCGAAGACGTCGAGAAGGTGATTGCTCAGCCAAGGCGGCGTGACCCACGCTCAGCCACCCGCGCCCATCAACGCCATCAGCCGGACGAATGTCGCCCGTGACCCTCGGAGCTGGCGCCATCGGCCCCGGGGTCACCGGCACCTGTGCCATCGAGCCCCTTGGCCGCCGCGTTGGCAGTAGCGACCGGTGAGCCACTGGCGCCAGACGGCCCGCAGGCACCCCGCGCCTCATGCAGCGATGGCCCCTCGGCGAGCGCCTTGAGCCGCTCGGTGTCCACCAGACGCTGCAGACGCGGCGCCAACTCACGCAGGGCGCGTCGATAGACCTCACGCTTGAAGGCCACGACCTGCCCCAGCGGATACCAGTAGCTCACCCAACGCCAGCCATCGAATTCAGGATTGGGCGTGGTATCCACACTTACACGGTTGTCCTGACAGCGAATCTGCAACAGGAACCACTTCTGCTTCTGACCGATGCAGATCGGTCGGGAGTGCGTTCTTACCATGCGTCTGGGTAACCGGTAGCGCAGCCATCCACGGGTGCAGGCCAGTATCTCGACGTCCTCAGCTTTCAGGCCGATCTCTTCTTCGAGTTCACGAAACAGCGCCTGTTGCGGTGTCTCGTTTGGCTTGATGCCCCCTTGCGGAAACTGCCACGCATTCTGTCCTACCCGGCGCGCCCAGAGCAGCTGGCCCTCACAGTTGGCAATGATGATGCCAACGTTGGGGCGAAAGCCGTCAGCGTCGATCACGGATGTCACCTTTGATTCGTTAATTGAAACCATTCTTCCACAAAGGCTGAAAGCGCTTCAATACGCGGTTTGGCGGTGTGAAAGCCCGAGCACCTCTGCAATAATCGCTGCCTTCACGCTATTGCAGTGCAACACGGCCGTGCGAGACTGCTCGTCGGCCACCGTACACCCGCGCAAACACTGGGCCGGCACCCTATCGTGCTCTGTTGTCCGTGTCTGTCGCCCAGCCGAGTGTGGCTGGGCAGAGCAAGGAGTTTTCCGTGAGTCTGGCCATCTTTGATCTCGACAATACCCTGATCGCCGGGGACAGTGATCACGCCTGGGGCGAATTTCTGGTCGAACAGGGCGCTGTCGACGCCAACGTTTATCGTGAAGCCAACGAGCGCTACTACCAGCTCTACCAGAGTGGCGAGCTGGACATTCACGAATACCTGGCCTTCTCACTCAAGCCGTTGTCCGAGAACAGTCCGGAGCAGTTGGCGGCCTGGCACCAGCAGTTCATGGCCGCCAAGATCGAGCCCATCATCCTGCCGCGGGCGGAAGAACTGCTGGCACGTCACCGGGCACGCGGCGACACCCTGCTGATCATCACCGCCACCAATCGCTTCATCACCGCTCCCATCGCGGACCGCCTGGGCGTCGATGAGCTGATCGCCATCGAGCCCGAGATCGTCAACGGCCGCTACACCGGACGCGTCAGCGGCGTCCCAAGCTTCCAGGCCGGCAAGGTGACCCGCCTCGAGAGCTGGCTGGCCGAACGTGACCACACCCTGGATGGCAGCACCTTCTACAGCGACTCCATCAATGACCTGCCGCTGCTGGAGCGTGTCGATACTGCCATCGCAGTGGACCCGGATGAGCAACTACGCGCCGCCGCTGACGCGCGCGATTGGCGTATCATTTCGCTTCGCGACTGATAACAGACTGATTTACATGGATTTTATCGATCCATAAGGTCGAGCAGCTTCAGCTATAAGGTTTTCATGTGGCTACAAGCATTCACCATAAAGTCGACCTTATTTGCTGAATCATTTCGCACAAGATGTGTCTATAATGTGTGTCCATCGAACCGTCGAGCCTGGTGCGGCAACTTTTGCCCCGTCACGGCAGGACGGCCTCCGGAATCCCGGTCGGGTCCGGGGGATGTCCCTCACCAACCTTGAGCGTGAGCAGCCATGTCCTCAACGACATACGATGTCCTGATTGTGGGTGGCGGCGTGTCCGGCACCGCCCTTCTCTATGAACTCGCCCGCTACACCGACCTCAAGTCGGTCGGCCTGGTGGAAAAGTACGACCACGTCGCGATCGTCAACTCGCACGGTCGCAACAACTCCCAGACCATTCACTGCGGCGACATCGAGACCAACTACACGGTCGAGAAGGCGCGTGTGACCAAGCGCACCGCGGGCATGGTGGTCAACTTCGCCACCAAGCTCAGCGAGAGTGAGCGCGATCACATCGTCTACAAGTATCCGAAGATGGTGCTGGCGGTCGGTGCCAAGGAATGCCAGTTCCTGCGCAAGCGTTTCGACACCTTCAAGCAGCTGTTTCCCAACCTGAAGCTGCTCGAGCGTGATGACATCGCCGAGCTGGAGCCGAAGGTGGTGGAAGGTCGTCGTCCTGACGAGGAAATCGTCGCGCTGGGTTCCACCGACGAATATACCGCCGTCAACTACACCACCCTGTCGGAAGCCTTCGTCAGCGAAGGCGAGAAGGCAGCGGCCGAGAAAGGCATGAACTTCGACGTTCGCCTCTCGACCGCCGTGGAAGACATCCGCAAGGAAGGTGACGTCTACAAGGTCAAGACCGACAAGGGCGAGCTCAGCGCACGCTATGTCGTGGTCAGCGCCGGCGGTCACTCCCTGCTGTTCGCCCACAAGATGGGTTACGGCCTGGACAAGTCCTGCCTGCCGATGGCCGGCTCCTTCTACTTCACCCCGAAGGTGCTCAACGGAAAGGTCTACACCATCCAGAACGAGAACCTGCCGTTCGCCGCCGTCCACGGCGACCCGGACGTGCTGGTGGAAGGCAAGACCCGCTTCGGTCCGACCGCCCTGATGCTGCCGCTGCTCGAGCGCTACAACGGCAAGACCTTCTGGGAGTTCCTCAAGGTGCTGCGCATGGACCGTAACGTCGTCAAGGCCCTGTGGGACCTGATGAAGGTGCGCGACATCCGCAACTACATCTTCAAGAACTTCATGTTCGAGGTGCCGGTGCTGCGTGAGCGCCTGTTCCACGGCGACATCAAGAAGATCGTGCCGAGCCTGGACGTCAAGGACGTCAGCTTCGCCAAGGGCTTCGGTGGCGTTCGTCCGCAGTTGATCGACAAGAGCAAGCAGAAGCTCGTGATGGGCGAAGCCAAGATCAATCCGGGTACCGGCATCGTCTTCAACATGACGCCGTCACCGGGTGGCACCAGCTGTCTGGGCAACGCCGAGAAGGACATGTATCTCGCGCAGGAATTCCTTGGCTTCAACATCGACAAGGAAACCTTCGAGCGTGATCTGCTGACCGGCGAGATCGAACTGACCGAGATCGAGCGTCCGGAAGCCTCCTCACTGATGTAAGCCTCTTTCGAGACACGCATCGGGATGAGCATCAAAAAGCCCCGCCAGCGAATGCTGGCGGGGCTTTTTGATGGGCGCCTGTTGATGGGTGCCTGGCGGGAGGCGGCCTCAGGACACCGACTGGCCCGACGGGGCCGACTGGGCCATGGGCTCGTGCACCGCATGCAGACGCTGGATCAGCTGATCCTCCAGCGCGAAACGCTCGGTCAGCCCCTGCTGCAGGCGGGCCAGCCATTCCGGCAGTCGTGCGCGATAGTGCTGGCAGCGGGTAGGACTGGAGAAATCCTCATCGAAGGACAGCACCAGCTCGGTGGAGGGCTCCAGACGCTGCATCAGCTGCTCGCAGACCGCCAGCGCCGCGGTGTCCTCGAAGACACGGCCTTCTTCCTTGAGCTGAGGATAGACCTCGAAATGCCCCGCCGAGATGTAGTCCATCAAAAGCTCGATGAAGCGATTGACGCGTGTCATCTCGAGCTGCTCGAGGTCATTGACGCAGGCCTCGTGCAGATCCATGAAGCAGACCAGCATCTCGCGTCGCTGGTCCAGCCAGCGATCAACCAACTGATGAACGCCACGAAAGCGTTCCGCCGCAGTGGTGCATTCCTCCAGCATGGGCGCCTCCTCTGGCATGACCCGAACGATAGGGGCTGACATCCGGTGCTCGCCCCGCTGCCAACCCACTATCCTCCATGCCGTGCACGCTGCCAACCCCCCACCATGGTGGCAGGGCATATTGCCTCAACGGCGGAAGCTGCTCCACAGCATCGCCAGCGGCACCAGCGCCAGCCCACAGAAGCCGATCAACGACCACTGCGGGATCGAGAGCCCCAGCCATTGCGCACTGATCTGGGCGCACTCACCGGAGGCGTTGAGCACCTGGGTGATCACGTCCCATACCGGCAGCACTTCCAGCATGTAGTTGAGGCCCGGGCCACAGGCCGGCACCTGATCCGGCGGCAGTGACTGCAGCCAGATATGGCGACCCGCCAGCACGACCGCGCCAATGCTGCCGGCCAGTGCGCCCAGCGCGTAGATACGCGTGCCGATGCGTCCGGGGCCATGCAAGGCGCCCAGCAGGAAGAAGACGCCGGCCACGGCCACCGCCACGCGCTGGAAGATGCACAGCGAACACGGCGCCAGATCGAAGGCGAACTGCAGCACGAAGGCCACGCCCAGCAAAAAGGCGCACCCCAGCGCTCCCAACAGGCACCATTGACGCCCGCTCCAGCTCGCCAGGCGGGCAAGCCCGCCCTTGCGCGCTACCGGCGGCTGCCCCGATTGTTTGTCCACTTGTGTCATTTGCCGTCCTTGCCGGTGGAACTCCAGTGGAGTCATGGGTGAGAAATGACACAGCCGCAAGACCATCAAGGTCCTGCGACTGCATTGAGGCTTGCACCGCGTCGTGCCCCGCAGCCGCGCTCAGTCTGGCTGCACAGGCCACATACATCATCGGCGCCTCAAGCCTGAGGCGCCGATGATGAAGCGATAGCCGAATCCGTCACTATCAGCGACTGATGCCTATCATGCCGTGTCGCGATGACCTGAACATGAATTGGCGTTGCGTCACGAGATCACGCCGGTTGCGTGCCATGGGCGGACGCGAAGTACTCGGCCATGAAGGTGTCGAAATCCTGATGATCGCCCTTCTCGATATCGCCCTGCTGCTGCAGCGAGGTCTCGACCAGCTGATCGAGCAGATAGCCGCGCGCACGCTCCGTCGGCTCTGACTTGAACTGCTCGGCCTGACCCTTGGCCAGTGCCAGCACTTCGTCGACGAAGTTGCTGCCGTTGTCGAGCATGCTGGTCAGCAGACGGCCCGACGGTGTGGTCTGGGCATCGTCGAAGCGCGGCGCGAGCGCTGCCAGCGCATCACGGTGCGCGCTGCCTGTCTTGTCACCACTGTCGAGCAGGCCCGCGACTTCGCCCAGCTCATCCATGATGCTGGCCGCCAGATCGCGCAGGCGACGCTCTTCACCATTGACACTCAGGGTCAGTTCCGGATCACGCCCGGCCTCGACCACGCGACGCTTGCTGTTGTCGAGCGTGGCGCATTCCTCGTCGTCGATCCACGGGCTCTCGGTCAGCAGACACCAGATCAGGAAGGTATCGAGGAAGCGGATCTGCGTCTCGTCGATCCCGACCGGCAGGAAGGGGTTGAGATCCAGACAGCGCACTTCGATGTACTCGACACCACGCCCTTCCAGTGCCTGGCTGGGCGTCTCGTTCTGCCGGGTGACACGCTTGGGACGGATGTCGGAGTAGTACTCGTTCTCGATCTGCAGGATGTTGCTGGAGAGCTGCGACCAGCTGCCATCGGCCTGCTTGACGCCCAGCTTCTCGTAGTCCTTCCACGGCGTGACGATGGCGTGACGCAGGGTGCCGACGAAGTTGTCCAGCGAGTTGAAGCAGATCTTGAGCTGCGCCTGCACCTTGTTCTGATAGCCCAGGTCCGACATGCGCAGGCTGGTGGCGTAGGCCGAGACCAGGCTGCGGTCCGCCTGACGCTTGAGGCGATCATCATTGCCGCCGTCAAGGAAGCTCTCATCGATGCCCGGCGAGGCGCCAAACAGATAGAGCAGGATCCAGCTGTGACGACGGAAGTTGCGGATCAGCTCGAAATAGCGACGCGAGCGGAAGTCGCGCGCATCTTCCGCCTCTGCCCCTTCCAGCCCCTGCAGCAGGCTCCAGAAATCATCCGGCAGCGAGAAGTTGTAATGGATACCGGCAATCGACTGCATGATGCGTCCGTAACGGACATCCAGCCCCTTGCGGTAGATATGCTTCATGGTGCCGCTGTTGGAGGTGCCGTAATCGGCGATCGGCACGCTGTCATTGCCGTGCAGACGCGGCGGCATGCTGGCCGGCCAGATCAGCTCATCGCCCAGGTTGCGATAGCTGAAACGATGCAGGTCAGCCAGAAACTCCAGCGACTCCTTGGGACGAGTGAACACCGGGGTGATGTACTCGAGCAGAGACTCGGAATAGTCCGTGGTGATGTACGGGTGGGTCAGCTTCGACCCCAGAGAACGCGGATGCGGCGTCTGGCTGATGTCACCGCCAGCGGTAACCCGCAGGCCTTCCTTCTCGATACCACGGCGCAGGCGCCCGAAGAGACCCTGACGGGCCTGGGGCGTGAGTCGCGCAATGGCGGACGCGAGTTGCTCGGACAAGGTATGAACCCTTTCGCATGGGGAGAAGCCCAGCCTCTCCGGTCGAATTGGATGACCATGGCCCGCGTGCTGCACCGGATGCCATGCAAGACGCGAACGGCAGCTACCGTTCGCGTCAGGTCAGTATGCCCACATTATGGGCGCGTAAAAAATGCTTTCAAGGCTTATGATTTCGACTTGCGCGCATTGAGCAGTGCTGCTGCCATCGCATTGTTGGCCGGTGCCGCGCCGCCGCTCGCGCCAGAATTGCTGCCGCGACCGCCGCGCTCCTGACGGCCACCGCCGCCTTGCGAGCGCCCACCGCGACCACCCTCTGCGCCGCGTCGCGCCTCGCCTGCCGCGCCTTTCTCGGCGGGAGTATCGCTCATGCGCATGCTCAGCGCGATGCGCGCGCGCGGGATGTCGACTTCCATCACCTTGACGCTGACGATATCGCCTGCCTTGACCACCTCACGCGGGTCGGCAACATACTTTTGCGACAGGGCAGAGATGTGTACCAGGCCGTCCTGATGCACGCCGATGTCCACGAAGGCCCCGAAGTGAGTCACGTTGGTGACGACGCCCTCAAGCCTCATGCCCGGCTCGAGGTCCTTGAGGGTCTCGACACCTTCCTTGAACTCGGCGAAGCGGAATTCGGGGCGCGGGTCACGTCCCGGCTTGTCCAGCTCACGCAGGATGTCGGTCACCGTCGGCAGGCCGAAGTGCTCATCGGTAAATTCCGTCGGCTTCACGGTGCGCAGGAAGGCGCTGTCACCCAGCAGACTCGGCAGATCACGCCCGTGCGCCTTGGCGATGCGCTCGACCAGCGGATAGGCCTCCGGGTGGACGGCACTGGCATCCAGCGGATTCTTGCCGGAGGCGATGCGCAGGAAACCGGCACACTGCTCGAAGGTGCGCGGGCCCAGCCGGCTGACCTTGAGCAATTCCTGACGCGAGGCGAAACGGCCGTTGGCATCACGGTGCGCGACGATATTCTCGGCAAGCGTGGTGTTGAGGCCGGCGACGCGTGACAGCAGCGCGCTTGAGGCCATGTTGAGGTCGACGCCGACACCGTTGACGCAATCCTCGACGACGGCTTCCAGACTGCGCCCCAGCTGCACCTGACTGACATCGTGCTGGTACTGACCGACGCCGATGGACTTAGGCTCGATCTTGACCAGCTCACCCAGCGGGTCTTGCAGACGGCGGGCGATGGAGACCGCGCCGCGGATGGTCACGTCCAGGTCCGGGAATTCGCGGGCCGCATACTCCGAGGCGGAATAGATGGATGCACCGGCCTCGTTGACCATCACCTTCTGCAGACGACGGCCGGACAGGCGCGTCAGCACGTCGGCGGCCAGCTTGTCGGTCTCGCGCGAGGCGGTGCCGTTGCCGATGGCGATCAGCTCGACGTCATGCCGCTCGACCAGCTTGACCAGCTCGGCCACCGAGGCGTCCCAGCGATTGTGTGGCGCATGCGGATAGATGGTGGCCTGATCGACATACTTGCCGGTGGCATCCACCACCGCGACCTTGACGCCGGTACGCAGCCCCGGGTCCAGCCCCAGCGTGGCCTTGGGCCCCGCCGGCGCCGCCAGCAGCAGGTCCTTCAGGTTATCGGCGAAGACCTGGATGGCCTCCTGCTCGGCGCGCTCGCGCAGGCGGCCGATCAGCTCGCTTTCCAGATGGGTATAGAGCTTGACGCGCCAGGTCCAGCGCACCACTTCCTTCAACCAGCGGTCCGCGGCGCGCCCTTGATCCTCGATGGAGAAATGCGCCGCGATGGCGCCTTCCATCGGGTGACGCGGCAGGTCGTCCTCGCCTTCCAGCTTGAGCGCGAGACTCAGCACGCCTTCATTGCGACCACGCAGCATGGCCAGCGCACGGTGCGAGGGCGCCTTGTGCAGTGGCTCGTCATGCTCGAAGTAATCGGAGAACTTGGCGCCCTCCTGCTCCTTGCCCTTCATGACGCGCGCACTGAGGATACCGTCGTCCCACAGACGTTGACGCAGGCGACCGACCAGCGCGGCGTCCTCCGCGAAGCGCTCCATCAGAATCTGCTTGGCGCCATCCAGCGCCGCCTTGGTATCGGCCACGTCCTTGTCGGCAGCGACGAAGCCGGCCGCCTGAGCCTCCGGCTCCAGCGTCGGGTCCGCGAGCAGCGCATCGGCCAGAGGCTCAAGCCCCGCTTCACGCGCGATCTGGGCCTTGGTACGGCGCTTCTTGCGATACGGCAGATAGAGATCTTCCAGGCGCTGCTTGCTGTCGGCGGCCAACACATCCCGCTCAAGCGCGGCGCTCAGCTTGTTCTGCTCGGCGATCGACTCGAGCACTACCTGACGCCGCTCCTCCAGCTCACGCAGATAGCGCAGGCGCTCTTCGAGCTGACGCATCTGGGTATCATCGAGCCCGCCGGTGGCTTCCTTGCGGTAGCGCGAGATGAACGGCACGGTCGCGCCGCCATCCAGCAGCTCGACGGTGGCGGTGATCTGTTCTTCGCGCACCCCAAGCTCACCGGCCAGCGCCTGTTGAATACGGCGAGTGGTGGCAGCGGGCGACAGCGTCGGTGCAGGACGGGAGGTGGTAGCGTCAGTTGCAGTAGCGTCCATGAAACGTCAGTCCCTTACAGCAGAATTCATGCGGCAATATACAGACGGCCCGGTCGTGGAATCGACCGGGCCGTCTGTATCACGATGTCGTCACGTTACCACAAAGCGGCAAGATTGCTTTAGCCACTCACTGCGCCAACCGGGATGCCTCCCAAGCGCCTCACGCGGGCACGAAGCGCAGCGCGACACCGTTGTTGCACCAGCGCAGGCCGGTGGGTTCAGGGCCATCCTCGAAGACATGCCCCTGGTGCCCGCCGCAGCGCGCGCAGTGATATTCGGTGCGCGGCCAGATGAGTCCGTAGTCGGTCTTGGTCAGAAGGCGGCCTTCGATATGATCGAAGAAGCTGGGCCAGCCGGTGCCGGACTCGAACTTGGTGGCAGAAGAGAACAGCGCCAGATCACAACCGGCACAGCGATACTCCCCCTCGCGATGCTCCTTGTTGAGCTCGCTGGAGCCCGCACGCTCGGTACCCTCCTCGCGCAGTACGCGATACTGCTCCGGGCTCAGGCGGGCACGCCATTCGTCTTCCTCGAGGGTCAGCGGCGTGATGTCCGCGCCACGCTCGAGCTCAAGCTCCGGACGCGCGGCAGACAGTCTGGGCAGCGCCAGCATCGCTCCCGCCCCCAGCACCAGCCCCATGAATTGGCGACGTTGCATGACGTGTCTCCTTGTAGCAATGAACGGCAATACTGACTTGTACGCGCAGCGGCCTGCGCTGGATGCATCGCCTCAAGAGAAAGCCCCCACGATGCTGCCATCGCGGGGGCTTGGGTCTCATCGGCTGACGCCAGCCATCGGGTCAGATGCGCAGACCACCATCACATTCGATCACCCGCCCGGTGAAGTAGTCATTGTCGAAGATGAAGGCCACGCTGCTGGCGATATCTTCCGGGCGCCCCAGGTCGCGCATCGGGATGCCACTCTTGATCTTGTCGAGCATCTCCGGCTTCATGCCGGCGGTCATCTCGGTGGCGATGAAGCCCGGCGCCACGGCTCCGACGCGAATCCTGTAGCGTGCCAGCTCCTTGGCCCAGGTCACGCTCAGTGCCGCAACACCGGACTTGGCGGCGGTGTAATTGCTCTGCCCCATGTTGCCGGCGCGCGAGATGCTGGAGATATTGACGATCACGCCCGGCTGGCCGGCCTCGATCATCTGGCTGGCCGCTTCACGGGTGCACAGGAAGACACCGGTCAGATTGACATCGATGACCTGCTGCCAGCTGGACAGCGACATGGTCTTCTCCACCACGCCATCGCGTGCCTTGATCAGCAGCCCATCGCGGGTGATGCCGGCATTGTTGACCAGACCGCTCACCGGCCCCAATGCGCTCTTGATGGCCGAGAAGGCCGCCGTGACGGAGTCCTCTTCCGCGACATTGGTCACGAAACCCTGCGCCTTGATGCCTGCAGCCTCCAGACTCGCGACGGCGTCATCCAGGCCGTCCTGTTCGATGTCCAGCAGCGCCAGTACCGCTCCCTTCTCGCCCAGATAGCGCGCCATGGCCAACCCCAGCCCACGAGCGCCGCCCGTAATCGCGATGACCTTGTCGTCAAGCTTCATGTCCCGTCTCCCAGGTTGTCTGCCGGCAGTGAGGAACGTCTGCCGGATGCGAGGCCCGCATGCCGTACGAGCGTCACGATCTATGTGTCGAGTGTCCCGCACCGCGTCCTTCAGTGTTGAGCGTCATCGTGACAGAGAATGCCTCGGGATGACGTCCGCTGCCAGCTCGCGGTGAATTCTCATGATGCAGTGCAACAGATCGCGGCGTGTCCTGCCTCAACGCAGGCGAGATCCGCCAACGCAACCCACTGACGGCGTCAACGCACGCCAGCAACAGCGTGCGCGAAAACAGAGAATGCTGATGAGTGAGCCTCGGCCCGCCCCCTGCGTACGCCTGGGCTCTGCCTGTCCGACACTCTCTGCCTAACTCTCGCTGTCCAGCTCTCTCTGCCCAGCCCCTCTATTGTGCACTGCAACATGCAGCATGGCACCGCTACTCCTACAGCGCCAGCCATCCGCGCCGCCGACCCTCAGCAGCTCATCAGCAGATCATGGCCCGTTCATGAGCCCGATTCGACTGTTCCCCATCCGGCGGCTGGTTTACCCTTGACGCATTGGCGCAACCTGCCATTTACCTGCTTCGGGAGAGACGATGCCCATACTGTTAGTGATTACCCTGTTCGGGTTATTGGATTTCGTGGTGCTGTTCAGTCTTGGCAGCCAGATCGGCCTGCTGCCGACCCTGGCGCTGGTGCTGATCACCGGCGCCGTCGGCCTGCATCTGATTCGCCGCGAAGGTCGCGCGACACTGATGCGCGCCCAGGAACGCCTGCAACGTGGTGAGATGCCTTCCGGCGAGCTGATGGAAGGCGCAGCACTCATCTTCGGCGGCGCCCTGTTGATGGCACCGGGCTTTCTGTCTGACGCCTTCGGCCTGCTGTGCCTGCTCCCCGCCTCACGGGGACTGTTGACGCGCGGCCTGAGCGGCAATGGCGCGATCGCGCGCTTCTTCAAGGGGCGCTTCTCGGCTGCGGGAAGCTCGCGCAGCACCCGCACGGGTGACTGGGAAGCCGACGCCCGTGCTGACAGCGCATCACGCAACAGTGGCGATCAGCAGCACGCAAGCGGCAACCATGCGGGGCAGCAAGGCAGCAGCCAGCAGACCGGCGAGCCGCTGGAAGGCGATTACATCAGCCGTGACGAACCGCGCCTCTAGCGCCTTCTCACGCACAGGCACCACGCGCAATCGTCTGCCTGGGAATCATGCTTGAAAGCGATGGGCCCAGTACTGGAACGCCAGTGCCGGGCCTTTTTGATTCGTGATATCTCGCTTCACAGGCTCCATCACTCTGTGTCCTGTTCTGTCCCGACCGGCCCTGCACAGCCTTGCACCGTCTGTCCCTACCCTGCATCACCCCCGCCCCAGCGCCTGTCACTGACCGGAGTCGCGCTCTGTGAGCTGCCCGCCCGAACCCTTGCGCCTTGCAACGACGCTCACCCTGGCCGATGACCACCCTCTGGCGTCTTGTACCAATGGACACCGTCTGGAGGCTGACAGCTATATGCCAACGGTGAATGGCTCGGATACACTCAAGCCGTTGATTCATCTAGCGGAACCTTGCGGAAGACAGGCTGCAGCCAGGGCGCGTAGCTTTCATGCGACGCACAAGATGCGCCGATTTGAAATTTTTTTATGATCGCCTACTTGAAAGCTGTCCCCCCGCCACCATAAAAGCGGTGCAATGGATAACGGCCACGCCCCCAGCGGCGGGGCCCAACACTCGGTAGGCAACCCCATTGAACGCCAGACTCACCGACAAAGAACGGGAGCTGGCGGGATTTACCATCAGGAGAACGTGAGCAATGAACATTCGTCCCTTGCACGATCGCGTCGTGGTTCGTCGCGTGGAAGAAGAACAGAAAACTGCAGGTGGCATCGTTCTGCCCGGCAGCGCCCAGGAAAAGCCGACCCGTGGCGAGATTCTCGCTGCCGGTAACGGTCGCATCCTCGAAAACGGTGAAGTTCGCCCGCTGGACGTGAAAGTCGGCGATACCGTGATCTTCAAGGATGGCTACGGCGTCGAGAAGCAGAAAATCGACGGCGAAGAGGTGCTGATCATGAGCGAGAGCGACATCCTCGCCGTGGTGGAAGGCTGAGTTTCAGCTTTTTCGGGTTCCAACGCTTCGACTTACTGATTAAAGGTAGAGATAAACATGGCTGCAAAAGACGTTCGTTTCTCCGATGATGCACGCAAGCGCATGGCGCGTGGTGTCAATGTCCTGGCCGACGCGGTCAAGACTACCCTCGGTCCGAAAGGCCGTAACGTGGTACTGGAAAAATCCTTCGGCGCCCCGACCGTCACCAAGGACGGCGTTTCCGTCGCCAAGGAAATCGAGCTGAAGGACCGCTTCGAGAACATGGGCGCCCAGATGGTCAAGGAAGTCGCTTCCAAGACTTCTGACGTGGCTGGCGACGGCACCACCACCGCCACCGTGCTGGCTCAGTCCATCGTCAACGAAGGCCTGAAAGGCGTGACCGCGGGCATGAACCCGATGGACCTGAAGCGCGGCATCGACAAGGCCGTCATCGAAGCCGTCAAGGCCGTGCGTGAGCTGTCCGTGCCGTGCACCGATACCAAGGCCATCGCCCAGGTCGGCACCATCTCCGCCAATGGCGACTCTCGCATCGGCGAGATCATCGCGGAAGCGATGGAGAAGGTCGGCAAGGAAGGCGTCATCACCGTCGATGAAGGTCGTGGCTTCGAAGACGAGCTGGAAGTGGTCGAAGGCATGCAGTTCGATCGCGGTTACCTGTCTCCGTACTTCGTCACCAACCAGGACACCATGGCGGTCGAACTCGAAGACCCGTACATCCTGCTGGTCGACAAGAAGATCTCCAACATCCGCGAACTGCTGCCGGTGCTGGAAGGCGTTGCCAAGTCCGGCAAGCCGCTGGCGATCATCGCCGAAGACATCGAAGGCGAAGCGCTGGCGACTCTGGTCGTCAACACCATGCGCGGTATCGTCAAGGTCGCTGCCGTCAAGGCACCGGGCTTCGGTGACCGTCGCAAGGCCATGCTGCAGGACATCGCTGTCCTGACCGGTGGCACCGTGATTTCCGAAGAAGTCGGCCTCAACCTCGAACAGGCCAACCTGGACCACCTGGGCACCGCCAAGCGCGTGACCATGTCCAAGGAAAACACCACCATCATCGATGGCGCCGGCAACGAAGGCGATATCGAAGCACGCGTTGCCCAGATCCGTGCTCAGATCGAGGAAACCTCCTCTGATTACGACCGCGAGAAGCTGCAGGAACGTGTCGCCAAGCTGGCCGGCGGCGTTGCCGTCATCCGCGTCGGTGCTGCCACCGAAGTCGAGATGAAAGAGAAGAAGGCTCGCGTCGAAGACGCCCTGCACTCCACTCGTGCAGCCGTCGAGGAAGGCGTCGTGCCTGGCGGTGGTACTGCCCTGGTTCGCGTACTGGGTCAGCTGGTCGACCTGAAAGGCGACAACGAAGATCAGACTCACGGTATCGCCATCGCACTGCGTGCCATGGAAGCGCCGCTGCGTCAGATCGTCACCAACGCCGGTGAAGAAGCCTCTGTCGTGCTCAACAACGTCAAGGCTGGCGAAGGTAACTACGGTTACAACGCCTCTACCGGCGTCTACGGCGACATGTTCGAAATGGGCGTGCTGGACCCGGCCAAGGTGACCCGTTCTGCACTGCAGTCCGCGGCCTCCATCGGCGGTCTGATGATCACCACCGAATGCATGATCGCTGAAGATCCGGAAGACAAGGCCGCTGCCGGCGGCGGCGACATGGGTGGTATGGGCGGCATGGGTGGCATGGGCGGCATGATGTAAGCCAGCCTCACCCCACGACTCACCCCACGACTCACCCGTCGTGACCCGAACCGCTCCTGCGCAAGCAGGGGCGGTTTTTTCATGCCTGTCATTCGGCGAGCGCTGCGAGTTCCATGCAGTGAGCAGCGCGAGACCCATACAGTGAACGCCGTGGCCCTCATACAGTAAGCGCCGCGGCTCTCGGCACCTGACGCCTCCCGCTCACCACGCTACACTAGGCGCCACTTTTTGCCGCGACCCGAGACATGGCGCCTGGTGATGACAGTGCATCGAGGCTGACGATGTATTGAGGCTGAAATGCCTACGGTCACGACCGATGACGCCAACCGCTCAGGCCGCGCGCCTCGCTTGCCCAGGACCTTCTCATGACTGATACCCCCGCCGCTTCCCCGACCACTAGCGCCCTCGACAATGTGCGTGTCGTACTGGTGCAGACCTTCCATCCCGGCAACATCGGCGCCACCGCTCGCGCCATTCTGACCATGGGCATCAAGGACCTGGTGCTGGTCAATCCGCGCTGCTTCCCCGACGAGGAAGCGACACGCATGGCCAGCGGTGCCGCGGAACTGCTGGAAAATGCGCGCGTGGTCGAGCGCCTGGAAGACGCCGTCAATGACTGCCAGCTGGTCATCGGGGCCAGTGCTCGCCTGCGCAGCGTCCCGCTGCCCCACTTCGATGAGCCACGCGAGATGGCGGCGCACGCCATGGATATCGCGCGCGATGGCAAGGTGGCGCTGGTATTCGGCCGCGAGCGCTTCGGGCTGACCAACGAGGAAATCGCCTGCTGCACGCATCAGGTATCGATCCCCACCAACCCGGACTACGGCATCCTCAACGTCTCACAGGCCGCCCAGGTGCTGGCGCACGAGTGCCGCAGTGCATGGCGCCTGACGCTCGACAAGCCTCAGGAGGCGCCTGTCGCGCGCCGTGAGGATGATCAGTTGCCGACCCGCGAACAGCTCGGCTACTTCCATGAGCATCTCGGTCGCGCCCTGCAGGGCTCCGGCTTCCTCAACCAGCCCCACTCCCAGACCGAAGAGCGGCTGCGCGCCCTGTTCGCGCGTGCCGAGCCGACACGCCGCGAACTCTCCATCCTGCGTGGCATGCTGTCCAATCTTGAGCGCCAGACGGCAGCGGCGAACGCTGGCGCAGACAGCGAGCAGAGCGATCACGAGGCGTCCTGAGTCGCGCACGGCCGCCCCGTCCTGCACTGAGGCTCGGACTGTTGCTACTTGGCTCTCGCCACTTGGCAACAGCCTGTCAGCGCAACGTCATCCTTCTGACATGGATCAAGGTGCACTGTAGACCTTCCGCTATGCTTGATAGGCAAGACGTCAGGCACCGCAGAACCCGTCACACAGCTTAGGTATAGAAATACCGGTATAGAAATACCGGCATAGAGATACCGACATAGAGATACGGCACAGACCCATGCAGTAGCTGCAGCCCAGCAAGGAAGTCATGTGCGAAGGCTGCAGTGTCAGGCAAAGGCTCCTTTGCGACCTTGAGACCTGCCACGCAGGTCGAGAACTGCCGCAAGAGCAGGCAGAGACGCCGCCACGCCAACACACGAAGGGCCATGACAGGCCAGCGTGGCGACGCACCTCGAGACACCCACAAGAAGAGCCGACCCTGATCCCATCCACGACCATGGACTCACGGAGCGCCTTTACATGACTCAGACAGCCGCACGACAGACTCAGACCCCGGACGCGGAACAGCTGGCCAGCGACATCCACCAGCTGGAAGCTCGCCTGCTCAAGACCGACCCGACGCAGGAACCGACGCTCTACCGCAGCCTGTACTGCACGATCTCGCTACGCCAGATGCAACTGCTGGCCAAGGTCAGTCAGCCCGCAGCCTCGCAGGCACATTGAGCGACGCCAGATGAGGTGGTTGGCAGGTGGCGACTGGTAATGACCAGCAGCCACCCGTAACGACCAGGCATGAAAAAACCGCCACCCCGAAGGGTGGCGGTTTTTCTCGTCCCCGCATATGACATGCGTCTCATGCAGGATACCGATTCGGAGACGCTGAGGTGACTACCAGAGGCATGTCACCTCGGCGTGGATCCGGACACCCCACCTCACGAGGAGGCGGAGTGTCTCGGGATCACTCCTGACCCAGCTGCTGCTTGATCAGATCACCGATGGTAGTCGGGCCGTTGCTCTCGACTTCCTGGGTACGCGGCTTGGCAGCATCGCGACGCGGTGCTTCAACCTGGTCCTTGGACTTGACGGACAGGTTGATCAGGCGGCTCTTGCGATCCACACCGACAATCTTGGCTTCGACAGCATCGCCGACGCTCAGGACGTTGCGTGCGTCTTCGACACGGTCAGCGCTGATTTCAGAAGCCTTCAGGATAGCGATGACGTCAGTCGCCAGCTCTACCTGAACTTCCTTGGCATCGATGTCGACAACACGACCGGACACGATAGCGCCCTTGTCGTTGACGGCCAGGTACTCGGAGACCGGATCGCTCTCGAGCTGCTTGACGCCCAGAGAGATGCGCTCACGTTCCGGATCGATGGACAGGATGACCGCTTCAGCTTCTTCGCCCTTCTTGTAACGACGCACGGCTTCTTCGCCAGCTTCGTTCCAGGAAATGTCGGAGAGGTGAACCAGGCCGTCGATGCCGCCTTCCAGACCGATGAAGATACCGAAGTCAGTGATTGACTTGATGGTACCGGAGACACGGTCGCCCTTGTTGTGCTTGCCGCTGAAGTCTTCCCACGGGTTGGTGGTGCACTGCTTGATACCCAGGGAGATACGACGACGCTCTTCGTCGATGTCCAGAATCATCACTTCCACGTCATCGCCGACATTGACGACCTTGGACGGGTGGATGTTCTTGTTGGTCCAATCCATTTCGGACACGTGGACCAGACCTTCGACGCCCTCTTCCAGCTCGGCGAAGCAGCCGTAGTCGGTGAGGTTGGTGACGCGTGCGTTGATCTTGGCGCCTTCCGGGTAGCGAGCCTTGATGTTGACCCACGGATCTTCGCCCAGCTGCTTGAGACCCAGAGACACGCGGTTGCGCTCGCGGTCGAACTTCAGCACCTTGACATTGATCTCGTCGCCGACAGCAACGATCTCGGACGGATGCTTGATGCGCTTCCATGCCATGTCGGTGATGTGCAGCAGGCCGTCAACGCCGCCGAGGTCGACGAAGGCGCCGTAGTCGGTCAGGTTCTTGACGATACCCTGAATCTGCTGACCTTCCTGCAGAGTGGCCAGGAGGGCTTCACGCTCAGCGCTGTTCTCGGCTTCGAGGACGGCACGACGGGACACGACAACGTTGTTGCGCTTGGCGTCGAGCTTGATGACCTTGAAGTCCAGTTCCTTGTTCTCGAGGTGGGCGGTGTCGCGCACAGGGCGGACATCGACCAGAGAACCCGGCAGGAAGGCACGGATGGTGTTGATGTCGACGGTAAAGCCACCTTTGACCTTGCCGTTGATCACGCCCTTGACGATCTCGTCTTTCTCGAAGGCGGCTTCCAGCTCTTTCCACGCTTCGGCACGCTTGGCCTTCTCGCGGGACAGGCGGGTCTCACCGAAGCCATCTTCCACGGCTTCCAGTGCAACCATGACTTCGTCGCCGATGCTGATGGACAGCTGGCCACTTTCGTCACGGAACTGTTCAGACGGAATCTGACCTTCAGACTTCAGACCGGCATTGACAGTGATCCAGTCGCCATCGATATCCACGATGGTAGCGGACACGATTGCGCCCGGCTCCATGTTGATGTCCTGGAGTGACTGTTCAAATAAATCAGCAAAGCTCTCGCTCATGGTATTCCTACATGATCAACGTTTGGGGCGGCTTGCACCGCAGTCTCCGTACCACCAGCAAGCACGGGCCATATCTACATATCCCCGGGGGCGTTGACGCTGGTTCGAGATACACCGGCTTTCCGCTTGCCGCCGATGCACCCCATGACACCTTGCCGGGGGGTTGATGACACCTCGGTGTCATCTGGGTTCTGCATCATCACTCGCGAAGCGAGCGAAACCCGCTGCTGCCCGACCCGGAGGCCGTATTGCAACAGCAGGCGATCAATCCGTTGTTCTGACGACTTACAGGCTGAGACTCGAGTCTCAGCGCGCCGCTACCAGGCCGTATTCGACCAGCAGCTGCTGGATGCGTTCGATCACCTGGTCGATGTCGAGATCCGTCGTATCGAGGATCACGCCGTCGTCTGCAGGCTTGAGCGGGGCGACTGCCCGGCCCATGTCACGCGCATCGCGCGCCTGTATTTCTGTCAAAAGGCTCGAAATATTAGCATCGACACCCGCTTCCTGCAACTGGGCATGACGACGACGCGCACGTTCCTCGGCGCTTGCCGTCAGGAAGATCTTGAGCGGCGCACCGGTGAAGACCACCGTGCCCATGTCGCGACCATCGGCCACCAGGCCCGGCGCACGCGCAAAGGCACGCTGGCGCGCCAGCAGTGCAGTCCGCACGCGCGGCTGGGCCGCGATGATGGAGGCATTGTTGCCGACCGACTCGAGACGGATGTCACGGGTGACGTCCTCGCCTTCCAGAATCACGCTGGTGGCGTCGCCTTCGGCATCGAACTGCACATCGAGGTGCTCGGCGATGGTCGCCACGGCGTCCTCGTCTTCCAGCGCCACGCCATGACGCTCGGCGGCCAGTGCCGTCAGGCGATACAGCGCACCGGAATCCAGCAGATGCCAGCCCAGGCTCGCCGCGACCAGACGACTGATGGTGCCCTTGCCTGCCCCACCGGGGCCATCAAGAGTCAGCACCGGCGCGTCGCAGATCTGGCTGTGATGAGGTGTCGCTTCCCCGCTCATGAAGCCTCCTGGCCGGGTGCCACGGCACCGAGGTTCTCGACCTGCATGCCGACTTCCGCGGCCAGCGCCACGAAGTTCGGGAAGGAGGTCGCGACATTGGCGCAGTCGTCGATCAGGATCTCGCCCTGGGCGCGCAGCGCCGCGACACTGAAGGCCATCGCGATGCGGTGATCGCCGTGGCTGTCGACCAGGCCGCCACCGTAGGCGCCACCACGGATGTCGATACCGTCCGCGACCACTTCGTGCTCGACGCCGATCTGCGCCAGACCATCCGCCATCACCTGGATGCGATCGGATTCCTTGACGCGCAGCTCCTCGGCGCCACGCAGACGGGTCATGCCCTCGGCGTTGGCGGCGGCGATGAACAGTGCCGGGAATTCGTCGATGGCCAGCGGCACCTGGTCTTCCGGAATGTCGATGCCCTTGAGCGGCGCATAACGGATGTGCAGGTCTGCCACCGGCTCGCCGCCGACTTCGCGCTCATTGGAGACGCTCAGGTCGGCACCCATCGCCTTGAGGATGTTGATCACACCGATGCGCGTCGGGTTGATACCGACGTGCTCCAGCACCAGATCGGAGCCCGGCGTGATGGCCGCGGCGACCAGGAAGAAGGTCGCGGAGGAGATGTCGGCCGGCACGTCGATCGGGCAGGCTTCGAGGCTGCCGCCACCGTTCAGCCATGCCTCGGCGCCCTGACGCTCGACCTTGTAGCCGAAGCCATTGAGCATGCGCTCGGTGTGGTCACGCGTCGGCGCCGGCTCGATGGCACGCGTCTCGCCTTCGGCGTAGAGACCGGCCAGCAGCAGGCACGACTTGACCTGCGCGGACGCCATCGGCATCTCGTAACGGATGCCCTTGAGCGGCTGACCACCGTGGATACGCAGCGGCGGACGACCGTTGTCTGCGGTATCGATCACCGCGCCCATCTCGCGCAGCGGATTGGCGACGCGGTCCATCGGACGCTTGGTCAGCGAGGCATCACCGGTCAGCTCGGTGTCGAAGGCCTGACCGGCCAGCAGACCGGCGAACAGGCGCATCGCGGTGCCGGAGTTGCCGACATACAGCGGGCCCGGCGGCTGCTTCAGGCCGTTGAGACCCACACCGTGGATGGTGACACGCCCCTGATGCGGGCCCTCAATGACCACGCCCATGTCACGGAAGGCCTGCAGCGTGGCCAGGCTGTCTTCCCCTTCCAGGAAGCCTTCGACTTCGGTCACACCGGTCGCCAAGGCGCCCAGCATGATGGAGCGATGCGACATGGACTTGTCGCCCGGCACACGAATGCGCCCCTGAACCTGCCCACCCGGCAGTGCACGGTACCGCACGTTCTGCTGTTCCATGGTCTGATAACTCGTCTGTTTCAAGAGGGTATTGAAGTAGTGTCGGGCGTGGCTTGCGCGGGTGAATATCCCCAGCATCGCCTCACCATCGCCCGCGGTCACGGCAGCGCGCACCCGCGCTACCCCGGCCTCGAATTCATCCAACGCCTCCAGCACCGCATCGCGGTTGGCCAGATAGACGTCGCGCCACATCACCGGGTCACTGCCCGCGATGCGCGTAAAATCACGGAAACCGCCCGCCGCGTAGCGGAAGATCTCCAACCGCTCATCCTGGCGCGCCAGGCTGTCGACCAGCGAGAACGCCAGCAGGTGCGGCAGGTGGCTGGTGCGCGCCAGCACTTCGTCGTGGCGCGCCACGCTCATGCTCAGAAGCTGAGCGCCACATACCGACCACATGGCCGCCACGCGCGCCACGGCCTCGACATCGCTGTCCGGCTCCGGCGTCAGGATCACCTTGTGATCGCGATAGAGCTCGGGGTTGGACGCCGCGACACCGCTCTTCTCGGAGCCGGCGATCGGGTGACCGAGCACCAGATTCGGCGGCATGCGACCGAAGACGCCGAGCGCCGCATCGCGGATCGCGCCCTTGGTGCTGCCGACATCGGTGATGACGGCGTCATCCTCCAGCAACGGCGCCAGTTCGGCCATCACGCTCTGCATCGCCATCACCGGCACGCACAGCACGATCAGCGAGGCACCCGGCACCAGCGCCGCCAGTTGCGTGCTGCCACCGTCGATCAGCCCCATGCGCTGACCGAGGCAGATCTCGTTGGAGTCACGATCACAGGCGAGAATCTCGCCGCGATGGCCCGCCGCGCGCAATGCCGCCGCCAGCGAGCCACCGATCAAGCCCAGTCCGACCAGCAGGATACGCCGCTCGCCGGCCAGGCGCTCCGCTGACGGCAGCGAGGACAGCAGGTCTGACGGCGCAGCATGGCGCGTGTGGTCAACCTCGCTCACAGCACACCGACCGGGTAGGACCCGAGCACCTTGACGTCCGCCGCGCACTGACGCAGCTCTTCCAGCGTCGCCGTGATGAGCGGGTCATCGCGGTGGCCACGGAAGTCGATGAAGAAGACGTAGTTCCAGGCACCGGAGCGCGATGGGCGCGTCTCGACGCGGGTCAGGTCGATCTGGTGGCGGTGGAACGGCGCCAGCAGGTCGTGCAGCGCCCCCGGCTGGTTGCGCATCGCCACCACGATGGAGGTCTTGTCATCGCCGGACGCCGGCACCGAGCTGTCACCGATGATCAGGAAGCGCGTGGAGTTGTCGGGGCTGTCCTCGATCTTCTCCTCGACCTTCTCCAGCTCATAGAGCTTGGCCGCCATGTCACCGGCAATCGCCGCACTGTGCCACTCGGTGCGCACCTGACGCGCGGCCTCTGCATTCGAGGACACCGCGATGCGCTCGGCGTGCGGGAAGTGGGCATCCAGCCACTTGCGGCACTGGGCCAGCGACTGGGCGTGGGAATAGATGCGCGAGATCTTCTCGCGACGCGTATTCGGGCCCACCAGCAGGTGGTGGTGAATGCGCAGCACCACTTCGCCGGAGATCTTGAGCTGCGAGCCCATGAACGAATCCAGCGTGTGGTTGATGACGCCCTCGGTGGAGTTCTCCACCGGCACCACACCGTACTGCACCGCGCCCGCCTCCACTTCGCGGAACACCTCGTCGATGGCGGCCATCGGCTTGGTCACGGCGCTGTCACCGAAGTGCTTGAGCGCGGCCTGCTGGGTGAAGGTGCCTTCCGGGCCGAGATAGGCCAGGCGGATCGGCTGTTCCAGCGCCAGACAGGCGGACATGATCTCGCGGAACAGACGCGCCATCTCCTCGCCTTTCAGCGGGCCGGGGTTGTTGGCCATGATGCGACGCAACACCTGGGCTTCGCGCTCCGGGCGGTAGAACTGCACCTGGCCATCCTCGCCCACGTCACCGGCCGCCAGCTTGACCTCGGCGACCTGCTGCGCGCAGCCCGCGCGCTCGCTGATCAGGTTCAGCAGCTCGTTGTCGATGGCGTCGATGCGCTGACGCAGGTCGTCCAGCGTCACCGCCTTGCCCGCCGCCTGCGGCGCAGGGCTCTCCTTGGAATCCGACATCTCACCTCCTCCCTTAGCCGTGACGGCGCGCGAAGTCGCCCATGAAGTCCACCAGCGCAGTGACGGCAGCTTCCGGCACGGCGTTGTAGAGGCTGGCACGCATGCCACCGACGCTGCGGTGACCGGCCAGATTCAAGAGACCCGCCGCTTCGGACTCGGCGAGGAAGGTCTTGTCGAGACGGTCATCGGCCAGCACGAACGGCACGTTCATGCGTGAGCGGTTCTCGGTGACGATCGGGTTGGAATAGAAGTCGCTGCCATCGATGGCCGCGTAGAGTGCCTGCGCCTTGCGATCATTGATCGCGTTCATGGCGGCGAGGCCACCGACCTCGTCCTTGAGCCACTCGAATACCAGCCCGGAGAGATACCAGGCGTAGGTCGGCGGCGTGTTGAACATGGAGTTGGCCTCGGCGGCCGTCTTCCAGTTCAGCATGGTCGGGCAGTCCTTGCGGGCACGATCGAGCAGGTCTTCGCGCACGATGACCAGCGTCAGACCCGCCGGACCGATGTTCTTCTGGGCGCCGGCATAGATGACGCCGAAACGGCTGACATCCAGCGGGCCAGACAGGATGGAAGACGACATGTCACACACCAGCGGCACGCCATCCGCTGCCACCTCGGGGATGTAGTCGAACTCGAGGCCGCCGATGGTCTCGTTGGCGGTGTAGTGCAGATAACCCACATCGCCCGAGAGCTGGATCGCGTTCTGGCGCGGCACGGCGATCAGGCCATTGCTCTCGCTGGAGGCCGCCACGTGGCTGCCCACCGCCAGATGCTCGGCTTCCTTGATCGCCTTCTTGCCCCAGATACCGGTATACAGATAGTTGGCACTGCCGCCCGCGCCCAGCAGGTTCAGCGGCACACCCGCAAACTGGGTCGAGGCGCCACCCTGCATGAACAACACGCGATAGTTGGACGGAATCTCGAGCAGTTCGCGCAGGTCCGCCTCGGCCTTCTCGGCGATGGCCACGAATTCGTCGGAGCGATGACTCATCTCCATGACGGACAGTCCGCGGCCCTGATAATCCAGCATCTCGGCGCGGGCGCGCTCCAGGACAGCGGTCGGCAGTGCAGCAGGACCGGCGCAGAAGTTGAACTTGCGTGTCATGTCGTCTTATTTCCCGAAAGTGAAGCGACCGCCCCGAAGGCGGTCGCAATCCAGCGTCTTATTCCGCGTCTGTCGGCGGGGTATCCGTCGACTCGGCGTCATCTCCCGCCTGCACCTGTTCGTCGGTGCTCAGCGCCTCTTCGTCCAGCTCATCCTGCACCACGACGACCTCTTCCGGCTCGTCGACACGCACCGTCGTCACCAGACGCTCCTCTTCCGCGGTGCGGATCAAGGTCACGCCCTGCGTGTTGCGCGAGGTGGTGGACACCTCGGCGACGCGGGTACGTACCAGGGTGCCGCGATCGGTGATCAGCATCAGCTCGTCGTTGTCGCTGACCTGCACCGCGCTGACCAGGTCACCGTTGCGCTCGCTGGTCTGCATCGCGATCACGCCCTGGCCACCACGGCCACGCAGCGGGAACTCTTCCAGACGCGTGCGCTTGCCGAAGCCATTGGCGGACGCGGTCAGGATGTAGCACTGCGGCACCTCACCGCTGGCGACGCTGTCTTCCGTCACGCCCTCGGTGGTCGCCACATCAGCGCTCTCGACGCCTTCCGCCGTCGCGTCCGCGGCGTCATCGACCTCGATCTCGTTGTCATCGATCGCGGTGGTGCGCGGAATGATCAGGCTGATGACCTGTGCATCGTCGAGCAGACGCATGCCGCGCACACCACGAGCGGTACGGCCCATCACGCGCACGTTCTGCTCTTCGAAGCGGATCGCCTTGCCGTTGGAGGACACCAGCATGACGTGGTCGGAACCGGACGTGATGTCGGCACCGATCAGGCGGTCACCTTCCTCGATGTCCAGCGCGATCAGGCCGACACTGCGCGGACGCGAGAACTGGCTCAGCGCGGTGCGCTTGACCGTGCCGTTGGCGGTGGCGAAGAAGATGTAGCTGTCGGCGGCGTAATCGCGCACCGGCAGGATGGTGGTGACCCACTCGCCGTCGTCCAGCGGAATCAGGTTGACCAGCGGCTTGCCGCGCGAGCCACGTGACGCCTGCGGCATCTCGTAGACCTTGAGCCAGTACACCTTGCCCTTGTTGGAGAACAGCAGCACGGTGTCGTGGGTCGAGGCGACCAGCAGGTGCTCGATGACATCCTCGTCCTTCATCGAGGTGGCGGACTTGCCGCGGCCACCACGCTTCTGGGCCTGGTAGTCAGACAACGGCTGGGTCTTGGCATAGCCGCTGCGCGAGACCGTCACCACCATGTCTTCCTCGTTGATGAGGTCTTCGATGGTCAGGTCACGACGGCTGGTCATGATCTCGGTGCGGCGCTCATCGGCGTACTGGGCACGCACTTCGCGCAGCTCTTCGCGGATGACTTCCATCAGGCGGTCGGCAGAGGACAGGATCTCCATCAGCTCGGCGATGCGCTCGAGGATGGAGGAGTACTCGGCCAGCAGCTTCTCGGTCTCGAGACCGGTCAGGCGATGCAGGCGCAGCTCGAGGATGGCCTGAGCCTGGGCCGGCGACAGACGGTAGTGCTTGGCGTCTTCAGACAGCCCCAGACCTTCCGGCAGATCTTCCGGACGGCAGGAAGTGGCACCGGCGCGCTCGAGCATCTCGACCACCTGGCCCGGCTGCCATTCGCGATCGATCAGCTTTTCCTTGGCTTCCGCCGCGCTCGGCGAGCCCTTGATCAGCTCGATCACCTCATCGATGTTCGAGATCGCCACCGCCAGACCTTCAAGAATGTGGCCACGTTCACGCGCCTTCTTGAGTTCGAACAGGGTACGACGGGTAACGACTTCACGACGGTGACGGATGAAGGATTCCAGAATCTGCTTGAGATTCAGGATCTTCGGCTGACCTTCGTGCAGCGCGACCATGTTGATGCCGAACACGGTCTCGAGCTGGGTCTGGGAGAAGAGGTTGTTGACGACCACTTCACCGGACTCGCCACGCTTGGTCTCGATGACCACGCGCAGACCGTCCTTGTCGGACTCGTCACGCAGCTCGGCGATGCCCTCGATCTTCTTGTCCTTGACCAGTTCGGCGATCTTCTCGATCAGACGCGCCTTGTTCACCTGGTAGGGAAGCTCGGTGATGATGATGTGATCACGGCCGTTCTTGTCGTTGTGCTCGATGGTATGCACGGCACGCACGTAGATACGACCACGACCGGTGCGGTAGGCATCGAGGATGCCGGCACGGCCGTTGATGATACCGGCGGTCGGGAAGTCCGGCCCCGGAATGAATTCCATCAGCTCATCGATGGTCAGATCGCCGTTGTCGATCAGCGCCAGACAGCCGTCGATGACCTCGCCCATGTTATGGGGCGGGATGTTGGTGGCCATGCCCACGGCGATACCGGAGGAGCCATTGACCAGCAGGTTCGGGGTCTTGGTCGGCAGCACGGCAGGAATGCGCTCGGTGCCGTCATAGTTGTCGACCCAATCGACGGTGTCCTTCTCGAGGTCGGCCAGCAGCTCGTGCGCCAGGCGCGCCATGCGCACCTCGGTGTAACGCATCGCCGCGGCGCTGTCGCCATCGATGGAACCGAAGTTGCCCTGACCATCCACCAGCACATAACGCATGGAGAAGTGCTGGGCCATGCGGACGATGGTGTCGTAGACCGCACTGTCACCGTGCGGGTGGTATTTACCGATCACATCGCCGACGACACGGGCAGATTTCTTGTAGGCCTTGTTCCAGTCATTGTTCAGCTCGTGCATCGCGAACAGTACGCGACGGTGAACCGGTTTGAGGCCATCGCGAACATCCGGCAAGGCACGCCCGATGATGACGCTCATCGCGTAATCGAGATACGACTGCTTGAGCTCGTCCTCGATGTTGACTGGCAGTATCTCTCTGGCGATCTCACCCATGATTCGTCAAATCCTTGAACTCAACTGTTGGCGCCACTGCAGCAACGACGCATGCTCCGTCGGTACTGCAGCGCGGCAGTGGCGTGAAGCAGACACGGGGTGCCAGCTCCGCGGCACCGAAGTGGCGGCATTATATCACTTGCGAGCGCGCCTAGCAGCTCACACGACGCCGCAAGGACACCTCAGTACGGTAGTACGGCCGTCAATATGCGCGGCCTGCTGGCTCATGCCTCGCCGCTGAGGGCGATCAGGCCGTTTCTTCACTGACCAACGCGCCCAGCAGCGCGCCGATCTCGCCGTCCAGCGGCATGGCGCGACCGGTGTCGGTATTCATCAGCACGAAGGTGAAGTCGGCCCTGGAAACCAGCGCCCCGGAGCGCGGATGCACCTCGCCCATGCGCCGCTCGCCCAGATGGATCTCCTGGCGCATGATCATCTTGCGGCGCCCGAGCTCGGCCAGCCGCGTGGTGATGACCAGCTCATCATGCACGGTGGCGGGATAGTGCCAATCCAGGTTGAGGTTGACCGCCACCATCGCGATGCCTTCGCGCTTGAGTGCGGCCAGATCGAGATGCGCGAGCATGAACTCCCAGCGCCCTTCCTCATAGAACTCCAGATAGCGGGCATTGTTGACGTGCCCATAGCCATCCAGATGATAGCCACGCACCGTCAGGGTCGTGCGACTGACGACGCCTGCGTGATTGCCGACGTCTGTGTGAGTGCCGACGTCTGCGTGAGTGCCGACGTCTGTGTGACTGCCGTCCGCTGCCTGCGGTGGATTGCTGTCGTGTTGCATCCCTGCCTCCCGTCCGTGAAACGATCGCGCCGTGTGGCCATCGTCAGCTGATCTTATGCCGGTGACGGACAGAAAAACAAACGCTTGGCTGAATGATGGCGCCTGCCCTGCTCGCCATCCCGGCAAGTCGGCTACTCGCCTGGCGGACCCTGCGGTGGCCTCTCGCCGCCCTCCTCGTCGAGGAAGTGCCCCTTCTCGCCCATGAAGCAGCCGAAGATCTGGTTAACCCCCGGCGCGGAGGCATGATAGTGATAGCCACGCACCGGGTCGCTCTCGCCTCCACACTCGTCCAGGTCAGCGGGAATATTGCCGTCCTTGTCCTCTCTGGCATAGATGGCATAGCCATCCAGCGCATAGCCGATCATCGGCGAATGGCCATCTTCCTGAATGCCGATCTCGGAGCAGCCAGTGGCGGTGTGATAGTGATAGCCCTCATGCGGATTGGCATGCGCGCCACAATCATCGAGCACCCCCAGGGTTTGAGAGCTCAGGATCAGCTCCAGCGGCGCCGGCGGGCCGAACAGCACGCCATTGAGCGCCACGCCGGTGTTGGAGCGGCCGGCAAGCGAGGTCGGCTCGGCGGCCGGCACCGGCACCTTGGGAATCACGACAGTCTTCTCGATGCCACCGCCCAGTTCCTCAAGCGGGCACTCGAGACAGAAGTTGTCGAAGCCTTCGATGGGGTTCGGGTTCCCCGCCACCTCGCAGCCACGCGCGCCGTCGATCACGGTGATCTCGCCCGTGTTGACGTCGTACATCTGCCACTCCTTGTCCTTGTAGAGAGTGGCCAGATTCTTGATGAACTCGCCGTCCACCTGATAGAGGGTGCCCTCACCATCCATCCAGGTGCCGCCTTCCTCCTCACCGGAGTGGATATTGGGCGGGCAGAAAGGCCCCTCCGGCGAGGTTTGCGGGTCCGCGGGCGCACCGGCCACACGGAACTGATAGCAGGTCGTCTGCGTGCCGCCGCTCAAGGTGCAATCGACGGTCTCGACCTCGCCGACGATCGCGCCCTCGGCAAACATCTCAGGCTCCAGCCCGAGCGCCGCCGGCCCGGATTCGCCGTCAGCGGCTGCCTCTTTCGTGACCGTTGCACTGGTCTCGGCCGCGCTGGCCGCCTTGTCGTGGGCGTCATGCTCCCCGCTGCAGCCGAACAGCAGCAGGGTCAGCGCCGCCAGCGTCAGTGGTCGTGCCCGTTTCAGCGCGCTCGCGTCCGAAGCTCTGCTCTCCAAAACATTCTCCACAGCAGTCTCCACAACAACGTCGTCGATCACTCTGCCGCCCTCCGCGTCTCAAGTCTGATGGTCTATGCCTGCGGGTCGATGCCTGCTGATCGATATCTACTGGTCGATGCCTGCTGGTCGATATCTGTCGAGCGATACCGCAAACCGCCAGACCGCGCACCGCCAGGTCGACTCAAGACTAGCGCCACAGCGTGCACACAGTATGTCTTTGCGCTCGCGCGCGATGACCGGCAACCGCAGTGTGACGCAGGGTCACGTCCACGGCGGATGACCCGCCGCATGAGTTTCGCCATAATATGCGCCATTCAGACGGGCAGCCCCCGTTCACCGGACTCAAGGACTGGTCGCATGTGGTTCAAGAACCTGCAACTGTATCGCCTGCACGATAGCGCACCGCTGGAAGAGGGTCGTCTCGCCGACGCCCTGCCGGAGCATGTCTTCCGCCCGGTCACCGGCGTCGAAGCCAAGCGTATCGGCTGGGTGGCACCTGGCGGTCGCAACAGCGACCTGCTGGTACACGAGATTCAGGGCCATTTCCTGATCAGCGCCCTGCGCCAGGAGCGCGTACTGCCCTCCGCCGTGGTCAAGGAAGAACTCGAGGAGCGCGTGGCCGAGCGCGAGACCGCCGAAGGCCGTCCGCTGCGTCGCCGCGAGAAGCTGACTCTCAAGGAGCAGATCTACGAGGAGCTGCTGCCGCGCGCCTTCACGCGCTCCTCGCGCACCGACCTGTGGTGGGACAGCCGGCGCGGCCTGATCGCCGTCAACGCCTCGAATGCCAAGCGCGCCGAGGAAGTGCTGGACCTGCTGCGCCAGACACTGGGCACGCTCAAGGTCACGCCGCTGGCCGTCGCACAGCCGCCTTCCCAGGTGATGACCACCTGGCTCAAGGATGTCAGCTCACGCCCGGAAGACCTGATCGTCGGTGATCAGGTCGAACTCAAGGCGCCGGGCGGCGAAGATGGCGTGCTGCGTGCGCGCCAGTTCGACCTCGACGGCGAGGAAATCCAGACGGCGCTGAATCTGGGCCGCGTGGTCAGCAAGCTGGCGCTGGAAGTCGATGGCCGCGTCGCGCTGGTGCTCGGTGAGGACATGGCGCTCAAGAGCCTCAAGTTCGCCGATGCCGTGGTCGATGAAGCCAACGCCCAGGATGACGGCGAAGACCCCATCCTGCGTCTGGAGACCGACTTCGCGCTGATGGCCCAGGTGCTGTCCGGCGTGATCGAGCAGATGACCGCCTGGCTGGGTGGTGAAGCCCAGCCCGCCAGCTGAGCCTTGGGCCCGCTGCCGACCTTCTCTTTTTTCAGAATGACAAACCCGGATGACGTGCGTCGATGACTGACACTGCAACACCCAAGCCTGCCACGACCAGCGAACAGGACCCGTTCGCCGATATTCGCCCCTACCACGACGACGAGGTAGCGGAGGTGCTGGTACGCCTGGAGCAGGACCGCGAGCTGCTCGACACCCTGACTCGCTTCCGCCTGCCGGGCCTGACCCAGCGTTTCCCGTGGCTGGCACGCCAGATCGCGCGCCTGGCCATCAAGCGCGAGATGATTGGCGTCAAGGATGTTGCCAGTTTCCAGAGCCGCATCGCTGTCTACATGGCGCGCATGATCCACACCACCACCACCAGCTTCGAGACGGTGGGGCTGGAGCGCCTGTCCCCGGACACGCCGTATCTGTTCCTGTCCAACCATCGCGACATCTCGCTGGACCCGGCCTTCGTCAACTACGCCCTCTATCGTCACGGGCGTGACACGGTACGCATCGCCATCGGTGACAACCTGCTGCAGAAGCCCTTCGTCACCGACCTGATGCGCCTCAACAAGAGCTTCATCGTGCCGCGCTCCGCCAAGGGCAAGCGCGCGATGCTGGCCGCCTATCAGTCGCTGTCGGGCTATATCCGCCATTCGCTGACCCACGACCAGCACTCCATCTGGCTGGCCCAGCGTGAAGGGCGCGCCAAGGACGGCCGTGACGGCACCGAGAGCGCCATCATCAAGATGCTGACCATGGCGGCGCGCACCGCCGACAAGACGCGCCCGTTCAGCGAGGCGGTCAGCGAGCTCAACATCGTGCCGGTGTCGATCAGCTACGAGTTCGACCCCTGTGACCTGCAGAAGGCGCGCGAGCTGGCGGCCGTCGCCAATGAAGGCCGTTACGAGAAGGTGCAGTACGAGGACATCAAGTCCATCGCGGCGGGCATCAGCGGCCACAAGGGGCGCGTCAAGCTGGTGTTCGGCGAGCCGCTCAAGGGCGACTTCGAGACCCCGGAAGACGTGGTGAAGGAAGTCGACCGCCAGGTGCTGGCCTACTACACCCTCTACCCGAGCCATCAGCTGGCACTCGAGAAGCTAACCGCCAGCCGCCCGCAGCTGCGTGAGGAGCCGCGCCTGGCCTCGGCGCTGGATGTCTCGGCGATCAGCGGTGCCGAGCGCGCCACCTTCGAGAACCGCCTCGCAGAGGTGCCCGCAGAGCTCAAGGACTGGTGGCTGGTGCAATACGCCAACCCGATTCTCAACCGCGAAGGGCTCTCCATCGATCTCGATGAGAAGCTCGATGCCGCCGAGGCGACGGACGGCGAGAAGGTCGCGCAGTAAGACGGCGCTGCGGGACAAGACACATCGCCCCCGCACTTGGCACGACCAAAGCCACGAAAAAGCCACCGTCAATCGACGGTGGCTTTTTCGTGGGTCGCTACTTGCGCCAGAAGCTGGGCGAGAACAGCACCAGCACGGTCAATATCTCGAGACGCCCCATCAGCATGCCGATGCACAGCAACCACTTGGCACTGTCCGGCAGGCTCGAGAAGTTGCCCGCCGGGCCGATGATCTCGCCCAGCCCCGGGCCGACGTTGGTGACGGCCGTGGCGGCGCCGGTCACCGCGGTGATCAGGTCCAGCCCGATGAACGACAGCGCCAGCGCCAGGCCACCGATGGTGATGAAGAAGAAGAACGAGAAGGCGATCACGGCGCGCACCACCTCATCGGGCAGCGCGCGGCCGTTGTAGCGCTGCGAGAAGACGCCATTGGCATGGATCAGCGAGCGCAGATGGTTGCCGAGCATGATCAGGCCGATCTGCAGGCGGAAGATCTTCATGCCGCCGCTGGTCGAGCCGCTGCAGCCGCCGACGAAGGTCAGATAGAAGAAGGCCACCACCGCAAAGGGCCCCCAGGCACTGTAGTCGTCGCTGGCGTAGCCGGTGGTGGTCACCACCGAGATGACATTGAAGGTCACCTGGGTCAGTGCCGTGAAGATGGCCTCGCCATTGACGACGCGATACAGCGTCAGCAAGGCGATCACCCACCCCAGCAGACGCAGGAAGCCGCGTACCTGGGCATCACGCCACAGGACGCCGGTCTGGTCCTGCCAGGCGCGGATGAACAGCACGAAGGGCAGCGCCCCCAGCAACATGAAAGCCGAGGCCATCCACAGCAGATAGGGCCGGTCGGAATAGACGCCCATCGAGCTGTCGTAATTGGAGAAGCCGCCGGTGGCCAGCGACGTCATGCCATGCACCAGCGCATCCAGCCAGTGCATGCCGCCCAGCCAGTAACAGACGATGGCCAGCAAGGTCAGCCCGACGTAGACCAGCCCGATGGCCTTGGCCACGCCACCGGCACGCGGCAGCACCTTGTCGGACCAGTCCGAGGATTCGGTCTGGAACAGGCGCATGCCGCCGACCTTCAGAAACGGCAGGATCGCGATCGCCATCACGATGATGCCGATGCCGCCGACCCACTGCATCAGGCCGCGCCACAGCTTGAGGCCATCCGAGAGCCCTTCGATGTCAGACAGCACGGTCGAGCCGGTGGTGGTGATCGCCGACACCGATTCGAACACGGCATCGGTCACGCCCAGGTGGGTGGCACCGAAGATCAACGGCAGGCTCGAGTAGGCCGACACCAGCACCCAGCTCAGCGTCGTCAGCACGAACATCGCACGCGGCTTGAGCTGCAGCTCCACCTTGCGCGATACCGTCAGCATGATGGCCGCCGAGCCGAGCGTGATGCCCAGCGAGATCAGGAAGGCGCTGGCATCCGCATCCGCTTCACCGAGCAACACCAGCAAGGGCGCCAGCATCATCAAGGCCACCACGCACAGCAGCAGGCCGAGTACCCGGACGACCGGCAACCACTCCGAGAGCGAAAGAAGGCGCATCAGCGCCTGCGAGTGCGCTCGGGTCGCCTGCCCTGCGTGAGCCCGTCTACGCAGCAGGTCCCGCGAGCCACCCTTCATGCCACCGACCTGTTGATGACCGTCATCATTGTGCGTCCTCAGCGTTTTACCCCATGACGCCCCGGGCGCCAGTCTCAGTGCGGCGATACCCTACACCCTCTTCCGCCGCTGTCCAGCGCCGCCACAGCGGTGACCCGCCGCAGGACATCACGCCCCGGCACCTCACGTAAGGCGCCTTGTACCGCCCTGCAAGCTGCTATCCTGCCAACTACACGCGTAGCCACGCCGCCTGCTCAGTGCCAACACGCCTGAGTCCGGTTGGGCTGCCCAACCCCTGTGCGGTACACTGAGACCCCAATATGGCAACGATGCGTTCACGGACAAGAACCTCATGCGTCTGACTGATTGGCGAGCCTGGCAGGCGAGTGCGACCCGCACCGCCCACGACAGCCGCGTAGATATCACCCCCTCCCCGCGTGCCGAGCAAGTCCCGGCCATGCAGCGTCGTCGACTCAGCCCGGTCGGCCAGGCCTGCTGCAAGCTGCTGTTCGCGCTCGACCCTGACGCCGACCTGCCCATCATCCATGCCTCGCGCCATGGCGATACCGGCAAGATTCTCGCCCTGCTGGATGCCGCCACCCAGTCCGACGAAGCCCTGTCACCGGCGCGCTTCTCGCTCTCGGTGCACAACGCCGTACTGGGTATGTACTCGATCACCGGCAAGTCCCATCAGCCGCTGGAAGCCCTCGCCGCCTGCGGCAACGAATTCGAGGCGCTGATGAGCGAGGCGCTCGGCTATCTGAGCGAGCGCGAGGACGTCATCGTGCTGTTCTCCGATATCGCCGCACCGGAGGCCTTCCTGCACCACGGTGACTACCCGGCCTGCTCCAGCGCCGTCGCCCTGCGCCTGAGCCGAAACAGTGACGATGACAGCGCATGGACACTGAGCGCCACGCCTGGCGAATCGTTGACGGACAGCGCCCCGACGCCGCTTGAGGTCATCGCCTGGCTCGAGCAGGCCGGGGCTGAGACGCTCGCCTGTCGTCGCCATCACTGGCAGCTGAGCCGCGCTCACGCCGCCTCACCGACGCCGCCAGCAGACTGATGCCACGCATGCTGTCGTCACCCCTCGGACGCCTGTGGCGTGGCATCGCCACGGCCATCAGCTTCCTGACCTTCGGGCTGGGCGGCTTGCTGGTGGGGGGAATGTGGCCCCTGCTGACACTGGTGGTACGCCGCCCCGAGAAACGGCAGAAGCTCGCGCGCAGCATCATCCATCACTGCATGCGCGGCTTCGTGGGTCTGATGCGCGGCCTGGGCGTGCTCGACTATCGCCTGCACGACTGCGAGCGCCTGCAACGTCCGGGCCTGCTGGTGCTGGCCAATCACCCGACGCTGATCGACGTGATCTTCCTGCTCGCGCTGATTCCCCACGCCGACTGCGTGGTCAAGGGGCGGCTGGCACGCAACCCCTTCACCCGTGGCCCCATCCGCGCCGCGGGCTACATCACCAATGAAGAGCCGCAGGGCGTGCTCGAGGCCGCCGGCGCGAGCCTGGCGCGCGGCAATGCCTTGATCCTGTTTCCGGAAGGCACGCGCAGCGTGCCCGGGCGCGCGCTGAAATTCCGCCGCGGCGCCGCCAACATCGCGCTGCGCACGCCAAGCGAGATCACCCCCGTGCTGATCGACTGCCAGCCCAGCACCCTGACCAAGGGCGAGCCCTGGTATCACATCCCGGCCCGGCGGGTGATGCTCAATATCAAGGTGCTGCCGGACATGACGGCACATGTCGCACCGCCACCGGCAACAGAGGATGAGGTACCGCTGTCACGCGATGCCCGCCAGTTGACGCGCCGCCTGGCCAGCGACTTTGCCGCTGAACTGGCCGCCTTTCAGCAACGGATTCGCGAGTCATGACGACGCGCGGCGCCGTACTGCCCTGATCTTGATGTTGATCAGATAGCGAGAAAAACGGATTAAGATATTCGGCCTTCCCGCCGTTAATAAAGCCTGCTGCCATTCATACCGGCCATTATCGGTACGCCGACACGAGGAATACTCATGAGCGATAGCGCCAAGCTGGAACTGGAACTCAAGCAACTGATCATCGACACCCTGGAGCTTGAGGACATCACGCCGGACGACATCGTCGCCGATGAGCCGCTGTTCGTGGACGGCCTGGGGCTGGATTCGATTGACGCCCTGGAACTCGGTCTCGCGCTGCAGAAGCAGTACGGCATCACGCTGGACGCCGAAGCCGAGGACACCCGCGCGCATTTCGCCAGCCTCAATGCCCTGCGTGAACTCGTGGAGGCCCGTCGTGAGCGCTGAGCAACAGACCGCGTCCCGCGAAGAGATCTATGCCCATGTACGCAGCACCCTGATCGAGCTGTTCGAGATCGATGCCGCTGATATCCACCCCGAGGCGCTGCTCTATGAAGACCTCGACATCGACAGCATCGATGCGGTGGACCTGGTGGTCGAACTCAAGAAGTTCACCGGCCGCCGCATCGAAGCCAATGACTTCAAGAGCGTACGCAGCCTCGATGATGTCGTGACCGCCGTCGAGCAGCTGATGCAGCGCCAGGCATGACGTCATTGTCCTCTGGTCGAGGGCGGCGCCCGTCACTGCCAAGGCTGCTGCTTGGCGGGCTGGGCGTCGTGGCTGCCGTGTGCTGGCCACTGCTGGTCTATGCCCTGCTCTCGCGGCTGACGGCAGACCCGGCGGGCGACGCGACCAGCGGGCATGTCTCGTCCTGGGTGTGGGCGCTGATCGCGCTGGGCGCCTTGCTGATCCAGCGTCTGCCCCTGCCCTTGATCCTGCGCCTGTCGCTGGCCGCGCTGCTGATCGCCATCAGCCTGCTCAGCGAGGCGGAACTGGGGCTGCGCGCCTATCCGGTGCTGGTCAATCTGGCCATGCTCAGCGTGTTCGCCACCAGTCTGTGGCGCGGCATGCCGGTCATCGAGCGTCTGGCGCGTCTGCAGGAGCCTGATCTGCCCGCCGCCGGCGTGCGTTATACCCGCAAGGTCACCCGAGTGTGGTGCGGCTTCTTCGTCTTCAATGCCAGTGTTGCCGCGGCCACGGCGCTGTATGCCGACCTCGCGACCTGGACGCTCTACAACGGCCTGGTGAGCTACGTGCTGATGGGGCTGCTGTTCTGCGGCGAATGGCTGGTACGCCGTCGCCTGCGCCGCGCCGATGGCTGAGCTCGGTTATCGATGAGCTTGGTTATCGATGAGCTCGGCTATCGATGAGCTCGGCTATCGATAGCTGAGTCCATGCATGGATACGCCCGGCGTGGATTTGCCCGGCGTGGATACGCCCCCAGATGAATTCGACTTTCTGAAGAGTTGCCTGCCTCACATGTCTGATGCCCGCCAGCCTGCCAGCCGCGCCACCGCACGCTCCACTGAGCAAGACGCCGCCCAGCGCGCCACCTCCCTCATCCATCAGGGTTGGCGCCAGCTCACCCGACTCGCGCCCGCGGCGCCGGCCTGCTGGCTGGCCAGTCCCGGTCAGCCGCTGCGCCCGCTGAGTCGTGCCGAGCTGATGGCACGCGTTGATGCCTGGCATCAGTGGCTGGACAACCTGCCCGCTGCGCATGCTGCCCGCCGGCCCGGTGCGCGCTGGGTGTTGTTCCAGCCCACGGCGCTTGGCGCCTGCGTGCAGCTGCTGGCGCTGTGGGAGCGCGGCATGCTCGCCGTGCTGCCCGGCGATGACCGCCCGGAAACCCTGGCCCGCCTGGCCGAGAGCAGTGATGGCAAGCTGCCCGAGACCAGCGCCGCTGGCTGGCCGCCGGAGCAATCCGGCGCTGTCAACTCTACCGGCTCTACCGCCGCACCGAACACACCGTTCGAGATCACACCCGACGGCGCGCGTCTCGCGCTGGAACTCTGCACCTCCGGCTCCACCGGCGAGCCGCTGCGCATCACCAAGCGCTTCGATCAGCTCGAGGCCGAACTGGCCGTGCATCGCGCGTTATGGCCGCTGGCGTCAGACACTGACTCAGCGTCTGAGCCAAGCACAGCCACCGTCAGCCTCAGCCAGGTCAGTCACCAGCACATCTACGGTCTGCTGGTGTCGCTGCTGCGCCCGCTCAGCGAAGGGGTGCCGTTTCTCAGCGAAGCCTGTCACTACCCGGAGCAGCTGGCCGCCGCCATCGCGCAGCTGTCCGGCCTCGGGCATCGCTGCCAGCTGGTCAGCTCGCCGGCCCAGCTCGCGCGCTTGCCTCAGGCCAGTGACGAGAGCCGCGTGGCGGGCCAGGCTCAGGTGTTGCGGGTCTTCTCTTCAGGTGCCCCGCTGCCAGCCGAGGCTGCCCGCCACGCCGAGAATTGCCTGCAGGCGCCGGTGATCGAGATCTACGGCAGCACCGAAACGGGCGGCATCGCGCATCGCCGCCAGCACGAGACGTCCGACTGGACACCACTGCCGGAGGTCGAGCTCCGCTTCTCGCCCGCCTTCGCCGTGCGCTCACCGTTTCTGGAGCAGCCGAACGAGTGGTGGCAGCAGGCCGACAACGCTGCGCCAGTGGCGGCTGAGACGCCGTCGCCACGCTTTCAGCTGCTGGGGCGCAGTGATCGGCTGGTCAAGCTGGCCGGCAAGCGGGTCTCGTTGAGCGCGGTGGAGCGCTGCCTGAGCGCGCAAGAAGAGGTGCTGGAGGTACGTTGCCTGCCGATGCCCACCCGCGATCATCGCCTGGGCGCGGTGGTGGTGATGGAAGAGAGCGCGCTGCCGCAGGACCACGCCAGCCGCCGTGATCTGATCGCGCGGCTGCGCCGTGCGCTGATGCCGGGCTTCGAGCGCATCGCCCTGCCGCGCTACTGGCGATTCGTCACGCGCCTGCCGCTGAATGCCCAGGGCAAGTTCACGGCGGACTCCGTCGCGCGACTGTTTGCCGATCTCGACGATCATCGTCTGCCACGCTGGCTGGGTGAAACCTCCAGCGGCCCGCAGCAGCTGACGCTGGAAGCCGAGGTGCCCGACAGCCTGTGCTACCTCGAGGGGCATTTCGCCGCCCAGCCACTAGTGCCCGGCGTGGTAATGCTCAAGTGGGCTCGCGATCTCGGTCGCCGCCTGCGCCTGGCGGGCGTCGGCGTGCAGGAAAGCCGTTTTCAGCGTCTGGAGCGCATCAAGTTCTCCAATCTGTTGCTGCCGGGCATGCGCTTCACGCTGGCCGCGACACTGGTCGCCGACAGCCACGGCCTGCGCGTCGACTTCCGCCTGGAATCCCGCGCGGGCCTGCACGCCAGCGGCCGCTTGCGCTACGGTGCTGAAACCGATAGCGCACCTCTCAGTTCGCCACTTAGTTCGCCACTTAGTTCACCCCAGACGACACCCACACCGGAGGCGTCATGAGCCAGCCCCAGGCGCCGATGACCGGCCACACATCCTCTCCCCCCGTCAGCGAGTCGCCACTGCGCGCCTGCGTGGTGATTCCGGTCTACGACCACCCCGCCACCATCGCCGGCGTGTGTGCGGGTCTGGCACCGCTCGGGCTGCCCATCGTGCTGGTGGATGATGGCTGCAGCGCGCCCTGCGCCGAGGTGCTGGATCAGCTGGCGGCCGAGGGTCATCACCTGGTGCGTCGCGAGCAGAATGGCGGCAAGGGTGCTGCGGTGCGCAGTGGGCTGCAGGCTGCCGAGCAGCTCGGCTTCACCCATGCCCTGCAGGTGGACGCCGATGGACAGCACGACGTCAGTGATCTGCCCGCCTTCCTCAACGGCATGCAGGAAAATCCCGACTGCCTGCAGATCGGCTATCCGCAATACGACGCCAGCGTGCCGCGCATCCGCTTCTATGGCCGCTACGCCTCGCACATCTGGGTGTGGATCAACACCCTGTCGCTGGCCATCCGCGACACCATGTGCGGCGTGCGCCTCTACCCGCTGGCCGCCACCAACCGGCTGCTGGCACGTCATGACTGTGGCGATCGCATGTCCTTCGACACCGAGGTGCTGGTGCGCTGGTACTGGGCCGATGGCGAGGTCGCCAACCTGCCGGTGCATGTCAGCTATCCCACCGGAGGCGTCAGCCACTTCCGCCCCGGTCACGACAACCTGTTGATCAGCGCCATGCACACGCGGCTGTTCCTCGGCATGCTGCTGCGCTCACCGAAACTGGCCTGGCGCACGCTGTCGGGACGCAATGGCAAGACATCATCCACTCATGTCAGTCGCCCCTCGCAGCCTGACGACGCGAAGGGAAAACACGAATGACCCATTGGGCACGCCTGTCGGAAACCGGCTCCACCACTGGCATGCGCCTGATGGTGACGATTCGTCGTCGCCTCGGTGCCTGGCCGTTTCGCATCGCGCTGTTCCCGGTGCTGGTGTGGTACTTCCTGCTGCGCGGGGTGGCGCGGCGCGCCTCCTTCGACTTCCTCAAGCGCCTCGAGCCAGAGCTTGGCGGCGTGCGTCTGTGGGCGAGAAGCTTTGCCCACTTCATGCAGTTCGGTGAGGCGATCATGGACAAGGTCTCGGCCTGGAGCGGCGAGATTCCGCTGTCCTCGCTGACCGGCACCGGCCCGGAAGACCTGCGCGACGCCGCGCTGCGTGGCGAGGGCGGCATCATCCTCGTCGCCCACCACGGCAATCTGGATGTGATCAATGCCATCGGCGAGCGCCACGACATCGACTTGTGCGCGCTGGTGCACACGCGCCACGCCGAGAAGTTCAATCAGCTGCTGGAGCAGGCCACCGGGCGCAAGCCGCCGCAGATGATCGAGGTCAGCGAGATCACGCCCGCCACCGCCATGGCGCTGGGCGATCGCGTCAATCGCGGCGGCTTCGTGGTCATCGCCGCCGACCGCGTGCCGATTCCGCCCACCGTCGACGATGCCAAGGCAGATGCCAACTCGGTAGAAGCCAACACGGCAGAAGGCAGCAGACCCGCGTCGCCAGCCAGTGCCGCGGCCTCACCGCGCGTGCTGCACTGTGACTTCATCGATCAGCCCGCGCCCTTCCCGCAGGGGCCCTTCATGCTGGCCGCGCTGCTGCGCTGCCACGTCTACACCCTGAGCTGCATTCGCGAACAGGGCGGCGCCCATCCGCGTTTCCGGGTCGATTTCGCGCCCTTCGATGACAGCCGCGCCGTCAAGCGCAGCGGTCGCGAGTCGTGGATCCAGCAGGCCATGCAGCGTCACGCCCGTCATCTGGAAGCGCGCGTGAAGCGCCATCCGCTGCAGTGGTTCAACTTCTTCGACTTCTGGCATCAGGCGCCTGACAGCACGTCGAATCCAGCCAGCGCGTCGGCTCCGAAACAGGACGCCTGATCCGCGCCGGGCCTGCGACAACGCTGCTTCGCGCCCGGCTCTGCGGCCTTCACCTTGTTCGATCTTCACGTTCAGCGCATTTTCACGCTTCTCTCTTCGCCAGGTACCTCGTCATGTCACAGCCCGCCACCTCTTCCTCCGCCCTGATTCTCGACGGCAGTGATATCACCCTCGAGCAGTTGATCGATGTCGCCGAAGGCCGCCGTGACGTGCGCCTGACTTCGGATGCCGCCTTCCGCGCCCGTATCGAGGCCGGCCCGGCCCTGCTGGAACGCCTGCTGGAAGAGGAAGGCGTGGTCTACGGCGTCACCACCGGTTACGGCGATTCCGTGACGCGTGCCGTGCAGGGGGCAGAGGACCTCGAAGCCCTGCCGCGCCACCTCTATACCTTCCACGGCTGTGGCATGGGCGCGGACCTGGATGTGGTCAGCAGTCGCGCGGTGGTGATGGTGCGCCTCGTCTCGCTGTGCCGTGGTGTCTCCGGGGTCAGCATGGCGCTGCTGGAGCGCCTCGTATGGCTGCTCAATCACGACATCCTGCCGCGCATTCCCGAGGAAGGCTCGGTGGGCGCCAGCGGCGATCTCACCCCGCTGTCCTATGTGGCCGCCGTGCTGTGTGGCGAGCGTGAGGTCTGGGTGCGCCCCGGCGCAGGCCAGCCCCACGCGCTGCGCCCGACGGCGGATGTCTTCGCGGCACACGGCCTGACGCCCTATGTGCTGCGCCCCAAGGAAGGCCTGGCACTGATGAACGGCACCGCCGTGATGACGGCCCTCGCCGCGCTAGCCTATGGCCGCACCTGCTACCTCAGCCGCCTGAGCGCGCGCATCACCGCGCTCAGCGTGCAGGCGCTGGAAGGCAACCCCTACCACTTCGATGCCGACCTGTTTGCCGCCAAGCCGCATCCCGGTCAGGCCCGCGTGGCCCGGTGGCTGCGCGATGATCTCGCCCACCCGGCGGCGCCGGAAGTCGATGCCACGCCGATCAACTCGCCGCGCCTGCAGGACCGCTACTCGACGCGCTGCGCACCCCACGTCATCGGCGTGGTCGAGGACAGCCTCAGCTGGTGGCGCAGCTTCCTGGAGACCGAGCTCAACAGTGCCAACGACAACCCGCTGATCGATGTCGAGGCCGGCAAGATTCTCCACGGCGGCCACTTCTACGGCGGCCATGTGGCGATGGTGATGGACAGCCTCAAGACGGCGGTCGCCAACCTGGCTGACCTGCTCGACCGCCAGCTGGCACTGCTGGTCGACAGCCGCTACAACCGTGGCCTGCCCAGCAACCTCAGCGGTGCCACGCTCGAGCGCGCGCCGCTCAATCATGGCTACAAGGCGGTGCAGATCGGCGCCTCGGCCTGGACGGCGGAAGCCCTCAAGCTGACCATGCCCGCCAGCGTCTTCTCGCGTTCCACCGAGTGCCACAATCAGGACAAGGTCAGCATGGGCACCATCGCCGCGCGTGATGCGCTGCGCGTGCTGACACTGGTGGAACAGGTCGCCGCCGCCACCCTGCACGCCGCCGTGCAGGGCAGCGAGCAGCGCGCCGACATCACGGGCCAAGCCGCCACGCCGCCTAGGCTGGCCGCCTTCACCCGTGAGCTGCGTGAAGACATCGCGCCCCTCGAGGAAGATCGCGCTCTGGAAGCCAACCTGCGCCTGCTGTGCGCGCGCATCCGTGAGCGCCATTGGACCCTGAGCGCCGGCGAGGCCCACGCATGAACGAGAAAGAAGCCTTGAGCAAGAAAGAAGCTATGAGCGGGGCAGCCTTGAGCGAGGAAAAAGCCTTGAGCGAGAAACAAGCCATGAATCAGCCAGCCGACACCCCGATGCCGAGCGCCACGGTTGAGATGGAAGTGCCCTTCCACGACGTCGACATGATGGAAGTCGCCTGGCACGGCCATTACGTGCGCTATCTCGAGATCGCCCGCTGCAAGCTGCTCGACATGCTCGACTACAACTACCCGCAGATGCGCGATTCCGGCTACGCCTGGCCGGTGATCGACCTGCGCCTGCGCTATGCCGGCCCGGCACGCTTCGGCCAGCGTATCGCCGTCACCGCACGGCTGCGTGAGTGGGAAAACCGCCTCAAGCTCGACTACGTGATCCGCGATGTCGAGAGCGGCAAGCGCCTGACCCGTGGCTACAGCGTGCAGGTCGCGGTCGGGTTGGAGGATGGCGAGATGCTGCTGGCCTCGCCCGCCGCGCTCAGCGAGCGGCTGGCCGCCTGGCAGGCCAGTCAGTCGCAAGTCAGTCAGTCACGCTCCAGCGACAAGGATGCGCCTGCCACCCCGAACCCGACACAAGGAACGCCGTGATGACTTCGCGCCTTGCCATTGCCGCCACTGCCCTGCTGCTGACTGCCGGTGCCCCCTGGGCCAGCGCATCCGAGACCAGCACTTCCGAGACCAACGACGCCAGATTCGACGCCCGCGCCCTGACGCAACAGCTGGCACGCACCGCGCCAGTCTGCGGTGATTTCCAGCAGACGCGCTGGCTCGAGGATGTCGGCGCAGAGCTCGAGAGCCGGGGTCATTTCCGTCTGATCGGTGACCCGAACGCACCCGAAGGCCTGGTGTGGGAAACCACCGCGCCGATTGAAGACCGTCTCGAGATGCGCCCCGATGCCAGCGAAGGCCCGAATGGCGAACCGCTGCCGGCCGATCAGCAGGCGATGGCGGAGCTGCTGATCAACTTCTTCCATGGCGACTGGCAGGCGCTCGAGGAGCACTTCTCCCTCACGTTGACGGGTACGCCGGATGACTGGCAGGCCAGCCTGACGCCCAGCGATGCCCGGCTGGCCGAGGCCATCGAGCGTCTCGAGATCGACGGTGGCAGCTGGCTGGAACACGTGAACCTCGACAGCGGCGATGGTGACCGCCTGGAGCTGACGCTCACCGCCGGCGGTCACTGCGAGCGATGACGTCACCCAGCCGTGAGCCGCGCAAGGGGCTGGATCGCGCCATCTGGCGCTGGCTGTGGGCCGCCGCCCTGCTGCTGTGTGCCTTGCTGCTGGCCGTGAAGATCGCCCCGCAGAGCCCATGGCGTGGGGCGATCGACACCCGCATCACCGCCATGCTGCCACAGCAGGAGCGCAGCCCGCTGGCGGCGCGCGCCGAATCGCTGGATGACACCGCCAACCGGCTGGTGATTCTGGTCGGCAGTCGCGATGCCAGCGCCGCCGCACGCAAGCAGCGTGACGCTGCCGCCCAGGCGCTGCGTCAGGCGCTCGCGCCCATCGCGAGGCTGGATGACGGCAAGAGCCTCGAAAGCCTGCGCCTGCCGGCAGAGGTCCAGCCGGCGCTGATCGCCCCGTCGCTTGCAAGCCTGAGTGACGATGACTGGCAGGCGCGCGCCCTCAAACAACTGTTCCAGCCCGGCGGCCAGCGCGACCTGATCCGTGATCCCTTCGGCCTCGCCGGCGCCTGGCAGAGCTGGCTGACGCCCGCCAACCTGTCGCTGTCCGGCGGCCAGCTGTTGCTGCGGGCACCGGCTTCCACTGGCTCAGTCAGTAACAAACAGCACAGCGACAAACAGCACAGCGACGAACAGGGCAGCGACGGAAAGGGCAGCGATCAGCCCGGCAACGGCTATCGCCTGATCAGCGCCACCCTGACGGGCAGCGCCTACGCGATGAGTGACCAGCAGGCGCTGGAGCAGGCCGTGAATGGCGTGAAGGCCGACTATCCCGACGTCCGGCTGCTGCGCTCCGGACTGGTCTTCCACGCCAGCAACGGCGCGCAGCAGGCCAAACAGGAGATGTCGACCATCGGGCTCGGCTCGCTGATCGGCGTGCTGCTGTTGCTGTGGGCGGTGTTCCGCACCCCACGGCGGCTGCCATTGCTGCTGGTGCCGGTGGCCACGGGCGTGCTGTTCGCGCTGCCGCTGACCTGGTGGGCCTTCGGCGGCCTGCATGTGCTGACGCTGGCCTTCGGCGCCAGCCTGATCGGCATCTCCATCGATTACGTGCTGCATCTGGAGTGCATGCGCCGTCTGGCGACGCATGGCCGTGGCGGGCTCGCCGCGCTGTGGCCGGGCCTGACGCTGGGGCTGTGCTCCAGTCTCGCCGCCTATCTGGCCATCACCCTGACGCCGATGCCCGGCCTGCGCCAGATGGGCATGTTCGCGGCGCTCGGCTTGATCGGTGCCTGGCTGAGCGTGCGCCTGTGGCTACCGCAACTGCCACTGCCGGCACAGGCCACCCGCGAGGACTCCCCCGCCGCCCGCGCCGCAGGATGTCTGGCGCGCGCCATTCCCGGCAAGCGCAGCTGGCAGGCACTGGGTCTGCTGCTGATGGCCGCGCTGGCCAGCCTCTACGGACTGCGCAGCGATGACCGCCTCACGCAGCTCAACCCCTCGCCTGCGTCTCTGATCAACGAGCAACGCGAGGTCCAGCGCCTGCTCGCCGAACCGGATGGCCTGCGCTACCTGATCGTGCAGGCCGAGACTGACGCCGCCCTGCTCACGCGCCTGCATGCGCTGGAAGGCACCTTCCAGCAGCTGAATGCACGCCAGCAGCTGGGCCACTGGGCGAGCCTCGCTCAGCAACTGCCGACACTTGCGCAGCAACAGGCCAACCTCGGCGCCATGCGTGAGCGCACCCGCACCCTGCTGCCCCAGGTGCTGAGCACCGCAGGCCTGCCGCCCGAGCTGGTCAAGCGTGCCGAGCAGGCCATCGCAGGCGCCCACCCGCTGCGCCCGGCCGATTGGGTCGCGCTGCCCGCCGGTGAGATGGGCCAGCGACTGTGGCTCGATTCGCGCACCGCCGCCATCGGCATCGTGCGCTTCGGGGATGTCACGGCTCACGGCAGCGCAGCACTTGCGCGCCTCGCCGCGGATGACGAGAGCCTCGAGTATGTCGATCAGGTCGCCAGGCTCTCGACGACACTGGGCAGGATTCGCAGCGAGATGGCCTGGCTGGTCGGCGGCGCGGTGGTCTTGATCAGCCTGCTGCTGGCGCTGCGCTATCGCCGCAGCACCTGGCGAGCCCTGCTGCCGCCACTGGGCGGACTGGTACTGACGCTGGCGGCCCTGACGCTGGCTGGCGTCGGCCTCAACCTCTTCCACCTGCTGGGCCTGTTGCTGGTACTGGGGATTGGCCTGGATGCCGGCATCTTCTGTGCCGAGCATCCCGCGCGCAGTGCAGAGAAAGGTAATCCCACGCGCAGCGCGAATGAAAAAGCCGAACAAGGCAAATCAGAGGCCAGCACCAGCCGTGCATCGCAGGCCAGCCTGCTGGCGATTTCGCTGTCGTGCGCCTCCAGCCTGCTAGCCTTTGGGTTGTTGAGCTTCAGTCAGACACCGGCACTGGCGGCACTGGGGCTGGCCTGCCTGCTGGGGCTGAGCGCCACCTGGTGCCTGGTGCCCTTCGCGCGCAGTTGATTCGGGCCATAAGCGAGAGGCAAGCAAGCCGCAGGGAACGCAGCGCAGCATGAACACATAACGATAACGATATCGACGACGACAGGGGACGATGCCATGGAATCGGCAGATCGCAGCAACAACCCATCACGCAAGGAAGTCATCATCATCGGCGCCGGACCCGCCGGTGCGGCGGCGGCGGCGTGGCTGGCACGCGCGGGCCATGCGGTGCGCGTACTGGAGCGCAGCCACTTCCCGCGCTTCTCCATCGGCGAGAGCCTGCTGCCGCGTTGCATGCAGCATCTGGAGGCCTGCGGCTTGATGGAGGCCGCGGCCGCCGGTGGCTATCAGCGCAAGACCGGTGCGGCCTTCACCCGCCGCGGCGAGCATCGCGTGATCGACTTCCGCGACAAGTTCAGCGACGGCCCCGGCACCACCTGGCAGGTGGAGCGCGCCGACTTTGATCAGCGCTTGATCGAAGGCGCGCGGGCGGCGGGCGCCGAGGTCGAATTCGGCGTCACGGTCACGGGCTTCACTCCCGCTCGCGCCGCGCAGAGCGACGTCACCAGCCATGCACAGGGGCCACGCCTCACACTGGCGGATGGCCGCGAGCTGGAGGCCGCCTTCGTGCTGGATGCCAGCGGCTATGGCCGCGTGCTGGCGCGCCTCGAATCGCTTGAGCGTGACCCGCGCCTGGAGCCGCGCATGGCGCTGTTCGGCCATGTCCACGATGGCATCGCCGACCTCGCGCCGCCCGCCGAGGGCTATCGCCGCGACAATATCCTGATCGCCTCGCATCCGACGCATCCCGATGTCTGGTACTGGCTGATTCCCTTCGCCAATGGCCGCGCCTCGCTGGGCGTGGTCGGCCCGCGCGAGCTGATCGAGCCTGCCGCCGAGGACGATGCGCAGACGCGCCTGTGGCAGTGGGTGATGGAAGAACCGCGCCTGGCGGAGTTGCTGCGTGATGCTCGACCGGCCAACGCCGTGCAGTCGCTGGGCGGTTACAGCGCCGATGTCAGTCGCCTGCACGGCCCGGGCTATGCGCTGCTCGGCAATGCCGGAGAGTTTCTGGACCCGGTGTTCTCCTCCGGCGTGACCATCGCACTGGAATCGGCGCTGCGTGCCGCGCCACTGGTCGCGCGTGAGCTTACCGCGACCCGCGATGAGCAGCGCCCCGACTGGGCCAGCGAATACGAGCAGCCGCTGCGCCGTGGCATCGAGGTCTTCCGCGAATTCGTCACCGCCTGGTACGACAGCCGTCTGACCGACATCATCTATCATCCCGAGCCGCATGCGCGGATTCGCCAGATGATCAGCGCGGTGCTCGCCGGTTACGCCTGGGACACGGCCAACCCCTTCGTCAGTGCCAGTCGCCGCCGCCTGACGGCCCTTGCCAGACTGACCGCGCCCGGGCAGGCACTCGCGCCTGACACGGTGCAGGAAAGCGACCCGGTGGCTGACCTCAGCGCCTTCGGCCGCGCAGCAAGCGTCGGCGAGAACAGGTAAAGTAGCGTCATGAAAAACATGTCTTTCGCCTCTCACGCTGATTCCACAGGACTGCTCTCAGTCGGGCTGCGTTCAGCAGGGCTACGCTCTACTGGGCTGCGCAGCCGCCTCGGGCTGGCCAGCCTCGCCGTGGCCGCCACGCTGCTGTTGAGCGGCTGCAGCCTGCTCGCCCCACAGCCGCTGGAGGCTGCCAGCCCGATGCCGACGCTTGCGAGTCTCGAGCAGACCCGCACCCAACGTCTGATTCTGCGTGTGGCGCGTATAGAGAGTGATGACAGCGCAAAGCGGACTGTCGATGTCGATGCCGATGAAAGGGCCGACGCCGATGCCGAGGCTGGCGAGGGTGCGCAGGAGCAGAATCTGCCGCCTCTCATCGGCGTACTGCGCCAATCGCCTGAGGCCATGCGGCTGGTCATGCTTAGCGTGCAGGGCCAACGCCTGCTGACGCTGGTGCACGACGCCGATGGCAGTCGTTTCGAGAAGGCACGCCCCGAGGTGCTCGAGAAGCTGCCCTTCACCGCCGACTGGCTGGCGCGGCGTATCGCCTGGGTGCACTGGCCGCAGGCCGCGATCGATACCGCCTTTGCGAACACAGGCTGGCAGCTGGTACAACGCGGCGACTGGCAACAAGGTCGCCAGCCCGCGCAGCGCATCATCACGCAAGATGGTGTGACCATCGCCGAGCTGACCCGCGATGCCAGCGGCCGCGTGACCCTGCGCGACCCGGCAGCCGACATGCAGCTGACGCTGGAACCGCTGGCAGCGCCCAGCACACAGAACGCCCCTGACGACTCACCGGAAGCTCCCGCGCATGACTGAATCTGTTGCAACCGTGGCCACCGCTACCACAAAGGGCCGCGACACTGGCAACGCCTGTCGCCTGTCTCGCCCCGGCATCGTCTGCCCGCTGGGCGCAGACCACGGCCTGATCAGCAGTGCGCTGTTCAGCGCCAGCCGTGGCCTGCGTGTCAGTGATGACTTCAGCCCCGGCACGCCGCTGTCGCTGGGACGCGTCACCGCGCGGCTGGTGGATGACAGCGACTGGCCGGCCCCGCTGCGCTCACGCAACAACCGCCTGCTGGCCACCGCGCTGGAGCAGCTGGCACCGGAGCTTGAAGCCCTCAAGCGCCAGGGCATCGCGCCGGAGCGCATCGGCGTGGTGCTCGGCACCAGCACCTCCGGCATCGGCGAGACGGAAGCCGCGATGGACGCCCAGCGCGCCGCCGTCGCCCAGGGCACGCCGAGCGCCGACAGCTGGCCGCAAAGCTTTGAATATCGTCGTCAGGAACTGGGCGCACCCGCCGAGTGTGTTGCCTGGCTGAGCGGCGCGCGTGGGCCGGTCTACACCCTGTCCACCGCCTGCACCTCCAGCGCCAAGGCCCTGGCCAGCGCACGGCGCCTGCTGGCCTCCGGCCAGTGCGATGCGGTGATCGCCGGTGGCGCCGACAGCCTGTGCCACATGACGGTGAAAGGCTTCATGAGCCTGGAGGCCGTCAGCCGCAAGGAGAGCCAGCCGCTGGGGGCCGAGCGTGATGGCATCAATCTGGGCGAGGCCGCGGTGTTGTTCGTGGTCACGCCGGAGCGCGGCGGTGTACAGCTGACCGGCGTCGGTGAATCCAGCGATGCCCACCACATTTCCGCGCCCTGCCCCGATGGCAGCGGTGCCGAGGCCGCCATGCGCGGCGCGCTCGCCAGTGCCGGGCGCGCCCCCGGCGAGATCGACTACATCAACCTGCACGGCACCGCCACGCCGCTGAATGATGCGATGGAAAGCCTCGCCATCAGCCGCCTGTTCGGTACAGTTGCCGGTGCTGATAACGGTTCTGATGCCGGTGCTGATACTGACGAGCCCCGTCTGCCCGCCGTCAGCTCGACCAAGGCCCTCACCGGCCATACGCTGGGGGCCTGCGGGGCACTGGAAGCCGCCTTCTGCTGGCTGGCGCTGGAACATGGCCGCCTGCCGCCGCACGCCACGCCGCGTGAGGCGCTGGACCCGACACTGCCTGCGCTCAACATCGTCTATCGTGACCGCCCCGAGACCCCGCCGCTGCGGGTGATGAGCAATGCCTTCGCCTTCGGCGGCAACAATATCTCGCTGGTGCTGGAGCGCCACACCACCGACCCGGAGTCCTCTGCATGCTGACCCCGAGCACCGACTCAGTTTCCCCTTCTGGCGCTGAGGTGCAGCCCCGTGAGGCGCGCTATCCCGCCATGCCCTGCGCCATCGGCCCCTATGTGCCCCATGATGCCGGCATGTGCCTGCTGGATAGCGTGCTGCGCTGTGACGAGCATTCGCTGAGCGCCGACATCACCCCGGCGCCAGACAACCTGTTCGCCGAGCAGGATGGCGACGGCCAGGCCGTGATTCCCGCCTGGGTCGGGCTTGAGTGGATGGCGCAGGCCATCGCCGCCTGGTCGGGCCTGCAGGCCGCACGTAGTGGCCAACCACCGCGAGTCGGCTTTCTGCTCGGGAGTCGCCGCTATGAGAGCGAAGTCGCCGCCTTTTCCTGCGACTGTCGCTGGCAGATTCATGTTCAGCTCGACTATCGTGCCGACAACGGTCTGGGCGCCTTCGAGGCCACCATCAGCGACGAGCACGGCGCCACTGTCGCGCGTGCCGGCGTCAATGTCTTCGAGCCGGCGCCCGAGGCGCTGCCCTCCACGGCGTCTACGCAAGACACCGCACAAGAATCCTCACCCGGACAGCAGGATGCTGCCGGTGCCTCATCGCAAGGTAATGTCTGATGTCTGTCACACCCCCCGCTACTGAAACTGCCACCGCCGCCCCTGAAGCGCGCGAGTGGATTCTGGTCACCGGCTCCAGCCGTGGCATCGGCCGCGCCATCGCACTGCGTCTGGCCCGCGAAGGCTACAACCTGGTGCTGCATTGCCGCTCGCGCCGTGACGCCGCCGAGGAGGTCGCGCGCGAGATCAGCGCCCTGGGCGGCGAATCGCGCATCCTGAGCTTCGATGTCGCCGACCGTGAGGCCGCACGCAGCGCGCTGGAAGCCGATATCGAGGCCCACGGCTGCTACTACGGGGTGGTCTGCAATGCCGGTATCCATGCCGACAACGCCTTCCCGGCGCTCACCGATGAAGACTGGGACAGCGTGATCCGCACCAACCTCGATGGCTTCTACAACGTCATCAAGCCGCTTTCGATGCCGCTGGTACGCCGCCGCAAGCCGGGGCGCATCATCGTGATGTCCTCGGTGTCGGGCATGATGGGCAATCGGGGTCAGGTCAACTATTCCGCCGCCAAGGCGGGGCTGATCGGCGCGGTCAAGGCGCTGGCGGTGGAGCTGGCCAAGCGCCGCATCACCGTCAATGCCGTCGCACCGGGCGTCATCGCCACCGAGATGACCGAAGGCGTCGAGATGGAAGAGGCGCTGAAGATGATTCCCATGCGCCGCGCGGGGGAAGCCGAGGAAGTCGCCGCCACCGTGGCCTTTTTGTGCTCGAAGGACGCCGGCTACATCACCCGCCAGACCATCGCGGTGAACGGGGGGATGTTCTGATGACAGCTTCCTCTCAGGCACTGCGCGGCAGACGTGTCGTGGTCACCGGCATGCATGGCTTCTCGCCCATCGGCAATGACTGGCCGACCCTGCGCGCCAATCTGGCCGCCGGGCGCACCGGCATCCGCTATATCGAGGACTGGGACAAGTACGACGGCCTCAACACCCGCCTCGGCGCGCCGGTCAACGATTTCGAACTGCCCAGTCACTACAACCGTCGCGCGCTGCGCAGCATGGGGCGTGTGGCGCAGCTGGCGACCCGCTCCAGCGAGCTGGCGCTGGAGGCGGCCGGCCTGAGTGACAGCCCGCTCAAGGAGAGCGGCCAGATGGGCATCGCCTACGGTGCCTCGGCCGGGGAGCCGGATGCGGTGGCCGACTTCGGCAACATGCTGATCAACCACTCCACCGACGGGCTCAGCGCCAATTCCTATATCCGCATGATGGCGCACACCGCGCCGGTCAATATCGGCGTCTTCCTCGGCATCAAGGGGCGAATTCACACCACCTCCAGCGCCTGCACCTCCGGCAGCCAGGGCATCGGTTACGCCTATGAGGCGATCCGCTTCGGCCGCCAGACCGCGATGGTCGCCGGTGGCTGCGAGGAGCTGTCCGCCGCCGACGCCGCCGTGTTCGATACCCTGTTCGCCACCAGCACCTGCAATGAGCGCCCGGACCTGTCACCGCGGCCCTTCGATGCCGAACGTGATGGCCTGGTGATCGGTGAAGGCGCCGGCACGCTGATTCTGGAAGAGCTGGAGCACGCCCTGGCGCGCGGCGCGACCATCCACGCCGAGATTCTCGGCTTCGGCACCAACTCCGATGGCCGTCACGTCACCCAGCCGGACGCCAACATGATGGAAGCCGCGATGCGCATGGCGTTGGAGGATGCCGGTGTCGAGGCCTCAGAGATCGGCTATGTCAGCGCCCATGGCACCGCCACCGAGCGCGGTGATATCGCCGAGAGCCACGCCACCCATGCGGTGTTTGGCGATTCCACACCGATCAGCGCCTTCAAGAGTTATACCGGCCATACCCTGGGTGCCTGTGGCGCGCTGGAGGCCTGGATCGCCATCGAGATGATGCGCGATGGCTGGTTCCACGGCACCGCCAATCTCACCAGTCTCGACCCGCGCTGTGCGCAGCTCGACTACCTCACCGGCGCAGGCCGCGAGATCGAGACGGACACCGTGATGAGCAACAACTTCGCCTTCGGTGGCATCAATACCTCGCTGATTCTGCGTCGCTGGCAGGGTGAGTGAGTCACTGGCAATCTGATCTGGCGCCAGTCACCACGCTTCGCGCTGACGCCTTTGCAGGGTGTCGCCAACGTACGACTTTGCAGCGGGTCGGATCTGGCGCAAGATACGCGCCCGCTGCATGGTCTATGGTGTGATTGGCTCACGCCCCTGGCTGGCTGACGGCGATATTCACTGGCGTCGCGCCAGTCAATCACCCTGTTAGGAGAGGTCTCAGATGGCGTCACGTTCTGCTCAGTCGCTCGCATCCTCGAAACGTTCCGCGGCACCTGCCACGCGCGCCCGCTCGGGTCGCGCCTCGCGTGTGCTGACTCTGGTATCTGCGTTGCTGCTTGGCTCTGCGGGGCTTGTGGCCTCCGCTCCGGCGGTGGCACGGGACACGCAGCACTTCCTGCCGATCATGCCGGTGATGGCCAGCACCGCGGCCAGTCAGCGACTGGGCAAGGACGTGGCCTTCTTCTTCGGTGACAAGCAGCCCTACGAGCGAATCGAGAAGCGCGGCTGGGCGCGGGTGAACCCGAAGACCAACGCGACCAACAAGAGCGATGCGGAAGCCTGTCGCTGGGTGTTCCTGTCGGCGCTGCGTGAGCTGCAGGAAAAGGCGCGCGAATACGGGGCCAATGCGGTCATCAACATCCGCAGCGACTATGACAAGGTGCCCTACTCCAGCAGCGAGAAGTACGAATGTCATGCGGGCAATATCGTCGCGGGCGTCGCGTTGCGTGGGGATCTGGTGATCCTGCATCCGAAGAACTGATTCGCACTGATGATGGCCAGGCAAGGCAAGGATGTGAGCGAGACAAGCGAGCCGGTTGAGGATAACTCGGCAATCGAGCCTGCGGTGCGCCCGACCGATCACCCCGCCTACCGCTGCGTGGTGCTGGGGCATGCTGCAGCGGATGACTCCTGTTCGCCGAGCGCTGGTTCACTGAGCTCTGGTTCGCTGAACACTGATTCGCTGGGCAGTGGTTCGCCAAGCCTTGAGCCGCTGAGTGCCGAGCCACTGAGTGTCGAACCGCCAAGCACCGAGCCGCTGATCTCGCATGATCCCCACGCCCTCGCCGCCTCCTTGGCATCTGCGACTGGCAGCGCTGCCTGCGCCTTGCCGAATCACTGCTCTGAATCATCCTCTCGGCCAGCCCGCCTGTGGCTGGCCGAGGCGTGTGTGCTGCCAGCATCCTGTGTTGATTCGGCTGCTCCCTCTATCAACTCCTCGACTGGGGCTTCCCGCCGTCGCTCGCTGCGCGCACGCCAGCCGGATGTGGATAACGCGGACACCCCCGTGTCATCTGCCAAGGCCCGCCGTCGCCAGCAACGTGAAGCCGAATCACACCTCGCCCGCCTTCTGCTCGGTGAACTCGCCGCGGCCCAAGGCATTGTGCTGCCACTGGCCGACTGGTCGCCGCGTGGCCAGGCGCCCCACCATCCTGCGCTACCGGCAGGCTTCTACGTCTCCATCGCCCACCGCCACGGCCATGTGCTCGTCGGCCTCGCCACCGCCCCGCTCGGGCTGGACCTCGAATACCGCAACCCCCGCCACGCCCACGACCTCGACGCCCGCATCGCCATGCTGCCCCTGGACGCACGCGAACGCCTCACCGAGGCATCACACCTCAGCGAGACAGAACGACTGGACGGGTTTTATCGGGAATGGGTGAGGTATGAGGCTATATTTAAGTTAACACACAACCATTTAAATATTAAATTTACTAACTATAAATATTTGTGATTTTTTCAAGCATACGTACAGAAATCTGAAACTCCCTGCTATTAATATGATTTAGTGCTTCATAGGGTTTTGAACCAGCACCACGAGATAATCCTAACTCTTCCTCTATGTCATTAACAAGAGCCAAGCCATAGCCTACTTCATCTTCAATTGCATCCAAAATCTTTTGCGTAGAAATGTCAGCAGCATTCACAGCATCTCTACTCTTGTCTAATTGATGATCTAGATCATATACCGCAACATATGGAATCAGGAAACAGTTTAAAAGCTTGATATATTGGGGAATACTATTTTTCGAACCACAATCAATTGCGGCATACTCATAATTAAATATATTAAACCTTTTTGCTAACGCAGGGATAACCGCTTTTTCAGTCGCGCCTTCTAAGAGTATCACTTTTTTGGCAAAAAACAATTCATTCCTATCCGGATTTATCCAATACGTGAGATTAAAATCTCTTTTTTCATTACCTTCAAATATATCGCCCGCGCACTTCCTTACAACAGTACCTGATTCATCATTACTTTTATCAGCAATATATATAGAGCGATATCTTTCCAAATCAATAAGACCGCTTGAGTGGGTACATATAATTACTTGACTACCTAAATCCGAAAGCCTTACAAAAGAATCAAAAAGCTGCCTTTGTGCTTGCGGATGTAAATATAATTCAGGCTCTTCAAATATAAAATACTTTGAATTTGATATTCTGACATCTTCATCGGTATGTATCCTTCCTGGAGTCTCTTTAGCCAATACTTGTACCAAAGCAAGTGTCAATGCTCTTTGAAGGCCATGACCTTTTCTCACTATATCCGTTCTTACACCATCGTCGATCCAGATCTGAGTATTCGACTTTATAACACTATCAATGTCAGGTTCCTTTATTTCAATATCTATCTTTGTACCCCAGACGCTAAGCTCACGAGAAAGAGAAAGTTCAAGTTCAGTTATTTCCTGAGGCCTTCTTTCATGATGCTCACCATCATCATTTATATTGAAAATTGAAAACAATTCAGCCAACCTTTCTTTAGCCATCCGCCAATCATTATTGCTTTCAGACATAGAGGATATTACACCTGAATAAATTCTACCAAAGACACTAGACTCTTTTGAGATAAAATCAGACACAGCATCTTTCACAGCGGGTATGAAGTACAATTCTCCAAAACTACTTGCAGCAACAGACTTCAAACCCAAGAATTCAGTCTCTTCTTTTTGGTAAACAAATTCTAGCTCCCCTCTATGCTCCTCAATATACGAAGTTTGAGCATTCACTACATCTTGCTTAGTAATCCGCCCTTGAGCAGGTAAGAAATCTATTAAAGGCGTATCTTCAACATTTTCTCTTTTTGTATAACTAGAAGCTTCCTCTTCTCTAAGCCACTCTATAGTACACTTTTCAACAAAACCTCTATATTCAAAGCTTCCTCCTTTGTATGCGGTCTTACGTACAGTTATTTTATTATCAGAAGTCAAATATTTGGTAAACCTGGATTTTTCTTCATTCGATAAATCGTTAAAAACTATCTCAACAAACAAAACTTCAGAGGCACAGTTGAAATCTAAATCCTGGTGTTTTAATTGACTGAAGAAAAACAGTATTGCAGATAATATATTTGACTTGCCGTGATTATTTCTTCCAATAATCACCATTAAATCTTGCGCTTCGATATCTATCTCTTTGATGGACCTCCAATTAGATATCTTCAGAGAATCAAATCTCATAAAAATCTCCTTTAAAATAGAAAATTTTAATCTACTTAAAGAAGTTAACAAGAATAAAAAAACCCGCCAGAGAAATCTCTGACGGGCTTAGAAAAACCATACTGCGAGTTACTTAACGGCGGCGACCACGGTAATTTCACACAGCAGTTCCGGGCTGGCCATGGCGGCTTGTACGCAGGCGCGGGCGGGGGCGTGGCCTTGTGGCACCCAGGTGTCCCAGATGTCGTTGAAGGTCTTGAAGTCATCCATTGTCTTGAGATAGACGGTGGCGGAGAGCAGGTGCTCGCGGTCGGTGCCGACTTCTTCCAGTAGCGCATCGACACGCGCGAGCATGCTGTTGGCCTGGTCCGTGATATTCCCGAAGCGGTGGTCCGGACCGGCGACCTGGCCACACAGGTAGATGGTGTTGTTGTGGATCACGGCGCGGCTCATGCGCGGCTTGGTGTCATGGCGTTGGATGTTCATCGAGAGTGTCCTTGTGCTGTTCTTCTTGGGTAGTGAAAAAATGCCCCCAGCGGTGCTGATACAGAAAAGACCGCTGGCGATACAGGGTGAGGTCAGTCCTTCAGCGTTCCAGATTCGCGCGAGCGGCGCAACGCGACCTGCGGGGAATATTACCCTGTACCAGAAGAACCTGTGGTTTCAGTTATGGGGGCTCTTGTGGTGACACCTGTTGTTTCACGCGTGCTGCCGGTGATGCAGGAAAGCGTGCGTGAATTCTAGACTGCCGGTATACGAAGACACCCGCCAGACAGCAAGACGCCGCGCCCGAGAGATTACGGAAGCGCGGCGTCACGGCAATGATGAAACGGCTCGCTCTCAGCCAATGCTCAGAGAGCCGCCTGAGCGACTCAGACACGGCTCAGCGCAGGATCAGCAGCGGCACCGTGGCGTTGCGAATCATCTCGGTGGTGGTGCTGCCGACCAGCAGCTGACGGATGCGCGAGTGGCCGTAGGCACCCATCACCAGCATGTCGATGGCGTGCTCCTTGGCATATTCGCGCAGACAGGCTTCCACCTCCCCTGCTCTGAAGCTGGCCTGCACGCTGAAACCTGCCGCGGTGAGGGTGTCGCGCGCGGCGTCCAGTGGGGCCTGATGCTCCACCGACTCCGCGCCGACCATCACCAGATGCAGCTCCGCGCCTTGCAGCAGCGGACTGGCCGCCAATACCTCGACGGCGCGCTTGATGGTGGTGCTGCAATCGAAGGCGATCAGCACCCGCGTCGGCTGATTGAACTCGCCCGGCACCACCAGCACCGGACGATGCAGGCTGCGAATCACGCGCTCCAGATTGCTGCCCAGGTGCTCGCTGGCCTGCTCCGCCCCTTCGCCGCGCTTGCCGATCACCAGCAGGCGAATCTCGTCTTCAAGCTCCGCGAGGGTCTCGACCAGCTCGCCATTGCGCTGGCGTGGGCGCGGCTCCGCGATACCCGCCTGCACGGCGCGCTCGTAGGCGGCCTCCAGCATCAGGCGGCCCTGCTCCTGGGCGATACGCCCGCGCTGCTCATCCAGGGTGGCGAGTTCTTCCAGCAGGTGCTCGCGCGCGCCGAGCCCGATGCTGCCGGAGAGATCACTGCTGGCCTCGCCCGCCCCTTCCTGGCGGTCGATCACATGCAGGAAGCTCAGCGGCGCCGAGAGACGCTTGCTGGCCCATACGGCGGCATCACACACGGAGACGGCAAAGGCGGAGCCGTCAATGCAGGCGGTGACCTTGTCATGGCCTGTCAGGGCACTGGCAGAGGATTGGCTCATGGCGTGCTTCCTTATGCTGACGATCAAGGTGGCGCTTCAGGCGCCTGTTTCGAGATTACCACTTTCCGACCCCACCAACGCAAACGGCGGGCAGCCCGTGAAGGACTGCCCGCCGTCTTTACGCATCAATCACGCTGCTGGCGCCGCCGCCCTCGTTCAGGCGGGTGGCGCCAACGGGATCAGTGACCCATCAGCTTCTCGACCGCATCCGGCTTGTCATGCACCGCGAAGCGATCCACCAGCGTGGCGCTGGCTTCGTTGAGGCCACGCACCTCGACCTCGGTACCCTCGCGGCGGAACTTGACCACCACGGTGTCCAGCGCGCCGATGGCGGTGATGTCCCAGAAGTGTGCACGGCTGACGTCGATGACGACACGCTCGACGGTCTCCTTGAGGTCAAAACCGGCCTGGAACTGCTCGCTGGAGGCGAAGAACACCTGACCGACCACGCGGTATTCGCGGGTACGACCATCGGCATTCATGTCGCTGCCGATGTGCAGCACCTGACCGATCTTGTTGGCGAAGAACAGCGCCGAGAGCAGCACGCCGACCAGCACGCCGATCGCCAGGTTGTGGGTCGCGACCACGACGGCCACGGTGCCCAGCATGACGATGTTGGTGGACATCGGGTGGGTCTTGAGGTCACGGATCGACTGCCAGGAGAAGGTGCCGATGGAGACCATGATCATCACCGCGACCAGAGCGGCCATCGGAATCTGCGAGACCCACGGGCCGAGGAACACGACCAGGATCAGCAGCACGACACCCGCCACCATGGTGGAGAGACGCGTACGACCGCCGGACTTCACGTTGATCATCGTCTGGCCGATCATCGCGCAACCCGCCATGCCGCCGAGGAAGCCGGTGACGACGTTGGCCGCGCCCTGGCCCTTGCACTCACGGTTCTTGTCGGACGGCGTATCGGTGAGGTCATCGACCAGCGTGGCCGTCATCAGGGATTCCAGCAGACCCACGACCGCCAGCGGCAGCGAGTACGGCAGGATGATCCACAGGGTTTCCAGATTGAAGGGGATGTCCGGAATCAGGAACACCGGCAGGCTGTCCGGCAGCTCGCCCATGTCGCCGACGGTGCGGATATCCAGACCGACGACCATCGCGAAGATGGTCAGCACGATGATGCAGACCAGCGGCGACGGCAGCAGCTTGCCGACCTTCGGCACCAGCGGCAGCAGGTAGATGATGCCGAGACCGGCCGCCGTCATGGCGTAGACGTGCCAGGTGACGTTGGTCAGCTCCGGCAGCTGGGCCATGAAGATCAGGATCGCCAGCGCATTCACGAAGCCGGTGACCACCGAGCGCGACACGAAGCGCATCAGCGAGCCGAGCTTGAAGTAGCCGAAGATGATCTGGATCACGCCGGTCAGCACGGTGGCGGCCAGCAGGTATTCCAGGCCGTGGTCCTTGACCAGGTCGACCATCAGCAGTGCCATGGCACCGGTGGCGGCGGAGATCATGCCCGGACGGCCACCGGCGATGGCGGTCACCACGGCGATGGAGAAGGAGGCATACAGGCCGACCTTGGGGTCGACACCGGCAATGATGGAGAAGGCGATGGCTTCGGGGATCAGGGCCAACGCCACCACCAGGCCGGACAGGATGTCGGGCCGGAGGTTGGAGAGCCACTGCTGTTTGAGGCTGCTTGTCATCGAGTCGTCCGCAACAGGTTGGGGAAGGTGGTGTGCGTGCTGAATCCTGGCGCTGTCGAGTCAGTCTGGCGTCCGGTTGTTGCAATCTTCATCACTGCCGTCAGGGGCAGTGCCGCTCGCGCCTGGCTCGCGTCGTGAAGTCGCCGTCGTTTCCGGTCGCCCTGTGGCTTTCTTCGCGCCATGAGCTATTCGCTCCGGTCGCCGTGAGGCGTCCAGAGGGCTGTCATTTGACAGTGAATAAACTCGGGGATGGGCGGGATTGTATCAGCTGCCGCCCGCAGACGCATCCGCAGAAGGCGTGCGCGTGGCCTGCAGGTGACGCAGCCGGCGGTCGATCAGGCTCTTGATCAGCATCGCGCCCAGCACCATGGCGCCGCCCGCCCAGCCGCGCAGGGTCAGCGACTCGTCCAGCACCCACCACACCCACAGGATGCCGAACACGCTTTCCAGCAGCATCAGCAGCGCCACCTCGGCGGACGGCAGATACAGCGGACCACGCTGGATCAGCGTGAAGCCCAGCGGCGAGAGCACCAGACACAGCAGCACCAGCCAGCCGGCGCGCTGTCCGAAATCATCGCTCTGCGAGGGCCATAGCTGGGTGAGCACGCTCTCGAGGCCCTCTGCTGCACCCTCGCCTCCCCCTACCCCAGAGACTGCCAACCATGTGCAGGCCAGCAGGCCACACAGCGCGGTCAGCAGTCCCGACAGCGTCAGCATCGGGCTCATGTCGAGGCCCGGGCGCGTGCGACACAGCGTGAAATTGCCCGCCAGTGACAGGCTGCAGCCCAGCGCGAGCAGATTGCCGGTCAGCGAGCCGCTGCCCGCCTCGTCCATCACCAATAGCGTGATGCCCGCCAGCGAGACCAGAATCGCGCCCCACACATGGCGCGGCTGGCGCTCGCCCAGCCATAGCCGCGACATCAGCGCCGCGAACAGCGGACTGGCGGCGAGGATGATCAGCACATTGCCGGCGCGGGTGTATTGATTGGCGAGCACGAAGCCCAGCGTGGAGCCGGTGAACAGCAGCGCGACCCACAGCCCCGTGCGCCCGCAGCCACGCATGCGCGCCAGCGCACTGGCGAAGCGCTGGCCTGGCCCGCCGCGCTGGGTGAGCAGCAGAATCAGCGCAAAGCCGATGGCCGTCAGCAACCCCCGCCAGAACACCAGCGGACCATCGGCGACATCGGCGAGACGCAGCAACAGCGCATCCGGCGAGATCAGCAACACGCCCAGCGCCGTCAGCGCGACGCCACGCGCCTGCAGGGCTCTGGCATCCGGGCCGTGATCGCGGGAAAGGTGGGAGTCAGTCGACGGCTTCATGCACGCTCAGTCCGATTCGATGGACAGGTGCGACTGACGCCAGTCGACCACCGGCCAGCCACGCGCTTCGGCGAACTGGCGCAGCGGCGCATCCGGCTGGGTGGCGTGGGGATGATCGACCCGCTCGAGCAGCGGCAGGTCGTTGTGGGAATCGGAATAGCCCCACAGTGCCTGCGGCGCACGCTTGAGCTGGCTTGCGTCTTCCAGCCAGGCATCCAGCGCCGCCAGCTTGCCTTCGCGGAAGGTGACGATGCCGGTGGTCTCGCCGGTGAAGCGGCCCTGATCATCGAAGGCAGGATGGGTGGCCAGCGCGCCATCGGCGGTCAGGCGACTGGCGATGGGGCCGACCAGATGATGCATGGAAGCTGAGATGATCAGGGTGCGATGGCCCGCCTCGCCGTGTTCGGCCAGCCGTGCGATGCCGCCTTCCAGCAGACGCGGCATCACCATTTCTTCCACGAAATCATCGACTTCACGACGCACCTCATCGCGATGCCGCCCGATGAGCGGGCTGAGCAGATGGCCGGTGTGCTCGTGGATATCCAGGGTGCCGGCGTGATACTCGCTCTGGTGGCGCTCGCCGATGGCCATGAAGGCATCGACATCCTCGATCCAGCCACAGGCGGCCATCCAGCGCATCCACATGCCGGTGCAGTCGCCATCGAGCAGGGTATCGTCGAGATCGAACACCGCCAGCGGGGAATCCAGCTGGCAGAAATGGCGCAGATACCCCTCACCCGGCGGGGATAACGGTGGCAGCAGCGTCACGGCATCGCAGTCGGCACAGAGATCCGCCAGCGGCGAGCGGCGGGCCTCTACCCCGGGGGCAGCATTGAGGGCGCGCGGCGCAGCAGAGGGTGAGGGCATGGTTCGAGTCACGACAGGCTCCGAGTGGACGAGGGAGTCAACGGCTTCCTGCCGTTACTGCGTGACCCTCGCATGCGGCGCCGCGCTGGGCAAGTCCGTCGCGCCTTCATGACCCGCTGTCGCTGCGTGCGGCGCTAGCGCTGGGCGAGTCGAGCCAGCGCCAGGCTGGCAATCGCGGTGTCCTGCACGCCGGTGCCGGTAAGGTCTGCCACCGTGATGAGGGTATCAGTGGCGGTTTCAGCCTGTTCACCGCTGTTCTGGTCACCCTCACGCAGACGACGCACATCGGCCAGAAGCTTGCCCAGCTCGTACACCTCGCATGCCTTGGCCTGGTCTTCATCCAGCCCCTTAAGCTCCCCATTGATTTCCGACTGGGCGCGGCTGTCACACACGAAGTAGTCGCAATCGGTCAGCACGTCGGCTTCCAGCTCACGCTTCTCGGGGCTGTCGGAGCCCATCGCGGTGACATGCACGCCTTCCGGCAACATCGAATATTCCAGCAGCGGCGTGTGGGACGGCGTGGCGGTGATGATGATATCGGCGTTCTGACACACCGCATGCAGGCTGTCATGGCTGCGCACGGTGAGGCCCAGGCGCTGCTCGGTGTCGCGTGCGAAGCGCTCGCCGCGCTCCTTGTCACGCGCCCAGACATCGACACTCTCGATATCGCGTACCAGCCGCAGCGCTTCCAGCTGCAGGCTTGCCTGTTCACCGGCGCCGATCAGCGCGACGCGCTTGCTGTCGGGGCGTGACAGGGCCTCCGCCGCCACGGCACCGGCCAGTGCGGTGCGAATGGCGGTGAGATAGCCGCCGTCATCCAGCAGGGCCTTGGCCAGCCCCGTCTCGGCGGAGAACACCACCATCAGGCCATTGAGGCTTGGCAGGCCGCGGGCGGGATTGTTGAAGAAGCCGGGGCTGATCTTGATCGCGAAGTGCTTGAGCCCCTGGATATGGGCGGTCTTGACGTCCACCTCGCCGTTGGCCTCCTCGATGGCCATCGACAGGATCGGCGGCTGCACCACCTTGCCTTGGCCCAGCGCGATGAAGGCATCGCGGATGGTGCCCAGTGCCGTGGCGTCCAGCCCCACGACCTGCTCGATCTGTTCACGGGAATACGTCTGCATGCTTTCTTGAGTCGGTTCCGTCATGCGCCCTCCTCCTGGTGTGCCGTCATCTGTCCCACGCTGTGAGCCATGGGCGAATAAATCACTGCTGAGCGTCCGCCAGCAGCGCTCGGGCCTGATCGAAACTCTCCAGACTGACACCATTGCCGCTGATGATCAGCGCGACACGCTGGCCGCGGATCGACTCGGCCAGCGCCGGGTCGGTCTCGCCCAGTCGCGAGGCCTCGAGTGCGGCAAGCCCGACCACGGCGGCGCCCTCGACCAGCAGCTTCTCCTCTTCCAGCAGCATCAGCATGGCGCGGGCGATGGCGCGCTCGCTGACCTGATGGTGTTCATCCATCACGCGGCGCACCAGCGGCAGCGTGGTGTGATTGCCAAGCCCGATGCCGCCGCCCAGCGAATCGGCGAGGCTGGCGACCTCTTCCACCTCCACCGGTGTGCCCGCCTGCAGGCTGTGCCACATGGCCGCACCTTCGGTGAGGCTGACGCCATGCACGCGGGTCTCGGGGCGAATCGCCTTGAGCGCCGCCCCGATACCGCCGAGCAGGCCGCCGCCGGACAGTCCGACCAGTACCTGATCGAGCTGCGGGCAATCCTCCATCAACTCAAGCCCGATGGTGCCCTGACCGGCCGCGATCAGCGGGTCATCGAAGGGTGGCACCGCCAGCATGCCCTCCTCCTCGACCAGCCGATTGACCTCGTGGAAGGCCTCGTCCTGGCTGCGCCCGACCCGGCGCACCTCGACACTGCCGCCAGTGGCACCGCCCAGCTCACCCAGCGCCTCGATGGCACGCACCTTGTTGGCGGGCACCTGCTCGGAGAGACAGATGACCGCCCTGAGGCCACGGCGCATCGCGGCGTAGGCCAGCGCGCGACCATGGTTGCCGGTGGAGGCGGTGGTCACGCCGCGCTGGAGGCGCTCGTAGGCCTCCCCAAAGGCCTGCTCCGCCACGGCGGCCAGCAGATTGCTGGCCCCGCGCAGCTTGAAGGCGCCGGTGGGCTGGCGGGTCTCCAGCTTGAGCAGAATCTCGGCATCGAAGCGGCGCGACAGCGCCGGTGAAGGCACCAGCGCCGTGCGTTCGACACCCGTGGCCGTCGATGAATGAAACAGCCGCTGGCGCGCGGCATAGATATCGGCCAGCGCCAGCGGCGTTTCCCGTGTGCTCCTGAGCGGGGGTAAGGTCAATGCCATGGCTTACTTGTCACCAGAAATCAGGTCGCCATTGTCGACAAGCTCCTGATGCACCTTGTCCACGGCGCGACGCGCGCGGGCGACGATGTCATCGATTTCCTCAGGCGTGACCACCAGCGGCGGCGCGAAGCCGAGGATGTCGCCCTGCGGCATGGCGCGAGCCACCAGGCCTTCCTCGAGGGCTGCCGCGGAGATGCGCGGGCCGACCTTGAGCGCTGAGTCGAACGCCTTGCGCTGTGACGGCTGCGGCGAGAACTCCAGCGCCGCCAGCAGGCCGATGCCCCGCACATTGCCGACGATGGGGTGATCGGCGAAAGCCTCCTGCATGGCGTTCTGCAGATAGGCGCCGGTATCGCGGGCGTTGTCGACCAGGCCCTCGCGACGGATGATCTCCAGGTTGGCGACACCGGCGGCGGCGCCCAGCGCATGGCCGGAGTAGGTCCAGCCGTGGCCGATGGGGCCGAATTCGCCGGTGCCCTGCTCCAATACCTTCCACACACGGTCACCGACGATGACCCCGGACAGCGGCTGATAGGCGCTGGTCAGGCCCTTGGCGATGGTGACCAGGTCCGGCTTGATGCCGAAGTGCTGGTAGCCGAACTGGCTGCCGATGCGCCCGAAGCCACACACCACCTCATCGCAGATCAACAGGATGTCGTGGCGCTTGAGCACGGCCTGGATGGCCTCCCAGTAGCCCTCCGGCGGCGGCACGATGCCACCGGTGCCCAGCACCGGCTCGCCGATGAAGGCGCCGACGGTCTCCGGCCCTTCGGCCTGGATCATCGCCTCGAGCTTCTCGGCGCACCAGGTGGAGAATTCGCGCTCGCTCATCTCGGCGCACTCGGCGGGACGGCGGTAATAATCCGGCGCCTCGGTGTGCAGGATGCCCGGAATCGGCAGATCGAAGTGATCATGGAAGGCCGCCAGCCCGGTCAGCGAGCCTGAGGCGATGCCGGAGCCGTGATAGCCGCGCCAGCGCGAGATGACCTTCTTCTTCTCCGGCTTGCCGATCACGTTGTGGTAATAGCGCACCAGCTTGAGCTGGGTCTCGTTGGCATCACTGCCGGACATGCCGTAATAGACCCTGGACATGTCGGGGCCGGCCAGCTCGAGAATCTTCTCGGACAGCGCGATCTGCGGCTCGTTCGAGTGGCCGACATAGGTGTGGTAGTAGCTGAGCTTGAGGGCCTGCTCGTGGATGGCATCGGCGACTTCCGTGCGCCCATAACCGATGTTGACGCAGTAGAGGCCGGCGAAGCCATCGATCAGCTCACGCCCGTCACGCTCGCGGATGCGGATGCCTTCGCCACCGGTGATCACGCGGCCCGGTGCATCGCCCTGGGCGTAATCGCGCAGGTGGGTCGAGGCATGGAAGGTGACCTTGCGATCACGGCGAATCAGCTCATCGGTCGAGGTCGCGTCGTCGAAGCTGGCGGCCTGACTCAGGGTGTTATCGGTGCTCATGTGACTCTCCGAATGCTCAACTAGGGGCGATCGACCGGTGGTGCTCAATGGCCACCGGTCGCCATGATCGACATGTGACAGTGAAGGATGTCCGTCTCAACTTCCGGAGGCGCTTTCCAGTCCCCCCAGACAGTAGTACTTGATATCGAGATATTCCTCGAGCCCCTGACGGCCACCTTCGCGACCCAGACCAGATTGCTTGACGCCGCCGAAGGGAATCGGCGCGCCGGTCATCTTGACGGAATTGACCGAGACCATGCCGAAGCGCAGGCCACGCATCAGTTGCCAGATGCGGCGCACATCATGGGTATAGACGTAGGCGGCGAGGCCGTATTCGGTGTCGTTGGCCATCGCGATCACCTCTTCCTCATCGTGCCAGGCGGTGATGCCGGCCACCGGCGAGAAGGTTTCCTCGCGCCAGACGCGCATGTCCGGCGTGATGTCGGCCAGCAGCACCGGCATGAAGAAGTTGGGGCCCGGCGCCATGCTCTGGTCGCCGTGGATCAGCCGCGCGCCACGCTCGACGGCGTCATCGACGATGGTCTGCGCCTTGGCGACGGCGTCACGGTGGATCAGCGGGCCAAGGTCGATCCCCTTCACCTGGCCATTGCCGACCTTGAGCTGCTTCATGATGCGCGCGAAGTGGCTCAGGAAGTCCTCGTAGAGGCTGTCGTGGACCAGGATACGGTCGGCCGCGAGGCAGTCCTGACCGGAGGTCTGGAACTTGGCATCGACGGCGGCGCGCGCAGCCTCCTCCGGGTCCATGTCCGGCCCGACGATGAAGGGCGCATTGCCGCCCAGTTCCAGCGAGACGCGCTTGACGCTGTCGGCGCACTGCTTCAGCAGCAGACGCCCGACCCGCGTGGAGCCGGTGAATGACAGCCCGGCGACGCGCGGGTCATCACACAGCTGCCTGGAGACCTCGGAGGCCTCGCCGGTGATGACGCTGAAGACACCAGCGGGAATGCCGGCACGCTCGGCCAGCTCCGCCAGCGCCAGCGCCGAGAACGGCGTCTCGCCGGCCGGCTTGACCAGCACCGTGCAGCCCGCCGCCAGCGCGGCCGCGGCCTTGCGAGTGATCATCGCCAGCGGGAAGTTCCACGGCGTGATCAGCGCCGCGACACCGATAGGCTCACGCACGGTGCCCAGCGCGGCATTTGGGATATGGCTGGGAATGGTCTCGCCGAAGGCACGATTGCCCTCCTCGGCGAACCAGTGAACGAAGCTGGCGCCGTATTCCACCTCGCCACGCCCATCGTCCAGCGACTTGCCCTGCTCACGCGTCATCAGCATGGCCAGGTCTTCCTTGTGGGCGCGGATGAGGTCGTACCAGGCATCCAGCAGCTCGCCGCGCTGGTCGACGCGCAGCTTGCGCCATTCACGCTGGGCCGCATCGGCGGTGGCGATGGCGGCGTCGATCTGCGCCTCCTCGAGCCACGGCACCTGGCCGAGGCGCTCGCCGGTGGCGGGGTCGAAGACCGCCTCCTCGCGTCCGCCTTCGCCATGCACCCAGCAGCCATTCACGTAGGCGAGCTGGCGAAACAGGCGCGGGTCTTCCAGGGCAATGCCTTGGCTGGCGAACTGGGTGGGCTCGGACGTCGCTCCGTCCTGGGAAGTTGCCCACTGTCGTGCAAGAGATTGAGCACTCATCGCTTGTCTCCCGGGCCGCACGGCCGTCATCTGAGAAGGCGGAACACCGCCAAAGACAACGCCCACCGAAACGCGGCGGGCGTCATGTGATGACCTCAGTGTGGGGGAGATGAGACGTGGAGACTTTCGGAATACCCGCCAACGACTTGGCGTTCTTTCTGTTGTGGCGGGCAAAGTGCGGATTCTTTCTGTGTGGCGAGTTCCTGACTAGACCGTTATAGATCGGACCGAAAGGGCTCAGGCGGTCACGACGTCACTCTCGGTCAGCTCGGCGTAGAGTTCCGGGTAGGCTTCCTGGAGGCGCTCAAGTTCGGTGCGCGCATGCGGGATGGCATCGGTCAGCTGCTGCCATTCCTCGTCACTGAGGTTGTCGCGCATCAGCGGGAACAGCTCCTGGCGCTCGGCACGCAGGTAGTCACGGTGTGCCTCCACATACTCGCGCAGGTCGGCATTGAACTGGTCCATCGGGATGATCTGGTCCATCAGGATGCTGTCGAGATTGTCGGACAGCTTGTCCAGACGCTCGTGCAGGGTGCGATATTGCTGGATGAGGCGCTGACAGAGTGGCGCGGCGTCTTCGGAGCGTTCGCACAGCATCTGGGTGCATTGACGCTCCAGCGGAATGATGAAGCCCTGCATGTAATCGAGAATGTAATCCACCACCTCACGCATCATGCGAAAGTCGGGACGCTCACCACTGACGAGCGTCTTGTGGCGGTGCGAAAGCACGTGCAGCAGACGGGCCATGTTGGCGTGGTCCTGGCGCAGCTGAGTCACATTGGGCATGACTTCCTCCTCCTTACGGAACAGGTGGCCGATGCTGGCAGACAGCGCTGCCGCCTCGGGCATTGCTACCGAATGTAGCAATGTCGTCACCTAGAAGTGTAGGACACATCCCCCGAGCGCCAGTTAGACGTTGGGTGGGATTGCCTAAATGAGCGTGTCATGCTGTCAGGAAAACATGACAGTCTGGTGCAATGCCACGCGCGGCCTGAGGCCGCTGACTGAGCGCGCTGCCCCTGCTGATTTGTACAGGCCTGCAGGATCGGCCATGATGAGCGCAATACTGCCCCACGCCTGCCGGAGCCAGACTCGCCGATGGATCTTTTTGCCGATACCGCCTCGAATTCCCATGCGCCACTGGCCTTCCGCATGCGTCCGCGCACCCTGGATGACTACATCGGACAGACAGCGTTGGTCGGGCCTGACATGCCGCTGCGCCAGATGGTGGCCTCCGGCGTGGTGCGCTCGATGATCCTGTGGGGGCCGCCGGGGGTCGGCAAGACGACGCTGGCCGAGATTCTGGCCAAGGGCTGTGATGCGCATCTGGAGCAGCTCTCGGCGGTGATGGCCGGCGTCAAGGACATCCGCGAAGTGGTGGAGCGCGCCAGACACTTCCAGGCCAGCGATCGCCAGACGGTGATGTTTCTCGATGAGATCCACCGCCTCAACAAGAGCCAGCAGGATGCCCTGTTGCCGCATGTGGAATCCGGCCTGCTGACGCTGATCGGCGCGACCACCGAGAACCCGTCCTTCGAGGTCAACTCGGCCTTGCTGTCACGGGCGCGGGTCTATGTGCTCAAGGCCCTGGAGACGGATGACCTGATCGAGGTGCTGACGCGCGCCCTGCAGGATGAGGTCAACGGCCTCGGCAAGCGTCATATCGAAGCCAGCCGCGAGACGCTGACCCGCATCGCGCGCTCGGCCTCCGGCGATGCACGCCGCGCCCTTGGCCTGCTGGAGACCGCCTGTGACTTCGTGCGTCGTGAGCCAGACGCTCAGGGGGGAACGCGCGAGATACTCGAGGACAGCTCGCTGGAGGCCGTGCTGGGCCATCAGGCCTCCAGCTTCGACAAGCAGGGCGATGACTATTACGACCTGCTGTCGGCGATCCACAAGTCGATACGCTCCTCGCGGCCCGACGCGGCGCTGTTGTACATGGCGCGCTTCATGGATGGCGGCGGCGACCCGCTGGATGTCGTGCGGCGTCTGACGGCGATTGCCTCCGAGGATGTCGGCAACGCCGACCCACGCGCCCTGCCGCTGACCATCGCCGCCTGGGACGCCTATCTTCGCCTCGGTGACTACGAGGGCCAGCGCGCCATCGCCCATGCGGCGATTCATCTGGCCATCGCGCCCAAGAGCAATGCCATCGAGGTGGCCTGGAAGGAAGCCAAGGCCTTCGTGCGCCAGCAGCCCCACTTCGGGGTGCCGGTCTACCTGCGCAATGCCCCGACCACGCTGATGAAGGAGCTGGGCATGGGCGAAGGCTATCGCTATGCCCACAACGAGCCCAATGGCTATCCGGCCGGCCGCTCCCACGATGCCTGGCCAGAAGAGCTGCCGACCCAGCAGTTCTATCGCCCGACCCAGCATGGTGGCGAGAAGCGCTTCGCCGAGATAGAGCGCTGGCGCCGCGAGCAGGACGCCGCCGCAGACCGTGGCGAGACGCCCGGACAGAGCTGATCAGCGGCGAATCCTGCGCGCACATGGCTGCCAAGTCGCGACTGGCACAGACAAGAACGCCCGGACCAGATGGTCCGGGCGTTCTTGTTTATTCAAGCGTATTCAGGATTTGCGCTGCACCTTGGGCGTGATCACTGCTCGCGAATGACGTCGGCGCCTTGCGGGATCTGGAACACGAAACGGCTATCCTGCAGCGACGGGTTGTACTGCACGTTGCTGAAGTCGATCGCCGTGCGCTGGCCGGTGGAATCCGCCATCTGCAGCATGTCGAGCTGCTCGCTGTCGAAGGTCAGCTTGAGGCTTTCAAACAGCGTATCGGCCTGTTTGGGCGTCAGCGTGAAGGTCTCACGTGCGCCCTGCTGCTGACGCTTGACCGCATAGTTGGCGGTCAGCTCACTGGCACGACCGGACAGCAACAGCGCCGGCGTATGGGTGACACGCTCATCCAGCGGCTGCACGGTGACCTGCTCGAGGTCCGGGTCATGCAGATAGACTTCCTTGCCATCCGACACCACTTCCTGACGGTACGGCGCATCGACGCTCCAGCGGAACTTGCCCGGGCGCGACAGCCACATCTTGCCCTTGGCTTCCTGCAGACGCTGACCGGAGGCATCGAGGATCTGCTGATCGAAGTCGGCAGCATAGGTCTTGAGCGGCTCCAGCAGGCGCGACAGGCGATCGCCTGCCGATTCCTCGGCGTGCGCTGGCAGAGCGGCCATGCCCAACATCAGCGCGGCGCCCAGCCCCTTGGCCAGACGAGCGGTCAACGAAGAAGCGAAAGAACGGGACAATGTCTTCATGAAACTCCTTGCGATGAGGAAGACCAGTGGCAAGCCTCGGCAACGGGCACCGATGCCCTGCACCTGACCATCATCATTTCAGCGATTCGGGATGATCACTGCCAATATCCTGCTGGCAGTGATCTGTTATCTGACGTCTTTGACACGAAGGGGAGCAAAAAGCTCCCCTTCGTGTGTTCCAGCGTGCAGCGACCAGGCCTGCGGCGGCTAGCCGCTGTGGTTGGGCGCGATCACTTCCCGCGAGCCATTGGTGCCCATCGCGGAGACGACACCGGCCATCTCCATCGCCTCGACCAGACGCGCGGCGCGGTTGTACCCGATCTTGAAGCGACGCTGCACGGCAGAGATGGAGGCACGACGCGACTCGACCACATAAGCCACGGCCTCATCGTAGAGCGCATCCTGCTCGGCATCGCTGTCCTCGCCTTCAGCCTCGAGACCGGCCAGCGCATCCGCCTGCACACCACCGGTGAGGATCTCCTCGATGTACTCCGGCGAGCCGCGACGCTTCCAGTCATCGACCACACGGTGAACCTCGTCATCATCGACGAAGGCACCGTGAACGCGCGTCGGCATGCCGGCACCGGCCGGCAGGTAGAGCATGTCACCGTGACCCAGCAGGTCCTCGGCGCCGCCCTGATCAAGGATGGTGCGCGAGTCGATCTTGGAGGAGACCTGGAAGGCCATACGCGTCGGGATGTTGGCCTTGATCAGGCCGGTCACCACGTCCACCGACGGACGCTGAGTGGCCAGAATCAGGTGAATCCCCGCGGCGCGCGCCTTCTGGGCCAGACGTGCGATCAACTCCTCGACCTTCTTGCCGACGATCATGAACATGTCGGCAAACTCGTCGATCACCACCACGATGTAGGGCAGCTTGGCGAGCACCGGCGGATGCTGGTGCATCTCCCAGGGCTGCGGCTCCCACAGCGGGTCAGCGATCTGGGCACCATGTGCCTCGGCTTCATCGATCTTGGCATTGAAGCCGGCCAGGTTGCGCACGCCCATGGCGGCCATCAGCTTGTAGCGACGCTCCATCTCGGCGACACACCAGCGCAGGGCGTTGGCGGCCTCCTTCATGTCGGTCACCACCGGCGCCAGCAGATGCGGAATGCCGTCATAGACCGACAGCTCCAGCATCTTGGGGTCGACCATGATCATGCGCACTTCGTCCGGCGTGGCCTTGAGCAGCATCGAGATCAGCATCGAGTTGATGCCGACTGACTTGCCCGAACCGGTGGTACCGGCGACCAGCAGGTGTGGCATCTTGCCGAGGTTGGCCACGACAGGGGCGCCACCGATGTCCTGACCCAGTGCCAGGGTGACCGGAGATTCCGCCAGCTGATAGGCATCGGAATCGAACACTTCACGCAGGCGAATCATGGCGCGGTTGGGGTTGGGAATCTCGATGCCGACCGTCGGACGGCCCGGAATCACCTCGACCACACGCACGCTCTTGACCAGCAGCGAACGCGCCAGGTCCGTCGACAGGTTGGAGATCTTGGACGCCTTGACGCCCGGTGCCGGCTGAATCTCGAAGCGCGTGATGACCGGTCCCGGCCAGACATCCGCCACCTCGGCCTTGACGCCATACTCGCGCAGACGCACCACCAGCAGCTCGGCCATCTGGTCGAGTTCTTCTTCGCTGTAGTTGGGCTTCTGGGCGTCCGGCGGCGTCAGCAGACTCAGCTGTGGCAGGTCCCCTTCCGGCTCGTCCTCGTGATCGGCACCTTCATGGCGCTGACTCTGCATGTGCTCCACGGTCCACAGTGTCGGGCCGGAGGGGTCACTGGCAGCCGCCTGTGCATCCTCCGCCGTCGCCAGACGACCGCCGCCCGGCACCATGCCGGACTCATCGCCGTCATAGGCCCAGGAAGGACGATCGGCCGGCGCGGGGGTCGCTTCCGGCGTGGCTGTCGGCGCCTCGAAAGGCGGCACATGCTCGGCCTGAAGCGCAACGGAATCGGGCTCCGATGGCACGACCGGCTCGGCCGGTTGATGAGGCGCTGCAGGCTGACGCGACTCAGGGGCATGCTGCTGCGGCGTCGTGGCAGACGGGCTGCTCGGCGCCGCAGGCGCGTCTGCCGGTGTCGGGGCGTTGCCCGCCGGCTGCTCGAAGGCATCATCCCAGGAGACGACCGCCTTGCGAGCGGGAGTCTCGGATGAGGCCGCCGCGACACCGGCAGCCATCACACCCGCACCGGCTGCCAGCCCTGCGGCCGTGGCGAATTGACCACCACTGCCGGGCAGCGGCGCATCATCGTCGTCCCTGGGCTCCGGCGGCTGATTGCGGCTATCCGGCGCGGCATCGCTGCGCTCGCGCGCAAGTTGCGCGTCGCGCTCACGCTGTGCCTCTTTCTCGAGCTGCGCCTGTTTCTCGAGCTGCGCTTGTCGCTCTGCCGCTTGCTGCTCGGCTGCACGCTGCGCTTTCTGTTCTGCTTCGCGCTGTGCTTTCTGTTCTGCTTCGCGCTGCGCTTCCTGCTCTGCCAGACGCTGCGCTTCCTGATCAGCCAAGCGCTGCGTTTCCTGCTCGCGAGCCAGCTCTTGAGCCTGAGCTTGTGCCTGAGACGGAGCCATGTGAGCTTCGGCCTCGCCCTGCACCTGAGCGTCTTGCGCCGTCTCGTGACGAGCCGTGTCGTGTCGAGCGGTCGGCGCAAAGGCAGAGGCGGCGTCCCAGGCAGCAGGGGCAGCCGTGCTGTCGGAGGCTGATGCCGTGTCTTCGACGGCTGGGGCTGGCGTCGCCGCCTTGGGAGCCTGTGTCGTGGCTGAGGCGTCAGCATGACGCTGGCGCTCGGCCTCAATGGCAGCGGCTTGCGGCAGACGGGAGCGCGTGACATCGGCATGCGCGACACGCGGCGCGGAGGCGGCCTCTGCCGCCACGGCGGTCTTCAGGGCCGCTGCCAGATCAACCCCTTCGATGCTGACATTGGCGCTCTGCACCGTCATGCGCTCGGTGTAGGCAGCGCCCGGCACCTTGGCGGAGGGCGTGGTTTCAGCGGTCTGCCACGGGATATCGGTGCTGCGGTCATCCGCGAAGTCATCGCGAGCGCTGATGGCCTCGTCGGTGCCGCCATCCAGAGACGGCTCGACACGGCGCTGGCCGCGCGGCTCGGCGGCGATGCCTTCTGCCTCCTGACGGCGACCAAGCAGAATCTCGTCGCTGTCCTCGCCCCACTCCTCCTCGCGGGCACGCCGGCCCGGCAGCAGACGCTGCCACCAGCTCAGTCTGGGGGCCGGGTCGCGATCCGAGTCATCCTCTTCACCGTCCTCGTGCGTCAGCGACTCTTCGGCGTAGGCTGCCTCGTCATCGTAGCCGTCCTGATCGTCGCGGCGGCTGTTGAAGCGCTCGGCGAACCAGCCGGACACCCGCATGCAGCCATTGCCCAGCTCATCCATGACCGTCAGCCACGACATGCCGGTAAACAGCGTGAAGCCGCACAGGAAGCTGGCCATCGCGACCAGTACCGTGCCGCCCATGCCGATCAATGGCGTCAGTGCCCCGGCGATGCCCTTGCCGAGGATACCGCCCGCGCCGTTGGTCAGCTGGCTGTCGGGGCTGTAGAACTGGATATCGCCGATGACGCAGGTCGCCATGATCAGCAGGAACAGGCCGCCAGCGCGCACCGCGATGGTGGTCGGATCCCACACCAGCTCAGTGCTGGGCTGACGCATCAGACGCCAGGCACCGAAGCCCAGCATCGCCGGCCACCACAGGGCACTGCCGCCAAACAGCGAATACAGTACGTCTGACAGCCAGGCGCCGATGCTGCCCATCCAGTTGCTGGGAGTGAGTTCAGGGCCGCTGTAGGACCAGCCGGGGTCCGTCGGCGCATAGCTGAACAGCGCCAGCAGCATGAATACGCATAGGCTGAGCATGAGAATGACCACGCCTTCACGGCTGACGCCCTGCAGGGTGGTGGTCAGGCGTGACGGTGGTCGCGCTGCCTTCTCCGCACGCTGCTCGGCGCGGATGGCCTGGCGTTCGGCGCGTTCGGCCTGACGCTCGGCGCGGCGCTGGGCTGCAGGGCTCTCTTCCTGCACGCGCGGCTTGTTTCTGGCCTTGGCAGCAGGCTGGCCGCTGGCGTCCTTACTCGCGGGCTTGCCCGAGACGCGCGGCGTCTTGCGTGCCGGGCTGGACTCAGTGGCCGAAGCACCGCGCAGACGCGCGAAGAAGCCCGGCGAGTCCGCTTTCTGACGGGCACGCTTCCTGGGTGTTGCTGCCGCACGGCGGCTACGGGTTTCAGGCTTGGCCTGTTCCCGACTTGTCTTTCTGGCACTCTTGGCAGTCAAGTCGCCATCCCCCTTGCACCTTGTGGGCGATTTTCCATGTACCTTCAGCCGGTTATCATAACCATTCGATGGCAGTGACGTCATAATTGCCGATTCACGTCTGCTCATGACGCCAAGGCGCCAGGAGCCCATTGCTCCGTGCATGTTCCCGAACCGACAAGAGGCTGCCCATGCTTCCCTGGCTTCCCCCTGCCCCTGTCCGCTTTCCGCATGCTTCCACCGCCCTGAGCGAGCCCGACGGCCTGCTGTGTGCAGGGGGCGAACTCAGTCCCGAGTGGCTGCTGGCGGCCTACCCCCGCGGCATATTTCCCTGGTTCAGTCCGGGTGACCCCATCCTGTGGTGGTCACCGGACCCACGCATGGTGCTCAAGCCAGAGGAAGTCCGTGTACGCCGCAGTCTGGCCAAGCGCCTGCGCAATGCAGGCCTGAGCTACAGTATCGACCGCGACTTTACCGGTGTGATCAATGCCTGTGCCAGCATTCCTCGCGATGGCCAGGCAGGCACGTGGATATTGCCAGAAATGCAGCAGGCCTACATCGCCCTGCATGCCATGGGACATGCCCACAGCGTTGAAGTCTGGCAGGGCGATTCTCTGGTGGGCGGCCTGTATGGCGTCGCCTGTGGACGCATCTTCTTCGGCGAGTCGATGTTCTCGCGCGTGCCCGATGCCTCGAAACTGGCGCTGGTGATCCTGTGCCAGGAATTGAAGGCACGGGATTTCCCGTTGATCGACTGTCAGATGCATACTCCGCACCTGGCAAGTCTTGGCGCCCGCAGCATCGCCCGCAGCGATTTCATCAGCTATCTTGACCAGTATGCCACTGGCCAAGGGCATGAGGGCAAGTGGTCACTGACATCCTGGCCCACGCAGCACGCCCGGGAATGATGGCCACGGCAATTCCAAGAGGGAGATGATGCAACGGTGAGCAGCAATACCCCCAAGCAACCGCAACGCGATCTGCGCTTCTTTCTGACGGTACCGCACGCCTGCAGCTATCTGGAAGGCCGCCAGGCGACCACGCTGTTTCTCGATCCGCAGGAAGCGCCCAATTCCGGTGTCTATGACGCCCTTGCCCTGCTCGGCTTTCGTCGCAGCGGCTCTCATCTCTATCGTCCGCATTGCGGTGATTGCCGTGCCTGCATTTCCGTACGCGTGCCGATCGCCGACTTCACGCCCAACCGCACCCAGAAGCGTCTGGTGCGGCGCAATGCCGACCTGGTCATCGAAGAGGGGCCGGCACTCTTCGACCCCGAGCATTATCGCCTGTACGCCCACTACATCCGCAGCCGTCATGCGGATGGCGACATGTTCCCGCCCAGTCATGAGCAGTATCGCACCTTCCTCACCTCCCGCGATGACTATGCCCGCCTGGTAAGCTTTCGCCTCGACGGCCGTCTGGTGGCCGTCGCCGCCATGGACCGCATGAGTCATGGCCTGTCCGCCATCTATACCTTCTACGATCCCGATGAGTCACTGAATCAGCGCTCGCTGGGGACCTACGCGGTGCTTTGGCAGATCGAGCAGGCACGCCGCGAAGGCCTGACCCACCTCTATCTGGGCTACTGGATCCGCGATTGCCGCAAGATGAACTACAAGCAGCATTTCCAGCCGCTCGAGTATCTGGACGGCAGCCACTGGCGGCGACGCATACCGGCCAACCATACCGACAGCCATCTGCCACTGAGCCTGGTCAAGCAAGGCGCGTCAGTGACGTCCGGCGAGTGACGCGCTGAGCTCATTCCATAGGCTTATTCCATGGGCTCTTTCGACGCGCTCTCCAGGCGCCCTCTCGACGCAAGCGCTCCGACAACGCTAAGGTGACGCAACGCTCAGCTGGCAGGGGCTCACCAGACAGCGCCGAGTGCCGACCAACCGCCTGCCGAGAGTTGCCCAGGCGCAAGATGCCGATTTTTATCTTCCTCCTGAGCTGCCCACAGGCGCTCAAGGAGCGTACAATCGCGCTTCGACTTTGCCTTGCCGCCGCCCTTACGGCACAATATCGCGTATCGAAGTCCCGAATCGGGCACTTTTTGTGCTGAGGCGGCTCGGAACTACCAGCAGTATTCCCTGTAATAAGTGAGGATCAGCCTATATGGCGCGTGAAGATCATATTGAAATGGAAGGCGTCATCGTCGACACCCTTCCGAACACCACTTTCCGTGTTGAACTGGAAAACGGCCACATCGTGACCGCTCACATCTCCGGCAAGATGCGCAAGAACTACATCCGCATCCTGACTGGCGACAAGGTCAAGGTTGAGCTGACTCCGTACGACCTGTCCAAGGGCCGTATCGTCTACCGTTCGCGCTAAGCACGGTCAGACTGCCCTGCCGGTTGCCATGCCATCGATCACTCTGCACGTCCTGGACCTGCATGCGATCATCATGACACCGGCTGGCTGAACCGGTCGTTCCCGGCACCTCAGGCACCAGCGTCACCTCCGCCTGAACCCTCCGCCCGGACCCGGAACGCATCGAGGTTGCAAGACTTGCCCTTCGCGGCGAGACACCCGCCACCTCGATGGCGTATGCCTGAGTATTCCGATGATGCCGCCTTGTCCCATGAATGCGTCTTGAGCCCGAACGCCAATCTGGTCTTCGCTCCCATTCAATGATGACAGGCGGCTCATCCCCGCTGGGCATTTTCTCCTCAATACGCATTCGCTTCCCCCGATACGCATTCGCCTCCTCCTGTACTCATCCAACTCCCCGCCCTTCCCTCGAGGATGGCGAGCCCCTTGGCGTGCGCGCGCATCAGGCCCTGGGCGATCAACTCGACGCCCGCCCAGTGCGGACAGCTTGCTGACTGACAGGCATAAAAAACGGCCAGTGCTTGAGCACTGACCGTTCATGTCGCCCCTTCAGGGCAGCAAGCTTAGCGTCAGATCACGCCATTTCCGCTTCCGTTTCCAGGTGCAGCTCGCCGTTGTCGACCGTGACATGCACGATGCCGCCCGACTCGGACAGGTCGCCAAACAGGATCATCTCTGCCAGCGGCTTCTTGAGCTTCTCCTGAATCACGCGTGCCATCGGGCGAGCACCCATTGCCGGGTCATACCCGAGAGTCGCCAGCAAGTCGCGCGCCTCGTCAGCGACATCCAGCTGCACGCGCTTCTCATCCAGCTGCGCCTGCAGTTCGACCAGGAACTTGTCGACCACATTGCGTACCACGGCGAGATCCAGCGCGCCGAACTGGATGATGCCATCCAGACGGTTGCGGAATTCCGGCGAGAACGTCTTGCGGATGACTTCCATGGCGTCGGTGGAGTGATCCTGGTGCTTGAAGCCGATGGAGCGACGCGCCACCTGCTCGGCACCCGCATTGGAGGTCATCACCAGAATGACGTTGCGGAAGTCCGCTTCGCGACCGTTGTTGTCGGTCAGGCGGCCGTGGTCCATCACCTGCAGCAGCAGATTGAAGACTTCCGGGTGTGCCTTCTCGATCTCATCCAGCAACAGCACGCAGTGCGGCTGCTTGGTGATGGCTTCGGTCAACAGACCGCCCTGGTCATAACCGACATAGCCCGGCGGTGCCCCGATGAGGCGCGAGACGGTGTGACGCTCCATGTACTCGGACATGTCGAAGCGCACCAGTTCGATACCCATCAGCGCCGCCAGCTGACGGGCGACCTCGGTCTTGCCGACGCCTGTCGGGCCAGCGAACAGGAAGCTGCCCACCGGCTTGTCCGGCGCCTTGAGGCCTGCACGCGACAGCTTGATCGCCGCGGACAACCCGGTGATGGCGTCGTCCTGCCCGAACACCAGCATCTTGAGATCGCGCTCGAGATTGGACAGCAGCTTCTTGTCGGAGCTGGAGACCGTCTTCGGCGGAATGCGGGCGATGGAGGCGACGATCGCCTCGACCTGCTCGGTATCGATGGTGTCGACGCGGATGCTCTCCGGCAGCAGGCGCTGGTGGGCACCGGCCTCGTCGATCACGTCGATGGCCTTGTCCGGCAGCTGACGGTCGTTGATGTAGCGGTCGGCCAGACGCACTGCCGTTTCCAGCGAGGCATCGGTGTACTTGATGGCATGGTGCTCCTCGAAGCGACCACGCAGCCCCTTGAGGATGCGGATGGTGTCATCCACGGACGGCTCCATGACATCGACCTTCTGGAAACGACGCGCCAGGGCGCGGTCCTTCTCGAAGATGCCACGGAATTCCTGGAAGGTGGTGGAACCGATGCAACGCAGCTCGCCGGAAGACAGCAGCGGCTTGAGCAGGTTGGAGGCATCCATCACGCCACCGGACGCGGCACCCGCACCGATGACGGTGTGGATCTCATCGATGAACAGGATCGAGTTCGGTTCCTTGCGCAGCTCCGCCAGCAGCGACTTGAGACGCTTCTCGAAGTCACCGCGGTACTTGGTGCCGGCCAGCAGCGCCCCGAGATCCAGCGAGTAGACCACGGCTTCCTTGATGACGTCCGGCACGTCCTCCTCGACGATGCGCTTGGCGAGACCTTCCGCGATGGCGGTCTTGCCGACGCCGGCCTCACCGACCAGCAGCGGGTTGTTCTTGCGGCGACGCACCAGAATCTGCACCACACGCTCGAGCTCGCCATCGCGGCCGATCAGCGGGTCGATCTTGCCCAGACGCGCCTGCTCGTTGAGGTTGGTGGCGTAGTTGGTCAGCGGGTTGTTGCCGCCCTCGCTGCTCGCCTCTTCGCTCTCTTCATTCTCGACCGACGCCTGGGGCGTCTGGGTGTGACCCGCGACCTTGGAGATGCCATGCGCGATGTAATTGACCGCATCCACACGCGCGACATTCTGCTGCTTGAGGAAGTAGACGGCCTGACTTTCCTGCTCGGAGAAGATGGCCACCAGCACATTGGCGCCGGTCACTTCACTCTTGCCGGAGGATTGCACGTGGAAGACGGCACGCTGCAGGACGCGCTGGAAGCCCAGCGTCGGCTGCGTCTCGCGGTCTTCCTGCTCTTCCGGAATCAGCGGGGTGGTGGAATTGATGAAGTCCTGAAGGTCGACTCGCAGCTTGTCCAGGTTGGCACCACAGGCGCGCAGGACATCGGCAGCGGAGGCATTGTCCAGCAGTGCCAGCAGGAGGTGTTCCACGGTCATGAATTCGTGGCGTTTGGAACGTGCCACGGTGAAGGCCGTGTTCAGGGTCAGTTCAAGTTCTTTGCTCAACATGGCAAGTCCCCTCTAGGCCGCGTCTTGGACGGATCACTCCGCCCGGTCGATGTCGCACAGCAGCGGATGCTGGCACTCTCGAGCATATTGATTGACTTGGTGGCATTTCGTTTCCGCGATGTCGCGACTGAAGATGCCACAGGTTCCTTTTCCCTGATGATGGACAGCGAGCATGATCTGTACTGCCTGCTCCTGATCCTTGTTGAAAAAGGTGGTCAGCACCTCCACGACGAAGTCCATCGGCGTGAAGTCATCATTGTGCAGAACGACCTTGTACATGGGCGGTGGAGCCAGTTCAGGCTCAGCGGTCTCGAATGCCAGATCACCTTCGTGGTCTTCCTGGTATCCGGGTTCCTGAGCCCACGGGGCCTGATTGCTGATCGACAGTGTCTCCAGAAAGGGAGGACTGCCGCGCGATGTCTCTGTCTTGAACATAAGGGGCTGATCCGGTGAACACAAGCCGTGACGAAGCAGATTGCCTCAACGCGCCGCGGAGAAGGTCAAGCGCTGCCACGTCGTCTCAATGTGGGTGTGATAAGGAAAAGATGGGGGCTTGTCGATCTGGTTGCAAGCTTTAGTCGCGCACGCCTGAGCGTACACGTTCATGCCTGCATCGCGACGCTCTGACATGAATGCGGACATTTGCATGCATTTTCGCTCACATACGCGACAGACACCTCTCGACAGGCGTCGCCAACTGGCGACCCATTCAAGCGTCTCGCCGCTCAATGGAACCCGGAATGCTACCGCACAGCCCCCCCCCGCGCAGAACGCTCCACGCAGAATGCCCAGGAGTGGCAATCGTTGGCAGCCGTCTGGGCGCGCAACCGAGAGCTTCCATCTCAAACGCAAGAAGGCCCCCGGACATGTCCGGGGGCCTTCTGCTGAAACCTGTCACGCAACCTGATGCCTGGGCATCAGATCAACGCAGGGTCTCAGGCATCCATGTTGTCAGCAACAGCCTGACCGAACTCGGAGCACTTCAGCAGCTTGGCATCGTCCATCAGGCGATGGAAGTCATAGGTGACTTCGCCCTTGGCGATGGCCTTCTCGACGCCTTTCAGCACGAGATCAGCCGCTTCGACCCAACCCATGTGACGCAGCATCATCTCGGCAGAGAGGATGACGGAGCCCGGGTTGACCTTGTCCTGGCCAGCGTACTTCGGTGCAGTACCGTGAGTCGCTTCGAACATGGCGACGGTGTCGGACAGGTTGGCACCCGGCGCGATACCGATACCACCCACTTCCGCCGCCAGAGCGTCGGACAGGTAGTCACCGTTCAGGTTCAGGGTGGCGATGACGTCATATTCCGCCGGACGCAGCAGGATCTGCTGGAGCATGGCGTCAGCGATGACGTCCTTGACCACGATGTCCTTGCCGTTGTTCGGGTTCTTGAAGGTCATCCACGGGCCGCCATCCAGCAGCTCGCCGCCGAACTCGTCCTTGACGATTTCGTAGCCCCAGTCCTTGAAGGCACCTTCGGTGAACTTCATGATGTTGCCCTTGTGCACCAGGGTCAGCGACTCACGGTCGTTGTCGATGGTGTACTGGACAGCCTGACGGACCAGACGCTTGGTACCTTCTTCGGAGACCGGCTTGACGCCGATACCGCAGTTCTCCGGGAAGCGGATGTTGGTGACACCCATCTCTTCACGCAGGAACTTGATGACCTTGTCGGCTTCCGGCGTTCCCGCTTTCCATTCGACACCGGCATAGATGTCTTCGGAGTTTTCGCGGAAAATGACCATGTCGACGTCAGCCGGCTTCTTGACCGGGCTCGGCACACCAGTGAACCAGCGCACCGGGCGCAGGCAGGTGTACAGATCCAGCTTCTGACGCAGAGCGACGTTCAGGGAGCGAATACCACCGCCCACCGGAGTGGTCAGCGGACCCTTGATGGAAACGATGTAATCCTTGACAGCCTCGAGAGTCTCTTCCGGCAGCCAGGTGTCAGCATCATAAACGTGAGTGGCTTTTTCACCGGCGTAGACTTCCATCCAGTGAATCTTGCGCTCGCCGCCATAGGCCTTGTCGACAGCAGCGTCGATGGCAATCTTCATGGCCGGAGTCACGTCCACACCGATACCATCGCCTTCGATGAACGGGATGATCGGATTATTCGGAACGTTGAGGGTATTGTCGGAATTTGCGGTGATCTTGGCACCGCCTTCCGGGACGACAATCTTCTGGAACCCCATTGATAACTCCCCTGTCATGGATTCAGTGGAGGCGCGAGTATAGCACCCGTGCCGCTTCTCACAGTAGGCTTATACGGCAGCCGCGACAAAAGTCTAAACCATGTCTCTCATATATCTGCTTCACAAGCCTTACCGCGTCCTGACCCAGTTCACCGACCGCGATCAGGGCCGCCAGACACTCGCTGACTTCATCGACGTGCCGGATGTCTATGCCGCCGGGCGCCTCGACTATGACTCCGAGGGACTGCTGCTGCTCACCAGTGATGGCGCGCTCTCCCACCAGATCGCGCACCCGAGAAAGAAGCAGCCCAAGACCTACTGGGTGCAGGTGGAAGGCGCCCCTGACGAGCAGGCCATCGCCGCGCTGCGTGCCGGTGTCGAACTCAAGGATGGCATGACCCGACCGGCCAGGGTCAGGCAGATTGAGCCGCCCACGTTGCCAGACAGGCAACCCCCTGTGCGCTTTCGTGCGAGCATCCCGACCCACTGGCTGGAGATCATCATCAGCGAAGGTCGCAATCGCCAGGTGCGCCGCATGACCGCCCACGTCGGCCTGCCGACCCTGCGCTTGATCCGCGCGGCCATCGGGCCATGGAAGCTCGATGGCCTTGCCCCCGGTGAATGGCACAGCGAGGAAGTCGAGATGCCAGCAGTACCTCGTCGCGAGTCCCGCTCGCCGCGCCACAAGGGCGCGACGGGCAAGCGCCGCACCGGCAACGCTGGCCCACGGGGCAGTGGCGATAGAGGCAACAGCGCGGGCAAGAGCGGCAAGGGCTCAGGTCGGGGTTCCAGTCGGAGTTCTGGCCAGACTGAAGGCAAGGGTTCAGGCAAGCCCCCCGGCTCCCGCGGCGCCTCTCCTCGTCCCTCATCCCCCAAGAAAGGAAGGAAATCCTGATGGCTGCTCGCTGGACCCCGAATGTCACCGTCGCCTGTGTCGTCGAACGCGCCGGGCGCTACCTGATCGTCGAGGAAGACAAGGGCGGGCCCTGCACGGTGTTCAACCAGCCGGCCGGCCATCTCGAACCGCATGAGCGCATCATCGACGGCGTACAACGCGAAGTCCGCGAGGAAACCGCCTGGCGCATCCTGCTGACCGGCTATCTCGGCCTCTATGTGCATGTGGCCGAGGACGGCACCCACTTCCACTCCCACAGTTTCGAGGCCGCCGCCCTTGAGCACCTGTGCACGCCGCTGGACCCTGACATCGTCAGAACGCACTGGCTGTCGCTTGAGGAGATCGAGCAGCTCGAGGACATGGGCCGCCTGCGCAGCCCGCTGGTGACCCGTCGCATCCGCGACAGCCAACGTGGCAAGCGTTTCCCGCTGGATGTGCTGCACGATTGAGCGATTGCCCGCGCCGGAAGTCCGCCGCCAGGCGTGCTGCCGAGCGGCGCTTGCGGCCCAGTGCGGCAGACGGCGCAGGCGGGGTGAATCCCACCCCCGCATTCAGGTATAATCCCGCCCATTCAAGCGGCGCCAGAATGACGGGTCTGCCGCCCCCCTGTTTGTGACAACCCGCGGCCATGCGGGTGACGAGAGAACTGATGACCGCTGAAACCGGTACCGGAACCAAGGTCATCGTCGGCATGTCCGGCGGTGTCGACTCCTCCGTCTCTGCCCTGTTGTTGATGGAGCAGGGCTACCACGTCGAAGGCCTGTTCATGAAGAACTGGGACGAAGACGACGGTAGCGAATACTGCACCGCCCTCGAAGACCTGGCCGATGCCCAGGCCGTGTGCGACAAGCTCGGCATCAAGCTGCACACCGCCAACTTCGCCGCGGAGTACTGGGACAACGTCTTCGAGCACTTCCTGGCCGAGTACAAGGCCGGTCGCACGCCGAATCCCGACATCCTGTGCAACCGCGAGATCAAGTTCAAGGTCTTCCTCGAGTATGCCGAGATGCTGGGCGCCGAGCTGATCGCCACCGGTCACTACGTGCGTGGCGGCGTGCGTGATGGTCTCCCGCGCCTGCTCAAGGGCCTGGACACCAACAAGGACCAGAGCTACTTCCTGCATGCCGTGCCGCAGGCGGCCATCGCGCGCACCCTGTTCCCGGTCGGCGAGCTCGAGAAGCACGAAGTGCGCGCCATCGCCGAGAAGCATGAGCTGATCACCGCGCGCAAGAAGGATTCCACCGGTATCTGCTTCATCGGCGAGCGGCGTTTCGCCGACTTCCTCAAGCAGTACCTGCCCGCTCAGCCCGGCAAGATCGAGACCCCCGATGGCGATGTCATCGGCGAGCACATGGGCCTGATGTACTACACCCTCGGCCAGCGCCAGGGGCTGGGAATCGGTGGCCTCAAGCGCTATCCGGACGCGCCCTGGTTCGTGTGTGCCAAGGACCTGGAGCGCAACGTGCTGATCGCCGTGCAGGGCAAGCACCACGACCTGCTCTACACTCAGGCGTTGAGCACCGAATCCGTCGACTGGGTCGCGGGCGAGCCGCCGCAGACCGACGCCAATGGCGAGCTGCGCATTCGCTGCAAGAACCGCTATCGCCAGGAAGATCAGGCCGCGACCTTGATCGTCAATGACGGCCAGCGTGTCGAGGTGCGTTTCGATGAACCGCAACGCGCCGTCACGCCCGGCCAGTCCGCCGTCTTCTATCTCGGCGACATCTGTCTGGGCGGCGGCGTGATCGATGCCGCCTGGAAACTTCCGGCGGCGGACGCCAGCGCTTCCACCGCCCCGCTCTCTGGCCCCGAGGAGTCCGCCGCGCAATGACCAGCGTGCCGATCCGTCCCGTCACTGATACCACTACTCGCCAGGCACTTTCGCTGGCGGGCGTCTTCCAGGCAGCCGCGCTGGTCGATGAGCTGGCCCGCCACGGCCAGTGCGATGAGCGCGCCTGGGAAACCCTGGTCAATGCCACACTGGATACCAATCCGGAAAGCTTTGAAGCCATCTACGGCGGGCACCATAACCGCCTGCGGCTCGGCATCGACACCGTCAGTGCGGTGATGGAACGTCGCCAGGTCTCGCCCGTGGTGATGCGTTACGGCTTCTCGCTGGTGATGCTGATGAGCAAGCTCAAGAAGGACCCGGACATGCTGGACAAGCTGGGCGCGGGCCTGACGCGCATCCAGGGCCAGGCCGAGCACTTCGGGCCGACCCATGAGAACGTGATCGCAAGTCTGGGCGAGCTTTACCAGCAGACCCTCTCCACCTTCCGCTACCGGATCGTGGTGCAGGGCGACCCCGGCCTGCTGCAGCAGCGCATGATGCCGGAACGCATCCGCTGCGCCCTGCTGGCAGGCGTGCGCTTCGCCCTGCTGTGGGACCAGCAGGGTGGCCGTCGCTGGAAGCTGGTCTTCCAGCGCAGCGCGCTCAAGAAGTCATTGCAGCAGCTGGGTTGAGCCGAGCTCGCCTACGCGCTCGCGCCAGCGCGTCACCTGACGCACCTGATTCACACCCGAATTCGCTTCAACAACGCTGGAGCCCATCAACCGGGCTCCGAGACACTTGAACCGGCAGCGCATCATGTCCTGCCACCATCGGAAGATTCTCATCATGCAGCTGTCCGCCCTCACCGCCCTGTCTCCCGTCGATGGCCGCTATGGCGCCAAGACCGAGGCCCTGCGCGAGCACTTCAGTGAATTCGGCCTGATCCGTGCCCGCGTCATCGTCGAGGTGCGCTGGTTGCAACGCCTGGCCGCCCACGCCGAGATCGCTGAAGTGCCGGCCTTCTCCGCGGATGCCAACGCCGTGCTGGATAGCATCGTCAGTGAGTTCAGTGTCGAGGATGCCCAGCGCATCAAGGACATCGAACGCACCACCAACCACGACGTGAAGGCGGTCGAGTACTTCCTGAAGGAAAAGGTCGAGAGCAACGCCGAACTCAACGCCGTCACCGAGTTCATCCACTTCGCCTGCACCAGTGAAGACATCAACAACCTGTCTCACGCCCTGATGCTGCGCGGCGGCCTGGACAACGTGCTGCTGCCGCAGATGCGTGAAGTGACCGAAGCGATCGTCGCGCTGGCCCACCAACACGCCGAACAGCCGATGCTGTCGCGCACCCACGGCCAGACGGCCAGCCCGACCACCCTCGGCAAGGAAATGGCCAACGTCGCCGCACGTCTGCGTCGTCAGCTGGCGCAGATCGAACGCATCGAGATGCTCGGCAAGATCAACGGTGCCGTGGGCAACTACAACGCCCACCTGACCACCTATCCGGCCATCGACTGGGCGGCCAACGCCGAAACCTTCGTCGAGAGCCTCGGGCTGACCTTCAACCCGTACACCACCCAGATCGAGCCGCACGACTACATCGCCGAGCTGTTCGATGCCATCTGCCGCTTCAACACCATCCTGATCGACTTCGATCGTGACGTCTGGGGCTACATCTCGCTGGGTTACTTCAAGCAGCGTACCGTGGCCGGCGAGATCGGCTCCTCCACCATGCCGCACAAGGTCAACCCGATCGACTTCGAGAACTCCGAAGGCAACCTGGGCATCGCCAACGCCGTGCTGGGCCATCTGGCACAGAAGCTGCCGATCTCCCGCTGGCAGCGTGATCTGACCGACTCCACCGTGCTGCGCAACCTGGGCACCGGCCTGGCGCAGGGTCTGATCGCCTATCAGGCGACTCTGAAAGGCATCAGCAAGCTGGAAGCCAACCCGGAGCGCCTGAACGCCGATCTGGACAACAGCTGGGAAGTGCTGGCCGAGCCGATCCAGACCGTCATGCGTCGTTACGGCATCGAGAAGCCCTACGAGAAGCTCAAGGAGCTGACCCGTGGCAAGCGTATCGACCAGGCCGGTTTCGCCGCCTTCATCGAGACGCTGGAACTGCCGGACGACGTCAAGACCGAGCTGAAGGCACTGAGCCCGGCCAGCTACATCGGCAACGCCATTGCACAGGCCAAGGCGCTCTAAGCGGCGCAGGTCACTGCAAGTCTCAAGACGCCGGGGCCTCTGCTCCGGCGTCATGCATTACGCATTACGCATTACGCTGCACGCTGAACGACACACTGGATTCACGACCACTGACGCTCTCCGTCAGTGGGCACGACATGCCACGCTCTCAAGGCTCGGCATGGAACGCATCGCCGTCTGCCATCCGGCAAAACGGCTTCAACGACGTCATCGCGAGACCGCCGCCCCCTGACAGGCTGCCGTTCGCGTTCGAGAGGTTCTGCATGAGCACATCCCCCGCCCCCCGCGACACCGACACGCCACTGGCACTGTTGGGCGGCCTGAGCATCCGTGAATTCCTGCGCGATTACTGGCAGCAGAAGCCGCTGCTGATCCGCGGAGCCTTCGCAGACTTCGAGACGCCGCTGGAAGCCGATGAACTGGCCGGTCTGGCCTGTGAAGATGGCATCGAAGCCCGTCTGGTCGAGGAAAACGGCCCGGACAAGGCCTGGCAGGTCAGCCACGGCCCCTTCGATGAAGCGACCTTCGCGCGTCTCGACGCCAAGGACGACAGCCAGTGGAGCCTGCTGGTGCAGGCGGTGGACCATTACGTCCCCGACGTCGCCGCGCTGTTCGAGCCCTTCACCTTCCTGCCGCGCTGGCGTCTCGATGACATCATGATCAGCTACGCGCCGACCGGCGGCAGCGTCGGCCCTCACCTGGACAACTACGATGTCTTCCTGCTGCAGGCCCAGGGCCAGCGTCATTGGCAGCTGGGCGGCATGCACGGTGACGACGCCGAGATCATCGATGGCATCGACCTGCGCATCCTCAAGCACTTCGAGGTCACTCCGGGCGAGGACTGGGTGCTGGAACCCGGCGACATGCTCTACGTGCCGCCGCGCCTGGCGCACCACGGTGTCAGCCAGTCCGATGACTGCATGACCATCTCCGTCGGCTTCCGTGCGCCTTCCGCCGATGAAGTCGTCACCTCCTACGCCGACTATCTGGGTGCCAGCCTGCCGGAATCGCTGCGCTACCGTGACCAGGGCATGGCACCGGTCGCCAATGCCGGCGAGCTGGACGACGCCTCGCTCGAGCGCGTGCGTGAATTGCTGCTCAGCACGCTGGACAACCCGACCCAGCTGGCGCAGTGGTTCGGTCGCTACATGACCCAGCCCAAGTATCTGGAGCAGCTCGCCGCCCGCGAACCGGCCCTCAAGACGCATGAGCTGGTCGAGTATCTGGAAGACGAAGGCGTACTGGTGCGCTCCCTGGGCTCACGCTTCGCCTTCCGTCACGGCGAGAATGGCACCAGCACGCTGTTCGTCGATGGCGATGGCATCCTGGCCCCTCAGCCGCTGGCGGAAGCGCTGGCCTCCGATCAGCGCCTTACCGCGGTGTTGCTCGACTACACCACGGCAGACCTTGATCGCAGTGCCGTGGTCAGCCTGCTGACGGCGCTGATCAACCGCGGCAGCCTGATACTGGAATGTGACCTTCAGGACGAAGAGGACGATGAAGAATGAGTGACGCCATGATCAGTCTGGAACGGGGCGACTGGCAGACGTTGGGCAACGAGGCCAGCGAGATCCGCCGCGTCGTGTTCATCGAAGAACAGCAGGTGCCACAGGAGGAGGAGTGGGACGGGCGCGATGACGCCTGCGAACACTTCCTCGTGCATCTGGATGGCCGCACCGTCGGCACGGCCCGTCTGTTGCCGGACGGCCATGTCGGCCGCGTCGCCATCCTCTCCGAAGCGCGCGGACTGGGGCTTGGCCAACGCCTGATGGAAGCGGTCATCCATGCTGCGCGCCAGGCTGGTCATGCTGAAGTGCTACTGGATGCTCAGACCCATGCGCTGGAATTCTATCAACGCCTCGGCTTCACGGCTTACGGCGACGAGTTTCTCGATGCCGGCATACCGCACCGCAGCATGCGCTTGATTCTGAACTGAATTTTAGCGTCCGCCTTACAAAACCGGCCCCATTTGGGGCCGGTTTTTTTGTGCCTTGAAGTTTCTTGTAGTCTGGCTACAACCTGCTCCTTGACCAAGTCATCATTCCCCAAGGCCCATGGATACTGGCATCATGACGTCATTAAGAAATATTAAAACGACCGTTTGCCAGCAGAAATTCCACAACGTTGAAACTGAAATAAAACGATCGTTTTAATGCGACCAAGGAATGAAAGACAGCACTCAATTTCGGAGCGATGCTAGAGATCAGGTCATTTACGCTGCACTGCGACATGACACGCTGCCCGATCCGGCACCGCCTTCAGGAGATTCGCCCATGCTCACCTCAGATTCACGAACGCAGACCACCCTGATGGGCGGTAGAGGTGACCAGGTACTCGGGCAGCCTGAGGATGCCGCTCTGGCCGAGCAATGGCACAACGCCGAGATCCGCACGCGGATTCTCAAGCTGGCACGTCCCCTCAAGGACCTGCTACCACCGCAGACAGCGGAGTCGGTGGCGGCACAGGCGCAGACGATCTGCCATCTGAGTCGCGACCAGCGCTGGCAACTTCCCGGCGAGCAGTGGCAACTGCGCTCACAGGGCAGCGGCTGGCAGCTGAAGTGCAATGGGCAGCTGAAGTGCAATGCGCAGCCGGCAACAGCTACCGAGACGCAGGACGCGCCTGACCAGCTGGCGCTTGCCGGCCTCACCGATGACGTGACGGGGATGCAGCTGGGCAACCGCCCGCTCCCCCGGGCCCTCTGGACACTGGCCGCCGCGCGGCATCGCGGCGAACGTCATTCGGTGCTGGCCATTGCCCAGATCAGCAGCGTGCGCGAAGCGCTGTGCTGGGGAGAGCTGATCTCACGGCTGCGCGCGCCGGACGGCAGGCCACCGCGCATCGCCCTCACCCTCAGCCACTGCACGTTACCCACGCTGGAAGCCAGCCTGTACTTCCTGATGCCCTGGTTGGACAGCCTCACGCTGACAGCGGCACCCGGCCTGGAAACTGCCTGCCTTGGCGTGATCAAGGCTCGCTTCAGACTTGCTGAGCCAGCGGAGCTCGACAACGCCACCGACGACGCCTTCTGTCGCACGGCGTGACTCCACTGGTAACGCCTGAAAGATCAATAACAACAACAAACTGTCATGCAGCAACTCAAGACGCAGAGCACCGACACTCCCATTTCACGCGTCGCTCTCGCGTCGACCGCCAGACGAAAGACAAGTGAACAGACACAAGACACAGACAACACGCCAGGGGCTGAGCCCCAACGACGAAGCCATCAGGAGATGCCACCATGAGTCACACACGTGCCGATCAGATTGCCGCGCTCGAAAAGGACTGGGCCGAGAATCCGCGCTGGAAAGGGGTCACTCGCCCCTATTCCGCCGAGGATGTGGTGCGCCTGCGCGGCTCCGTTCCGGAAGCCAATACTCTGGCGACCCGCGGTGCCGAGAAGCTCTGGAAGCTGGTCAATGGTGATGCCAGGAAGGGCTACGTCAACTGTCTGGGCGCCCTGACCGGTGGCCAGGCCATGCAACAGGTGAAGGCCGGTATCGAGGCCATCTACCTGTCCGGCTGGCAGGTCGCCGCCGACAACAACACCAGTGAAGCCATGTACCCGGATCAGTCGCTCTATCCGGTGGATTCCGTGCCGACCGTGGTCAAGCGCATCAACAACACCTTCCGCCGCGCCGACCAGATCCAGTGGCAGAAAGGAGCCAATCCGGGCGATGCCGGCTTCGTCGATTACTTCGCGCCTATCGTGGCGGATGCCGAGGCCGGTTTCGGTGGCGTGCTCAACGGCTACGAGCTGATGACCGCCATGATCCGTGCGGGTGCCTCCGGCGTGCACTTCGAGGACCAGCTGGCCTCGGTCAAGAAGTGTGGCCACATGGGCGGCAAGGTACTGGTGCCGACCCAGGAAGCGGTGCAGAAGCTGGTGGCCGCTCGCCTGGCCGCTGACGTGGCGGGTGTGCCGACCCTGGTCATCGCACGTACCGATGCCAATGCCGCCGACCTGATCACCTCCGATGTCGACGACTACGACAAGCCGTTCCTGACCGGTGAGCGCTCCGAAGAAGGCTTCTATCGTGTCAATGCAGGTCTGGATCAAGCCATTGCCCGCGGCCTGGCCTACGCGCCCTACTCCGACCTGATCTGGTGTGAAACCGCCAAGCCGGACCTCGAGGAGGCGCGCCGCTTCGCCGAAGCGATCAAGAAGGAATACCCGGACCAGCTGCTGGCCTACAACTGCTCGCCTTCCTTCAACTGGAAGAAGAACCTCGACGACGCCACCATCGCCAAGTTCCAGCAGGAACTGTCGGACATGGGCTACAAGTACCAGTTCATCACCCTGGCCGGTATCCACAACATGTGGTTCAACATGTTCGATCTTGCCTACGACTATGCGCAGGGTGAAGGCATGAAGCACTACGTCGAGAAGGTGCAGGAAGCCGAATTCGCCGCAGCCGAGAAGGGCTACACCTTCGTGGCGCACCAGCAGGAAGTCGGCACCGGTTACTTCGATGACATGACCAACGTCATTCAGGGCGGCAACTCCTCCGTCACCGCACTGACGGGCTCCACGGAAGAAGACCAGTTCTAGACCGCTGACATCGCGGTATGGCACCTCGCAATGACAGGATTGCGCGAGGTGCCACCCGCAGACTGACCGAAGCCCGCTCACGCGGGCTTTTTCGTGCCTTGGCGCCATGAATGCCCGCTGCGAATGTCCACCATCAGCAACGAACGCCCCTGCGCTGACATTCACGCGGCATGGCTCATGCATAAGTGCTCATGCAGAAGTTCTCACGCGGAAATGCTTGCGTGGCAGCACTCATGCACCGGTACTCACGTGGTCGGAACTCACGTGGTCGGTACTCACGTAGTCGGTACTCACGTGGTAGCACTCACGCGACAGGGAAGTGCAGAAGTTGCGTCACCTCAGCGTTTCAGGTCGGGAACCCGTCATGGTCGACGTGGTCTATAATGTTAAGAAACAGTGTTCTCGCACGCCCGTCGTGACAAGAACCTGCTGGCGGCCCAAGGAAGTGATCGCCTACCTGAGCCTTGCTCTCTCAGCACTCAGCATTCTCCATCACAACCTCAAGCTGCATTGCATCATGCGAGGAGACACACCATGACACTCTCACTGACTCACAAACGATCGACTGGCGCACGCCGCTGGCTGCCCGTGATCGCACTCGGCGTGCTGACGCTTGGCGGCTGCGCGAACAGCGACATCTATTCCGGCAACGTCTACACCGGCGATCAGGCCAAGCGCGCACAGTCCGTCAGCTACGGCACCATCACCTCGCTGCGCCCGGTGCAGATCCAGGCACAGGATGAAGGCAGCGGCGTGCTCGGTGGCCTGGGTGGCGCGGTCGTCGGCGGCCTGCTCGGCAGCCAGATCGGCGGCGGCTCCGGTCGTGCGATCGCCACCGCCGCGGGTGCCATCGGCGGCAGCGTGGCCGGCAAGTCGATCGCTGACAATGTCGACCAGATCGACGCCTACGAGATTGAAGTCCGCCGCGATGCCGGAGACAGCCTCATCGTCGTCCAGAAAGCCGACACCGCCTTCTCGGTTGGCCAACGTGTCCGCCTGGTCGGCTATGGCGCCAACCTGAGCGTCGCGCCTTACTGAGTCTCTCGACGGCTGGCACTCCCTTGCCGGGGCGCCAGCCGCTTTGTTTCTGCGCCCTTCAGCGGCGCCTGTCGCAGCCCTGCGCGGGAAACGCCGCCACGCTCTCCCCCATCTCGCCTGGCTCACGCATCCCCGCCTCTCTCGCACCTCTCTCGCACCTCTCGCGCTCCTCTCGCGCTCCTGCATCTCCCACACGCCCCACCGCCTCGCTTCGCATCCCCTCCCTCGATCTCACACAGGCACGGCTCGCCGCAGTGGGGATAGGCAGATTGCCTATTGATTAACAGGCTATGAAATCGGGATTTTTTGTGCAAAGTTATACGCCTGCAGCCTAACTTGACTCTGTACACAACTACCCGTCCCAGGAGTTGCGATGCGTCCCGTCACTGCCCGTCCGCCAGGTTCTCGCCCAGGCACCCGCAAGCTGTCTTGTGTCACGTCATCTTCAAGAAACGCTCCCCGCGCTTATCCCAGTCCAGTCAGTGAGAACCCTGGCGGTACCGCCGCCTTGAGCCACGCCCCGCAGATGGCGCCGGCCTTCTCGACCCGGCGCCTGGGCATGGCATTGATCATGCTGGGTGCGGTGGCATTGGCACCCATGGTGGAGGCAGCCGACGACGAGGGTGGCGTGCTGTCATTGAAGGTCGAGAACGACATTCTCACCTCCGGCGATGATGGCCATTACACCAACGGCTTTGCGCTGAGCTACACCTTCAAGACACCAGAGCAGCACTGGTCACGCTCATTCGCGGACTGGGTGCCCGGCTTCAGCGCGGCGCGACTGGACGCCACGGCCTATCGCTTCGGACAGCAGATCTATACCCCCAATGACATCAAGCGGGAGCAACCGGATCAGGATGACCGCCCCTACGCGGGCTACCTGTTCGGTGGTGTCTCGCTGTTCGCCGGTGAAGAGGGAGATGACTGGCGACGGGTGGATACCTTCAATCTGGATCTCGGCATCGTCGGCCCGGCCTCGGGTGCCAAGGATGCTCAGAAGGCGGTGCACAAGCTGACCGGCAGTGATGAGCCGGAGGGTTGGGATCACCAGCTGCACAACGAGCCGGTGATCAGCACCGGCTGGCAGACGCAGCTATGGCTGCCCGCCAGGGCCGCAGGACTGGAGGTGGAGTACGGCCCCTCGGCTTCCGTGGCGCTGGGCAATCTCTACACCTATGCGGGTGTCGGTGGCGGGGTACGCATCGGCCAGGGGCTGACCCGCAGCTACGGGATACCGACAGTGGCGCCGGCCCAGGGCGGCCGACAGTACTTCCATCCCGACGGTGACTTCGCCTGGTACCTGTTCGCCAATATCGAGGGCCGCGCGATGGCCTACAACATGCTGCTGGATGGCAATGGCTTCGAGGACAGCGCCTCGGTGGACCGTCGCCCACTGGTCGGCGACCTGCAACTGGGCTTCGCGTTCAGCTGGCAACGCTGGCAGCTGGCGTTCGTCAACGTGTGGCGCACCCACGAATTCGAGACGCAGCAGGAGAGCGATCAATTCGGCTCGCTGACGCTCTCGACCTGGCTATGACTCGGCGCTGAGCTGCAGGCGGCACTGACAAGACGCGATGGATGAGCAGAGCCTGATGAGAAGTGTCTGATGAGCAGAAACAGAAAGGCCGGGCAGATAGCCCGGCCTTTCTGTCTGCGGGAAACGTCATGCTTCCCGGAAGGTTGCTGCTGGTTGAATCAGTGCATCTTGACCTTGCTCATGCCCCAGCAGATCAGCTTGCCGCCGATCAGAACGATCAGCGCCAGCACGATCAATGCCATCAGCATGGAGACGGGATTGACGATGAAGGTCGCACCCAGGATACCCAGGGCCACGCCCCAGACGTAGCGGTCACCGCTATCGATGCTCAGAGCCTCCGGCAGGACACGCTTGACGGTGGCACCCAGCGAGCCTTCCCAGCGGTTCAAGCACAGCATGAAGATCGCAGCGAAGCTCACCAGCCAGATCAATGTCACGGTCATCGAAATTCTCTCCTGAAAAATAGGGTCGCATGGCGCCTGAGTTGTCATTTCCCGTCAGGCGACGGGACAGAGTGTGCAGAGCGAGGCCACCTCGGGCCCCGCGTCAGAATCCGCAATATCCGAGTAGGCAGAGTAACCAGACCCTGTGGCCCTCGCAAGCCATCGCCCCAACCTTGTCTGGCCGCCAGCAGCAAGGCCGCTGTGCGCTGACAGGGCAACCCCGCCAGACACCCGATAATCCAACCGTTTTGCCCCTTTCTTCACCGATGGCGTCGGGGGTGAGAAAAAACCCTGTTTCAGGGTTGAAATGCACGCCTGCGAGCGTCACCTATACTTTCAAGACAAGGTAACGTGCGCTGGATTGCCTCTCAGGCAATGTCATCAGCGGGCCAGGAGCCACGTGATACGCGGCTTTTTTCCAGTTTCCCCCCTGACAGTCACCTCAGGGGCACGTTACCATTGACGTTCATATACCTATCGAAAGGCTCTCATCATGCAAATCGCCCAGAATGCCGTCGTATCCTTCCACTACACCCTGACCAACAACGAAGGGGAAGTGCTGGATAGCTCCGAAGGTCGCGAGCCGCTGGCCTACATCCACGGCGCTGGCAACATCGTCCCGGGCCTCGAGAAGGAACTCGACGGCAAGACTTCCGGCGACGAGCTGAAAGTTGCCGTCTCTCCGGAAGAAGGTTACGGCGAAGTCCAGGAAGCCCTGGTCCAGGAAGTGCCGCGTGAAGCCTTCCAGGGTGTCGAAGACATCGAAGCTGGCATGCAGTTCCAGGCGCAGACCCAGGGCGGCCCGCTGATGGTCACCGTCACCAAGGTCGAAGGCGACACTGTCACTGTCGATGGCAACCACCCGCTGGCCGGCGAAACCCTGAACTTCGACGTGCAGATCACCAACGTGCGTGAAGCTTCTGCCGAAGAGCTGGAACACGGCCACGTTCACGGCGAAGGCGGCGTGGAGCACTAAGCTCCGCCTCTTCCCTCATCTGAGGCATCGCCCCGGATGAGCGCCTCCCACAGTGTGGGAGGCCGGAACCGAAAGCCCCGCGACTGAGCCATCAGTCGCGGGGCTTTTTCGTGTCTGGGTTCGTGTCGGCCTGGCTGGCTTGGCGCGCTTGTCAACCCATTACACCCAGCTCTCTACCCCAGGCTCCCGGATCAGGCACCGCAGCTGGGCGGCGTGGCATCGCTGGAAAGGCTCAGGCCACGAAACAGCGCTGTGGCATCGCCGCCAGCATTGTCACCGTCAGCCATCAGCGCAAGCCCGGCAATCTCGCTCGGCGTGCTGCCAAACAGTGACGCGTAATCAGCCCGCAGATCACGCACCTCCGCCACCCACTGCCCCACCTTCTCATCGCCGGATTCGACCGCCAGCAGCACGGCACGATCCGTGAAGGCATTGTCCCAGTGACTGCCTTGCGCTTCGTTGCTGGACCAGACGTAATTGATGGCCTCGACCTGCCACGGCAGGATGCCGGTCTTGTTGACCACGTAGAGACGCGCCGGATAGTCATCGCCGCCCTTGGTCTTCTCGTTCACGCTCGGGTAGATGCTGTCCACCTGCCAGCACCATTTCAGGTAGGGCGTCTCTTCCAGCGAGATATCTTCCTCGAGAAAACGCGCGGATGCCTGGCCCCGGGCGCGTGCCTCGAGCGCAGGTCTGCCGTCGCGCTCCACCACGCGATAGGCCGTCTGGCCTTCGAAGGTCTTCTCGCCCCAGGCAAGGATCTGCGCAGGCGAGAAGGACTTGTCAGCCGCGTGGGCCACCGAGGGCAGTAGCGCCGCCAGCAGGCCGCTGGAGGCGACTGCCGCGAACAGGGGCAGGAATGACGGCAACTGACGGGAAGCAATCTTCATTGGCAGGACTCCGAGGCGCCCGAGCAAGGCAAGTGAGAAAGGTAACGAGCCGTATCATCAGCAAGGCCAGGTTCGCAGCACATCATTCTTGGTCGATGCTGTGATGCTCATTCTGATCCTGGGCTCGCAAGGTGACATACCCTCCCCATACGCGCGTCAGCGTGGTCAGGATGCATGCCGCGGCGAAGATCCATGCCAACCACGCGAAATACTGTGGCATCAGGCAGGCCAGCACGAAGAAGGCGATGGTCTCGGTGCCCTCGGTCAGGCCATCCAGATAATAGAAGGCCTTGCGCGTGAAATTGGGCCGCTCCAGCTGATGCTTGGCCGCCATGATGGCAAAGGCCAGAAAGCTCGAGCCCGTGCCGACGAAGGCGAACAGCAATGCCACCGCCGCCATCGCATTGGCACCAGGGTCGGCCAGTGCGAAGCCCACCACCACGGCGGCGTAGAACAGGAAATCGAGACAGATATCCAGAAAGCCACCGGCATCGGAGCTCAGGCCGGCATGCCGCGCCAGCGCGCCATCCAGCCCGTCCACCACCCGATTGATCAGGATCGCGATCAGCGCGAGACCGAAATGCCCATAAGCCAGCAACGGCAACGCCAGCATGCCGATGGCGAAGCCCGCGAGGGTCAGCTGATCCGGATGCAGACCGCGCGCCGCCGCACTTTTCGCAAGACGTTTCAGAGGCGGCTGTACCCAGCGTGAGGTCCACTTGTCCAGCATGTTGCATCTACTCCCATGAAGTCGTTGAGGTCATCGTCATTCCAACACCTGACAGGCGCTCAGCCGCGCGTCGGCGAGACCGAGCGCCCGGCAGGTACCGCACGCGCCAGCAGGTAGACCACCAGCGGCAGACAGGCCTGCAGGCAGGCAGCCACCGCGGTCAGGCGTGGGTCGGCTCCCGTCGCCAGCGCCAGAGTTTCGGTGGTCAGGGTCGGGACACGCCCGCCGCCCAGCACCACCGTCGGCACGTACTGCGCGATACTGACCGCGAAGGCCACTGCCCAGCTGATGGCCAGCGGCCTGAGCATCAGGCGCAGGCGGATACCGATCAGCACCTCGAGCCGTGAACGCCCCAGCAGGCGCGCCGCCTGCTCGAGTCGGGTATCGAAGCGTGCCCAGGGGCCGGCCAGCGTCAGCCAGGCGTAAGGCAGGGCGAACAGCAGATGGCCGATCACCACTCCCGCCCAACCGGGGCTGGCCCCCAGGCTCAACCAGCCGACCTGAAAGCCGAACAGGAAGCTGGCCTGCGGCAGCAGCAATGGTAGATAGAGGCAGACCACGAAGCCGCGCAGACGGCCACTTTCCCGCTCTCGCTCGAACACCGCAACGCTGAGGATGACGGCCAGCGTCGCCACCAGCAGTGCCAGCCACAGGCTGTTGCTGAAGGCATCCCCCAGGCCAGCGAGGGCCTGTTGCCAACTCTCCCAGCCCCAGCGAGACGGCAACAGCGCAGGGAAGAACCAGCTTCTGGCCACCGATTGCACGCCGATCACCACGAAGGCGAGCAATGAGATCAGCGTGACCACGCCCAGCACTCCGCGCGCGACACGCCCGAACATAGCTTCGCTCGCCAGCGCCAGGCGGCTTGCGCGCGCCGGGTGATGGCTCAGTACCCAGTCGCGATGCCAGGCGAGCAGAGCGCGTCCCAGCGCCGCGCCAAGCGCCATCATCCCGATCACCAGCAGGGCCAGCATCAGGGCGCCGACACTCGCCGGCAGGCGCGCCGACGGGTCACTGTCGCGCCACAGCTCGATCAGGCGCACCGCCAGCGTCGGCGTACGCGTCGGCCCCAGCACCTGCGCCACATCCACCACCGCCAGCGAATAGGCCAGTACCGCGCCGATGGGCAAGGCGATGGCGCGCATCACCTGTGGCATCAGAATGCGCCAGCGCAGCTGAGGGATGCTGTAGCCGAGCGCCTGACCTGCCTGAAGCTGCGCCGTGACCGGCAGGCGTGACAGCGCCGTCTGCGCCATCAGCATCAAGAACGGCGCCTCCTTGAGCGCCAGACCGACCGCCAGCGAGATGCCATGGGCATCCGGCAGCGGATACTGCGGCGGTACCATCACCTCGAAGGGCGCCAGTAGCATGCGCATCAGCACGCCACTCGGGGCGGCCAGCCACAGCAACCCCAGCGCCAGCGCCAGATGCGGCATCGCCAGTATCGGGGCCAGCAGGCGCTCCATGCGCTCGCCGAAGCGAGTCCCGGCGACCGCCGAGACCCACCCCATGGTCAGCAGCACCGCCAGCAGCGTACCGCCGAGGCCACTGACCAGCGTCAATCGAAAGCCCTCCGCCAGCCCGGGCAAGGCCCACCAGCGTTGCCAGGCGACCGCCGAGACTTGCTCGAAGCCCAGCGTCGGCCACAGCCCGAAGGCCGGCGCGACCAGTCCAGCCAGCCCCAGCGCCGTCGGGCCGAGCAGCAACAGCAAGACGCCCCAGCGCAGCACGCGGGCGGGAGTCAGCGGTGCATGACCAGTGGCGGGGGCGACACGCCAGCGGTCAGCGACCCATTGCGTCAATTGCGATAGCGTCGCGCCCACTCGGCCTCCAACGCATCGGTCCAGCTCGGGTGTGGCTCGCTGAGCGGAGTGCCCAACGCCTCGGGCGACATGCTGCCGGGCAGCTGCGGCAAGGCTTCGAAGGCGGCGCGCTCTTGCGGCGGCAGGCGGGCGACATCCAGCACCGTGTCATCGCCCCAGCGTGAGGGGTCGGCCTTGGCAGCCTGGGCCTCGGCGGACATCAACTGATTGATCCACACCAATGCTGCGGCCTTGTGGGGTGCACTGGCCGGAATCGCCAGATAGTGCACATTGCCGAGAGTGCCGCCGTCATGGATATACGGCTCGATGGTCGGTGGCAGCCGCCCTTCCTGACGGGCGTTGGCCACTTCCTGGGGCACGAAGGTCAGCGCGATCCACACGCTGCGCTGAGCCAGCAACTTCATCTGCTCTTCGGCACCGGCTGGCTGACGCTCGCCCTGCGCCCACATCAAAGGATGCAGTGCATCGAGATAGCCCCACAGCGGTGCGGTCACCTCAGCGAACTGAGCATCACTCGCCACGGGAGATGCCAGCACTTCGCGCTGCTCGACGGGCAACAGCTCCAGCAACGCCTGCTTGAGGAAGGTGGTGCCGTGGAAGCTGGGCGGCTGTGGATAGGTCACGCGCCCGGGATGCTCTCTGGCCACCTCCAGCAGCGCCTGCATCGAGCGCGGCGGCGATTCCAGCAGCGCGGTGTCGTACATGAAGATCAGCTGCGCACGCCCCCAGGGCGCCTCCAGACCATCGGTGGCGAGTCCGAAATCGCGCGCACCGATCTCCTCGAGCAGATAGTCGCTGTTGGGCAGACGCTCGACGAAGGGCCCCCACACCAGCTCGGCCTGCTTGAGCGCACGGAAGTTCTCGCCGTTGATCCAGATCACATCGATGCTGCCGTCGCGGCGCCCTGCCGCCTTCTCGGCCAGCAGAGTCGAGACGCTCTCGGCGGTATCGGCGATCTTGACGTGGCGCACCTCGATGCCATGCCGCGCCGCCGCTGTCTCGGCCTGGGCGCGCAGATAGGCGTTGGTCGCCTCACTGCCGCCCCAGGCATGAAAGTCGATGCGTTGACCGCGCGCGCGCTCGGCGATCACCTGCCACTCGAGCGAGGCGAGCTCAGGGGTCGCGCGCCCGGCCTGCGCGTCGGCGGCATACGCCAGAGAAGCGGCCCAGGGACTGGCAGTGACGCCGGCCAGCAAGACCAGCGAGCCACCCATCAGCGCCAGGGCACGACGGCGACCCGCCAGATGATTTGTCTTCATGAAGGGCTTCTCCTGATGGAAAAATGCCGCGACCCTGCACCTGCAGGCCCGCGGCATGATTCAGCGATTACTCTTTTTCGACAGCTACAGTCCGCTCAGCAGTGTTTGCCTTGAGGGTCTTGGTCGGCTCGAAGCGGCCGTTGCGGCGCCAGGTGAAGTAACGGTCGAGCACCTTGAGCACGCCTTCCGGCTTGTGGGCATTCTTCCACATGCCCGCCGCGGCCTTGTTGGCCTCGGACAGCGTCGGATACGGATGGATGGTGGACAGGATCTTGTTGAGACCGATGCCGTGTTTCATCGCCATGGTGAATTCCGCCAGCCATTCCCCCGCATAGGCACCGACCAGCGTCACGCCGAGGATACGATCGCGTCCCTTCTCGGTGAGCACCTTGACGAAGCCTTCGGTGGCCCGCTCGGCCAGCGCGCGATCACTCTCGCCCATCTCGTAATGCGTGACCTCGTACTCGTAACCCTGGGCCTTGGCTTCGGTTTCGTTGAGGCCGACACGTGCCACTTCCGGCTCGGTGTAGGTGACCATCGGCATGATACGGTAGTCGACCTTGAAGGTCTTCAGGCCACCGAACAGCGCGTTGACCGCCGCGTGCCACGCCTGGTGACCCGCCGCATGGGTGAACTGATAGGGGCCGGCCACATCGCCACATGCCCAGATGTTCGGCTGCAGGGTCTGCAGCGACTCGGAGACATCGATGGTGCCGCGCTCGGAGACCGCGATGCCCAGCGCTTCCAGACCGAAGCCTTCGACGTTGGCTTCGCGGCCGATGGCCACCAGCAGCTCGTCAAATTCGATCCAGCTCTCTTCGCCCTCCGGTGATTCGACCACGATGTTGCGCATCGGCTCGCCGTCCTTGCCGGTCAGCACCTCAATGCGAGTCGCCTTGGAGTTCACTCGCAGATCAACACCTTCACCCGAGAGCTGTTCATGCATCAGCGCGCTGACTTCTTCGTCTTCACGCGGCATCACACGGGGTGCGCCCTCGATGATGGAGACCTGGCTGCCGAGACGCGCGAAGCTCTGGCCCAGCTCCATGCCGATGGGGCCGGAGCCCAGCACCACCAGACGCTTGGGCTGCACCTTGAGGTCCCACAGGTTCTCTGAGGTCAGCGGCGTGATCAATTCCATACCCGGGATAGCTGGCACACGCGGACGGGCACCGGTGGCGATCACCACGTTGCGCGTGGTCAGCACGCGGCCATCGACTTCCACCTCCCAGGGCGTCTTGAGCATGGCACTGCCGGTATGCACTTCCACGCCGAGGCCTTCATAACGTTCGATGCTGTCATGCGGCTCGACGCTTTCGACCACGTCATGCACATAGCCCATCACCTTGGCGAAATCGATTTCCGGCTCGTTGGCGGTGATCCCGAAGCGCGCGGACTGGCGGATCTCATGGGCCGCACGTCCGGCACGAATCAACGCCTTGGAGGGCACGCAGCCGGTATTGAGGCAGTCGCCGCCCATCTTGTGCCGCTCGATCAGCGCGACACGCGCATTGACGGCGGAGGCGATATAGCTGGTGACAAGGCCGGCGGAACCGGCACCGATGACCACCATGTCGTAGTCGAAGGTCTTCGGCTTGGTGAAGCCCGCCTGCTGCTTGCGCTTGCGCAGCACGCCGACGATCTTCTTGGCGATCAGCGGGAACAGGCCCAGCGCGATGAAGGAGGCGATCAGTCCCGGCGACAGGATGCCGGACAGGGATTCCAGCTGGCCCAGCTCACGCCCGGCATTCACGTAGATGGCAGTGCCCGCCAGCATGCCCAACTGGCTTGCCACGTAGAAGGTGACCACGCGCATGCGGGTCAGGCCCATCACCAGATTGACGATGAAGAACGGGAAGACCGGCACCAGGCGCAGCGTGAACAGATAGAAGCCGCCTTCGCGCTCGACGCCACGATTGAGGGATTCCAGCTGACGGCGGAAGCGCTTCTCGATGCTCTCGCGCAGCAGAGTGCGGGAAATCAGGAAGGCCAGCGTCGCACCGATGGTGCTGGCGAAGGAGATCAGCAACAGCCCCCAGCCGAAGCCGAACAGCGCGCCACCCAGCAGTGTCAGCAGTGCTGCACCGGGCAGCGAGAGTGCCGCCATCGCCACGTAGACGACGAAGAAGGTACCCGCGACCTTGTAGGGTGATTCCGCGAACAACGCCTGAAATTCCGACTGGCTGGCCTTGAGGCTCTGCAGAGTGAAGTAATCCTGTGCCCCGCTGGCAAAGAAGACCACGATGGCAGCGACGATGGCGCCCAGAAGCAGTAACTTGCGTTTATTCACTGGCGATTTCCTTTTCGATTCCTGCCGTCATGGGCATGTCATTGGGATGTACCGTGTCCTTACGAGGCATGTCGCTGACTGGATGCACAGATTCGCGTAGCGGAGTGAATGGCAGTGGCTTGATCACGACAACGGTAACGTTTCATTCTGCATGTTCGCATCCATCCCACGTTTATTCGCGTAGAAACCTATACAGGCAGTGAGGACTCAACAGCGCCAGTCACCTCACGGCTCACCGAGACATGGAGATTTCCGTGTACTCATCTCGAAGGAATGACGCCTTTCCCGGAGACACCATGACCCGATACACGCGAATCCCCTTCCCTGCGCTCAGACGTCTCACGCCACTGGCAAGCCTGCTCGGCGGCCTGCTGCTTGCCGGCCACGCCCATGCCTTCGACCCGCAGACAGCGCCCAAGGGCGTCGCCGAGGGTGTCGCTCAGGGCCAGGAAGTCGCCATCTTCGCCGGTGGCTGCTTCTGGTGCATGGAAGGCCCCTTCGACAAGCTTGACGGTGTGATCTCGACCACCTCCGGCTATACCGCCGGCGAACAGGACAACCCGACCTACAAGCAGGTTTCCTCGGGCGGCACCGGGCATACCGAAGCGGTCAAGGTGGTCTATGAGCCGGAAAAGGTCAGCTACGACACCCTGCTGGAGGTCTTCTGGCACAACATCGACCCGGTCGCGGTGGACCGCCAGTTCTGTGATGCCGGCACCCAGTACCGCAGTGGCATCTACCCCCTCGATGAGGCCCAGCGAGACGCCGCCGAGGCCAGTCGCGATGCGCTGAAGGACAGATTCCCCGAAGGCATCGCCACCGAGATCGAGGCGGCAGGGCCCTGGTATGCGGCCGAGGACTACCACCAGGACTTCTACAAGAAGAACCCGGTGCGCTATCGCTTCTACCGCGCCGGCTGTGGCCGCGATGATCGTCTGGAAGAGATCTGGGGTGACGACGCGCCCGCGCACTGATCTCGCCCTCCAGGCCCTCTGAACGACAACGGCTCGCCATCTGGCGAGCCGTTGTCGTTTGCGTGCTCTGGTGTGCGTGCCCTGCTCTCTATTCTGCGGTCTGCCCTGCTCTCAGGCTCAATACTGCGTGGTAGCCCGGCGCCAGCACAGGATCGCCAGCGAGAAGGTCACCGCCAGCACCAGTACGCTGGCGGCCACCACCCCGGGCCAGCCGGCAGCCTGCCAGAAGGGTTCCAGCCAGAAGCCGCCGAGACTCGCGCCCAGATAGTAGGCGGTCAGATACAGCGCACTGGCACTGGCCCGCGCGCCCTCGGCATTGCGCCCGACCCAGGCTGAAGCTGTGGCATGCGCGAGGAAGAAGCCGAAGGCATTCAGACTCAGGCCGATCAACATGCCGATCAGCGAGTCACTCAGCGTCAGCAGCGTGCCGAGCATCACGATGCCGGTGCCCAGCATCATGGTCAGCGCCTGACCGCGTCGCTGAGCGATCGCCGGCGCGGCCTCGCCGTCCTCAACCACGGCCCCCGGCACCAGACGCCGTGCCAGCCGGCCAGACTGGGAGGCGCCGAAGGTGCCCGCCAGATAGGTCAGGAACAACAGCCCCAGCCATTGACTGCTGAGCGACCAGGGCGCCTCACTCAGCCGGAAGGTCATGTAGCTGTAGAGATTGACGAAGATGAAGAAATTCAGCCCACCGAGCAGAAACACCGGCCACAGCCGAGGATTGCGCAGATGGCGACCCAGACCTGCCAGCATGCTGCTCAGCTTGAGCGGCTGGGCGACGAAGCGTCTCTGGCGCGGCAACAGCTGCCATAACGCCCCCAGCACCAGCAGGCTGACGCCGCCGATGGCGGCGAAGCTGGCCTGCCAGCCCCAGTGCTCCGCGATCACGCCCCCCGCGACCCGCCCCGAGATGCCGCCCAGCGAATTGGCACTGATGTAGAGCCCCACCGCCACCATCAAGGCGGGTTGCTCCATCTCGTCACTCATGTACGCCACTGCCACCGCCGGCAGGCCGCCGAGCAGAAAGCCCTGCAGCGCGCGCACCGCCAACAGCGACCAGAAGCCCTCGGCGAACAATGCCAGCCCTGAACAGGCCACCCCGCCGGCCAGGGTCCACAGCAGAATACGCCGCCGCCCCAGCGCATCGGACAGCGGGCCGAACACCAGCAGTGCCATGGCCAGCGTCAGGGTGCTCACCGACAGGGACAGACTCGCCTGCAGCGAGCTCAGGCCCAGATCCGTCGCCAGCAGCGGCAGCAGCGGTTGCACCAGATAGAGGTTGATGAAGACCACGAAGGAGCCCAGGCACAGCGCCTGGGTCATGCGCCGCCAGTCACGCCCGCGCGCCTTGAGCGGCTCGGGCAGCTCGGACTGTGAGGCGGAAACCGAGGTGGCGGAATCGGGGGAAGAAGACGCGGAAAGCGATGAAGCCATCAGGTACCTGCACTCAATCAAGCATGGGGATGGCGCCAGTCTGCGCCGCGCGCTCGCATCAGTAAAATAGCTCGACATGATGCTGGCCATCAGCAAAGCTGATGGCAAAGGCGACACAGGGATGTCGCAAACTGCGTCGAGAGGAAGCTGCGCTGATAAAGGACTTCGCGATCAACAGGACCCTGCGATGAAACTGCCCTTCGATCTGCGTGCACTGGAGATATTCGTCAGTGTCGTCGAGCACCAGAGCTTCACCACTGCCGCTCAGGCACTCAGCCTGGCCCAGTCAGCGGTCAGCCAGTCGATCGCCGGGCTCGAAAGCCGGCTGGGCACGCAACTGCTGGTCAGGGGCTCACGCGGTCTGCGCCTGACACCGGCCGGCGATACGCTGCTCGAGCATGCCCGCCCCCTGCTGCAACAGGCACAGCGCGCGGCACTGGCGATGGCGGAGCTCGAGGGGCTGGTCAAGGGCGAGGTGCGCATCGGCGTCTCCTCGATGCTCGGCTCCTACTACTTCCCGCCGCTGTTGATGGCATTCAAGGCACGCTATCCCGACATCAAGCTCAGCGTGATCGAGGGCGGCACCCTGAGCCTGCGCCGGATGATCGACAATGCCGAGCTGGACCTGGGCGTCATCGTCGAGGATCAGCTCGGCACCGACACCCATGGCCTGATTCGACGCCACTTCCTGAGCGAGGAAATGGTGGTCTGCCTGGCGAACGATCATCCGCTGGCCGCTCGCGCGCAGATCAGCGTCGAGGAGTTCTTCGCCGAGGAGCTGGTGGTCTTCAAGCGCGGCTACTTCCATCGCGACTTCATCGAGCGCCTGGCCAGTCAGCATGGTCTCGCGCCGAGCATCGCCTTCGAATCGAACCTGATCGCCCTAAACAAGGCGATCGTCGCACGTGGCTTCGGGATCACCACCTTCCTCAAGCGTGTGGTCGAGGACGACCGTGAAGAGAACAACCTGACCGCCGTCTCCTTCGATGAGCCCGCCTGGCTTGAGCTGTCACTCGCCTGGCGCCGTGAGCGCGGCCTGTCACGTGCCGAGCAGGCGCTGGTCGATTTCGTCATTGAACACTCGGCGGCCGGGAGGCCCACCCCGGATGCCTTGAGCGCTGATGATCAGGCAAGCAGCACTGCGCTGAAGCCCCCTTCCTGAGCAGTGACTGACATTTGCCAGGGCTCACAAACGACAACACCCGGCCAGGGCCGGGTGTTGTCGAGGAAGGTACTTGTCTCTTCAAGGGCTTGTCTATTCAAGGGCTTGTCTGTGTCAGCGCTTGTCTGTTTCAGTGCGACGCGTGATCAACTCACTGGCTGCGCATGGCCAGCTTCATCTGCATGGCCTCGTAGGGCATCGGGCGACGCGACTGCCAGTAGTGCTGGGACCAGTAGACATTGTCGAGTCGCGACAACTTCACGCCACGCGAGGTGGAGGCATGCAGGAAGTAGCCGTTGCCAACGTAGACCCCCACGTGGTTGTAGCGACGCGAGGGACGGAAGAAGACCAGATCACCCGGCTTGAGCTGCGACTTGTCGATGCGCTTGCCACGCTTCACCTGGTCGGTGGTAGTGCGCGGCAGATCGATGCCGAAGCCATCACTGAAGACATGCTGCATCAGGGCGGAGCAATCGATGCCGCGGGTGTTGGTTCCCCCCAGACGATAGGGCGTCCCGGCCCAGCGGTCATGCTCTTCCAGCAGGACATCGCGAATGCTCGGCCCTGACATGGCGTAGTCCTGCGACTCGGCGGCCGGCTGGGACGCGGACTGGCGATAGCGCTTGAGCTTCGGCAGTTCCGGCAGGTCCACATCGTAGTAGGCCACATCATTGGACGGTGTTGAGTGACTGGCACAGCCTGCCACACCCAGTGGCAGGATCAGAAAACAGCATAATAACGCGTGGCGCATCCAGCATTCCTCGTCGTGGGCCCGGCGCTGGAAGGGTGAAGGTGAGCAGCGCTTGCGGACGGCGATAACCATTGATGCATGACGATGATCGTTGATCGATCAGGGATAATACGGCGACTATCTGACAAGGTGGGCCGGATCAGGCAGCAGCACACCTTGCAACACGATGACGACAGTCAGATGACAAACTCGAGTCGTTCGCAGGATAGTAGTTCATGTTTCCGCAAACCGTATGCCATTGCCGCACAAGTTAGACCAAAGCATCAGAGAAAGTGCCCTCTGCCGCTCACCCAACCTGAATTGAATCCTGCTCAGTGCAGCGTGCGGGCGTCTCCGCTCAGCACATCCAGATGCAACGCCGGCCAATGCCCCGGGCGCGCGCCCGGGAAATCGAGACTCGACCAGGCACCCGCCAGCGGTGGCGCCGCCGTCAACCACTGGATGAGCGCATCGCGGAAGCCGCGCAGGAAGCTGTCACGCTGGTCGGTGTCGCCCATGAAGAAGGCATAGCCGGCGAACAGCCCCCGGGCATATTCCTTCCAGCTGCCGTAGTGGTCACGCGCCATCGCATAGGCGCTGTCCAGATAGGCGGTGAAGGTCGCATCGTCCAGCCAGCCCAGCTGGCGCCCGGCAATCGCGAGATCCACCATCTGGGCGATGTCCCACGCCGCCATGTCCAGCTCGTTGCAGCGCGCCTCGTTGTTCCTGACGCGTCGCAGACGGTCCAGATGCACCTGCTCATCATCGCCGCGTTCGGCGCTTTCCAGCACGTCGATCTCATTGTCGAGACGGGCGCGATTGAGGGTGTAAGGGCCGTAATTGATCTGGTATTCGTCCCGATCACCGGCATCGCGCAGGAAGTCGAGGAAGCCCTTGAGCGCCTCGGCATTGGCGAGGCCGTAATGGCCTTCGAGCCAGCCGCTGAGCTCCTCGACGCCCCGCCCATACTCGACCATCGGCTCGCCCCAGCACGGCGTATTGAGCGGACCGCTCAGCGCCAGCGCCGTGAAGCGATCCAGACTCGGGCGCAGCCCCGGCTCCTGCCAGTCGCTGGCGCGCCAGTCGAGCCAATGGAACAGGCTGCCGGGGTCATCGAGATGCCAGCGGATCTCGTTGACCAGCGGATGATCCTCGAGTTCCGGCACCGCGGATTCCCACACCGCCCAGGCTCCCAGCAGACGCATGGCGTCCGGATAGTAGCGGCACAGGGCACTGCGCAGACGCTCGGCACACTGGGCCAGCTCATCGGCCGGGAAATCACCGCTGTCCTGGACCATCAGCAGGTAGAAGGCGTACTTCTCGGCCATCACCACGCTGGCGGGATAGCGATGACAGACGGCCAGACGCTGTCGGCGTTCCAGCTCGACGGCATCGGCACGCCCGAAGGGCGTCTGGGCGTCGGGCAAGGCACCACGCGCGGCATCGGCGGCCAGCTGGTTGAGATGATGCGCCTGCGCCGGCAGCCAGAAGCGCGCCATGCCCTGCACGCCATCGCGGGTGTCCAGCGCCAGCGTCTCGTTGAGATATTGGCGTGCCTCTTCGCGGCGCGCCGTATCGACCTCGGCGACAAGGCCCTGGCGATAGAGCAGGTCCGGCTCGCGGATACTGGCGATGGCCAGCACCCAGTGGCGGCTGTCATTGCGCCACGCACGAATCGCCGTGCGGCAGCGCTCACGCTGGGCGGCAGGCAGCAGCGCATGCAGCTCGCAACGCAGCGGCGTCAGCGGCGACGCCATCAGCGGACGCCAGTCACTCTCGGTGTCGCGGGTCAGATCGACACCCTCGAACAGACTGCGACCGCGCTGATAGGCGCGGGCCACGCCCTGCCAGTCGGCATAGCGACGCACCAGCAGGTCGATGCCGTGGGCGGCGAAGTCCTCGCCCTCCTCACGACTCAGCCAGCCGGCACATAGCCCGGCGAAGGCGAGATCGACCAGACGCAGCCAGTCCCAGGCGGCGAATTCCAACGGCTCGCCACGATCGAGATACTGCAGCAGCAGCTCGCCATAGGCCGTCGGTGACGGGGGCTTTTCCAGCCCGCCATCGGCGACGTCGATGCTGGAGGAGGCATGCGCGGGGGCGCCCTTGCGCCCTTCCGTCTTGCGTTCGGCCTCTTCCTGAGCCGCATCCGCTTCCAGCTCATCCAGCCACTTGGCACGCTCGCTGTCGCTGGCCGTCATCAGGCGTGCGCTGTCGATGTCCCAGCCATAGCGATGCCCCTGCGAGGCCAGCCACAGCAGCAGTCGAATCAGCTCATCACGCCCGGTGATCGCCCAGGTCTCGGCCAGCCAGCGCGTGACGTCCGGCCAGTGCGCCGCGGCGTCAAAACCGCTGGCACCGTCCTCGTGCGGGCCGCTGTCATCGGTGGTCAATGTCTGACCGCCGAGCCACGGCGAGAAGATGGCGCGCGCCATCCAGACCCGGTCGCGCTCGCCCTGAGGCCAGAGCTCAGTAACCGCCACCGGAGGCTGTGCCTCCAGCGCTTCCTGCAGACGCGGCCAGGTGACGCCGGCGTCTTCGTGCTCCAACTGAGACAACGCGAGGCTGGCCTCGAAGAAGCCATCATCGCCTCGCGTCCAGCCCGCATCGCTGCGCGAATGAGCCAGGGCCTTGAGCCAGTCATCCAGCGAGGCGAAACGCCCGCCGATCGCCGTGAGCAGACGTATCAGCCAGGCACGCGTGCGCGCCTCTGACAGCCAGCCGGCGGTACGTGCCAGCGCCAGCAACTCCAGCGCCTCCAGCTGGTGCAGCGGGTCCGGAGTGTCATTGGGGAAGGCCTCCAGCAGACGCCATCCCAACTCGCCCGCATCCGGGACTTCCTGGGCCTTCAGACGCGCGCACGCCTGGGCCGGTGTCCACACCGTTTCCGGCGCTGCACTGAAACCCCAACCGCACAACACCAGCTGTTGCCCCCACCAGGCACTCAGGGGTTCGACCAAGGCACACCTCACGACTCGATAGGATTCGACTGACGCAACACTTGCGACCGGGCAACTCGCAACCGGCGGCGCATAGTGTAACGGAAAGGGGCTTGCGGCGATGCCCCTCGCGCAGGATAGCGACCACGAACCACACCATGACGCCCGATGACAATGGCACTGTCATCGGGCGTCATGGTGTGGGTGGCCGCGACTGCGCAGACCAAGATTACCGCATTCTCATCACATCAGGATCATCACATCAGGATGTCTTCATGGACTTGTTGCCGGTCGGGATGCGGAAGAAGGCGCAGTACGCCACCGGCAGCACCACCAGCGTCAGCAGGGTCGCCACGCCCAGCCCGAACACGATCACCACCGCCATGCTCGAGAAGAAGGCATCCGGGAACAGCGGAATCATGCCCAGCATGGTGGTGATGGCCGCCATCGACACCGGCCGCACACGACTGACAGCTGCCTGCACCACCGCCTGGAAGCGATCCTCCTGCTCATCGAGCTGCACGTTGATCTCCTCCACCAGCACGATGGCGTTCTTGAGCACCATACCGATCAGACTCAAGGTGCCGAGCAGCGCCATGAAGGTGAACGGCGCGCCGAACACGATCAGACCACTGACGATACCGATCAGCGTCAGCGGCACGATGGACCAGATGGCCAGCGCCTGACGCAGATTGGAGAACAGCAGCACCGTGATCACGAACATGCCCAGCAGCCCCATCGGCAGCGAGGAGAACAGCGCCTCCTGAGCTTCGGATGAGGTTTCGTACTCGCCACCCCACTCCAGGTGGTAGCCCTCGGGCAGCTCGATGGCCTCGATCTTGGGACGGATACGCCCCAGCACGCTGGCGGCCGTTTCGCCGGACAGCGGCATGGGCTCGGCGTACACCGCCAGCATGCGCTGACGATCGCGACGCTTGATCAGCGGGTCGCGCAGCTCGGTCTCGAGCGGCCCCATCACCGAGCCCGCCGGCACGTAGGTTTCCTGCTCATCGCTCCAGACGTTGAGGCTCGCCAAGGTGTCGAGGTCGAAGCGTTGACGCTCTTCACCACGCAGCAGGATCGGGATCAGCTCGGAGCCTTCGCGATAGACACCGACGCTCTCGCCGTCGCTGTTGATCAGCAGCGCCTGATGCAACGAGTCACGCGTCACGCCGACACGCCGCGCCTGATCCTCCAGGAATTCGGGCTCGATGCGATTGACGCGATTGCGCCATGACAGACGGATGCTGTCGGCCAGCGGCTCCTCCTCGAAGACGCTACGCACCTTGCCCGCCAGCTGACGCAGCACTGCGGGGTCTTCGCCGTAGAGGCGCGCCTCGAGACTCGCCTTGGCCGAGGGGCCGACCTGCAACGCCTGCACCTTGTACTCAACTTCAGGATACTCGGCGCGCACCAGGCGTATCACCTCCTCCATGCGCGCTTCGCGACTGGCCCGGTCCTGAGTCTCGACGATCAGCTGCCCGAAGCTTGCATAGCTGTCTTCCGGCGAGTAGGTCAGCGTGAAGCGCTGGGCGCCCCCGCCGGTGACGCTGGTGACATGATTGACCTTGTCCATCTTGAGCACCTGCTGCTCAAGGTCGGCGATGCGCGCTTCCGTCGCCAGCACATCGGTGCCTTCCGGCATCCAGACATCAACGAAGAACAGCGGTGTCGAGGCATCCGGGAAGAAGGCATTCTTGACCTGCCCGAAGCTCATCACGGCCGCCACCAGCAACGCCACCGCGCCCCCCAGGGTCAGCCAGCGCAGGCGAATCGCCCAGCTCAGCAGGCTGCGGAAGCCACGGAAGATGACGCCACGATAGGGGTCTTCCTCCTGATTCTCGTCCGTGTCGCTGCCTGCCGTCTCCCGCGCTTCGCGGAAGAACATGTCGAAGAAGAACGGTGTCAGCGTCAGGGCGGTGATCCAGCTCAACAGCAACGAGTAGCACAGTACCCAGAACAATGACCCGACGAACTCGCCGGTGGCATCCGGCGACAGACCGATGGGCGCGAAGGCGGTGATCGCGATCACCGTGGCCCCCAGCAGCGGCATGCGGTTCTGGTTGACGACCTCGAAGGCGGCCTGGCGCTTGGTCTTGCCGCGCTTGAGGCCGATCAACATGCCCTCGGTGACCACGATGGCGTTATCCACCAGCATGCCCAGCGCGATGATCAAGGCCCCCAGCGAGATCTTCTGCAGCTCGATGCCATGAATCGACATCATCACGAAGGTACCGAGAATGGTGATCAACAGCACCAGCCCCATCAGCACGCCGCTCTTGACGCCCATGAACACCAGCAGCACCAGAATCACGATGCCGACGGCCTCGGCCAGATTGATCAAGAAGCCGGACACCGCCTCATCCACCACCTGCGGCTGGTGATAGACCGTGGTCAGCTCCATGCCCAGCGGCATGCGCGACTCAAGCTCGCCAAGACGCTTGTCGACCAGCGCACCGACCTCGACCACATTGACGCCAGAGGCGAACGAGATGCCCAGCGACAGCGCCGTCTCACCATCGGTGTGATAGAGACGCGACGGCGATTCGGTGTACTCGCGGCTGACCGAGGCGATATCGCCGAGACGAATCAGGCCACCATTGCCGGGACGCCCGACCACCAGACGCTCCAGGTCCTGCACGCTCTGGAACTCGCCGCTTGGCTGCAGTTCCAGCGACAGGCCGTTCTGACGGATACGCCCGGCGTCGCCGACCACGTTCTGGGCATTGAGCAGGTTGGCGAGCTGATCCGGCGAGATGTTCAGCGCCTGCATGCGATCACGATCCAGCGCGACGATGACCTGCTCGCTGCGCGCGCCGACGATGGAGACCTTCTTTACCCCCTCCACCAGCGTCAGCTCACGCTGCAGGAAGTCGGCCTGGTCCTCGAGATCATGCGCCGAATAGCCCTTGCCGCTCAGGTTGTAGAGCAGCCCGAACACATCGCCGAAGTCATCATTGACGATCGAGGAGCCACTGCCGGGTGGCAGGCTCGACTGGGCGTCATTGATCTTGCGGCGCAGCAGGTCCCAGTACTGCTGCATCTCGCCTTCGCGCACGCTGCTCTCGAGCTCCAGCGTGATCTGGGAAAGCCCGGAGCTGTTGACCGAGCTGACGCGCTTGAGATTGGGAATCTGCTGGATCGCCTTCTCCAGCGGCAGCGTGACTTCCTCTTCCACCTGCTTGGGCGTCGCGCCCGGATACTGGGTAATCACCACCGCGTTGCGGATGGTGAACTCGGGAAATTCCAGCTGGCCGAGGCCGAAGAAGGAGGTCACGCCACCCACCGACAGCAGCAACACGACCATCCAGCTGATGACCTTGTGTCTCAGGAAATAATCGACCATGGATCAGAGCCCCGCTTCCTTGACCCAGGGACGCACAGGCTCCCCGGCTTCCATGCGACTGGCGCCCGCCGTGACCAGACGGTCACCGGCACTCAGTTCTCCCGTGATCACCAGCCCTTCGCCGGTGGCCTGCAGTACCGTGACCGGCACGGCCTCGACGGTGCCCTGGGCGCCAGCTTCCTGCTGCTTGCCCTCGCTCTTGCCGGCGTCCTCGTTGATCGTTTCGCTCACCTGAGCGTCACCGCCCTTGGGCACATAGCGCCACACCACGGCCTGATCCGGGCTTTCCTCCTGAGTGACCACCGCCTCGATCGGCACGCGCCACTGGCCCTGGGTCGCCGCCGTCAGCTGCTGCATGTCCAGCTCCACGGTGGCGCTCATGCCTGACAGCACGGTGATGTCCTGCGGCTCCGGCAGCGTCAGGGTGACTTCATAGCTCAGCGAGCCCTCGCTGGCGCTGGTGTCGTGCTCCTTGTAACGGGCCGGATAGCGCGACTCGCCACTGCCGAAGCGCACCCAGGCCAGGGCGGCATCCTCAAGGCGCCCGGCCTCGGCACGCTCACGATCGATGGCGCGCACCTGACGCTCCGGCATGTTGAAGATCACGTCGATCTGACCCGGCTGCTGCAGCACGGCGATGGTTTCCTGAGCGGCGACCACCTGATAGTTGTCCACCGGCACACGCGCGATCACCCCGTCATAGGGTGCCTTGAGATAGGTGTAGCTAAGTTGGTCCTGCGCCTGGGAATACTGGGCCTGCGCTGACTGGAATTCGGCCTGCGCCTCATCGAAGCGCGCCCGACTGATGGCGCCCTTCTCCACCGAGTACTTCATGCGCTTGTAGGTCGCCTGCGCCAGATTGAAACTGGAGCGGGCATTGTTGAGCTCGCTTCTGGCATCGCGATCATCCAGGCGCGCGATCAGCTCGCCCTTCTCGACCTCCTGACCGGCCTGGACCTTGAGTTCACGCAGCTCACCGCCGATACGGAACGACAGGTTGGAGCGCTCCGAGGCCTCGACCACACCGGGGTAGCGCTGGATGACACCGCCGCCTTCATCCGACAGCGACAGCAACTTGACCGGATGCACCTTCTGCTTCTCCAGCGGCGCCTCTTCCTCGCTGCAGGCCGCAAGCCCGAGGGCCAGCACGAGTCCGGCGAACAGCTGAAGGACGCGGCCTCCCCGCCAGGCGAAAGGAGTACGCAGGTGTGGCTTGGCACCAGGTCGAAGTTTCATCAGCGGGCCCTTGAGTCGTTGGAATAAAATGGCACAAGCGAAAATCTGTCATCTGTCCGGCGTGCGCGCTTCGGGGCTGGCTGCCCTCACTGGCGAAGCGCGATCGCGTCCCAGGCCATCTCGAAGGCCTGGTCGAAGCTGGCATCACTGATGGCCGGCAACTGGCAACTGGAGCCCTGCAGCAGGCTGTAGATCGACCGGAACATGAACACCTCGATGAGGGCGAGATCGATCTGCTTGAGGATGCCGGACTGCTGGCCCAGCGCGAAGGCGTCCAGCAAGGGCGCGGCGCGCTCCTGATTGGCCACCCTCAGGGCGTCCTGCATATGGGAAGAGTGCAGAAACTGATCGTGAAAGAGGAACAACGCAGGCTGACGGCGCCCCAGCGCCACCAGGGCATTCCACACCCGACACAGTGCCGACTTCAGCTGCTGGGCGGCCGGCGACAGCGGTGACGGCTCGGCCTCGAATGCCTCTGCCGGCTCGGCCTGGAAGGCCTCGATGGCGACCGCGATGATGCGCCGGCTGACCTCACGAAACGTCGCCTCCAGCAGGTCATCCTTGTCGCGGTAGTAGAGATAGAGCGTGCCGGGCGACATGCCGGCGGCACGCGCGATGCGCGCCACGGAGGTCACGGCAAAACCATGCTCGGCCACCTCATGCAGCGTGGCTTCCAGCAACGCCTGCTGCTTGTGTTCATCACGATGGCGCATGGCCCGTCTGCCTCTGGTCTGTTCTGGTCTTGAGCGAATCCCCACAAAATAAATGAACGTTCATTTATTTACAACCAGACATTGCGCGGCCGAGTGCGTGCACGCGCCTCGGCCATGCAAATCAGCTCATGCAAATCAGCTTATGCAAATTATCTTATCTAGCAGATCAAGCCGTGACTGAGGGTCAGAGGCGTCAAATACAAGGCCAGCGAATGCCTGACTCGAAATGCCTGACTCGAAATGTCAGGCACGGAATGCCAGATACAGAATGTCAGAAACAAGAAAGCGCAGCTCATCGAGCTGCGCTTTCTAAAGGCATCCACCTGAAATCTGACACGCGCCCGCGGCGCGTCTCAGCTCTCGGGATCGATGATCGCGATGATGTGGTCTTCCAGGTCCTGCTGGCGCACCGATACCTCGGAGACGGCGAAGCGTGACACCGAGACCCCGGCGCGCTTGACGCTCTTGGCATCGCCGGTCAACAGCGGGTGCCATTCGGGCAGCTCACGACCTTCATTCAGGCGACGATAGCCGCAGGTTTCCGGCAGCCAGCGCAGCTTGCCCACCGTCTCGACATCCAGCGGGATGCAGCCCGGCACGCGCGTGGCGCGATTGGGATAATCGCGGCAGCTGACCTTGCGCACATCCAGCAGACGACAGGCGACATCGAGTACCGCGATATCGCCACTGTCTTCATCCTCGAACTTGAGCAGGCAGCATTGGCCACAGCCATCGCACAGCGCCTCCCACTCGGCGGTATTCAGCTCCGAGAGTGCGTGGCGCTCCCAGAAACGCTCACGCTTTCCGCCGTCAGGCTGCGGAACATCGCTCATCTTGCTCTCCTCGCCCTGCCGGGCAGCAGGGTCGTTTCATCAGTACGGCCTTGTCTGCCGGACAGGGCGTCAGTAATGCGTTTCCGGCGGCGTCACGCCAATCTCCTTGAGGAGATTTTCCTTGGCCGGCGGCATCTGCAGATAGAAGCCCTGCTCGCGAATCTTCTCGAGCACCGTGGTGCTGGCAACGCGCGCCAGCGGCTTGTCGGCACGAATCAACAGTGTCATCAAAGGGGTCGGCGTGCCGAAGATGCCCAGCAGGGATTCCGGCACATCCTTGAGTCCACGCGCCTTCTCGACGTAGAGATACATCTCGTCCTTCCTGGCGCTCTTGTAGATCTCGCAGATCATCTTGTCGTCTGTCATCGGGCTACCCATCATCTTGCAGCGCTTGCGCGCATCAGCGGGCTCTCGCGTCACGGGCATGACCCGAGAGCTCACTACCGGTTTCTGGCCTGTTTCTGACCTGTGTTGCTGGCAGGCCAGGCTGCGCGAGCCTCGCGCATGCCCCTTGCAGTCTGGCCCACGAAAGCGGCGAGCGTCAGCTCTCGAGCGCCTTGGCCAGGCGCGCGGCCAGCAGCTCGCCACGCCAGCCCTGCGGCAAGGGCAGCGGCTCGCCCTCGTAATCGGCGATCACCAGCGCTTCCATGTCACGGCGCTTGCCGAGAATCTCCGGCTTGAGCTGCTGTGCCTCGGCCACCGCATTGACCTCACGCTTGAGGCGCTTCATGCAGTTCTTCCACTCCGGCGCCAACGGCGACGGCGGCACGCGCGGCAGCTGACTGTCATCGATCATCGCCACGTCCTTGAGCAGCGTCAGCACGGTGTCCCCGTGGCGCTTGATCTGCGGCGGATGCATGCCATCGACCTTGGCCAGCTCGAAGCGATTGGTCGGCAGTCGCTCGCAGATCCCGAACAGCTGCGCATCGGCCAGCAGGCGTGAACGCGGCACGTCGCGCAGACGAATCTGCTCCTCGCGCCAGTCACACAGCACCTGCCAGGCGGCCAGGCCACGCGGCGAGAGCTTCCACAGGCTGCGATGACGCTTCCAGTACTCCGGGTCCGGCGTGGCACCGCCGCTGCTGCCCGGGTCCCGGCAATCCTCTTCAAGCCACGCCATGCGGTCCAGCTCGAGCAATGCATCGCGCTGCTCGGACCACACCTGCGGCAGAAACAGCACGTCCAGCGCGGCGTAATCGCACTGCGCCTGACTCAAGGGACGCTTGAGCCAGTTGGAACGCGTCTCTTCCTTGGGCACGGTGACGCCCACCACGCGCTCGACCAGACGCTGATAGCCCATCGAGGCTTCGCCGCCGGTCAGGCCTTCGGCGATCTGGGTATCGATCAGCGGCGTGGGCGCCACACCCGCCCAACGCAGGAAGACTTCCATGTCCTCGCCACAGGCGTGCAGCAGCTTGAGCGGACCCTCTGCCCCCAGCAGACGCTTGAGCGCCTCGCTGGCCGGCACCACGGTGGGGTCGATCAGGAAGATGCGCGGCGTCTTGCCGTCCGCACCGGGCAGCTCGCCGTCACGGGCGGCCATCAGCTGCACCAGTGCCGGAATCGGGAAGAAGGTCGACTCGCGGATGAATTCGGTGTCCAACGCCAGCCAATCGGCGCCTTCCAGTTCTGCACAGGCAGCGGCCAGCGCCTCGGGGGTCTCGACCCAGACGGCCTCGAAATCGAGTTCTGACAGCAGTGCGGTGGCGGGTTGATCACTCATCAGCAAGGAAATCTCGTGGTGACAGGCTTGCCCGGGCAAGCGGAAATTGAAGGTGACGGGCACTCGCCAGACACCGGGCGGTAAACGACCGCGGGCGTGGTGGTTCCTGACCACCACGCCCGCAGACGTGCTGCTGTAGTTGCTTTGATACCGAAGCTGCTTTGATACCGAAGCTGCCTTGATGCCGAAGCTGCCTTGATGCCGGTGCCGAACAGCGTCGGCACCGGTATCGCATCAGATCTCGCCGAGGGTGAACGGCAGACGGCCGCTGAAGGCACGACTGAGCGTGCCACCATCGACATATTCAAGCTCGCCGCCCATCGGCACGCCATAGGCCAGACGCGTCAGCTTGAGCGGCTGCCCAGCGTGCTGCACATCGCGAAGCTGCTCGGCGATGTAATGTGCGGTGGCCTCGCCCTCGACCGTCGGGTTGGTGGCCAGCACCAGCTCTTCGATCTGGCTCTCGCGGACGCGGGTTTCCAGCGCATCCAGCCCGATATCCTCGGGCCCGATGCCATCCAGCGGCGACAGATGGCCGTGCAGCACGAAATAGCGCCCCACATAGCCACCCGCGCCCTCGATGGCGAGCTGGTCGGCGGGCGATTCCACCACGCACAGCACGCGCTCATCACGCCGCGGACTCAGGCACAGCTGACAGACCTCTTCCTCGGTCAGCGTGCGGCAGCGCGCGCAATAGCCGACGCGCTCCAGCGCCTCGCCCAGCACGCCGACCAGACGGTCGGCGCCCATGCGATCACGCTCCAGCAGATGCAGCGCCATGCGCTGTGCCGTTCGCGGGCCAACGCCCGGCAGCACGCGCAAGGCATCCAGCAACTGATCTACCAGCGGCGAAAATCCCATCAGAACGGCATCTTGAAGCCGGCCGGAAGGTTCATGCCAGCAGTCGCCTCTTCCATCTGCTTCTTGGAATTGACTTCGACCTTGCGCACCGCGTCATTGACGGCGGCCGCCAGCAGATCTTCCAGCAGCTCCTTGTCTTCTTCCATCAGGCTCGGGTCGATCTCGACGCGCGCGACGTCATGACGACCGTTCATGGTGACCTTGACCATGCCCGCGCCGGATTCGCCCTGGACTTCCGCCTTGGCGGCTTCTTCCTGGACCTTCTGCATGCGCTCCTGCATTTCCTGCGCCTGCTTCATGATGTTACCCATACCGCCTTTTCCACCGAACATGGCTCACCTCATCAATAACGTGTTGAACATGACCTAACGATAAATGCTGTCTGCCGGACGTGCCATGTCGTGGCACCTCCGGCCTGTGGTGTGCATGCCTTGTCGGCACACGCACCGCGAATCCGGGAAAGCGTCAGCGATGCCCGGCACCGCCGACACTCGGTCGAAACTGCCCAGAGCGTCAGAAATCGTCCGGCTCGAAGGAGTTGACGCTTTCCTCGATCAGACGTGCGCCCAGCTGTTGCTCCATGGACTGGATATGCGGGTCAGCACGCAAGGCTTCAACCGCGCGCACATGACGTTCGCCCAGCAGACGAATGCGACGACTGTGCGGCGTTTCCAGACCTTCCGGCAGCGGCGCGACGCTGATCTCTAGCACACGCTCCACGCCCTGGCCCGCCAGCGCCTTGCGAATGCGATCCTGATGGACTTCGGCCATCATCGCCGACTGGGCGGGGTCCAGCCTCAACTTGAGGTGGGTGCCGTCATCGTGCTCGACCAGGCAATGCGCGCCGATATTGCGCGTGATGCCGCCCAGCCCCAGTGAGGGGAACAGCTCCAGCCACGCCGCGTGATTCAAGCGACCATCGGTACTCGGGGCGCTCGGCGCCGGCGTGGGAGCAGCCGCGGGTGCCGGCTCAGGCATCGGTTGCGCTGCCACGGCTGGCTCGTTTGCGACAGGCTCAGACACGACCGGCTCAGGCGCCAGCGGTGCAGCGGGTTCGGGTTGTGCTGGCGCTGCTGGTACAGCTTCAGCGGGCTGCGGCGCTGCCATTTCAGCGGGCTGCGGGGCCGATGACTCGGTAGCCTCTGGCTGCGCCGGCGCGGAACCGAAGGCGGCACTCAGGCGTGACATCGCCGAACTGGGCGCAGCGGGCGCCTGTGCGGGAGCTGCCGTCTGTTCTGGCGCTGGCGCCGACACCGGCGCGGCCGCTGGCTGGGGCGCGTCTTGCGCTACGTCGCGAAAGCCGGCATCCCGGGCGTCCTGCGGAACGTCCTCCGTCGCCCACGGGGGCGGCTCGTCGGCCATCGGCGGCTGTGCTTCGGTCGCTGGCGCGGCCACTGGTGCGGCAGGCTGAGGCGCGGGTGCCATCGGGGCTGCCGGTGCTTGCTGAGGCTGAGCCTGCTGGACAGGTGCCTGCTGAACCGGAGCTTCTTGAACAGGAGCCTGCTGAGCCGGAGCTTGCTGAACAGAAGCCTGCTGAACAGAAGCCTGTTGAAGAGAAGCCTGTTGAACAGGCGCTTGCGGGACAGGCGCCGGAGCTTGAGCGCCATCCGCCTGGCCGGTCATCGGCAGCGGCGTCTGCGCCGGGCGCGGCACGCCCTGCGGGCGGAAGGCCAGCATGCGCAGCAGCGTCATTTCCAGCGCGGTGCGCGCATCCGGGGCGTTGGCCATGTCGCCACGCCCCTGCAGGGCGATCTGGTAATAGAGCTGCACGTCTTCGCCGGTGAAGCGGCTGGCCAGCGCCAGCAACGCATCACGGTCGCCATGCCCGTTGTCCAGTGCGCTCGGCACCATCTGGGCGATCGCCAGACGGTGGAAGACGGAGGCCATGTCATCCAGCACCCCTCCGTAGTCCGGCCCCTGCTCGGCCAGTGTCGCCACCTCCGCCAGCAGACTGGCGGCGTCCAGCGAGGCCAGACACTCCAGCAGCGCCAGCACATGGCGGTGATCCAGCGTGCCGAGCATGGCGGCGACATCTTCGCGCCGCACCTGGCCATGGCCGAAGGCGATCGCCTGATCGGTCAGACTCATGGCGTCACGCATCGAACCATCGGCGGCCTTGCCGAGCAGCCACAGCGCGTCTTCCTCGAAGCTGACTTCCTCCCGGGCGAGAATGTCGGACAGGTGCTCGACCACGCGCACCGGCGGCATGTTCTTGAGCGTGAACTGCAGGCAGCGCGACAGGATGGTGACCGGCAGCTTCTGCGGATCAGTGGTCGCGAGCAGGAACTTCACGTGGGGCGGCGGCTCTTCCAGCGTCTTGAGCAGCGCATTGAAACTGTGGGTCGACAGCATGTGCACCTCATCGATGAGGTACACCTTGTAGCGGCCCTGGGTCGGCGCGTACTGGACGTTGTCCAGCAGCTCACGCGTATCCTCGACCTTGGTCCGCGAGGCGGCGTCGACTTCGATCAGGTCGACGAAGCGGCCCTCATCGATCTCGCGACAGGTGCCACATACGCCACACGGCCTGGAGCTGACGCCCTCTTCACAGTTCAGGCACTTGGCCAGAATGCGCGCCAGCGTTGTCTTGCCGACACCGCGGGTCCCGGTGAACAGATAGGCATGGTGCAGGCGCCCCTGATCGAGGGCATTGACCAGCGCACGGCTGACATGCTCCTGACCGATCAGTTCGTGAAAATTGCGCGGGCGCCACTTGCGCGCCAATACCTGATAGCTCATTGAGCGGGGCATTCCTTGGGCGATCTGAAACATGAGCTGAAACCTGCACGACCCGGCTGGGCTTTACCCCCGACGGTCGACAGACGGAGACCGATGACGAGGCCTCGCTGAGAATGCGCTCATTCTAGCGACTTGCCGTGTGGCTTCAAAGCACGATGCCACTTGTGCAACAGGATTGAGGGCACGAGGCCGGATGACAGGCGTGGTGCTCGTCCCGAATTGCGGGCACGACGAAACGCCAAGCGGGGCTCGGGACAAGCAGGAGATGACAGATTCAGACAGCGAGGGTGTGGCGAAAGGCTTCAGGCAACGTAAAGCGAAGGGCTTGCAGGGGGGGGGGCTTGCGAGGACTTGAGATAGAGCCTTGCGCAGCAGGCGGGATGATGCGGACATTTCACGAGCAGCCACTTTCAGGGCCCTGAAATGGAGGCGGCCCCATCAGCCACATCCCGGCACACGCGTCAGCCACTACCGTTGCTCCCTTCCGGGCCTGGCGGGGTTTGCAGCCTAGCATTGCGGGAGGACCGACAGGGCCACCACAAATATGATCATTCGGTGAACTACCGAGCCAATCGCTTGAACTTCAAGCACTTGGCGTGATCAAGGCGAACACTATAACAGCGCATCGCCGCCCTCACAAGGGGAGATCACGCCACGGGCTATTGCGTCGCCTCACGCGCTCGGCGGTGACGGAAATGACGCGCCATCACCGGTAGCAACAGCATCAGGACGATCAGGCGCAGAAGGTGATGGAAGGCGACGAAGATCGGGTCGAGATCGAGCGCCACCGCCAATAGCGCCATCTCGCCGATACCGCCGGGCGCCAGGGCGAGGAAAGCCACGTCACGCGGCACGCCCATCAGCTGATGGATCAGCTCGGCAAAGCAGCCCAGCACCGACAGCGAGATCAGGGTCGCCACGCCCGACTGGCCCATCACCCCGACCAGCACCCGCGGCGTAAGGCCCTTGAAGCGCGCCCCGATGGCGCAGCCCAGCACCAGCTGCATGACATCGGTGCCCCATACCGGTGGCGAGAAACGCACCACGTCGCCAAGCGACAGCACCAGCGCCAGCAACAGCGGCGCCAGCAGCGAGGCATTGGGAATGCGCAGTCGCCTGGCCAAGGGCAGCAGAATCGGCAGCACCGCGATCAGCCACAGGCCGCTTACCGCCACATCGCTGCCGATGCCGGGCGTGCCCGCCGCGCCTTCCAGCACCCAATAGAGCGGCGGCAGAATCATGATCACCAGCAGCACCCGCAACGATTGCGCCACCGCGATGCGCTGCGGATCGCCACCGATGCGCTCGCCGATCACCACCATCGCCGTCAGCGCACCAGGCACCGAGGAGAACCACGCACTGGTGGCGTCAAAACCACAGCGGCGATACCAGGCGGCGCAGGCCAGCGTCGAGGCCCACACCCCCGCCAGCAACAGCAACGCTGACAACCACCAGCTGGAGAGGTGTGAGACCAGCTCCGGCGAGACGCGCGCGCCCAGCGTCAGGCCCAGTACGCCCAGAAACAGGTTGCGCAGGCGGTCCGGCACACCAAGCTTCAGCCCGGCCATCGCGCCCAGCAGGTTGGCGACCAGCGGCCCCAGCATCCACGCCAGCGGCATGCCGGTGAGCTGGAACAGCCAGCCGCCCACCACCCCCAGCGCCAGCGAGGTCAGCAGCGGCCTGAGCGGCGCGTCAGCCTTGAGCGAGGTGGCAGCCTTGAGCGACGTGATAGCCCTGAGCGACATGACAGCCGTGAGCCAATGGGCTGGCGAGAGACAAGAGGCGCGCGCCTTGAGGCGCTGCAATAGCGGAACGGATGGCATGCTGGCTTCCTTGTCAGCGACACGAAACAGGCCACCAATGATACGCTGGCGCAAGCGCCATTGGCTGCCTGTTTGAGGCAATATTGCGCCTTCAAGCGGCCATTGCAGGTCGCAGACCGGCCCTGAGCCTGACTCTCATCACTCTTGTCGCGTACCTGACGCGCCCTTGCGGAGCCCGGATGACTTCTCCCGACTCACTCCCCTCAGCGGCTGACGCATCAGCGCATGGCCCAGCCACCGCACCGCCCCCGGCCCTGCTGCTGGTCGAGGACGACGCCCTGCTGTCCAGCACACTGTGCAGCGTCTTTTCCGCCGAGGGCCTTGCGGTCACCCACCTGGCCGATGGCGCCGTGGCGCTTGCCCGCCTGGCGACCCACCACGATCACGGCTTCGCGCTGATCGTGCTCGACCTCAACCTGCCCGGCGCTTCCGGGCTCGAGATTCTCGCCGCGCTGCGCCAGCACGACCGCCAGACACCGGTGCTGATTCTCACCGCGCGTGGCGCCATCGAAGATCGCGTGCGCGGGCTGGACCTGGGCGCCGATGACTATCTTGCCAAGCCCTTCGTGCTCGATGAACTGGAAGCCCGCGTGCGCGCCCTGCTGCGCCGCCATGCCACTCTTCAGGCCAGTCAGCAGGCCACTCTTCAGGCCAGTCAGCAGCCGGCGGCCTCGTCTGGCATCGCCCCACGCCTGACCCTCGGCAGTTTGGCCTTCGAGCCACTCAATGCACGCTTTCTGCTCGCCGATGCCCCGCTGGCGCTGCCGCCCCGTGAACAGCGCCTGCTGGGTTGCCTGATCCAGCATGCCGGCGAGCCGGTGGACAAGGCGCGCCTGACCCGCGAGGCCTTCGGTGAAGAAGAGGCCGTGGGCGACAACGCCATCGAGGTCTATGTACACCGCCTGCGCAAGCGCCTGGAAGGCAGCGACGTCAATCTGCGCACCATCCGTGGCCTTGGCTATCTACTGGAACAGACCACGGACGGCAGCGCTTGAATTCCGCACCCTCACCGCGCCCACAGACAGAGGCGAAACGCAGCATCAGCCTCTATCGGCGCCTGCTGAGCTGGCTGCTGCTGCCCCTTCTGGCGCTGGGCACGCTATTGCTGGTGCAGGCCTTCCTGTCGGCGCGCGAGGCAGCGGACCGCGCCTACGACCGGCTGCTGGAGGCCTCGCTGGTCACCATCGCGGAGCAGGTCAAGTGGCAGGACGGCCAGCTGTGGCTCGATCTGCCGCCCGCCGCGCTCGAGATGCTGGCCACCGACGCCCAGGAGCGCGTCTTCTACAGCCTGGTGGACGCCGATGGCGAGCAGGTCACCGGCAATACCCACCTGCCGGATGCCAATCGCGCCGCCAATGGTCGCCTGGCCCCGCAGGAATCACTCGGACGCAGCGGCGAACTGTCGTTTCGCGATATCGCCTGGCAAGGACAGGCACTGCGGCTGGGCAGCCTCGATACCCGCTTGGGCGGCTGGGGTGATGACCCACGCCACGGCCAGCGCTACAGCATTCGCGTCGCCCATACCCGCGAGGGGCGAGACACCCTGACGCGTGAGCTGTTCAGTGGCTCGCTGGTGCGTCTGGCGGGCATGGCCACGCTGGCACTGCTGGTGGTGCTGATCGGCGTCCGGCTGGCGCTGTCGCCGCTGACCCGCCTGCGCCGCGCCATTCGCGAACGCGACTCGCGCAGTCTGGCGCCGCTCAACCTGCCCCTGCCGCGCGAGCTCGAGGAGCTCAAGCACACCATCAATGACCTGCTGGCGCGCATGCGCCGCGTGCGCGCCAATCAGGAGCGCTTCATCGGCGACGCCTCGCACCAGCTGCGCACCCCGCTGGCGGGACTCTCCGCTCACGCCGAGCTGGCACTGCGCCAGCAGGACCCCAGCGCCTGGCATGCCGCGCTGAGCCAGATGCAAGCCACCGCCAGCCATACCGCCCATCTGGCCAATCAGCTGCTGTCGCTGACACGCCTCAACAACCCGGAAGTGCAGCCGCCGCGCGTGCCGCTGGAGCTGTCAGCGCTGGCGCGCGCCACCGTCAGCCGGCTGTTCCTGCGCTGTGATCGCGCCGGCGTGGACCTCGGCCTCGAGATCGCCCCGGACATCGATGGCGCCGCCTGGACGCTGGGCGTCGAGTGGCAGCTCGAGGAGGCACTGGCCAATCTGATCGACAATGCCTGCAAGCACGGCGCGCGCACCGTCACGCTCACCCTGAGCCGGATGGCGGCGCCGAGCGATGCCACGTTCACGCAACCGGACAGCGCCGCACTGGCGGGCCGCTGGCGACTGAGTGTCGAGGATGACGGCCCGGGCATCGACGCCGAGCGACGCCTGCTGGTACTGCGCCCCTTCCACCGCAACACCCAGCCCGACAGTCATGATCAGGTGCCGGCGCAGCAGCCCGATGAGCTCAAGCATCACGAAGGCGCCGGACTGGGGCTGGCGATCGTCGATGGCATCGCGCGACACCACGATGCGCGCCTGACGCTCAGCGACGCGACAGCACGCAGCGTGACGCAGGCTACTGATCCTGCATCCCGCACAGACGATGCAACCCGCGCAGCCGACGCAAACGGCACAGCCGAGACAGGCGCGTCCTGCGGGCTATGCGTCAGTCTGCATCTGGCGCCCTGTGCAGCGCCTGAGGTGAGAGTGGATGGGGATGATGAATCAGCACAGGCCGGCAAGCCTGCGAAGACAGGAGGCACAGCATGCTAGCGAGACGACCGCCAACCGGGCAGCAGCGCCCTGACCTTCACGGTCATGACAATCACCGCCCGGGTAGACAGCAATCTGGACGGCTGACGGCCTGCCTCGTGCTGGCCGTGCTTCTGAGCCCCGTCAGTCAGGCCGCAACCCAGGCGGCGACCCAGGCAGCGTTTGACCCGCTGCTCGAAGAGCATCAATCGCTGTGGTTGCAGGGCGGCCAGGCAGTCACGCCGCCCGCGCCTGACAGCGACGCCAGCCTCGCGGCCGACCTGACGATTCATGCCGCCCTGGACCTGCCCGAGATTCGCCCGCTGCTGCTGCGTTACAGCCGCCAGCACCCTGAGCGAGTGCTGCACTACGTCAACCGCTCCGCCCTGGGGCTTGAAGCACAGTACCTGCAGGCGCCGCTGACACCGCAGGCGGATCTGATGATCTCCTCGGCCATGGGACTGCAGTACCGACTCGCCAATCAAGGTCACGCCCTGGCACTCGAGGCCCCCAATCTGGCCGCCTGGCCGGCCAACTCACGCTGGCGCGATGAGCTGTATGCGATGAGTTTCGAGCCGATCGTGATGGTGGCCCGGCGTGATGCGCTCAAGCGTCTGGCGGACCTCGACGGCCTGCGCAATCCCCGCGATGTGCTGCGCAGCCATCGCGACTTCTGGCACCTGCTCGAGACGCGCCGCGAGCAGCTGCGCGGCCGCATCATCAGCTACGACCCGCGCCGCAGCGGCTCAGGCTTTACCTATGCCGTGTCCGATGCCCGTCAATCACCGCGCTACTGGACGTTGGTGCGCGCCATGGGTCAGGCCGATGCCAGACTGGTCAGCACCACCGGCGCCATGCTCGAGGCACTGGCCAGCGGTGAGGTGGACATCGCCTACAACCTGGTCGGCCCCTACGCGGTGACCTTTGCCCGCGCCCATCCGGAGCTGGTGGTGATCGTGCCGGAAGACTACGTGCTGATTCAGCGCCGGCTGGCCTTCGTCCCCCAGCAGGCGCCTCATCCCGAGGCCGGTGAGGCCTTTCTCGACTGGTGGCTGAGTCTGCAAGGCCAGCAGGCGGTGGCCAGCGACAGCCAGCTGGGCGCACTGCACCCCGAGGTGCGTGGCGAGGGCAGCGCTCAGCATATGCGCGAGCAGCTGGGCGATGCGCTACGCCCGATCGAGATCGGCCCTGGCCTGTTGGCGACACTCGATCGCCTCAAGCAGGCCAGTTTCCTGAGCCGCTGGGTACTGGAATTCGAGGCCCCTGCTCCCTTTGCCGGTGAGGCGAGCCAGGGTCAGGGTCAGGGTCAGGGTCAGGGTCAGGGTCAGATTCAGGGGCAGGCCCCGTCAGCCACGCAGCCCGAATTGAACCAATGATGCGTGGCGTCAGGGCTGGCTAGCCCCTCCCGTTCTGTAAACGCACTGGAGAGCCCATCACGCACAAGGCGCCCCGCGGGGCGCCTTGTGCGTGATGCCATGCGGCATTCAATGAGATGAGCGAGAGGGTTCAGCGTCAGCGACCGCCGGCATCTCCGCCGCCGTCACCACCATCGGCGTCCGGTGCGGCCTCGCGCAGCCCGGCGTCCTCACGGCCTGCCAGACCCTCGGCGGGCTTGCGACGCGCGATCAGCGCACCACCTTCCCGGTGCTCGCTGCTCTGATACTCCGTGCTTTCCGCCTCGCTGCTTTCCGGTGAGCCGCTGGCGGGGCGCAACGGCTCCGCCGAGGCGCTGCGCTGCTCGACGAGGCGCTCGGTGCCATCGTCGCGATGCAGCCAGACATCCATCTGCTGGAAGGCGACCTTGAGGCCATGCTCACGGAAGCGTGCATCCACCCAGCGGTTGATCTCATCGGTGGCGTAGAGGCGATCGGTTAGGTCATTGACGTAGATGCGCAGCTCGAAACCGAAGTTGTCCTGGTTGTAGGTCAGGCAGAACACCAGTGGCTCCGGGTCCTTGAGCACCCGCCTGTTTTCCTGGGCGGCCTGCATCAGCAGACGATGCGCCAGATCCAGATCACTGCCATGGGCGACACCGAAATTGAGCACCACCCGCGTGACGTTGTCTGACAGCGACCAGTTGATCAACTGGTCGGTGACGAACACCTTGTTGGGGATGATGATCTCCTTGCGATCGAAGTCCGTCACCGTGGTGGCGCGGATCCGGATGCGATTGACCGTGCCATGCAGGTTGCCGATGGTGATGGTGTCGCCGATGCGCACCGGGCGCTCGAACAGGATGATCAGGCCCGAGATGAAGTTGGCGAAGATCTCCTGCAGACCAAAGCCCAGCCCGACACTCAACGCCGCCACCAGCCACTGCAGCTTGTCCCAGCTGACGCCCATGCTGCCCAATGTCATCACGAAGCCGGTGGCCATGATCACGTAGGACAGCAGCGAGGTGATCGCGTAGCTGGAGCCCTGCTTGAGCTCGAGCCGCGACAGGATCGAGACCTCCAGCAGGCCCGGCAGGTTGCGCGCCATCATCACCGCCACGGCGAGGGTGATCATGCCCGCGATCAGATCCGCCAGCGAGATGGGCGTCGCCGAATCGCCCTCGACGGAAGCGGCGATTTCCCACACCACCACGCTGTCGAGATAGCTGAGCACATTGAGCAGATCGGCCCACACCACATAGAAGATCGACAGGAAGCTGATGACCAGGATCAGCTTCGAGAGACGCAGCGACTGGGAGTTGACCTGCTCCATGTCCAGCGGCGGCTCTTCCACTACCTCGACACCGCCTTCGGCGCCCTCCTGCACCTGGGCGCGGCGACGCGCCACGGCGCGACGATAGGCCAGACGCCGCGCGGCGACTGCCAGCCCGCGCACCACGGTGGCCTCCACCAGAATCCAGGCCCCGAACAGAAAGATGGTGGTGATGAAGCGGCCACACAGGCGCAGCGCGGTGTACTCGTAGCCGAGGCAGATCAGCACGCCCAGCGCCACCGGCACCAGCGCCATCGCAAGGCCCAGAATCAGTCGGAACAGCTTGAGGCCGAAGAAGGGGACATGCGCCAGAATCAGTCGCGACAGGCAGAAGCTCATCGCCATCAGGCCCACGAACAGAATGGCCAGCCCCAGCGGACGCTCGAGCAGATTGAGGTCCGCCTCGCTGATGATGTTGGTGGTCAGCACCACCGGCAGCAGCGCGAAGCCCAGCCACCAGATATGGCGACGCAACTCCGCCACGTAGTTGGCCGGCCACTGGAAGTGACGCTCGGCGACGCCGTCCTTGACCAGCAGGCGGCGGAAGATGGCGAAGATGCCCCACGCCAGCGACAGCTTCAACAGCGCCTGGCCCAGCGCCCACAGCATGATGCCCTCACCCAGCGACAGCACGCCGCCGATCAAGGCCAGCGCCAGCGCGCCGGGAATGGCCAGCAGGACGTTGAGCAGAATGGCGCGCGGCGTATGCAGCTGGGTGTCCTGCTTCAGGCGCCCTATCTGGGCGTGCAGGTCCGCCAGGCGCGCACGGATGCGCGAACGCTTCCAGGTGATGAAGATCAGCAGCAGCAAGCCCGGCAGCGCCACCCACAGGTCACTGAGCTGAAAGCCCTTGGACAGCCCCGCCACCACGCCACGCCAGACGTTGGGCCTGAGCTCCTCGGCGAGCATTTCCGGGGTACGCGACAGCCAGTCGAGATCCAGCGGCTTGCCGTTGGCGACCCAGAACAGCTGCTCCTCGATGGTCTGGCGCAGACGCCCTGACACTTCCAGCAGCTGCTGCTGGTTGAGCTGCAGATCGATGGCGCGTGCCAGCAGGCTGTCGTATTCCTTGTCGAGCTTGTCGACCAGCTCCTTGCGCGCCTCCAGCTGACCGATCAACGCCTGACGCAGCTCGGCGCTGATCTGGCTGACATCGGCATTGCCGCCGGGGCGTTCCAACGCCGCGGCCTCGCCCAGCACGTAGGAATTGAGATAGCCCGGAATATCGGCGAGCTGCTCGCGCACCTTGTTGAGTTCGAACTGCTTGAGGCGCAGGTCGGCGATCTCTTCCTTCAAGTCCTTGCGCACATCGACCTGTGGCAGGCGGCTCTGCTGCTCACGCAGGATACGCGCCAGCAGGACGCTGCCCTTGATGGCCTCGATCTGCTCGCTCATGGTGCGCTCGACCTGGGTGACGCGATCGAGCTGGGTGCGCACCTCCAGCCCGTCGCGAATCACGGCGTTGACGCGATCGGTGATCGCCAGCAGCTGGCTGCTGAGCTCGCGGTTGCGGTTGAGCACCTGCTGGAAGATGGGGTTGTCAGCCAGCGCGGCATTCTCGCCACTGGTGGCATCGGCGATGGTCTGCTCGGACTGGTTGCGACGCTTGTCGTTGACCAGCGTCTGGACCTGCTCCAGGTCCTGCTCCAGATTGGCGATCTGGCGGCTGTAGAGGGTCTTGCGCACCTGGGCCAGCTCACGCAGCAGGGAGCTTGAATTGAGCTCTGAATGGCTCAGCTCGCCACGCGTCTCGGCCAATGCCAGACGCGCCTCGATCAGGTCACGCCCGGTACCGGACAGGTCGGCATCGCCGCTGCCACCCAGCTGGGTCTGCAGGCGCTGCACCTGCTGCTGCGCATCGGCCAGGGTCGAGCGTGAACGCTCCGGCAGGCTCTGGGCATTGATCAGGCGCCGGTTGGTATCGGCCAGCTTGTCCTGCAGGTTCTGCAGCGAGTCGAGAATCGAGGTCATGCGCTTGTCCAGCGCCTCGACCGACTCGTCTTCCAGCGACGCGATGCTGGGCGGGGTGTAGTCCTGAGGCAGGCGCGCCAGCTCGGCCTGCGCCTTCGCCAACTCCGCCGGCGCCTCCTTGACCTCACTCTTGAGGGAATTCAGGCTGCTGGTGGCCTCGGCGAGGTCGTCGAGCACCGTCAGGGTATCCTTGAGGTCCGCGATGCGCTGACGGGTGTCGGCATCCGGCTTCTCGACGCTCTGCAGGTCTTCAAGCTGAGTCTGGACATCAGCACGCTTCGGGGCGTCCGCACTGGCCGTGGCCGGCACCCAGGCCAGCAGCACCATCAGCAGCAAGGCGCCTGCCAACATCATCAGTCTCAAGGACTTGTTACCTGTCACAGCTGTCTCCTCAATGGTCACCACCGCACTTCTTCATCGGCTCTGCTGCCCCGCCAGGCCGCCGCCAGCCATGCAGGATGACATCGTGACCGGCCGCAAACGCGGGCAAGGGCCGCATTGTCGACTGGCGCTGCATCCCACGCAATCCTTGTCGGCAAACGTCCGCCGGCGGCCGCTCAGCAAAGGATGAAGTGGAGAATGAACTAGAAAATGCAGCAAAGAGTGACGGGGCGAGAAAGCGGTGCTTGCGGGCCAGCGTGAGCGACATGCATCGTCGCATCGAGGCGACGCACCTGTCGGAATCTTCGTGCTGGAACCGGACACTGCGCCACCAGTAGAATGGCAGACATGTCATGAACATTGCTCCATAATGCGCTGCTCCCCCGCCGCGGTGTAACCGACAGGATATTTCCATGCCCCTCCGCCTTGCCTCCATCGGATTCCGGTCCGTCCCTGCACGCCTCTCGGGAGTGCTGGCCACAGTACTGCTGGGTGCCGCCGCACCGGCAGCGGCCAACGTGCCCTACACCATGGATGCCGAGGGACGCGTGGTACTGGCCAACGGCAAACGCTTCGCTCCCGAAGCACTGGGCATGACTGCCGCCCAGGCCCGCGCGGGTGCCATGAGCCAGGCTGACTGGCGCGAGCTGGCGGCCTCTGCACCGGGCACGGCGGACGGCGTCGAGAGTGACCCGCGTACCGAGCAGGTCTTCCTCTCCAACCGCGAAGACGCGGATTACGAGCGCTACTCGGCGGAAGCGGCCGAGACCGAGCAGGCAAAAGGCCAGAGCGTCGATGCACCCCTCGATGAAAGCCTGGCCCAGCAGCGTGCCAAGGAACGTGTCGTGCTGGAGAACGACGCCGAGAAGAATCCGCTGGCCATCACCGCCTACAAGCGCAATTACCTGCTGCCCTGGGCCTACAACACCAACCCGGATGCCAACGGCTTTGCCGAAGTCACCCAGGAAGGCGAGGTGGACAAGACCGAGGTGAAATACCAGCTCAGCCTCAAGGTCGAGCTGATGGATGACATCTTCGGTGACAATGGCGACGTGTTCTTCGCTTATACCCAGCGCAGCTGGTGGCAGGCCTACAACTCCGATGCCTCGGCGCCGTTCCGCGAGACCAATTACGAGCCGGAAGCCTTCCTGCAGTTCGACAATCGTTATGAGCTGTTCGGCTGGACCAATACCCGCAACCGCATCGGTTTCGCGCATCAGTCCAACGGCCGTTCCGACCCGCTGTCGCGCAGTTGGAACCGCGTCTACGCCGACATGATGTTCCAGAACGGCGACTGGGCCATCGCGGTCACACCGCACTGGCGCGTGCCGGAGGAGTCCGACGAGGACGACAACCCGGATCTCTACAACTACATCGGCTACGGCGACATCACGGTCGGCTATACCTCCGATCAGCACGAAGTCACCTGGATGGTGCGTGGCAACCCCTCCAAGGGCAACTACGGCAACCAGCTCGACTACTCCTTCCCGCTGTTCGGCAAGGTACGTGGCTACGTGCAGTACTACCACGGCTACGGTGAAAGCCTGATCGACTACGACCACAGCGTGAATCGCTTTGGCCTGGGCTTCTCGATCAATACCTTCTTCGCCGGCTCACCCGAGACCTGATCAAAGAGCTCTGATTAAAGAGTTCTGATAAAAGAACTCGCACGACCCTCCCGCAACGGGCAGCCCAGGCTGCCCGTCTTGCCATCTGCCCTCCGTATGCACCGCCCCCATGTGGACTGCCCATGTGGACCGCCCATGTAGACCTAGTGGCACGTCCATGATCCAGATCATGCCTCCCGCACGTCACATGGCGATATCGTGCTCTGTGCGTGTCTTGCCCTTGTGTTTGTCGCGTTCGACCCCCACGACTTGTGCATGACCACGCAAGACGCGTCATGACGACGTGCTGACGATGCTTGCAGAGAGTCTCGTGCAAGTGGATTCAGGTCATGCCCTGCCGCCTGCGGCGCCCCAGGGAAGAGAGAGTTCGAGAGTCAAGCGCAGACAACACCGCGCTCACCATTCGCGAAATCTGATTCGACATACGGGAAGGAGTTACACCATGGCTATGCAAAAGATCGGCGATCACACCACTTCCGCGACCGGTGCCAACACCGACCAGCTGAAGGAAGATCTGCGCCATCTGTCCCAGACCGTCGAGGAACTGCTGCACGCCTCGGCTGAAGATTCCCGCGAGAGCATGAAGGAAGCCCGCGCCCGCGCCCAGACTCGCCTGGAAGCCACCCGCGCCCGCCTCAGCGCCCAGGGCGATCGCCTCGCCGCCGGCGCGCGCGAATCCGTGGACTGCGCTGATCGCTACGTGCACGACAACCCGTGGACCAGTGTCGGTATCGGCGCGGCCGCCGGTGTCGTCGTCGGCATGCTGCTTGGCCGTCGCTGATGCAGGAGCAAGGGCCGGTTGAACGCGTACTTGGCGCCATCCGACGTCTGACTGCGAGCCTGGTCGAGAGTGGCGAGACGCGCTTGCGTCTCGCCGTGCTGGAGCTCGAGGAAGAGCGCGAACGGCTGTTCGTGATGCTGTTGCTGTCGGGTATCGCCCTGATGCTGATCTGCTTCGGCATCGGCCTGGCGATCCTGCTGGTGGTCGTGGCCTTCTGGGATACCCACCGCCTGCTGGCCATCGCCCTGAGCGGCGGTATCCTGCTGGCATTGGGGGGATTGATCGCCTGGCGCGTCAAGGTGATCGCTTCCCAGCGCAGCCTGCTGCGTTCCACGCTCAGCAACCTGAGCCGTGACAGCGACAGCCTCAAGGATGTGCGTGCCGACGCACTGGAACGCCAGCGCCAACGCGAAAACCTTTGATGCCCCGCCTGCCAGTGCCTGCCAAGGAGGCGAGATGAGTTCTTCCAGACAGTCCCTCGCGCGACGCGAGCCGGCGCTGCCCCCTGTACAGGGGAACGGACGCCGGTCAGCACATCCGCGTGACGCTCGGCGTGCGGAACTCGAAGCACGCATCAGTCAGCAGCGCCTCGATGTCAGCCATGCGATGCGCGAACTCAAGGAGGCCACCGCCCCCATCGACCGCGGCTGGGCCAAGGTCCAGCAATACCGCGGCCCGTTGGTGCTGGTGGGCGGCCTGATCGCGGCGCGGGGCGGGTTCCGGCCAAAGAAGGGCCTGAGCCTGCTCAAGCGCGGGCTGATGAGCTGGGTGATGATTCGCCGTCTGAGAATATTGTTCGACAAATGATCACGGCAATACAGCGAAAGCCCCGCCACCTGGGATTCAGGTGGCGGGGCTTTTTTTCGTCATTGCGACGTGTCGTTCTGTTAACCCTGCCGCGATCAGGCGCTGCGGCTGTCACGCTTGAGCAGATACACGCCCAGATAGAGCACCGCGAAGATCAGCCCCAGCACGGCGGCGGCGCCGAAGACGTTGCTGCCGTCACCGGGCAGGAATTCCAGGAAGGACGTCAGGAACTGTCCCAGGAAGATCGCCATCGTCAGGTAGGAGAGATTGCGACCGCGCACCGAGGTGTGGCTGCGCTCCACCGTCATGTGGTTGAGCAACGGGATCGAGAAGCCGAAGCCCATGCCGGACAACACGGCACCGACGCTCATCAGCGTCATGTTCTCGGCCTGCTGGAAGAGGAACAGGCTGCCGGCATAGAGCAGGAAGGCCAGCACCAGCGTCGGCATCTCACCCAGGGCACGCGACACCTTCGGCATCAGCATCGCCGCGACCACCGCGACCAGCGAAATGCCCGCCAGGAAAATACCGGTGGCCGCTTCATCCAGCCCCAGCAGATTCAAGCGCATCGGTAGCATGACGATGGCGGTGAAGAACAGCGTCAACGAGATGGCCGCGGCCAGGTAGACGCTGGTCAGCGAGGAAGACAAGGCCTCACCGCCGGCATTTCCGCTCTCCTCGGTGGGCGCTTCAGGCGACTGCTTCGGCACCATCATCCACAGCATGGCCAGCAGTACCCAGGCTATCAGATAGAGGGCGAAGGGCCACTGCCAGGCGATCCCCGCCAGCACACCACTGACGAACAGGAAGATCACCCCGCCAAGCTCGATGGACATGCCCTGCTGGGCGATCATCGCCAGACGCGCATGGCCGTGATACCACTCGGAGATCAGCGTGGTGCCGCCCGCCATCACCACGGCGGTCACGCCGCCGAGCAGGATGCGATCGGCGAACACGACGACGGTGCCTTCCAGCAGTGCGCCGCCCGCGCCCAGCACGCCATACAGCAGCAGCCCACCCACCAGCGAGCGATAGGCACCGACACGATCGATCATGCGCCCGGCGATGGGCGCGAACAGCACCGCGCCCAGCGATGGCAGGGTAATCAGCCAGCTGGCATGGCTCTCCACCTCAAGCGCCGAGGCGATGCTCAGAAGCCCCGGCGCGACCACGGTACCCACCATGATGGTCAGACAGGCGATGGCCAGCAGCGTGAAACGGCCGCCGGCAGACAGCGGTTGTGAGGGTCCGCGCGTATCCTGCGCGGCCACTCCACTCGTTGATGTCGTCATATTGGCTCCACTCGAATTCAGAACCCTCCTGTCAGTCGCTACGCGCCCCGCCTTCTCGCTTGCTTGCGTGCTTGCGAGGCAAAACCAGCGGCAAGCAGCAAGAGACAGGAGACGAGGCGAGACGGCAGAGACTGACGAAGGGAGGTTTGGCAGGCCTTCAGACTAGCGAGTGCAGGCTTATAATAGAAATGACAATACTTGATATGACTTATACTGACTGAACATCAATCAGCCACGAGGACCGGCATGGAACTCCGCACACTGAAAACCTTCGTCTCGGTGGCGACGCACAGAAGCTTCTCGGCCGCCGCCCGCGAGCTGCATACCGTGCAACCCGCCATCAGCCGCCAGATCGCCGATCTCGAAGCCGAGCTGGGCGTCAGCCTGCTATGGCGCAATACGCGGGAAGTGAAGGTGACGGCACCGGGGGAGGCATTGCTGGAAGAAGCGCAGCGCATGCTGGCGCTGGAGGCTCAGGCACGCAAGCGCGTGGCGATGGCTGCCAGCGGCCAGACCGGCACACTGCGCATCGGCTACATGAGCTCGGCCTGCGCAAGCTTCGTGCCCGGACTGATGCGCGACTTCGCCAGCGACCATCCCGAGGTCAGCCTGTCATTGCATGAGATGAGCGCCCAGCAGCAGCTGGATGCCTTCGCGCGTGACGAGATCGACATCGGGCTGTCGCGCCCGCTTCCCGGCGAGCAGCGTGACAGCCTGACCGCCCTGGCGGTCTACGAGGATAGGCTGATGGCGGTGGTGCCCGAGGGGCATCGTCTGGCGCACCGCAAGCGACTGGCCCTCAGCGAGCTTGCGCAGGAAGATTTCGTGCTGTTTCAGCGCGGGCAGGCGACGGGGCTGTTCGATCAGATCATCAGTGCCTGCGGCGATGCCGGCTTCTCGCCGCGCATCCAGCGCCAACCGGCCTTGATGCAGACACTGCTCAGTGAGGTGGCGGCGGGACTGGGAGTCGCCATCGCGCCCGGCTGCATTCGCCGCCTGCAACGTGATGGCTGCCAGTTCATTCTCCTGCGCCCGGCACTCGGCGCGGTACCGCTGGAGCTGCACTACCCGACCACACCGGTCCGCCCGGTGATCGAGGCCTTCGTCGCACTGGTCGAGCAGCGCCTGCCCGCCATCCGCCAGCAGATGGCGTGAGCGCGAGTAGTGGCGAGAAGGTGCCGGTCAGCAGTTCAGGCCGCAGGCCACCGCCGAGGACCACGCCCACTGGAAGTTGTAGCCGCCAAGCTCGCCGGTGACATCCAGCACCTCGCCGATGAAGGCCAGCTGCGGCAGATCGCGCACGCTGAAGTCCTTCTGCGAGATGGCATCGGTGACCACGCCACCCATGGTGACCTCGGCGGTGCGCCAGCCTTCGGTGCCCGCCGGCTTGAGCTGCCAGTGATTGAGCGCCTTGGCCAGCTGCTCGAGACGCGCGTTGGAGAGCTCGGCGAGGCTGCGCTCGCTGATGCGACCGGCGTCGGCGTCCTGCCACTCGACCAGCGACTGGGCGAGGCGCTTGGGCAGGCGCTCGCCAAGCCAGGGGCCGATCTGGCGCTTGGGATGCTGCTCGCGCAGGGCGAGCAGCTCGGCATAGGCATCCACGCCCGGCAGCAGATCGATGTCCAGCGGCTGACCGGGTGTCCACCAGCTGGAGGCCTGCAGCATCGCCGGACCGGAAAGCCCGCGATGGGTGATCAGCATCGGTTCGCGATAATGGCCCTTGCCGGCGGTGACGCTGACGTCACAGGCAAGCCCTGACAGCGGCGACAGACGCTCCCTCCACTGCGAGGTCAGCGTGAACGGCACCAGCGCGGCGTAGGTATCGGTGACCTCGAGCCCGAACTGGCGCGCGATGTCGTAGCCGAAGCCGGTCGCGCCCAGCGTCGGAATCGACATGCCGCCGGTGGCCACCACCACGCGCCCTGCCGTGTGCGTGCCATTGCTGGTCTCGACCCGCATGCCCTCGCCCGCGCGCTCCAGCGAGGTGATGCGCGTACTCAGGCGAATCTCCGCTCCGGCCCATTCACATTCCGTCATCAGAATCGCCAGCAGGTCCTTGGCGGAATCGGCGCAGAACAGCTGTCCCGGCTTCTTCTCGACGTGCTCCAGCCCATGACGCTCCACCAGTTCCAGGAAATGGTGCGGCGTGTAGCGCTTGAGCGCCGAGATGCAGAAATGCGGATTGCGTGAGAAGAAGTTGGCTGGGCCGGCATCCAGATTGGTGAAGTTGCAGCGCCCCCCGCCGGACATCAGGATCTTCTTGCCGGCCTTGTTGGCGTGGTCCAGCACCAGCACGCGCTTGCCCTGATAGCCTGCCGTGGCGGCACACATCAGGCCTGCCGCGCCTGCGCCGATGATGATGACGTCATATGTGGCCATGCGAGACACTCCGTGAAGCGAAGAAAGGAAAGGAAATCGGCTGTGCAGACACACGCGGGCCGGCATTCTACCAGAAGCCTGCCGCAGCCAGCGGCCGGAGATGGAAACAAGACACCCCCACCGTCAGAGACGATGAGGGTGTCTTGTCAGACCGGGCAGACTAGCCAGTCACGGCGTGTCTCAGACGATGACGCCCTGGCTGCGCAGGTAGTCGTCATAGGTGCCGGAGAAGTCGACCACGCCATCGGCCTTCAGCTCGATGATGCGAGTGGCCAGCGAGCCGACGAATTCACGGTCGTGGCTGACGAAGATCAGGGTGCCCGGGTAGTTTTCCAGCGCGAGGTTGAGTGCCTCGATGGACTCCATGTCCAGGTGGTTGGTCGGCTCATCCATCACCAGCACGTTGGGCTGCTTGAGGATCAGCTTGCCGAACAGCATGCGGCCCTGCTCGCCACCGGAGATGACCTTGACCGACTTCTGGATGTCGTCATTGGAGAACAGCATGCGACCCAGGGTGCCACGCACGACCTGCTCGCCGCCGCCGGTCCACTGTGCCATCCAGTCGTAGAGGCTCATGTCGTTGGCGAAGTCATGGGCGTGGTCCTGCGCGTAGTAGCCGATGTCCGCGGCGTCAGTCCACTTCACTTCACCGGCGTCCGGGTACATCTCGCCGACCAGGGTGCGCAGCAGCGTGGTCTTGCCGATGCCGTTCGGGCCGATGATGGCGACACGCTCACCGGCGGCGACCGTGAAGCTGAAGTTCTCGAACAGGGTGTTGCCGTCGAAGCCCTTGGAGAGCTTGTCGATCATCACCGCATTGTTGTGAACCTTCTTGGTCTGCTCGAAGCGGATGAACGGGCTGACGCGGGAGGACGGCTTGATCTCGTTGAGCTGGATCTTGTCGATCTGCTTGGCACGCGAGGTCGCCTGCTTGGCCTTGGAGGCGTTGGCGGAGAAGCGGCTGACGAAGGACTGCAGCTCGGCGATCTGCGCCTTCTTCTTGGCGTTGTCGGCCTGCAGCTGTTCGCGCGCCTGGGTGGCGGCGGTCATGTACTCGTCGTAGTTGCCCGGGAACAGGCGCAGCTCACCGTAATCCAGGTCCGCCATGTGGGTGCAGACACTGTTCAGGAAGTGACGGTCGTGCGAGATGATGATCATGGTGCTGGAACGCGCGGTCAGCACACCTTCCAACCAGCGGATGGTGTTGATGTCCAGGTGGTTGGTCGGCTCATCGAGCAGCAGGACGTCAGGATCGGAGAACAGCGCCTGCGCCAGCAGCACGCGCAGTTTCCAGCCCGGCGCGACTTCACTCATCGGCCCCAGGTGCTGTTCGATGGGGATGTCGAGGCCCATCAGCAGCTCACCGGCACGCGCTTCGGCGGTATAGCCATCCAGCTCGGCGAATTCGACCTCGAGGTCGGCAACCTTCATGCCGTCTTCCTCGCTCATCTCCGGCAGCGAGTAGATGCGGTCACGCTCGGCCTTGACCACGGCCAGACGCTCGTGGCCCATGATGACGGTGTCGAGCACCGTGTATTCCTCATAGGCGAACTGGTCCTGACGCAGCTTGCCCAGACGGATGTTGGGCTCGAGCATGACGTGACCACCGGACGGCTCCAGATCGCCACCGAGAATCTTCATCATGGTCGACTTGCCGCAGCCGTTGGCGCCGATCAGGCCGTAGCGATTGCCACGCCCGAACTTGGCGGAGACGTCTTCAAACAGCGGCTTGGCACCGAACTGCATGGTGAGATTGGCGGTAGAGATCACGAGGGAATATCCGTTTGAAATGAAAAAGGTGGGCGGTGACGAAGTGTCACGCTGGCGCCGGGAAATACGGGGAGCGGCAAAGGACTGGCAGGCATCAGCCGCGGAAGAAGACTTCCAGCAGGTGATAGCCGAACTTGCTCTTCAGCGGCCCCTGCAGGGTATTGAGCGGCCCCTTGAAGATGGCGCGATCAATGCCGCCGACCATCTGGCCGGGGCGCACTTCGCCCAGGTCACCGCCCTGCTTGCCGGAGGGACAGGTGGAGTGCTTCTTCGCCAGTTTCTCGAACGGCTGGCCGCGCTCCAGTGACTGCTTGAGACGCTGCGCCTCGGCCTCGGTCTTCACCAGAATGTGGCGTGCCATGGCAATACGAGCCATCTCATGTCCTCTTGCAGGCGGAATCGGTCTTGCCTCACGCCATCTCGTGCCCCGGGCATCCCGGAGGCGGGCCCGACGTCACCCGAGCACGCCCCTGACGACATGACAGCTGTCATGACGTTCGATCAGGCGTTCGGGGAAGGTGTGACAGGCGATGGGGTGAGTCTGAAGGCGGGCATGATAACAGCTCAGGATGACAGACGCTGCAGTGCAAGCTCGATAGCTCGCTCAGAAACGCGAAAAGCCCGCATCGTGAGATGCGGGCTTTTCTGAATCTGGTGGAGGGGGAGGGATTCGAACCCTCGAAGCCTTTCGACTTACACACTTTCCAGGCGTGCTCCTTCGACCACTCGGACACCCCTCCAGATCAGTGCTCTCATTGGTCACCCGACTGCGTCGTGTTTCCCTTGAGAACGCGGCGTATATTATCGATAACCTTCGAGTGGCGCAAGCCTTTTTTTCCAAAAACTTTCAGATAGATAGCGTCAGCGCTCTCGCCCTACGCTCCACCCTGCGCACTGTGCCGAGACCGCACTCGTCGTCACGGCCCCAGCACCACGTAATCGCCGCGGGCCTCGAAACACAGTCGTGGAGCGGGCTGCCCTTCGACCTGACACCACAGCTGCTGGGTCAGCGACAGTCGCGCTCGCCGCCCTGCCGCCAGGCGCTCGCCCACCTCGTCCAGCGCTGCCATGTCATCCGGCGCGCAGATGATGTGATAGTCGCCACTGACCGGGGCCAGAAACCGCTGGCTGGCCTGCGACACCACGATATCGCGCTGGATACCGCGGGCACGCAGCCAGAGCGTCAGCCAGCTCCAGCCACACAGGGTCGCCTCGAGACTCATGGCGCCGCCGAAGGCGGTGCCCTTGTCATTGAGATTGGGCGGCAGACGCAGGTGCCAGCTCAGCTGACCCGTCGAGCGCTCGGACTCTGACCACTGCATCTCGACAAGCCCCAGATGAGCAGCCAGCGGGATTGCCTGCGTCAGCCAGCCACGAAACCGTGACAGGTCGTCGCTGACCGGCGCCGCGAGACTGCCCGGCTGCCCCTGCGCATCACGTGGCAGAGGCAACGGTGGCCAGGCCTCACCACTCAGGCGCGACGGCTCATTTCGCGTCTCACTCACTCAGCGTCTCTCTCATCAAGGGCCTCGCTCAGCGCTGCTCATCAAGGGCCTCGCTCATGCAGCATTTCACTGCCAGCGTTCGACGAAGTCGGCACTGTTGCGGTTCGGCAATGGCTTGAGGCGTCCGCCCGGAGTGCCGAGATAGAGGAAGCCGACCAGCTCATCCTGCTCGCCCATGCCCAGCCCTGCGTGCACGATGGGGTCAAAGGCGTAGCCGCCGGTGCGCCACATGCCACCGAGCCCCTGGGCCTGAGCGGCATACAACATGGCGTGAGCGGCACAGCCGGCACTGACCACCTGCTCGACACGCGGCACCTTGGGGTGGTCCGGCGTGACCCTGGCGATCACCGCGATCACCATCGGCGCACGCAGCGGCTTCTTGCTGGCAGCGGCCTGGGCGGCCTCGTCACCCGCCGGCGACTTGTTGCGCTCCGCCTCGGCGAACAGCTCGCCGAGGCGCTCAAGCCCGCCACCCGTGAATTCGATGAAGCGCCAGGGCGTCAGCTCGGCGTGGTCCGGCGCGCGCAGGGCGGCCTGATAGATGGCCTCCATCTGCTCAGCGCTCGGGGCCGGCGCCATCAACTTGCCCATGGAATTGCGTTCATGCAGTAACGTCAGCGCGTCCATCGTCTCTCCTGTCACAGACTTAAGATAAGAATGATTCTCACACTAGCATGTCGCCGGTACGCCGTCTCATCACTCGCTGCTATCTACCTGATTGGCAAGGCGCTATCTGGTTGGCGAGGCGCTATCTGATTGGCGAGGCACTACCTGATTGGCAAGGCAACGGAGACGACTACTGCCGGGAGAGACGCAGCGGCAGGCTGGCGCGGGCCTCGGCCTCGAGATCCGCCGTGGCGCGCCACGGGCTGATATCCAGACCGCCACGCCGCACATAGCGCGCCATCACCAGCAGAGACTCAGGCTTCACGCGCGCCATCAGGTCGACGAACAGGTGCTCGACGCAGTGCTCATGGAAATCCTGGTGCTGGCGATAGCTGATCAGATAGGCCAGCAGGCGCTCGCGGTCGATACGCGGGCCGCGATAACGGATCCACACACTGCCCCAGTCCGGCTGGCCGGTGACCGGGCAGTTGGACTTGAGCAGGTGGCTGTGCAGGTCTTCGCTGACGATGTCGGCGTCATCGGCGCTGAGCAGCTCGGGCGACGGCGTGTAGTGCTCGACGCTGATCGGCAAGTCATCGAGGCACTCTCCCGGCAGGCGCCCGACGTCCAGCTCGCTATCGTCCAGCTTCAGCAGACGCACCTCGACCGGCGCACCGGCCGCGGCGACGAGGTCACGCTCCAGCGTTGCCTGCACCGCTGCCTGATCGGGGAAACGGCTCTGATTGAGACTGTTGAGATAGAGCTTCCAGGACTTGGATTCGATCAGGTTCGGCGAGGCTGCCGGCAGGCGAAAACGTGCCACGCGCACCCACGGCTTGCCGGCCTCATCCAGCCAGGAGACTTCAAAGGCGTGCCACTCATCCTCACCGACGAACGGCAGCGCCGCGTCATCGATGCCGATGGGGCCACGATTGGCCGCCCGCGCGATGGGGAACAGCAGGCTGGCATCGTAGTGCTCGGGATAGGCGGACTCTCGCCCGAGTGGGGCGTCCTTGAGGGTCTCAGGGCGCGCCTCGTCGGGCACGTTGACGGCAGTGGGGTGAGCCATGACAGCACTCCAGTGAAATAGGCCAATAAAGCATCGATATCAGGGGCGCAGACAGCAGAACGCCGGCAGAGAAGCCGGCGTTGCATGCACTGGCGCGATAGCACGCATCTTACCATCATCGTCTGGACGACACCTTCAGCTGCGGATGCCCTTGCCACGCTCCAGCAGCCACAGCGCGAAGGCGAACAGGCCGATGATGAAGGCCACGATGGCGGCCATCGCCGGGCCGACACTGATGTCCGAGACGCCCAGAATGCCGTAGCGGAAGGTGTTGACCATGTAGAGGATCGGGTTGGCCAGCGACACCGTCTGCCAGAATTCCGGCAGCATGTGGATGGAATAGAAGACGCCCCCCAGGTAGGTCAGCGGCGTGAGCACGAAGGTCGGAATGATCGAGATGTCATCGAACTTGCGCGCGAACAGCGCATTGATGAAGCCACCGATGGAGAACAGCAGCGCCGTCAGCACCACGACCATGATGGTCAGGAAGGGGTGATGGATATCGAGGTCCGTGAACAGGAAGGCCACGGCGGTCACGATGATGCCGACTCCCAGCCCGCGCACGGCGCCACCGATGATGTAGCCGAGCAGGATGATCCACGAGGGCAGTGGCGAGACCATCAGCTCCTCGATGCTGCGCTGGAACTTGTTGGAGAAGAATGACGAGGCCACGTTGGAATACGAGTTGGTGATCACCGACATCATGATCAGCCCCGGCACGATGTAATCCATGTAGCTGATGCCATCCATGGTGCCGATGCGCGAGCCGATGAGATTGCCGAAGATGACGAAATAGAGCGTCATGGTGATGGAAGGCGGCAACAGCGTCTGCGGCCAGATGCGCGTGAAACGACGGACTTCCTTGACGACGATGGTGACCAGAGCCACCCATAGCTGACGGGGGTTCACTGCGTGATCTCCTTGGCAACATTGGAGGCGATACCGCTTTCGGCGTTGGAACGCTCGACCAGGTCGACGAACAGCTCCTCGAGACGATTGGCACGATTGCGCATCGACACCACGGTGATGCCGGCCCGATCCAGCGCCGCGAAGGCGGTATTGATCGACTGGCCCTTGCGCACGGCGAGCGCCAGCTGCTGAGGGTCACTCAAGGAAACCTCGAACCCGGCAATCACCGGCGCCTTGGTCAGCGGCTCACGAATGTCGAGCAGGAAGGTTTCCGCATCCAGCTCCTTGAGCAGCTCACGCATGCTGGTGTCATGCACGATCTCGCCATGATTGATGATAGCGATGTTGCGGCACAGGCTCTCGGCCTCTTCCAGGTAATGCGTGGTGAGGATGATGGTGGTGCCCTCCTCACGATTGATGCGGCGCATGAACTCCCACATCGAGCGGCGCAATTCGATATCCACACCGGCCGTCGGCTCATCGAGAATCAACAGACGCGGCTTGTGAATCAGCGCACGGGCAATCATCAGACGGCGCTTCATGCCACCGGACAGCATGCGTGAGGGGGTGTCGCGCTTGTCCCACAGCCCGAGGTCCCTGAGCAGGCGCTCGGCACGCGGGCGCGCTTCCTTCATCGGCATGCCGTAATAACCCGCCTGGGTCATCACGATGTCCTGCACCTTCTCGAACTGATTGAAATTGAACTCCTGCGGCACGACACCGAGGTGATACTTGGCCTTCGAGAAGTCCTTGTCGATATCGATTCCGTAGATCTCGACCTTGCCTGCAGTCTTCTGCACCAGCGAACTCACCACGCCGAGGGTCGTGGACTTGCCGGCCCCATTGGGGCCCAGCAGCGCGAAGAAATCGCCCTCGGGAACGTCAAGATCAATCCCCTTGAGCGCCTCAAAACCGTTGCCGTAGACCTTGGTCAGGCCACGGATAGACAAGGCAGGTCGTGACATCGGACACCTGTAATCGATTGACGCTGTCAGCCAGCACAGCAGAAAAGACGCATCTGAGAACAATTGCGCAACAGTGATGGCACCGTTTCGCCGTCCGCGAACATGAAAATCAGACGCAAGATATTGGATGCGCATGGTAACGCATTCGGCGCTGCCACATCAGACACACGGCAGAAAGGCATTAGTGCGCCACGGGAAACAAGCAGAGGGAGAAAATCACGCGGGGAAAGCACCAGCGAGCGGCACAGAACAGGGCGGGGAGGAATTTCAGGCACAAAAAAATCGCCAGTTACGTAACACGATGATCGTGTCTGTCAGGCGATGGCGTACTGCTATGTCATGCTTCAGCTTGCAACGTCACATTCGACTGGAGCGGAAAACGAGATTCGATCGGACTGGCTTACCATCGGACTGGCGTTCCAGATCGCGACCTATCATTGCGCTTTTCGACTGGAGCGGGAAACGAGATTCGAACTCGCGACCCCAACCTTGGCAAGGTTGTGCTCTACCACTGAGCTATTCCCGCCTGTCGAAACACAAAAACTGCGGCGTAAAACAGAATGGCGTCCCATAGGGGGTTCGAACCCCTGTTACCGCCGTGAAAGGGCGGTGTCCTGGACCACTAGACGAATGGGACACACGTTAGAAAAAGCCATGCTTAATCTAAATGGAGCGGGAAACGAGATTCGAACTCGCGACCCCAACCTTGGCAAGGTTGTGCTCTACCACTGAGCTATTCCCGCACCGGGTGTCATGAACCTGTGCTCACGACATCTGTCTTACTGCTGGCTTGCCACACCATCATGCTCTGCATGGCGTCCCATAGGGGGTTCGAACCCCTGTTACCGCCGTGAAAGGGCGGTGTCCTGGACCACTAGACGAATGGGACGTACTGGAGCGGGAAACGAGATTCGAACTCGCGACCCCAACCTTGGCAAGGTTGTGCTCTACCACTGAGCTATTCCCGCAACACAAGCAGATCATGCGACCACACAAGACCGAATATGGCGTCCCATAGGGGGTTCGAACCCCTGTTACCGCCGTGAAAGGGCGGTGTCCTGGACCACTAGACGAATGGGACACACTGGAGCGGGAAACGAGATTCGAACTCGCGACCCCAACCTTGGCAAGGTTGTGCTCTACCACTGAGCTATTCCCGCACTCCGGTCTCTACGCTGCAAGAAAGTGGCGTCCCATAGGGGGTTCGAACCCCTGTTACCGCCGTGAAAGGGCGGTGTCCTGGACCACTAGACGAATGGGACGTAACGTTCTTGCCTCGTCGAGGTGGCGCGTATATTACAAAGACCCTCCCCCTTCGTCAACCCCCTGCTTCAACAGGATTTTTCCGGCGTTGGCCAAGTGCATCCACCACATGCTTGTGGTCACGCCCTGACGCCCGCATTCTTGGGGTATGTACCGGGTTTCGCGTGAAGACCGGCAGTCACTCTTTTCGAATTGCCGCGCAGGAGAACTTGCTTGCAGGTTCACACGAGCGCCATTCGAGAAACGCATAGATAGAGAGAAGAGATCATGAGCGAACAAGACCCGCAGACTCAGGACAAGTTGATTCGCAGTGAAGAGGAGTGGCGCAAGCGCCTGACGCCGGAACAATACCGGGTGACGCGCGAGGCAGGGACCGAGCGCCCCTTCACTGGCGATCACGAAGTCAGCCCGACGCCGGGTACCTATCACTGCATCGCCTGTGACGCCAAGCTGTTCGACAACGACACCAAGTTCGACTCCGGCTGTGGCTGGCCGAGCTTCGACCGCCCCTATGCCGATGCCGCCGTCGAGGAGCACTTCGATACCAGCCATGGCATGCGTCGCGTGGAAGTGCGCTGTCGCCGCTGCGAGTCCCACCTGGGGCACGTCTTCCCGGATGGCCCGACTGACACCGGTCAGCGCTACTGCATCAACTCCGTCGCGCTGCGCTTCAAGCCGATACGCGCCTGACGCCCGGGACATCGAGAGTCGATAGAGGCGCTGGGCAGTGATGACCGGATAGTGCGCCTCCATGGCCAGGCCGCCTCTGATAGAATGCGTCGCCATACGCGTCCCCTCCTCTCCCGCATGCCATGTAGCGCCATCACTGATGGATGAGCGCCTTTCCTGGCATGCGGGAAGAAGGAGGCAGGACAGAGGTGACAGAACAACCGTCATACCCCTGACGGCAGGAGAGAAGCGACATGCTGGGCTGGTATCCGGGACATATGCACAAGGCACGCCGTCAGATAAAGGACGCGCTGCCCGAGATCGACGTGGTCATCGAAGTCCTCGATGCCCGCCTCCCCTACTCCAGCACCAATCCGGTGCTGTCCGAACTGACCCGCCACAAGCCGGTACTCAAGCTGCTGTCTCGCGCCGATCTGGCGGACCCGGCACGCACCCGCGAGTGGGTCGAGTATTTCGATGCCCTGCCCAACACTCGTGCACTGGCGATCACCACGCTTGAGGCGCGTGACCTCAAGCAGATTCCGCGCCTGTGTCGCGAGATGGCCGGTCATATCCGCGTCGATCGTGACGCGCGCGTGATGGTGATGGGCATCCCCAACGTCGGCAAGTCGACGCTGATCAATGGCCTGGCGGGTCGCAAGATCGCCAAGACCGGCAACGAGCCCGCCGTCACCAAGCGCCAGCAGAAGATTCGCATCGACGGTGGCATCGCCCTGATCGATACCCCCGGGGTGATGTGGCCGAAGATCGAGGACCAGGCCAGCGCCTATCGTCTGGCCGGCAGTGGCGCGATCCGTGACACCGCCATCGATTACACCGATGTGGCGGTGATCGTCGCGGCGGAGCTGGCCAGGCGCTATCCCACGGAGCTGACCGCACGCTACAAGCTGAAGTCACTGCCGGCCTACAGCGCCAACCCTGACGCCGAGCGAGTCGAGAGTGATGGCCCGCGCAAGGTCGATCTGATGGCGCTGTCCGGCTTCAATGGGGTCGCGATTCTGGAAGAGATCGCCAGCAAGCGCGGCGGCCTGCGTGCCGGTGGCATCATCGACCTGCACCGCGGTGCCGAGGTACTGCTGCATGAACTGCGCGACGGCAAGCTTGGGCGCCTGACACTGGAAACACCCGCAGACATTCCTGCCGAGCCGGTGCCGGAAGCCAGTGGCGAGACGGAAGATGGAGCCGAAACGCGTGAGCAAGAGAGCGAATAACGCTACCAGAACAAGGCGCTAACGCGACTCTCGCCTGACTCCCGCCCGCGGGAGGCGCTTGAATGCCAGTTGAAAATCCCGCCAGAAAACCTCTGGCGGGATTTTTTTCTGCCTGAACATCTCAAACCACAAATTTAACCACGCTATTGGCCCTTGGCCGTGGCGCGGCAGGCCAGCGGCGCGATATGCTGGACGCTCGCCCCTACACCTTACGTGACGGAGATCTACGGAAAGCATCATGGATACCGAGCAAAGAAAGCCCCGCGAAATTCGCAAGTCACACAAGCTGGACAACGTCTGCTATGACATTCGCGGGCCGGTTCTCGAACACGCCAAGCGTCTCGAGGACGAGGGCCATCGCATTCTCAAGCTCAATATCGGCAACCCGGCGCCCTTCGGCTTCGAGGCACCGGAAGAGATTCTGCAGGACGTGATGCGCAACCTGCCGACAGCGCAGGGCTATTGTGATTCCAAGGGGCTTTACTCTGCGCGCAAGGCGATCATGCAGGAGTGCCAGCGCAAGGATATCCAGGGTGTCGGGATCGAGGACATCTACGTCGGCAACGGCGTCTCGGAATTGATCGTGCTGGCCATGCAGGCATTGCTCGATGATGGCGACGAGCTGCTGGTGCCGGCGCCGGATTACCCGCTATGGACTGCTGCCGCCAACCTGGCCGGTGGCCGCGCCGTGCACTATCTGTGTGACGAAGCGCAGGACTGGGCCCCCTCCATCGAGGACATCCGCGCCAAGGTGACCAGCCACACCAAGGGCATCGTGCTGATCAACCCGAACAACCCGACCGGCGCGGTCTACCCGCCCGCGGTGGTGAAGGACATCCTGCAGGTCGCGCGCGAATTCGGTCTGGTGGTGTTCTCTGACGAGATCTACGACAAGATCCTCTATGACGGTACCGAGCACGTCTCCACCGGCGCGCTGGCCGATGATCTGCTGGTCGTGACCATGAACGGCCTGTCCAAGAGCTACCGCTGCGCGGGCTTCCGCTCCGGCTGGATGATTCTCTCCGGCGACAAGCGCCCGGCGGCCGACTTCATCTCCGGCCTCGACATGCTGGCCAGCATGCGCCTGTGCGCCAATGTGCCGGCGCAGCACGCCATCCAGACGGCGCTCGGCGGCTATCAGTCGATCAATGACCTGGTACTGCCGGGCGGACGCCTGCTGGCCCAGCGTGACGCGGCCTGGAAGAAGCTCAACGAGATTCCCGGCGTCAGCTGCGTGAAGCCCAAGGGCGCGCTCTACATGTTCCCGCGGCTCGACCCCGAGATGTATCCCTTCGAGGACGACCAGCAGATGGTGCTGGAGCTGTTGCTGGAAGAGAAGATGCTGCTGGTGCAGGGTACCGCCTTCAACTGGCCGAATCCGGACCACCTGCGCATCGTCACCCTGCCCTACGCCGACCAGCTGGAAGAAGCCATCGAACGCCTCGGCCGCTTCCTGGCGCGACGTCGCAAGGCCTGACGTCGGCCCAGCCCCCGTGATCAAGGGGCTACGCAGGTCACCTCCAGTGGTGATACCTTGCTGTCCTTGCAGACCGTCCTTGCAGACTGTCGACGCAAATTCTGCCCACGCTGCCGCCAGTGATTCATCTCACTGTCAGTATCGCGGGCAGATAATTGCGCCCTACCGATATATTGGCATTGGAGACCTGACCCCATGATGCGGATAGCCCTTTTCCTGATCACCAACCTGGCGGTGGTGCTGCTGGCCAGTGTCACGCTGCGCCTGCTGGGCTTCGATGGCTACATGGAAGCCAACGGCATCAACTACACGGCGCTGCTGATCTTCTGCTTCATCATCGGCATGGCCGGTTCCGTGATCTCGCTGTTCCTGTCCAAGACGATGGCCAAGTCCTCGACCGGCACCGTGATCATCGAACAGCCGCAGAACGACACCGAGCGCTGGCTGCTGGACACCGTCGGTGAGCTGGCGCGCGACGCTGGCATCAAGATGCCGGAAGTCGGCATCTTCCCGGCGCAGCAATCCAATGCCTTCGCCACCGGCTGGAACCGCAATGATGCGCTGGTCGCCGTCTCGGCCGGCCTGCTCAATCGCATGCGCCCCGAGGAGGTGCGCGCCGTGCTGGCGCACGAGATCGGCCACGTCGCCAATGGCGACATGGTGACGCTGACGCTGATCCAGGGCGTGGTGAACACCTTCGTGATGTTCTTCGCGCGTATCGCCGCACACGCCATCGACGCCTTCCTCAAGCGCGATGACGAGAACGGCGGCCTGGGCTTCTTCGGCTACATGGCGGTCGTGTTCGTGCTGGAAATGGTGCTGGGCCTGGTGGCCTCGATGATCGTCGCCTGGTTCTCGCGCTGGCGCGAATACCGTGCCGATGCCGCAGGCGCAGGCCTGGCGGGCAGCGGCTCGATGATCAATGCCCTGGCTCGCCTCAAGCAGGAACATGAGCTGCCGGACCAGATGCCCGACACCATGACCGCCTTCGCCATCACCACCGGCAAGAGCCGCAAGCTGATGGAGCAACTGTTCGCCAGCCACCCGCCGCTGGATGACCGTATCGCCGCGCTCAAGGCCGCTGCCTACAAGTAAGCTCCGCCAATCCTGCACGGCCTGATTGGCCCCTGCAGACAGCAAAAAGCCCGCCACGTGATCCACGTGGCGGGCTTTTTCTCTTTATCCCTCAGGGCTGAGTCAGCGTGACTCCGAGGTCTCGTGGGGCGTATCCAGCACCAGCGACTCGGCCAGCGGCGTCGGCTCCACGCCTTCAGCTCCCTCGCCCTCCTCAAGGCGCTCCAGCTTGAAGCCGACCATGGCGTAGGCCACCGCCAGCGCCAGATTGATCAGGTTGAACAGCGCAAAGGGCAGGTAGCTCAAGGTCGCGACGCCCAGGGTGGCCGCCATGTAGGCACCGCAGCTGTTCCAGGGGATCAGCGGCGAGGTGATGGTGCCGGAGTCTTCCAGCGCGCGTGACAGGTTGACCGGCGCCAGGCGGCGACGACGGAACTCGGCGCGATACATGCGCCCCGGCAAGATGACCGAGATGTACTGATCGCCGGTCACCACGTTGGAGGCCAGGCAGGTGCCCAGCGTGGTGATGACCAGCGAACCGGCGTTGCGTGTCGCGCCCAGAAGGCTCTGCACCAGACGCTCCAGCAGACCGAGGCGTTCGATCACGCCGCCGAAGGTCATCGCCGACAGGATCAGCCACACGGTGTTGAGCATGCTGCTCATGCCGCCCTTGGACAGCAGCGAGTCGATCACCTCATCACCGCTGTGGGAAACATAGCCATCGAACATCGACATCCACACGCCCTTGAGCAGCGCCATGGCGGTGGACATGTCAGTGACGCTTGCCAACCCCACCACCGCCTGCGGCTGGAAGATGACCGCGAAGACGGCGCCCAGCGCCGCGCCGATGAAGATGGCCGGGAAGGCGGGCATCTGACGCACGGCCATCACCAGCAGCACCAGGAGCGGAATCAGCAGGTGCAGGCCGATGTTGAACTGCTCGCCCAGCTGGGCACGCAGATTGGCGACCTGTTCCGGCGTCTGCAGGCTGGAGACGGAGTCATGGCCGAGCCACAGAAAGCCTGCCAGCGCGAGCAGGATGCTGGGCACGGTCGTCCACAGCATGTGACGAATATGCGCGAACAGCGTGGTGCCGGCCGCTGCCGGCGCCAGATTGGTGGTATCGGACAGCGGCGAGAGCTTGTCACCGAAGTAGGCCCCGGAAATCACCGCGCCGGCGGTGATCGCCTCGGATAGCCCCAGGCCATCGGCGATGCCGATCAGGCCGATGCCGATGGTACCGGCGACCGTCCACGAGCTGCCCACCGACAACGCCACCAGCGCGCACAGCAGACAGGCGGAGGCATAGAAGTACTGCGGCGCGATCACGTCCAGACCGTAATAGATCATCGCCGGCACGGTGCCACCGAGAATCCAGGTGCCGATCATCGCGCCGACCGCCAGCAGGATCAGGATCGCACCCAGCGAGATCTGGATGCCCTTGTTGATCCCCTCTTCGATATCGCTCCAGCGATAGCCGTTCTTGAGACCGATCAGGCCCGCGATCATCGCGCCGGACAGCAGCGCGACCTGATTGGGCCCCCAGGAGGCATCGGCACCGAACAGCACCACCGCCAGCACCAGCATGGCGATGACCAGCACGATGGGAATCAGGGCATCCAGCAGAGAAGGCGGACGATAGCCGCTGTCCTCAGCAGAGTTATCAGGGTGTTGTTGCATTCAAGACACCATCTTCAAGAAATGAGGACGCCGACACGCCGCGTGGTGACGGGCATGGCAGAAGACACGGAGAATGGGGAGCAACGCCGCAGCGTCAGGCGGGGCATGCCGTCAAGGCCAGCCCCGGCGCGTGTCGCCAGGCGATCTGGGGCGCATTATATCGACCAAGGTCGAAGACCGAAACGGTCGGGATTCAGGCATGCGGCAAGGTCGTCGTCCATCAGGCGACCTCCACAATGCGAACGCCCCCGCCAGCAGGGCTGACAGGGGCGTTCCAGGGGGCCTTGCGAGTCACGCCGTGATCATTTACTGACCAGCTTGACGCGGGAGAAACCGAAGCCCTCGAGTACCTCACGCAGTTCGCGGGCATTCTTCTTGAGCTCGACACGCAACGTGGAGAACTCGCGACGCAGCGGATATTCCCGTCGATAACGCACGAAGCCCTCGGCATTGCCGAACCGACGCTGATAGCGACGCAGGCCCAGCGCATCGCGGCGCACGTCATAGCAGGCGCGTACGCATAGCCCCAGCGCCTCTTCCGGCGGCGCCCAGCCCGTCAGCACCAGCTTGCGCAGCCACGGGTCCGGCTTGAGCTGACCCAGCTTGCGGCGCGCCGGCAGCCCGAAGTGACGACAGGCCTGCTGATAGATGATCTCGGTACCCTGCATCTTGCCATCCAGGCTATGCCCGGCGATGTGCGGCGTGGCGATGTCCACCAGTGCGGACAGCTCGGCATCGATATCCGGCTCGTTTTCCCACACATCCAGCACGGTCAGCAGGTCAGCCTGCTCCTTGAGGCGCTGCTTGAGCGCCGCGGTATCGACACAGCCACCGCGGCCGGCACTCAGCAGCACGCTGCCGGGCTTCATGGCGCGGATGCGCTCGGCATTGATCAGATGATGGGTCGGATGCTCGCCACCGGTGACCATCGGGGTGTGCACGCAGATGACATCACACTCGGCGACCAGCTCATCGAGGTCCACGAAGCGGGACTTCTCGGGGCGCTCATCGCTCTGGCCCTCAAGCGCGGCACGCGGCGGATCGCAGACCAGCACCTCGGCACCCAGCGACTCGAGACGCTTGACCAGCCGTGACCCGACCTGGCCGGCCCCGACCACGCCGAAGCGGCGGTCCAGCTGCAGGTCCAGCCCTTCCTGCTCGGCCAGATGCCACAGCGACGACAGCACGTAATCCACCACCGAGTCGGCATTGCAGCCCGGCGCGTTGGTGAAGTGGATATCGTTGGCCGCGAGCCATTCGAGATCGGCATGGTCGGTGCCGATGATCGGCGAGCCGACGAAGCGCACCCGCGTTCCTTCCAACAGCGCCTGATCCACGCGCAAGGTAGAGCGACAGATCAGCATGTCGACGTCCTTGAGGACGGCATTGGTGATCTCGCGAGTCGGCATGCAGGTCACCTCTCCCAGTTCGGAGAAGAATTCCTCTGCCAGAGGGACGTTATCGTCCACGATGATGTGCATCTGTTGCCTTTCCTTGCTGTGGCAATGAGTGTCGCTGCGGGTCCACGGGCCAGCATGAGCGCCTGAGTGACTTCACACCTTGCCGCAAGGCACGTGAAGATTACAATGGTATGCTTGCTTGCCCGCCGCCGTGCCATCTTAGGCGCACGCAACGGGCGTCACAAGCTCATGATTGAGTCCAGCCACCATCGTTTCGCCTCGGGAGTCACGCGTGATCATCCGCTGGGAAAGCCACCACGATTACGTTCTGGTCCATGTGCATCAGGACATGTTCGGCGACTGGATCGTCAGCCGCTCATGGGGCCAGATCGGCACCCAGTTCGGCGGATTGAAGCACGATCTCGCCGAAAGCCACGAGCAGGCCATGACCTGGGTCAGCGACCTCGCCCACATCCAGGCCTCACGCGGCTACACCAAGGTGCTGGAGGCCACGGCCGATAGCCCGGAAGCCGAAGACGCCATGCGCCAGATGTCGCTGCTGGAGAGCTAGTACGCAGCACGGTGCCGGACACGAAAAGACCGCCGCTACCCTGAGGTAGCGGCGGTCTTTTTGCACCAGCGTCACGCGACACGTCTGCGCCGCTCAGCGCAGAAAGCGACGTCCGTTGCGCAGGGCGGGGCTCTGCGGCTCAGTGGCTGAGTCGTGCTCGGCTGGGGGCGTGATTTCGACACCCTGCTCGAGGCGCTGCTCGACGCCCTGCGCACGCAACCACTCCGGCAACACCTCTTCGCCATCGGCCAGCGAATACTCCGCACCCGAGGCGCTCGCCAGTACAGGGATGCGGGTCGCGTAACGCTCGCTCAACTGCGCGTCGAAGGCGATCTCGACCCGTGTGAGCGTGACATCCGCCCCCAGCGCCTGCAGCGTGGCTTCCAGCCGAGCACACAGATGACAGCCCGCCGTGGTGTAGAGCCACAGCGGGACGCTGGCCATCGCTCAGCCCTTCACATCGCTGGCGCGACGGATGCGGAAGACGTGGTGGATATCCGGACGACGCTTGAAGTCCGGGTCCAGCAGCTTGCGCGACAGGTCTTCCACCACATGGTGCTGGCTGACGCTGTCATCCATCACGAAGCGACGATGGTTGTTGGAGAAGATCAGCGTGCCGCCCGGCGCCAGACTGGCCATCGCCAGGTCGATCAGGCGCGCGTGATCACGCTGGATATCCAGGGTGCCTTCCATCTTCTTGGAATTGGAGAAGGTCGGCGGGTCGAGGAAGATCAGGTCGAACTCCTCGCGGGAGCGCTCCAGCCACTTCAGGCAGTCGGCACGCACCAGCTGATGGCGTTTCTCGCTGATGCCGTTGAGCTTGAAGTTCTCGCGCCCCCAGTCCAGATAGGTATTGGACATGTCGACGCTGACGCTCTCGCTGGCACCGCCCAGCACCGCATGCACGGTGGCCGTCGCGGTATAGCAGAACAGGTTGAGCACCCGCTTGCCGTCCGCTTCCTTGCCCAGCAGCTTGCGCACCGGACGGTGATCCAGGAACAGGCCGGTATCCAGGTAGTCCTTGAGATTCACCCACAGCCTGGCATCGCCTTCCTGCACCTCGATACGCTGACCGGAGCTGTCCTGACGCGTGTACTGCGCCTTGCCCGCCTGGCGGGTGCGTTGCTTGATGTGGATATCGTTGGGCGAGCAGCCCAGCACCTGCGGAATCGCCGCCAGTGCATCCATCAGGCGGCGCTGCGCCTGACTGGCATCCACGGACTTGGGCGGCGTGTATTCCTGCACGTGCACGTGACGGCCATAGATATCGATGGCCAGCGCGTACTCCGGCATGTCGGCATCGTAGAGGCGATAACAGGTGGTACCGCTCTGCTTGAGCCAGCGCGCCAGTGACTTCTGGTTCTTCTTGAGGCGATTGGCGAACATCTGGCCACCCTCGCTCAGCGCGGGCTGACTGCGGGCATCTTCGGCCACGCTGTCTTCGTCGACCGCACGCTCACGCGCCGCCACATCGATCATCAACAGCTTGCAATCGAGCTGACCGTTGCGGAAGGCGTACTGACGATGCGCACGCAGGCCGAGGCGGTGGCCGAGATCCGGATTGCCGGTGAACATGCCCAGCGTCCAGCCGCCGAAGTGACGCTTCATGCGCTCACCGAGGCTTGCGTAGAGCGGCACCAGTGCCGGCAGCTCGCCCAGACGCTCACCGTAGGGCGGGTTGGTCATCACCAGGCCCGTGGTGGCGCCCTCGGGACAGGTCAGCTCGGCGACGGAGGCGCCTTCCAGCTCGATCAGCGCCGGAATGCCGGCACGCATGGCGTTGGAGCGCGCGGCAGAAATCGCCTGCGGGCTGTGATCGCGACCGAACAGACGCGCGGTGACCTTGCGGCGCCCGGCAATGGCACGCTGCTCCATCTCTTCCCACAGGCCCTTCCAGATGCGCTCGTCATGGCGCCCCCAGTGGCGGCAGGCGAACTCCTGGTTCAGCGACTGCGGCGCGATATCCGCCGCCATCAAGGCCGCTTCGATCAGCAGCGTGCCGGAGCCGCACATCGGGTCGACCAGGCTCTCGCCGCGCGCCGCACGTGCCGGCCAGTCGGCCCGCATCAGCAGGGCCGCCGCCAGGTTCTCCTTCAGCGGCGCATGCGCGAGATCAGGACGGTAGCCACGCTGGTGCAGACTGCGACCCACGAGGTCGATGCCCAGGGTGATGTAGCCATTGTGCAGGTGCGCGTAGATGCGCAGATCTGCGTTCTTGCCATCGACGGTCGGCTTGTTGCGGCCTTCCTCGAACATCGCCTCGACGATGCCGTCCTTGACGGTCTGGGCACCGAAGAAGGTGTGGCGAATGTCTTTCCATGTTCCGTGGAAATCGACGGCGATGGACGCACGATCCGGCAATTCCATCGCCCAATCGACACCCGCACTCGCTTTGCGCAGTTGCTCGCCGGTGTCGACGCCACCCACGCGAGTGAGCAGACGAATGATGCGGTTGGCCAGTCGCGACCACAGGATGGTGCGGTAGGCGGTTTCCTGGCTACCGTTGAAGTGTACGCCAGCGACGGTCGTGCCAGTCACCTCGGCACCCAGAGCCGTCAGCTCATCGGCCAGCAGCGTTTCGATGCCACGCGGGCAGGTCGCAAACCAGGTAGAGAGCGAGTTGCTGGGCGCGCGGGGTGTAGTCGCAGAGGTCGTATCAGTCATGAATCTCTCACCGGCAGGTGCCGGACTTATTCCTGTGAGTTGGCTTCTGGCACTAGCGATATTCCTATACGGCTGTCGACAAGCCAGAGGCAGTGTTCTAAAAACTATAGGTGTAGCTGCAATTCGGAAAGGTGACACGCCATGCGAAATCGAGGATCAAGGGACACGAGCCTCATTCGGGCAGCCTACCTGTGCCGCTCAGGAGATCGGACTTCCGGCACGGCAAGGCAGTCGCTCTTTCACCATCACGCTCGAGCATATACAGGCAAGACCTTCCATCATCTCACACTCGTGACCTTTTCCGACAAGAATGGCCAACGACGCGAGGTGATGATGCACGAGGCCGGCAGTGCCCGACAGGGCATCGGCCAACTCTCTCACTCGGCATGTCCAATGGCAGGACAACCGCGGCCAGACAAGGTCTCGCCGGGTACGTCTCGCCATCACTGACACTCAGTGCCGATGGGTTCTCACTTAGAGGTCATCCATGAAGAGACAGAAACGTGATCGCTTTCAGCGTGCCTATGTTCACGGCTACAAGGCTGGTGTCACCGGCCGTTCCCGTGATGATTGTCCCAGTATCGATGTCAATCTACGTGAATTCTGGATGAGCGGCTGGCGTGAAGGCCGCGGGGACCAATGGTCGGGAATGACCGGCGTCTCCGGCATCCACAAGAACCCCATGGTGCTCAGCTGAGCACCGCATGACGCCAAGGTTCATCATCCGCGACCAGGAGGTCATCCCATTTCAGGAAAGCGGCACGTCACGGAATGACACTGGCAATACGGCGCCTGGCGCCTTTCACCCCGCCGACGCAGCCTGATGCGCTGCCCAAGCGGATTCTCCGGCATCACGCCACCGGCTCCTGACAAGTTACAGGGTCGGCTGGCACGTACAGAGAGGACTCGAGGTGTTCACGGTGAGTCGGTTTAGCGACATCACCCGGAAAATCCCACGGAAGTCGCCCAGCGACACGTCAAATCACCAGGGAGGTAACGCCTTATTTCTATCTTGATGACGCGCGGCACTGACAGGCAAGAGACGCAGTAGGCAATGGGGCCGACTCGCTTCACTTCCTGAAAGGCCGAGATGTTGGCGCTCGTGTCATTTCAATCGTGGTATGGCTCCAGAAGAGGAGGCGCAGCAGGCGACGGCCTGCGCGGACGACGGTCCAGCGCGGAGCACGACACGGGCAAACGCTCACCTTGACTGCATCAGCAGGTTCTTTCCAGGCCTGCTTCAACCATCCACGCACCCGATGAGCTCAAGGGGCCAACCCCCAACCGCCGTTTCTGACGGCAAAAGCGCTTCGCATCGTGCACGCTGGCTGGACATGGCAGCCAACACGACAACGGCAGATCACGCATCACTTCCCTGCCGTTGTCATATCATCATTCACGCCGGTACCGAGGCCGCCTTCTGATGTCAGAAGGCGGCTTTTCTGTGTCTGCCCTTCCCCACTCGCGCCTCTCTTGAAGCGCCGTGAGCGAAGGATGCCAGCATCACGCTGCGACGGAGCCCAGGCCGGATCACACCTTGATCAGGGTATCGGCCTTCTCCAGTGCGCGCGCGCACTCACCGATCAATGCCGGGCCGCGGTAGATCAGCCCGGAATACAGCTGCACCAGATCCGCCCCCGCGGCGATCTTCTCACGCGCATTCTCGCCATCGGTGATACCGCCCACACCGATGATCGGCATGTTCGGCAGCGCTTCACGCAGGCCACGAATCACCCGCGTCGACGATTCACGCACCGGGGCGCCGGAAAGTCCGCCCGCCTCCTGCGCATGCGGGCTACCCGCGACCGCCGTACGCTCGATGGTGGTGTTGGTGGCGATGACGCCATCGATGCCGTTGTCCGCCAACGCCCGCGCCACGAACAGGATTTCCTCGCTGTCCATGTCGGGCGCGATCTTGATCACCAGCGGTACCTTCCTGCCGCGCTCGGCATCGAGCTGATCGCAACGTTGGCGAAGCCCGGCCAGCAGCTGGCTGAGATGATCACCGAACTGAAGATTGCGCAGCCCCGGGGTATTGGGCGACGAGATATTGGCGGTGATGTAGTCGGCATGCGCATGCACGGCATCGAGGCAGACCAGATAGTCGCTCAATGCATCATCCACCGCCGTGGTCAGGTTCTTGCCGATGTTGATCCCCAGCACGACACCAAAGGCAGCACGCGCCTGGCTGGCCTTGACCTTCGCGACCAGATGCTCGACCCCGGCATTGTTGAAGCCCATGCGGTTGATGATCGCCTGATGCTCCGGCAGCCGGAACAGACGCGGCTTCGGATTGCCGTCCTGCCCTTTCGGCGTCACCGTGCCGACCTCCACGAAGCCGAAGCCCAGAGCGGCAAGCGCATCGAGGTGATCGGCATTCTTGTCGAGACCTGCCGCCAGGCCAACGCGATTGGGGAATTCGAGCCCCATCAGCGAGACCGGATCACGCGGCGCTTCACCGCCCAGACCGCGCGCCATGCCGAGGCGATGTGCCATGTCCAGCGCACTCAGCGTCACACCATGAGCTGTTTCCGGGTCGAGCTTGAAGAGAAGCGAGCGAGCAAACGAGTACATGATGATCTCCAGACAGCGGGCGGCAGGGTCGTGACGACAGCATAGCTGGGCGCGAAGTATACCCGAAGCCCGCGGGGACAGACACTGCGCGCCGGCACGCTCGCGCTGCTGTCGATAAAATCGCTCACGCCAAGGCCGGCACCATTGCTCATGCTCAGGGCAACAAAAAAGGGCGACCCGCTGGGCCGCCCTTGTGTCACGCCCGACTATGTCGGGGTCATGCCCTGCAGATCATTTCACGTCGAGCTGCTGCACGCGCACAGTGTAGTTATTGACGCCCTGCATGGAGGAGCCGAACTTCTGACCGCTGACCCAGACGGTGTAACGCCCCGGTTCCAGCACGGTCTTGAGGTGGAAGTCGCCCTGGAAGCCTTCGCCCTTGTCGCTGGCGACGGTGTTGCCACTCTCGTCCAGCAGGCGCATCTGCAGCTTGTAGGTGCCTTCGCTGCCCGGGAAGGTCTCGCTGTCGATGGTCACGGTGCCGCGGTCCGCGACGTCGAAGGTCATGACCTCGCCCTTCTCGAGAATGCGCACATCGGTGACGATCTCGTCGAAACGACGATCCGGCTCCGCTTCGGCCTCGGTTTCCGTCACGGCTGCACTGCCCGTGGCAGCAGCGGTCGTGGCAGCAGCGGCAGACGTCTCGGCTGCAGCAGTCGCGGCTGCCGAAGTCGTAGCGGCGGCAGCGCCTGTGGCGGAAGCGCCTTCAGCTGCCGCATTGCCCGTCTCGGCAGCCTTCTTCTCGCGGGCAGCCTGTTCGGCGGCGGCAACGGTGGCCGGCTTGATGGTCGCGACTTCATCGTTGGCATCGACGAAGGCGGTACGACGGCCATCGCCATCGGTGTCGAGGAAGACCAGGCCGTTGCCGGTCTCGATGCCGCTTTCCTCGGCAGACAGCTTCTCGCCACTCTCGCTCAGGCCTGCGACGTTGATTTCATAGGTGTTGCCGCCCGACTTGCCAGCCCCCAGCTTGTCGGCGCGCACACGCAGCTTGTAGACGCCCGGCTCAAGCTCGGTATTCATGTTCAAGCCATCGGAGGCCCTGTCACCTTCTGCAGTGGCCACGACCTCGCCCTGCTCACTCTCGAGCGTGGCTTTCATGGTGTAGGGGTCGGTCACATCGAAACTGGCGACGCCATCGATTTCGTAGCGTCCGGCTTCCTTGATGGTGAACTGGTGCACGCTGGTGCCGCCGAACAGGAAGTTCTGGCTGTGGGCATCACTGCGCGGCTTGAGGAACTTGGAGATGTCCAGCTTGCCTGCCGCTTCTTCTGCACGCTGCTGAGCGGGGCTGCCATCGGCCAGCACGGCCTGGGAGGCCAGAGTGGACAGGCCGAGCGCGAGGGCGCAGGCGAGGGGTAATGCACGATGTGACATGGTGTCTCTGCCTTGTTGTACTGATGCTTTGAAAACAGAAGCCTCCAGCGAGCGCCGCAGCGACTCCGAGACTTGAAATGAGGGTCTGAAAATCAAGGACTGAAAACAGGGTCTGCAGAAAAGGATGCAACCATCAGGGCCTGTATCAGTCTCTGCACTGGTCGCCATTCAGCATACCAGACAGCTGACGACAGTTACCTTACCGCAGGCTTCAGCTATCACTTTTTTATTCATTCCCGACATGAAAAAGCCCTCACCAATGGTGAGGGCTTCTATCAGCGAGTCATCAGATGCTCGCCACTTGCGTCAGCCTCTTGCTGCAACCGAGGCCGAAAGCATCAGGCTTCGCGCTTGGACTCGGCCAGATCGACCAGCTCGCGCAGGGCGACCGCGAACAGCGGGAAGCTCAGCTGAGCACCGCCCTTCATCTCGCCGAGCAGTGAGCACCAGCGGCTGACCAGAGTCTCGTGGCTGGCCATCCAGCTGTCGACACGCTCATCGATCTCGCGCGGTGCATTGTCCTGCTTGAGCACGCTGACGGTCAGTGCCAGCTGCTGACGATCGAGATCATCGCGGAAGCTTTCACGTGCCTGCGCCTGCCAGCTGTCCTGCACCTCAAGGCCGTTGATCTTGTCACCGACCCACGGCAGCTCCAGACGATGGCCAATGCCGTAGAAGGCTTCTGCCACGCGATTGATCTTCTCGCCGGTCGCCTTGGCCGCCTCGATGATGCCAAGCCCTGCATAGAGGCTTGAGGTCGCGGCGATGGTGCTGGCCAGGGCCTCCGGCACGCCTGCCTCGACATAGCTGTCGCGACGCGCTTCCCAGTTCTCGCGGGCTTCGCCCTTGAGACGCTCACCGATGCTTTCGGAGAGCTGGGCCAGACGCGGGGCGAAGTGGCTGATGCATTCCTTGACGCTCATGGAGCTGCGCTGACGCAGGAACCAGCGAGTGGCACGACGCATCAGGCGCATCAGATCGCCCATCATGCGGTACTGCAGTTCTGCCGGCACCTGGTGATCGAGGGCCTCGATCTGGGTCCACAGCGCTTCCAGATTGAAGCTGTCACGCGCCACGATGTAGGCACGCGCGATTTCCGCCTTGTCGGCACCAGTGGTGTCTTCCAGGCGACGCACGAAGGCGATGCCCATGTGGTCGACCAGGTCATTGGCGATCTGGGTCGCGGCGATTTCACGCTTCAGACGGTGCTGGTACATCTCTTGGGGGAAGCGCTCCATCAGCACGCGCGGGAAGGCGCGTTCGAGGTGCTGCTGCACGTAGCTGTCGTCCGGCACGTCAGAGGCGATCAAGCTGGTCTTGAGGTCGCTCTTGGCGTAGGAGACCAGCACGGACAGTTCCGGCAGGGTCAGGGCTTCACCGGCGTTGGAACGCTCGATCAGCGCTTCATCGGACGGCAGGAACTCGAGTTCACGGTCCAGGGTGCCGGCCGCTTCCAGCTCATTGATGAAGCGACGGAAGACGCCCATGCCTTCCTTGGACTGCTGCTCGGAGAGCGACAGTGCCTGGGTCTGGCGATAGTTGTCCTTGATCACCAGCTCGCCGACTTCGTCGGTCATCTCGGCCAGCTGCTGGTTGCGCTGCTTGTCGGTCAGGTCACCGCGGGCGACGATGTCGTCCAGCAGGATCTTGATGTTGACCTCGTGATCCGAGCAGTTCACGCCACCGGCATTGTCGATGAAGTCGGTGTTGACGCGCACGCCTTGCTGGGCCGCGGCTTCCATGCGACCACGCTGGGTCAGACCCAGATTGCCGCCTTCGCCCACCACCTTGCAGCGCAGCTCACGGCCGTCGATACGCAGGCCATCGTTGGCCTTGTCGCCGACATCGGCGTGGGACTCGCTGGACGCCTTGACGTAGGTTCCGATACCGCCGTTCCAGATCAGGTCGACCTGCGCCTTGAGCATCGCGTTGATCAGCTCGTTGGGCGCCAGATGGTCGGCACTGATGTCGAAGACTTCCTTCATCTGCGGGCTGATGGCGATGGTCTTGGCATCACGCGAGAACAGACCGCCGCCTTCGCTGATCAGGCTCTTGTCGTAGTCGTCCCAGCTGGAACGCGGCAGACGGAACAGACGCTCGCGCTCGGCGAAGCTCTTCGCGGTGTCCGGGTTCGGATCGACGAAGATGTTGCGGTGGTTGAAGGCACCGACCAGGCGGATCTTCTCGGACAGCAGCATGCCGTTGCCGAAGACGTCACCGGCCATGTCACCGATACCGACCACGCTGAACTCGTCTTCCTGGATGTTGATGCCCATCTCGCGGAAGTGACGCTGCACGCTGACCCAGGCGCCCTTGGCGGTGATGCCCATGCCCTTGTGGTCGTAACCGTTGGCGCCACCGGAGGCGAAGGCATCGCCCAGCCAGAAGCCGTACTCGTTGGAGATGGCGTTGGCGATGTCGGAGAAGGTCGCGGTGCCCTTGTCGGCCGCGACGACCATGTAGGGGTCGTCTTCGTCGTAACGCACCACGGCCGTCGGGGCCACCACGTCACCACCGGACAGGTTGTCGGTGATGTCGAGCAGTGCGCGGATGAAGATCTGGTAGCAGGCGATACCTTCCTTCTGGATCACGTCGCGGTCGGTGGTTTCCGGCATGCGCTTGCAGACGAAACCGCCCTTGGCGCCGACCGGCACGATGACCGCGTTCTTGACCTGCTGTGCCTTGACCAGACCCAGCACCTCGGTGCGGAAATCTTCATGACGGTCGGACCAGCGCAGACCACCACGGGCGACCTTGCCGCCACGCAGGTGAACACCTTCGACGCGCGGCGAGTAGACGAAGATCTCGAACATCGGGCGCGGCTTCGGCACGTCAGGAATGCTGCGCGTGTCGAGCTTGAAGCTGATGTAGTCCTTGGCCTGGCCATCTTCCGCCGGCTGGAAGAAGTTGGTGCGCAGCGTGGCCATCATCAGGTCGACGTAGCGACGCAGCAGACGGTCGTCGTTCAGGCTGGAGACCTGGTCGAGCAGGCCATTGATGCGCTCGCGGCAGGCGTTGACGTCATCCTCGCCACCCTGACCCTGCGGGTCGAAGCGCAGGTTGAACAGCTGCACCAGCTCGCGGGTGATGTCCGGATGGCTGCCCAGCGCATTGGCGATGTAGGCCTGGGAGAGACCGAAGCGGATCTGCTTGAGGTAACGCGCGTAGGCACGCAGCATCGCCACTTCACGCCAGTCCAGGCCAGAGCCGATGATCAGGCGGTTGAAGGCATCGGATTCGGCTTCGCCGGACCAGATCTTCTTGAAGGCTTCGATGAAGCTCTCGCGCACTTCGGAGAGCTCGACCGCGCCCTTGCCGTGATGCTCGAGATCGAAATCGTGCACCCAGCAGGAGGAATCGGTGCGGGTGATCTCGTAGGGACGTTCACCGATGACACGCAGACCGAGGTTTTCCAGCACCGGCAGCACGTCGGAAAGCGGAATCGGCTGATGCTTGTGGAACAGCTTCAGGTTGACGCCGGAGTTGTCGTCCTCGACCAGACGATAGGTGCTCAGGCCAACGGCCTGGCCTTCGTCCAACGCACGCAGATGGCCCACGTCATAGACGGCGGTGCGCGGCGAGAAGTCGTCACGGTAGCTGCCCGGGAAGGCATCACGGTAGCGAGTCATCAGCTCGTTGGCCTGCTCTTCACCGAAGCCTTCGACCATGGCGGCGTGCAGCTCGTCACGCCAGCTGCGAGCCAGCTGAGCGATCTTGTTCTCCAGCGCGCGCATGTCGTACTGGCCCGGCTCATCGCCCTTGAAGCGCAGGATGAACTGGATACGTGTCAGCACGGACTCGGACAGATACGGCGTGAAGTCACCGAAGGTGGCGTTCAGCTCTTCACACAGCAGATTCTGGATGCGTACACGCAGGTCGGTGGAATAGACGTCGCGCGGCACGAACACCAGTACCGAGAAGAACTTGCCGAAGCGGTCTTCACGCACGATCAGACGCACGCGACGACGCTCACGGATGTTGAGGATGCTGGTGGCGGTACGGGTCAGCTCGTCCGTGGAGATCTGGAAGAGGTCATCGCGCGGATAGACTTCCAGAATCTGCAGCAGGTGCTTGCCGTTGTGGCCCTTCGGGTTGACGCCGGCGGCTTCCATGACGTCCTGCACCTTGCGACGCAGAATCGGCACGTTGCGCGGGCTCTGGTTGTACACCGTGGAGGTGTAGAGCCCCAGGAAGCGGCGCTCGCCGATCACGCGGCCTTCTTCATCGAAGCGCTCGACGGTGATGTAGTCCGGGTAGGCCGGACGGTGCACGCGGGCGTGGAAGGCGCTCTTGGCGAAGGACAGCAGTTCCGGAATCAGCACGTACTGATCGCTGTTGACGCTCTGCTGGTGACGGGACTGCTCGTGATAGCGCTCGAGGTCCAGCTTGAGCACGCCCAGCTCGGAACCTTCGACCTTGTTCAGCACACGGGTGCCGTCTTCCTGCTCGTCGACGGTGTACTCGTCATAGCCCAGGAAGGTGAAGTGGTCGTTGCCCATCCACTGCATGAAGTCGCAGGCTTCCTGATGGTCAGCCTCGGAGACGGTCGGCGGACGGTTGTCACGCAGCTCCTGCAGCGCCTGGGCCCCCTGGCTGCGCATGGCGTCGAAGTCAGCGACGGCAACGCGCACTTCGGCCAGCACTTCACGCAGGCTGGTCTCGAGGTCTTCCAGTGTCTCGGCGTCGTTGTGACGATCGACCTCGATGTAGATCAGCGACTCGCGATGCTGCGGGGCGTTCTCGGCACGCGGTGCCGTCACGCGCTCCAGCTGACCGGCGTCATCACGTGCAACGGCCAGCACGGCGTTGTGGATGGCGTGAACGGTGATGCCACGACGGTTGAGCTCGATACGCACGGAATCGACCAGGAACGGCATGTCCGGGTGCAGCACTTCGATGATGGTGTGCGTCGACTGCCAACCATGCTTCTCGAAGTCCGGGTTGTAGGCACGCACCTTGGGAGCCTCGAGGCTCTGCAGGAAGTGCCATACGGCCAGGGTGGAACCGTAGAGGTCATCCAGCTTGCGCTCGGCCATGTCCTCGAAGGAGGCCGTTGCGTGATAGTCGCGCGCAAACGCCGCGATCACGTCCACCTTGTCCTTGGGAAGTCGCTTGTCCAGCTGCTCTTCGAGCTGCGCAAGAAATTCCTGCTTGCCGTCCGTCGCCACGTGTAGCATCAATCACCTCGACTGACCTGATGGATGTATCAGGGAAAATAGTCATAGAGAGTCTGCGCCGGCCAGAAAGGCGTTGCAGCACAGACTCATGCAGTGCATCACAGACTAGCGCAGTCTGCGCCTCTGCCCCATGCCTGTTCCATATTGGTCATGCAGCATTACATCTGTGCATCGGGTATTGACTTGGCGGTCCGCGCATGAAACGAAAGTCTAATTCGAGTGACTGTCATGTGCGCAAAAAAGCCCCGTCGTCCCCTACCTGACAGGTAGATGACGACGGGGCTCTGGTTTTTCAAACGATTGGCGCGATGCCTGGCTCATGCAGGCGTGACATCGGCTGTCAGTTTGAAGATGCGCTTATCTGCGAACCAGATAAACACCGCATTCGAGGTGATCGGTATACGGGAACTGATCGAACAGCGCGAAGCGTTCGATACGGTGCGTGCGACACAGCACTTCAAGGTTGTCGATCAGCGTCTGCGGGTTGCAGGAGATATAGACGATGCGCTCGTAGCGCGCGGTCTGCTCGCAGCTGTCGGCATCGAGGCCGGCACGCGGCGGATCGACCAGCACGGTGCGGAAGTCGTGGTTGTCGAGGTCCATCTCCGCGACACGACGGCCCGCCTTCTCGCCCGCCAGCGCCAGCGAGAAGTCCTCGGCCGACATGCGCGCCACCTGGGCATTGTCGATGCTATTGGCCGCCAGGTTGACCTGCGCCGAGGCCACGGAAGTGCGTGAGATCTCGGTGGCCAGCACGCGGCGGAAGTTCTCGGCCAGCGCGATGGTGAAGTTGCCGTTGCCGCAGTAGAGCTCGACCAGATCCCCCTGCTCACGGCCTTCCGCCTGCGCCTTGTCAGGATGGGTCACGTCACGTGCCCAGCTGAGCATCGAGCGGCAGATCTCGGCATTGGGCTGGGTGAAGCTGTTCTCGACCTGCTGATAGACGTACTCGCGGCCATCGACCTCGAGACGCTCGAAGACGTGATCGCGCGTCAGCACGATATGCTGCTTGCGCGAACGCCCGATGATCATGATATCGAGCTCTTCTTCCAGCGCACGTGCCTCGGCTTCCCAGTCTTCGCCGAGCTTGCGATGGTAGATCAGCGTGACCAGTGCCTCGCCGCTCAGGGTGGTGAGGAACTCGCACTGGAACAGACGCTCGCGCAGCACCGGGCTTGCCTTGAGGCGCTCACGCAGCAGCGGCATCAATTCATTGATGCGCTGGCTGGCGACCGGGAAGTCGTCCATGCGCACGACCGTCTTCTTCTTGTTGCCCTCGTCGTCGAACTCGACCTCGAACATCGCGTAATAGAGGTCATCATCCTCGTGCCAGATACGGAACTCGCAACGCATGCGGTAATGGCTGGGCGGCGAGGGAAATACCTCGAGTTCCGGCGCATCGAAGGCAGCGAAACGTGCGCGGGTCTGCTCAGCCTTCTCGGCGAGCTGCTGTTCATACTGACTGGGATCGACGACGGCGATGGCCACACTGACTCCTGCCTGCGGGCATACCGCAGCACTGAAACGATGAGCAAAAAGACGCGGGGACGTCATGGTGAACCATGCCGATCACGTCCATTCAAAGGTTGGGCGCGCTAGCCTACCATCGGCAGCGCGAAGCTCAAGCGCCAAATGGCGAGCCAAGGCGGGAGCAGGCAGGTGCAAGGGGACCGCGAGAGTCAACGCCCCTGCCCCTCAGTCGTCGAACGCCAGCGCCTGCGGCGCGGCGAAACCCTGACTGGCCAGCGCCGTGGCCAGCCCCGGCTGCCGGGCATCCGTCGCCAGCGCCAGGTACTCATGCGGTGCTGGTTGAACCGCTTGAGCGACTTGCTGATCAGCCGCTTGCGCCGCAGCACCAAGCGCCAGCACCTCCGCCACGCGGCGGGCGATTGCCGCGCCGGAATCCACCAGCGCCACCCGAGACTCGCCCAGCACCTGCGAGATGTCGGCGCCGAGCAGCGGGAAATGCGTGCAGCCGAGAATCACCACTTCCAGCGCCTCGACCGCCGCCAGATCAGCCAGACTGGCCGCCACCATCTCGGGGCGCGCCGGCTCACCGCGCAGACGCCGCTCGGCCTCCGCGACCAGCGGGTCGGCCGCGACGCGAATCACGCGACAGTCGGCGGCGAAGTCACGAATCAGCTTCTCGGTGTAGGCGCGACGCACCGTGGCGGATGTCGCCAGCAACGCGAAGACCGGCGGCTCGCACTTCTCACGACGTGCTGCGCTCTGGCGCGCACGTGCCAACGCCGCCGCCGGCTTGATGGCGGGCACGGTGCCGATCACCGGAATCGACAGCGCTTCGCGCAGCGCCGTCAGCGCCAGAGTGCTGGCGGTATTGCAGGCGACCACCAAGGCCCGTGCCCCGCTTGCCTCGACGGCCGCCACGCACACCTGAACGATGCGCGGTATCAACCAGTCATCCGGCTTGGTGCCATAGGGCAACGCGGCGTTGTCACAGACATAGGCCAGCGACAGCTGCGGCCACTGACGGCGAATCTCGGCGGCGACGGACAGCCCGCCGACACCGGAATCGAAGACCAGCACCGGGGCAGAAGAACGGGAATCAGAGGCAGGCATGTCGCCTGGGCGGGCAGGACTCATCGGCAGATACCGCTGGCGACAATCATCATGGAGACGGGCGACTCGAACAGACGGGACAAGGGCGCGGAGTCTATCACGGCCGCAGACCCGGCTTCACAGCCTCGAGCGGTGATGGAACGCGCTGCCCGGCATCATTCACGACCGCGGTATCGCGGACGGCTGTCGGTGACCTGGCGAGCACGTCGGGCATCATCGTATGGCCAATCCGGGCGAAGTGCTCACACAGCACCTCGATCAATGCCCGCAGGCGTGCCGGCTGCATGTCGCGCTCGGCATAGACCAGATGGATATCCACCGGCGCGCACCAGTAGTCGACAAGCAGCGGCACCAGGCGGCCATTGGCGACGTCATTGGCCACCAGGAAATCCGGCTTGCAGGTAATGCCGATGCCCTGGGCGGCGGCCTCGACCAGCCCGCGCCCGCTGTCGCAGCTGAAGGTCGGCGACAGGCGGATCTTGCGTGGCCGCCCGTCGACCATGAAGCTCCACACCGGCCCTTCACGCTGCTGGGTGTAATTCAGGCAGCGGTGATGGGCCAGGTCTTCCGGCACCTCGGGCGTGCCATTCTCGGCCAGGTAACCGGGGCTGGCATAGACCCCGACCTGGGTGCCCGCCAGCCGGCGCGCGATCAGGCTGGAATCAGACAGCGCACCGGCGCGAATCACCAGATCATAATCCTCGGCCATGAGATCGACATGGCGATCCTCCAGGCGCAGGTCGAGCTCGACATAGGGGTAGGTCTGGCGGAAATGCGCCAGGGCCGGCATCAGACACTGGATGCTGAAATCCATCGGCGCCGACATCTTCAAGCGCCCCCGAACCTCGCCCTGACGCTCGCCAAGACTGTCTTCCAGCGCCTGAAGGTCATTGAGCACACGACAGGCACCCGCCAGGTAATGCTCGCCCTCGGCGGTCAGCTGCAGACTGCGCGTGGTGCGCATCAGCAGGCGAACGCCCAGCTCGGCTTCCAGGCGCGAGATCTGCTTGCTGACCATGCCGTTGGATAGCCCCAGCTGACGAGCACCGCCCGCGAAACTGCCCTCCTCTACCACGGCGCGAAACACCTGCATGGCAGTGAGTCTATCCATCGTGCGATCCCCTTTGCGATCAAGGAAAATGAGCCAGGAAAGTGAGTCAAGAAAGTGAGACTGAAAAGCGGGACGGCAAGATGACGACAAGTCCGCGCCCGGCGCGCCTATTTTACCTGCTTGGTGACGATGTAGGTGAAATAGCGATCGATGCCCAGCTCTGACACCAGCCAGTGATCGACCAGACGCTGATAGGCATCGATGCTGGCGGTCTCCAGCCGCAGCAGGTAGTCCACCCCGCCGCCGACGGCGACGCACTCGATGACCTCATCCGCCTCTCGCATGGCACGCTCGAAGCGCTGGAAGCTGCCGGCATCATGATGCTTGAGGTGGATCTCGACCCACACGGGCGTGCGCGGGGCAGCCCCCTGGGAAGCGCCACCCTGCTGATCAGTCAGGCGCTGCTGGTTGATGATGGCGGCATAACCCTCGATGATGCCTGCCTGCTCGAGGCGCTTGACGCGCTCCCAGCACGGGCTGACCGACAGGTTGATCTCCTCGGCCAGCCGCGACTTGGTGATGCGACCATCACGCTCGAGTATCGCCAGAATCTTGAGATCGAAGGCATCCAGCTTCGGCGCTGGCTGCGAGCGGGAGGGGCTCGCGCTCATGAGGCCTCTCGCGCCAGGTCGTCCACGACTTCCGCGATCACCGCCAGGGTGTCGCCCAGGCTCACCTGGGCCGGGAAGCGCCGCGCCACCAGCACGCCATCACGGGCGGCGCGATATTCCACCGCCGCCTGACCGGCGCGCCCCAGCGGATAGACCCGCGCCACGCATTGCCCCGCCGTGACCTGCTCGCCGAGTGCCACGCACAGCTCCAGCAGCCCTTCATGCTCACTCTGCACGTAACAGCTGGCATCCGGCATGTCGATCAGCAGCGGCGCGTTCGCCTGGCTGGCACGCTGGCGCTCGATGTCCTGCTCCAGATCCGCGCGACTGCGCGCGCGCAGTACACCACTGAAGGCGAGGAAGTTGTCGACGCCACGGTCGGCGATCGCCTGACGCTCCGGCGTGGTGGAACCGCCACCGCCCAGCTCCGTGGTGACGAAGACCTTGCCCTGGCGCTCCACTGCAGTGTCGTAAAGTGCCTCGGCGTCCAGCTCGAACATCATCATCGCCGAGGGTGCCCCGAAGGCCAGCGCCCCGGCCAGGCTCTCGGCTTCCTGCAGACGACACTGCTCGACGCCCAGCGACTCCTCGAGATAGTCGAGACGGTGCGCGGCCGCGAACGGCAGGATATCCAGGGTGCGGCCGCCGGAATGCAGGTCCAGCGCATAGTCGCACTGCGGCACCAGCACCCGGGTGAAGTAGTCGGCGATCTGCTCGGTCGGGCCGCCGGTGGGGTCGCCGGGGAAGCTGCGGTTGAGGTTGCCGCCATCGAGAGGCGAACAACGCCGCCCGGCCTTGGCCGCCAGCGCATTCATGGTCGGCACGATGATGACGCGGCCCTTGACGTCCTCGGCAGTCAGGCGTGCCGCCAACTTGTAGAGCGCGGTGATGCCCTCGTACTCGTCGCCATGATTGCCGCCGGTCAGCAATACCGTCGGCCCTTCACCATTGGCGATCACGCTGATCGGGGTCATCACCGCGCCCCACGCCGACTCGTCAGTCGAGATCGGCAGCTTGAAGAAACCGTGCTGAACGCCATCGGCGAACAGATCGATGGTCAGACTGACGGGGGACTCTCGCATGACACCACTCCTTGTTATGGCGGGCTGCTGACACTTGTCGGCAGGCTATTTGACGAACAGCTGGCGCGGCACATCACACAGCGGCTCGGCACCGTTTTCCGTGATCAGGATCGACTCGGTGATCTCGAGCCCCCAGTCGTCCATCCACATGCCGGGCATGAAGTGGAAGGTCATGCCCGGTTCCAGCACGGTCTCGTCACTGGGGCGCAGACTCATGGTGCGCTCACCCCAGTCCGGCGGATAGCTGATGCCGATGGGATAGCCGCAGCGCGCGCCGCCACGGTCGAAGCCGTACTTGTCCATCGCCGCGCCCAGCGCCAGCGCGATGTCACAGCAGCGATTGCCGGGTTTGGCGATGGCCAGTCCACTCTCGATGCCTTCCAGCAAGGCAGACTCACCGCGTACGAAATCGCGCGGCGGACGGCCGAGAAACACGGTACGCGACAGCGGCGCGTGATAGCGCTTGTAGCAACCGGCCAGCTCGAAGAAGGTGCCCTCACCCTGGCGAAATGGCGTGTCATCCCAGGTCAGGTGCGGCGCGGCGGCATCACTGCCGGTGGGCAGCAGCGGCACGATGGCCGGATAGTCACCACCGAGAATCTCACCCTCGGGGCCGATCACGCCCTCGACGCCGACCCGGTAGATCTCCGCGACCAGCGCACTCTTGGGCAGGCCCGGCTCGATCATCTCCAGAATGCGTGAATGCATGCGCTCGACGATGCGCCCGGCCACGCGCATGTAGGCGATTTCCTGCTCGGACTTGATCGCGCGACACCAGTTGACCAGCGAGTTGGCATCCACCAGCCGCGCGTGGGGCAGCTCCTTGACCAGCGACAGGTGCGCCCGCGCCGAATAGTAATAGTTGTCGAGCTCGACCCCGACGACCCCATCGTGCCAGCCACGCTGCGGCAGGATGGACTGGGCGAGAAACTCCATCGGATGCATGTCCGGATTCTGCACGTAGTAATCCGGATACCACAGGATGTTGTCCTCACCCATCCAGCAGGTACGCAGCGCGCCGTTGCCGTCCTGACGACGCCCATACCAGACCGGCTCGCCGGAAAGCCCCAGCAGCACGCACTGGTGCACATAGAAGGACCAGCCGTCGTAGCCGGTCAGCCACGCCATGTTGGAGGGGTCGGAAATCACCATCACATCGATACCGGCGCGCGCCATGGCCTCACGCACCCGCTGGATGCGCGCGCGATACTCGCCGATGGTGAAGGCCTGACGGCCAGCGGACAGCGCACGTGGCGTCCAGTCACTCTCGGTGGCCGGTGCCTCGCTGCTGGGCAAGGTGGCCAGGCCAGCGAAGGCTGGCTGGGGCGCACCAGTATGGGGCGGGAATTGACTCATGCAGCGCTCCTTTTCGATCAGGCCTTGAGGCAAGCAGCACGTTGGGGCGGAGCCAGTGGCCATACGCAGGGCCAGGCGGCGGGTGACCGACCTGCCAGCCGCATCGGGCTGACACTGCCTGCCTGCGCCGCGAGCGAACGATGCGCCCTGCGGGTCGGCAGGGTCGGCGTACATGCGTACATCCGAATTCCCCTCTGGATTCGAGTCTGTCACTCTGCCAACAACGGGTCAAAGGACGACTCTGGCACTGTCGCCCTTCGCTTGAGCCCTTGCAAGGCCTGCGCCATTGCCGCCCGCGAGCCGGCCATGCCCGCAAGGCAATAGCGCATGGTGAGGCGACAACTCCAGCCCCTTTGCACAGAGCCACGAACAGAGCCTACGAACAGGCCGGGACAGTTCAAAAATCCCGACCCGCCACCCAGCGTCCCTGAAGAGGAGAACAGCATGCGAATACTGGTACATCATGAACGCGCCGAACGTTGGTGCGATGCTCTGCGTCAGCGCTTGTACGATACCGCCGGCGCCAAGGGGTCGCGGCAAGGCGAGTCGTCGGAACCGTCATCAAAACAAGCGCCGCTGGAAATCGTTGCCGATGACGGCGAGATGCTGGGCGATGTGCTGGTGGTATGGGCACCGCCTGCGGCGCTGTTCGAGCGCCACCGCGATCACGACGTCAAGGCGATCCTCAATCTGGGCGCGGGCGTCGACAGCCTGCTCGACAACCCGGCACTGCCTGAGGATGTGCCGGTGCTCAAGCTGAGCGATGCCGGCATGGCCAGTCACATGCTGGATTACGTACGCTACGGCCTGCTGCACTTTCGGCGTGACTTCGACCGTTACGCCAGACAGCAGGCGGACACCCAGTGGGCCCCGCACCGCGTGGTGCGCGCCCATCAGTACCCGGTGGCAGTGCTCGGACTCGGCGCCATCGGCAGCCAGATCGCTGAATCACTGGCGGCAGACGGCTATCCGGTACATGGCTTCAGCCGCAGCGCCCACACGTTGCAGGGCGTGACCTGCCACCATGAGACCGGCGCAGGCGGCCGCTCGCTCCAGCAAGTGCTGGGTGACGAGTCGCTCGGCCTCAAGGCGGTGATCAACCTGTTGCCCAATACCCCGGCGACGAGAGACGTGCTGAACGCCGAGGTCTTCCAGGCCCTGCCCGACGACGCCGTGCTGATCAATCCGGGGCGCGGCAGCAGCGTGGTCGAGGAGGATCTGGTCGCGGCGCTCGAGGAAGGCAAGCTCAGAGGCGCCCTGCTCGATGTCTTCCAGCACGAGCCACTGGCCGAGGACAGCCCGCTGTGGCACCAACCGCACGTGATCATCACGCCGCACGCCGCCGCGCCGACCCCGGTGGCCGAGGCCGCCGACCAGCTGGCCGACAACATCCGCCGCATTCAGCGGGGTGAGGTGCTGACCGGCATCAGCCGCGAGCACGGTTATTGAGCGCGCTGGCGCGCGGAGCTCAACCGGCGATCAGACGTCACTGCCTGACAGCCATCATAGCGGCAGCGCGGTGGTCGTCTTGATGCGCTCCATCGCGAAGCGGGCCGACACGTCGCTCAGCTCGTCGATGGTATTGACCAGCCGCTTGTAGACGCGGTCGTAGGCATTCATGTCCTCGACCTGCACCTTGAGGAGATAGTCGTAGTCACCGGCCATGCGATAGAACTCGGTGACTTCCTCGATCTCCTCGACGATGGCCACGAAACGCTCGAACCAGGCCCGCGAGTGATCGCGGGTCTTGAGCTGCACGAAGGCCGTCAGCCCCATGCCGATCAGCTCGGCATTCAGCAACGCCACCCGTGCGGTGATCACGCCACACTCTTCCAGGCGCTTGAGGCGTTTCCAGCAGGGAGACGTGGTCAGATGCACGGCTTCCGCCAGCGCCGCCAACGACAGGCTGGCATCGCGCTGCAGCAGCCGCAGCAGGGCGCGGTCCGTGGCATCGAGCACTATTTTCTCCATTACCCTCACCTCGCAATGAATTCTTGCCATGAAACATGGCTCACGCCATGACAACTGGCAAGTTTTGCTTGGCGGCTAGTCATACCATGAAAGCTCCTTCCTGCGACCGGAAATGCCGCCATGACGACCACTGCCTCGCCCTCGATAGCGCCTTTCATTGCGGCCACCGACGCCAGCACGCCCGCAGCCACGCCCGCGACTCAGCACGCCCCGCACGCGACTCAGCGCGAGTCATGGCGCCAACGCAGCCTCATGCAGCTTGCGGCCTTGAAGGCCGCCACCCCGGTAACCCCGCTGCTGGAACTCAGCCTGCGCGGGCTGGGCGAGGCACGCATCCTGATCAAGGACGAGCGGGCGCATGCCAGCGGCTCGCTCAAGCATCGCCTGGCGATGTCGCTGTTCGAGCAGGCCCTGCAAAAGGATTGGCTCACGCCCGGCGGCCCGGTGATCGAAGCCTCCTCGGGCTCCACGGCGGTCTCTGAAGCGTGGCTGGCACGCCGGCTGGGACTGCAATTCATTGCCGTGGTGCCCAGGGGCACCGCCTTTTTCAAGCAGCAAGCGATTCGTGGCGAGGGCGGGCGCGTGGTGGAAATCGAGGACTCCGCTCGGCTCTGTCAGCATGCGCAGGCGCTTGCCGATGACAGCGGCGGCCACTTCATCAATCAATTCCGCCATGCCGCCACGGCCGGCGACTGGCGCAGCGACGGGGCCGGCGACTGGGCAAGCGACACCAGCCTGCCCGGGGAGTGCCTGGCACAGATCGCCGCGCGTGAGCTGCCTGAGCTGCAAGCGGTATTTCTCGGCGCCGGTACCGGCGGCAGTGCCGCCAGCTTCGCACGCCATCTGCGCCACAAGCGCCATCTGCATCACGGGAGTCATCTGCATCACGGGAGTCATCGTGCCCGCGTGATCGGCGTGGACCCTGAGCACTCCGTCTATCACGCCTGCTGGCAGCACCATCGTGCCCACGGCACCCGTACGACCGCCCTGCCCGCCCCGCAGGCGGCCAACCCCATCGAAGGCATCGGCCGCCCCTGCGTGCTGGAGGCATTCGACCCCGCGCATTTCGATGACTACCGGCGCATCGCGGATGCGCGCAGTCAGGCGGCCGCGCTGTGGCTGGCCGAGCATGCCGGGCTTGAGGTCGGCCCCTCCACCGGTACCGCCTTCGCGGGGCTGCTCGAGAGCCTGGCGCTCAGGCGCGCACGCGGTGAGTCGCTGGCCGGCAGCTGGTTGCTGCTGGCCTGTGATCACGCCGAGCGTTATGCCACCACGCTGGGCGACCCCGCATGGCGAGCCGCCCAGCAATCGCGACTCGCCCCCCAGCGGGCCTGGATCGAGGCGTTTGCCGAGAGAAACGACGACGCCTGAAACGACGACACCCCGCCGAGTGGCAGGGTGTCGTAAGGCAGATCCGATGTGATGGCGTGGCTAGCGGGGGTGCATCACACCAGCAGCGCCTGGAACTGACGCAGCCATTCCGGATGTGCCGGCCAGGCCGGTGCGGTCACCAGCTTGCCGGAGGTCACGGCGTCGGTCACTTCCAGCGACACGAACTCACCGCCCGCCAGCTTCACCTCAGGCGCACAGGCCGGATAGGCGCTGACGCGATGGCCTTCCAGCGACATGGCGGCGGCCAGCAGCTGCGGACCATGACAGACGGCGGCGATGGGCTTGTCGGCCTCGACGAAGTGACGCACCATCGCCAGCACACGCTCATCCAGACGCAGATACTCGGGGGCGCGGCCACCGGGGATCAGCAGCGCGTCGTAACTCTCGACGGCGATATCGGCGAAGCTGGCGTTGAGCGCGAAGTTGTGGCCCGGCTTTTCGGTGTAGGTCTGATCACCCTCGAAGTCGTGGATGGCGGTCTTGACGATATCGCCTTCCGTCTTGTCCGGGCAGACGACATCCACGCGATGCCCCATCGCCTGCAGCGCCTGGAACGGCACCATCAGCTCATAATCTTCTACAAAATCCCCGGCAATGATGACAATGCTGGCCATGATGATCTCCTGATTGGACCCAACGTCTAGGTACGCGCCGCGCGCGGCGGAAGGACAAGGCAGTTACAGAGTACCTATCCATTGCACATGAGCAAGCGCTGAAATATCGTCGTGGCCGCCTGACGGGCGTTGGCTTGATTGTGGATCGCCTCAACATCATTACATCATCACGTGCAGTCGCCCTGCCCCGTCGCTGCCTGACCGCTCGACACCCCCATTCACAGGCCACGGCTCCAGTGCCGGTCTCGGGAGTCACCATGACCCTGCCATCTTCCGCCTTGTCTCTCTTCTCTCAAGCCCCCGCGCGTCGCGGCGCTTGCACCGCCACACGCGCTGATCGGCCATCGGCATGGCAGCGCCTGTGCCGCGCAGGCCTGGGGGCGCTCCTGCTGTTGGCAGGCAGTGCCCAGGCGGCCAGCGATGAGGCCGCTGACAGCCCTGACGCGCCCCTGGCGCCTGTCGCCAGCATCGCGCCGGTGCCCTTCACCGCCCACTACACCCTGGTGCTGGATGGCTGGCCGGACGTGCCCATCACCCAGCGCGTCAGCCAGAGTGGCGAGCTGTACATCGCCAGCATGGAGGCCTCCATCAAGGTCGCCAGTGGCTATGAGCAGGGCCGCTTCACGCTCGCGGAGGGCCGCCTGCTGCCTGAGGGCTATCGCTCCGGCTATCGGCTGGCCGGCATCGGCAAGGACTACAACCGGGAAGCGCCGGAAGCAGGCAACACCCGCCTGCCTGACCGTCAGAGCCTGCTGGTGTTGCTGAGCCAGCAGGTCGACAGCCAATGGAGCGAGCAGGCCTGTCTGGCCGCGACGCCCTGCTCACTGGATTATCTCGACCACAAGGGCCGCCAGCGCACCCTGATGTATGAGATCCAGGGCCAGGAAACACGCCAGGCGGCACAGCGCACCTTCCGCACCCTGCGCATCGAGGCATGGCGCAAGCATCGCGAGCACAAGCACTACCGTATCTGGCTGGCACCGCGCTGGCCGGGCCTGATGGTCGGCCTCGATTACCTCGACTACGAAGACGTCATAGACAAGGACGGCAACCGCAACGGCGAGGTGCCGCCGCGCTCGGCCCATCTGACCCTGAACCAGCTGAGCAGCGCCCGCCAGTGATGACAGCTCCCGCCTCTAGCGCGGCTGATCATAAGCCCCGCTGATACGCCATCAGCAAGTCTCTCGCGCAATGGTGGTGGCGGGGTTATCCAGACTCCACGCCAACCGATATAGTAAGGCCCCTCGGCGGTATTCACCGTCAATCAATCACTTGCGCCGCCCTTGCTGTCCGGGCGGCAACGCCAAGGAAGGGTCATGCTGTCGGGTCTCATCTTCATTCTGCTGCCGCTGATACTCGGCTATCTGGTACGTCTCACCGATCCTGGCCGCCTGGCGGTGGTCAATCGGCTGGTCAATGCCTCCATCTATCTCATCCTGTTCCTGATGGGCATGGGGCTGGCGGCGCTGGAGCAGTTGAGTGTCGGCATGGCCGCCATGAGCGGTCAGGCGTTGACGCTGTTCACCATCATCACGCCGCTGAATCTGCTGGCGCTGTGGTGGCTGTCGCGCCGCAGCCCGCTGCGCGCCAATCCCGCCCAGGCGGTGGATGGCGCGCCGATGACCCGCTGGCAGGCGCTGTCCGGCTCGCTGACCCTTGCCGCCGTGGTCGCGCTCGGCGTCGGCGCCGGCGTGCTGCTCAAGACCTTCGGCACCCAGCTTGATACCGATACCCTCGCCGAATGGGCGCTCTATGTGCTGCTGGCGTTGATCGGCTGCCAGCTCAGAAGCTCCGGCATGAGCCTGCGCCAGATCCTGCTCAATCGACACGGCCTGATCATCGCGCTGACGGTGATGGCCAGTTCGCTGCTCGGTGGCCTGCTGGCGGCGCCTCTGCTGGCGCTGGAGTGGAATCAGGGCATGGCGATCTCGGCCGGCTTCGGCTGGTACTCCCTGTCGGGGATCCTGATCGGTGATCAGCTCGGGCCGATTCTCGGCGGCGCCGCCTTCTTCAATGATCTGGCGCGTGAGCTGCTGGCCTTCGTGCTGATCCCCCTGACCATCCAGCGCTACACGCCGCTGGCCATCGGCATCGGCGGGGCCACCTCGATGGACTTCACGCTACCGGTGATCCAGCAGACCGGCGGCGTGGCCTGCGTCCCGGTCGCCGTGGTCTCGGGCTTCCTGCTTTCGCTGGCGGCGCCGCCGATGATTCTGTTCCTGCTCTCGCTGAGTCACGTCTGATCCGCCGGGCAAGGCTTGCTCCCGGGCTGCCTTAACAGGGACACTCTTGTCCTCCTTCGCAGCCGCTTGAATGTCCATGCCCTCTCAGCCTCACAAAGCTTCCCGCCTCAAGCGCGTCACCCTGGCCGATATCGCCGCCCGACTGGGCGTCACCAAGGTCACGGTGTCGCGCGCGCTCAATCAGCCCGAGAAGGTGTCCGCCGCGATGCGCGAGCGGGTAACCGAATGCGCCCGCGAGCTGGGCTATATGCCCAACCGCCAGGCCGGCAGCCTCGCCAGCGGTCACTCGCGGCTGATCGCGCTGCTGATTCCGTCTCTCTCCAACGCCGTGTTCTCGGAGTTGCATCGCGGCCTGGAAGCCCCGCTGGCCGCCGCGGGCTATCAGCTGCTGATCGGCCATACCGGCTATTCGATGCAGGAAGAGGAGCGCCTGATCGAGACCTGGCTCTCCTTCGGCATCGATGGGCTGGTGCTGTGCGGCAGTCGCCATAGCCCTCGTACCCGCGAGATGATCGCGCGCTCGGGCTGTGCGGTGGTGGAGTGCATGGAGAAGCGCGAGACGCCGCTCGACATGGCGGTGGGACTGGACCAGCACGCCGCTGGCCGCGCGATGACCGAGGCCATGATCGCGCTGGGGCATCGCCATATCGGTTTTCTCGGTGCGCGCATGGACCGCCGCGTCGAACAGCGCCTGGGCGGCTGGCGCGCGGCGATGGAGGCCGCCGGCCTGTCGCAGCAGGCGCTGTTGACCACCGATGCGCCCTCCAGCGTGCGCATGGGCGGCGAGCTGCTCGACGAGATGCTGACCCGCTGGCCCGAGACCCAGGCCGTGTTCTGCTGCAATGACGACCTGGCGGCCGGCGGGCTGTTCGAGTGTCAGCGCCGCGGCCTGTCGGTGCCCGACCAGCTGGCGCTGGCCGGCTTCAACGGCCTGGAGATGACCCGTGGCACCTGGCCGCCGCTGGCCAGCGTGGTCACGCCACGCCGCGAGATCGGCGAGCGCGCCGCCGCCCTGCTGCTGGCGCGCTTGAGCGGTGATCTCGACGCCACGCCCCACGGCCTGTGGGAAGATCTGGGCTTCAGCCTGCAGACAGGTGGCAGCCTGTCCTCGTAATACGTGGCGGCAGCCTGGCGCCGTGAGACGTCTGGAGAGCGACTAGCGCTCCGGCGCGTCGACAATCTGCTGACAGACACTCTCGACCAGCGCCTGCGGTGTGGCGCTGATGTCGAGGGTGTGGATGCGCCCTTCATCGTCGCCGGGCACCTCGAGCGTCGCCAGCTGATTGTCGAGCATGTCAGCGCCCTTGAAGAAATGATCGGTCCGCGCCTCGAGGCGCTCCAGCAGCAGCTCGCGCGTGCCTTCGAGGAACACGAAGCCCAGCGCGGGGTCCCCGCCACGCAGTTGATCCCGATAACGTCGCTTCAAGGACGAGCAGGCCAGTACCAGACTGCGCCCGTCGCGACGCGCCGCCTCGATCAGCTCGGCCAGACGGGCCAGCCAGCCGTGGCGATCGTCGTCATCCAGCGGGATGCCGCGCGCCATCTTGGCCACGTTGGCCTCACCGTGATAATCGTCGCCATCGATGAACTGCGCGCCCAGGCACGCCGCCAGCTGCTGCCCGACGTGTGACTTGCCACAGCCCGACACCCCCATGACCACCAGACGCACGCCACCCTGAGCGGCCAGAGCCTCTGACCTGGTCGGCATCGACGCGACCGCTGATGCTCCTTCTGCCTGCTGCTGCATGAAAACCCTCTCCCCCTGAATGAAAACGATGGCCCACCAGCGTACCCGATGTTGCCGATCAATCCCTTGTCCGGCGCCTCGGGACGGCTGTCGCGCGCTGAGCGACTGCCAATTGACGGACAGTCAGCTGCCAGACGCGACAGACTTTTGTCCCTCATGCACCTTTCGGATCATTGCGTAAGCGTTAATGTTACCGGTAACTTTCATCCTGCACGACCCACGACGCCTCACACAATACGCCTTTGGGCAATGGCCGATGATCACGCCGTTGCCAGCCGCAAGAGTTCGCCATCATGTCCCCAGATAGCACCCTCGTCCTTGCCGCCCTCGGCGGCATTCTGCTGCTGCTTTACCTCGTCATGCGCCTGCGCCTGCATGCCTTCGTTGCCCTGCTGGTGGTGAGTCTGGGGGTCGGACTGGCCACCGGCATGCAGCCCGACGCCATCATCGACTCCGTCACCAACGGCATGGGCAACACCCTGGGCTTCGTTGCCACCGTGGTCGGTCTCGGCGCGATGTTCGGCAAGATGCTGGAAGTGTCCGGCGGTGTCGATCGCATGGCCAACACCCTGCTGGGGCGCTTCGGCACCTCACGCTCGCAATGGGCGCTGGCGCTGACCGGCTTTCTGGTCGCGATTCCGGTGTTCCTGGATGTCGCCTTCATCATCCTGGTGCCGCTGGTCTATGCGCTGGCACGCCGCAGCGGCCGCTCGCTGCTCTATTACGGCATCCCGCTGCTCGCCGGTCTTGCCGTGACGCACTCCTTCATTCCGCCGACGCCGGGGCCGATCGCGGTCGCCAAGCTGATCGGTGCCGATCTCGGCTACGTCATCCTGTTCGGCGCGCTGTGCGGTCTGCCGGCGATGATCGTCGCGGGGCCGATCTTCGGTCGCTTCATCGCGGCGCGCATCGACGCCAGGATCCCGGATTACATGGAAAATACCGGCAGCGTGATGAGCGATGAAGAGGTCAATCAGCGCGCTCCGGGCTTCGGTCTGATCCTGTCCATCGTGCTGCTGCCGCTGGCGCTGATCGTGCTCAACACCGTCTCGGGCTTCCTGTTCGGTGACGACAGCCCGCTGGTCGGCTGGCTGGGCTTCCTCGGCCACCCGTTCGTGGCGCTGAGCCTGGCCACCCTGATGGCCTTCACCCTGCTGGGCACACGCCGTGGCATGACACGCGAACAGGTGATGGAAGTCGCCACCAAGGCACTCGAACCCGCCGGCATCATCATCCTGGTCACCGGCGCGGGCGGCGTCTTCAAGCAGATGCTGATCGATTCCGGGGTCGGTGACGTGCTCGGCAACCTGATGGCCGACAGCAACCTGCCGCCTATCCTGCTCGCCTTCCTGATCGCCACCGCCGTGCGTGTCATCCAGGGCTCGGCCACCGTGGCGATGATCACCGCCGCCGGCCTCATGGCCCCGGTGATCGATACGCTGGCGCTGTCCGGCCCGGTGCTGGGGCTGGTGGTGATCGCCATCGCCAGTGGCGCCACCGTGCTCAGTCACGTCAATGACTCCGGCTTCTGGCTGGTCAGCCGCTACTTCGGCCTCACCGAGAAGGAAACACTGAAGAGCTGGACAGTGATGGAGACCCTGATCGGCGTGATCGGCGTCTGCATGGCGCTGCTGATCGGCCTGTTCATCTAGTTTATCCCGTTCATCCAGTTCAACTATTTCAACTACTGAAATCTGGCCTGCCCGCGCGGTTCAGCCAGGCTGACAGGAGGGTTCATCCCGTCAGCAGGCACCGCCCGCCAGGCGCACTCGTGAAAAGCTGCCACTTCGTGTGGCAGCTTTTTTTGTGGGGCGCCAATCACGCAATGGCAGATTGCGTCTGTTGCACGCTATTTCCCATTTTGGCATTGCGCCTGAATGGCATCATGCGATCATCCACCCATTCGTCTGCCTTTCATGGCCATGATCCACCGCCCGCTCTGACCGACGCCAAAGCGACTGGCCAGAAGACGGCTGCGCATCAGGCCAGTCACTTTTCGTTCGGAGTCCGCATGGACCATAGCCCTGAGACGCCAGCGTCGTCTTCCGCGTCGCCCGCCCCTGCCGGCCGCCCCGCACCCTCCTCGCGGCGCCTGATCTGGATGCGCCTGCTGGCGCTGATCATTCTCGCGCTGGCGATCGCGCTGGCCGCCTGGTGGATGAATCATCGCCCCGGGGCACCGAAGCGTGCCCCCAGCGAAGCGCCTGCGCCCACGGTCGAGGTAGTGACGGTCAGCCATGCCGCCAACGCCCCGACGCTTGAGGGCTTCGGTCGCGTGATCGCCGATCGTCAGACCACGGTCTCCACGCGCGTCAGCGGTCAGCTGGCGCCCTTCCCCGAAGGCATCGAGGCCGGCCGCGAGGTTCGCAAGAACCAGCTGCTGGCCAGTCTCGATCAACTGGATTATCAGCTGGCACTGCGTCAGGCCGAGGCGGATCTCGCCACGGCAGAAGCCAGCCTCGCCTCTGAAAAGGGCGAGCAGATCCGCGCCGCCTCGGAATACAAGACCTTCGGTCGCAATCTGCCGGCGGCCCAGAAAGCGCTGGTCCTGCGCGAGCCTCAGCTCAAGTCGGCCCAGGCCGCCGTGGAAAGCGCCCGCGCCAGCCGCGATCAAGCCAAGCTCAATCTGGCCCGCACCGAGATTCGCGCCCCCTACGACGGCCTGATCAGCGAGCGGCTGGTCGGCGAAGGCAGTGATCTCAACGCCTTCACCGACCTTTTGACGCTGGTGGCCACCGACCGCTTCTGGGTGCGCCTCAATCTGCCGCAGGCCGACATGGAATGGCTCTCGACCCACGCCCGTGATGGCCAGGGCACGCCGGTACTGCTCTCGAGCAAGGCCTGGCCGGATGGCCAGCATCGCCGTGGCGAAGTGTGGAGCGTGCTGCCTTCGCTGGAAGACAACGGCCTGCTGACCCAGGTGATGGTGGCGGTGGAAGACCCGCTGGCGCTCAATGTCTCAGAGGAGGCGCGCGCCAGCACCCCGGCGCTGCGCATCGGCGATGTGGTCGAGGCGACCCTGACACCCCAGCGCACCGCCTCGCTGATCGAACTGCCGATCAGTGCGCTGCGCAGCGGCCAGCAGGTCTGGGTGCTGACGGAGGACGGGCATCTCGAGAAGCGCTCGGTAGGCGTGCGCCATCTGGGCAATGACACCCTGCTGGTCGCCGACGGTCTGGTGGACGGCGAGCGCGTCATCACCAGCTCCCTGAGCAGCGTCGAAGCCGGCATGGCACTGCGCGTGCGCGGCGATGCGCCGACGCCGACCGCCAAGACAACTGATGCCGAGGCGGCTGACGACAAGACGACGGCTGGCGACAAGAGCGCCACGGTTGCCGATCAAAACACCGCAGCTGACGACAAGAACACCGCAGCTGGCGACAAGAGCACCGCAGCTGGCGACAAGAACACCGCAGCTGGCGACAAGAACGCCACGACCACCGGAAGTGACTCATGACGGCACAGTCGCGCCTCAAGGGCCCCATCCGCTGGATGCACGATCACGGCGTCGCCGCCAATCTGCTGATGCTGTGTCTGATTCTCGGCGGCCTGCTGATGTCCAGTCAGATCAAGAAGGAGGTCTTCCCCTCCTTCGAGCTCGAGATCATCAACGTCAGCGTCAGCTATTCCGGCGCCACGCCGGATGAGGTCTCCGAGAGCCTGTTGCAGGCGATGGAGTCCGCGGTACAGGACGTGGAGGGCATCGAGGAGATCACCGCCACCGCCGAGGAAGGCCTCGGCTCGCTGTCCATCGAGCTGCAGGACGGCGTCGAGACCATGCGCGCCTATCAGGACATCCAGCAGGCCATCGACAGCATCACCACCCTGCCCGATGAATCCGACCCGCCCGTCTACTCGCTGGCGGGCCGCTCGCGCAGCGTGATGGAGCTCAAGCTGCATGGCCAGACCGATGACCAGACCCTGCGCAATGTCGCCGAGCGTCTGCGCCTGAGCCTGCTCGACAGCGACGACATCACCAAGGTGGAGCTGACCGGCATCCGTGACCGCGAGGTGCATGTCGCGCTGGAAGAAGGCGCGCTGCGTCGCTATGGCCTGTCGCATCAGGATATCGCCGGTCTGATCGGCAATCAGGCGCTCAACCTGGCCGGGGGCAGCCTCGATACCCAGCAAGGCGAATATCTGGTGCGCTATGAGGCGCGGCGCGACGGCGCCGCCGAGTTCGCGCAGCTGCCGGTGATCTCCAGCCAGGAAGGCAATGTCGTGCGCCTGGGCGATATCGCCACCGTCACCGACGGCTTCGCTGACAGTGACAAGGAAGTGCTCTACGACGGCGAACCGGCGATTGGTCTCGACATCTACCAGGTCGGCTCCCAGACACCCAACGAGCTGTCCGCCGCGACCATGGCGATGCTGCCGCAATTGACCGCCAGCCTGCCGCGCGGACTGACGCTGAGCGTCGAGGACGATGACTCGCTGGTCTATCAGGACCGTCTGGAGCTGCTGCTCAAGAATGCCTGGATGGGCCTGGTGCTGGTGCTGGTGCTGCTGGGGCTGTTCCTCGAGGCGCGTCTCGCCTTCTGGGTCACGCTGGGCATTCCCACCGCCTTCCTCGGCGCGATGCTGTTCCTGCCGCTGGTCGGCGTGTCCATCAACATGATCTCGATGTTCGCCTTCATCATCGCGCTGGGCATCGTGGTCGATGACGCCATCATCGTCGGCGAGAACATCCACTCGCACCGCGAGCGCGGCGCCAGCATGCGCGAAGCCGCCATTCTCGGCGCGCGCGAGATCGCGGTGCCGCTGGCGTTCTCGATCCTGTCCAACATCGTGGCCTTCATTCCGCTGCTGTTCCTGCCCGGCTTCCTCGGGCTGGTATTCGGCATCATCCCGCTGGTGGTGATCAGCATCTTCGCGCTGAGCTGGATCGAGGCGATCTTCATCCTGCCCGCGCACCTGGGTCACACCAGCGAGAAGCCGATCCGCTGGCTGGCACCGCTGGACCGCGTGCGCCATGGCGTCCAGCACGGGCTCGAGCGCTTCACGCGTCGCCGCTTCCAGCCCTTCCTTGAAGGGTGTCTGAACTATCGTGGCCTGACCGCCATCTGCGGCCTGGCGCTGCTGGTGCTGGCGATGGCCTGGATGGCCAGCGGCCGCCTCGGCTTCTCGCTGATGCCGCGTGTCGAGTCCAACCGTGCCGGCGTCACCGCCAACCTGCCGGTGGGCAGCCCGATCAGCCAGGACCGCGAAGTGCGCACCCTGCTGCTGGACGCGCTGGAGCGGGTCCGCGAGCGCGACGACGCCCCCGCGATCTATTCCACCAGCGCCGAGATCGAAGGCAACTCACTGAGCATCATCGCCAATCTGGACACCACGGTGGAGGACAACTGGTCGCCCTCGCAGCTGATCACGGCCTGGCGTGAGGAAGCCGGCACCATCGCCAATACCGAGTCGCTGCTGTTCGAATCCGATATCGGCGGGCCGGGGCGTGGCGCGGGCCTCACCATCCGCCTTTCCTCGTCTGACAGTGGCGCGCTGATGGCCGCCGCCGAGTCGCTGGCGACGTCGCTTGAGGATTACAGCTCGCTGTCCGACATCGACAGCGGCCTGGATGACGGCAAGCGCGAGCTCTATCTGCAGCTCAATGCCTACGGTCGCTCGCTGGGGCTGGATGGCGCCACCCTGGCCAACCAGCTGCGCGGGCCGCTCTCCGGCGCGACCGCCCTCAAGCAGCAGCAGGGCCGCAATGAGGTCGAGGTCAAGGTGCTGCTGCCCGAAGACCAGCGCGCAAGCCTCGCCCAGCTGGAGAACTTCGGCGTACAGACCGGCAACGGCGTCAGCGTGCCCCTGGGGCTGGTGGCCGACATCGAGCAGGGACGCGCCGCGTCCAGCATTCTGCGCATCGATGGCCGCCGCGTGATCGAGGTCACCGCCAACGTCACCCCGTCCGATGCGGTCAGTCAGGTGATCACCAGTCTGGAAAGCGACGTCTACCCTCAGCTGAAGAGCCAGTATCCGAGCCTGAGCATCGGCTATGGCGGGCGTCAGGAAGAGACCGCCGACAACCTGGGGTCACTGCAGGTGTCGTTGCTGCTGACACTGGCGGCACTCTATCTGCTGCTGGCGTTGCCGTTCAGAAGCTATCTGCAGCCGCTGCTGGTGATGACGGCGATTCCCTTCGGCCTGATCGGCGCGGTCATCGGCCATCAGCTGATGGGCTATGGCCTGTCGGTGATCAGCCTGATGGGCATGCTGGCGCTGTCGGGCATCGTCATCAACGACGCCCTGGTGCTGATCGACTACGCCAACCGCCAGCGTCTGGCCGGTGCCACCGCGCGTGAGGCGATCATCATGGCGGCCACGCGACGTCTGCGTCCCATCCTGTTGACGACGCTGACCACCTTCTTCGGCCTGGCGCCGATGATCTTCGAGACCTCGCGTCAGGCGCGCTTCATGATCCCGATGGCGGTCTCCATCGGCTTCGGCATCCTGTTCGCGACGGTGATTCTGCTGATTCTGGTGCCCTCGCTCTATCTGTTGCTGGAGGACCTGCAGCACAACCTGCGCCGCCTGCTGGGGCTGCCGCCCCGCACCCCGCGTCATGAGGAGCAGCCATCATGATGCCCGCCGTCACCGCCTGGCGCTCACGGCTGTCCGTGCGGCTGTTCGTGATCCTGCTGCTGACCAATGTCGTGATCGGCGGCAGCATCTACATGTTCATCTCCCACAGCATGGACAGAGGGTTCGCGGAGTATCTGGAGCAGACCCAGCAGGAGCGCATCGAGCTGATCTCGTCCGATCTGGTCAGCGCCTACGCCGCGGAAGGCAACTGGGACTGGATGAAGAGCCGGCGCAACTGGGGGCGCATCGTGCATTCCCAGGCGCCGCCGGACAGGTTCGAGATGCCGCCGGGCGCCAACATGAATCGCCCCCAGGACTACATGCTGCGCGATACCCGAGGCCAGCGCCTCAATGGGCCGCCGCGCCCCATCCCCGGCATGCGGTTCAAGGACCTCAAGCTGGACGGCGAGAAGATCGGCGAGCTGGGCTACCTGCCGGTGAGTGAATTCCTGCGCCGCGGCAAGGACCAGTATTTGGAGCGTCAATCGCGCAATCTGGCGACCATCATCCTGTCCTCCACCTTCGCCTCGCTGCTGGCAGCGGCCGGCATCGCCTGGTGGCTGGGCCATCGGGTGCGTGACCTCGCCAGTGGCGCCAGCCGTCTGTCGAGCGGCGACTATGCCACCCGCCTGCCGGTGCGCGGGCGGGATGAGCTGTCGCGGCTGGCCGGCGACTTCAATGCGCTGGCGCAGACGCTGGAGACCAACCGCGATTCGCGCCAGCGCTGGGTGAGTGATATCTCCCATGAGCTGCGCACGCCGCTGGCGGTGCTCAAGGGCGAGATCGAGGCCATGCAGGACGGTATTCGCCCGATGAGCCAGGACAGCCTCGGCTCGCTGGAGCAGGAGGTGGATGCCCTCAACCGCCTGGTGTCGGATCTGCGCCTGCTGGCCCAGAGCGATGCCGGCACCCTGGAAGCCTGGCGCGAGCCGCTGGAGCTGGATGCCCAGCTCAGCGATAGCCTGGACGACCTGCGCGGCTGGCTGGAAGACAGCGGCATTCTGCTTGAGACCGACATCCAGTTGCCGCTGCGCGTGCAGGGCGACGTGCAGCGCCTGCATCAGCTGTGGAGCAACCTGGCCAGCAACACCCGCGCCTACACCGACTCGCCCGGCAAGTTGAGGGTCAGCCTGCTGCGCGAGGCCGCCTCACCCGGGGATGGCGCCGGCCACCCCGGCTGGGCGGTCGTGCGCTGGGAAGACTCGAGCCCCGGCGTGCCAGAGGCCGAGCTTGCCCACCTCACCGAGCGCCTGTACCGGGTGGAGAACTCGCGCAATCGCTCCAGCGGGGGGTCAGGCCTGGGCCTGTCGATCGCCAGCGCGCTGGTCAGTGCGCATGATGGCCAGCTGGTGCCGGGCCAGTCATCACTGGGCGGACTGCGATGGGACATTCGCCTGCCGCTGTTGTCTACTTGAAACAGACATTTTCATCTGCAAGGACTCTTGACCATGAGCGACGTTCACGCCGACACCTCTGACGCCCGGGCCGAGACCCAGAAACCGCTGATTCTGGTGGTGGAAGACGAGCCCAAGATCGCAAGCCTGCTGTGCGATTATCTGGACGGCAGCGGATATCGCACCCGGCATGTCGACGACGGCAACGCCGTCATCGCGGCGGTCAATGACGAGACACCCGCCCTGGTATTGCTGGACCTCATGCTGCCGGGCACCGACGGCCTGACCCTGTGCCGTCAGCTGCGGGCCGAGGACAATCTGCTGCCCATCGTGATGCTGACCGCGCGGGTCGAGGAAGTGGACCGCCTGCTGGGGCTGGAGCTGGGCGCCGATGACTACATCTGCAAACCCTTCAGTCCGCGTGAGGTGGTGGCGCGCATCAAGGCCGTGCTGCGTCGCAGCCAGGCGCTTGATCAGACCCTCTCGCAGACCTCCGACAAGGGCCAGCTGGTACTCAATGAGGAAGGTTGGCAGGCACTGGCCGATGGCAGCGACCTGGGCCTGACCGCGGTCGAGTTCCAGCTGCTCAAGGTGATGATGCAGTCGCCGGGGCGCATCTTCTCCCGCGACCAGCTGATGGACCACATGTACCGCGACCACCGCATCGTCTCCGAACGCACGGTGGATTCCCACGTCAAGAAGCTGCGCCGCAAGATCGCCAATGTCTGGCCGGAGCGCGACGTGATTCGCTCCATCTATGGGGTCGGCTACAAGTTCGAGCCTGACGTGCTGGACTGATATCTCGCCTCGCGCAGGCCCTGAAACCTTTCAGAAACATGACAACCGCCGTCTGTGACCACAGACGGCGGTTGCGTTTTTGTTGCACCCACGGTGCGAACTTGCTGTCCAACTGCGACGGATACTGTCATCACTGCCTAAGCGAGAGCCATTTACTGCTGCTCAAGCGCGGGTCTACGCCACAAGTGAGGTATTCGTCATGTCCCACAGTCCTGCCCGTCGTGCTCTCTCCCGCACTCGCCTGATCGGTGCCGGCGTACTGAGCGTCATGCTGATGGCATCACCGCTGAGCGTGACCAGTGCCAGCGCCGCCGATGTCTCGCTGAACGTGCTGCTGGATGGCATCAGCCTGAACGTCAGCCAGCGTGCCACCCTCGACAAGCAATATCGCTACTATCGCCAGCAACGTCAGGCCGCAGAGAGCCATCACGACGCCAAGGCGCTTGCCAAGGCGCGCAAGGCCTACCTGGCCGATGTCGATCGCGTCCTGAACCGCCATCAGACCCAGCGCTTCCACCAGCAGTTCGACCGCCACTATCCGGCGAATGCCCAGGCGAACGCCAAGGCGGCGAAGAAGCGCCACCACGGTGGCTGATGGCAACCGCGCCTGAGCGCCCCGGGTTGAAACCTGGCGTCATCACCTTGATCAAGGACTCAGTCCCTACAGGATTCAGGCCACAAGATCACGCTGCAGAAAAGACACAGCAAGCCGTTGCATGTTCCGCCCAGGCGCGTTGCACGCAACCCCATGAAACGTTGCACAATGCCGGCACATTCACTGCTGATAATGCTCTTATCGCTTGATTCCGGCCCTTTATCTAGACACTCGGAGTACGCCATGAACCGCATTTCTCGCAAGCTCATCGTTTCCGGTCTGCTGACCGCCCTGGCACTGCCGATGACCGCCATGGCCTCAAGCAACGACAAGCACCATGACGGCGCCGACCGCAAGGAAGGCCTCGACAAGATTCTCGCCAGCTGGCATCTCAGCGATGAACAGCAGCAACAGCTCGACGCACTCAAGCAACAGCAGATGGAAAGCCGCAAGCAGCTCAAGGAGCAGAAGTTCGACTCCCGCGAAGCGCGCCGCGACGCCATCCAAGCACAGCGTGAAGAACACAAGGCCGCCCTGGCAGAGATTCTCGACGAGAATCAGGTCAAGGTGCTCGAAGCCTACTGGGCTGCCGGCAAGCCGATGCACGGCAAGCACATGGGCAAGCATGACGGCAAACGTCACGGCGAAGGCAAGCATGCCGACGAGCGTGGCGGCGAGCGCGGCGGCAAGCACATGGCCGGCGAGCGTGGCGGCAAGCACATGGCCGACGACGGCAAGCAGCGCATGCAGCTGATGGGCGCCCTGTTCGACAGCTGGGACCTGGATGACGACCAGCGCAGCGCGCTCAAGGACTCCTTCAAGTCCATGCGTGACGACATGGAGTCACTCAAGAAGACCGACTTCGACTCGCGTGAAGCGCGCAAGGCCGCCTTCGAGGAACTGCGCAAGACCCAGCACGATCGTCTGGCCAAGGTGCTGGATGACGACCAGATCAAGGTGCTGGACCTGATGCACCAGCGTGACAAGCGCGGTCCGAAGATGGCCGACCGTCAGCAGCAGGAAGGCATGAAGGCGCTGCTGGCCAGCTGGAACCTGAGCGATGACCAGATGCAGGCGCTCAAGGAAGTCCGCAAGGAAATGCGTGACGAGATGCATGACAACATGAAAGAGATGCACGACGACATGCGCGATGCCATGCAGGACGCCGACAACAAAGAGGAGCGTGTCGCCGCCCGCCAGGAAATGCGCAAGGAAATGAAGGAGCAGCGCCTGGAACTGCGTGAGGAAGGCCGCGAGAAGCTCGCCGATGTGCTGTCCGCCGAGCAGCTCGATGCGCTGGAAGCCTTCATGGCCAATGGCATGCGCCATCACGCTGGCAAGCATCATGGCGGCATGAAGGGTGACATGAAGGGCGGCGACATGAAGCGCGGCCCGATGCATGACGCCGACCAGTCTGAAGATGCCTGAGTCAGGCCATCACCCGGGCAGCTGAAAGCCGGCTGATCGTGGGCCCGGCGGGGTAAGAACCGGACGGTCGCGCCCCGGACACACCCATTCAGCTGCCCTGCTGACGTCACTTTCGCCGCCCCGGCCACGATTCTGTGGTCGGGGCGGCGTCGTTGTGTCCTTTTACCGACAGCGATTTTTCCAAGCACGACACCGCGCCTGCGAGGCTCTGCAATCGGGCCTCGCGGCGATGTGATCGCGACACGAGGATAAGCGGAAGCGACAGTTGCACTGCCTTTTTCCCCAAAGGGGGGTTATATTTTTATTGAACAATCAATTAAAATAATTCTGCAAGGCTTTGAGCATTACACGGCGTGATGATGTGAGTCGCGTTTTCCTGACTGCTGAGCTCCCCTCCGCTGCCGATCTCGACCGGTGGCAGCAAGACGGGATGCCTGCAACCGTCACAGGAAAGCGGACCCGGCAGATGCCGACGAGACTGACGCCTGCCATCCCGGCAACTTCAAGGGAGCAAGCGACGGCGACCGCCACGGACTCGCGAGCAGACACCGGAGTGACCCGCCCCTTCGCAAGAAGGCGGGTGACGTCCAGGGACGCCGAGTAGACGTTCGAAGTGATGAGAGCAGCACGATGAAGGCACAGCGTTCCCCAGCGCTCGGCCCGCCATCGTTCTTCTGCGGCCAATCTGGCCTGCAGAAAAGGGGCCGCACCAGAGCACCACGGTGCGCGCCCGGCGTCTCTCATGAATTGCCCATCGGCATTTCTTGCTTGCTGCCCAGCGATGCCCCTGCAATCGCGTCGCCACGGCAGTCGACACTGCCGCTGCTGCAAGTTCCGCCCCGCGCGTGAGCTGAGCACGGCCCGTGCCGTTCGTGTCCGTCTTTTCCTGCACGCCACCCGCAATTTCTGCGGCTGACGGGCAGCTAAGCACCACGCACGAGTGAAACTTCCCCTGATAAGGAGTTGCTCATGCAGAAACCTGCTTCCGCCGAGAACGCCACGCCGTCCTCGAGTCGTATCAACCCGACGGTCTTCTACGGATCGATCATCGGTATCCTCGCCTTCCTGGCCTTCGCGATGCTGTTCACCGAACAGGCCGACGCCTGGATCGGCAGCGCCCTGGGCTGGACCATCGACACCTTCGGCTGGTTCTACATGCTGGCCATCGTCGCCTATCTGGTCTTCGGGGTGCTGATCGCCTGCTCGCGCTTCGGGCGCATTCGTCTCGGGCCGGATGATTCACGCCCGGAATTCTCGCTGCTGTCCTGGTCGGCGATGCTGTTCGCGGCCGGCATCGGCATCGACATCCTGTTCTACTGCATCGCCGAACCGCTGTCCCACTACGTGGCGCCGGTGACCGGTGACCCCCAGACCCAGGCGGCAATCCGCAATGCCATGGTGGAAACCTTCTTCCACTGGGGCCTCTCCGGCTGGGGCATCTATGTGCTCGCCGGCATGTCGCTGGCCTACTTCAGCTACCGCCACCGCCTGCCGCTGGCGATCCGCTCGGCCTTCTACCCGCTGCTCGGCAACCGCATCAATGGCCCGATCGGCAACGCCGTGGACATCTTCGCGATCATCTCCACCGTGTTCGGCATCGCCACCTCGCTGGGCATCGGCGTCATCCAGCTGAATTACGGCCTCAAGTTCATGCTCGGCGTGCCCGAGAACCTCGCCGTCCAGGCCGCGCTGATCATCGGCGTGATGGTACTGGCGACCATTTCCGTGATCACCGGTGTCGAGAAAGGCATCCGCATGCTGTCCGAGTTCAACATGCTGCTGGCCACCGCGCTGCTGATCTTCGTGCTCGCCGTCAGCGACACCTCGCAGCTGCTCAACGCCCTGGTACTCAATGTCGGTGACTACATCACCCAGTTCACCGCCAAGAGCTTCGATACCTACGCCTACACCCCGGGTACCGATGAGTGGATGAGCGGCTGGACGCTGTTCTTCTGGGGCTGGTGGATCGCCTGGACTCCGTTCGTCGGCCTGTTCCTGGCGCGTATCTCGCGCGGTCGTACCATCCGTCAATTCGTGTTCGGCGCGCTGCTGATTCCGCTGAGCTTCATGATGGTGTGGATGAGCGTGTTCGGTAATTCCGCCATCGACATGGTCGCCAATCAGGACGTCGCGGCACTGGCCACCGAAGCCCTGAATGCACCGCAGAACACCATCTACACCTTCCTGGAGCAGCTGCCCTACTCCACCATCACCACCGCCGTGGTGGCGATTCTGGGTATCGTGTTCTTCGTGACCTCCGCCGACTCCGGCGCCCTGGTACTGGCCAACTTCACCTCCATCCTCAAGGACGTGAACCACGATGCGCCGATCTGGCTGCGCATCTTCTGGTCCGCCATCATCGGCCTGCTGACGCTGGCACTGTTGATGGTCGGGGGCCTGAGCGCGCTGCAGAGCGCCGTGGTGATCACCGCCGTGCCCTTCTCCATCGTGCTGATCTTCATGATGATCGGCATGTACAAGGCGCTGATGATCGAGGACCGCAAGGAGAACGTGCGTCAGGACAACAGCTGCGTCTACGAAGGTGTCGACTGGCATGAGCGTCTGGATCACGTGCTCGACTTCGCCCAGAGCGGCAGTTCCGAGGCGACCCTCAAGCGCTCCATCCGTCCGGCACTCAACCAGCTGGCCGAGGAGCTCAATCGTCGCGGTCAGGTCTCGAGCGTCACCGAAGAGACGCTGGAAGATGAGCCGCTGCCCCGCGTGACGCTGGAAGTCGAGTTCGAGGACGCCTCCAACTTCGTCTACCAGGTGCGTGCGGTACGCCAGCAGACGCCGAGCTTCATCGACGCCAATGACGACTTCTACCTGCGTCTGGAAGTGCACCTCTCCGAAGGTGGCAGCGGTCAGGAGCTCAACGGCCTGTCGCGGGCCCAGGTGCTCGACGAAGTCGTCACCGCCTACCAGCAGCATCTGGCCTTCGTGCGCCACGACACGGTCAATGAAGCCCCGGCGATGCCTGGCGTGATCGGCAAGTCAGAACTGGACTGATCGAAGCTGGACTGATCAGAACTGGACTGAGCCATCCGCTGTCGCTGAGCGCCTGCGCTCGGCCTGCAATGCAAAAGCCCCCGCCGGGAGACCGGCGGGGGCTTTTTGCGTCTTGCCTTGTGCGTTTGCGGCTTGCGTCCTTACCTGCCTGCCAGCGGCTCAGGTCGCGGCAGCGGTCTCGACCTGCTGTGCGCCCTTCTTGATCAGCGCATAGCCGATACCCGTCACCAGGGTGCCGGCGACGATGGCGCCCAGGTACATCAGCGGCACGTTGATGGCGTTGGGGATCAGCAGCACGAACAGCCCGCCGTGCGGTGCCAGCAGCTTGGCGCCTATCAGCATCGACAGTGCGCCGGTGACGGCACCGCCGACCATGCAGGCCGGAATCACGCGCAGCGGGTCCTTGGCGGCGAACGGAATCGCACCCTCGGAGATGAAGCACAGGCCGAGAATGAAGCTGGCCTTGCCCGCCTCACGCTCCGGCTCGGCGAACTTGCTACGCGCGATGAAGCTGGCCAGCCCCATGCCCAGCGCCGGCACCATGCCGGCCGCCATGATGGCCGCCATCGGCGCATAGGTCTCGCTGGCCAGCAGGCCGACACCGAAGGCGTAGGCGGCCTTGTTGACCGGGCCACCGAGGTCGAAGCACATCATCGCGCCGAGCAGAATGCCCAGCAGCACGGCATTGGCCGAGCCCATCGATTCGAGGAATTCGGTCAGCGTCGCCATCAGACCCGCCACCGGCGTGCCGACCACGTAGATCATCACCAGACCGGTGACCATGCTCGCCACCAGCGGGATGATCAGGATCGGCTTGAGCGATTCGATCGACTGCGGCAGCTTGACGAAACGGCTCAGCCCCAGCGCGCTGTAGCCCGCCAGGAAGCCGGCGATGATACCGCCGAGGAAGCCGGCATCGAGAGTGGCGGCCAGCCAGCCACCGATCATGCCCGGCGTGATGCCAGGGCGGTCGGCGATGGAGTAGGCGATATAGCCCGCCAGCACCGGAATCATCAGCTTGAAGGCCGAGCCGCCGCCGATCTGCATCAGCGCCGCCGCCAGGGTGCCTTCTTCCTCGAAGGCCTTGATGCCGAACACGAAGGACAACGCGATCATCAGGCCGCCCGCCACCACCATCGGCAGCATGAAGGACACGCCGGTCAGCAGGTGCTTGTAGGGGCCGCGCTTCTCGCCCTTCTGCTGGCTGCCCTGACCGCCCGCGGCGGTGGCGGATTCCACCTCGGCGCCTTCCAGTGCCTGCTCGATGGTATCGCGCGGCTTCTTGAGCGCGGTGCCGGTGGAGGTCCGCCAGACCCGTTTGCCGGCGAAGCGTGTCGGGTCTACCTCGATATCACAGGCCAGGATCACCACCTCTGCCGCGGCGATTTCCTGCTCGGTCAGCGCATCCTGCGCGCCCACCGAGCCCTGGGTCTCGACCCGCGTCGGGTAGCCCAGCGCTCGCCCTGCCTCGCTCAGGGCCTCGGCGGCCATGAAGGTATGCGCCACGCCGGTCGGGCAGGCGGTGACCGCGACGATGGACGGCTTGTGCGCCACCTCTCCACCAGCTGCGCTTGCTGCGCCGGTGGCCGTGGCGCTGACAGTCGCAGCCACGTCGGCGATGTCCTTGGCTTCCAGCACGCGGGCGCGGGCCTCGGCATTGGCCAGGAAGGCGGCGGGGTCCGGCAGCGCCTCTTCGATGGGCGCGACATGCACGCGCTTGCCGACGAAACGCTCGAGACCGGCGCTGGTCATCGGCGACGCCGCGACGATCACCAGTTCGGCGGCGGCGAGCTGGGCATCGCTCAACACGAGTTCACGCTCGAATTGCGAGCGCATGTCGATGAGGGGCTCCCAGTCGCGACGACGGGCGGCCTGCTCCAGGCGGCGCGCCGCCAGGAAGCTGGTCGCCATGCCACTCGGGCAGGCGGTAACGATGATGACATTCATGGGCGTGGCTCTCCGGCTGTCGCGACCTCGGCACTGGCCAATGTCTCGATGCTGGTGTGTTGTTGGAGGGTTTCAAGCTCCGGGGCGGCGGGATTGCCCGGCCCCGGGTGGGTCACGGCCTCGGCGGAAAGCGCCGTGGCATGACGCAGAATCCGTTCACGCATGGCCGCCGTGGGTGTCGGATGGCAGAGCACCCCATGCAGCATGGCGGCCAGCAGGGTATCACCGGCACACACGGTACTGACCACTCGCATGCGCGGCGGGCGTGCCCGCAGTGTCTCGGCGCCGGGGCTTGCCCACAGCACGCCTTCCGGGCCGGCAGAGATCAGCGCCTGCTCGATGCCATGCTCGACCAGACTCGCCAGCGCGCGCTGACGGGCGGCGTCGCTCTCCAGCGGCTCGCCCGCCCACAGCGCCAGTTCCTGCTCGTTGGGCTTCACGCCGCTGGGCGGCACCGCCAGACCGGCTTCGAGTGCCGTGCCGCTGGTATCCAGCCAGCAGGCAATGTGGCGGGTACGCACCCGCTGCACCAGACTTGCCAGCTGCTCGCTGCTGACGCCCGGCGGCAGGCTGCCGGCGATGACGACGGCACAGCGCTCTGGGCTACCCTCGGCCTGCTGACGATCGATCCAGTCATCGATGCGCGCCTCAAGCCGCGTGAAGGCAGCCTCATCGACCTGCATGCCCGCGCCGTTGATATCGGTGACGCGGCCACTGGCCTCCCCGAGCTTGACGTTGATGCGGGTCGCGCCCGCGACGCGTTCGAAGGCGTCACTCAGCCCCCACTCGGCGAAGGCGGCCTCGAAATCGGCCTGGTTGTCGGCGCCCAGAAAGCCGCTCAGCGTCACCGGATGGCCCAGCGTCGCCAGCACCCGCGCGACGTTGATGCCCTTGCCCGCCGCCTCGAGATGATGGCTGCGCGCCCGGTTGACCTTGCCCGGCACCAGGCTGTCGAGGCCGATGGTCATGTCCAGCGCCGGGTTGAGCGTCACGCACAATACCGGGCAGCCGGCGGCCTGACGCGTCGTGTTGTCATTCATCACACTGACTCCCGCGGGCTGTGTCCACTACTGTCCGCATTACTGGCCGCATTACTGGCCGCATGACTGGCCGCAGCGCCTGAGGTGACCTCGGCAGTTGAAGGCTCGCCCTGCTCGAGCAGCGCTTCCAGAGCACTGCGCACGTCTTCCGAGGTCGGCTGGGCCAACGCGACCCTCGCCTGCTCACGCGCCGTGGCCAGGTCCAGCTCGCGCACCCGCGCCTTGACCAGCGGAATCTGGCGGCTGGACACCGACAGCTCATCCACGCCCAGCCCGACCAGCACGCCGACGGCCTGGTCATCACTGGCCAGCTCACCGCAGACGCCGACCCAGGCACCGTGGGCGTGGGCGGCACTGACGGTCATCTCGATCAGGCGCAACACCGCCGGATGCAGGCCATCGGCCTGCGCCGAGAGCGTCGCATGGCCACGGTCGATCGCCAGGGTGTACTGGGTCAGGTCATTGGTGCCCACCGAGAAGAAGTCGACTTCCGGCGCGATGCTGGCAGCAGTCAGCGCCGCCGAGGGAATCTCGATCATCACGCCGACCTGCACGTCGCGCACCGGCGGCTGGCCATGCTCAGTCTCGTAGGCGGCGTCCAGCTCGGCACGCACGCGATCGACGATGGCACGCGCGCCACGCAGCTCGGCCAGGTCCTTGACCATCGGGAACATCAGGCGGATCGGCCGCGCACCGGCGGCCGTCAGCAGCGCCCGCACCTGGGTCTCGAGCACTTCCGGGCGGGTCAGGGCGAGGCGAATGCCGCGCAGGCCGAGGAAGGGATTGTCCTCACGCGGCAGCGGCCAGTACGGCAGCGGCTTGTCGCCGCCGACGTCCAGCGTGCGTGCCACCAGCGGCCGCCCCTCGAGCGCATCCAGCGCCTCGCCGTACTGGGCGGTCTGGGTGGCAAGATCCGGCGCCTGCGGGTGCGCCATGAACACGAATTCGGTACGCAGCAGGCCGACACCCTCGGCACCGCGCTCGACGGCGTCGCCGGCATGGGCGGTGTTGCCCAGATTGGCGACCACCTCGACATGATGGCCATCCAGGGTCGTGGCGGGTGCCATGCGCGACTCCCAGGCGGCGGCCTGACGCTGCTCATGCCCGGCGATCGCCTCTTCGGCACGCGCGCGGCGACTGGCCGAGGGCATCACGCTGACGCGGCCTCGTTCACCATCGACGATCAGCTCGCTGCCATCGGCGATCGCCAGCACGCTCGGGCCAGCCCCGACCACCGCCGGAATGCCCAGCGAACGCGCCAGAATCGCGCTGTGCGAGGTCGCCCCGCCCAACGCCGTGACCAGCCCCCGCACGCGAGTGGTATCCAGACGCGCTACATCCGACGGGCCGATGTCCTCAGTCACCAGCACATGCGGTGTCTCGGGGGCGCTGGGCAGCGGCGTATCGGTCAGCACGCCGAGCACCCGCCGGCCGACATCGCGCAGGTCGGCGGCGCGTTCGGCCAGCAGGCGATCGGCGAGGTTCTCCTGGGCGCTGGCGGCGCTGTCGATGGCCGACCACCACGCCGCTTCGGCGCTGTGGCCTTCATCGAGGCTCTCGCGCGCCGCGGCAAACAGCTCCGGATCGCCGAGCATCTCCTCGTGCATCGAGAGAATCTCGGCCATCTCGGCGCCTTCGGCACGATTGACCAGCGCCAGCAACTGCTCGCGGGCGGTCTGGATACTGGCCACCAGGCGCTCGGCCTCACGATCGGCGCCGGCATCGCTGCGCGTCTCGTAGACGAAGCGCGGCAGGCGCATCACCCAGCACGGCGCGATGGCCATGCCCGGCGAGGCGGCCACCGCGGGCACCACGCTGTCGGCGTCGGGAGCGGCCTGCTGGGTGTCGCCGGTGGCTTGCTGTTCGCTGGCCTCCAGCGGCATGGCGGCGTCGGCGCGCCAATCGGCCAGCGGCTCCACCGCCTCGCCGAGACCGGCCTGCACCGCGCTCACCATCATGCTCAGCGCCGCCTGATTGGCCGCCGAGTCATCGCCGGAGGCGCTGAAGATCAGCGTCTGGCCGCGGCGTGCGCCCAGCCCCAATACCTTGGTCAGACTGGCGGCACTGACCACACCGCTGTCATCGCCTTCCAGTCGCAACGCCGGAATGACGCCATGCTGCTCACCGGCTTCGCGCGCCGCCTGTACCAGCTGCTTGGCCGGACGCGCATGCAGGCCGTGGGCATTGAGCAACACGACCTGAGCCAGCTGCGCCGTGGCGGATTCCCCAGACAGCCGCGCCAGCAGGGCGCTGGCCGACAGGCCTGGCAGGCTTTCTCCCGCGCCCTCTTCCAGCAGCGTCAGCAGGCGCTCAAGCAACGGCTGATGCTGGCCCTGCTGGGCATCGACTGCCAGACAGGCCAGCGCAGTGATGCGCCCGTGGCGCGTCTCCAGTGCTTTCTCCGGCGTGACGATGGCCAGCGCCGAGCGGGTGACATCCTGCTGTGATTGCGCCAGCCACACGCCCTGCCCCAGCGCCACCGGTTGGGCGGCGAGCATGGCCGAGATGAAGCCATCACTGACACAGCCGGCCTGACGCAGACGCGCGGCCCCCGCCAGCACCAGCTCATCACGATCGCGCGCGGGGAAGCCGCACAGCAGCGTCTCGGCATCCAGGCGCGGCGGCACCACCTCGCGGCCCAGCTCGCTCAGCACTTCCTCGGCGGTGGTCGCCGAGGCCAGGCGCTCACTGACACCGTCGCGATCGAGCACGCGCGTCAGCGCGCGCAGGATGTCGAGATGCTCATCGGACTGTGCCGCTATGGTCACCAGCAGGAAGACGCGATTGCCGTCGTGCCACTCCACGCCCTGCGGAAACTGCAGAACACGCACCCCGGTGGCCAGCACGGCCTCGCGGCTGTCCGGCGTGCCGTGGGGAATCGCGATCCCCTGCCCCAGGTAGGTGGAAGACTGGGCTTCACGCGCCAGCAGGCCCTCACGGTAGTCGGGCGTGGCGCGCCCACCGGCGACCAGGGCATCGGCGGCCTGTTGCAAGGCATCGCGCCAGTCGCTGGCATGGGCGGCGAGAAGAATGTCCTCGCGATCAAGACTGAGCATGGCTGGCTCCTTGAGGCTCCCTTCTGATGAGGAGCCTGGATGTTGGCGGTGCGCTGCAAGCGAGTATTTCAGCTGCCGCGACACGTCACTTGGCGAGTTCCGACAGGGTAGCGGCGTCATGGCGTGATGACGAGCATGCTGAATCGTGTCACCTCAATAGGGCTCATGCTGGCCGTTTTCTTGCGCCCGATCAAGCGAACACAAACCGAAAACGTGCTTCTGGTGACTAGACATTGGGCGTAGAGCCGCCTGTGGCGCGGGCTCGAGAGGCGTCGAGCGAGGCGTGCCCGGCGCAGAGAGGATTTGCACCCGAGCCCACAAGTGCGCATCATTCCTCGAACATGGAGCACGCAGATCCCGTTCCCCCTTTCCAGCAAGGACAGTGGCATGACCCTGGCAGAAATCGCGCGTCTTGCAGGCGTTTCACGCACCACCGCCAGTTATGTGGTCAATGGGCAGGCACAGGCACGACGTATCAGCCCCCAGACGGTCGAGCGCGTCATGGCGGTGGTACAACGTCATCACTATCGGATCGATGCCCAGGCAGCCGCGCTGCGGCGTGGTGAAAGCCGCACGCTGGGCTTCATGCTGCCGGATCTGGAGAACGCCAGTTATGCCCGCCTGGCCAAGTTGCTGGAGCGCGGGGCGCGTGAGCGCGACTATCAGCTGTTCATCGTCTGCTCCGACGATGAGCCGGAAACCGAGCGCGAGCTGGCGCGCATGCTCAAGGCGCGGCGGGTCGATGCACTGATCACCGCCAGCTGCCTGTCCCCCGATGACCCCTTCTACCGCGAACTGGCGCTGGATGGCTTCCCGGTCATCGGTGTCGACCGCGCGCTGGATACGCGCCACTTCGCCAGCGTGGTCAGCAACAATGAAGATGCCGCCCGCCAGCTGACCGAAGCCGTGCTGGAACACGCGCCGCAGCGACTGCTGTGGCTGGATGCCTTGCCGGAGATCGATATCACGCGGGCGCGCGCCAGCGGCATGCAGGCGGCGCTGACGCACTATCAGCAGCGCACCGGCAGCAGCGAGCTTGAGGCCACCACCCTGCATGCCGCGCGTTACGAGCGCGAGGCGGGCGCGGCGGCGTTGACCGAGCATCTCCGCCATTCACCGCTGCCGGACGCCATCGTCACCGCCTCCTACACCCTGATGGATGGCGTGCTCGATGTGCTGTTCGCCGAGGGGCCGCCGGCCAATCCGCCCAAGGCGATGGCCAGCTTCGGCGACGACCGCCTGCTCGACTTTCTGCCGCTGCCGATCCATTCACTGCCCCAGCGTCACCAGCAGATCGCCGATGCGACGCTGACGCTGGCGCTGCAGGGCATTCAGGGCCAGATCACGCCCGGTGTGACGCTGGTGGAACGCGAACTGCGCCGCCGCCAGCACTGAGGTGATGTCTTAGGTGATGCCTGAGGTGATGTGTCTGGCCGAGGGCGGCTTTGCTGGCGCCAAACTGTGCTGGCGCCAGGCTGTGCTAGCGCCAGGCCTGACCGGCATCGTGGGCGATGCGGTGATCGCGAATCTCGGCCAGCAGCGCCGCCACCGCGGCCTCGATGCGGGTGCGCGGCGTGTCGGATGCCAGCAGCAGCTCCAGCTGCAGGGCGGCATCGCGCAGCAGGTCATGATCCAGGGTAGCGGCGCTGCCCTTGAGCAGATGGGCTTCATGCTGCAGCTGCTTCAGATCCATGTGATCCACCGCCCGTGACAGGCGCTGGGACTGCTGCTCGAGCTGCTCCTCGAAGGCCGCCTCGAGGGCCGCGATGCTGTCGGCATCCAGTTCATCCCGCAGCGCAGGCGTCGCGGCCTGTGCAAGCTCCGCCGCTGATCCGCCAGATGTCCACGACTCCCTAGTGTTCATGCTCGTGTGTCCCCCTTTTTCCCGTTCGCCCTCGCCTTCGCTTTCGCCTTTGCCCTCAGGCTCACGCCGCTCGATGGGGCCAGCCGCCGACGGCTCATTGACCTTGTCTGCTTCAGCTTCAGCTTCAGCCTCGGCCTCAGTGGCACGCGCCTGAGCCTCATGGATCATGCGACGCCGCGCAGCGGGGGAATCGAGTGATGCCACCAATGACGCCGCACGCGCGAGTGCCTCACCGGTTACCGGCGGTGCCTCGAAGTGGGGCGGTCGCTCAGTGGTAGGGGAATAGCTGATCGGGTCGAAGGGCTGGGTGCTGGCGAGGGCATTGACGCGCCATTCGCCGAGGTCCTGGCTGCCCGACTGCCAGCGCGCCAGCATGCTGGCGAGCTGCTGACGCCGGATCGGCTTGGACAGGAAGTCGTTCATGCCCGCCGAGAGACAACGCGCACGCTCCCCCGCCGCCACATTGGCCGTCATCGCGACGATAAGGCTCGGCGCACGCCTGTCACTGTGCTCCATGGCGCGCCAACGCCGCGCCACCGCAAAGCCATCCAGTCCCGGCATGCGCAGGTCGAGCAGCACCAGCACCGTATCGCGCTGGCGCGCATACCACGCCAGCGCCGCCTCGCCACTGTCGACCGTCGTCACCGTGTAGCCCAGGCCACTGAGCATGGAGTGGGCCACTTCGCGATTGATGTGATTGTCGTCGACCACCAGGACATGCTCGCCACGGCTGAGCGGCAGGGGCGCGGAGGTGAAGGCTGGTCGCTTGAGCGCCGCGGCGCGTGGCAGCGGCAGCTCGAACCAGAAGCAGGCACCCTTGCCCGGGCGTTGCTTGAGGCCCAGTCGCCCACCCATCAACTCGACCAGCCGCCGCGAGATCGAAAGCCCGAGTCCGGTACCGCCGAAGCGACGCGCAGTGGAGGCATCACCCTGGGTAAAGGGCTCGAACAGCTGGGCGGCCTGTTCTTCACTGACCCCGATGCCGGTGTCATCGACCTCGAAGCGCACGCGCCCCGCCGGCAATGCCTCGACCAGCAGACAGACACGCCCCTGCTCGGTGAACTTGAAGGCATTGGAGAGCAGATTGAGCAGCACCTGACGCAGACGCACCGAATCGCCCATGACCTGCTCGGGCAGCTGGGCGGAACGGCGGTCATCGAAGACGATGCGCGTGCTGTCCATCTGCGGCAGCAGCAGGTCGATCACGCCATCGATGGCCGTGTGCAGTTCGAAGGGACGTCGCTCGACGCTGAGCTTGCCGGCCTCGATCTTGGAGAAGTCGAGGACATCATCCACCAGCCCCATCAGCACTTCGCCGCTGTCGCGCAGGCTGCAGGCATAGCGGTGCGCACTGCTCTGCAGCGGTTCGGCCAGCAACAGCTCGCTCATGCCGATCACGCCATTGAGCGGGGTACGAATCTCGTGGCTCATGGTGGCCAGAAACTCGGACTTGGCGCGACTGGCCTGTTCGGCCCGCGCCGCCTCGTGCTTGAGAGCCGACGACATCGCCAGCATCTGCAGGCGGGCCTGTTCACGTCCGCGGGCCTGCAGCCAGACCTGACGGCAGACCATCAAGGTGGCCAGCAGCATCAGCGCCAGCAGCAGCAACATCAGCTGCACCAGGCTGTCGCGGCTCTGACGCTCGTGGGCCAGCTCCTCGGCCAGGCGTGCGCGTACCCGCAACAACAGCGTCTGGGTGGTATCGCCCAGTGCATCACTCAGCTTCTGGAACTCCGCCGTCTCGCGACCCTCGGGCCCCAGCACCTGGGAGCTCTGTGCAGCGTCATCTACTGAAGCGTCGTCAGCCTGGGCGCCCTGCACCGGGCCCGTGCCCTCGAACACCGGGCCATGCCGCCACTTTTCCAGCCGCAGATCGAGATACTCGATCTGGCTCATCAACTCATCGGCCAGCAGCGGCACGGCCGGCAGGGTCATCAGATGGCGCTGGAAATCCCCCCGCCGGAAGATATAGGTGCGGCTGTAGAGCAGCTCGTAATTCTGCAGCACCTCATTCCAGATGCTGGCCCGATCGGCTGGCCCGGCGACGCGATAGCGCGCTATCGAGGAGGAGAGGCTGACCGCCTCGCGATCCAGCTTGTAGATCGACCAGACGGCGTCATCGCGGGTGCGGTCTTCCAGGCTGAACTGGTTGTGCAGGATGGTGCCGCCGATGCCGATGGAGGCCAGCAGACACAGGATGCTGATCGCCATGCCCAGCCACAGCGGCCAGCGCGCGGGGGAATTGCCGCTTCCGCCCACACCCGACGCGGCAATGCCCTGATCAGCAAGGGACTGATCAGCAGCGGTGCCTGAAAGCGGGGATCTTTCATCCGGCGACTGATTCACTGCATGACTCCATGTCATCTTGCGCCTGAGGGGTCAGGCGCCAGCCCTCGCTCACTCCAGCGTCAGCCCGGTGACCTGCCAGACACTGCGAAAGCGTACCTGCTCATTGAGCAATTCCGGATGAGCATCGAAGGGATACAGCACGAACAAGGGCCCGAGGTCACGCACCGGCATGCGCTCGCCGTCGCGTCGCGTGGCCAGCAGGACATCGAAGTCCTCGATGTCGCTGAGGGGAATCTCGGCCACGAAGTCATTCAGTGCCCGCACCTTGAGCCCCCTGGCATCTTCAGACACCCGCGCCACCAGCTCGCGCAGCAGCGGGCCGGAGAAGCTGACTCGTCCCTGGGTCCAGGGGGTGTGGGTGGCCACCACGCGCGACGGCATGGCTTCGAGCATCGCCAGATCGAAACGCGCCCGTGGTGCCTGCAGGGAACCGGCATTGCCACAGCTGACAGCGCCCTCGACCGTCAGCACCACCGGCCCGCTGGGCGCGGGCAGGCAGTCATTGGCCGCCAGCACGTGGCGCTCGCCTGTCGCCAGCGGCGCCTCGGCGGCCAGGGCCGCAGGGCTGAAGAGGCTCGCAGACAGGCTTGTTGCCAAGGTCGCGGCCAGGCTCGCTGTCACACTTGCGGCCAGGGCGACCTTGCGCCAGATGGAGCTGCGCGAGCCGTGCCCGCGGTTGACTGGCCTGGACTGCGGACTCACGAGGCGCTTCGCCGATGGATCATTCATGCCGGTTTCCCATGCTATTGTGCGAACGCCATGTGCATTCAAGGGCCCAACTTTACGCTAGCTCGCGCATGCTTTGCGAGCCTGCGAACCTCGCGCCACGACGAGTTGTCACACTCAACGCACGGAGCCACTCATACGCCCAGCCCACGCCTGCGCCCATGGCTGGCGTTCGTCGCCTGTTACGCTATCGCCTGTTAAGCGTCAGCTGATGATAGTCAGCTGACCGCTATCCGTCTCCACCTGCCATCGAGCCTGCTTCATGTCTGCCACTTCGTCCGCTTCGCTGCCTGCCAACGGCTCTCCCACACCGACTGCTGCCCTGCCCCGCGTGCTGGCAGGCCCGATATTGCGCCGTGTCACCGCCGAGGGCGTGATGCTGTGGCTGGTGACATCTCGCCCACAGCAGGCGCGGGTGTGGCTGCTGCCGGAGCAGGACGCGACGCCTCTTGCGCGAGGTGAGGATGGCCTACCGACGACATCAAGCTGTCGGCTGACGGAGCATCTGGCGATGCCGCTGGGGGAGCACGCCTGGCTGCTGTTGATCGAAGCGCATCCCGACACGCCCTTGCCCGCCGACTGCGCCATCGCCTACGAGCTGGGCCTGGCGGAGCCGTCAGCGTCATCGACAGACACGCCCGCATGGCAGGGCATCGCCGACTGGGCGCCACAGATCTGCTACCCCGGTGAAAGCCTGCCGCGCTTTCGACTGCCGTCACGCCTGACGCGTGTCGCGCATGGCAGTTGCCGCAAGCCGCACCACGGCTTGAGTGACGACGAGCAGCAAGCGCAGCAGAGTGCAGAAGACGCCACGTCGACCGATCGCCTTGAGACGCTGCCGCCCAAGGGCCCCGGTGGCGATGGACTGGTGGCGCTGGATCGCTGGTTGAGCGAGCGACGTCAGAGCGTCGCCGAGTGGCCGGAGGTGATGCTGTTCACCGGCGATCAGATCTACGCCGACGATGTCGCGGGGCCGATGCTGGGCGCGATCGATCAGCTGATCGCGGGGCTGGGGTTGCCGGAGGAGACGCTGATGGAGGCCGAGGTCTCCGACACTCGCGAGCTACGCCAGCACCCCTCGCACCTCTACCACCGCCCGCAGCTGCTGCCGGACATGCCGGCCAACGAAGGCGTGGCCGCCAGCTTCTTCGATGCCAAGCGCAAGCCCATCTTCACCTCCACCGGTGCCGACAACCATCTGATCGGCCTGTCGGAAGTCATCGCCATGTACCTGCTGGTGTGGTCTGACGTGCCGTGGGAGGCGCTGGGCATCACGCTGGAAGATCCCTCGGCGCTCGAGGGCCATGACGACGCCACCCGCGAGCGCCATGCCACCGAAGCCCGCCATCTGCGGCGCTTCTGTGGCGGACTCGCCCAGGTTCGTCGCCTGCTGGCCAATGTGCCCAGCCTGATGATCTTCGATGACCACGATGTCACCGATGACTGGAACCTCAGCGCCGCCTGGGAGGAAGCCGCCTATGGCCACCCCTTCTCGCGCCGCATCATCGGCAATGCGCTGACCGGCTATCTGCTGTGTCAGGCCGCCGGCAACGGGCCGGAGCCACTGGCGGAGCTGCTGGAGGAGACACGGGCGCTGTTCACTCATGCCCTGACTGGCACTGACACGGCCGCAGACGGCCATTTCGATGTCGAGCGTCAGGAGGCGTTGATCGCCCACCTGCATCGCTGCGAGAGCTGGGATTATCAGCTCGACACCACGCCGCCGCTGATCGTGGCCGATACGCGCACCCGCCGCTGGCGCAGCGAGCGCAAGCTCTCGCATCCCTCGGGGCTGATGGACTGGGAGGCGCTGAGCGAGCTTCAGCAACGCCTGGTCGGCCATCCGGCCGTGGTGCTGGTGTCCCCGGCGCCGATGTTCGGCGTCAAGCTGATCGAGAGCATCCAGAAGCTGTTCACGCTGGCGGGCAAGCCGTTGATGGTCGATGCCGAGAACTGGATGGCGCATCGCGGCGCGGCCAGCGTGATGCTCAACATCTTCCGCCACTCGCGCACGCCACAGAACTTCGTGATCCTGTCCGGCGATGTGCACTACTCCTTCGCCTACGATGTGCGCCTCAAGCATCGCCGCTCGAGCCCGAGCATCTGGCAGATCACCAGCAGCGGCATCCGCAATCGCTTCCCGGTCGGCCTGCTGGATGTGCTCGACCGTCTCAATCGCTGGCTGTACGCCCCGCGCTCGCCGCTCAATCTGCTGACACGCCGGCGCAACATGCGTGTCACGCCGCGCCGTCACGACGCGGCCAGTCAGGGCGAACGCCTGCTGAACGCCTGCGGCATCGGGCTGGTCGACCTGGACAGCGATGGCCGCCCCACCGCCATCCGCCAGCTGACCACCGACGGGCAGGAGGTGCACTTTGTGCCCCGTCGCTGATGCCCACTGCCCGCCGCTGGCGCTGATTCACCATCCCGGCTATCGGATCGCGCTGCCCGAGAAGCATCCCTTCCCGATGGACAAGTTCAGCGTGCTCAAGCGTCTGCTCGACCGCCAGCTGGCCGACTGCGCCTCGGCCGTCGACTGGGTGACGCCCCAGCCCGCCGAGGAGGACGACCTGCTCAGCGTGCATACCCGCCGCTATGTGCATGAATTTCTCACTGGCAGCCTGAGCGCGCAGGCCCAGCGGCGCAGCGGTTTCGTGTGGAGCGAGGCACTGCGCGAGCGCAGCGTGCTGGCCGTGGGCGGCACCCTGACCACCGTACGCGAAGCGCTCAAACGCGGGCTGGCCTGCAATACCGCGGGCGGCACCCATCACGCCCACCCGGAGGCCGCCAGCGGCTATTGTCTGCTCAACGACATCGGCGTGGCGGCGCATCAGGCGCTGGAGGACGGCGTGAAGCGCGCGCTGATCGTCGATCTCGATGTGCATCAGGGCGATGGAACGGCGTTGATCTTCGCCGACGAGCCGCGGGTCTTCACGCTGTCACTGCATGCCGAGAGCAACTTCCCGGCGCGCAAGCAGCAAAGTGATCTGGACGTGCCCTTGCCCAGGGGCATGGGCGACGCGGACTATCTGGCGGTGCTGGAGCGTACGCTTGAGGAGGTGCTGGCGCGGGTACGCCCGCAGCTGGTGATCTTCGATGCCGGTGTCGACCCGCATGCCGCGGACAGGCTCGGCCATCTCGAGTTGAGCGACAGCGGCCTCTACCACCGCGAGCGGCATGTCATCCAGCGCTGTCGCGCGGCGGGCGCCGCCGTGGCCTGCGTGATCGGTGGCGGCTATGACCGCGATATCGAGGCGCTGGCATGGCGTCACAGCCAGCTGCACCGTGCGGCGCTGGATGTCTGGCGCGAGGCGCATGGCCAGCCGGCCCTGTTCGGGCCACCGGGCTGAGCTTGCCTACCGTCTTGCCAAGCGCCTCGCTTACTGTCTTGCCAAGCGCCTTGCCTACTATCTGGCCAAGCGCCCTCAACGAAAACGCCCGCCATCGAGGATGGCGGGCGTTTGGGTTCAGGCCTGTAGGCAAGCTTCCAGCGACATCACTTGAAGGCGGTGACTTCCACCTCGTCGCCGACACGCAAGGTAGGCTTGCGCGAGGGATCGAGCGCGACGAGGTTGTAGCCGAAGTGCACCTGGCCATCCGCGAAGCGGCGCACCCGTGCCAGCGTCTTGAGCGGCTCCTTATCAGCCCGCTTCGCGCCCGTCGCCGGGTCGACATTGACCATCGCACAGCGGGTGCAGGAGGACACCAGCGTGAAGCGTGCCTCGCCGATGCGCACTTCCTGCCAGCCATCCTCGGCCCATGCCTCGGCGCCGCTGATCACCAGATTGGGGCGGAACTGATCCATGCCATGGTCCGCACTCGGAGTCTGGGCGTTGAGCGCCGCCAACGAAGCCTGATTGGCCAGCAACAGCGGAAAGCCGTCGGCGGCGCTGACGCGCTGCGCGATGATCTCGCGATAGCGCTCCGAGCGCTCGCCCAACCAGCTGAGCCTGACCGGCATGCCGACCTGCTCACTCAGCCAGGCATCAGCCTCAAAGCTGACGCTCAAGGCAGTGAACCGATCGGCCCACACCTGGATGTCGAGACGCTCGGCCTGGTCATCGGTGGCAAAGCTGACGCTACCGCATTCGGGGCGATCAAGATGCCACAGTCGCCACTGGCCGCAGGCGTCTTCGCGCAAGGCCAGGCGCTGCAGCTGGGGATGCGTGCGCGCGGTGACGAACTTGCCGCGCGCCGCGACCACCACGAAGCGGCGGTCCTGCGTGAGACCTTCCTCGCCGAGCGTCGCTGTCTGAAGCGCTTCAGCGGCGCCGGACTTGAGGGGATAGCGCCACAGGTGGGTCAACTGCATGAGAGGTTTCCTTTCCAGAGTCCATCAATTCGAGAAATCAGCTTACGGTGCGTCCGAGCGGTATCAACTCGCAGGCGAGGCAGAGCCTGCGTCATTTGGCGCCTTGGCCTGTGCGGTATCTGTCTGTGTCGCATTCGGCTGGGCCGCACTCAGCTGGGCCGCATTCACCACGGGGATGTCGTCATCCATGGCGTCCAGGCTGATCACGTCGGGGCCCGAGAGCGCCACGCTGGAAATCAGCGCCTTGACGCCCAGCCCGACCTTGAGGCCCAGCTCCTGACACACCAGACGGTCGACTCGCGCCCTCACCCGCTGACCGGCAATGCCCAGCACCAGCTCGGCGCTGGCGTGGCCGCGCTCACTCTCGATCTCGTGGATCACGGCCGGCAAGGCATTGCGCAGGCTGGTATGGGTCGGCGTCTCCAGCGCGATGCTGATGTCACGCGCCCGCAGCCGCAGTCGCACACGACGCCCCACCGGCATCGCCAGCCGCGCCAGCTTGAGGCTCAACCCGGCGCCCAGCCCCAGACGCGTCAGCTGCCAGTCATCATCATGCGACAGCACCTCGGCGGTCAGCAGCGAGCCCGCTTCGAAGCGGCCAGTCTGCGGCGCCAGGTCCAGCCGTGACAGCATGTCACCGATCTCGCCGCTGGCGGTGATGCGGCCGTTGTCCACCAGCGCCAGACGGTCGGCGACCGCGAACAGCTCGCGGGTGTCATGACTGACGAACAGGATCGGGATCTCGATCTCGCGTGCCAGCCGCGCGATGTAGTGCAGCAGCTCCTGCTTGCGCGCGCCGTCGAGTCCGGTCAGCGGCTCATCCAGCAACAGCATGCGCGGGCGTGACAGCAGGGCGCGGCCGATCGCGACACGCCGCGCCTCGCCACCGGACAGCTGGCCGGGCATGCGCGACAGCAGGTCCTCGATGCCCAGCAGCGTCACCATCTCATGCAGACGTGACTGGTTCTGTTGGCGCTGGGCGGGTGTCAGGGCGCGCGGCATGCCGTAGCGGAGATTGCCGCGCACGCTGTAGTGCGGAAACAGGCGCGGCTCCTGGAAGACGACCCCGAGCCTGCGACGATGCGCCGGCACGAAGATATCGTTCTCTCCGCCCGTCAGGCACTCGCCGTCCAGGCGCAGATGGCCATGGTCAGGACGTTCGAGGCCCGCGATCAGGCGCAGGATGGTGGTCTTGCCGCTGCCGGAGCGCCCGAAGAGCGCCGTGACGCCGCGCGCCGGCACCTTGAGCGTGGCATCCAGCGTGAAGGCGCCCTGCTGACGATGGAGGTGGAAATCAAGCATCACGCCCCTCCATGCGCAGTCGCGCGCGACGTGCCAGCCATTCGGAGGCCAGCAGCGACAGCATCGCGATGATGACGGCGATGGCGCACAGCCTGGCCGCCGCGCCTTCCTGGCCCGGGGTCTGGATCAGGGTATAGAGCGCCAACGGCAGCGTGCGGGTCTCGCCGGGGATGTTGGCGGCGAAGGTGATGGTGGCACCGAACTCCGACAGCGCACGCGCGAAGGCCAGCATGCCGCCGGTGAGGATGCCCGGCAGCGCCAGCGGCATGGTCACCGTGAACAGCACGCGCAGCGGGTTGGCGCCCAGGGTGCGGGCCGCGGCCTCCAGGCCCGGGTCGATGGCCTCCAGCGACAGGCGCATCGCGCGCACCATCAGCGGAAAGGCCATCACCGCCGCTGCCAGCGCCGCGCCCTGCCAGGTGAAGGGCAGCACGATATCGACCTTGGCCAGCCACTGGCCGATGGCGCCATTGCGCCCGAAGGTGACCAGCAACAGATAACCGACCACCACGGGCGGCAACACCAGCGGCAGATGCAGCAGACCATCGACCAGCGCCTTGCCACGAAACTCACGTCGCGCCAGCCACCAGGCCGCCGCAAAACCGGGAATCAGGCTCAGGCCGACCGCGACGCAAGCCACCTTGAGGCTCAGGCTCAGGGCTTCCCATTCCAGCGCACTCAGCATGGATCTTCCTCAGACGAAGACAGGTTCTCGCACATGACGTGACGCGAAGCGCCGGCAGACAGCCCTGCCCGCCTTGATCACGCCGATGTGACAGCAGGCTCCCAGTGTAGCGGCCTCATCTTGTCGATGACATGCCAGCGTGTGCCACGAGGCCTCGACGCTGATCCAGCGGCTAGTCGGCCTCTGGCTGCGCAGCAGGAGCCTGATGGGCGAGCGTGCTGAAGCCGAAGCGATGGAAGATGGCACCGGCCTCGTTGCTGGAGAGCCAGGCCGAGAAGGCCTTGGCCTGTGACGACGGCGCATCACCGCCACGACTGATCAAGGCGGCAGGATAGTGGATGGGGTCATGGCTGCTGTCCGGCAGCAGGCCGATCTGGTGCACCCGATGGCTGATGGCGGCGTCGGTGGCATAGACGATCCCCAGCGGGGCCTCGCCATGCTCGACCAGTGCCAGCGCGGCGCGCACGTCCTCGGCGCTGGCCAGGCGCGAGCGCAGCGTCTGCCACTGCCCCAGCGCTTCCAGCGACTGGCGCGCATAGATGCCCGCGGGCACGTGGTCAGGGTCGCCGACGGCCAGGCGAGTATTGCTGCCGGTGGCGGCGAGGCGCTCGGCCACATCGGTGACGTCCTCGGCATTGCTGACACTGGCGTCCAGCTGGCTGGGGCCGGGCGCGACCAGCGCGAGACGGTTGCCCAGCAGGTCGTGACGACCGGTGACGACGATGCCGGCCTGCTGCTCCAGCCAGTCCATCCAGCGCTCATTGGCCGACAGATACAGCTGCGCCGGAGCCCCATTGGCCAGCTGACGCGCCAGGGTCGAGGACGAGGCGTAGACCGGCATGATGTCCACGTCGGCGAGACGCTCGTAGCGTGCCTCGATGGCATCCAGCGCATCATGCAGCGAGGCGGCGGCCATGACACGAATCTGGGGGCGCTCGTCTGCCTGAACCGGCGCGGCCAGCAGTGCCAGCATCAACGGGGCCGCCAGGCTGGCGGCCCTCAACAGCGCTGATGAAGGAGTTGGCACTGATGACGCAAGCCGTAGCGGAGAGGCAAGCAAGGCGGCCCGGGCGCGCAAGCGGGTAGCGAATGACATCTACAGGGTCCTTGAACAGTGAAACGCAGCGACGAGGCCTGCTGCGCATTGATCTCGCCATGATGCCGCGCTCGCTCGCCATGTGCATCTCATGTGGGCGCAATTGCCACGCGGGGCGCGGAAACCGTCAACCCTGATTGTCGAACGCCAGCGGCATGAGGCTCGCTGGCTGCCTGTCAGCAAACCGTCAACCCTGATTGTCGAACGCCAGCGGCATGAGGCTCGCTGGCTGCCTGTCAGCGCCCGTCTCCCACCAGCCACGGGCTGGTCAGCGGAAGCCGCCGGCTGGCGGATCTTTCGCCGCATCCGGCTACAGGCAAACGCGAATCACTCACATGTATGCCATTCGCTCGACCAGATCGGCTACAATGCTGGCCAAAATGGCAGGGAGACGCTGGCCCACACCTCAGCAACGACGCGATTCCTGCTTTCATGCTTTCTTTCACGCTATTTGCCGCTTCAACGGCAGACAACAGCGGCGGGTGCCACCAAGTCATGCCTCCAGTACTTGACGAATTTCAGGGCCTCAGTGCCTTCGATGCCATCATGCGCTACGGCAATCTGGGCGCAGGAGCCGAGCATCTCGGTATCTCCAAGTCCACGCTCAGCCGCCGGATCAGCCATCTCGAACACCAATTAGGCCAGCCGCTGCTGCATCGTCAGGCCAATCGCCTGATTCCCACCGAGGCCGGCACGCTGTTCTATCAGTACTGCCAGCAGATGCTGTCGCTGGGCGAGCGCTCGCAGATCGCGCTGGATGAACTGCGCGAGGAGATCAGCGGTGACATCACCGTCAGCGCGCACCCGCACTTCCTGCGTGGCTGGTTCAATCATGTGCTGACCGACTTCATCGAAGAGTATCCGGGCATTCGCCTGATCCTGACCGCCAACCATCTGCCGCCGTCACGCGATGACGACCAGGTGATGCTGTGGCTGTGGGAAGGTCCGGCCAAGGACACCGGGCTGCGCGAGGAGATTCTGGGTCAGCAGCAGCAACATCTCTACGCCCACCCCAGCTATCTGCGCCAGCATGGCCATCCGCAGCACCCCAGCGAGCTGACCTCCCATGACTGGGTCAACCTGATCGATCGCCATCACCCCAACCTGGTGCTCAATCACCCCGAGGAAGGCGAGTATCGCCTGAGCCTGCCACCGTCACGCTTCACGGTCGACAACGTGGTGGTGCATGCCGACCATATCGCCCACGGCGCCGGTATCGGTCTGCTGCCGGACTACCACGTGCGCACCCGGGCGACGGCGCACCCGGGACAGTTCGAGGCCTGCCTGCCCGAGTGGAAGGGCCCGTCGATTCCGGTCAGCCTGCACTACCCCTTCGGCCATCCGCCGCGCAAGCTCGGCGCGCTGCTCGACCATATCCGCCGTCGTGTGCCGACGGACTGGACCCGCTGATCTGTCGGCCTGACAGCGCTGCAGGCCGACAGATCAACGGTTGCTTCAAACTTCTCAGCTCTACAATTTCACAGCTTCACGACTTCACGGCGGCACTGACTGCCCGTCAGGATTGCTGGCCGAACAGATGACGGCGCGCTTCCTCATCCATCGCCACATTGGCAGCCGGATTGATGTCGTCGATGCGCGCCATTGCCCGCTTGACGCCATCACGCTCGGCGATGCGGGCACGATAGGCGGCGACCGCCGGGAAGCGCGTCAGATCGATCTCCTGCTTCTCGGCCTTCAGCCACGGCCAGATGGCCATGTCGGCGATGCTCAACTCGTCCCCCGCCACGAAATCACGCTCCGCAAGCTGGCGCTCCAGCACGCCGTACAGACGCTCGCCTTCCTTGTGATAGCGCTCGATGGCGTACTCCACCGGCTCCGGCGCGTAGTGCTTGAAGTGATGCACCTGACCCAGCATCGGCCCCAGGCCACCCATCTGCCAGTGCAGCCACTGCAGCACGTCATTGCGGGCGCGAGTTTCCTGCGCCAGAAACTTGCCGCACTTGTCGGCCAGATACTCCAGAATCGCACCGGACTCGAACACCGAGATCGGCTCACCGCCATCGGCTGGCGCATGATCAACGATCGCCGGCATGCGATTGTTGGGCGAGATGGCCAGAAACTCCGGCGCGAACTGCTCACCCTTGCTGATATTCACCGGAATGAGGCGATACTCGAGACCGGCTTCCTCCAGAAAGGTCGTGATCTTGTGGCCGTTGGGTGTGGTCCAGTAATACAGATCAATCATCTGTGGGCTCCTGTGCAAGGACATAGCAAAATGGCTCGAACGCCCATGAGCGTTCGAGCCATCGAGGAGATCATGCTCATCGCCAGGCCCCTCGTGCAGCTTTTCACCAGGGGCATTGCGAGCATGTTCTTTACTGCAGCCGTTACTGCGGGCGTTACTGCGGAATCTCGCTGGCACGCGGCGCCTTGCGCGCCATGCCGTCGAAGAGATCCATCATGCGCTCGCGCCACTGCACCAGCGGGTCGCCCGCATCTTCCGTCTCGCCGAAGGGCGAGGTATCGGAGACGATGTGTGCCCAGATGAAGAAGCCGAAGACCAGGTAATCCGCCGCCGCCGGGGCATCGCCATCCATGAAGGGCTGATTGGCGAGCAGGCCACGCAGCGGCTTGAAGGCGCTGTCCAGGATGCCGCGAGCGGCCTCGACGTTGTTGAATTCCTCGAAGGGCATGCCGAAGCGGGCTTCGCGGCTGGTGCGGAAGTACTCGCGGTCATCCGGGTGGATGGCCGCCAGCAGATCCAGCGCCACCAGGCGGAAGAAGCCGACCGCCATGACCTGCTCGGTATACACCTTGACGAAGTTCAGGCGTGCCTCGGCATGTGCATCGCCGATCAGCAGGCCATCGCCGCTGTCTGGATAATGCGCGTCCAGATGCTTGAAGATGTCATAGCTGTCCATCGCCACGCCGTGCGCATCCTTGAGCACCGGCACCGTGCTGGAATCGCAGAAGTCGATCGGGCTCTTGTCGGTGAACAGCATCGGCACGAGTTCGGCCGCAAGGCCCTTGTGGGCGAGTGCCAGACGCGCACGCCAGCAGAACGGCGAGAAACGCAGGCGGTCATCACGGCCACGCAATTCATGGAGGACTGGGGTCATGCGGGTCTCCTTGGTTGTCATTGAGGTCTGGTGTCTCTCAAGCTTGATATGAACGGCATGACTTCGCTGCACGCGCCTTGCCCTTGGCATTGTTTTGGACGTTGTGCCGCGCAAATGCAAGCAAAATGAGCATTCGTTCAACATCGCACTGAGCGCCACTCAAGGCGCGAAGGCTCGCTCACCCTTGCAGTGACGCGAGGTTGGACCCATTGATGAGGGTTGCGTGACCAGGGCCGGACATTGACCAAAGGATATTGATGACACCCGGCCTCGACAGCGCGAATAATGGGACCCATCGCTTTCGCGCCAGCCACTTCCTGCCCTGATCCCCTCTCTTCATTTTCCAAGGAGTCTCGATGTCCGTCGAAGACCTGCACCTGAACCTGCGCAACCTGCAGGAATCAGACTACCCCCAGCTCAAGCGCCTGATGGACGGCATCTACGACGACATCGGTGGCGCCTGGCCTGAGCACACCATCAACCGCCTGATCGCCGAATTCCCCGATGGCCAGATCGTGATCGAGGATGGCGAGAGGCTGGTCGGCGTCGCCCTGACGGCGCTGGTGGATTACGACGCCTTCTCCAACCCGCACAAGTACGACGACCTGATCGGCCAGCGCGAGATCATCCTCAACAAGGAGGATGGCGATGCGCTTTATGGTCTGGATGTGCTGATCGACGTCGACTACCGCGGCTATCGCCTCGGTCGCCGCCTGTACGAGGCGCGCAAGGACCTGTGCCGCTCGATGAATCTGCGCTCGATTCTGGCCGGCGGGCGCATTCCCCAGTACCACGAATACGCCGCCGAGCTCTCGCCCTCCGAGTACATCGACAAGGTGGAGCGTCGCGAGATCCATGACCCCATCCTGTCGTTCCAGCTGGCCAACGGCTTCCTGGTCAAACGCCTGCTGCGCCAGTATCTGCCGGAAGACGAGGATTCCCAGGGCTACGCCACGCTGCTGGAGTGGAGCAACATCCTGTTCGAGCCCGCCGAGCGCGTGCTGGAAAGCCGCAAGACGATGATTCGCGTCGGCGCCGTGCAGTGGCAGATGCGCAAGTTCGACAGTGTCGAATCCGTGCTGCAGCAGGTCGAGTACTACGTCGACGCCCTGTCGGATTACCAGAGTGACTTCGCCGTCTTCCCGGAGCTGTTCAACACGCCGTTGATCGGCCTTTTGGAAGACCAGAGTGACCCGGTGCGCTGCATCCGCTACCTCGCCGGCTTCACCGAGCGCTTCAAGCAGGAAATCTCGCGCATGGCGGTGGCCTACAACATCAACATCGTGGCCGGTTCCATGGTCGAGATCGGTGACGACAACGAGCTCTACAACGTCACCTACCTGTGTCACCGCGATGGCGAGATCGACCGTCAGGCCAAGCTGCACATCACGCCGCAGGAGCGCCGCGACTGGATCATCAAGGGCGGTGACGAGCTGGCCGTGTTCGAGACCGACGCCGGACGCATCGGCATGCTGATCTGCTACGACGTGGAGTTCCCGGAACTGTCGCGTCTGCTGGCCGATCAGGACATGGACATCCTGATGGTGCCGTTCTGGACCGACACCAAGAACAGCTACCTGCGCGTGCGCAACTGCGCCCAGGCGCGTGCCATCGAGAACGAATGCTACGTGGTGGTCTGCGGCAGCGTCGGCAATCTGCCATCCATCGAGAGCCTCGACATCCAGTACGCCCAGTCAGCGGTGTTCTCGCCGTCGGACTTCTCCTTCCCGCATGACGCAGTGATGGCCGAGACCACGCCGAACACCGAGATGATCATGTTCTCGGATCTCGATCTGGAGCGTCTCAAGGTGGTGCGCAGCGAAGGCTCGGTGACCAACCTGAAGGACCGCCGCAAGGACCTCTTCGAGCTGCGTCTGCGTGACTGGTCGTGGAAGTCCGGCAGCCGTCAGGACTGAGCCGATGACGCACTGGTGGCAACGGCTGTGGCAGCGCTCCGCTCGCCACGGCCGTGACGGCTCAGCCCCGGACGCCTGCGCTGTCTCGGCCGCTTCCTCCGCTGGCGAGACAGCGCAGGATGACGCGTGGCAGGCAGTCCGCGAGCGCCTGCCGATCCTCGAGGGACTCGACGCCGAGGCACTGGCGCGTCTTGAACGGCGCGCCCGCCATCAGCTGAGCGACTGGAAGCTGACCAGCGCCGAGCCGCTCGCACAGGTCGAGGCGCTGGCGCTGGCTGCCCAGGCGATGCTGCTGCTCAACGGCTGGGCGCATGCCGAGCGCTGGCAGGACGCCGGCGCTCGCGTGCACGAGATCATGCTGCCGCTGCAGGCCATCCGCCGTGAGGTGGAAGAGATGGATGACGCCGGTGTGGTGCATGTCTTCGAGGACACCCGCGCCGGCGAGACCTGGTATCAGGGGCCGGTGGTGGTCACCCAACAGGATCTGGCCGCCAGCGGTGACTGGAGCGGCTTCAACGTGGTGATCCATGAATTCGCCCACAAGCTCGACATGGCCAACGCCACCGATGCCGATGGCTTTCCGCCCCTGCCGCTCCATATCAGCGCGGCGGAGTGGCACGCCACCTTCACTGCCGTGTGGGATGACCTGAGCGCGCGCCTGTCACGCGGTGAGCCGACGCCCATCGATGACTACGCCGCCAGCCACCCCGCCGAATGCTTCGCCGTCTGCTGCGAGTATTTCTTCAGCGCACCGGATGATCTCGATGCGGCCTATCCGGCGCTGTATGCCCTGCTGGAGCGCTTCTTCCAGCAGTCGCCATTGGCGCGCTGCCCGCCGCCTCCCTACTGACCACGACTGACCACGCCTGCCCACGCCTGCCCACGCCTGCCCACGCCTGACCACGCTTGGCAGATCTGACCACACGCTTGGCAGACAAGGCGCCAGCAAGCCGAGGAAATCACGAGAGAGAAAAGATAGCGGTCGCTTACCGTGCCGGGCGCCACCTCAAGATAACGGTATATCACTCGAAAGCGCATCAGCAGTCACGGAACATCGATCAGCAAGGGACGCAAAAGCAACCTCTGCATCGCTCACTGTGGCTCCGCCAATAGATAATCCCAGACACGCTGCGCGGTGGGCCGCATCGGGCGCTGATTGGAGCGCACCAGCCAGAAGTTCTGCTCGGCGGGGATCGTCAGCGCGAAGACCTGCTCCAGCCCGCCGTTGCCGGACGCCAGCCATTGCCGGAAATGGCCTTCATGCACCAGCGCCACCCCCATGCCGAGACGCGCCATTTCCAGCGTCATCACCTGGGTGTCACAGCTGATGGTGGAGGTCGTCTTCTCCAGCCCCAGTTGATCTGCCGCCACCAGCCAGCGCCGCCAGCCCACCGCGAAGCCTGCGGCATGCAGCAGCGTCATGCCGGCCAGGTCCGCTGCCGTGGTCAGCTGTGCGCTCAGCGCCGGACTCGCCACGACGGCCATTCTCTCCTGCCCTGCCCCGACCTGGATCGCCTCCACCTGCGGCCAGTCACCCTGGCCGTAGCGCAGTTCGATATCCACCTGCTCGCCATCGAAGTCGCTCTGCCAGAAGGCACTGACCAGACGCAGCGCGATCTCGGGTTGATCACGGTGGAAGTTCGCCAGCCGCGGCAACAGCCAGGCCTGCTGGCTCATCGGGGTCGCCCGCAGGCTGACCGGCGCGGCGCGCGAGGGGCCGAAGACTTCCAGCGTGCCTTCCTGCAGGCGCTGGAAGCCATCCTGCAGCGCTGGCAGCCAGGCCTGACCGGCCGGCGTCAGATTGAGACTGCGGGCATGACGCACGAACAATGGCTGGCCAAGGCGGTCCTCCAGCTGGCGAATCCGCTGGCTAATGGCCGACTGGGTGACACTCAGCTCCTCGGCGGCACGCGTGAAGCTCATCAGGCGCGCAGCGGCTTCGAAGGCCTGCAACCAGGCCAGCGGCGGCAGGGGGCGCGGCAGGGCATTCGGCGTCGTGGGGGAAGGTTCGTGCATGGCTATCTCGCATCAGAGCATGAAGGTCAATCGCACACATTAGCTCAGCTAAGTCATGGCCGTCATATTTCGCGTTGGCCAGCCGCAATGACGAGGGGGACAATGGTCTCATTCTCGGGTCACGGCTCAGCCATACGACCCAGCCACGCGACACGCATCGGCTCACCTGCTACTGCACACACGACATAGGACGGCGCCCATGGAGACTCTCATCGCATCTGCCCCTGACACCCAAGACACTGAAGCGTCACAGGCACGCCATCAGTGGGACATGAAGGAATACCTGCCCCATCACGAGGGCGCGCCGCTGGTGAAGGCAGACCACGACGAGACCCTGGTGTCACTGGCATGGGCTAGCGGTGAGCAGACCCAACTGCCGCTGATCTGGCTGCGCGACCACTGCGCCTGCGATCTCTGCCGTCATCCGCAGACCTTCGAGCGCACCTTCATGCTGATGGACGATGCGGCCCTGACGGTGCATCAGATGCGTGTCGAGCAAGGCAATCTCGTCGTCGTCTGGCAGGACGGCCATACCAGCCGCTTCGATGCCGGCTGGTTGCTGCAACGTCGTCCGAGTGATGCGCCGCCGGCCACGCCGGTCCCCGCAAGCCAGGCCTGGCAGCAGGGCCATGAACCTCATGTCACCGCCTTTGCCGATTACATGGCCGGTGGGCAGGCGCGCCTGGGCTGGCTGGAAGCGCTGTGCCGCGACGGCTTCGCGATTCTGGATGCCGGCCCGACGGCAGGCGGCGAGATCGACCAGGTGGCCGCGACCATCGGCCCGATCCGCGCGACCAACTTCGGCGGCCGTTTCGAGGTCTTCTCCAAGCAGGCGCCCAACAACGCCGCCTACACGCCGATCGCACTGGAACTGCACACCGACCTGCCCAACTGGCGTCAGCCGCCGGACATCCAGATGCTCTACTGCCTGGCCAATGAGGCCGAAGGCGGTGACTCCATCTTCGGAGACGGCATGGCGGTCGCCGAAGCCCTGCGCGAGCGGGACCCGCAGGCCTTCAGTCTGCTGGCCGAGACCCCGGTGGACTTCCGCTTTGCCGACGAGACCACCGACCTGGTGGTGCGCGAGCCGGTGATCCATCTGGATGCCAACGACAAGGTCATCGAGGTGCGCTTCAACAACTGGATCCGCGACAGCCTGCGCCTGCCGCTGGAACAGATGCAGGCCTGGTACAGCGCCTATCGCCAGTACTGGAGCATCCTGCGGGAACCGGCCTTCCGCCTGCATCTCAAGCTGGAAGCCGGCCAGATGGTGGCCTTCGACAACCGCCGCGTGATGCACGGCCGCAAGTCCTTCGACCCGACGACCGGCCGCCGCCACCTGCAGGGCTGTTATGTGGATTACGACATGGTGGAATCCGCGCTGCGCGTCACGGCGCGCCAGCTGGCCGGTGCCAACCTCACTCAGTCGTGAGCACGAAAGTCCTCATGCCGCGGAGTGCTTGAAATAGCGTTGAACCGCACGCAAAGGTTGCGACGGTTCCTCCAGGGCATACCACGCAAGGCAGTGGCATCCTGAGAGTCTGGCAACTCAGGTATCGCCCCATGAATCCCATGACACTCTGCTTTGCGGATGACACCCTGGAACGACGCTATCGGCGTCGACAGATCGAGACCTCACACAAGCTCAGCCGGATCACCATCCCGCTGAGCTGTCTGCTGTTCGCGTCCTATGGGCTGATCGAGCTCAGTCTGCTGGAGCACTACGAGCCCTACCTGCTGCTGCGCACCAGCGTTCTGATCGGCGTGTTGGGCCTGTTCCTGCTGTCACGCCTCCCGCGTTTCCGACACCACGTCAACGGCATCCTGTGCCTGGCCTCGCTGGTGGCAGCGCTGGGGACGCTGGCGATGTTCCATGTGGGGGACGGTCACGCCGGAGAGCACCTGGTGGAGAGCCACGCCGCCGGACAGCATGAGGACGAGCATGGTGACTTCCCGGTCTATTTCGTCGCCCTGTTGCTGGTGGTCTTCTGGACCTACACCCTGCTGGGACTGCAGTTCATCTATGCCATGGGCTGCGGACTGCTGATATGGATGGGCTGCACCGTCAGCTGCGCGCTGATGCATCTTGGCTCCGATACACTAGTGGAGGTCAACGAAGTCTTCTTCATGATGGCCGTCAATATGCTGGCAGGCCTGAGCGCCTACTCGCGCGAGCGCCAGAGCCGACAACTCTTCCTGCATGAATGCCATATCACCGGCGAGCGGGACGATCTGCGCGACCACGCGATGTGCGACTCGCTCACCGGGCTGCTCAACCGGCGCGCCCTGCTGACACGCCTCGACCAGATACTCGACATCCAGACTCCCGGCACGGTGCAGGCCGCGTTGTTCATCGATCTCGATGGCTTCAAGCCGGTCAATGACCGCCACGGCCATGCCATCGGCGATGAGGTGCTGCGCATCACCGGCGAGCGCCTGGGCAATACCCTGCGCGGCAACGATATCGTCGGTCGCCTGGGGGGCGATGAATTTCTGGTGCTGATCAGCCGTGAGGGCAACGGCCGCAAGGGCCCGGAGCAGCTGGCGGAACGTCTGATCGACGCCATCAGCCGTCCCATCACGCTGGAAGTGGATGGCGAGCCGCTGATCATCGCCGTCAGCGCCAGCATCGGCATCAGCCTGTTCCCCTTCTCGGGCGCCACGCCGGAAACGGTCATCGCGCGCGCCGACAGCGCCATGTACGAGGCCAAGCAACGTGGTCGGGGCGTCGTCGTCACCGGCAATCCGCTCCGCCTGGTACTGTGACGATCGACGACCGACGACCGACGTCTTGAGCATGTCGCCGCGTCACCCTCCCTCTTGAGACAGCGGCAGACGCCCCAATGAGACAAGGATGCCGTTTCGTCCTTTTCCTCATGACCCGCATCACGCCAGGACGCCCCACGACTCATCAATGGGGCGTCCTGGCGCATGGAGCCTGCCAATGACACGCCTGCCGCATCTTGCCTTCTCTCTGATCGGTCTCGGTCTCCTCGGCGGCTGCGCCGGAGTCCCGTCCGGCACCCAGCCCGTCGAGAACTTCGAGCTCGAACGTTACTACGGCGAATGGCACGAGATCGCCCGACTGCCCAACAGCTTCGAGGAAGGCCTGAGCTGCGTCAGCGCCGATTACTCGCCCCGCGAGGACGGCGGCGTGCGCGTCATCAATCGCGGCTACAACGCCGAGCAAGGGCAATGGAGCCAGGCCGAAGGTCGCGCCTACTTCACTCAGGGCAGCGAGACGGCGGCCCTCAAGGTCAGCTTCTTCGGCCCCTTCTATGGCGGTTACAACGTGCTGGCGCTGGATGACGACTATCAGTGGTCGCTGGTGGCCGGCGCCGATCGCGACTACCTGTGGATACTGGCGCGTGAGCCACAGCTGGATGACGCCACCTACCAGGCGCTGGTCGAGCAGGCCGCCGAGCTCGGCTTCGCGACCGACGCGCTGATCAAGGTCGAACAGGGCGATGCCTGCCCCTCTCCTGATGACACCGAACGCTGACACCGAACGCTGACACCGATAGCTGACACCGAACCCGGTCCCAGGACCCAAGGGCCGAGACCTGACACCAAGGTCTAAACCGGCGCGTGACGTTTATATGGTGCGGACAGCCGCTTTCATCCAACCGACCTCGCATCTTGTCACGCGCGCGTGGCTCGCCAATGGTGAGCTGACAATCTTCCGGGGTAGCGCCTCGCCGAGTGCGCTGCCCTGATGCCAATCGTTTGATGCTGTCGCCCAGTGCCAGTGACGCCTCGCTGCACTGGGCAACTCAGTTCAGAGGGAGCCCGTGCCATGGATATCCAGCAGTTCTTCAGCGCCCTGTGGCATGACTACGTCGCCATGACGCCCCAGGCCCAAAAGATCCAGGATGCCTTCATCGCTGACGGCGAGACAATCGTCAACGACCACGTCGCCTTCCGCACCTTCGATCGCGGGCCGATCACCCTGAGCGCGCTGGAACCTCACCTGCTGGCGCTGGGCTATACCCGCTTCGCGCCCTATGATTTCCGCGAGAAGAAGCTGCGCGCCTTCGGCTATCTGCCGCCGTCACCCGACATGCCGCGCGTCTTCCTCTCCGAGCTGAAATGCCACGAGCTGTCCGAGCGCGCCCAGGCGATCATCGATGGCCTGGTCAGCCAGATCTCGCCGGATGCCGCCACCCAGCCCTCCGTGCTGTGGTCGGGCCGCCTGTGGAAAGCGCCCAGCTTCGAGCAGTATCAGCGCCTGATGGAAGAGAGCGAGTATGCGGCCTGGCTGTCGATCATCGGCCTGCGCGCCAACCACTTCACCATCAGCGTCAACGCGCTCAGCCATCACGACACCCTCGACAAGGTGCTGACGCGCGTCGAGTCGCTTGGCCTTGGCATCAATCCGGCCGGAGGGCGCATCAAGGGCTCGCCCGAGGTGCTGCTGGAGCAGGCCTCCACCCTCGCCGACCGCCAGACCTTCACCTTCGCCGGTGGCGAGGAGCATGAGATCTCCACCTGCTACTACGAATTCGCGCGCCGCTACCCCGATGCCGATGGCGAGCTGTATCAGGGCTTCGTGGCGGCCAGCGCCGACAAGATCTTCGAATCCACCAATGTTCGCCAGGAGCCGACTGCCTCGTGATTGCCGACTGGCTAGACCTGACACTCGAAGGCCACGCCAGCGCCCGTGGCATGGGCCGTATTCCCGGCGGTCGCTATGAGATCGTCGCGCCCGGCGTGCTGGAGATCACCCCCGACGTCACGGGGCCCAAGGCGCGCCCGTGCGTGATCTCCGCCGGCATCCACGGCAACGAGACCGCCCCCATCGAGCTGCTCGGTGAGCTGATCGCGGGCCTGGAGAGCGGCCATCTGATCGTCGGGGCGCCGCTGTTGCTGATTCTGGGCAACCTGCCCGCCATCCGCAGTGGCGAGCGTTTCATCACCACCAATCTCAATCGACTGTTCAAGCGCGCCGAGGCCAGTGTCACGGGCAACGACTGTCCGTCCGATGATGAGCCGGCGCGCGCGCGTCAGCTGATGGCGGCAGTGGACACCTTCTATGCCCGCTTCCCGCTGGCCGAGGGCACGCGCCGCCTGCACTACGACATGCACACCGCCATCCGCGACAGCCTCTATCCACGCTTCGCGGTGGTGCCCTTCAGTGATGGCGACGCCATCAGCGCATCGCAGTGGCCGATATTGAGCGCCGCCGGCATTCAGGCCGTGCTGCACCAGCATCAGCACAGCTGGACCTTCTCGCACTATTCGCGCCACTACCATGATGCTGACGCCTTCACGCTGGAGCTGGGCCAGGTTCGCCCGTTCGGCGCCAACGACATGGCGGCGCTCGCACCGATGAAAGCCCTGCTCGCGGCGCTGGCGACCGGCACGGCTCCCGCCGAAGCGGACCCGGAGGCCATCGACTACTTCACGGTGGAAGTGGAACTGATGCGTCAGTCAGCCGACTTCACGCTGTGCTTCAGCGAGGATGTCGCCAACTTCACCGCCTTCGCCCCCGGCAGCGTGGTGGCCGAAGACGCCGCTGCTGGCCCCTGCATCATCGGCGATACGCCACTGCGGGTGGTGTTCCCCAACGCGAAGGTGGAGATAGGCGCCCGCGCCGCCCTGCTGCTGGCCGAGAGCTCGACACCGACAGACTGAGTCACCAGACACTGAACAAACCGGCACTGAGCCACAAGCGCCGGCGTTCTGCCCGCCCATCCCCCTCAGGGCGCAGCACGATGCCGGCGCGATTGCACTGACGAAAGCCTTACTACAACGACAACAGGCGACCTTGATCATGAAGACTCCTCCCCCACGGCCGGACGGCATCCGCGTGCGTCCTTGCAGGCTCCACCAAAGTCGTAACATTCCTCCACGCCAGATAGCGGTGAACCCTGCGTTGAGCTGGTAGAATCGGCCCCCTTTCCCGTCCACGACATGCAAGCACAGGCATTTTTCGCCTGTTGTAGACGGTCACTGGCAGCGAGAACGACGATCAATCGGACTGATCGTGAGGAACTGGCCATGCCCCTGACGGCATTCTCCGCCACTCCTCCCGTGCCACGCCTTGCCGCCTCATCACGTCTGCGTCGTGCAAGTCAGCGAGCGGCAGTGAAAGGCAGTGCCAGGCAGCCGTGCCATGTCGGCAACGAACCTGTATCCCGAGCCCGACCGCCCCGCGGCGGACTCGTGGCGTGTCATTGCCCCCAGGGCTGGCAACGTCCGGATTGGAGTAACTGCATGACCATGAGATCTTCCGTGGCCGAGAGCCCGAGCAGCGACGCGCTGCCTCTCGAGGTCCGCAACATCACCAAGTCCTTCGGCACCAATCAGGTGCTCAAGGGCTTGTCACTGCAAGCACGCAAGGGCGATGTCATCACCCTGATCGGCGCGTCCGGTTCCGGCAAGAGCACCTTTCTGCGCTGCATGAACCTGCTGGAGCAGCCGGACGGCGGCGACATCTTCGTGCATGGCGAGCAGATCGGCTTCAAGGAAAGCCGCCGTGGCCGTGAACCGATGGACTGGCGTCAGGTCGAGCGCATGCGCGCGCGCCTGTCGATGGTGTTCCAGGGCTTCAACCTGTGGTCGCACATGACGCTGCTGGAAAATGTCATCGAGGCGCCGATCCACGTGCTCGGCAAGCCGAAGAAGGAAGCCATCGCCCACGCACGCAGTCTGCTGGACCGCGTCGGCCTGCTCGAGCGCGCCGACTACTATCCGGCGCAGATGTCCGGTGGCCAGCAGCAGCGCGGCGCCATCGCACGCGCACTGGCGATGGAGCCGGAGGTGATGCTGTTCGACGAGCCGACCTCGGCCCTCGACCCGGAACTGGTCGGTGACGTGCTCAAGGTCATGCGAGACCTGGCCGAGGAAGGCCGCACCATGGTGGTGGTGACCCACGAGATGAGCTTCGCGCGTGATGTCTCGAGCCAGGTGGTCTACCTGCATCAAGGACTGGTCGAGGAAGCCGGCAAGCCGGAAGACGTGCTGGGCAATCCCCAGTCGGAGCGCCTCAAGCAGTTCCTGGCGCCCAAGTACTGAGCAAGCGCCCTGATCGCCAGTACTGATGAATGGCCCTTGGCCCATCGCTGAGCCTACCGCTCGGCCTGTGGCACATCCCGGCACGGTGATCCCGTGACCGGCACATGATTCAGCACCGCGAGCGCCACGCCAACGGCAAGCCTCGAGGTGTCCAAGACTTCAGGAATGACAAGTAATGAAACAGTTCGCGACACGTGCCCTGCTGGGTATCACCCTCGGCCTCTCCACCTTCGCCATCACCACCAGCGCCGCCCAGGCGGCCGATGTGCCGGACCCGCTGCGCCTGGGCATCGACGTGCCCTACGCGCCCTTCGGCTACAAGTTGCCCAGCGGTGAGCTGACCGGTTTCGAGATCGAACTGGGCAACGCCATCTGCGCCCAGCTCGCCACTCACTGCGAATGGACCGAGCAGGACTTCGACGGCATCATCCCGGGCCTGATGGCGCGCAAGTACGACGTCATCATGTCGGCGCTGACCATCAATCCGGAGCGTGAGCGTCAGGTGCTGTTCTCCGAACCCTACTTCACGCCGCCGTCCGGCTGGTTCGTCAAGGCGGACAGCCTGCTGGCGGGCGCGGATACCCTGGATGCCGAGGCGCTCGCGGGCAAGGTGATCGGGGTGCAGCGCGGCAACCTGCAGGATCACTACGTCACCGACCTCTACGGCCGCACGGCAGAAGTGCGCCGCTACACCAAGCTCGATGACCTGGTGCTGGACATGGACAGCGGCCGCGTCGATGTCGCCTTCCTGGACCTGCCGGTCGGTCAGGACACCCTGGTCAACGCCAATGACGGCAACTTCGTCAACACCGGCAGCGCCATCAGCGAGCCGAAGAAGTACTTCGGCGACGGCTTCGGCATCGCCATGAAGAAGCGCGACCGCGACCTCAAGAAGGCCATCGATGGTGCCCTGGAAGCGCTCAAGGCCGATGGCACGCTCAAGCGTCTCAACGACAAGTACTTCGCCAGCGCCGCCACTGCGTCCGACAACCACCAGTAAGCCGCTGAACGGGTTATTCGGCGCTTCACGGGAGATTTCCCATGATTGACCTACAAGGCTACGGGCCCAGCCTGCTGGAAGGTGCCTGGGTCACGGTGCAGCTGGCCGTGCTGGCCCAGCTGCTGGCCATCGCGCTGGGGCTATTGACGGCGACGGCCAAGATGTCGCGCTCCACGCCTCTGCGCTGGCTCGCGACGCTCTACACCACCATCATCCGCGGCGTGCCCGATATCGTGCTGATGCTGCTGCTGTTCTTCGGCGGCCAGATCGGCATCAACATGGTCACCGACTGGCTGTACGACAGCTACGACATCGACGTCTTCGTCAATGTCGATGAGTTCACTGCCGGCGTCGTCACCATCGGCTTCATCTTCGGTGCCTACATGGGCGAGACCTTCCGTGGCGCCTTCATGGCGGTGGATGCCGGGCAGATCGAGGCCGGGCGCGCCTATGGCATGAACGACTGGAAGGTCTTCAAGCGCATCCGCTTCCCGCTGATGATGCGCCACGCCCTGCCGGGGCTGGGCAACAACTGGATGGTACTGCTCAAGACCACCGCCCTGGTGTCGGTGATCGGGCTGGTCGACATGGTGCGTGTCGCCAGTGAGGCTGCCAAGGCGACCCACGAGCCCTTCACCTTCCTGTTGCCGGTCGCGGCGGGCTATCTGCTGATCGCCACCGTGTCCGAATGGGGGCTGGCACGTCTCAAGAAGCGCTATAACGCCGGATTCGGGGAGGCCAGCGCATGGAACAACTGAATGATGCAGGCCCCTCAGGCGTCATCGCCCAGCTGGGTCAGATGCTCGAGGATGCGCTGAGCGACAACTACATCTTCACCGCGACCACCCTGTGGCACTACTGGGAAGGGCTGGTCACCACCGTGCAGCTGGTGTGTCTGGCGCTGCTCATCGGCCTGATACTGGCCGTGCCGCTGGCGATCATGCGCGGCTCGCGTCGTCGCTGGGTGAAGATGCCGGTCTATCTCTACACCTACGTCTTCCGCGGCACGCCGCTGCTGATCCAGCTCTATCTGATCTACTACGGCGTGGTGTTCTTCGATGGCTTCGACATCTCGCTGGGCGTGACCAGCGTGCATGTGCCCAGCATCCAGGAGACCTGGCTGTGGGATTACTTCCGTGATCCCTTCGTGCCGGCGCTGCTGGCCTTCGTGCTCAATACCGCGGCCTACACCACCGAGATCTTCCACGGTGCCATCCAGTCGACCCCCAAGGGCGAGATGGAGGCAGCGCGTGCCTACGGCATGTCACGCGCCAGGATGATGCGTCGCATCATTCTGCCCAGTGCCTTCCGACGCGCCCTGCCGGCCTACGGCAATGAAGTCATCTTCATGCTGCATGCCAGTGCCATCTGCAGCGTGGTGACGCTTCTGGACCTCACTGGCGCCGCGCGTGACATCTACGCACGCTTCTACGCGCCCTTCGAGGCCTTCCTGTTCGTCGCCGCCATCTACCTGTGTCTGACCTTCACCATCATTGCCATATTCCGGCAACTGGAGAAACGCCTGCTGGCGCACTTGAAACCGTTAAGCTGAACGTCAAAAGCGCCCTTTGTAGGGCGCTTTTTTTATATCAGGATATAACGGCAGGAATTCATCTCGTTTAACGACCGTTTGAATTTGTCCATTGACCCTCTTCACCACAGCCTCGGTCTGGGCTAGTGTGGAGCCACTGGCATGACACGCCCCCTTATGTCCGCGGCTCAGACGGCTGGTGTTCAGGAGGGAGTGTCTGATGCCACTGATCAGCCAGTATGACCAACAACAATGATGGATGGGACTGACATGAAGAAGCTTCTGGGAATCTCCCTGCTGGGTGCAGCATTGATGGCCGGTGGCGCTCAGGCGGCCGAATCGCTGCGCATCGGCGTCGACGTGCCCTACGAGCCGATGGAATACAAGACGCCCGATGGTGAGCTGACCGGTTTCGATATCGAACTGGGCAATGCCATCTGCGCGAAGATCAACCGCGACTGCGAGTGGGTCATCCAGGCGTGGGACGGCATCATTCCCGGCCTGATGGCGCGCAAGTACGACGCCATCATGTCCTCGATGACCATCAATGAGGAACGCCGCGAGAAGGTGCTGTTCTCCGACACCTACATCACCCCGCCGTCCGCCTGGTTCGCCCCGTCCGACAGCGAGCTGAGCGCCACCTCCCAGGAAGCCCTGGCTGACAAGGCCATCGGCGTGCAGCGCGGCACCCTGCAGGACAACTACGTCACCGATCTCTACGGCAAGAATGCCGAGGTCAAGCGCTACACCACCGCCGATGACCTGGTGCTGGACATGGAAGCGGGTCGCCTCGATATCGCCTTCCTCGACTTCCCGGTCGGCAAGTCCACCCTGATCGACGGCGGCAACGGCAACTACAAGGCCGTCGGTGAAGTGGTCACCGAGCCCAAGAAGTACTTCGGCGACGGCTTCGGTATCGCCATGCGCAAGCGTGACAAGGACCTGGCCGAGCAGATCAACGGCGCCCTGGCAGAGCTGAAGGCCGATGGCACCTACGACACCATCCATACCAAGTACTTCGGCGAGAAGCAGTAAGTTCGACTCAAGCGGCATGCCAGCCATGTCGTGATGTCTGCGCCATGAGATGAGCGGCAATAGACACAAGTGACATGTTCGACAACAAACCCCGTTGGCATCTGCCGCGGGGTTTTTGCGTTGAGGCAGTGTTCAGTGACATTCAGCCACCTGTCTTGTGACAACCCTGTCACGACCTGAACAGGGCCAATCGCTCAAGCGCATCACGTGGAAAGCATGCCATCTACACAATTGGTGCAATTTCAGCATCAAAGCAGTGTGTCTGATGGGACTTATCGATAATGCGCAGTCTCTCTAGGATGCCGGGCAACTCCTTCTGCAACGGTAGATTCCCATGTCGAGACTGAACTCACGTCCGGCGCGCCTTTCTCGTATCGCTTCTTCCCTGCTGCTGACCCTCGGCGGCCTGCTGACGCTCAGCGCCTGCAGTGAAGGCAGTGGTGAAGCGAACGACAGCGCGCAACAGACGCCCCCCACGATGGAAGTCGTCGCTGCCATCTCGCAGCCGGTGGCGGCCTGGCACACCTATACCACGCGCCTGGAATCTCCCCAGCGCGTACAACTGCGCCCACGCGTGAGCGGCGAAGTCGAAGAAGTGCTGTTCACCGAAGGTAGCCAGGTAAGCGCCGGCACGCCGCTGGTACGTCTTGATCAGCGCCCCTTCAAGGCCGAGGTTCAGCGTCTGGAAGCGGAAGTCGCACGCATCAAGGCTGAGCTGGCCAATGCCCGCAGCGAGTCCGGTCGCGCCGCCAGTCTGGTCAAGCGCAACCTGATCTCCCGCGAGGAAGCCGATTCGCGCAGCACTACCGCCACCGGTCTCAATGCACAGCTCAAGGGCGCCATCGCCCAGCTCGAGCGTGCCCGTCTGGATCTGGACTACGCCACCATCCGCGCCCCGATCGATGGTCGCCTGTCCAATGCGCGCATCACGCGTGGCAACACCGTGCAGGCTGGCCAGAGCGTGCTGACCACGCTGGTCGAGACCCGCCAGCTGGACGCCTATATCGACATCAGCGAGCTGACCTGGAACCAGGACTTCGCGAACGTCAGCGCCGATGACCACCTGCCGGTCGAACTGCAGCTGGCCGGTCAGCAGGATTTCCCCTTCCACGGTGAGCTCGACTTCATCGACAACAGCGTCGATATCGATACCGGCACCCTGCGGATCGGCACCACCTTCAGCGCCGATGATGCCGCCCTGCGTCCGGGCGCCTTTGCACGCCTGCGTCTCGCCTCGCCCGAGATCCGTGATGCCGTGCTGATTCCGGAACGCGCCATCGGCACCGATCTGGACCGTCAGTTCGTGCTGGTGGTCGCCGAGGACAACACCCTCGCCTACCGCGGCATCACCACCGGCCCGCGCTTCGGCCCCCTGCGTGCCGTCACCGATGGCCTGGCCGCCGGTGACCGCGTGCTGGCCGCGGGGCCTGCCAAGGCAGGTCCGGGCATGCCGATCACCCCCAAGCTGGTCGAGATGCCCGATGACGGTGCCCTCAAGGCACTCGCCGCGCGTATCTCGCGCCTGCAGCAGCAGACCGCCCAGCCGCTGGATCAGCACAACGATCAGGACGCCGCGACACTGGCCGAGGCTGACCGTCAGGCAGCCGGAGGCCGTTCGTGAATATCTCCAGCTTCTTCATCAAGCGCCCGGTCTTCGCCGCGGTGCTGTCGATCCTGATCGTCATCGGCGGCTTGCTGTCGCTGTTCAAGCTGCCCATCTCCGAGTATCCCGAAGTCGTGCCACCCACCGTGGTGGTGCGCGCCAACTATCCGGGCGCCAACCCGGAGGTCATCGGCTCCACCGTGGCCACGCCGCTGGAGCAGGAGATCACCGGCGTCGAAGGCATGCTGTACATGGATTCCCAGGCGACCTCCGATGGCAATCTGACCCTGACCGCGACCTTCGCGCTGGGCACCGATCTGGACAAGGCCCAGGTCCAGGTGCAGAACCGCGTGGCTCGCGCCACGCCGCGTCTGCCGCAGGAAGTGCAGCAACTCGGCATCACCACCGAGAAGGCCTCGCCCAATCTGACGATGGTGGTCCACCTGACATCCCCGGATGGCCGCTATGACCAGCTGTGGCTGTCCAACTATGCGCGCCTGAACCTGAAGGACAATCTCGCCCGTCTCGAGGGGGTCGGTGACGTGCAGCTGTTCGGTGCCGGCGAGTACTCGATGCGCGTGTGGCTCGACCCGGACGCCGTGGCGGCGCGGGGCCTGTCTGCCGGTGACATCATCAGTGCCCTGCGGGCCCAGAATCAGCAGGTCGCCGCCGGTTCCGTCGGTGCCCAGCCCTCGCCTGACGACAACCAGTTCCAGCGTCTTCTCAATGTACGTGGCCGTCTGGAAAGCACCGAGGAATTCGAGAACATCGTCATCCGTGTCGATGAAGACGGTCGCCTGATACGCCTGAAGGATGTCGCGCGTGTCGAACTGGGCGCCGACAGCTATTCGCTGCGCGCGCAGCTGGATGGCAAGGATGCCGTGGCGATGCCGATCTTCCAGCGTCCCGGTTCGAATGCCATCGCACTGTCGGATTCCGTACGTGAGCGCATGAGTGAGATGTCCGACGCCTTCCCGGATGGCGTCAGCTACGACATCGTCTACGACCCGACGGTCTTCGTGCGCGGCTCCATCGAGGCGGTCATCGACACCCTGTTCGAGGCCATCCTGCTGGTGGTGATCGTGGTGATCCTGTTCCTGCAGACCTGGCGGGCCTCGATCATCCCGCTGATCGCGGTGCCGGTCTCGCTGATCGGGACGTTTGCGGTCATGCAGCTGATGGGAGTGTCGATCAATACGCTGTCGCTGTTCGGGCTGGTGCTCGCCATCGGTATCGTCGTCGATGACGCCATCGTGGTGGTGGAGAATGTCGAGCGCAACATCGAGCTGGGTCACTCACCCATCGAGGCCACCCAGATCGCCATGCGTGAGGTGACCGGCCCGATCATCGCCATCGCGCTGGTGCTGACGGCGGTATTCGTGCCGACGGCCTTCATCAGCGGCCTGAGCGGTCAGTTCTACAAGCAGTTCGCGCTGACCATCACCATCTCGACGCTCATCTCGGCCTTCAACTCGCTGACGCTGTCACCGGCGCTGTCGGCTCTGCTGCTCAAGCCCCACGGTGCCAAGCCTGACTGGCTGACCCGCGTCATCGATGGCCTGTTCGGTCGCTGGCTGTTCGCGCCGTTCAACCGCGCCTTCAATGCGATGGCCAACGGCTATACCGGCCTGATCAAGAAACTGCTGCGCTTCGGTGTCATCGTCGGCCTGCTGTATGTCGTACTGCTCGGCGCCACCGGCAAGCTGTTCGACAGCGTGCCCGGCGGCTTCATCCCGGGGCAGGACAAGCAGTACCTGGTCGCGATGGCCCAGCTGCCGGACGCCGCCAGCCTCGACCGCACCTCCGAGGTCATCGACGAGATGCAGGCGCTGGCGCTGGACACACTGGGCGTGGCGCACACCGTGGCCTTCCCGGGGCTCTCCGTGAACGGCTTCGTCAATGCCTCCAACTCCGGCATCGTGTTCGCGACCCTGGCGGACTTCGATGAGCGACAGTCGCCCGAGCTTTCCGGTCAGGCGATCGCCGCTCAGCTGAACCAGAAATTCGCGGGGATCGACGAGGCCTTCGTCGCCGTCTTCCCGCCGCCACCGATTCTGGGCCTGGGCACTACGGGGGGCTTCAAGTTGCAGCTGCAGGACCGTGGCAACAAGGGCTTCGATGAGCTGTTCTCCGCCGTGCAGACCATCACCGCCAAGGGCAATGCTGACCCGCGCCTGAGCAGTGTCTACTCCAGCTTCCGCATCCAGGTGCCGCAGTACGACATCGATCTGGATCGCGAGCAGGCGATGATCATGGGCGTGCCGGTGGAACGTGCCTTCGAGACTCTGCAGGTGTACATGGGCTCGCTGTACGTCAATGACTTCAACCGCTTCGGGCGTACCTATCAGGTGCGCGCCCAGGCCGAGCAGTCGGCGCGTCTCGACCCGGATGACATCCGCAACCTCAAGGTGCGCAGCGACAACGGCCGCATGATTCCGCTGGGCAGCTTCGTCAAGGTGACACCGACCACCGGCCCGGACCGCGTGATGCACTACAACACCTTCGTCAGCGCCGATATCAGCGGCTCGCCGGCGCCGGGTGTCTCCAGTGATCAGGCCAAGGCCGCCATCGAGGAAGTGCTGGCCGACAACCTGCCACAGGGCATCGGCTACGAGTGGACGGAGGTGACCTACCAGCAGGTACTGGCCGGCAACACCATGATCTACATCTTCCCGCTGGTGGTATTGCTGGTATTCCTGGTGCTGGCCGCCCAGTACGAGAGCTGGTCGCTGCCGCTGGCGATCATCCTGATCGTGCCGATGACACTGCTGTCGGCGCTGGCCGGTGTCTGGCTGACGGGGGGCGACAACAACATCTTCACGCGCATCGGCTTGATCGTGCTGGTGGCGCTGGCGTGCAAGAACGCGATCCTGCTGGTCGAGTTCGCTCGTGAGCAGCAACATGCTGGCCAGAGTCGTCTGGACGCCGTGCTGACGGCCTGTCGCCTGCGTCTGCGCCCCATCCTGATGACGTCGGTGGCCTTCACCGCGGGCGTGGTGCCGCTGGTACTGGCCACCGGTGCCGGCAGCGAGATGCGTCAGGCGATGGGCGTGGCGGTGTTCTCCGGCATGATCGGCGTCACCGTGTTCGGCCTGCTGCTGACACCGCTGTTCTATGTCGGTATCCGCCGCCTGGTCGAGAAACGTGAGGCGCATCAGGACACTGCCATGCCGGACAGCAATGGCGAGTCAGGCCGCCACAGTCATTGATACGACCACTCTCCCGAGAGATCGAGAACAGGCAAACGCCACGGGGCGTCGCGGCTTCAGCAACCGTTGAAGCATTGACTCCCCGTTGGCAACACTGCCATTCCGTTCGTGGCATGTTTACTGCTCACGACTCTCGGCATAATGCCCATCAATATTTACCCACTCGGGAGCAGGTGCCATGTACGCCGATACCTTCAATGATCTGGCCCTCGAGGCCGAACTCGAAAACTTCGCGCACCGCTGGTTCTCCATGCTCAACCGCATGGCGCCTGCTCTCGAACTGGCGGAACTGCTGGGCGAGGAGGCTTCCATCCAGCTGCTGGATGAAACCCTGACCGGCAGCGAGTACCTGGCCAACTGGGAGCAGCGTCGCAGCGAGCTGCTGGTCAATGGCCATGCACTCGGCTGGGTGCGTGCGCAGCGCAACAGCCTCGACAGCGCCACCCTGCGCATGGGCGGAGAGCACCGTGCCGCCATGCGCGATGGCAGCGTGTTGCACACGCACTTCGACGCCGAGTGGGTGCTCGACCTGAGCTGGGGCGAGCCGCGTATCCAGAGCATCAAGCTGCTGGATATGCGCACGCTGTAACGCGATAGGCAGACAGCAAAAGGCCCCGTCACTCCAGGGTGACGGGGCCTTTTGCTGTCTGGGAGCCTGTTTCCAGCGCACGTGACTTCTTTCAGTTTCAGCCTCTGAGTCTCAGTCCCTCTGTCTAAGCCCCTCTGTCTCAGTCTCTGAGCTTCAGCATCACAGGCGTGTCGATGTCGTGATGGATACCGACATCACCGACTGCCACCTCACGCAGCGCCTCGCGATGTCGCGTGATCACCTCACGCGCGCCCTCGCCGCCCTCAAGTGTCGCAAGCTCTGCCCACAGCGCCCGCCCGAACAGCACCGGGTGCCCGGGCCTGCTGTCCTCGCCTTCAAGCCTCGGTCGCACGATATGCACGCCATCTGCCTGGGCCTCGGCCTGAAGGACATGAAAGGTCTGCGCCGTGATCTGCGCCATGTCCGCCAGCCACACTGCTGCCACCTGCACATGCGCCAATGCCGCTTCACCACTGAGCTGACGGAAGGCATCGCCGAGACTGGCACCGAGGCCATTGCCCGCCTGCGGCGCACGCCAGATTCGCCCGGCATGCTCACACGCGAACGCCTCTCCCAGCAATGCGACGGGATCGTCGTCCTCACGCAGCAGCAGACGCCAGTCCACCTCACAGGACATGACCCGCGACAGCGTCGCCATCAGCAGTGTCTGGCCATCCGCCAGACGCGCCTGACGCTTGTCACTGCCGAAGCGGCGACTCTGCCCCGCGGCCATGACCAGGATGATCGACTCATTCATGGCCGACCTCCCTGACTGCCCCCTGAGCGGTTTCACAGGCTCTCGCGAGCGCGGCCACGGCGGATGCGCACGATATCGGCCATCACCGCCAGCGCGATCTCGGCCGGTGTCTTGCTGCCCAGATTCAGCCCGATCGGCATCACGATGCGCGCAATCTCCTCGGCGCTGAGCCCACCGCTGCGTGCCAGCCGCTCGGCGCGCGCCGTTGAGGTACGCAGCGAGCCCATCACGCCGATATAGAACGCGGGCTGGCGTACCGCCTCGATCATCGCCAGATCATCGATACGCGGGTCGTGGGTCAGCGCGACCACGGCGGTGGCGGCATGACAGCCGCCGGCGGCGATGAAACGTGACGGCAACTCACGGCGCAGGCTGACGCCCTCGAGCGGCGCCTTGCGAGCATCCCAGTCGGCCAGCACTTCCTCGCGTGGCTCACAGATGATCACCTCGAAGCCGAGGCTGACGGCGAAGGCGGCGCAGGCTTCCGCTACCGGCGAGAGGCCCGCCAGCAGCAGACGCGCCACCGGCCCGACCCGCAGCTGATAGCCGCACGCCTCACCCGCGTGGCCCTTGAGTGGTTCGACCCGCTCCCCCAGCCCGCTGTCGTGCTGAAGCGTACGCGCGCCATCTCCCTCCAGCATCACCTGCCGCAGACGCGGCGTCTGGCCCTCGAGTGCCGCGCGCAGCGCCTCGAGATGCGCGATGTCCGCGTCACAGGCCGTGAAGCGCTCGACCAGTACGTCGAGAATGCCGCCACACGGCAAGGCGATCCCCGCGCCCTGATGGCCGCCCTCGCCATAGCGGATCACCTGGGCGGGCGCGGTGAATTCCCCGTCAGCCAGGCGCGCTAGGAAGTCCTCCTCGACACAGCCGCCGGACAGCGAACCACGATGCTGTCCATCGGCACGCGCCACCAGCCAGGTGCCCGGCTCACGCGGTGAGGAGCCGAAGGTGGCCAGCACCGTGCACAGCCAGATCGGGCCCGCGGATGGCTCGCCATCTGCGGGTGCCAGCCAGTCGATCGCCTGATGGATCACTTCAAGATCAAGGTATTGCATCAATAATCTCTCATATCAGAAGCCTGCGCCCGGTCTGAAGACACGAAACCCGCCACCCGGGCATGCCGGAGTGGCGGGTATCAGAGGCATTCACCGGGGAGGATCAGGCCTCGCTGAGCGCGGCCTTGAGCGCCGCCGGACGCATCGGCAGGTCACGCAGGCGCACGCCGACCGCATGCTGAATGGCGTTGGCGATCGCCGGTGCGACCACCGTGGTGCCCGGCTCGCCGAGACCGACAGGCATCTCGGTGCTGTCGACGAATTCGAGATCCATCTGCGGCACCTGATGCATGCGCAGCGGCTGGTAGGCGCCCAGATTCTGCGCCACCGGGCCGCCCTCGCGGTATTCGGTGCCTTCGTGCATCGCCATCGAGACGCCCCACAGGAGCGAGCCTTCCAGCTGTGCCATGGCGCCATCCGGATGCGCCAGCGTACCGGCATCGACCACGCTGGTCAGCTTCTCGAGCTTGACCTCGCCGGTGGCGCGATCGACCTTGACCCGTGCCACGCAGGCCACCCAGGTCGGCATGCTGCGTTCCTGACCGAAGCTCAGAGCCACACCCATGCCGGTGTCTGCCGGCAGGCTGTCGCGCTCGCTCCAGCCGGACTTCTCCATCACGCGCTTGAGCACGTTGCGCAGACGCTCGGCACCGCCGGTGCTGACCGGCGCCTTGCCGGCGTTGCGGCCTTCGGCGTCCAGCAGTGCGAGACGGAATTCGGCCGGGTCCTGCTCGGCCGCCAGCGCCAGCTCATCGATATGCTGTTCGACCGCCCACAGCGTCCAGCCCGGTGCGACGGAGCGCAGGTAGCCGGGCACGAAGGCCTCGTGGGCGACCTTGTTCTGCTGCGCCCAGACACGCTGGGTGCCGACGTTGTACCAGTGGTCCGCGCCGCTGATGGAGAAGGAGTCCAGCTTGCCGCCACCTTCAATGGCTTCTGCCATGAAGGCCGGCATCAGGGCTGCCGTCGGCCAGCCGGCGGCGGCGGCGTGCTCGGAGGCCACGACATGCCCCTCGGCATCGAGACCGGAACGCAGGCGCTGCACCGAGGGCGAGCGCACGCAATCGAAGCGGCTGTCATCCGGGCGCGTGAAGATCATCTTCACCGGACGCCCCACGGCCTTGGAGGCCAGCGCGGCCGGCACGGCGTAGTCACCGTGCAGACGACGGCCGAAACCACCGCCCAGATACAGCTGGTGATGGGTGACCTTGCCTTCCTCGAGCTCCAGCGCCTTGGTGACCAGCGAGGTCAGCAGGGACTGCTGCTGGTTGCCGCAGTGGATGTGCCAGTGGCCATCCTCTTCGTAGGCCAGCGCATTGGCCGGTTCCAGCGTGAAGTGCAGCACGCTTGAGGTGGTGAAGGTGGATTCCACCGTGGTGGCGGCATTCTCGAGCAGCGGCGCGGGATCGCCCTGATCCACCAGCAGCGAGCCATTGTCGCGGCTCGGCGAGCTGACCAGACGCTGGCCCTCGGCCTGGATCGCCGTCTCGTCGACCTGGTAGCTGTCGCCCTTGCTCCACTCGACCTTGAGCAGATCGGTGGCGCGCATCGCCGCCGAGAAGTTGTCGGCGATGACCGCAAGCCAGCCCTGGCAGATGCCGGACGGGTCCTTGAGCTCGATGGTCTGGCGATAGCCGATGACCTTGCGGGCCTCGCTGTCATCGACGGCGGTGACCTTGCAGCCGAAGCGGCTCGGCGGCATCACCGGACGCGCATGCAATGTCTTGCCGACACGCGCCTCGATCTCTGCCGGCAGGGTGTAGTCGATGCCGTAGACGGCCTGACCGTTGGTCTTGGGCGGCACGTCCAGCGCGTTGCCCCTGGTGCCCAGCACGCGACGCTCGGAGGCCGGCTTGAGCTCGATGGCCGCAAGCTCCTCCTCGGAGAAGCTGCGCTCCAGCCCCGCCGCGACGATCTCGCCATAGCTCAGCGACTGATCGCCACTGATGACGCGACCCTTGCGCGCCTTGCAGCTCTCGACCGCCACGCCCATCTGCTGAGCGCCCGCCTCGATCAGCGCGATACGTCCCGCCGCGCCGGCCTGTGACAGCGGCTGGTAGCTCTGGTGAACCGACCAGCTGCCGCCGGTGATCATGTAGCCCCACTTGGGGGCGCTGTCGACGTAATCGACCTTGACGCTGTCCCAGTCGGCCTCAAGCTCCTCGACCACCAGACGCGCGAGGCTGGTGGCGACGTGCTGGCCCATCTCGGACTTGGTGATATGCACGGTGACGGTGCCATCAGTGGCGATGGCGTACCACATGGTCGGCTCGAAGGCGCCGGCGGACAGCGTCTCGCTGGCCGAACCCTTGCCGTCTGCCCCGGCGGCCAGCGCCGCGCCGGACACGCCGAAGGCCAGCATGGTGGAACCCGCCACACTGCCGATCAGGAAGCCACGCCGCGTGATACCGCCGCGGCTCGAGGAAGTCTTGTGCGCGGCAGCAAGCTCGCGCTGATGCGCGGCCAGCTTGTCATCAAACCTTGCCATGAGACGTCTCCTCGACAGCAGAATGGGATACGGTGCCTGCCGTGGCACGCGGATCGAAGGTGCCGACGCCGGCAGTCGCGGCCGTGGCGTCGGTCTGCTGACCGCTCACCTGGCTGGTGGCACGCTCATTGGCGATGGTGGCGGCACGCTTCACTGCGCGATGGATGCGCACGTAGGCCATGCAGCGACACAGGTTGCCGGCCATGGCGGCGGTGACCTGCTCATCGGTGGGGTCGGGCGTGTTCTTGAGGAAGTCGGCGGCCTGCATGATCTGGCCGGACTGGCAGTAACCGCACTGCGGCACCTGCTCCTCGACCCAGGCCTGCTGCAGCGGGTGGTCATCGTTCTCGGCCAGCCCCTCGATGGTGACGATGTCACCACCTTCGGCGGCCAGAACCGGCAGGACACAGGTACGCGCCGCTGTGCCGTTCAGGTGCACGGTACAGGCGCCGCACTGGGCGATGCCGCAACCGAACTTGGTGCCGGTCAGACCCAGGTGCTCACGCAGCACCCATAACAGCGGGGTTTGCGGATCGACCTCGAGACTGACGGCCTTGCCGTTCAGAGTGAAGTTGGCCAAGGGGCTTCTCCTCAGGAGCATGAAGCAGGGACAGGATTGAGATACAGAGCTGGGATACAGAGCGGTGCGACGGCACGACTCGACATGGCGTCAGTAGACTGACGCTGCGTGTGTCCGGTGTCAGGGGGCGAACGGCACGTTGCATGTCGGGCAGGCTGCGCGATTGTCATACCCCGAATGGCGAAATTCTACAGGTCACGACTCAGCACCATGGTGCCAAACGGGAAACAGTGTAGTGTCGCGAGACCGGGGCATGTCACCAGGCCGGGATATGGCACCCGCCATGGTAAACAGCGCATGTGACATGCATGACAGTATAGCGTTTCGCGGGGGGCGATCGGCAGTGGATTCCACGCAAGCCGGGCACGATTCGTCACCGATGCCTGGCGGCGCCTGATAGCTGACAGTCCCTGCCGACGCCTGATGGCTGCTGTCGGTTCCTGACGGCTCGTGAAAAAAGCGCCCTGCGCTGGTCAGGCCTCAACGCCAGTGGCGAATGAAGGCCAGCATCCATTGCGTCATCACGGCGCTGTCTGGTGCGACACTCAGGGAGGCTTCGCCCTCGCGCACGCGATGTTCGCCGATCTGTTCGCGACGCAACCTCATCAGGTCACGTGAATAGGCGGGGCTGAACTCGGGATGCCCCTGCACGCCGAGGCAGCTGCCCACCTCGATCAGATAGAAGGCGCAGAAGGCGCTGTCCGCCAGCACCCGGGCATCGGCAGGCAGGACACTGACCTGATCCTGATGGCTGACGATGAGATCCAGCCCCGTTTGCGGCGGTTGCATCCAGGGGCGTTGCGCACGGACACGATTGAACGACAGGCCGACACCCCAGCCGCGCGCATGCTTCTCCACCTCGCCCCCCAAGGCCCTGGCGATCACCTGATGGCCGAAGCAGACACCGACCAGCGGCAGCTTTGCCGCATGCACGCGCCGGACGAACTCGCACAGTGTCGTGATCCAGGCGAGCCCATCATTGACGCCATGTTTTGACCCCGTGATCAGCCAGCCATCGCAGGCATCCAGCTGCTCGGGAAACTCGCCATCCAGGCAGCGCCAGACGCTGAGCCGGATATCCGGGTCGCTGCGCGTGAGCAGGGCCTGGAACATGGCGGGATAGTTGCCGTGCCGCTCGATGAGGGCCGGATTCACGTCATCGCATTGCAGCAGACCGATATGCATCACTACCTCCTGAGGTGGCGGGGTTGGCGACGTCCGCGCCACGACCGCGGCACGACCGTACATGACAAGCAACGACTGCGCTGTCGCTTCTGCTACCGTCGTTGACGTATTCGGGATGCGCCCATCCATGAGAATAAAGTGGAATATAGAGACCAAGGTCTCAAGGTGATCTTCCGCCCACAGGCAGTGGAGTCCGCAGCACAATGGTAACGACAGGGGTGGGCCAGACATGCAACTGAACTGGAAGGCAGCGATCACGTTGGCAGCGCTGATTCTCGCCATCAATACCGGCGCGCGGCAGGCCATGGGCTTCATGCTGCCACCGATGGCCAGCGAACTCACCTGGGGCATGGGGAGTCTGTCATTCGCGCTCGCCATCCAGAATCTGGTCTTCGGACTGGCCGCGCCCATCGCCAGCAAGCTGTCGGACCGCTTCGGCACGCTCAGCGTCTTCCTCGTCGGTAGCCTGTGCTATGCGGTCGGCATGGGCGTCACCGCCCTCTGGCCGACCCCGACGGTGTGGATGCTGGGCGCCGGCGTGTTGGCCGGCATCGGCATCGGTGCGACCACCTTCCCGCTGGTGCTGGCTGCCGTCACGCGCGTGGTTCCCATTCAGCATCGTGGCATCGGGCTGGGCATCGCCTCGGCCGGCGGCTCCTTCGGGCAGCTGATCTACTCGGTCGCGACCCCGATGCTGGTGCTGATCGACTGGAAGATCGCCATGCTGGCTCTCGGCGCCAGCTGTCTGCTGCTGATTCCCATGGCCCTGTCGTTGCTGCGTCGCCCGCCGGCCGGCAGTGAGGCACCGGCGGAGGATATTCCGAGCCAGGGCCCGCTGCTGCAGGACCGGCGCTTTCTGGCGCTCGCCGGCGGCTTCTTCGTCTGTGGCGTGCACGTCGCCTTCATCGCCACCCACCTGCCCAATTTCGTGGTCGCCTGCGGCCTGCCCCTGAACGTGGCCGGCAACACGCTGGCGATCATCGGCGCGCTCAATATCGCGGGTACCATCCTGTTCGGTGCCTGGGGCGGCCGCCGTCACCCGCCGCAGCTGTTGATGCTGATCTATCTGTGCCGCGCCGCGCTGGTGATGGCGATGGTGGTCATCCCGCCCAGCAGCATGCTGCTCTACGCCTTCGGCGCGATCATGGGCATTCTGTGGCTGTCGACGGTGCCGCTGACCAGCCAGGCCGTGGCGCTCTACTTCGGCCAGAAGCGTCAGGCCTTCGTGTTCGGCATGGTGCTGGCCGCCCATCAGGTCGGTGCCTTCCTGGGGGCCTGGGGCGGTGGCGTGGTCTATCAGCTGACCGGCAGCTACGACCTGCTGTGGATCTCCAGCGGCATCTTCGGTCTGCTGGCCGCCATCGTGCATTGGCCGGTGCGCCGCGAGCCCACGCGCGTGATCCAGCCACAACTGGCCTGAGTCGCGCCACGGCATCCGCCTCTCAGATTTCAGATCTCAACTCTCAGACCACCTATCCACAACGACACAGCCCCCACCGGCGAGACCGATGGGGGCTGTGTCGTTGTGGACTTCAGCGGGGACGATCAGCGCTGGAAGGCGTAGACATTGCCGACCTTCAACAGCCGCGTCAGCTCATCCAGTGCCGTCAGTGTCTCCTCGGCCAGCTGCGGATCGGCGAGGTCTGCCGGTGTCAGGCTGTCACGGTAGTGACGCTTGACCCAGTCACCCAGCTCGGCGTGCAGCGTATCGGTCATCATCACGCGCCCGGACAGCGCGGCGCGCTCGGCGTCGCTGAGCACCACGCGCAGACGCAGACAGGCCGGGCCGCCGCCGTTGCGCATGCTCTGCTTCACGTCCTTGACCAGCACTTCGCCGATCGGATTCGGGCCGGCCAGAATCGCATTCTGCAGCGCGTTCCACACCGCCTCGTTCTCCTGACACTCGCCCGGCACCACCAGCGTCATGCTGCCATCGTCGTTGGAGAGCAGCTGCGAGTTGAACAGGTAGGAGGAGACGGCATCCTCGAGGCTGACGGCTTCCAACGGCACGCGGATCGGGATCAGCGGCGTGGACAGCTTGGCGCGAATCTCGTCAAGCACCGCCTCTTCATCGCGGAAGGCCAGCTCGTGATAGAACAGCACCGGGCCATTGCCCACCGCGATGACGTCGTTGTGGAAGACGCCGGCATCGATGGCGTCCGGGTGCTGCTGGGCGAACACCACCTGCTCTTCGCTCAGGCCATGCTGACGCGCGACGGCCTGACTGGCTTCCAGCGTCTGGCGCGCCGGATAGCGACGCGGTTCGACGCCATCACCGCCGAAGGCCTGGCGACCATAAACGTAGAGATGCACGCCCGGCCCGCCGTGGCCATCGCACAGCCGCGCATGGTTGGCGGCGCCCTCATCGGAGAAGGCCGGCGTCGCGGGCAGCGCGGGGTGATGCGCGAAGTGGCCATCGTCGGCGAAGATGGCGCCCAGGATGCGCCCAGTGGTCGCGGGCTCCAGATAGCGATGGAAGCTGGATTGCAGGTTGGCCGGCGTGAAATGCACGCGGCCATCACCACTGTCGCGCGACGGCGTGACGGTGGCGGCGTTGGCCGTCCACATGCTGGAGGCGGAACACACCGCGCGCAGAAGCTGCGGGGCCTGCTCGCTGGCCGCCTTCAACACCTGGGCGTTGCTGCCGGTGAAGCCTAAATCACGCAGTGCGCCAAGGTCCGGGCGCTGCTGCGGCAGTAAAATCCCCTGTGCATAACCCAGATCCGCCAACGACTTCATCTTGTCGAGGCCCTGCAGCGCGGCTTCGCGCGGGTTGGAGGCCAGCCCGCCGTGGCGCATCGAGGCCACGTTGCCATGCGCCAGGCCGGCGTAGTTGTGGGTCGGGCCGACCAGGCCATCGAAATTGATCTCTTGATACGCGGTGTCGGACATGAAGGTCTCCTGCCACGACGCCTTGCCAGCTCAGCAAACAGGCACGGCGGGCGTCGTGGTCAACAATGGGTAAGCGGCAGCGGTGCCCGAACGGACGGCCTTACAGACGGATACCGGCCGGCAGGTTCGCGGGCAGCGCCAGCTCCTCGGCTTCCATCGAGGCGACCGGATAGCTGACATAGTCGGCGGCATAGTAGGCGCTGGGGCGATGGTTGCCGCTGTCGCCGATGCCACCGAAGGGCGCATCACCGGAGGCGCCGGTGGTCTGGCGGTTCCAGTTGACGATGCCCGCGCGAATGCGCAGCAGGAAGTCGTCCCAGTCAGCGCGATCGCCCCCGATCAGCCCGGCCGAGAGGCCATAGCGGGTGTCATTGGCCAGCGCGATGGCGTCGTCCCAATCGGTGTAGCGATGGATCTTGAGCAGCGGGCCGAAGAACTCCTCGTCCTCGAGCGCAAGGCCGGTGACATCGATCAGCGCCGGGCTGAGCAGACTGGTGCCCTCTTCCACCTGCTGCATGCGCACGATGACGTTGCCGCCCAGCGCTTCGAGATCGTCCTGCGCCTTGAGCAGCCCCTCGGCCGCGGCGACGCTTGCCAGGCCGCCATAGAAGGGGGCGTCCTGCGCGAACTGCCCCGCCACCCGCAGCTCACGCAGTGCCGTGGCCAGTGTCTCGATCAGACGATCGCCGACCTCGCCCTGCGGCACGATCAGGCGTCGCGCACAGGTACAGCGCTGACCGCCCGAGGCGAAGGCCGACTGGATGATCGCCAGCACCGCGGCGGCTTCATCCTGCACATCGCGCACCACCAGCGGGTTGTTGCCACCCAGCTCCAGCGCCAGCAGCTTGCCGACCTGACCGGCGAACTGACGGTGCAGCAGCTTGCCGACCTTGGCACTGCCGGTGAACAGCAGCCCATCGATGCCCTCGGACTGGGACAGGGCCTGGCCGACTTCCGCCGCGCCCTGCACCAGATTGATCACGCCGGCCGGCAGGCCCGCGGCCTCCCAGCACTGCAGGGTGAGATCGGCGGTGGCCGGGGTCAGCTCGGAGGGCTTGAACACGCAGGCATTGCCCGCCAGCAGCGCCGGTACCATGTGGCCATTGGGCAGATGCCCCGGGAAGTTGTAGGGGCCGAAGACAGCCATCACGCCGTGCGGACGGTGGCGCAGGACTGCCTGGGTGCCCGCGACATCCTTGGCGCGCTCGCCGGTACGCTCGTGATAGGCCTTCACCGAGATCGCGATCTTGCCGATCATCGCGCCGACCTCGGTGCGCGCCTCCCACAGCGGCTTGCCGGTTTCGCTGGCGATGCTGACCGCCAGCGCTTCGCGGTGCTGCTCCAGCTGATCGCGGAAGCGCTCCACCACCGCCAGACGCGCCTCGAAGCCCAGGCGCGCCCAGGCCGGGAATGCCTGACGCGCTGCCGCGACGGCCTGCTCGACCTGCTCGGCAGTGGCAGCGGCGCCCTGCCACAGACGTGCGTGGGAGACGGGGTCGGTCTTGGTGAAGGATGCGGCCTCACCCGCTTGCCACGCGCCGTCGATGAAGAGCTGTTGACGCACGTTGAGTGTGGCGGGAGTTGAATTCGTAGTGGTCATGGCATGCCTCATCGAAAGGGCGCGCCGCGCGAGCGACGCTGAACAAGGAGATCACGGGGCAGTTGGCGATCTGCCCCGCTGATGGCAAAAGGACGCAAGGCGGTATGCGCCTGCGAGATGGCGCGAAGAAGCGGATGCCCGTGGCGGACGCTTCAGCCGGCCAGCACGCGCAGCGTGTCACCGCCGGTGACGCCGAGGCGTTCGGCCTCATCACGGTGGAGGCGCACATGGCAGGCGCCGGAGTCATCCCGGGTGACGTCGTGGCTGATCCAGCTGGCACGGAAGTCGGCCATGCCGGTGGTGGCAGCCATCACGGCGGGACGCTCGCAGGCCGGGGCATCAGACGCGATGACCTCGACACTCGCCAGCTGACTGTCACGCACGGCGCGCACATCATCGATATAGGCCTCGACCGTCGGGCCGCCATCGAAGATGTCGACGTAGCCCTCCCAGCGCAGCCCTTCCTTCTTGAGCATCGCCACCGCCGGTCGGGTGTGCTCATGCACCTGCCCGATGGCGGCCCGCGCGGGCTCGGAGAGAAACGGCGTATAGATCGGGAACTTGGGCATCAGCTCGCCGATGAAGCTCTTCTGGCCCATGCCGGTGAGGCGGTCGGCCTCATTGAAGTCCATCGGGAAGAAGTGGCTGCCCAGACACTCCCAGAACGGGCTGCGCCCTTCAGGCGTGAAGACACCGCGCATCTCGGCCAGCACCTTGTCGGGGAAGACCGCGCGGAACTGGGCCATGAACAGCCAACGCACCTTGGAGAGCAGCGCGCCGTTGCGGTCCTTGCGCCAGCCTTCACGCAGGAACAGCGAGCAGACCTCGGCATCGCCGGTGTGATCGGAGCACAGCGTCAGCGTATCCAGGGTGCGATGCAGATCGAGCTGCACCGAGGAGTGCGCCAGCGAACCGAGACGGTAGTGATAGAACGGCGCATCGGTGCCCACGCAGGCCTCGATGGCACAGCAGCCCGCGATGCTGCCATCGCGATCATCCTCGAGCACGAAGAAATACAGGCGATCATCACTGGGTTCGCGGCCCTCGAAGGCGGCCAGAGTGCGCTCTATCTTGGCACTGAGAAACTCATGATTGTCCGGCAGCGAGGTGAAGCCGACACCGGTTTCCCGCGCCAGTACCTTGAGGCCTTCGATATCGTGTCGAGCGATAGGACGAATGCGCATTACAACTCTCCCTCATCCATCGTCGGCAATGGCATCGGCACGGCAAGCACCGCACGCCCCTCTTCCACGCCCAGCACCTCGGCCTGCTGCGGCGTCAGCATCAACTGGCCGGTCGGCGTCAGGGCGTAGCGCGCCAGCACGCAGCGGAAATCGCCGAGACGCTGGTTGGCCACCATCGCCGGCACCGCATCCGGCAGGCTTTCCTGCGGACGGATACGCACCGGATGCCAACCGCACTGCTTGAAGGTGTGCAGACGCTCGCACTCCGCCAGCAGCAAGGGGCCGGCATCGAAGATGTCGACATGCCGCGAGCGCGAGAAGCCCTCGGCGAGCATCTCCTGCATGGCGTACTCATGGCGCGGATTCTCACGCCCGATGGCGGCGCGCGCCTGGGGGGTGAGCAGCGGCAGATAGAGCGGGAACGGCGGCATGACCTCGGCGATGAAGCTCTTGGAGCGCACCCCCGCCATCTGATTGATTTCATTGAAATCACGATCAAAGAAGTGCTGGCCGACGCTGTCCCAGAACGGACTGACCTGACGCTCGTCGCGCGTTTCCAGATAGCCCGGGAAGGCCACCGCCAGTTCGGTGGCGAAGCGTTCCGGGTACTGGGCGATGAACATCAGGCGTGCGCGGCGCAGCAGGCTGTCCGCATCCGTCTCGCGGTAGCGGGCATCCAGCGACAGCGCGCACAGCAGCGTGGCATCCGACACCTCATGCGACAGTGACAGCGTCTGCACTTCGTGGCGCACGTTGAGCTGCTGCGAGGCGTGGATCAGCGTTTCCTGACGATAGGTGTAGTAGGCCTCCCGCGCGCCAGCCTCGGCGCGCAGCGAGGCGGTACCGACCACTTCGCCGGTGTCGAGATCTTCCAGCACGAAGCAGTAGATCTCGTCGCCCGGGAAGTCGATCTCGGCTCGCAGACTGCGCTGGGAGCGCAGAATGCGCTCCTCGAGGCGGTCACGATGTGCCGGCAGATTGGTCAGGCGAGGCGTGGCCGTGGCCGCGAGCCGCTCGAGGGCGAGCAGATCGCGGCTTTCGGCAGGCCGCACCACCAGCATCGGGGCACTGCTCATGGCGCTGCTCATGCAGATGCAGAGGCGGCGACGAAGTTCGCCACGGCGCGGTCGAGCTTGTCGAGACCGCTCTGGATCTCTTCTTCGCTGATCACCAGCGACGGCGCCAGACGCAGCACGTCAGGACCGGCGATCAGCACCATCAGGCCTTCTTCCATCGCCAGGTTGAGAATGTCCTTGGCACGCCCCGCGTAGTCCGGCGCCATCTGGGCACCGATCAGCAGGCCCATGCCACGCACTTCCTTGAAGACACCGTGACGCTTGGCGATGCCTTCCAGGCCGTTGCGCAGCAGCTGGTGGCGGTGCGCGACACCGTCGAGGGTTTCCGGGGTGTCGATGGTCTCGAGCGCCGCCAGACCCACGGCACACGCCAGCGGGTTGCCGCCGTAGGTGGAACCGTGAGTGCCGATGGCCATGGCCGGTGCGATACGATCGGTGGTCAGCATGGCGCCCAGCGGGAAGCCGCCGCCGATGCCCTTGGCGGTGGTCAGGATGTCCGGCACCACACCGAAGTGCTGGTAGGCGTACAGGTGGCCGGTACGCCCGGCACCGCTCTGGACTTCATCGAAGATCAGCAGCGCATCGTGCTCGTCACACAGCTCACGCAGTCCTTCGAGGAATGCCTGCTCGCCCGGAATGATGCCGCCCTCGCCCTGCAGTGGCTCGACGATGATCGCGCAGGTGTCATCGTCCATCAGCTCGCGCACGGAGTCGAGATTGTTGAATTCGGCGTGCTGGATTCCGCCCGGAATCGGCCCGAAGCCATGGGAATACTTGGGCTGGCCACCGACGCTGACGGTGAAGAAGGTGCGGCCATGGAAGGACTGACGGAAGGAGATGATCTTGTCCTTCTTCTCGCCATGGGTGTCGTGGGCGAAACGACGCGCCAGCTTGAGCGCGGCCTCGTTGGCCTCACCACCGGAGGAGCAGAAGTAGACCTTGTCGGCGAAGGTGCGCTCGGTCAGCGCCTTGGCCAGCGCCAGTGCCGGCTCGTTGGTGTAGACGTTGGACAGGTGCCAGACCTTGTCGGCCTGGTCCTTGAGCGCCTTGACCAGCGCCGGGTGGCAGTGGCCCAGCGAGGTGACGGCGATGCCACCGGCGAAGTCGATGTACTCGCGACCTTCCTGATCCCACAGACGGCTACCCTCGCCGCGTACCGGAATGGCAGCCTGGGGTGCGTAGTTGGGCACCATGGCATGGTCGAAATCGGCACGGGTCAGCTGGGTCATCGTCTCTTCCTCATCGCGGGGTCTTGGCGTGGCCGGCCGATGATCGGCAAGCCACGGGTCATGACACTCGAGTATAGGGAGGCGAGATGACAAAGACTTTCAGCGAAAGGACGACGACTTATGTCAGGAGGCGACTTTTGTCATCCAGGGCAGGTGTCAGGCCTGCAGCATGAGACGTTCGTCGCGGGGGCTGCGCCCGAAATGGTTGCGAAACGCCGTGGAGAAGTGAGCGGCGCTGGAAAAGCCGGTGGCCAGCGCGATCTCGCCGATCGGCTGATCGCTCTCGCGCAGCAGCTGACGCGAGCGCGCCAGACGCAGATCCAGATAGTAGCGGCTGGGCACCGCCTGCAGATGCTTCTTGAACAGCCGCTCCAGCTGACGCCGCGAGATGCCGAGGTGCTCACCTATCTCGTGGGTGGACAGCGGCTCCTCGATATTGGCCTCCATCAGCGTCACGGCCTCCACCAGCGGCTGGGGCGCATGGGCGAAACGGTTCTTGAGCGGCACATGCTGTGGCTCGTCCGCTAGCCGGATGCGCTCGCAGACGAAGTGCTCGGAGACCTTCTCGGCCAGCGCGCGACCATGCTGCTGGGCGATCAGCGTCATCGTCATGTCCATCGCCGCGGTGCCACCGCCGCAGGTGACACGATCGCGGTCCAGCTCATAAAGCTGATGGGAGACGTTGACCTGCGGGAAGTCGCGGCGGAAGGATTCGGCGCGCTGCCAGTGAATCGTCGCACGATAGCCATCGAGCAACCCGGCGCGAGCCAGCTCACGGGTGCCGGTGGAGATGCCACCCAGCATCACACCACGCTCGGCCAGACGCTTGAGCCAGGCCAGCAGCGCGGGATTCGAGGCCACCTCCTGCAGGCCTGCCTCGCCCGCCGGCTGAGCGCCGCACACGAACAGGGCATCCAGATGGCGCGAATCACTGGCGACCAGACTGTCCGGCGAGAGGCTCAAGCCCGCCGCGGACGCCACGCCACGCCCGTCAAGCGCGAAAGTGACGGCCCGATAGAGTGTCTGCCCCGCGAGCTGGTTGGCCACCTGCAGGGGCTCCAGCGCACAGGCCTGGGACAACAACGAGAAGCCGGGCAGCAGCACGAAGCCTATCTGGCGTTGCTGGGCCTGGGGAGAAACCAGTGAATCCACGGGCATGAGTGTGAGTCGAGGTCCGTCGCGTGAGGGTGGCGCCATATTGTGCCATGCCTCCGGCACTTGTGCCTGGCCCTCACTGGCATGACGCTCGAGATGAGGCCGCCAAACGCGACGACGCCACCCCGAAGGATGGCGTCGTCAGTGCTCAACGTGCAGTACTCAGCGGGCAGCGCTCAGGTCTCAGCGGGCAGCGCTCAGCGGGCAGCGCTCAGCGGGCAGCGCTCAGCGAGCTGCCAAGACCTCTGCGCTTATGCCGAGGCGCGCTTATATTGAGGCGCTCTTACATCTGAACGACATCGAACTCGACATCGGTGGCGACATCGGCATCGTAGTCGACGTCGTCACGAGTGAAGCCGAACAGCTTCAAGAATTCCTGCTTGTAGCTGGCGTAATCAGTGATGTCGAACAGGTTGTCGCTGGTGACCTGCGGCCACAGTTCCTGACAGGCCTGCTGGACGTCGTCCTTCAGCTCCCAGTCGTCGAGACGCAGACGGCCGGACTCGTCGGTGGCGATCTCGCCTTCGCCGTAGAAGCGCTCGGCGTAGAAGCGGTTGAGCTGCTCGATGGTGCCTTCGTGCAGGCCCTTTTCCTTCATGATCTTGTAGACCATGGAGATGTAGAGCGGCATGACCGGGATCGCGGCGCTGGCCTGGGTAACCACGGACTTGAGCACGGCCACGTGGGCACGACCGCCCTTGGCGGACAGCTTCTCGTGGATGCTGCCGGCGGCGCGGTCCAGATCTTCCTTGGCGCGACCCAGCGCACCGTGCCAGTAGATCGGCCAGGTGATCTCGGTACCGATGTAGCTGAAGGCGACGGAGCGGGCGCCCTCAGCCAGCACGCCGGCGTCGTCCAGCGCCTGCATCCACAGCTCCCAATCCTGACCACCCATCACGGTGACGGTATCTTCGATTTCCTGCTCGGTGGCCGGCTCGACCTCCGCTTCGATGATGGTGTCCTTGTTGGTGTCGATGGCAGTCGCGCGGTAGGTCTCGCCGATCGGCTTGAGCACGGAGCGCTTCACTTCACCGCTGTCCGGCAGCTTGCGCACCGGAGAGGCCAGCGAGTAGACGACGAGGTCGACTTCGCCCATGTTGGCCTTGATCAGCTCGATGGCCTTGGCGCGTGTCTCGTGCGAGAAGGCATCGCCGTTGATGGCCTGGCTGTAGAGGCCTTCCTGCTTGGCGAACTTGTCGAAGGCGGCAGAGTTGTACCAGCCTGCGGTGCCGGCCTTCTTCTCGGTGCCCGGCTTCTCGAAGAACACGCCCAGGGTATCGGCGCCATAACCGAAGGCTGCCGTGATGCGTGCCGCGAGGCCATAGCCACTGGAAGAACCGATCACCAGCACCTTCTTCGGACCACCGTCACGCTTGTCACCGACTGTCTTGCGGGTGATGGCGATCTGCTCGGCGACATTCTGCTCGCAGCCCTTGGGATGTGTGGTGGTGCAGATGAAGCCACGAACCTTGGGTTTGATGATCACGTAAAGAACCTCGTTTGCTGTTGGCCCGGCGTGTACCCGCCGATGCGATACTCGCTTCACCCTGACAGCAGGCAATGGCCGTCCTTGGGTGGTGAAGCGTATCGTGAAATAGGGCGTTCGAATCCCGTAAAGCAGGCTCAGTGCCAGCTCATGGGCGCTATTCTAGCGGCTGTCGGCGACGCTGTCCGCCCTGCCGTCATGATCCGCCATCTGCCTGCATATCACTGGAGCCAGCCGCGGCGGCTGCCGTATCATGTAGGCCTTTTCACGTACTGCCATTCCACTGCCGTCCTGCATTCGCCGCTGGTTGCCAGCCGCACTGTCCGACAGGCTCTGCCCAGGATGTTTTCATGAACGATCAGAACGCTCACCTCGCCCCCGATGTGGCCGCCCTGCTCGAGCGCCGACAGGACATCTGGCTGGCGCTGTCTCCACTGTGGCTGGAGCGCGACCCACGTGAAGCCGAGTATCAGCACATGGCAGAAGTCGTCGAAGCCCAGGGGCTGAGCTTTCAGGAACTGGAAAAGCTCTATCGTCTGGAGATGGCCCCGGTACTGGTGCGAGAACAGGTCAGCATGACGCCCAACTTCAAGGGCTTCGATGACAGCCAGCTGCTGTCACGCCTGCTGCAGCATACGCATCGTCTGACACGTGGCCGGCGCATGTTCTGGCTGCTGTTTTCGGGGCTGGCCACGATGCCGAGTCGCCATCGCTACGGCAATCTGCTCGAGATACTGCACCTGCGCGGCAATACGCCCCGCTAATGCGCGCCCCGCAATCTGCACGGGGCAGCTGACGAGGGCTCTGGCCTGCAACGCCCGAATGGCAAGACACCCCGCGACCGGAAGGTCACGGGGTGTCTTGTCGTGCTGTAGTGCTTAGCAGTGCTTGGCAGAGCTCAATCGCCATTCCTCGAGGGGGCTTTCGCCGCCAGGCTCATGGCCGTTTGTGACGCGGCACTCTCAGCACCCCTTGTGCGCGGCGCTTCTGCCAATCAGACAGACTTGAAAGGCCTCGGCTGTCGCTGATGCGCTTGCCCCCTTCCAGACGTTTGCTCATCCACAGCGCACTGCCATTGAAACTGTAGATAGGCAGCAGGTCCGTGCGCTCACTGGCCGGCAGGATGGAACTGTTCAGGTTGTCCAGTACATCAGGATTGCGCGTATTGGCGCCCTGATAGGTCACGACCATGTGGAACTGGTTGAGGCTGAGCGCCTTGACGTAGTGCAGACGCAGGCGGTCTTCCGGTACGCCAAGCTCGCGCAGAGTCAGGTACTTGGCCATGGCGAAGTCATCGCAATCACCGGCCCCTGCCCCCAGAAACTCCTGCGGCGTCGCCCAGTAATCGGTCGCTCCCCAGACGCTGAGGTCATCGGTGAAGTTGAGACGATTGAAGAAATCGTTCACTTCGCTCAACTGACGCCTGATCGGCGCGCCCTCCAGCCGCTGCAACAGTTGCTGCCATTGCTGCACACGATTCCAGCCACCTGTCCCGTAGATCTGGATGAACTGGCGGGAATCCACCGCCTGTGCCAGACCCGCACCGAGCGACAACGCCAGCAGCACCCCGGCCGCAAGACCCTCCCACCAGCGGCGATGATTCATGTCGAGGCACCCTGAATGTCACTTAGCGAGGCATATCTTCTGCTGGATTGGCGAGCCTTGCCATGACATCGACTGCCGGTGACACGAAGCCCTGATAGCCATCTGCGCCCAGCGACATCGCCCGCTCCTGATCCGCCTCGGACTCGACGCGGGTCACGATGACCTGCGACTCGACCTGATGCGCGGTCATGCACAGACTCTGCAACAGCTCGGTGTCGACATCTTCGCGCTTGAAGAACGCCTGGTCGATCTTGACGTAATCAGGCCGCAGTGCCGACAGATAGCTGAGCTCCTTCAGCTCTCGGGCGAAGCGGTCGATGCCGCCCCGCGCCCCCAGACGACGAGCATGTCGGAACAGCATCTTGATACGCTCCTGATGCCTGAGGGCGATGCTTTCGGACACCTCGATATCCAGACGCTTGCACAGGCGCGGATGCGCCGCCAACCAGTTGAGCAGACCAATATAACGGGCTTCATCGTCGAAGGTTTCTTCGGTCAGGTTGAGCGCCAGCCTGGGCACTTCAATCCGGTCGATATAGGACGCCAGCCACTCCAGAGCGCGCAGATCGAACTGCGCCCCCATGCGGAAATGGCGAATCACGGGCAGGAAATCACCCGCACGATGCAGTTCATCACCATCGCGCAGACGGGCAAACAGCTCGCGATGGAGCTCACCACCATCGTTGAGCAACACCGGCTGGGCAACGAAGTCGAGTCCCTTGGGGGAATCCAGGGCCTTTTCGATGATCTCGCGCCACTCGCCTCGCGGACGCGCACGCCCACCCGCAGGGGCCAGTTCCACGCCCGACCCTTGCTCGATGGCCTGACGAAGCGTGGCATCTGCAACGGCATACATCTGGGTGCGCTGCATGCCCGGCTCACGCCGAACGGCGCCAAGAGCACAGTTCTCCGGCGGAGTATCCACCAGCGGATTGGCATCCAGCAGATTGTCGATGTCCTCCGCCAATAGCGTGAGAAACTCCTGAAGCCGAGTCTCGTCGGTTTCAGGCAGCAACAGGCCGAAATCACTATTGGCCAGACGCGCGGCGATGATCGCCTCACCCGCCAGTTCGCGATCTTCCAACTTGCGCGCGATGGCTTTCACCAGGGCGTCACGCCCCTTGTAGCCCTGCTCGCGATACACCACCTCGATATGCGACACGCGCAGCAGCGCGAAGCTGCCACCCATCGGCTCGCTCAGCCACTCATCGACCGCTCGGTTCAAATAGCCACGATTGCCAAGCCCCGATACCGAGTCTTCTTCCGCCTGGCGCTGCAGACGCGCCAACTGCGCGGCCTGAGCCTCGAACTGGGTCTGCAGGCGCTGCCCAAGACGATTGACCGCCGAGGTGATGCCCTTGAGCTCCGCCACGCTGGTCTCTTCCAGCGGCGCGTCGAAGCGCTGCGTCTCCATCTCATTGAGGCGAGACGATAGACGCTCCAGCGGGCGCAGCAGACGACGCATGACCAATGAGGCAATCAGCAGCGTGATCAGACCGCCCAGCAACAGCCACAGCGCCAGACGCTTGGCCAGCTGCCAGAGCTGGTCATAGCCCTGGGCAGATTCGCCGGTCAGGCTGATCGTGCCCAGCGACGCCCAGCCACCCGGCAGCTCGCGGCTCGCTGATTCCACCGGCATGGGAATCAGGTCACGAAACCACTGCGGGGCCAGACTCTCGCGCACGACATTGAAAGCGATGGGTGTCGCGATGGCCACGCTCTCCAGCCTGGCATCGCGCACATGACCACCATCCACCGTGGCACGTATCAGGGCTTCGGCACTGGCGGCATCGCCAAGCTCTACATGTGGCACCAGCGCGAGACTCAGGCTCTGGGCGAGATTCGAGAGTTCGACGCGTTGTCGTTCGGCCAATGCATCACGGGTGTTGTTGACCTGGATGAAGAAGATACCGAGGGAGAACCCCAACAATACCAGCAACATCAAGGTAAACAGGCGGCGCGAAAGACTCATCTGATTTCCTCATCAACCATCAGCATGGCAACGGCGCACCCAGGGTTCGGGAGCGCCGTGGGTGGCTTAGCCCTGTTGTTGGACGGGGACGGCAACATTCATGGAATCCAGCAGAGCGCCGGTCGCCGACAGCAGGCGATAGTTGGCGGTTTCCAGATCAAAACGGGCGCGAATCAGGTTCTGTTGAGAGGTGAACAGCTCACTCTCGCTATCCAGAAGGTCCAGCAATGTGCGGCGCCCGATATCGAATTGCTTGCGATAACTCTCGCGGGTATCGGTCGCGGCACGCACATAACTTTCCAGGTAATCGATCTGGCGCTTGAGGTTCTCGCGGGCATTCCATGCCAGACGAATCTCGTCACGCACATCGCGCATCACGCGATCATTGTCGTGCTCGACCGCTTCCAGCGCTGCCTGACGACCGCGGATCTCGGATTGATCACGGCCACCGCGATACAGGTTGTAGCGCATGACCAGTTCGACGCTCCAGTCGTCTGACTTGCTCTTGTCCTGATCATAATCATTGTCCAGCGTGCGATTGCCCTCGAGACTGAACTCGGGGTAGTTATCGCCCTTCTCGGCGTTCACTTCATGGCGGGCAGCATCAATGGAGACCCGCGCTGCCGCCAACAGCGGGTTGCGCTGATTGGCCTGCACGTAGGCGCTCTCGACATCCTCGCTGAGCAGGCTGGTGTCGATGCCCGGCATGCTGAGGTCCGACGGCATCTCGCCCACCAGACGCAGATAGGCAGAGCGGGAATCCTCGAGATTGTTGATCGATGACAGCACGCTGGCTTCGGCATTGGCCAGACGACCATCCACCTGACGCACGTCACTGCGCGCACCAAGGCCGGATTCCGCACGCCGCCCGATATCATTCGAGATACGACGGTGAGCCTCGAGATTGGCTTGTGCGTACTTGAGAATCAGCTCATCACGCATGACCTGCAGATAGGCACCGGCCGTATCCAGCGCGATGTCATTGGCCTCGGCCGCGACCTGCAGGCGCTGGTAGTCCGCCTCTGTCTCGGCCTGGCGAATGCGCTCGATTGTCGTGTTGCCGTCCCAGAGCAGCTGACGGATGGTCAGATCAAGGCGCGTGTAATCGTGCCAGTCGTCATCGTCATTGACGCCGTCATCTTCCGAGTCGAACTTGCCATATCCCAGACGGCCGGTCAGATCCACCGTCGGGCGATACGCCCCGCGCTGGGTTTCGGCTTCTTCGAGTCGCTGGATGTGACGTGAAACCTGAACGCGCGTGCGCGGGTTTTCCATTACCGCTCGGGATACGGCCTCTTCAAGAGTCGCAGCCGAAGCCTGAACGCCAAACCCCATCCCTGCGGCGATACTCAACGCCAAGAGTGTCTTTTTCATTATGAGTTACCCTCGAATCCATCAAATCCTTGATCAACGTTCACGCAAGGCACCTTGCCTGGCGCGCAGAATCGGCTTCATCAGATATTGCAGTACGGTCTGATTGCCAGTGATCACATCGACACTGGCCTGCATGCCCGGGATGATCGTGAGCGGATCCGAGTCACTGCCAAGGTGGTTCTGCTCCGTCAGCACCTTGATCTCGTAGAAACTGTTGCCTTCTTCATCCTGCACAGTATCCGCACTGATCTGATCGACCTTGCCTTCCAATCCACCGTAGATGGTGAAATCGTAGGCAGATAACTTGACGACGGCCGGCTGTCCGATTCTCAGGAAGCCGATGTCCTTGGGAGCGACTCGCGCCTGAACCAGCAGCTGATCCTCGATGGGAACGATCTCCATCAGGTCTTCCCCGGGCTCGATGACGCCGCCTATGGTATTGATATTCAGCGTCTTGATGGCGCCCTGAACCGGAGAGGTCACCAAAGTACGATCGAGTCGGTCCTGAAGACTGGTGCGCCCCTCACGCAAGCGACCCAGATCCGCCTGGGTCTTGGCGAGCTCTTCCGCGGCACGTGAGCGGAATTCCTGCGCGACGCCGACCCGATTCGAGATGGCCTCATCCAGCTCCGATTGCTTGCCCGGCACGGCCAGACGCGCCGACTCAAGATCACCCCGCAGGTCGTTGACCTCACGCTGGATCTTGAGAAGGTCCACCTGAGAGACCACGCCTTCACGCACCAGCGGGGCCGTCATGCCGAGCTCGCGACGTGACAGTTGATAGCTGCGCTCGAGACTGTTGATGCGCGATCTCAACTCACGCAACTCCTGCTCCTTCTGCAGAATCTGTTCACGCGCGCCATTGAGGCCACTGTTGAGCTGATTCAGATGCGTGCGATATGCCGTCATCGCACGCGACACCAGAGCGGGACTGCGCGCCTTGAATTCTTCGTCGAACGGCAACTCGATATTCTTCACGCTCACCTGATCCTTCCAGGCATCCGCGGAGGCGTTGACCTCGATGGAATCAAGCTCGGTGTCGTACTGCATGATGGTGGCCTGCAGGCCATCGAGGGTCGAGACACGCTCGCGCAGATCGGAACCTGCGCTGGTGTCATCGATGCGCAGCAGTGGCTCCCCCGCCGAGACGACCTGACCTTCCTTGATATAGATCTCGCGCACGATACCGCCTTCCAGGTTCTGGACGACCTGCAAGTGCGTCGAGGGCACGACCTTGCCGGACCCGCGCGTGACGACCTCCAGACTCGCCTGGCTGGCCCAGATGATGAAGATGACCACGAATGCGAGCACCATCCAGATCAGGATGCGCGACTTCCAGGGAGTCGCCAGCAACACGGCCGAACTGACATCATCGAGATGGTGAAGGTCACGCTGCTCAATCGGTGCCTTAGCCACGATTCACCTCCTGCTTGCGCCCGGCGACACGGCCTTCATTCAGGGCGCTCAGCACCTGCTGCTTGGGACCATCGGCGACGATGCGCCCTCCTTCCATGACGATGACGCGGTCTACCACGTCGAGCATGCTGCTCTTGTGGGTGACCAGCAGCAGCGTCTGGCTGCGTGGCAGGGACTTGAGCATTCTGCGCAGGCGCAGCTCGGCGCGGTTATCCATGTGCGACCCGGGCTCATCGAGCAGCAAGAGCGGAGGACGCATCAAGAGTGCGCGTGCCAGCAAGACCGTCTGACGCTGACCGCTGGAGAGCATGCGCCCACCCTCACCCACCTGACGGTCCAGTCCTTCAGGGTGATGACGAGTGAATTCGGTCACACCGGAGGCATCAGCCGCGAGGTCGATCTGTACGTCACTGGCGTGTGGTTGGCCGAGGGTGATGTTGTCGCGAATGGAGCCGAAGAACAGTGAACTGTCCTGGCCCGCATGACCGATATGCCGACGTACGTCGGCGGGATGCAGCTGATTGAGATCCAGTCCATCGATTCGAACGCTGCCCGCCGTGGCGTGATACAGGCCAGAGACAAGACGCTGCAAGGTACTCTTGCCAGCACCGATACGCCCGATGATCGCGATCCTCTCACCTGGGTTTATTTTCAATGAGATATCCGACACGGCAGGCGGCGTATTCGGCGCATAGGCAAAGCCGACGCGATCGAATTCGATGCGCATCTGCAGGTGCTCGCGGTGAACGTAACGACGATCTTCCGACTCTTCCGGCAATGCCATGATCTGCTCAAGCGCACTCATGGCACTGCGCGTCTGGCCGATACGCGTGATCAGCAACGCCAACTGCCCCAGCGGCTGCAACGCACGCCCGGACAGCATGACCGCGGCGATCAAGCCACCGACAGACAGGCGTGCATCCGCGATCAGATAGACCCCGAACACGACCAGCGCCACCGTGGTGGCCTGTGTCAGCGACATGCTCAGCGAGCTGACAGAGGTCGTCAGGTTGCGGCTTTTCACCCCCCAATGCGCGATCTGCCCGACGGCGCGTTCATACCGGCGCTGGGTTTCGCCCTGAGCATTGGCAAGCTTGAGGCTCTCGAGGCCGGAGACTGCTTCGACGAGGCGCGCATTGCGCTCCGTCGCCAGGCGCGACCCCTGCTCGATGCTGCTGCGCAGCGGCTTCTGGATCGCCAGACTGTAGACGAGCAAGATCACGAGCGCAGCGAAGGGCACCAGAACCAATGGCCCCGCCACGATCCAGATCACCAGCAGGAACAGCAGGGCAAACGGCAGATCGACCAGGGTGGTCAGGGTCGCGGAGGTGAAGAACTCGCGAATCGAATCAAACTCCTGCAGGTGCTTCACATAGCCACCGACGGAGCCGGGACGCGCTTCCATCCGCAGGTTCATGGTCTTGGAGAAGAGTTTCGAGGTCAGCAACACCTCGGACTTCTTGCCGGCCGTGTCCATGAAGTAGGCACGTGTCTGGCGCATCACGAAGTCGAACACCATGATGATCGCCATGCCCGTCGCCAAGACCCACAGCGTGTTGAAGGCCAGATTGGGCACGACCTTGTCATAGGCGTTCATCACGAACAGCGGCGATGCCACGGCGAACAGGTTGATCAATATCGACGCCAGAATCACGTCACGATAGATCGGCCGCGACAGCTTCAGCGTTGACCAGAACCAATGGCCATCACTCTGCTTGAGCGTTTCCGGTGCGCGTTCATCAAAGCGGTGCTCCTGCTTGAGATAGACGACACGCCCATCATGACGCTCAGCCAGAGACTCGATGTCGACCAGCTCATCACCATCGGCCTCAGGCTGATGAATCCTGGCCTTGCCTGCGTCGTTGTCGACCTCCAGCAAGACGACAGCACGCTCTTCCTTGAGTATGAGAATGCACGGCATCAGCATGTCGCTGATGGCCGTGATCTGCTGGTTGACCAGTTTGGCACTCAGATTGGCACGTGCCGCGGCACGACTGACAAGCGCCAGGGGAAGACGGCCTTCCTCCATGGGAAGACCATCGACCAGCACTGCTGCAGATCTGGGATTGCCGTGGTAACGCGCCATGAAGACCAGCGCATTGAGAAGGGGGTCGCCCTCCCTCTCGCCAACGGGCTCCGGTCTTAATGGCGTGGGTTGATCGCTCAACCTGTCCTCCTTAGTAGGGCACTTCGCAGATGTCTCTACGGCAAAGTCTAATACAGCAAGGGGAGACAGCCTAAGCCATCTCCCCTATCACATCGATTCAGCCGTCAACGTTCGTCTTGAGACTGTTGCTGTCGAGCAGAGATTGAATGATCTGCGTATCCGTGTCGCCACCTGATGTCAGGTCGACATCCTGCAGATTGATCTCTTGCGTGATATTGCTGCCGTCGGATCCGTCGACACTGATCTCGATATTGGTGCCACCTTCTCCGTCTGACTCGAAGTGCAGGAAGCTCGAGAGCGTATCGGCATCATCGTTGGACTGAAGTAGATCGGACAGATCGATGACATCGCCATCCGCGACACTGAAGTCGGTGATGGTATCCGTCGCCATGCCGCCTTCGCTGTTGATGTCATGACCGCTCAGCCACTGGAAGGTGTCGGCACCATCGCCGCCGGTCAGGATGTCATTGCCGGCACCTCCGACCAGAAGATCATCGCCCTCACCACCAGAGAGGATATCGTTGCCGGTGCCGCCTCTCAGCGTATCGTTGCCACTGCCGCCTTCCAGACGATCACTGCCCTCGCCACCGCTCAGGGTGTCATTGCCACCCTGGCCAACCAGATAGTCCGCATAGAACGGTCCATCGCCATCGCCCGTCAGGGTGTCGTTGCCATCGGTACCGATGACCACGGCCAGCTTGTCGACATCGATACTGACACTTGAGGCGTTGGTATCCCCGTCATTGTCGACCGTCACGTAATCGAAGCTGTCCGTGGAGCGCTCGCTGACGTTATCCGGGGGCGTGTAGGTGAAGTCACCGCTCCCCAGATTGAACAGCATGCTGCCACCCAGGTCCGTCGAGATGATCAACTCCAGGCTGTCCGCATCGTAACTGCTGTTGTCCGACCCCGTAGCAGACACGGTGTTGGTAACCGGGTCATAACTGTAGGTCGTGCCATCCACGGTGACCGATTGCAGATAACCGCCATCCGCTCCCAGCAGACTGCCATCCACGGAGCTGCCCGAGACAAGTTGCCCACTGACAGGCGATTGCACGGTCGCGGCCAGACTATCATCGAGGTCCGAGAAACTGGTGACGATAGCGGCATCAATATCTTCATCAGCTGAGCCGTCATAGGCAATGGGATTCAGATTGTCCTCGGAGACACCGGCCCCCATGCCGATGGCATAGGACTTGATTCCATTGTCCACAAGGAAATCTGTCCAGATCCCTTCTTCCGTATTGCTGATGCCAGTATCAGAGCGGTCACGAACCGGTATCAGCTGGCCACCGCTAAAGTACTGAACACTGTCGTAATCGAGGGAATTGTCGAGTTCATTACTATTGCCATCAGCACCGTATGGCGTGCCATCGGAGAAGAAGTAGGAAATATTCTGCGCTGACTCCAGCGCTCCATCTTCCGCATAATTCTCCATCGCTTCAGCGAGTGCTGCATCGTAATTGGTGACGCCACCGGCACTGAGGCCTTCCAATACAGTCACGGCCTCACTCGCTGTCATCCAGGCAGCGTAAGACGTCGCTGTGGTCGAGAATGACACCAGATTGATGCGCACATCCCCAAAATCGTCGTAGGCCGAGATCAGCGTCTTGATAGATTCAATCGCACTTTCAAGACGGGTCTGAGTCCCTATCCCACTTGCGCTCGCCATGGAGCCGGACACATCCAGCACGATGGTGAGATTGGTATCCACCAGGGTGGACGAGAAGCTCTGCGCTTCCTGCTGCTCGGGGGCATCATCCTCGATGCCGATGGTCAGCGTGCCGGTGGAGCTGGCGCCTTCGCTATCCGTTGCGAGCACACCGAAGTCCAGAGACAGGACATCTTCACCATCACCCGAGTGATCGACCGCCTGACTCAGAGTGAAGGTATAGGCGCCACTGTCATCGATGGTCACCGTCGCGACTTCATTGCCATCAGCATCGGTTGCCACCATTGACTGGGTGCCGCCGCCGGACCAGGTCACCGCACTGCCACCGGAGGTGATGGCCGTGGCAGGAGCCGTCAATACCAGCGACACGCTGTCACTGTCGACATCCGTGACGGAAACCGTACCGGTGACGGTGGTGGCATCGGTGGTATCCGTGAAGCCATCAGCCGCATCGCTGTCGGCGATACCGCCTTCGAGCCCTTCTTCGCTGACGCGGCCTTCAGTCGCAGTCACCACCGGGGCATCATTCGTCCCCTGAATGGTAATGGTGACATCCTGGGTAGCTGTCGCTCCCGCCGTATCCGTGACAGTGACGGTGTAGGTCAGGACCAGCGACTCGCCTGCAGACAGGTAGTCGAAGCTTTCACCGGCAGCGCTGCTGTCGAAGGACCAGTTGAGCGTACCTTCAGTGCTCTCGTCATCGATGATGGCCCCGGTATCCACGCCCAGCAGCGCAAGCAGGTCATCGTTGTCCAGCGTGCCGGTATCGCCATTACTGGATACGCCGGTGACGCTCGGCGTCACGCTATTGCTGAGATCCACGTCATCCACCGACAGAGTCCCGCTGGCACTCAGCGGTGAATCCGTCTCCGTCAGGCTGGCGGCGGCACTGTCGCCACTGCTGACACTGATCTCCGGCGCATCGTTGCTACCTTTGATGGTGATCGTCAGCGTGGTAGTGGCGGTATCACCATCAGCATCCGTGATCTCGTAGGTATAGACATCCGTGACCGACTCACCGGCCGCCAGGTACTGAAGGTCGTCGCGTGCTGACTGATAGCTGTAGGAGCCATCCGCCGCCAGGGTCAGCTCGCCGTGCTCACCCGTGATCACGGCCGCCGCGCCATCACTCACCGGGGCAGCCTCCGTTCCGGCGATGACGGCAGTCACGGTTACCGCATCGGCACCCAGAGTATCGGCAGTCGCCGATGTGCCATCCACGACATTGCCGACAACGGCAGCATTGCGATTCTCGCCAATGCTTCGCGTATCAGCGTTGGCTACCGGCGCCGTATCCAGCACCGTGACATCGAGACTGTCACTGGTGCTCTGGCCTGCCAGATCCGTTACCACGACGGTGAAACCATCGACGACGCTGTCATCGCCATCTGTGTGATCAGCCGCTGTGCCATCTTCCACATAGGTGTAGGTGACCTCACCGCTGTCGGCGTCGTAGCCGGTCACGGTCAGCGTGCCTTCACCATCTGGATTGGAGATCACTACCGGTGTGTTGCTGGCATCCGTGATATCCACGCCAGCAATCGTCACTGCCGCGATACCTGCTGCAGCTGACACGGTAAAGGTATTGGTGAGCGTGCTTCCGGTCGCTTCGGTGACGGACTGGTCTTCCAGTGAACTGATGACCGGCAGCGCATCATCAGTTCCCTTGATGACGATATCCACTGTCGTGCTGGAGCCATCGCTGAGCTGCACGATGTACTGCTCATTGATCGTGTCGGCAGATGTCAGCCCCTGCACAACGGCAGTGTCGTTATCCAGCGTATAGGTCCAGTTGCCGTCGGAATCGACGGCGAAGGTACCGTAGAGACTGCTGTCGTCAGTGGCCGGCGTGAACGTCGGCGCATCACTATCGACATCGGTCGCGGTCAGCGTACCTGAAGCTTCCGTCACACCATCTTCGGCAACAGCGCCATCATCGGCACTGATGACGACAGGGTCATCAATCGCTGCGACGTCCTCGAAGCTGAGAATGGCTTCATCGAACTCGGTGCCATCCGTGATCACATAAGTGGTGTCGGGTACCGGACCGTTGTAATTCTCACCGGGCGTGAAGGTGAAGGTACCGTCAGCATTGATCAGAAGTGTGCCGACTTCGCCAAGATCCGCTGTCTTGCCCGGGTCGTACATAACCCCGTCAACAGTGAAGCTGACGACGCTCAACTCATCACCATCGGCGTCGACGTCGTTGTTCAGGACGTTGCCGCTGACCGGAGTATCTTCCTCGACCACGATCGGGCCGTCGTCATAGGCCACCGGCTTGTCATTCAAGCCCTGGACATTGATGGTGATGTCGGCGGTATCCGAGTCGCCATCCGCATCCAGGATGGTGTACTCGAATACTTCCTTGACGAGGTCACCGGCACCCAGTGCCTGAGCGCGCGCATCATCAAGGTCATAACTGAAGGTGCCATCGGTATTGATGGTCAAGCTACCGTAGCTGCCATCGACGGTAACGCTACCCTCATTGTCTGCCAGTGAAATGCCATCGAGATGCGTGATGGTCACGCCATCAGCGCCTAGCTCATCCTGTCCGCCGCCGACAACACTGAAAATGACACTGGTGTTGATCACCGGCTCACCATCCGGAGACGTATCATCTTCGCGAATGGTGTAGGTGTCGTCATTGGCGACAGGCGCGGTATCCAGAATCTTGACGTCAAGGCTGTCGCTGGTGCTCTGCCCGGCCAGGTCAGTGACGACCACGGCGTAGTTGTCGAACACGCTATCGTCGCCAGCCGAGTGATCCGCAGCCGTGCCATCCTCCACATAGGTGTAGGACACGGTGCCGGCATCGTAGCCCGTGATGGTCAGCGTGCCTTCGTCATCAGTCGCGCCCGGGATCACGATGGGGTTGTCCACTGACGCCGAAGTGATATCCGTGCCATTGATGGTAACGCTGGCGATGCCGGCATCCGCTGCCACCTCGAAGGTGTCAGTGACCGTCTCACCCGTGGCCTCGGTCACTTCCTTGTCAGCCAGCGTGATGACCGGCACTGCGTCGGCCGAGCCGGTGATATTGATGGTCAGCGTGGTGCTGGAATAGTCGCCATCGCTGTCTTCCAGCACATAGGTGAAGACATCTTCCGCCGGTTCGCCCTCTGCCAGAGACTGCGTCTTGGTGGTATCCAGAACGTAGGTATAGCTGCCGTCGCTGTTGAGCGTCAGCGTGCCGTAGTCGCCCGTGACCGTGGCACTGCCGCCGTCGGCAATCCCGGTATCGTCCAGTTTGCAGACCATGAACGGCGCATCTGCACCCAGGACGTCCTCATTGTCATTGGCACCGTCGATCACGTTGCCCGTGAGCTCGTCCGTCGCATCTTCATCAATATCGCGCTCATCCGGCTTGACCGTCGGCGCGGTATCCAGAATCTTGACATCAAGGCTGTCGCTGGTGCTCTGCCCGGCCAGGTCAGTGACGACCACGGCGTAGTTGTCGAACACGCTATCGTCGCCATCCGAGTGATCCGCAGCCGTGCCATCCTCCACATAGGTGTAGGACACGGTGCCGGAATCGTAGCCCGTTATGGTCAGCGTGCCTTCGTCATCAGTCGCACCCGGGATCACGATGGGGTTATCCACTGACGCCGAAGTGATATCCGTGCCATTGATGGTGACGCTGGCGATGCCGGCATCCGCATCCACCTGGAAGGTGTCAGTGACCGTCTCACCCGTGGCCTCGGTCACTTCCTTGTCAGCCAGCGTGATGACCGGCGCTGCGTCGGCCGAGCCGGTGATATTGATGGTCAGCGTGGTGCTGGAATAATCGCCATCGCTGTCTTCCAGCACATAGGTGAAGACGTCTTCCGCCGGTTCACCCTCTGCCAGAGACTGCGTCTTGGTGGTATCCAGAACGTAGGTATAGCTGCCGTCGCTGTTGAGCGTCAGCGTGCCGTAGTCACCCGTGACCGTGGCACTGCCGCCGTCGGCAATTCCGGTATCGTCCAGTTTGCAGACCATGAACGGCGCATCTGCACCCAGGACGTCCTCATTGTCATTGGCACCGTCGATCACGTTGCCCGTGAGCTCGTCCGTCGCATCTTCATCAATATCGCGCTCATCCGGCTTGGCCGTCGGCGCGGTATCCAGAATCTTGACGTCAAGACTGTCGCTGGTGCTCTGCCCAGCCAGGTCAGTGACGACCACGGCGTAGTTGTCGAACACGCTATCGTCGCCAGCCGAGTGATCCGCAGCCGTGCCATCCTCCACATAGGTGTAGGACACGGTGCCGGAATCGTAGCCCGTGATGGTCAGCGTGCCTTCGTCATCAGTCGCACCCGGAATCACGATGGGGTTATCCACTGACGCCGAAGTGATATCCGTGCCATTGATGGTGACGCTGGCGATTCCGGCATCCGCTGCCACCTCGAAGGTGTCAGTGACCGTCTCCCCCGTGGCCTCGGTCACTTCCTTGTCAGCCAGCGTGATGACCGGCACTGCGTCGGCCGAGCCGGTGATATTGATGGTCAGCGTGGTGCTGGAATAGTCGCCATCGCTGTCTTCCAGCACATAGGTGAAGACGTCTTCCGCCGGCTCATTCTCTGCCAGAGACTGCGTCTTGGTGGTGTCCAGAACGTAGGTATAGCTGCCGTCGCTGTTGAGCGTCAGCGTGCCGTAGTCGCCCGTGACCGTGGCACTGCCGCCGTCGGCAATCCCGGTATCGTTCAGTTTGCAGACCATGAACGGCGCATCTGCACCCAGGACGTCCTCATTGTCATTGGCACCGTCGATCACGTTGCCCGTGAGCTCGTCCGTCGCATCTTCATCTATACCGCGCTCATCCGGCTTGGCCGTCGGCGCGGTATCCAGAATCTTGACGTCAAGACTGTCGCTGGTGCTCTGCCCAGCCAGGTCAGTGACGACCACGGCGTAGTTGTCGAACACGCTATCGTCGCCAGCCGAGTGATCCGCAGCCGTGCCATCCTCCACATAGGTGTAGGACACGGTGCCGGAATCGTAGCCCGTGATGGTCAGCGTGCCTTCGTCATCAGTCGCACCCGGAACCACGATGGGGTTATCCACTGACGCCGAAGTGATATCCGTGCCATTGATGGTGACGCTGGCGATGCCGGCATCCGCTGCCACCTCGAAGGTGTCAGTGACCGTCTCACCTGTGGCCTCGGTCACTTCCTTGTCAGCCAGCGTGATGACCGGCACTGCGTCGGCCGAGCCGGTGATATTGATGGTCAGCGTGGTGCTGGAGGCATCGCCATCGGCGTCGGTGATCGTGTAGCTGAAGACGTCGGTCAGTGACGCCCCATCATCCAGGCCCTGGACCTCGGCATTGCTGTTGTCCAGCACATAGCTGTAGCTGCCGTCGGCTTCGAGGGTCAGCGTGCCGTAGCTGCCGGTGACGACTGCCGCGGCATCGGCCGTGACGTCGGACGCACTCCCGCCGTCCGGCGTGACGCTGGTCACGCTGGTGGCATCCGCGCCCAGGGTGTCGGCGGTGTCGCTGGTGCCGTCGATGACGTTGCCGTCGAGTGCCGTGGTGGTGTCCTCACCGATGTTGCGGGCGTCGGCGTTGGCGACCGGGGCGGTATCGAGGATCGCGATATCCAGGCTGTCGCTGCTGCTCTGCCCGGTGATGTCGGTAACCACGATGCTGAAGCTGTCGGTGATGTCGCCGGCAGTGTGATCTTCGCTCTCGCCATCCTCGACGTAGCTATAAGTGACCTCACCGGTGTCGGCGTCGTAGCCGGTCACGCTCAGGACACCTTCGACGGTGGTGATCTCGACCGGATCGGTCTCGGTCGCGCCGGTGATGTCAGTGCCATTCACGGTGACGGTATCGATGCCGGCAGTGGCGGCGACCGTGAAGCTGCCGGTGACGGAGTCGCCGGTGGCTTCGGTGAGGCTGTGGTCCGCCTCATCACCGCTGATATCGGTGATGGTCGGCACGCCATCGGTCGAGCCGTCGACGGTGATGGTCAGCGTGGCAGTATCACTGTCGCCATCGGCGTCGGTGATCACGTAGGTGAACGTGTCTTCTTCCGTCTCGCCATTATTCAGCGACTGGACCGCCGGGCTGGTGGTGTCGAGCACATAGCTGTAGCTGCCGTCGGCTTCGAGGGTCAGCGTGCCGTAGCTGCCGGTGACGACTGCGGCGGCATCGGCCGTGACGTCGGATGCACTCCCGCCGTCCGGCGTGACGCTGGTCACGCTGGTGGCATCGGCCCCCAGGGTATCGGCGGTGTCGCTGGCGCCGTCGATGACGTTGCCGTCGAGTGCCGTGGTGGTGTCTTCGTCGATGTTGCGGGCGTCGGCGTTGGCGACCGGGGCGGTATCGAGGATCGCGATATCCAGGCTGTCGCTGCTGCTCTGCCCGGTGATGTCGGTAACCACGATGCTGAAGCTGTCGGTGATGTCGCCGGCAGTGTGATCTTCGCTCTCGCCATCCTCGACGTAGCTATAAGTGACCTCACCGGTGTCGGCGTCGTAGCCGGTCACGCTCAGGACACCTTCGACGGTGGTGATCTCGACCGGATCGGTCTCGGTCGCGCCGGTGATATCAGTGCCATTCACGGTGACGCTGGCGATGCCGGCATCCGCTTCCACCTGGAAGGTGTCAGTGACGGTGCCGCCGGTCGCCTCAGTGACCGACTGGTCATCCAGCGAGGTGATGGTCGGCACGCCATCGGTCGAGCCGTCGACGGTGATGGTCAGCGTGGTGCTGGAGGCATCGCCATCGGCGTCGGTGATCGTGTAGCTGAAGACGTCGGTCAGTGACGCCCCATCATCCAGGCCCTGGACCTCGGCATTGCTGTTGTCCAGCACATAGCTGTAGCTGCCGTCGGCTTCGAGGGTCAGCGTGCCGTAGCTGCCGGTGACGACTGCGGCGGCATCGGCCGTGACGTCGGATGCACTCCCGCCGTCCGGCGTGACGCTGGTCACGCTGGTGGCATCGGCCCCCAGGGTATCGGCGGTGTCGCTGGCGCCGTCGATGACGTTGCCGTCGAGTGCCGCGGTGGTGTCTTCACCGATGTTGCGGGTGTCGGCGTTGGCGACCGGGGCGGTATCGAGGATCGCGATATCCAGGCTGTCGCTGCTGCTCTGCCCGGTGATGTCGGTGACCACGACGGTGAAGCTGTCGGTGATGTCGCCGTCGGCGTGGTCTTCGCTCGCGCCATCCTCGGCGTAGGTGTAGGTCACGGTGCCATCAGCCGCATAGTCGGTGATGGTCAGCGTGCCTTCATCGGTGGTGATCACGACCGGCGTGGTGCTGGCGTCGCTGATGTCGATGCCACCGATGGTGACAGCGGCAACGCCGGCGGTGGCCGCGACCGTGAAGCTGCCGGTGACGGTGTCGCCGCTGGCTTCGGTGACGCTGTTGTCGACCGGCTCGCTGATATCAGTGATGGTCGGCGCGCCATCGGTGGAGCCGTCGACGGTGATGGTCAGCGTGGTGCTGGAAGTGTCGCCATCGGCGTCGGTGATCGTGTAGCTGAAGACGTCGGTCAGTGACGCGCCGTCATCCAGGCCCTGGACCTCGGCATTGCTGTTGTCGAGCACATAGCTGTAGCTGCCATCACTGTTGAGGGTCAGCGTGCCGTAGTCGCCGGTGACGACTGCCGCGGCATCAGCCGTGACGGTGCTGCCATCGACGTCAGTGACCGTGGTGGCGTCCGCGCCCAGGGTGTCAGCGGTGTCGGTGGCGCCGTCGATGACGTTGCCGTCGAGTGCCGTGGTGGTGTCCTCACCGATGTTGCGGGCGTCGGCGTTGGCGACCGGGGCGGTATCGAGGATCGCGATGTCCAGGCTGTCGCTGGTGCTCTGCCCGGTGATGTCGGTGACCACGACGGTGAAGCTGTCGGTGATGTCGCCGTCGGCGTGGTCTTCGCTCGCACCATCTTCGACGTAGCTATAGGTGACCTCACCGGTGCCGGCGTCGTAGCCGGTCACGGTCAGGGTGCCTTCGTCGGTGGTGATCTCGACCGGCGTGGTGCTGGCGTCGCTGATGTCGATGCCACCGATGGTGACAGCGGCAACGCCGGCGGTGGCCGCGACCGTGAAGCTGCCGGTGACGGTGTCGCCGGTGGCTTCGGTGACGCTGTTGTCGACCGGCTCGCTGATATCAGTGATGGTCGGCGCGCCATCGGTGGAGCCGTCGACGGTGATGGTCAGCGTGGTGCTGGAGGTATCGCCATCGGCGTCGGTGATCGTGTAGCTGAAGACGTCGGTCAGTGACGCGCCATCATCCAGCGACTGCACGGCCGGATTGGTGGTGTCGAGCACATAGCTGTAGCTGCCGTCGGCTTCGAGCGTCAGCGTGCCGTAGTCGCCGGTGACGACTGCCGCGGCATCTGCCGTGACGGTGCTGCCGTCGACGGCAGTGACCGTGGTGGCATCGGCCCCCAGGGTGTCGGCGGTGTCGGTGGCGCCGTCGATGACGTTGCCGTCGAGTGCCGTGGTGGTGTCCTCACCGATGTTGCGGGCGTCGGCGTTGGCGACCGGGGCGGTATCGAGGATCGCGATGTCCAGGCTGTCGCTGGTGCTCTGCCCGGTGATGTCGGTGACCACGACGCTGAAGCTGTCGGTGATGTCGCCGCCGGTGTGATCTTCGCTCGCACCATCTTCGACGTAGCTATAGGTGACCTCACCGGTGCCGGCGTCGTAGCCGGTCACGGTTAGGGTGCCTTCGTCGGTGGTGATCTCGACCGGCGTGGTGCTGGCGTCGCTGATGTCGATGCCACCAATGGTGACGGTATCGATGCCCGCTTCCGCGGCGACCGTGAAGCTGCCGGTGACGGTATCGCCGGTGGCTTCGGTGACGCTGTTGTCGGCCGTGGCACTGATGTCAGTGATGGTCGGCGCGCCATCGGTGGAGCCGTCGACGGTGATGGTCAGCGTGGTGCTGGAGGCATCGCCATCGGCGTCGGTGATCGTGTAGCTGAAGACGTCGGTCAGTGACGCCCCATCATCCAGGCCCTGGACCTCGGCATTGCTGTTGTCCAGCACATAGCTGTAGCTGCCGTCGGCTTCGAGGGTCAGCGTGCCGTAGCTGCCGGTGACGACTGCGGCGGCATCGGCCGTGACGTCGGATGCACTCCCGCCGTCCGGCGTGACGCTGGTCACGCTGGTGGCATCGGCCCCCAGGGTATCGGCGGTGTCGCTGGCGCCGTCGATGACGTTGCCGTCGAGTGCCGTGGTGGTGTCTTCGTCGATGTTGCGGGCGTCGGCGTTGGCGACCGGGGCGGTATCGAGGATCGCGATATCCAGGCTGTCGCTGGTGCTCTGCCCGGTGATGTCGGTGACCACGACGGTGAAGCTGTCGGTGATGTCGCCGCCGGTGTGATCTTCGCTCTCGCCATCCTCGACGTAGCTGTAGGTCACGGTGCCCGTGTCGGCGTCATAGCCGGTCACGCTCAGGACACCTTCGACGGTGGTGATCTCGACCGGATCGGTCTCGGTCGCGCCGGTGATATCAGTACCATTCACGGTGACGCTGGCGATGCCGGCATCCGCTTCCACCTGTAAGGTGTCAGTGACGGTGCCGCCGGTCGCCTCAGTGACCGACTGGTCATCCAGCGAGGTGATGGTCGGCACGCCATCGGTCGAGCCGTCGACGGTGATGGTCAGCGTGGTGCTGGAGGCATCGCCATCGGCGTCGGTGATCGTATAGCTGAAGACGTCGGTCAGTGACGCGCCGTCATCCAGGCCCTGGACCTCGGCATTGCTGTTGTCGAGCACATAGCTGTAGCTGCCATCACTGTTGAGGGTCAGCGTGCCGTAGTCGCCGGTGACGACTGCCGCGGCATCAGCCGTGACGGTGCTGCCATCGACGTCAGTGACCGTGGTGGCGTCCGCGCCCAGGGTGTCAGCGGTGTCGGTGGCGCCGTCGATGACGTTGCCGTCGAGTGCCGTGGTGGTGTCCTCACCGATGTTGCGGGCGTCGGCGTTGGCGACCGGGGCGGTATCGAGGATCGCGATGTCCAGGCTGTCGCTGGTGCTCTGCCCGGTGATGTCGGTGACCACGACGGTGAAGCTGTCGGTGATGTCGCCGTCGGCGTGGTCTTCGCTCGCACCATCTTCGACGTAGCTATAGGTGACCTCACCGGTGCCGGCGTCGTAGCCGGTCACGGTCAGGGTGCCTTCGTCGGTGGTGATCTCGACCGGCGTGGTGCTGGCGTCGCTGATGTCGATGCCACCGATGGTGACAGCGGCAACGCCGGCGGTGGCCGCGACCGTGAAGCTGCCGGTGACGGTGTCGCCGGTGGCTTCGGTGACGCTGTTGTCGACCGGCTCGCTGATATCAGTGATGGTCGGCGCGCCATCGGTGGAGCCGTCGACGGTGATGGTCAGCGTGGTGCTGGAGGTATCGCCATCGGCGTCGGTGATCGTGTAGCTGAAGACGTCGGTCAGTGACGCGCCATCATCCAGCGACTGCACGGCCGGATTGGTGGTGTCGAGCACATAGCTGTAGCTGCCGTCGGCTTCGAGCGTCAGCGTGCCGTAGTCGCCGGTGACGACTGCCGCGGCATCGGCCGTGACGGTGCTGCCATCGACGTCAGTGACCGTGGTGGCGTCCGCGCCCAGGGTGTCAGCGGTGTCATTGGCGCCGTCGATGACGTTGCCGTCGAGTGCCGTGGTGGTGTCTTCGCCGATGTTGCGCGTATCGGCGTTGGCGACCGGGGCGGTATCGAGGATCGCGATGTCGAGACTGTCCGTGGTGCTGGCGTTCGTGATGTCGGTGACCACGACCGCGAAGCTGTCGGTGATGTCGCCGCCCGAGTGATCCTCGGTCTCGCCATCCTCGACGTAGCGGTACGTTACGGTGCCCGTATCGGCGTCATAGCCGGTCACGCTCAGAGTGCCTTCGCTCCCCTCGATGACCACCGGGTCGGCCTCGGTCGCATTGGTGATGTCGACCGGCGTATCCGCATCGACGCCAGCAATGGTGACCGTGGCAATCCCGGCAGTGGCGGCGACCGTGAAGCTGCCGGTGACGGTGTCGCCAGTGGCTTCGGTGACGCTGTTGTCGTCCGTGCCGGTGATGACCGGCGCGGCATCGGTCGAGCCCGTGACGGTGATGGTCAGCGTGGTGCGCGAGGCATCGCCATCGGCATCGGTGATGCCGTAGGTGAAGACGTCGATCAGCGGGTCGCTGTCATCGTTCAGTGACTGGACCTCGGCATTGCTGTTGTCCAGCGCGTAGCTGTAGCTGCCGTCACTGTTGAGGGTCAGCGTGCCGTAGCTGCCGGCGATCTCGGTACCGGTCGTGTCGCTGACGTTTGCCGCAAGCGCGTCACCGTCCTCCAGAGTGCCTGTCACGACACCGGTGACCAGGGTCGGCGTGTCGCTGCCCAGGGCATCGGCGGCCGCATCGGCATCCGTGCTGTCACCGGACCCGCTGATGACATTGCCGGTCAGGGCGTCAGAGGTGTCCTCGGCGATGGTGCCGGTGTCGGCATTGGCCGTCGGCGCGGTATCGAGGATCGCGATGTCGAGACTGTCCGTGGTGCTGGCGTTCGTGATGTCGGTGACCACGACCGCGAAGCTGTCGGTGATGTCGTCGCCCGAGTGATCCTCGGTCTCGCCATCCTCGACGTAGCGGTAGGTCACCTCACCGGTGCCGGCGTCATAGCCGGTCACGCTCAGGGTGCCTTCGCTCCCCTCGATGACCACCGGGTTGGCCTCGGTCGCATTGGTGATGTCGACCGGCGTATCCACATCGACGCCAGCAATGGTGACCGTGGCAATCCCGGCAGTGGCGGCGACCGTGAAGCTGCCGGTGACGGTGTCGCCGGTGGCTTCGGTGACGCTGTTGTCGACCGGCTCGCTGATATCAGTGATGGTCGGCGCGCCATCGGTGGAGCCGTCGACGGTGATGGTCAGCGTGGTGCTGGAAGTGTCGCCATCGGCGTCGGTGATCGTGTAGCTGAAGACGTCGGTCAGTGACGCGCCGTCATCCAGGCCCTGGACCTCGGCATTGCTGTTGTCGAGCACATAGCTGTAGCTGCCGTCGGCTTCGAGCGTCAGCGTGCCGTAGTCGCCGGTGACGACTGCGGCGGCATCTGCCGTGACGGTGCTGCCGTCGACGGCAGTGACCGTGGTGGCATCGGCCCCCAGGGTGTCGGCGGTGTCGTTGGCGCCGTCGATGACGTTGCCGTCGAGTGCCGTGGTGGTGTCCTCACCGATGTTGCGGGCGTCGGCGTTGGCCTCTGGCGCGGTATCGAGGATCGCGATATCCAGGCTGTCAGTGCTGCTCTGCCCGGTGATGTCGGTGACCACGACGGTGAAGCTGTCGGTGATGTCGCCGCCGGTGTGATCTTCGCTCTCGCCATCCTCGACGTAGCTGTAGGTCACGGTGCCCGTGTCGGCGTCATAGCCGGTCACGCTCAGGGTGCCTTCGCTGGTGGTGAGCTCGACCGGATCGGCCTCGGACGCGCCGGTGATGTCAGTGCCATTCACGGTGACGGTATCGATGCCGGCAGTGGCGGCGACCGTGAAGCTGCCGGTGACGGTCGCACCGGTCGCCTCAGTGACCGACTGGTCATCCAGCGAGGTGATCGTCGGCGCCGAGTCATCCACGCCAGTGATGACGATGTCGACCGTGGTGGTCGAGCCATCGCTCAGCTCGACCACGAACGACTGGCTGACAGTGTCACCTTCATTCAACCCCTGAACGACAGCGGCATCGTTATCGAGGGTGTAGGTCCACTCCCCTGCCTCGCTGACGCTGAAAGTGCCGTAATCATCGCTTTGGGTGCCAGCGACAACATCAGTACTTTCGACATCGACAAGCGCGCCGGAAGCTTCGGTAACGCCATCCTCCGTTACCTCTCCAGAATCGCCGCCAATCAGGGCGCCCACGTCATTGCTGGTCGCGGTGTTGCCGGCCGGATCGGTGACCGAGGCATCAACGCTGTACTCGCCTTCGCTCAGCGGCGTCTCGGCGTCAACCGTATAGGTGCCGTTCTCGACGGTGGCGGTGACGGTCTGCTCGTTGCCGTCGCTGTCGGTGATGACCAGGGTGACGGTGCTGCCGTCTTCGGCATCGGTGGTACCGACGATGGTCGGCGTGGTGTCGGAGGTCAGCGCCGGTGCATCGACGGTCAGCGCCGGCGCACTTGCGTCGATCTCGCCCACGTCATTGCTGGTCGCGGTGTTGCCGGCCGGATCGGTGACCGAGGCTTCGACGCTGTACTCGCCTTCGCTCAGCGGTGTCTCGGCATCGACGCTGTAGGTGCCATTCTCGACGGTCGCGGTGACGGTCTGCTCATTGCCGTCGCTGTCAGTGATGACCAGGGTGACGGTGCTGCCGTCTTCGGCATCGGTGGTACCGACGATGGTCGGCGTGGTGTCGGAGGTCAGCGCCGGTGCATCGACGGTCAGCGCCGGCGCACTTGCGTCGATCTCGCCCACGTCATTGCTGGTCGCGGTGTTGCCGGCCGGATCGGTGACAGAGGCCTCGACGCTGTACTCGCCTTCGCTCAGCGGCGTTTCAGCGTCAACCGTATAGGTGCCATTCTCGACGGTCGCGGTGACGGCCTGCTCGTTGCCATCACTGTCAGTGATGACCAGGGTGACGGTGCTGCCGTCTTCGGCATCGGTGGTGCCAACGATGGTCGGCGTGGTGTCGGAGGTCAGCGCGGGAGCATCGACGGTCAGCGCCGGCGCGCTTGCGTCGATCTCGCCCACGTCATTGCTGGTCGCGGTGTTGCCGGCCGGATCGGTGACCGAGGCCTCGACGCTGTACTCGCCTTCGCTCAGCGGCGTTTCAGCGTCAACCGTATAGGTGCCATTCTCGACGGTCGCGGTGACGGTCTGCTCGTTACCATCGCTGTCAGTGATGACCAGGGTGACGGTGCTGCCGTCTTCGGCATCGGTGGTACCGACGATGGTCGGCGTGGTGTCGGAGGTCCGTGCCGGGGCATCGACAGTCAGCGCCGGCGCGCTTGCGTCGATCTCGCCTACATCATTGCTGGTCGCGGTGTTGCCGGCCGGATCGGTGACAGAGGCCTCGACGCTGTACTCGCCTTCGCTCAGCGGCGTTTCAGCGTCAACCGTATAGGTGCCATTCTCGACGGTCGCGGTGACGGTCTGCTCGTTGCCATCACTGTCAGTGATGACCAGGGTGACGGTGCTGCCGTCTTCGGCATCGGTGGTGCCAACGATGGTCGGCGTGGTGTCGGAGGTCAGCGCGGGAGCATCGACGGTCAGCGCCGGCGCGCTTGCGTCGATCTCGCCTACGTCATTGCTGGTCGCGGTGTTGCCGGCCGGATCGGTGACCGAAGCCTCGACGCTGTACTCGCCTTCGCTCAGCGGCGTTTCAGCGTCAACCGTATAGGTGCCGTTCTCGACGGTGGCGGTGACGGTCTGCTCGTTGCCGTCGCTGTCGGTGATGACCAGCGTGACGGTGCTGCCGTCTTCGGCGTCGGTGGTGCCGACGATGGTCGGCGTGGTGTCGGAGGTCAGTGCCGGGGCATCGACCGACAAGGACAGCACGACCTCTGTGGGCAGTGTCGGATCAAGATCCAGCCCCAGGCCATCTTCGTCCTCATCATTGAATTCCGGGTCGGTAAAGCCGCCCTCATATTCATAGGAGGTCCGTTCGACACGCCCTTCGCGCCCCACCCCAGAGGCATCCAGGAAACCACTACGACTGCTGCCCGGCGCACCGCCACTCTCACCGGCTGCGGGAGCTTCCTGAATCGCGGTCGGGTCTTCGCCACGAGCGATCGCTTCGCGCAACGCTTCCACTGCCGGGTCAACAGGCGCTTCCCCACGCGACTCGGCCAGCAACACCTCAACGCCGATCGGCGCTCCCTGCGGCACCACAAGCTGGGTGCCGTCTTCCAGCACCACGATCGCGCCCTGCGGTGCGACCAGAGTGGCTGTAGATTCAAGCGTCATTCCTTTGACGACACGCTGCGCCTCGTTGGTGGAGGAAGCAACAAGTACTGTGCCTTCTGTGCGAATGACCTGGACCATGGGGACATACTCCTGCTGGGGAAAGGTGCTACATCATGCTGCGAAGGGGGAGCGATGGCATGATAGACAAGAACGGATAGTTACATTTTGATACACAACAACACTTACCGCAACCTAGCAATTTTCAGTAGCGCTATCGCGCTACAAGGATGAGATATCTAATTCGGAAAAACCTCTTTAAATCAATAAGTAACACTCATAAAAGTCATCATTGTGATTTAGCGAATCTTGCGAGACTGCACAGACCACTGGCGCCGAACACTACGCAAGGATGATGCTTCACCATGAGAACTCGCTAATACCGTAGCATCGTTGTATAGCCATTGTTCAATCAAATCTGCCAAATGTAACAATACTCTTACATTCTGCGGCTGCTGTTGGGCAATACGGCGCAAGTGGCTGCCGGGAGCCTCGCCCACGTGGGGGCCATGGCCCGTACGCTCCAGCCGCTTCACCAACCTGCGGTAGGCTCGCACACCTGCGTGCGCTGACACCTCACGGCCAGACCACAACACCAGTGCCACGCCTGCCAGCACCACACTGGCCAGCAGCCCGAGCACACCCCAGACAAGCCATTCCCAGCGGAAGTCACCAAACAGTCGCTTCCAGAGATTTCGCTGCTCGTCGAGACGGAACCCCACCACGCTGCGTTGCCAGCGGTATTCGAAACGCTCCCACTGCCGTCTCAGATCACTGAGCAATGAATTATTCAGCGTGAAGGCGCGCAAGCCAGCATCGGCCATGAAGCCCGGCTGCCCCTGCAGGCTCAGCGCCCCCTGCGAGATTCGCTCGGGAGCCACCGCCGCGGTGGGATCAAATCGATGCCAGCGACCGGCATAGAACACCTCGACCCAGGCGTGGGCGTCATACTGACGGATGCTCAATTCCTGCGGCCCACCGATGCCATCGCCTTGTGCCTCGCCGCCCAGATAACCCGCGACCATACGCGCCGGCAGTCCGGCAGCACGTGCCAGAAAAACGCTGGTAGAGGCGTAATGGGTGCAATAGCCCCGCAAGCTGTCGAACAGGAAATCATCGACACGGCTGAGCCCCTCGAGGCGCGGTGGCGTCAGGGTGTAGTGGAAAGGCTGGCGATTGAAATACTGGAAAAGGCGTTGCAGGAAGACCTGCGGATCTCCCCCCGACTCCCGCATCAGATCGCGAGCGAACTCGCGGGCACGCGGGTTGCCATCATCGGGCAACAGCTGATCAAGGCGCTGCATCCATTGCGGAGCCGTTGTCGGTGGCGCGCCGGAGGAAGACATCTCCAACAGCTCGCGGGTATTGAGTGACGCCAGCCCCTCAAGGGTGCCGTCGATCAGGTAGCGGGCCTCACGGCTGGTCGTCAGTGGCGCGCCGAGGCTCGGCCGCCAGGGGCGCGGGTCCGGCTCCAGCAGCAGCTCATAGCGGTGACGCGCGACTTCCCCCTCCATACGCGTCCCGCGCTGAACGTAGCGCTCGGCCGGCCCGCCCAGTGCCTCCTGAAGACGCTCCGGCGTAGCGCGCGACCAGCGCACGCCATCAAACAGACTCAGGGTATACACACGCCAGTAGCGCTGGGAGGCCGCAGGCAGTCCGTTGTCGAAACGCGCCCGAAACGCCAGGGCATCACTGCGACCCAGGGCGGCGATATCGCCGGGAGAGACACTGTCGGTAAGCCCCGTGGTGGCCTCGTTGAGCTGCGGCACGTTCCACAGCGGCGGCAAGCGGGGAAAGAGCACGAACAAGCCCAGCATCAGCGGCAGGGACAGCCCCATCAGCCAGGCTGTCTCCCGCATGGCCTCGCGACGCTCGCGTGCGCCGGCGATCAACACCAGCCCGCCGACCAGCCACGCCGCGGCCATGACCGAGGCCGCCGCCATCAAAGGCCCCTGGTCATGCAGGAAGGCCGCCGCCAGCACCACGAAGCCAAGCCCGCAGACCACGCGACCATCGCGCAGGCTGTCCGTTTCCAGCAGCTTGAGCAGATAGATGCCGACCAGCAGGCCGATCATCGCCTCCAGGCGCAGCATCTGGCCGTATTCGAGAAACAGGCCCGCCGCGACCATTGCCACCGCCGCCAGTCGCAACAGGATGCCAGCGCGCGGAACTCGCGCCCGGAGTTGCTGAAAGCGCCACAACGCCGCCAGCAAGGCCGGCAAGGCAAGCCACACCGGCATCCACAGCACATGCAGCGCCAGCACCAGACACTGGCCGATGAACAGATGGCGCAGCTCAAGCCAGCCCAGCGCCTGATCAGGCGTCAGCGGTTTGCGCTGCCACCAGCGTCGTCTGGCGCTGGAGGAAGTAGAAGATGTGCCACGGGAAAGCTCGTCCTTTGAGGAGCGGCCCAGGGAGGCGCGTCCCGGGGAGGCCTTGGCTGTCGACAGGCTCATGCGCTGCCCTCCTGACTCAAGGGACGACTCGCGCCAGCTCGCTCGGCGGCCTCACTGGCCGCCAGCTGGGCGGACCATGGCAACCTCTGCTCGCCGCCGAACAGCGTCAACGCCTCAAGCACTCGACGACGATGCGCCCCGCCACTGGCGATGGCCAATGTCTGGCCCGGCAGTCGCAGACCATAGGTCGCCTGGGCGCCTTCCGCCGCCAGCACGCGCGCCGTGAGCTCCGAGAGCCGCTGCTCCATGTCGCCACGACAGGCCTCGTAATCCAGCCACAGCGAGGGACGCGCAGGCGTCTCGAAGCGCTTGGTGACCAGCTCGCCGCTGCGCCCCCAGTGCTTCCAGGCGATATGCGCTGGCGCATCACCCGGGACATAGCGGCGCAGCCCGGCGAAATCGCCCAGCTCTATCTGCTCGAGCGTACAACGACTGCCCTGCGGGGTGGAGGGAAGCTCTGGCTGTGGATAGACGAGGACCGGCGTGTCGATCGCGACCCAGGCCCACAGGCGCACCAGTCCCAACGGCCAGCGCGACTCCAGCGTCAGCGTCGGCAATGAGAACTGGCCACGCTGAAAGGCCGCCAGCTCCAGCGGCGCACTGCCTTCGCCGTCATGGATCTCGAGTCGCTGGCGCGCCTCTCCCAGTCGCACATCGATGGCATGTGAGCGAGCCCGACCGGTGAGGCGCACCATGACGCGCAACGTATTGCCCGCAAATGCCTCACCATCGGCGATCAGCTGCACTCGCACGCCCGCCAGATTGCGCCAGCTGCGAAAGATGCTGACCACTGCCACGGCAAACAGCCAGAAGGACAGGCCATGCGCCAGCGAGTTCTCGTAATTGATCCCCAACAGCAGCAGCAGGATCACCAGCACCGCCCAGAACAGCCCGAAGGGCGTCGGCAAGATCATCAAGCGCGCGTGATGAAGCGCCTCGCCTCCGCCAATCGACATCTTGCGCAGCATGCGGGCTTTCACGCGCGTCCATGCGCCGGGCTTCGCCACCTGGGTCATGCAGGCACCACCGCCACCTGCCCGAGCAGATGGCGCGCCACGGCTTCACCTTCGGCAACACTGCCTTCGCTGAGGCGGTGCCCCACGACGGGCGCCCAGACCGCTTGCACATCCTCCGGCAGCACATAGTCACGTCCTGCCAGCAGTGCCCAGCCACGCGCAGCACTGGCCAGCGCCAGCACCCCGCGCGTCGAGAGACCATAGGCCACTTCCGGCGAGCTGCGCGTCGCCGCCACCAGCGCCTGCAGATAATCCAGCAGCGGGTCAGACAGACGCACACGGTCCACGGCGGCCTGCCACTCCTTGAGCACCGAGACGAGCAACAAGGGTCGCAGCGCCTCAATATGCTGTCGCCCGGCATTGCCCTTGAGAATCTCGCGCTCAGCTGCGGGTTCCGGGTAGCCCAATGACAGCCGCATCAGGAAGCGGTCCAGCTGGGACTCCGGCAGCGGGAAGGTGCCAGATTGCTGGAGCGGATTCTGGGTCGCGATCACGAAGAACGGTTCTGGCAGGCGACGGGTCTCGCCCTCCACCGTGACCTGACGCTCTTCCATCGCCTCCAGCAACGCGCTCTGAGTCTTGGGCGTGGCACGGTTGATCTCGTCCGCCAGCACCAGCGAGTGGAACACCGGGCCGGGATGGAAGCGGAAGTTGCCCTCACGCGGGTCGAATACCGACACGCCGAGAATGTCAGCGGGCAATAGATCGCTGGTGAACTGCACCCGCTGCATGTCCGCTCCGATCAGACGCGCCAGCCCCTGGGCGAGCGTCGTCTTGCCCAGCCCCGGCAAGTCCTCGATCAGGACATGACCACGGCACAGCAGACAACAGAGCGCCAGACGGATCTGGCGCGGCTTGCCCGCCAGCACGGTCGACAATGCGGCTTCCACCTCTTCCAGCTGCTGTGGCGATACCTTGGCATTCATGCAAAGACTCCAGAACAAAGTGGGGAGGAGGAGATGCGGCCATCACCATGGGCAGCACACGCCAGATGACGCAGGGCCAGCGGCGTTGCTGCCCAGGCTCGACAAGGAAAAGCGAAGATCATCGGCTCAGGCTCTCACTCAGAAAGCCTTCACGAATCAGGCGCTCAAGGGCCATACGGCTATCAGGCGTTGAAGGATGCAACGCAAGCGCATCGGCAGGCGTGACCCAGAAGGCATCTGCCACTTCTTCGGCCTGCAGCGTCAGCGGGCCATCGTAATGCACCAGATATGCACTGCCGAAGACATGGTTGGTCGCGTCGGTGTAGCAGAAATCGAAACAATGCTTGAGCGGCGCGCCGCGCACGCCAATCTCTTCCTCCAGCTCGCGACGGGCAGCCACCTGCACGGCCTCACCGGCCCCGACAACACCCCCGCTGGCGAGATCGAAATAGCCGGGGAATACTTCCTTGCTCAGGGTACGCTTCTGGATGCACAGCTCACCGCGGCCATTGAGCACGAAGGCATAGGTCGCACGGTGCCAATAGCGGTAGCGTCGCATCAAGCGACGTGGTGCCGTGCCACAAGGGCGATTCTGCGCATCGACCAGCTGAATGATTTCGTCCTGGATCACCGTTCCCTGTTCCTTGCCTGTCCTAGAATCACTTCGATAGCCATCCGCGCCGACCAACACCGCCGGATGGCATCGACCAATGCGTCCCACGGTAGCAGAATGCGAAGAAGCTGCCTTCAACTGCGGCCCGGACACCTGCCTTCACACCCGGGCAACAGGTGACGCTCGCATTCGTGCAAACCACCTAAAACAGAACTCTCTGCAATAGCCTCTGCACTAGCCTCTACACTAGAGGCCATCGACGTCAGAAAACACCACACTGGCATCATGGATCGCTCCCATGGTCATTCTCTTTACACACCCAGATAGGAGATGCGCACAGCATGAGGCAACCTCGCCAGGGACATGGCGCGCCGCGACGCGCCGGACAGATATCGGCTGGCCTGACCGTCCTTCGCACCATCGCCACCACCGCCAGCAGATGGCTGGCGATGCTAGCCCTGCTCTCCCTTGCCACCATTCACGCCTCGGCTCAGGAGCCCCCAACCGCCACCCCCCATGTCGAGCAAGCCTTTGCGCTACCGACGCCACCGGGTGCCACGACCGGGGCCGCCTACCTGACACTCTCGATCGCAAAGGGCGATGCCATGCTGACAGGCGCTAGCACGCCGATGGCCGCCACGGTCGAATTGCACAGCATGCAAGTCACGCAAGAGCGCATGCAGATGCACAGAATCGAGCAACTGGCGATTTCCTCAGACGCGCCGCTGACGATGGCTCCCGGCGGAGGCCCCCATCTGATGCTGATCGGGCTGACGCAGCCACTCATTGCGGGCGACAGGCTGCCACTGACACTGCATTTCCTGGCGAGACCTGACACGAGCCTTGAGGTCTCGATCAAGGACTACGCCGAGATGATGTCGCTCAGTGAGTAACGCCATCGGTGCATACGCCTCTCTCTACAAACACCTCTATCTGCAAGCGCCTCAACCCGCGAAACGCGCATGCAAAACGGCCCTGACACAAGGTGCCAGGGCCGTTTTCTCAAGAAGCGCCAGATCCTCACTGGGCTGACAGGCTGTCTCAAAGCCCCCAGACCACCCGCAACGCCAGCCCCAGCAACACCACGCCCGTCAGACGATTGATCCACATCGCACGCGCCTGCAACCAGGGCAGCACCCGCGAGTGCGACAGCACCAGTGCCACCAGCACATACCAGAGCCCGTCGATGCCCATGGCCGTCACGACGACCAGCCACTTGCCCATCTCGCTCATCTCCGGCGTGATCAACTGACTGAGCAGCGCCACGAAGAACAGGATCAACTTGGGGTTGGCCAGCGCCACCATGAAACCATCGCGTATCGCCATGGAGCGAGACGTCGTGACGGCCTGCGCCTCCAGCGCTCCACCGCGGCCTGCCCGCAGCGCCTTGAACCCCAACCAGGCCAGATAGACTGCGCCCAACAGCATGATCGCCTGGAAGACGCCCGGATAATGAACGATCAAGGCGCCGAGCCCCCAGGCAGTCAGCGCGGCGTACAACCCGACTCCCAACGCATGACTGATACCGGCGGCGACCCCCGCACTCCTGCCGCCGCCCAGGGTATGGCGCAACACCATCGCCAGACTCGGTCCGGGCGACATCGCCCCCATCGCGCATAGCGCAACCAGTGACAACCACAGATTCAGCGGCATCCAATGCATGAAGGTCATTCCATGTTCCAGTCAATTGGTGAAAGCGACACTGCGCCGGCCTTGGACATACACCTGGGGGATCACCTGACAGTAGCCCGGCGCTCGCGATGGGGCCCGCCCTACCCATCCGGCGCTGCTCAAGGGATGAGAGCATCGGACACATACGACTCCCACCAAGTCTTCAGGCAGACGCAGTCGAGTGTATCAAGCGCCGTGCTGATGCGGCAGCAGGCCATATGGACGACCTGAACATGCCCCTCACGATAGGTGTCACACGGGCTAGACCGTCCGCCCTCGAAGGCGGCCGTCGTGCATGGATTTATATGAGAACATAATAAAGTACAGAAATTTACACATTTGAAAACTTGTGCAACAAATTAGACGTTGTACAAGTTTATGATAACCAGTAACGTCTCTACCGCTGCTCAGGAAGAGCGGCAGGTTCAGCGTAGTGACAGGCCAAGTGCACAGGAAGTGCAGCCAGGGACAGGCCCTGTCAAAGGATGACGCGCAGGCTTGGGGGCTTCGCTCCCGGCCAGGAAGATTCGTAAGCCTGAGCGGGTAGGTTTACGAATCTTCATGACTGGCAAGCCTGCGAGCTCAGGGAAAGAGAGCACTACGCTGAATGACACCGAATTCAGTCAGTTTCTGAAAGGTGTACAAGATTCTTGCGGGTCAGTAGCGCCCGATCGCTGCTCAGGAAGAGCGGCAGGTTCAGCGTAGTGACGGGCCAAGTGCACAGGAAGTGCAGCCAGGGACAGGCCCTGTCAGAGGATGACGCGCAAGCATGGGAAGCTTCACTCCCCGGCCAGCAAGATCCATGAGTCTGAGCGATTGATTCATGGGCCTTGATGGCTGGCAGGTTTGCGAACTCAAGGAAAGAGACCACTACGCTGCACCTCACCAGATTCAGTCAATTGCTGAGAAGGAGAGGAGACATGGAAGGGAAAGCTCAAGCCGCACTGTGTTGTCCGGCATGCTCCGGCCTGAAGATGGAGTATCAGTACCACACCCCATCGGCCGACCACCTGGTGCACTGCCAGGATTGCCATGAATACGTCGGCATGTGGTTTACCCTGCGCCAGGAACTCGCGATCCAGAACACCCGCATCGCACTCCTCGCCCCCTCCCTCGCCAGCAACAGCATCTATCGACGCGTAAAGAGCGTTCCACAACAGGCGTGAGCCGCCGTCTGGATGCACAAGACACAGGGAAGCCCCGACATTCGTTCGGGGCTTCCCTGTGTCTGGGCCCCTGCCGTCACGTACAGAGCACAGACAAGCAGCTGCCATCGCCAGCGCCATGACAGGCGAAGCGTGAAGAGATAAGCAAGGACTGGTATTCGGGGCAGGGACTGAGCGCGAGCGAAGAACCACAAGGGAGATGAATCGGCGGGAGCCAGAAACGCAAAAAGCCGCTCGAAAGCGACTTTTTCAATTCTGGTGCCGGTGGTCGGACTCGAACCGACACGCCTATTAAGCGGCGGATTTTGAATCCGCTGCGTCTACCAATTCCGCCACACCGGCAACGGAGCGAAATTATACGGGACATTGCGCCAAGGTCAACGAGTTTTGGCGTCAGATCAGACACATGGAGCGCTTCCTCACACCCCACGCCGCAGTGGGCTGAGGCGTGTCGCCCGCAAACGGGTCTTCGCGTGGACGATGGCATTGGGTATCATGAGCGACCTTTTTCGTCTGCCCAGACAGCCAAGGCCTCGAGAGTGTCGCACCTGACTGCCCCACCCGCAGAAAGGGAGCCATGCGCTCGCGACGAGAGCGCCAGTGTCTCAGGGCGGCATCTCCCCATTGTGCATGTACGCATGCCACGGAGCGCACCACGCGCCTCGTGCTATCAGAGTGTCAGGTTGGCCATGTCACGTATCGATTCCGGTGATGCCTCGGGCGTTGCCACACCTAACGACGCGCGCCCGATGCAGCGCAGCGATTACGATTTCAGCCTGCCGGATGAGCTGATTGCCCGCTACCCGTCAGAGCAGCGCAGCGATTGCCGTCTGCTGCATCTGGATGGCAAGAGCGGCGAGATCGTGCACCGTCGCTTCCCGGATCTGCTCGAGCAGCTGGAACCCGGCGATGTCGTGGTGTTCAACGACACCCGCGTGATCCCCGCGCGCCTGCATGGCCAGAAAGCCTCCGGCGGCAAGATCGAGATGCTGCTGGAGCGCCCGCTGGACGCCCATCGCGGCCTGGCGCACATCCGCTCCAGCAAGTCGCCCAAGCCGGGCACCGAGCTGATCTTCGAAGGCGGCATCACGGCCGTGGTCGAAGGCCGTCAGGAGGCGCTGTTCGAGCTGCGCTTCCACGGCGAGACGCCGATGATCGAGCTGCTCAACCAGCACGGTCACATGCCGCTGCCGCCTTATATCACTCGGGATGACGAACTGTCGGATCGCGAGCGCTATCAAACGGTCTATGCCAAGCGAGATGGCGCCGTGGCCGCCCCGACGGCGGGCCTGCACTTCGATGAGCCGATCATGGCCGCCATGGCCGAGAAAGGCATCGAGACCGCCTTCGTCACCCTGCATGTGGGCGCCGGCACCTTCCAGCCGGTGCGCGTCGACAGCATTCTCGAGCACCACATGCATAGCGAGTGGATCGAGGTCGGTCAGGAAGCCTGCGACAAGATCGCCCGCGCCCGCGCTGCTGGCCGCCGCGTAGTCGCCGTCGGCACCACCAGCGTGCGCTGTCTCGAGAGCGCCGCCAAGGCCCACGCTGGTGAGCTGGCCCCCTACTCCGGCGACACCGACATCTTCATCTACCCGGGCTACGAATGGCAGGTAGTGGATCTGTTGATCACCAACTTCCATCTGCCGGAATCGACCCTGCTGATGCTGGTCTCGGCTTTCGCCGGCTACGAGCACACCATGGCGGCCTATCAGGCGGCGGTGGAAGAGCGCTACCAGTTCTTCAGCTATGGCGATGCCATGCTGCTGGAACGCGCCTGAACCCCCTTTTCTGACATGGCCCCGGCATTCGCCGAGGGCCGTGTCATGCGCAGTTAACGCGCCCCGCGCTATGCTGCGGCATAGTGGCATCGACACACCAGCTGCGGCCTGTTTCGCCGCCAAGCAAAGAGAGCACCATGCGTAAAGAATGCTTCATGAGCTTTGAAAAGCTCGCGACCGATGGCCGTGCACGTCGTGGCCGCATGACCTTCCCGCGCGGCACCGTGGAAACCCCGGCCTTCATGCCGGTGGGCACCTACGGCACCGTCAAGGGCATGACGCCGGAGTCCATCAAGGAGATCGGCGCCGAGATCATCCTCGGCAACACCTTCCACCTGTGGCTGCGCCCGGGTACGGAAGTCATCGAAGCGCATGGCGATCTGCATGACTTCGCGCAGTGGGACAAGCCGATCCTGACCGATTCCGGCGGCTTCCAGGTCTTCTCGCTGGGCAAGACGCGCAAGATCACCGAACAGGGCGTTCACTTCCGCTCACCGGTCGATGGCTCCAAGGTCTTCATGGGCCCGGAAGAATCGATGGCGGTGCAGCGCTCGCTGGGCTCCGACATCGTGATGATCTTCGATGAGTGCACGCCGTACCCGGCCACCCATGATGAAGCGCGCAAGTCCATGGAGATGTCCCTGCGCTGGGCGCAGCGCTCCTACGACGCGCATGGCGACTCGCCGTCGGCGCTGTTCGGCATCATCCAGGGCGGCATGTACCCGGACCTGCGCGAGAAGTCCCTCGAGGGCCTCAAGAAGATCGATTTCGACGGCTACGCCATCGGCGGCCTGTCCGTGGGCGAGCCCAAGGACGAGATGATCAAGGTTCTCGACTACCTCCCCGAGTGGATGCCGGAAGACAAGCCGCGCTATCTGATGGGCGTCGGCAAGCCGGAAGACCTGGTCGAGGGCGTGCGGCGTGGCGTCGACATGTTCGATTGCGTGATGCCGACCCGCAACGCGCGCAACGGCCACCTGTTCACGCCGACGGGCACCGTCAAGATCCGCAACGCCGTCCACAAGCGTGACACCTCACCGCTGGACCCGGACTGCGATTGCTACACCTGCACCAATTTCTCGCGCGGCTATCTGCATCACCTTGATCGCTGTGGAGAAATGCTCGGCTCGATGCTCAACACCATCCACAATCTGCGCTACTACCAGACCGTGATGGCTGGTTTGCGCGGTGCAATTGAAGCGGGTACATTGCAGGACTTCGTGGAACAGTTCTATGCCGCGCGCGGCCTGCCGGTGCCGCCGCTGGCCGACTGATCGAGGCGAATGACGACCGGGGGCCAAATCCTCCGGTCGTCTTGATATTCGACTCGAGCCAGACGTGAAGAAGAGCCTGAATCACGCTCATTGCATAACAACAGTTCACTCGTAACCTCTGGAGATACACATGCTGGAATTCCTGATTCCTGCCGCACACGCGGAAGCCGAAGCGGCTGTCGCCGGCGGCGGCGCCATCGGCCAGATCGTCATGCTGGTCGGCTTCGTGGTCATTTTCTATTTCCTGCTCTGGCGTCCGCAGTCCAAGCGCGCCAAGGAACACAAGAACCTGATCGGCAATCTGGCCAAGGGTGACGAAGTCGTCATCGGTGGTGGCCTGGTTGGCCGCATCACCAAGGTCAGCGAGCAGTTCATCACCATGGAGCTGAACGAAGGCAACGAAGTCAACGTGCAGAAGTCTGCCGTGGCTGCAGTCCTGCCGAAGGGCACCATCAAGTCCATCTGATCCCTCCTGCTGCCGGCCCCTGTGCCGGCAGCATGCTTTTCTCTCCCGCTCCACCAAGGACAGGGCTGCCATGCTCAACCGCTATCCGCTTTGGAAGTACCTGGTGATCTGCCTGGTACTTGCCGTCGGCGTGATCTACGCATTGCCGAATCTCTACCCCGAAGACCCGGCTGTGCAGATCAGTGCCGCCAGCGGCGCCGAGGCCATCGACCAGCAAGACCTCGATCGCGCCACCAGTGCCCTCGAAAACGCCGGCATCACGCCCAAATCCGGGGAACTCAACGGTTCCACCGGCCTGATTCGCCTTACCAGCAACGACCAGCAGCTGCGCGCCAAGGAACTGATCAGCGAGACGCTCGGCGATGACGCCATCGTCGCGCTGAACCTGGCCGACGCCACGCCGTCGTGGCTGGCCAGCCTCGGTGCCTCACCGATGAAGCTGGGCCTTGACCTGCGTGGCGGTGTCCACTTCCAGCTGGAAGTCGACATGGACGCCGCGGTCAAGCAGCGCCTGGAAGTCAACGCCAGCGCCATCAAGGAAACCCTGCGCGAGGAGCGTATCCGCTACCGCGGCAGCGAAGTCGACGACGGCACCCTGAGCCTGACGTTCTCCGATGAGGAAGACCGTTCGAAGGCGCGCTCACTGATCTCGCGCGACTTCCAGAACTTCGAATACGACGAGCGCGATGTCGAGCGTGGGGCCGTACTGGACCTCACCCTGACCGCCGCCGCCGTCAAGGATATTCAGGATTACGCGGTCAATCAGAACCTGACCACGATCCGCAATCGCGTCAACGAGCTGGGCGTGTCCGAGCCGCTGGTTCAGCGCCAGGGCCCGAACCGCATCGTGGTCGAGCTGCCGGGCGTGCAGGACACGGCCGCCGCCAAGCGCGTGCTGGGTGCCACCGCCAACCTCGAATTCCGTCTGGAAGCGGCCAGCGACACGCCGGCCAGCGAGATGGAGAGCTTCGCGTTCCGCAACCAGCCGAGCCGTACCGCCAACATCATGAAGGACGTGATCATCAGCGGCGACAGCGTCTCCAGCGCCAGCACCAGCTTCGATGAAAGCGGCCGTCCGCAGGTCAATATCAACCTGGACGGTACCGGTGGCTCGATCATGAACCGCGTCACGCGTGCCGCGATCGGCCGCAACATGGCGGTGCTGTTCATCGAGCACAAGACCCGCACGCGCACCGTGATGGAAGACGGCGAGAAGGTCGAGAAGCGCATCCCGTACACCGAGAAGGGGCTGATCAGTCTGGCGACCATCCAGAGTGCACTGGGCAACAGCTTCCGCATCACCGGCCTCGACTCGCCGACGGAAGCCAAGGAGCTGTCGCTGCTGCTGCGTTCCGGCTCACTGGCCGCGCCGATCTACTTCGTGCAGGAACGCACCATCGGCCCGAGCCTCGGTGCCGAGAACATCTCGCGCGGCATCCTGTCCGTCGAGCTGGGCCTGCTGCTGGTCGTGCTGTTCATGCTGGCGCGCTACAAGGCCTTCGGTGTCGTCGCCAACGTGGCCCTGACCGCCAATCTGGCGATCCTGATTGCCGCGATGTCGATGCTGGGCGCCACCCTGACCCTGCCGGGTATCGCCGGTATCGTGCTGACGCTGGGCATGGCGGTGGATGCCAACGTGCTGATCTTCGAGCGTATCCGCGAGGAAATGCGCTCCAAGATGCCGCTGCACCAAGCCGTGCACACCGGCTTCGAGCGCGCCTTCACCTCCATCGTCGATGCCAACATCACCACCCTGCTGGTCGCGGTGATCCTGTTCTCCATCGGCAGTGGCCCGGTCAAGGGCTTCGCGGTGACGCTGTCCATCGGCATCCTGACGTCGATGTTCACGGCGATCATGGTCTCGCGCGGCATCATCAATCTTGCCATTGGCGGCAAGACACTCAAGAAACTCTGGATCTGAGGGGCCATCGTGATGCGACAGTTTGACTTCATGAGCAAGCGGCGCGCGGCCTTCATCGTCTCCATCGTGCTGACGATCGTGGCCATTGGCGCCCTTGTGATTCATGGCCTGAACCTGGGCCTCGACTTTACCGGCGGCACCCTGGTGGAAGTGAAATACCAGGCGGCACCGGCGCTGGAGAGCGTGCGCCAGACACTGGAAGCCGCCGGCTACAAGGATGTCTCGGTCCAGACCTTCGGCGCCAGCAACGAGATTCTGGTGCGTCTGCAGCAGAGCTTCGAAGCCGGCATCGGCAATGACATCGTGGCGCATCTGCAGGCCACCGGTGACAGCGTCAACCTGATCCGCGCCGAGTTCGTCGGCGCCCAGGTCGGTGATCAGCTGCGTGACCAGTCCGGTCTCGGCATGCTGCTCGCCCTGGCCGTGGTGATGGTCTACGTGGCCTTCCGCTTCCAGTACAAGTTCGCCCTCGGCGCACTCATCTCGCTGGGTCACGACGTCATCATCCTGCTGGGCATCTTCGCCCTGTTCGGACTCGACTTCGACCTGACGGTACTGGCCGCGGTGCTGGCCGTGATCGGCTACTCATTGAACGACACCATCATCGTCTACGACCGCATTCGCGAGAACATCCGCAAATCGCGTACCGATGACATGCCGTCGATCTTCAATGATGCCATCAACGCGACGCTGTCACGCACGCTGTCCACCTCCGGCACCACCTTGCTGGTGTTGCTGGCGCTGTTCTTCCTCGGCGGTGACATGATCCACAACTTCGCCATCGCACTGATCATCGGTGTGGTCGCGGGGACCTTCTCGTCCATCTACGTGGCAGCGGCGCTGCTGCTGGTGGTCGGCCTGAAGCGTGTGGATCTGATCCCCCCGCCCAAGGAGCAGTTCGAGGACGGCGCGCCGTAAGCGCCTCCGCTCGTTCAGCTCGGCACGGATCGCCAGGCACAAAAAAACCCCACCTCATGCGAGGTGGGGTTTTTTTCGTTCTCCAGACGGCCCCGAAGGCTGTCAGGTCACGTCGTCTTGCAGGGTCTTACAGGTGCGGCTGCATGGTCTGCGCCAGCGCCTTGTACAGACGTGCGCCAGCGGCCATCAGGGTGCCTTCGGCAACCACGACCGGCGTGCCGTCGGCACTGCCTGCCAGCGCGCCACATTCCTTCAGGAACAGGCTGACGATCTCGCTGTCACCGGCATCCAGACCCAGCACATAGACGGCATCGACGCGGCCGGAGGCCAGCTCGAGCACGTCCAGCAGCGCACAGCCGCTGGTGCGCAGCATCTCGACCTGCGGGCCGACCTGCTGAACGATGGAGAGGTAGGTCGGCAGGTGACGCGGACGCTGCCAGCTTTCCGGCAGGCCCATCGCCAGACGCGCACCTTCGATGGAGGTAGCGTTGGTCACGCGGATACGGTGACCGGAGTGCTGGGCGCCACGACCGCGGCTGACGATGTACTCTTCGTCAGTGAACGGTGCGATGACCACGGCGTGCTCGGCACGGCCCTTGAACAGGCAGACCACGGACAGCGCGAAGCCGGAGGCCGCGGATGCCAAGTTGGAGTAACCGTGCACCGGCTCGATGCGCCAGTGGTAGTCAGAGCCCTGACCTTCACCATCGCGATGGTCGGTATAACGGCCGGAGAGACCGTGTTGCGGATAACCGCGCTCCAGCTGACGCACGATGTGCGCTTCGGCGCGACGTGCAGTGTCTGCAATGAAGGTGTCGAGATCGTTGTCGCCACGGGCGACTTCGATACGTTCACGAGCACGGACGAACTGCTCTGCGGCACCGCGTGCAGCACGCAGCGCAAATTGGACCATCGGATGCATGATCAAGGCCTTGACGAGTCGGGAGCTGTTAAAGAACGGGTGCCACGGCGCGTGAGACATCAACGCGGCGCAACACGGATCGAGCGAAACTGGGTGCAATCAGATCAGGCGGTCATGTAGCCCGTACAGGAATCCTGATACGGCGCGGGGCGCGCTGCATAGTGCAATGTATGCAGACTGCCAGCCGCCACAGCACGCGGCGCCAGCGAGGGCGAACACATGTTGCGACATGACGGGACGGCGTAGTCTATCAGAGCTCGGCTCGAGCTGCCATTGCCTGCGGCCACCCTCTGCCTGCGCGTCGCCTCCCTGCGCCCTGCCCGCGCGCGCCTCCCCCGCGCCGCTCTTGCCCTCAACACCGGCGGGAAACTGCTCCCTGACGCGGCTTCATGCTAGGATATCGGGTCCTGACGCGCGATTTATCGCTGAGTCTGCGTATGCGGATCACGCACTGCGCCAGCCGCGTCGGCCGACCCGCCCTTCAATTGCTATCCTGGAAGTCCTCATGCTTGAACGTCTGCGCATTGTCCTGATTGGCACCAGCCATCCCGGCAACATTGGTGGTGCAGCCCGCGCCATGCTCAATATGGGCCTGGCCGATCTCGCACTGGTCGCGCCGCGATGTCAGGTGCAATGCCAGGAATCCGCCTCACGCGCCTCGGGTGCCGATGCACTCGTCGCCAGCGCCTCGGTGCACGAGACACTGGAAGAGGCCGTGGCGGATTGCAGTCTGGTGGTCGGCTGCAGCGCACGTTCGCGCAACCTGCCGTGGCCGATGATCACGCCGCGCGCCTTCGGTGCCACCCTGGCCGATGAAGCCCGCCTGCCGGATGCCCGCGTGGCCATCGTCTTCGGCCGCGAGGATTCCGGGCTCTCCAATGAAGAGCTGCAGCGCTGCCACCGCCACGTCCACATCCCGACCAATCCGGATTTCAGCTCGCTGAATCTGGCCGCGGCGGTACAGGTGCTGGCCTATGAGTGCCGCCAGGCGTGGCTGGCCGACCAGGAAGCCGCCGGCGAGACGCCGCGTGCCGAGGATGACCAGCCGTTCGGTATCGACTGGGACAGCCCGCTGGCCAGCCATGCCGACCTCGAGCGCCTGTTCGAGCATCTCGAGAAGACACTGATCAGCGTCGACTTCCTCGATCCGGAACAGCCGCGCCAGCTGATGGCACGCCTGCGTCGCCTCTATCTGCGCGCGCGTCCGGACAGCATGGAAATCAACATTCTGCGCGGCATTCTTTCCGCGGTGGACAAGCAGGTTCGCCTGGCACAAGCCGACACGGCCAACCGCACTTCCTGAGGACACGCCATGTTCACTCGACTGCGTGAAGACATCGATAGCGTGTTTGCCCGTGACCCGGCGGCGCGCAACTTCTTTGAAGTCCTGACCAACTATCCGGGCCTGCATGCGCTGGTGGCCCATCGCATCAATCACTGGCTATGGCGCCACAACGCCAAATGGCTGGCGCGCACCGGCTCGACCCTGATGCGCTGGCTGACCGGCATCGAGATCCACCCGGGCGCCACCATCGGTCGGCGCTTCTTCATCGACCACGGCATGGGCGTCGTGATCGGCGAGACCGCCCTGATCGGCGATGACGTGACCCTCTATCATGGCGTCACCCTCGGCGGCACCACCTGGAACGCCGGCAAGCGCCACCCGACCCTCGGCGATGGCGTCATCGTCGGTGCCGGCGCCAAGATTCTCGGCCCGTTCACCGTCGGTGCCGGCGCCAAGGTCGGCTCCAATGCCGTGGTCACGCGTGAAGTGCCTGCCGGTGCCACCGTCGTCGGCATTCCCGGCAAGATCGTCAAGCGCGCCGAGCCGGATGTGGCGGAGGAGCCGTCAGTCGACCCGGAAAGCCGCGAGGCCATGAAGGAGAAGTTCGGCTTCGATGCCTACGGCATGGGCCAGGACATGCCCGATCCGGTCGCGCGCTCCATGCATGCGATGCTCGATCACATGCATGCCGTGGACAAGCGCATCGAACAGATGTGCGGCACGCTGCGCAAGCTGGATGCCAGCTATCGCGCCGGGCGCCTGCCCGAGCTCGACGACGCCGACTTCGCCCAGCTGATCGATGAACTGGGGCCCTGCGGTGGCGAGACGACCGTCGCTGACGTGGCCGCAGCCCAGGGCAGCACCTCGCCCAAGGCCGGGGGCGCTGCATCCAGCGCATCGCAGGGCGCTGCCCCGACTGAGCAATCACCGACCGAGCAGGCAAGCGATACGCAGGAGTCCGCCGAACGTCAGCATGGCTAAAGTTGACCAATTCAGTCGGGATTGACCCCGCCAGACCACCCCACCATAATGGGGCGCATTGATACGCCGTCTCGCCAGAGGCGGCGACTACGCCCGGCCTCGTCCTCAACGTCGCAGGCTCCATCTGCTCACGGACTCTGTCATGCGCCTGACCACCAAGGGACGCTACGCCGTCACCGCGATGCTCGATCTGGCCCTGCATGCCAGTTGCGGCCCGACCTGTCTGGCCGATATTTCCGTACGCCAGGGCATCTCGCTGTCGTATCTAGAGCAACTGTTTGCACGTCTGCGGCGTGCAGGTCTGGTCAAGAGCGTGCGTGGCCCCGGTGGCGGTTATCTGCTGGATACCGAACTCGAGACCACCTCGGTGGCGTGCATCATCGACGCCGTCAACGAGTCAGTCGATGCCACACGCTGTCAGGGAATGTCGGACTGTCAGGCCGGTGACACCTGCCTGACGCACCATCTGTGGTGTGATCTGTCCGACGAGATCCACGGCTTTCTCGACGGCATCAGCCTGGCCGACCTGGTCGCGCGCGAAGAGATTCGCCAGATCGCCAGTCGTCAGCGCAAGGCGTGCGAGCCGACACCGATCACCGTCATGCAAGGCAGCTGAGCGGCGCTTGCCAGCCAGGCTGAGCACGGCCAGCCGAGGCGATGCTCGCCGCGCCCCGTCACCCTCGAGTTCGCCTTCATCACGTTCACCGTCATCACTGTCTGTCGTGTCTTCAGGAAGTCACCATGTCCCAGCCGATCTACCTTGACTATGCCGCCACCACGCCCGTCGACCCACGCGTCGCCGAGCTGATGATGCGTCACCTGACGCAGGAGGGCACCTTCGCCAATCCGGCCTCGCGCAGTCACATGCCGGGCTGGCTGGCCGAGCAGGCCGTCGAGGGCGCACGTCGTCAGGTCGCCGAACTGATCGGTGCCGACCCGCGTGAGATCGTCTGGACCAGCGGTGCCACCGAAGCCGACAACCTGGCGCTGACCGGCTACATGCGTGCCAATGCCGCGCGTGGCCGCCATCTGATCACCTCGACCATCGAGCACAAGGCGATTCTGGATACCGCCAGTGCGCTGGAAGCGGAAGGCTTCGAGGTCACGCGCATCGCGCCGCAGCCTGACGGGCGCATCAGCCCGGACAGCCTGCGCGACGCCCTGCGCAGCGACACCATCCTGGTATCGCTGATGGCCGTGAACAACGAGCTGGGCAGCCTGAATGACCTGGATGCGCTGGGCGACATCGCCCACTCGCATGGTGCGGCCTTCCATGTCGATGCCGCCCAGGCGCCCGGCAAGGTGCAGATCGATGTCAGCCGTCAGCCCATCGACATGCTGTCGCTGTCCGCCCACAAGGCCTACGGCCCCAAGGGCATCGGCGCGCTGTACGTGCGTCGCCAGCCGAAGATCAAGGTCGATGCCCTGATCCACGGCGGTGGTCATGAGCGCGGCATGCGTTCCGGCACCCTGCCGACCCATCAGATCGTCGGCATGGGCGAGGCCTACCGCCTGAGCGCCGAGCAGTTCGACGCCGATCACCAGCACCTCGTCGCGCTGCGTGATCAGTTCGTCGCCGGGCTTGCCGGCCTTGAAGGCGTGCACTTCAATACCGATATAGGGGTCAGCGCGCCCAACATCGTCAATCTCGCCTTCGAGGGCGTGGATGGCGAGGCGATGCTGATGGCGCTGCGCGGCATCGCGATTTCCACCGGCTCGGCCTGCAATTCCGCCAGTGTCGAACCGTCGTTCGTCCTCACCGGCATCGGGGTGCCCCGTCCGCTGGCGCTGGCATCACTACGCTTCAGCTTCGGTCGTTTCACCACCGCTGCCGACATCGAATCCGCGCTCGGCGAACTCAGGCATGCCCTGACGTCGCTGCGCGCCTGACCCGGGAGACTGCTCATGGCACATCTGTCGATTTCCTCCTCCGCCGCCGACCAGATCCGCGTCGTGCTGGCCGAGCGCGGCCACGGCCTTGGCCTGCGTGTCTCGGTCAAGCCCAGCGGCTGCTCCGGCTACAGCTACGTGCTCGACTTCGCTGACGAGGTCAACGAGGAAGACGCCGTCTTCGTCGATCACGGCGCTACCGTCTATGTCGACACCGAAGCCCTCACCGTGCTCGACGGCTCCGAAGTGGACTACGTCAAGGACGGCCTGAACCGCTACTTCCGCTTCAACAACCCCAACGTCAAGGACGAGTGTGGTTGTGGCGAGAGCTTCAGCGTCTAGGCCAGGCTTCAGCGTCCAGGCCAGGCGCAACGCCCGAGCCGACCCTCAGTGCCTCGCCAGCCCATGCCGACGAGGCGCTTGCCATCTGTGCGTCATGCGACTCAGGCATGATGGATGCAGCCGGTGGCACTTGCCGCTATAATGCCGCCCACTTTTGTCGCGCGCATGCCGACAGAGCCCGTTTTCCGCCGTTCGGCATCTGCCGTGCGGCTCTTCAAAGCTTGTCTCAGGAGATTCACCATGACTCAGCGTACTCTGTCCATCATCAAGCCGGATGCCGTTGCCAAGAACGTGATCGGCGAAATCTACTCTCGCTTCGAGAAGGCCGGTCTGCAGATCGTCGCTTCCAAGATGGTTCACCTGTCCAAGGAACAGGCCGAAGGCTTCTACGCTGAGCACAGCGAACGTGGCTTCTTCGGCGAGCTGGTCGGCTTCATGACTTCCGGCCCGGTCATGATCCAGGTGCTGGAAGGCGAAGACGCCATCACCAAGAACCGCGACCTGATGGGCGCTACCAACCCGAAGGAAGCAGAAGCCGGCACCATCCGTGCAGACTTCGCCACTTCCATCGACGCCAACGCCGTTCACGGTTCTGACGCGCCGGAATCTGCTGCTCGCGAAATCGCCTACTTCTTCGGCGACAACGAAATCTGCCCGCGCGGTTGATTTCGCCTTGTACGACTGAGAAGCCCGGCCCTTCGGGGCACGCGTCTCCCAGCCGTGCATGACACGACGGCCCTGCCTGCGAGGCGGGGCCGTCGTGGTATCGGACGTGCTGAAGCGTCGCGCGACAGCATGCACCCCCTGAAGCAGATTCGACGCTTGAGCAGGTCCGATACGCTTTTCTGAAAGCCGCTGCAGCGCCCTCTCCCCACGCCATGTGACGCCCACGCGCACTGCGCTGATGATGAGAGCCTCTTGAGGTCTGCGAACCATCGCCACCTCCGCTGACAGCGTCGCCCTGCAGACGTCTATCCTTTGTGTGACGCCTGCCCATCCCTGACACGACCGGCCCATACCATGACTGATACCACTGCAACTGCCACCGATGCCGCGGCCCCTGCCGCCGTCAAGCTCACCAACCTGCTGGGGCTGCCGCGCCCGGCGATGGAAGCCTTCTTCGAGAGCATCGGCGAGAAGAAATTCCGCGCCACCCAGGTGATGAAATGGATTCACCAGGAAGGCGTCGACAGCTTCGACGAGATGACCAACCTCGCCAAGCCGCTGCGCGAGCGCCTCAAGCAGGTCGCCGAGATCCGTGCGCCGGGCATCGTCTATGAAGGCGAGTCCAAGGACGGCACCCGCAAGTGGGTGCTGGAAGTCAGCGATGGCAGCTATGTCGAGACCGTGCTGATCCCATCCGAGAACGGCAACCGTCGCACCCTGTGCGTGTCTTCCCAGGTCGGTTGCTCGCTGGACTGCAGCTTCTGCTCCACCGGCAAGCAGGGCTTCGAGCGTGACCTGACCGCCGCCGAGATCATCGGCCAGGTGTGGGTCGCCACCCGTGGCGCCGAAGACCGCAAGGACACCCGCAAGCGTCCGGTCACCAACGTGGTGATGATGGGCATGGGCGAGCCGCTGATGAACTACGACAACGTCGTGCCGGCGATGAAGCTGATGCTGGACGACAACGCCTATGGCCTGTCCAAGCGTCGCGTCACCCTCTCCACCTCCGGTGTGGTGCCCAAGCTGGACCAGCTCGGCGACGAGATGGACGTCAGCCTGGCGATCTCGCTGCACGCAGCCAACGATGAACTGCGCAACGTGCTGGTGCCGATCAACCGCAAGTGGAACATCCGCGCGCTGCTCGACTCCTGCCATCGCTACCTGGCCAAGTGTGACGACGCGCGTATCGTCACCATCGAGTACACCCTGATCAAGGACGTCAACGACCAGATCCAGCACGCCGAGGAACTGGCCGCGCTGCTCGACGAGCTGCCGTGCAAGATCAACCTGATCCCGTTCAACCCGTTCCCGCATTCCGGTTACGAGAAGCCGTCACGCAACCAGGTGATGCGCTTCCAGCAGCGTCTCTATGAGCTGGGCTACACCGCACCGGTGCGCGCGACCCGTGGCGATGACATCGACGCCGCCTGTGGCCAGCTGGTCGGTCAGGTCAAGGACCGCACCCGTCGCGCCGAGCGTTACATCAACGCCATCCAGCTCGACGCCGACTGAGCGGCTGCCAGCCCTGACCTGACGCTATCGCCATAGCCATGCGCCGCCCTGCCACCTTGACTTGTGGCAGGTGCGGCGCTTTGATGGGGGCGCTTTTGTTGCCTGCCGCGACCCTCGCCCGCAGGCACATCATGAGCCTTCATTCACGCGAGGATTGCATGCCGAGTCGTCTGCCCCGTCATCGCACCAATGAGCATGACCCTGTCGCCCATCACTCTGTCGCACAGGGCACTGTCGCACAGGGCCCCTGCCAGCATGATTCCCACACCCGCACCGCTGCTCGCGGCATCACTCGCCGCACCAGAGCCCTGCTGCTGTGCCTCGGATTTGCCGGCCTGACCCTCGCAGGCTGCGCGACACGCGTGGAAACCAACGACCCCTACGCCCCACCGGATGACAACAAGGCCTCGAACGCCTACGTGGAACTTGGAGAGGCCTATCTAGGTCGTAATCAGCTGCAACGCGCCGACAGCGCCTTCCAGAAGGCACTCAAGCTGCAGAGCAGCAATGCCGAGGCCAAGGCCGGGCTGGCGATGATCTATCAGCGCCAGGGTGAGAACGTGCTCGCCGATGACTATTTCAATCAGGCCATTTCCAGCGATCCGTCCTTTACCCGTGCGCGCAACAACTACGCGGCCTTTCTCTACTCTCGCGGTGAATACGTCGAGGCCTGTCGGCAGCTCGAGATCGCGGCGGAAGACCTGACCTACGACAATCGTGGCCAGCTCTATACCAATCTGGGCCGCTGTCAGTTGCAGCTGGGCAAGACCAGCGAGGCCGCGAAGAGTTTCGAGCGCGCCGTCAAGATCAATCCGCGTGAGTCAGAGGCCTGGTTGGCGGTGGCACGCATGTCACATGACGCCGGCGACAATGACGCCGCCCAGTCGGCGCTGAGCCGCTACTTCCGTCTGGCAGGCACCGATAGCGACAGTCTCGCCCTGGCCGTCGATGTGGCCACCGCACGCGGCGACAGCCGTCTGGCAGACCTCTACAGCCGTCAGCTGGAGCAGGTCATGACACGGGAATCCGGTCGCGCGGTGATTCGCACTCCCTGAGCGAGGCGCAACGACGCCGCTGATGGCACCACCTCATGGGCGGGGTCGCTGCAAGCAGGACCGAGAAGACCGAATTGCCGGTGAAAATCTCGGCGCGGGCTTGGTATAGTGCCGACGCGGACGAACGTGTGTTCGTGCGCGTCGATTGGCATGGGAGGTCATCGCTTTTCACGCTGCTCACTCGCATGATGATCAACGAGTCGTGCAGCACCCGGCCAATCGCGCGACAGCATGCTCCAGCATCAGTGTCAGGAGCAGTTTCCCGCAGTACCGGAAGAGCGCCCGGATGTGCGTTCGGTAGACAGTTTTTCCTTACAAGGATGCGCCATGAGCGAACATCAACCCGCCCCTGATCAGCACGCCAGTGATGCACTGCCTGGCACGCGCCTCAAGCTGGAGCGCGAGCATCAGGGGTTGTCGCGTGATGAGGTGGCGACACAGCTCAACCTGCGCCCCAGCCTGGTCGATGACCTGGAACGCGACCACTACGACCAGATTCCCATCGCCGCGTACCGTCGCGGCTATCTGCGTGCCTATGCCCGCCTGCTGGGCATGGACGAGAAGGCGATCGTCGGGCAGTACAATGCCCAGTTCGGCACCACCGAAGCCGAGCGCTACACCCCCAGTTCCACGCCGTCGGTGCGCCCGCCGGGCAAGATGGGCAAGTACCTGTTCCGCCTCGTCAGCCTGCTGGTCATCGCCGGTCTGATCGGTCTCAGCTACGTGTGGTGGCAGAGTGGCGACTATGGCCGCACCTCGCCGGCGGAAACCTCCGCCCTCGAAGGTGGCAGCGATGCGGACAACGCCGCACCGGTCGTGAACGCCGATGGCTCCATCGAGCTTTCGCTCTCGCAGTCCTCTGCCAGCGAATCGGCGCCGTCCTCCACTGCTACCGCCACCGGTGATGCGTCTGCCATCGAGACAGGAGCACCTTCCGAGACGACAGCGCAGAGTGCTGACGCGCTCGATACAGGCGCAACCGCGCCGGGCGCTGCAGAGACTGGCACGTCAGCGTCTGGCGCTGCCACGGATAGCGCCGCTGCCACTGACGTGAGTGCTGTCGCCGATGCCAGTGCCGACACCACACAAGAGAGCGCAGCAGAAGAAGCTGCGCCAGCGGCAGACCCGCGCAAGCTCGAATTGACGTTCAACATCAATTCCTGGACCGACATTCGTGATGCCGATGGCAAGCGCCTGCTGCGCGGCAACAACGAGGCCGGCACCAGCACGACGCTGGAAGGCAAGCCGCCCTTCACGCTGACCATCGGCAATGCCTCTGGCGTCGAATTGCGTTACATGAATGAAGCGGTCGACCTCACGCGCGTCACTCGCGGCAGTGTCGCCAAACTCACACTCGGTGAATGATCCGGAATCCCATGCATAGTCACTCCCCCATCAAGCGCCGCGTCTCGCGCAAGATTCATGTCGGCAATGTGGCCGTCGGCGGCGATGCACCGATTTCCGTGCAGAGCATGACCAACACCGATACCAACGATGTCGCCGCCACCGTCGCGCAGATCAAGCGCCTCGAGGATGCCGGTGCCGATATCGTGCGTGTCAGCGTGCCGGACATGGATGCCGCCGAAGCCTTCGGTCGCATCAAGCAGCAGAGCAACATCCCGCTGGTGGCCGATATCCACTTCGATTACAAGATCGCCCTGCGTGTGGCGGAACTCGGCGTCGACTGCCTGCGCATCAACCCGGGCAACATCGGTCGTGAAGACCGCGTGCGCGCCGTGGTCAGCGCCGCCCGCGACAACGGCATCCCGATCCGCATCGGCGTCAACGCAGGCTCCCTGGAAAAGGACCTGCAGAAGAAATACGGCGAACCGACACCGGCGGCGCTGGTCGAATCTGCCATGCGTCACATCGACCATCTGGATCGCCTCGATTTCCAGGACTTCAAGGTCAGCGTCAAGGCCAGCGACGTGTTCATGGCCGTCGCCGCCTATCGTGACCTGGCAGCGCGCATCGAACAGCCGCTGCACCTGGGCATCACCGAAGCGGGCGGCCTGCGCTCGGGCACCGTAAAGTCTTCCATCGGCCTGGGCATGCTGCTGATGGACGGTATCGGTGACACCATCCGCGTGTCGCTGGCAGCGGACCCGGTCGAGGAGATCAAGGTCGGCTTCGACATGCTCAAGAGCCTCAAGCTGCGCGCCAAGGGCATCAACTTCATTGCCTGTCCCAGCTGCTCGCGTCAGAATTTCGACGTCATCAAGACCATGAACGAGCTGGAGACACGTCTTGAAGACGTGATGACGCCGCTGAACGTCTCGGTCATCGGCTGTGTCGTCAATGGCCCCGGCGAAGCCAAGGAGACCGATGTCGGTCTGACCGGCGGCAGCCCCGCCAACCTGGTCTACCTGGACGGCAAGCCGGCCAGCAAGTTGACCAATGACACCCTGGTTGACGATCTTGAGCGACTCATCCGTGACAAGGTCGCGGAAAAAGAGGCCCGTGAGGCCGACACTATCATCCGCCAGAGCTGAGCTTGTCTCGGCTGGCTTGCGCGTCATGATTGACGCGCCTTCGTCTCCCCACCCGCCTGCATGACGTCATGCGAGCGCCGTGGGGAGACGCGCAAGGATTCAGGAGAGAACGTTGAGTACCAAGATCCAGGCCATTCGTGGCATGAACGACCTGCTGCCGGACCAGTCACCGGTATGGCAATACTTCGAGCACCAGGTGGAAGCGCTGATGGGCCAGTACGGCTATCGCGAGATCCGCACCCCCATCGTCGAGCAGACCGCGCTGTTCAAGCGCTCCATCGGCGAAGTCACCGACATCGTCGAGAAGGAGATGTACACCTTCGACGACCGTAACGGCGACAGCCTGACCCTGCGTCCGGAAGGCACCGCCAGCTGCGTGCGCATGGCGATGGAGAATGGCCTGGTACACAACCAGATCCAGCGTCTGTGGTACACCGGCCCGATGTTCCGCCACGAGCGCCCGCAGAAGGGCCGTTATCGTCAGTTCCATCAGGTGGGCGTTGAAGCCTACGGCATGGAAGGTCCGGACATCGATGCCGAGATGATCCTGATCTCCGCGCGTCTGTGGCGCCAGCTGGGCCTGCTGGAGCACGTCACGCTCGAGCTCAACTCGCTGGGTAGCCTCGAGGCGCGTGCCGCCTATCGTGACCTGCTGGTCGAATACTTCGAACAGCACCTGGATGTCCTCGACGAAGACTCCAAGCGTCGTCTGCACAGCAACCCGCTGCGCATCCTCGACACCAAGAACCCGGACATGGCCGCCGTCGTCGACGCCGCGCCGCGCCTGGGGGATCACCTGGATGAAGAATCCCGCGTGCACTTCGAGGGCCTCAAGGCACGTCTCGACGCCGCTGGCATCGAGTACGTCATCAACCCGCGCCTGGTGCGTGGCCTCGATTACTACTCGCGCAGTGTGTTCGAATGGACCACCACCGCGCTGGGCAGCCAGGGCACCGTGTGTGCCGGCGGCCGCTACGACAGCCTGTTCGAACAGCTGGGCGGCAAGCCGGTACCGGCGGTCGGCTTCGCGATGGGCGTCGAGCGCCTCATCCTGTTGCTCGAGACGCTGGAACTGGTACCGCAGGACGTCCGCGAGACCGTCGATGTCTATCTGATGTCGATGGGCGAGCAGGCCGAAGGCGAAGCCATGCGTCTGGCCGAAGAGCTGCGCACCGCCCTGCCCAATCTGCGTCTGGTGCTGCATTGCGGTGGCGGCAGCTTCAAGAGCCAGATGAAGAAGGCCGACAAGAGCGGTGCTCGCATCGCGCTGATTCTCGGTGAGAATGAAGTCATCGAAGGCACGGTGGCGCTCAAGTTCCTGCGCGAGGAACGCGACCAGGAAACGCTGAACCAGCGTGCGCTGGGCGAACGTCTCGACAGCGTCTTCGGCGCCTGAGACTGCCAATGAATATCGGGCGGAGAGCCAGCTCTCCGCCTCACGAATGCAAGTGCCGGCATGCCGGCCAGGTCAAGGAGACCGCCCGTGGCGGAAGAGCTCAGAAGCGAAGAAGAACAGCTTGAAGCCATCAAGCGTTGGTGGAGCGAGAACGGCAAGTCACTGATTGCCGGTGTCGTACTGGCCGGCGCCGGTGTCTTTGCCTTCAAGGCCTGGCAGAACTATGAAGCCAGCCAGTCCGAAGCGGCCTCCGTGCGTTACCAGCAACTGATCAGTCTCGTCAGCCAGCCCAAGCTGGAAGACGCCGGCGTCAAGCAGGCGCGTACGCTGATCGGCGAACTGGAAAGCGAGCACGGCGACAGCCTCTACACCCAGATGGCGCACCTGCTGGATGCCAGCATGTCGGTCAAGGCCAACGATCTCGATGCAGCCGCCACGGCGCTGCAGAGCGTGATCGACAACAGCGATGACAGCTACCTGCAGGGGCTGGCCAGCCTGCGTCTGGCGCGCATCAATGTCGAGCGCGGCGACAACGACGCGGCACTCGCCCTGCTCAAGAGCCCGCCGGCGCCGCTGGCAGCGCAGGCGGCTGCGGTGCGTGGCGATGCCCTGGCTGCACAGGACAAGCGTGATGAGGCCATCGCCGCCTATCAGCAGGCCAGCACCCTGTCGCAGGAAAGTGGTCAGCCGGTCTACGGTCTCGACCTGAAACTCGCCGATCTGGCTGCGGAGTCTTCTTCATGAGCGTCACTCGTCGTCTGAGCGTACCGGCCTCGCTGCTGGCCGTGAGTCTGCTGGCCGGTTGCGCCAGCAGTGCCCAACCGGAATATGCGCCCAAGGAACTGGTCGATTTCGATCGCCAGGTCGCGCTGGATTCCGTCTGGAGCGAATCGGTCGGCAATGGCCTTGGCCGTGCCCACTATCCGCTGTCACCGATCTTCGCCAACGACAAGCTGTTCGTCGGTGCCGAAGGCAGTGAGCTGGAAGCCCTCGCTGCCGACAGTGGCGACGATATCTGGCAGACACGGTTGCCGGCTGGCATCACCAGCGCACTGAATGCCGATGCCACCCGCCTGTACGTCGGTACGCGCGATGGCAAGGTCAGCGCCGTCAGTCAGGAAGATGGCAGCATCGAATGGAGCACGCGTGTCTCCAGTGAAGTGCTGGCCGCACCGCAGTACAACGATGAGCTGGTCGTGGTGCAGAGCGTCGATGGTACCGTGACTGCGCTTGATCGCTTCACCGGCGAAGAGCAGTGGGCCTACTCGGCCACGATTCCGGCCCTGACGCTGCGTGGCACCGGCGCGCCGCGCGTCATCCAGCCGGTCACCTTCGCGGGCTTCGCCAACGGCAAGCTGGTCACGCTCGACAACCGCTCAGGCCAGGAACTGTGGGACCTGCGCGTCGCCGTGCCGGCCGGGCGTACCGAGGTGGACCAGCTGGTCGATCTCGATGGCCAGCCGGTGCTGACCCAGGATGGTCGACTGTTCGTCACCAGCTACAACGGTCGTCTGATCGCGCTGGACGCCCGCAACGGCGAGCCGCTGTGGGACAAGCCGTCCTCCAGCTATCTGACGCCCATCGTGGTCGGCGATTACCTGTTCAGCATCGACAATGCCAGCCATGTGCTGGCGATGGATGCCAACACGGGTAACGTGCTGTGGAAGTCCGAAGACCTGGAAGGCCGCTGGCTGACCTCTCCGGCCTTCGTCGATGGCAAGCTGGTGGTCGGTGACTACGAAGGCTATGTGCACCTGATCGACGCCCAGAGCGGCGAGATGGCCGGCCGCTATGACGTGGGGGGCGATGGCATCAGCATCACCCCGCTGACCGAAGGCAAGCGCATCTACGTCTACACCAACGATGGCGAGCTGACGGCGCTGGACCTCGAAGCCCCGTAAGCCACTGATCGAGCGCGCACGTCAGCCTGCCCCGCAATCTGACATGCGCCTCGTTCAGCCCTCGTCACGACAACGGCAGCCATCTGGCTGCCGTTGTCGTAATGCGCCATTGGTAGCAACTCCCTGTCAATGCTAGAATGCTGCCCCCGCTGATCAGGCCTGCCGCACGACGCAGCCATTGATTCAGCCACGAGATCTTTCCGCCGACAGTGCTAACCCCCTGTCGGCGGACCATACTGGATGCATGCGACGCCTGCGTCGTCATCCAGTGCCCCAAGTCCGATATCATCGCTATCGCCCTGCCTGCACAAGGTGCTTTCCAGCCATCATGGTTCGAAGCAGACCGTACGGGGCCGGCATCGATGCTATCCCTGCGAATGCTGTGAGATTCCATGAACCCCGTGATCGCCCTGGTCGGCCGCCCGAATGTCGGCAAGTCGACGCTATTCAATCGCCTCACCAAGACCCGTGATGCTCTGGTCGCCGATTTCCCCGGCCTGACCCGTGACCGCAAGTACGGCACCGGCAAGGTCGGCGGCAAGCCCTACACCGTCATCGACACCGGCGGCATCAGCGGTGACGAGGAAGGCATCGACCTGATGATGGCCGGCCAGTCACTGGCCGCCATCGACGAAGCCGACATCGTGCTGTTCATGGTCGATGCGCGCGCCGGTCTGAACATGGCGGACGAGGCCATCGCCAACCACCTGCGCGTCAATCAGAAGAAGACCTGGCTGGTGGTCAACAAGACCGACGGCATGGACGAGGAGATCGGCAAGTCCGACTTCTGGACCCTGGGTCTGGGTGACCCGCGCGCCATCGCCGCCGAGCATGGCCGCAACGTCACCACGCTGCTGGAAGAGGTGCTCTCGCCCTACCCCGAAGTCGAGGAAGACGAAGACGAGGACCTGCACCCGGAGCTGGATGATCGCGGCGTGCGCATCGGCATCATCGGTCGCCCGAACGTCGGCAAGTCGACGCTGGTCAATCGCCTGCTGGGCGAGGAGCGCGTGGTCGTCTATGACCAGGCCGGTACCACCACCGACGCCGTGGAGATCCCCTTCGAGCGTCGTGGCAAGCCTTACCTGCTGGTCGACACCGCCGGGATCCGTCGTCGCAAGAACGTGCGCGAAGTGGTGGAGAAGTTCTCCATCATCAAGACGCTGGAAGCGATCAAGAAGTGCAACGTCGCCGTGATGGTGCTCGATGCCCGCCAGGGACTGGTCGAGCAGGACCTGCACCTGCTGGACTTCGTGCTGACCAGCGGCCGCGCCCTGGTGCTGGTGGTCAACAAGTGGGATGGCCTGGAAAGCGAAGCCAAGGAGAAGATGCGCTCCGAGATCAAGCGTCGCCTGGGCTTTGCCGACTACGCTGACCTGCACTTCATCTCCGCGCTGCACGGCACTGCGGTGGGTGACCTCTACCCGTCCATCGACCGCGCCTTCGAAAGCGCCGTGGCCCGCTGGTCGACCAAGCGTCTGACCACTCTGCTGCAGGATGCCACCCAGGCGCACCAGCCGCCGATGGTCAACGGCCGTCGCATCAAGCTGCGCATGGCTCACCAGGGCGGTGCCAACCCGCCGCTGATCGTGGTGCACGGCAACCAGACCAACAAGCTGCCGGAAGCCTACAAGCGCTACCTGACCAACACCTTCCGCAAGGTGCTCAAGGTCAAGGGCACGCCGATGCGCTTCGAGTTCCGCTCCGGCGACAACCCCTTCGATGGCGCCCAGGGTACTGACGACCGCGAGCGCGCGAAAGAGCGTTCACTGGCGCGCACCAAGGAAGCTCGCAAGGAACGCAAGCAGCGCCGTTGATGGCGTGAACTGTGCCCGTGCGTGATGGCAGGCCAGCGGATCTGATCCGCCAGCCTGCCCCATGAAAAAGCCGCCCCTGCAGATGACTGCGGGGGCGGCCTTTTCATGTCGCGAGCACTGACGCTTCAAGCGCTGCAAGCGCCGCAATCCTCTCAAGGGCGTCAAGCACCGGGCTCACGCCTCCAGCGTCTTCTGCCCCGCCCATAGATTGGCGAACTGCCATGCGGCACGCCCGCTGCGCACCCCGCGCTGGGTGGCGTAGCGCAGCGCCTCGCCACGCGCGGCCTCATCGAAGCTGCCCGCGCCGAGACGCCATTCCACCCAATGCTGACAGGTCTCCAGATAGGCGTCCTGATTGAAGGGATGGAAGGCCAGCCACAGACCGAAGCGGTCCGACAGCGAGATCTTCTCTTCCACCGCATCGCCATGATGCAGCTCGCCATCGACGATGTGGGTGGCCTGGTTATCGCTCATGTGCTCCGGCAGCAGATGACGACGGTTGGAGGTGGCGTACAGCAGCACGTTCTCCGGCGGCCCGGTCAGGGTGCCATCCAGCACGCTCTTGAGCGCCTTGTAGGCGTCATCGGTGCCTTCGAAGGACAGGTCATCGCAATAGACGATGAAGCGATGCGGCTGCTGGGCCAGCTCGGCGACCAGCGCCGGCAGTGCCGGCAGGTCGTGGCGATCGATCTGGATCAGACGCAGCCCCTCACGGCCCAGGGTATTGAGCAGTGCGCGGACCAGCGATGACTTGCCGGTGCCACGGGCGCCCCACAGCAGCGCGTGGTTGGCCGGCTTGCCCGCGAGGAAGGCGCGGGTGTTGGCCAGCAGCTCACGCTTCTGGCGTGCGATGCCGAGCAGGTCCTCGAGTGTCAGGGCGTCACGCGGCGCGATCGGCGTCAGGCGCCCTCCCAGCGGGTGGCGAGTCCACAAGGCGGCGACATCGCGTGTCCAGTCCACTTCGACAGCCGTCGGCGGCAGCATCGGTTCGAGTCGGTCCAGCAGATGCGAGAGGCGGCGTTCAAACTCTGGCGACATGGTGATTCCCTGTCAGATACATGGGGTCCGGGCCGTGGCAGGCCCATCAGATCACGCCCAGTATCTCATGCCCGGCGGGGCCGTCTGGCCTGACGATGCTGTGATCTCAGCAACGTATCATTTCGCTGACTGCACCACTGCGCCTATCCGGTTATGCTGTCTGCACGTTTCTTGCACGTTCAGCGTCGCCCTGCCGTGCGCTCGAAGGTTGTCACGTCATCTAGCCAGGAGGCCCCAATGCCAGGATTGCTCGATCTCTCATCTCCCCGTGCCCTGCGTCGTCTGCTCCCGCTGGCGGCGCTTGCGGCGTCCGTCACCCTGAGTGCCTGCGCCAGCTCTCCGCTGGGCCGCAGCCAGCTGACTCTCTACTCGGACCAGGAACTGGAGAAGATGGGGGAAGCCAGCTTCAGCAAGTACCAGCAGGAGCTGCCGGTGGTGGAAGGGCGTCAGGATGCCTACGTCAGCTGCGTGGCGGATGCGGTGACCGCCAAGGTGCCCGCCAGCTATGGCATCAGCGGCTGGCAGGTCAAGGTATTCGAGGATGAGTCCGCCAATGCCTTCGCGCTGCCGGGCGGCTACATCGGCGTCAACACCGGGTTGCTTGAGGTCGCCGAGAATCAGGACCAGCTGGCCACGGTCATCGGCCACGAGATCGCCCACGTGCTGGCGCGCCACGCCAACGAACGTGTCTCGACACAATCGCTGACCTCCGCCGGGCTGTCACTGACCCAGGCACTGGCCGGCCTCGAAGGTACCGGTGGCGATCAGCTCATGGGCCTGCTGGGCATGGGCGCGGAATATGGCGTGCTCAAGCCGTTCTCGCGCTCCCACGAGTCCGAAGCCGACCTGCTGGGGCTGGACCTGATGGCCGAAGCCGGCTTCGACCCGCGCGCCAGCATCAAGCTGTGGGCCAACATGAACGCTGCCGGAGGCGCGCAACCGCCGGTGTGGATGTCGACGCACCCGAGTGACGAACAGCGCATGGCGGCCCTCAACGAGCGCCTCGAGACCGCTCTGCCGACCTATCAGCAGGCCCGCGCCGCCGGCGAGAAGCCCAACTGCGATCGACTGCGCTGACCCCGCCTGTGTGGCGTGGCGTCATCAGCCTCAGGTAACACACGCTCGCGCGGCCCCTGGAGAACCTGGGGCTGCGCGAGCGTGCGGCGCTCTCTATCCAGCCGCCCGCCTCTTCCTTGTTTACTACCCCCTCCCCGCCTCTTCCTGGTTGGCTCACCCTGGAGGCCTCTCCCTGGCCGGCTCACACTACCCGCCCTCTTACCCATCGACCTGACAGTTCGAATGTAAAAAGAAGCCGTCAAATGTGTCGATATCCGCGAATCATGTAACCGCATTGCTAATCTGGGATCACCTGCTCGCCTGCGCACTGCTCATGCAGACACTTCATGCACAGCGGCGCGAGCGTATTCCCGACACTCGCTTGAGGATGCCTTACATGACTCGACACGCACTCATCATTGACGACGATCCGGATTTTCGTGAACTCATCAGCGGGCTGCTTTCCGCCCATGGGTTCGACTGCACGCAGAGCGAAGGGCTGCAGGACATCGCCTGCAATCCCGCCTGTCTGGAGACGGACCTCATCCTGGTGGACTACGAACTGGGCGACTTCACCGGCGATGATGTGCTCGGCTATCTGCGCGAACGCAATGTCGAGGCGGGCATCATCCTGATGAGCGCCTGTCACAACGACGACATGCAAGCGATGGTCGCCAGGGGCAAGCGCAGCGGCCTGGAGATGCTGGGCCAGCTCGGCAAGCCCTTCGACATCATGCACCTGGCCTCGCTGCTGGCAGAGCTGGACAAGCAACGCAATCCGCTGTCACTCGATGAACTGGATGATGCTCTGACCGAGCGCCAGCTGCATCTCGTCTATCAGCCCAAGATCGACCTCGCCAGCGGCCGGCTCAGCGGCGCGGAGGCTCTCGTGCGCTGGCAGCATCCTCTGCGTGGCATGGTCATGCCCAACCAGTTCATCGCCCTGGCGGAACGCAGCAACCGCATCGAAGCACTCACCTGGCAGGTCATCGAGCATGGTTTCCGCCAGCAGGGCCAATGGCAGTCCCAGGGCCTTCACCTTGACCTCGCGCTCAATCTGTCACCCCAGCTGCTGCGCACCCGCGACATGCTGAAGACGCTGGATACGCTGGCCAGTCAGCATCATGTCGATCCGCACTCCATCACGCTGGAACTCACGGAGAGCTGCGGGATCGACTGCCTCACCTACGCTCGCCACCTGCTGAACGCCATTCGCGACCGCGGCTATCGCTTGGCGCTGGATGACTTCGGCACCGGTTTCTCCTCGATGATGCAGCTCTACAACCTGCCGTTCGACGAGTTGAAGATCGACCAATGCTTCGTCGGGCGCAGCGACAGCCACCCGGAAGCGCGCGCCATCACGCGTACCATCGTCGAGCTGGGTCAGCGTCTGAATCTCGCCGTGGTCGACGAAGGCATCGAGACCGCGGAACAGCGCGATTACCTCTGCGATACCCGCTGCAATATCGGCCAGGGCTATCTGTTCGCGCGCCCCATGCCCGTCAGCGACTTCAATGCCTGGAGCCGCTGCCCGCCCAGCGCCGTCAATGCACTCAGCCAGCGCCACGTCTCCGCTGTCCATTGACGAGACTGGCGTCCCGCCGCAGCGCAGCACAGACAGCGGGAATGCCGCAATTCCCCCACGACACAGACGCCACCCATGTCACCATGGGTGGCGTCTGTGTCGTGAAGGCCAGGATGAAGAGAGCGAGAGAAGACGAGAACGGGAGAACAAGAGGGACGGTAGTGAATGCTGTCGGCTATCTATCACGCCATCACGTTCCCATACCGTCAGGAGAACAGATAGCCCTCTGCGAGGAGGCTGTCCCGCGTCGGTACACTCAAGGAGCGCAATGTGGCGACATGCTGGTGTACCTCGGGCAGGTCCTCGCTGATCACGGCCTCCTCCAGCGCCTTGGCGCCACTGGCTATGCCGCTGCACCCCAGCGAGGCTGACGCCCCCTTCAGGGAATGCGCCTCGCGCTTGAGCTCGGTGAGGTCCATCTGCTTCAGCAAGGACACCATCACGTCGAGGCGCCCTTCGAGTCGCGTCAGATAATTGCTCAGCAGTCGTGAATAGGCCTCGCCACTCAGGGTCGTGAGCAGCTCCTGACAGGTCGCATGTTGCAGCAAGGAAGGCGCGGCATCGGGCAGAGCGCGCGCGCCTGAGTCGTCAGTTGCCACATCTAACGCCGGGGCAGCGTCGATCTGCGCGTCCTGATCTTCAACCGCTGACGAGCTGACGCCATCATCGTCTGGTGCCTGCGTGACGGTAGTCCGCTCGTCAGCCGAGCCCTCTGGCTTTTCTGGCTCGAGCGCCTTCTGCTGTGAATCAGAGACCTGGACCAGATACTGTTGCAGCACCCGATGCAGATCATCACGCGTGAAGGGTTTGTGCAGCACCCCCTGCATGCCAGCCTCGATGCAGCGGCGGGCATCCTCCTGCATCACGTTGGCGGTCATCGCGATGATCGGCAGACAAGCGCTGGCGGGTTGCTCGGACTCGTGCTGACGCCAGCGACGTGTCGTCTCGACGCCATCCAGTACCGGCATCTGCATGTCCATGAATACCAGATCGACATCGTTGCCAGCCTGCGCCAGCCATTCGAGTGCCTGCTCACCGTCTTCCACCACCGTGACCTGCTGCCCCAGATACTCGAGCATGGCCCGCGCCAGTGACTGATTTACCTCGTTGTCTTCCACCACCAGCACGCTTGCGTGGGGCAAGGGCGTGTCTCCCACCGCCTGCTGCGGGCAAGCCTCGGCGGCGGTCAATACCGGCAGCGGCACGCGGCACCAGAAGCGGCTGCCGAGCCCGAGATGGCTCTCGACGCCGACCTCGCCGCCCATCGCCTCCACCAGTCGCTTGCAGATGGCAAGCCCGAGCCCGGTGCCTTCATGACGACGCGCAATCGAGGTATCCACCTGGGTGAAGGGGGCAAACAACTGACTCACCTGGTCGGCGGCGATCCCGCAACCGCTGTCGTGAACCTCGAAATGAAGCATCTCGCCGTCTTCCAGTGATGCCCTCAGCCGGATGGTGCCCTGGGGACAGAACTTGAAGGCGTTGTTGAGCAGGTTGGTCAGTACCTGACGCAGGCGATTGACGTCCCCCTTGACCCAGACGGGCAGGTCATCGGCACGTTCTTCGAGGAAGATGCGCGAGCATCCCTTGCCGGCACTGCCTGTCTGGCGATGGTAATGCGCGGCCAGGGAATCGAGGAATTCGGGCAACGAGAAGCAGCGCTGATCCAGCTCCAGCTTGCCGGCTTCGATCTTGGAATAATCCAGCACATCATTGATGACGGCCTGCAGGCTCTCGGCACTCTGGCGCAGCATCGTCAGGTATTGCTGGCCACGCCGGGTCGAGACTTCCTCGCCGATGAGGTCCGAGACGCCGACCATGCCATTGAGCGGGGTGCGAATCTCATGGCTCATGATCGCCATGAATTCCGACTTGGCACGACTGGCCGCCTGCGCCAGCTGCACCATGCCATCCAGCTCCTGGGTGCGCTCCTCCAGCTTGCGGGTCTTGTAGGCCCGTCCACGACTCTCGACGATCAGCGCGACCACCAGCACGATGCCGCTCAGGGTCATCAGCAGCACCAGCGACAGTGCGAGGGCATACAGGTTGAGGAGCTCCGAGCGCTCCTTGGTGCGCTGGATAGCGGCCTCGGCATTGATGTTGAGCAGCAGCTCGCCGGTCTGCTCCTGAAGCGAGGCAAGCCGGCTGAGTATCTGCACATAGAGGGACGCATCACGCTCCTGACGACTCGCCAGGTCCATGATGGCGCTGTCCAGCACCTCGATTCTGGGCAGCATGGCCATCAGCTGGGCATGCAGGTCGGGCATCCCCGCCAGCATGCTGCCCAGTTGGCCGCTCTGCAGCAGCTGCACCCGGCTATAGAGGATGTCGAGCCGCAACAGCAGCTCGCTGTCATCCATCAAGGCGGGCGGCGTCGGGGTCTTCTGCTCCTCGGCCACCACTATGCGCAGCTCGCGCACTTCCCTGTCGAACTGATAGACCGCCCAGATCAGATTCTCACGCAGCTTGTGCTCGAGTGCCTGCTGACGCTGATAGACCAGAACGCCAGTCACCAATGCCGAGACGAAGAACAACGTCGCGGCAATGGCGATGGCGGTTCTGAAATGCAGAGAACGGAGTGGATTCATGCACGAGCATCCTGGCAGCGCTCATGAAACGGAGCAGAAGAGGCGGGTTCAGCGTTCGATGTCGATTCGCTTCACCTGCCAGACAGAGCGGGTCATGATTTCCTCGTTGAGGAGATCCGGCTGCTCACTGAAGGGGTAGATGATGAAGATGGGGCCATTGTCGCGTACACGCAGTCGCTTGCCATCGACTTCCATGGCCAGTATCACCGGATGATCGAAATAGTCCTGCACCGGCGCGGTGGCGGCGTAGTCGTTGAGCGCCACGATACGCATGGTGCCATCCTCGACGCCTACCGCCTCCATCAGCGCCGAACCGAGCGGACCGCTGAAGCTCACTTCGCCGTCATGCCAGGGGGTGGTGGTCACGGTTTCCCGTTGCGTCAGCGCCATGAGCATGGCGCGGTCGAAATGTGCCTCGCCTCCGGCGTTGGCATGGGCGACATCCCCGGTGACGCGCAGCACCACCGGCCCCTGCGGTGCCTCCAGGGCCATGGCGAAGGGGCAAAACGCCAGTATCAGCAACAGAAGCCAGTGGCGCATGCGGGGTAACGCCGTGGTGAGACATCGCAGGAGAATGAGAAGCGGCATGGGAAGACTCCAGGGGTCATGGACAACCATGGATGACGGCCGGAGGTTCACCGTCTCGTTTCATCCTCGCCATTCACGGGTCAGCAGCGGCACCGCGCCATGAAGCAGCGAGAGGGGATGAACACGAGTATATGTCGCCATCGTCCTGCCAAACGTGAACCATTGTGACGCGGTCTCACGCAAGAGACGCGTAGACTGCTTGCGATACCCACGCGGGGAGACAGCGACATGCAAATCGGCATTCTGGAAGATGATCATGATCAACGTGATTACCTGACCCTGTGTCTCGAGGCCCAGGGACATGAGCTGGCAGGCTTCGAGCGCGCCAGCCAGTTGTTGCGCGCACTGCGCGAGCGCAGCTTCGACCTGCTGATCATCGACTGGCAACTGCCGGATGCCTGCGGCATGGAGCTGACGCGCACACTGCGCAGCGAGCACGGCTGGCGAGGGCTGATCCTGTTTATCACCGCAAGCCAGGGGGAGGAGGATGTCGTGCATGCGCTTCAGCACGGCGCCGATGACTTTCTGGCCAAGCCGATCCGCCCTGCCGAGCTCACGGCGCGTGTGGAAGCGCTGGGCAGGCGCTTCGTCACCTCCGACACCAATTACCTGCAGCCCAAGGTGGCCATCAGCGATCAATATCGGATCGAGCCGGATGAACACACCATCTGGTGCGGCGCGGAGCCGGTCGCCCTGACCCAGCGTGAATATCAGCTGGCCTCCCTGCTGTTGCGCCACGTCGGAGAGCTTTACTCACGCGCCTACCTGCTGGAGATGATCTGGGGGGTCAACGGGGACATCTCGACCCGTACGGTCGACACCCACGTCAGCCGCCTGCGGCGCAAGCTGGGACTGAACGGCAGCCGTGGGCTCAGACTGAAAAGCGTCTATCAGTACGGATATCGGCTCGAATCCTGTGCCACGGCCCCCGTCAAGAGCAGCTGAGCGCCAACAGCGAGGCGTGAGCACGCTGGATCATGGCCTACCAAAAAGGCGCGGGGGACTCTGTCGAGTCCCCCGCGCCTTTTCATCGTCTGTCGTCTGACTGGCCGGCTAGCTGGTCATCTGGCTGATCGTCTTGCTGGCCGTCTGGATGACCACCTGAATCGACGTGCATGCCCGGCAAGCTCACGCGGATCATCCCTCCGCCAGCATCCTGCGCAACATGTCCGCCACGGGCCCTGTCTCCGGGCGCTTGTGACGCCACAGGAAGTAGGACTCGGCCGCCTGCTCCACCAGCATGCCGAGACCATCCTCGACCCGCGCGCCGCGCTCGCTGGCCCAGCGCATGAAGACGGTCGGCTCGGCGGCATACATCATGTCGTAGGCGAGCGCCTGCGGAGAGAACAGCGAATCCGGCAACGGCGGCAGCTCGCCGCCCAGCGATGCGCTGGTGCCATTGATGACCAGATCGAACTCACCCTCGATGGCCGCATAGCTGCCACCGGACAGCAGGCAGCCTTGCCCCGTCAGGTCGGCGAAGTCCTCGGCCAGCGCACTGGCCTTGGCGGCGGTGCGATTGGCGATCACCAATGCCGCCGGCTGCTTGGCCAGCAGAGGCTCCAGCACACCACGCACGGCGCCACCCGCGCCGAGAATCAGGATGCGCGCGCCCTTGAGCGGCGCCTCGAGACGCTCGAGATCACGGGTCAGGCCGACACCATCGGTGGTATCGCCATACAGCTGACCGGTCTTGCCGAGCATCAGCGTATTGACGGCGCCGGCGCGACGGGCACGCGGGCTCAGCACATCGACCAGCCGGAAGGCCTGCTCCTTGAAGGGCATGGTGACATTCGCCCCCTGGCCACCTTCGGCGACGAACTCGGCCCAACCGGCCGCGAAGTCATCGACCGGCGCCAGTCGCGCTTCGTAGCTCAGCGAGTCCTTGAGCTGCTCAGCGAAGGAGCGATGAATCAACGGGGATTTCGAGTGGGCAATCGGGTTGCCGAATACAGCGTAACGGGACATCAGGACTCCGGGACAATCACAGAAAAGCGTCAGGTCAATGCGGCGATCAGGCCTCTTCGCCCAGCCAGTCGCGGGCATGCAGGAAGTCACGATACAGCACGGCTTCGGCACTGCCTTCCTCGGGCTCGTAGCCGTACTCCCAGTGCACCACCGGCGGCATCGACATCAGAATCGACTCGGTACGTCCGCCACTCTGCAGGCCAAACAGCGTGCCGCGGTCCCAGACCAGATTGAACTCCACGTAGCGCCCGCGACGATAGAGCTGGAAGTTGCGTTCACGCTCGCCATAGGCCGTGTCGCGGCGGCGCTCGACGATGGGCAGATAGGCTTCAAGGAAGCTGTCGCCGACGGATTGCTGGAAGGCGAAGCAGCGCTCGAAGCCCCACTCGTTGAGGTCATCGAAGAACAGGCCACCCACGCCCCGCGTCTCGTCGCGGTGCTTGAGGTAGAAGTACTCGTCACACCAGGCCTTGTAGCGCGGATAGACATCACTGCCGAAGGCGATGCAGGCATCGTAGGCCGTATGGTGCCAGTGACGCGCGTCTTCTTCATGCGGGTAGAACGGCGTCAGATCGTAGCCGCCCCCGAACCACCATACCGGCGCCTCGCCCTCCTTCTCGGCGATGAAGAAGCGCACATTGCCATGGCTGGTCGGCACGTGCGGGTTGTGCGGATGCAGCACCCAGCTGACCCCGACGGCGTGGAAGCTGCGACCGGCCAGCTCCGGACGTACCGCCGTCGCGGAAGCCGGCAATTCATGCCCGAAGACATGCGAGAAGTTGACGCCACCCTTCTCGAACACGCCGCCATTCTCGATGACCCGTGAGCGACCACCGCCACCCTCGGCACGCTCCCAGCTGTCTTCACGGAAACTTGCCTGGCCATCGCAGGCTTGCAGCGCCTCGCACAGGCGGTCTTGCAGATCGAGCAGGTAGACCTTGACGTCTTCGAGATTGGCGTGGGCCACGATGCCTCCGGTAGAACGGGAATGAATGATGACGGGGCGACACCCGTCGTTGGCCGCTGCTGGCGGTGAACTGCCAGCTTACCGCGACACGCTGCGCTCGGCAGGTCGGAAAATGCGCCACCTGGGCGCCTGGATGACGCGGCACTGATCTGGATCAACTCGAGGGGCGATCCTGCTGCTCAGGCGCGCAGTACCTTGCCGGTCGCGAGATCACGAATGGTGCTGGGACGCGGGTTGCCGCCGAGTGGCCCTTCGAGGATCACGTCATTGACCAGCGCGTCGCCGAAGGCGTCACGCACCTCGTCTGCGCTCATGGCAGGCGATTCGCCTGCACGGTTGGCCGAGGTCGACACCAGCGGTCCGCCGAAGGCAGCGCACAATGCCTGGACCAGCGGATGATCGGTCACGCGCACGGCCAGGCTGACGTGTTCACCGCGCAGCAAGGGGTGCGCACGGCCATTGTCAGGCACCAGCCAGGTATAGGGTCCCGGCCAGCTGGCCAGCAGCTGCTCACGCTGCTCGACGGTGACCCCCGCCAACCAGGGTTCCAGCTGGGCGATATCACCGGCGATCAGGATCAGGCCCTTGGCGGCGTCGCGGGACTTGAGCTTGATCAGCCGAGCCAGGGCCTCACCATCGTCGGGATCACACCCCAGCCCCCAGACGGCCTCGGTGGGATAGGCAACGATGCCCCCATTGCGAAGACAGGCAGCGGCGCCGTCGAGGGCACGCTGATCCAGCGAAACATCACTGACATTCATGATCTGCTCGAACTCCTAGCTGCGGCAACACGATGGCGGCGATTCTAGCACGCTCACCGGCGCGAGACCGACGCTGCACATCGACGCAACACGGCGTCGCGCCGGGGTGGCATAGGCGCACCGCCCGGTTCACGGCATGATGAACGGGTCCATCACCCTCAGGGTATTGCGAAACTGACGCAAAGGCTTGTTTCAAAAGACTATCGAGGTCATTTGAACGCTTTGCTGGACAGCCTCCAGCGCCGGGCCTGATGGCGTTTCACCCCCACTTTGCCTCCCCCTTTTCTTCAGACAAGGATGTGATCCATGCGTCGCGCTTTCTCACTGACCACCTCAGCCGCTCTACTGCTGGCATTGGCAGGCTGTGCCAGCTCTGGCACCCAGACGCCGACCGCGCCGGCGCCACGCCCTACCCCGCTGCAGGATGCCGCAGCACAGGCGCCCTTGAGCGACCAGGCGATGCTGGCGACCCTGTGGATACAGCGCAGCGCGGAGTTTCATGCCCTGTCACTGCAAGCCTTCAACGTGGCCCACGACCGCCTGAATCTGGCGCTGGCGCGTCGCCACGCGCAGGACAAGCCGCTGGCGGTGGTCGTCGATGTCGATGACACCGTGCTCGACACCACCAGCTACGGCGGCTGGGCACTGCGTGAAGGCCGTACCTACGACAGCCAGAGCTGGGCTGACTGGGTGGATGATGCCGTCTCCACGGCTTCACCGGGCGCCGTGGAGTTCCTCAACTACGCGCACGCCAGCGGCGTCGATGTCTACTACATCACCAACCGCAAGGCGGCCGGCAAGCAGGCCACCATCGCCAATCTCGCCGCGCTGGGCTTCCCGCAGGCCAATGCCGAGCACGTGATGCCGCGCACCGACAGCTCCGACAAGACCGCGCGCCGCGCGCGGGTCACGCAGGAGCATGACATCGCGCTACTGATGGGCGATAACCTCGGCGATTTCGATCAGGCCTTCCAGCAGTCCACCACCCGCGCACGCAATGCCGAGGTCGCCCGCCAGGCGGATCAGTTCGGCCGTCGCTTCGTGCTGTTGCCCAACCCGACCTACGGCGAGTGGGAAGGCGTACTCTACGATGGCAACTGGAGTTCCAGTGAGCGCGAGAAGCGCGCCATGCGTGATGCGGCGCTCAATGCCTGGCAGCCCGAGAGCGGCAAGGTCTGCCAGGGCAAATGAGTTCAGGTTGCCGGCCTCTCGGATCATCAATGCCAGGCCGGCGACTTTTGCTCAGAACGTCAGAGTCGTTTCCAGCCGCCGGGAGCCTGCATGACTCGCCCCTCGAGCTCCAGTTCCAGCAACTGCATGCTCAGCTCGCTGACCGAGGTGCCGCTCAGCTCGACCAGCTTGTCCAGCGCCAGCGGCACGGCCCCCAGAAAGCACAATGGCGCCGCCTCCTGACTGACAGGCGGTGTGGCAGCGCTTGACGCTGGCGGCGCCAGGGACGGCAAGGGCAGTGATGTCGTGGATGTCGCGAAGGTGGCGGAGGCTGTCGCTTGCCGAGCCGAAGTGGCTGAGCGAGAGGCCGCAGAGCCGGCAGCGGACTGCCTGGATGACGCCACCCGGGCCTGCGTTGACGGCTGCTCGGTCGAGTGAGCCGGCAGCAGGTGCTCGAGCTCCGCCAGCATGTCATCGACATCGCGTACCAGCGTCGCCCCCTGACGGATCAACTCCAGACAACCGCTGGCGGTGATGTCATCGATGCGTCCCGGCAGCGCGAACACCTCGCGATTCTGCTCCATCGCCAATCGGGCGCTGACCAGCGAGCCACTGCGCAACGTGGCTTCGACCACCAGCACGCCAAGTGACAGGCCGGTGATCAGCCGATTGCGGCGCGGAAAATGACGCGCATGCGCGCCGGTGCCAGGCGGATGCTCCGAGAGCAGCAGACCGCCGCCCTCCAGCAGCCGCTGGCGAAGATGATGGTGCTGGGCGGGATAGACCACGTCGACCCCACAGCCAAGCACCGCCAGCGTCGAGGGGTTGGCCGCATAGTCGTGCGCGCCGAGACGCGCTGACGCCGCCAGGGCTCCCTGATGCGCTGCAGCATCGACCCCCAGCGCCAGCCCACTGGCGACACTCCAGCCACGTGAGACCAGCTCAGCCGCGAAGTCATGCGCATGCCGCAGGCCTGCCGGGCTCGCCTTGCGTGCGCCGACGATGGCCAGCATGGGCAACTCAAGCAACGATTGGCGCCCCAGCGCCCAGAGCACCAACGGCGGGTCCGGCAGGGTATCGAGCATGGCTGGCCACTCGGGGTCCGCGGGGGTGAGCAGATGATAGCCCTGTGCCGGCGCATGCCAGGCAAGGTCTGCCATCACCTGCTCATGGAGCGGCGAGGATTCGGGGCGCTCGCACCACAGGCGCAGCGGTGCCGCGAGGCGTGGCGGCAATACCGCCAGCCAGCCCTGCGGCCAGTCGGCCCGCTCACGCAGCTTGGCCGCGGTATGCGTGCCAAAACCCGGCAGGCGCGCCAGAAAGACGAAATCCGCCCGCGAGGGGCCGCGTTGTTCGACATCGATCGACACGCCACACCTCCCGAGCGGATTATTGACTCACCCTGGTTGTTCACTTCAGCACGACGAGTCGTTTCACCACGCCGATGCTTGCGGATTACAGGGGCTTTCGATCAGCCGTGGGGCTCCAGCAGCTTGTCACCGACGCTCAATGGGCGGCCGGCCTGCATCACCAGCGCGTAGCTGACCTTGTCGTAGATACGAAATACCATCACCAGGCCACCCTCCTCACCGGGCAGGGTGATCGGCTCGCCGGTGACGGGGTCGGTGATCGTCTCGCCGCGGCGCTCGATACCGAAGACGTACCCCGGCTGGATGCCTTCACGACTGCCGCGATTGAGCGCGACGATGTCATTGCGACCGATGTTGCGCAGTCCATCGGGGGCCGCGAGGATGACGCCGCCTACATCTTCTTCGGGCGGCTGCGGCTGGAAGCTGGTGGTGATCGCACCACCGTCCGCCGGCAGCAGCAGATCGCCATTGAGAATCTCGCGATTGGCCGACAGCACGCGCAGCACGCCGATATCGCCTTCGCGGCGCTCAAGCTTGATGTCGCCGATGCTGATCATCTCCAGCCCCAGAAACTCCTGGGTATCCGGGTCCAGATAGCGCTGGCCCTTGCGGTAGACGCTGTAGGTGTCATTGGCGGACCAGTTGCCACGGGCGTAGATGGTATCGCCGGCACCGCTGATCAGGCGGGTGTCATCCCCGGCCACGATATAGGGCGCATCGGTGAGCAGCGCCGGGTCAATCACGCGATGCTCTTTCAAGAAGGCCGAGATCTTCTCCAGCGGAATCGGCGGCACCGCCTCGCGCTTGGGAATCTTGCGGATCTGGGGAGACAGCTTGACCACACCGCCCTGGCCGCGCTCCAGGCGCAGACGTGGCTCGCCATTCTCGTAGTAGAGCGAGATGCGATCGCCCGGATAGATCAGGTGCGGATTCTTTATCTGCGGATTGGCGCGCCAGACTTCCGGCCACAGCCAGGGTTCACGCAGAAAGCGCCCGGAGATGTCCCAGAGCGTATCGCCACGTACCACCACATAGGTGGAAGGTACGTCATCACGCACGGTTGCTGCCTGTGCCAGCGACATCCCTGCGCTTGCCCCCAGCGTCGCCATGCCGAGGAGTGCCGTAAAGACGGCATTGCCGACCAGTCGTTTCATGCCCATTCCTGCGTCCCTTGCGTTATTGCCACCCATCGCTCGGTGGTGATGGTCTTGTTCTGAACTCCGCACCGCGCAGACCCGCTCTGCCCCGCGCCTGGTGGCTGCTGACCCCTGTCCATCGCCATGTCAGATCAATCCTGACTATTGCCGCGATAGTAGCAGCATTGACGGCATTCGGTTCCGTTCCTCGCTTGCGCACACTACAATATCAGGCAAATCCTTTCTGACAGCACAACGGTAATTACACCAGCCATGGCCAAACGCGAAATCCTTGAATTCCCTGATGAGCGTCTGCGCAACGTTGCCGCCCCGATCGACACGATCGACGCCGAGCTGCAGACCCTGATCGACGACATGATCGAGACCATGTATGACGCCCGCGGCATCGGCCTCGCCGCGTCACAGGTCGACGAGCATCGCCGTCTCATCGTCATCGACGTCAGCGAAGATCAGTCCCAGCCGCTGGTGCTGATCAACCCGGAATACACCCCGATCGGTGATGAACAGCAACCGATGCAGGAAGGCTGCCTGTCGATTCCTGAATATTATGCCGAAGTCCCGCGCTATCTGAAGGTACGACTCAAGGCTCAGGACCGCAACGGCGATGCCTACGAACTGGAAGCCGATGGCCTGCTGGCACATTGCATCCAGCACGAGCACGACCACCTGCAAGGCAAGCTGTTCGTCGACTACCTCTCCCCGCTCAAGCGTGATCGGGTGATGAAGAAGATGCAGAAGCGTCACAAGCTGCAAGAAGCCTGATCCCTCACGCTCGGCCACACGGCCGATATTGAGCGCATGGCGGCACCGCACGAAGGCCGAGGGCAACCCCTCGGCCTTCGTGCGGTTACTGGTCCATCAGCCGCGTCTATCGCGCTGGCCGTCCTGCCGCAACCGTCAGCACCTTGAGCACGGCCGCCTCCGTGCTCCTACATGAGTCATAGCACATGTCGAAAGCCCTGCGCATCGCCTTTGCCGGCACCCCCGATTTCGCCGCCGAGTGTCTGTCCGCCCTGCTGGGCAGTCGCCACGAGATCATCAGTGTCCACACCCAGCCTGATCGCCCCTCCGGGCGTGGTCGCAAGCTGACCCCGGGCCCCGTCAAGCAGCTGGCGCTCCAGCACGATATCCCCGTCCATCAGCCGCTCAACTTCAAGGACGAGGCCGATCGTCAGATCCTGCGCGACCTCGAGGCCGACATCATGGTGGTGGTGGCCTACGGGCTGATCCTGCCGCAGGCGGTGCTCGATATTCCGCGTCTGGGCTGCCTGAACATCCACGCCTCTCTGCTACCGCGCTGGCGCGGTGCCGCGCCGATCCAGCGTGCCATCGAAGCCGGTGACAGCGAATCGGGCGTCACCATCATGCAGATGGATGCCGGCCTGGATACCGGTGACATGCTGCTGATCCGCCGAACCCCGATCACCGCCAGCACCACCGGTGGCGAGCTGCATGATGCGCTGGCGGCCCAGGGTGGCGAGGCCATCGTCACGGCTCTCGACGCCATCGCCGCCGGCGAACTGCCCGCGACCCGCCAGCCGGAAGACGGCGTGACCTACGCCGCCAAGCTATCCAAGGCCGAGGCCGAACTCGACTTCACCCGCCCTGCCGCAGAGCTGGACGCGCGCATCCGCGCCTTCAATCCGTGGCCGGTGGCCTGGACACGCCTTGTAGGCGAGCCGCTGCGCCTGTGGATGTCCCGCACCGGCGAGCAACGCCTCACCGACAGCGTGACGCCCGGCACCCTGCTGGCGCCCGGCAAGGATTGCCTGCGCATCGCCTGCGGCGATGGCCATGAGGTGCTCGAGATCACTCGCGCCCAGCTGCCCGGCGCCAAGCCGCTGTCCGTCAAGGACCTGCTCAATTCCCGTGCTGCGCGCTTCCCCGAGGGCCTTGTCCTCGGCGCAGATCACGCCCCTGATACCGATTCCCAGACCGAGACTTCCGCATGAGCCAGTCAGACAACCCGTCCTCCAAGGGCAACGGCAAGAAGCGCAACTCCCTGCCGCCAGCCCGCAGCAAGGGCGGCGCTCACAAGCATGGCGGCGCCCGTCGCAAGCCTGACAATGCACCGGCCTCGCCGGGCGCTGCGGTGCGTGTCGCGGCCGCGCGGACGCTGGCCCCGGTGCTGGCCGCGCGTACCTCGCTGAACCTGGACAGCCTGCCGTCCGGCGTCGCCGGGCGTGACCAGGGCCTCTACAAGGCACTGTGCTTCGGCGTCTGCCGTCAGCTGCCGCGTCTGGATGCCTTGGCGGGCAAGCTGCTGAAGTCGTCCTTCAAGTCGCAGGATCAGGACATCCACGCCCTGCTGCTGCTCGGCCTCTATCAGCTTCTGTACATGCGCATCGCCCCGCACGCCGCCGTCGGTGAGACCGCTGGCGCTGCCCGTGGCCTGGGCAAGGGCTGGGCCACCGGCGTGCTCAACGCCTGTCTGCGTCGTTTCCAGCGTGAGCAGGAAGCGCTGGAAGCCGAGGTCGACAAGGACCCCGCCGTCGCCCTGTCCCACCCCCAGTGGTTGCTGGACACCTTCCAGCGCAACTGGCCGGACGACTGGCAGGCCATCGCCGAGGCCAACAACGCCCAGGCGCCGATGACGCTGCGCGTCAATGTCGCCGCCATCAGCCGCGACGACTACCTCGCCCAGCTGGCGGAAGCCGAGATCGAAGGCGTGGCCTGCCCGTTCGCCGAGCACGGCATCACCCTGACCAGCGCCTGCGATGTCAGCGCCCTGCCGGGCTTCGAGGAAGGCCTGGTCAGTGTGCAGGATGAAGCGGCACAGCTGGCCGGTCAGCTGCTGGCACCGGCCGTGACGGCCATCAACGCCGAGGGTGAAGGCGTGCGCCTGCTGGATGCCTGCACCGCGCCGGGCGGCAAGCTGGCGGACATGCTGGAGCGCTTCCCGGGCCTGGACGCCACCGCCATCGACATCGACGGCGAGCGCCTCGAGCGCGTGGAAGAGACGCTGGAGCGTCTCGAGCTGGGTGCCGGCGTCGTGTGTGCCGATGCCAGCGAACGCGACTGGTGGGACGGCGAAGCCTTCGACGTCATCCTGCTCGACGCGCCCTGTTCCGGCAGTGGCGTCATCCGTCGTCACCCGGACATCAAGCTGCTGCGTCGCCCGAACGACATCGGCGATCTGGCGCGCCTGCAGGGCAAGCTGCTGGCCAATCTGTGGGGCATGCTCAAGCCCGGCGGCACCCTGGTCTACGGCACCTGCTCCATCATCACCCAGGAAAACGCCCGCGTGATGGACCGCTTCCTGGCCGCGACACCGGACGCCAAGGCCGAGACCATCAAGGCCGACTGGGGCCGTGTCTCCGGTGCTGGCCGCCAGATGCTGCCGCAGGTCAATGGTCACGACGGCTTCTACCTGGCCCACATCACCAAGGCCAGCGCCTGATCACAGCCAGGTGAGCCGTGTCGGCGCGACGTCCGTGATGACATGAGACGCCACGCCTGACATTCCCGGACAGCCGCGCCCCGACTCTCGGGGCGCGGCTGTCTTCCGTCCTGGCACTGGTTTATCCTGTGCCGACTGAGCAACAGCGGACGAGCCGGACATGAAAATCATCATTCTGGGCGCAGGTCAGGTCGGCGGAACGCTCGCCGAACACCTGGCCCATGAAGAAAATGACATCACGGTGGTGGATACCGACAGCGAACGGCTGCGCGAGCTGCACAACCGACTCGACATCCGCACGGTCACGGGGCCGGCGAGCTATCCGCAGATCCTGCGGCAGGCGGGTGGCGAGGATGCCGACATGCTGATCGCGGTGACCAATTCTGACGAGGTCAACATGATCGCCTGTCAGATCGCCCATAGCCTGTTCCACACGCCGACCAAGATCGCACGTGTGCGCTCGACCGCCTATCTGACCCGCAAGGGCCTGTTCTCGCATGACGCCATTCCGGTCGATGTGCTGATCAGCCCCGAGCAGGTGGTGACGGACCACATCCGCCGCCTGATCGAATACCCCGGTGCCCTGCAGGTGCTCGACTTCGCCAATGGCGTCGCCCAGCTCGTCGCGGTGAAGGCCTATTACGGCGGGCCGCTGGTCGGTCAGGAGCTCGGTTTCCTGCGTCGCCACATGCCCAACGTGGATACCCGCGTCGCCGCCATCTATCGTCGCAATCGTCCGATCATCCCGCGCGGTGACACCGTGATCGAAGCCGATGACGAGGTGTTCTTCATCGCGGCACGCAAGGACATCCGCACCGTGATGGGCGAGCTGCGACGCGTCGATCGCAACTTCCGCCGGGTGGTGATCGCCGGTGGCGGCCATATCGGTGAGCGTCTGGCCGAGACGCTGGAGCACAGTCATCAGGTCAAGATCATCGAGCACTCGCTGGCGCGTTGCACCGACCTTTCCGAGCGCCTCGATCGCACCGTGGTCCTGCACGGCAGCGCCACCTCCAAGCGTCTGCTGCTGGAGGAGAACATCGAGGATTGCGACATCTTCTGCGCGCTGACCAACGACGACGAGGTCAACATCATGTCGTCGATGCTGGCCAAGCGGCTCGGTGCCAAGAAGGTACTGACACTGATCAACAACGCGGCGTACGTGGACCTGGTGCAGGGCGGCGAGATCGACATCGCCATCTCGCCCCAGCAGGCGACCATCGGCGGCCTGCTGACCCACGTGCGCAAGGGTGACATCGTCAATGTCCACTCGCTGCGCCGTGGTGCGGCGGAGGCCATCGAGGCCATCGCCCACGGCGATGAGCGCTCCTCCAAGGTGGTAGGCCGACGCATCGAGGATATCAACCTGCCGGAGGGCACCACCATCGGTGCCGTGGTACGCGGCAAGGAAGTGCTGGTGGCGCATCATGACCTGGTGGTGGAATCCAACGACCACGTCATCCTGTTCGTGGTCGACAAGCGTCGCATCCGCGAGGTGGAGCGTCTGTTCCAGGTCGGGTTGACCTTCTTCTGATGCCGGCCTCCATGACTTCCGCCCCGCGCCCGCCCCGTACGTCACTCGGTGGCCTCGCCACGCTGCGCCTCTCCCGGGGAGGCGCCGCATGAGTCTACGCGTGATCTCTCGCATCCTCGGTATCCTGCTGATGCTGTTCAGCCTGACGCTGGTGCCGCCGATGCTGATCTCGAGGGTCTTCGAGGACGACACCCTGAGCGCCTTCGCCGTGGCGATGGGCATCACCCTGCTGACCGGTTTTGCGCTCTTCTACCCCAATCGGCACGCCCGCAAGGAGCTGCGCAATCGCGATGGCTTCCTGATCACGGTGCTGTTCTGGACCGTGCTGGGGGCCTTCGGTTCGCTGCCCTTCCTGCTCGCCGAAGACCCGAACCTGACCATCATCGATGCCATGTTCGAGTCGTTCTCGGGCCTCACCACCACCGGCGCCACGGTGATGACGGGGCTCGATCTGCTGCCCCACTCCATCCTCTACTACCGCCAGCAACTGCAATGGCTGGGCGGCATGGGGATCGTGGTACTGGCGGTGGCGATCCTGCCGACACTCGGCATCGGCGGCATGCAGCTCTACCGCACCGAGATTCCCGGCCCGCTGAAGGACTCCAAGCTGACGCCGCGCATCACCGAGACGGCCAAGGCGCTGTGGTACATCTACGCCGCGCTGACGCTGGTGTGCTTCGCCAGCTACTGGGCGGCCGGCATGAGCTGGTTCGATGCCCTGGGCCACAGCTTCTCGACCGTCGCGGTCGGTGGCTTCTCGACCCACGACGCCAGCATCGGCTACTTCGATTCCGCCAGCATCGAGATGATCTGCGTGTTCTTCATGGTGGTGTCCTCGATCAGCTTCGGCCTGCACTTCGCCGCCTGGCGCGAGGGACGAATCAGCCATTATCTGCGCGACCCGGAGACACGTTTCTTCCTGATCCTGCTGCTGATCCTGACCTGCGTCACCATCGCCGGCCTGCTGCTCACCGGCAGCTACGATGACAGCAAGGCACTGCGCCACGGCCTGTTCGAGGCCGTCTCGGTGGCCACCACCACCGGCTTCGGCGTCGCCGATTTCACCGGCTGGCCGGGCGTCTTGCCGATGATGCTGTTCATCGCCGCCTTCATCGGTGCCTGCTCCGGGTCCGCCGGTGGCGGCATGAAGGTCATCCGCATCCTGCTGATCCTCAAGCAGGGCGTGCGCGAGATCCATCGTCTGATCCACCCCAATGCCATCCTGTCGGTCAAGGTCGGCAAGATGCGCATCTCCGAGGGTGTCGCTGAAGCGGTGTGGGGGTTCTTCTCCGTCTACCTGATGCTGTTCGTGCTGATGATGCTGGGCATGCTGGCCACCGGGCTTGACCAGGTGACGGCGTGGTCAGCGGTCGGCTCGGCGCTCAACAATCTGGGGCCGGGCCTGGGTGAGGTCGCGACCCACTACGGCGATATCCCGGGGGCCGCCAAGGGCATCCTGATCCTCGCCATGCTGCTGGGACGTCTGGAGATCTTCACCATCCTGGTGCTGTTCACGCCGGCCTTCTGGCGGCGCTGATAGCCGCCAGCGTGCCGAGAGCATCACCTTGAACGCAAACGCCCCCGCCGGAGGACTCCGGCGGGGGCGTTTTCATTGCAGCGCTTCGACTATGACTCGCCGGCAGTGGCGTCACGGCGCGCCAGCAGGCGGCGCATCGGCGCGGTCGGCTCCAGCACGTAATGGATACGGCTGGCACGATAGCAGTCGTTGAAGGCATCGAAGTAGTCATCCAGCACGCTGGCCGCGTTCTCCTCTCCCGCCTGACGCAGCAGCTCCGCCGCCACTTCCGCCGTGCACAGGTGCGCCTCGGAGGCAGGCTTGCGCAGGTGATAGCGGGTCAGGCGCTGAGTGTGCAGCGGCAATACCGGCAGGCCGTCCAGATAAGGGCTCTTGCGGAAGATGCGCCGCGCCTGACGCCAGGTGCCATCGAGCAGGATGAACACCGGAATGCGCGCCTCGCCACTGGCGGTATGCGTTGCCACATCGGCGCCGACGCCGGCGATGGCATTCACGTCGACTACGCGATCGGCGTAGTCGGGCTGGTCATCCGGGAAGATGATGAAGGGCTGATAGCGCTCATCTTCCAGCAGCGCCAGCAGGCGCGGGTCCGGCTCGACGCGATACCAGCTGAAGACCTCGGTGCCCGCCAGCACATCCGAGATCAGGCGCCCGGTATTGGTCGGCTTGTAATGCTCCAGCGGATGGGTGATCAGCCAGAACTTGATCCGCGACTCGGCGGTGACCTGATAGGGACACAGGCAATTGAGCCTGGGCAGGCGGCACGCCTCACAGCGAATCACCTGACTGCCGCGCGCCTTGAACTCACGGCGCGGATGCCGTCCGTGCCACGCCTCCGGCTCGCCACTGGGCAGCGTGGTGATGCCACTGCCTTCGCCTGGCGCGACGGTATCGATTGCCACAGCGTCGCCATCGACGCTGGAGGCGACAGCGGAAGCAGATTGAGGCGCACAGGCGGCGATATCGTCGCCATCAGCCGGCGGGGGGGCGGGAATCACACATGATGAGCAGTCAGAACCAAGGAAAAAGGGACGCGCATTCTAGCATGCGCGCCCCTTTCTCCTATTCCTCTATCACAGCTCAGGCGGCCAACTCGCGGGATCAGACCTCGTAGCGGTGCTTGCTGCCGGTCACGAACTTGGGCGGACGACGCTTCCAGTAGCCTGCCAGCAGCGACCCCGAGACGTTGTGCCAGATGGAGAAGATCGCCCCCGGCAGCGCCGCCGTGGCGGAGAAGAACTGACTGGCCAGTGACGCCGCCAGGCCGGAATTCTGCATGCCGACCTCGATGGCGATGGTGCGCGAGGTGCGCTCATCCAGCCCGAACAGGCGCGACAGGCCATAACCCGCGCTCAGGCCGATGGCATTGTGTGCCACGACCGCCAGCGCGACCAGCGGGCCCAGCGTGGCGAGGCGCCCGACGTTGAGCGAGACCACGATGGCGATGATCAGCACGATGGCCAGCATGGCCAGACTCGCCAATGCCGACTCCCACTCGCGGATCAGGTCACGCGCGAAGTGGTGCACGACCACGCCGAGCACGATGGGGGCGACCACCAGCTTGGCGATGCTCAGCAGCATGCCGCTGACCGGCACGTTGATATCGGTGCCCAGCAGCCACCAGGTCAGCAGCGGCGTCATCACGATGGAGAGCAGCGTCGAGGCCATGGTCATCGAGACCGATAGCGCCACATGTCCGCCGGCAAGCCAGGTCATCACGTTGGAGGAGGTTCCCCCTGCCGTGGCGCCGACCAGCACCATGCCCACCGTCAGCGCCGGGTCCAGCCCCAGCAGACGTGCGATCAGGAAGGCGGCCAGCGGCATCACGCTATATTGCAGCAGCAACCCGAGCGCGATCGGGCCAGGGCGACGTGCCACGCGTATGAAGTCGTCACGCGACAGGGTCAGGCCCATGGCGAACATGATCAGCGCCAGCAGAGGCTGAATGGTGTCCTTGAGCGCCACGAACGGCGTCGGAGCCACCACGGCGATGCCGGCAAAGACCAGCGCCCACAAGGGGAAGAAACGATTCAGCGTCTCGAACATGCTTTTCACTTTTCGGTCGCCCGGGGCATCGATTTCCCGGAAATTGCTGGCCCGCCTCCCATGGCAGGCCTGAAGGCGCGCATCATAACGTATCAGGCAGCCCCAGGTGGCCCTGATACAACCAATGGCGCACAAGGCGCGGTACCGCCTGACCGGCACTTTCGGCCAGCGGCAGCACGCCGGGCTCGGCCAGTTCATCGGCATTCGGGTCGACCAGCACGATGGGGGCATCCAGCGGCGCTGCTGCATAGAGGTTGGACGCCGGCATGACCTTGAGCGAGGTGCCGACGATCAACAGCAGGTCGGCCTCGGCGGCGATCTCCTCGGCGACCGCATAGAGCGGCACCGCCTCACCGAACCACACCACGTCCGGGCGCAGCTGACTGCCCTTGTCACACAGGTCACCGAGGCGAATGCCACCACGCGGCAAGGGGTAGCGCAGGCCGTGGTCGACGCTGGAGCGCGCCTTGAGAATCTCGCCATGCAGGTGCACGACCTCGCGCGAGCCTGCTCGCTCGTGGAGGTCGTCGATGTTCTGGGTGATGACCGAGACGCGAAAGCCGTGCTGCTCCAGCTCAGCCAACGCCTTGTGGGCCGCGTTGGGCCTGGCGCGGCGTACCTGGGTGCGGCGGTCATCGTAGAAGCGCAGCACCTGCTGGGGGTCACGTCGGAAGGCCTGCGGTGTCGCGATGTCTTCCAGACGATGCTCTTCCCACAGGCCATCCTCGGCGCGGAAGGTGCGCAGGCCGCTCTCGGCGCTGATGCCGGCGCCACTCAACACGACCAGGTGGCGTCCGTGACGTGCACCGGGGTCCTTGAAGCCTTCACTCATCTAGCACTCTCTCTGGCGTTGGACAGAATCGAACAGCGGGCATGGCGATCACACTCAGTCATCGATGAAATCCTGACTGCGATCGACACCGAAGCGCCGCTTGTTGCGATAGGGATAGACATCGATCACGCGCCCTTGCGCGATGGCGTCCTGCAGGCCACGCCACCAGCTGGCCTGGAAGATCTCGGGATGCAGCTCGTAGAACAGCTTGCGCAGCTGAATATCGGCAAACAGGAAGGGGCCGAACTCCTCGGGGAAGATGTCGTTGGGCCCCACCGAATACCAGGGCTCGCTGGCCAGTTCCTGCTCAGGGTAACGTGCCTCGGGAATCTCACGGAAGTTGCACTCGGTCAGGTAGCTGATCTCGTCGTAGTCATAGAAGACCACCCGCCCGTGGCGCGTGACGCCGAAGTTCTTGAGCAACATGTCGCCGGGGAAGATGTCAGCGGCAGCCAACTGCTTGATCGCATTACCATAATCATTGAGCACCGCGCGGGTTTCCTCGGCGTCACACTCCTCGAGATACAGGTTGAGCGGCGTCATCATGCGCTCGGTGTAGCAGTGACGGATCAGCACCTTGTTGCCGCGCAGGCTGATCGACGAGCTGCACACCTCCAGCAACTCTTCGAGGCAGGCCGGGTCGAAGTGGTCCTTGCCGACGGTGAAGTTCGAGAATTCCTGCGTATCGGCCAGTCGCCCGACCCGATCATGACGTTTGACCAGCCGGTACTTCTCGCGCACCTGGTCACGACTCATGTCCTTGCCGGGGGCGAAGCGGTCCTTGATCAGCTTGAACACCAGCCGGTAACTGGGCAGCACGAAGACCGCCATCACCATGCCGCGCACGCCTGGCGCGATGATGAACTGATCGGAGCGACTCGCCACATGCTGGTTGAGGCCGCGGAACAGCTCGGTCTTGCCATGCTTGTAGAAGCCGATGGCAGCGTACAGCTCGCCGATGGGCTTCTCGGGCATCAGGGTCTGCAGGAACCCGACCACCTCGCTGGGCACTTCGATCTCGACCTGAAAATAGGCCCGCGTGAAGGAGAAGATGATCGAGACCTCTTCCGGCTCGATGATCACGGTATCCAGATAGACGCCATCGCGCTCGGTATGCAGCACCGGCAACACCAGCGGCAGGGTCTGGCCGCCACCCTCGATGCGCCCGACCAGATAGGCCCCCTTGTTGCGATAGAAGACGCTGCGCAGCATCTCGAAGGCGGCGTCCGGCGCATCGCGCACCGCCTCAGGCAGCGTCGCGAGCAACATCTCGGCGCCCAGCGTCACATCGCGCCCCTGGTGCTCGAAGGCGATCCCCAGCGGCGCCTCGTTGAGCACGGATTCGAGTGCCCCGGCCCAGTCACCCTCGACCGGAACCCGATGACTGATGCTCAAGCCGGAATGGCGTGCCGGCCCCTGGCGGGATGGCGAGACGAACATCCAGTCGTCGCGGATGTGGCGATGGGAAAACACGCTGCAGAAGATGGAGTTGTAGAAGGTCTCGGCCAGCTTGTAGTCAAGGCGTTGATCGATCAGCGCCATGTACTGCCGCTTGGCCTCGCCCCACAGGGTGCATTCGCACAGGCGGTCGGGCTCGAAGGCACGCTCCAGCCGCTCCATGGTGGCGGCGACCTTCTCGTCATAGAGGTTGATACGCGCGGCGGAGGCCTGCTGGGCTTCCCGCCAGTCGGCCTCGATGAAGCGTCGCCGCGCATCACTGGAAATCTGCTTGAAGCGTGATCGATATTCATCGAAGCCATGCAACACGGTCGCCGCCAGTCGCTGGCCCTGCTGACCATTGCCGCGCTCGTCACTGTCCACATCATTGCCCATCGCCGCCTCCCTGCCCTTCAGTCACCTGACATGACCAAAGCATGCGGACTGTCGCGCCAGCAAGCGAGACGACAATGGTCGCGGGCCTTCAACCCTGACTCACGCTACCTGCGCCATCCACCAGGGCCGGGATGGCAGCAGACCGCCTGAAACGCAGAACGCCACCCCTCAAGCGAGGTGGCGTTCATGATGTCTGACGACGGCCGGGGGCGCGTGGCTTACAGCTCATGCCCCAGCGAGGCCGCCGAGTCGGCCAGCGGCTTGACGCGGCGCTCGGCCTCGAACAGGTCATCGGCCATGCCGGCCTGCTCGGAACTCATGTCCAGCGCATCGATGCGCGATGCCTGGAAGCGGTCACGCTGCTCATCCAGGCCGGCGAAATCGAACAGGTCGCGGTCTGCCAGATGTGACGGTGCCACCGAGGTGACAGCATGGAACATTGTTTCCAGCCGCCCCGGATGCTTCTTCTCCCAGTCCTGCAGCATCTCCTTGACCACCTGACGCTGCAGATTCTCCTGCGAGCCGCACAGGTTGCAGGGGATGATCGGAAACTCGCGTGCGTTGGAATAGGCCTCGATATCGGACTCACGGCAATAGGCCAGCGGACGAATCACGATATGGCGCTGGTCATCGGAGAGCAGCTTGGGCGGCATCGTCTTGAGCTTGCCACCGAAGAACATGTTCAGGAACAGCGTCTCGAGGATGTCATCGCGGTGGTGGCCGAGGGCGATCTTGGTCGCGCCGATCTCGGCGGCGAAGCCATACAGCGAGCCGCGACGCAGGCGCGAGCACAGCCCGCAGGTCGTCTTGCCCTCCGGCACCTTCTCCTTGACGATGGAATAGGTGTCGCGCTCGAGAATGTGGTACTCGACGCCCACCGACTCGAGCCATGCCGGCAGCACATGTTCCGGGAAGCCGGGCTGCTTCTGATCGAGATTCACTGCCACCAGCGTGAACTGCACCGGCGCATTGCGCTGCAGGTTCATCAGGATATCCAGCATGGTGTAGGAATCCTTGCCCCCGGACAGGCACACCATCACCTTGTCACCATCACGGATCATGCCGTAATCGGTGATGGCGGTACCGACATTGCGCCGCAGGCGCTTCTGCAACTTGTTCAGTTCGCGCTTGGCAGTGGCCGCATCAGTGGGGCTGGACGAAAGCTCGCTATCGGGTGTGAACATGGGGCATCAGGCTGGCAGTTTGGAAGGGCGCACAGTCTAGCATTGGCCAGTAGACGGTCACAGAGGCAGCGTGCTTCAGGCGGGGGTGCCTGCCCCTGTCGGGCCAGGTAGCGTGACGCCGACGCAAGATACGCCAACGCCCGCAGTCAGCGGGCGTTGGCGTGTGGCATGCGCCGTGGGGAACAGCGGCGCTTGCGCGGACTCCCTGCAAGCTAGAAAAGGCGCAAGCTAGAAAAGGCGCAGGCTAGAACAGGCGCAGAACTTCCAGATAGCGGATCACCACCCCGCCCAGCATCACGAGGATACCGAAACGTTGCAGTCTGAATTCAAGCGCAGTGAGCGCAAGCTTGCGTGACCAGAACATCAGCACACCGCGCATGTCCTGTGTCCGGCGAATATAGAGGCCGTAGGCAAACAGCACGATGGCCAGGCCAAGAATCAACAGCGTATTGGTCGCGATCAGCATGTCGCACCTCGTGGGCAAGTACCCCTGAGTCATAAGGAAGGCAATCACGGGCGGATGCCTTATCTGAAGCCGGGCCCCGAGCAGATGCCCGGGGCCCGACAGTCATCACCTGGCGCAGTGATGACGATCCTGAAGAGAATGATTCCGTCCTCAGGCCTGACAGAGGCTGGCTGACAGCAGGTCCGTATCACGCGTGGCCTTTGCTCGCTGTCGCCGCTTCATTATGGTTATCAAAGCTGCTCGGTCTTGCATCCTGCATGGCTTGGCCGTCCTGCTGGCCGGTAGTGCACTGGCGTGTAATCAGAGCCGACCTCTCGCCGCAGTGGGCGTGTCGTATGGGTGCCAGTGTGGACAAAGGCAGTGAGCCGGGCCATTGGACATTCCGGCAACAGACCTTGGAATAATAGCCTTGAGGATGATGTCGGCTGATGAGACGTCTGATACCGGGCCTGACACTCATCCAGCGCCTACTCAGGCCCCTGACATAATCCCCTGCCAGAGCACCTGCCATAAGCTCCTGACATAAGCCCCGCTCAGGCCTGGCTGGCCAGCGAGGGCGACAGCGGTGCCTGCATCAGGCGCTGCGCCATCAGCGCACTGGTCACGGCGTCCCCAAGCGCGCTGTGGCGACCGATCACCGGCACGCCCAGGGCATCGGCCATCGCCTCGAAGCGCAGGTCCGGGGCGGCGTCCGGCTGCTCATGCTTGCAGCGCCGGACGTAATCGCGCGCCAGATCATGACGCTGGTTGGGCAGATCAAAGCCGAAGCGTGGCCGCAGGTGGCGGTTGATCACCGCGACATCGAAATCGATGCACCAGCCCACCAGCGGACGATTGCCGATGAACTCCAGCAGCTGTCGCAGTGCATCGCCCAGCGCTTCTCCGCCATGCAGATCGATACCGCGCAGACGATGGATGCGGATCGAGTCGCCCTGCAGACCTTGCGGGCATTGCAGATAGAGCGACAGCGCGCTGGAGGTATGGATATGGCGCGCATCGAAACGCACCGCCGCCAGCGAGACCAGCTCGGCGTGGCCGACATCGAGACTGGTGGTCTCACAGTCCAGCGCCACACGCTCCCCGCCCCGCTCGGCGGCATGCCAGGGACGAAAGAGCTCGGCAAACTCGCCCTGCGCATGACGACGACGATCACTGGCGCGTCTCAGTTGTTCGAACATGCCACCTCCCCTCGGCCCTGAGGCCGGTTCAGTATTCCAGGTGATAACGATGTGACAGGCGCTGCTTGAAGTCCTTGACCCGACTCAGGGCATCGCGCAATAGATCACGCTCCAACGAGGACAACGACTGGGTGATGATCAGGTTGCGACTCCCCGCCTCCCGCGCCGCCGTGGTCTTGTCCTGGCCATCCCTTCGCGAGTCGCTGGCCCCGCCGGCGGCAGCGCCATGTTCGTCCTCTTCCAGATGGCGCAGCTGCTGGCGCAGACGCAACTCGGCAAACAGCGACAGTGCCTCGGCAAGGTCGGCGCTGTCGCTGGCCTCGATACGCCCATCACTGACCAGCGCCTCAAGCCGCGCGAAGGTGCCGGTGGCCATCACTCCGCGTTCCAGCGCCATGGTGCGAACGCCATGCACGATGGGGAAGATGCCGCCCTTCTTGATATCGATGCCGTGACGCGGCGAGCGCAAGGAGCCGAACAGCGTCAGCGGGGTCGAGAAATGCAGCGCCGGGCGCGCGAAGTGCGACAGCAGCAGTTCATCGCGCGTGGCGTGGCGCACCAGGTGACCGCGCAAGCTGTCGACCAGCGCTTCATTACCGCCGCTGGCGCGCGCATCGAAGACGATGGCCAGATTCATCAGCGCCTCGCCATCGCGTCCGGCGCACCAGCGTGCGATCTTGCCGCGCCAGCGCGACTCGGTGGCGACCCACTCCGGATTGGAGACCATGATGTTGCCCGGGCATGGTGGATAGCCGAGACCCGCCAGGGCGTCACTGAAGCGCTGCAGGGTGTCCTCGTTTTCGGGCCACTGGTGGCCATCGGCGATGATCAGCCCATTGTCCTGATCGGTCTTGAGGATCTGTTCGCCGCGCCCTTCGCTTCCCATCAGCATCAGGCAACTCGAGGCCCGGTGCTCCTCCTCCACCAGCATGGCGAAGGTGCGCTCGATCAGGCGCCCGTTGAGCGCACTCAACAGCGCCATCGCATGGCGCATGTGGACTCCCTGCATCGCCAGCGCCCTGACCATTTCCGGCAGACGCGCACTGGCCTGCTCAAGCGCTGCCATGTCAGAGGCGCGCTCGATCTCGAGACTCACCAGCTGACTGCGATTGGAGAAGAACCCCAGCACGTCGGTCAGCTCGATGACCCCGACGACCGCCGCGTCAGGCGTCAGGCGCTCCTTGACCACGACCCGCGCGACCCGGTGGCGAGTCATCTGCACCAGCGCCTGGAACAGATATTCCTCCGCCGTGACCGCCACCAGCGCAAAGCTGCCCAGCGAGGCGAGCGGATGATTGGCAGCCAAGCCCTGAATCACCAGCGCATTGAGCAGGTCCGTGCGTGTCACCACGCCCTGACGCCCCTCGACAGTGATGATCAGGCTGTCCGCCCCCGCCGTCTGCATGGCCTTGACGCCCTGCTCGATGCTGGCGCTGGCCGCCAGCTTGAGCGGCGGACGCATGCAGTCCATCACCCGCGCCAGCATGAAGCCCGCCTGGTCGCGACTCGCGCCCTGACGGGTGTCACGCTGCGCTGCCAGCAGCCGCGCCTTGTCACTCAGGCTGTGCTGGAAGTACTCACCGAAGGCAGGACACTCGTCGCACAGCGAGAGGAACAGCTGTGCGGGCAGCTGGTAGCACAGCGTCTCCTGCTCGCAGACGAAGCGGGTGCGGCAATGGCCATTGAGCAGCGTCAGCGCCCCGAACAGGTCCCCCGCGGTGTAATGGCCGATGCGCAGGCTGACCCAGGCATCCAGTCCCTCGCGCTGCGCCTTGTCGAGCGTGGCGGCGTCCGGCAGTGCCGAATCGGCGGCCAGTTCCGCCACCTCGCCCTTGTGAATGATGTAGACCGCCTCACCGACGGCCCCCGGCACCAGCGGCTGCGCCAGTGCCTCGAAATAGTGAAGGTCCACCCCTTCGGCCAGCCGTTGCCGAAGACGCTCATCCAGCAGACTGAACGGCGGCTCCTCGAACGCGATATCCACCAGTGACGCTTGCATGACAGCGACTCCCCTCTGCACGTGCAGCGCTGATCGATGCACGAGCCCTCAAACCACGAGGCCCCGCCTGCAGGTGCAAGACGGGGCTTCGGGAAACGGGGGCCTGTTCGCGCCGATGCTGCGTGCTGCGCGAACAGGCCCTGCTGCCTGAATCAGTGATCCACTGCTGTTCCGGCCCCGCGCGGAACACGAATGTCCTCGACGATATGCTGGATGTGCTCGGGCGGCGGCGGGGTCATCTTGCAGACGATGACCGCGACGACGAAGTTGAGCACCATGCCCAGCGAGCCGATCCCCTCCGGCGACACACCCAGCAACCAGTTCTCGGCGCTGTTGAGTTCCGGCGAGATGAACTTGAAGTAGACGATGTAGCTGAAGGTGAAGACCAGGCCGACCAGCATGCCCGCGATGGCACCTTCCTTGTTCATGCGCTTGGAGAAGATCCCCAGCAGGATGACCGGGAAGAAGCTCGATGCCGCAAGCCCGAAGGCAAAGGCCACCACCTGCGCCACGAAGCCTGGCGGATTGATGCCGAAGTAACCGGCGATCACGATGGCCACGGCCGCCGCCATGCGTGCCGCCATCAGCTCCTGCTTCTCGCTGATGTCTGGCTTGAAGGTCTTCTTGAGCAGGTCATGTGAGATGGCCGACGAGATGACCAGCAACAGACCGGCCGCCGTCGAGAGTGCTGCCGCCACCCCACCCGCCGCCACCAGTGCGATGACCCATGCCGGCAGGTTGCCGATCTCCGGGTTGGCCAGCACGATGATGTCGCGGTCGATGTAGACCTCGCTCTCGTTGTCGGTGGGCGTGTTGCTCACCAGACGCTGACCGTACTCACCGCGGGCCGCCTGGCTGTCGGCGCTGCCTTCGTAGCTCGGCTTGCCCGCGAAGGGATCACCGCCACGCATCTGGATGATGCCGTCGCCATTCTTGTCGACCCAGCCGATCAGCCCGGTGTTCTCCCAGTTGTAGAACCAGCCCGGCAGCTCCTCATAGGCCGTCTCGTTGACGGTCTCGACCAGATTCACCCGCGCGAAGGCACCCACGGCCGGCGCAGTGGTGTAGAGCAGTGCGATGAAGAACAGCGCCCAACCGGCGGAGATACGCGCATCCTTGACCGTCGGCACCGTGAAGAAGCGCACGATGACGTGGGGCAGGCCCGCAGTACCGCACATCAGCGCGGCGGTGATGAAGAAGACATCGATGGTGGACTTGGAACCCTCGGTGTACTCGCGGAAGCCGAGATCGGTCACCACCTGATCGAGCTTGTGCAGCAGATAGACGCCGGTGTCATTGCCCTGGGCATCGACCAGGGTGCCGCCGAAACCGGTCTGCGGCAGCACGTGGCCCGTCATCATGATCGACAGGAACACCGCCGGCACCAGGAAGGCGAAGATCAGCACGCAGTACTGGGCCACCTGGGTATAGGTGATGCCCTTCATGCCGCCGAGTACCGCATAGAAGAAGACGATCGCCATGCCGATCACCACGCCGACGTTCACGTCCACCTCGAGGAAGCGCGCGAAGACGATGCCGGTACCGCGCATCTGGCCGGCGACATAGGTGAAGGAAATGAAGATGACGCAGACCACCGCCACGGTGCGCGCGACGCTGGAGTAGTAACGGTCACCGACGAAGTCCGGCACCGTGAACTTGCCGAACTTGCGCAGGTACGGTGCCAGCAGCATGGCCAGCAGGACGTAGCCGCCGGTCCAGCCCATCAGGTAGACGGAGGCGTCATAGCCGACATAGGCGATGATGCCCGCCATCGAGATGAACGAGGCCGCCGACATCCAGTCAGCGGCGGTCGCTGCCCCGTTGGCAATGGGGTGAACGCCACCCCCGGCGACATAGAATTCCTTGGTGGAACCGGCTCGCGACCACACCGCGATCCCGATATAGAGCGCAAATGACGCGCCCACGAACAGATAGGTCAGCAGTTGAACATCCATTGGCAGTGTCCTTGGCGATGTCGATCATATTGTTCTTATTCACACAACGGCGCGGCACGACGAGCGGCCTGTGCCCGGCGTGTCACTGACTCATTGCTCGTGAACATCGAAGCGCTCATCGAGCTTGTTCATCGAGCGGGCATACAGAATGATCAGCGCGAGGAAGAAGTAGATCGCCCCCTGTTGCGCAAACCAGAAGCCCAGCTTGAAACCGAAGAACTGGATGTTGTTAAGCACGTCCACCAGCAATATCCCGCATCCATAGGACACCACGAACCAGACCACGAGATAGCCCATGATCAGTTTGATATTGGCGGACCAATACGCCTTGGCATTCGCTTCCTTCATGATGGTGTTCTCGCATTGTTATTGTGATTGGCGAAGTGGAGTGATTGGCGATCCGGAGATCGATGACCACCCGTCAGCGGATGATCCTTTCTCGGCGGTTGATGGGTATTTCCTGCGCCTTTCAAGGCATGACAGGAAACTTGGCGACTCGAATCTGACAGTAGACAAGGCCCTGCAACGTTGCAGGCTGACTTTAGTCGAGAATGTCAGTCACCCCTGATGGAGCAAAGTTGAGAACGATGCAATTACTTTAAAATCAACAAGTTGACTCATATCCTAAAGATGCAATCCCTTGGTCTATTGGCCAAATGGGCGAAGAATGATCGGCGAAAGCTTCGGCGTATTGCGCGCATGACATTGGCCGATGCCAGCAAATAGGCCCGTTGTGCAGACGCCATTTACCGCTTCTTGAGCGCAGCCAGCGAGGCGTCTGCATGGTAATGGATGACACAGCCTCTTCCCCACGACGCTCAAGACGCTGAGTCTGTCATGCACAATGCTTGGGACTCGTGGCGGGGCTGCGTAGAATGGCGCTTCCAGAGAGGAGAGCGACATGTTCCAGGGTTGGTGGCTGATCGCAGTGGCACTCGCATATATCGCGGTGCTGTTCACGATTGCATGGCGGGGGGATCGCAACGCCAAGAAACACGGGTCGCCGAATCGGCGCCCAGCGGTCTACAGTCTGGGGCTTGCGGTCTACTGCACCAGCTGGACCTTCTACGGTAGCGTCGGGCAGGCCGCGACCAGCGGCTGGAGTTATCTGAGCATCTTCATCGGGCCGATTCTGGCCTGTCTGCTGTTCTGGCCGATCCTGCTCAAGATGATTCGGGTCGCCAAGCGCCAGAACATCACCTCGATCGCCGACTTCATCGCCTCGCGCTACGGCAAGACGCAGTCGCTGGCGGTGTTCGCCTCGCTGGTGGCCCTGGTCGGCACCCTGCCCTACATCGCCTTGCAGCTGAAGGCCGTCTCGAGTGCCTATCAGGTACTCACCGACACCAGCGATGTCACGCGAACCGCCTGGCTGGGCGATACCGCCTTCTATGTCGCGGCGATCATGGCGCTGTTCGCCATCCTGTTCGGCACCCGCCACACCGATGCCACCGAGCACCATGTCGGCCTGTTGCAGGCGATCGCCTTCGAATCGCTGGTCAAGCTGGTCGCCTTCCTGACCCTGGGCGTCTATGTCACCTGGGGCATGTTCAATGGCCTGGGCGATCTGTTCACCAAGGCCGATACCTATCTGGAGCTGCAACAGCAGCTGGAGACCCAGACCTTCGGCACCGGCTTCTGGGCCCAGACCCTCTTGGCGATGCTGGCGATCTTCTGCCTGCCGCGTCAGTTCCACGTCGCGGTGGTCGAGAACACCCACCACGATGACGCGCGGCGTGCGCGCTGGATGTTCCCGATCTATCTGGTCGCCATCTCCTTCTTCGTGCTGCCGATCGCCGCCGCCGGCCTGACCATGTTCCCCGATGGTTCGGTGTCACCGGACAGCTTCGTGCTGGCGCTGCCGATGGCAGCGGACCAGACCTGGCTGACCCTGCTGACCTTCATCGGCGGCTTCTCCGCCGCCACCGGCATGGTGATCGTCGCCGCCGTCGCGGTCTCGATCATGATCTCCAACGAGATCGTGATTCCGCTGTTGTTCCGCCTGCGCTGGTTCGATACCGAGGCGCGCGACTACAGCCATATCGTGTTGCTGGCGCGCCGTCTGACCATCGTGATGATCCTGGCGCTGGCCTACGGCTTCTATCTGCTGATCGCCGAATACAGCACCCTCTCGGCCATCGGCTTGCTGTCGTTTGCCGCCGTCGCCCAGTTCGCGCCCTCGCTGATGGGTGGCCTCTACTGGAAGCGTGGCAACCGCCTCGGCGTCATCGTCGGCCTGAACGTCGGCTTCGCGGTCTGGGCCTGGACCCTGCTCGTGCCGGCACTGGCACAGGCGGGCCTGATGCCGACCGAGATCGTCAACCAAGGGCCGCTGGGCATCGACTGGCTGTCGCCGCATGGCCTGTTCGGCTTCCGCTTCAATGACCCGCTGACCCACGGCGTGATGCTGTCGCTCGGCCTGAACCTGTTCTGCTACATCTTCGTCTCGCAGATGACGCCGCAGCGCGTGGTCGAGCGCATCCAGGCCTCGCTGTTCGTCGACAGTGTCGAGACCCGCCAGACCAGCGTCTCGCGCCCCTGGACCGGCTCCACCTCCGTCTCGGACCTGCGCGTCCTGTGCGAGCGCTTCCTCAGCCACGAGCAGGTCGAGCGCGCCTTCGAGGACTACGCGCGCCGCAGTGGCCAGCCGCTGGAGCTGCATGCACGCGCCTCCATCGACCTGATCCAGTTCACCGAACGCTTCCTGGCCTCGGTACTCGGCGCCTCCTCGGCACGCATCGTCGTCAACTCGGCGCTGCAGGGCCGCGGCATCGGCATCTCGGATGTCATCTCCATCGTCGATGAAGCCTCGCAGGTGCTCGAATTCAACCGCGCCCTGCTGCAGGCGACCATCGAGAACATCCACCAGGGCATCAGCGTGGTCGACCAGCACATGCGCCTGGTGGTGTGGAACCAGCGCTACCTGGACATGTTCCGCTTCCCTGACAACCTGATCCGTGTCGGCGCGCCCATCGATCGCATCTTCCGCTACAACGCCCACAACGGCGAATACGGCCCGGGCGACCCCGAAGAGCACGTCGACCAGCTGCTGGACGCCATCCGCAACGGCGAGCCGCATCGCTACGTGCGCTATCGCCAGGATGACAGCGTGATGGAGATCCAGGGCAATCCGATGCCCGGTGGTGGCTTCGTCTACACCTATCAGGACATCACCCAGCAGAAGCGCACCGAAGAGGCGTTGATCCGCTCGGAAAACAACATCCGCATCTACACCGACAACGTGCCGGCGCTGATCGCCTACTTCGACAAGGAGTGTCGCTACCTCTTCACCAACCGTGCCTATGAAGCGGTGATGGGCATCGACCGTACCGCCGTGATCGGCGAGCCCGCCGAAGAGGCGATGCCGGAAGACATCTATCGCCAACGCGCGCCGTGGATGACGCGCGCGCTGTCCGGTGAGCGCGTCTCCTTCGAGATCTCGCTGGAAGCCCCGGAAGGCGGCGTGCGCTACATGCTGGTCACCTATACGCCGCACTTCAGCACCAAGGGCAACATCCTCGGCTTCTTCGCGCTCTATCAGGACATCACCGAGCGACGCCTGGCGGAGATCGCCCTCAAGGAGACCAACGAGAACCTGGAGGAGCGCGTGCGCGTGCGTACCCAGGAGCTGTCACAGGTCAACGAGGCCCTGCGCACCGAGAACCGCGTGCGCGCCGAGGCCGAGCAGGCACTGCGTCAGGCCAAGCAGCTGGCCGAGGATGCCAACGCCTCCAAGACTCGCTTCCTGGCCGCGGCCAGCCACGACCTGCTGCAGCCACTGAATGCGGCGCGTCTGTTCACCTCCGCCCTCGCCCAGCAGGTCGAAGGCGAGATGAAGACCACCACCAATCACATCGACAACTCGCTGCAGGCCGCCGAGGAACTGCTCAGCACCCTGCTCGACATCTCCAAGCTGGATGCCGGGGCACTGGCGCCACGCCGCAGCGTGTTCCGCCTCTCCGACATCCTCAAGCCGCTCAAGGCCGAGTTCGAGGTGATGGCGGAAGATCGCGGGCTGGACCTGAAAGTGGTGATGACGCAGCTGGCGGTGGATTCCGATGGCCAGATGCTCAGACGCATCGTGCAGAACTTCCTCTCCAACGCGGTGCGCTATACCCGCCAGGGCCATGTGCTGCTGGGCTGTCGCCGTCTGGGCGATCGCATTCGCATCGAGGTCTGGGACACCGGTCCCGGCATTCCCGAGTCGAAGCTGACCGAGATCTTCCAGGAATTCCGGCGTCTCGATCAGACCGAGCGTCACAAGGAAAGCGAGAAGGGTCTCGGCCTGGGACTGTCGATCGCCGAACGCATGAGCCGGGTGCTCGACCACCCGATCACGGTGCGCAGCTGGGTCGGCATCGGCACCGTCTTCGCCGTCAGCGTGCCGATCAGCAAGGAGCTGCCGGCGGCCGAGCTGCCGGATGCCGTGCCGGCTCGCAAGCGCGCCGGCAACAAGCTGACCGGCACTCGTGTCCTGTGCATCGACAACGAGAGCCTGATTCTCGAGGGCATGAAGGCGATGCTGTCCGGCTGGGGCTGCGAGGTGTTCACGGCGACCTCGATCGGCGGCGCCAAGTCGGTGATCCGCAACCTGGATGGTGATCCGGATGCCATCCTCGCCGACTACCACCTCGACAACGAGGTGACTGGCCTGATGGCGCTGGACGCGCTGGATGAACGTCTGGCGGGCTCGGTGCCGGGCATCGTGATCACCGCCGACCGCACCGATGAGGTCGCCGAGGAAGTGCGCCGTGCGGGCTATCACCTGCTGCTCAAGCCGGTGCGACCCGCCGCGCTGCGTGCGCTGCTGACGCGCACCCTGCAGGCCAACCGCGCCGAGAAGCACACCAGTGGCGCAAGTGACGCCCCCGACGCTGCGACGGATGATCCAGCCCCCTGATCAGGCGGGCTGGCCTGTCGTTCTTTAGCTCTTTCACCCTCTAGCTCTTTAGCCCTCTAGCTCTTTCATCCATGACGCAAAAAGCCCGCCCTGTCAGCGACAGGGCGGGCTTTTTGTGGCTTGAAGGCGCGACTCTCGAGGAGAGCCTCAGCTCAAGCGCTGACGCAGGATCAGGAGCGGACTTTCGGCGGCTCGACTTCCAGACGCTGGGCCGCGATGACGGCCTGGGTGCGCGAATGCACGCCCAGCTTGCGCAGAATGGCGGTCACGTGGGCCTTGATGGTGGCCTCGGACACATTCAGCTCATAGGCGATCTGCTTGTTGAGCAGACCTTCCGTCAGCATGTTGAGCACGCGGAACTGCTGCGGCGTCAGTGACGCGATCGCCTCGGCGAAGCGCGATTCATCCTCGGAAGACTCGCCCATGGCCTCGGCGATGTCCGTCGGCAGCCAGACCTCACCTTCGAGGATCTCGCCGATGGCTTCGGCGATGACGTCGAGGCTGGCGGACTTGGGAATGAAGCCGGAGGCCCCATAATCGATGGCGCGGCGCACCACGTAGGGCTCCTCGCTACCGGACACGACCGCCACCGGGATGTCCGGTGTCTGGCCACGCAACTGGATCAGACCGGAGAAGCCGTGGGCTCCCGGCATGTGAAGGTCCAACAGGATCAGGTCGGCATCGGGATGGCGGGCAACGACTTCGTTGGTCGCTTCCATGCTGTCAGCCTCGACGATCTCCGCCTGAGAGGCGACTTGTCTAAGCGCCTGGGTCAGTGCGGCACGAAAGAGCGGGTGATCGTCTGCAACGATGAACTTCTGGGCAAAGGCCATTGAGTCTCCTCCAAAACCCCGATGGTGATCATCACCGACCTTCCTGGCCGGTCAACAATCGCCGTTATTTTCTGGCATGTTACCCCATAAAACGTGCGTTTAACAAAGCAGCCCACCATCGGAAGATGTACTGATGTTTCGCTCGGGGAACACGAGTATCGCACGGATTGATGCCCGGCGAGCGAACAATCCGTGCGCTGATTCTGACAGCATCCTGGGGATGGTGAGTCAGACAACCCTACCCGCAACGCGACTGGCATGCCAGCCGATCAATGCGACACCGGCAATCAGCACGAAGCCGATCAGACTGGCGATATCCGGCACCTCCCCCCAGATGGCCCAGCCCGCCAGTGCCGAAAACACGATGGTCAGATAGGAATAGATCGACACTTCCCCCGCCGGTGCGAGGCGATAGGCGGTGGTCATCAGAATCTGACCGCCGGCCGCAAAGATGCCGATGCCCAGCAAGGCCAGCGCCTGAGGGCCGCTCGGCATCACCGGATTCATCAACATCGGCACCAATGTCACCACACTGGAGACCAGCGAGAAATGCAGCACGATGGTCGCCGAGGCCTCGCGCCCTCTCATCGCACGGATGAGCGTATAGGCCGCCCCCGCCAGCATTGCCGAACCCAGCCCGACCATGGCGGGCAACAATGCCTCCACCCCGCCCTCGGCAAATGCCAGTTGCGGCTTGATGACCAGCGCCGCGCCAGAGAAGGCGACCAGCATGCCGACCAGCCGCCAGCCACCAAGGCGCTCGGCCAGGAAGAGGCCGGCGAACAGGCTGACGAAGAACGGCGATAGCTTATTCAGAATAGTCGCATCTGCCAGCAGCAGATGATCGATGGCGTAGAAGAAGCTCATCACGCCGCCGAGTCCGATCAGTGACCGCGCCATCAGCATCGGCTGGTGATGCCAATGGCCCAGCAGACGCGCGCCCGCCATGCGCACCATCACCACCGCCACGCCGAGACTGACAGGTTGCGCACGAAGACCTTCTCGAACAGCGGCAGGTCGCCGCTCAGCTTGACCATCGCCCCCATCAGCGCGAACGAGATCGCCGACAGGCACATCAGGATGACGGCGCGAGGACGATTCTCGCCCTCAGTGGACGACGCGGCGGCGGGAGAACTGGCGGGAGAACTGGCTGGCTGAGAGGCGGGGCAGGATGCATCCGACTTGCCTGCTGACATGGGGGCGGCCTTGATCATGAATTGATTGGGGAAATGCGCAGCGAGGCGCGAATGGACTCCGCGGGCACATGCGCTGCCGCGTCATTATCAAGCCAGCGCCTCCTCGATGGCCAACCTTTCACGTCTCGCACAGCGCAAAAGCGCGGGCCAGGAATACGAACAGGCAGATACTCCCGGACAGGCGCACAAAAAAGCGCGGGAGCCAAGCTCCCGCGCTTCGCTGTCGCTGCGTGTCTTGTCAGGCCTCGATGACCGTCACTCGACGCGTTCAGCGGTTGGCGCGCTGCTCGATCAGGTCATCCACCACTGACGGGTCCGCCAGGGTCGAGGTATCGCCGAGACCGTCGGTCTCGTTGGCGGCGATCTTCCTGAGGATGCGGCGCATGATCTTGCCGGAACGCGTCTTGGGCAGCCCCGGCGCCCACTGGATGACATCCGGCGAGGCGATCGGGCCGATGTCCTTGCGCACCCACTGGGTCAGCGTCTTCTTGAGCTCATCACTGGCTTCGATACCGTCGTTGAGCGTCACGTAGATGTAGATGCCCTGGCCCTTGATGTCATGGGGATAGCCGACCACGGCGGCCTCGGCGACCGCCTCATGCGCCACCAGCGAGGACTCGATCTCGGCGGTGCCCATGCGATGACCAGAGACGTTGAGCACATCGTCGACGCGCCCGGTGATCCAGTAGTAGCCATCCTCGTCGCGACGACAGCCGTCACCGGTGAAATACATGCCCGCATAGGTGGAGAAGTAGGTCTGCACGTAGCGTTCGTGATTGCCCCAGATCGAACGTGCCTGCCCCGGCCAGCTGTCGAGAATCACCAGGTTGCCTTCGGTCGCGCCCTCGAGGATGTTGCCCTCGTTGTCGACCAGCGCCGGCTGCACACCGAAGAACGGCAGCGTGGCGGAACCCGGCTTGAGATCGGTCGCGCCCGGCAGCGGCGCGATCATGATGCCGCCGGTCTCGGTCTGCCACCAGGTGTCCACCAGCGGGCAATTGCCATTGCCGATCACGCGGTGGAACCACTCCCAGGCCTCGGGGTTGATCGGCTCGCCCACCGAGCCGAGCAGCCGCAGGCTCGTGCGCGAGCTTGAATCCATCACGCTGTCACCGTGTGCCATCAGCGCACGCACGGCGGTCGGGGCGGTATAGAGAATGTTGACCTGGTGCTTGTCGACGATCTCGCCGATGCGCCCGTGGGTCGGATAGCTGGGCACGCCCTCGAACATCAGCGTGGTCGCGCCATTGGCCAGCGGTCCGTAGACGATGTAGCTGTGGCCCGTCACCCAGCCGACATCCGCCGTGCACCAGTAGATATCGCCATCGTGGTAATCGAACACGTAGCGATGGGTCATCGCGGCATAGAGCAGATAACCGCCCGTGGTGTGCTTCAGGCCCTTGGGCGTGCCGGTGGAACCGGAGGTGTAGAGGATGAACAGCGGGTCTTCCGCACCCATCGCCTCGGCCGGGCAGTCACTGGACTGACGGTCCACCAGCTCATGGAACCAGGCATCGCGGCTGCCCCAGTTCACCTCACCGCCGGTACGCCGTACCACCAGCACGTGGTCGACACAGTCGGTGCCATCACGCTCCAGCGCCTCATCGACGTTTTCCTTGAGCGGCACGCGCTTGCCACCCCGCAGTGACTCATCGGCGGTGATCACGATGCGCGAGCTGGAATCGACGATACGCCCCGCCAGCGCGTCCGGCGAGAAGCCGCCGAACACCACCGAGTGCACGGCACCGATGCGCGTACAGGCCAGCATCGCCATCGCGGCTTCGGGAATCATCGGCATGTACAGCGTGACCACATCGCCCCGCTTGACGCCCAACTCCTTGAGGCCATTGGCAAACTGGCTGACACGCGCGTGCAGCTCGCGATAGGTGATCGACTGGGACTCGTTCGGGTCATCCCCTTCCCAGATGATGGCGACCTGATCGCCACGCTCGGCGAGGTGGCGATCGAGGCAGTTGTGCGCCACGTTGAGCTTGCCGTCCTCGAACCAGCGCACATCGACATCACCGGGGCCGAAGTTGGTATTGCGGATCACCGAGGGCGCATCGAACCAGTCCAGTGACTGGGCCTGCTCGGCCCAGAATGTCTCCGGCGTCTCGACGGACTGCTGATACATGGCCTGATAGCGCTCGCGGTCTGCCCAGGCGTGGGCGGCGACATCGGGAGTGACCGGATGAACCTTGGCATGTTCGCTCATGTGGCGTGACCTCTGACGGATTGGCTGGCGACTCGCTGTCCCACGCAGCATGCGTGAAGCGCAGGCGAGCCGAGGCAAGTCCATTTCAGCTTAAACCCAAGCATGGGGGGGCCACACACTAGACCTTGGTAGATAAATTTTTACTAATTATTTCAACTGTTTATCAACAAATTACACCAAGGTCACAGCGACGTTCGGAGGACAGAAACCGCCTGAAAAGACACCTTCTGGCGCGACTCGCACTTTGCAATGACGCGCAGGCGAGCGAAATGCGCCTCAACGCGCAGGCGACGCATTGCGCGCCGGGTCATTCAAGGGACCGCTCAATTCCTGGCCACAGCGCCGACAGCGATAGCGGTGACCGCGCTGGGCATTGGCATGGCGTCGCGAGCTGAAATAGTGCGCGGTATCGCAGCCACAACCATAGGCCCAGGGCGTCGGACTGGCAGTCGAGACATCCATGCGATGCGTCACCTCCGGCGGGATACCGTAGAGGTTGGTCATCACCTGCTGCCACTCGGGGCCATGCGGTTTGACACGCGTCTTGCCGGCGCGCTCGACCACCTCCATCACCACCCAGTGCGCGACCTCGTGGGGGACGGTCTGGCTGAGGAAGTGATGGCGGTTCTCGCTGAGCAGCTGCCAATTGAAGCGCAGCCGCTGGCGCGCCGAATCCGCCGTGCCCGCCGTGCGCCCCTTGAGGCGGCAGGAGACCGACGGCATGCGCAGCTCGGGGAAGAGGGCGCGCGCGCGTGCCAGACATGCCAGCACCTGCGCCTCCAGCGTCGCGTGCAGGGCAGGCGCCGTCAGCGCCTCGAGCGCGGCGGCATCGGCCAGCGGCAGTGGCGTTGCGGGGGTCTCCCCCAGGCAGGCCAGAGCATGATCGGGCGCAAAGCGGTGACGACTGACGACACGACGAGTGGATGATGACATGACACGATGACCAGACAGCAGAGCGATGGAACGGATGAGCTGATGACGAGCGAGCGTACCACTCCTCGAGGCGTGAAATGATACACTAGCGCCATCCACGCCTGCCCGGTTCCCCTTGGTTCACCCAGGTAGCCAGGCGGCACTGTTCGACTTCTCCCCTTATCGCACGTGAGACTCCCCCATGGCCGAGCCTGTCCAGACCCAGCCGCTGCTGGATGATGAATCCCTCGACATCCTCGACGAATTCCTCGAGTCCGACATCGTCGGCCCGGAAGCTCTCGATATCATCAGTGCGCATGGCTTCATGCTGGCACTGGCCATCGCACCGCGCGAAGTGCCCTCCAGCCTGTGGCTGCCGGAACTCTTCCAGGGGCAGCCAAGCTACGAAAGCCCGCAGCAGGAAGCGGAAGTCGTCTCCCTGTTCGAGCAGATGCGCGCCAACGCCATCGATGCCCTCGAGCACGGCGTGCTGCCGGAACTGCTGTTCGAGCTGGAGCTGGGCGGTGCCGACCCCGTCGAGACGCCGATCGGCGACTGGTGTGCCGGCTTCATGGAAGGCGTGTTCATGGATGAGGAGGCCTGGTTCGGCACCCAGGAAGAGGCGGCCGCCGAACTGCTGCTGCCGTTCATGGCCATCTCCGGCGTCTTCGACGATGAAGACCCGGAGATCGGTGAGCTGATCGCCGACCCGATCGGTGCCCAGCGCTTCGTCAACCAGCTGCCGGAACTGCTGCTGGATCTCTACCTGCTCTACCGTGTCCCGCCGGAAAGCCCCAAGCCGTCGCCGCGTCGCAAGGGTTCCGCCGCACCGGGCGCAGCCGGCATTCCGCGCAGCAAGCACGCCGGCAACAAGGGCGCTGGCAAGGGTGGCAACAAGAACGGTGGCAAGGGCGGCGGCAAGAAGCGCTGATCCCGCCATGGCGCTCTTAACGCCATGCAGCCTTGAAAACGACAACGCCGGGCGGCCTCATGGGGCGTCCGGCGTTTTGGTTCCACGCAGCCGTGTCTGACAGCTGCGAGCCGGTCAGCGCAGCCGCGTCACCAGGCTATCCAGAGTGCCATAGCCCCACTCGCGACAGCGCTGCATCAGCGGCCGACGCTGCCAGGCGGCCTGGTTGATCTCGACACTGTGGGCGAAGTGATGCTCGAACAGCGTGGCGACGTCGGCGGCGAAGCGATGGTCCTGCACCTCCTGATTGGCCTCCAGATTCCACTGCAGGCTCCAATGATCGAAGTTGCACGACCCCAGCGTCACCCAGTCATCCGCCAGCGAGAACTTGGCATGCAGAAAGCGGGGCTGGAATTCATGGATACGCACGCCCGCCTTGAGCAGCCCGGCATAGAAGCGCTGCCCCGCCGAGCGCACGCCCGGGTGATCATGATGCTGGCCGGCGATCAGCAATCGGACATCGACACCCCGGCGCGCCGCGCGCTTGAGACGCCGCCGCATGCTGAAGGTCGGCACGAAGTATGGCGTGCAGATCCACAGCCGCTTGCGTGAGCTGCTGGCCTGATGCTGCAGGGAATGACGGATGGCCTGATAGCGGAAACCATGCCCCCAGACCACCCGCCCACGCATGCTCAGATAGCCCTCGACCCGGCACGCACGCACATTGATGCTGCGCACCGCCAGCCGACTGCCATGGCCACGACTGGCCGCGGAGTCCCACACGCGTGCGAACAGGCGCACCCAGTCACTGATGCACGGCCCCTCGATGCGTATCGCGACTTCCGACCAGGCCTCGGCGAAGACATCCACCGCACCGAAGCCGCCGGTAAAGCCCACCTCCCCATCGACCACCAGAAGCTTGCGATGATCACGCGTCAGATTGCGCCCCAGCCGCCACCAGGAAAGCGGGTTGTAGATCCTGAGCTGGATATCGGCCTCGATCATGCGTTGGCGGTCAGCTTCCTCGAGGCCCAGCGAGCCGAAGCCGTCCAGCAGCACCAGCACCGTCACGCCGCGGCGGCGCGCGCCACACAGCGCATCGATCAGGACGCGACTGAGGTGGCCGCTCTCGGCCAGATACAGCTCGAGCAGGATGGAATGGCGCGCGGATTCCACCGCCTCCAGCATGCTGGGCAGAAACCGCGCGCCTTCCGGCAGCAAGGTGAATCGATTGCCTGATCGCCACATTCCCAGCATGCCTTGCCTCCCGTCATTTCCCTGCACGGCACGATACAGATGACGATGCCCATGACGGTGCACCGCCAGATGCTGCCACTGTGCGCTTCGTCACTAAGCACTCTGTCGCTACGTACTCAGTCACTACGTGCTCAGTCACCAAGTACTCTGCCACGGCGTCTGCGGGCAGAATGCGTATAATGCTCAATATCATGCTCGCGCTGAGCGCTACCAGCCAGACCATGAAAACGTCGCAATCAACCCTCATTCATCGTCCCGATGCTTTATTCGTGAACGCCGACAGATTGTCGTTTCCGGTAGTCCGTCCTTGTCCACACCTGCGAGAGCCTCACCATGTCGCCAGTCACCTTAGTCTTGCGCCCGTTGCGCAATGTCAGTCGCCGCCTGCTGGACAAGTGGGTGGAGCTGCGCGCGGTGGAGCCCGACATCAATGCGTTGGACCACAGCGCCTTGAACCTCGACCCGACGCTGCCGGTGGTCTACGTCTTCCCGTACCAGGCATTGTCCGACGAGCTGGTGGTCGAGCAGCTGTGCGAGGCACGTGGCCTGCCCTCGCCGACCCTGCCTCTGAGCATAGGCGACCTGCGCCTGAGCCACTCCCGTCTTCGCCTGTTGCGGCGCTCGCGCAGCGACAGGAGCCTGCTGTCACGCCGCCTGGCCAAGTTGATCGCCGCGCTGGAAGACGCCCCGAGTGATGTCGAGGTGCAGCTGGTGCCGGTCAGCGTGTTCTGGGGGCGTGCCCCGGGCAAGGAATTCGGCTTCTGGAAGTTCATCTCCGCCGATAGCTGGCGGGTGACGGGCGTGCTGCGCCGCGCCATCGCGATTCTGGCGCATGGCCGCTCGGTGGATTTGCATTTCGGTCAGCCGCTCAGGCTGCACGAAGCACTCAGGGAAGGCCCGCAGGACTCGGCGCTGGCGCACCGCCGCATCTCGCGCCTGCTGCGTGTGCACTTCCGGCGCGTGCGTACCCGCCTGCTGGGGCCAGACCTCTCCCACCGCCACACCATGATTCGCAACCTGCAGAAGGCGCCCGCCGTGCAGGACGTTATCAGCGAGCTGGCACGCGAGCAGAATCAGCCGCCGGCACATCTGGAGAAGCGCGCCCTGCAGTATGGTCGCGAGATCGCCTCCAACATGGGCTATCCGGTGCAGCGCTTTCTGGCCCATGCCCTCAAGCGGCTGTGGCACAAGCTATACGACGGCGTCGAGGTGCGCGGCATGTCCCAGGTCAAGGCGATCGCCGGCGACTGCGAGCTGATCTACGTGCCCTGTCATCGCAGCCATATCGACTACCTGCTGCTGTCCTACGTGCTGTTCCACGAGGGCCTGATGACGCCCCACGTCGCCGCGGGCAAGAACCTCGACATGCCGATCATCGGCCCGATCCTGCGCCGTGGCGGCGCCTTCTTCCTGCGCAGAAGCTTCCGCGGCAATCGCTTGTATGCCACCGTCTTCGACGAGTACGTGCACCAGCTGATCACCCGTGGTCATCCGCTGGAGTACTTCATCGAGGGGGGCCGTTCACGCACCGGCCGCATGCTGCCCCCGCGCCCGGGCATGCTGGCGATGACCCTGCGCTCCTTCCTGCGTGATACACGCCGCGAGGTGGCCTTCGTACCGGTCTACATCGGCTACGAGAAGGTCTTCGAGAGCCTGAGCTATCAGCGCGAACTGTCGGGAGCCAGCAAGAAGAAGGAATCACCGCTGGACCTCATCCGCGTGCTCGGCCAGCTCAAGCAGCCCTTCGGCAAGGTCTACCTGAACATCGGCGAGCCGCTCAAGCTGGGCGAATGGCTGGATGACACCGCGCCGGACTGGAAGGCCAGCCGACATCAGCGCCGCCCGGAATGGCTGACCCAGGCGGTGCCGCAACTGGGGCATGAAATCGCCACGCGCATCAATGCCGCCGCCGCGCTCAATCCGGTCTCGCTGACGGCGCTGGTGCTGCTGTCCACCGCCCACCACGCCATCGAGGCCAGCCTGCTGCAACGCCAGCTGGCGATGCTGGTGCGTCTCGCCGACAAGCTGCCGGGCCGTCATGACCACAGCCTGCCCGAGGGCACGCCGGATGAGTGGGTCGCACACTGCGTCCATCTGGGGCTGGTCACCCTGCGCCCACAGAGTCTTGGCGAGCTGGTGATCGCCACCCCGGAGCAGGCCAGTCTGCTGACCTGGTATCGCAACAACGTGCTGCACCTGCTGGCGCTGCCGGCGCTGATCGCCTTCGCCTTCCGCAATACGGCCCAGTACACCCTCGAGGCACTGGAAGACCAGATCAGCCCCGCCTGGCCGCTGCTGGTGCGCGAGCTGTTCGTCCCCGAGGCCCCTGAGCTGAAGGCGGATATCGCCGCCACGCTGGCTCTGATGAGCGAGGAAGGCCTGTTGGAGCATCAAGCGGCGACTGGCGACACTCCGGAGCGCTGGTCACGTCCGGTGGCCAGTCAGGAGCCTTCCGAGCAGCTGCGCCTGCTGGCTCAGCCGGTACAACCGACGCTGGAGCGCGGCTATCTGTTGATCGCCGCCCTGTTGCAGCACGGCAGCGGCACGCTGGACCGCGAGTCCCTCGAGAGCCATTCCGGCGCCCTGGCCGAACGCCTGACCCTGCTGTCGGGTCTCAACGCGCCGGAGTTCTTCGACAAGCGTCTGTTCAGCGGCCTGCTAGATACGCTGCTGGAGCTGGAGTTCATCTGGCTGGAGAGCGGCCAGCTATGCTTCGGCGAAGCGCTGGAAGATCTGCAGGTGCACGGCCGCGATCTGTTCGATCCCGCCCTGCGCCACCGCCTGCAGCATGTACGCCTGCGCGACAGCGAGGCCGCTGACGAAACTGCATCAGCAGACCACAAGGCGTCCGACGCCTCTTCTCAGCGCGAATGAGATGATGGGCCGAGGCCCCTTAGTGCAAAAAGCCCCCGCCGCGATCAGATCGCGAGCGGGGGCTTTTGCGTTTGGCAGAGGCTTTTACATCGCTGACGCCATCCTCAGGCGTCAGCGCTATCAGCGCAGCGCCTGCTTCACATAGACGTCGTAGCGGCTGGTCTTCTCCTCGACCACATGACTCGGCGCGAGCCCGCCGATCGGTTCGGCCTTGCGTGGGCGCTTGACCACCACGCGATGCGTCGCGACCTCCAGCGCCGCTTCGAGCAGCGCCGGGGCATCCGCATCATCGCCGGCCAGAGCGCGGAAGACTCGCATCTCCTTCTTGACCAGTGCCGACTTGTCACGGTGCGGGTACATCGGGTCGAGATGCACCACCTGCGGCGGCTGATCCCACTGCGTCACCAGCTCCCCGAGCTCCCGCGTGGCATCGCCGTGCAGGGCCTGCATGCGCAGCGCGATCGCGCGAATCTCGTCATCCGCGCAGCCCTGTGCCCGGGTCAGGCCATCGACCAGGATCGCCGCCGTGGCCGCCACGCGTTCGATCATCAATACCGGTGCCCCGAGACTCGCCAGCACGAAGGCATCGCGCCCGAGCCCTGCGGTGGCATCGACGATGCTCGGCAGTGCGCCTCGATTCAGGCCACAGGCGCGTGCGATCAGCTGGTTGCGCCCCCCGCCGAAACGACGGCGATGATCGGCACGACCGGCGACGAAATCGACGCACAGCGGCTTGCCGTATTCGCGCTCATCTCCGGCGATCACCAGGCGCGGTGCGCCCTGCTCGTCCAGCGCCACCTCGAGCTTGAGCGCCGGCATCTCGTCATCTTCCCGCAGCGCGATACCGAAATGTGCCGCCAGCATGGCGAGTTCCGGGCGCGCCTGCAGCCGTGAACGGGCAATGGCGATCACGGGAGCGGCATCGGCCGCTGCATCATGGGCAACGAGAGAGTCTTCGGGTGGCAGCATGGATGGGCTCTATGAGAAACGGTGAAGAGGAACGGTGAACGCAGGAAAAGAGAAACTCGCATGGCATGCGGTCAGGCTGACAAACGCCGACGGCGCCGCAAGAGCGACGCCGTCAGGGGACAAGCTTACGTCATCGCGCGCATGGCTTACAGCAGCAACAGCATGCCGAACAGCATCATGCCCAGCAGCAGGCGGTAGATGACGAAGGGCAGCATGCCGATGCTGTCGATGGCCTTGAGGAACAGCTTGATGCACACCAGCGCGGAGACGAAGGACAGCACCACGCCGAGGGCGACATCGAACAGCTGCGCCTCACTGCCGGTCTCGATCAGCTCCAGGCCCTTGAGCAGGCCGGCCGCGACGATCAGCGGAATCGACAGCAGGAAGGAGAAGCGCGCAGCGCTCTGACGCTCGAAGCCCAGCAGCAGCGCGGCGGTGATGGTGATGCCCGAACGCGAGGTGCCGGGAATCAGGGCCAGCGCCTGGAACAGGCCGATGATCAGCGCGCCCTTGAGCGTCAGCGTCGCCAGGTCACGCGTGCGTGCGCCCTTGACGTCCGCCCACCACAGCAGCAGACCGAAGACGATGGTGGTGGTACCGATCACCGCGATCGAGCGCCCGGCCGTTTCCACCACATCGCCCAGCAGGCCGCCGAAGATCACGGCCGGCAGCGTCGCCAGCAACACCGCCCAGCCCAGACGGCTGTCTTCGGTCTGGCGCGCCGCCAGCGTGCCGCTGCCGCTGAACTGACCAAACCAGCCAGCGAGAATATTGGCGACATCCTTGCGGAAGGCCATCACCACGGCCAGCAAGGTACCGACGTGTACCGCGACATCAAACGCCAGCCCCTGGTCCGGCCAGCCGAACACCTGGGAGGGCAGAATCAGGTGGGCGGAGGAGGAAATCGGCAGAAATTCCGTCAGACCTTGAATGACGGCCAACGCCACCACATGCATGAGTTCCATGAAACATCCTTTTAAGAGAGACGGGCCTCAGTGGCCCACACGGACGACAGACATCGTCTGTGGCACTGCACGTGCCGTAGTGACAGAACAACGCTTTGCGTCAAGCCGCGCCGCGAGTGTCGGGCGCGACATGATGATGCGCGAATCTTATGTCAGCCTTGGCTGAACCCACGATGACGCAACGAGATGGCAATCCCTGCTGCCATCAGCGCCATGCCACCTCATTGCGCAGATAGACCGGCTGGGCCTCGACCGCCGACACCGCTTCACCGCGGGCATACGCCTGGGCGGCCAGCATCACCATGGCCTCGGCATCCGGTTGCGGCTCGGGCAGTTGCAGCGCCAGGCTGGCACGCACGCTCTCGGGCAGCTCGTCGTGCATCACCAGTCCCGAGCCGACCGCCAGCCAGTCATGCTCACGCAGCGCCGCAGGCAGCTCCAGCAGGCCCGGAGCGCAGACCTGCTCGGGTAGCACCTGCTCGACCTCTATCTCGCCGTCAGCGCGCGTCACGACGCGATAGGCGCCGGTGTAGAGCTCGCCCATGCGTGCATCCAGCATCGGCAGCACGAAACGCGCGTGATGCAGGCGGTGAGCCTGCAGTGACAGGGCCGCCAGCGTCGAGACGCCGATCACCGGCACATCGAGACCGAAGGCGAGGCCCTGGATGGTGCCAGCGGCGATGCGCAACCCGGTGAACGAGCCCGGTCCGTGGCCATAGGCCAGGGCGTCGAGGTCATTGAGGGTCAGATCGGCAGCGGCCAGCAGCGCCTCGATCATCGGCATCATGCGCTGGGTGTGCTGACGGGGAGCCTCACAGCGCTCGGCAGTAACAACGCCGTCTTGCCACAGGGCAACGGAACAGGCGGAAGAGGATGCATCGATGGCCAGAAGCGTGGTCATGGGCGGTTCGTCGTCAGAAAAATGTGACGCGATTCTACCCGTCCCCCGCGGGCAGCAAAAGACGCAGGCTGTCCACGGCTGGTGTCGGCCGCGGGCGTCACTCCTGCTGCAACCCCCGAGCCCACGCCGGCAAGCGGCCTGCCGCAACGCCTAATTCCTGATTCGCGCCAGTATGCGAAGAACAAAAAAACGCCCGCAGACAATGTCTACGGGCGTTCTTCGTCAGGCGGCCGGCTTCACCAGCGCAATCCAATCTGTTCCAGCTGAGCCACCTGAAGCGTGCCGGGCAATCAGTGCTCCAGCGCGCTGACCAGCTGAGCACGAATGTCGTCGACAGAGCCGACGCCTTCGATGCGGTGGTAGGCCGGTGCCTGGGCATCGCCAGTGGCAGACCAGCTGGAGTAGTACTCGACCAGCGGTTCCGTCTGCTCGTGATAGACGGACAGGCGGTTGCGCACGGTGGCTTCGCGGTCGTCTTCACGCTGGATCAGGGCTTCGCCAGTGACGTCGTCCTTGCCTTCTTCGCGCGGCGGGTTGTACTCGATGTGGTAGACACGACCGGAATCCGGGTGCACACGACGACCGGACAGACGCTTGACGATCTCTTCGTCAGCGACGGCGATCTCGACCACGTGGTCCAGCTTCACGCCGGCTTCCTTCATGGCGTCAGCCTGCGGAATGGTGCGCGGGAAGCCGTCGAACAGGAAGCCGTTCTCGCAATCGGGCTGGCTGATGCGCTCCTTGACCAGGGCGATGATGATCTCGTCGGACACCAGTCCGCCGGTATTCATGATCTCCTTGACCTTGAGTCCCAGCTCGCTGCCGGCCTTGACCGCGGCGCGCAGCATATCTCCGGTAGAGATCTGCGGGATGTTGAAACGCTCGCAGATGAACTGGGCCTGGGTGCCCTTGCCGGCGCCGGGGGCGCCCAACAGGATCAAACGCATCGGTACTGCTCCTTGAGTGTGCAAATGAAAAGCATCAAACGGGTGTAAAGGGTCATCTGGCGCTGGTGCACCTTGCCCTCGGCGGCAGATAGCCATCCAAGGCGCTCTGGTCGTCGACACGATCGAGGTGAAGCGGCGAAACTCGCGGCGTCGAGACGCTCGACTACCTCATGAGGGTCGAACGCATCGAGCGTATCGATGACCAGGATGAATATGGGCAGCGGACCAATATGTGCTGCGCAAAACGACGGCGCGCACGGATGATCTCATTATGTCATCGCCATGCAATGTAGAGCTGACGATACCGTTCACACGACGCCGGCACAAGCACACCAAAGGCGCGTATGCCGCCCTTTGGCACTGTTTTGGCGCGCAGGAGGGCCTGTCGCCCTCCTCGCCGGTTGCCGACCTGCCATACACGGCTGTCATGACACGCAAACGCCCCCTGCGGCACGCGGTCGCAGAGGGCGTCTTTCCACTCACGCCGGGCCACCTAGCTCAGTCGCCGTGGCGTGATCAGGCTGAGTCATGTCAGCCGTTGCTGTGCCAGTGTCTCACTCGGTGACGTCTTCCGCCTGGCTGCTGCGACGCAGACGCACTACCTTGGCGCGCTTGCTGCGCAGACGGATATTGAGCATTTCCACCGCCAGCGAGAAGGCCATCGCCACGTAGATGTAGCCCTTGGGCACGTGGACACCGAAGCCTTCGACCATCAGCATCATGCCGACCATGATCAGGAAGGACAGCGCCAGCATCTTGATGGTCGGGTGACGATCGACGAAATCGCCGATGGGCTTGGCGGCCACCATCATGATGCCCACCGAGATGACGATGGCGATGACCATCACCATCAGGTGGTCGACCATGCCCACCGCCGTGATCACCGAATCCAGCGAGAAGACGATATCGATCAAGGCGATCTGGACCATGATTGCCATGAAGCTGGCGCTGCCTTTCTTCGCGCCCTCTTCGGCGGGGTCTTCGCCTTCCAGGTTGGCGTGGATCTCGTGGGTGCTCTTGCCGAGCAGGAACAGGCCCCCGAAGACCAGAATCAGATCACGTCCCGAGAAGCTGAAGTCGGCCACGCTGAACAGGGGCGCGGTCAGCGACATCAGCCACGACAGCGACATCAACAGCACGATGCGCATGCCCATCGCCAGGCCCAGGCCGATCATGCGCCCACGCTGACGCTGGGACTCGGGCAGCCGCGCGACCAGAATCGACAGGAAGATGATGTTGTCGATGCCCAGCACGATCTCAAGCGCGGTCAGGGTCGCCAGGGCCACCCATGCCGAAGGGTCCATCAACCATTCCATTGTCTTGCTCCTTGTGTGTTGCGAGAACCGGCCTTCCCGGGTCGTGCCAGCACGATGCGGCAGATCGCGGCAGGTTGGCGTGAAGCATCGCATGTTGTGCAGGGCAGCAACAGCGGTCGCCGCCCTGCCACGCCAACGGACATGCACAAAAAAACGGCCTCCCGAAGGAGGCCGTTCTGTCAGCGAGGAGCGCCTTCACCTTCAAGGAAGGTCAAGGCACCCGCGCTTCATGCCACAGGCATCATCAGAGCAACATGCGACGCACGTCGGTCAGCACCTGAGCCAGATACGCCGTGAAGCGTGCTGCATCCGCCCCGTTCACCGCACGGTGATCGTAGGACAGTGACAGCGGCATCATCAGACGCGGCTGGAAGGCAGCGCCGTCCCACACCGGCTTCATCTGCGCCTTGGAGACGCCCAGGATGGCGACTTCCGGCGTGTTGACGATCGGTGTGAAGGCAGTACCGCCAATGGAGCCAAGGCTCGAGATGGTGAAGCAACCACCGGTCATCTCTTCGCGCTTGAGCTTCTTGGTCTGCGCCTTCTTGGCCAGTTCCACGGACTCCTTGGCCAGCTCCAGCAGGCTCTTCTGATCCGCATTGCGGATCACCGGCACCATCAGGCCGTCCGGCGTATCCACCGCGATACCGATGTGCACGTACTTCTTGTGCACCAGGGTCTCGCCGTCGGCCTTGAGGCTGACGTTGAACTGCGGATACTTGGCCAGCGCGTGAGCCGCCGCCTTGATCATGAACGGCAGCGGCGTGAGCTTGGCACCCGCCGCTTCCGCCTCGGCCTTCATGGACTTGCGGAAGGCCTCGAGCTCGGTGATATCGGCTTCATCGAACTGGGTCACGTGCGGGACGTTGAGCCAGCTGCGATGCAGATTGGTGGCACCGGCCTTCATCAGGCGGCCCATCTTCTTCTCTTCGATTTCACCGAACTGGCTGAAGTCCTGATCCGGCACCTGCGGGATACCGGCACCGCCGGTGGCCTGCGCGGCAGGGGCTGCCGGTGCGGACTTGGCCTTCTGCATCATCTGCTTGACGTAGGCCTGGACATCTTCCTTCACCACACGGCCCTTCGGACCGCTGCCGGAGACGTCCGCCAGATCGACACCGAACTCACGTGCCAGCAGGCGAACCGCAGGTCCTGCGTGGACCTTGGCACCCTTGCTCGGCTTGTGAGCGGCCATCTGGGCTTCCGGGCTCGGCGCACCGGCCGGTGTCGGAGCCGGCTTCTGCTCGCTCTTCTCCGCCTTGGGAGCTGCCGGCGCTTCTGACTTGGCAGCCTTCGGCGCAGGCGCGGCACCCGCGACCTCGATGTAACCGATCAGGTCACCCTCGGAGACGGTGTCACCTTCCTTGACGGAAAGCTCCACCACCTTGCCCTTGTAGGGGCTCGGGATGTCCATGGTCGCCTTGTCGGACTCGAGCGTGATCAGCGCGTCTTCCTCGTTGACCTCGTCACCGACGGCCACGGCCATCTCGATGATCGGCACGCTGTCGCTGCCGGAGAGATCCGGGACACGCAATTCCTTGCGCTCCGGCTCACCGGAGGCCGGCTCTTCTTCAGCAGCCGGTGCCTCGGAAGACGTGTCTTCAGAGGTGGACTCGGAGGAAGAAGCCTGCTCGGCCGGCGCGGAATCAGACGCGCTTTCACCGCCTTCACCGGCGATTTCCATCTGACCGATGACATCACCGGAAGAGACGCTGTCGCCTTCCTTGACGGTCAGCTTGACGATCTTGCCCTTGTGCGGGCTCGGGACGTCCATGCTGGCCTTGTCGGATTCCAGCGTGATCAGCGCATCTTCGGCGTCGACTTCATCGCCTTCGGAGACGGCCATCTCGATGATCGGCACGGCTTCGGAGTCGCCCAGGTCCGGCACGACGATGTCGACGGTCTGGGTGCCACCGGAAGCGGCCTTCGGCGCAGGTGCGGCCTCTTTCGGCGCTTGCTGCTCAGAGGCTTCCTGCTTGGGAGCCTCTTCCTTCGGCGCTTCCTGCTCGTCAGAAGCGTCAGAGGAGGTGTCACCACCGCCTTCGGCTTCCAGCTCCAGGATATCGTCGCCTTCGGAGACGGTGTCGCCTTCCTTGACGAGAATCTTCACCACCTTGCCGCCCTTCGGTGCCGGCACATCCATGCTGGCCTTGTCGGACTCAAGAGTGATCATGGTGTCTTCGGCGGAGATGACATCTCCCACCGCCACCGCTATCTCGATGATCTCGACATCGGAACTACCGCCAATGTCGGGAACCTTGATGATTTCGCTGCTCAAGATCGTGCTCCTTCCAAAACGTGCACGGGGAGCGACACCCGAATCACCTGCGCATCATCATGATGTCGAGGAGGGAGTGCCGCTCGCCTGTTCCGCGATCTCCGCTCAGACGTTCAGCGGATTCGGCTTGTTGGGGTCGATGCCGTAGGTCTTGATCGCTTCCGCGACCACCTTGCGGTCGATCTCACCACGATCCGCCAGCGCCTTCAGGGCCTGGACGGTGACGAAGTTGCGGTCGACTTCGAAGAAGTGACGCAGCTTCTCGCGGGTATCGGAACGACCAAAACCGTCGGTACCGAGCACGTGATAGTCAGCCGGCACCCAGGCACGAACCTGGTCAGCAAACAGCTTCATGTAGTCAGTGGCAGCCACGACCGGGCCGTCACGTCCTTCCAGACACTGAGTGATGTGCGGCTTGGCCGGGGTCTCTTCCGGCTTGAGGAAGGCCTGACGATCCAGTTCCAGCGCTTCGCGACGCAGCTCGTTGAAGCTGGTGACGCTCCAGATGTCGGCGTCGACACCGTAGTCCTGCTTGAGCATCTCGGCAGCTGCCTCGACTTCACGCAGGATAGTGCCGGAACCCAGCAGCTGAACGCGTGCCTTGCCGTCCTTGCCGCCTTCCTTGAGCAGGTACATCCCCTTGATGATGTCCTCTGCGGGCACCGTCTCGAGTGCTGGCTGCTCGTAGTTCTCGTTCATCACCGCCAGGTAGTAGAAGACCGGCTCGTGCTGCTCGAACATGCGCTTCATGCCGTCCTGCACGATGACCGCCACTTCGTGAGCGTAGGTCGGGTCGTAGGTGCGGCAGTTCGGGATGGTCGAGGCCAGGATATGGCTGTGGCCATCCTGGTGCTGCAGACCTTCGCCGTTCAGGGTGGTACGACCGGCAGTACCGCCGACCAGGAAGCCACGTGCCTGCAGGTCGCCTGCGGCCCACGCCAGGTCACCGATGCGCTGGAAGCCGAACATCGAGTAGTAGACGTAGAACGGCATCAGCGGCAGGTTGTGGTTGGCGTAGGACGTTGCCGCCGCCACCCACGCAGACATGGCGCCTGCTTCGGAGATACCTTCCTCGAGGACCTGACCTTTCTGGTCCTCGCGGTAATACATGATCTGACCCTTGTCGACCGGTTCGTACTTCTGGCCTGCCGCGGTGTAGATGCCCAGCTGACGGAACATGCCTTCCATGCCGAAGGTACGCGCTTCGTCAGGAATGATCGGCACGACACGCTCTCCGAGGGTCTTGTGCTTGACCAGACCGTTGAGCACGCGCACGAAGGCCATGGTGGTGGACACTTCGCGGCCGTTGGAACCCTTGAGCTGGGACGCGAAGATCTTGTCGTCCAGCGGCGGGATTTCCAGCGTTTCATACTCGGTGCGACGCTGCGGCAGGTAACCGTTCAGACGTTCGCGCATGAGGTGCATGTACTTCATTTCCGGGCTGTCGTCCGCCGGCTTGTAGTACGGCACTTCCTCGAGCTGCTCGTCGGTCAGCGGGATACCGAAGCGATCGCGGAATGTCTTCAGCGCTTCGTGTTCCATGGTCTTGACCTGGTGGGCTTCGTTGGCAGCTTCGCCATCGCCCATGCCCATGCCGTAACCCTTGACGGTGTGCGCCAGGATGACGGTCGGACGACCATTGGAGTTGTTGACCGCTTCGTGATACGCCGCGTAGACCTTGTACGGGTCGTGGCCACCACGGTTCAGACGCCAGATATCGTCGTCTGACATGTCCTTGACCAGATCGGCCGTCTCCGGGTACTTGCCGAAGAAGTGCTCACGCGTGTACGCGCCGCCATTGGCCTTGTAGTTCTGGTAGTCGCCGTCGACCGCTTCGTCCATGCGCTTCTGCAGGATGCCTTTCTTGTCCTGTTCGAAGAGCGGATCCCAGAAGCGACCCCAGGTGACCTTGAGCACGTTCCAGTCGGCACCACGGAAGACGCCTTCCAGCTCGTCCATGATGCGGCCGTTGCCGCGCACCGGACCGTCAAGACGCTGCAGGTTGCAGTTGATGACGAAGATCAGGTTGTCGAGATTCTCGCGGCCAGCCAGCGAGATGGCACCCAGGGATTCCGGCTCGTCACACTCGCCGTCACCCATGAAGCACCACACCTTGCGGTCGTACATGGACTTCAACTCACGCGAGTTGAGGTACTTCATGACGTGCGCCTGGTAGATCGCCTGGATCGGGCCCAGACCCATGGAGACGGTCGGGAACTGCCAGTAATCCGGCATCAGCCACGGGTGCGGATAGGAAGACAGGCCGTTGCCGTCGACTTCCTGACGGAAGCTGTCCATCTGCTCCTGGCTGAGACGACCTTCCAGGAAGGAACGGGCGTAGATGCCCGGTGCCACGTGACCCTGGATGTAAAGCAGATCGCCTTCGAAATCTCCTTCCGGTGCACGGAAGAAGTGGTTGAAGCCTACGTCGTAAAGCGTCGCACTGGACATGAAGCTCGAGATGTGACCGCCCAGGCCCTTGTGGGCACGGTTGTTGCGGATCACCTGAGCGATGGCGTTGTAACGGATAAGCGAACGGATACGACGCTCCATGAACAGGTCGCCCGGCATGCGCGCTTCGCGGTGCACGGGGATACTGTTGCGATGGGGCGTGGTCACCGAGAAGGGCACCTGATGGCCATCACGACGCAGGCGGTCGGCCAGGCGTGACATCAGGTACTGGGCACGATCCTCACCCTCACGATCCAGAACCGATTCCAGGGAGTCCAACCATTCCGTGGTTTCGATCGGATCGAGATCTTCTCTTGCCTCCAGACTCATAGACGTCTCTCCGAGTGAAGAAATTTTTTGTCAAACGTTTCGACGAACAGCGATATCGAAACCAGTGGCGCTCTTCAGTGTGGGCACGACCTTCTGAGTGGGTCGCATCTCCGATAGACCTGTCGTGACCGGGTCTTGCCGGCCGTCAATCTCGACGCGCATCCTGCGCCAAAGCAGGGCACAAGATGCAGTCATTTGGCGTGAAAGATACCGCAAACACCCCCGCGTGCCAATTCAGGGCAGCAAGACTCACCGGGCAGGTGCAATGCTTGGCTGCCCCGCGGCAGCACTGGCCTCATGCGCCTTGCGGTCGGGACTCATACGCCAGACTGAGCCGCCCTCGATAGCCGTGATGTAGTAAAACTACCAACGCGCCCCGCCACTGGGCGTTTCCTGCCTGGAGACGCCACACAATGCTGCAATGCACCATCGCGAGACACCTGCGACCTTAGTCCTGAATGTCGTCCAGCAGGCGATCGAAGTAAGCCCAATCGAAGGCTGGGCCAGGATCCGTCTTGCGCAACGGCGCAATCCGCGCATGCGAGGTGATGCGCTCGCGCGTCAGCGCGGGATAGCTCGCCATCAGGCCGGCCACGGTGCGTGCCAGGGTGCGATATTGGACATCGCGATAGGGATGCACCTCATCGCCCTCGAGTTCGATGCCGATGGTGAAGTCATTGAGCTCGACACGCTCACGCTGACCGTCATGCCAGCGCGAGCGACCGGCGTGCCAGGCTCGACGATCGAAGGGCACGAACTGCACCAGGCGACCGTCGCGCTGGATCAGCACGTGCGCCGAGACGCGCAGCTGATGGATATCGGCAAAGTAAGGGTGGGCGCCAGGGTCGAGCTGATTGGTGAACAGCTGCTCGATGGCCGGGCCGCCGAAGCGTCCGGGCGGCAGGCTGATGGAATGCAGCACCAGCGCCGAGACTTCTCCCTCGGGGCGAGCATTGTGATTGGGAGACGGCACCTGACGGGCGCTCTCCAGCCAGTGCTCGGGGGTGACCGCCAGACGCGTCAGGTGGCCCGACCGCGGGGAAGAGGACAAGGGGGGCATCGAAGACTCCAGACGGGAAGGTCGTCGCACGCGGGGACTGACCGCTCGCGTGGCTTTTCCTATAATGGCGCACATTATGGCATGCTCGGCAACCACGGGTCTGTGTCACTGCCCTGGCACACGCACAGACCCCGGCTCCGGCAGCACTCTTCGTACAAGGATCAGACGCGCATGAACTTCCACGACGCCCTCGCCGAGGATATCCGTACCAGCGCCGCCCGCCTGCTCGCCGAGGATGTCGGCGGTGGCGATATCACCGCCGAATTGATTCCGGAGCGCCAGTGGGCCAAGGCCCGCGTGATCAGTCGCGAACCGGCCATCCTGTGCGGTGTGCCATGGGTCGATGAGCTGTTTCGGCGCCTCGATCCGCGCGTCAGCCTCAAGTGGCTGGCCAGCGACGGTGATCGCCTCGAGGCCGACGCGCCCTTCCTGGAGCTGGAAGGCCCGGCACGTTCGCTGCTGACCGGCGAGCGCGCGGCGCTCAACCTGCTGCAGACGCTCTCCGGCACCGCGACCCGCGCCAGCCACTATGCCTCGCTGGTCGAGGGCAGTGGCGTGCGCCTGCTCGATACCCGCAAGACCCTGCCGGGCATGCGTGTCGCGCAGAAATACGCCGTCAGCTGCGGCGGTGGCCACAATCATCGCATCGGCCTCTATGACGCCTTCCTGATCAAGGAAAACCATATCGCCGCCTGTGGCAGCATCGCGGCGGCGGTACGTGAGGCGCGCGACATCGCCTCCGACGTCACCTGCGAAGTGGAAGTCGAGAATTTCGAGGAGCTGGCCCAGGCGCTGGATGCCGGTGCCGACGTCATCATGCTCGACAACTTCGACAACGATCAGCTCATCGAGGCCGTGGCGCGCAACAAGGCGCATGCCAAGCCGGCCGTGCTGGAAGCCTCCGGCAACGTCAGCGAGGCGACCCTGCCGGGTATCGCCGCCACCGGCGTGGATTGCATCTCGATCGGCGCACTGACCAAGGACGTGACCTCCATCGACCTGTCGATGCGCATCTACACTGTCGAGACCCGCTAGCCAACGACAGGTGAATGCCTTCCTGCTGGCCAGCTCCTGTCCTGCAGAGGTCGCCGCTGACGCCGGCCCTTCTGTCACGACACATTGCCATGCCGCCAGGGAGGCGCCCCATGTCCCCGCCATCTCCTCATCAGCCGCCACCTGAAGCCCCCAGAGCATCAGGCGGCGACTGGCAGACGCGCCGCTGGAGTCTCTACGCGCCGATCTATGACCGTGTGGCCGCCCGCATCCTGCGCTCCGCGCGGCGTGATGCCATCGCGACTCTCGATATCCAGGCGGGCACCCGCGTGCTGCTGCTCGGCGGCGGCACCGGGCTCGACCTGCCCTTCCTGCCCCGTGACATCGAGCTCGAGGTGATCGACGCCTCCCCCGCCATGCTGCGCCGCTGTCGCGAGCGTGCCGAGACGCTTGGCTTCGATGCCAACGTCAAGCCGGGCGACGCCATGGCGCTCGACTTCCCCGATGGCTATTTCGATGTCGTCATCGCCCACCTGATCATCGCCGTGGTGCCCCAGCCCCAGCGCGCCTTCGATGAAGCGCTGCGCGTGCTGGCCAGCGATGGCGAGCTGTCGCTGCTCGACAAGGGCCTGCGCGGCAATCGCCCGGCCGGGCGACTGCGGCGTCTGCTCAATCCTCTGGCCCGGCTGGTGGCGACCAACCTCAATGTGCCGCTGGACAACCTGCTGGAGGGCCATGCGGTGCAGCGACTCGAGGACCGCGATCTCGGCCCCGGCGGGGCGTTGCGCCACATGCATCTGCGCAAGATCTGACCTGCACTGCCGCTCCCCCTTGCATTGCGCGTTCGGCATCGCCACGCAATGAGAACACCCGGATGACGAAAGCGACACGGCTCGAGGCACCCGCCCGGGCTCTCGTCGCCGTCGCTCCCTGCAAGGAGGTTTGCATGCAGATTGATCTACGCGGCCGCAGCGCCATCATCAGTGGTTCCACTGCCGGTATCGGCTTCGCCATCGCCACAGGGCTTGCCCGCGCAGGCGCCAGCGTCACCTTGACCGGCCGCACCCAGGCGCGTGTCGATGAGGCCGTCGCCAGCCTCAGAGACAAGGCGCCCGGCAGCGAGGTACAGGGCGTGGCCGCGGACCTGGGCACACGCGAAGGCTGCGACACGCTGATTCACGCCGTGCCGGACACCGACATCCTGATCAACAATGTCGGCATCTTCGCCCCGCAGGATTTCTTCGACACCGACGACGACACCTGGGAGCAGTTCTTCCAGGTCAACGTGATGTCGGCGGTACGCCTGTCCCGCCATTATGCGCGCGGCATGAAGGAGCGCGACTGGGGCCGCATCCAGTTCCTGTCCAGCGAATCGGCGCTCAACATCCCCAGCGAGATGGTCCACTACGGCATGACCAAATCGGCGGTGCAGTCCGTCTCGCGCGGGCTCGCCAAGGTGCTGTCCGGCACCCAGGTGACCGTCAACGCCATCCTGCCGGGGCCGACCCGTTCCGAGGGCGTGCTCGAGATGCTCAAGCAGAATGCCGAGGAGCAAGGCAAGGCACTTGAGGAGGTCGAGGCCGACTTCGTCAAGCAGGCCCGCCCGACCTCCATCCTGCAGCGCTTGGCAAGCCCCGAGGAAGTCGCCAACATGAGCGTCTACGCTGCCTCCGAGCAGGCCAGCGCCACCACCGGCGCCGCACTGCGCGTGGAAGGCGGCATCGTCGACACCATGGCGTGATCGCTGACCTGTCTGCCGGCCTGATCGATCTGATCTGTCTGCCGGCCTGTTCTGTCTGAGCATGAGGCCAGGGCTTGAAGTCCGGGCTTGATGACCGAACAGAACGCGATGGACATCGTCCCAGATGCAAGAAGCCCCCACCGGGCGACCGGTGGGGGCTTCTTCATGTTAAGCATCACAGTGCTGTGCGCTTCACTCGTCGAGACGTTTCTCGAAGCGCTCGCGCTTGAGACAGATGCCATCGCGCTTGACGTGCTCAAGCCCCAGGCTGTGCCAGCCACGGCGGGCCAGGCCCGGCGACAGCGTCAGGCTGGCCTCCAGACTCATCACGCGCACCTTGCGCTCGCGCAGGTCGCGCTCGGCCGCCGCCAGCAACTGGCTGCCGATGCCCTGCCCCATCAGACTCGGATAGACGTAAAGCATCTCGATGCGCGCCAGCGGCCATTCGGGGGCGTACTCGCAGAAGCCGATGCAGCGGCCATCACGCTCCGCCACCAGCACCTCGAAGCGATGCTGACGCGCGGCCCAGCGTTCGGCGTCGCGCGGGACACGCGCGGCCCACTGCTGGCGCTGCGCCAGATCATAATGACCGGCAGCGCCCTGCATGACGGCCTGGTAGAACACTTCGGCCTGATCCGCGGCATGCTGCGGCTGCGCCGCCACGATATGAACACGTTCCCTGGCCACTTCACGGCTATCGGTCTGGCTGTGCAATCGTTCGTCCTCCTTGTGTCCTCGAACGAGGACGATGTATTCATGGAAAATCTGACAGGCTCACGGCTGACACCTGTCACTGAAGCGTCCTGCTCAGCCGCTGAAGGACACCTCATCGAAGCGGCTGGCCCGGGGGTGATCTCCCGTGACCATGTCCGGCTCCCGCACCAGCTGCCAGGTATGGAAGCCGGCGGCAGCGGCGGCGTCCAGCTCGGCGACGACATCTGACAGGAACAGGATCTCCGCGCCCGGAATGCCCAGCTGACCGGCGATGCGGCGATAGCTCTCGGCTTCCTGCTTGGGGCCCGTGGTGGTGTCGAAGTAGCCGGCAAACAGCGGAGTCAGATCGCCGACATCGGAATGCCCGAACAGCAGCTTCTGGGCCTGGATGGAGCCTGAAGAGTAGACATACAAGGACAGTCCGCGTTCCTTCCAGTCACGCAATCCCTTCACGGCATCGGGATAGACATGGCCGGTGAAGTCACCGTCCGCGTAGCCCTGTGCCCAGACCATGCCCTGTAGCGCCTTGAGCGGCGTGGCCTTGCGGTCGGCGTCGATCCAGCCTTCCAGAATGGCGATCACGGCCTCGAGATCGGCCGCGGGCGCCTCGGCCAGCTCGCGGGTGGCGGCCAGCTGCTCGGCGACGTCCTCACGCTCGGCGTTGGCACGCACGAAATCGCCCAGATTGGCGCGCGCATAGGGGAACAGCACCTGATGCACGAAGCGAATCGAGCCGGTCGTGCCCTCGATGTCGGTGACGATGGCGCGAATCATGCGGACTCCTGGGAATGCGGGGCTGCGGTCTGGGTAAAGTGCTCGGCCAACGCTTCATGACGCGGGAAGCGGGCGGCGATGTCATTGTCGGTGAAGTTGGCGATCCAGCCTTCCGGATTGGTGAACAGGCGGATGGCGGTGAAGTCCGGCGTCGGCCCCATGTCGAACCAGTGCGGCGTGCCGGCCGGCACGGCGATCAGGTCATCCTTCTCGCAACCGACCGCCAGCACGCGCTCGCCCAGATGCAGATAGAAGATGCCGCTGCCGCGCACGAAGAAGCGCACCTCGTGCTCCGCGTGGCGGTGCTCATCGAGGAACTTGCCGCGCAGGGCGTCGCGGTCAGGATGGTCCGGCGTCAGGCCGATCACGTCGGCGGTGACGAAACCGTTCTCGGACTTGAGACGCGCGACATCATCGGCGTAGGCCGCCAGCACCTGCGTCTGGTCGGTGGGATCACTCATCTCGCAGCCCGCCGTCCAGCGCTCGAAGCGAATGCCTTCGGCCTCGAGTTCGCTGGCGATCTGCGCGCCATCATTGGTGATCAACTGCGGACGCGAGGCGTCCTGCTCGGCGTAGATGGCCAGAAAGCTCATCGCTGTCTCCTCAGTTCCAGTTCACAACCCATCAGGAAATCGAGCGCTTCGACATGACGGCGACAGGCCGACATGCTGCTGGCCCAGGTGTAGAGGCCATGGCCGCGGATCAGGTAGCCGTGAAGACCGGCATCGGCGGCCAGGCGGGCGCGCACGTCCAGCGCCAGCGCATCGATATCCTGAGTATTGTCGAAGACGGCCAGACGTACCGCCGTCTCATGACTCTTGACGCCTTCCAGCGCCTTGTTGAGTTCGAAACCCTCCAGGCTCAGGGTGTCGCCCTCATGGCACAGCGACAGCACGGTGGCGGCCCTGGAGTGGGTATGCAGAATCGCCTGCGCGTGGGGCAGGTCTTCGTAGAGCTGACCATGCAGGCGCGCCTCGTCAGAGGCCTTGCGGGAAGTGCCCTGCAGCCTGACGGCAAAATCGCTGACCAGAATGTCGCCACTGGTCAGGCGGCCCTTGAGGCAGCCCGAGGCGGTGACCGCCATCAGGCGATCACTGAGACGACAGGAGAAGTTGCCACCGGTGGCCGGCACCTGCCCGGCAGCGTCCAGCGCCTGACCGGCCTCGATCAACTGTTGGCTCGCCAGTGCAAGGCGGTCGAGGTCCAGTGTCGACGGCAGGCCGTCGGCAGCGGTAATGGCGATAGGGTCTGACATGATCAAAGTTGCCCTCAAGAGTCGCGCGGGGCATTCACGCCCCGTCGCCAGCATCACGATTCAGCGCCACGTGGCGCTGCTCTCGCGGCAGACTACACAAGCCGACCCAGTGAGACCAGTCATGCCGCGCGACGACGGGCATGGCATCATGGCGACCTGGAATGTCACACGACATTCTGCGCCATCATCACTTCAGCCTCTGCCACGGTCTTGCCATGTCCTCTTCCGATCAGCCCGCCAGCCCCCACCCGACCGCCGACACGGCCGAGCACCCGATGAACGATGCCGCACTGGCCAGGCGCCTGCCGCTGCTGCCCCCTCATCTGCGTGAGCAGGCCGCGGCGCTGGGCCAACAGGCCATGCAGCCGGTGGGCATCATCGAAAGCTGCTACCCGGACAAGTTCGGCATTCCCCGCCAGCCGGGGCTGGCGCGCCACGCCACCGCCATCCTGCACCTGCTGCCACCCTTCGATGACCCGGACTGCGTGCGCGACATCGAGGGCTTCAGCCATCTGTGGATCCACTTCCTGTTCCACGCCAGCCCCACACGTTGGATGCCCTTGATCCGCCCGCCGCGCCTGGGAGGCAACGCGCGCACCGGCGTCTTCGCCTCGCGCAGCACCCATCGTCCCAACCGGCTGGGGCAGTCGGTGGTCGAACTGGCAGGCGTCGAGACGGCGGCCAACGCCACGCCGGATGGCAAGCAGTCGGGCAAGCGCAACGGCGTGCGCCTGCTGCTGCGCGGTCATGACCTGCTCGATGGCACACCTGTAATGGACATCAAGCCGTATCTGCCGTGGGTCGATGCGGTGCCCGAGGCGCGTGCCGGCTATGCGCCTGCGCCACCGCCGCGCCACGCCGTCGTCTTCAGCGCACCGGCCGAGCAGACACTGGCGGCCCGGGCCGACAGCGCCACGCTGCGCGCGCTGATCGAGGAAGTGCTCGCCCAGGACCCGCGCCCCGCCTATCACGCCGCCAGGCCCGCCGATGGCAAGCGCCAGTATGGCGTACGGCTGGTGGACGTGGATGTGCGCTTCACGGCCCGCACACAACCCGATGGCTCCTTGACGATGGAGGTCGCGGCCATCGTGGCCGTCTGATCAAGCCCCTGCGCGAGTCAGGGCAGCGCCTTGTCCAGTAGGGGTCAACGCCTTGCATGAAGCGGATCGAAGGATTGCGCGCGCCAGATCAAGACAATGCCAGATTGAATTGGCAAACCGTCACGAGACCTGACCATACTTGGCGTGCGTTCCTTCATCTCCACTCGTTTCACCGGGAGTCCGCCGCATGAGTATCCGTCTGCTTGCCTTTGCCGCCAGTACCCGCAAGGCCTCCGTCAATCGACGCCTGATCGAGCGCCTGGCGCACCACGCCCGGCAGGAAGGTGCCGAGGTCAGTCTGCTCGATCTCAACGACTTCCCGATGCCGCTCTACGATGGCGACAGCGAAGAGGCCAATGGCCGTCCCGCCAGCGCCGACCGCCTGCAGGAGATGCTGGCCAGCCATCAGGGGCTGCTGCTGGCGACGCCGGAATACAACGGCTTCTTCAGCCCGCTGCTCAAGAACACCTTCGACTGGCTGTCACGCCCGGCGGCGGATGGCCAGAGCGGCATGGACGCCCTGCGCGGCATGCCGGTCGGCATCGTCTCGGCCTCACCCGGTGCCATGGGCGGCATGCGGGCGCTGCCCTTCGTGCGCCTGTACCTGAACAACCTCGGCATGCTGGTCGCGCCCCAGCAGATCGCGGTCTCGCGTGCCGCCAGCGCCTTCCACGAGGATGGCAGCCTGGATGACGAAGGCCAGGACCACGCCCTCGCGGCTGTCGCCCGCCAGGTGATCGACCTGGCCAGCCTGCGCGCCTCCTGAAACGCCACGCCTCTTTCCTCACAGCTACATTCCCGGCCAGACACTTGGCGCCTGCCAAACAAGAACGGCCCCCTGCCATTGGCAGGGGGCCGTTCCTTGATGCGCTGTCTGTGACGTCAGAGCGTCAGTGCATCACCTCAGACTTAGACCCAGATTCAGGCTCAGGCCGAGAAATCGATACCGATACGGCGACCGACTTCCTCGTAGGCTTCGATCACGCCGCCCAGGCCCTGACGGAAGCGGTCCTTGTCGAGCTTCTCGCGCGTCTCGGCATCCCACAGACGGCAGCCGTCCGGCGAGAATTCGTCACCCAGCACGACTTCACCCTTGAAGACGCCGAACTCGAGCTTGTAGTCGACCAGCAGGATGCCGCCGTCGAGGAACAGCTGCTTGAGGATGTCATTGACCTGGAAGGTCAGTTCCTTGGCGCGTGCCAGGTGCTTGGGCTCTGCCCAGCCGAAGGTCTCGACCAGCGACTCGTTGATCATCGGGTCGCCCTTCTCGTCGTTCTTGAGGAACAGCTCGAAGGTCGGCGGATTGAGCTCGATGCCTTCCTCGACCCCCAGACGACGCACCAGTGAACCGGCGGAGATGTTACGCACCACGCACTCCACCGCCATCATGTCGAGACGCTTGACCAGACATTCGTTGTCGCTGACCAGACGCTCGAAGTGGGTCGGGATACCGGCCGCCTTGAGTTTCTCCATGATGAAGGCATTGAACTTGTTGTTGACCATGCCCTTGCGATCCAGCTGCTCGATACGCTTGCCGTCGAAGGCGCTGGTATCGTCGCGGAATTCCAGCAGCAGAAGATCCGGGTCGTCAGTGACGAAGACGGATTTGGCCTTGCCAGCGTAGAGCTCTTCACGCTTTTCCATGAGATTCCCCCTGATGACGCTAGACGCGTCGAGTGTTGAGGCGGTCGACGATGAATCGATCACGCTTGAATCTGTCACGCCCAGTCGAGAAGGACTGTGGCGTTGGTGTATGGCGTGATTCGAGAGCTGTCCATCTGGTCAGCTCATCCAGAATCACAAACGCCCGATCGCGAAGCGACCGGGCGTCATGAATATCAGGCGATGGCCTGCCAGCCAAAGCCGCTGTCCTGCGCGGCGATGATCAGGCGACTATCGTCATCCGCAAGCCAGGGGGCCAGTGCCTCCCGGGCCAATGACGGATGGTTGTTGCTCTCCGACAGGTGCGAGGCCACCAGCCGCTGCAGGCGCGCCAGCCCCAGATAGGGCAAGGCGGCACACGCCTGGGCATTGGCCAGGTGACCGAGCCGCCCCCCGACCCGCCGCTTGAGGCTGGGCGGATACGGCCCGCTGGCCAGCATCTGCGGATCGTGGTTGAACTCCATCACCAGCGCATCGCAATCGGCAAAGCACTGCAGCACATGCTCACTGACGTGGCCGAGATCGGTCAGCACGCCGAGGCGACGCGTGGCCGTCTCACCGCGCCGGTTGAAGACGAACTGCACCGGCTCACGCGCATCATGGGGCACCGTGACCGGCAGAATCTCGAGATCCTTGATCGCGAATTCCTGCTGCGGCGTGATCAGATGCCGACTCGGCAGCGCACCGAGCTTCTTGGCACGCCCGGCAAGCCAGGTGCCGGTGGTCAGATGCACCGGCACACCATGACGACGCGCCAGCGGCCCCACGCCGCTCAGGTGATCACCATGTTCATGCGTGACCAGCACGGCGTCCAGCTGCGAGGGATGCACCCCGAGGCGCGCCAGGCGGGCCTCGGTCTCCTTGAGGGTGAAGCCGCAATCGACCAGCACCAGTGCCTCGCGAGTGCGGATCAGCGTGCCGTTGCCCTTGCTGCCGCTGCCCAGCGACGCCATCGCCATCACGCCCTGGGCGCCGTCACTCGGCCCACGGGCGGCCGTCAGGCCAGCCGCCAGCGCCCCACTGCCTGCCACCGGGAGGGGGATCTGAAACGACGCAGCCGCCTCACCCGACGAGTCGTCAGATGAGGCGGCGCAAGGCGTGTCGAGCCACATGCTCAGCGCAGTGTCGACGCCACGGCGTCGAGCAGCTCACGCGCCAGTGCCGGCGTGGTCTCTTCACCATCGGCACGGGTCGCCGTGACCAGGGTGTGGTCATTCTCGGCGCGCAGCTTGAGTACCATCGGTACCGGATCACCATCGCCACCGATACCCAACCAGCCGCCATCACGCTCTTCACGCGGGATGTAATCGACCATGAACTCGCCACGCGAGCGGTCCTGATCGGTCAGCGTCTGGTAGTCGGTGTTGAAGTTCTTCTGCAGCTGATAGAGCAGCTCGGCCCAGCTGCGCTCGGTGTCCAGCGCCAGATCGACCTGCCAGGTGCCATCGCGGCCTTCCAGGCGCACGCGGTCATCACGGCTGAGCGACTGGGCCGCCAGCGAGACACCACTATCGGCGGAAGACGCGGCCAGATAGCCGCTCAGCGCGTTCAGGCAGCTGCCGGCGACATCGCCGCCCTGCTGACAACGCACTTCGGAGGCATCGGCACGCAGCCCCTGGCTGACGCTGATGATGCCCTGGGCCGTGGTGATCTCGCCCTTGCCGGCATCGATGCTCTGCACATCAAGGCCCTGATCGCGCACGAAGGACTGCAGACGCGTCCACACCGCTGCCGGCGCGGCGTTCACGGCCAGCCAGCGGGCATCGCCGCTCTGACGCATGGCGACGAACTCACGCCCGCCCTGCTCGCTGGTCGCCAGCGGCTGGGGACGCGGTGCCTCGAAGTCGTCGCTGGCCAGGAAGTCACTGCTGGCCTGCGGCACTGGCATGGAATCCTGGTAATCACCACGATTGATCGTGTCCGGCAGCTCCAGCGGCGGCGCGATGCTGGCATCGGCATACTCGCTGTTGCGATCGTAGTAGTAGCCATCACTGGAACAGCCTGCGACCGCGAGCGCCGTCAGCAGGGCCAGTGGCACGAAACGCTGACTCATCAGTTGAGCACCTCGGCCAGTTGCAGTGCTTCCTCGACCGTGGAGTGATACTGCTCGGACAGCCAGGTCAGCGGCAGACGCACGCCGGATTCCGGCGACAGGCCCATGCGGTGCATAGCGAACTTGACCGGGATCGGGTTGGACTCGACGCCCATCGCGGAGTGCAGCGGCATCAGGCGCGTGTTGATCTGGTGAGCGCGCTCGGCATCGCCGGCCACGGCGGCTTCACACATCTCGTGCATCAGGCGCGGCGCGACGTTGGCCGTCACGGAGATATCGCCGTGGCCGCCCATCAGGATGAAGTCGCAGGCCGTGGGGTCATCGCCGGAGTAGAGCGCGAAGTCAGTGCCCTTGAGGCGGTCGATCAGTTCCTGACCGCGCTCCAGGTTGCCGGTGGCATCCTTGAGGCCGACGATGTTGTCGAGCTCGGCGAGACGGAAGACCGTCTCGTTGTAGATATCGGAGCAGGTACGACCCGGCACGTTGTAGAGAATGACCGGAATACCGGCTTGCTCGGCGACGGCCTTGAAGTGCTGGTAGAGCCCTTCCTGGGTCGGCTTGTTGTAGTACGGCGCCACGGAGAGGCAGTAATCCGCACCGACTTCCTTGGCGTAGCGAGCCAGTTCGACCGCTTCGGAGGTGGCGTTGGCACCCGTACCGGCGATGACCGGAATCTTGCCGGCGACCGTCTCGACCACACAGCGGATGACATCGAAGTGCTCCGCGAAGGACATGGTGGTCGGCTCGCCGGTAGTGCCGGCGGCGACGATGGCATCGGTGCCATTTTCGAGGTGGAAGGCGACCAGCTGGCGCAGGGCGTCCCAGTCGATCTCGCCGGTGGCCTTCATCGGGGTCGCCAGTGCGACAATGCTACCTGTGATCATCCCTCGAATTCTCCTCTGGTGCCTGATGCGCCAGGCGTGTCCCTGCGCTGTTGAAACAACGGATCTCGGGGACAGACATCTGACATAAATTGGTTGACGCGGGACTCTGATTGCGTGGGCACGCCGACACGCGAGTCGCGTCAAGGGTGATGATGTTACAAAGACCATCGAAGCCTGTACAGACGCCATCTGCACCGGTTGTGCAAAGCGGTGGATTCCCTCGCCTGTCCGTGGGGCAGATGCACGGCGGATGGGCGCGATGGCGCCGGTCGCCAAGACGGTGAAACACAAGAGTTCTGCCCTGTCTTTGACAAGTCAGGACGCCCTGCGTGTAATGCAGGACACACCGCAGAAGCGGGCAAGCGCGATGCCCATCACTGCCGGTTTTTTTCATCATTCAGCACTGTCAGCCGCCACATGGCCGTCAGTCATCGCCAGGAGAGCACGATGAGCGTCAGCCTCGGTCAGCCAATTCCCGACTTTACCGCCCAGGCCACCAGTGACACCGAAGTCACTCCGGCCAGCCTCAAGGGCAAGCAAGCCGTCATCTATTTCTACCCGAAGGACCACACGCCGGGCTGCACCACCGAAGGCGGTGACTTCCGCGACAACCTCGAGGAATTCGAAGCGGCCAACACCGTGATTCTCGGCGTTTCCCGCGACAGCCTGCGCACCCACGAGAACTTCCGCGCGAAACAGGGCTACCCGTTCGAGCTGATCAGCGACCCGGACGAGACCCTGTGCAAGATCTTTGACGTCATTCACATGAAGAAATTCATGGGCAAGGAAAGTCTCGGCGTGGTGCGCTCCACCTTCCTGATCGACGCCGACGGCAATCTGGCGCGCGAATGGCGTGGCGTGAAGGTCAAGGGCCATGTCGAGGAAGTGCTGGAAGCCGCCCGCGAGCTCAACGCTGACCGCTAGTCTCGAATGGCAGCAGCTCGAGTGGCAGCTGTCCGTGTGACAGCAGCTCGTGGAGAAACAGCTGGGCAGAGAGCGCCTGTGCGCCAGCCGCCTCAACCATGAAAAAGCCCCGCCGATTGGCGGGGCTTTTTCGATCAGGCGCTCTTGTCCGCGACCCGATTCTCCTCGGCGCGCGCCCGGCGCGGCCAGGCATAGAGCAGCGACTTCATCAGGGTCGCCAGCGGGATGGCGAAGAACACCCCCCAGAAGCCCCAGATGCCGCCGAAGAACAGCACCGCGAGGATGATCGCCACCGGATGCAGATTGACCGCCTCCGAGAACAGCAGCGGCACCAGCACGTTGCCATCGAGCGCCTGGATGATGCCGTAGGCGATCATCACGTACATGAAGGTGTCGCCCAGCCCGTAATGGAAACCGGCGACGGCGGCGACCGGCAAGGTCGCCCCTGCCGCGCCGATGTAGGGGATCAGCACCGAGAAGCCGACCACGATCGCCAGCAGCGCCGAATACGGCAGCCCGAAGGCGACGAAGGTGACGTAGCTGACGCCGCCGACGATGACGATCTCGATCACCTTGCCGCGCACGAAGTTGGCGATCTGGTCATCCATCTCGTTCCAGACCCGGCTCATCAGCAGGCGCTTGCGTGGCAGCAGCGCCAGCGTGAAGTCCACCAGCCGCTCGCGGTCCTTGAGCATGAAGAACACCAGGATCGGCACCAGCACCAGGTAGATCACCACACCCATCAGGTTGCCCAGCGACGCCAGCGACAGCGATACCGCGCGCTGCCCGAACTGGGTCAGCTCTCGCCCGGCGGCGCCGACCCATTGCTGGACCTGCTCCGGCGTGATCAGGCCGGGGAAGCGCTCCTGCAACTCGCCCAGCCAGCGCTGCCCGGAGGCGAACATGCCGGGAATCTCCTGGATCAGATTGGCCAGCTGATGCCAGACCAGCGGCAGCAGGATCAGCGCACTGGCCAGCATGATGCCCATGAACACCAGCGTCATCAGGCTGACCGCCGCCAGGCGCGGCAGGCCACGGCGCTCCATCCAGCTGACGCCGCTCTGCAGCAGGAAGGCGACGATCAGGGCGGTGAAGAATGGCGCCAGCATGCTGCCGAGCAGAATGACGGCGGCGAACACCAGCACCAGCACCAGAAACAGCACCACCGCTTCTTCGTCGGAGAAATAGCGTTCGATCCAGCCACGCAACAACGTCTTCATGGTCATGACGGATCTTCCTCGCACAGCGCCTTGATCACGAAGCGATAATCGCCCTCTGGCGTCTCTTCACGCGAGACCAGCGCGTGATCGCTCAGCGCCAGATAGGCAGGGATGTCGCCCCAGGCGCCGGCGTCACTGGCGAGGACCTCGAGTTGCTCGCCGGCACTCATGCCAGCCAGTTTGAGCTTGGTGCGCAGCAGCGGCAACGGACAGTGCAGGCCGCGCGCATCCAGCGTCTGCAGGTGGGTATCGGCCGTGGAGTCAGCCATCGGATTCGCAGTCTCAGCGCCAGGTCGTTCGAATGCCATCTGCCCTTCCGTTCTCGTTATGATGTTCTGCCGCACGCCATGGAGGGTGCAGCTTGAAAACGCCCCGATTTAAGGGCACCTTGCCTGACAAAGCAACTTTCCGCCCTGCGCGGCTGCGTCCTGCCCGGACTCGCGCAGGGCCGTCAACGCCAGTGCGGCGCCCGGCAATCCTGCGAGCCGACCGCACCTTGCGCCATATCGAAGAGGATTGCCTGCATGTCGTTGCTGCCCCCCTTGAGCGGACGCGTCCGCATCGGACGCCGCGGGCTTGCCACCCTGTCGAGCGCCCTGCTCGGCCTGTTGCTGATGGGCGCGCCGGTCGCCAGTGCGCCGGCCGCATCCCACAACGACTATGGACTGCCGGACCTGGGGAGTGCGAGTGGCGGCATCTCCAGCAACGATGAATATCGTATCGGTCGCGCCTGGCTGCGTCAGTTCCGCGCCCATGTGCGTGAATGGGATGATCCCATCACTCTGGACTGGATCGGTAGCATCGTGCGTCGACTGGCGCCGTGGAGCGAGCTGGATGAGCGCAATTTCATCATCACGCTGGTCGCCAGCAGCCAGCTGAACGCCTTCGCCGTGCCCGGCGGCGTGGTCGGCGTCAATACGGGGCTGTTCGCCTTCGCGCCGGACCGCGACGCCTTCGCCTCGGTGCTCGCCCACGAACTGGGCCACCTCTCCCAGCATCACTTCGCGCGCAACATGGAGCGCCAGGCCGAGACACGCCTGCCGACACTGGCCGGCTTCCTCGCCGGCATGGTGATCGCGGCAGGCGGAGGCGGTTCAGCGGGCATCGCGACCATGGCCGGCACCCAGGCCGCTGCCATTTCCGACCAGCTGGCCTATTCGCGCCGCTTCGAGCAGGAGGCCGACCGCGTCGGCATCGATGCACTGTCACGCGCCGGCTTCGACCCCGAGGCCATGCCGCGCATGTTCCGCGCCATGCAACGCATGGCCAGCCTGCAGGGCGGCAACGCACCGGAATTTCTGCTCACGCACCCGGTGACCGAGGCGCGCATCGGCGACACCCAGGCGCGTGCCGACGCCATGCAGAAGGTGACACCCGACCCGCTCGCGCAGCTCGCCTACGCGATGATCCGTGCCCGCGCCTTGCTGGCGCTCAACCTGCGCCAGCCCGAGCAGGGGCTGACGACACTGCGCGAAGACAACCCCGACCCCGACGCGATTGCCTACTATCAGGCGCTGGCCGCGGCGGAGCACAACCAGGTCGACAAGGCACTGGCCGCGCTGGATCGCCTGCATGACAAGCATCCTGACCTGACCCTGATCAGCGCCAGTGCGGTCGAGGTCGCGCGGGATGCCCGGCGTTATGAGGAGGCGACCCGCCGCGCCAGACGCCTGCTGCGCCTGCAACCCGACTACCTGCCGACCCGACTGGCCATGGCGGAAGTCGCGCTGCAACAGGACCCCGCCGCCGCGCGCCAGCAGCTGGAGGACATGCGTCGCGATCATCCCGATGACCCCAAGGTCTGGAGCCTGGCCTCCGAGGCCAGTGGGCGCAGTGGCCACACCGCCGAGGCCTTCCTGTATCGCGCCGAATTCGACCAGCTGGAGGGCCGCATGGACAAGGCCTTCGCGCAGCTCAAGCTGGCCGACGAGGCCGCGCGCAAGAACGGCGACTTCAGCATGGCCAACCGTATCAGTTCACGCCGGGAGGACTTCAAGCGCTATCGCAACGCCATCGAGGAGTTCTGAGGCAGCCCCCGCTCGCTTCACCAGGCAAACAAAAACCGCCGCCCCGGGAAATCGGGAGCGGCGGTTCTGGTTCATGCAGACATCAATTGGTGGCGATCAGCGTCAGCGCTCAGCCGCGATTGAATTCCAGCATCCGCGTCAACGGCTTCAGGGCGCGCTCACGCAGGTCATCATCGACGAAGACTTCCTCGGCATTGGCTTCCGATGGATCGCGACGCAGCACGGCGGCCAGATTCTCCAGGCCGTTCATCGCCATCCACGGGCAGTGCGCACAGCTCTTGCAGGTCGCGCCATTGCCGGCGGTCGGCGCCTCGTACAGCTGCTTGTGCGGCGCAGCCTGCTGCATCTTGAAGAAGATGCCACGATCGGTCGCGACGATCAGCTGCTGATTGTCGAGCTCGACGGCGGCCTTGATCAGCTGCGAGGTGGAACCGACCACATCGGCCAGCTCGACCACCGACTGCGATGATTCCGGGTGCACCAGCACCGCGGCGTCCGGGTAGACCTTGAGCAGGTCACTGATGCCCTGGGCGCGGAACTCGTCGTGGACGATACAGGCGCCGTCCCACAGCAGCATGTCGGCACCGGTCTGCTTCTGCACGTAAGCGCCCAGATGCTTGTCCGGCGCCCAGATCAGCTTCTCGCCCCGGGCATGCAGGTGCTCGATGACATCGACGGCGATCGAGGAGGTCACCACCCAGTCGGCACGCGCCTTCACGGCCGCCGAGGTATTGGCGTACACCACCACGGTGCGGTCGGGATGAGCATCACAGAAGGCCGCGAACTCGTCTTCCGGGCAGCCGAGGTCCAGCGAGCAGGTCGCCTCCAGCGTCGGCATCAGTACGCGCTTCTCCGGCGACAGGATCTTGGAGGTCTCGCCCATGAAGCGCACGCCGGCGACGATCAGTGTCGAGGCGTCATGGCGGGCGCCGAAGCGTGCCATCTCGAGCGAGTCGGCCACGCAGCCGCCGGTTTCCTCGGCCAGCTGCTGGATGGCGTCGTCACAGTAGTAATGCGCGACCAGTGCGGCATCACGCTCGATGAGCAGCTGCTTGATCTCGTCGATCAGCGCGGCATCTTCGGCGGCGGGGCGTGTCGGGCAGTAAGCGCGGGCCAGATGCTCGCGCACCTGCTCACGGACGGCATTGTGGGCCTCACGACCCGGCATGGCATTAGTCAGGCTGTTCATGTGTCTCTCACCTAGCCCACAGGGGCTCCCCCTGTGCTGAGTGGGTCAGGACTCGGCCCGGACACGAACGGCCCGTGGCGGCCCTGCCAGCGCTGCAGCTGGGCTCCCCAGACTGCGGCGTGTGCCTTGGGCGTCTATCGCCCGCAGCGTCGTCCGCACTGGGCGGACATGAGCCTTGGCTCGCCCACAAGGATACGCCTGGCGCGATCGCGGCTCCAGTCGACTTGGGGGCAACGGACTCTTTCCTTTCGCGTAACAAAAATTGCCCCGCGCCAATGAAGGCACGGGGCAAGATCTGGTGGGTCGTGAGGGATTCGAACCTTCGACCAATTGGTTAAAAGCCAACTGCTCTACCACTGAGCTAACGACCCAAAACTGGGTGGCGGATGGTGGGTCGTGAGGGATTCGAACCTTCGACCAATTGGTTAAAAGCCAACTGCTCTACCACTGAGCTAACGACCCGCCGCCGGGTGCTTTGCAAGAGACCATTCCAGAGAATGGTGGGTCGTGAGGGATTCGAACCTTCGACCAATTGGTTAAAAGCCAACTGCTCTACCACTGAGCTAACGACCCTTGCGAAGCGGGACGTAAGATACCGCCGATCCCGTTTCGACGCAAGCCTTTTGCAAAAAAACTTCAAGCAAATGACCAGCTTGTCCGCTGGCACCTCGCGAAACGCCCGCGCCAGCGCGTGGCCAGCGCCTGCGCCAGCCCCTGTGACAAAGACACGCAAGCCCGCGATGGGCGCGGGCTTGCGGGTTACCACTTAGGTCGCACGAGCTTGTGGCATGTCCACGAGCTTATGCCATGTCAGTGAATGACGGCATGTTGCCGCCCTCACCGACTGCGCCATCAGCGCGGCTTGCGCGTACGCTGCGGCGGCTTCTTCATGGCGCGCACCGGACGACGCTTCTGCTTGTCGCGGCTCCAGCGATTCTGCTCGTCCGGCGTCAGGGCCGGCGCCTTGCGATGCTCGAGACCTGCCAGCGTGGACAGTTCATCGATCTCGCTCTGCTCCATCTCCACCCACTCACCGGCGCGAGCGCGCTTGTCGAGGAAGATGTTGCCGTAGCGCACGCGCTTCAGGCGGCTGACGGTCAGGCCCTGGGAATCCCACAGACGGCGAACCTCACGGTTGCGGCCTTCCATGATCACGACGTGGAACCAGCTGTTGATGCCTTCGCCACCGAATTCCTGCACATCGGTGAAACGTGCCGGGCCATCTTCGAGCATCACGCCATTGACCATGTTGACGACGTGCTCGCGCTTGACCTCACCCATGACACGCACGGCGTACTCACGCTCGATCTGGGTCGACGGGTGCATCAGACGATTGGCCAGCTCACCATCGGTGGTGAACAGCAACAGACCGCTGGTGTTGATGTCGAGACGACCGATCGCGATCCAGCGCTCGCCCTTCAGACGCGGCAGACGCTCGAAGACGGTGCGGCGGCCTTCCGGGTCCTTGCGCGTGCACAGCTCGCCTTCCGGCTTGTTGTACATGATGACGCGACGCGCCGTCTCTTCCGCGCCCTTCAGGCTCTGCGGGCGATCGTCGAGGCTGACCTGGTCACGCGGGCCGACGCGATCGCCCAGCTGGGCGACCTTGCCGTTGACCTTGACGCGACCGGCGCTGATGGCGACTTCCATCTCACGGCGGGAGCCGAGACCGGAGCGCGCCAGCACCTTCTGCAGTTTCTCGTCCTCGACCAGCTTGTCGCCCTTGGCCTGCGGCGGCAGCGGACGCAGTTCCGGCGCGTCGGCGGCGGCCGACTTCTTGCCGACATTGGCCTTGCTGCCACGCGTGGACTTGCCGGTATCACGGGTCGGGCGGGCCTGCTCGCCACGCTTGTCGGCAGCATCCGCCGCGCTTTTGTCCGCGACATTCTTGTCCGCGAAGGCCTTGCCGGTCACGGCCTTGCCACCGGCGTGCTTGCCGCCAGCCTGCTTGTTGCCTGCCTGGCTGCTGCCGGGGCGAGAGGTCTTGCGCTTATCAGAGTCTGTCTTGCTCATGACATGAACCATTTCATCTATAGGAGTTTCGCCTACGCAGGGTCGTCATCATCGACGGTCCCGGCAGCGGAGGAGTCGTGCGGCTGCGCATCGGCAGCGTCGTCATCCTCGTCTGCACCGCGCAAACGTTGGCTGAGGCGCGCTTCGAGTGTGGCGAAGTCGAACCCCGAGCCGGTGGACGCCATCCCGGCGTGGTCATTTTCCGCCTGTGAGGCGGAGGGTGCTGCTGTGTTCGGTGTGTCAGCCGAGGCGCCGGAGGTGTCGAGTGCGCGCATCTTCAGCGCCTCTTCCAGCTGCTCGGCGGTGACGTCCGGCGGTTGCCAGTCGTCGGGCACCGGGGTGCCGGTGCCGGTGTCGGTCTCAAGATCTGACTCAAGCCCTGTCTCAGCGCCTGACTCAGTCTTTCCCCCAGTCTCTGCGTCAGGTGCTGACTCAGGCGCTGTCTCATGCTCTGGATCAGCCCCCGCATCAGCGCCGTCTGCCGGTGCCTCCTCCGCCTCGCCGTCCGGGTCATCCGGCAATGGCAAGGTCTGAGAGGGCGGCACATCATACAGGTCTGCCTCGAGCTGTTCGAGTCCTTCGAAGCCTTTCAGTTCATGCACCGGCGGCAGCTCTTCCAGCGTCTTGAGCCCGAAGTCATCGAGGAACTGACGCGTGGTGGCGAATACCGCCGGACGCCCCGGCACATCACGGTGACCGACCACTCTCACCCAGCCGCGCTCGACCAGGGTACGCATGATCGAGGAGCTGACCGTCACGCCACGCACCTGCTCGATATCGCCGCGGGTCACCGGTTGACGATAGGCCACCAGCGCCAGGGTCTCCAGCAAGGCGCGTGAATAACGTTGCGGGCGCTCTTCCCACAGCCGCGATACCCAGGGGGAATACTGCTGGCGAACGCGCAGCCGCCAGCCACTGGCGGTCTCGATCAGCTCCAGCGCGCTCTTGTCGGCCGGGTGACGCGCTTCCAGCTTGCCCAACGCCTCGCGCAGCGCAGGCCTGGTCGGGCTTGAATACTCATCGAACAGACCGGCCAGGCGCTCTAGCGTCAGCGGCTCGCCGGCGGCCAGCAGGGCCGCTTCGATGATCTGGTCCAGCGGGACATCGCGCAAACTCATGACGCCGCGTTCTCCTGCTCGTCGGATGGGGGTAAGGAAGGTGACGTCTGCGCATCATCGGACGCTGCGTCATCGAACGCCCCCTGATCGGCCGCCACCTCGTCTTCGTCGGCGAATTCCAGCGCCAGCCAGTCCTCGTCATCCTCGGGGTCCGGTTCCGGCGTGCGGGCGCGCACGTGAATCGGTGACAGGGGGGCGTTCTGGACGATCTCGATCATCGACTCCTTGGCCAGCTCCAGAATCGCCATGAAACTGACCACCACCCCGGCACGCCCTTCCTCGAGCGTGAACAGCTTCTCGAAGGGCGTGAAGTGCTCATGGGTCAACAGATTCATGATCGCCAGCATGCGCTCGCGGGTCGACATCACTTCACGCGAGATGGTGTGCGCCTGGACGAGGTCCGCCTGACGCAGGAGGCCGGACAACGCGCCGAGCAATTCCGACAGGTCGACATCAGGGTGCACCACGCGCGTCTCGAGTTCGGGCAGGTCTGCCGTGGCCACGAACCAGTCGCGGCCCTGACGCGGCATCTCGTCCAGCCCTTCGGCGGCCAGCTTGGTCTGCTCGTATTCCTGCAGGCGACGAATCAGCTCGGCGCGCGGGTCCTCTTCCTCGTCGTCATCACTCGCCTTGGGCTGACGCGGCAGCAGGCTGCGCGACTTGATCTCCGCCAGCATCGCGGCCATCAGCAGGTATTCACCGGCCAGATCGATCTGCATGGCGTGCATCAGCTCGACATACTCGATGTACTGATGGGTGATGGCCGCGACATTGATGGCGAGGATATCGAGGTTCTGGCGACGGATGAGGTAGAGCAGCAGATCCAGCGGCCCCTCGAAGGTCTCGAGAAAGACACGCAGCGCCTCCGGCGGGATGTACAGGTCCTGCGGCATCTCGGTGAGCGCGGTGTCGTTGACGCGCGCCAGCACCGTCGACGCCGCCGCCGGGGGCGTGACGAGAGGTGCGGGCTGATGCCCATCGGTGAGGGCAAAACTGGCGCCATCGAGCAGGTCGCTCATGACATCTCCTGCAGGAGGCGGGTGAAGGTGGGTCTGGGGGACGGGCATTCTAGCGGCTCGCGCCCCATCCCCCAAGTCTTTACGCCGCCGGTGATACGCCGGGGCCGCGCTCGGCGCCGCCCGCCTCTAGCGATAGGTCAGGCCGATCACGCGCCGCAGCTCATCCAGGGTGTCACGCACGGTGTCACGGGCCCGCTCGGCGCCTTCTGTCATCATGGTGCGCACCTTGCCATGCTCCCCTTCCAGCGCCTCGGCACGCTCACGAATCGGCGTCAGCGCCGCGTCGACATGCTCGATCAGACAGCCCTTGCAGTCCAGGCAGCCGATGCTGGCATCACGGCAGCCCTCCTCCGCCCACTGGCGGTCCGAGGCGGGCGTGAAGCTTTCATGCAGCGTCCACAGCGGGCAGCGCTGCGGGTCGCCGGGGTCCTTGCGGCGCACGCGCGCAGGGTCGGTGGGCATCTCGCGCACGCAGGCCGCGATATCGTCGCGCCCACTGCGCAGGAAGATGGCGTCTTCCCGTGCGGCCTTGTGTGTCTTGAGCTCCATGCCCAGCAGCGGCTCGACCTCGCCCTGCCAGTGTTCCGGCTCGCCGAGGATGCGCCGCCCGCCACCTTCCAGATAGCCGAGCAGGCGCTCCTGCTGGTTGCGGTTGAGCTTGCTGGTCTCGGCCAGCAGGCCACGCGCGCGCTCGAAGGCCTCGAGATCGCCCTCTTCCTGATAGTCGCTCAACCATTCGCGATACAGGCGACCGCTCTTCTTGCCCAGGCGCGCGATGGCGCGCTCGGCCTGCTCCTCGAAGCCGGCATCGCGGCCATAGCGATGATTGAAGCGTCGGGCGACCTCACGGGTGAACTCGATATGCGCACGCTGCTCGGGGCCGGCGGGCACCACCTGCCCCCGCAGCGCCAGAATGTCGGCCGCCTGCATCAGGGGCGCACCGAGCATGGCCAGACTGGCGCCCTGCTGCTCACCGAGCCCGGCGACCATCTCGCGGTAGCTGGGCAGACGCTCCAGCCAGGCCTTGGGCGTGACGCTGGCCAGGATCATGTGCACGTCGGTCAGCTCCGGCACCCACGACTGGATGAACAGGGTAGCGACCTTGGGGTTGACCCCACAGGCGAGACAGTCGATCACCATCGCCCAGCTGTATTGCTCGATCTCGTGAGGCGCGTGACCGCTGACCGCCAGCGCGTTCCAGTCGGCGACCAGAAAATAGGCATCGTGATGGTATTGCAGCTCGGTCCAGCGCCGGATCACTGATTGATAGTGTCCGAGTTGCAGGTGTCCGGTGGGGCGTAAGCCGGACACCAGCCTGGCCGAGGTATCGGTGGCACTCACCTTGTGAGTTCTCCCTGAGGCGTATGAAGCCGCCAGTCTAGCAACCCGAGGCCCCGATCAGCATCCCCGCGACGTCGTGTCCCTGACAACATGCGCCACGCGACCGGATCAAGCAGCGGCCAGCGCGCCGCTCAGCCGGCGGCGATACCGGTGCGATAGCGCCCGGCGTAGTCGAACAGCTTGTCGCGGATCTGCCAGTAACGCCCGCTCTTGCGCCCGATGACGAAGTCCGGCGCCTTGAGACGCTCCTCGCCCGCCAGCACCTCGGCGATGTCCTTCGGCGCCCAGTCACTGCCCGGCGCGCGCAGATGACGCGCGAGGAAGCTCAAGCGGAAGGCGTGACGCTGGGCGGAGGTCTCGAGCGCGAACCACTCGGACAGATCGGTGCCATCCTCGTCGTAATAGGTCACCTTCAAGCGTGGCAGGCCGCGCCCGTTGCGCGCCTCCTCCAGCTGCCAGCCGCTGACGCGCAGCACCCGTGCGTCACGCAGCTTGAGCGCATCGCGCAGCTTGTCATCCGGGTCGACCAGCCGTGCCTGACAGGCGTGACAATGGCGTGCGGCGATGTCATTGGCCTCGCCACACTGCGGGCAGGCCTTGGCGCGATAACGGAAGTCGCACTGCACCAGCGGCCTGCCCTCGCCCTCCGGCGACTCGACCAGCCCCTGACACCGGCGCCCGAAGTGCTCGACCACCAGCTCACCATCCTTGCGTCCCCAGAACAGATTGGCATTGCCGCATACCGGGCACTCGACCTGGACGATCTCGGTGTCGCCGGCCGGCTTCGGCGTCGCTACCTCCGGCGCGTAGAGGTCCCAGGGATTGCCGGCGTAGTCGAGAATCAGACAGTCCGTCTTGCCGGGACTCAGGCGCAGGCCGCGCCCGACGATCTGCTGATAGAGACTGACGGATTCGGTGGGCCGCAGGATGGCGATCAGGTCGACATGCGGCGCATCGAAGCCGGTGGTGAGCACCGCGACATTGACCAGATACTTGAGCTGCTGCGCCTTGAAGGCATTGATCAGCCGCTCGCGCTCCTCGCCGGGGGTCTCGCCGGTGATCAGCGCCGCCTCGCCGTCAGGCAGGAGTGCGGTGACTTCCTCGGCATGCTCGACGGTGGAACAGAACACCATCACACCGCGCCGCTCGCGTGCCTGGGCGACGATATCCAGCACGATGCCCGGCGTCGCGCGCGAGCCCTGCACCACCTCGTTGAGCTCCGCCTCCTGGAAGCTGCCACCGATGCCGGGTGCCAGCTGCGAGAAGTCATAGCGCGCCACTGCGACATCGACGCGCCGCGGCTCACTCAGAAAGCCCTGCCGCACCATCAGGCGCAGTGGCTGCTCGAAGACGCAATCACGGAAGAAGCAGTCGTCATCCCCGCGCACCATGCCGTGATAGTGACGATGGAAGATGAAGCCCTGACCGAGACGATATGGCGTCGCCGTCAGCCCCAGCACCTTGAGGCGCGGATTGTGCTCGCGCAGATGATTGATGACCTTGCGATAGCTGGCGTCCTTCTCCAGCGAGACCCGGTGACACTCATCGATCACCAGCAGCGTGAAGGGCGCCGCCTGAGCATCAGTCGTCGGCTCAGCCGGCGTGAAGGCATCGAGGTTGCGCACCACTGACTGCACCGAGCCGAACACCACCTGACGCGAGGCCTGCTTGCGCTTGAGGCCGGCACTGAAGATGTCGGCGTCCTTGCCATAGGATTCATACTTGGCGTGGTTCTGCTCGACCAGCTCGCGCACATGCGCCAGCACCAGCACACGGCCACGCGCGATACGCGCAAGCTCCGCGATCACCAGTGACTTGCCGCTGCCGGTGGGCAGCACGATCACCGCCGCCTCATCACTGCGGCGAAAGTGCTCGACGGTACGCCGCACGGCCTCCTGCTGATACGGACGCAGCTCAAACATGCAGCGCCGTCCAGCGAGACACACGAGTGGGAGCGCAGCCGGCAGGCAGGCCCAGGGAAGTGAGGGCTGACAGGGACGTGAGGGCTGACAGTGACGTGATGGCTGACAGGAACATTGACATCAAGGGGCCGCCGAATCGCAGGAAGGGACAATGCCCCCATTATCCGCATCAGCGACTGCAGCGGCAAAGTGGGTGTGGATAACCTGAGCCCGTCAGTCTTGGCCCGTCAGGATCAGAAGCGCGGCGCGCGTCCCTCGAGCTTGGCCTTGATGCACTCGGTCTGCTCCGCGCGCCCCAGCAGCGAGGACTGCAGCTCTGCCTCAAGCGCCAGCGCCTCGGCTTCCGGCGCAGCGAGGGCCTCGTCATAGAGACGCGTGATGGCGCGGATGGCGCTGGGAGAGCGCCCGGCAATCTGGCGCGCCAGGGCCAACGCCTCCTCCTGCGGGCTGGAGATGATGCGCGTGACCAGGCCGGCGCTCTGCGCCTCGTTGGCCTCGACCTTGCGCCCGCTCCACGTCAGCTCGTGCAGCCAGTCCGGTCGTACGCCACGCGCAGTGACGCTGATGCCCATGTCCGGAATGATGCCCCAGTCGATCTCGAGCACCGCCAGGCGCGCATCAGGATCACACAGCCGGATGTCCGCCCCCAGCGCGATCTGCAGGCCGCCACCGAAGACATTGCCATGCAAGGCGGCGATGACCGGCACCCCGACATCTCGCCAGCCCAGCGCCAGCTGCTGCACGGTATTGCGCTGCGGCGCACAGCCATTGGCCCCCGCGACCAGCAACTGCGGCACGCGAGCGGCGTCGCCCATGATGGCGGCGATATCCAGCCCCGCACAGAAACTGGGCCCCTCGCCCGACAGCACGATGGCGCGCAGGCCTGATTCCCGGGCGCGGGCATGCAACTCCTGCTGTACCGCCAGCAGGGCATCGATCATCTTCCAGTCGATGCCGTTGTGCTTGTCAGGACGATTGAGGCGCACGTCGGCGACATGCTCACTGATCGAGAGGGTCACATAACGTTCAGGCGTGAGGTGGGTAGCGTCAGACATGGCGGTCTCCCTGCGACGGATAACGAGCAAGCACGCGCTCGAACGATTTCACGACAGTGCCGAGCGATGACACTCATCCAGTGATAAACCCAAAAGGCGCAGGCAACCACACTGCGTTCGTCGAGCTGCCCGCGGGCATGACTCGCTACGTCTCAGTGTGACTGCCTGCGCCCGGTTGTTGAACGGTCGTTTGGTCGCAGAGGTGACGATTGTCTACTCGCGCTTGGCGCCCGACACCTCTGACAGTGATCGCGGCTGGAAGCTCTCGGCCTGGGCCATCGCCCAGACACGGCGATAGAAGGGATAGTCATCCCCTTGCGTCAGCAGCGCGCCCTTGGTCAGGAAGGGATGCAGGTGCGAGAACAGCTTGACCTCATTCTCGGAGACACGATGCACCAGGTGGTCCGGGGTGATCTGCCAGGGCGTGTGCAGGCCCGCCGCCGACAGGATCTCGGCCAGCGCATGCAGGGTGTTGTGATGGAAGTGACGCACCTGATCGGCCTTGTCTTCCACGACCAGCGATTTCTGGCGCAGATCATCCTGGGTGGCGATGCCTGTCGGGCACTTGTTGGTGTGACAGCTCAGTGACTGGATGCAGCCCAGCGCGAACATGTAACCGCGTGCGGCATTGACCCAGTCCGCGCCCAGCGCCATCACGCAGGCGATATCGAAGGCACTGATGATCTTGCCGCTGACCCCGATGCGCACCTCATCACGCAGCCCTGCGCCCACCAGCGAGTTGTGGACGAACTGCAGCCCTTCACGCAGCGGGGTGCCGAGGTGGTCGGTGAATTCGGTCGGTGCGGCGCCGGTGCCGCCCTCACTGCCATCGACGACGATGAAATCGGGCACGATCCCGGTCTCGAGCATCGCCTTGACGATGGCCATGAACTCCCACGGCTGACCGAGGCACAGCTTGAAGCCCACCGGCTTGCCACCCGACAGCTCGCGCAGGCGCTGGATGAAGCTCAACAACTCAAGCGGTGTGGAGAATTCACCGTGGTTGGACGGCGAGATGCAATCCTTGCCCATCGGAATCCCGCGCGTCTCGGCGATCTCCTCGCTGATCTTGCTGGCTGGCAAGACGCCCCCGTGGCCGGGTTTGGCACCCTGGCTGAGCTTGATCTCGATCATCTTGACCTGCTCGCTGGCCGCCTGGCGGGCGAACTTCTCGCCATCGAAGCGCCCTTCCTCGTCGCGGCAGCCGAAGTAGCCACTGCCCAGCTCCCAGATCAGATCGCCCTCGAATTCGCGGTGATAGGGGCTGATGCTGCCTTCGCCGGTGTCATGGGCGAAGTTGCCCAGCCTGGCGCCCTTGTTCAGGGCGCGGATGGCATTGGCGCTCAAGGAGCCGAAGCTCATCGCCGAGATATTGAACAGCGAGGCATTGTAGGGATGCGAGCACTGGGAGTTGCCGACGTTGAGACGAAAGCCCTTGGGGTCCGGCACGCTCGAGGTCTGCATGGAGTGACCGATGAACTCATAGCTGTCGGAATAGACATCGAGCAAGGTGCCGAAAGGCTGGGAGGAATTGTGCTGACGGCCACGCGCATAGACCAGCTCGCGCTGCTTGTGGGAAAACGGCAGCTGATCGGTGTCCGACTCGAACAGGTACTGACGCATTTCCGGACGCAGCGCCTTGAACAAGTAGCGCATGTTGCCGATCACCGGATAGTTGCGACGCACGGCGTAATCCGGCTGCTGCATGTCGTAGATGCCGACGGCGACCAGAAAGGCCATCAGCAGCGTCAGCGGCCATATCCAGGGCGTCAGCTCCGACAGCCCCAGGCAGACCAGCAAGCCGAGGACACAGAGCCCGAAGACGGAGTAGCGAGGTAACAGCGACCATTTCAGTTTCATCAAAGCTTCCTTTGCCAGCGAACAGCAATGTCAGGGCTGTCGTTGTGGGAGGGTCAGGGGGTGCGGCCAGGGGTTGTAATCAAGAGTTGCGGCCACGGGTTGCGTCCAGTGCGGCGGCCACGGAACACGCCATGCCTGTCAGGCAGGCATCATCATCGATAGCGATGGCGATGGCGATGGCGATGGCGATGGCGATGGCGATGGCGATGGCGACATCACGATGACGCCAGCCTGCCGCATGCCGCGCCGACTGTCCTGCTCAACGGTGGAACCCGCTGTTGAGCCAGTCGCACCACGATGCTCTCGGCATGTCTATAAACAAGAAGACGCCTTCGTGGCGTGAACCACGAAGGCGTCTCCCGTTACTGCATTTCGCCACTGGCGGCGTGCGCCAGCCTCATCGACCGAGGAGGCCGAGTCGCTGGCGCGTCACGTCGCTCAGTCAACCCAGCGACGGGCATTGCGGAACATGCGCAACCAGGCGCCATCCTGCTGCCAGTCGTCCGGACGCCAGGAGTTGGTGACGGCACGCGCCACGCGCTCCGGGTGCGGCATCATGATGGTCACGCGACCATCATCGGTGGTCAGACCGGTGATGCCGGACGGCGAGCCGTTCGGGTTGGCCGGATAACGCGTGGTGGTCTGGCCGTAGTTGTCGACGTAACGCAGCGCGACCTGGCCGCTGCTCTGCATCTTGCGCAGGTGAGCGCTGTCGCGGAACTCGGCACGCCCTTCGCCATGCGCGATGGCGATCGGCAGGCGCGAGCCTTCCATGCCATCGAGGAACAGCGAGGCGCTCTTCTCGACTTCGACCATCGCGACACGCGCCTCGAACTGCTCGGACTCGTTGCGCACGAAGCGCGGCCAGGCCTCGGCACCCGGGATCAGCTCCTTGAGCTGGGAGAGCATCTGGCAACCGTTGCAGACGCCCAGCGCGAAGCTGTCGTCACGGTTGAAGAAGCGCTCGAACTGTTCACGCGCACGCGCATTGAACAGCACCGACTTGGCCCAGCCACCGCCGGCGCCCAGCACGTCACCGTAGGAGAAGCCGCCACAGGCGACCAGACCCCGCATGGTGTCCAGATCGACACGCCCTTCGAGGATGTCGCTCATGTGGACATCGACGGCCTCGAAACCGGCACGGTCGAAGCTTGCCGCCATCTCGAGCTGACCATTGACGCCCTGCTCGCGCAGGATCGCCATGCGCGGACGTGCACCGGTGTTAAGGTACGGCGCCGCGATGTCCTCGTTGACGTCGAAGGTGGCCTGGGCGGTAAGGCCCGGGTCACGCACGTCATTGATGGACTCGAATTCACTCTTGGCGCAATCGGCGTTGTCACGTGCGGCCTGCATGCGATAGCTGGTCTCGGCCCACAGACGCTCGGCGCTGGCGCGGGTGGTGGAGAGCAGGTTCTGGCCCAGCAGCGTGATGTTGATCTGCTCATCGGCACGCGGCGTGGCGATCACGCCACTGTGCTCGAGGCCCACGGCCTTGAGCTCGGCGAGGATGGACTCGGTATGCTCGCGACGCACCTGCACCACGGCACCCAGTTCTTCGGCGAACAGCGCGCCGGTGGCCTGACCCGGCTCGGCGGCGGTCCAGTCGAGGGAGATGTCGAGACCGACACGTCCCGCGAAGGACATTTCCATCAAGGTGGTCAACAGACCACCGTCGCTGCGGTCGTGATAGGCCAGCAGCTTGCCTTCGACGTTGAAGCGCTGGATGGCCTCGAAGAAGTGCTTGAGGTCTTCGGGCTTGGCGAGATCCGGCGCTTCATTGCCGACCTGACCGTAGACCTGTGCCAGCGCGGAGCCCCCGAGGCGGTGAGCGCCATGGCCGAGATCGATCAGGATCAGGTCCGTTTCCACGGCCTCGCCATTCAGCGTGCGACGCAGCTGCGGCGTGAGGGTACGCATGGCATCGGTGACCGGCGCGAAGCCCGTCATCACCAGCGACAGCGGCGCGGTGATCGACTTGTCTTCGCCGTTCTCGTCCTGCCAGGCGGTGCGCATGGACATGGAGTCCTTGCCGACCGGAATGGTCAGGTCCAGCGCCGGGCACAGTTCCATGCCGACGGCGTGGACGGCCTCGTAGAGCGCCTGATTCTCGCCGGTGTGATCGGCAGCGCTCATCCAGTTGGCGGACAGCTTGATATCAGACAGCTTGGCGATCGGCGCGGCGGCCAGATTGGTGATCACCTCGGCCACGGCCAGACGCGCGGACGCCGCCGGCGAGATCAGCGCGACCGGGGTACGCTCGCCCATCGCCATCGCTTCACCGACATGGCTGTCGAGGGAGCTGGTGGTGACGGCGCAATCGGCCACCGGCACCTGCCACGGACCGACCATCTGGTCGCGCGCGACCATGCCGGTGATCGAGCGGTCACCGATGGTGATCAGGAATTTCTTGGAGGCGACGGTGGGCAGCTGCAGCACACGGGTCATCGCTTCGCGCGGGTCGAGGTTGTCGAGACCCAGCGCCGGCAGCTCCAGCGTCTGGCGCTCGAAGCTGCGTGACATCTTGGGCGGCTTGCCGAACAGCACGTCCATCGGCAGATCGACCGGACGCGTATCGAAGTGACCATCCTTGACGATCAGCTCGTGCTCCTCGAGGGCTTCACCGACCACGGCGTACAGGCAACGCTCACGCTTGCACAGGGCTTCGAAGGTGGCCAGATTCTCCGGTGCCACCGCCAGCACGTAGCGTTCCTGGGATTCGTTGCACCAGATCTCCAGCGGGCTCATGCCGGATTCGGCGCTCGGCACGGCGCGCAGATCGAACAGGCCACCGCGACCACCATCCTTGACCAGCTCCGGCAGTGCGTTGGACAGACCGCCCGCGCCGACGTCGTGGATGAAGCAGATCGGGTTCTTGTCATCCAGCGCCCAGCAGCGATCGATGACTTCCTGCACGCGACGCTCCATCTCGGCGTTGTCACGCTGCACGGAGGCGAAATCGAGATCTTCGCTGGAGCTGCCGGAGGCCATGGAAGAGGCAGCACCGCCGCCCAGACCGATCAGCATCGCCGGGCCGCCCATCACGATCAGCTTGGCGCCGACCGGAATATCGCCCTTCTCGACGTGCTGGCTGCGGATGTTGCCGTAACCGCCGGCGAGCATGATCGGCTTGTGATAGCCACGACGCTCGATGCCGCCGGCACCGAAGGCATCCTGCTCGTAGGTACGGAAGTAGCCGTTGAGGTTGGGACGGCCGAATTCGTTGTTGAACGCAGCGCCACCGATCGGGCCTTCGAGCATGATGTCGTAGGCGGTCTTGATGCGCTCCGGCTTGCCGTAATCGTGCTCCCAGGGCTGTTCGAAGCCCGGGATACGCAGGTTGGAGACGCTGAAGCCGGTCAGACCCGCTTTCGGCTTGGAGCCGACACCGGTCGCGCCTTCATCACGAATCTCGCCACCGGCACCGGTCGCGGCGCCCGGATAAGGGGCGATGGCGGTCGGGTGGTTGTGGGTCTCGACCTTCATCAGGATGTTGATCGGTTCCTGATGGTAGCGATAGATGTGGCCTTCGCCTGTCGGGAAGTAACGCCCGGCAGTCGGACCTTCCATCACGGCGGCGTTGTCACTGTAGGCGGACAGCACGCCATCCGGATGATGCTGGTAGGTGTTCTTGATCATCTTGAACAGCGAGTGCGACTGCGCTTCGCCGTCGATGGTCCAGTCCGCATTGAAGATCTTGTGGCGGCAATGCTCGGAGTTCGCCTGAGCGAACATCATCAGTTCGATGTCGGCAGGATTGCGGCCCAGAGTCTTGAAGGACTCGACCAGATAATCGATCTCGTCATCGGCCAGCGCCAGACCCAGGCTACCGTTGGCCTTGGCCAGGGCTTCGCGGCCACCGCCGAGGATGTCGACATGGGCAAGCTTGGCAGGTGCCTGATGCTGGAACAGACGTGCCGCGTCCTGAGTACGGGTCAATACCGTCTCGGTCATGCGGTCGTGCAGTCGGGAGGACAGCGTGGCGAAGAGCTCTTCGCTCAGGGGCGCGTCCAGCTTGATGCGGTAGGCGATGCCACGCTCGAGGCGGCGGACTTGCGGCAGGCCGCAGTTGGCGGCGATATCCGTGGCCTTGGAAGACCAGGGAGACAGCGTGCCGAGGCGGGGGATGACGAGGAAGAGATGTCCTTCCGGAGCGCTCTCGTCACGACTGGGGCCGTAGTCCAGCAGGCGCTCCAGTGTTGTCCGATCGGAACTGCTCAGTTCACCATCGACCTCGGCCAGATGAAGGTACTCGGCATGAAGAGATTCCACCTCCGGCACCAGCTCGCGTAATGCAGCCAGTAGACGGGTGTGACGGAAGGCGGAAAGGGCAGGCGCGCCTCGCAGTTCGAGCATGGTCAGGGAAAGCCTCTGAAGCAGCGTGAACGGACAACCGCCAAACGGCGGCAGCAAGCGCATATCATACGTGAAAGGCGAGCCTTAACGAAGCCCGCAGGCGACATGCGTTGGATGACAGTGTGTTGAGCTGCCGGTATGGTGGAAGCCCTGCCGTGAATGATGCTGACGCATGCTCAAGACTTCGCCCTCTTCTCTCATTCCGCCCGTGCGACAGCTGCTGCGCCACGCGCGGCGTTTCCTCGTCGCGGCGCTGGCCCTCGCCTTGCTGATACTGCCCGAGCGCACCCTCATCGAGATGCCCACGCGGCTGGACGATGTCCGCGCGCGCGACTTCATTCAGGTCGCCACGCGCAATACCCCCACGACCTTCTATCGTGGCCGTCAGGGGCCCACCGGTTTCGAATACGAGCTGGCACGGGATTTCGCCGATTATCTTGGCGTGAGTCTGTCGATGGATTCCGAGCACAATATCGAGAGCCTGACCCAGAGCGTGCTCAATGATCAGGCCGATCTTGCGGCCGCGACCCTGCCGCTGGATCTCTCCGAACAGGACCTGCGCTTCTCGCGCCCCATCCTCGAATTGCAGGCGATGGTGGTCTATCGGCGCGGCATGCACCCGCCCAAGGAATTGAAGGATCTGGTCGGCAAGCGCATCGGCGTCATCAAGGGCGCCGGCACCAGCCTGGTACTGCGCGAAGTCCAGCAGGACATCCCCGAGCTCAGCTGGAAGGAAACCGGCGAGCTTGAGGTGGCGGACCTGCTGCAACGCATCGAGGAAGACAAGCTGGATGCGGCGGTCGTCTATGCCCATCAATTCAAGCTCAATCGCCTGTTCTTCCCCAATGTGGAGAACGGCTTCGACGTGGGCGATCCGCTGACGCTGGCCTGGGCCTTCCCCGCGCATGGCGACATCTCATTGCTGACCGCCGCCAATGATTTTCTCGAGACACGCCGCCAGGATGGCACCCTCGATCAACTGGTCGAGCGCTATTTCGGCCATGATGACTATCTCGAGTATGTCGGCGCACGGACCTTCATCCGCCAGGCACGCGACCGCCTGCCGCGTTATATCGACACCTTCAAGGAAGCCGCGCGCGAAACCGGCATCGACTGGAAACTGCTGGCCGCCACGGGCTATCAGGAATCGCACTGGCAGCCCAAGGCCACCTCTCCCACAGGGGTGCGCGGCCTGATGATGCTGACCAATGTGACGGCGCGCGAAATGAAGATAGCCAACCGTTTGGACCCCGTTCAGAGCATCGATGGTGGCTCACGCTATCTTGTGAGTATAAAGGGACGCTTGCCGGACGAGATCAAGGAACCGGATCGCACCTGGATGACGCTGGCAGCCTACAATGTCGGCCTGGGTCACCTGTTTGACGCCAGACGGATCGTGAAGATGAAGGGCGGCGACCCGAATCGCTGGAAGGATGTCCGCGAAGCCCTGCCCTTGCTGCAGAATCGTGAGTGGTACCAGAAAGTCCGTTATGGTTATGCACGCGGCGGAGAACCTGTCATCTATGTCCGCAATATCCGTCGTTATTATGAAATACTGAATTATGTTTACCGTAGCCAGCAGCAGTTCTATCAGCTGGATGAGCGTCCGATTACCGACGACGAAGGCGACAGCAATCCCTTCGATACAGTGCCTCCGATTCTCTGAGGATGGAGTTCGGACCGTCAGCACTCCGGTGCCTCAAGTGCACGCATCTTCACCACGCATCAAGAGCCTCTAAGGACAGGGAATGACACGCAGACTCGTCTTGATGTCGCTAAGCCTGATCGCGTTCGGCATCGCCTTGCTGGGGCTCTGGCCGTCTGCCGGCAATGAAGCCAATGCGCTGCTGCTGATGATGTTGACCCTGCAAGCCGCCGGCCAGGCTGCCTGGCATTGGCGCAATACCTCCCTCAGTCAGCTGTTCCTCGGCGCCTCATTGATCCTCAATATCCTGCTGATCTGTACCTTCCTGCTACCGGAAAGCTGGGTGGGGGTGGACCACTGGGGAGACCTGCTGATCAATCTGCCGGGCGATTGGCATATCGCCAATATCCGCCCGCCTATCCTGATCCTGTTTGCCTGTTTCGGCCTCACGACCTGCGCCCTGTTGCGCATGCGACTGGGATTCGGCTCTGCCATCCAGCTGACGCAAGTCACGCTGCTGCTGCTGTTTGCCATGATGTCCGACGCCAGTCTTTCCGTCGCCAGCATGGTGCTGGCAGGCCCGGAACGCATCACGCTGACCAGCTTCGTCAGTCTGCTGTTGATCGCTCAATGGATCGATCTACAGCCGGCATTCATGCAGATGTGGCGCCGCAATCTCATACCGCTGATCATTTCCTCCTCGATCACCCTGGTATGTCTGCTCGCCTGGCAGCAGCAGAGCCAGGACGAGAACAATCGCATCAACCAGTCGACCTACGTACTGGGCGACAAGATCGCCACGGAGCTGTCTCGCGAGATCAACGACCAGCTCAATGCGATGCGACGTTTCGCCGGTTTCTGGAGCCTGATGGGACAGACACCGTCACGCGGAGAGTGGCAACGCCTGGCACGCAGCTATTACAAGGATTTCGATTACTTCCAGAACATCGCCTTCATCGACCCGGACAGCGTGATAACGCGCGTCTTCCCGGACAAGGGCCGCAATCATGACGTGCTGGGCGTACGCCTGCTGGATGCTCAGCCGGACACTCCACTGCGCAACCCGCTGGAACTTGGCATCGAGGGCCATACCGGCATCATCGACCTGATTCAGGGCGGCAAGGGCATGGTGTCCTACCTGCCGGTGCGCGATCCACGTGATGGCACCATCCTGGGGGCGATCGCCATGGTGGTGGATCTGGCCCCTCTGCTCGACAGGGCCATGGACACGGCACGCAATGAGGCATTTGCGGTCACCCTGTCAGAGCGCGGCAACATCTATATCCATGTCGGCCCGGAAAGTCGTCTGGCGCCCTGGGGGCATCGCATCCCCATCGAGCTGCCCGCCACCGACCTGACACTGGGCCTGCAGCCGACACAGCAGTTCCTGGCGGCCACTCGTGGCCGTCTGCCGGAGGTGACGTTGCTGACGGGCATGCTGCTGGCCTACCTGCTCTTCCTCGTGATCTACATGTATCGCCGCGTCTCGCAGGAGCACGGCATCGTCAAGAATGCCAATGATGCACTTCGCGAAGAGATGGTGCGGCGAGAGCGACTGCAGAACGAGATCCAGTGGCTGGCGCGTCACGACGAGCTGACCCAGCTGCCCAATCGTCGCTATTTCCTCGAGCAGGTGCAGAGCTTCAGCGGCAAGATGCCTCTGACGGTCATGATTCTGGATATCGACTTCTTCAAGACGATCAACGACAAGTTGGGACACTTGGAGGGAGATCGCTACCTGCAGAAGATTGCCGCCGTCTCACGGGCACCCGTGGAGTCTGCCGGCGGCATACTGGCGCGCTTCGGCGGCGAAGAGTTCGTGGTGTGCATTCCGGAATGCCCACGCGCGGTAGGCCGCACTCTGGCGGAAGAGCTGCGGCGTGCCGTGCAGGCTGCAGGACTGCCACAGCCCGCCACGGATAGCGTCGTCACGGTATCCGTGGGCATGGCATGCGTGGCGCGCGCTCCGTTGCGGCTGGATGCACTGCTGCAGGCAGCGGATGAGGCGCTGTATCGCGCCAAGTCCAGTGGTCGCAATCAGGTTCAGGTCGCTGCCTGACGGTCCATGGAGACCATCATGAGAGCAACGCCAGGGGATCAGCTCGGGAGGACCTGCTCGGGCGGATCTGAGCGGAGGGATTAGCGCGGGTGGATCTGAGCGAAAGGTTCAGCGCGGAAGCTCACCGCGCCGCTCCGCGAAGAAGGACTTGAGCAAGCGCTTGGCGTGAGCGGCCAATAGTCCCCCTTCCACCTCGACGTGGTGATTATGCCAGGGCTGTGCAAACAGATTGGCACGCGATTCCACCATGCCGGTCTTCGGCTCTGCTGCCCCGTAGACAACCCGCTTCACTCGCGCGTGGATCAAGGCGCCACTGCACATCATGCAGGGCTCCAGCGTCACATACAGCGTGCAATCGTCGAGACGATAGTTGCCGAGTCGGGCCGCCGCCGCGCGCAAGGCCTGCACCTCGGCATGTGCCGTCGGGTCCGGGGTGCTGACCGGCGCATTGTAGCCAGTGCCGATGATGTCGCCCTGAGGATCCACCACCACCGCGCCGACAGGCACCTCGCCAGCCTCGAATGCCAGCCGCGCCTGATCCAGCGCGCGGTGCATATAGTAATGATCCCCACGCGGCCCACTCCGGGCCTGCGGCGCTATCGTCAACTCGTCACTCACCGTTGTTCTCCGGTATCCTGAAGCCATTGTTTCGCTCACCATGATAAATGATAACGACTTGGCGCTCGCGCTTCCTCCTGCATTGCCACCCCGCGCGGTCTGGCACTGCTCCGAGCGCCTGCCTCTCAGCACAAGGATAGATTCATGACCCAAACAGCCACTGCGCCTCTTGAGGCACTGGTCACCCTGCTGGGTCTTGAGACCCTGGAAGAGAACCTGTTCAGAGGGCACAGTCAGGACCTCGGCTTCCCTCAGCTGTTTGGCGGACAGGTACTCGGACAAGCGTTGTCCGCAGCGACACGCACGGTACCGGTCGAACGCCAGGTCCACTCTCTGCATGGCTACTTCCTGCGCCCGGGCGACGCCCACAAGCCTGTCATCTATCAGGTTGATGGCGTCCGTGATGGCGGCAGCTTCACGACCCGACGCATCAGTGCCATCCAGAATGGCAAGACCATCTTCTTCTGCAGCGCCTCCTTCCATGGCAAGGAGGCGGGATTCGAGCATCAGCTCGCCATGCCCGATATCGAATCTCCAGAGCAGTTGATCGAACAGGGGGCACGCATCGAGCGCTACGAAGGCCATCCCATCGAGTTCCTGCGCCTGAAGGCGCCTAGCTCGGCGAGTGATGATGACGCCTGCCCACCGCCACGCCAGCGGTTGTGGTTCCGACTGGCAGGCGAGCTGCCGGAAGATGATGCCCTGCATCGCTACCTGCTGACATATAGCTCCGACTTCAATCTGCTGGCGACAGGCCTCGGCGGACATGGTGTGCGGTTCGGTTCGCCCGAACTGCAAATGGCGAGCCTGGATCACTCGCTATGGTTCCACCGCGATGTACGCGTCAATGATTGGATTCTCTACGAGATGGATAGCCCGTGGGCGGGAGGCGCACGCAGCTTCGCTCGCGGCAGTCTCTACAACCGGCACGGCGAGCTGGTGGCATCCAGCGCCCAGGAAGGCCTGACACGCCTGCGCAAACGTCCCTGAACGAATCGCCCTGAGCGAATCGTCCTAAACAACGATGCCCCTCTTGAGACATTCTCAAGAAGGGCATCGTCATTTTTGGCTGCGTCTATCTACAACCTACAACCCACAACGCTGAGAATAGAGCACTGCGATTCACTATTATCGCGTCAATAGGGGAGTCACTTCAGTGCTGTCCTGACACGCGTGCAGTTTTCATCCCGGTAGCGCTGCTTGTAGTCATTGCGCTGGGACTGCCAACTTCGCATCTGGCCCGACGACCCGCCGCCGCGACGCCTATCGGTATAATATTCGATCTTGTCCTTGATGAACTGACAGCGCTCTATCTTCCTCTCTCGCTCCCCGGCAGATGCCATTTCTGACGACATCAGCCCCAACAAAAGAGCCATCATTCCTGCCAATAGAAGTCTTGATAACGAATATGAAAAGCCCCTCGACATATCGCCTCCTTGCGCCTATTCATGGATAGCTTCAATGAGTGATATTCAATGACAGCGCAGACACCAAGCAGGTGCTGCAACAGTAAAGATATCTCCCGATAAAGATATCTCTCAACAGCGTGGAATGCCTGTCGATCAAGTACACTCAATAGAGAGCCAGCACGCTTTCCCAGTGATACTGATCCATATACAAGGATGCCTCTATCACGATAATGATAGAGGCATCTTTGTATCATATAGCTCATGTAGCTATGTCTTGTGCTTTACGCATTTACCTCAGCACGGCTGTTCTTTTACGCCAACTTTCCTGAGCACCACTTTTCCTGCGCACAAAGAGAACCGCCCCTGTAGCAAGGCTACAGGGGCGGTTCGGGATAAGTGCCTGACGATGACCTACTCTCACATGGAGAAACTCCACACTACCATCGGCGCTAAGCGGTTTCACTTCCGAGTTCGGCATGGGATCGGGTGGTTCACGCTCGCTATGGTCGTCAGGCGAAACGGTGGCATCTTGCGATGCCTGAGTCTCGAGGCTTGTGGCCTCGTGACTCGCAATATGAATCATGCTGACCGATATGTCTCGATCCTGTCGCAATCCCGGCGGTTTGCCTGCGCAAACCCCTTGGGTGTTATATGGTCAAGCCTCACGGGCAATTAGTACTGGTTAGCTCAACACATTGCTGTGCTTCCACACCCAGCCTATCAACCTTGTAGTCTTCAAGGGCCCTTCAGGAGGCGCAAGGCCTCAGGGAAGTCTCATCTTGAAGGGGGCTTCCCGCTTAGATGCTTTCAGCGGTTATCCCGTCCGAACGTAGCTACCGGGCAATGCCATTGGCATGACAACCCGAACACCAGAGGTTCGTCCACTCCGGTCCTCTCGTACTAGGAGCAGCTCTTCTCAAACTTCCGACGCCCACGGCAGATAGGGACCGAACTGTCTCACGACGTTCTAAACCCAGCTCGCGTACCACTTTAAATGGCGAACAGCCATACCCTTGGGACCGACTTCAGCCCCAGGATGTGATGAGCCGACATCGAGGTGCCAAACACCGCCGTCGATGTGAACTCTTGGGCGGTATCAGCCTGTTATCCCCGGAGTACCTTTTATCCGTTGAGCGATGGCCCTTCCATACAGAACCACCGGATCACTAGAACCTACTTTCGTACCTGCTCGACGTGTCTGTCTCGCAGTCAAGCACCCTTATGCTCTTGCACTCAATGCACGATTTCCAACCGTGCTGAGGGTACCTTCGTGCTCCTCCGTTACTCTTTAGGAGGAGACCGCCCCAGTCAAACTACCCACCATACACTGTCCTCGATCCGGATAACGGACCTGAGTTAGAACGCCAATGATGTCAGGCTGGTATTTCAAGGTTGGCTCCACCGCATCTGGCGACGTGGTTTCAAAGCCTCCCAGCTATCCTACACAGACAACATCAGCATCCAGTGTAAAGCTATAGTAAAGGTTCACGGGGTCTTTCCGTCTAGCCGCGGGTACACAGCATCTTCACTGCGATTTCAATTTCACTGAGTCTCGGGTGGAGACAGCGTGGCCATCATTACGCCATTCGTGCAGGTCGGAACTTACCCGACAAGGAATTTCGCTACCTTAGGACCGTTATAGTTACGGCCGCCGTTTACCGGGGCTTCGATCAAGAGCTTCGCGTGAGCTAACCCCATCAATTAACCTTCCGGCACCGGGCAGGCGTCACACCCTATACGTCCGCTTGCGCGTTTGCAGAGTGCTGTGTTTTTAATAAACAGTTGCAGCCACCTGGTATCTTCGACCGGTAAGAGCTTACGGAGCAAGTCCTTCACTCGAACCGGTGCACCTTCTCCCGAAGTTACGGTGCCATTTTGCCTAGTTCCTTCACCCGAGTTCTCTCAAGCGCCTTGGTATTCTCTACCTGACCACCTGTGTCGGTTTGGGGTACGGTCGCATGTGATCTGAAGCTTAGAGGCTTTTCCTGGAAGCGTGGCATCGATGACTTCCTGACCGTGGTCAGTTCGTCTCGCATCTCGACCTCAGAGGAACCGGATTTGCCTGATTCCTCGGCCTACATGCTTTCACCAGGACAACCAACGCCTGGCTCACCTAGCCTTCTTCGTCCCCCCATCGCAACCACATCCGGTACGGGAATATTAACCCGTTTCCCATCGACTACGCGTTTCCGCCTCGCCTTAGGGGCCGACTCACTCTGCTCCGATTAACGTAGAACAGAAAACCTTGGTCTTCCGGCGGGGGAGTTTTTCACTCCCCTTATCGTTACTCATGTCAGCATTCGCACTCGTGATACCTCCAGCAGACTTCTCAATCCACCTTCATTGGCTTACACGACGCTCCTCTACCGCTCATCCAGAGGATGAACCCGTAGCTTCGGTACCTGATTTAGCCCCGTTATATCTTCCGCGCAGGCCGACTCGACTAGTGAGCTATTACGCTTTCTTTAAAGGATGGCTGCTTCTAAGCCAACCTCCTAGCTGTCTGAGCCTTCCCACATCGTTTCCCACTTAATCAGGATTTTGGGACCTTAGCTGACGGTCTGGGTTGTTTCCCTTTTCACAACGGACGTTAGCACCCGCTGTGTGTCTCCCACGCTGCACTCACTGGTATTCGGAGTTTGCCTCGGGTTGGTAAGTCGGGATGACCCCCTAGCCGAAACAGTGCTCTACCCCCAGCGGTGATACGTGAGGCGCTACCTAAATAGCTTTCGAGGAGAACCAGCTATCTCCGGGCTTGATTAGCCTTTCACTCCGATCCACAGCTCATCCCAGCATTTTTCAACATACTTGGGTTCGGGCCTCCAATTGATGTTACTCAATCTTCACCCTGGCCATGGATAGATCGCCCGGTTTCGGGTCTATACCCTGCGACTGGTCGCCCAGTTAAGACTCGGTTTCCCTACGCCTCCCCTATACGGTTAAGCTCGCCACAGAATATAAGTCGCTGACCCATTATACAAAAGGTACGCGGTCACACCACGAAGGTGCTCCCACTGCTTGTACGCATACGGTTTCAGGATCTATTTCACTCCCCTCGCCGGGGTTCTTTTCGCCTTTCCCTCACGGTACTGGTTCACTATCGGTCAGCCAGGAGTATTTAGCCTTGGAGGATGGTCCCCCCATGTTCAGTCAAGGTTTCTCGTGCCCCGACCTACTCGATTTCACGTGACTCAGACTTCGACTACGGGACTATCACCCTGTATCGTCAAGCTTCCCAGCTTGTTCGTCTGTCAGTTGTCACGCTTAAGGGCTGGTCCCCGTTCGCTCGCCGCTACTTGGGGAATCTCGGTTGATTTCTTTTCCTCCGGGTACTTAGATGTTTCAGTTCCCCGGGTTTGCCTCTATAGGTTATGTATTGGCCTATAGATACTCACCTGATGGTGAGTGGGTTTCCCCATTCGGAAATCGTTGGGTCGCAGGGTATTTGCCACCTCGCCAACGCTTATCGCAGGCTATCACGTCCTTCATCGCCTCTGGCTGCCAAGGCATCCACCGTATGCGCTTAATCGCTTGACCATATAACCCCAAGGGGTCTGTCAAGGATTACGAATCTGTCGGACCTCTCCGACATATCGTTTGATAGACATGCGCTTGGCGCACATATCTATCGTCAGCATGATTCACATTGTTAAAGAGCGGCTGTTCAGAGAACAGTGAGAAGCGCGCTTTGTTGAGCACGCTTGCCACTGCCGGCTAAGCCAGCAATAAGATCAGGTAATTCGTTGTGAGCACTTGCCGCGAGCAGTAGACAGTGTCGATAAGGAGGTGATCCAGCCCCAGGTTCCCCTAGGGCTACCTTGTTACGACTTCACCCCAGTCATGAACCACACCGTGGTGATCGCCCTCCCGAAGGTTAGGCTAACCACTTCTGGTGCAGTCCACTCCCATGGTGTGACGGGCGGTGTGTACAAGGCCCGGGAACGTATTCACCGTGGCATTCTGATCCACGATTACTAGCGATTCCGACTTCATGGAGTCGAGTTGCAGACTCCAATCCGGACTGAGGCAAGCTTTATGGGATTGGCTCCACTTCGCAGTATTGCAACCCTTTGTACTTGCCATTGTAGCACGTGTGTAGCCCTACCCGTAAGGGCCATGATGACTTGACGTCGTCCCCACCTTCCTCCGGTTTGTCACCGGCAGTCTCCTTAGAGTTCCCGACATTACTCGCTGGCAAATAAGGATAGGGGTTGCGCTCGTTACGGGACTTAACCCAACATTTCACAACACGAGCTGACGACAGCCATGCAGCACCTGTCTCAGAGTTCCCGAAGGCACCAATCCATCTCTGGAAAGTCCTCTGGATGTCAAGGGTAGGTAAGGTTCTTCGCGTTGCATCGAATTAAACCACATGCTCCACCGCTTGTGCGGGCCCCCGTCAATTCATTTGAGTTTTAACCTTGCGGCCGTACTCCCCAGGCGGTCAACTTATTGCGTTAGCTGCGCCACTAAGTCCTCAAGGGACCCAACGGCTAGTTGACATCGTTTACGGCGTGGACTACCAGGGTATCTAATCCTGTTTGCTACCCACGCTTTCGCACCTCAGTGTCAGTGTCAGTCCAGAAGGCCGCCTTCGCCACTGGTATTCCTCCCGATCTCTACGCATTTCACCGCTACACCGGGAATTCTACCTTCCTCTCCTGCACTCTAGCCAAGCAGTTCCAGATGCCGTTCCCAGGTTGAGCCCGGGGCTTTCACACCTGGCTGACTTAGCCACCTACGCGCGCTTTACGCCCAGTAATTCCGATTAACGCTTGCACCCTCCGTATTACCGCGGCTGCTGGCACGGAGTTAGCCGGTGCTTCTTCTGCGAGTGATGTCTTTCCTCGGGAGTATTAGTCCCAAGGCGTTCTTCCTCGCTGAAAGTGCTTTACAACCCGAAGGCCTTCTTCACACACGCGGCATGGCTGGATCAGGCTTTCGCCCATTGTCCAATATTCCCCACTGCTGCCTCCCGTAGGAGTCTGGGCCGTGTCTCAGTCCCAGTGTGGCTGATCATCCTCTCAGACCAGCTACGGATCGTCGCCTTGGTGAGCCATTACCTCACCAACAAGCTAATCCGACATGGGCTCATCCGATAGCGCAAGGTCCGAAGATCCCCTGCTTTCTCCCGTAGGACGTATGCGGTATTAGCCTGAGTTTCCCCAGGTTGTCCCCCACTATCGGGCAGATTCCCATGCATTACTCACCCGTCCGCCGCTCGACGCCTCCTAGCAAGCTAGGATCGTTTCCGCTCGACTTGCATGTGTTAAGCCTGCCGCCAGCGTTCAATCTGAGCCATGATCAAACTCTTCAGTTGAAAGCTTGATAGTCTGTTAAGCAGACCAAACTTGGTTCAGAGTCAAACTTCTCGTGAGAGGCTTGCTCCGATATTTGGTGACCTTGTCACCACTCATCGGCAAGCGCTCACACGAATTACCTGATCAAATTTTTAAAGAGCGTCGCCGTTAAGCGAGGAGGCATATTCTACCCGGAACGCTTGAGAAGTCAAGCACTTGATGATGAGTCAGTCGACTGCCTCTAAGCATCATCAAGCGGTGAGGAGCATTGCTCGATCACCTGTTCCGTAAGGAGTGCGGCGTATTCTAGCGAATCGCCCGGGATTGTCAATCGATGACTTCGAAGCGGACTTCAAAAACCTCAAGCAAAACAATCACCTGCAAACCTCTTTCACCGCTGGTAACGCCATGCGTCCCCGGCAGCGGATGCGTACTTTACGCACGAACCGCCGTGAGGGCAAGGGCTTTTTGGCAGCAATGCCCAAAAGAGTGCAAAGCGGGCCCATGCGTTTCTCTAATGCCATCAGGACGACAACTCGAAGGGCACCACATGGAGAGCCCTCTATATAGTCAGTTTTCTACCGGTGCTTCCAGCGCCGCCCCATCAAGCGCATCTTCCATTCTCCCCCTCAACAAACTTCTTCAAAAACTTCCCTGCAAGACATGTGAGCCGCTGCCTGCGCGACGGCATCGGCCAGCGCACTCTCTCGCCCCGCCGCCATCTGACAGACACTGCCCACGACGATCAGGCACGGTGTCGGCAATGGATGCTCGGCCAGACGACTCACCATATTGCCGAGCGAGCCGTGAAGAGTCTGCTGCTCGGGAAGGCTGGCATTGGCGACCAGCATCATCGGCCAGTCCGCCGGCAGTCCATGATGCTGCAACTCATCACAGATCACCTCGAGACGATTGAGCCCCATATAGAAGAGAAGCGTTTCATCGCGACGCGCCAGCTGCTGCCATTCAGGCTGTTCGCTCTTGCTGCAGAGCTGAGCGGTCACGAAGCGCAGACGCTGTGCATGCGCCCTGTCCGTCAATGGCATCCCCAGGGCAGCGGCCGCACCGGAAGCCGCGGTGATGCCCGGCACGATATGACGCGTGATGGCGGCATCATCGAGGGCCGCGAGCTCTTCCCCCATGCGGCCGAAGACACCGGGGTCACCGCCCTTGAGGCGCACGACTCGCATGCCCTCCCCCGCCAGGCGAACCATCAGCGCACCGATCTCGTCCTGCGGCACACTATGATTGCCGCAGGCCTTGCCGACGTAATAGCGTTCACAGTGAACCGGTAGCTGAGCGAGAATCTCATCGCCGACCAGTCGGTCATAGACCACCGCATCCGCAGCATTCAGCATTCGCCAAGCCTTGAGCGTCATCAGGTCCGGATCCCCCGGCCCCGCGCCCACCAGCGCGACCTGCCCCGGAAGAAACGCCTCCCAGGCGGGAGAAATCCCGTTGGCATCGCTGCGCGTTGGCGCCTGCCGATTCTCGCCACGCCACTCGCGCCGCGACATCAGGCCGTCGGTCAGCCGTGCCATGAGAATTCCGAGAGACTCTGCACTGCTGGATAGCGACATCAGGTCACGCCATTTCCAACGAATCAGTCCGCTCATCGGATCGCTCCTCTTCCACAAGACGTTTGAGTTCAGGCAGGCAGGAACCGCAGCGAGTGCCGCAGGCCAGTCGCGCGCCCAGTGCTTCCACGGAACCGTCACCGGACTGGATGGCCTGGCGAATGGTCAGCTCGCCGACCTGATGACAGGCGCAGACCATCGCCCCGACATCCGCCTGCCCGGAGAGACGGCCGGCCAGCAGGCTGCGCCGCTCATGCGCGGAGAGCTGCTCTGATGCGAAGCATTCGCCCAGCCAGGCGATATTGGGTTGGCGATCGAGGTGTGCGTCACCCGGCATCACCTTCAGCCACCAGACAAGGCGTCCATCACGAAAGCCCGCTGCGCTGATGCCCCCTTGCGCGGCGTCCTGTGCCCAGAGCCCCGCCGGGACACCCAGATGGCTTTCGCACCAATGCTGCCAATCCGGCTGCCCCTGACCTGCCAGCTGGTAGCGCACCAATGCCGATTGCGGAATACGCGCCCAGTAGCGTCCATCGAGCTGGGCCACGGCATCTGCCAGATCCTCACGCCCGGCCAGAATGGAGGGGGCGATCAATAAGGTGGCCTGCCACTCGCACGGCAATGACTCGACCTCGACCGCGCCATGCTTGGATTCCGGCTGACCGGAGAAGGGATCGACGAGCCCCGCCAGCAGCGCACCGGCTCGGGCATGACTCGCGAAGTGGTCGCTCCAGTGCATCGGAATGAACACCTCCCCGCGACGCTGACCACTGCTGATGCGGACGCGAGCCCGATAATCTCCACGCAGCCCGCCCTGCTCATCACGCCCCTTGAGCCGCGCGAGACCGCCATCCTGCAAGCCACGAGTCGCCGCATCCTGCGGATGGAGCTCCACGAAAGGCTCGGCACGATGATTCATCAGGCGGGCACTGCGCGCGGTGCGCGTCATGGTGTGCCACTGATCACGGATACGCCCGGTATTGAGGCGCAGCGGCACCGCATCGCTCAGCGCCTGTTGCGGCAATTGCGGCACCACGGGCACCAGGCGGGCGCGCCCATTGGGGGTGTTGAAGGTGGCATCCTCGAACAGGCGCGGCGTGCCGATCAGCTCGCCCTTGTCCCCGCGGCGTACCGGCCACTGGATCGGCTTGAGCGCGTCGTAGCCCGCGCGATCCAGCTCCGCCAGCGGCGCGATGTTGAACAGTCGCTTGACCGAGGAAGTCGCCGTTGGCTTGCGACCGGCCTTGAGACGCGGCGCAGAATTGCGAAACCCCGAGAGGCGGGCGTGCTCATGGAAGATCGCATGGGGCCCCGAGTAGTCGAAAGCCTCCTGATAGCCCATGCGCTTGCCGACCTCCGCCAGCTGCCACCAGTCATGACGCGCCTCGCCCGGCGGAGTCAGCAGGCCACGCTGGCGCGAGATGCAGCGCTCGGAGTTGGTGACGGTGCCATCCTTCTCGCTCCAGCTGCTGGCCGGCAGCACCACATCGGCGTAGGCCAGGGTGTCGCTGTCGGCCATGCACTCGGAGACGATCACCAGCGGGCAGACCGCCAGCGCTGCACGCACTCGTGCGCTATCCGGCAGGCTCACCGCCGGGTTGGTCGCCATGATCCACAGTGCCTTGATCTCGCCGCGTCCCAGCGCCGCGAACAGCTCGACCGCCTTGTGACCAGGCCCCTCGGGCAAGTTCGGCGCCTTCCAGAACTCGCTGACCAGCGCCCGCGCACCCGGCGTGTCGTAATCCATATGTGCCGCCAGCTGGTTCGCCAGGCCACCGACTTCGCGGCCGCCCATCGCATTGGGCTGCCCGGTGATGGAGAACGGCCCCGCGCCCGGCAGCCCGATCTTGCCGCCCGCCAGATGGCAATTGATGATCGCATTGCCCTTGTCGGTGCCACTGGTCGATTGATTCACGCCCTGGGAGAACAGCGTGACCACGTGCAACTGGGTGGCGAACCAGTAATAGAAGGTCTCGAGACGCTCCACATCGATATCGCAATCCCGCGCAATCGCGGAAAGCGAGCAGTCGTCACGCTTCGCCTGCTTGAGCGCCGCATCGAAACCCTGAGTGTGGGCCTCCAGATAGAGGCGATCGGTGCGTCCGCGCTCGGCCATATAGGCCAGCAAGCCATTGAAGAGGCGCGCGTCGCTACCGGGGCGAATGCCCAGATACAGGTCCGCGATCTCGCAGCTGTCGGTCAGGCGCGGGTCGATCACCACGATACGCAGCAGCGGATTGTCGATACGCGCCTGCTTGAGGCGCTGGAACAGCACCGGGTGATTCCAGGCAAGATTGCTGCCGACCAGCACCACCAGCTCGGCACGCTCGAGATCCTCGTAGCTGCAAGGCACGGCGTCTGCCCCGAAGGCACGCTTGTGCGCCACGACCGCCGAGGCCATGCACAGCCGCGAATTGGTATCCAGGTGCGGCGTGCCGATGAAGCCCTTGAACAGCTTGTTGGCGAGGTAATAGTCCTCGGTCAACAGCTGCCCCGACAGATAGGCGGCGATGCTGTCCCCACCATGCGTGCTGCGCAGCTCACCGAAGCGAGCGGCGATCAGTTCCAGCGCCGTATCCCAGCTCACCTCTCGCAGCACGCCTGCGGCGTCGCGTATCTGAGGCTGCGTCAGGCGGCCGCTGGATGACAGTGTCTCGGCAAGCGCAGACCCCTTGACGCACAGACGCCCGTAATTGGCCGGATGGTCGTTGTCGCCGCTGACGGCGGTGATGCTGCGCTTGAGCTCACCGCCCTCCTGCGCCCGGGTTTCCAGCTCAAGCGATACGCCACACCCGACACCGCAATACGGGCAGGTCGTCGAGGCGCTGCAGGGGGAAGACTCACTTGTGCTCTGGGGCTTGCTGGCCTGCATCGACATCTCTCCCTGGTGCAGTAAGCATGAAAAAAGGCGCCTGATGACCCGCCACGTAATGTGCGGTCATCAGGCGCCTTTGCCTGTCGTTGTCAGTCCTGCTCTACCCTGCAGACTGACAATGGAAACTGATGGTGAATACGATCTCGTCATGCCGATGGGTGCGCAATCTCGTCTTCGAGACGTCGACATGGCGTGCATGATTGAAGAGCCGCCGTTGGCCGGTTCGCGAGTCTCGCAACAGTGCAGCTTGCCGAGTCGCGAACCCTCAATCAGGTATCACACCAATGACCTGACAGACGCACTTAACAGACCAACCCTGACCAATCATCAGAAATAACAATCACTTGGCCGTCACGAGCTACCGAAGCAGGAGGCGAACAGCGCGAGACGGCCAGCGCCAGGCACTACTGACGCACCAGCCATGTGCATCAGCGCATGCGACTGCACCAATCCCTGCCTTGACGCCTCCCGCAACCGCGACCGGCTCGACCATGCCAGGACCTCACCTCGAGCCTCTTCAACCGCAAGTGAATGAAAAATAGCGACTTTCTCTGAAGCGGCACCGAATTCGCCTGAGTATCGGCAGGTTGGGTCAATGACGACCCCGAATCGCAGGTCTCGCAGCGCATCACTCCGATGAGTGACATGCAGCAGCCAACGGTCCGCCAGACCTGCCGCAGTTGCGGGTGACAGCGACATCGTCACCTGACGCTGCAACTCGCTATCCAATGCTTAGCTCTCATCTTCCAGGCAAAGGCGCCTGCTTGACGTCGTGATCATCACGGCGGCAAGCAGGCGCTTTTTTTTATGCGTCCAGAACGTCAGCGCAAGGAGGCAGAATGCATCCGTCATCTACCACCCGCGAGCCTACGCCAGCACTGGTCATCATCGGCCACGGCATGGCGGCGCAGAAGCTGTTGGAGCAGCTGGTCTCGCTGAGCCCTGATCAGCAGCTGCCCTGGCCGGTCACGGTGATCGGCGAGGAGCCCCACCTCCCCTACAACCGCATTCAGCTCTCGCCGCTATTGGCCGGCGAGACACGAACCGAAGGCCTGATCAGCCAGCAGGCCGACTGGTTCTCGCGGCACGGCATCACACGGATCAGCGGCGACCCCGCCAGCCAGATCGATCGCGCCGCCCGCTGTGTCGAGACCGCCAGCGGTGGCCGCATCCCCTATCAGCGACTGGTGATCGCGACCGGCTCACGTCCGGCGCTGCCCCTGCCTCTGCCCGCTCATCTGCCAAAGGCGTCGTCCGTCAATGACTGGCCGCCGGGACTGATGGGCTTTCGCGATCTGAAGGATGTCGAGCAGATGCAGGCCGCCTGCCTTGCCGGACGGCAGGCGGGCGCCGGCGCACTGGTCATCGGCGGCGGGCTGCTCGGGCTCGAGGCCGCCGAGGGCCTGCGCAAGGGTGGTCTTGAGGTGACGCTGCTGCAGCGCAGCGAGCGTCTGATGAACCGTCAGCTGGATGAGGTCGCGGCCGGACTTCTGGAGCGGGAACTTCGCGAGCGTGGCCTCGACATCATCACCGGCGCGCACCTCGAAGAGTGGCTCGAGTCCCCGGCGGGCCGCATCAGCGGCGTACGCCTCACGGATGGCCGCGAACTGCACGCCGGACTGACCATCGCCGCCACCGGCATTCGCCCCGAAATCGAGCTTGCGCGTGCTGCGGGGCTGGCCTGTCAGCGCGCCATCCAGGTCGATGGCCATCTGCTCACGAGTGATCCGCACATTCACGCGCTGGGCGAATGCTGTGAGGTGGATGGCGAGACCTTCGGCCTGATCGAGCCCATCTGGGCGCAGATCGAAGTGCTCGCCCGCCAGCTTCTCGCGCAACCGACTCCGCCCTATCGCAATGCGCCACTGGCGACGCGCCTCAAGGTCAGCGGCATCGACCTCTATAGCTGCGGCGAGCTTGCCCCCCAGCCGAATGACGAGGTGCTGGTCTATCAGGACCACGCCCTGGGCGACTACCGCCGACTGCTGCTGCGCGAGGAGCGCCTGGTCGGCGTGGTGCTCTACGGCGACGTCAGTGCCGGCAACGCCCTGTTCGAAGCGCTCAAGGCCGGTACGCCACTGACCAGGATTCGCGAAGACCTCCTGCTGATGCCGGCAGAAGCCCTCGCACGTCTGACCCAGGACGGCCCACCGACGGCGCCCGATGACCCCAGTGGCAAGCCGGGCACTCAAGACATGACAGACCAGCATCGTGATCGCGACACCACAGACAAGACCGACAAGACCGACAACACCCCTGACACCTTCGAGGAGGCCGCATGAAACACCTGATCATCATCGGCAATGGCATGGTTGGCCATCACTGCGTCGAGCAGCTGATCGCACTGGGCGCCACCGCGCACTACCAGATTCATGTCTTCGGCGAAGAACGCCACATCGCCTACGACCGCGTGCATCTCTCGGAGTATTTCACCGGACGTGATGCCGAATCTCTCGCGCTCGGCACCGCCGACGACTACCGCAAGGCGGGCGTCACCCTGCACCTCGACGAGTGTGTCACCGCCATCGACCGCGATGGCGGCCATGTCATCACCCCGCGTGGACGCTACCCCTACGACAGCCTGGTGCTGGCAACCGGCTCGACCCCCTTCGTGCCGCCCATACAGGGCCTCGGTGAGCCGGGAAGCGAGGCCGCCGCCAGCAATCGCCTGGTCTACCGCACCCTGGAGGATCTTGATCAGATTCGCGCTGCCGCCGATGGCAAGACACATGGCGTGGTGGTCGGCGGTGGCCTGCTGGGGCTGGAAGCCGCCAATGCCCTCAAGTCACTCGGCCTGGAAGCGCATGTCGTCGAATTCGCGCCACGCCTGATGCCGGTGCAGCTGGATGAGGATGGCGGCCTTGCGCTCAAGCAACACATCACTGCGCTGGGCGTGGGGGTGCACCTCAATCGCGCCACCACCGACATCGTGCCCGGCGAGCAACATCAGTGGCGGATGAACTTCTCCGATGGCGAGTATCTGGAGACCGACCTGATCGTGTTCTCCGCCGGCATCCGCCCTCAGGACGCGCTGGCACGCAGCGCCAGCCTCGAGATCGGCGAGCGCGGCGGCATCATCATCGATGACGAATGCCGCACCTCGGACCCGGAAATCTTCGCCATCGGCGAGTGCGCCCTGTGGCAATCGCGCATCTTCGGGCTGGTCGCGCCGGGCTATCAGATGGCCCGCGGCGTGGCGTCCCTGCTGGCTGCCAGCGCTGGTGATGCCGCAAGCGCCTCTCAGGAGAGCTTCCGCTTCCAGGGCGCCGACATGTCCACCAAGCTCAAGCTGCTGGGCGTGGATGTCGGTTCCATCGGTGACGCCCACGGCAAGACCGAGGGCGCGATCAGCTATCGCTACTGTGACGAGGCCGACGGCGTCTATCGCCGCCTGATCGTCTCGCAGGACCGCAAGCGGGTGCTGGGCGCGGTACTGATCGGCGACAACTCGCGCTACGACACCCTGCTGCAGTACGTCACCAATGGCATCGCGGCGCCCAAGGACCCGGCGGCACTCATCCTGCCGGATGCCAGTGGCGAAGCCATCACGCTGGGCGCGGATGCCCTGCCCGACAGCGCCACGCTGTGCTCCTGCCACAACGTCTCCAAGGGCGATGTCTGCAGCGCCATCGATGCCGGCAACAGTGATCTGGGCGCCATCAAGGCCTGCACCAAGGCCAGCACCGGCTGCGGGGGCTGTGCGGCGCTGCTCAAGAAGGTGGTGGATGCCGAGCTGGAAAGTCGTGGCGTCGAGGTCGATCGCTCACTGTGCGAGCACTTCGCGCACACGCGTCAGGAGCTCTACTCGCTGGTGCGCGTCGAAGGCATCGAGACCTTCGCCGAGCTGATGGCCAGCCACGGCCGCCATCCGGATGCCCTGGGCTGTGAGATCTGCAAGCCGGCGGTGGGCTCGATTCTGGCCTCGTGCTGGAACGCGCCGATCACCGAGTCCTCGCACATTCCGCTGCAGGACACCAATGACACCTTCATGGCCAACATGCAGAAGAACGGCACCTATTCCGTGGTGCCACGCATCCCAGGCGGCGAGATCACGCCGGACAAGCTGATCGCCATCGGCGAGATCGGCAAGCGTTACAACCTCTATACCAAGATCACCGGCGGTCAGCGCATCGACCTCTTCGGTGCCCAGCTGCATGAGCTGCCGGACATCTGGAGCGAGCTGATCGCCGCCGGCTTCGAGACCGGCCACGCCTACGGCAAGTCCACCCGCACGGTGAAATCCTGCATCGGCAGTACCTGGTGTCGCTATGGCGTGCAGGACAGCATGGCGATGGCGCTGACGCTGGAAGACCGCTACAAGGGCCTGCGTTCACCGCACAAGCTCAAGTTCGCCGTCTCCGGCTGTACCCGCGAATGCGCCGAGGCCCAGAGCAAGGATGTCGGCGTGATCGCCACCGAGAACGGCTGGAACCTCTATGTCTGCGGCAACGGCGGCATGCGCCCGCGTCATGCCGAGCTGTTCGCGACCGACCTGGATGACGAGAGCCTGATCCGCACCATCGACCGCTTCCTGATGTTCTACATCCGCACCGCCGACCGCCTGCAGCGCACCTCCGTCTGGCGCGAGGGCCTCGAGGGCGGCCTCGACTATCTGAAAGAGGTGATTCTCGAGGACAGCCTGGGGCTCGGCGAGACCCTCGAAGAGCAGATGCAGCAGGTGGTGGACCGCTACGAATGCGAATGGGCCAATGCGCTCAAGAGCCCCGAGAAGCTCAAGCGCTTCCGCAGCTATGTGAATGACCAGCGCCCGGACCCTGACGTGGTCAATATCGTTGAGCGTGACCAGATTCGCCCCGCCAGCCGCGATGAACTGGCCAGTGGCAATCTGATCACCAGCGACGGTGGCGCCCGCGAAGCAGTGGCAGAACATCAACCTCAGTCAACGACCCACCTGGCCACGGAGGTACGCTCATGACATCGCCTGCACTCGCCACGACATCTTCCACTCCGCTCTCCAGCCCGTCCTCTGCAACACAGGACACCTCTGCCGCGACACAGTCGCCGCTGCGCTGGGTGACACTCTGCCAGCGCGAGGACCTGGTGCCGGGATCCGGCGTGGCCGCCTGGCTTGAGGCGGACGGCCACGCCCGCCAGATCGCCCTGTTCACGCTGCCGGCCACAGCCGATAGCGATGACCTCACGCTGTTCGCCATCGACCATCATGATCCGGTGTCAGGCGCCAACGTGATTGCCCGCGGCCTGCTGGGTGATCACGCCGGAGAGCCACTGGTGATCTCGCCACTCTACAAGCAGCGCTATCGACTCAGTGATGGCCAATGCCTGGACGACGACACACTCGCATTGACGGTGTGGCCTGTGCGTCTGGCTGGCGGCGAGGTACAGGTACAGTGCCAGCGGGCAGACGATGCCTGCTAGCCACACCCGCTATCCACACCCGCTATCCACACCCGCAAGCCACATAAGTTATTGATGACGTACGGATATGCTCGAAAAACGGCACGCATTTGGTGCACAACCATGCTGCAACGCACCATGAATCGCCCAACAGCGCGCACGCCTCGAGTCATCTGACCGCCACTTGGCAGCCCGCAAACAGGCACCAATACCTCAAGCCATTGTTTTTATTGAGGATACCAAAAAGCTGGCATCGGGCATGCAATCTATACAGCGAGATGGCAAATGGCGGCTATCTCGCATGGCGTGCTCATTGCTGAGTCGAGGATCCGGGACCGGCGTATCCCCCTCGATATACAATGGCATTTAAGTCCACCCTATTTGGGGTGGACTTTTTTTATGCCTGAAGTCATCGGCAAGTCATTGATTTCTTTGCTTCAGAGCACGATGGGCCACTCACTCTGTCTCGCTTCCCCCCTCTCGCTTCTCGCCGCTCATTTTTCTTCCCGCTGCTGACGACGCGCGATCCAGCGCTGACATTCCCCGATGATGCCGCTGCGGAAGCTGAGCACGCAGACCACGAAGATGGCGCCCAGAATCACGCTGACCCAATCCCCCAGCGCGGATTGCGCCAACTGATGCTGCAGCCCGATGACCAGCCCGGAGCCCACCAGTGGCCCGAGCAGCGTGCCGACGCCGCCCAGCAATGTCATCAGGATCACCTCCCCCGACATGTGCCAGCTGGCATCACCCAGCGAGGCGAGCTGGAACACCAGCGTCTTGGTCGCTCCCGCCAGGCCCGCCAGCCCCGCGGACAGCACGAAGGCCACCAGCTTGTAGGCATCGGTGTGATAGCCCAGCGAGATGGCGCGCGGTTCATTCTCGCGGATGGCCTTCAGCACCTGACCGAAGGGGGAATGCACGACGCGCCGGATCAGGGCAAAGGCCGCCACGAAGATCGCGAACACGAAGTAATAGAGGGTGTGGTTGTTCGCCAGATCGAACACGCCGAACAGCTCACCGCGCGGCACGCCATGCAGGCCATCTTCCCCGTGGGTGAACGGCGCCTGGATGAAGAAGAAGAACATCATCTGGGCCAGGGCCAGCGTGATCATCGCGAAGTAGATGCCCTGCCGTCGGATGGCCAGCGCCCCGAATAACGTCCCCAGCACTACCGCGCCGAGCGTACCGGCCACGATGCCCAGCGCCGGACTCAGGCCCGGGTATTCCGCGAGCAAGAAGCCGGTGATATAGGCGCCCGTGGCCAGGAAGGCGGCATGCCCGAAGGACAGCAGCCCCACGAACCCGAGCAGCAGATTGAAGGCGCTGGCGAACAGCGCAAAGCACAGAATCTTCATCAGAAAGACGGGATAGGCGACCCAGGGCGCCAGCAACCCGAGCAGGAACAGCACGAGATACAGCATGCCCAGCGGGGTGATTCTGCGCGGCGCGCTGCCTGCACGCGCGGCCTGGTGATCCTGTTGCAGTACGGCCATGTCAGGCCTCCTTTCCGAACAGCCCGGCAGGGCGAAGCATCAACACCATCACCATCACCACGAAGATCACCGTATTGGCGGCCTCGGGATAGAACACCTTGGTCAGCCCCTCGATCAGCCCCATCGCGAGCCCGGTGAGGATGGCGCCGAGAATCGAGCCCATCCCGCCGATGACCACCACCGCGAACACCACGATCAGCAGGCTCGAGCCCATGGTCGGCGAGACGGGATACAAGGGCGCGGCCAGCACGCCGGCGAAGGCGGCAAGCGCCACACCGAGCCCGTAGGTCAGCGACACCATCAAGGGCACATTGATGCCGAAGGCCTGCACCAGCTCGGGGTTCTCGGTTCCCGCGCGCAGATAGGCACCGAGGCGCGTGCGCTCGATCAGGAACCAGACTCCGAAGCAGACCACCAATGCCGCCACCAGCACCCAGGCACGGTAGGTGGGCAGGAACATGAAGCTCAGCTTGAAGCCGCCACTCAGCGCCTCGGGGATCGGATAGCTCGACCCCGAGACACCGAACAGATTCACCAGCGTGCCCTCGAAGATCAGCGCCAGCCCGAAGGTCAGCAACAGGCCATAGAGGTGATCAAGATGCTGGATGCGCCGCAGCAGCAGACGCTCGACCACGATGCCCAGGGCCCCTACCACCAGCGGCACCACGATCAGCGCCGCCCAGTAGTTGAGCCCCAGATATTGCGCTCCCAGCAGCGCCGCGAAGGCGCCCAGCATGTACTGGGCACCATGCGCGAAGTTGATGATGCGCAACAGACCGAAGATCACCGCCAGCCCAAGGCTCAGCAATGCATAAAAGGCACCGTTGATCAGCCCCAGCATCAGCTGACCGAACAGCACCATCAGGGGTATTCCAAAAATCATGGTCATCCGCACATTCCTTTTCAGCACCCATTCGCGTCAGCCGCTCGGCGCTGCCGATCATCCGGCCGGCAGCGCCATGCCATACGCCTCAGCGACTCGACTGACGTTCGGCTTCAGCCCTTGACCAGCTCGCACTGGCTGTCCGCCAGCGGTCGGTAGGCTTCAGCGCCGGGAATGGTGCGGATCACGTCATAGACATCCCACTCGCCTTGGGACTCGGAGGGCGCCTTGACCTTGACCAGATACATGTCGTGCACCATGCGCCCATCGGCACGGATGGTGCCGTTGTTGGCGAACATGTCGTTGACCGGCGTCTCGCCCATCTTGGCGCGCACGGTGGCAGTGTCATCGCTGCCAGTGGCCGCGACCGCATTCAAGTAATGCAGGGTGCTGGAGTAGATACCGGCCTGCACCATGGTCGGCATGCGCTCATTGCGCTCGTGATAGCGCTGGGACCAGGCACGTGTCTCGTCATTGAGGTCCCAGTACCAGCCGGTGGTGAGCTGCAGCCCCTGCGCCACCTCAAGCCCCAGGGCATGCACGTCATTGAGGAAGATCAATAGCCCCGCCAGCGACTGCCCGGCCTGCACCACGCCGAACTGACTCGCCGTGGTCAACGCATTGACGGTGTCCGACCCGGCATTGGCCAGCCCGACGATCTTGGCCCCGGAGCCCTGCGCCTGCAGGATGTAGGAGGAGAAATCACTGGTCGGGAATGGATGACGTACCTTGCCGACGATGGTGCCGCCGTTCTCGTTCACCACCTTTTCCACATCGCCTTCCAGGGCATGACCGAAGGCGTAATCCGCGGTCAAAAGGAACCAGCTGTCGCCGCCTTCATCGACGATCGCCTTGGCCGTGCCGTGCGCCAGCGGATAGGTGTCATACACCCAGTGGACATGATTGGGCGTGCAATGCTCATTGGTGATGCTGGAAGCCGCCGAGCCGGAAACGATACCCAGCGTGTCCTGTTCGGCGAGAATCCGCGTCACCGCGATGCTCACCGATGAGGCCACCAGCCCGGCGACCATGTCGACATTCTGCTGATCGATCCAGCCGCGCACCGTATTGGCACCGACATCGGCGCTGTTGCGGTCATCGGCACTCAATACCTCGATCGGCATGCCGTTGACGCTGCCGCCGAAGTCCTCGACGGCCATCTTGAGCGCATCGAGACCGCCCGGGCCGGCCAGGTCACGATAGGTGCCCGACATGTCGGCCAGATAGCCGATCTTGATCACGCCGTCGCTGATATCGGCCTGCGCGATTCCCGCCGACAGCAGTGACCCCATCATGAGCGCGGACAGCGGCAACAGGCGCCGGCGTGTGGCCGCCGTGATGCGGCGTGACAACGGTGACGCGACAGGGGTGGCGTTGGATGAAACGGTGGCGTTGGATGAAACGGTGGCTTGCATGACATCTCCAGACCGGATTGCCCGGCAATATTGTGATTGTTGTGGCGAGACGTACGGACTTCAGATTGGCGAGTGCAAGGCCGTGCATGGCGGCCAGCCCTGTGCAGCTCAGCCCGAGCGGGAGCTCAGACCCCCAGTACCTTGTGCAGATATTCGTGGCGGGCCGGTAACTCGGCCGCGCTGATCTCTTCCAGAATGGTGCCGTGCTCCATCAGGTAATGACGGTCGGCCAGCGGTGCGGCAAAGCGGAAGTTCTGCTCCACCAGCACGATGGTCATGCCGCGCGCCTTCAGCATCATCAGCACTTCGGCCAGCTTCTGGTTGATGACCGGCGCCAGACCCTCGGTGATCTCATCCAGCAGCAGCAGGTCCGCTCCGGTGCGCAGGATGCGCGCCAGCGCCAGCATCTGCTGCTCGCCACCGGAGAGACGCGTGCCCTGACTGGTGCGCCGCTCATGCAGATTGGGGAACAGCGCATAGAGCTCATCCAGCGACATGCCCTGGCCCTGGCCCTGGCTCCGGCCCTGCCCCTGGCTCTGACCATGTCCTGTGCTCTTGACCAGCGGTGGCAGCAGCAGATTCTCCTCGACGCTCAGGCTGGCGAAGATGCCACGCTCCTCGGGGCAGAAGCCGACACCGAGATGAGCGATGCGATGCGGCGCCAGCCCCATGCTGTCCTGTCCCTTGATGAGGATGTCGCCGCTGCGCCGGCCGACCATGTTCATGATCGCGCGCAGCGTGCTGCTGCGTCCGGCCCCGTTGCGCCCCAGCAAGGTCACCAGTTCGCCGCGCCGCACCGTCATGTTGACGCCATGCAGCACATGGGACTCGCCATACCAGGCATTAAGCTCGCGCAGGCAGAGCTGCTCTTCCCCCAGCGGCGAGTTGGCCGCCGAGGCTTGCCCGTCCGTCGCCTGTTCCATAACCACCGTCATGAAACCTCCTTGTGCTCATCCGCCGTGGACTCGGGCGCTTCACTGCCCAGATACGCCTCGCGCACCTCAGGATTGGCCGATACGCAGGCGTAGTCGCCCTCCGCCAGCACCCGCCCGCGCGCCAGCACGCTGATGCGATCGCACAGACGGCTGACCACGCTCAGATTGTGCTCGACCATCAGCACCGTACGGCCCCGCGCCGCGACACGAATCAGCTCGACCACGCGGTCCACATCCTCGGCGCCCATGCCCTGGGTCGGCTCGTCCAGCAGCATCACCGTGGGCTCAAGCGCCAGCGTGGTCGCCAGCTCCAGCGCGCGCTTTCGGCCATAGGGCAGACTGGCGGTCACACGGTGGGCGTCATCGCGCAGCCCTACCTGCTCCAGCAGATGCAGCGCCTGCTCGTTCAGGCTGTCGAGGCTGCGTTCCGGCTTCCAGAAATGAAACGAGGTGCCCTGGGGGCGTTGCAGGGCGACCCGCACGTTCTCGAGCACCGTCATCTGGGAAAACACCGCCGATATCTGGAAGGAGCGCACCAAACCAAGGCGCGCGATCTCATGCGACTTCATGCGAGTGATGGATTTGCCGCGATAGAGAATCTCGCCGCGGGTAGCCGGCAGAAAGCGCGTCAGCAGATTGAAGACTGTCGTCTTGCCGGCGCCATTGGGGCCGATGAGGGCATGGATATGCCCTTCCTGCACCTGGAGATTGACGTCATCGACGGCCGTGAAACCTCGAAAGTCCTTGCTCAAGCCACGCGTCTCGAGAATCGGGGCTGTCGCTGATGCGCCCCCGCTGGCACGCGGCCCCTGAATGGGCGGTGATGGCATGTCAGTACTCCGTCCTGACCGGCAAGCCGGTGGTCTGTGTCTTCCAAGAGACATGAGGGCTGTTCGTCAGCGCGGATGCCCGCAACATCGCGACTCGTCATCGAACGCAGCATCAACAGGCGCTATTCACTGGCGCCATCAACAGACGCCACTGATAGGTCCTCGATACGCATCATCGTTGCGCTCCATCGTTGCGACCGGCGCAACTGACGTTAACGTAAACTAGAATAGCGAGAGGCGCGCTGCCAGCGGCAAGCGCGCTCACTCGACCAATAGCCGATATATCAGCGACTTCTTTACAACGCAGCCCTCCCGAGACATCTCGAGGCTGACAGATTCCCCCGCCAACCCGAGCCGAACCGTCGAGATGAGCGCTATTTCCGCCATAAAAAAGACGCCTGTCCGTCGCGGAATACCGCGCCGAAGAGGCGTCAACGAGGGTTGCCGAGATCATGACCTCTGGCCGGAGGTCATGTACCTGACAAGAGACAACGGGTTTGGCCGGAGGCGGCAGGCCTCCGGCGGAAAGTCATGGCAGTTCGACTCAGGCTCACATCACACAGGTTCACATAGCGCGGGTTAAATTCACGCAGACTCAATTCAGTCAGACTCAATCCAGTCCAGGTCAGGGAGCCTGCCAGTGGCTAGCGGTCGTATCAGCATTCGATGGCGTTGACCGCGAGACCGCCCTTGGAGGTCTCCTTGTACTTGTCCTGCATGTCGCGGCCGGTGTCACGCATGGTGCGGATCGCCTTGTCCAGCGAGACGAAATGATCGCCATCGCCACACATCGCCATCTGGGCGGCATTGATCGCCTTGACCGAGGCAATCGCATTGCGCTCGATGCAGGGAATCTGCACCAGGCCGCCGATCGGGTCACAGGTCAGCCCCAGGTTGTGTTCGAGACCGATCTCCGCCGCGTTCTCGACCTGTTCCGGCGTCGCGCCCATCAGCTCGGCAAGCCCGGCGGCCGCCATGGCGCAGGCGGAGCCCACCTCGCCCTGACAACCGACTTCCGCGCCGGAGATGGAGGCGTTCTTCTTGCACAGGATGCCCACCGAGGCTGCCGTGAGCAGGAAATCGACCACGTCCTCCTCGCGAGCATCTTCCTGGAATTTCATGTAATAGCTGAGCACCGCCGGGATGATGCCGGCCGCGCCATTGGTCGGCGCCGTCACCATGCGACCGCCGGCCGCGTTCTCTTCATTGACCGCCAGCGCGAACAGGTTGACCCAGTCCATCGCCGAGAAGGTCGAGGTGATGATCGACTTGCTGGATTCCACATCCAGCAGACGCGCATGCAGACGCTTGGCACGGCGCTTGACGTTGAGACCGCCGGGCAGCACGCCTTCGTGCGTCAGGCCGTTGTCGATGCACTCGTTCATCACTTCCCAGATGCGCCATAGCCCACGCCGCACCTGGGTCTCACTGCGCAGCGCACATTCGTTGGCCATCATCAGCTCGCTGATGCGCATCTTGTGCATGCGACACAGCGCCAGCAGCTCATTGGCGGTGTTGAATTCATACGGCAGACGCAGGCTTTCGTCTTCCAGCAGCGGGTCACGCGCGGCCTCGACTTCGTCGACCACGAAACCGCCGCCCACCGAGTAATAGACATTGCGATACAGCTCATCGCGATGGCCGTAGGCGATCAGACGCATGGCATTGGGGTGATACGGCAGCGGCGCATCGTGCCACTGCATGTCACGTACCCACACGAAGGGCACCGCGATGCGGTTGTCGAGCAGCAGTGTCTGGGACTCCAGCAGCTCTTCGATGCAGGGGTCGATGATCGCAGGGTCGATCGTTTCCGGCAGCTCGCCCATCAGGCCAAGGATGGTCGCCTTGTCGGTGCCGTGGCCTACGCCGGTGGCAGACAGCGAACCATGCAACTGCACCTCGATGCGCGCCACGCGCTCCAGCTGGTCACGCGAGCGCAGGGTCTCGACGAACTGCGCGGCAGCACGCATCGGGCCGACGGTGTGCGAGCTGGAGGGGCCGACACCGACCTTGAAGAGATCAAATACACTGATGGACATGACAACACCTCATCTCGGAAACTCGCCGCGCCTGAGCGCCTGCCAGTGGATGAGGCAATGATGATGGATGGGGGCGGGACGCGACAAACCATAAAAATTGGTCGTGGGTTTAGCCTGACTAAACCCTATGCATCAAAAACGGCGTAAACTATGCTCTTCGCGCCACCTTGTGCCCTGATGCCTTTAGCTATCACCGCCATCTGCATCTGGCCATCGCGGCTTCTCCCTCACTATCTGCCTCCAGCGCTTGCATGAGACCCGCCCATGACGTCTTCCCTCGACAACACGCCTGGTACTGGCCCCGCCGTGCCGCCGACGGCGACCGGCACGCCCGCCACCACACCGAGCCTGCGCCACCTGAATGGTCAGACCCATGCCTGGCTGCAGGTCTTCGCCTGCGCCGCGCGTCATGGCTCCTTCACGCGTGCGGCGGAAGAACTGCACGTCACCACGGGCGCGGTGAGTCAGCAGATCAAGCAGCTGGAGGAGCGGCTGGGCTTCAAGCTGTTTCTGCGTCGTTCACGCGGACTCGAGCTGACAGGGGAAGGCGCGCGACTGGCGCGCGTGGTGGAGCAGTCCTATAGCGCGGTGGGGCTGGAGGTCAAACGGCTGCGCAGCGGCTTGATGAGCGGTGTGCTCAGGTTGCGTTCGGTGCCGTCATTTCTCTCCAAATGGCTGGCGCCCCGGCTGCCGCGCCTGCAGGCACGCTTTCCGGATATCGAGCTGCACGTGCGCGCAGAGGACAGTGACTCTCCGCTGCGCGAGGGTGATTTCGAGCTGGCGGTCGACCTCAACGACGGCCACTACCCGGGCATGCAGGTCACCGACCTGATGGAAGAGGAGATCTTCCCCGTCTGCCATCCCGGCCTGATGCGCGGCCGCCCGCCGCTGCGCAGCGCAGAGGACCTCGCCTGGTATCCGCTGCTGCACGACATCACCGCCTGGCGCGGCAGCCACGATCACGCCGAGTGGGAATTCTTTCTGGCCAGCATCGGCGCGCCCGAGATCAACGTTCAGCGTGGCTATACCTTCAACCGCAACCACCTGTCGATGGAGGCTGCCATCGCCGGCATGGGAGTCGCGATGGCAAGGCGCACGCTGATCACCGACGAGCTGTCGCGCGGCACGCTGATCGCGCCCTTCGCGCAACGGGTACTGACCGGCAAGCGCTACGTCATCGTCCATCCCCACGGCACCCTGGATGATGGCCGCATCCAGGCCGTGCATGACTGGATCGTCGAGGAAGCCGAGCGGGATCGGTTACGTCAGAGCTGACGAACATTTCCGCTCGGCGCAACATCGATGCTGAAATGGAATCTCACAGTTTTCTTACCAGAATATTAACTGAGCACCTTTGCATCGTTATAATGAGCAGGCAAACAACACCCTCACCCTGACAGGCAGTCCATGGACTGTCCGGAGAGTCCCTTGTCTCGCCTGACTTCGCATACCCAGCACCATAACGCTGTCCCGCTCCCCATCAGCGCCGAACAGCCGCTGTATGGGCGCAAGCCCACTTCGCTCTTCATGCAAGCCTGCCTGCGCCTGGCCATCTATGCGCCACTGGTGGCCGCGATGATGTCGCTGGTCATGCATGATGCCCACCACTTCGGTGATGTCGGCTTCAGCGAAGCCAGCTGGACAGAACACATGCAGAGCACTCTGCTGGCCTTGAGCGCAGCCACCATGTGGCTGGTGCATTCACGCCTGCCGGACCTGCGCACCATCAGCCTGCTGCTGTTCGGCCTGTTCGCGGCGTCCCTGATCCGTGAACAGGACGCCCTGCTCGACGGCATGATCGGCGATGGCAGCTGGCAGTTCCTGGTCAGCGTGGTCGCGATCCCGGTCATCATCGGCGTATGGCGCAACCGCAGCCGCTTCATTGCCGAGTTCGAGCACTTCGGACGCAGCTTCGCGTTCGGCCTGTTCGGCGCCGGCTTCCTGGCGACCTACGTCTTCTCACGCCTCTACGGTCGCTCGGAATTCTGGGAAACCCTGATGGGGGACTCCTACCTGCGTTCGGTCAAGAATGCCGCCGAGGAAGTCACCGAACTGTTCGGCTACACCCTGATGGCCATCGCCGTGATCGAGATCGTGTTGCTGGCGATCCGCATGGGCCGCCAGCGCCGCGCCCTGCTGCGTGAGCTCAACGCCAACGACTGAGCCCGGCAGCAAGGCTCTCTTGTCGAGCTGCGCGCATGACCTGTCGCATGGCCGTCACTTCGCCCTGCCCCATGAAGTAACGCGAAGTGACATGACATGAAGCACAGCACGAAGCGCAAGAGATAGACAGACCCGTGACTCTCCCAAAAGCCGCTGCTCACCTGAGCCGCGGTTTTTTTCGTTTCTACTCTCAACAGTCTTTGTTCAACTGTCTCTGCTCAACTGTCTCTGCTCGACAGTCTTCTCTCGACAGGCTGCGCTAGACAGCCGTCTCTCGATAGCCATTGCGCGAGGCACTGACGGAAAACGGCTGGACATCAAATGAGAATGATTATATTTTACTAAGCAGTGGATACAATTCAACTATCGCCACTGCCACAGGAAAGCACCGACAGGATCTTGACCGTGTCATGCCCTCATTCTCAAGGAGCCTCACATGCGCTGGTTCAGTAGCTACCGCTTGCACGGTCATAGTCTTGCCCCCCGTCTCCCGCAGCACAGCCTCATCATCAGCATGCGCTGGCCCAGTCGCTGGCGACTGACGCCCGGCGCCACCGTCGTGGTGGAACATCCCAGGCTCGGCCAGCTGGTCAAGCGCCTGCATCGCATCGACGACAACGGCCGCCTGTGGCTACGCGGCGAGCACCCCGACGGCTTGAGCAGCGAGCAGATGGGGCCGGTCTCCCGTCAGTGCATCAAGGGCCGTGTCGTCTTCAGCGTGGCGGCAACGCCTTCGTCTTACCAGCTGCGCCACGGCGCCTGATAGCCCCACAGGGCACATCACGCAGACCTTTAACGACGCAGTTCGAAGGTGGCAAGGTCCGTAAAGAAAAGCCTGAAGGCGACACATCCCGTAGAGAAAGACCCGTAACGTAAAGCCCACAAACGACAACGCCCGCCCCCATTCGCATGGGGGCGGGCGTTGTCTTGTCAGCGGGGCCAGCAGTCGAGGTGTGGCCCCGAGCGCTTCAGATCACTCTTCCATGAAGGAACGCAGTGACTCGGAGCGTGACGGGTGACGCAGCTTGCGCAGCGCCTTCGCTTCGATCTGACGGATACGCTCACGGGTGACATCGAACTGCTTGCCGACTTCCTCGAGGGTATGGTCGGTGTTCATGTCGATACCGAAGCGCATGCGCAGCACCTTGGCTTCACGTGCGGTCAGGCCGGACAGGATACCGCGGGTCGCTTCGATCAGACCTTCGCCGGTGGCGGAGTCGATCGGCGAGACCATGGTGCCGTCCTCGATGAAGTCACCCAGGTGCGAATCATCATCGTCACCGATCGGCGTCTCCATGGAGATGGGCTCCTTGGCGATCTTGAGCACGCGACGCACCTTGTCTTCCGGCATCTCGAGACGTTCGCCCAGCTCTTCCGGCGTCGGCTCGCGACCCATTTCCTGCAGCATCTGACGCGAGACACGGTTCAGCTTGTTGATGGTCTCGATCATGTGCACCGGAATACGGATGGTGCGCGCCTGGTCCGCGATGGAGCGAGTGATCGCCTGACGGATCCACCAGGTGGCGTAGGTCGAGAACTTGTAACCACGACGGTACTCGAACTTGTCCACGGCCTTCATCAGACCGATGTTGCCTTCCTGGATGAGATCCAGGAACTGCAGACCACGGTTGGTGTACTTCTTGGCGATGGAGATGACCAGACGCAGGTTGGCCTCGACCATTTCCTTCTTGGCACGACGCGCCTTGGCTTCACCGATCGACAGGCGACGGTTCACTTCCTTCAGCTCGCTGACCGGCAGCTGGACCATGTCCTGCTCGAAGGCGATCTTGCGCTGGGCACGCAGCACGTCGGCACGGAACGGCTCGAGCTTGTCGGCGTACTTCTTGCTGCCACCGATGAAGCTGTCGAACCAGTCCATGTCGGACTCGTGGCCCGGGAAGGCCTTGATGAAGCTCTTGCGAGGCACCTTGCCGCGCTTGACGAAGATCTGCAGGATGACCTTTTCCTGCTCGCGCACCTGCTCGACGGACACGCGAACCTGGCCGACCAGACGCTCGAAGTGCTTGGGCACCAGCTTGATCGGCGAGAACAGCTCGGCAAGACGGTCCTGTTCGGCTTTCGCCTCGGCAGAGCCGGAACCGTACTTCTCGATGGCGGCCTTGGTCGCCTCGTTCTGCTCACGGATCTGCTCGAAGCGGACGCGGGCCAGCTCGGGGTCCGGGCCACCTTCAGAGGCGGAATCGTCGTCTTCGTCTTCGTCGCCTTCGGACTCTTCGCCCTCGGGAATCTCTTCGACTTCCTCGACTTCGACTTCGGCGACACCCGGCACGCCTTCGTCAGGGTCGATGAAACCGGAGAAGAGATCGGACAGACGTCCGCCGTCTTCGCCCAGAGTGCCGTCGTAGGCTTCCAGGATGGAGTCGACTGCCCCCGGCAAGAATGCCAGCGACGACATCACCTCACGCGTACCCTCCTCGATCCGCTTGGCGATCTTGATTTCGCCTTCGCGGGTCAGGAGTTCCACGGTGCCCATCTCACGCATGTACATGCGGACGGGGTCGGTGGTGCGTCCCACATCGCTTTCCACCGCGGCGAGGGCGGCAACGGCCTCTTCGGCGGCAGACTCGTCAGTGGAGGAATCAGACATCATCAAGGTATCGGCATCGGGCGCTTCTTCCGCGACCTTGATGCCCATATCGTTGATCATGCTGATGATGTCTTCCACCTGTTCGGGATCAGCGATATCCTCGGGCAGGTGATCGTTGACCTCGGCATAGGTCAGGTAACCCTGTTCCTTGCCGCGCGCGATCAACTCCTTGAGACGCGACTGCTGCTGCGCATTACCAGCCATAGAACCCCTATCTCGACGAAGAAGAATGAAGCACCTGGACGCGACGCGGCTCAGCGAGTGAGCATGGCGCCGGTATAGGGACGAAGAGAGCATCAAGCGCACCAGTATAGCGTGCCATCAGGAGATGCTGCCAGCGGCGTATTTGCCGGACCATCCAGGTGTGTTAGCGTTATCGGTTACGTTGCGGCAGTCCGCATCGGGAGCTACCTCATTAAATAGTGGGCATGAGTGCGTCTTTCAAGGCCATGGGGCGTATTTTCCTGCGCCATCGCCTCAGCTCTCACGGCATTTCCACCATTGTCGGCCTTCCTGGCACCGAGACTGCGTCAGCGCCGTGTTGCCAGCTCCATCAGCAGGGCCATCAGCCGCTGCTTCTCTTCTGCCGACAACTTCTCGCCACGCTTTTCCTTGGCCAGCAAGGCCTGATATTCCGCTTCCGGCGTGGTGCGCGCCTGCTGATGCTGGCAATGCTCCACCAGCCCCTTCAGCTCTTCGCTGCGCACGTCACGCGGAATCAGCAATTCGCGGGCCGCCAGCTGCTCAAGCCTCGGTCCCTGTGCGGTACCGAGGAAGTGCGCCAACAGCACCTGTGGCGAACGATACTGCCCCGCCTTCAAGAGACGCACCACATCGTTCAACAGCTGCGCATCCTCGCTGTCGGCCGGCTCGCCCGCTCCTTCGATCCACTCATTGGAGTCAGGCAGCTCGGCGACCAGCTGCGGCTCGTGCACCAGAAGATGCAACAGACGCGTCAGCATGCTGACCGAGGTGCGCTTCTGAGACCTGGCCGGCGTCGCACGCGCGGCTTGAGCGCCCTGGCCCGCAGGCATCTCGCCATGCGACTGCCAGTCATCCGGCTGCCAGCCATCGGGCTCGCTGTCGCCGAAGCCGGCATCTGCCATCGCCTCCAGCGACGACCACTCGTCCTGCGCGTCACTCAGCGTCGCACCGTCCTGAGGACTGGCAGCGGACGCTGAGCGCGGTGCCGAGCGTGTCGCGCCGGGCTGACGTTGTTGCGGTTGCGAACGCTGCTGTTGCTGAGGGTGCTGACGTAGCTGCTGGTGCTGACGCAGCCGTGCCTGCTGGGCTTCACGCGCCGCGGCGCGCTCCACCAGCATGGCATCCAGCCGCTCACGCTCCAGACCACTGCGCCGCTCCAGTTCCTTGAGCAGCAGCGAGCGCAGCACCCCTTCGGGCACGCGCGAGATCCACTCCAGCGCCTGGGTCACGAACCGCTCGAGCTGCTCCATGCGCTTGAGGTCGCGTCCTTCCGCGGCCTGCTCGAACAGGAACTCGGAGAGCCCGGAGGCGCAGGTGACACGCTTCTCGAATGCCTCCTGACCCTCGCTGCGCACCAGGGAATCCGGGTCCTCGCCTTCCGGCAGGAACAGGAAGCGCGCCTGACGCCCATCGATCATGACCTCGAGCACGGTCTCCAGCGCGCGGCGCGCCGCCTGCCGACCGGCCTTGTCGCCGTCGAAGCAGAACACCACCTCATCGACCAGGCGATAGAGGCGCTTGAGGTGCTCCTCACTGGTCGCGGTACCCAGGGTCGCGCAGGCATTGCGAATGCCGTACTGCGCCAATGCCACCACGTCCATGTAGCCTTCGACGATCAGCATGCGTTCCAGCTTGCGATTCGCCTCACGGGCTTCAAACAGACCGTAGAGCTCGCGTCCCTTGTGGAAGACGGGAGTCTCGGGAGAATTCAGGTATTTGGGCTTGGCGTCGCCCATCACGCGACCGCCGAAGGCGATGGTACGGCCTTTCCAGTCACGGATCGGGAACATCACGCGATCGCGGAAGCGGTCATAGCGGCGACCGCTTTCCTCGTGATGGATCAGCAGACCGTATTCGATCTGCACATCCTCGCTGACACCCAGCTTGCTCAGGTGATGCTTGAGGTGCTCCCAGCCTTCCGGCGCGAAGCCGATGCCGAAGTCGCGCATGACCTCACGCGACAGACCACGGCCTTCCAGATACTCACGTGCCGGCTGCGCGGCCGGTTCCGTCAGGCGCTGACGATAGAAGTCCGCGGCCGCCTCGAGCAGATTGACGCCCTCTTCGCGGGCCTGCTCGCGACGCTGGCGCTCACGGCGCTCGTGCGGACTCTGGTTGCCGCCTTCGCGCGGCACTTCAAGCGCCAGCCGCGAGGCCAGCTGCTCCACGGCCTCGGGGAACGGCAGGCGATCGAACTCCATCAGGAACTTGAGGGCACTGCCGCTCGCCCCGCACCCGAAGCAGTGATAGAACTGCTTGTCCGGGATGACGTTGAACGAGGGAGAGTTTTCCTGATGGAACGGGCAGAGGCCGACATAGCTCTTGCCGGCCTTCTTCAGCTGGACGCGCTCACCCACCACCTCGACCACGTCGGTGCGGGCCAGCAGATCGTCAATGAAGCCTTGGGGGATAAGACCAGCCATGATTCGCCAGAAGTCGTGGAAAAACGGACTGACCGCAAGATAGTGACGGCTCAGCAAAGTGAGCGACTACCTTCGGGTCAGGCCATTCCTCGATTTAGCGACATGCGCCAGGCAACGGCACACGGCTCGAGAACAAACGGACCACTAGAGACAAAAACAAGCGGCCACCGTGAGGCAGCCGCTTGGTGTCCTTCCAGAGAGCAGAGTATCACTCCCCAAAAGTACGGATCAGTAGAGACGCTCGAAACGCTTGCGCTCACGCTGAACCTTCTTGGCGTGGCGCTTTACAGCGGCCGCCTGCTGACGCTTGCGAACAGCTGTCGGCTTCTCGTAGTGCTCACGACGACGCACTTCGGAAAGAACACCGGCTTTTTCGCAGGAGCGCTTGAAACGGCGCAGGGCGACGTCGAACGGCTCGTTGTCACGTACTTTAACTGAAGGCATTAAACACTCACCTACCTTGAGATCATGAGTTCGGTTTGAACGCACATCCGGTGCAGCCACTCCTCAGGAGCCACCAGCCAGCGACGGTAAACCGCCACCTGCAGGTCGATCCAGCATCAATCAGTCGCCTGCGACACCACCGGTGAGGGTAGCCGTCGCTGGCTGGAATCATGATTCGGGGAGCTTTTGCGGGGTGGTCGGATGCACGACCCAGTCTTGCAGAGTGCCATATTCTAGACACCCGCCCCCGGCTTTGCAAACGCGGAAACCGGAAATCCTCTCTGCCTCAACGCCAGCTGGCGCGACACCCGTGCTCACAGCCAGTAGAATGTCGCGCATTCACGGCACACACGCCTCTCGGGCTCGCTCAGGCAGCCTCGCTGGCCGTGCCGCCCTCTACTTCTGATATTTCCTGAGAGTCAGCCATGCGTGTGCTCGGCATCGAGACTTCCTGCGACGAGACCGGCGTCGCCATCTACGACACGGACCAGGGCCTGCTTGCAGATGCCCTCTACAGCCAGATCGCCATGCACGCCGAATTCGGCGGCGTGGTGCCGGAACTTGCGTCGCGTGATCACACTCGCAAGCTGCTGCCGCTGATCCAGCAGGTAATGGATGAGGCGCAGCTGAAGGCCGCTGACATCGATGCCATCACCTATACCGCAGGCCCGGGCCTGGTCGGCGCGCTGATGGTCGGCGCGTCCACCGCGCATGGGCTCGCCAAGGCATGGGGAGTGCCGGTGCTCGGCGTCCACCACATGGAAGGCCACCTGCTGGCGCCGATGCTGGAAGACGACGCGCCCGAATTCCCCTTCGTGGCGCTGCTGGTCTCCGGCGGACACACCCAGCTGGTCGCGGTGCGCGGACTGGGCGAATACGAGCTGCTCGGCGAGTCCGTGGATGACGCCGCCGGCGAAGCCTTCGACAAGGCCGCCAAGATGCTGGAACTGCCTTACCCCGGTGGCCCGCAGGTCGCGAAGCTGGCCGAACAGGGCGACCCCAGGCGCTATCGCTTCCCGCGCCCGATGACGGACCGCCCGGGGCTCGACTTCAGTTTCTCCGGCCTCAAGACCCACACCATGGTCACGCTCAAGAAGGCCAAGGCCGCGGATGACCTGGACGAGCAGCACTGCGCCGATATCGCACGCGCCTTCGAGGAAGCCGTGGTCGACACCCTGGTCATCAAGTGTCGTCGCGCACTGGACCAGACCGGTCTCAAGCGCCTGGTCGTCGCCGGTGGCGTGAGTGCCAACACCCGCCTGCGTGAGCGCCTGAGCCATGAGCTGACCAAGCGCAATGCCCGCGCCTACTACCCGCGCGGCCGCTTCTGCACCGACAACGGCGCGATGATCGCCTACGTGGGCGCGCAGCGCCTGAATGCCGGCGAGCAGGACACCGGCCCGATGAAGGCCGTGCCGCGCTGGCCGCTGGACAGCCTGGCGGCCCCGAGCACAGCGCAGGACTGAGCCCTGCCAGACGCCCGCGCCCTGTCAGACGACAGCGCCCTGCCAGACGCCAGTACCCTACCAGACAACAACGCCCTGCCGATGAGAATCGGCAGGGCGTTGTTGCTGAGGGGTCGGTCACACTCACCGCCGGACACTGACACCGGCAACGTGGCGCCTGATGGCGTCAGACCGAGACATCAGAGAGCAGCGTCAGACCGTGACATCGGCGCGCGAGATCATGCGGCAGCGCCAACTGAAGTCCACCGGCCACAACGGCTGCTGTTCGGCGCGCCCGGCGGCCACGAACGCCTTCCAAAGCGAAGCGTAATCCTCGCCGGTGACGGGGTGGCGCTCTTCGCCGAACGACTCGGCCAGCGGCAGCAGCACGAAGGCATTGCGATCGACCTCATCGCGCGGCAGCATCACGCCATCGATCTCCCCGGTCAGGGTACCGACGGTCAGCAGGTCCAGATCCAGGGTACGCGGGCTGAACTTGGCGCTGTTCTTGAGGCGACCATTGGCCAGCTCGAGCTGCTTGCACCAGGCCTGCAATTCGCCGACGCTCCAGTCACTCTCGAAACCTGCGACCAGATTGAGGAAGTTGCGCCCGTCGACGAAGCCCACCGGCTCGCTCTCGTAGACGGAGGACAGCGTCAGGTTGCCGAAGGTCGCCTCCAGCGCATCCAGGCAGACCCGCACATGATGCTCGCGCTCGATATTGCTACCGATGGAGATCAGTACCAGACTCATGCCGGCGCATCCGAGACGGTCTCGAGGCTACCGCGCACGATGCGCACGCCAACGGCGGCGGCTTCCGGCACGGCGCCCGGCTTGCGCACCGTCATGGTCAGCCAGGGAATGCCGAACTCTTCACGCAGCAGCGCTGCCAGGCGCTCGGCGAAGGTTTCCACCAGCTCGAAGTGGCTTTCTTCGGCGAAGGTCTGGATGCGCGCGCTGATGGCGGCGTAGTCCAGGGTGTGCGTCAGGTCATCGTCGGCAGCTGCGGCACGAATATCCGTGGCCATTTCCAGATCCATCACCAGACGCTGGCGAATGGTACGCTCCCAGTCATAGACCCCAATCACGGTTTCCACGACCAGAGCCTCGATCAGCACACGATCCACGGCGTTACCTCTATGCTTGTCGAATGAACGAATAAAACGACGCCCAAGGCCCCGCCATCATGCGACTGATTCTACTGCACCCGGCCCCTGCTTGGCCAAGCTGCCTGCCCCTCTCTGCCTGCCTGTGTGCGACACCTCGGGCACGCAGCGGGTCGACATCATGCTGACGGGCCTGATCGAGTGGGCCGCGCAACTGGCCAGCTGGCAACAGTTGAGCCTGCTGATGGCCGTGGCCTATGCCAGCGGTTCGGTGCTGGGCGCGGTGTGGATCTGTCAGCGACTGGGGCTGGCCGACCCACGCCTGGCGGGGTCCTTCAATCCGGGCTTCTCCAATGTGCTGCGATTGCATGGCGCACTGCCCGCCGCCCTGGTACTGGTCTTCGATGCCGCCAAGGGCATGCCGGCACTCTGGCTGGGGCTGGCGCTCTCGCTGCCGCCCTGGGCACTGGGATTGATCGGGCTGGCCGTGCTGATCGGCCACAGCCTGCCGCTGTGGCACCGTGGCCATCGCGGTGGCAAGGCCGTGGCCGCTGCCTTTGGCGTGCTGCTGATGCTGGCGCCGGGCGTCGCCTTGAGCTGCGCCGCGCTGTGGGTCGGGCTGGCCTGGCGACTGCGTACGGCGGCCATCGCCTCGCTGGTGGCCGGACTGGCGGCGCCCCTGTTCAGCCTGTGGCTGGCGCCGCAGATGAGCGGCGTGATTCTGGTCTTCGCCAGCCTGATCGTGATTCGTCATGCGCTGAATCTGCGCCGCCTGAGCGATGGCAGCGAGCCGCGCCTGTAAGCATGCTTTGCTCATACGCAGCGTACTGCTCATGAAAAACACGCTCTGCTCAAACGCACACTCCGCCTCACAAGGCCCCTTCCTGCGGCCAAGACGCAAAAGCCCCGGCGCAGGGCCGGGGCTTTCGGGGTCATATGCTCAGGTCAGGTGCACAGATCAGGCGCTCAGCAGCGGTCAGGTGCTCAGTGACTGTGTCCGCAGCCGCAATGAGGCGCGTGCACTTCCGGCATGGCCTGCCATTCGCTCAGCGCCTGCTCGATGGCCTGCTGGCGCTGCTCACTGAGCGCACGCCCGATTTCCGCCCCTTTCAGGCCCTGTTCGACCAGAGACTGCGGCGACACCGCCGTCGCGGCTTGCCAGACGGCATTGCCCAGCCGTGCCAGCCCCTTGTCCTCGACCGCCAGCAGGGCCACCAGCACCGACTGGCGCTCGCCACGCCGCCAGGCATCGACACCATCCAGCCAGGCCTTGAGATCGGCTGCGCTCACGCCACCTTCCCGCCGCGAGGCCTCGTTCAATTCCCGGCACAGACGCGCCTGCTGGGCGGCGTCACGCACGGCGCTGGGCAGACGCAAGTCCTGCGCCAGGGCATCGATCTCGTCGCGTGACAGGTGCTCCACCAGGCGCGCCATGCGCCAGCAGACCATCTCCGCCTCATCGACCAGCTGACGCGGCAGGCGGTCCAGCCGCGCCAGCGCCGCTGCGAGCTGTTCGGCATCGCGGGTCAGCGGCGGCATCAGCACCGCCAGCGCCCCCAGTTCATCGAGCAGCTGGAAGTAGGCTTCGGGACTGGCCTCGCCCAGCGCCTTCTCGGTCTCCTTCCAGACCCGCTCGGCCACCAGATGCGAGACCTCGCCGCTTTCGACCATGGCAACCATCATCTGTCGGGTCTCCTCCGCGACCGTGAAGCCGAGCCCCTGATAGCGCGCCAGAAAGCGTGCCACGCGCAGTACGCGCAGCGGGTCTTCGCTGAAGGCGCTCGAGACATGACGCAACACGCGCGCCTCGAGATCTGCCAGGCCACCGTAGGGGTCGATCACCTCGCCCTGCCCCGGCGTGCTGTCGAGCGGTTCGGCCATGGCATTGATGGTCAGGTCGCGACGAATGAGGTCCTCTTCCAGCGTCACATCGGGACTGGCATGCACGCTGAAGCCGACATACCCGTGGCCGGACTTGCGCTCGGTACGCGCCAGCGCGTACTCCTCCTGGGTCTGCGGATGCAGGAAGACCGGGAAGTCCCGCCCGACCGGCCGGAAGCCACGCGCCTGCATGTCTTCCACCGTCGCGCCCACCACCACGAAGTCGCACTCGTGCCACGGCCAACCCAGGCGCGCATCACGCACCGCGCCGCCCACGCGATAGACCTCAAGCCCGCTCAACAGGCGGTCACGCGAATCGGTCAGTGAAGAAGGCGTCGTCTGAGTCATGCGAATGTCCTTGCCCTGCGGCACGAGATACAAAGCTGAATGAGGAAAGCGAGGAAGTACGACCAGTGATGGCAGTCACGTGCAGGCGGCGTCAGCTACCGCTCTCGACGTCATCACCATGCGTCAATTGGTACTGGGTAAAGCCACCATCGAGGGAATAGACCTTCTCGAAGCCCTGCCCCGCCAGCCAGGCGGCGGCCTGCTGACTGGAATGGCCGTGATAGCAGACCACCACCAGCGGCTTGTCGCGCGGGGTGTCTTCCAGAATGGCACCGGCACTGGCGTTGTCCAGATGACGGCTGCCCGGGATACGCCCCTGCGTGAAGCTGAGCGGATCGCGGATATCGAGTACCACGAGCGACGGATCGCGTTGGCGCCAGTCACTGAGGGTTGCGAGATCAAGATGTTCGAAACTCATGCGGGCTCCGCTTGTTGAGTAAGGGAAAGGCATTCGCCAGCGACGGCAGACCTGCTGTCACTGGCGACGGGAGGGCGCTCAGCGCGAGATCAGCGCCGGCTCGAAGACGCGCTCTTCCGTCTCGAGATTGAGCGCCGTCAGGCCACCGCCCCACACGCAGCCGGTGTCCAGCGCCTCGACATCCTGACGCGCCGCCGGTGCCTCGCCTTCCAGAGCAGCCCAGTGACCGAACAGCAGGCGCGGCGAATCATCCCAAGCCCCTTCGGGACGCGGATACTGGAACCAGGGACGGCTCCCCTCCGGCGCGCTGTCCAGCCCTTCCTTGGCCGCGAAATCCAGTCGGCCATCACTGTGCAGAAAGCGCATGCGCGTGAAGACATTGACGATACAGCGCAGGCGCGGCGTGCCTTCGAGATCCTCCTGCCAGCGGTCCGGCGTATTGCCGTACATCTCGCCGAGAAAGCCTCGATAGTCGTCGCCCGCCAGCACGGCATGCGCTTCGCGGGCATAACCGGCCGCCTGGTCCAGCGTCCAGCTCGGCAACACGCCGGCATGGCTCATCACCGTGCGGCGATTGCCGACCAGCGCATCCACCATCAGCGGCTGACGACGCAGCCAGTCCAGCAGCTCCTCACGGTCCGGCGCCTCGAGAATCGGCGTCAGCGTATCGGAGCGCTTGTGACGGCTGAAGCCTTCGGCCACCGCCAGCAGGTGGAGGTCATGGTTGCCCAGCACCACCCGCGCATCATCGCCCAGCGACTTGACCAGACGCAGGCACTCCAGCGAGCCCGGCCCGCGATTGACCAGGTCTCCCGCCAGCCACAGCACATCGCGCCCCGGCGTGAAATCGAGGCGCTGCAACAGAAGTTCAAACTCTTGATGGCAGCCCTGCAAATCGCCAATCGCCCACTGCGTCATGCCCACTCCCTGACCGCCGTGGCGGCCTGACTTGCTGTCTTGAATACGAAACGCTGCGTCACGCGGCCACCCTAGTGAACCTGATGCGGACCGGCGAGACGGAACGGTGCGATGGCGACCTCGAAGGTGCGCGCATGGGTCGCGTCACAGAAGGTATAGGCCCCCTGCATCACGCCGACCGGCATGTCGAGCACGGCGCGCGAGGTATAGCGAAAGCTCTCGCCGGGCGCGATCAGCGGCTGCTTGCCGACCACGCCCTTGCCACGCACTTCCTGCTCATCGCCGCTGCCCTGGGTGATCTTCCAGTAGCGCGCCAGCAGCTGCACGGTCTCATCCGTCCCGTTGTGCACGGTGATGGTGTAGCGGAACACGTGTCGGTTCTCGCTCGGACGACTCTCGTCGGCGCAGTACTCGGGTACGGCGTCGATACGGATGTCCGCCACGCGACTCATGCGTCGTGGTCGCTGGCATTGCGGGCGTCGCCCTTGGCATCGCTCTCGGCATCGAGGCGCTCGCCACTGTCGCTATCACGATGACTATCACTGGCACTGTCGGCTGCCGGCGCACCGTGGCCGACATTGCTGCGCGGACGCTTCTTCGGTGCCTTGTCGGCCTTGTCCACCGTCATGCCCTGCTCACTGAGGTGGTTGCTGATCATCACCAGCTCAGCGACGGTCAGTGTCTGCGGACGACGCGAGGGGTCGATGCCCAGCGCGGTCAGCTGGTCGGCATCGATGCGGCTCTTGAAGTTGTTGCGCAGCGTCTTGCGGCGCTGGGAGAAGGCTTCGCGCACGATGACGGCGAGCAGCTTCTCGTCCTTGGCCGGATGCGGCAATTCACGGTGCGGTACCAGACGCACGATGGCGGAATCCACCTTCGGCGCCGGGAAGAAGGCGCTCGGCGGCACCAGGAACAGATTTTCCACCGCGCAGTAATACTGGGTCATCACCGACAGGCGGCCCCAGTCGGTGCCACCCGGCTCGGCGGCCAGACGCTCGACGACTTCCTTCTGCAGCATGAAGTGCATGTCGGAGATCGCGCCGCGTGCTTCCAGCAGGTGGAAGATCAGCGGGGTGGAGATGTTGTACGGCAGATTGCCGACCACGCGCAGCGCCGGGCCATCACCGACCAGCTCCGGGAAATCGAAGCGCAGGGCATCGCCTTCGTGGATCACGAAGTCCGGGTAGTTGAAGAACTGCACGCGCAGACCCGGGATGAGGTCACGGTCCAGCTCGATGACTTCCAGCTTGCCTGCCGCTTCCAGCAGCGGGCCGGTCAAGGCACCCTGCCCCGGGCCGATCTCGACCAGGCGCTCGCCTTCCGCGGGACGAATGGCATTCACGATGCGGGAGATGACGCCAAGGTCCTGCAGAAAGTTCTGACCGAAACGCTTGCGAGCGCGATGCGCGGGGAAATGTTGGGACATGGGACTGACCTTCCTCCTGGGAATCCGTCGGGATTCCCGACAACAAGACGCCGCCATGGCCTGCAGGGACACAGGCAGACCGGGGCGGCGAGACCATCCTCGATGGTCGAATGACTGGGGTAGCGAGACGCCACGCTGTGGCGCACGCCTGACGTGCCGCCATGCGGTCACGCCCGAGTGATGCGGGGATTATCTCAGGCTCGCGCGGCGGCTGCCATCTCGATGGCGACACGCACGGCCTGCAACAGGCTGCCGACGTCGGCACGTCCGCTGCCGGCGAGGTCCAGCGCCGTGCCGTGATCCACGGAGGTACGCACGATCGGCAGGCCCAGCGTGATGTTGGCGGCTTCACCGAAGCCGGCATACTTGAGCACCGGCAGGCCCTGGTCGTGGTACATCGCCAGTACCGCATCCACGCCCTCCAGATGCCGCGGCGTGAACAGGGTATCGGCCGGCAGCGGGCCATCCAGCTGCATGCCGGTCGCGCGCAGGGCGTCGAGCGTCGGGGAAATCACCTCGATCTCCTCATGCCCCAGGTGCCCGCCCTCGCCGGCATGCGGATTGAGCCCGCACACCGCGATGCGCGGCGCGGCACAGCCGAAGTAGCGCGTCAGATCCTTCGCGAGGATCTTCATCACCCGCGTCAGGCCCTCGGGCGTGATGGCATCGGCCACCTCGCGCAGCGGCAGGTGCGTGGTGGCCAGCGCCACCCGCAGCCCGGGGCATGCCAGCATCATGACCACTTCCTCGACCCCGCAGACATCGCGCAGGTATTCGGTGTGGCCGGTGAAGCCCGCATGCCCGGCCTCGATCACGGCGGCCTTGGACAACGGCGCCGTCACCATCGCACTGGCATGACCCGCCTGGCAGGCGGCGATGGCGACATCCAGCATCGCCAGCACATGATCGCCATTGCGCGCATCGATCACGCCCGGCTCGCTGGGCACTGCCAGCGGCACCGGCCATACGGCCAGCTCACCATTGCGGGCCGGCGGCAGCGGGTCACCCGGCGCCAGCTCATGCACCACCAGCGGCAGTCCCAGCAGGCGGGCACGACTGACCAGCAAGGCGGGGTCTGCCACGGCGACCAGCTGCGCGGGGAACGCTTCCGCCTGACCGGCCAGCATGACCAGCAGTTCCGGGCCGATGCCCGCCGGCTCACCGGCGGTCAGGGCGATGATGTCGGGCGCAGTCTCTTCGCGACGATTCATGACGGTGTCTCGCTGCTCCACTCGGACTTACTGCTCATCGAGACGGTTGTCGACATAGGCCTCGGCACGCACCTGCTGCTGCCAGGCTTCGAGCTCATCATTGAGCTTGCGCTGGAACAGGGTCTTGCGCACCTTGTCACGCTGGCTGGAGTTGGTCACATCCTGCTGGCGACGCTCCTCGACTTCGATGATGTGATAGCCGAAGCGGCTCTTGACCGGCTGGCTGATCTCGCCCACGTCCAGGCCATTCATGGCCGTCTCGAAGGAGGAGACCGTCTGGCCCGGGCTGACCCAACCCAGCTCGCCACCCTTGAGGGAGCTGCCCTTGTCGTCGCTGAATTCCTGAGCCAGCGCGGCGAAGTCCTCGCCCCCCAGCAGACGGCGGCGAATGGACTCGGCACGCTCAAGCGCCTGCTGATCGCTGAGGTTCGGGTTGGGCTGGATCAGGATGTGGCGAGCGCGCGTCTGGGAGATCAACGCCTTGCCCGCGCCACGCTTCTCGATCAGCTTGACGAGGTGATAACCGCTGGCACTGCGCAGCGGCTCGGAGACCTGACCGGCCTGCATGTTCGGGATGACATCGGCGAACACCGTCGGCAGCTCACCGCCGGAACGCCAGCCGAGATCGCCGCCGCTCAGTGCCTGACTGCCGGCGGATTCGGCGGCAGCCAGCTGGGCGAAATCGGTGCCCTGCTCGATCTGCTGGCGCAGGCTGTCGGCCTTGGCGCGCGCGGCCTTGACCTGGTCCGGCGTCGGCTCCTGGGGCAGTGCCACCAGCAGGTGGGCCAGATGGTACTGGACGTCGCTGCCGACATTCTGCTGATTGAGATAGCGGTCTATCTCACGATCCGAGATCCGCACCCGGCTGGCCACGCTGCGCTGCTGGATCTGCTGCACCAGCAGCTCACGACGCACCTGATCGCGCACCTGGGCCAGTGACATGCCGTCCTGCTCGAGCTTGTCGGCGAAGGCTTCCAGGCTCATGCCGTTGTCCTTGGCGATGCCGCGCAGGGTGGCGTTGAGCTGGGTATCGTCGATGCTGAGGTTGGCCTGTTCCGCCAGCTGCAGCTGAATCTGCTCGTTGACCATACGATCAAGAACCTGACGCTCCAGCACGTCGCGCGGCGGCAGGTTGATGCCACGGCTCTGCAACTGCTGACTCGCCTGGGTGACGCGCTGCTCCATGTCGCTTTGCATGATGGCGTCCTTGTTGACCACGGCAACCACGCGGTCGAGCAACTCGGCGGCACCGGCCGGCAGACTCGCCAGCACAAATGCCAGCCCCAGCGGGGCAATCAGGGTCTTGCGCATCACATGTTCTCTCGGCGTAAAAATGTTGATGGCGCCACCCTGCGGCGGCGCCTTGGCGTCATTCACGGCCTGGCGCGGCGACTCAGAAGCCCGCGTTGCGATAGCCCGGTACGGCCTGTTCCAGGTAGCTGTCAGCACTCTGGCCGACGCCTCCCAAGCCCTTGAATTCAAAGGTCAGGAAGATGCCATTCTTCTCTTCGTCATCCGAGATGGTGTTGGCGGTGTCGTTGTCATCCTGCCATTCACGCCAGGTGACCTGCACGCCGTAGCAGCAATCGTTGTACTGCACGCCCAACACCTTCTCCAGTGAACGGGAATTGGTGCTGTCATACATGTAGCGGCCCAGCAGCGACCAGCTCTCGCTCATCGGCGTCGCGAAGGAGAAATCCCACTCGTTGCGGGTATAGCCCAGCACGTCATCCTCGTCCTCATCGTCGTAAGGCACGAAGCCTTCGATCTCACGATTGAAGCCAAAGTTCAGTACCGTGCCCTGTTCCGCACGATAACGCAGCGAGGTCTGGGCACTTTCGGTCACGCCACGATCGAAATCCTGGAACACGGCCTGGGAGGCGGTCCACTGGTCGTTGAGCACCACATCGGCCTGGAAGACCACCGGCGAGCGGTCACGCGTCGCACGATAGTAGTCGGAGTAGCTGTCGAAGTCGGAGCGTGAGGTCTTGTCCGGATCACCGTCCATGTCGATGTTGCGGTCCGACAGGTAGCTCGACTGGCCGACGCCCAGCTTGAGGCGTTCACGGCCGCTTTCATCGCTGATGAAGCGCGAAGACACGCCGTAGGAGACCTTGTTGGTATCGCCGACGCGGTCACCCCCGCTGAAGCGGTACGGAGACCACAGCTGATTCCAGCTGAAGGCGTCTTCCGAGGTGTCGAAGTCGGGCAGATCGGACTGGTCGACCTCCGGCACGTAGGCGTAATAGAGGCGCGGTTCCAGCGTCTGGGTATAGCCGTCGCCGAACCATTCGGTCTCGCGATCGAAGATCAGGCCGCTGTCCAGCGACAGCACCGGGATGGTGGCGGACGGACTGGTACTGCGGTCCGTCTCGCGATCACCGTAGTCCAGGCTGTATGACAGGCTGACCAGCTGCGCGCGCGGCTCGATGAAGCTCCAGCTCTGATCGCTGCGCCAGCCCAGCGCCGGCGCCAGACGCAGGCGCGAACCATTGGCGGCCTGGTCTTCGTCGATGTCGGTATCCGTCTCATCGACATCACGCCAGAAGTAGGTCGCGTTGGAATTCCACTCTTCGTAGAAGCCGTTGGACTGACTCCAGCGACCATCCGCGGTCAGACTCGGCAGACGGTAGAACGGCTTGTCATCGTTATCCAGCGGGTAGTCCATGCGCTGGTAGCCCTGCGCCTTGAACTGCAGGTCCCAGACATCGCCGTGGTAATCGAGCTGTGCCAGACGCTCGAGGCTATCGGTTTCCGTTTCCCCGAAATTGCGCCCGAAGTCGTCGAAATAGTTGCCATCGGAGGCGGCGCCGTACTTCAACTGATAGTCGGTACGGGCGTCATAGCGGCCAGCATGCTGGTAGTTGATGTACCAGCGGTCCTCGCCGATCAGGTCTTCCTCGTCATCGTCGGGGTCGCTGCCGCCATCGTCATCGGCGAGCCAGGCGCCCTCGATGCTGCCTTCATCGCCACGCGGCAATAGATAGCGGAATTCGCCTTCCAGCATCTCGCCACGCTCGGAGATGTAACGCGGCGTGAGGGTGGCATCGTAATTGGGGGCCAGATTCAGGTAGATCGGCTGGGCATAGTCGAAGCCGCTGGAGCTGGTGTAGCTGAACTGCGGCCACAGCAGGCCCGTGTGGCGACGGTCATCGACCGGGAAGCGCACGTAGGGCCAGTAGAAGACCGGCACGCCGCCCATTTCCATGCGCGCATGCTTGGCCGTTCCCCAGCCGGAGTCCTGATCGATGGTGATGTCGCTGCCGACCAGGCGCCACAGGCTGTTGCCCGGCTCACAGGAGGTGAAGCTGGCATCCTTCAGGCGGTAGCGACCATCCTCGAGACGCGCCAGCTGCACCGCGTCGCCGCGCACATGCTGCTCGTGAAAGACGTAGTGGCCGTTGTCGACGCTGGCCGCATCGCTGTTGAGCGAGACCCGCGCGTCGTCGCCGCGCAGCAGGACCCCGGGCTGGCGATAGGTGACAGGTCCCTTGGCGGTGGCGGTGTCACGCGCCTCGTTGACGCTGACCTCGGGCGATTCCAGCTGGGAATCGCCGCGGCGCAGCACCACCTCCCCCATCAGGGTGGCGACGCCATCGTTGCCGTAGTTGGCCTTGTCGGCCGAGGTCGTGACCTGCTCCGGCGTGTCGCCCGCTTCGATACGGTAGGCCGGCGTGACATAGCGCCCGGAGCACAGCTTGCCCTGCGGCACCTCATCATAGGGCTGCCAGTCGAGCTGACTGGCTGACAGGGGCTCGGGCGGAGCGGCCTGTGCCATCAGAGGGGCACCGGCGGCCAGTGGCGCCAGGGTCCACAACAGACGGAAAACCAGTGGCTTGAGCTGCCAGACCGGGCGGTCATCGCCCAATCGGGCTATCGGTGCCTGCCGGGAATGAGCAGACAGAGAGGGAGTCGCGAAGCGACGCTGACGTCGCCCGGGAGCGGTCGTCGGCTTGCCCGGATGGGATGAATGGCTGCGCTGGGCCATGGCTGCTCTGTGTCCTTGGCTGGGGGAATCGGTATTATACAGGCCCAGCAACCGGCCTTCCTGCTTGCCGGTTCCGCCTGCCTTCTCGTCACCACACGACAGCATGCGGGGCCGCGGCACAGGCGTCAACTGACAGCCGGCCCCGCACACGCCGACAGGAGCCCAAGCCCCATGACATCCGACGCCCGCCGCCAGGCGCTGCACGCCTGGGCCGCCGCCCGCCACGACCTCACGCCAGAGGCCGTGCGCATGAGCGCCGTGGCTGACGACGCCAGCTTCCGCCGCTATTTCCGCCTGCACCTCGAGGAACTCGACCCGGCCATGCCGGCGCGCATCCTGATGGACGCCCCGCCCGAGAAGGAAGACAGCCACGGCTTCGTCGCCATCGCCCGCCAATGGCGTGACGCCGGCCTGCCGCTGCCCGAGGTCTTCGCCTTCGACGAGACACTCGGCTTTCTGGAGCTGGAAGACCTCGGCGACACCCCGCTGATGACCGCCCTGACCAGCACCGAGCACGCCGACCACTACTATGGCGAAGCCATCGGGCTGCTCGAGCAGCTGCATCAACTGCCGCCCGGCAACCTGCCTGCCTATGACGACGCCCGCCTGTCCGCCGAACTGGCGCTGTTTCCGGAGTGGTGTCTCGGCCAGCTGCTCGACATGCCGCATGACCGCCGCTACGCCGCCTGGAACAAGCTGACTGACCAATTGCTCGCGGCCGCCAGCGCGCAACCGGTGGTGAGCGTGCATCGCGACTTCCATGCCCAGAACCTGTTCCTGCATCAGTCGGCATCCCAGCACCAGCCCCGGCTGTGGATCATCGATTTTCAGGACGCCGTCAGCGGCCCCGAGAACTACGATCTGATCTCGCTGCTGCGCGACCGTCACTGGCGCTGGCCGGAACCCGCCATGGCACGCTGGATCGAACAGGCGCGTCTGGCCGCCTTGCCACGCTACGCCGCGGCCGGCCTGCCGGCACCGAGCCCGCTGGAATACCGCCAGAGCGTCGAGCGCATGGGCGTGCAGCGCAATCTCAAGATTCTCGGCATCTTCGCGCGCCTGACGCTGCGGGACGCCAAGCCCCGTTACCTGACGCTGATGCCGCGCTTCCTCGGCCACCTGCGCGAAGGTCTGGCCTTCTGCCCGGAACTGATCTCCTTCACCCACTGGCTGGATGAGGTGCTGACGCCGGCGCTGTCGCTGCGGCTGGCCGAGGAATGCGAGGCGCGCGATCTGCGTCTCGCCAATGGCGAGCGCCCCGAGATCAACCTCGATGATTACGATGAGCTGGCAGCCCTCGCCGATCGCGCCGCCCGCCTGCAGCGCAATGCGGCCGCCGCTTCGGCGAAGAGCGCTGCGGCAAGTGAGGAGAATAAGGAAAGCGCAGCAAATACCGACAACGAGTCAGGGAGCCACTGATGCGCGCGATGATTCTGGCGGCCGGTTTCGGCACGCGCATGCGCCCGCTGACCGACCACACCCCCAAGCCGTTGCTGGAAGTCGCCGGGCTGCCGTTGCTGGAGCACCATCTGCTGCGCCTGGAAGCGATCGATGTGGACAGGGTCGTCATCAATGTCGGCCACCTGGCCGACAGGATTCTGAGCCACTTCGCCGCGAAGCCGAATGCCAAGGGCCAGCTCGAGGCTTGCTGGCAGGGGCGCAAGCGCCGCCTGACGCTGATCTTCTCGCGCGAGGAGACGCCGCTGGAAACCGGCGGCGGCATCGCTCGCGCCCTGTCACTCTCCGATGCGCTGACGCAGGACGCAGGCGATGACACGCCCTTCCTGCTGATCAATGGCGATGTCTGGTGTGACGTCGACCTCACGCTGCTGACCATCCAGGCGCTGGCGAGCCATTCACTGGCCCCGCTCGCCGACCAGCCGCAGGCGCTGGCGGGGCTGGTGCTGGTGGATAACCCGCCACATCATCCTCGCGGGGACTTCCTGCTCACCCCGACGGGGATAGTGAAGGATGAAGCCGACGCCGCGAGTGACGAGCAGGACGAGAAAGATGAGCAGGAAGAGCAGGCCGGCAGCCGGCTGACCTTCTCCGGTGTGTCGTGGCTGTCACCACGCCTGATCCGCCGCGCCATCGCCGAGACGCCGGCCTACCAGGGCCCTGACAGCGTCTTCAAGCTGGCGCCGCTGCTGCGTGAGGCCATGCAGCATGGCGAGGTGCGCGGCCTGCATCATCGCGGCACCTGGATCGATGTCGGCACCCCACAGCGTCTGGCCGAGCTGGATGAGCTGCTGAGCCACGCCAGGGCCTGAGCCAGCGCGATATAAGCTCAGCGCTGGACGTTCCTCCGGGCACGCCGATGACAATGCTACCCTGTGCGCCATCGTGCTCACCGCGCCCTTATTCCTATCGCCCCTGGCCTTTATAGCCACTAGCGCCGGGCCGGTGGCGCATCAACGACTTATCAGAAGGAGAAGTTCCGACATGGCAATGAACGCCAGCATCAAATGGACCGATGGTCGCCAGTTCCTCGCCGAATCCGGCAGCGGCCACAGCGTGGTCATGGACGGCAATCCGGACAACGGCGGCCGCAACACCGGTCCGCGTCCGATGGAAATGCTGTTGATGGGTCTGGGCGGCTGCACCAGCTTCGATGTCATCCAGATTCTGGAAAAGGCCCGCCAGCAGGTCACCGACTGTCACGCCGAACTGAGCGCCGAGCGCGCCGATAGCGTGCCGAGCGTGTTCACGAAGATTCACGTCAAGTTCGTGGTCACCGGTCGCAACCTCAAGGAATCCCAGGTAAAGCGTGCCGTCGAGCTGTCCGCCGAGAAGTACTGCAGCGCCTCCCTGATGCTGAGCGCCGGGGGTGTCGAGATCACTCACTCCTACGAAGTCATCGACATCACGGCCTGATCACGCCTCGCCCTCCCGCCGCTCAAGGCCCCACCGACGGCGGGAGGGAACGCACCACTGAGGACGTCTCGCCAGGATCGGCGGGAATTGTCGCTGGCGTGTCAGCCCTGCCTGTGCATAATACGCCCCTCAAACCGGTCGTCTCACCGGTCGTCTCGTGGCAAAGATAGCATGCAAAGCTCCCTGTGAGTCATGCTGCCAGCGCTCGGGACGGGCCTTTCGAGATGTCCTCTTCGGCCCGATGCCTGCCTCTGCCCCATTGCAATGGCGCATCGGATGTCATACCACCCTCCCATTTCAAGGAGGCCTGGACGTGAGCGATCAACTCCGCCTTCACGGGTTCAACAACCTCACCAGTTCGTTGAGCTTCAATATCTACGACATCTGCTACGCGCAGACCGAAGAGCAGCGCACGGCGTATATCGATTATATCGATGAGCTCTACAATGCCGAGCGTCTTACCCAGATCCTCAAGGATGTCACCAACATCATCGGTGCCCACGTGCTGAACATCGCACGCCAGGACTATGAGCCGCATGGCGCCAGCGTGACCATCCTGATCGCCGAGCACGAGCTGGAAGAGCAGGACGTGTCCCAGACCGCGCCGGGCCCGGGCCCGCTGCCGGAAACGGTCGTCGGCCATCTGGACAAGTCTCACGTCACGGTGCACACCTATCCCGAGTCCCACCCGGACAACGGCATCAGCACCTTCCGTCTCGATATCGATGTCTCGACCTGTGGCATGATCAGCCCGCTGAAGGCGCTGAACTATCTGATCCACAGCTTCGATTCCGATATCGTGACCATGGACTACCGCGTGCGTGGCTTCACGCGCGACGTGGATGGCAAGAAGCTGTTCATCGATCACGACATCACCTCCATCCAGGATTACCTGGCGGAAGACACCAAGCGTGCCTACCAGATGGTCGATGTGAACGTGTATCAAGAGAACATGTTCCACACCAAGATGCTGCTCAAGGACTTCGAACTGGACAACTACCTCTTCGGCACCTCGCGTCGCGAGCTGACCTTCGAGGAAGCCACCAACATCGAAGGCCGTCTGCGTCGTGAAATGCTCGAGATCTTCTACTCGCGCAACTTCGACTGATCATCGCCTGCGGCATGCACGGCAGTCGCAGCGCCTGTGCCTGCTTGCCTGAGGCCTGATGACAGTTCGAAAAAAGCCCCTGACACCTCACGGTGTCAGGGGCTTTTTGTTGCCTGCCGGCTCAACGCTCGCCGGCGGGGCCCTCCCTGTCTGGCGGAGCGGCATCCCCCAGGCGCTGTTCCATCTCCTCATTCACCTGACGATGCAGCGCCTCGCGGTGGCGTTCACGCTCAGCCAGCGACTCGCCCCGCTCCTGCGCGACCTGATCCAGCCGCTCACGCAGCTCGCGCACCTCCGTCGTCAGCTCGCTGATCTGATGATAGAGCGCCCGCGTCATGTCGCGCTGAGCACGCGCCGCCCGGGCCTCCTGCTCGCTGTCATCCTCGATGAAGATCGAGCTGATATAGGCGGCGAAACTCCCGAACAACCCCACGCCCCCGACCATCAGCAGCACCGCCACCACGCGACCGAGCGTCGTGATGGGGTAGTAGTCGCCATAGCCGACGGTGGTCACCGTCACCACTGCCCACCACAACGCCTCCTCGGCGGTATTGATGGGGCTGTCGGGATTGGGTGTCTCCACCATCAGCATGGTCAGGGCGCCGAACACCACCAGCAGCACCGTGGCGGTGGCCGCCGAGGCGAAGACCCCCTCGGCCCGATTGCGGAACAGCAGCTTCCAGATCATTTCCATCGACTTGATGGCGCGCAGCACTCGCAGCACCTGCACCACGCGAAACAGCCTCGCGCCCTGGAAGAGTCCCGCCGGGATACAGGCCAGCAGGTCGATCCAGCCCCACTTCATGTACTCACGCTTGCTCTTGGCACTGGCGAAGCGCTTGCAGAAATCGATGAAGAAGAACAGGCAGACCACGTAGTCCATATATTCCAGCAACCGCTGGACCTGCGGTGACAACACAAAGACGAGGTCCACCACCATGGCGCCGATCACATAGATCGACAGCACCAGGATGAACAACTGAAAGGGCGTGACGCGTTCCTGCATCCGAAGACTCTCCGTGAATGGGGCTCTGGAAAGCCTACCCCATCCTCGTCGCCCTGACAGTGTGCAGCCACCGCTGGCGTGCGCCCGGGCACTCATCTGTCCGATGGTTCATGGATTTCTGGCCTCATACACCCGCGCTCATCAAGCCTTGTTGCGCGACTCCTCGTCACTCGGGGGCTGGAAGGTGGACTGCTCGCTGATGTCCTCCCCACTGATGCGATTCAAAAGCTTGCGCAACTTGTGACGCTGTCTGCGTGATGACAGGCGATTGGAATCCCAGCGTTCCGGCACCAGCGCACATTCTCCATTGGCATCGTGCAGGCGGAAGGCACGCTCGACACCGATCGGATGGTCCTCACTGCCGTAGATGCCGATGATGCTCAGCGTCAGGCGCTGGAATTCCAGCTGCTCATTGCTGGGCCAGTGACCATCGAGCGAGATGCCATTGCGGCGCGCCATGCGCTCGATGACTTCAGAGAAAGTCCCGATATGCAGGAAGTCGCCCGAGCCCAGCGGCCCCTGACGCGTGGTATCGGAGATACGCCATTCACTGCTGCTGGAAGCCTCCTGCGCGGGCTGTTCGCTGTCATCGTCCTGCGCATCCTTGCGCTGCTCGTCACCTTCCTGATAGCTGCGTTCGAACTCGGTGACATCCATCAGCAGGCTGCCATGACTGGTATCCAGACGGGCGATGATGTGCTCGATAAAGATCGATTCGGCACTCATGTTGCTGACGATGCACAGACTGTCGATACCCTTGGACTTGCCGCGATTGATCAGCACCCGCGGGCGACGCTGGCGACGGAAGTTGTGATACAGCAGCTGCGCGTAGACCAGCCAGATGAAGAACGAGCCGATACTGGCAATCGCCGAGATGGTTTTCGAGTGATTCGCAATCCACTCCATCATGCTGACCTCCCCTGTCAACGTTGTCTGGTGCACCCTTTCTTGGGGACAGCGACAGGGGATTGCGAGCATTGATTTGGCGTTAAACTTCCTCGTGACTGACCTGATCTTCGCCCAGCAGTGCCTGCCAGAGGGTGATGACCCGTTCACGGTGGGCGGCAATCACCGGGTGCTGCTCCAGCCGCATCAGGCTGCCGTGCTTCTCCAGCGCCAGGCGATGGCTGACATCGCGATAGGCCAGATAGGCCTCGCGCAGCTCACCGGCCTGCTCGCCCGGCAGCCGTCCGCAGGACTCGAGGGTTTCCAGCAGTCGCATGTTGTCGCTCCACTCGAGCAGAGCAGGCACCTGATGACTCAGCGCCAGCACGCAGTACTGGGCGAGAAACTCGATGTCGACGATGCCGCCGGCATCCTGCTTGAGATGGAACTGGCCGGCCTCGCGGTCCTTGGCGCTGCTGCCCAGGTGATCACGCATCTTGTGGCGCATGGCGATCACCTCCTGACGCAGCGCCTTCTCGTCCCGCTGCTGACCGAGCACCTCACGGCGCACCTCCTCGAAGGCCAGCGCCAGCGCCGGGTCACCCGCCACGGCCCGCGCGCGCACCAGCGCCTGATGCTCCCAGGTCCAGGCTTGCGTGAGCTGATAGTCCCGGAAGGCCGCCAGACTCGAGACCAGCAGCCCCGAATTGCCCGACGGGCGCAGGCGCATGTCGACCTCGTAGAGCGCACCGGCCGGCGTCACCGCCGTCAGCAGGTGAATGATGCGCTGCCCCAGACGCGTGAAGAACAGCGGGTTGTCCAGCGGCCGCGGGCCATCCGTCTGGCCCTTGCTGGCCGCATCATGCAGGAAGACGAGATCCAGATCCGAGCCATAGCCCAGCTCGATGCCACCCAGCTTGCCGTAGCCGACGATCACGAAGCTGCCACTCAGGCTGTCGCCGGTGATCGGCTGGCCATCGCGCCCGATGGGGAAGCCATGCTTGCGGGTCAGGGTCTTCCACGCCATCGCCAGCACCTGTTCCAGCACCACCTCAGCGATGAAGGTCAGATAGTCGCTGACCTTCATCAGCGGGCGGGCACCGGCGATATCGGAGGCCGCCACGTGCAGCACCTGGGCGTGGCGGAACACCCGCAAGGCCTCGAGCAACGCCTCTTCATCATCTTCGGGAATGCGCGACAGTGCGGTGCGCAGCTCATCGGCGAGACGCGTCTTGTCGGCGGGTGAGTACAGATTATGCGGGTGGAGCAACTCATCGAGCAGCACCGGATAGCGCGCCAGCTGTTCGGCGATCCACGGGCTGGCCGCACACAGGCGCATCAACTGCGCCAGCGCATCCGGATTCTCGCGCAGCAGCGCCAGATAGGCCGTCCGGCGCAGTACCGCCTCGATCAGCGGCAACACGCGCTCCAGCACTCGGCTGGCATCGTGCTCGCCGGGCTTCTCGGGGTCGCCCGCCGCCGAGCCCAGCGCCTGCAGCAATGGCGGCATCAGCGCATCGAGACGATCAAAGCCGATGCGCTGCATGCCCTGCACCGCACGTGACCGCCGCAGGCTGTCGAGACGCCGGAAGCTCTCGGCGGCACTCTCGAAGCCGCTCTCGGCGAGCAGTGCCTCGCCCTCCTCGGCCGTCAGCTCGCCACGCCACAGTGCTCGCCACTCATCCAGCGCCTGCTGGCCTTCGCCCTGCCCGGCCTCGTCGTCTTCCGGCGCGGCGATCACGTTGTCGAAATGATGGCGGATGCGCGTACGCACCTCTTCCAGACGCGCGGTGAGCGCCTCCCAATCGGGCAGCTTCATGGCCAGAGCGAGGCGCTCGCGGCCCAGCGGGTCCAGCGGCAATGTCTGGGTCTGGCGGTCGGCCTGCGCCTGCAGGGCGTGCTCAAGATCGCGCAGGAAGACGTAATCCGGCACCAGCTCATCCACCACCGCCTGCGGCAGCAAGCCCAGGGCTGGCAGGCGCGCAAAGGCCTGCTTGAGTGAAGTGACCTGCAATTCCGACTCACGCCCGCCCCGAATCAGCTGGAAGGCCTGGGCGACGAACTCCACCTCGCGAATGCCGCCGGAGCCGAGCTTGATGTTGTCGGACAGCCCGCGCCGCTTGACCTCGCGATTGATCATCGCCTTCATCTCGCGCAGCGACTCGATGGCGCCAAAGTCCAGATACTTGCGATAGACGAAGGGCCGCAGGTGCGCGATCAGGCGCTCGCCGGCAGCGACGCTGCCCGCTACCGGGCGCGCCTTGAGCATCGCGTAACGCTCCCATTCGCGGCCCTGATCCTGATAGTAGCTGGCCAGCATCGAGAAACTGCCGACCAGTGGCCCGCCGTCCCCCAGCGGACGCAGCCGCATGTCGACGCGGAACACGAAGCCATCGGCGGTCATCGCGTCCAGTGCGGCAATCAGCTTCTGGCCGAGACGCGTGAAATATTCCTGATGATCCAATGACTTGCGACCGCCCGATGTCTCGCCCTTGTCGGGGAAGGCGAAGATCAGATCGATATCGGAGGAGAGGTTGAGCTCGCCGGCGCCCAGCTTGCCCATGCCGAGCACCACCAGCCGCTGCGGCTCGCCGAAGCGGTCCGGCGCGGGGCGGCCATAACGCGGCTCAAGCGAGGCTTCCAACCAGCCAAGCGCGCCCTCGAGAGTGACTTCGGCGAGGTGCGAGACCGCCGCCGCGGTCTGCCACATGTCGGCGCCGTTGAGGTCGCGCCACACGATGCCCAGCATGCGCAGCTGGCGGAAGCGCCGCAGCACCTGCTGCATCGCCTTCTCATCTTCGGCGCTGGCGAGGCCGGCGGCGAGGCACTCAGTGAGCTGGGCGACCGGCAAGGCGCGCTCCAGCTCGCCACTCTCGAGCAGCTCGGACAGCAGTTCAGGGCGGCGGCACAACGTCTCCAGCGCGAAGTCGGAAAGCGTGATCAGACGTCCCAGCTGGCTGCGCTGACGCTCATCGAGGGCCAGAAAGGTCGCAAGCGGTGAGCTGTCATCGCCACGCATCTCGCTGAGGTTCTCAGCCTGGGTCAGGCTCTCTTCGAGACGCTCCTGGGCTGCGTGCAGGGCGCTCTCGAGCGTGGCACGGCTGTCAGCCGACTGCTCGGCCAGCAGCGATGACGGCGCAAGGAAATCAGCGGGCAACAGTGGGCGGGACTGCGCGGGGGATGGCTGGGGCATGGTCGTCTCCTTCGATCCAGCCCTCAGCATAACGGAGGCCGCAGGCACATGACACGGCCTGCCCGCCGCCCCCTTTCATTGATGTGGTCGTGGCTTGGTCGCTCAGCCGAACAGCTTGTCGTAGAGCAAGGTGCCCCAGGTCAGGCCAGCGAAGATCAGGCTGATCATCACCGCCGCCGAGCCCATGTCCTTGGCGCGCCCGGACAGCTCATGGAATTCCGGGCCGATGCGGTCAATCGCGGATTCCACCGCCGAGTTGAGCAGTTCGACCATCAGCACGATCAGCGTGGAGCCGACCAGCAGCAGCCACTCGACATGCGAGTCGCCAATCCACCAGGCAAACGGCAGCAGCAAGGCGCACAGCACGATCTCCTGGCGGAAGGCCTCTTCGTTGCTCCAGGCGGCCTTGAGGCCCTTGAGCGAGTAACGCGCGGAATGCTTGAGGTGGGTCAAGCCGGTATGCCGTGATTTCATCTTCGGGTCTCGTACAGAAGCAGCACGGAGGCTGCAAAGGCCGATCTTTCAATCGGACGACGTCTGCCAGCAACACGCCTCGGGAGAGCTCGCAGCACACCGGCCAGCGACAGCGCAGCGCTGCCTGCGCGATTTTCACGACCAAAGGCTACCCGAGACCTCATCGACGGGCGTGCTCTAATACCGCCAGGCGCTCGATGACGGCGGCGATGATAGCAAAGCACGCGCTGAAGCGGCATTGCCGATCCCGTCCTCCAACAACAACAAATCAACGCCGGGAACTGCCCATGCCTTCGCTATCACACGACACACGCCAGACGCTCAGCCGCGGACTGGCGCGCAACTTCCTCGGCCAGTCGCCACGCTGGTACAAGCAGCTGATGTGCCTGTTTCTGATCACCAATCCGCTGCTGCTGTGGTTCAGCGGCCCGCAAGGTGGCGTGATCGTCGGCTGGCTGCTGCTGGGGGAATTCATCTTCACGCTGGCGATGGCGCTCAAGTGCTATCCCCTCCAGCCGGGCGGTCTGCTGGCGCTGGAGGCCGTCGTCATCGGCATGGCCTCGCCGGAGGCCATCATGCAGGAGATGGAGCGCAACCTGCCGGTGATCCTGCTGCTGATGTTCATGGTGGCCGGCATCTACTTCATGAAGCCGCTGCTGCTGTATGCCTTCACCAAGATCATCCTCGGCGTGCGCTCCAAGACCTGGCTGTCGCTGATGTTCTGTCTCTCCAGCGCCCTGCTGTCCGCCTTTCTCGACGCCTTGACGGTGACGGCGGTGATCATCGGCATCGCGGTGGGCTTCTACTCCGTCTATCACAAGGTGGCCTCGGGCAAGCATTTCGATACCCAGCATGACCATGCCAACGATGTCAGCGTCGAGGCCGTACACAGTGAAGACCTCGAGGATTTCCGCGGCTTTCTGCGCTCGCTGCTGATGCATGGCGCGGTGGGGACCGCGCTGGGAGGCGTCAGCACCATGATCGGCGAGCCGCAGAATCTGGTGATCGCCAAGGCCGCCGAATGGGACTTCATCGACTTCTTCCTCGCCATGGCGCCGGTCACCGTGCCGACCTTCTTCGCCGGACTCGCCCTGTGCGTGCTGCTGGAGCGTGGCCGCTGGTTCGGCTACGGCCAGCGCCTGCCTGCCAGCGTACGACGCATTCTCGAGGATTATGATCATCATCAGGATTCACGGCGCACGCCGCGGGAACGCGCCGCGCTGATCGTGCAGGCCGTGGTGGCCGTGCTGCTGGTACTGGCGCTGGCACTGCACATGGCAGAGGTCGGGCTGATCGGGCTGGCGGTGATCATCCTGCTGACCGCCGGCAATGGCATCACCGATGAGCACCAGATCGGCCGCGCCTTCCAGGAATCGCTGCCCTTCACCTCGCTGCTGGTGGTGTTCTTCACCATCGTCGCGGTCATCCACGAGCAGCATCTGTTCCAGCCGTTCATCCAATGGGTACTGAGTCTGCCCATCGAGGAACAGGCCGGCGCGCTGTTTCTGGCCAACGGGCTGCTCTCGGCCATCTCGGACAATGTCTTCGTGGCCACGGTGTACATCACCCAGGTCAAGAACGAGTTCGTGGCCGGCAATATCAGCCGCGAGCACTTCCATGCGCTGGCGGTCGCGGTGAACACCGGCACCAACCTGCCCAGCGTTGCGACCCCCAACGGCCAGGCGGCGTTCCTCTTTCTGCTCACCTCCGCCATCGCGCCACTGGTCAGGCTCTCCTACGGGCGCATGGTGTGGATGGCGCTGCCCTACACGGTGCTGATGACGCTGGTCGGGCTGGCCACCGTGCGCAGCTTCATCTAGTCAGCGCCTCCTGTTCCCGGGGCCAGCCGCACCTCCGGCTGGCCCCGGTTGCGTCAGTCTCATCCCAATGTCGATATCGCGAGGCTTCCCCACAGCGTCGCTTGCAGGCACTGTGAGATGACGCGTCTCGATCAGACGCCGTGACACCCTTCAAGCAGGAAGACCGCCAACACCAACGCCATCCACAAGGAGACAGCCATGTCCCGCGCACTGATGCTGCACGAAGAGACACCTCGCGCCCGAGTCGTCGACCTTTCCGACGATCAGCTACCTGACCTGCCTGTCACGGTGGCCATCGAGCGTTCCGGGCTCAACTACAAGGACGCGCTGGCCATCACCGGCCGTGGCAAGATCGTTCGCGAGCTGCCCTTCGTGCCGGGCATCGATTTCGCGGGACGCGTCGAGGCTTCCGACTCGCCGGACTATCAGCCGGGCGATGAGGTCCTCCTGACCGGCTGGGGCGTGGGCGAGCGCCATTGGGGCGGCCTGGCCGAGCGCATGCGCGTCAAGCCCGAGTGGCTGGTCAAGCGCCCCGCCAATCTGAGCGCCGAGCAGGCCATGGCCTTCGGCACCGCCGGCCTGACCGCCATGCTGTGCGTGATGCGTCTCGAGGAGGCCGGCCTGACGCCCGAGCAGGGCCCGGTGATCGTCACCGGCGCCACCGGCGGGGTCGGCAGCTGGGCCGTGCAGATGCTGGCCAGACAAGGTTTCGAGGTTCACGCGGTCAGCGGCAAGGCCGAGCAGCGCGAATGGCTCGAGTCACTGGGCGCGAGCGAGGTCCATCTGCGCAGTGATTTCGAGGACAAGGGCCGTCCGCTGGAAAAGAGCCGCTGGGCAGGCGCCGTGGATACCGCCGGTGGCCAGGTGCTGGCCAATCTGCTGGCGCAGATGAATTACGATGGCAAGGTGGCGGCCGTGGGCCTCGCGGCGGGCGCCGACCTGCCCACCAGCGTGATGCCGTTCATCCTGCGCGGTGTCTCGTTGCTGGGCGTCGATAGCGTCATGATCAATGCCGAACGCCGTCAAAAGGTCTGGCAGCGTCTGGCCGACCTGCCGGACGAGATGCACGCCCAGATGCAGCTCGAGACGGTCGGCCTGGAAAGCCTCGCCGAACGCGCCGAGGCGATGATCGACGGACGCGTCAGCGGTCGTGTGCTGCTCGACCCGACGCGCTGAAGACACTCGACGCACGACCCGCGACGGAAAATTTGCCCTCGCAGCGCCAAAAACGCTTCAAGTCCTTGATTGTTGCGGTGCAATAGCGATTTTGGCGTTAGCCAACGCCGTCACACAACGCTATGCTCTTGTTATCTCGTTGCGCCCTGTCGAGCGTCCCGAGTGCCCTCCCCTCAGCCATGCCGGGCGTGTGGAGGACCACCCCGCCTTCGGGCGGGGTTTTTTGTGTCTGTCACTCAGGCCATGAACACGAAAGCCCCGCCAATCGGCGGGGCTTTCGTGTCGTGCGCTCGCGATCAGGAGCTCAGTTGCGCTCGATCATCGCGGTCAGGTCCTCGGCGACCGGATCCAGCACCTGCGGCCAGGACAGATAAGGCACCGCCGCCCGGCCGTTGACCATCACCGCGAAGGCGCCCCAGCGGCCACTTTGCGTGCGGAAGTATCCCGAGATAGCGCGCACCGGCACCGGGTTGTTGAGCGTGCCCGTCTTGACCATCACGTGATTGCGGAAGGTCTCGCTGCCACGGCGGATGAAGCGCATCGGGCCATTGACCGGTGCCTGCAGGCCCGCCACGAAGGTGGGGAACAGCGCCGGGCGGTGATACATGCTGTCGAGCAACGCCACCAGCCCACTGACGCTGGTGCGGTTCTGGGAGGTCAGGCCGCTGCCGGAATACATCGTCAGCGGGCCGTGACCGGGAATCGCGCTGGCGAAGGTCTCGAGCTTGGCGCCGCCCTGGCGCAAGGTGGCCTGACTGCCGCCGACCAGCGCCAGCGTCAGCTGGTCCGCCATGAAGTTGTTGGAGTAGTTGAGCATGCGCGTCAGCAACTCCTGCATCGGCTTGCCTTCGACACTACCGAGCTGCGCGGCGCTGGAGGGCGGCGCCGTCGAGGTGATGTCCACCCCGCCGGTCACCGTGATCCCGGCGCGCGCCAGGATGTCACGCATCAGCTCACCGGTGTACAGCGCAGGATTGGAGACGGCGCGGTAGATGCTGCGCGGCTGGCTGTCGGCGGCGATGGTGCCGGTGACGACCAGCGTATCGCGACCGTTGCTGGTGGTGCGGCGGGCATTGATGGCGCTCTTGCCCCCCGCGCCGACCGTGGTGACCTGGTTGTCGAAGATCTCGGTGGGCTGGGTGGTGTCGCAGCTGGCCAGTCGCGCCGGCGCCTGACTGCCCGCGCCCGGCATCACCTTCACGCACCAACTGGCATAGTTGCTGGCCGCGGACGACAGCAGCGCATCATAGGCATTGCTGGAACGCCGCGAGGCATTGCAGCGATCGGTACTGATGCAGGGCACCGGCCCGAAGCGCCACTGACTGATCAACAGGCGCCCTTCGACGCGGCGGATGCCCCGAAAGCGCAGCTCCTCGGTCAGACGCCACAGCTCTTCACTGGTCAGCGCCGGGTCGCCGCTGCCCTCGAGCACCAGGTCACCGGTCAAGACGCCGCCGCTGATCGTGCCCGTGCTGCGCAGACGCGTGGAGAAACGGTACTGCGGGCCGAAACGGTCCAGCGCCGCACCGGCGATATAGAGCTTGGACAGCGAAGCCGGCGTCAGTTGCTGGTCGGGGTTGACCGAGGCCAGCGTCTCGCCGGTATCGAGCATGCGCGCCTGGGCACTGACGATGAAGCCCTTGTCAGTCAGTCGCGTCAGGTTGTCAAAGCCCGCCGCCTGCGCCGGGCCCGCCACGACAAGCGTCGCACCGGCCGCCATGGCCAGTCGGCGCAGCGAGCGCGTGAAACGCAGCGACTTGCCTGCTGCTGCGGGGCGCGCTGCCTTCAGCAAGGGCAACAGAGGAGACAGTCGGGAGGGTCGCGCAGAGGTCGGTGCAGTGCGAAATAGGGGCATGAGGCATCCAGTGACGTCGTCGGTGAGCATCCATGTCACAGCCGGGAGGCGCCGTGATGCCCCTAGCTTAATGAGGACTGGCGCTGGAAAACAGATGCAGGACGGCGACACCGCCCACGATCATCGCCAGCCCCAGGATGGCCGGCAGATCCGGCATCTCGCGATAGACCACCGCACCGAACACGGTGACCAGCACGATGCCGAGCCCGGACCACACCGCATAGGTCACGCCCAGCGGCAGATCACGCAGTACCAGCGTCAGGAAATAGAAGGCGATTCCATAGCCCACCACCACGATCACGCTGGGGCCGAGTCGCGAAAAGGACTCGGAGGCCTTGAGCGCGCTAGTCGCGATGACCTCTGCCAATATGGCCACTGCCAGGAAGACATAACTCATCGAATCACCTCGTATTGTGGGGGGCCAGCTGCTGCTCACGCGCGGCCTTGCGCGCCAGCAGACGACTCATCACGGCATCGAACAGCGGATTGAAGATCATGGCCCAGACCAGGAAGAAGGCAACGAAGCCCAGATCCAGCAGCAATGCCTGCCACAGCCCCAGGTCGAGCCAGGCGGCCACGATGAAGACGGTCACCAGTACCAGGCCGAGCTCGAAGCCGAGTGCCTGAGCGATGCGCTGGGTCGCGCTGCGCTGGCGGGTCGGCACCCAGCGGTCGAACATCCAGTTCCAGACCGTACTCCAGATCACCGCCAGTGTGGACATCACCACCGCCAGGCTGCCCATGCTCGCCAGGTCATGCCCCGTGACCAGTGCCGACAGCGGCGCCACGATCAGGATGCCGCCCAATTCCAGCAATCCTGCCTGGGCCAGACGTTCTTTCTTGGAACGCATGTCATACCTCCTCTCGATCACCGCGCGTGATGCCGAATGGGCTGAACGACGCGGATGGAGGAGGCATTCTAGAGAGATACAAGATGGTTTAAAGTTGGTATCCATCTATTATTCAGATAGATCAAGGCGCGAGGCGAGGCAATGAACTGGACACTGGAGCAACTGCAGACACTGCGCTGCGTGGCGGAGGCGGGCTCGTTCTCGGCGGCGGCGCGGCGTCTGGGGCGCGCGCAGTCCGCGGTCAGCACCGCCATCGCCAATCTGGAGCTGGACCTGGGCTGCGAGCTGTTCGATCGCGGCCCTCGCACGCCGGTGCTGACGCCCGCGGGCGAGGCCATGCTGCATGAAGCCAACAGCGTGCTGGTGCAGTGCCAGCGCCTGGAGGCACGCGCCCGCACCCTCAGCCAGGGGCTGGAAGCCAGCCTGACGCTGGCGATCGATGAGGCGCTGGTAGAGATGCCGCCGGTGATGGCGGTACTGGAAAAGATGGCGGTGCAATACCCGACGCTGACGCTGAATCTGCTCAATGGCGCGCAGGATGAGGTGGCCCGCTGGGTGGAGCAGCACCAGGCCAACCTCGGCATCCTGTTCTATCAGCCGCTGGGTGTCATGGCGCTGGAGCGCGAGGCGCTGGGGCGACTGGAGCAGGTGCTGATCGTGGCACGCGATCACCCGCTGGCCCAGCTCGAGAGCCCGACCCACAGTGATCTGGCCGATCACCGCCAGCTGATGATCGGCCAACGCCAGCAACTGGAACCCGGCCACGAGGGACCGCGCTCACAGCGCTTCTGGCAGCTCAACAGCTTCTATGCGATGGCTGAGCTTACGACGCGCGGACTGGGCTGGGCGCAGGTTCCGCGCCATATCGCCCACTACCCGCCCTTCCAGCAACGCCTGAAGATTCTGGACTTGAGTGCGCTGGGCGCCACCGCCGACATCGATATCGAACTGATCTCGCGCCGCGACAGCCCTCGCGGCCCCGCGGCCAGCTGGCTGCGCCAGTCACTGCGCGACACCTTCCACAACAGCCACGCCGCTATCGCCAACCAGAACCTGCCACCGGCGTGAATCGCGTCAGACCTGCAGCGGGTAGCGCTCGGGCGTGTGTTCAAGCTGGCATTCGAGTCGCCACAGCGCCTGGCCAGACTCGTGATACTTGCGCTCGAAGTGCGTCAGATAATCACCCTGCGGCTCGAAGGCGTGCGCCGTCACCTCGACACCGGTGGCATGCCCGATGGCCTGGGCGAATTCCCGGGCGTAGATCTCCCAGTTGGTGCGCAGCTCAAGCTGACCGCCCAGCGCCATGATGATCGGAAACACCGGGTGGCCCTGCCAGCGCATCTTGAGATGGCGCGCCTTGGGATAAGGATTGGGGTACAGCAGGGTGTGATGCGCAGGTGCCCAGCCCGCGGCGAGCGCCAGGCGCCAGAAGTCGACGAGGTCTGCGCGCACCAGCAAGGCGTTGTCCGGCAGCTCGCCATGCTTGCGGCTGAGGCGGTCTTCGCTGCGGTCCACGCCGATGACGGCATGATCCGGATGCGCCAGTGCCAGCTGACGGGTCGATCGCCCGACGCCGCAGCCACTGTCCAGCCACAGGGGCTTCGCCTGAGCCGACAACCACTGTTGCGCTTGCAGGAACGCTTCGCGGGTATGCTCCGCCACGGGTTTGCGCAGCGGATGCGCCATCGCACGGCGCACGCGACGCTCGATATCCTCGTGGGGGCCGGTCTGGGGGGAATCGATCTGGCGGGAGTTGGCGTACATCAGCAGTTCCGATAGCAACGGGCAGGAAAATCACGCGCGGAGTCTAGCAGATGCGCCTGCATCGGGCTGCGCCATGTGGCGTACAGCCCATCCGGGGCTGGCGGCGCAGGAAGGGCTGGGCACAAAAAAAGGCGCCTGCCTCGCGGCACGCGCCTACACCAACTCAAACAGCCACGACAGAATGGCAGCTTGCGATCCGAAAATCAAACAAACGTTTAATCACTGTCATCCCGCGCCATGACGAGTACAAAAACAGGCCGCCGAGACTCGCACTGAGCGCAGAGATATCGCACAGTGTTCGCAGCAAGCGCTCGCTGGCGCGCCCGCGTAGAGGCGGGGGTGCATGACGCCTGTATTGAGGGGGTGTTATCATCCGCCCATCATTTGGACGAATATCCGCAGAGGTATCGCCCAGACCAACGACTCACAGTATTTTTACGAGGAAAGCGGCTTGTCACACTTACCGGTGATCGTCGGCATGGGCGGCGTCAATGCCGCCGGCAGAACTTCGGGCCATCAGGCGTTCCGACGCACGGTGCTCGACTCCCTGCCGGAGACAGACCGTCAAGAGACCCTGCTGGGTCTCGCGTCGCTCATGAACCTCGCCCGCTGCGATGATCAGGGCCAGTGGTTCGATGCCGAAGGCCAGCCCGCCGAGGCTCAGGCGCTTGCGGAGCGTCTGGCAGACCAGGTGCTGTCCCACACCCTGATTCGTCGCATTGAAGACGAGCGCTTCAACGCGACCGGCATTCCTGCCAATCGTCAGTCAAAGCTGACGCTGGGCCAGGACTTGACCTTCACGCTGCGCAGCCGCCAGCTGCCGGAACAGCCGCCCGCTGACTGGCAGATCCGCGAGCTGGATAACCGTCATGTCGAAGTCACGGTACCGGCCGGCGAATTCGATGTCCTGCTGCCCGATCATCGTCAGGCGCTGGTGCGCGCCGCGGGTCAGCTGCCCAGTGGCTTCGCGCCGGAGCAGCTCTATCGCAGCGTGCATCACCCGCGCGGCCTGTCGATGACCATCTTCGGTGCCAGCGATTGCCTCGGCGACAGCGGCCTGGACTGGGATGCGCTGCGCGATAGCCTCGATCCGGACGATATTGCCGTCTACGCCGGCAACTCCATCGGCCAGATGGATGCCGAAGGCTGGGGCGGATTGATGAAGTCCTTCGTAGCCGGCGAGCGCGCCACCTCCAAGCAGATGCCGCTGGGCTATGCCCAGATGCCCGCCGACTTCCTCAATGCCTACGTGCTGGGCAATGTCGGCGGCGCCGGTGCCGCGATGGGCGCATGCGCAAGCTTCCTCTACAACCTGAAGCTGGGCCTGAACGACATCCGCAGCGGCCGTCGCCGTGTGGTGATGGTCGGCACCGCCGATGCGCCGATCACGCCGGAAGTCATCGAGGGCTTCCGCAGCATGGGTGCCCTGGCCGATGACGAGAGCCTCAAGGCCCTCGACGCGCTGGAAGTGCTCACGGACAGCGATTACCAGAAGGCCTGTCGCCCGTTCGCGCGCAATTGTGGCTTCACCATCGCGGAAGCGACCCAGTTCGTGATCCTGATGGCGGATGATCTGGCGCTGGACACCGGCGCTCGCATCATCGGCAGCGTGCCGGACGTGTTCGTCAATGCCGACGGCTGGAAGCGCTCCATCTCGGCGCCCGGCGTCGGCAACTACATCACGCTGAGCAAGGCGGTGGCACTGGCGCGCGATATCGTCGGCGATGAAGGCGTGCGCCAGCGCAGCTTCGTGCACGCCCATGCCACCTCCACGCCGAAGAACCGCACCACCGAATCCCACGTGCTCAATGAAGTGGCTCGCGCCAACGACATCCAGGCCTGGCCTGTGGTGGCAGTAAAATCCTTCATCGGCCACAGCCAGGGCAGTGCCGCGGGCGATCAGGCAGTGTCGGCGCTCGGCAGCATGGCGACCGGCATCCTGCCGGGTATCCCGACGCTGGATGCCATCGCCGATGACGTGCATCACAGCCACCTCGACATCCGCCGCGAGGCGCGCGAGTTCACCGCAGACGTCGCCTTCATCAATGCCAAGGGCTTCGGTGGCAACAACGCCAGTGGCGTGGTGCTGTCGGCAGACGTCACGCTGAAGTTGCTGGCGGCGCGACATGGTGAGGCAGCACTGGCTGCCTGGCGTGAGCGCAGCGGTCTCTGCGAGCAGCGTCGCGCCGACTATCTGGACAAGGCACAGCGCGGCGAATTCACGCCGACCTATCGCTTCGGTGAAGGCGTGCTCGAAGGTCCGGAGCTGGAGATCACGGATCGCGAAATCCGTATCCCCGGCTATGCGAAGCCCGTCTCGCTCAAGGTCGACAACCCCTTCGGTTCGCTGTAAGCCAGGCTCGCTGCAAGACCGGCTCGCTACCCCTCCCGGGTTGCGCACTCGCTGACGAATCCCCTCCCGCGACTGGCAAGCCGCGCGAGGGGTTCTACACTCGGCGTACCGGGGGAGCCGGCGGCGCGACAGCCACTGCGCTCCGGCCTTCTGCGACTCCTCATCCTTCGTCGTCCACTGCAGCCGGTCACCAGGCTGACCCGCTGCCGACAGAGCTCGAGTTCGTCATGCCCAAGAACATTGCCGTCTATCCCGGCACCTTCGACCCGATCACCAATGGCCATACCGACCTGATCGAGCGCGGCGCCCGCCTGTTCGACAAGGTGGTGGTCGCGGTGGCTTACAGCCCCAGCAAACGCCCCGCGCTGCCGCTGGAGATGCGCATCGATCTGGCACGCCGGATTCTGGCGCATCTCGACAATGTCGAGGTCATCGGTTTCAGCTGCCTGCTGACAGAGCTGCTTGAGCAGCAGAATGCGCGTATCATTCTGCGCGGCCTGCGCGCGGTCTCCGACTTCGAGTACGAACTGCAGCTGGCCAACATGAACCGGGCCCAGGCACCGCACGTCGATAGCCTGTTCCTGACCCCGGAATTACAGAACTCCTACATTTCATCGACCATCGTGCGCGAGATATCGCGTCATGGCGGTGATGTGTCGCGTCTGGTGCATCCGCTGGTGGACAAGACCCTCGCCCGGCATTTCTCCGCTACCGACGACGACACCGCCACAAGCTGAGGACAGCATCATGGCCCTGATCATCACTGATGAGTGCATCAACTGCGACGTCTGCGAGCCGGAATGTCCCAATGGGGCCATCTCGCCGGGGGAAGAGATCTACGTCATCGACCCGGACCTGTGCACCGAATGCGTCGGACACTTCGATGAGCCGCAATGTCAGCAGGTCTGCCCTGTCGACTGCATCCCGCTCGACCCGGCCAACAAGGAAAGCCAGGAAGAGCTGATGGACAAGTACCACATCATCACGGCCGCACTCGGCAACTGATTGCCGCCTGCTCCGGCAGCCGTCATGGCGATGACATGGCCTGTACTGCGCCACATCCGTCGTGACGGTTGCTGCTTGCTTCTTGCCTGACACCTCCTGCTTTCTCCGCAAGCCCTCTCTATAAGCTCTTTCCTCAAGTCCTTTCCTCAGGCTCGGCCCTGACTGACGCTTCAGCGCCAGACTCGCCAACGCGGTGCCTCTTGCTGCAAGACACCAACGGGTAACGTAACCGAGTGGCACTAACACCGACGGGCAAAGGCGCCGACGGGCAAAGACGCCGGCTGGCGATACACTTCGTTCGCGATCAAGACCTCCCCCCCGGCGCGCTGCCCGCCATTGCCTGCTCCCGCCGTCCTCCCTGCTGGCCCCGCTGCTGACATGGCCAGACAGCATCGTGGCTCCCAACCTGCTCTCGGCCCCTGCCTAAACGGCTACGCAATTAATACCAAACGCTACGTCAGGTTATTTTCTGTTAGGATAATGTAAACAATCTATTCTATCCTGTAGTTACGCAGTCACCGGTCATCCCCTTTCACGCGCACGGATTGCCCATGTCCTCTCGCTCTCTCTCTACCGTTCTCAAGCGCCCCTTCCTGGGGACACGCACACAGCTGCCCAATGCCGGCACGGCGATGCTGCTTGTCATGCTGGCGATCATGGTGGTCTTGATCGTGGTGCCGCGTCCGCAGCTGTTCAGCTCGGTCGGACATTACCTCGTCCCGCATTCACTGCTGGAAATGGGCGCGATACTGGTCGCACTGATGTCTGCCGTCTCCATCTTCCAGGGGCACCGTCGGACGCTGCCGACCAGCTTTCTGGTCATGGGATGCGCCTTCATGCTCTCCGCCTTCTTCGACATGGTGCATATCTTCAGCTACGACGGCATGCCCGACTTCGTCAGCGAAGCCTCCGTCAGCAAGGCCATCCACTTCTGGCTGGCAGGGCGGACCGCCTTCATCATCGCGCTGCTGGCCCCCTGCCTGCTGACAGCCCGCCCCGTGCCGCGTCGCTATCTGCCCCTGGCCTTTGGCTTGACGCTCGCCATCGGGCTGGCGGTGAGCTGGATAGGCCTCTTTCATCTCGACTTCCTGCCAGAGACCTTCATCGTCGGCAGCGGCCTGACCGCCTGGAAGATCGGCTACGAGTGGGCCCTGGCGCTGAGCGCTGTGCTGGCCGCGGTACTTCTGCTCGGCGCGCGCCGACTGCCTGAAGGCACCAATGCCGGCTGGCTGGCGGTCGCGGCGCTGGCCACGGGGATTTCCGAGCTGTGCTTCACGCTCTATGCCACTGCCTTCGATGTCTTCAATCTGCTCGGCCATCTGTACAAGGTGGTGGCCTACGCGATGATCTATCACGCCATCTATTCATCGCGCATGGTCTACCCCTATCAGCAGCTGCAGAAGATGAGTGACGCCCTGGGCGAGGCCGAACAACGCTGGCAGTTCGCGCTGGAAGGCTCAGGCGCCGGCGTCTGGGACTGGAAGCAGGATACCGATCACGTCTTCTACTCTCCGCAGTGGAAGGCGACGCTCGGCTTCCAGGAACACGAGATCGGCAGCAGCTTCGATGAGTGGAAATCACGCATCCACCCGGATGACATGCCGCGCACCCTCGACGACCTGAAACAGCACTTTGAAGGCCACAGCGCAGAATATCGCAACGAGCACCGCATGCTGACGCGCAACGGTGAATGGAAGTGGATTCTCGATCAGGGACGCGTGGTGGAGCGTGCCGAGGATGGCCGGCCCCTGCGCATGATCGGTACTCACAGCGATATCGACTGGATCAAGGAGCAGCAGCAACGCCTGATCAGCAGCCGTGCCCGCCTGCGCTCCATCTATCACTCCGCCCCGGTGGGCATCATCGTCGCCGACCGGGATGGCACCATCGCGGATGCCAACTCGGCCATGCATGCCCTGCTGGGCAAGAGTGATGCCGAGCTTTTCCAGCAATCGCTGTGGGGGCTGTTCTCACTGGATGAGATCAGTCGCATGAAACGTGCCTGGGGCCAGCTGCAGCGCGAAGGCGGCAGCTTCCAGGACGAATACCACATGCAGACCGACACGGGGCAGATGTTCTGGGCGGAAGTCACCCTCACGCCGCTCGAGGGCGAGGAGCGCACCCTGGTATTGATCAACAATATCGAGGACCGCCGCCGCGCCATCGAGTTGCTCGAAGAGAACGCGACCCTGTATCAGGAAGTCTTCAGCACCGGCAACGCCATCAAGCTGCTGATCGACCCGGAGCTTGCCGAGATCATCGATGCCAACCCGGTCGCCGCCGACTTCTATGGCTACAGCATCGGCGAGATGTGCGGCATGCCACTGGGCCGTATCAACGTGCTGGCCAGCCAGTCGCTCTCCAAGCGCATTCGTGCGGTCGTCAACCGTACCGACAACCACTTCGAGGCCAGCCATCAGCTTGCCAACGGTGAATTGCGTGATGTCGAGATCTTTACCGGCCCGGTGGACCTGAACGGCCGTACCCTGCTGTTCTCCATCGTTCACGACATCACCGATCGCAAGCGTGCCCAACGCGACCTGCAGGCCGCCAACCTCAAGCTGTCGCGACTCTCCGAGAGCCGCAGCCAGATCCATCACCTCGCGGAATGCCTGCTGACCTGCTCCCAGCTCGATGAGATCATCACCCAGCTCAATGTTCGTCTGCCCAGCCTGTTCGCCGGCTGCGAAGGCAACGTGACCCTGCATGACCCGAATGACATCAATCAGACGATGCATATCAACTGGGGAACACCACCCACAGATGCTCGTCACCTCAAGCAGACGCTGACGGTCGGGGATGGCCAGGTGGGGGAATTCGTGCTGCTGATCCCGCCGGAAGAGGACAGCCTGGAGCGCCTGCAGCCCCTGGCGGAAGATGTCAGCCACCTGGTGATGCTGGCACTGGCCGACCTGCAGTTGAAGCGGGGTCTGGCACATGAGGCGCGCAAGGACACGCTGACGCGCCTCTTCAATCGTCGTCACCTCAATGAGGTGCTGCCCCAGAAACTGGCCGAGGCCAGCATCGGCAACCCGCTGTCCCTGGTGGTGCTGGATCTCGACCACTTCAAGCAGGTCAACGATACCTACGGGCACGAGATGGGCGATCAGGTCCTCACGCGTCTGGCCAACCTGATACGTGAGTCGCTGCGCAGCTCCGATGAAGCCTGTCGCTACGGCGGCGAGGAGTTCGTGATCCTGATTCCCGGTGCCAGCGCAGCGGTATCACGTGCACGCGTCGAGGCCATTCTCGAAGCCTTCCACGAAGAAGTCTTCGAGCATGAGACGCTGGGGCCGCTGACCGGCTTGAGCTTCTCCGCCGGGGTCGCCAATGCGCCACATGACAGCCAGGCCACCGACGCGCTGTTCAACATGGCCGACAATGCGCTCTATGAGGCGAAACGCGCCGGACGCAAACGCGTGCTGTGCTTCAACTCACTGCCGCCCGCAGCCGATAGCCACGCCAGGCAACCCGCGCACTGACCCCCTCTCTCACCACCCTTCAGACACGACAACGCCGACCCTCGAGGTCGGCGTTGTCGTGTCCAGCCCTGAGCGGCGCGTGCTCACCAGCCGCGATCAGGACATCCTCAATCCCAATCGACACGCGTGGTCTTGCAACCCAGGCAGCGAGCGAAAGTCGCCTGCGCCGGGGTCGCGACCAGTACGCGCGCCGTCTCATCGATATTCTGCCCCATGGCCGCGAAGGGAGCCGACACGACAAAGATGGCAGCACCCACGACGGTCGTGGCCAGCAACAGTGGACGTCCGATAAGGGCATCGGCCACCATCATGCCTGCGCTGGGTGTGTCGTCACCCTGCTCGCTGGGCAGCTCGATGGCCTGCACCGGCGTCGCCAGCACCAGCGTCATGCCAGCTGCTGCAAGCCCAGTGCGCAATCGCGTGCTTCGCTGAAAAATCGTGCGTTTCATAGTCAGTTCCCTTGCGTCCGGACGCTCCATGCGTCCCTGTTATGGGTCTTCGCGCCAGTGGATCTCTCGGCTGGCGCATGGCAGGCCTTGCCATCAAGTCACCAGAACTAGATTAGCGCTCCAGCGCCATTACGCCCAGCCCTGCCAGGCCTTATCCTGATCAACGCGACCGCTCCCGGCTGACCTTACCTTCACCCCTCATTCGGACCCAACATGCCCGCCCCTTCCCTGAAGACCGCCACACTGCCTTCCGCCGATCGCCATATGTGGCGCCTGGCCTGGCCCATCATCCTTTCCAACATTTCGGTGCCGTTGCTGGGGCTGGTAGATACCGCCGTGGTCGGGCATCTCGAGGATGCTGTGTATCTGGGCGCGGTCACGCTGGGCGCGGTCCTCTTCAGCTTTCTGTACTGGGGCTTCGGGTTCCTGCGCATGGGCACGACCGGCATGACGGCACAGGCCCATGGCCGTGAAGACCACGATGGCCTGCGCACCCTGCTGGGCCAGGGCATCGGGCTGGCACTCGCCATCGGGCTGGTGTTGATCATCGCCGGCTCGCCGCTGATCACCCTGGGACTATCGCTGATGGAGGCCAGCGAGGCCACGCGTGCCCTGGCCCATGACTACGCCAGCATCCGTCTGTGGTCGGCGCCGGCGGTGCTGATCAACTACGTGATTCTGGGCTGGTTCCTGGGGCTGGGGAATTCGCGCGTCACGCTCGGCATCCTGGTGCTGACCAATGGCGTCAACATCCTGCTCGACCTGGCCTTCGTGCCCGGGCTGGGCATGACCAGCGATGGCGTGGCGCTGGCCAGCGTGATCGCCGACTACTGTGCGCTGGCCACGGGCCTGTGGCTGGTCGCCCGCCAGCTCAGACGCATGCCGGGGCGCAGTGACCGCGCAGCGCTGCTGTCTCTCCCCGCCTGGGGCGCGCTGATCCGCGTCAATCAGCATCTGTTCGTGCGCACCCTGTGCCTGCTGGGCGCGACGGCCTATTTCACCTCGCAGGGTGCCAGCTTCGGCGATGATGTTCTGGCGGCCAATGCGGTGCTGCTGCAGTTCGTGATGATGACGTCCTATGCACTGGATGGCTTCGCCCAGGCGGCGGAGTCAGAAGTCGGGCGAGCCGTCGGCCAGAACGACTGGCAACGCTTCGCGCGCAGCGTGGGGGCGGCAACCCGTTTCTCCTTGATCACCGCGACAGCGGCCAGCGGCCTGCTCTGGCTCTGCGGGCCGGCGTTGATCCACCTGCTGACCGACATTCCCGAAGTCCGTGCCCTGGCCACCCTCTATCTGCCCTGGATGGTCGCCATGCCCCTGGTCGCGGTGTGGAGCTACCTGCTGGACGGCATCTTCATCGGTGCCACGGCGACGCGCGAAATGCGCAATACGCTGGTGGTATCCCTGCTGGCCTTCATCGGCCTGTGGCCGTTGCTCGAAGGCTTCGGCAATCATGGACTGTGGCTGGCCTTCCTGCTGTTCACCAGCGTGCGCTCTGCCGTGCTCGGCGGCTACTACCTGCATCATCGCCGCCATCATTGGCGCTGATGCCATGCCCGTTGGAGCCTCCAGCAGGTTGATGCAGCGCTGAAAGGCTTGCCGCTGGCATTGGCGTGCCACTCGACCATCGCGCGATATTCTCCTGATAGTGAATGGACTAATGTGAGCGTGCCAACCCGTTTCCCATACTGATAAAAAGCCGACAGGGACTCTCACATGCTGCAATCGCTATCACGGCCAGCCGTCAAGCTGGTTGAGCGCTATCTGCCTGACCCCTATATCTTCGTCTTGTTGCTGACCGTCGTTGCAGCGGCAGCCGCCATGCTCATCGAGCAGCGCTCCCCCACCGAGGTGATGCGCTATTGGGGCGATGGCTTCTGGAATCTGCTGACCTTCTCGATGCAGATGCTGCTGGTGTTGATCTCAGGCTTCATGCTCGCCAACACCCCGCCGGTGAAGAAAGGCCTGGCCAGCATCGCCTCGCTGGCCAGAACGCCCGGCAGCGCCATCATGCTGGTCACCTTCGTGTCGCTGATCGCCAGCTGGATCAACTGGGGCTTCGGGCTGGTCATCGGGGCACTGTTCGCCAAGCAGCTGGCCAGGATGATCAAGGTCGATTACCGCCTGCTGATCGCCAGTGCCTACTCCGGTTTCGTGATCTGGCATGCGGGCATCTCGGGCTCGATTCCGCTGACCATCGCCACCGCGGGCCACTTCACCGAGGACAGCATCGGCATCGTGCCCACCTCGGACACCATCTTCGCCTTCTTCAATATCGCCATCGTCGCGGCGCTCTTGATCATCATGCCGCTGGTCAATCGCGCCATGATGCCCTTCGAGAAGGAAAGCGTGTACGTGGACCCGGCCATGCTCGAGGAGAAGCACACCGAGATCAGCGACCAGCCTCGTCCCGCCGAGCGTCTCGAGAACTCGCCGATTCTCGCCTGGGTCGTCGGACTGTTCGGCCTCGCCTGGCTGGTGGATCACTTCGTGATTCGTGGCGGCGGACTGAACCTGAACGTGATCAACTTCAGCTTCCTGTTCCTGGCCATCGTGCTGCATGGCACGCCGCGCAAGCTGCTGGACAGCCTGAATGAAGCCATCAAGGGTGGCGCAGGCATCGTCATCCAGTTCCCCTTCTACGCCGGCATCATGGCGATCATGGTGCAGTCGGGGCTGGCCGCCACGCTCTCCGAAGGCTTCGTGTCGATTGCCACCGCCGACAGCCTGCCGTTCTGGTCCTTCATCAGTGCCGGTATCGTCAATCTGTTCGTGCCCTCCGGTGGCGGTCAGTGGGCCGTGCAGGCACCGGTCATGATTCCCGCCGCCCAGGCATTGGGTGCCGACCTGTCACGCGTCGCCATGGCCGTCGCCTGGGGCGATGCCTGGACCAACATGCTGCAGCCCTTCTGGGCACTGCCGGTGCTCGCCATCGCCGGCCTCAAGGCCAAGGACATCATGGGCTTCTGCCTGGTGCAGCTGCTGGTGACCGGCATCATCATCTCGCTGGGTCTGACGCTGCTCTGATACCTAGCTGACGGCGGCGTCAGCTAGCCTTTTCAGCCAGCGATTCAGATAGCCTTTCCGATAACCCCGCAAGCTCCTTGCCCCCACAGGCGACTGTGGGGGCAAGGTCGTTTATAGATAGCTGATATGCCGCTCACGGGGTGCCAAGACGTCACGAATCCCGCAGACTAGCCATTATCCCTCTCTGCGCGGCATGCCAGAGCCATTGCTTCACCTGAGAGCCCCTGACAGCTCCCACTCACCTGACAGGCCCGTGCCTGAAGGACGCCCCCATGAGCGAGAACCAGCCAGAACAGACCGCCCTCAACGAAGCTCTGCCCGGCCAGCATCAGTTGATCATGACCGAGCTGATGACCCCCGACATGGCCAACTTCAGTGGCAAGGTGCACGGTGGCGCCATCCTCAAGAAGCTGGATGAAGTCGCCTACGCCTGTGCCAGTCGCTACAGCGGCAGCTACGTCGTCACCCTCTCGGTCGACCAGGTGCGCTTCAAGCAGCCGATCCACGTCGGCGAGCTGGTGACCTTCCTGGCCTCGGTCAATCACGTCGGCCGCTCCTCGATGGAAATCGGCATCAAGGTGGTCGCCGAATCCATCCAGGGTCGCCTGATTCGCCATACCAACAGCTGCTACCTGACCATGGTCGCGGTCGATTCCAACGGCCAGCCGGTGCCGGTGCCGCCACTCAACCTGGAAACCCAGGAACAGAAGCTGCGCTTCCACAAGGCCGCCATCCGCAAGAAGCTGCGCAAGCAGGCCGAAGAAGAAGAGAAGCGCCAGGAATCCATCGAGTTCTGAGCGACTCCCGGCAAATGCTGCGAGCGCAATCCTGACAGTCAGCACAAGATACGGAGTGCACCGCCCCGAGCGGATGGCGATACTGATCGTGAACCTTGCACAGCGAGATGAACGATGACATCAGTGTCCGGCGAAAAGACAGCGGTAGGCATGACGGCACCACCTGCCGCTGGCGACGCTCAAGGGTGCGATGAGGCCATCTGGCAGCGTCTGCTGGCGCGCCAGCCGATCGCCGGGGAGGCGCTGCGCTACGGCGTGATCACCACTGGCATCTTCTGTCGCATCGGCTGCCCATCCCCGGCGCCACGCCGCGACAACCTGCGCCTGTTTGCCGACGCCCACGCGGCGCGAGCCGCAGGCATGCGCGCCTGTCGGCGCTGTCATCCTGAGCCGCCCGAAAAACCTGATCGCCCTCAGGCCGACAAGCAGGCTCGCCATCCCGTCAGGGCCACGTCTGGAGCACCGACGATGCCGGAATTGAACGCCCCACTTTCACGCGCCTCCACTGCCGCCAGCTCGACACCTGCGATTGCTGACTCAACCCCCGCCTCGCCCTGGCCGCTGACGGTGTGCCGGCAGCTGGAGCAGGCCGTCGCCGCAGGCGAGCCCACCCCGACACTCGCAAGCCTGGCGACGGAGCACGGGATAAGCGCCTCGCATCTTCAGCGCCGCTTCACGACACTGCTGGGCCTGTCACCTTCCGAGTACTCGGCAGGTCTGCGCCAGATGCAGTTCCATGCGCTGCTGGAGGAAGGCCATGGCGTGACCGAGGCGATCATCGCCGCCGGCTATCGTTCCAGCAGTCGCGCCTATGCGCGCAGGGACGGCATCACGCCCAGTGCCCGTCGCTCCGGCGGCAAGGGAGAAGACCTGCTGGCATTGCATTGGCCGTGTCGCTTCGGGATACCGGAACAGTCCTGCTGGCTGAGCGCAGGCCTCAGCGCGCGTGGCGTGGTCGTCATTCAGCTCAGCGACAATCGTGAGGCGGGCCAGCAGGCACTGGAAGCACGCCTGCCCAGGGCCAACTGGCAGCAGATGGAGACAGAGACAGATGGCCAGGACGGCAACGCTCACGCGGCCAGTCGCCTGCTGCATGCCTCACTGGGGGCACGGTTGCTCGCCCTGTGCGAGCAACCGGAGACCAGTCATGCACTGCTGCTCGAACTGCCGCTGGATGTGCGTGGCACCGCCTTTCAATTGAGCGTCTGGCAGCAGCTCAACGCCACCGTGAGCGGCGATACCCTGACCTACCGCCAGCTGGCCGAGGCGCTCGAGCGACCGACCGCCAGCCGCGCCGTCGCCAATGCCTGTGGTGCCAACCCGCTGGCTCTGCTGACGCCTTGCCATCGTGTGGTACGCGGCGATGGCGGGCTCGGCGGCTATCGCTGGGGCGTGCCGCTCAAGCAGGCCCGATTGGCGCAGGAGTCCGGCACCCGCCGGGAGTGAGCGCGGCGAAGCGCTAGAGTGTCATGGGGCGCAGCGCAGGCGGCGCCTGCAGCTGCTCGCGCACGATTTCCAGCGCGTGGGTCAGCGCCTCACGGCTCTCGGCAGCGCTCAGGCACAGCCGGATGGCCTGCGGTGGCGGCTCATTGCCGACACAGAAGGGCTCGGCGCTGGTGACATGCACCCCCCGCTCGGCCAATGACGCGACCATCGCCTGACTGCGCTGCCCTTCGGGCAACTCGAGCCACAGATCGAACGAGGACGGCCGCGCCGCCGGCGACCACTCCGCCAGCAGCGTGCGGGCCAGTCGCTGGCGCGCGCGCATCTCCTCCATCTGCCACTCCACCAGCTGTGTCGCGTTGCCGCTGGTCAGCCAGGCACAGACCGTCTCCATCAACAGCGGCGCCACCATCCAGCTGTGGCTGCGCAGCACTGCGCCGATGCGGGTCAGTACCTCCACCGGCGCCCGCAATACGCCCAGGCGCAGGCCGCCGGCCAGCAATTTGGAGGTACTGAAGACATACAGGGTGCGCTCCGGCGCCATCTGATAGAGCCGCGTGCCGCACTCCTCGTCGGGCAGATATTGCACCCCATCTTCCAGAATCCAGAAGTCATGCTGGCGTGCGAGGGCGACCAGTGCCTCGCGCCGGGCATGAGACAACTGCGCCGCGCCCGGATTGTTCTGCTCGGCCATCACATAGACCATTCTGGGCGCCTGCTGACGACACAGCCGCGCCAGCGCCTCGACATCCATGCCGTCCTTGTCCAGCGGCACCCGCAACAGCTTGAGGCCACGTTCGGCGCTGGCGACGATCAAGCCGGGATAGGTCAGTGCGCCGGTGACCACGGCATCCCCGGGCGCCAGCAGCGCCGACAGCGCCAGCGTGATGCCATTCTGGCCGCCCTGGGTCAGCATCAGCTCCTCGGGGTCAACCGGCATGCCGAGCTCGCCCATCCAGCTCGCCAGCAACTGCCGGTGACTGCCGTCGCCGAATTCATTCTGATACTCGACACTGCGCAACAAGGCCTCGGGTGACTGGCTGATCGCGGCCAGCGCCGCCGCCATTCCCTGCTGCCGCGCGGGGTGAGGCGGTGGCAGGCTCATGGTGAGATCGATCACGCCGGACGCTGCCGGCAGCGCGCCCTCCTGTTCTGGCGCCAATCCATAGGCCTTGCTGGCACGCAGGGCATGCCCGAAGCTGCTGAAGGACCCATGCGCGCTTCGGGTGGCGCCATTGATGTAGGTGCCGCTCCCGACACGCGCCGACACCAGGCCACTCCGCTCGGCCTCGGCGTAGCCTCGCGTCACCGTGCCGATGGTCACGCCCAGCGCATCCGCCAGCCGTCGTTGAGGCGGCAGTCGCTCGCCTTCCTTGAGTTGGCCCGCGGCGATATCGAGGCGGATGGCCTCCGCCAGCGCACGGTAACGCGGCATGGCGGGGTCCAAGGTCGGAATCCACATTGTCATGGTGACAAAAAACCTGTTGACGGTAATTGTCATCAGATTATGCTCAAAACATGCCGCCAACAAGTCACAAAACACGGGAATGTGCCGGCATCCGCAAATTGAACCCATACAATCAGACACGCCACTTCGACAACGCCCACCACGCTGAAGGACACCCATGGAATCCCTCGCCTTTCTGGCCCCCACCACGCTTTTCATGCTGTCGATGACCCTGACACCCGGCCCCAACAACGTGATGTTGACGGCCTCGGGGGCCAACTATGGTTACTGGCGCACCCTGCCGCATATCTTCGGCATCCTGATCGGCTGCCTGGTGCTGTTCATCGCCATCGCGCTGGGGCTGGGGCTGGTCTTCGAGCGTTATCCCATCGTGCAGACACTGCTGAAGGTGCTGGGCAGTGCCTACCTGCTCTACCTGGCCTGGAAGATCGCCACCGCCCCGCCCCCTGACTTCGCCAGCCAGCAGGATGCGCGTCCGATGACCTTCCTCGCGGCGTGCCTGTTCCAGTTCGCCAATCCCAAGGCCTGGGTGATGGGCATGGCGCTGATGGCAAGCTTTCTGCCCGAGGAAGGCCCGGCACTGCTCAACGCCGTATTGCTGGCAGGCTTCGCGGAACTGGTCGCGCTGCCGTGCATCTCGCTGTGGGCGGGCTTCGGGACCGCCATCGGGCGCCTGCTGAATACCGAGCGCGCCTGGAAGATCTTCAACCGCGTGATGGGCGTGCTGACCGCTTCCTGCGTGGTGATGATCCTCGGCTGATCCACAGCCTGCGCCTGGAGCACGCGAATGACGCCGGAGCGTCGAACACTGTTCGAATAATCACTGTTCATGCAGGCGAGGTTGGTTAGACTGTCGAGACGCCAATTCCACGCTCGCACAGGACGCTCCCTGCATGCTGACACTCTACGGTGATCGCCGCTCCGGCAACTGCTACAAGGTCGAGCTGCTGCTGCACCTGCTCCAACGCCATCATCACTACATCGAGGTCGACATTCTGGCCGGCGACACCCGCACACCGGAATTTCTGACCCGCAACGTCAATGGCAAGATTCCGCTGCTGGAGCTGCATCGCGGCGAGACGCTGTCAGAGTCGAATGCCATCCTGAATTACCTCGCCGATGGCAGTGACTATCTGCCGAGTGACCCCTTCCTGCGCGCCAAGGTGCTGCAGTGGCAGTTCTTCGAGCAGTACAGCCATGAGCCGTACATCGCCACCGCCCGCTTCATCAATCGCTACCTTGGCCTCCCCGATGAGCGCCGCGCCGAGTACGCCGCCAAGCAGGATGGCGGCAAGCGTGCCCTGCGCGTGATGGAGCACCATCTCGCCGAGCATGACTGGCTGGTCGGGGACCGATTCACGATCGCCGACATTTCCCTTTATGCTTATACGCATGTTGCCGATGAAGGCGGCTTCGCGCTGAATGACTATCCCGCCATACAGGCGTGGCTGGCACGTGTCGCGGCGCAGCCGGAGCATTTCGATATCCCGCGGGACTGATAGGATATGGCATCCCCGACGACCGCCGCTTGCCAGGACACACGATGCCAACCTTGACCTATCGCCCGATGACACCGGAAGACCACCCTGCCTTCATCGCCATGATGGAGGCGACTCCGGGCGTGGTCATCCGCGATGCCGACCGCCATGCCCCTGTCGCCCGCTATCTGGCGCGCAACCCCGGCATGAGCCACCTGGCCTTTCTCGATGAGCGCCTGGTCGGCTGCGCCATGGCGGGCCATGACGGCAAGCGCGGCTATCTTCAGCATGTGATGACTGCGCCGGACATGCGTGGCCAGGGCATCGCCAGCACGCTGGTCGACCGCTGTCTGGCAGCCTTGGCCAGCGAAGGCATCGACAAGGTGCATCTGGATACCCTGCACGACAACCATGACGCTCATCGCTTCTGGGAGCGTCTTGGCTGGTCCAACCGCAATGCCGAGATCGTGCGCTTCTCGCGCATTCTGGTGGACAACCCCAACGCCTGAGACAGCCGCCTTCTATCCCGACGACCGCCGAGCAAGCCCGGCGACTACTGAGCAAGCCCGACGACCGCTGAGCAAGGAGCTCTACCGTGCAATTTCTCGAAAATGACGACCTCGGCAAGCTGATACTGCGCCTGATGCTGGGCCTGCTGTTGCTGTTTCATGGCCTCTCGAAATTGCTCGGTGATGGCGGCACGCTGAGCTGGATCGCCGGCGAGCTCGAGAATCTGGGCATCCCGGGCGTGGTGGCCTATGGCGTCTACATCGGCGAGATCATCGCGCCCATCATGCTGGCGCTCGGCGTGCACTCGCGCATCGCCGGTCTGATCGTGGTCGCCAACATGCTGTTCGCCTTTGCCGTGGCACACATGGGCCAGCTGTTGAGCCTGTCGCCCTCCGGCGGCTGGGCGCTGGAGCTGCAAGGCTTCTTCCTCGCCAGCGCCCTGGCCATCGTCTTTCTCGGCAGCGGCCGCTTCGCGGTACAGGAGGACTGATGGCCGACGTCGTCACCGCCAGCACCTATTGCGAGAATGCTCCCCGGCACCCGATTCATGGCCCATATCATGATCATGAATACGGCTTTCCGGTCAGCGATGACCGGGTGCTGTTCGAACGCTTCGTGCTCGAGATCAATCAGGCCGGCCTCTCCTGGCTGACGGTGCTCAAGAAGCGCGCGGCCTTCCGCGAGGCCTTCGAGGATTACGACATCGCGCGCATCGCCGCCTACGGGGACGAGGATCGCGCGCGCCTGCTCAACAATGCCGGCATCATTCGCAACCGGCTCAAGATCAATGCCGTGATCCACAACGCAGGCGTGGTGATGCAGCTCAAGGACTCCCACGGCAGCTTCAGCGCCTGGCTGGATGCCCATCATCCACAACCGCTGTCAGCCTGGGTCAAGCTGTTCAAGAAGACCTTCCGCTTCACCGGCCCCGAGATCGTCAACGAGCTGCTGATGAGCTGCGGCTATCTGCCCGGCTGTCATCGTGATGACTGTCCGGTGCAGGCACGCGTGCTGGATGCCGGCCCGCGCTGGGCCGAGCCGGGTGCCCTGGCGGCGATCCGCGCAGATGACTGACGCCTGCTCCCACGCCTTCCGCTCTCTTCTCCCTCACAGGTAGCCCACGCATGGACTCCCTTACCCAGATCTGCCTCGGGGCCGTCGTTGGCGGCGCCGTCATGGCGCCGGCCATTCGCCGCCTGCCCGGCCCGAAACGCGGCTCGGCCATCCGCTATGCGCTGCTCGGCGGCGCGGCGCTCGGCACCCTGCCCGACCTCGACGTGATGATCGACTACGGCGACGCGGTCGCCAATTACACCCATCACCGCGGCTTCAGCCATTCCCTGCCGGTGCTGGCGCTGTTGGGCATCGTGCTCGGCTGGCTGCTGGCGCGCCTGCCACGGCTGGCGAGCCTCGGCCGTGGGCGGCTGATCGCCTACTGCGTGCTGTGCCTGGTCACCCACCCGCTGCTGGACAGCTTCACCACCTACGGCACCCAGCTGCTGTGGCCGTGGCCCAGCCGCCCCATCAGTCTGGCCAGCGTCTTTATCATCGACCCGCTCTACACCCTGCCGCTACTGATCACCGGCCTGTGGGTGGCGATTCGTGGTCGCGCCGGGCATCTGTTGAGCGCGGGCCTCATGCTCTCGAGCCTCTATCTGGGCTGGGGGCTGGCCGCCAAGAGCTGGGTCGAACATCGCGTGGCGCCGCTGCTGGCCAGCCAAGGCTTCGCCGACGCCCCGCGTATGGTGCAGCCGACTCCCTTCAACAGCCTGCTGTGGCGTGTCAGCGCAACCACGCCGCAGGCGGATCACGAGTGGATGGTCAGCGTGTTCGACTCCGACGCGCAGCTGGCGTCTCTCGCACGCCGTGATTATCCGCGCCATCCGACGCTGGATGCCGAGGTCGCGAAGCTGGAGGACGGCCAGCGTCTGCGCTGGTTCGCGGCGCCCTATCTGCGTGCGAGCCGCGAGCGGACACCAGAGGGCGAGACGCTGCTGGCAGTGACCGATACACGCCTGGGCTCACCCGGCTATCACCCCTTCCGCTTTGCCCTCGCACGCCAGAGCGCCGCAGGGGAATGGCAAGGGCTCGAGGACAGCCAGCGGCTGCCCAGCCGGCCTGTCGATCGCGCCGCCCTGCTAAGCCTCTGGCAGGCCGTCCACGACCCGCAGACGCGCATGCAGCCGAATCAGCGCACCGTCTCTGCCACGCTCTCAAATCCCTCGGCCGAGACAAGATAAAGCGCCGCTGATGAAGGCCCGAGATACGATAACGCCCGCCATGGTAGCCATGGCGGGCGTTATCGTATCAGTGCTGTGGAGACGATCAGCCGAGGTACTTGATCATCACCCCCGCGGCAACCGCCGAGCCGATCACGCCGGCCACGTTCGGCCCCATGGCATGCATCAGCAGGAAGTTGTGCGGGTTGTACTCGAGCCCGACCTTGTTGGAGACACGTGCCGCCATCGGCACCGCCGAGACACCGGCCGACCCGATCAGCGGATTGATCGGTGTCTTGGAGACCTTGTTCATCAGCTTGGCCATCAGTACCCCGCAGGCCGTGCCGATACCGAAGGCGACCACGCCGAGGGCCAGAATGCCCAGCGTCTCCACCGCCAGAAACTTGTCGGCCTGCAGCTTGGAGCCCACCGACAGTCCCAGGAAGATGGTGGTGATGTTGATCAGCGCGTTCTGGGCGGTATCCGACAGACGCTCCACCACACCACACTCGCGCATCAAGTTACCGAAGCAGAACATGCCCAGCAACGGTGCGGCGTCCGGCAGCAGCATCGCCACCATGATCAGCAGCACCAGCGGGAAGAGGATCTTCTCGGTCTTGGACACCGGCCGCAGCTGGGTCATGACCAGGCTACGCTCCTTGGCGGTGGTCAGCGCGCGCATGATCGGCGGCTGAATCATCGGCACCAGTGCCATGTAGGAGTAGGACGCCACGGCGATCGCGCCCAGCAGCTCCGGCGCCAGCAGACTGGCGACATAGATGGAGGTCGGGCCGTCCGCACCACCGATGATGCCGATGGCCGCCGACTGCTGCAGGCTGAAGTCCATCAGGCCCATCGAGGTCATCGCCACCGCGCCCAGCAGGGTCGCGAAGATGCCGAACTGCGCCGCCGCGCCGAGGAACAGGGTCTTGGGGTTGGCCAGCAACGGGCCGAAGTCCGTCATCGCGCCCACGCCCATGAAGATCACCAGCGGCGCGATGCCGGAGGCGATCGCCACGCTGTAGAAGCTGTAGAGCATGCCGTTGGAGAAGCCGCCATCCAGCGCCATGTTGCTGGCCTGCTGCTTGAGCGCGGCGGGAATCTCGCCATGCAGCGCCTGCTCCACCGCGTGGCGTGCCTCATCCAGCGGCAGGCTGGCGATGTTGACGTTGAGCAGATTGGCCATCGAAGCCAACAGCTCCGGCTTGCCGAGATGGGCCGCCTGCTCGGCGGCAGACAGCGCCAGCCCGGCTTCCGGGATGTTGGCCAGAATGCCGCCGAAGCCGATCGGCACCAGCAGCAGGGGTTCGAAGTTCTTGCGGATCGCCAGATAAAGCAGGCCAAGGCCGATGACGATCATCGCCAGCTGGCCGAAGCTCATGTTGTAGAGCCCCGAGCCGTGCCAGAGGTTGAGTATCTTGTCCATGTCGTGTCGCCTTGCAGAGGAGCATCACCGACCGGCCCGCCGTGCATGACGACGGGCCGGACACACCGGCTCAGAGGGTGATCAGAACGTCGCCGACACTGACACTGTCGCCTTCCTTGACCTTCACCGCGGAGACGGTACCGGCCTGGTGGGCACGGATCTCGGTCTCCATCTTCATCGCCTCGAGGATGATGACCACATCCCCTTCGGCCACGCTGTCACCGACACTGACATTGACCTTGAAGATGTTGCCCGCCAGCGGCGCACTCACCGGCTCACCGGAGGCGGCCTGTGCAGCAGGTGCCCCCGCTGCGGCGACCGGAGCAGGCGCCGCAGGCTCGCTGGCCTGCACCTGGGTGATGTCTCCGCCTTCGGCGACCTCCACCACATACTGCTTGCCGTTGACGTTCAGGGTGTAAGTCTGCGGACCGCTCGACGCGGTTTGAGCACTGGAGGCAGGCGCTGCGGCGACGGGCGCACTTGCAGCCTTGGACGCCTTGTCATCGACAGCCTGCGGGGCGGGCTCGAAGGCATCCGGGTTGCCACGGTTGCGCAGGAACTTGAGGCCGATCTGCGGGAACAGCGCGTAGGTCAGCACGTCATCGGTCTCGCGCTCGCCGCCTTCCAGGGTGATGCCCTCTTCGCTGGCCTTGCCCTTGAGCTCCTCACGCAGACGCTCCATCTCCGGCGTCAGGTTGTCGGCCGGGCGGCAGGTGATCGGCTCGCCGCCTTCCAGCACGCGGGACTGAAGCTCACTGTCGAAGGGCGCCGGCGCCGCGCCATATTCACCCTTGAGCAGCGCCTGCACTTCCTTGGAGATCGACTTGTAGCGCTCGCCCATCATCACGTTCATCACCGACTGGGTGCCGACGATCTGTGAGGTCGGGGTCACCAGCGGGATATAGCCCAGGTCCTTGCGTACACGCGGAATCTCGGCGAGCACGTCATCCAGCTTGTCACCGGCGCCCTGCTCCTTGAGCTGGCTTTCCATGTTGGTGAGCATGCCACCCGGCACCTGCGCGACCAGGATGCGCGAGTCGATACCGCGCAGACTGCCCTCGAAGGCCGCGTACTTCTTGCGCACTTCGCGGAAATAGCCGGCGATATCCTCGAGCTTCTCGAGATCGAGCCCGGTATCGCGCTCGGTCCCCGCCAGCATCGCGACCACGGATTCCGTCGGGCTATGGCCGTAGGTCATCGACATGGAAGAGATGGAGGTATCGACGTTGTCGATGCCCGCCTCGATGGCCTTGAGGGCCGTGGCGGTGGAAAGCCCTGTGGTGGCGTGGCACTGCATGTGGATCGGGATCGACAGGCTCGCCTTGAGGCGCGAGACCAGTTCAAAGGCGGTGTACGGCGTCAGCAGGCCTGCCATGTCCTTGATCGCCAGTGACTGGGCGCCCATGGACTCGATCTTCTGCGCCAGCTCGACCCACATCTCCAGGGTGTGCACGGGGCTGACGGTGTAGGAGATGGTGCCCTGGGCATGCTTGCCCTGATCCAGCACCGCCTTGAGCGGACGCTCGAGGTTGCGCGGGTCATTCATGGCATCGAAGACACGGAAGACATCGACACCGCTGGTCGCGGCACGCTTGACGAAGGTATCCACCACATCATCGGCGTAATGACGATAGCCGAGCAGGTTCTGGGCGCGCAGCAGCATCTGCTGCTGGGTCTTGGGCATCGCTTCCTTCAAGGCACGAATGCGTGCCCAGGGGTCTTCGCCCAGGTAGCGAATGCAGGCGTCGAAGGTCGCGCCGCCCCAGCTCTCCAGCGACCAGAAGCCGATGTCGTCCAGCTTGGCGGCGATCGGCAGCATGTCATCGAGGCGCATGCGCGTGGCCAGCAATGACTGATGCGCGTCGCGCAGTACCACATCCGTGATGCCCAGCGGTTGCTTGTCCATGAGTGATCCCTTGTTCTTTATATTGTGGATATCGAGTTCTGCGCGCTGCAGGCAGCCTGTTGCGTCAGCCTGCAACACAGAATATTGCACTCGGGGGGAGGTCTACCCACCGTACTGCTCGTGATAGAATCGCCGCCTGCTACTCTTGGCAGTGGTCAGACGCTCGGCAGAGCCCAGACGCTATCGGCGAAGCCGCGAGAGCGTCAGTGCCTGTGCTGGTCCTGCCGGAAGCGGTGAATCGCCGCGGCCATGACGGCCGTCAGTTCGCTGTCGTCCCCTGCCGCAGGTGCCGGGGCAGCCGGCGCCCGCGCAGCACCTGGCGCAGCGGGCACTGGTGCAGGCGCGAAGCGATCCACCAGCCTGGCCATCGCCATCATGGCGACCACCAGCAGACTTAGAAACACGAACACGAACCCCATCCCGAACACCATCAGGTTCAAGCCTTCACCGAGCAGATCATTCTCTTGCATGCCAGTGTCCTCGAGTCTTTCTCGTTATCGAGCCGCACTACGGCGCAGCGCCTGCGCTGAACGCCAATGTCTTCGGTCACGCCGGACACGGCACGACGGATAGGCTCCGCCGCCGATAGCCTCTGTCGGTATGCCCATGCAGCTGCATTCAATGCTTGTTGGTCGCTCTAAAGTGCCTGATTCCACGGCAATTGCAATGACACCATCGTTGACCCCACAGGCCCTCGCGCGGGCCGGCCGCATCGGCATCGCGCCGATGGAAGGCGTGATAGATGACATCACGCGCGAATGTCTCACCGGCCTTGGCGGCTACGACTGGTGCGTGACGGAATTCGTGCGCGTGACCCACGTCAAGTTACCGCCGCGCGTCTTCAAGCGCATCTGTCCGGAGCTGCTCGACGCCTCCCCGACACAGACGGCACGAACACGACACGAGACCCCGGTCGCCCTGCAGCTGCTGGGGGCCGACCCCGAGGCACTGGGCATCAATGCCCGCGTCGCGGCGCGTCTGGGTGCGCCAAGCGTCGATATCAATTTCGGCTGCCCGGCCAAGACCGTCAACCGACATGATGGTGGCGCGGCACTGCTGCGCTCGCCGGAACGTGTCTTCCGCGCGGTGGAAGGCGTGCGCAAGGCACTCGAGGGGACGGGCGTGCCGGTCACCGCCAAGATTCGTCTCGGCTTCAATGATCGGCGCCTGGCGCTGGCCTGCGCTCAGGCGGCAGAGGCAGGCGGTGCGACTCAGCTGGTGGTGCATGGGCGAACCAAACAGGAAGGCTATCGCCCTCCGGCGCACTGGGAATGGATCGGCAAGATCACCTCCGAGCTCTCCATTCCGGTGGTCGCCAATGGCGATATCTGGGATATGCACTGCTACTGGCGGGCGCGCTCTCTATCCGGCTGTCGCGATGTCATGCTGGGGCGTGCCGCCCTGGCTGACCCCTTCCTGGCGGCGCGCATCAAGCATTGGCAAGCGACCGGCGAGCTGCTGCCCGAGACGGACTGGACACAGCGTGCGCAGGTGCTGCTCTCCCATGCCGAGCGCTGCGCCCACCTCCCCGACAAGGTGATGGTGCCGCTGCTCAAGCAGTGGATGAACATGATGCGCCAGAGCGGCAACGCGGAAGCCGAAAGCCGTTTCCAGGCCATCAAGCGTCACAAGGGGCGCGCCGAGTTCTTCACCGGCCTGGTTGCCGGCACTGCGCTGGAGCTGGCGCCAAGCCTTTTGACGTCGGTGACTCGCATGCCGGAACCGGCTCAAGTACCAGAATCGCCTCAGACATCGGAAGCGGATGCCGCGACCACCCCGGCCTGAGCCTGAACTGGAACCTGAGCCGGAACCGAAACCTGAACATCAGCACCGGCCAACACCCGATCCGTTCGCTGCCCCGATCAGTGAACAAAAAAAGGGCGCCCCTCGCGAAAAGGGCGCCCTGGCGATCGTCCGCCCGAAGGCGTGACATCACAGTCAAGGAAAGCGGTAGAACACTCAGATCGTCAGCAATGCGGGGATCGGCGCCGTGCAGGCGGCGATCACTCGGCACTGATCTTGCCTCATAGCCTGGCTCAATAGCCTGGCTTCTTTCATTGCCTGACTTTTCTTCAGACGAAGAAAAACCCGCTTCAGTGAAGCGGGTTTTTCAATTGGCGCGCCCTGGAGGATTCGAACCTCCGACCGCCTGATTCGTAGTCAGGTACTCTATCCAGCTGAGCTAAGGGCGCATAAACCTTGAAATCTGTGGCCTGAGCATTTCAAATGACTTCAGGACTTTATCGTGCGAGTACTGCGTCTTTCCAACTTCATGTCTTGCGTGGCAGTGGCGCGCCCTGGAGGATTCGAACCTCCGACCGCCTGATTCGTAGTCAGGTACTCTATCCAGCTGAGCTAAGGGCGCATCTTACTGCATTTGTACCTAATGGCGGAGAGAGAGGGATTCGAACCCTCGATAGGGCTATAAACCCTATACTCCCTTAGCAGGGGAGCGCCTTCAGCCACTCGGCCACCTCTCCTCATCAGGTACGGCGCATATCTTACTCATTTGATTGGGCTTTGTCCAGCCCCTGTGTCGATTTTTTGGCTTCGATGCTGAACATCTCATCACCACTCGACAACAGGCTCGAGGCTGCGCGCCCCCAAGCAATCTCCCCGCATGAACCAGAACATGACGATGGCTAGCCTGTCGTCGCGTCTCGTTCGAGGGAGCGGGCATATTACCGAACCAGAATCGGCTTGTCTCCCCCTTTTTGAGAAAAAAGCCAAATTTTTCCCTTACGGAACACAGACTTGAACAAGCCGCCCTCTCATCACCCCGCATGAGCCGCTGCTCATGGAGGTAAGTACGCCGTTGTTCATGAGCTAAGCGGGCCGCCCTCGCCTGCGCCAGGCCCACACACGCGAACGCCAGCCATGGGGACAATGGCTGGCGTTCATCGGGTCGTGCAGGGTCGTGCGACGTGCAGGCGCAGCATGCCGTCAGGCGATGGCATCGCCATTGTCTTCTTTCTCACGCTGGATGCGCTGATAGATCTCTTCTCGATGGACGGCAACGTCCTTGGGCGCGTTCACACCGATACGCACCTGATTACCTTTCACTCCGAGAACGGTGACAGTGATGTCGTCTCCGATCATCAGAGTTTCACCCACTCTACGGGTCAGGATGAGCATGACTGATCTCCTTGTCAGAAATTCAAAACAGCTGGGACTTCAACGGGATGTGGAGGCGGCGATCGACCGGGACAAGTCGACCACCCTGATGCATGAAGCTCGAATTATGCGCTATGCATGCTCCGACGGCCAATGCCATACCTTCATCACACCCGATAGACACGTTGAATGAAAGCGCCCGATGCACAGACTGACATTCAGAAGAATGACAGAAAATGCATCGGGCGCTATCGACTTCACGTGCCGCACGTCTGCCAGACCAATATCCCCGGCCTGGGCACCGACGCTTCACGACTTGGGCAAGTCATTGATTGTCGGTGTCTTTACGACTTCCTTGCTGCACGCTCCGTGGTGAGACTCAGGCAGTCTCGTCGCTGATCGCTTCTGCATCCAGCCCGAAAGCAGTGTGCAGAGAGCGAACCGCCAGCTCCATGAATTTCTCGTCGATCAGGACGGAAATCTTGATCTCTGAAGTGGAGACCATGCGGATATTGATGCCTTCTTCCGCCAGTACGCGGAACATCTTGGAGGCGACACCGGCGTGAGAACGCATGCCGACACCGACCAGCGAGACCTTGGCGATGTTGTCATCACCGCGCATCTCGCCACCACCGACGGACGGAATCACCGTCTCGGTCAGGATGCGCTGGGTCGCCTTGAAGTCGGTCTTGGCGACGGTGAAGGAGAAGTCAGTGGTATTGCCGTCCGGAGAGACGTTCTGGACGATCATGTCGATTTCGATGTTGGAATCGGCGATCGGGCCCAGAATCTTGGAAGCGACACCCGGGATATCCGGCGTATTGAGCAGAGTCAGCTTGGCTTCGTTGACATTGAAGGCGATGCCGGAGATCAGCGGTTCTTCCATGTTGTCTTCTTCCTCAGCGACGATCAGGGTACCCGGGCCATCCTCGAAGGAAGACAGCACACGCAGGGGAACATTGTACTTGCCGGCGAATTCCACCGAACGGATCTGCAGGATCTTGGAGCCCAGGCTCGCCATTTCCAGCATTTCCTCGACGGTCACCGTTTCCAGACGACGTGCCTTGGAGCACACGCGCGGGTCAGTGGTATAGACACCATCGACATCGGTGTAGATCTGGCACTCATCCGCCTTCAGTGCGGCAGCCAGGGCGACACCGGTGGTGTCAGAGCCACCACGACCCAGCGTCGTGATGTTGCCCTCTTCATCGACACCCTGGAAGCCTGCCACCACGACCACCTTGCCATCGTCGAGGTCTTCACGCAGGTCATTGGTATCGATGTGCTGGATACGCGCCTTGGTGTGCGCGCTATCGGTGCGGATTCCCACCTGCGCCCCTGTGTAGGAGGTCGCGTCGACGCCGATCTTCTGCAGCGCCATGGCCAGCAGGGAAATGGTGACCTGCTCGCCAGTGGAGACCAGCATGTCCATCTCGCGCGGTGTCGGGTCATCATTGATCTCGCTGGCGAGACCGATCAGTCGGTTGGTCTCGCCACTCATGGCAGAGACGACCACGACAATCTGATGGCCTTCATCGCGGAATCGCTTGACCTTCTCGGCGACGGCCTTGATCCGCTCCACCGAGCCGACCGAAGTGCCTCCGAACTTCTGAACGTATAGCGCCATGTGCGTTTCCGTTATCCGTGTCCGTTTGCGTTGTCCCCACATGAAGCTCATGTGAGCCCAAAAAGAGGCCGGGTCTCCCCAAGAGGAGCCCGGCCTTCATCTTGTACTGTCAGCCCAGCTGGGCGTCTACCCATGATGGCACACCGGCCAGTGCGCCCGGAAGCGAGGCGGCGTCACTGCCACCGGCCTGGGCCATGTCAGCACGACCGCCACCCTTGCCGCCGACCTGCTCGGCCACGTGACGCACCAGGTCACCCGCCTTGACGCGCGAGGTCAGGTCGTCGGTGACACCGGCGATCAGGCTGACCTTGTCACCGTCCGCGACGCCGAGCACCAGGATGCCGGAGCCGAGCTTGGACTTGAGGTCATCCATCAGGCCGCGCAGCTCCTTGCCGGAGACGCCTTCGACCTGCTTGGCCAGCACCTTGATGCCCTGGACATTGGCGATGTCGCTGAGCATGTCGCTGGCCGAAGCGGAGGCCAGCTTGGCCTTGAGGCGCTCAAGCTCCTTCTCGAGGCCGCGGTTGCGCTCCAGCAGGCTGCCGACGCGCTCCTCGACCTGCTCCGGCTTGGCCTTGAGACGCTCACCGAGGCGAGCCAGAGTCGCTTCCTGCGCGAGCAGGAAGTCACGCGCGGCGCGACCGGTGATGGCCTCGATACGACGCACGCCGGATGCGATGCCGGTCTCGGCGAGAATGTGCATCTGGCCGATGTCGCCGCTGCGCTTGACGTGAGTCCCGCCGCACAGCTCGATGGAGAAGGCATCCTGACCGATGGTCAGCACGCGGACTTCCTCACCATACTTGGCATCGAAGAGCGCCGCTGCGCCGCGCGCCTTGGCCTCATCGAGGCTCATGAACTCGATGGTGGTCTCGGCGTTGGCCAGGATCTGCGCGTTGACGATGCGCTCGACCTCGGACAGCTGCTCGGCCGTCATCGCCTCAAAGTGGCTGAAGTCGAAGCGCAGACGCTCGGCCGTGACCAGCGAGCCCTTCTGCTGAACGTGCTCACCCAGCACCAGACGCAGCGCTTCGTGCAGCAGGTGCGTGGCGGAGTGGTTGCGCACGGAAGCCGCGCGCAGCTCGGCATCGACCTGCGGACGCACCTTGTCACCGACCTTGAGAGCGCCTTCGATCAGCACACCGTGGTGCAGGTGATGGCCGGTCTGCTTCTGGGTATCGCTGACCTGGAAGCGGCCGCCATCCAGATGCAGATAACCGGTGTCACCGGCCTGGCCACCTGACTCGCCGTAGAACGGGGTGGTATCGAGTACCACGATGCCCTTGGTGTCCACCTCGAGCTGCTCGACAGCATTGCCTTCGGCGTCGAACAGCGAGGTGACGGTGGCTTCCCCTTCCAGCTGGTCGTAACCGGTGAAGACGGTCTCGCCTTCCAGCACCAGGTTGGCGGAGTAGTCGCCGCCGAAGTTGCTGGCGGCACGGGCGCGATCACGCTGTGCTTCCAGGGCCGCCTGGAAACCTGCCTCATCGAGGATCAGCTCGCGCTCGCGGCAGATGTCGGCGGTCAGGTCATAGGGGAAGCCGTAGGTGTCGTAGAGCTTGAAGATGGTCTCGCCGTCGAGGGTATTGCCCTCGAGGCCAGCGATGGCTTCTTCCAGAAGCTTCATGCCGTGTTCCAGCGTACGCGCGAACTGCTCCTCTTCCTTGAGCAGCACACGTTCGATCTGCTCGCGAGCGGCGCGCAGTTCCGGATAGGCATCGCCCATCTCGCTGTCCAGAGCCGCGACCAGCTTGTAGAAGAAGCTGCCACGCGCCCCCAGCTTGTGGCCGTGACGCACGGCGCGACGGATGATGCGACGCAGCACGTAGCCACGGCCTTCGTTGGACGGCAGCACGCCATCGGCGATCAGGAAGGCGCACGAGCGGATGTGGTCAGCCACCACGCGCAGTGACGGCGTGGCGATATTGTCGTGACCGATGATCTCGGCCGCGGCGGCCAGCAGATTCTGGAACAGGTCGATCTCGTAGTTGGAATGCACGCCCTGCATCACGGCCGCGACACGCTCCAGACCCATGCCGGTATCGATGGACGGCTTGGGCAGCGGGTGCAGCGTGCCCTCGGCGTCACGGTCGAACTGCATGAAGACCAGGTTCCAGATCTCGATGTAGCGATCGCCATCCTCGTCCGGGCTGCCCGGCGGGCCACCGGCGACATCTTCGCCGTGGTCATAGAAGATCTCGGAGGACGGGCCACACGGGCCGGTGTCGCCCATCTGCCAGAAGTTGTCCTCGTCGAGACGCGAGAAGCGGTTCTGATCGATGCCGACCTCGTTGAACCAGATGTCACGGGCTTCGTCATCGCTGACGTGCACGGTGACCCACAGCTTCTCCTTCGGCAGGCCGAGTTCTTCGGTCAGAAACTTCCAGGCGAACTGGATGGCTTCGCGCTTGAAGTAGTCGCCGAAGCTGAAGTTGCCCAGCATCTCGAAGAAGGTGTGGTGACGGGCGGTATAGCCGACGTTGTCCAGGTCATTGTGCTTGCCACCGGCGCGCACGCAGCGCTGCGCGGAGGTCGCACGGCTGTAGCCACGCGGGTCACGGCCCAGGAAGACATCCTTGAAGGGCACCATGCCGGCGTTGGTGAACAGCAGAGTCGGGTCGTTGTTCGGCACCAGGGAGCTGGTGGGAACGATGGTATGGCCCTGCTTCTCGAAATAGGTCAGGAAGGCGTTTCTGATTTCTGCGCTTTTCATAGAGGTTCCGTAGCGATGTGCGTAAAGACGCTCCGGGGGTCTTCTGCATGACTTCCGCATGGTTTCTGCATATTCATCCATGTGGGTATGCATGGAGGTGCAATGAAAAGCATGAAAGAAGGCGCCTGCCCCGTGCCGTCGCAAGACGACCTAGTATAACGCCTGTTCGCGCAAGCTAAAGGGGGGGAAATGTCTTGAAGCGCCGGTTTGCGCGTCATGAGAGCCAAACAGTTGCCCGCCAGCTAGCCTTCTTCGCCCTCATCACTCCAGGCGGACTCCATGGCATAGCGCAGCTGCTCATAGTCGAAGCCGCGCTGGAGCAGAAAGCGTTCGCGCCGTGCGCGCTCCTTGTGCCCCTCGCCGGGGCCGGAGAAGCGCCTGGCCAGCGTCTCCCGCGCCAGTTCGAAGAAATCCACCGCCTCGACATGACCGAAGGCATCCGGCGTCGGGTCACTGGCGGCACGCATCACGGCATTGAGCGTCTCGCTATCGATACCACGCTGGCGCAGCTCCTGCTGGATACGCCTCGGCCCCTGCCCGCGCAGCACTCGCGTCCGCAGGAAGCTGGCGGCAAAGCGCTCATCGGATTGCAGGCCCTCCTCGGCCATGCGCTCCAGCACCTCCTCGATCAGCAGCTCGACCTCATCGCGACTCAAGGCCGCCTGTGCGCCCTCCTCGCCCGCGGCTTGCCGCTCTGCCAACTCGTCATCGCTGACCGCCCGCAGGTAGTCACGCTCCTTGAGATAGTCGTGCAGCTCGCGGCGGCTATGCTCGCGGCGCGCCAGGCGCGCGATGGCATCATTGCGCGCACGCCGTTGCGGCGTCATCGCGCCTGAGTCGAGCGGTTGATACTCAGGCCCACCCATTTCAGCGCTGTCATCGTGCATGGTCATGCTCCCCGGGGTTGAGCAGAAGGACATCGATGGACGTGAACGCAAGGCGCCCGCCTCCGAGTCATCGGGGCGGGCGCCTTGGGATCATCTCACCGGGTCGGAAACGACACGTTGAGATGACGCCAGCCTGGCGGCTGGCGCTCTTGCTCTTTCTTCTGGACGAACCTCAATCGAGATCGATATCCAGGTCGTCTTCACTCTCGGCGGCCGCGGTCTCTTTCGGCTCTTCCTTGGCTTCCGGCGCTGCCAGCAACTGGGCACGAATCTGGGTTTCAATCTCCTCCATGATGGCGGGATTGTCTTCCAGGTACTGGGCGGAGTTGGCCTTGCCCTGACCGATCTTGCTGCCCTGATAGCTGTACCAGGCGCCGGACTTGCCGACCAGACCACACTGCACGCCCAGGTCGATCACCTCACCGGCGTGATAGATGCCCTTGCCGTAGAGAATCTGGAACTCGGCCTGACGGAACGGCGGTGCGACCTTGTTCTTGACGACCTTGACGCGGGTCTCGTTACCGGTGACTTCATCACCGGACTTCACGGAACCGGTACGACGGATATCCAGACGCACACTGGAGTAGAACTTCAGTGCGTTACCGCCAGTCGTGGTTTCGGGGCTACCGAACATCACGCCGATCTTCATGCGGATCTGGTTGATGAACACCACCATGCAGTTGGCGTTCTTGATGTGACCGGTCACCTTGCGCAGTGCCTGGGACATCAGACGCGCCTGCAGGCCGACGTGAGAGTCGCCCATCTCGCCTTCGATCTCGGCACGCGGCGTCAGTGCCGCCACGGAGTCGACGATGATGACGTCAACACCGCCGGAGCGTACCAGCATGTCGACGATCTCGAGCGCCTGCTCACCGGTGTCCGGCTGGGAGACCAGCATCTCGTCCAGATTGACGCCCAGCTTCTCGGCGTAGGACGGATCCAGGGCGTGCTCGGCATCGATGAAGGCACAGACCTTGCCCTGCTTCTGCGCCTGAGCGATGACCGAGAGGGTCAGTGTCGTCTTGCCCGAGGATTCCGGGCCATAGATCTCGACCACGCGCCCGAAGGGCAGGCCGCCGATGCCGAGTGCGATATCCAGCCCCAGAGAACCGGTGGAAACCGACGGGATGGCCACACGCGGGGCATCGCCCATGCGCATGACGGCGCCCTTGCCGAACTGGCGCTCGATCTGGGACAGCGCCGCGTTCAGCGCCTTGGTACGATTGTCGTCCTTTGCCATGTGGCCTCCTGTCGAACGGCGGAGCCACACGGGCTGCCACCTGGAATAGAGAATTCTGTCACCGGGAGCTGAGCAGACACCGTCAGACTAGCGGCTGAGGTGTCGTGGCAAAACCCTGTATACATGGACAGTATAATGCCGCAAGTTGCGTCACTCTGCCAGTCCGGTGATGCGCTTTTTCAGGCAGCACCCTCAACGCGGGGCTTGCATCGGGCTCATGCGTGTTCGGTGCCGATCTGCAAGGCCTCCACGCGCTCGATCAAGCCCTGCAACGCTTCCCGCACCGCGGCGTCACGCACGGCCTGCCGATCACCGGGAAAGTGACAGCAGCGTGCCTGCTGGCGCGTCTCGCTCCCCCACGCCAGCCACACGGTGCCGACGGGCTTCTCGTCACTTCCTCCGCCGGGGCCGGCTACACCGCTGATCGCCACCCCCAGCTCAGCGCCGCTTTCGCGACAGGCGCCCCGTACCATCTCGCACACGACTGCCTCGGAGACGGCACCGAATGTTTCAAGCGATGCCTCACTGACCCCCAGCAGGCGCTGCTTGGTGGCATTGGAATAGGTCACGTAGCCCGCATCGAAGTAGCTGGAGCTGCCGGCAATCGCCGTGATCGCGGCACTCACCCCGCCCCCGGTGCACGACTCGGCGGTGGTGACGCGCACGCCGCGCGCGACTGCCAGCGCCTGCAACTGCTCAGCCAGGGCATTCGCGCACGCAGCCTCAGGGGTCGTACCAGTCAATTGGCTCACGAACTTTCTCCTTGTGGAGGTCATCGGGTGAAAAGGGCAGCGAGCCTGAGACATCACAGGCATTGGAGCCGGCCGCGCCAGTCCGTAGAATATCGCGCATCCCGCATGCCGTGCTCTCGCATGTGTGCTTTTTCCCATTGCAGTGCAGTCAAGGAAGTCCATGGCCATGGCCAAGAACAGCGCGCCCCAGATGACGCCGATGATGACGCAGTACATGAAGATCAAACGCGAGCACCCCGGCGTGCTGCTGTTCTATCGCATGGGTGACTTCTATGAACTGTTTCATGAGGACGCCAAGCGCGCAGCACAACTGCTCGATATCACGTTGACGGCGCGCGGCAGCTCCGGTGGCTCACCGATTCCCATGGCAGGGGTGCCCTACCACAGCGCCGAAGGCTATCTGGCACGCCTGGTCAAGATGGGCGAATCGGTGGCCATCTGTGAGCAGATCGGTGACCCGGCGACCAGCAAGGGGCCTGTCGAGCGCAAGGTGGTACGTATCGTCACCCCGGGAACGCTGCATGATGAGGCGCTGCTGGATGCCAGCCGCGACAACCTGCTGGTGGCGCTGCACCGTGATGGCGAGACCTGGGGCCTGGCCGCTCTCGAGCTCTCCTCCGGTCGCTTCAGCGTGCTCGAGGTCAATGGTGATGACGAGTTGCTGGCCGAGATCCAGCGTCTGTCGCCTGCCGAAGTCATGGTCGGCGAAAGCCGTACCCTCCCCGCCAGCCTGGCCTCGCGCCCGGGCCTGACCCGCCAGAGCGATTGGCACTTCGATCACGAGACTGCCTTGCGCCTGCTGTGCGATCAGTTCGGCGTCCAGGACCTCAACGGCTTCGGCTGCAGCCACCTGACGCGCGCCGTCACGGCAGCCGGTGCCTTGCTCGACTACGCTCGCGACACCCAGCGTACCGGCCTGCCCCACGTGACCGCGCTGGCCGTCGAGAGCCGCGATGACACGGTGGTGATCGATGCCGCCAGCCGTCGCAACCTCGAGATCGATACCAACCTGGGCGGCACCAGCGACAACACGCTGGCCAGCGTGCTGGACGTCACCGCGACCGCGATGGGCTCACGCCTGCTCAAGCGCTGGCTCAACCGCCCGCTGCGCGATCAGCTCCAGATCGGCCAGCGTCAGGCGGCGGTGCAACGTCTGCTGGATGGCGACTATCCCTTCGAACTGCAAGGTCTACTCAAGCGCATCGGCGATGTGGAGCGTATCCTCGCCCGTGTCGCGCTGCGCAGCGCACGCCCCCGTGACATGGCGCGCCTGCGCGATGGCCTCAACACCCTGCCCGAGCTGCGCGCCGTGCTCGCCAGCGTCGAAAAAGGCAGCGCCATCGATGACCTGCGCGATGCCATCCGCCTGTTCCCGGCACTTTCCGCAATGCTCAGCGAGGCGCTGGTCGAGAATCCGCCGGTGGTGCTGCGCGATGGTGGCGTGATCGCCGATGGCTACGACGATGAGCTGGACGAGTATCGCGGCCTGTCCGAGAACGCCGGCCAGTATCTGGTCGCACTCGAGACCCGCGAGCGCGAGCGCACCGGCCTGAGCAACCTCAAGGTCGGCTACAACCGCGTGCATGGCTACTTCATCGAGCTGCCGCGCTCGCAATCGGCCGAGGCCCCGCCGGAATACATCCGTCGCCAGACCCTCAAGAATGCCGAGCGTTTCATCATCCCCGAGCTCAAGGAGTTCGAGGACAAGGCGCTGTCCGCCAAGTCCAAGTCACTGGCGCGCGAGAAGCTGCTGTACGAGCACCTGCTGGACGACCTGAATACCGAACTGGATGGCTTGCAGCAGACGGCCCGCGCACTGGCGTCACTGGATGTACTGACCGCCTTCGCCGATCGCGCCGCCGCACTCGATTTCGTGCGCCCCGAACTCAGCGAGACCCCGGGCATCGATATCGAAGGCGGACGCCACCCGGTGGTCGAACATGTCAGCGATCATCCCTTCGTCCCCAACGATGTGCGCTTCGATGATGCGCGGCGCATGCTGGTGATCACCGGCCCCAACATGGGCGGTAAATCCACCTACATGCGCCAGACGGCACTGATCGCTCTGCTCGCGCAAACCGGCAGCTTCGTGCCGGCGTCGCGCGCCTGCATCGGCCCGCTGGACCGCATCTTCACGCGCATCGGCTCATCGGATGACCTGGCCGGCGGACGCTCGACCTTCATGGTCGAGATGACAGAAACCGCCAGCATCCTGCACAACGCCACTGACGAAAGCCTGGTGTTGATGGATGAAATCGGCCGTGGCACCTCGACCTTCGATGGCCTGTCACTGGCATGGGCCAGCGCCGAGCATCTGGCGCGCACGCGTGCCTTCACCCTGTTCGCGACCCATTACTTCGAGATGACGGCGCTGCCCGAGCATGCCGATGCCGTCGCCAACGTGCACCTGACGGCCGCTGAGCACGGCGATGGTATCGTCTTCATGCACCGCGTCGAGGAAGGCCCTGCCAGCCAAAGCTATGGCCTGCAGGTGGCCCAGCTGGCCGGGGTGCCGCAGAGCGTCATCCTGCGGGCACGCGAGAAGCTGACCAGCCTGGAGCAGCAGGAAGTCGATCGTCCGCAGGTGGCGCGCGAGGATGCGCTGGGCCAGCCGGTACCGCAACAGAACGACCTGTTCGCAGCACCGCCGCATCCGGTCGTCGAAGCCCTCAATGGCCTAGACCCGGATGATCTGAGCCCCAAGCGAGCGCTGGAGCTGATCTACGAATGGCACCGTCAGCGCTGAGCGCCGCCACACCGAGCCAGCGTTGGTGCGCCCGGCCCGAGAATGAGTGGCAAGGCCCGAGAATGAGTGGCAAGGCTCGAGAATGAGTGGCAAGGCTCGACAGCAACCTTCGGGCATAGCACCATTCCAAAACGATCCGCCCCTGCTGATTGCGGGGGCGGCAGAGCGCCACTAGAATAACGCCTTATAACATCTGCGCCGCTTATAACCTGAAGACCATGATGTCGCCGAGACGACACATGGTGGGCGCCTGGACCACGACCTACGAGAGAGACGCCAATCCGCGTCAGGAGACCTGCATGGCATTCATCGTCACCGAGAACTGCATTCGCTGCAAATACACCGACTGCGTGGAAGTCTGCCCGGTGGATTGCTTCTACGAAGGCCCGAACTTCCTGGTGATCAACCCGGATGAGTGCATTGACTGCGCGCTGTGTGAGCCGGAATGCCCCGCCGAAGCCATCTTCTCCGAAGATGAAGTGCCGGAGAACCAGAAGGAATTCATCGAGCTGAATGCCGATCTGGCCGAAGTCTGGCCGAACATCAGCGAGAAGAAGGACGCCATGGAAGACGCCGAGAAGTGGGATGGTGTCGATGGCAAGCTTGAGTATCTGGAGCAGTAAGCCCCTCAAGCAAACCGCATCTCGCGTGGCAAGTGGCTTGCCCGCCCTGACCGGGCAAGCCCGGCTCTCACGACAGAAACGGCAGCGATTCCCTCGGGAGCCGCTGCCGTTTCTGTCTCTGATGCCGAAAGTCGGCGCCTGAAGTCGGTGCCTCAAGCTCATGTCAGGAGCTCAGCCCTCTGACATCCGGGCATAAAAAAGGGCGACCCCGTAAGGTCGCCCGCTCCAAGCGTGTCCCTGTCGATCCATCCTGGATCGCACTCCTGAGTGCTGTCCCTGCCCTTCACGACGTCCTGTCATTCGGGGCGCACCGTCACGCGTGGCGGGCATTGCAGCACTGCTCGCGCAGCTGTCCCACCGCAATGCCCGTTAGTGCATATATTTGCCTGTCCTGCTGTCCTGCCCATGCATTGCCCGGCGTCCTGCCTGTACCGCTCCCTGCCTGTGCAGCTGACAGCCTCACGACATTCCTTGTCCGACCATCCTTGTCGTGGCTTCCTGCCACTTGATGCTGCCGCTGTCTGCCCCATCATTCCTGACGCGGATGATGTCCCGTCATCCGTCACTTCCTGTGAAGGGCAAGCTTCCTGACTGCATATCAGAGCCTGGGGCTCTTCGACACTCCGTGTCGTTATCGTGCTTCCTGCCTGTGTGGCGCTTCCCATCGCCGACGGATCATCCTGATCCAGACACACTCCGGTGTCATGCCTGCCATCCTTGCTTCCCTGGCATCTCTCGCCTGACTCCTTCAAGCGAAGATATGCAGCTCTCTGCTACCGACGTCCATGTCAGGTCCTTTTCCGCCGAGCGTCCTGCTCAGCGGGGCGAAACGTCCTGTCTCGCCATCAAGTCTTTTCTGATCATCCCGTTGGCATCCTGCCGAGACTGCGGTGTCCCGCCGCACCCTCACGTCCATGCAGCCATTCTGGGCAGCATTCGCCGGCGAGGCAACTAGCCAAACCGCTTAACCCGCTATACCTGAACAGGCCGTCAAAGAAAATATATTCAATAAAATCAAATAGATACTGAAGAACATACGTTCATATCCGCAGGCGACTCGCAGCCAGTGTCTCGATTGTCCTGCGGGATTTGTAAGAGATGGCTTACACGAAATCAGTGCCTGAAAGCGGCCTGTTTCCTGCATCCCTCTCAAACGTACGCAATCATCGCCTGCAATGCACAACGGGGCCGTGCCAGAAGGCACGACCCCGTTGCAAGTTACCTCTGCGATGCTGGGCGCTGAGCCCTCACATCACAGGCGATTACTGACCCTTGATCTCTTTCAGGCCGTTGTAAGCCACGTCACCCAGCTGCTGCTCGATCACCAGCAGTCGGTTGTACTTGGCGACACGGTCAGAGCGGCACAGAGAGCCGGTCTTGATCTGGCCAGCACAGGTACCGACGGCGAGGTCGGCGATGGTGGTGTCTTCGGTCTCGCCACTGCGGTGGGAGATGACCGCGGTGAAGCCGGCGGCCTGCGCCATCTTGATCGCATCCAGGGTCTCAGACAGCGAGCCGATCTGGTTGAACTTGATCAGGATGGAGTTGCCGATGCCTTCATCGATACCACGGCTCAGGATGCGCGTGTTGGTGACGAACAGGTCGTCGCCGACCAGCTGCACCTTGTCGCCCAGCTCGTCGGTCAGCATCTTCCAGCCTTCCCAGTCGGACTCATCCATGCCGTCTTCGATGGAGACGATCGGATACTCCGCGGCCAGGCCGGCCAGATAGTCGACGAAACCACGTGCGTCGAAGCTCTTGCCTTCGCCGGACAGGTTGTACTGACCGTCCTTGTAGAACTCGGAAGACGCGCAATCCAGCGCCAGGGTCACATCGGTGCCCAGGGTGTAGCCTGCATCGCTGACGGCCTGCTTGATGACGGCCAGTGCTTCGGAGTTGGACGCCAGGTTCGGTGCAAAGCCACCTTCATCACCCACGGAGGTGCTCAGCTCGCGACCCTGCAGCACCTTCTTCAGCGCGTGGAAGATCTCGGCGCCGGTGCGCAGTGCTTCACGGAAGGTCGGCGCGCCGACCGGCTGGACCATGAACTCCTGGATGTCGACATTGTTGTCGGCATGCTCACCGCCGTTGATGATGTTCATCATCGGCACCGGCATGGAGTACTGGCCCGGCTGGCCGTAGAGCTCAGCGATGTGAGCGTAGAGCTCGATGCCCTTGGCCTGCGCTGCCGCCTTGGCAGCCGCCAGAGAGACGGCAAGAATCGCGTTGGCACCCAGCGATTCCTTGTTCTCGGTACCGTCCAGCGCCAGCATGGCATCGTCCAGCGCGCGCTGGTCGAGTGCATCCATGCCCACGAGGCGCTCGCGGATCGCGCCATTGACGGCTTCGACTGCCTTCAGCACGCCCTTGCCCAGATAACGGCTCTTGTCGCCATCACGCAATTCCAGCGCTTCACGCGAACCGGTGGAGGCACCGGAAGGAGCGCAGGCACTGGCGCGTTGGCCACCTTCCAGCACGACCTCGGCCTGTACGGTCGGGTTACCACGGGAATCGAGCACCTCAAGGGCGCGGATTTCGACGATATTGGCCATCTTGTGTCGTCCTCTACACGGGGGATTGAAACACCACGACGGGCATCTTGCCCATAGTGCAAAAAGGCCGCTCACACAGGGGTGAACGGCCAGTAGTCCTGCTCAACGAATGTCCAGCGGCGCGAAGCCCTTGACCAGCGCATCCAGCGATTGCAGCTGGCGCAGGAAGGGTTCGAGCTGGTCCAGCGGCAAGGCGCAGGGACCGTCACACTTGGCGTTGTCCGGGTCCGGATGCGCTTCGAGGAACAGACCCGCCAGCCCCAATGCGACACCGGAGCGTGCCAGATCGAAGACCTGCTCACGACGGCCGCCAGCGGAATCGGCTCGCCCGCCCGGGCGCTGCAGCGAGTGGGTGACATCGAACAATACCGGCAGGCCGCTATCCTTCATCTCGGCCATGCCGAGCATGTCGACCACCAGGTTGTTGTAACCGAAGCTGGAGCCACGCTCGCACAGCAGAATCCGGTCATTGCCCGCTTCACCGCACTTGGCGACGATATGGCGCATCTCGTGCGGCGCGAGGAACTGCGGCTTCTTGACGTTGATGACGGCGCCGGTGCGCGCCATGGCCACGACCAGGTCCGTCTGCCGCGCCAGGAAGGCCGGCAGCTGGATGACATCGGCCACTTCCGCCACGGCCGCCGCCTGATGCGACTCATGCACGTCCGTGATGATCGGCACACCGAAGCGCGACTTGATCTCGGCCAGAATCTCGAGTCCCTTCTCCATCCCGGGACCGCGGTAGGAGTGCATGGAGCTGCGATTGGCCTTGTCGAAGCTGGCCTTGAAGACGTACGGCATGCCCAGACGTGACGTCACTTCGACGTACTGCTCGGCGACTTCCAGCGCCAACTCCCGCGATTCGAGCACGTTCATGCCACCGAAAAGCGTCATCGGACGATCGTTGGCGACTTGCAGACCCGCAAAATCGATCACGCGTTGTTCGTTGCTCATCTCTGCACCGTCCATCAAATCGTTGTCCATCGGCAGTCTGCCTGAGGATGCTCTGGCGAACATCAAGACATGCAACCACCGCGGAGAAGACCTACGGGCGCCACCCGAGGTGGCGCCCGCTCAACACCCTATCACTCGCCGCGAGTACGCGCCGCCTTGTGATTGAGCGCGGCATTCACGAAGCCGGTGAACAGCGGATGGCCATCACGCGGCGTGGAGGTGAATTCCGGGTGGAACTGACATGCCACGAACCACGGGTGATCCGGCAGCTCGACCATCTCGACCAGCGAGTTGTCGACGCTGCGACCGGAGAAGATCAGGCCCGCTTCTTCCAGGGCCGGCACGAACTGGTCGTTGACCTCATAGCGGTGGCGGTGACGCTCGACGATCTCGTCGCTGCCGTAGGCCTGATGCGCCTTGGAGCCGTTGAGCAGGCTGCAGGCCTGGCCGCCGAGACGCATGGTGCCGCCCAGATCAGACGCCGCGTCGCGGGTCTCGATCTTGCCTTCCGGCGTCAGCCACTCGGTGATCAGACCGACCACCGGGTGCTGGGTGTCATGGGTGAACTCGGTGGAGTTGGCATCGCTCCAGCCCGCCACGTTACGCGCGAACTCGATGACGGCAACCTGCATGCCCAGGCAGATGCCCAGATACGGCACCTTGTTCTCACGCGCGAAGCGCGCAGTGGCGATCTTGCCTTCCACGCCACGCTCGCCGAAGCCGCCCGGTACCAGCACCGCGTCCTTGCCGATCAGACGGTCGGTGCCGTTGCGCTCGATCTCCTCGGAGTCGATGAAGTCGACGTTGACCTTCACACGCCCCTGGATACCGGCGTGGATCAGCGCCTCGTTCAGCGACTTGTAGGCGTCGAGCAGCTCCATGTACTTGCCGACCATCGCGATGTTGATGGTCTTGAGCGGGTTGAGCTTGGCGTCGAGCACCGCGACCCACTCGGACATGTCGGCCTCTTTGGCCTCCAGGCGGAACTTGTCACAGACGATCTCGTCGAGGCCGGCTTCGTGGAGCATCAAAGGAATGCGATAGATGGTGTCGGCATCCTGCAGGGAGACGACGGCACGCTCTTCGACGTTGGTGAACAGCGAGATCTTGCGACGCTCGCTTTCCTCGATCTCGACTTCGCTGCGGCAGATCAGGATATCCGGCTGGATACCGATGGAGCGCAGCTCCTTGACGCTGTGCTGGGTCGGCTTGGTCTTGGTCTCGCCGGCCGTCTTGATGTACGGCACCAGCGTCAGGTGCATGAAGAGCGCACGCTCGCCACCCAGCTGCGCACGCAGCTGACGGATGGACTCCAGGAACGGCAGCGACTCGATGTCACCCACGGTACCGCCGATCTCGACCAGTGCGACGTCATAGCCTTCACCGCCGGCGATCACGCGACGCTTGATCTCGTCGGTGATGTGCGGGATGACCTGCACCGTTCCGCCGAGGTAGTCACCGCGGCGCTCCTTGCGCAGCACGTGCTCGTAGACGCGACCGGTGGTGAAGTTGTTGCCCTGGGTCATGCGCGAGCGGATGAAGCGCTCGTAGTGACCGAGGTCGAGGTCGGTTTCCGCGCCATCTTCGGTGACAAAGACTTCGCCGTGCTGGAACGGGCTCATGGTGCCCGGATCGACGTTGATGTACGGATCCAGCTTGAGGATGGTGACCTTGAGGCCACGGGCCTCGAGAATAGCCGCCAGCGAAGCGGATGCGATGCCCTTGCCAAGCGAGGACACAACGCCGCCCGTCACGAAGATAAATCGTGTCATGGAAACCTGCCGAAAACGTGAGCTGTAGGAGAGATCCGGGGGAACGGATCAGGATGGGTCGCCAGTCTAGCGGAAAGGCTGCTCCGGCTCAATTTGAATGCCACCACCTGCCCATCTCGCGTCGCCATCCGATGCACCCGCCATAACGCATCAGACCCGCCGTGGCGGGCCTGATGCGTGACGTCACATGACCTTTACACTTCCAGGAAATCAAGAATCCCTTCAGCGGCACGGCGACCTTCATCGATGGCGGTCACCACCAGATCGGAACCGCGCACCATGTCACCGCCAGCGAAGACCTTGGCATTGGTGGTCTGGAAGGCATGACGCTCGGCGCTGGTCGCGATGCGGCCACGCTCATCGACGGCGATGTCGAAGTCGGCGAACCACGGCGCAGGGCTTGCCTGGAAACCGAAGGCCACGACCACGGCATCCGCCGGCAGAATCTCTTCAGAGCCCGGCACCACTTCCGGACGCTGACGGCCATTGGCATCCGGTTCACCCAGACGGGTGCGCACGACCTTGACGCCTTCGACCTTGCCATCGCCGACCACTGCCACCGGCTGACGGTTGAAGAGGAAATCGACGCCCTCTTCGCGGGCATTGGTCACCTCACGGCGTGAGCCCGGCATGTTGGCCTCGTCACGACGGTAGGCACAGGTCACGCTTTCCGCGCCCTGGCGGATGGAGGTGCGGTTGCAGTCCATCGCGGTATCACCGCCGCCGAGCACCACGACCTTCTTGCCTTCCATGGAGACGTAATCCGCCGGGTCCTTCTCGAAGCCCAGGCAGTGATTGACGTTGGCGATCAGGAAGTCGAGCGCCTTGTGCACGCCCGGCAGATCCTCGCCCGGGAAGCCGCCGCTCATGGCGTTGTAGGTCCCCATGCCAAGGAAGACGGCATCGTATTCCTCGAGCAGCGCATCGAAGGTCACATCACGCCCGACCTCGACGTTGAGACGGAACTCCATGCCCATCTCTTCGAAGATCTCGCGGCGACGCGTCATCACGCCCTTCTCGAGCTTGAACTCCGGGATACCGAAGGTCAGCAGACCGCCGATTTCCGGATGGCGATCATAGATCACTGGACGCACGCCATTGCGCACCAGGATATCGGCGGCACCGAGACCCGCCGGGCCTGCACCGATGATGGCGACGCGCTTGTCGGTCCAGCTGACCTTGGACATGTCGGGGCGCCAGCCCATCGCGAAGGCGGTGTCGGTGATGTACTTCTCCACCGAGCCGATGGTGACGGCACCGAAGCCGTCATTCAGGGTGCAGTCGCCCTCGCAGAGACGGTCCTGCGGGCAGACGCGACCACAGACTTCCGGCAGCGAGTTGGTCTGGTGCGAAAGCTCGGCGGCTTCGAGGATGTTGCCCTCGGAGACCAGCTTCAGCCAGTTGGGAATGTAGTTGTGTACCGGGCACTTCCACTCACAGTAGGGATTGCCACAGCCCAGGCAGCGATGTGCCTGGCTGGCGGCTTCTACCGGCTTGAACTCGGCATAGATCTCGTTGAACTCACGTGCGCGCACGCGAGCATCTTTCTTCTGCGGGTCCTGACGACCCACATCGATGAACTGGAAGTCGTTGGCGAGCTGATTGGCCATGATGAATCCTCCTTCAAAATCCGGGCACCGTCGCGGTGCGGGCCCTCACCCGAGGCATGCTGGGGTGAGGGATGCGATCACTCCGGCTGACGCCGTGACTGGTCCAGCAGGCCGTTGAGGCTTGCCGCCTTCGGCTTGACCAACCAGAAGTGACGCACGAAGTCAGGGAAATCACGCAGGATGTCGCGCCCGCGTTCGGAGCCGGTCTCGGCCACATATTCCTCGATGACTTCGCGCAGATGGCGACGATAGGCCTCCATGGCTTCGGTATTGATGCGGTGGATTTCCACCAGCTCGTGGTTGTACTTGTCGACGAAGTCGCGATTCTCGTCCAGCACGTAGGCGAAGCCGCCGGTCATGCCCGCACCGAAGTTGACGCCTGTCTCGCCCAGCACGCACACCAGACCGCCAGTCATGTACTCACAGCAGTGGTCACCCGCGCCTTCGATCACGGCGTGCGCACCGGAGTTACGCACCCCGAAGCGCTCGCCGGCGGTGCCCGCGGCATACAGCCTGCCACCGGTCGCGCCGTACAGGCAGGTGTTGCCGATGATGGCAGTCTTGTGGCTATCGAAGCGCGAACCACGCGGCGGCACGATGGTCAGCTTGCCGCCGTTCATGCCCTTGCCGACATAGTCGTTGGCGTCGCCTTCCAGATGCATCTCGAGTCCGTGCGCGTTCCAGACACCGAAGCTCTGGCCTGCCACACCGGTCAGGCTGACCTTGAGCGGCGAGCCTGCCAGCCCGGCCTCGCCATAGCGCTTGGCGATTTCACCTGAGACACGCGCGCCCACCGAGCGATCGCAGTTGGTGACATGGAAGCTGAACTCGCCACCGCTGCGGCTGTCGATCGCCGACTCCATCGCGGCCAGCATCTCGAGGTTCTTGGCACCGGGATCATGCGGCTCGTTGCGGCTGACCTGGCAGAACTGCGGCGCGTCCTTGGGCACGAAGTCATTGCCCAGCAACGGCGTGAGGTCGAGACGACGCTGCGCGTTGGTCTCACCTTCCAGCACTTCGAGCAGATCGGTACGACCGATCAGGTCGGTGATCTGACGCACACCCAGCAGTGCCATCAGCTCGCGCACTTCCTCGGCGATGAAGCGGAAGTAGTGCTTGACCATCTCGACGGTGCCGCGGAAATGCTCGTCACGCAGCGCCTGGTGCTGGGTCGCGACACCGGTGGCACAGTTGTTCAGGTGACAGATACGCAGGTACTTGCAGCCCAGTGCGACCATCGGCGCGGTACCGAAGCCGAAGCTCTCGGCGCCCAGGATCGCGGCCTTGACCACGTCCAGGCCGGTCTTGAGGCCGCCATCCGTCTGCAGACGGATCTTGTGACGCAGCTGGTTGATGCGCAGCGCCTGATGCACCTCGGGCAGCCCCAGCTCCCACGGGGAACCGGCGTGCTTGATCGAGGTGATCGGGCTGGCCGCGGTGCCGCCGTCATAGCCGGAGACGGTGATCAGGTCGGCGTACGCCTTGGCGACACCGGTGGCGATGGTGCCGATCCCCGGCTCGGAGACCAGCTTGACCGAGACCTGCGCCGACGGGTTGACCTGCTTGAGATCGAAGATCAGCTGCGCCAGATCCTCGATGGAATAGATATCGTGGTGCGGCGGCGGAGAGATCAGTGTCACCCCCGGCACGGCGTAGCGCAGACGTGCAATCAGGTCGTTGACCTTGCCGCCCGGCAGCTGACCGCCTTCACCGGGCTTGGCGCCCTGGGCGACCTTGATCTGCAGTACCTCGGCATTGACCAGGTACGCCGGCGTGACACCGAAGCGACCGGAGGCGATCTGCTTGATCTTGGAGGAGCGCACGGTGCCGTAACGCGCCGGGTCTTCACCGCCTTCACCGGAGTTGGAGCGCCCACCGGCCTCGTTCATGGCCTGGGCCAGCGCTTCATGTGCCTCGGGAGACAGGGCGCCAAGCGACATGCCGGCGCTGTCGAAGCGCGGCAGCAATGACTCGACGGACTCGACTTCCTCGATCGGCAGCGGCTCGGCGACCGGCTTGAGGGTCAGCAGGTCACGAATGGTCGCCACCGGACGCTCGTTGACCAGGCGCGCGAATTCCTTCCACTTGCCGTAGTCACCCTGCTGCACGGCCTGCTGCAGCTTCACCACCACATCCGGGTTGTAGGCGTGGTATTCGCCGCCATGCACGTACTTGACCAGCCCGCCCTGCTTGATGCGCTTGCGCGGCAGCCAGGCTTCACGGGCCAGCAGCTCCTGCTGGAACTGCAGCTCGGCAAAGCCGGCGCCTTCGATGCGCGAAGCCATGCCGGTAAAGCACATGTCCATGACTTCACTGTTGAGGCCGACCGCCTCGAACAGCTGCGAGCCACGGTAGGAGCCGATGTGCGAGATGCCCATCTTGGACAGGATCTTGTAGAGGCCCTTCTGCATGCCCTTGCGATAGTTCTCGCGGGCATCTGCCGGGTTGCCGGACAGCTCGCCGGTGCGATGCATGTCAGCCATCACCTGATAGGCAAGGTACGGGTAGACCGCCGTGGCGCCCACCCCGAACAGCACTGCCATCTGGTGCGCGTCACGCGCATAGCCGGTCTCGATCACCAGGTTGACGCGCGGGCGCAGGGCCAGTGCACCGAGGTGATGATGGATGGCGCCAGTCGCCAGAGCGGCGTGGATCGGCAGCTGCCCCTTCTTCAAGCCACAGTCGCTGAGTACCAGGATCACCTTGCCATTGCGCGCCGCTTCCTCGGCCTGCTGGCAGAGGCCCTTGAGCGCCTGCTTGAGGGAGTCCTGCGCCGGATCGTAGTGCAGCTTGAGCGTCTGCGAGGTGAAGGCCGGATCTTCGTGATTGACCAGCGCATTGAACTTGCGCGGTGACAGCACCGGCGTGGTCAGGATCAGGCGATGCGCGTGCTCCGGCGTCGCGTCGAAGATGTTGAGCTCGGCGCCACAGCAGGTCTCCAGCGACATCACGATCGCTTCGCGCAGCGGATCGATCGGCGGATTGGTGACCTGGGCAAACTTCTGACGGAAGTAGTCGGTCAGCACGCGGTTCTGGCGCGACAGCACGGCCATCGGCGTGTCATCGCCCATGGAGCCGACCGCCTCCTGACCGCTCTCGGCCAGCGGGCGCAGCAGCTGATCGCGCTCCTCGAAGCTGACCTGGAACATCTTCTGGTAGACGTCCAGCTGATCGGCATCCATCGGCTGGAAACGCGCCAGCTCGGTCAGTGCAGACTCGAGATAGTTGGCGTTCTCTCGCAGCCAGCGCTTGTAGGGATGTGCGCCCTTGAGGCGCTCGCTGACCTGATCGGTGTGCAGCACTTCACCGGTCTCGGTATCGACGCCCAGCACCTGACCCGGCCCGACGCGCCCCTTGGCGACGACATCTTCCGGCTTGTAATCGTAGGTGCCGATCTCGGAGGCCAGGGTGATGAAACCATTGCGCGTGATGACCCAACGCGCCGGACGCAGGCCGTTGCGGTCCAGCATGCACACGGCGTGGCGACCGTCGGTGAGCACGATGCCCGCCGGGCCGTCCCAGGCCTCCATGTGCATGGAGTTGTATTCGTAGAAGGCACGCAGATCGGAGTCCATCTGCTCGACGTTCTGCCATGCCGGCGGCACCATCATGCGGATGGCGCGATAGATATCCATGCCACCGGTCAGCAGGACTTCCAGCATGTTGTCCATGCTGGAGGAATCGGAGCCGACAGTGTTGACGATCTCGTCCAGCTCGGCGATCTCGGGCAGCTGCTCGGAGACGAAGTTTTCCTTGCGCGCGTTGGCCCAGCCGCGGTTGGCCTCGATGGTATTGATCTCGCCGTTGTGGGCGAGGAAGCGGAACGGCTGGGCCAGCGGCCAGCGCGGCGCGGTGTTGGTCGAGAAGCGCTGGTGGAAGACACAGATCGCGGTCTCGAGGCGCGGGTCGCCCAGGTCCTTGTAGAAGCGCGGAAGGTCTTCCGGCATCACCAGGCCCTTGAAGGAGATGACCTTGCCGGAGAGCGAGCAGACGTAGAAGTCCTCTTCGCTCTTCAGCGCCTGCTCGGCATAGCGACGCGCCATGAACAGATCGACATTGAAGGCGATGTCGGTGCGCTCGTCGGCAGCGCCGACGAAGACCTGACGGATGCGCGGCAGGCAGTCGCGGGCCATCGGGCCGCACACGCTGTCATCTACCGGCATGTCGCGCCAGCCCAGCACCTCGAGATTGCGCGCGCTCAGCGCCGACTCGAAGGCGTCACGCGCGGACTGTTCACGCGCATCATCATCAGGCAGGAAAAGCGTGCCGACGGCATAACGGGCGCCCAGTTCCAGCCCGAGGGTTTCTCGAGCGATCTGGCGCATGAAGCCGTCCGGCATCTTGAGCAGCAGGCCACAGCCATCGCCGGTCTTGCCGTCAGCGGCAATCCCGCCACGGTGGGTCATGCAGGTCAGGGATTCAATGGCGGTCTGCAGCAGTTCGTGGCTCGCCTGCCCTTCCATATGGGCGATCAGACCGAAGCCGCAGTTGTCGCGGAACTCTCCCGGATGGTGGAGACCTTTGTTCATGGGGCGTGCCTCACGGAGAAATCATGTGTCCAGATGCTTTTTTTCAAGCATTTTCCCGGTTATAGTTATCGGTTATCTTTATTTTTATACCTGCCGATAGTGGCGCCATCAGTGTCGCTACACGACGCCAGATTTCCCTCGAGCATATCCCCCAGCTTCCCGCCTGCGCAATTCTCCACAGGTCGCCCATCGACCAAAAAAACCTGACAAAACCGAAGGTTAGAAGAACCTTCAACCAAAAAACCCTGTAGGCTCAAGCGCTTAGCGGGTAGACATGCCTCATGAATTTCGCCTTGCAACTTTAGTATTGGTTAAATAAAAAACAGCGTTTTTATTCGATTTACCCCATACCGATTACGCATACGGCATACCAATTCAGGAATCACGCTCCACCAATGACTCCGTCACGGCGCGCTGACACCCGCCAAAAGAAAAGCCGCCACCCAGAGGGTGACGGCTTGCGTGGTCGTGCAGCGCCCATGAACCAGCCGCTGGCTGGCCGGGATGTCAGCGAGAGCTGCGTGGCCAGTGCTCCAGCATGTCGGCCAGCACACCGGCTGGCGCCTCTTCGGTAATCACCGCTCGGCCGATGCGCTCAAGCAGGATCAGGCGCAGACGACCGTCGACATTCTTCTTGTCCAGTTGCATGTGCTTGAGGAAGTCCTCGACGCCCATGTCTTCCGGAGCCGCCAGCGGCAAGCCTGCCTTGGCGATGATGTGCGAGACACGCTCCACATCCGCACTCGACAGCCAGCCCATGCGCGCCGAAAGCTCAGCCGCCATCAGCATGCCGGTGCCGACGGCTTCGCCGTGCAGCCAGACGCCATAGCCCTGGTCCGTCTCGATGGCATGCCCGAAGGTGTGGCCCAGATTGAGCAGCGCACGCACGCCCTGCTCGGTCTCATCCTGCGCCACGACATCCGCCTTGATGGCACAGCTGCGGCGAATGGCTTCACCGAGCAGGGCCTCGTCCAGCGCCATCAGGGCCGTCATGTTGTCTTCCAGCCAGCTCAGGAAGCTTTCATCCCACAGCAGACCATACTTGATGACCTCGGCCATGCCCGCTGACAGCTCACGCTGCGGCAATGTCTTGAGACTTGCGGTATCGATCAGCACCAGACGCGGCTGCCAGAAGGCGCCCAGCATGTTCTTGCCACGCGGATGGTTGACGCCGGTCTTGCCGCCCACCGAGGAATCCACCTGCGACAGCAGTGTGGTCGGCACCTGGATGAAGGCTGCGCCCCGCTGATAGCAGGCCGCCGCGAAGCCGGTCATGTCACCGATCACGCCACCACCGAGGGCGATCAAGGTACAGCGGCGATTGAAGCCGGCCTCGAGCAGGGCATCCCAGATCAGGCCGATGCTGGCCATGTGCTTGGTCTGCTCACCGTCGTCGAGGATGACCTCGCGGATATCGAGCCCCTCGCCCAACGAGGCCTTCAGTGCGTCCAGATACAGCGGTGCCACCACGGTGTTGGTGACGATCATCACCTGACGCCCCGCAAGGTGCTCCCGAATCAGATCACCACGTGCGGTCAGGCCCGGCCCGATATGAATGGGGTAACTACGCTCGCCGAGCGCGACATCAAGACGATGAGCAGGTGCCAGGGACATCAGAATTCTCCTTGGGCGAAACAGATGACAGCGACTGATGCCCGCCAGGGCCACCAGCCGCTGATGAGACTAGCCAGGGGCGTGCAACGGGTCCGCCAGCGCCTTGATGCGGCGACGGATCTCGTTGGTGACCGCCCGAGGGCTGCGCCGATCGGTACGCACGATGATATCGGCCGTCTCGCGGTAGAGCGGGTCACGCAACTCGAACAGGCGCTTGAGCACCCGCCCGGGGTCATCCTGCTGCAACAGCGGACGATTGCGATCACGGCCGGCTCGCTTGAGCTGCTGTTCGACAGGCGCGTAGAGATACACGACAGTGCCGCGTTCGCGCAGTACGCGCCGATTGGCCTCCGCCATGATGGCGCCACCACCGGTGGCCATCACGACTTCCTTGAGCGAGGTCAGCTCATCGATGACAGCCTGCTCACGTTCACGAAAGCCGGACTCGCCCTCGACGTCGAAAATCCACGGAATGCTGGCTCCGCAGCGGTCTTCAATCACATGGTCGCTATCGCAAAATTCACGATGCAAGTCGGCCGCCAGCAGGCGGCCGATAGTGCTCTTGCCGGCCCCCATGGGGCCGACAAGGAATACGTTGGGAATCACATGCATCAGCGCACCGCCAGGCCGTCCTCGATGATCTTCGGGGTAATGAATACCAGCAATTCTACCTTCTCGTTGGACTCTTCGGTATAGCGGAACAGATTCCCGATCACCGGCAGGTCCCCGAGGAAGGGCGTCTTGAAGACACTGCGGATCTGCTCGGAGGTCAGAATGCCGCCCAGCACCACGGTTTCGCCGTCACTGACCAGCACCTGCGTCTCGATTTCATTGGTATCGATGGCCGGTTCGCCATTGAAGCTGTCATCGGAGACATCGTCATTGTTGATCAACAGATCCATGATGATGCGGTTGTCAGGCGTGATCTGCGGCGTCACTTCCAATGCCAGCACCGCTTCCTTGAACTCGATGTTGGTCGCACCGCTGGAGGTCGCCTCCTCGTAGGGGATTTCCTGACCCTGCTTGATGACGGCCTTCTTCTGGTTGGCGGTGATGATCTTGGGCTGGGAGATGGTCTGGCTCTTGCCTTCGCTTTCCAGCGCCGAGAGTTCCAGGTCCAGCAGGATATCGCCGGACAGGTAACCGAAGCTGAAGGTACTGCCCGGATCACTGTCATCGCCGAGATTGACACTCAGGCCGCCATCACTGGTCGTACCGGTCGACGCGCCTTCCAGGCCGAACTTGCCGTTGCTGCTGTTGGAAAGCCCCCAATTGACACCGATCTCGCTGGAGACGCTGCTGCGCGCGATGACGATGCGCGCCTCGATCTGCACCTGACGCACCGGGATATCGAGATATTCCAGCGTGCCGCGAATGGACTCGAGCGTATCGCGGGTATCCTGGATCAGCATGGTGTTGGTGCGCTCATCGACCATCACGCGGCCCCGCTCGGACAGCAGACCGATACCGCCTTCACCGCGCAGCAACGCCGCCAGATCCGCCGCCTTGGCATAACGCACCTGGATGTATTCGGTGGTCATCGGCGCCAGCTCCTTGACCTGCTGGTTCGCCTCGAGCTCCTTGCGCTCCAGTGCCGCCAGCTCTTCCGCCGGCGCGACCATCAGCACGTTGCCCATGCGACGACTGGCCAGACCATTGGACTTGAGCACCAGATCCAGCGCCTGATCCCAGGGCACTTCCTTCAGGTTCAGGGTCACGTTGCCGGTGACGTTGTCACTGGCGACCAGATTGAGCCCGGTGAAGTCAGCGATGATCTGCAGCACGGAGCGCACTTCGATGTTCTGGAAGTTGAGCGAGATCTTCTTGCCGGTGTAGGGGAACTTGTCCTTGATGCGCTCCGCCTGCTCTTCGCGCGTCAGCGGCTTGACCTCGAGCACCAGCTCGTTGCCTGCCTGGGTGGCCAGCTGGGTGTAGTAGCCACTGGCGTCCACCACCATGCGCACGCCATCACGGGTACGCTGCGGATCGATACGCGTCACCGGCGTGGCGAAATCGCCGACATCCAGCACCTGATTCATCTCCGGCGGCAGCTTCACGCCCTTGATGTCGACGTAGATCTTGCGCCCGCGCTCGGTGACGCGCGACTCGACGTTGGAGCGGTTGAAGTTGATCACGACGCGACCTTCACCGTCCGTGCCACGACGGAAATCGATGCCACTGACGGCCGGCTCGCTTGCCACTTCCAGGGCACGATTGTCAGGCGGCACGTTGGCGGCGTTCGCCTGGGAGGCAGCCGCAGGCTGAGCGCCCGGCGCACCGCCCTGCTCGCCGATGATGACGTAGAGGCTGTTGCCCTCGGTGCGCGTGACGTACGGCTTGGACTGGTTGAGCTTCATGACCAGACGCGTGCGCGAGCCGGCCTCCAGCGCCACCAGTTCGTCCACGCCGCTGAGCCCCAGATCGAAGCGACGCTTGTCGAGCTGACTGCTGGTATCCAGGAGGTCGATGGTGATTCGCGGCGGCGTCTCGATACGGTAGCCCTTGACCTCCGGCACTCCGCCGACGAAGTCGAGCTTGAGCTCCATACGGTCGCCCCCGAGGGCGGTGAAGTTGAGGTCCTGCAGCGACGACGCGGCCATCGCCACATTCGCCATCAGGCTACCGACTGCCGCCAGCCCCAGCAGACTCATTCGTTGCAATCGCGTCATGTTCCCTAGTCCCCTGTCTCGCCGTGGCTCCGTTCAACCGTCGGGCTGATCGCGCCTTATTCTTATCGAAGCGTTATGGTGTCGGTCGCCAACTCTTGCGGGTCGACCGTTCGTCTTCCGTGACAATATGGCTACTGCCAACGCCAGTGATCTCAACCACCTTGCGACACGGGCTCTTTCAGCGCCATGGCGCGAGACCGCTCTATCCAACCGCCCTGACCATTGGGCACGATTTCCACCATATCGATCTGCGTATCACCGATACGGGTGATCCTGCCGAAGTTGCTGCCCATGTGATTGCCGACCCGCACACGCTGGACTTCCTGCTCAGGCGTCAGAATCAACGCCGAACGCGCGCCATCGACATCCAGCGTCCCGACCATGCTGAGCTGCTCCATCGGCCAGGCTTCCAGTGGTTCACGAGGGCGATCGAGGTCCGGTCGCACACCGTTGTCGACGGCCGTCAGCTCCTCTTCGGGCTCCGGCAGGCGTGACTGGAAAGGACTGCGCGCATCCGCCATGTCATAGGTGACGGGATGATACTCGGGTTGCGGCGGCAACTCCTGCACCTTGCCGGAAGGACGCCCTCTCAAGGACTCGAGCTCCCCCTCCAGCGCGCCCAGCTGCGGATCCCCACACCCCGCCAGCAGAGTGACCAGCAACGCACTTCCCAACACGGTATTTCGACGTGTCATCAGGCTCATTGCTTGCCTCCTGATGTTGCCGGGGTCTGACGATAATTGTAGGTCTTGGCCAGCAGCGAAAGCTCGAGATCATCGCTGTTGGCGACCGGCGTCAGCACGAAATCATGCAGCGTCACGATGCGTGAAAGCCCCGCGACACCGGAAATGAAGGCGGCGATACGATGATAGTCGCCACGCACCTTGATATCGAAAGGTTGTTCGACGTAGAAGTTGCGATTCTCCGCCGGCTTCAGACGAATGTACTCGACCGCCAGCTGGTTGTTGATCGCCGTCTCGCTGATGTCATCCAGCAGCGCCGGGACTTCCGCGTCGGTGGGCAGCATTTCCAGCAGCTGGCCCATGCGGGACTCCAGCTCCACCATCTGCTCGCGCATGGCCGGCAGGTTGGCGGCCTTGAATGCCTTGCTCTCGAACTGCTGGAGCAGCTGACTTTCCTGGGCACGCAGACGCTCGAGGTCTTCCGCCTTGGGCGCCGCAAGGAACCAATGGGACGCCCAGAACAGGGCACCCAGCACGATGAGTGCCAGCACGGCCTGCAGCGTGACCGGCCAGATGCCGGCTTCCTTCAGATCAAGATCACGAAAATCCGTCGACTTGAGGCGGCGGATTTCAGCATCGATGAAACTCATCGCCGACCTCCTTTCTTGTCATTTTCCGCATCGGCAGCGCTCAGCGCCGACCCCGTCGGGCGCTCCGGAATCATGATATTGAAACTGCGCTGATCGTCGTCATTGCTCTGCACATCGGAGAGCGTCGGGGTGCCGAAGGAATCCGACAGGGCAATGGCGCGCATCAGGCCGGAGACCTGACGCGTGCTTTCCGCCGTGCCATTCGCCTTGAGCTGGCGCCCGCTGCGACTGATGCTCTGATACCAGGCGCCGTCCACCAGAGACGTCACCAGCTGATTGAAGACCCGTACCGTTTCCGGACGCGAGAACTGCAGACTGCGGATCAGCTCTATCTGGTCGAGCATCTGGGTGCGGCGTGCCTCTATGTCCTCGACTTCCTTGATGTCACGATTGAGGCGGGCCATTTCCTTCTCGATGAAGGCATGGCGCTGCTGCTGCGCCTCGAGCTGGCTCTGGTAATACTCGCTCATGCCATAGCCACCACCGATGCCGATGACGGCCGCCAGCGCCAGTATGCCCATGAAGCGCTTGCTGCGCTTCTCACGCCGGTCTTCACGCCAGGAAAGCAGGTTGATCTCGATGGTCATGAGCGCTTCCTCATCGCAAGACCGCAGGCCGTGAGCATCGCCGGGGCATCGCCCGCCAGCGCCTGGATGTCGACGCGCGGATTGACGCTCATGTGAGTGAAGGGGTTGGCCATGATCACTTCAAGCCCGGTGTGTTCCGCCAGGCCTTCACGCAGCCCGACGATGGCGGCCGTACCGCCCCCGAGCAGGATACGCTGCACCTCGCGGCGCTTGCCGGCGGTGTAATAGAGCTGCAGTGAGCGTGCGATCTGCTGGATGAGCGTCTCGCGGAACGGACCCAGCACTTCGCTGTCATAGGTATCCGGCAGACCGCCCCGCTTCTTGGCCAGGCCCGCCTCATCATTGGAGAGATCGAAGCGATTCATGATCTCGTCCGTCAGCTGACGCCCACCGAAGACGGCGTCGCGACTGTAGACGATGCGGCCATTCTGGATGACGTGGAAGGCGGTCATCGTCGCGCCGATATCGACGACGGCAACGCACTCTTCGTTGTCGTAGGTCGGCGGCAACTGATGACGCAGCTCGCCGAAGGCGCGCTCGAGGGAGAAGGTCTCGACATCGACGGCAGCCGGCTCGAGGCCGGCCTGGGACAGTGCCGAGGTCAGCTGATCGACGTCCAGGCTGCGACACGCCACCAGCAGCAGATCCTGCTGATCGGGATTGCGCGGATTGACGCCCAGATGCTGGAAGTCGAACGCGACATCGTTCAGCGGAAAGGGAAAGTGCTTCTCGGACTCGAGCGCGATGCGCTGCTCGATCTCGTCATCGGCGAGATTGGCCGGGAAGCTCAATGTCTTGGTGATGGCAGCGCTCGCGGGAACCGCGACCACAGCACGCTTCGAGCGCGGCTGTGCCTGCTCGACCGCGCGCTTGATGGCCAGCACGACTTCGTCCATGTCCCGTATACGTCGCTCGACGACTGCGCCTTCCTTGAGTGGACGCACCGCATAGCTATCGATCTGGTATCGATTTCCTTGCCTGGACAGCTCCAGGAGCTTCACCGTGGCCGACGTGATATCGACCCCGATGAGTCCCTTGCCGGCGGATTTGAGTCCCAGCAATTGGCGTTCCCCTGCTCTGATGACGATCTTGCCAGACTGGCTGGCCGCCGGTTCCCTGACGACGTTGCCGCGACACCCTCTATCATTCCAGGATGTTACATTATGTTTCCCAGAATAACACAACAGACGCGCAAGTCAGGGTTCAACGCTGGCCGCATCTGAACCCGCTACTTATAATGCCCCAGCAATGGAATTGCCAATCCCCGCGCAGCCACTCGCTTTTCTTACCCACGGACCCTGTCTTGCCATGAAGCTATTGAGACGACTATTTTCGCCAGTGTTCTGGCTGCTGCTATCACTATGTGCCGCGGGACTTCTGGCCATCGTTGGCGCTTCGCTGTACTTCTCGCCGGGCCTACCCGACGTCCATCAGCTTCAGGATACCAAGCTGCAGACGCCGCTGCGCATCTATACCCGCGATGGCAAGCTGATCGGCGAATACGGTGATCAGCGCCGCATCCCGGTCACCTACGACGAGATCCCCGAGACCTTCGTCGACGCCCTCCTCGCCGCCGAGGACAGCAACTTCTTCTCCCACCCGGGCATCGACCCCAAGGGGCTGGCGCGCGCGGCCGTGCAGCTGGCCTCCAGCGGCAGCATCCAGTCCGGTGGCAGCACCATCACCATGCAGGTAGCGCGCAACTATCTGCTGACGCTGGACCAGACCTTCACGCGCAAGATTCGCGAGATTCTGCTGTCGCTGCAGATGGAAGAGATCCTCTCCAAGCAGGAGATCATGGAGCTCTACGTCAACAAGATCTTCCTGGGCCATCGCGCCTACGGGATCGCCGCCGCTGCGCGTACCTACTACGACAAGTCCCTGGATGAACTGACCCTGGCCGAGCAGGCCATGCTGGCCGGCCTACCCAAGGCGCCATCGAGCTTCAACCCGCTGACCAACCCGCAGCGCGCACTGATCCGTCGCAACTGGATCCTGCTGCGCATGAAGGAGCTGGGCTACATCGAGCCGCAGGCCTATGACGAAGCCGTCAAGGCACCGATCACCGCGGCACGCCACTATTCCAGACCGGAAGTGCAGGCACCCTATGTCGCGGAAATGGCACGCAGCTTCGCCGTCGACCGCTTCGGCGACAAGGCCTACACCGACAACGTCCGCATCACCACGACGCTGGACAGCTCGCTGCAGCCAATGGCACGTGATGCGCTGATCAAGGGACTGATCGCCTACGATACCCGCCACGGTTGGCGCGGGGTCGAGGAATCCGACATCGCCGCCTCCCTGGCGGAAGCTCAGGACCAGACCGATCAGGCCGGCCTCGAGGAAGAACTCTCCAAGTCACCGGAAGTGCTGGAAACCGCCAAGCAGGCGGCCCAGAAAAGCGAGAAGCGCATCGCCGGCATCGACCGTGATGTCTCGAACTGGCTGAAAGTGCTCGATCGCACCCCGGATTACGGCCCGCTGAAGGCCGCCATCGTGGTCGAAAGCACCGGCAAGCAGATGAAGGCACTGCTGGCCGACGCCACGGTCGTGACCCTCGACTGGGATGGCCTGAAGTGGGCGCGCGAGTACAAGAGCGCCAAATGGCGTGGTGGCGTGCCGGGCTCGGCCGCCGAGATCGCCAAGGCCGGTGATCTGGTACGCGTGATCAAGCAGGACGACGGCTACCGTCTGGGCCAGCTGCCGGACGCGCAATCCGCCATCGTCTCGCTGGACCCGGAAAGTGGTGCCATCCTCGCCCTGCAAGGTGGCTTCAGCTATTCCGCCAGCAAGTTCAACCGCGCCATCCAGGCACGCCGTCAGGCAGGCTCGATCTTCAAGCCGTTCGTCTATCTGTCCGGGCTCGAGCAGGCCGGCATGTCGCCGGCGACCATCATCAACAACGCCCCTGTCGTGCTTCAGGACGGCGGCAAGGTGTGGCGTCCGGAGAATGCCGGCGGCAAGTTCACCGGCCCGACCCGTATCCGCGTTGGCCTGTATCGTTCGCTGAACCTGGTCTCCGTGCGTCTGCTGCAGACAGTCGGCCTCGACAAGACTCTCGACTTCCTGGTCAAGCTGGGCTTCCAGCGTGACGAGCTGCCCAATGGCCTGTCACTGGCCCTGGGCAGCGCCTCGCTGACCCCGCTGGAGATGGCACGCGGCTATGCCGTGCTCTCCAATGGCGGCTTCCGTGTCGAGCCCTGGTACATCGATACCATCACGCGTGGCGATGACGAGACCGACTATGAAGCGCATCCGCCGGTTGCCTGCGCCAACTGTGCGCCGGGCATGGTCACCGTCAATCGTGACGGTCGCCAGTACCCGCTGGCCGAGCGTGTCGCCTCCCCCGAAGCCATGTATCTGATCCGTGACATGATGCAGGATGTCATCAAGCGCGGTACTGGCCGTGGCGCCCTGGCGCTGGGTCGTGATGATCTGGCCGGCAAGACCGGCACCACCAACGACCAGCGTGATGCCTGGTTCTCCGGCTTCAACAGCAAGCTGGTGGCCACGGTCTGGGTCGGCAAGGACTCCAACGACACCCTGGCCGAGTATGGCGCCCAGGCCGCCCTGCCCATCTGGGCCGACTACATGCGCGGTGCCCTCAAGGGCATGCCGTCCTCCACCATGGAGCGTCCGGACAACATCGTGACGGCGACCATCGACCCGGACTCTGGCAAGCGCCTGCGCAGCGGTCAGTCCGGCGGCATCAGTGAGCTGTTCCGCAAGGATAATCTGCCGCCCTACCAGGAACGCACCATCCGCAAGGAACTGGAGCAGGAAAGCGGTTCGGAAGGTACCGGAACTTTCGAGGCCATCTTCTGATCTGATCTCCAGACCTCGCCTGCCAGCCTCATCGGCAGGGGGAGAGCCCAAGGAAGAGCGGCCGCTGGTCGCTCTTCTGCCATCTGAGCATTCGCAAGGCTCCCCCATATCGCGATCCACTGGTAGCGTCCGGATGACGCGCCAGGCCGCCTCGCTCAGCAAGCGTCATCTCGCAAGCCACATTCCCGATGATGATGTCATGCCTCAAACATGCCGGAGTTCGCATGCTTCACCCATTGCCCACACTGCGCAGGACCGCGTTTCTGTGCCTGGCCCTGCTTCCCCTCGACACGGCTGTCGCAGACGACCTCTTCTATGCACCGCCACCCGCCAGCGAGGACTCTGAGCCCTTCAGCGGCCAGGCCGAGCTGGGCTTCACCAAGCTGTCGGGCAACTCGAACAGCGAGACCCTGCTGGGCAAGACCAGCCTCTCCTGGCATCTGAAGCCCTGGACTCACACCTTCCGTGTGGAGGCCAAGCATGTCTCCAGCAGTGGCGAGACCACGACCGACAAGTACCTGGTCGGACAGCGCGAGCGCTATGATCTCAGCGATGATCACTACGCCTTCGGGCTGCTGCGCTGGGAGAAGGAGCGCTTCTCCGGCTACAACCACCAGGTCACCTCCATCGTCGGTGAGGGCATCACGATACTGGATGGCCCCGAGCACAACCTCTCCCTCGAGGCCGGGCCGGGCTATCGCTTCGATGACATCACGGCGGGGGATCACGAGAACTACCTGCTGGGCTATGGCGCGATGGACTACCGCTGGCAGCTGTCCGACACCTCCAAGTTCGAACAGCAGTTCTCGGCGGAGGCCACACGCGAGAACGTGATCAGTCGCAGCTATACCGCGCTGACGGTCGCCATCAATGCAAGCCTCGCTCTCAAGCTCTCGCACGAGATCGAGAACAACACCAACCCGCCCGACGAGTCGGATGCCAAGACCGACACCACCACGGCGGCCTCCATCCTCTACAGCTTCTGAGCACAGGCCTGACGCCTGCCTGCCCAGGTGCCAGTCGCTGATGGCTCATGGCTCGCGGTTCATGACTGAAAGCAGCCACCAACAAAAAGCCCTCGCCGGAATCTCCGACGAGGGCTTTTTCATGTCCTGCGTCGCTTCAGCGACGCCGCCAACCGGCCATTCGACCGCTGACGCTTAACCGTAGACCTGATCCGTGCTGGTCAGCGGGTAGTGCGCCGGGTACGGCTTGCGTGCGACACCGGAATCGATGGCCGCCTGGGCCACGGCGGCCGGCAGACGCTCGAGCAGACGCGAGTCCATCGGCGTCGGGATGATGTAACCCGGGCCGAATTCGAGGCTGTCGATCTCGTAGGCATCCAGCACATCCTGGCTGACCGGCTCACGCGCCAGGTCTTTCAGGGCGTGAACGGCGGCCAGCTTCATCTCTTCATTGATGCGCGTCGCACGCACATCCAGCGCGCCACGGAAGATGAACGGGAAGCCCAGCACGTTGTTGACCTGGTTCGGGTAGTCGGAGCGACCTGTCGCCATGATGACGTCCGGGCGTGCTTCGCGAGCGGTATCCGGGTGAATCTCCGGGTCCGGGTTGGAGCAGGCGAAGACGATCGGATTGACGGCCATCTTCTTGAGCTGCTCTGCCTTGAGCAGGTTCGGGCCGGACAGACCGACGAAGACGTCGGCGCCATCGATGGCATCGTCCAGGGTGCGCAGCTCTGTCTCGGTGGCGAACATCGCCTTGTACTGGTTCAGGTCGTCACGACCGCTGTGGATCACGCCCTTGCGGTCGAGCATGAAGATGTTCTCGACCTTGGCACCACTGGCCACCAGCAGCTTCATGCAGGCGATGGCGGCAGCGCCGGCACCCAGGCAGACGATGCGCGCGTCTTCCAGCTTCTTGCCGGCGATATCCAGGGCGTTGAGCATGCCGGCCGCGGTGACGATGGCGGTACCGTGCTGGTCGTCATGGAAGACCGGGATGTTGCACTGTTCGATCAGCGCCTGTTCGACTTCGAAGCACTCCGGTGCCTTGATGTCTTCCAGGTTGATGCCACCGTAGGTGGTGTGGATGCGACGCACGGTGTCGATGAAGGCCTGCGGGCTTTCCGCATCCACTTCGACATCGACGGAGTTGATGCCAGCGAAGCGCTTGAACAGCACGCCCTTGCCTTCCATGACCGGCTTGGAAGCCAGCGGCCCCAGGTTGCCCAGGCCAAGGATGGCAGTCCCGTCAGAGATGACCGCGACCAGGTTGCCCTTGCCGGTGTACAGGTAGGCATTTTCCGGGTCGGCGGCGATTTCTCGGCACGGCTCGGCAACGCCCGGGCTGTAGGCCAGCGCCAGGTGCTTGGCGGTCTCGGTCGGCTTGGTCAGCTCGATGGAGAGCTTTCCGGGAATCGGTTCGGCGTGATATTGCAGTGCTGCTTTCTTCATGGCATCAGACATGCGTGTCATCCGGTATTTTGGCGGGGGGTTGGCTGCTCCAGAATATAGAAAAAGACACCTCTGAACAACCGACGCAACTTGCTGTTATGCATGACTTTAAAACGATTGTTTAAAAAACATTTTAGCCATTCGTCTAACGTTATGGATGCCCTGCTCAGCCATAAACCTTTCCTTATCGCTGACCGGCTTCCACGCCGATTTCGCCCCGAGATGACGCCACGATTCGTGCAAGATCCTCGATTTTCGACCTATCACTGACGCAACCCGCCATTCCGGCGCGCTTGATGCAGAGGCAGAGCAGAAAAAGTGCCAAATCGGAAACAATCTTTCCTTTCAGCAAGCGCAGCGCCGGGGTGACATCTTCGCAAGGGCATCACGGCAGACCATCACATCAGACCATTACGACCAGAACATCACGACAAGGGCATCCCGGGCCGGCTGCCATGGTCGTGGCTCTCTTCAGAGCGGCCTGAACGACAGGCACAAAAAAACCCGCTCGTGAGCGGGTTTTTCGTCCATGACGCTGCAAGATGCGCAGCGCCATGAAAGCGACAAGCAGCTGAAGGTATCAGCGCTTGATGGCAGCACCGAAACGCTTGTTGAAGCGCTCGACGCGACCACCGGTGGTAGCCTGCTTCTGCTTGCCGGTGTAGAACGGGTGGCACTCGGAGCACACGTCAAGCGCGAAAGTCTGCTTGGAAGTGGTACCGATTTCGTGCTGCGCGCCGCAGGAGCAAGTTGCGGTCTGGCGCTGGTAGTCCGGATGGATACCCTGTTTCATGATGTGTAACCTCAGGTCGCTGTGCACCGCCACCTGATCACTTGCCAGGCACCGTACACGGGTTTTGGATTGAACCGGTCATTCCGCCGTTTCCGACGGAAGGCCGCGCATTTTACCAGTCATCTGCCGCAAGACCAAACTTTGTGCCGTTTATTGCGGGCAACACTCTGTAGACTGCGTGCCACGGCGTACACCCGTTTTTCCTGAATGCTTCATATCACCTCATATCCGGATACCTTGCGTGCCTGACACTACCGACAAGACTGCGACTCACCTGCCGGGACGTGTGCTGGGCATCGCGATTCCCGGCCCGCTGCGCGATCTGTTCGACTACCTGCCATCCCGCCAACCGCCCCGCCACGGCTGGCAGGTGGGCCTGCGCGTGCGCGTCGAATTCGGGCGTCGCCAGCTGGTCGGGGTGATCGCCGAGCTGCGCAGCGACTCAAGCTTCCCCATCGACAAGCTCAAGCCTGTCAGCGAAGTCATCGATGACGAACCGCTGCCGGCCGACTGGTTGTGGATATGTCAGTTTACCGCGCGTTATTACCAGCACTCGCTCGGCGACACCTTCGCCCAGGCGATGCCCTCGCTGCTGCGTCAGGGGCGCGCCCTGGAGGCGCGTACCCGTGAGCGCTGGACGCTGACCGACAAGGGCCGCGCCACCGAGCCGGCAAGCCTGGGGCGAGCCACCCGCCAGATCGCCTTGCTGGAGCTGCTCGCTCAGCATCGTCATGGCCTGGTGCACAGCGCCATCACCGCCCAGGGCTTCACCCGCCAGCAGCTGGAGACCCTGCGCGGTCGCGGCTATATCGAATCCCGTGAGGAGCCGGTGACCGGCGCCACGCCGGAGCAGGCCAACAAGGGCGTGCTCGCCGAACCCGGCCTGGCCCTCAATGATGAGCAGGGTCGCGCCCTCTCGCGTCTGCATGAAGGCCTGAGCCGCTTCTCGCCCACGCTGCTGGAGGGCGTGACCGGCTCCGGCAAGACCGAGGTCTATCTGCAATTGATCGAGGCGGTGCTGGACCGCGGCGGCCAGGCGCTGGTGCTGGTGCCCGAGATCGGCCTGACGCCCCAGACGCTGGAGCGCTTCCGCAGACGCTTCCGCGTGCCGCAGGTGATGCTGCACTCCGGCGTCAGCGATGGTGAACGCCTTGATGGCTTCGAAGCCGCCCGCAGCGGTCGTGCGCGCATCGTGATCGGCACCCGCTCCGCCATCTTCACGCCGATGGCCAGACTCGGCGTGATCATCGTCGACGAGGAGCACGACGGCTCCTTCAAGCAACAGGACGGCCTGCGCTATCACGCCCGCGATCTGGCGCTGGTGCGCGGCAAGCAGGAAGGCATACCCGTGGTGCTCGGCAGCGCCACGCCGTCTCTGGAAAGCCTGCGCCATGCACGCGAGGGGCGCTTCACGCATCTGCACCTGCATCAGCGGGCCGGTCGCAGCCAGCCGGCCCGCCTGCACCCCGTCGACCTGCGCGGCCGCATGACGCTGGGCGGCCTCTCGACCCAGAGTCTGGAGGCGATCGAGAAGCGCCTCGCCCAGGGCGATCAGGTGCTGGTGTTCATCAATCGGCGCGGCTTCGCCCCGACCCTGACCTGCCATGCCTGCGGCTGGATTGCCGAATGCGACAACTGCGATGCCCGCATGACCCTGCATCGCCATCCGCCCCAGCTGACCTGCCACCATTGCGAGCGCACCCGCCCGCTGCCGGATGCCTGCCCGGCCTGTGGCAGCGGGGATGTGCGCCCGCAGGGCGCGGGCACCGAGCGCACCGAAGAGCTGCTCGGCGAGAAATTCCCCGACGTGCCGGTGCTGCGCATCGACCGCGACAGCACCCAGCGCAAGGACGCCATGAGCGAGGCGCTGGCGGTGATTCGGCGTGGCGAGCCTTGCCTGCTGGTCGGCACCCAGATGCTGGCCAAGGGCCACCACTTCCCCCACGTCACCCTGGTGGTGGTGGTCAACGCCGACAGCGGCCTCTATGCCGCCGACTTCCGCGCGCTGGAGCAATCCGCGCAGCTGCTGGTGCAGGTCGCGGGGCGCGCCGGACGCGCCGAGCGCCCCGGCGAGGTATTGATCCAGACCCGCCACCCGGAAGACCCCAACCTGCTGACGCTGATTCAGGCCGGCTACCCGCAGCTGGCGGGGGAATTGCTCGAGGAGCGCCGCATCGCCCAGCTGCCGCCGTTCAGCCATCTGGCGCTGCTGCGCGCCGAGGCCAGCGACCAGCAGCAGGTCGAGCAGTGGCTATTGAAGGTCGGTGGCGCCCTGCGCCAGCACGTCGAGGCTGCCAATCTCAAGGTGGATTGCCTCGGCCCGGTTCCCGCGCCGATGGAGCGCCGCCAGAATCGCTATCACGCCCAATTGCTGTTGCGCTGTGCGAAACGCGGCCCATTGCATGAAGCGGCGGCCTGGCTGGTGACGCTCTGCGAGCAGGACCGCGACGCACGCCGCCTGCGCTGGTCGCTGGATGTCGATCCCATCGGCATGGCCTGAGCGATACGCAAGCGGTGTGACAGCCCTTCACACCGCTTGCGATGAACTGACCACTATCCCTGCAGGGCGCGGAATGCGGCGCGATTGATCACGACGGTTTATGCAAGCCGCAGGATCGGTGATAATGCCCGCCATCGTGCAGCGACATCCGCACTCCCCCATTGCCCGCAGGCCTGATGCCTGCAACCGCCTGCTGTATGGCACGCGGTGCGACCCGAGCCGTGAAGAGACCGATATTCCATGAAAGAGACGATCATCGAACTGCTGGGCCAGGCCCTGGAAACCCTCAAGGCCGACGGCACCCTGCCCGCCGACGCCAGCCCGCAGATCAAGGTCGACCCGACCAAGGACAAGAGCCACGGCGACTACGCCAGCAATCTGGCGATGATGACGTCCAAGGCCGCCGGCATGAAGCCGCGCGATCTGGCCGAGAAGCTTATCGCGGCGCTGCCGGCCTCCGATGCCGTCTCCAAGGTCGAGATCGCCGGGCCCGGCTTCCTGAACTTCTTCGCTGACACCGGTGCGGTAGCCGATATCGTGCGTCGCGTCTTCAGCGAAAGCGACAGCTTCGGTCACAGCGACGTGGGTGCCGGCGAGAAGGTGCAGGTCGAGTTCGTCTCCGCCAACCCGACCGGCCCGCTGCACGTCGGTCACGGCCGCGGTGCCGCGGTCGGCGACGTGCTGTGCCGCCTGCTGGCCGCCACCGGTCACGACGTCACGCGCGAGTTCTACTACAACGACGCCGGCGCCCAGATCAACAATCTGGCGCTCTCCGTCCAGGCGCGCGCCAAGGGCCTGGGCCCGGACGATGCCAGCTGGCCGGCCGATGGCTATCGCGGTGACTACATCAGCGAACTGGCTGCCTCCTATATGGCCGGCGACACCGTCGAAGCCGATGGCAAGCAGGTGACCGGCGCCGCGGACCCCGATGACCTGGAGGCCATCCGCGTCTTCGCCGTCGCCTACCTGCGCCATGAGCAGGATCTCGACCTCAAGGCCTTCGGCGTCGAATTCGATGTCTACTTCCTCGAGTCCTCGCTCTACAGCGACGGCAAGGTCGAGGAGACCGTCAAGCGCCTGGTCGACAACGGCTACACCTATGAAGACGACGGCGCCCTGTGGCTGCGCACCACCGACTTCGGTGATGACAAGGACCGCGTGATGCGCAAGCGTGACGGCGGTTACACCTACTTCCTGCCCGACGTCGCCTACCACCTCGACAAGTGGCAGCGTGGCTTCACCCAGGTCATCAACGAGCAGGGCGCCGATCACCACTCCACCGTGACCCGCGTGCGTGCCGGTCTGCAGGCTCTGCAGGCGGACATCCCCAAGGGCTGGCCGGACTACGTGCTGCACCAGATGGTCACCGTGATGCGCTCCGGCGAGGAAGTGAAGCTGTCCAAGCGTGCCGGCAGCTACGTGACCCTGCGCGACCTGATCGAGGAAGTCGGCCGCGACGCGACCCGCTACTTCCTGGCCGCACGTCGCGCCGACTCCCAGCTGACCTTCGACATCGACCTGGCGCGCTCCCAGTCCAATGACAACCCGGTCTACTACATCCAGTACGCTCACGCCCGCGTGCACAGCGTGCTGCGCAAGGCCAGCCGCGAAGAGAAGCCCTTCGACGAAGCCCTGGCCATGGCGCAGCTCACCCTGCTGACCAGCGACCAGGAAAAGGCCGTGATGAATCGCATGGCGCAGTTCCCGGACGTCGTCGCCCACGCCGCCAAGGTGCGCGAGCCGCAGCAGGTCGCCCAGTACCTGCAGGACCTCTCCTCCGACTTCCATACCTGCTACAACGCGGTGAAGGTGATGGTCGAGGACGACGCGACCCGCAATGCGCGCATGGCGCTGGGTCTGGCGACCGCTCAGGTCATCCGCAACGGCCTGGCCCTGCTGGGTGTCAGCGCTCCCGAGGAGATGTAAGCCATGGCTGCTCGCCGCCCCGCCAACAAGAAGCCCGCCTCCCGCCAGGGGGCGAGCCCCCGTCGGCAACCCGCTGCCAGCCAGAGCCGTGGTCTGCCCGGCTGGCTATGGGGCATCATCGGCCTGATCGCCGGCTTCGCTCTCGCGCAGTACTTCGAGAAACAGGCCCCGCGTCTACCGGTCGCGGCCATCGTGCCCAAGGCCAACACGCAGCAGAACGGACAGCAGAACGGGCAGCAAGCCGCCAAACAGGGCAACCAGCAGCAGAAGGAAGCCCCCGAAGAGTCCGCCGGCAACATGCCGACCTTCGAGTTCTACACCCTGCTGCCGGAAACCGAGGTGATCGCTCCCAAGGTGGATGAGTACAAGTCCACGCCGCGCCCGGGCAGCGCCGAGAGCACCAAGAAGTCCGAGGCCTCGCTGACCAACTACATGTTGCAGGCCGCGTCCTTCCGCGAGATGAGCGATGCCAAGAAGCTGGCCGGCAAGCTCAAGGACCTTGGCCTGCTGGCCAAGGTCAGTGACGTCAATGCCTCCGGCGGTACCGTCTGGCACCGGGTGCAGGTCGGTCCCTACAAGGACACCCGCGAGCTCAATCGCGCCCAGGACCTGATGAACACCCAGGGCATCGAGCCCTTGTTGATCAAGCTGCAGTAAGCCAGGCGTGAGCCTTGCGACAGACGGGCCCGCTCATTTTTGAGCGGGCCCGTTGCATGAGGGCGCAGACCAGGGCCGATCGCAGTCAACGCTGAGTCGCCGATGACTTGAAACCCGTATCGGCGCCCCCATCTACAGCATTCCGGTGAGATATCAGGCCCGCGTGCCGCCCGTCAGGCGGTGCAGGATCGCGGCAAGCAGTGGCAAGCGCCAGGCTGACGATCACCACCCGTTTTACGCGACGAGGCCACGGCCTCGTCTGCCCAGAAATGCCATGCCCGGCCCCGTTCACCTTATTCCAATCGCCGGCATGCTCTCTCAGGAGTTATCCATGACCACGATCGTCTCCGTGCGTCGCAACGGCCAGGTCGCCCTGGCTGGTGACGGCCAGGTATCCCTTGGCAACACTGTCATGAAAGGCAACGCCGCCAAGGTGCGTCGTCTGTATCGCAATCAAGTGCTGGCCGGTTTCGCCGGTGGTACCGCCGATGCCTTCACGCTGTTCGAACGCTTCGAAGCGCAGCTCGAGAAGTATCAGGGCCAGTTGGTGAAGTCCGCCGTGGAGCTTGCCAAGGAGTGGCGCTCAGACCGCGCCCTGCGCAAGCTTGAGGCCATGCTGGTGGTCGCCGACAAGCACGCCTCCTTGATCATCACCGGCAACGGTGACGTGGTCGAGCCCGAGCACGGCGTACTGGCCATCGGCTCCGGCGGCAACTACGCCGAGGCCGCTGCCCGCGCCCTGATCGAGAATACCGAGCTTTCCGCCCGCGAGATCACCGAGAAGTCCATCTCCATCGCGGCCGATATCTGCGTCTTCACCAACCACAATGCCATCATCGAGGAGCTGTCCTGAGATGTCCCAGATGACCCCGAAGGAAATCGTCAACGCCCTCGATCAGCACATCGTCGGCCAGCCTGAAGCCAAGCGCGCCGTGGCGGTTGCCATGCGCAACCGCTGGCGCCGCATGCAGCTCGATGACGATCTGCGCCCGGAAGTCACGCCGAAGAACATCCTGATGATCGGCCCGACCGGTGTCGGCAAGACCGAGATCGCCCGTCGTCTGGCCAAGCTGGCCGGCGCGCCCTTCCTCAAGATCGAGGCGACCAAGTTCACCGAGGTCGGCTATGTCGGCCGTGACGTGGAATCCATCATCCGCGACCTGGTCGAGGTCGCGATGAAGCTGGTGCGCGAAGACGCCATGAAGGAAGTGCGCGACAAGGCCGAAGATGCCGCCGAAGAGCGCATCCTCGACGCCCTGCTGCCGCGTGTGCGTGGCGAAGAGTACGACGCTGCCGCCAACAACAGCAGCACGCGCCAGATGTTCCGCAAGAAGCTGCGCGAAGGTCAGCTGGATGACAAGGAAATCGACATCGAGCTGAGCCCGGCCAGCCAGAGTCTCGATTTCGCCACCCCGCCGGGGATGGAAGAGATGACCAGCCAGCTGCAGTCCATGTTCTCCAACATGGGCAAGCAGCAGAAAGAGAGCCGTCGCATCACCGTCAAGGAAGCACTCAAGCTGGTTCACGAGGAAGAAGCGGCCAGAATGGTCAGCGATGAAGACCTCAAGAGCCGTGCCATCGAGGCCGTCGAACAGAACGGCATCGTCTTCCTCGACGAGATCGACAAGGTCGCCAAGCGTGGCGAATCCGGCAGTGGCGGTGACGTGTCCCGCGAAGGCGTGCAGCGCGATCTGCTGCCGCTGATCGAAGGCTCCACCGTGTCCACCAAGCACGGCATGGTCAAGACCGACCATATCCTGTTCATCGCCTCCGGTGCCTTCCACCTGTCCAAGCCGTCGGACATGATTCCGGAGCTGCAGGGCCGTCTGCCGATCCGTGTCGAGCTCAACGCCCTGACACCGGAAGACTTCAAGCGCATCCTGACCGAGCCGTCCGCCGCCCTGATCCGTCAGTACAAGGCATTGCTGGCGACCGAAGGCGTCGAGCTGAGCTTCGCGGATGACGCCATCGAGCGCATCGCGCAGATCGCCTATCAGGTCAACGAAGGCACCGAGAACATCGGCGCCCGTCGTCTGCACACCGTGATGGAGCGTCTGCTGGAAGAGATCTCCTACGAGGGTGGCGATCAGCCCGGCGAACTCAAGGTCGATGCCGCCTACGTCGATGCCCGTCTGGGTGATCTGGCGCGTGATGAAGACCTGTCGCGCTACATCCTCTGACGACACGCTCACGCGCCTGACAGCCCCTCATGGAAGCCAGTCCCGTTCCTGAGGGGACTTCTGACGCCCGATCCGGCTTGGCCCGGATCGGGCGTCAGTGCATCATGCGCACAAGACACATCGACCGGCCAAGCGCCGCGCTCGACGCCTATTGCCTTCGCCATGCCGCCCTGCGCCCCACGCCACCGCGCGGCATGCAAGCCCGAGGATGCCCCGATGAGCCACGACACTCCCAAGGACGCCGCCGCGTCCCACGACGCTGATACCAGCGGCCAGCAGCGCGACTACCGCCTCAATGAGCGCCATGCCCGCGATGGCGAAGAGGCCCCGGTACTGACGCGCGTGCACTACCACAAGTCAGAGCGCGAACTGGAGCTGGGCTACGCCGATGGCCAGAGCTTCCGCCTGAGCACCGAATTCCTGCGCGTGATGTCGCCGTCGGCAGAAGTGCGTGGCCACGGTGTCGGCCAGGAAACCCTGCAGGTCGGCATGCGCTACGTCGGGCTGACCAACATCACCCAGAGCGGCCGCTACGCGCTGAAGCTGCACTTCGATGATGGCCATGACAGCGGCCTGTATACCTGGGAATACCTGTGGGAACTGGCCAATCGCCGCGACGCCATGTGGGCCTACTACCTGCGCCAGCTGGAAGAGGCCGGCGCCTCGCGCGAACCACTGGGCATTCCGCTCAACCAGCTGTAAGCCACTGATGCCACTGGGCGCGGCAAGATGTCCGAGTCGACGTCTTGCCAAAAGACAGCCCGCTGGCCAGCGGTTACAATCGAGCCACTGCGAAAGCTCACCATATTGTGCTGACGTCGCCACGGCGGCGTCACAACAGGGGAAGTCATGGACAAGCGTACGACTCACTTCGGTTATCAGGAAGTTGCCGTGGACGAGAAGGCAGGCCGCGTCGCGGATGTCTTCCACAGTGTCGCCGCCAAGTACGACGTGATGAATGACCTGATGTCGTTCGGCATCCACCGTCTGTGGAAGCGCATCACCCTGGAGCGTGCCGGCGCCCGTCCCGGCCAGTCGGTGCTGGACATCGCCGGCGGCACCGGTGACCTGACGCTGAAGTTCTCGCGTCTGGTTGGCCCGAAAGGCCGCGTGGTGCTCGCCGACATCAATGCCTCGATGCTCAACGTCGGCCGCGACAAGCTGCTCGACCGTGGCGTCGGCGGCAACGTCGAATACGTGCAGGCCAATGCCGAAGCCCTGCCCTTCCCGGACAACACCTTCGACATCATCACCATCGCCTTCGGGCTGCGCAACGTCACCGACCAGGCCAAGGCCCTGCGCTCCATGCAGCGCATCCTCAAGCCGGGTGGCCGTCTGCTGGTGCTGGAATTCTCCAAGCCGGTCAATCCGCTGCTCTCCACCGCCTATGACCAGTACAGCTTCCGGCTGCTGCCCAAGATGGGCGAGATGGTCGCCGGCGACGCCGACTCCTACCGCTACCTGGCCGAGTCCATCCGCATGCACCCCGACCAGAAGACGTTGGCCGGCATGATGGAAGAGGCCGGTCTCGAGCGCGTCGAGTACACCAACCTGACGGGCGGCATCGTCGCGTTGCACCGCGGCATCAAGCTCTGAGGCTGTCATGGCATTGCTGACCCCCCTGCTGTTGGCTACCGCTGAGCGGACGCTGAATCAGCTGCTTGCTCGCGACCCGGCCTCGACGTCGCGCCTGAATGCACTGGCAGGCCGACGCCTGCTGGTGCGTGTCGAACGCCCCGCCTTTGACCTGCTGGTGCATTTCGACCTGCAGGGCCTGCACCTGTTGCGCCTGCCCCAGGCCAACGAGAGCGATGGCGATGTGGTGGTGGAGCTCGACATGGAGACCGCCGCCGCCCTGCTGTCCGGTGAATCCATCGAGCGCCTGATGTTCGAGGGCCGTCTCGCCGTGCGTGGCCGTATCCATCTGCTGGAGAGCGCCCGAGACCTGGTGATGGACCTCGACCTGGACTGGGAAGGCGCGCTCAGTGAATGGTTCGGCGAAGCCCCCGGCCATAGCCTGGCCAGCGGTCTGCGCAGCCTCGGGCGTTTCGGCCTGATCAGCCGCCGTGAGCTGGAGCTGGACCTGCGCGAATACCTCACCGAGGAGGCGCGCTGGCTGCCCGGTCAGGCACAGATGCGCGTCGCCCGCGACGAGCTGACCGAGCTGACCCAGTGTCTGGATCGCACCGAAGCACGTCTGGCGCGGCTGCGCCGTCATCTCGAGGCCGCCACCTCCCATCAACCTGCCGAGCGGGAGTGCCAGCCGTCGTGAGACTCTATCGCCTGCTGAGCATCCTGTGGGTCATCGCCCGCTACCGCCTCGACGACCTGGTGCCGCCGGGGCGCGTGCCGGCCCTGCTGCGCCCGCTGCTCAAGCTGTCGCCGCTGCGTCTGTTCCCCATCGGCAGACGCACGCGTGGCGAACGTCTGCGTCTCGCGCTCGAGGCCCTCGGCCCGATCTTCATCAAGTTCGGTCAGATGCTCTCGACGCGCCGCGACCTGCTGCCGCCGGACATCGCCGACGAACTCAAGCGCCTGCAGGATCAGGTGCCGCCGTTCGAGAACCAGGTCGCGCGGGAGCTGGTCGAGCAGGAACTCGAGATGTCGGTCGAGGAAGCCTTCGCCGAATTCGAGGCCCAGCCTCTGGCCTCCGCCTCCATCGCCCAGGTACATGCCGCACGACTGCACGATGGCTCGGACGTGGTGGTCAAGGTCATCCGGCCGCGCATCGAGGAAGTGATGCGCAAGGACATCGGCCTGCTCTACATGTTCGCGCGCCTGTTGATGAAGGTCTCGCCGGAAGCCCGTCGCCTGCGCCCGGTCGAGGTCGTCGCCGACTACGAGGCGACGCTGTTCGACGAGCTCGACATGCACAAGGAGGCTGCCAACACCTCCCAGCTCAAGCGCAACTTCCTCGACTCGCCGCTGCTCTACGTCCCGGCCATCCACTGGCCACTGACGCGCCGCCGCGTGATGGTGCAGGAACGCATCCGCGGCATTCCGGTCGCCGATATCGAGGAGCTGACGGCGCAGGGCACCGACCTCAGGAAGCTGGCCGAGCGCGGCGTGGAGATCTTCTTCACCCAGGTATTCCGCGACAACTTCTTCCACGCCGACATGCACCCCGGCAACATCTTCGTCTCGCGCGAGAACCCGCACGACCCGCAGTTCATCGCCATCGACTGCGGCATCGTCGGCAGCCTGACCCGCGAGGACCAGGACTATCTGGCCCGCAACCTGCTGGCCTTCTTCCGCCAGGATTACTACGAGGTCGCGGCGCTGCACATCGAGTCCGGCTGGGTCGGCGAAGGCACGCGCGCCAACGAGTTTGCCGCTGCCATACGTGCCGTCTGCGAGCCGATTCTCGAGAAGCCGCTCAAGGACATCAGTTTCGGCCAGGTCCTGCTGGGGCTGTTCCAGACCGCGCGCCGCTTCAACATGGAAGTCCAGCCGCAGCTGGTGTTGCTGCAGAAGACCCTGCTCAACATCGAGGGCCTCGGCCGCCAGCTGTATCCGGACCTCGACCTGTGGGCCACCGCCCGCCCCTATCTGGAGCGCTGGATGAAGGAGCGCGCCGGCCCCAAGGCGTTCTGGGCCGAGATGGTCAAGCAGGCGCCGGAGCTGTCGCATCAGCTGCCACAGCTGCCGGCGATGGCCTTCCAGGCCATGGAGCGCATCGAGGACGAGCATCGCGCCCGTCAACGCCAGACAGAGGCCATCACCACGCTGCGCGACCGGGTCAATCACGCCTCCAGCACCAGCTGGCGACTGCGCGCGGGCCTGCTGCTGGTGGCCGGCGCGTTCGGTTGGCAGCCCTTGATGGCCTGGGCGGAGACCCAGCCCGTGGCGGTACTGGTGGGCGCAGGACTGGGAATCGTGTTATTGCTGTGGCGCTAGCCGCAGGCAGACATGATGGCCTGACTGGCCCGGCGCGCAACGACACTTGCCGCCCCATGGGACGCAGTGCAATATGAATGACATATAACACTTGCATCCTGAGTCGCCTGCCCGCGCCGCGCCGTTTGCCGTGCAAGGCGTGCCGTCAGCGCAGAACTCGATGACTTAACGCAAGACCCAAGCTTTCAGGAATGATGATTCATGAGTGATATTCTCAACCGTCTGTCAGTGGTACTGGCAGAACGGCGCGACGCTGACCCGACCTCCTCCTATGTCGCGAGCCTGCATCACAAGGGCCTCAACAAGGTACTGGAGAAGATTGGCGAAGAGGCGACCGAAACCGTACTGGCCGCCAAGGATTTCGCTCACGACGACGTGGACTCGCAGCGTGCCGTGATCGGTGAGACCGCTGACCTGTGGTTCCATTCACTGGTCATGCTGTCGCACCTGGGGCTGGATCATCAGGAAGTGCTGGATGAGCTGGCACGCCGCTTCGGTGTTTCCGGCCATGATGAAAAGGCCGCTCGCGGCCAGTGAAGGACCCGTATTCTTCCGGCGCAAGTCGGCTTTCCGGCAGCGGTGCCAGCACCCTGCAAGTCTCAAGGCCCAATGACCCGGTGTCAGCGGCCCAAATGGAGAATTTCCCATGTTAGGTGGCATCAGTATCTGGCAGCTTCTCATCGTGCTCGGCATCATCATCCTGATCTTCGGGACCAAGAAGCTGCGCAACGTCGGCTCTGATCTCGGCGGTGCCGTGAAGGGCTTCAAGGGCGCGATGAAGGAAGAAGAGAAGAAGAGCGACGAGCCGACTGCCCAGCAGAAGGTCGCGCATGAGGAAAAGCGTGGCGACACCATCGATGTCGAGGCCGAGAGCCGCGATACCGCTGACAAGCGCTCGTAACCCGCATGTTCGATATCGGCTTTTTTGAACTGGCATTGATCGCGCTGCTGGCGCTGATCGTGCTCGGCCCGGAGCGTCTGCCCCGGGCCGCCCGCACTGCGGGATTGTGGCTGGGACGCATCAAGCGCAGTGTCTCGGGCATTCAGCAGGAAATCAGTGCCCAGCTGGAAGCCGAGGAACTGCGTCAGACGCTCAACGAGCAGAAGAAGCAGCTCGATGAGACGCTCGCTCATGCGCGCAACGAGGCACGCGATGTCGAGCGCGGCATCACCGAGTCCAGCACGTCCCGCGATGCAGGCGCCTCCGGCGCTGAGACCAGCCCCCGCCCTGCCGAGAATGGTGCGCCGGCCACCGAGCCGAGCACTGCTTCCGACACCCGTGAATCACGAGAGCCACGTTCCTGATGAGTGATCCACATGCCTCACCGTCAGGTGGTCAGGGCGACGCCGCACATGCGCCGCTCATCGAGCACCTGATCGAGCTACGCTCGCGCTTGCTGCGCGCCACCCTGGTGGTGCTGGTGGTATTCGCCGCGCTGTACGGCTTCTCCAACCAGATCTACCTGTATGTCGCCGAACCGCTGATGGCATTGCTGCCACCGGGTTCGCAGATGATCGCCACCGAAGTGGCCTCGCCCTTCCTGGCGCCTTTCAAGCTGACATTGGTGGTGGCGCTGTTCCTGGCGATTCCCGCCGTGCTCTATCAGGCCTGGGCGTTCATCGCGCCGGGCCTCTATGAGAACGAGAAGGCGTTGGCCCAGCCGCTGCTGGCCTCCAGCATCCTGCTGTTCTATGCCGGGGCGGCCTTCGCCTACTACGTGGTGTTCCCGCTGCTGTTCCAGTTCTTCACCACCACGGGCCCCGAGAACGTGGCGATCATGACGGACATCAATCAGTACCTGAATTTTGTCCTCAAGCTGTTCTTCGCCTTCGGGGTGGCCTTCGAGATCCCCATCGCCACCTTCCTGCTGATCTGGACCGGCGCGACCACGGTGGAGGCACTGAGCAAGAAGCGCCCCTATATCGTGATCGCCTGCTTCGTGGTCGGCATGCTGCTGACACCGCCGGACGTGATCTCGCAGTCGCTGCTGGCGATTCCGATGTGGCTGCTGTTCGAGGTTGGCATTCTGGCCTCGCGCCTCTTCAAGCGCCGTCGTGCGGCCTCAGACGATGAGGCATCGCAGGAAGCGCCCTGAACGTGGCTGCCTGCAATCGAGCATCAGAATCAGAGCATAAAAACAGAAAGCCCCGCCGGGTCACCGGCGGGGCTTTCTGTTTCTGGGGGCTTTGTGCTTCCAGGGAACTTGCTCACACCAGCCACGCGCTATCACGCCAGACGCACCGGCGTGTCAAGGTCAGTCCTGCTCGGCGGCACGCGCCTTGTCGTCCTCGATCCAGCTATCGATGCGCTCGACCAGCTTGAAGATGCCCTGGGCCGCTTCGCTGATGCGCTCCGCCAGCAGGTAGGCCGGAGTGGTGACGACACGGTTGGCGGCGTCGACGACGATGTCCGTCACCTCACAGCTCTTGTGCAGGCCGCCCTGGGCACTGATCGCCCCGGAGACACTGGCGTCGTTGCCGATGGTGACCGAGATGCCTTCCCCCAGCAGCTTGGGCACCATCACCGGCGCGATGCACATCACGCCGATCGGCTTGCCGGCCGCGTGGAAGGGCTGCACCGCTTCCTGCAGGCCCGCGACGAGTTCGAGGTCCTCACCCTTGACGGCAAAGTCACACAGATTCTTGGCGGCGCCGAAGCCGCCGGGCAGGATCAGCGCATCGAAGTCGTCCGCTGACAGCTCTTCCAGCGGGCGCACCTTGCCACGTGCCAGACGCGCGGACTCGACCAGCACGTTGCGGGTCTCCTCCATCTCGTCGCCAGTGCCGTGATTGATCACGTGGTGCTGCGCGACATCCGGTGCAAAGCACTCATAGGCAATGCCCAGCTGATCGAGACGCAGCAGCGTCAGGGTAGTTTCATAGATCTCGGAGCCATCAAAGACACCGCAACCGGAAAGGATCAGGGCTACCTGCTTGGTCATGGGTTACTCCATTGACGATGAGCTGTGCGCGGCGATTGCCGGACAGGTCAGAAAAGACTAATACAAGCGCGTGACTGATTCGAATGCCGAGCCTGATTTCATGCCCAGCGTCATGCCAGGCGCGAGACGCTTCAGCGGCACCGAAGATGCGCGACCGCCACGCGGCAGGACAGTGACAGGCGTGCAGGCGAGGCATGTCACTGCGCATCCTCTCAAGACTATGGGCGGCCCTGGCACAACTCAAGTGCTGCTCCTCGTCCACTCGCATGTCATCAAGGCTCTGGTGCCGGAGGCTTGCCGCGGTTGTCCGGCGGGGTCTGTCAGGCCCCACACCCGCCCCATACGGGGCGTGCATGAGGCGCGACACCGCGACACATCTCCTGCGCCTGTGGCCACAAGTCAACGCTGATATACTCAATTGACCCTGCCACAGGGACGACGGCTCCCGTCACGGGCCACCCACTTGCAGGCCGCAAGCCAGGCCTTCTCGTCGCCCGACAGACGCCTTGTCGTCATGTTCAGCCCCTGCTGGCACCTCACGTGACCGGCCTTGCCCCATGACCGCTGGCATCACTGTAATATTAATGAAATATTATAGACCTAGACTGCCTGCGACCATCACGGGAGCGGACCACCCGACCCGGAGAGCATTTCTTGAGCCAACGTACCCCGCGCCAGTTTCCTGCGACTCGTATGCGCCGTATGCGCAAGGACGACTTCTCTCGCCGCCTGATGCGTGAAAATCAGCTGACGGCCGATGACCTGATCCTGCCGGTCTTCGTTCTCGAAGGCTCCCAGCGTCGTGAAGCCGTGCCCAGCATGCCGGGCGTCGAGCGCCTGTCCATCGACCTCATGGTCGAAGAATGCCGCGCCGTCCACGCTCTGGGCGTGCCGGCCATCGCGCTCTTCCCGGTGGTCGATGCCGAGGCCAAGACGCTGTATGCCGAAGAATCCTACAACGCCAACGGCCTGGTGCAGCGTTGCGTGCGCGCCTTGAAGGAAGCGCTGCCGGAGCTGGGCGTCATCACGGATGTCGCGCTCGACCCCTACACCGTTCACGGTCAGGACGGCATCCTCGACGAAGACGGCTACGTGCTCAACGACCGCACCGTCGAGACCTTGATCAAGCAGGCGCTGTCACACGCGGAAGCCGGTGCCGATGTCATCGCGCCCTCCGACATGATGGACGGCCGCATCGGCGCCATCCGCGCCATGCTGGAACAGGAAGGCCTGATCAACACGCGCATCATGGCCTACTCGGCCAAGTACGCCTCCAACTACTACGGCCCGTTCCGTGACGCGGTCGGTTCGAGCGGCAATCTGGGCAAGGCCGACAAGCAGACCTACCAGATGGACCCCGCCAACAGCGACGAAGCCCTGCATGAGGTGGCGATGGACATCGCCGAGGGCGCTGACATGGTGATGGTCAAGCCGGGCATGCCCTATCTTGATGTGGTAACGCGTGTGAAGCGCGAGCTGGAAGTGCCGACCTTCGCCTATCAGGTCAGCGGTGAGTACGCCATGCACATGGCGGCTTTCCAGAACGGTTGGCTGGATGCCGACAAGGTCATTCTCGAGTCGCTGATGTGCTTCAAGCGTGCGGGTGCCGACGGCATCCTCACCTATTTTGCTCGCCAGGCGGCCGAATTGCTGGCGCAGAAAAACCGCCTTTGACAACCCCGGCCATTGCGGATGCGGCTGACCGGGATCATGGAGTTGATGATGGAACAGACGCCCAAGCAAGACACCGACAACAACACGGCGACCCTGCCGGAAGTCGCTGACAGTCGCGACAAGGATGCTGCCCCCAAGGCAGCATCCACCCCACGGGAAGGCGAGATCGAGCTGGCGGCGGATGAGCCGCCGGCTCAGGAGCCGCTGCCCCTGCGCGTCAACCGGACGCGTACCGGTATCCATGCCAAGGCCACTCCCTCCCCCGAGGCTGATCTCGCTGATCCGGCGCTGTACTTCAATCGCGAGCTGTCCAACCTGCAATTCAACATCCGCGTACTCGAGCAGGCCAAGGATACCTCGCATCCGCTGCTCAACCGCTTGATGTTCCTGCTGATCTTCACGTCCAACATGGACGAGTTCTTCGAGATTCGCGTGGCGGGTCTCAAGCATCAGATCGCCTTCGATCGCACCGACCCCGGCTGTGACGGCATGCTGCCGAGCAAGGTGCTCGATGAGGTGTCCCGCATCACGCATGAGCAGGTCGAACGCCAGTACCGCATGCTCAACGAGGACCTGATCCCCGCGCTGGAAGAGCAGCACATCCGCTTCCGTCGCCGCAATCAGTGGAACGATGCCCAGAAGGCCTGGGTGCGCGATTACTTCGAGGAAGAGATCCAGCCGGTCATCAGCCCGATCGGTCTCGATCCGTCGCACCCGTTCCCGCGCCTGGTCAACAAGAGCCTCAACTTCATCGTCGAGCTGGAAGGCAAGGATGCCTTCGGTCGTGAAGGTGGCCTGGCCATCCTGCCGGCCCCGCGCTCGCTGCCGCGTCTGATCCGCATCCCGGATGGCCTCGTCGAGCCGGGGTACACCGAATACGTCTTCCTGTCCTCGATGATCCACGCTCACGCCCAGGAGCTGTTCCCGGGGATGAAGATCAAGGGCTGCTATCAGTTCCGCCTGACCCGCAACGCCGACCTCTCGGTGGATGCCGAGGATGTCTCCGACCTGGCCTCCGCGCTGCGTGGCGAGCTGCTGGCGCGCCGCTACGGCGACGGGGTGCGTCTCGAGGTGGCCGACAACTGCCCGGAAGCGCTCTACACCTTCCTGCTCAAGCAGTTCGACTTGGAAACGCGTGACCTCTATCAGGTCAAGGGCCCGGTCAACCTCAACCGCCTGATGGAAGTCATCGGCGACGTCGGCCGCGAGGACCTGCTCTACGCCCCGTTCACTCCGGGCATTCCCAAGGCGCTCAAGGGCGACAACAGCCTGTTCGATGCGATCCGTCGCGAGGACATCCTGCTGCATCACCCCTTCCAGTCCTTCTCCCCGGTCGAGAACCTGCTCGCCGAGGCGGCGCGCGACCCGAACGTGCTGGCCATCAAGCAGACCCTCTATCGCACCGGCGCCGACTCCAACATCGTCTCCTCGCTGGTGGAAGCCGCACGTCAGGGCAAGGAGATCACCGTGGTGATCGAGCTGCGGGCGCGCTTCGATGAGGCCGACAACCTGCAGCTGGCCTCGCGCCTGCAGGAAGCCGGCGCCATCGTCATCTACGGCGTGATGGCCTACAAGACCCACGCCAAGATGCTGCATATCGTGCGACGTGAACACGGCGAGCTGCGTCACTACGCACACCTGGGCACCGGTAACTACCATGCCAAGACGGCGCGCCTGTATACCGATTACAGCCTGCTGACCGCCAACGAGACGCTGTGCGAGGACGTCCACAAGGTCTTCCAGCAGCTGACCGGCATGGGCAAGCAGCGCAATATCGAGAAGCTGCTGCACGCGCCCTTCACGCTGCATGAGCGCATGGTGGAGATGATCGACCGTGAAGCGCGCAACGCCGAGAAAGGCAAGCGCGCCCACATCATCATCAAATGCAATTCACTGACCGAGCCCAAGCTGATTCGCGCCCTCTACCGCGCCTCGCGGGCTGGCGTGCAGTGCGACCTGATCATCCGCGGCGTCTGCTGTCTGCGCCCGGGCGTGCCGGGGATTTCCGACAACATCCGCGTGCGCTCGGTGATCGGTCGCTTCCTCGAACACACGCGCACCTTCCACTTCCACAATGCCGGTCAGCCGGAAACCTGGTGCTCCAGCGCGGATTACATGGAGCGCAACATGTTCCACCGCGTCGAGACCTGCTTCCCGCTGCTCGACAAGAAGCTTGCCCAGCGTATCCGCAAGGACCTGGACACCTATCTGGTCGACAACTGCCAGAGCTGGCGTCTGGAAAGCGATGGCCACTACACCCAGCTGGATGCCGGCGACGCGGAACCGATCAGCGTGCAGGAAACCCTGCTGTTCGCCTACGCCGCCAAGGCCTGATCGCGCTCGACGAGGTCAGGACAGAACAAAGTTCATGAACTCTCGGCCCTCACGCTTGCGTGGGGGCCGTTGTCGTTGGCCCTCCCCACCCGCTTGATCGACCAAGCACCCTCAAGCGAAGCGGGGCCAGATTCAGGCGCATGAAAAAGCCCCCGTATCATCGATACGGGGGCTTTGCGTTCACACCTGACGCGCGGCGGCTTACATCAGACGCCGACCTGGCCGCCATCTTCGCGCTGGATGACCACGGTCGCGGCGCGGGCACGCACACTGCCGTCAGTTTCGGCGGTGGCGTCATCGCTCTGCGGCCAGTTGGCCGGGTGCTGGATGTTGATGAACATCGCGGTCTTGTCCGGGGTGGTGAAGATCCCGGTGACTTCACAACCGTTCGGGCCCACCGCGAAGCGCTTGAGCTGCGCCTGGTTGTCGGCACCGATTACGGCCGCGTCTCCCTCGGCCTGCTCGAGACCTGCCGGCACGACCGCCAGCAGCTGGTCATTGGTGACCTCGGTGATGCCTTCGTAGCCATTGTCCGTCTGGATCCACAGGATGCTGTCCTGACCTTCGCGGCCGTCGAAGTAGAGGCCATCGGGACTGGCGAACTCGTTCATCTCGGTCAGGCCGGACAGGTTGTCGGCATCGCTGGCCGCTGCGCCGAACACGAAGATCTCCCAATCGAAGGCCTTGTGATCGCCCGCTTCACGCCAGCGGATGATCTGCCCCGCCTCGTTGTTGCCACGCGGATTGGCCGCGTTGGTCGGCGCGGTCTTGTAACCGACACCCGGCTCCTCGATGGCGGTGCCATCGTTGGTGAAGGCGGCGTCAGTGCCTTCCTCGGTGCGCTTGGAGTTGTTGGTCAGCGTCATGTAGACCTCACCGGACACCGGGTCCACCGCGCCCCACTCCGGACGGTCCATCGGGGTCGCGCCCATCAGGTCAGCCGCATCGGTGGTGTGGATGATGATGCCAGCCAGGTCATCGGCCGCCAGCCCCAGTGCCTCGGCCAGGGTGCGGCCATCCTTGGTCACGGCGTCCGGGGTCAGCTTGAGCCACGTGCCGGTGCCATCGGCGGAGAACTGGGCGACATACAGCGTGCCCTTGTCCAGGTACTTGTCGCCGATCGCCAGGCGGTCCTTGAAGTCACCGGCGCCACGGGCATCAGCGGCGTCCCACTTGGCGTCTGACACGAACTTGTAGATGTACTCGTTGCGCGAATCGTGACCGGAGTAGAAGACCACCGGCTCACCCTCGACCAGCTTGCCCGGCCAGCAACCTTCGTGACGGAAGCGGCCCAGCGCGGTGCGCTTGATGGCCTGCTCGCCGGTGTAGGGGTCGATCTCGACGATATAGCCGAAGGTCCGCGGTTCGTTGCGGTAATCCTTGTCGGCGCTGTCTGCCGTCGGCGTGTTGTCGAAACGCGCGAATTCGCCATCGACTTCACTGGCATCCCCGGCGGCGGTTTCCCAGCCATAGCGGCCACGCTCGGTCTCGATGCCGATGCGGTTGTCATCGAGCTGACGATCGCTGCGCTTGACGAAGTAGCCCGGCCAGTTCTCTTCGCAGGTCAGGTAGGTGCCCCACGGGGTGTAGCCGTTGGCGCAGTTGTTGTTGGTACCACGGGTGCGCATGCCGTCCGGCGAGAAGGCCGTCTTGACGTAATCGCTGCCCGCTACCGGGCCGCTCAGCTTCATTTCGCTGGCGCTGGTGTAGCGGCGGTTGTAGCGCGAATCGCCCACCACTTCCCACTTGCCATTGCTGGCCTTCTTGACCTCGACGATGGTCACGCCGTGGGCATTGATCTCGGTGCGCACTTCATCGGCCGGACGCTTGCCGGAATCCGCATTGGTCGCACCGCCCTTGGGCGCCCACAGAGCATCCTGATCGATGTATTCGTTGTTCATGACCAGCAGGAAGTTGCTGGAGGCCGTGTCGTCGCTCAAGGCGAAATTGTGCATGCCATCGTGATGCATGCCGACGGTGTTGAGCTGGATCTCCGGCGTCATCGCCAGGTCCTTGCTCCACTTGGGTGCCTTGGCATTGAGCGGCGTGCCCCATGGCGCCAGCACCTGTGCGGTATACCCCTTGGGAACCACGACTGCATCCGTGCGTGAACCCTTGATCGATTCGAAGGCCAGTGCCAGAGCCGTCTTCTCGCCCGCAGCATTGCTGGCGGCGTTGGCCGTGGTGCTCAGCCCCGCAAGACCGAAACCACCCAGCATGCTGGCAGCCGCCATGCCCAGGCCACCCTGCAGGACACGACGACGCGAGATGTGTCGTTCGATGACGGATGAGAACGTCTCGTTGCTGCTGGGATTAAGCAGGCGATGGTCTTCGATTTCCTTGCTCATGTCGCTTCCCCGTAGTCAGGTTTCGGGTTGTTCTGTTCAGGCATGCCCCTTGAGGGCATGCCGAAGGCAACAAGAGTGATACGCGAGCCCGATGACAATTCCGTGACGAACGGGCAACAAAGGCAAGAGACGACAGCGCCCAACGGCCTTTCGACCGTTGGGCGCTGGGGACTTCAGGACAAGCCGACAAATTCAGCAAACATCAGGCAAGCGCGACGTCATCCTCCCACCGAGACGCGAGTCTGGCGTTTGATCTCAGGCCTCGCGCAGACGCTCGGCGGCCAGGCTCAGCAGGTGCTCGGTGGTTTCCCAGCCAAGGCATGCATCGGTGACGGACACGCCATGACGCAGCTGGGAGAGCTTCTCCGCTGCCGGCAAGGCCTGCTTGCCTTCATTGAGGTGACTCTCGAGCATCACGCCGATCAAGGCATCATCCCCCGCCAGGCGCTGAGAGAGCACATCCAGCATCACTTCGCTCTGGCGGCGGTGGTCCTTGCGGGAATTGGCGTGGCTGCAATCGACCATCAGACGCGGCGTCAGGCCAGCGCCTTCCAGCTCACGCCGGCAGGCGGCCACCGAGGCGGCGTCATGGTTGGGCTGGCCATGGCCGCCGCGCAGCACCACATGGGTATGCGGGTTGCCCGCGGTCTCGATCAGCGCCGGACGTCCGCTGTCATCCATGCCGAAGTGGCGATGCCCATGCGCCGCCGCCCCGATGGCCTGCACGGCGACCTCGACGCCTCCGTCAGTGCCGTTCTTGAAGCCCACCGCACAGCCGAGGCCGGAGGCCATCTCGCGATGGATCTGCGACTCGGTGGTACGGGCGCCGATGGCCGCCCAGCCGAGCAGGTCTTCCAGGTAGGCGGCGGTCAGCGGCTGCAGCAGCTCCGTCGCCACCGGAAGGCCCAGCTGGTTGATCTCGCGCATCAGCTCGCGTGCCTGACGCAGGCCGGTGGCCATGTCATCGCTGCCATCCAGATGCGGATCATAGGCCAGCCCCTTCCAGCCCACCGTGGTGCGCGGCTTCTCGACATAGACACGCATCACCAGCTTGAGGCGATCACGCACCTGCGGCTCGATCACCGCCAGGCGCTGGGCGTACTCGCGCGCGGCCTTGAGATCATGGATGGAGCACGGCCCCACCACCACCAGCAGGCGATCATCGTCGCCGGCGAGAATGGCGTTGATCTCATCGCGATGCTGGCGAATCTGGCCGGCCAGGTCGGCGTCCACCGGCAGCTGCTCGCGCAATTCGCTGGCGCTGGGCAGGGCTTCACGACTGATGCGTCCGGGTGTGGTCGGTGTCTGGGCGGCATCAGAGCGGGTCACGGTGGCGTTCTCGGCAGTCAAGGGGTCAGCAGTGGCGTCGGCAGTGTGCGGGTTGGCGGTCAACACGCGTTCAAGGCTGGCGTTCATGGTCTTCTCTCCTGTGATGAAGCATCGGCTCCATCACGCAATATTCATTCTGACAGACAGGGACTTCGCGAATCGTCACCCCGGTGTTGCTCGCCCTGCCCCGCGGTGACAGCGGAAAGAGGCAGGACGCCGCTAAATCGCCAGCGCCAATAACCATGCACGACCCGAGCGGAGGCAAGAGAAAAGCGGGTAGTCAGGATAGTGGTGCGCATGGTCATTCCTCTCGTCATTCATGCTGCAATCATTGTCGGCACGTTAGGGTGACATGCCTCTCGTCATGGATTTCGCAAGGCCCGAAACGCAAGAACCCCCGGCCGTAGCTGCGACCGGGGGTTCTTCAAGGTGGTGGCAGCCCGTACGAGACAGGCGCGCCGTAACCTCAGGCGCGCCCCTGTGTAAACCAATACCAATAGCCGGCCGCACACGCCGCCTGGCCCGAAGGGCAGGCAGCGACAGTGAACGGGCGGTGGCTGGTGGTCTGATTCATGGGTCGGGCCGGTATCCAGTGGTGACGATGAAAAAGGTGATAGGCCTATCCTTGCACTCCAGATCGTCCTGCGCAAGCGTGAACCGGCAACAAACCGTTGCCCGCACGCATAAAGAAGGGCTATCAGCCTGAAGTGGCATCAGTATAATCTTTGGTTGTCGAGCAACATGATCGGCAACACGCATTCGTCCAGCGGTGCCTGACACCGCGCCCACAGCTTGGAATGCATGCATGCAGGATTCCCGAAATGATGCACTGATTGAGTATCTGTCGGGATGCGCCCGGCAGGATGCCAAGGCACTGGATCAGCTCTATCGAGCGACCAGTGCGCATCTATACGCTCAGTTGCTGCGTATCTTGAGACATGAGGCATCCGCGCAGGATTGTCTTCAGCAGGTCTACATCCGGGTATGGGCCGCCGCCGCCCAGTATGACGCCGGCCGCGCCCGCCCGATGACCTGGCTCGGCACCATGACCCGCAACATCGCCATCGACTGGATACGTCGACAGCGACCCAGCGAGCATGACAGCGATGAATTGATCGCCGCCATGCCGGGGCGGAGTGATATCGAGGCAGATGTCGACCTGGCCCAGCACAGTGGTGAACTCCACCAGTGCCTGGCCGAGCTGAATGACGATCAACGCCGCGCCCTGGAACTGGCCTACTTCGAAGGCCTCACCCACCAGGATCTGGCCAATCAACTGGACCAGCCCTTGGGCACCGTCAAGAGCTGGGTCCGTCGTGGACTCGAGAGGTTGAAGACATGCATGAGTCATTTGATCTGAGCGACCCGGAACTGCGCGAAGCCGCAGCGGGCGAATATGCGCTCGGCACATTGACACGCGACGAGCGCGCGGCATTCGAGTCACTGCTGGCCGTCAGCCACGACCTGCAACGTGATGTGGAGCGCTGGCGCGAGCATCTCAACGTGTTCAATGAACAGCTTCCCCCCGTCACGCCACCGGCCCATGTCTGGCAAGGCATCGCCGAGGCGACGGGCACCGCCCGTCAGCCCTGGTGGCGTCGCCTGGGCCTGTGGCAGGGCATGACCGCCACGGCGTTCAGCCTGGCGCTGGCAGTCACCCTGACCTTCAGCCTGGGGCACAACGCGGGCATGGAGAGCGACTACGTGTTCGTGGTCAACAACTCTGACAGCAGCCCCGGCTGGATCGTCAACGCCTCCCACTCGGGCGAGATGATGGTGCAGGCCGTCAGGCCCGAAGCGCCGGCCCCCGGCAAGGTCTGCGAGCTGTGGCTGATGGCCAAGGATGGCAAGGAGCCGATGTCACTGGGCATCCTGCCGCACTCCGGCACCATGAAGGTCGAGGTGCCCAAGGAGTATCTGGCCGCCTTCCCCGACAGCGACCTGGTGATCACGCTGGAAAGCCCGCAGGGCGCGCCCTCCGGCAACCAGATGGGCCCGACCCTCAAGAAGGGTCAGCTGACGCCGGTCGAAGGCCGCCACATCCTGTAAGCGCTTCGCTAGTGCACGATGTCGCAGCAATGATCGCAACAACGGTCGCAGCAACGGTCGCAGCAACGAAAAAAGCCCCCGCTTTTCAGCGGGGGCTTTTTTTGTGCAGTGCTCAGGTCTCGAATGTCACGCCTCGGAAGTCGAAAGCGATAACCGAAAGACCACTGACAGAAGCTATCAGCGCAGGTGGCGGCCACCATCCACCGGCAGGGTCGTGCCCGTGACATAGGGACTATCCAGCAGATAGCGCAGCGCCTGCCAGATGACGCCTGGCCCGGGTACCTGCTGCATCAACGACTTGGCGCGCGCACGCTCGGCATAGTCGTCATCATCGTCCGGGCGCAGCATGATCAGCGCCGGCGCGATGGTGTTGACCTGGATGCGTGGCGCGAACATCGACGCGAACGACAAGGTCAGGTTCTCGAGTCCCGCCTTGCTGGCCGCGTAGGCCGCATGCTTGCGCGAGCCCTTCTGGACCACGAAGTCACTCATGTGGACGATGTCCGCCTGCGTCTCGACTCCGGCTTCCAGCAGATCGCGCAGCGCCAGATTGATCAGGTACGGCGCCTGCATGTGGACACGGAATAGGTGCTCGAACAGCTCGCCCTGCCCCTCGCCGTCGCCATCCGGCGCCCAGTCGCCGGCATTGTGCACGATGGCCCGCAGCATCGGAGTCAGCTCACGAATCGCCGCGATGAAGGCCTGGATGCCTGCCTCGCTGGAGAAATCCGCCTGCACGGTGCGAATGCCCAGCGCGCGCAGGGCATCGAGCTCTTCCCGCTCGCGTCGATAACTGATGATGACCGGATGACCATCATCGATCAGTCGCTCGGCACAATAGCGCCCCAGACGCTGGGCGCCGCCGGTGATCAGTATCGGGGACTGACTCATTCACTCGACTCCTTCAGGCAATGTCAGGCAGCTTCAGGCAGCTTCAGGCAATGTCAGGCAGCTTCAGGCAATGTCAGGCAATGTCAGGCAATGTCAGGCAGCTTCAAGCAATGTCAGGCTGCTTCAGGCCGAGACCAGCGCCGGGTCCAGCAGCGGCTCGCGTGGTGCATAGCTGAACACATCGGAGCTCAGCGCGCTGGCCTCGACACCCAATGGCGTCAGCGCATCGACACAGGCATAGACCATGCCCGGCGAGCCGGACAGATAGACGCGCTTGCCCGCCATGCTGCCCGCGTGCTTGCGCAGCGCCTCATCGATACGCCCCAGATGGCCATTGAAAGCGGCCTCGACACCGGCCGCTTCCAGCGCGCGATGGTGGGCATCACCGACTTCCGGCGCTTCTTCCAGCACCGGGAAATAACGGAAGTTGGGCTGACTGGCGGCCCAGTTGAGCGCCGCGCTCTCCAGATACAGATCACGCCGCTCACGCGCCGCCCACCACAGCTCGATGGGCTGGGTCAGGCCACGCGCGAAGGCGGCCTGCAGCATGGCGTGCATCTGCGAGAAGCCGGTGCCGGCACAGATCAGCACGATGGGGCTGGGGTCGTCGAGGTCCAGTACGCACTCGCCACTGGGCAGACGCAGCTCAAGTTGATTGGCCGCGACCAGCAAGCTGCGCAGACGCGCGGAATTGCTGCGCTCCGGCCAATGCTGGATATGCAGCTCGAGCACGCCATCATCACTGGCGGCATTGGCGATGGAGAACGGTACCCAGGTGGTGTCATCGAGCTTCATCTCGAGATACTGGCCCGGCGCGTGCGCCAGGGCCTCGGGACGTGCGGCGAAGCGCACACGAAACACGTCCGGGGTCAGATCTTCCACACTCTCGACATGACAGGTCAGGGTCCGCGCCGTCATCGTATCCTCTTGTTATCTGATGCCTGCCGCCAGCGCGCCGCGCAACGACAGGGTAAATGCATGGGTGTTGATGGTCTGTCGCGGAATCAGTCCAGAATGCCCAGACTGTCCCAGCGTTCATCGACACGGGATGTGATCTCTTCGCTCATCACGATGGGCTCGCCCCACTCGCGGTCCGTCTCGCCGGGCCACTTGTTGGTCGCGTCCATGCCCATCTTGGAGCCAAGCCCCGCCGTTGGCGAGGCGAAGTCCAGATAATCGATCGGCGTATTGTCGACCAGAACGGTATCACGGCTCGGGTCCATGCGCGTGGTGATGGCCCAGATGACATCTTCCCACTTGCGGGCATCGACATCGTCATCCAGCACGATCACGAACTTGGTGTACATGAACTGACGCAGGAAGCTCCAGACCCCCATCATCACGCGCTTGGCGTGGCCGGGGTACTGCTTCTTCATCGTCACCACCGCCATGCGGTAGGAGCAGCCTTCCGGCGGCAGATAGAAGTCGACGATCTCCGGGAACTGCTTGCGCAGAATCGGCACGAAGACTTCATTGAGCGCCAGGCCGAGAATTGCCGGCTCATCCGGCGGACGCCCGGTATAGGTGGAGTGATAGATCGGGTCGCGCCGATGGGTGATGCGCTCGATGGTGAAGACGGGGAAGGTCTCCACCTCGTTGTAATAGCCGGTGTGATCGCCGTAGGGGCCTTCCGGTGCCACGTCACCCGGATACAGATAGCCTTCCAGGATGATCTCGGCGCTGGCCGGGACTTCGAGATCCGACAGGCCGCATTTGACCAGCTCGGTGCGCGAGCCGCGCAGCAGACCGGCAAAGGCATACTCGGAGAGTGAATCCGGTACCGGCGTGACAGCGCCGAGGATGGTGGCCGGATCGGCACCCAGTGCCACCGCGACCGGGAAGGGCTCGCCCGGATGGGCCTTCTGCCACTCGCGGAAGTCCAGTGCGCCGCCACGGTGTGCCAGCCAGCGCATGATCAGGCGATTCTTGCCGAGCTTCTGCTGACGATAGATGCCGAGGTTCTGGCGCTCCTTGTGCGGACCACGGGTGATCACCAGCGGCCAGGTCACCAGCGGCGCGGCATCCCCGGGCCAGCAGTGCTGGATCGGAATCATGTCGAGATCGACATCCTCCCCTTCCAGCACGATCTCCTGACAGGGCGCACGCTTGACCTTCTTCGGCCCCATGCTCATCACCTGCTTGAAGATCGGCAGCTTGTCCCAGGCATCACGGAAACCCTTGGGCGGCTCCGGCTCCTTGAGGAAGGCCAGCAGCTCGCCGACTTCGCGCAGCGCCTCGACGGATTCCTGGCCCATGCCCAGCGCCACGCGCCGCGGCGTGCCGAACAGATTGCCCAGCACCGGCATGCTGTGGCCCTTGACGTTCTCGAACAGCAACGCCGGACCACCCGCCTTCAGGGTGCGATCGCAGATCTCGGTCATCTCCAGATAGGGGTCCACCTCGGCACGAATGCGCTTGAGTTCGCCCTTCTCTTCCAGCGCCGCGATGAAATCGCGTAAGTCTCGATACTGCATGGGAGTTTCCGCTCGGCTTGATCAAGTCCCGAGCATACCATTGCCAGCCGGCACTCGGCAGGTCAGCAACGCAAGACGCCCACTTCCCGGGCGGGAAGTGGGCGTCCTGGCAAGCACATGGCAAGCACCTGTCGAGAGCATGGCCAGCCAGCCGGCTGGGCCAGAGTCGATCAGCGGCGCTTCATGGCCTCGAAGAACTCGAGATTGGTCTTGGTATCTTTCAGGCGATCGATCAGGAACTCGGTGGCTGCCACATCTTCCATCGGGTTGAGCAGCTTGCGCAGGATCCACATGCGCTGCATTTCATCCTCGGACGCGATCAGGTCTTCACGACGCGTGCCGGAGCGACGGATGTTGAGAGCCGGGAAGACACGACGCTCGGCCAGCTTGCGGTCGAGGTGAGCTTCCATGTTACCGGTGCCCTTGAATTCCTCGAAGATGACTTCGTCCATCTTGGAACCGGTATCGACCAGCGCCGTGGCGAGGATGGTCAGGCTGCCGCCTTCTTCGATGTTGCGCGCGGCACCGAAGAAGCGCTTCGGCTTCTCGAGCGCGTGAGCGTCGACACCACCGGTCAGCACCTTGCCGGAGGACGGCACCACGGTGTTGTAGGCACGCGCCAGACGGGTCACGGAATCGAGCAGGATGACGACATCCTTCTTGTGCTCGACCAGACGCTTGGCCTTCTCGATCACCATCTCGGCGACCTGGACGTGACGGGCCGGCGGCTCATCGAAGGTGGAAGCCACGACTTCGCCACGCACGGTGCGCGACATCTCGGTCACTTCCTCGGGACGCTCATCGATCAGCAGCACGATGAGGTGACATTCGGGGTTGTTGCGCGTGATGGAGGCGGCGATGTTCTGCAGCATCATCGTCTTGCCCGCCTTGGGCGGCGAGACGATCAGACCACGCTGGCCCTTGCCGATCGGTGCGGTCAGATCAAGGATGCGCGAGGTGATGTCTTCGGTGGAACCGTTGCCGATTTCCATCAGCAGGCGCGACTGCGGGAACAGCGGCGTCAGGTTCTCGAACAGGATCTTGTGCTTGGCATTCTCGGGGCGGTCAAAGTTGATCTGATTGACCTTGAGCAGCGCGAAGTAACGCTCCCCTTCCTTCGGCGGACGAATCTTGCCGGAAATGGTGTCGCCCTTGCGCAGATTGAAGCGACGGATCTGGGACGGTGAAACGTAGATGTCATCAGGGCCCGCGAGGTAGGAAGAGTCTGCACTGCGAAGGAAGCCGAAGCCGTCCTGCAGGATTTCCAGAACGCCGTCGCCGTAGATGTCCTCACCGCTTTTCGCGTGCTTCTTGAGGATGGCGAAGATGATGTCCTGCTTGCGCGAACGTGCCAGATTATCGATGCCCATCGTCTGGGCAAGTTCCAGCAGTTCGGGGACAGTATTTTGCTTGAGTTGGGTAAGATTCATCGGCTTTGTTTGAACGTGGCTCAGGTCAGCAGGGCTGATAGATAAGAAGGGAATCGAGAAGACGGGCAGAAGGCAAGGACCGGCACTGCAAAGGTGCAGACAGAGCTCGACAGCATTCCCGGAGGCAAGCGCCTGAGCTGGATGAAGACAGGTGCCAAAAGTTCAGGAAAGATCACTCACCACGGCCGAACAACGAATTCAGCAACGGAGTGTCGAGCTACGGATGTCTAGCGACGACGGACCGGTCGAAGGGACACGGAGCGTCATGCTTCCTGACAGAAAAGTCTTCTCGATATGGAATCTAGCGGTATGAATCGCCTAGTGGCTGGCCGGCGTGTCGCGGGCAGCATTACCAGAGGGCTGGCTGACAACTGGGGGACCGTGGGACGGTCGACATGACGCAATCAGAGAGCGTGTAATCAGGCGAACGCCTCGATGGTAGTCAAGCCGGCCCCTGAACGCAAGCCCCGGCGGCCTGGTGGCGCTCCCGGCGCTGCCTGAAGCGCTCGCTAGCGGCCAGTCAGCGCTGCGATAGCCGCCGCTGACGTGGCGCTTTCACTGACGGCTCAAGGCACCCGGCGGCGGCAAGGCCCGACTCACAGATTGGCATCCAGAAAGGCTGCCAGCTGCGCGCGCGGCATGGCGCCCACCTTGCTGGCTTCGACATTGCCGCCCACAAACAGCATCAATGTCGGCACACCGCGCACGCCGAAGCGGGCGGCGAGTTCAGGGGCTTCATCGACATCGACCTTGACGATCTTGAGCTGCCCTTCGTATTCCTCGGCCAGGGATTCCAGCGTCGGTGCCACACTCTTGCACGGCCCGCACCAGGAAGCCCAGAAATCCACCAGCACCGGATGCTCGCTCTCCAGCACCACGGATTCGAAGTCCCTTTCTGCAATCGGTACCACACGTTCGCTCATCGCGACGTTATCTCCCAGACCCGGTTGGTCTTGCTGATTGTGCTGCGTGATGGCTTGCGACTCATTGAGCGTGATGGTGACCCGCGACTTCGTCGTTCTGTCATATCACGCCGCTAGAATAGCATGCCCCATGCGCTGAATGTGCCGCCAGCCCCTCGTGGTGATGGCGCCGTGTATGCCACCGGTTTGACACCTCTGGCCAGTCGCCGCAATCTTGCGAGAGTCGCCGCCGCGACCTGCTGCCAGCGTCATCTTCCCGCAGCAGGCTCGCGTCCGGTGGCCGCCCACGCTCACGACAACTTCATTGCGCCATGGTCGCTACGCAAGGAAGCCGTCGCAGGAGTTGGCGTGAAGGAGGCAGTGCATGATGCCTGCCATGAATGACCCGCCGTAAAGGACTCCGCCCTTGAGTGAATCAGCACCCTCCCAGCACCCGCAACCCACCGCCTCTGATGAAGGCAGCGCCGGCAATGAGGCCCCGCTGCTGAAGCTGGCCGCCATCGATCTGGGTTCCAACAGCTTCCACCTGTTGTTGGCCAACCACCAGGCGGGGCAATTGCAGGTCGTGGCCAAGCAGGGTGAGAAGGTCCAGCTGGCTGCAGGGCTGGATGAAGACGGCATGCTCAGCGAGGAAGCCATGGAGCGCGCCCTCAACTGCCTCGCCCAGTTCGCGCCCTTCATCGATGGCATCGAGGCAGACCATCTGCGGGTCGTGGGCACCAACGCCCTGCGCGCCGCGCATAACAGTGAAGAACTGATCGAGCGTGCCGAGGCTCTGCTGGGGCATCCCATCGAGATCATCGCCGGGCGCGAAGAAGCCCGCCTCATCTATCTGGGCGCGGCGCATGCACTGGCCGATGTGCACGGCAAGCGCCTGATCGTCGATATCGGCGGCGGTTCCACCGAGTTCATCATCGGTGAGCAATTCGAGCCCCAGCTGCTGGAAAGCCTGCACATGGGCTGCGTCGCCTATACCAAGGCCTTCTTCCAGGATGGCGAGATCAGCGAGAAGCGCATGCGCCGCGCCGAGCTGGCCGCACGCTCGGAACTGGCCAGCATCCAGCGCACCTATCGCGAGATGGGCTGGGATGACCCGGTTGGCTCCTCCGGCACCATCAAGGCCGCCGCCAACGTGCTGGAAGCGCACGGCTGGGCCCCGCATGGCGTGGTCACACGTGAAGGGCTGCACAAGCTGCGCGCGGCACTGCTGGAGTTCAAGCGCCTCGACAAGGTCAGCCTGCCGGGCCTGAAGAGTGATCGCGCCACCGTCTTCCCGGCGGGCATCGCCATCCTGTGCGGTGTCTTCGAGGCACTGGGGCTGGAGCAGATGCGCTACTCCGACGGTGCGCTGCGTGAAGGAGTACTGTTCGATCTGATCGGGCGCAACACGCCGGAGGATTCACGTCTGTCGGCCATCGAGTCGCTGCAGCGTCGTTACGGCATCGATACCCGCCACGCCAGCAATGTGCGCGACACCGCCCTGCAGCTGTTCGATCAGGTCGCCGGCGACTGGGCGTTGGGGGCGACGTCACGTCAGCTGCTGAGTTGGGCCGCTGACCTCCACGAAGTCGGCCAGGCGATTTCCCACAGCCAGTTCCATCGCCATGGCGCCTACCTGCTCGAGCATTCCGACCTGCTCGGCTTCTCGCGCCCGGAACAGCGCGCGCTGGCCTTCCTGGTCCGCGCCCACCGTCGCAAGTTCCCCAAGAACGAACTGGCGTCGCTGCCGGAGCCGCAGCAACCGCGTCTGGCGCGTCTGGCACGCCTGCTGCGCATGGCAGTGATGCTCAACCATTCACGCTCGGAAGCGCCGGTGCTCGGCATGCATCTCAGCGCCGAAGGCGACGACCTGACGCTCAACCTGACCGAGGAATATCGCGATCACAGCCTGATCAACGATGACCTCAGTCAGGAAAGCGAGCTGCAGAAGGCCGCCGGCATGACGCTGACACTGGCCGATGCCTGAGCGAGCACTGCGCAAGACATCGGCGAGACCGCCCGCTGGCCTCACTGCTGTGTGAGTGCGGCCAGTAGCCACCAGCCCAGCGAGGGGTGCCATAGCCCCGCGACAGTCCCGTCGTGCATGCGTGCCACACGCAACTGGTCACGCTGCCACGGCGGGATATCGGCTTCCTGCAGCAAACGCTTGATATCGCGCCGCCCCCGCCCTGCCACTCGCAGTACATCTCCCGGCTGACGCGAGGTGAAGGCAACATGCTGCTCGTCCCTTCCCAGCGCCCGCCATGCCTTGCGCGCCTCAGCATCCCACTCACAGGAAGGCGTCTCGCCAGGTTGGCGACCACTTCTCGCGTAGCCGGTATCGCCTTGTCGATGACGCACACCCTGCTCAATAACGGTATCTGACACCTCCCACCACAGCTGGCCGCGCCACGCGCGCACGCTGACGGTGTATTCGGCGTTGGCCCAGTGCACCTCGGCCACCGAGTCGGGCGGCGTGGCGATCAACTGCTGCAGGCTCATCAAGCGCCCGCGCGGCGGTACCGGCCAGCCACGCGACTGGCATAGATGGCGCAGGACCAACCGCTGACGTGACTCACTCAAGCCTGCCAGCTCCGCCAGTGACAACTGCGTCTCGTGCGCCCGTCCCTGATCCAGGCCCTGATCCAGGCCCTGCCCCTGCCCCTGCCCCTGCTCATGTCCTTGAGCCAAGCGCTTTGCGCCTGACACCTGAATCTTCGCCAACAGCTCGGCCGCCAGCTCATCAAGCAAGGACTGCTCTTCCTGCAACTGCTGCGCCGAACGCGCCAGGCTGGCCACGGCCTGCGGCCAGCGCGCCTGCAGCAGCGGCACGACACTGCGTCGCAAGTAGTTGCGATCAAACTGCTGATCGACATTGCTGGGGTCTTCGCACCAGTCGTGCCCGGCCTGCAAGCCCTGCTGGCTCGCCAATGTCAGGATTTCATGGCGCGGGATGCCCAACAGCGGCCGGAGTAGTCGTGCCCGCCCATGGGCGGACTGGTCTCGCCCGGGAGACGCCTCGCCCACGGCCAGCGCCCGCTCAGGCGGCATGGCCGCCAGCCCGCGCCCGCCGCTGCCACGCAATGCGTTAAGCAACAGCGTCTCGGCCTGATCATCCTGATGCTGCGCCAGCCACAGGCTATCCCCCGCCACCAAACAGGCGCTCAGTGCCGCCAGCCGCCCTTCGCGCGCTGCCGCCTCCAGCCCTCGCGACTTGAGTGCTGTCTCCGCCAACGCCAGATGACGCACGCTAATCGGTAGCCCGAGGCGCGAGGCCAGCCTGCGCGCCAGCTGCTCGAAATCATCGTTGGCCGCCTGCAGGCCGTGATGCACATGCACCAGCCGCAGTCGACGCGGGCAGTCCTTGACCGCGCGAGCCGCCAGCCGCGCCAGCATCACCGAATCCAGCCCGCCCGAGAGCGCGATCCACACCGTGCGCCTGGCATCGCTGGCCTCGAGCGCTTCTCGCACGGCGACGAGTGCTCGCGACTCTGCCATCTCGCTCAGCGGTTGAGCACGCAGGCACAGCGAATCCAGCGAGGGGGACAGAGACATGTCGGGCTCCTGTCGCGAAGCGGATGAAGGAAGTGGTGGAGAAAAGGAAGTGGAGAAGAAAACGCCGGCCCTGAACGCAAGAACGCCCCCGGAAGAATCCGGAGGCGTCCTGGTCACGCGGGCATGAGCCGATCGAGCATCACGCGAGAGGCACCGGGATCATGCCGGGGCGCCGTAGCTCATCAGGCGCTGGTAACGACGCTCCAGCAGGGCATCGGTATCCAGGGCGCCAAGACGCTCCAGACCTTCGCCCAGCGCGGCCTTGATGCTGTCGGCAGCGGACTGCGGGTTGCGGTGTGCGCCACCCAGCGGCTCCTTGATCAGGTTGTCGACGAAGCCCAGCTCCTTGAGGCGTGAGGCAGTGATGCCCATCGCATCAGCGGCGTCGGCGGCACGCTCGGCGCTCTTCCACAGGATGGAGGCGCAACCTTCCGGCGAGATCACCGAGTAGGTGGAGTACTGCAGCATGTTCAGCTCGTCACACACGCCGATGGCCAGTGCGCCGCCGGAACCACCCTCACCGATGACGGTGGAGATGATCGGCGTCTTCAGGCGAGACATCACCGCCAGGTTGTAGGCGATGGCCTCGGACTGACCGCGCTCCTCGGCACCGATACCCGGATAGGCACCCGGAGTGTCGATGAAGGTCAGGATCGGCATCTTGAAACGCTCGGCCATTTCCATCAGACGGCAGGCCTTGCGGTAGCCTTCCGGACGCGGCATGCCGAAGTTGCGACGCACCTTTTCCTTCACGTCGCGGCCTTTCTGGTGACCGATCACCATCACCGGCTTGTCGTCGAGACGCGCGATACCGCCGACCAGCGCTTCGTCGTCCGCGTAGTGACGGTCGCCGTGCAGCTCATCGAAATCCGTGAACAGATTCTCGAGGTAGTCGAGGGTATACGGGCGCTGCGGGTGACGTGCCAGCTGAGATACCTGCCAGGCGCCGAGGTCCTTGAAGATGGACTCGGTGAGCTTGGTGCTCTTTTCCTGCAGGCGAGCGATCTCGTCAGACAGGTTGACCTGGGAGTCGTTACCGACCAGACGGAGTTCCTCGATCTTGGCCTGCAGCTCGGCGATCGGCTGTTCAAAGTCCAGATAATTGGGATTCATAAGGCGTTTCGTTCGTCGTCTCGGGCAGCCAGGAAAGCGAGTCGGCCGGGTCACTCCCCCTGAGCACACGCTCAGGCGATCTGTGGCTCGCGGCGGTCACAGTCGGCATGGAATTGGGTACGGAAAAGATGGACAGGCATTATCGCACCCTGTTCGACAGGTGCAAACCTTGCCCGCCTGTTAGGCGTGGATTAACTCTGCGCCCACGCCGCTCATCTCGGTGCTGCGCCTGCCCCGCCGCTTGGCGAGGCAGGCACCATCCTGTCGGCCAGCACCTCAGTCACGGTACTTGAGGCGCACACCGCGCTGGCCTTCCACCTCACCCAGCTGGATCAACAACTCATCACTGGGCGCAACGCGCCATTGCTCGCCCAGCTCCAGCCAGGCCTCCGCCGCGGCGTTGCGATAACGCAGGCGCATCGGCAGGCCTTCACTGGCCAGGTGTGGCGTCAGCAAGGTGGTCAGCTGCTGGGTGAAGCGACCGCCGATGTCCTCGGCGGCGATACTCATCTCGACCGCCTCACCGAAGCGCGCCCGCGCATCGATGATCGGCGTGACGTCCTTGCCGCGCAGACGCAGGCCACCGGAGTAGTCATCCTGGCTGACCTCACCCTCGACGATCACCACGCTGTCAGGTACCAGCTTGTTGCGCACCTGATCGTAGAGTTCACCGAACATCGAAGCCTCGATGCGTCCGGTGCGGTCATCCAGGGTCACGAAGGCCATGGTGTCGCCACGTTTGGACTTCATGGTGCGCATGGCGATCACCAGCCCGGCGATGCGCTGCGGTTCACGCGACGGCTTGAGGTCACTGATGCGCGCATTGATGAAGCGCTTGAGCTCACCCTCGTACTCATCGATGGGATGGCCGGTCAGATAGAGCCCCAGCGTGTCCTTCTCGCCGGTGAGGCGCTCCTTGTCAGTCCACTCGCGCGCCTTGCGATAACCGGCGTAGACATCGGTTTCCGGCTCGCTGAAGGCGTCGCCGAACATGTCGGTGATGCCGACATCGTTGTTGGCGTGATTCTGGGAGGCGGCCTTGAGCGCATCCTCCACCGCCAGCATCAGCACCGCACGCGACGGGCCGATGTTGTCCAGCGCGCCGGAGCGGATCAGCGCTTCCAGGGTGCGCTTGTTGATCTTCTTGGCGTCGATGCGCTTGCAGAAGTCGAAGATGTCGCTGAACGGGCCACCCTCGGCGCGCGCGCTGACGATGGCATCGATCGGGCCCTCGCCGACGCCACGGATGGCGCCCAGGCCGTAGACGACGCGCCCTTCCAGATCGACGGTGAACTTGTAGCCGCCGATGTTCACATCCGGCGGCGTGACCGTGAGGCCGATATGACGGCACTCCTCGATCAGCGGCACCACCTTCTCGATGGTCTGCATCTCGGTCGAGATCACCGCGGCCATGAACGGCCCCGGATAGTGCGCCTTCAGCCAGCCGGTCTGGTAGGAGACGAGACCATAGGCCGCCGAGTGCGACTTGTTGAAGCCGTAACCGGCGAATTTCTCCACCAGGTCGAAGATGTTGCCGGCCAGGTCCTTGTCGATGCCCTTGCCCGCACAGCCTTCCATGAAGCCGGCGCGCTGCTTGGCCATCTCTTCCGGCTTCTTCTTGCCCATCGCGCGGCGCAGCATGTCGGCCTGACCCAGCGTATAGCCGGCCAGCACCTGCGCGATCTGCATGACCTGCTCCTGGTACAGGATGATGCCGTAGGTCGGCTCCAGTACCGGCTTGAGCAGCTCATGCTGGTAATCCGGGTGTGGATAAGACACTTCGGAACGGCCGTGCTTGCGGTTGATGAAGTCATCCACCATGCCGGACTGCAGCGGGCCGGGGCGGAACAGGGCCACCAGGGCGATCATGTCTTCCAGGCAGTCGGGCTTGAGCTTCTTGATCAGCTCCTTCATGCCGCGGGATTCCAGCTGGAAGACGGCCGTCGTCTCCGCCTTCTGCAGCATGTCGAAGGTCTTGGCGTCATCCAGCGGGATATCATCGATATCCAGCGGCGCCAGCCCTTCCCGCTCACGGATCTTGTCGACCATCTCGGTCGCCCAGTCGATGATGGTCAGAGTGCGCAGACCCAGGAAGTCGAACTTGACCAGCCCGGCCTCCTCGACGTCGTTCTTGTCGAACTGGACCACCAGACCGCTGCCGTCTTCATCACACAGCAGCGGCGCGAAGTCGGTCAGCTTGGTCGGCGCGATCACAACGCCGCCGGCGTGCTTGCCGGTGCCACGTGTGGTGCCCTCGAGCTTGAGCGCCATCTCCCAGATTTCCTGGGCTTCCTCGTCGTTGTCGATGAATTCCTTGAGCTGCGGCTCCTGCTCGATGGCCTTCTCGAGCGTGATGCCGACCTCGAAGGGAATCAGCTTGGAGAGCTTGTCGCCCAGCGAGTAGGGCTTGCCCTGGGCACGCGCCACGTCACGCACCACGGCCTTGGCGGCCATGGTGCCGAAGGTGACGATCTGCGAGACCGCGTTGCGCCCGTAGCGCTCGGCCACGTAGTCGATCACGCGGTCACGTTTTTCCATGCAGAAATCGACGTCAAAGTCGGGCATGGAGACACGTTCCGGGTTCAGGAAGCGCTCGAACAGCAGGTCATATTCCAGCGGGTCCAGATCGGTGATCTTCTGGGCATAGGCCACCAGCGAGCCGGCACCGGAACCACGCCCCGGACCGACCGGCACGCCGTTGTCCTTGCCCCACTGGATGAAGTCCATGACGATCAGGAAGTAACCGGGGAAGCCCATCTGCAGGATGATGTCGAGCTCGAAATCCAGCCGCGTGCGATAGCGCTGCTCGATCTCGGCCCAGGCCTCGCTGTCGCGCGGATGCCTGGCGCGGGGATACAGCTTGTCGAGGCGCTCCGTCAGGCCATCATGTGAGACCTTGCGGAAGAACTGGTCCATCGTCATGCCTTCCGGCACCGGGAACTCGGGCAGGAAGTAGGTGCCCAGCTGCACGGTCACCGAGCAGCGCGCCGCGATCAGCACACTGTTCTCGAGCGCTTCGGGAATGTCGGAGAACAGCTCGCTCATCTCCTCGGCGCTCTTCAGGTACTGCTCATCGCTGTAGCGGGTCTCGCGCCGCGGGTCATCCAGCGCCTTGCCTTCGCCGATGGAGACGCGCGTCTCGTGGGCCCAGTAGTCCTCCCGCTTGAGGAAGCGCACATCATTGGTGGCGACCACCGGCGTATCGGTGGCCTCGGCCAGCGCCACCGACAGGTGCAGGCACTCTTCCTCGTACTGTCGCTGGGTGCGGGTCAGCTCCAGATAGAAGCGATCCCCGAACACCGCCTTCCATTCACCGAGCAGCGCCCGAGCGCTGTCTTCGTGGTCCGACAGCAGATGACGGCCGATCTCGCCTTCACGGCCACCGGACAGCACGATCAGGCCCTCGGCCTGCTCGAAGATCCACTGTTTCTCGAGGTAGGCGCGGTCCTGCTTCTGGCCATCGGTCCAGCCGCGCGAGATCAGCTCGGTGAGGTTGCGATAACCGGTGTCGTTCATCGCCAGCAGCGTGAGGCGATACGGGCGCGTGGCATCCTGGGGATTGATCAGCCACATGTCGGCCCCGATGATCGGCTTGATGCCGGCAGCGCGCGCATTGGAGTAGAACTTGACCAGCCCGAACAGGTTGGCCTCGTCAGTCACCGCGACAGCCGGCTGGCCCGCCGCGGCGGTCGCCTTGATCAGCGGCTTGACGCCGGGCAGACCATCGACGAGGGAGAACTCGGTGTGAACGCGCAGGTGAACAAAGGGCGTGGTCATGGAATCGGCTCGTGAAGTCGGCGTGACGGTGAAGGATTCGGTTGCGGCTGGTGCTGTCGTCGCTGCGGGTGCCGGCGGCGGCTGCGAGGCTGAAGGCTCGGGCTCGGGCTCGGGCTCGGGCTCGGGCTCGGGCTCGGGCTCGGGCTCGGGCTCGGGCTTCAAGGATAGCCTGTCAGCGCCATCGCCTGAAGGCATAGCATCTGAAGGCGCAGCATCCGCCCGGGCAGGCTCGACTGACGGGGATGCCGTGGTCTCACTGGCATCAGTCAGACCACGGCTGGCGGCTTTTTTGCCGTGGGCTGCTGGCTCGGCTCGCTTGCCTCGCTCGGCGCGGTCGTCTCTGGCGTCGGCTCAGCCTGCAGCCCTGTCTGCGGCGCTGCCGGCGCGGCGCTGTCATCCAGCTCTGGCGTCGCTGCCTGCGGGGCCGGAAGCGCGATCAGCGCGTCCGGCGGCACGGCCTGTGGCACGTGCCCCGACATGAACAGCCGCTTGACCGGCCCGAAGCTCTTGCGGTGCAGGGTGAGGATGCCATGTTCCTCGATGGCGGCCTGATGCTCGCGGGTCGGGTAGCCCTTGTGACGCGCGAAGCCATAGGCGGGGAAGTGTGAATCCAGCGCCGCCATCTGGGCATCACGATGCACCTTGGCCAGAATCGAGGCCGCGCCGATGGCAGCGTGGTGCAGGTCGCCCTTCACCACCGCCATGCCGGGGATGTCGTGTCCCGGCAGGCGATTGCCATCCACCAGCAGGTATTCCGGGCGCACGCCCAGTGCATCGATGGCGCGCCGCATGGCCAGGTGCGTGGCCTGATAGATGTTCAGCTCATCGATCTCGTCGCTGGTGGCCTCGGCGATCGCCCACGCCCAGGCACGGGCCCGAATCTGCTCGTAGAGGGCCAGACGCTTCTTCTCGCTGAGCTTCTTGGAGTCCGTGATGCCCTCGATAGGGTCATTCGGGTCCAGAATCACCGCTGCCGCCACCACCGGGCCGACCAGCGGCCCACGCCCGACCTCATCGATACCGGCCAGCAACTGCCCCTGATAGGGAATCACCAGCGGCGGAAAATCATCGGCGGGTTTACGCTTGCGCACAGAAGGCGTGGTGGCGTGGCTGTCGGCAGAGTCGGTCATGATATCTCGAAGCGTAAGACAACAGGCAGAGCGCCAATGCGATCTGCCTGTCGAGGTGATTCAATCAAGGGTAGCGCAATGTCTGGCGGCGACACGCGGGATCAGCGTCCGGCCAGTTCACCGATGGCGATGGCGGCCGCGGCGCTGGCATCACAGGTCAGTTCACGATGCATGGCGGTGAAACGCTCACGCAGTTCTCGTTGGCGGGCGACGTCACCGGCGGCACGCGACAGCAATGGCGCAAGGCTTTCCTCGATGGACTCCGGCGTGGCGGCGTCCTGGATCAGCTCCGGCACCAGCGTCTCGCGGGCGATCAGGTTGGGCAGGGAAATCCACTCGGTCTTGACCATATGCCGCGCGATGCGATGCGTCATCGGCGCCATGCGATAGGCCACCACCATCGGGCGATGACAGAGCAGACACTCGAGCGCCGCCGTGCCGGAAGCCAGCAGCACGGCATCGGCGGCGGTCATCGCTTCACGCGATTGGCCATCCACCAGATGGATGCGACTGCGATCCAGCCCTTCGCGCTCCGCCATCAGGGACTCGAGCTCGGTGCGCCGCAGCGGCGTGGCCGCCGGGATCACCACCTCAAGGCCGGGATAACGCTGACAGAGACGCTCGATGGCGGCCAGGAAGGTCTCGCCGAGAAAGCGGATCTCGTTGGCGCGGGAGCCCGGCAATACCGCCAGCAGCTGCACTTCCGGGTCGATCCCCAACTGCCCACGGGCAGCAGCGCGATCATCCTCGAGCGGCAACTCATCGGCCAGCGGATGGCCGACGAAGGTCACCGGCACCTGATGCTCACGATAGAAGGCGGCCTCGAAGGGCAGGAAGGTCAGCATGCGATCGACGGCGCGGCGAATGGTCTTCACGCGCCCCTGACGCCAGGCCCACACGGAGGGGCTGACGTAGTGAGCGGTGGTGATGCCCTGCTTGCGCAGGCGCAGTTCGAGTCCCAGATTGAAGTCCGGGGCATCGATGCCGATCATCACGTCGGGTTGCCACTCAAGGGCCTCGCGCAACAGATGGCGACGCACCTTGATCAGCGCCGGCAGATGCTTGAGCACCTCGACCAGCCCCATCACCGACAGGGTTTCCAGCGGATAGAGGCTGTCGAAGCCCTCGACCTGCATGCGCGGGCCGCCGATGCCACGGAACTCGACATCGGGATAGCGCGCCTTGAGCGCGCGCATCAGGCTGGCACCGAGGATGTCACCGGAGAGCTCCCCGGCTACCAGGTAGATGCGCATGCTCAGCGAGTCAGACCGCGAGTGGACGCCTTGAGCGAGGCGATGAAGACATCGCGCTCGGCCAGCGGCGGCTCGGCTTCCAGCTGCTCGAGGGCCTGGGCCAGCGTCAGACCCTGACGGAAGACCGTCTTGTAGGCCGTGTTCAGCGCGGAGATGGTCTCGCGGCTGAAGCCACGACGCTTGAGGCCGACGCTGTTGAGACCATGCGCTTCCGCCGGATGGCCATTGACCATCACGAAGGCCGCGATGTCCTTGGTGATGATGGAGCCACCACCCGCCATGGCATGTTCACCGATATGGCAGAACTGATGCACCGCCGACAGGCCACCCAGGATGACGTGGTTGCCGAGATGGACATGGCCACCCAGCGTCGCCTGATTGGCCATGATGCAGTCGTCACCGATGATGCAGTCATGGCCGACGTGCGAGTAGGCCATGAACAGGTTGCGACTGCCGATACGCGTGAGGCTGGCATCCTGGACGGTGCCGCGATGCAGGGTCACGCCCTCGCGGATGACGTTGTCATCCCCGATTTCCAGACGCGTCGGCTCACCGGCGTACTTCTTGTCCTGACAGTCCTCGCCCACTGACGCGAACTGGAAGATACGGTTGCGCTCACCGATGACGGTGGTGCCCTTGATGACGACATGCGGCCCCACCACCGTGCCAGCGCCGATCTCGACATCAGCCCCGATCACGCAGAACGGGCCGACCTCGACATCATCGGCCAGGCGGGCGCCGGGATCGACAATGGCAGTAGGATGTATCAAGCGACCTTCCTCTCGGCACAGATGATTTCGGCCTCGCAGACCAGATCGCCGTCGACCTTGGCCTGACAGGCGAATTTCCAGATGCCACGCTTCTCGCGCAGCACGCGGGCGCTGATCTCGAGCTGGTCACCCGGCATCACCGGGCGCTTGAAGCGTACATTGTCGCTTCCGACGAGATAATAGATGTAGCCATCGGCGGGACGTTTGTCGACGGTCTTGAAGCCGAGAATACCCGCCGCCTGAGCCATGGCTTCCACGATCAGAACGCCCGGCATGATCGGGTGCTCCGGGAAGTGACCATTGAAGAACGGCTCATTGATGCTGACGTTCTTGCGCGCGACGATGAACTCGCCAAGGGTCAGGTCCATGACACGATCGATCAGCAGGAAAGGATAGCGGTGCGGGAGATACTCACGGATCTCGTTGACGTCCATAACCATTGGCTTGCAACCTCTGAAATAACGAAATGCCTGCCGCTCGCGGGCAGGCATGTAATGACGGTCCGGACCGCCGTTCGGGCAATGGCGCGCATTATAGCGTCCTTGCGCGTGGCTGGCAGCCGCTCATTGCCCGACAGTGCGCCAAGCAGGTGCGAGACTCTGCTCTGGACAGGTACTACCCGGGCTTGCAGTACTACTTGTCCTTCAAACTCTTCTCGACCTGATTCAAGCGTCGCGCCAACTGATCCAACTGCTTGAAACGTACGGCATTTCTGCGCCACAGGCCGTTGTCCATCGCGCCAGTGCCGGAGGAATAGACGCCCGGCTTGGTGATGGAGTTGGTCACCAGACTCATGCCGGTCACCTGCACGCCATCGGCGATTTCCAGGTGGCCCGCCAGACCCACGCCACCGCCCATCAGACAGTAGCGACCGACCTTGGTGGAGCCGGCGATGCCGACACAGCCCGCCAGCGCCGAGTGGTCACCGATCTGCACGTTGTGCGCGATCTGGACCTGGGAGTCGATCTTGACGTCATTGCCGATGATGGTGTCACCGAGCGCACCACGATCGATGCTGGTGCAGCTGCCGACCTCGACATCATCGCCGATCAGCACGCCGCCGAGCTGGGCGATCTTGTGCCAGCCCTTGCCATCGTGGGCGAAGCCGAAACCATCGGCACCGATCACGCAGCTGCTGTGGAGTACCGCACGCGCCCCGATCACCACGCCATGATAGAGCGTGACATTGGGGTGCAGCAGACAGCCCTCGCCCAGCACGCTGTCAGCCCCGATCACGCAACCCGCGTGAATGCGCGTGTTGTCGCCGATGCTGACGCCCGGACCGATCACGACCTGCGGGCCGACCTCGACATTGGCCCCCAGGGTTGCGGTCTCGTCGATGACGGCACTGGCGTGCACGCTCGCCTGAGGCTCGACCGCCAGCGGATCGAACAGACGCGACAGCTCAGCGTAGGCCAGATACGGATTGTCCAGCACGAGGGCATTGCCCTTGCACTCTTCAAGATGGCTTTCATGCAGCAGCACGGCAGTCGCGGCGGTTTCCCCGAGATACTTGAGGTAGGCGCGATTGGCGAGGAAGGCGATATCGCCGGGCTCAGCATCGACCAGCGTCGACAGGCCGGTGACCCGGACAGCCGGGTCACCGACGAGACGAGCGCCCAGCCGCTGAGCCAGATCCTCGAGAGTGTAAGAGAATTGTCGCTTTTTCATTCTGTCTCTGGGCGCTGAGCGCCTCTGGCTCGCATTCGCGTTGGCATGCTCGGATGCAACACATCCCGCACGCTTGCGCGCGCGGGATGCACTCAGTTGAGCGAGTTGAACACCTGAGTCACTTCATTGGTCAGGTCCATACCGTCCTTGCTGTAGACCGTCGCATTGCGGTCGACCAGCAGCTCGATGCCATGCTTGTCGACGACCTGCTGGATGGCCTTGTCGAGCTTCGGCTTGGACTGCTTGAGGAAGGTCTGCTCCGCCTGTTGCTGCTGCTGCTGGACCTGGCCACGCAGCTGCTGAAACTGGCCGCCCTTCTGGCGCAGCTGCTGCTGCACGGACTGACGCTCGGAATCGGACATCACGGCGCCGTCCTTCTGCAGCTTGGCCTGCAGGGACTCCAGTTCCTTGGCGAGTGCCTTGGCCTGGTCCTGCTTGCCGGCCAGCTGATTCTTGAGCTGGTTCATGGAAATCTTGGCCGAGTCGGAACTCAACAGCGCCTGGCGCCAGTCGAGGACCGCGACTTCGGTGGCCTGTGCCAGCATCGGAGTCGCCATGGCGGCAAGGCCACCAGCCAGACACAGGGCGCGGGTCAATTTACGCATCACACAAACTCCTTGTAGGCCTGTTGTTCAGTCACTGATGGCTCAGCGACCGACGGTGCGAGGACCGGCGACGGAACAGGGACAGCGCCGCCGGTGGTCGTGACGAAGGCCGCACCGGCTCAAGCGGGTGCGGCCTCGTACGGCCTTAGAAGGTCTGGCCCAGCGAGAACTGGAAGATCTCGGTGTCATCGTCGTCATCGTCACCGATCGGCTGGGCGACACTGAAGGTCAGCGGGCCCACCGGCGTGATCCACGACAGGCCGATACCGGCACTGTAATTCAGCTCACCCAGGTCGACACCGCTTTCACAGCTGCTGGTGTCACTGGAGCTCACGTCGTAGCACGACGTCAGATAGGTGTTACCGGCATCGACGAAGAACGACGGCTGCACAGAGCGCTTGTCCTTGATGAAGGGCATCGGGAAGATCAGGTCCACCCCACCTTCGATCAGGATGTTGCCGCCGATGGTATCGTCGTCGCCATCGTTCTGTTCGGTGGTGGCCTGCCCCAGGGTATTGGAGCTGTAGCCACGCACGCTGCCCAGACCGCCGGCATAGAAGTTCTTGAAGAACGGATAGGTATCGCCGGAGAACGAGTTGGCATAGCCCAGCTCGGTACGGAACTTGAGTGACCAGTCCTGACTCAGCTCGAAGAACTTGGATCCCTTGTAGCGGAGCTTGTAGTAATCCGCATCGGAGCCCGGCACCGCCACTTCCAGCGACAGCAGCTGAGAGCTGCCCGCCGTGGGCAGGATGCCACGGTTGAGGTTGTTGCGTGACCAGCTGGCCGTCAGCTTGTAGAGGTTGAAGTCTTCGCCTTCATCCTCGATGAACTGGGTGACCTCCGCCGGGCTGTCGTCGAAGTCCTTGACGCGCACGAACTCGTAACCGCCGCCGAAGTTCAGACGTGACAGCTCGTTGATCGGGTAACCGAAGTTGATCCCGCCACCGAAGCTGTCGGTCGCGTAGCTGGCGACGTCGTCATCATCGTCGTAGTCCACCTTGCGGTAGAACATGTTGTAGCCGCGCGAGATGCCATCCAGCGTCCAGTACGGGTCGGTATAGCCGAAGCTGACGTTGGTGTAGTCATCCGACTTCTGGGCGTTGATGTTGACTTCGTTACCGGTGCCCAGGAAGTTCTTCTGCGACAGGCCCACCCCGTAGATGACACCGTCACCCTGGGAGAAACCGACCGACGCCGAGATCGAGCCCGACGGCTGCTCCTCGACGTTGTAGTTGACGTCCAGCTGGTCCGGCTCGCCGGCGACAGGACGCGTGTCGACATCGACCTGCTTGAAGAAGCCGAGGCGCTCAAGCTTCTGCTTGGACTGCTTGATCTTGTCGGTGGAGGCCGGTGCACCTTCCAGCTGGGTCATCTCACGACGCAGCACTTCGTCTGCGGTGGTGGTGTTGCCCTTGAAGTTGATGCGACGCACGTAGGCGCGCTTGCCGGGGTCGACCGCGAAGGTCAGATCGACGGTATCGCTCTCTTCGTTGACCTCCGGCACCGCGTTGACCTTGGCGAAGGCGAAGCCGTCGGCACCCAGTGCCTGGCGCAGTGCCTCACTGGAAGCGGTCACATCACGCTGGGAATAGAGGGCATCCGGGGCGAGCTTGACCAGATCGCGGGCACGCTCTTCCTTCATCTTCAGGTCACCGGCAAAGCCGATATTGCCGATCTTGTACGGCTTGCCTTCATCGACGTTGATGGTGACGAAGATCTCGGACTTGTCCGGCGAGATGGACACCTGGGTCGAGCGCACCTGGAAGTTGACGTAACCGCGATCGAGATACCAGGACTTGAGGGTCTCGATATCGCCGGTCAGCTTCTCGCGCGAGTATTCATCATCGGAGAACCAGCCGAAGAACCAGCTCGGCTTGTCTTCCAGCTCCAGCTGTTCGCGCAGGGTCTCGTCATCGAAGGCATCGTTGCCGACGATGTTGATCTGATGAATCTTGGCGATCGCGCCTTCCTTGACGTCGATGTTGACCTGTACGCGGTTGCGCTCGAGCTCCTCGACGGAAGTCTCGATACGCGCGCTGTAGCGGCCCTGAGCCTGGTAGACACGCTCGAGCTCACGCTGCATCTCTTCCAGCGTGGAGCGCTGCAGAACCTGACCCTCGGCCAGCCCTGCTTCCTTGAGGCCCTTGCGCAGGTCTTCGTCGGGAATCTGCGAGTTGCCGTCAATCTCGATCTTGGAGATCGTCGGGCGCTCGACCACATCGATGATCAGGACATCGCCATCGCGCTTGAGGCGGATGTCGTCGAACAGGCCCGTATCGAACAGCTGACGCGCTGCCGAGGACAGGTCCTCTTCTTCCACATTCTGATCCGCGGAGACGGGGAAGGCGTTGAAGACGGTGCCCGCAGACACGCGCTGGAGGCCCTCTACCCGGATGTCCGAAATTTTAAAAGATGCGGCCAAGGCGCCCTGACTGGCCCCGAGCAGCGCAGCTGCCAATCCAATGGTCTTGAGTTTCATGCAGTCGCTTCGCTTCTCTGGATTCCGCCCGCTTGGGTGAACAGGCACCTTATACACAACCCCCTGCAACTGACAAGACAGCTACGAGTGAGGATCGGCAATCGGGGCCGAAGTCGTGTGGGCATGATGACGGGAGTTGATCGCATTGACCAGCCCGTGCAATGAATTGACCCCCATGGGCATCGACAGTTCAGATTCGGTTCATCCTGCGGGAGCCATCACGTGCTGATGGCTCCCCGAATCCGTCACCAAAGACGCATGAGATCGAAGTAGATGGCCATCAGCATGAGGGAACCGACCAGCGCCATGCCGATCTTCAGCCCCGCATTCTGGACCTCTTGCGAAAGTGGTTTGCCGCGCACGGCTTCCACCAGATAGAACAGCAGGTGACCGCCATCCAGCACCGGAATCGGCAGCAGGTTGAGGACACCCAGGCTGATGGAGAGATAGGCCATGAAGCCGAGGAAGGCCTCGAGGCCGGAGCGCGCCGTGTCGCCGGCGATACGCGCGATGGTGATCGGGCCAGACAGATTGGACGGTGCGATCAGACCGACCAGCATCTTGCGGATCGAATCCAGCGTCAGCACCGTCATCTCGCCGGTCTTGCCGACGGCCTGGCCGACTGCCGCCAGCGGCCCGAAGCTGAGCTCGCGCTGATACTGCTCGGGCCAGCTGACGTTCTCGACGCCGGCACCGACCTGCCCCACCACACGCCCGTCATCGAGCGAATTGCTGGCGGGGGTCAGTGACAGCGTCTCTTCCTTGCCATCTCGTGCCACCAGTACCGACAGTGTCTCACCCGGCGCACCGCGCACGCGCTCGACGAAATCGATCCAGTCGACCACCAGGGTGCCATCGATGCTGACGATGCGGTCACCGGCCTGCAGGCCTGCCGCCTGGGCGGCACCACCGTCCAGCACACGCCCCAGCACCGCCGGCAGCTGAGGACGCCAGGCCGTGATGCCCAGCGTCACCAGCGGACGCGGCGGATCCTGATCGACCAGGAAGCGTGTCACGTCGAGGGACTGCTCGCGCGTGGCGCTGGCACCCTCGGCACGTGTGGTGAGCGTCAGGCTGTCATCGCCGATCGCACCGATCAAGCGCAGGTTGACCTCATCCCACGAGGGAGTGGCCTGACCATTGATGGCGACGATCTCGGTCTTCGGCGCAAGGCCGGCGCGGCCAGCCGGCGAGTCCGGTGCCACGGCACCGACCATCGGCACCACCGTGGTGGTACCGGCGACGAACAGCGCCCAGTAGGCGACGATGGCCAGCAGGAAGTTGGCCAGCGGGCCCGCCGAGACGACGGCGATACGCTTCCACACCGACTTGGTATTGAAGGCCAGATGACGCTCGGCCGGATCGACCGGCCCTTCGCGCTCATCCAGCATCTTGACGTAGCCACCCAGCGGGATGGCGGCGACCCCGTACTCGGTGCCGTGGCGATCGGTCCACGACCAGAAGGGTTTGCCGAAGCCGATGGAGAAGCGCAGCACCTTGATGCCGCAACGACGCGCGACCCAGAAATGACCGTACTCATGGATGGTGATCAACACCCCCAACACGACGATCACGGCAAGAATATTCTGGATCACACCCATCACGCGCTCCTGGAGATTGGTGCCCGAGATGGGCAGCCTGCCTTGCCACGCTCACGAAGAAAGTGACAAGACAGTGCAAGATAGGATTTCAGGGCCCGGCGAGGGCCAACTCGGCGGCGGCCAGCTCACGCGCCGCCGCGTCTTCGGCGAGAATCACCTCGAGGCCATCCACCGCCAGTGGCGGACGCGCCTGCATGACGGCCTGCACCACTGCAGGGATTCGATCGAAGGCCAAGCGACCCTCGAGGAAGGCGGCCACTGCCACCTCGTTGGCGGCATTCATCACCGCAGGCCAGGTACCGCCTGCCGCGATGGCCTCGCGCGCCAGCCGCAGACACGGGAAGCGCGTCTCGTCGGCGGCACGGAAATCGAGGCGCGCGACCTGAAACAGGTCCAGCGGCTCGACGCCGGCATCGATACGCTCCGGCCACGCCAGCGCATAGGCGATCGGCGTACGCATGTCCGGATTGCCCATCTGGGCCAGCACCGAGCCATCGCTGTAGGCCGCCATCGAGTGAATCACGCTCTGCGGATGCACGACCACCTGAATGTCGTCCGGCCCGCAGGCGAACAGCCAGCAGGCCTCGATCAGCTCCAGGCCCTTGTTCATCAGGGTGGCGCTGTCGACGGAAATCTTGCGCCCCATCGACCAGTTGGGATGCGCGCAGGCCTCGTCCGGCGTCACCGTCGCCAGCCGCTCGGCAGGCCATTCGGCATCATCGCGGAACGGGCCGCCGGAGGCGGTCAGCAATAGCTTCTCGACGCCGATCGGCGCCAGGCCATCACGATGCTGGGCCGGCAGGCACTGGAAGATGGCGTTGTGCTCGGAATCGATCGGCAGCAGGGTCGCCCCGTGCTGCTTCACCGCATCCATGAACAGCTGCCCGGCACACACCAGCGCTTCCTTGTTGGCCAGCAGCACGCGCTTGCCAGCCCGCACCGCCGCCAGTGTCGGCAACAGGCCAGCCGCACCGACGATGGCGGCCATCACGCTATCGACTTCAGGCGCCTCGCTGATGTCGACCAGTGCCTGCTCACCATGGCGCACCTCGATGGGCGTGCCCTGATAGCTCTCGACGCCCTTGAGCGCCTCACTGAGCCACGCAGCCGCCTCGCACGAGGCGATCACCGCCACCTGCGGGCGATGCGTCAGGCACAGCTCCAGCAGCGCCTCGTGACGCGTGGCAGCGCTGAGCGCATGCACCCGATAGCGCTCGGGATGGCGCGCGATCACATCCAGGGTGCTGGACCCGATGGAGCCGGTCGCGCCAAGGATGGTGATGCGCTGCAACGCAGGCGCCTCATGAGGAGTCTCGTGGTTCACGCTCACGTTCACGTTCGTGCTCACGCACCACCTCCCAGCACCCACGGCAACAGCAGGGCAAACAGCGGCACCGCCGCGGTCAGGCTGTCGATGCGGTCCATCACGCCACCATGACCGGGCAGCAGATGGCTTGAGTCCTTCATCTGACGCTGGCGCTTGAACATGCTCTCGAGCAGATCACCCAGCACCGAGACGGCCGTCACGCCCAGCGTGACCAGCAGCAGCGGCAGCCAGTCGGCCAGCCCCGCCAGCGCATAGCCGGTCGCCAGCAGGCCGGTGGCCACCAGACCACCGTAGACGCCCTCCCAGGACTTGCCCGGGCTGACGCGCGGCGCCAGCTTGCGCTTGCCGAAGCGCTTGCCGGAGAAGTAGGCACCGATATCCGCCGCCCACACCATCAGCAGCACATACAGCAGCCACTCGCCGCCACTGGCCTTGAGCTGCACGAAGCCGAACCAGGTCGGCAGCAGTGCCAGCACGCCGACGCCCAGCCGCACGCCGGTCGCCTGCCATTCCTGACTGGCGGCCGGATAGCGCATCACCCAACGCAGATTGACCAGCCATGCCAGTGCCGCCAGATACAGCGGCCAACGCGCGAGAGCGCCATCGAACTGCCAGACCAGCAGCATCAGCACGCTGAGCACCAGCGGGAACAGCAGGCGCGCCATGCCGGCACGCACGCCAGACAGGTTGGACCACTCCCAGGCGGCCAGCGCAACGACAGCCCCGGTGAAGGTGGCAAAGGCGGCACCGTCGAGGCCGAACAGCCCCCACAGCGCCAGCGGCGCGAGAATGAGCGCGGTGATGATTCGTTGTCTGAGCACTAGAGCCCCTCGGCGTCGAGTTGTTCGCTGGTCATGCCATAACGACGCTGACGCAGGGCGTAGGCGCTGAGCGCTTCATCGAAGGCCGCCGCATCGAAATCAGGCCACAGCACGGGCGAGAAATAGAACTCGGCATAGGCCAGCTGCCAGATCAGGAAGTTGGAGATGCGCTGCTCACCGCTGGTGCGGATACACAGATCCACCTCCGGCAGTTCGCTCAGGCACACTTCCGCCCCGAGACGTGACTCGTCGATGTCCGCGGCCTTGAGCTCGCCGCGCTCGACCTGCTCCGCCAGACGGCGAGCGGCCTCGGCGATATCCCAACGGCCGCCATAGTTGGCGCAGATCACCACGTGCATGCCGCGATTGCCGCGCGTCATGTCTTCGGCGCTCTGGATATGCTTTTGAATCGAATTGGAAAAACGACTGCGCTCGCCGATGACCGAGAGTCGGATATCGTGGCGATGAAGCTTCTTGACCTCACGCTTGAGCGCCAGCAGAAACAGCTCCATCAGCGCACTGACTTCATTGGCCGGGCGCTTCCAGTTCTCACTGGAGAAGGCGAACAGGGTCAGCACTTCCACGCCCTGCTCGGCAGCGCGACGGATGGTACTGCGGACGGTTTCGGCACCGGCGCGATGGCCGCGTATGCCAGCCCAGCCGCGGGACTTCGCCCAGCGGTTGTTGCCGTCCATGATGATCGCCACATGGCGTGGCGTGGAGGGGGAATTCGGTGACGTCATGGGGTCTCGCTACGAGCACCGGATGCCGCCGGCAAACGCCGGCGGCAGACCCGATCAGACCTGCATCAGGTCGGTTTCCTTGTGCTCCAGAGCACTGTCGACTTCCGCCACATACTTGTCGGTCAGCTTCTGGATCTCGTCTTCTCCGCGACGTGCATCGTCTTCGGAGATGTCCTTGTCCTTGAGCAGGCTCTTGATGTCGCCATTGGCGTCACGACGCACATTGCGGAGCGCCACGCGGGCGTTTTCCGCTTCTGCACGCGCCTGCTTGGTGTAACCGCGACGCGTCTCTTCCGTCAGCATCGGCATCGGGACGCGAATCACGTCACCGGCGGTGGACGGGTTGAGACCCAGGTCAGAAGTCATGATGGCCTTCTCGACCTTCGGCACCATGGGCTTTTCCCACGGCACGACAGTCAGGGTGCGCGCATCTTCGGTGGTGATGTTGGCCACCTGATTCAGCGGTACCTGGCTACCATAGTAATCGACCGTCACGGCATCCAGGATGCTGGGATGCGCACGACCCGTACGGATCTTGCCGAAGGCGGCACCGAGGGACTCGATGGTCTTCTTCATGCGTGATTCGGCGTCTTTCTTGATGTCGTTGATCACAGTCTTACCCTCTATCAATCAGCGTGCCTTCCTTGCCACCCACCACCAGGTTGAGCAGCGCGCCTGCCTTGTTCATGTTGAACACCCGCACCGGCATGTCATGGTCACGTACCAGGCAGATGGCGGTCAAATCCATCACGCCAAGCTTCTGGTCCAGCGCATCATCGTAGCTGAGGCTGTCGTACTTCACGGCATCCGGGAACTTGACCGGGTCCTTGTCGTAGACACCATCCACCTTGGTTGCCTTGATGACGGCATCCGCGTCGATCTCGATACCGCGCAGACAGGCAGCGGAATCGGTGGTGAAGAACGGGTTGCCGGTACCGGCGGAGAAGATGACCACATCGCCAGACGTCAGATAACGGATGGCGGTACGGCGATCATAATGTTCTACCACGCCACTCATCGGGATGGCAGACATCACGCGTGAACGGATGTTGGAGCGTTCCAGAGCATCACGCAGCGCCAGACCATTCATCACGGTCGCCAGCATGCCCATATGGTCACCGGTCACACGCTCCATGCCGACTTCCTGCAGGGCTGCGCCACGGAACAGGTTGCCGCCACCGATGACGATGCCGACCTGGACGCCGATGCCCACCAGCTGACCGATTTCCAGCGCCATGCGATCCAGCACCTTGGGGTCGATGCCGAAATCGCCATCGCCCATCAGGGCCTCACCGGAAAGCTTGAGCAGTATGCGCTTGTACTTGGCATTGCGTTCAGCGGAAATGGTGGCCATGCGAATCTCTCCTGATACTGACATACGGGGAACGGGGCGGCCCGAAGGCGGGGGCCAGATACACGATGGCGTGCGACTATGCGCACGCCATCATGAGAAGCGAAAACAGTCAGCCCTTACGCGCGGCTGGCCTGCTCACGGACTTCAGCTGCGAAGTCGACTTCTTCCTTCTCGATACCTTCACCGACTTCCATGCGTACGAAGGATACCACTTCACCACCGGCCGCCTTGACGAACTCGGCGACGGTCTGGTTCGGATCCTTGACGAACGGCTGTTCGGTCAGGCTGTTCTCAGCCAGGTACTTCTTCAGACGACCCTGGGACATCTTCTCGGCGATTTCCGCCGGCTTGCCTGCCATGTCCGGCTGAGCAAGGATGATGGCCTTTTCAGCGTCCATCTGTTCCTGCGGCATGTCGGACGGACGTGCACAGACCGGGTTGACGGCTGCGACGTGCATGGAGACGTCCTTGGCTGCTTCACCAGTACCGCCGTTCAGCAGGGTCAGCGCAGCGATGCGGCCGCCGTGGACGTAGCCACCGACGACCCCGCCAGCCGGCGCTTCGACCAGCTCGGCACGACGAACGGAGATGTTCTCACCGATCTTCTGAACCAGCTGACCACGGGTGTCTTCCAGCTCGCCTTCCATCAGGGAAGCGATGTCGGTGTTCTTGGTAGCGAACACACGATCGGCGATCAGCTGGGTGAAGGCCTTGAAATTGTCATCACGAGCGACGAAGTCGGTCTCGGAGTTGATTTCGACCATCACGCCGTAGCTGGCGTCGTCGGCGACCTTGATGACGATGGCGCCTTCAGCGGCCACGCGGCCAGCTTTCTTGGCGGCCTTCAGGCCGGAGTTCTTGCGCAGGTTCTCGATCGCCAGCTCGATGTCGCCACCGGCTTCGGTAAGAGCCTTCTTGCATTCCATCATGCCGAGCGCAGTACGCTCACGCAGTTCCTTGACCATAGATGCGCTGATAGCTGCCATGGGATGAAACCTCTGTCGTGTCGACGTCTTTGAATACGGGAATTCGGTCACGACCGCTGAACGGTCGCAAATAAGGGGGCCGTGGCCCCCTCATTGCCTGACCTGACTGCCACCTGGCTAGGCCATGCCGCACTTAGTGTAGCGCAGCGTTTGTGACAGTCAGATCAAGCCGCCAGGATCACTCTGCTGCGTCTTCTTCAGAAGCAGTTTCGACGAACTCACCGGCCAGCTCTTCTTCCTTGTTCTTGCCACAGGCGCCTGCAATTGCCTGGACATAGATCTGGATGGCGCGGATGGAGTCATCGTTACCCGGGATGACGTAGTCCACGCCGTCCGGGTTGGAGTTGGTATCGACGACGCCGATGACCGGGATGCCCAGCTTGTTGGCTTCGTTGATCGCGATGCGCTCGTGGTCAACGTCGATCACGAACATTGCGTCCGGCAGGCCGCCCATGTCCTTGATACCGCCGATGGAGCGCTCGAGCTTGTCCTGCTCACGAGTGGCCATCAGGACTTCTTTCTTGGTCAGCTTCGCGAAGGTACCGTCTTCATGCATCTGCTCGATTTCACGCAGGCGCTTGATGGACTGACGGATGGTCTTGAAGTTGGTCAGCATGCCGCCCAACCAGCGATGGTTGACGTACGGCTGGCCAGCCTTGCGAGCTTCTTCCTTGATGATCTTGCCGGCAGCGCGCTTGGTGCCCACGAACATGATCTTGTTGCCATTGGCAGCCATCTTCTCGACCACTGACACGGCTTCGTTCAGCGCCGGCAGGGTGTGCTCGAGGTTGATGATGTGGATCTTGTTGCGAGCGCCGAAGATGAACTTGGACATCTTCGGGTTCCAGTACTTGGTCTGGTGACCGAAGTGTGCGCCTGCCTTGAGCAGATCGCGCATGTTGACTTGCGCCATGTGAATATCTCCTGGATATCGGGTTGGGCCTCCACGTCCCCCATGGATCCGACCGCTTGCGCGGCACCCGGGACCATGTGACGGAACGTGTGTGGATTGGGGTTATGTACGTCAGTCCTTCAATCTCGCCTCGGCCAGGCGCCCGGAGGTGGCTGATCGAGGAGAATTTGCAGGAAAGCGCGCGGCTTTATACCATAGCTCGACCACGATATGAAGTCGCCACTGCCCGACGCGGCATGCGATGCGTCGCGCCATTCCCCCGTCACGCGCGGCCTGGCGGCGTTTCATCCCTCTTATCTCCTGCCTCGAGTCCTCATGAACATTCCCATCAAGACAGCTGAAGAAATCGACAAGATGCGCGTCGCCGGCCGTCTGGCGGCTGAAGTGCTGGAGCTGCTCGACGAGCATGTCCGTCCCGGCGTCACCACGGGCGAGCTCAACCGCATCGCGCACCACCACATCACCGAAGTTCAGGGCTGCATTCCGGCGCCGCTCAACTACCACGGCTTCCCGAAATCGATCTGCACCTCGATCAATCACGTGGTCTGTCACGGCATCCCCGATGACAACAAGAAGCTCAAGAAAGGCGACATTCTCAACATCGACATCACCGTGATCAAGGACGGCTATCACGGCGACACCTCGAAGATGTACATCGTCGGCGAGCCGAGCATCCAGGCCGAGCGTCTGTGCCGCGTCACCCAGGAATGCCTCTATAAAGGCATCGAGCTGGTACGCCCGGGCGTACGCCTGACAGAAATCGGTCGCGCGATCCAGAAGCATGCCGAAGCGGCAGGCTACAGTGTCGTGCGTGACTTCTGCGGCCACGGCATCGGCGCCGGCTTCCATGAAGACCCGCAGGTGCTGCACTATGACGGCTACGAAGCCCGTGCCGACGCCGAGCTTCTGGAAGGCATGTGCCTGACCATCGAGCCGATGGTCAATGTCGGTGGCTACAAGGTGAAGGTCCTCAAGGACGACTGGACAGCCGTCACCAAGGACAAGAGCCTCTCGGCCCAGTGGGAGCACACCCTGCTGGTCACCGCCACCGGCGTCGAGGTACTGACACGTCGCACGGAAGAGGACCTCTCCTTCCTCGAGGGTTGATCAAGATGCTCCTGCACCACTATCACTTCGTCGAGCGTGAAGCGCTCTACGATGCCGTCACCTTCGACGGCGAGCTGGCCACGACGAAGACACCCATCCCGCTGTTCAAGCGGGCTCTGGCACAGGTACAGGAGCGTCTCGAGGCTCGCTTCAAGGCGGGCGCCGACATCCGCGACCTCATCCATGGTCGTGCCCGCGCCATCGACCGCCTGCTGGCCATCGCCTGGCAGCGCCAGACCTGGCCGGATGACGGCATCGCCCTGCTCGCCGTGGGCGGCTACGGCCGCGGCGAGCTGCACCCGCATTCCGACATCGACCTGCTGCTGTTGCTGGAGCAGGACGACGACACGCCCTACCGTGAGGCGCTGTCCGACTTCATCACCTTCCTGTGGGACATCGGTCTCGAGATCGGCCAGTCCGTGCGCTCGCTGAGTGACTGCGAGCGTGAGGCACGCGCCGATGTCACCGTGATCACCAACCTGCTGGAATCCCGTGTCATCGCCGGCCCGCAGCGGCTGCGCGAGGCCATGCGCGAACGTCTGGCCACCGACCGTCTGTGGCCGGCCGAAGCCTTCTTCGAGGCCAAGTGGCAGGAGCAGATCGCTCGCCACCACAAGTTCGCCAACACCGAATATCACCTCGAACCCAACATCAAGTCATCGCCCGGCGGCCTGCGCGATATCCAGATGATCGGCTGGGTCGCCAAGCGCCACTTCGGGGTCGAGCGCTACGACAATCTGGTCGCGCTGGGCTTCATGAATGATGCCGAACTGCGCATTCTCAGCCAGGGCCAGGCCTTCCTGTGGCAGGTGCGCTTCGCGCTGCACATGCTGGCCGGACGCGCCGAGGACCGGCTGCTGTTCGACCACCAGCGCACCATCGCCGAACTGTTCGGCTTCCGCGACACGCCCGAGCATCTGGCGGTCGAGCAGTTCATGAAGCGCTACTACCGCCATGTCACCGCCCTGGCGGGCCTCAACGACATGCTGCTGCAGCACTTCGACGAGGCCATCCTGCGCCATGACGAGCCGGTCAACATCGTGCCGCTCAATCCGCGCTTCGAGATCCGCAGCGGCTACATCAGCCTGCGCGAGGAAGGCGTGTTCCGCCGCCGCCCCGCCGCGCTGCTGGAGCTGTTCCTGCTGATGGCGCAGCACCCGGAGATCGAGGGCGTGCGCGCCGACACCATCCGCGCGCTGCGTGATCATCGCCACCAGATCGACGACGCCTTCCGCGACGACGTGCGCCACCAGAGCCTGTTCATGGAGCTGATGCGCTGTGGCGGCAACGTGCCCCGCGTACTCAAGCGCATGGCGCGCTACGGCATCCTCGGCAAGTACCTGCCGGCCTTCGGTCGCGCCGTGGGGCTGATGCAGCACGACCTCTTCCACGTCTACACCGTCGATGCGCATACCCTGCGCCTGCTCAAGGTAGCCCAGGAATTCCGTGCCCCCGATGCCGAGGAGGAATTCCCGGTCGCCGCGACCCTGATCCGCGAGCTGCCCAAGCTGGAGCTGCTGTGGATCGCCGGGCTCTATCACGACATCGGCAAGGGCCGTGGCGGCGACCACTCCGAGATCGGTGCCGAGGAAGTCGAGGACTTCGCGCGCCGTCATGACCTCAGTCCGCGCGACACCCGCACCCTGAGCTGGCTGGTGCGCCATCACCTGCTGATGTCGATGACCGCCCAGAAGCAGGACATCGCCGACCCCGAGATCATCACCCGCTTCGCCGAGATCGTCGGCGACGAGACGCACCTGGATTATCTCTACGTGCTGACGGTGGCCGACATCAACGCCACCAACCCGTCGCTGTGGAACGGCTGGCGTGCGGCATTGCTGCGCCAGCTGCACATGGAGACGCGCCGGGCGCTGCGCCGTGGCCTCGAGCATCCGCCGGAGCGCCACGAGTGGATCACCGAGACCCGCGAGGAGGCGCTGTCCCTGCTGGCCGGCATGGGCACCACCCGCACTGACGCCGAGGCGCTGTGGGCCAGCCTCGGCGACGACTACTTCGTGCGCTATGCGCCCAGCGAGGTGGCCTGGCACACCCAGGGGATCCTCGCGCGCCAGGCGGCCCCGCAACTCGACGAGCATGGCGAGCCGCTGCCGCTGGTACTGACCAGCGCGCCCACCGAGGAGATGACCGAAGGCGGCACCAAGGTCTTCATCCACACTCGCTCGGTGGACAACCTGTTCGCGGCCACCGCCGCGGCGCTGGAGCAGCTGGGGCTCTCGATCCACGATGCGCGCATCGCCACCTCCAGCCACAACTGGACGCTCAACACCTTCATCCTGCTCGACGATGACGGCGAGCCGATCCGCGACGCCGCACGCCTGGCCGATATCCGCACCCATCTGGTCGAAGAGCTGGATGACCCGGATGACTACTCGGTGATCGTCAATCGCCACACGCCGCGCCAGCTCAAGCATTTCCGCATCGCGCCGCGCATCACGCTGAGCCAGGACTACACCAACGGCCGCAGCGTGCTGGAAGTGATCGCCTCGGACCGCCCGGGCCTGCTGGCGCGCATCGGCCGCGTGTTCATGGAGCACGAGATCGCCATCGATGCCGCCAAGATCGCCACCCTCGGCGAGCGCGTCGAGGATATCTTCTTCATCACCGACCGCGCCGGCGAGCCCATCACCGACCCCGAGCGCCAGACACGTCTGCGTGACGCCCTCACCGAAGTCCTCGAGGTCGGCGAGCGCGGCTGAGACGCGCGACGGCGCGTGACGGCACGTGACGAGAGTACAGAGGGAAAGCGCCGGCCGGCACCCCGCGATTGAGGGGACCGGCCGGCTTCCCTATAATCGCGAGTCGACCTGCATGGCAGTCCGGTGACTCGCGGACGCCTTCCTCCCTGCTCGGCCGGCAGCCTGGCTGCCACGGCCATCACCCATGGAACGTGCATGAACCCGGATCTCGACCAGCTCAAGCCCTACCCGTTTGAAACCCTGGCCAAGCTGCGCGAGGGCGTCGTGCCCAACCCCGCCCTGGACCCGATTGCACTGACCATCGGCGAGCCGCGTCATGCGCCGCCCGAGTTCGTGCTCGACACCCTGCGCGAGCACATCATGGGCGTGGCCAAGTACCCCGCCACCGGCGGTCTGGGGGAATTGCGCCAGGCGATCGCCGACTGGCTCGAGAAGCGCTTCTCGCTCAACGCCACGCCGGATATCGACCAGCAGGTCCTGCCGGTCACCGGCACCCGCGAGGCACTGTTCGCCTTCATCCAGGCCTCGCTGGACAGCACGCGTCCGGCGCGCGTACTGGTGCCGAACCCCTTCTATCAGATCTATGAAGGCGCGACGCTGCTGGCCGGCGGCGAGGTCACCTACCTGCCCTGCCCCGCCGAGAATGGGTTCCGCCCCGACTACGCGGCGGTGCCGTCCGAGGTGTGGCGTGACACCCAGATCGTCTTCGTCTGCTCGCCGGGCAATCCCACCGGCGCCGTGACACCGCTGGCCGACTTCCAGCAGCTGATTCGCCTCGCCGACGAGCACGACTTCCTGATCGCCTCCGATGAGTGCTACTCGGAGCTCTATCTCGATGAGTCGACGCCGCCGCCGGGCCTGCTGCAGGCCTGTGCCGCCATGGGCCGCGATGACTATGCGCGCTGCGTGGTCTTCCACTCGCTGTCCAAGCGCTCCAACCTGCCGGGTCTGCGCTCCGGCTTCGTGGCCGGCGATGGCGAGGTGATCCGTCGCTTCCGTCACTACCGCACCTATCACGGCTGCGCGATGCCACTGCATCACCAGCACGCCTCCATCGCCGCCTGGAATGATGAAGCCCACGTGCTGGCCAATCGCGATGCCTACCGCGAGAAGTTTGCCGCCGTGACCGAAATCCTCGCACCGGTGATGGACTTCCCGACTCCGGAAGCCAGCTTCTACCTGTATCCCGCCGTGCCCGGCGGTGACGACGCCGCCTTCACCCGCGAGCTGCTGCGTGAAGAGGCGGTCGGCGTGCTGCCGGCAAGCTACATGGCGCGCGAGGTGGACGGCGTGAATCCGGGTGCCGGACGCATTCGTCTGGCGCTGGTGGCCGAACTGGAACAGACCGTCGAAGCCGCCCAGCGCCTGCGTCGCTTCGTCGAACGCCTGCGCTGAGCGCCAGGCCTGCACGGGCTGACAGCAGCCCAACACTGGATGACAGCCTCGCCCGGCGGGGCAGATTGGCTCAAGGAGACCGCCATGCACGTGCTCTACGGCATCAAGACCTGTGATACCTGCCGCAAGGCGCGCCGCGCCCTCGACACCCGGGGCGTGCCCTATCGCTGGCATGACCTGCGCGAGGATGGCCTCTCCGCCAGCCTGCTGGAATCCTGGCTGGAGCAGACCGCCTGGAGCAGCCTGCTCAACAAACGGAGCACCAGCTGGCGCAACCTGAGCGATGAACAACGTGACAGCCTCGATGCCAATTCGGCACGTGCATTGATGCTGGAGCACCCGACCCTGATCAAGCGTCCCATTCTCGAGCGTCATCCCGCCGACAATGAGATGGATCTGGTGATCGGCTATGACAAGGCGGTCTACGAACCGCAGGACTGAGTTACCCCTTACACCACTGGACACCCCGGAGATTGACACGATGTTGAGCCTTGCCCTCGGAATCGGCACCCAGAACACCACCGGCGACTGGCTGGAAGTCTACTATCCTGCCCCGCTGTTCAAGCCGACCGCTGCCGTTGCTGACGCCGCTCGCAAGGCACTGGACGCACCGGCTGGCACCACCGCCACCAGCTTCCTGCCGGAACACTGCGCCGCCCTGGCCAGCGCCCTGCGCGACGCCGGTGACAGCGCCCAGGCCGAACTGGCCGAAAGCCTGGCCGCCAGCCAGCGCCCGCTGGTCGCCATGTTCATCGAGGAAGACGCCGCCCCGCAGAGCGTGCCGGAGGTCTACCTCAAGCTGCACCTGCTGTCTCACCGCATGGTGCGTCCGCACGGCATCGACCTGACCGGCATGTTCGGTCTGCTCAAGAATGTCGCCTGGACCAGCGAAGGCGCCATCGACATCGAAGAGCTGCCGGCGCGTCGCCTCAAGGCCCGCTTGGAAGGTCGCACCCTGTCCGTGGACTGCGTCGACAAGTTCCCGAAGATGACCGACTACGTGGTGCCGACCGGCATTCGTATCGCCGATACCGCGCGTGTGCGCCTGGGCGCCTACCTGGGCGAAGGCACCACCGTGATGCACGAAGGCTTCTGCAACTTCAATGCCGGTACCGAAGGCCCGGGCATGATCGAAGGCCGCATCTCCGCGGGCGTCTTCGTCGGCAAGGGCTCTGATCTGGGCGGCGGTTGCTCCACCATGGGCACCCTGTCCGGTGGCGGCAACATCGTCATCAAGGTCGGCGAAGGCTGCCTGATCGGCGCCAATGCCGGTATCGGCATCCCGCTGGGCGATCGCTGCACCGTGGAAGCTGGCCTCTACATCACCGCCGGTACCAAGGTCATGGTCTTCGACAACGAAGGCCAGGAAGTCGAGACGGTCGCGGCCCGTGAGCTGGCGAGCCAGGACGACCTGCTGCTGCGTCGCAACTCCGTCACCGGCCGTGTCGAGTGCCGCACCAACAAGAGCGCCATCGCGCTCAACGATGCCCTGCACGCCCACAACTGAGGCGCGTGACGATGGCCTGTCAGGGGCTGCACCTCTGGCAGGCCGTCGTGGCATTTCCCGGCTCGGGCAGCAGTGTCCGGGCCGGCGTGAAGACCCTTCGTCTCTCCCCCCCGAATTTCGCGCTGTCGCTCCTCGCGATGACGCCTGCAGCGATGGCCCATGATGACTGATTCAAACGCACCGCTTCCGCCACGCCCCGCCGATCTGTCTCCGACGCTGGAGCTGGCCTTCGATCTCATCTCACGCCCCTCGGTCACGCCGGACGACCTGGACTGCCAGACCCTGATGATCGAACGCCTCGAGGCGCTGGGCTTCACCATCACGCGGCTGCCCTTCGGCGATGTCGACAACTTCTGGGCGGTGCGCGGCCATCATGGTCCGGTGCTGGCCTTCGCCGGCCACACCGATGTCGTGCCGACGGGCCCGGAAGCCAACTGGCAGTATCCGCCGTTCTCGCCGTGCATCGATGATGCCGGCTTCCTGTGTGGCCGTGGCGCCGCCGACATGAAGGGGTCGCTGGCCGCGATGCTTACCGCCACCGAGCGCTTCGTGACCGCCAACCCGGACCACGAAGGCCGCATCGCCTTCTTGATCACCTCCGACGAGGAAGGCCCGGCGGTTCACGGCACCCGTGCGGTGGTCGAGTATCTGCGCGAGCATCACGAGCGCCTCGACTACTGCATCGTCGGCGAACCGTCCTCCACCGATTACGCCGGTGACGTGATCAAGAATGGCCGTCGCGGCTCGCTGGGTGCGGTCATGCACGTCAAGGGCATCCAGGGCCATGTGGCCTACCCGCATCTGGCGCGCAACCCGATCCACGAAGCCGCCCCGGCGCTGGCCGCCCTGGCCGCCGAGCATTGGGACAACGGCAACGACTTCTTCCCGGCGACCAGCTTCCAGATCTCCAACATCCGTGGCGGTACCGGCGCGACCAACGTCATCCCAGGCGAGCTGGAAGTGGTCTTCAACTTCCGCTATTCCACCGAGCTGACCGCCGATGACCTCAAGCGTCGCACCTATGAGATCCTCGAGAAGCACGGTCTGGACGTCGAGATCGAGTGGAACCTGAGCGGCGAGCCCTTCCTGACGCCGGAAGGCGCGCTGGTCGATGCCGCCGTGCACGGTGTGGAACGCGCACTGGGACGCAAGCCGGTGCTGTCCACCTCCGGCGGCACCTCCGATGGTCGCTTCATCGCCACGCTCGGCACTCAGGTCGTCGAGCTGGGGCCGGTCAACGCGACCATCCACAAGATCGATGAACGCGTCATGGCCAGCGATCTGGACCGACTCTCCAGCGCCTACGAGCACATCCTGGAATACCTGTTTGTCCCCGCGACCCAAGAGACCACGGCATGAGCGACACCCCGCACAATGACGCCGATGAGCAGTACCCGGACATCGAGATCTACCTCAAGCCCTTGAGCCTGGAGGCGCTGGGCGCCTGGCTGGGCGAGCAGTTCGGTCAGGTCGTCGTCTTCCAGCCGGCCGGCAAGCTGCAGCACCGTACGCGCCTCACGCGTGATGGCGCCGAGATCGCGGTGCTGGTGGTCGAGAAGGTCGCCGATGGATTCGCCAGCCTGTGGTTCGACAGCGCCAGTACCCCCTGGGCGCGCGATGTCGACTGCGCACGCGCCGCCGCCCGGGCCCTGCAGGTCGAGACGCGCTGCTCGCTGGGCAGCTGGCAGCCCGGTGATGAGCCGGACCGCTTCTTCCGCGTCATGGCCGACGGCAGCGAAGAGGCCTTCACCTGGCCGGACAAGGGCTGAGTGACCCGCCTCTTCTGGTGAGACAGACCATGAGACGACAACGCCCCGCAGGCTAGCCTGCGGGGCGTTGTCGTCTTTCACTGAGCGAGTCAGCGATCAGGTGATGACTGTCACGTCATCCGCCTGCAGGCCACGCTCATTGCTGATGACGTGGTAACGCACTTTCTGACCTTCGGCCAAGGTACGGTGGCCCTTGCCACGAATGGCACGGAAGTGAACGAAGACATCTTCACCACTTTCACGGGTCACGAAACCGTAGCCCTTGTTGACGTTGAACCACTTGACCTCGCCGATCTCACGATCGTCGTCCTCGACTTCAGCCAGTACTGCAGAGCGCGGAGACAGCACCGGAATGGCAAGCGTCGCGATCAACAGCAGGATGAACACGGCCGCGACGGCAGCCGCGTACGCCAGCTCGAAGCCCTCGACGCTAAGCGCCTGGCTCAGGGTGTCGGCCAGCTGGCCGCCGGTCAGGGTGATGAAGACAGCAATCAGCAACGGTGCCGGCAGTGCCAGCAGCAGGCTGATGATGAAACAACGGAAGAACGTCTTGGAACTCATCAAGATAAACTCTCTAGGTAATGGGTGGAGGTGTAACGCGAGGGCAGAAATGAGTGCTTCGGATGATCCCTATCAGAATGTTCTGCCCTTGATCGCAATGGGCAGCGCCTGACCGCACGACAGGGTTACAGCAGCTATCGTCAGTCGGGAAACTGCCTGAATGCAGCGCCTCACGGCGGTGCCCGTCACCATCACTGATACACGCGAAGATGCCTGTGCATCGCTCTGGTGACGTCGTGGCTCGTGATGCAGGTAACTCCACATCAGTCGATGGAACCGGCCCTGTCAATGACGCGCGAAGCGCAGGCAATCGAAGGCCGTCAATGGGTGCGATATACGAAAAATAAGTCAATCGCACTGTCAACAGTCTATCACGCCTCTTCCTGATGCGTCTGAGGCAACTCAGTGACAATCCTTCAACACTTTGCGGTAATTCGACAACGATCCAGGCAACGGCCGCAGCGATGATTCGGCGTGCCATCGCTTAAGAATCGTGGCATGAGTCGTCATCCAACGGCGGCCACCTCACCCTCCTCCCCCATTGCTAACGCGGACCATTCCCTCACTCTCTGGAGCCCAGATGCATGACAACCTCGACTGATCCCAGCCTGGAAGCCCGACTGGAAGCACTGGAGTCGCGCCTCGCGCATCAGGATGACTGGCTCGAGACCCTCGATCGAACCGTCATCACCCAGCAGCGCCAGATAGAGACACTCGAGCGCCTGACCGCGCTGATGGCCAGCCAGCTCCGCACCCTGCGCGAACAGCAAGGCGATGCCGACTCGACAGCACCTTTCAGTGCGCAGCCACACGACGAGCTGCCGCCCCATTACTGAGCCGCCGGCGGCACTCAGCTCTCCCGGCGCAGCCGTGGCAGAGCCTTGAACGCAAACCGGCCCCGCAGCGAGGCTGCAGGGCCGGTCGGGCAGTGCTGAATCAGACTTTCTCGAATCAGACACTGTTGCAACAGACAGGGCGATCTCAGGCGATGAGGCCGTCCAGATAACGCTCGGCATCCAGCGCCGCCATGCAGCCGGTACCGGCAGAGGTGATCGCCTGACGGTAGACGTGGTCCATTACATCGCCACAGGCATAGACACCGGGGATGCTGGTCTGGGTGGCATTGCCTTCCAGGCCCGACTGTACCTTGAGATAGCCGCCCTGCATGTCGAGCTGGCCTTCGAACAGGCTGGTATTCGGACGGTGGCCGATGGCGATGAACACGCCCATCGAGCTCAATTCCTTGGTGGCGCCGCTCTCGACATGACGCAGACGCACGCCGGTGACACCGGAGTTGTCGCCCAGCACTTCGTCGAGGGTGTGGTGCCATTCGACCGCCATGTTGCCGTTCTCGACCTTGTCGAACAGCTTGTCCTGCAGGATCTTCTCGGCACGCAGGCTGTCACGGCGATGCACCAGCGTGACCTTGGAGGCAATGTTGGACAGGTACAGCGCTTCCTCGACAGCGGTGTTGCCGCCACCGACCACCACGACTTCCTGATTGCGATAGAAGAAGCCATCGCAGGTCGCACAGGCCGAGACGCCCTGGCCCATGAACTGCTGCTCACTCGGCAGGCCCAGATACTGCGCGCTGGCGCCGGTGGCGATGATCAGGGCATCACAGCTGTAGCTGCCGTTGTCACCCTTGAGCAGGAACGGACGCTCGCCTAGGGTCACTTCGTTGATGTGATCGAACAGGACTTCGGTCTCGAAGCGCTCGGCGTGACGACGCATACGCTCCATCAGCTCCGGCCCCTGCACGCCAGCATCGTCGCCGGGCCAGTTGTCGACGTCGGTGGTGGTGGTCAGCTGACCACCCATCTGCATGCCGGTGATCAGGAGCGGCTTGAGATTGGCACGTGCAGCGTAGACGGCAGCGGTGTAACCCGCCGGGCCGGAACCGAGAATGATCAGACGTTCGTGACGGACATTGCTCATGGATGACCTCAGTGACAGATGAAGGCGGAGGATTTCACCAGCAGCAATGGCGGCTGCTGGCGATCAATGTACTGAACGATACCGACAGCGCTGCAGACGGCGCATGCGATCGACATGGTTCAGGACACGGCATGATGATCCGGGCCGGCTGGCGCCCGTGCAGGCTTCCCGCTGGAAGCACTTGTACTCGCTGTACTCGCTGGCTGACTGGCTCGCCGGGCTGGTTGAGGCGAACAAGGACTGCGCAGAGTAGCGCAGACGCCGCCAGCTTTCAGCACCGGACTCAGACCGGCATCGCAGAAGCTTATGCTCAAGCACGCCCCCGCAGGATGGCATTGCCCAGATGCGCGGAAGCCGCCGCCAGGGGGCGACGGCTTCCGGTTCGCCTACCTCTCGAGACACTCATTACCGAAGGTTCGAAAGGCAGTCGCGGGATCAGTCAGCGCGAACGCGTGAGCTGATCTCGTCCAGGCAGCGACTTACAGGCTGCTGGAGTGGCCTGCCAGGTACTTGGCAACACCTTCAGCGGTGTCCTTCATACCTTCCTGACCTTCTTCCCAGCCTGCCGGGCATACTTCGCCGTTGGTCTGGTGGAACTGCAGGGCCTTGACCATGCGGACCATCTCGTCGACGTTACGGCCCAGCGGCAGGTTGTTGACGACCTGGTGCTGAACGACACCGTCTTCGTCGATCAGGAAGGAAGCGCGCAGAGCGACGCCAGCTTCCGGATGCTCGATGCCGTATGCCTGGGTGACTTCGTGCTTGACGTCAGCCACGATCGGGAAGCCGACTTCACCGATGCCGCCAGCGTCCGGAGAGGTCTTGCGCCATGCGTGGTGAGTGAACTGGGAATCGATGGACACACCGATGACTTCGACGCCGAGTTCCTTGAACTTCGCCAGACGGTTGTCGTGGGCGATGATTTCAGACGGGCAAACGAAGGTGAAGTCCAGCGGCCAGAAGAACAGCACGCGCAGCTTGCCGTTGGAATCAGACAGCTTGTAGTTGTCGACGATGGTACCGTCGCCCAGCACTGCTGCGGCTTCGAAATCCGGGGCCTGACGTCCGACCAATACGCTCATGGTGATCTCCTGAGGAATAATGATGATAAAGGCAGCGGACCGCCTTTGTGATGAATCGCCACACAGACTAATCGCCACGTGTGGCAGATGCCAAATGTTTGCTGCAATCACCACCATAGAGATTGCCTATGGCAGCTCGATGACGCCAACAGCGGGTGTCGGGATCATAAGTGACCTTGACCGCAGAATACAGCATCTGCCGCGCCCTGCCCCTGCAAGCCTGTCACTTTGCGTCACTGATGCCTGCCGGCGCCGGTGCCAGCGTGCCGAGCAGGTGAGATTCCGTCACAGCACGTCGTCATCCTGGCCGATATCCAGCCCTTCGAGCTCACCACTGACCGGGTCGACCTGCTGGCGCACCTGGATCGGCTGACAGCAACGCTCGCAGTCGATGATGTTGGTCAGACTGCCCTCGTCCAGATCCAGGAACACCGTGAAGGGCGTGTCGCAGTAGGGGCAGTTGATTTCCGCCTCATGCAGCGCCTCATTGACCACTCCTTCCTGCTTGTCTTCCAGCAACTCATGGCCCGGCCATTCATCGGACTGCCCCGAGGAATGCTCCGCCAGCCACTGCTCGACCGCCGCATCCAGAACCTCATCATCTTCCGGCAGCTCGCCGGACTCGCTCGGCCTGCGCCCTTGTTCGTTCATGACAGCCTCCGTTGTGCCTGATGGTGAACGCGACGGACGTTGCGGGTGACACCGTCTGGGGTGCCATTGCATTGGATACCTTAGAGGCCGCATTCACGCCGCGCGAGAGTCGTGGCGGCAATCTCTATGGCAGCGAACGCGACGCAGGGTTCCTTGCTTCACACTATCCTCGATGATGGTGTGCGCTTGAATTCCTGTCACATGATGACCATAGCCTTATGTAGGCAACCATCCGCGACCTGGCAGTCGCTCTCGCGACGCGTCGCATCCGGCCAAAGCACCTGACGCGCCTGTTGAACGACACTTCAGCAGTCTGGCCGGTGAAGACAACGACAAGGAGGAGAATCATGGGTTCCCAGCGCTCTCAGTCACTGGATTCGCTTGACACCCTCTCCGAGCTGGAAGTCGGAGACAAGCGCTATCACTACTACTCGCTCAAGAAGGCGGCCGACACGCTTGGCGACCTGACGCGACTGCCCTTCACGCTCAAGGTGCTGCTGGAGAATCAGCTGCGCTTCGAGGACGGTGAAACCGCGACCAAGGAAGACATCAAGGCGCTGGCCGACTGGCAGAAGACCGCCTCCAGCACCCACGAGATCGGCTATCGTCCGGCGCGCGTGCTGATGCAGGACTTCACCGGCGTGCCCGGTGTGGTCGACCTGGCCTCCATGCGTGACGCCGTCAAGAAGCTCGGCGCCAACCCCGAGAAGGTCAATCCGCTGACTCCGGTGGACCTGGTCATCGACCACTCGGTGATGGTGGACCACTACGGCGATCCGAGCGCCTTCAAGGACAACGTGCGCATCGAGATGGAGCGTAACCGCGAACGTTACGAGTTCCTGCGCTGGGGCCAGCAGGCCTTCGACAACTTCTCCGTCGTCCCGCCGGGCACCGGTATCTGCCACCAGGTGAACCTGGAATATCTCGGCCGCGCCGTCTTCCCCCGCGAGGAAGATGGCAAGACCTTCGCCTATCCCGACACCCTGGTCGGCACCGACTCCCACACCACCATGATCAACGGCCTCGGCGTGCTGGGCTGGGGTGTCGGCGGTATCGAGGCGGAAGCCGCGATGCTCGGCCAGCCGGTCTCGATGCTGATTCCGGAAGTGGTCGGCTTCAAGCTGACCGGCAAGCTCAACGAAGGCATCACCGCGACTGACCTGGTGCTGACCGTCACCCAGATGCTGAGAAGCCGTGGCGTGGTCGGCAAGTTCGTCGAGTTCTACGGTGACGGCCTGGATGACCTGCCGCTGGCCGACCGCGCGACAATCGCCAACATGGCGCCGGAGTATGGTGCTACCTGTGGCTTCTTCCCGCTGGATGACGAGACGCTCAACTACATGCGTCTGTCCGGTCGCTCCGATGAGCAGGTCGCGCTGGTCGAAGCCTACGCCAAGGAGCAGGGCCTGTGGCGCGAGCCGGGCCACGAGCCGGTCTTCTCCGATACGCTCGAGCTGGACATGACCGAGGTCGTCGCCTCCCTCGCCGGCCCCAAGCGCCCGCAGGACCGTGTCGCCCTCACCGACATCAAGCAGACCTTCGAGAAAATCCTCGGCGATCAGCTGGGCGAAGTGCCGGACATCGAGGACGGCAAGTGGCTGTCCGAGGGTGGCCAGACCGCCGTCGATGTCGAGCAGAGCTACGACAAGCAGAGCGAGGTGAAGAACGGCGATTACAGCGAGCTGAATGGCGAGACCTTCCGCCTCGATCACGGTGATGTCGTCATCGCCGCCATCACCTCCTGCACCAACACCTCCAACCCCAGCGTGATGCTGGCGGCAGGCCTGGTGGCGCGCAAGGCGCGCGAGAAAGGCCTGAGCAGCAAGCCGTGGGTCAAGACCTCACTGGCGCCGGGCTCCAAGGTCGTCACCGACTACCTGGCGACTGCCGGCGTGCAGGATGACCTCAACGAGCTGGGCTTCAACCTGGTCGGCTATGGCTGCACCACCTGTATCGGCAACTCCGGCCCGCTGCCGGAACCGGTCGAGGACGCCATCAACACGCGTGACCTGACGGTCGCCTCGGTACTGTCGGGCAACCGCAACTTCGAGGGTCGCGTGCATCCCAACGTGCGTACCAACTGGCTGGCGTCGCCGCCCCTGGTGGTCGCCTATGCCCTCGCCGGCACCGTGCGGGTCGATCTCTCCAAGGAGCCGCTGGGCAAGGACACTGACGGCAATGACGTCTTCCTCAAGGACATCTGGCCGAGTCAGGCCGAGATCGCCGAGGCCGTCGAGCAGGTGCGTACCGAGATGTATCGCAAGGAGTACGCCGAGGTCTTCGACGGTGACGAGACCTGGCAGGCCATCGATGTGCCGCAAGCCGAAGTGTATGAGTGGAAGGACTCCACCTACATCCAGCATCCGCCGTTCTTCGAAGGCATGCAGCGTGAGCCGGAAGCCGTTCAGGATGTCGAGAATGCCCGCGTGCTGGCGATGCTCGGCGACTCGGTGACCACCGACCACATCTCTCCGGCCGGTGCCATCAAGCCGGACAGCCCGGCGGGTCGCTACCTCAAGGAGAACGGGGTCGAGGTCAAGGACTTCAACTCCTACGGCTCGCGTCGCGGCAACCACGAAGTGATGATGCGCGGCACCTTCGCCAACGTGCGTATCCGCAACGAGATGCTCGATGGCGTCGAGGGCGGCGAGACCCGCCACGTGCCGTCCGGCGAGCAGATGGCCATCTACGATGCCGCCATGAAGTACGCCGAGGAAGGCACGCCACTGGTGGTCGTCGCCGGCAAGGAGTACGGCACTGGCTCCTCGCGTGACTGGGCCGCCAAGGGCACCCTGCTGCTGGGCGTGCGCGCGGTGATCGCCGAGTCCTACGAGCGTATCCACCGCTCCAATCTGATCGGCATGGGCGTGGTGCCGCTGCAGTTCCCGCAAGGCGAGAGCCGCCAGTCACTGGGGCTGACCGGTGACGAGGAAATCAGCATCAGCGGCCTGAATGACCTGACGGCCGGCGGCAAGGTCCAGGTCACCTTCAAGAGCGACAAGGGTGAGCAGAAGATCGAGGCGCTGTGCCGCATCGATACCGACAACGAGCTGGAGTACTACCGTCACGGCGGCATCCTCCACTACGTGCTGCGCGGCATGCTGTAACCCGCCAGCCGCTCACCGCAGCGCTGACTGCAACACAAAAGCCCCCGCAGGCATGGCCTGCGGGGGCTTCTTCATTTACGCACTCTGCTTCATGCGCTCAATGACGGCGCAGGCGCGATCAGAACGCCTTGCGACGGTAGGCGCGGTAACGCGGCTGCCAGAAGTTCTTCTCGATGTTGGCCTGGATGATCTCGTCGCTGGAGGTCAGCGCCACGCCATCGGTCTGGGCCTGACGCGCCACGTCGAAGGCGATCTGACGGCTGATGTCCTGGATGTCGCCCAGTGACGGCAGCAGCGCGCCCTCGCCCTTCAGGACGATGGGGGCGTTGTTGGCCAGCGCGTTGGCGGCGGCCATCAGCATGTTGTCGGTGATGCGCGAGGCGTTGGACGCCAGCACACCCAGACCGATGCCCGGGAAGATGTAGGCGTTGTTGCACTGGGCGATCGCGTGGGTATGGCCGTTGTGCTCGACCGGCGCGAACGGGCTGCCGGTGGCGACCAGCGCCTTGCCGTCGGTCCACTCGATGACTTCCGCCGGTGTCGCTTCGACGCGTGAGGTCGGGTTGGACAGCGGCATCACCAGCGGGCTCTCGCAGCCGGCCTGCACGGCACGGATCACGTCTTCGCTGAACAGGCCACGCTGGCCGGACACACCGATCAGCACGCTCGGCTTGGCAGCCTTGACCACATCCAGCAGACCGCGGTCACCGAAGTCGGCCACGCTGTCGATATCGTGAGCCAGGCGGCTCTGGAAGTCGTAGAGGCCTTCCATGTCGCTGGTCAGCAGACCGAAGCGATCGACCATGAAGACGCGCTTGCGGGCCTCGGCCTCTTCCATGCCTTCCTTGACCATCGCCACCACGATCATCTCGGCGATACCGCAACCGGCGCTACCCGCACCCAGGAAGGTGACGCGCTGGTCGGAGAGCTTCTCGCCCTTGGCCTTGCAGGCCGCCATCAGGGTCGCGACCACCACGGAGGCAGTGCCCTGGATGTCGTCATTGAAGCAGCAGACTTCATCGCGGTAACGCTCGAGCAGCGGCATGGCGTTGGCCTGCGCGAAGTCCTCGAACTGGATCATGGCCTTCGGCCAGCGACGCTTCACGGCAGTGATGAACTCGGCCACGAAGGCGTTGTAGTCATCACCGGTGACGCGCTCGTGACGCCAGCCCATGTAGCGTGGGTCGTCGAGCAGCTTCTGGTTGTTGGTGCCAAGATCCAGCGAGATCGGCAGGGTGTAGGCCGGGCTGATGCCGCCACAGGCGGTGTACAGCGACAGCTTGCCGATGGGGATGCCCATGCCGCCGATGCCCTGATCGCCCAGCCCCAGGATACGCTCGCCATCGGTGACGACGATGACCTTGACGTTGTCCTTGGTCGCGGAGCGCAGGATGTCATCCATGTGCTCGCGGTCCGGGTAGGAAATGAACAGGCCGCGGTGGTTGCGGTAGATGTTGGAGAACTCCTCGCACGCCTGACCGACGGTCGGGGTGTAGATGATCGGCATCATCTCCTCGAGGTGTTCCTCGATCACGCGGAAGAACAGGGTCTCGTTGTCGTCCTGCACCGAGCGCAACAGGATGTGCTTGTCGAGGTCGGTGGCGCACTGCTGATACTGGCTGTAGACGCGCGCGACCTGCTCTTCGATGCTCTCGACATTCTGCGGCAGCAAGCCCATCAGATTGAAGCTGACACGCTCCTCGAGGCTGAAGGCGCTGCCCTTGTTGAGCAGCGGCATCTCGAGCAGGCTCGGGCCGGCGTAAGGAACGTACAGGGCGCGCTTGGAAGTATCCGTCATGGCGAGACTCTTGAATCAGTGGGGACGACCTCACGCTCGGCAAGCTTCTCGGCATGCCGGCAGACAAGCGCAGCATGCCCGCTGAAGCACCGCAGAAGACCTGCTGGCAACCGGGCGTCCGAGGGACCTTTCGACGTGCAGTTTCCACGTGCGAACAAGGCATGATGATAGCACGCGCGGTGCTATCTACGGCAGCCTGTGCAAGGTCGGCGTGCGTTGCGCAGACAAGGGTACTGCATGACGAGAAACGTCCCGCTCATCCCCCTGACGGGGAAGGAGCGAGGCGTTCGCGGTCACGTGCGGGGAATGGCTCAGGCCAGATCGGCACGCGATGCCGGCTTGCGCGGCGCAAGGGCGAAGAAGGGGCGCAGCTTCACGCCCAGCATGTTGCCGGCGAAGGCCATCACCAGCCACAGCCAGCCATGCAGGCTGCCGGAGGAGATGCCGCCGAAGTAGGCGCCGATGTTGCAGCCGAAGGCCAGGCGCGCGCCGTAACCCAGCAGCAGGCCACCCAGCACGGCAGCCACCAGCGAGCGCAGCGGAATGTTCCACTTCGGCGCGAACTTGCCGGCCAGCAGCGCTGCCGCCAGCGCCCCGACCACGATGCCGATGTTCATCACCGTGGTGATGTCCGTGTAGAGCGGTGCCGCCAGTGCCTTGGCATTGCCCGCCGCCTGCCAGTAACCCCAGTCACTGACATCGAAGCCCAGCGTGGTGTAGACCTTGGTGCCCCACAGCGCGAAGGCCGAGGTGATGCCCCACGGACGCCCGGCCAGCGCCAGGGTGGCGAAGTTGAGCAGCGCCAGCGCCACCGCGCCCGCCAGCAGCGGCCAGGGGCCGCGCAGGAAACGTGACAGGCCGCGCGGCTGGCTGTCGGTCACGGCGGCCTTCTCGAGCTCACCGTGACGACGCTTCTCCAGCGTGCGCGTCACCAGCACGATGATGGCGAACAGCGCCAGGCTGACGATGATGCCGCCCAGCGCGCCGAAGCTGTCCACCAGCGAGACGGCGGGCAGTGACGGCAGGCTCTGCCACCAGCTGAAGTGCGCGGTGCCGATCACTGAGCCGACGCAAAAGAAGATCAGGGTGATCACCATGCGCGCATTGCCGCCGCCGACGGTGAACAGCGTGCCCGAGGCGCAACCGCCGCCCAGCTGCATGCCGAGGCCGAACAGGAAGGCGCCGACCACGACGGAGGTGCCCAGCGGCGAGACGAAGCCGGAGACGTCCTGCCCCCACAGGCTGCCTGCTGCCAGTACCGGGAAGAACAGCACCACGGCAATCGCCAGCATCAGCATCTGCGCGCGCAGGCCGCGGCCACGACGCTCGGTAATGAACACTCGCCAGGCGGAGGTGAAGCCGAAGGCCGCGTGGTAGAGCACCACGCCCAGCGCGCCGCCGATCAGCAACAGCAGGCCCTGGCGCCAGCCGGCGACCAGGCTCAGCAGCACTGAGGCAATGACCAGCAGCCCACCCGCCCAGACGGCGCGAGGGTTGATGGTGGTAGATGGCTGGGCAGGCTCACTGGCCTTGCCCGGCATCGCGTGTTGACTCATGTCGTACCCCCTTGTGTATTCAGCATGCTTGAAGCATTGATGCGGCAAGCCTAACGCGTCGCTTTATAGCTGTGAATGAATTTCCAGCACGCTTTTCATTCCCCGCAGATATATGCCTGACATCACGTCCCGGGCGCCATCAGCATGACAGCCCCGATGACGCCCCCCTCTGAAACGACGGTGCCAGCAACAGAAACCCCCGCCATCCGGGAAGATGACGGGGGCCGATCGAGCAGCGTGGACGGGCGACCTAGAGGAAGTTGCCCAGGCCGACGGCGCGACGCAGACGCTCCATCATCGGTGCGGCCTCTTCGCGGGCCCGCTCGGCGCCACGCTTGAGGATCGCCTCGACATGCGCCGGGTCTTCCATCAGCTCGACGTAACGCTCGCGTGGCGCCTTGAGGTGATCATTCAGGTATTCGAACAGCTGGTTCTTGGCGTCGCCCCAGCCGATGCCGGCCGCGTACTGCTCACGCATGGCGGCGACTTCCGTCTCGGTGGCGAAGGCCGAATAGATCTGGAACAGCGAACAGGTATCCGGGTCCTTCGGCTCGCCCGGCTCCAGCGAGTTGGTCTTGATCTTGCGCACGCTCTTGAGCAGCTGCTTCTCGGTGCCGAACAGCGGGATGGTGTTGTTGTAGCTCTTGGACATCTTGCGACCGTCGAGGCCCAGCAGCAGCTGGGATTTCTCGTCGGTCACCGCCTCGGGCATGGTGAAGTAGTTGCCCTTGAAGAGGTGGTTGAAGCGCCCGGCCATGTCGCGCGCCATCTCGATATGCTGGATCTGGTCACGCCCCACCGGCACCTTGTGCGCATTGAACATCAGGATGTCCGCCGCCATCAGCACCGGATAGCTGAACAGGCCCATGCTGATACCGCGATCGAGATCCTCGATGCCGCTCTCTTCATTCTCGGCCACGGCGCCCTTGTAGGCATGCGCGCGGTTCATCAAGCCCTTGGCGCACACGCAGTTGAGCAGCCACATCAGCTCCGGGATTTCCGGCACGTCCGACTGGCGATAGAAGATGGCGTTGTCGGTGTCCAGACCCAGAGCCAGCCAGGTGGCGGCGATCTCACGACGCGACTCCTGCACGCGCTTCGGGTCCTGACACTTGATCAGGGCGTGGAAGTCGGCGAGGAAGTAGAAGGACTGGACCGTCGGGTCCTGACTGGCTTCGATGGCAGGCTTGATGGCGCCGACATAGTTGCCGAGATGAGGGGTGCCGGTGGTCGTGATGCCGGTAAGAACGCGGGTCTTGGTCATGGATGCACTTCTTGGGCGTCTGGGTCGGGAGGTCGTGCCGCGGGGCTGCACTCGCTCACAATGGATCACGACAGGTCGCGGCAGCGCCGCTCGAAGTCCTCGAACGCAGCCACCATGACCTGTCGCTATATGCCCCACATCTTACCCTGAGGCGTGCAGCCTTCGTAAGGGCCGGCGCGCCCGGCTCACTCCTTCGCCAGTGCCTCGGCGAGCGCGGTGACCGGCATGTCGAAGGCCTCACCGACTTCCGGCAGGATCAATTGCCCCGCGTGCACATTGAGGCCCGCGGCAAAGTGGCTGTCCCGGCTCAGCACCTCGCGATAGCCGCCATTGGCGAGGCGCACGATATACGGCAGCGTCGCACTGGTCAGCGCCTGGGTCGAGGTACGTGCCACCGCGCCGGGCATGTTGGCCACGCAGTAATGCACGATGCCATCCACCACGTAGGTCGGCTCGGCGTGGGTGGTCGCCTGGCTGGTCTCGAAGCAGCCGCCCTGATCGATGGCGACATCCACCAGCACGGCGCCCGGCGTCATCTTGCGCAGATGCTCGCGGCGAATCAGCTTGGGAGCCGCCGCGCCGGGCACCAGCACGGCACCGATGATCAACGCCGATTGCCGCACCGCTTCCTCCAGCGCCTCCGAGGTCGAATAGACGGTACGAATCTGGCCCTGATAGCGATGGTCCAGCGTCTCGAGGCGCGCCAGTGAGGTATCGAGAATCACCACCTCGGCGCCGAGCCCCAGCGCCATGCGCGCCGCGTTCTCCCCCACCACGCCACCGCCGATCACCGTGACCCGCGCCGGCGGCACGCCGGGCACGCCGGGCAACAGCACGCCCATGCCACCCTGCGCCTTCTCCAGCGCGTGCGCGCCGGCCTGGATCGCCATGCGTCCGGCGACGCGGCTCATGGGCGCCAGCAGCGGCAGGCCTCCGTCGGCATCCGTGATGGTCTCGTAGGCGATGGCCGTCACGCCGCTCTCCAGCAAGCTCTCGGTCAGCTCACGAGCGGCCGCCAGATGCAGATAGGTGAACAGGGTCTGGCCGTGGGTGAGCCGCGCCACCTCGGCCGGCTGCGGCTCCTTGACCTTGAGAATCAGCTCGGCGTCGCGAAAGACCCGCTCGACGTCCGACTCGAGACGCGCGCCCACGCCCTGATATTCGGCATCGGGGTAGCCACTGCCCTCCCCGGCACCAGACTCGACGATCACCTCATGGCCCTGGGCGATCAGCTCACGCACACCGGCAGGCGTGAGGGCGACGCGATACTCGTGGTTCTTGATTTCCTTCGGCACGGCAATCTGCATGGTGAACTCCTTGCACTGCTGGCGGAATGCACTGACGTCATCACGACGCCTGCTACAAGCACAGCAGACTCGTCAGCGTCTCGCCAATCAGATACCAGCAAGATTCACCAAAACACGCCAATGATGCAGTGGAATGCGAGGAATCATCGCTGACTGACAGTTTCCTCGCTCACCAGCGCCGCCGAATAGCATTCACGATAGGCGCCGGGCATGCGTCGGGCCCGTCCACTCGAGAGCTCGATGCAGACAAAGCGCGTGCGCGCCTCCAGCAGCGTCTGGCCATCCGAGCACCGGCGCAGCTGGAAGCGACGCGTCAGACTCAGGCGTCCATCGCAATCCACCAGCCAGGTCGCCAGCATCAGCGAATCGCCAAGTCGTGCACTGGCCAGATAGTCGATCTCGTGGCGGTGCACCGCCATGCCGCGGTCCTGCTCACGGTAGTGCGCCAGGCCAAGCCCCAACGCTTCGGAGTGTGCCCAGCTGATGTCCTCCAGCCAGCGCACATACTCGGCATTGTTGACGTGACCATAACCATCCAGCGCCTTCTTCTTCACGCTGATCGGCAACAGGAACGGCCGTGGCAGTGCCCAGCCGGGGGAATCTTGCGTCAACGGCGGCGCGTCGCTCGCCTTCGGGGTGCCTTTGCTCATGCCACGAACTCCGGGTCCTCATCACGCGGACGCGCCTGTGGTGCGGGCTGCTGCGGCGCGCTTGCCCCACACGCCCAGCACTCGCTGAAGCTGCCCTCGAGATGTTCGCCACAGGCACACTGCCAATCCGGCAAGGCCGGCGCGGCCTCGATGCTCGCCAGCAGACGGCGGGCATGCGCAAGGTCACGCTCTGCCACCCACAGCTGGGGCTCACAGTCGAGCACGGGCAACTCACCCGCGGCCGAGCCGAGCAGGCGATTGCGCAGCTCACAGGGGATACCCTCGCTTTCCAGCAGATTGCGCCAGTGATCGAGCAGCACGAGATTGTGATGAGATGTCAGTCGTCTATACATGCCGTCAGACTATCAGAGTCCATGAGCCATGGACGATTAGCCAAAAGCGGGCCGCAGTCGATAGACAAGCAAGCCATAGCCGACACTCAAGCCACAACCGTCACCCAAGCCACAGACGACAACGCCGCCCCGTAGGGCGGCGTTGTCGTCGATGCCGAATGGCATAGCCATCAGTCCTGGTAGCCGTCAGGCGTCATCAGTCACGATAGACGCGCACACCGAGGGCCTTGAGGTAGGACGTCTCGGGGATGGACGGGTGCACCGGGTGGTCACTGGCCTGATGGCCCTGGAAGATGACCTGGCCGTGGCGGTCCTGGTGACGCACGGCGCCACGCACCACATCCATCAGGCGCTCCGGCGCCAGATGCATGGAGCAGGAGCCGGACATCAGCAGGCCGTCACGACCCAACAGGCGCATGGCTTCACGGTTGAGGCGTGCATAGGCGCGCTCACCGTTGGTGATGTCCTTGCGCTTGCGGATGAAGGCGGGCGGATCCGCGATGATGACGTCGAACTGCTCGCCTTCCGCGCGCAGAGCCGAGAGGGCCTCGAAGACATCCGATTCCGCGATGGAGACGCGGTCCTCGACACCGTTGAGCACGGCGTTGCCCGAGACGCGCTCGAGTGCCGCGCCGGAAGCATCGACACACAGCACTTCGCTGGCGCCATGCGCCGCCGCCTGCACGCCCCAGCCACCGACGTAGCTGAACAGGTCCAGCACGCGCTTGCCTTCGACCTGACGGTTCAACCAGGCACGGTTGGCGCGGTGGTCGTAGAACCAGCCGGTCTTCTGGCCGTCGAGTACCGGCGCCGTGAACTGGACGCCGTTCTCTTCCAGCAGCACGCTTTCCGGCAGCTCGCCGTAGACGACTTCGACGTTGCGCTCGAGCTGCTCCTGGCGGCGACCGCTGGAATCGTTCTTGAACACGATGGCTGTCGGCTTGACGACCTTGAGCAGCGCATCGACGATCACTTCCGCCAGACGCTCCATGCCGAAGGTGTTGAGCTGACAGACCAGCACGTCGCCGAAGCGATCGACGATCAGGCCCGGCAGCAGGTCGCCTTCGCCGTGGACCAGACGATAGAACGGCTTGTCATAGAGGCTCTCGCGCAGCGACAGCGCCTGGTTGAAGCGGTGCACCAGCAGCGAGCGATCCAGACGCTGATCCGGGTTGCGCGACACGATGCGCGCGCAGATCAGCGAGTTCGGGTTGACGTAGGCAACACCCATCGCACGACCATTGCTGGCCTCGATGATGGCCTGGGCGCCCGGCTCGAAGTTCTTGAGCGGCGTCGCGACGGTATCGACTTCATTGGAGTACAGCCACAGATGGCCGGCCTTGAGGCGGCGATCAGCATTCTTCTTCAGGCGCAGACGTTCAGTCACGGGAAATATCCAGAAAGCAGAGGAAGGGACAGGACGACGACAGGACGCGCCCGAACGGGCCTATTCTAGTCGTCATGGCGGCCCCGGTCACGGAGCCCCCGGTCAAGCAGTGGTCTGATGCGGCTCGCCGCTAACGCTGACAATACGGGCAGAAGCAGCTGGCGCGTTGGCCCAGCACCAGACTCATGATCTCGTGGCCGCATTCGCGGCATGGCTCGCCACCCCGCCCGTAGACGTTGAGGCTTTGCGCGAAGTAGCCTGGCTTGCCATCTCCGCCGACGAAGTCACGCAACGTGGTACCGCCCTGGGCGATCGCCGCGGCCAGCACGCTGCTGGCGGCGTTGGCGAGGCGCTCGCATTCCTCGCGCGTCACTTCACCGGCAGGACGGCGCGGGTCGACACCCGCCATGAACAGCACCTCGCTGGCGTAGATATTGCCCACGCCCACCACATTGGCGTTGTCCATCAGAAACGGCTTGATCGCCACGCGGCGCTTGCGGGAGCGCGCAAAGAGGTGCTCGCCATTGAAGGCATCGGACAACGGCTCCGGGCCGAGTCGCGCCAGGCGCGTATCGGCATGCGGGTCACCACGCACGAAGTCGACGAAGCCGAAGCGACGTGGATCGTGATAGCGCAGCACATGGCCATTGCCGAGCACGACATCGACATGATCATGCGTGCGTGGCGGCGTGCCGATGGGTACCAGTCTGAGGCTACCGGACATGCCCAGGTGCCAGAGCAGATGGCCATCGGCGATCGGCAACAGCAGGTACTTGGCGCGACGCGCAAGCGTGCCGAAACGCTGACCCACCAGCCATTCGGCGAGCTCGCCGGGCACGGGGGTGCGCAGACGCGGCTGACGCACGATCACCTCGGTGACCTCCTGGCCCTCGACCAGCGGTGCGATACCGCGGCGGGTCGTCTCGACTTCCGGTAATTCGGGCATGTTCTCTCCTCGACTGACCGCCAGACGCACAACAGGGTGACGACAGAAGCCGCCACCCTGTTGCAGGATGCCCAGAACAGCGACATCCAGATACTCGAAAACCCGGTCAGGACCGGGTTTTCGAGGGTTCCGACAGCACGCTGGCGGTAGACAAGATCACTTGATCTTGGCTTCCTTGTACATCACGTGCTTGCGAACGACCGGATCGTACTTCTTGAATTCAAGCTTGTCCGGAGTGTTACGCTTGTTCTTGTCGGTGGTGTAGAAGTGGCCAGTACCGGCACTTGACACCAACTTGATCTTGTCACGCATTTTCAGTTTCCTTCCACAGTCGCATTCACCGAACGATTGAGAGCGTTGCCCTCGGCTCGGTTGCCATTGCTACAGGGGCTGTCTTCTAGTGTTTAGAAGCGCTCGCCACGTGCAGTGAGGTCCTTGAGGACTTCGTCGATACCCTTCTTGTCGATGATGCGCATGCCCTTGGTAGAGACGCGCAGCTTGACGAAGCGCTGCTGGGATTCAACCCAGAAACGGTGGGTGTGCAGGTTCGGCAGGAACCGGCGACGAGTCTTGCGCTGGGAGTGAGAAACATTGTTACCAGTCACCGGGCGCTTGCCGGTAACCTGACATACTTTGGACATTGGAGCCTCCAACCGCTGCGTTGGCTAAGTTGTTCAAAACCTGTCGGGCAAACCGGAAGTGGCAGGCGCCGCCTCATGCCCTGATTTCAAAGTGTTTACGTCCGTTCCGGAAGACAAGCTTTCGGGTGCTGGAACGTGCAGGCGCAGCATTTTACCCGAAGAGGAACGTGAAAGCACGTCCTATACGGATTTTTTTCGCCAGCACGCCCATGCCCGACGTGTCACATCGGTACAGACGCTTCTCAGCCAAACGCTTCACTCAGCCAATGTCGGCCAGAGTGGTCGCGAATTCTGTGGTGGGTGATACGGGAGGCGCAACATTACCACAACCAGTGCCCTGGTTTGCAATCCCTGCGCATTTCTCACGCCAGCGGCGACCGCATCTGGCGGGGGCTGTACCGTCATCGAGCACTCAGCGGCTCAGCCTCCTCGACGCCCCAACTAGAGCCAGCCACGCTCGGCAAACGAGACCACCTCGCCGTCTCCGACCACGAAGTGATCCAGCACGCGAATATCGAAAAACCCCAGCGCCTCTTCCAGGCGCTGCGTGATGCGCCGGTCGGCCTCGCTGGGCTCCGCGACGCCGGAGGGATGGTTGTGGGCCAGAATCAGGGCGCCGGCATTGAGCGCCAGCGCCCGCTTGACCACCTCGCGCGGGTAGACGGCGGCGGCATCCAGCGTGCCGGTGAAGAGTGTCTCGAAGCGGATGACGCGATGCTGGCTGTCGAGAAACAGCGCGGCGAACACTTCATGCGGCAGGTCGCGCAGATGCGAGGACAGATAGCGCCGCACCAGCAGGGGCGACGTCAGGGCGGCCCCGCGCATCAGCAGGCTCTCCAGATGGCGACGCGACAGCTCAAGCGAGGCCTGCAGCTGCACATACTTGGCGTCACCCAGTCCGCGCGCGGCGCAGAAGTCCTGCTGGGTCGCCTCCAGCAATGGCCTGAGACCGCCGAAGGTATTCAGCAGGTCGCGCGCCAGATCCACCGCTGAGCGACCTTTTATGCCCACGCGCAGAAAGATGGCCAGCAGCTCGGCATCTGACAAGGCCCCTGCCCCTGACGACAACAGCTTCTCGCGCGGACGCTCCCCGACCGGCCACTCTCGAATCCCCATGCACTCTTCTCCCATCGCCTGTCGCCCCGAATGGCTGACAGTCCAAAGCATGAGAAGCGTGGCCAGATGCCGCCTCTTTCGCCATTGTGAGCATCAACGCTTGCCGCCCCGAGGACCTGCGTCTGGCCCCTGCATGCCACCTGATGACAGCTCCCGCCCCATGAAGCGAGCGCTCGCAGGGACCATGGCGACACTCGGCGTCGCGGGCCAGCGGCGCTACGCAAGGTTGCATCACGGTGATATGGTAGAGGGCAAACGCGCGAGCGTAGCAATCGACGCATCAGGGACGCAGGACACACCATGCATTCACTCGCCGGACGGCGCATTCTGCTGGGCATCAGTGGCGGCATCGCGGCCTACAAGGCCGCTCTGATCACTCGCCTGTTGAAAAAGGCGGGCTGTGAAGTGCGCATCGCCATGACCGAAGGGGCTCAAGCCTTCATTACACCGCTGACCTTGCAGGCGTTGTCGGGCAATCCGGTGCACACCTCCCTGCTGGACCCCGAGGCCGAGGCCGGCATGGGGCATATCGAGCTGGCACGCTGGGCGGAGGTCATCCTGATCGCGCCTGCCACCGCCGATCTGATGGCCCGCCTGGTGCATGGCCATGCCGATGATCTGCTCACTACCCTGTGCCTGGCCAACAGCGCGCGCTGGGTGATGGCCCCGGCGATGAATCAGGCCATGTGGGCGCACCCCGCCACCCAGCGCAATGCCCGCCAGCTCAGTGCCGACGGCTGGACGCTGCTCGGCCCGGCCAGCGGCGAACAGGCCTGTGGCGACGTGGGCGCGGGCCGCATGCTGGAGCCGGAAGAGATCGTCGCGGCGCTGAGCGACCTCATGAGCCAGAGCGACCTCATGAGCCAGAGCGACCCCAGCCACCAGAGCAATGAGATGTCATTGCCGGCCGCAGGCCTGACGGTGACCATCACCGCCGGCCCGACCCGCGAGCCACTGGACCCGGTGCGCTATCTGAGCAATCACAGCTCCGGCAAGATGGGCTATGCGCTGGCCGCCGAGGCCGCGGCGTTGGGCGCCAGCGTGCGCCTGATCAGTGGCCCGGTGGCGCTGGCGACCCCGGCTGGCGTGGAGCGCATCGATGTCGAATCCGCGTTGGACATGCAGGCCGCCGCCGAGGCAGCCGCCAGCGAGAGCGATCTCTTCATCGGCTGCGCGGCAGTCGCCGACTTCCGCCCGGCCACGGTCGCCGACCACAAGCTCAAGAAGCAGTCGGGCGAGGAGCAGATGCAGGTCACGCTGATCCGCAATCCGGATATCATCGCCGGTATCGCCGCCCAGACGCAGACACGCCGAGCCGCCGGTCAGCGGGCACCACTGGTGATCGGCTTCGCCGCCGAGACCCGCGACGTGCTGCGCTATGCACGCGACAAGCTTGCGCGTAAACAGCTCGACATGATCGTCGCCAATGATGTGAGCACGCCGGGCCTTGGCTTCGGCAGTGACAGCAATGCCGCCACCCTGCTGTGGCAGCCGCTCGATCAGAACACGAACACGCAACACGAACAGGCCATCGCGGCCTGTCCCAAGACGGAACTGGCGCGCGCGATTCTGAAGCGCGCCCTGGCACTCCATCAGCACAGGGTCAGCCTCGACCCTGCCATCCAGACCGTTACACCGACTGTCACCGACGATCAGGAAGCACCTTAGATGACCCGCCCCCGGCTCGAACTCAAGATTCTCGACGAGCGCGTTCGCGATTACCCGCTGCCGCATCACGCCACTCCCGGCAGCGCCGGCATGGACCTGCGCGCACTGCTCGACGCGCCGCTGACCCTGGCGCCGGGCGCCTGTGAGCTGGTGCGCACCGGGCTGGCGATCCACATCGCCGACCCCGCACTGGCCGGCATGATCCTGCCGCGCTCCGGTCTGGGGCACAAACACGGCATCGTGCTGGGCAATCTGGTCGGCCTGATCGACTCCGACTACCAGGGCGAACTGATGATCTCGGTCTGGAACCGCGGCGAGAGCGAGTTCGTGCTGGAACCCGGCGAGCGTCTGGCACAGTACGTGCTAGTGCCAGTGGTACAGGCGGAGCTGGTGGAAGTCTCTGAATTCGAGGCCAGCCAACGTGGCGAAGGCGGCTTCGGCCACTCCGGTCGCCACTGATTGACCCGTCATGCCAGAGGGCAGCTGAGCGGCAGGCTTGCGTCGGCTGCCGGGCTTCCGGTCACAAGGAAGCCATGCAGGTTTCCACACTGATCGTCATGCAGCGATAGCGTTCGAGACGCATGACGCCTCAAGCGACTTCACGATTGATTCAACCGACAGGGATGCACCATGAGTCAGGTACCCGCTTCAATTTTCCGCGCCTACGATATCCGTGGCATCGTGGATGAGACCCTCACCGAAGACGGCGTGCGCGCCATCGGCCAATCCATCGGCAGCGAAGCCGCGGCACGCGGCGAATCCACCGTCGTGGTCGCGCGTGACGGCCGTCTCTCCGGCCCGCGCCTGTCCAAGGCGCTGATCGCAGGCCTGCGCGACGCCGGCCGTGATGTCGTCGACATCGGCATGGTGCCGACGCCGGTGCTCTACTACGCCACCAATATCCTGGAAGGCACCCGCTCCGGCGTGATGCTGACCGGCAGCCACAACCCGGCCAACTACAACGGTCTGAAGATCGTGCTGGCCGGCGAGACCCTGTCCGGCGACACCATCACCGACCTCTATCGTCGCCTGCAGGAAGGCGATCTGGCGCAAGGCGAAGGCAGCCTGCGTGAAGAGGACGTGCGTGAGCGCTATCTGGAGCAGATCACCGGTGATGTAGTCGTCAAGCGTCCGCTCAAGGCCGTGGTCGATTGCGGCAACGGCGTGGCCGGCGAGCTGGGGCCGGAGCTGATCCGTCGCCTGGGCGTCGACACCGTGCCGCTGTTCGACGAGATCGACGGCAACTTCCCGAACCACCACCCGGACCCGGGCAAGCCGGAAAACCTGCAGGACCTGATCAAGACCATGCAGGAAACCGGTGCGGACATCGGTCTGGCCTTCGATGGTGACGGCGACCGCCTCGGCGTCGTGACGCCCAAGGGCGAGATCCTCTACCCGGACCGCCTGATGATGGCGCTGTCGGAAGACCTGATCGAACGCGTGCCGGGCGCGCGCATCATCTTCGACGTCAAGTGCACCGGCAATCTGGCGACCGTGATCGAGAAGGCCGGCGGCACGCCGGAAATGTGGCGCACCGGCCACTCGCTGATCAAGGCGCGCATGAAGGAAACCGGCGCGGCACTGGCCGGCGAGATGAGCGGCCACATCTTCTTCAAGGAGCGCTGGTTCGGCTTCGATGACGGCATCTACGGCGCCGCGCGCCTGCTGGAAATCCTCGCCAAGCAGGATGTCGATGCCGACACCTTCTTCGCCCGTTTCCCGCAGGACCTCGGTACCCCCGAGATCAATGTGGAAGTGACCGACGAGAACAAGTTCGCTATCGTCGAGCGACTGGCCAGCGAAGGCGACTTCGGCAGCGACGGCGTCAAGACCACGCTGGACGGCATTCGTGTCGACTACGCCGATGGCTGGGGCCTGTGCCGCGCCTCCAACACCACGCCGATGCTGGTGCTGCGCTTCGAAGGCAAGTCGGAAGCCGCACTGGAGCGCATCAAGGACAGCTTCCGCGCCGCGCTGAAGCAGGCCGAGCCGAGCATCCAGGCACCGTTCTGATCCCGCACTCGCTCGCCATCGACAGGATGGCATGAGCCGCAACGGGGGCGGCGGTCTGCCGCTTGATCGCCGCCCTCGCCTTGCCAGGCACTGCAGCCGCTCATCCGGGCGCATCAGGTGCCTGAAGCAACCGATTTGCATGACAGCGAGCACCGCGCGCGCTGAAAGACCGTTTCGAGTGACAGTGTCCGGACTCTCTTTCCGGACCATTTTCTGTGGAGTGATACGCTGATGAGCCACGCCAACCGCGACCCGCATCAGGTGGTCGAGGTCCTGTCCGAAGCCCTGCCCTATATCCAGCAGTTCTCGGGCAAGACCGTGGTGGTCAAGTACGGCGGCAACGCCATGACCGAAGAAGCCTTGATCGACTCCTTCGCTCGCGACATGGTGTTGATGAAGGAAGTCGGCATCAATCCGGTGGTCGTGCATGGCGGCGGCCCGCAGATCGGCGCGCTGCTCGAGAAGCTGAACATCGAATCGCGCTTCGTCGATGGCATGCGCGTCACGGATTCCGAGACCATGGACGTGGTCGAGATGGTGCTGGGCGGCCTGGTCAACAAGGGTATCGTCAACCTGATCAACCAGAGCGGCGGCAAGGCCATCGGCCTGACCGGCAAGGACAGCGGCCAGATTCGCGCCCGCCAGCTCAAGGTCAGCGGCCAGACGCCGGGCATGAATGCCTCTGAAATCATCGACATTGGTCATGTCGGCGAAGTCGAGCATGTCTCCACGGACCTGATCGAACTGCTGACACGCAACGATTTCATTCCCGTCATCGCCCCCATCGGGGTCGATGCCGAGGGTCGCAGCTACAATATCAATGCCGACCTGGTCGCCGGCAAGGTCGCCGAGGCACTGGGCGCGGAGAAATTGATGCTGCTGACCAACGTGGCTGGCCTGATGAACGCACAAGGCGAAGTCATGACCGGCCTGACCACCGAGGCGGTGGATGGCCTGATCGAGGATGGCACCATCTACGGTGGCATGCTGCCCAAGATCAGCTGTGCACTGGACGCCGTGAAGCAAGGCGTGCGCAGTGCCCACATCATCGATGGCCGCGTGCCACATGCGACCCTACTGGAAATCTTCACCAATGCCGGGGTCGGCACGTTGATCAGCAACGCGGAAGCGGACACTGACAAGGCGTAAGGTGACAAGCCGGGGCTCGGCCCCGGTGTTTCGCGCGAGGCAAGCGACATGCCTCAGGACACGGACCCGCCCGTAGCACACTGCTGCAGGCCGCGATAAACGACAAGATTCCATGACGCAGGCGAATCCAAAACAATCACGTCGCGAACAGATCCTCCAGGCACTCGCTCTGATGCTGGAAGAGGACAGCGGCAAACGCATCACGACTGCAGCACTGGCACGACAGGTCGGTGTCTCGGAGGCGGCGCTCTATCGTCACTTCCCCAGCAAGGCCCGCATGTTCGAAGGACTGATCGAATTCATCGAGAGCACGCTGTTCGAGCGTATCGCGCTGATCATTCAGGACAACGACACTGCGCATGCCAGGGTGCATCACATCCTGAGCCTGCTGCTGGGCTTTGCCGAGAAGAACCCGGGGCTGTGTCGCCTCCTCAATGGTGATGCCCTCACCGGCGAGACGGCACGCCTGCGCACGCGCATGGCGCAGCTGTTCGAGCGTCTCGAGACGCAGATCAAGCAGGTACTGCGCGAAGCCGAGCCTCGCGAAGGGCTGCGGCCGGCCATCACCGTCACGGCAGCGGCCAATCTGTTGCTGGCGTGTGCGGAAGGCCGTATCGGCCAGTACGTGCGCAGCGACTATCGCAAGCGCCCGACCGAGCACTGGGAAGACCAGTGGCAGCTGCTGAGCCGCGACCTGTTGCTGAGCAGTCAGGAGCGCATTGCCGTCTGAGGGTCTTGCCCCGCGCGCATGCGCCGCACCAAAAAGAACGCCCCGCCTGCAGTCATTGCAGGCGGGGCGTTCTTTTTGGGTCAGGCCTTCTCATGTCACCACCGGGTGGGGTGGGATGGGGGCGGACTGCACGGACAGCGCCTCAGGCGTTGACGCTGAAGCGCTCCAGTATGGCCTCGGCGGACATCGGCCGCGCCAGCAGGTAGCCCTGATAGGTGTCGCAGCCCAGTCGCTTGAGCTCCTCGAACTGCACATCCGTCTCGACTCCCTCGGCGACGATCTCATGGCCCAGCGAGTGCCCCAGGCTGATCACGGCGCCGACCAGCTGGATAGCCTGCTGATTGGGACAGCGGATACCGCCGTCAGAGCCGGCGACCGCATCCATCTTCATCACGAAGCTGCGGTCGACCTTGAGCACATCCAGCGGCAGGGATGACAGATAGGACAGCGACGAATAGCCCTGCCCGAAGTCATCCAGCGCCACACGCACGCCCAGCTCGCGCAGCGCGCCGAGCACGGCAAGCCCCCCTTCCATGTCCTGGATCAGCAACGTCTCGGTCACCTCGACTTCCAGCCGCGTCGGCGACAGCTTCTGGCTTTCCAGCACGCCGAAGACTTCGTTCTCGTAGCCCGAGGTCAGCTGGCGCGCCGACAGATTGACCGCCATGCGCGGCATGTGAAGGCCGGCGTCCTGCCAGCGCACCATCTGGGCACAGGCCTCCTCGAGCACGAACCGTCCGAGGCGGAAGATCAAGCCGGTCTCTTCGGCCAGCGGAATGAACTGGGCCGGCGAGATCATGCCCAGCTCCGGATGCTGCCAGCGCAGCAATGCCTCGACACCCTGCAGCTCGCCCTGGCTATCCAGCTGCGGCTGGTAATGCAGATAGAGCTGCTCGCTGCCGATGGCCTGACGCAGGTCCTGCTCCAGCGTCATGCGCGACGCGACATGCTTGTCCAGCGACGACTCCCAGCGCAGCGCATGATCGCCGCGCGACTTGGCATGATAGAGCGCCACATCGGCATTCAGCATCAGCGCCTGGGCATCGCCATTGGTCTCGGACAGCACATAACCTGCCGTCAGACTGATGATCAGCGGGCGACCCAGAATCGTGAAGGGACGCTCGACCTTCTGCTGGATCTCCTCCACTACCTGCGCCGGATCATCATTGCCATGCGGCAGGTAGAGACCGAACTCATCGGCCCCCAGACGCGCCACCAGACCGCCCGGCGGCAGCAGACGATGCAGACGCTCGCCGACCGCGACCAGCAGCTGGTCACCGGCTTCATGGCCCAGACCATCATTGACGGTCGAGAAACGGTCGATATCGGCGTAGATCATCAAGCCACCCGCCGCGACGCGCTCGTCGGCCGCCGCCATGAAGGCCTTGCGGTTATAGAGCCCCGTCAGGGCGTCATGGCGCGCCAGGAAATCGAGCTGACGCTCGGATTCCTTGTGCGCACTGATGTCGAGCAGCAGGCCTTCCCAGTAGCGCACGCCATCCTCGCCCTCGATCATCACGCTGCGGTCCAGCACCCAACGCTCATGGTCGGCGATGATGCGGAAGACCTGCTCATGGCGCATCTGCGCACACATCGCCCAGTGGCGAGCGGCGCTGACGGACTGGCGGTCTTCCTGATGGATCAGCTCGGTCAGGGTGATGCCGGCGCCGACCAGTGATTCGGCCGAGCGGCCGAACAGCTCGGCCGAGCCGTTGCTGATGAAGGTCAGCACTCCAGTGTTGACCTCGATGCGATACACCACACCCGGCAGGTTATCCATCAACGTCACCAGGGTGCGAGAACGCGCCGTCATCGACTCGAGCGCGCCCTCCAGCTCATCGTGACGCTCAGCGCGCTTGCGCTCGGCGCGCGCCACCACGACCACCAGCACGACCAGGAAGATGCCGCCGAGCAGCATGCCGAACCAGATACGATTCCACCACAGCCACCACAGGCTGGAGAGTGGCTGACTCACGACGCTGAACAGCTTGAGCGGTGCGATATAGCTGCCCGCCGCCATGCGCGGCCGGCCGTCGAAGCCCGGCACATGATAGCGACGCACACCACGCTCGGAGATGTACTTGCCCATGTTGGCCATCGAGGACAGCGGCAGCTTGCCGGTCACGCCCAGCGCATGCTCCTGAGGGCTCGAGAACAGCAGCAGACCGTTGGTGGAGAACAGGCGCAGGCGCTGCCCATCATCGGAATTCGGGTTGGCCAGCAGGCTGCGTGCCTCGGAGAAGTCCAGGCAGCCGATCAGCAGCCAGGACATGCCTTCGATATCCATGTGACGGTAGAACGGCAAGCCCGGCTGACCGGATGCCAGCGGCAGTGCCGAGCCGAACAGCAGGCTGCTGCGCCCGGGCAGCGCCTGGGCTTCCGGCTGGGTCAGCTGCCAGCTGCAACTGCGCCCCACGCCGATCTGACGCAGGCTGCTGCCGCGGTAATCGGCAAACGGCACCACCATCAGCGAGACCAGAGAGGGATGACGGCCCAGCGCGCTATCCAGCGAGCCACGCCACAGCTCCTTGCCTTCGCTGCTCAACACGCGCTCCAGCACCATCATCTCGCGCGAGACATTGGCGATCAGCTGCTCGGTGGAGATATGCAGCTGGGTATCCAACAGCTCCAGGCGACGCATTTCCTGTTCACGCACATCAAACCATTGGCTGGCCAGAAACAGGCCACCCAATACCACCATCAAGGCTGCATTGAGCCCAAAGATTCGCCACAGCGAATGTGTGCCATTGACGTGCGAGGAGGTCGGGTCCACGGGGTCACCAGTAGAAATGTTTCATGTCTTAGTGTGACAGAATGAAACATTGTGTTGCAGTGTTCAACCAATAACGACGGATTCCTCGGGATCCACTCTCCCTCAACGAAAATGCCCCGCCGGGAAACCCGGCGGGGCATTTTCACGTGACAGCGAGCCTGAAAATCGCGGGCTCATGTCATGGGGTCATCATGCTCAGGCAGCGAAGCCTTCGCTCATGTCACCCATCGATTCACGCAGCTTCTTCATCGCGTTCTTCTCGAGCTGACGGATACGCTCGGCAGAGACGCCATAGATGTCGGCAAGCTCGTGCAGAGTCGACTTGTTGTCACTCAGCCAGCGCTGCTGGAGGATGTCGCGTGAGCGCTCATCCAGTGCCGCCAGCGCCTTGAGCAGACGACCGTGGGAGTCGTCTTCCAAGTCCTGCTGTTCCACCTGGGCAGCCGGATCGAGGCTGTGATCTTCCAGATAGTTGGCCGGCGCCTGATAGGCAGAGCTCTCGTCGTCGCTGGGGCCGGCGTCGAAGCCTGCATCGTGGGCGGAGAGACGGCTTTCCATCTCACGCACCACGGCAGGTTTGACGTCCAGATCGCCCGCGATGGCATCCACTTCATCGTTGTTCAACCAGGCAAGACGCTTCTTGGCGCCACGCAGGTTGAAGAACAGCTTGCGCTGAGCCTTGGTGGTCGCGACCTTCACGATGCGCCAGTTGCGCAGCACGAACTCGTGAATCTCGGCCTTGATCCAATGCACGGCAAAGGAGACGAGGCGTACGCCCTGATGCGGGTCGAAACGCTTGACCGCCTTCATCAGGCCGACGTTACCTTCCTGGATCAGGTCCGCCTGCTGCAAGCCATAGCCGCTGTAGCTGCGCGCGATATGCACGACGAAGCGCAGGTGCGACATGACGAGTCGACGGGCCGACTCCAGATGATTCTCTTCATGCAACCGCAGGGCCAGCTCATGCTCTTCTTCGGCAGTAAGCACAGCGATACGGTTCACCGACTGAATATAGCCGTTTAGATCTTGACCCGGTGACAGGTGGCCAAGTGGCTGAAGACTGGTGCTCATAGTGCAGATGTCTCCATGGTTGCCTAACACGCATGCAAGTAGTGAGACTGTGAAGGGTGGGACAGGTTCCCGTCAATAGCTGTACATGGCGTGTACAATTGTCATGACGAGTAGCACTTCGTAACGCTGTCGGGTGTGTGGTGCGTTTAACCACCCACCAGCCCCCTTCACTGACGCCCGACAGGAATGTTGTCGGAACGTAACTTTTGACCTTCCTGGGAAGAAACACTGGCTGAAAACCGCGAAAAATAATCGGAATCAGCGCGGAGAAATACTCGCCAGATGACGTCCGACCGCGATCCAGGCCCCTATCCAGCCCAATATTGTACTCGAAAACAGCAGCGTGGCACCCCCTGCAACGCCCAGCGCGGGCAACACATAGTTGCCGCCATAACTTTGTACAAGGGCCGTCACGGGTGCCGCCAGCCAGTTGCCGCCAAGCGCCAGGATTCCGCAGGCCAGCAGCCCTCCTCCCAGACCGTACCAGGCGCCGCTGTAGAGGAAGGGACGCCGTACGAAGGCGTGGGTCGCCCCGATCAGGGTCACGACCTCGATCTCCTGGCGGCGACTCTCCACGGACAGGCGGATGGTATTGCCCACCACCAGCAACACGCCCAGCCCGAAGAGTAACGCGAGTCCCAGCGTCACTTTCTGACCCAGCTCACCCAATTGGCGCAGACGCTCGAGCCAGGCCAGATCCAGGCGTGCGCTGGCGACACCCGGCTCGCCCTCGAGGCGCGTGGCCAGGGCGCGGACGGACTCCGGCGTGGTGTCCAGCGGCGTGATGACGATGCTGGCCGGCAGGGGGTTGTCATCCAGCAGACTCAGCGAGCGCTTGAGGTCCAGCGCCTGGGCGAATTCCTGCATGCCCTCGGCGGCGGTGATCAGCCGCACTCCCCCGACACCGGCGGCATCGCGCAGCGAGTCCGACAGCGTCAGCGCCTGGCTCTCGTCGACCGAGGTCTCGAGATAGAGGGTGAGCTGGGCGCTGTCATTGAGCTCATTGTCGAGCAGGCGCGCGCTGTCCAGTGCCAGCCACAGCGCCGCCGGCAACGTCAGTGCGATGGCGATGGCCAGCATGGTCAGCAGGCTGGCGATGGGCGCGACCAGCAGGCGGCGTGCGCTGTCGCGCGCCATGGCAGCGTGATGACGCAGCCAGCTGCGGTAGCGGCTCTCGACCGAGACGCGACTGGAGCGCGCACCCTTGCGCGCCGCACGCTCGGCGGCCTCCGGTGATTCAGGCGCCTGCGCGGCGGCCTTGCGGGTACGCGTCTCGGCGCGGGGCTGGCCACGCTCGCGTGAAGAAGAGGGAGACTCGTTGCGGGAACGCGGGGGGCTCATCGGGCATCCTTGTCGGCGATCAGACGACCATCGGACAGCTCCAGCGTGCGATGGTGCAGGCGGGTGATCAGCGCCAGATCGTGACTGGCAATCATCACCGTGGTACCGATGCGATTGAAGTCCTCGAACAGACGCATGATGTCAGCGGACAGTGCCGGGTCCAGATTGCCGGTCGGCTCATCGGCCAGCAGCAGCGCGGGCTTGTTGACCACGGCGCGCGCGATGCCGACCCGCTGCTGCTCACCACCGGACAGCTCGATCGGCAGCGCCTTCTCACGATGCAGAAGGCCGACCTTGTCGAGCGCCGCCCGCACCCGCCGCGCCTGTTCACGCGGCGGAACCCCCTGGATCATCAGCGGCAGGGCCACGTTGTGGAAGATGTTGCGGTCGGTCAGCAGCTGGTGGTCCTGGAAGACCACGCCGATCTGGCGGCGGTAATACGGCACCTGGGAGGTATGCAGCCGCCCGATATCATGCCCCGCCACCAGAATGCGTCCACGCGAGGGGCGCTCGAGGAGCATGATCAGCTTGAGCAACGAGCTCTTGCCGGCACCGGAATGGCCTGTCAGGAAGACCATCTCGCCACGCTCGACCCTGAAGTCGAGCCCGGCCAGTGCATCGAAGCGCCCTCCATAGCGCTTGCCGACATGCTCGAAGGCAATCATGCCTCGCGCGACTCGGCGTTGGCCTCTTCGCTTGCCTCATCGCCAGCACGTGCAAACAGGGCACTGACGAAGTCATCAGCCGCGAAGGGACGCAGGTCATCGACACCTTCCCCGACACCGATATAGCGGATCGGCAGATTGAGCTGCTTGGCCAGCGCGAAGATGATGCCGCCCTTGGCGGTCCCATCCAGCTTGGTCAGCGTCAGGCCCGTGATGTTGACCGCTTCATGGAAGGTGGAGGCCTGTGACAGCGCGTTCTGGCCGGTACCGGCATCCAGCACCAGCATCACCTCGTGGGGCGCGGACACATCCAGCTTGGCCATCACGCGCTGCACCTTCTTGAGCTCTTCCATCAGGTGGCTCTTGTTGTGCAGGCGGCCCGCGGTATCGGCGATCAGGATATCGACGTTACGCGCCTTGGCGGCTTCCAGGGCGTCATAGATGACCGAGGCACTGTCGGCGCCGGTATGTTGAGCGATGACCGGCACCTTGTTGCGCTCGCCCCACACCTTGAGCTGCTCCACCGCCGCGGCACGGAAGGTATCGCCCGCCGCCAGCATCACGCTGCGGCCCTGGCTCTGATAGCGCTTGGCCAGCTTGCCGATGGTGGTGGTCTTGCCGACGCCGTTGACGCCGATCATCAGGATCACGAAGGGACCGCTGCCCTTGGCCGGCAGCTCCAGGTCCTTGGCGACCGGCGCCAGCATCACGCGCAGCTCTTCCTGCAGCGCTTCGTAGAGCGCCTGCGGCTCCTTCAATTCCTTGCGCGAGATGCGCGCGGTCAGGTTGTCGATGATCTCGGTGGTCGCCTCGATGCCCACGTCTGCCATCAGCAGCTGGGTCTCGAGATCTTCCATCAGCTCATCATCGATCTGCTTCTTGCCGAGGAACAGGCTGGCGACGCCCTCGGTCAGATTGGCGCGTGTCTTGCCAAGACCGGCCTTGATGCGCGCGAAGAAGCCACGACGCGGCTTTTCCCGACCATCGCGGGCCGTATCACGCGCAGCGTCATCCTCGACCACGGCGTCTGCGCCAGCGGCGGCAGCCTCGGCGGCACGTGCTTCCTCTTCCTGGCGAGCCTGTTCCAGCGCGGCCTGCTCTTCGGCCTCGATGGCGGCCAGCTGCGCGGCGGCCTGACGCTCTTCTTCCTCGCGAGCCGCGATACGCGCCTCTTCGGCACGCGCTTCACTGGCGGCTTCTTCCGCACGGGCCTGAGCGGCCTGTTCGGCAGCGATGCGCTCGGCCTCTGCCTGGGCGGCCTGCTCGGCAGCCAGACGTTCCGCCTCTTCCCGAGCGGCCTTTTCGGCGGCGACGCGTTCTGCAGCGGCCTGCTCCTGGGCGATGCGCTCGGCTTCGTCTCGGGCGGCCTGTTCCTGAGCGGCCTGCTCCTGCGCTGCGCGTTCCTGCGCGATGCGCTCGGCTTCGGCCCTGGCGGCCTGATCGGCAGCCGCCTGCTCAGAGGCGCGGCGCTCGGCTTCAGCTTCGGCCTTCTGCTCTTCGCGCTTCTGAGCCTCGGCCTGCTGTTCTTCGGCCTTCTGAGCCTCGACCCGAGCCGCCTCTTCACCGGCAAGGCGCTCTGCCTCTACCTTCTCGGCCTCGAGACGCTTCGCCTCGAGCCGCGCTGCCTGCTCGGCATCGGCTTGCTCGTGGGGCGTGGCGTCTTGTGTCTGTTCAAGAGCCTGTTGCTCGAGGGCCTGCTGCTCGGAGGCTTTCTGCTCCTGAGCCTTGTGTTTCTTGCGCTTGAAAAAACCGAACATGGCGAGACAGTCCTGAACTCGTGAAAGTGGCGTCATCCTACCATCCCTTCGGGGCTGAAGGTACGCACCGCGCGGCATCCGGCGTCGCACATGCTAGACTCGCGGCATGAAAAAACGCGCATCCTCCCAAGGCCCCGCACGGGGCAAATCCAACGCGCCCTCGCGCGCTGACAAACAGAGCGGCAAGCGTGGCCAGGCCGCCGGTGGGCCAGGTCGCCTGCGCATCATCGGCGGGCGCTTCAAGCGCCGCCTGCTCAACGTGATCGACGCACCGGGCCTGCGCCCGACGCCCGACCGCGTGCGTGAGACGCTCTACAACTGGCTGGGCTTTCATGTCGGCAGCGCCCGCGTGCTTGACCTCTATGCCGGCAGCGGCGCACTGGGCCTAGAGGCGCTGTCGCGTGAGGCGGCGCATGTCACCTTCGTGGAACGCGACAGCCGCGTCGCGCATGCGCTCGAGGCCAATCTCGCGACCCTCGCCAACAGCGACAGTCTGCCAACACAGGTGGTGACCGGCGATGTCCTGCACTGGCTCGAGACGGCCACTCCCGCCGCAGGCGGCATGGACCTGGTGCTGCTCGATCCGCCCTTCCGGCTCGAGCTGGCCGCCGCGAGCTGCGCGCTGCTCGAAGCGCATGGCTGGCTGAGCGATGACGCCATGATCTATCTGGAAGTGGAATCCGGACTCGACCCCGTGGTGCCCGCCAACTGGCAGCTGCACCGGGAAAGCCGCGCCGGCGACAGTCATGGCCACCTGTATCGGCGCCATCCGCCCGCCTGAGCCACCTTCCCACTTGTGTCGACTCAGGCGGCGTCGTAGTCTGCCTGCAGGCGGGTATCGCTGCGCCATCCGGCAAGGATTCCCGACATGGCCGATATTCATCGCACCAGCATTTACCGCATACCTTTACCGCCCTCAACGAACCCCCTCGGGCCACGACCGTGACTCGACAAGGAGATAGCATGAGCACCGAACTCTTTACCCAACTTGAGCAGAAAGTCGGCCAGGCCATCGACAGCATCGAGATGCTGAAGATGGAAGTCGAAGAGCTGAAGGAAGAGAACCAGCGCCTGACCGAAGCCAAGACAGGTCAGGGCGAAGAGCTGGAACAGCTGCGCCAGACCAACGCTCAATTGCAGGAAGAGCGTGACCAGTGGGCACAGCGTCTGGAAGCGCTGGTCGCACGCTTCAGCGAGACCGAGAGCGAAACCCAGAGCGCCTGATGCTCCCGCGCGCCCTGCGCGCTGGGCCGCGTGAACATGCACTCTTGAACAATGGCTCTTGAACAGGAGCGCTTGAACAAGAGTTCATGAACAGGGCCTCATGAAAACGCCGCCGACAGGAGACTGTCGGCGGCGTTTTCGTGTCGGCACCAGCACCAGAGCGATAGCCGGAGCCCAAGACAGAAGGGCCAGGATCACACCAACGGCAGCGACATGAGCCAGGCATCTTCTCGCCCGCCGTCCGCCAGCGGGTAGTAGCCCTTGCGCACTCCATCCCGGGTGAAACCGGCTTTCGCATAGAGGGCTGCGGCGGCGGCATTGCTGGCGCGCACCTCCAGCAGCAGGCGCTCAAGCCCCGAGTCACGCTGCCAGTCACGCGCCCGCGCGATGGCGGCGGCCAAAAGGCGTGCACCGACGCCCTGCCCGCGCTGCGCGGCGTGTACGGTGATCGCCTCGATCTCGGCCTCGAAGCGCCCGCGCGCCAGCACCACGAAGCCGATCAGCTCCGCGGTCGACGACTCACCGTCCGACGACTCACAGGCCTGCCACCAGGCGCCCAGCACGCAGCGCGCGTCATCGTTGAGCACATCGATCAGCTGTGACTGGCTCAGGCCGTGTGCCTGGCTGGCCTCGATGGCCTCAAGCGCCGTCAGGGTCGCTTGATCATCGGCCAGCTCACGCAGTTCGAGGCGCCGGGCAGCTGACTCGCTCATGAGGCGTCCGTCTGCGGCGATGCCGACTGCCACTCGCGTCCCCAGCGAATCAACAGCGGCCACAGTTTGCGCTTGGCCTCACTGGAGCGCGCCAGCACCGGCAGTGCCGGCCCCTGCCAGACCGGCAGGTTCAGCAGACTGGAGGTCGCCTCGCCGCGCTCGGAAGCGGTGATGCCAAGCACCTCGCGCAGCGTCTCGCTGGCCTCATCGCTGCCGAAGATCAACAGCCGCTCCGGCTGCCAACCGCGACGCGCCGGGCCGCTCAGGAAGGCATGCAACCCTTCGCGAGCTTCCTCGAGTGGCGCACTGGCCTTGAGGTTGGGCAACAGCGGCCAGCGGAAGTGGCTGAAGGTGAGCCCTGATGTCGCCTCGATGCCGGCGGCGCGCCACAACGCCTTGAGCAAGGCCTCCCCTTCCAGATGCGGTGCCTCGTCACCGGGCAGCATGATCAACCAGCGCCCTTCCAGCGCCGCCAGCTGAACGCTGAAGCGCAGTGGCGGCTTGTCTGCCGCTGGCGGTGTCACTGCCTCATCTGCTGCCGGTGCCTCGGCCGTGACCTGCGTCGGCGGCGTCCCCCACGAGGCGGTGCTGCTGGTCTCGGCAGCGCCGGGCGCCGGCGAGGCAGCCGCAGCGGGGGCCTCGACCGCCGCCGGCGCCATGCCCAGCAAGGCGCGTGCACTCGAGGCCGGAGAAGGCCCTGCCGGGCGTGGCGTCGCGCCGCCGGCCATGCCGCCAGCCTGAGCGGAGGAGCCATGGCTGGCATCCGCCGTCTGGTGGGCAGCAGGCGGACGCGGCGCCTCATCGATCAGCGCGTGCAGGCGCGCCTGGGGCGCGACCGCCTCCGCCGCTTGCGGCTCGGGCCAGTCACACGCCTGGGTGGGCAAGGCATTGGGCAGCTGATAGCGACCGACCCAGGCGGTCAGTCCCATCGCGTCCAGATATTGCAGGCGTTGCGGTTCAGGGGTCATGGTCAGTGCTTGCCGCCGCCCAGACAGTTGGGGGAATCCGGAATCTCGCCGCCGCGTGCCGCCCACTCCTGCGCGGTGTACAGGTGCAGTGCCAGTGCGTGCACCGGGCCATCCAGCTCTTCGCTGAGCAAGGCATACAGCTGCTGGTGACGCTTGACCCGCGACAGGCCGCTGAAGCGATCGCTGACCAGCGTGACCTTGAAGTGGGTCTCGGAGTTGGCCGGCACGCTATGCATATGGCTCTCGTTGACGACTTCGACCATCAACGGGTCAAGCGTCGCGAGCTTGGTGTCTATCTGGGTCTGGATGCTCATGCGCAATCTCCTTGAAGGGGGGAAGCCGCACGACGGACATGCGGAAAATTGAGGGTGACGATGCGATCGCCACAACGCAAATGGCCTCGGGCATTTTGCCCGAGGCCATTGTAGCGTCTGTCGCCATCACTGACAGTCATTGCTGACGGCGCTTGCTGACAGCTCTTGCGGAAAGTGCGGCGACGGCGGCCATCACGCGTCTGACAATCGGCCAATCGGCGCGATCACACCGGAGATTCAGTCCAGATCGGCCAGCAGCTCGTCATCGACTTCACTGACTTCCAGCGGTGCCTCGTCGTCCAGGTCGACCGCCAGATAGCTGTGCTCGACGGTCAGGAAGCGCTCGAAGAGTGCCTTGTCCATCGGCTCCGGCCAATGGCGGGTGTCTTCTTCCCAGGCGCGCAGCTCGCTTTCCAGCACGTCCAGCCAGCGCTCGGAGACGAAGCCGTCCAGCGCCTCACGCGTGTCCATCTCGGGAATCAGGTAGACGGTGCTCTCCTGATTGACATCCTCCAGCGCCAGATCCTCGCCTCCCTCGCCTTCGGATTCCAGCGAGTTGATCCAGTCGACAAACGCCTGGGTCGGCTTGACGCTCAGGGCGGAACGGTTAAGCAGCTTCATTCTGCACTCTCCAGGACATTCAGGGACAATTCCGAGACAGGACACACCGTGGATGGCAGCGCCGCTCATCGAGCAGGCACGCGATGCGGGTGAGCCTCGAGGCGTCCAGCGCGTCACCCTGGCAGTGCCAGGGCGCCAGCAGACCGGACGCCGACCATTATGGCCGCTCGCGGGCAACAAAGCCAAGCGCCACCTTGCCTCATCGGCACCGATCATGCCCCGCGAGGCACTCGTCGTCAGTCATTCGTGTGAGACAGAGACCACAACGCCCCCGATCAGGGATCGGAGGCGTTGCGGGTGCCCTCAGCGTGGCCCGTCACTATGGCGCGTCATGATGCGCCATGGGGATGGGCTGGCGGCCGACTGCTCAGCCCTGCTGCGGACGCATGGCCGGGAACAGCAGCACGTCGCGGATGGAGGCGCTGTCGGTCAGCAGCATCACCAGACGGTCGATGCCGATGCCTTCACCGGCGGTCGGCGGCATGCCGTATTCCAGCGCGCGCACGTAGTCGGCGTCGTAGAACATGGCTTCGTCATCACCGGCGTCCTTCTCGGCCACCTGGGCCTGGAAGCGTTCGGCCTGGTCTTCGGCATCGTTGAGCTCCGAGAAGCCATTGGCGATCTCGCGGCCACCGACGAAGAACTCGAAGCGATCGGTCACGTGCGGGTTGGCATCGTTGCGACGCGCCAGCGGGCTGACTTCGGCCGGATATTCGGTGATGAAGGTCGGCTGGTCGAGACGGTGCTCGGCGACTTCCTCGAAGATCTCGGTCTCGAGCTTGCCCAGACCCCAGATCGGCTTGACCTGGATGCCGAGACGCTCCGCCGTGGCGCGCGCGGCGTCGTAATCGGCCAGGTCGGCTTCGGTGATGCCATCGCCGTACTTGATGATCGACTCGCGCATGGTCATCTGGATGAACGGCTGGCTCAGGTCGTACTCGCTGCCCTGACAGGTGATCTGCGTGGTGCCGAGCACTTCCTGGGCGGCAGAACGGATCATGTCTTCGGTGAGCGCGATCAGGTCACGGTAGTCCGCGTAGGCCCAGTAGAACTCGAGCATGGTGAACTCGGGGTTGTGACGCGTCGACAGCCCTTCGTTGCGGAAGTTGCGGTTGATCTCGAACACGCGCTCGAAGCCACCCACCACCAGACGCTTGAGGTACAGCTCCGGCGCGATGCGCAGGTACATTTCCATGTCCAGCGCATTGTGGTGCGTGATGAACGGACGTGCGGTCGCGCCACCCGGAATCTGCTGCAGCATCGGCGTCTCGACTTCCATGAAGCCGCGATCGCTGAGGAAGCGACGGATGGAGGCGACGATGCCGGCACGCAGCGCGAAGGTGCGGCGTGACTGCTCGTTCATGATCAGGTCGACATAACGCTGGCGATAGCGCATTTCCTGATCGGACAGACCGTGGAACTTGTCCGGCAGCGGACGCAGGTTCTTGGTCATCAGCTGGGCGCTTTCGATCATGACGTACAGATCGCCCTTGCCGGATTTGTGCACCGGACCGCTGGCACCGACGATGTCACCGATATCCCAGCTCTTGATGTCCTCGAGCAGCGCTTCCGGCAGGCCCTTCTTGTCGACGTAGAGCTGAATCTGGCCGGAGACTTCCTGCAGCACGATGAAGGGGCCACGTTTGCGCATGATACGCCCGGCGACGGCGGCCTTGCGGTCCAGCGTCTCCAGCTCGGCCTTGTCCTTCTCGCCCAGCTCTTCCATCAGGTCAGCGGCGAGGCTGTCACGACGGAAATCATTCGGGAAGGCACTCTTGCCTTCGGCGGCGGCCTGCTCACGGCGGGCGTTCAGCTTGGCGCGACGTTCGGCGATCAGGCGGTTCTCTTCCTGAGCCTGTTCGGCGGCCTGCTGCTCATCAATGGCGGGGGTCTGCTCTGTCGACATGGAGGGGCCTGTCTCGTGTCAAAGGGTCATGGCCTGGGCCACGACAGATCATGATCAGCCTGACGATTGTGACCATCAGTACTGACCGCGATACGGGGATTCGTGGCCTCCGCCGGCGAGACCGGCGGAGGCGAATAGGCACTGGGCCGCGAGGTTACTCGCGCTCAGAGCCCCATCTTGAGGCTGGCGACGATGAAGTCATCGAGGTCGCCGTCGAGCACCTTGTCACAGTTGCTCGACTGGACGCTGGTCCGCAGGTCCTTGATGCGCTGGTCATCGAGGACGTAGGAGCGGATCTGGCTGCCCCAGCCGATATCGGACTTGGAGTCCTCGAGTTCCTGCTTGGCGGCGTTGCGCTTCTGCATCTCGGCTTCGTAGATACGCGCCTTCAGCATCTTCATGGCGCGGTCACGGTTGGAGTGCTGGCTACGCTCGGTCTGGCAGGCCGCCACGATGCCTGTCGGCACGTGGGTGATACGTACCGCGGAGTCGGTGGTGTTGACGTGCTGACCACCGGCGCCGGAGGAGCGATAGGTATCGGTGCGCAGGTCGGCCGGATTGATGTCGATCTCGATGTTGTCATCGATTTCCGGCGACACGAACACGGACGCGAACGAGGTGTGACGACGGCCGCCGGAGTCGAAGGGACTCTTGCGGACCAGACGGTGCACGCCAAGCTCGGTGCGCAGCCAACCGAAGGCGTAATCACCCTCGACGTGGATGGTCGCGGACTTGATGCCGGCGACTTCACCAGCGCTCGCCTCGACGATCTCGGTCTTGAAACCGTGATGCTCGGCCCAGCGCAGGTACATGCGCAGCAACATGTTGCCCCAATCCTGCGCTTCGGTACCGCCGGAGCCTGCCTGGATGTCGAGGTAGGCGTTGTTGGCGTCCATCTCACCCGAGAACATGCGGCGGAACTCGAGCTTCTCGAGACTGGCCTTGAGCTGGTCCAGCTCGCGGACGACTTCGTCCACGGTGCCTTCATCCTCTTCCTCGACCGCCATTTCCAGCAGATCGGAGCAGTCGGACAGACCGTTGCTCATGTCGTCGAGGGTCTTGACGACCAGCTCCAGCGACGCACGCTCCTTGCCGAGCTTCTGCGCGTAGTCCGGGTCATTCCAGACATCCGGATTCTCGAGCTCGCGAGTGACTTCCTCTAGCCGATCCTGCTTTTCGGCATAGTCAAAGGTACCCCCTCAGGACTTCTGCCCTTTCGGACAGGTCCTTGATGAGGTTGGTGATCGGATTGATCTCTTGCATGGTCGTCCTGTCTTGAGGCGATGATGCGTGAATGGGTGCGCGGCGATCCTGTCGCAAGCGACGGGCTCCGCCACATGCCACCCGAGGGTGCATGTGCAGATCGACAGCGCGCAAAGCCCGATATTGTAGCCATTTCCCGGCGTGGCGACCATGCCCGGCCCATCATCCGTGGCCAGCGGGCAAGCGGCGGCTCTCGGCTGCCAGCCCAGCCACCCATCAGCGGCCAGGGGACGAGTACGACCAAAGTCATTCAAAGGTCCGTCAGCCCCGAATGGCCCGAGTTTCCACGCCTTGCATGACGTTTATCGAATGCATGCATAAGCCATCCAATTTTTAACATGGACAGCGGGCAGGAAAAGATTCGATGGTAAAAGGCGACACTCGTATTACCCCTAACAACAATAGCGAGCCTCCCTATCATGGCACGACTGTACTCCCCCTCTCGCACCCCGGTGCTCCCCGGACGCTTCGCGCTCAAACGCCTGGCAGGCTCTCTGCTGCTGGCCGGGGGCATCGTTGCCTCCCAGGGCATCATGGCCGACACGCTCAAGCTGGCGATCATGGGCGAACCGGCCTCGCTGGACCCGCAGCAGATCTCCGGCACCTGGGAAAATGACGTGGTGGGCGACCTCTTCGAGGGGCTGGTCACCGAAGCCGCCGATGGCGAGCGCATCCCCGGCGCGGCCGAGTCGTGGCAGATTTCCGACGATGGCAAGACCTACACCTTCACGCTGCGCGAGGATGGCAAGTGGTCAGACGGTGAGCCGGTGACCGCCGAGGACTTCGTGTACGCGCTCAAGCGCATCATGACGCCGGAAAATGCCTCGGATTACGCCTACATCCTGTATCCGATCAAGAACGCCAAGGCCATCAACAGCGGCGAGGCCGAGCCGGACACCCTCGGCGTGCGTGCCGTGGATGATCACACCCTCGAGATCACCCTCGAGCGCCCGACCCCCTACTTCCTGGATCAGCTGTCTCACTACACCGCCTATCCGCTGCCGAAACATGTGGTGGAGAAGTACGGCAAGGACTGGACCGACCCCGGCAAGATGGTCTCCAACGGTGCCTTCGAGCTGAGCGAGTGGCAGCCGCAGACCCGCATCGTCGCGCTCAAGAATCCTGAGTTCCACGATGCCAGGGAGGTCGCGCTGGATGAGGTGATCTACTACCCCATCGAGGAGCGCAACAGCGCCCTGAAGCGCTTCCGCGCCGGCGAGATCGATATCGCGCGTGAATTCCCGACCCAGCAATACGGCTGGCTGAAGGACAACCTGCCGGACGCCACCCACGTCGCGCCCTACCTGGGCATCTACTACTACGTGCTCAACTCGCGCGATGGCCATGCCACGGCAGACCCGCGCGTGCGTGAGGCGCTCAACCTCTCCATCCGCCGCAACATCATCACCGACAAGATTCTCGGCACCGGCGAAGTGCCGGCCTACAGCTTCGTGCCTACCGGCGTGAACCATTACGACATCCAGGAGATGGCCTTCAAGGACATGTCGATGGATGAGCGCATGCAGAAGGCCAGGTCCCTGATGGAAGACGCCGGCTACGGTCCGGACAACCCGCTGGAGTTGACCCTGCGCTACAACACCAGCGAAGACCACAAGAAGGTGGCCATCGCCGCCGCCGCGATGTGGAAGCCGCTGGGCGTGAAGGTCAATCTGCTGAACGCCGAAGTCGCGGTGCACTACGAGGACATGCGCCAGGGCAAGTTCGATGTCGGCCGCGCCGGCTGGATAGGCGACTACAACGACGCCCAGAACTTCCTCAACCTGCTGGAAAGCGGCGTGCCCAACAACTACGGCGCCTATTCCAACAGTGCGCTGGATGACGACATGCAAGAGGCTGCCAATACGCTCGACATGGAGGATCGCGAGGCACTGATGCAGGACGCCGAGCGCAAGGCGCTGGATGACTACGCCGTGCTGCCGATCTACTACTACGTGTCGCGCAATCTGGTGAACCCCAAGCTCAGCGGCTGGAAGAACAACATCGAGGATACCCACCGCTCGCGCTGGGTCTCGTTCTCCGAGTGAGGCGAGCCCTGTGAGCCTCTGAGCTGGCTCGCCGCTCTCTAGATCGTCATGGGTCCACGCTCGTGTCCGTCAGGGCAGGAGCGTGGCATCTGCCAAGGATGGCACCAGAAGATGACGTCGCGCCCCACGGGCGTGACAAGGAGTTCATGCATGTCCCCCACCTCACCGATGCAATGCGCGGCAAGCCTCAGCGCAGGCCTGCTGCTGCCCGTTCTTCCCCTCTCCCTCGGCGCTTCCGGCAGCGCCATGGCAGCAGAATCCACCAGCCAGAGCGAGCAGATCCTGCGTATCGCCAATGGCGCCGAGCCCGGCTCGCTGGACCCGCAACAGACCAACGGCACCTGGGAGACACGCATCACGCGTGATCTGTTCGAGCCGCTGATCGCCTACTCCGCCGACGGCGAGCTGATTCCCGGGCTGGCAGAGCGCTGGGAGTCGTCCGCCGATGGGCTGAGCTGGACCTTCCATCTGCGCGAAGGGCTCGAATGGTCAGACGGCACGCCGCTGACCGCCCAGGATGCGGTCTTCGCGCTGCGCCGCCTGCTGACACCCGCCACCGCGGCCCACAACGCCACGCTCTACTACCCGATCGTCAATGCCCGCGCGGTGAATACCGGTGCGCTGGCACCGGAGCAACTCGGCGTGGCCGCGCCGGATGCGCAGACGCTCACCATCACCCTCAGTCACCCCTCGGCGACGCTGGAGCAGACACTGGCGATGAGCGAAGCCGCCCCGCTGCCACGCCATGTGATCGCGGCCAAGGGCGCTGACTGGACCCGACCGGCCAACATGGCCACCTCAGGCGCCTTCGTGCTCAAGACGTGGTCGCCCCAGGCCGAGATTCGCCTGACACCCAATCCGCGCTATCACGCGGCGGACACGGTCGCGCTCGATGAGGTGGTCTACCTGCCCATCGAGGAGAGTCATGCCGCACTCAATCGCTTCCGCTCAGGCGAAGTCGAGATCGCCTACGGTGTGCCCGCCAGCCATTACACCTGGATCCAGGACAATCTGGCCGCTGCCCTGCAGACCTACCCGATCCTCGGCGAGTACTTCTATGTCTTCAATCTGCGTGATGGCTCGCCGGTGGCCGACCCGCGCATTCGTCGCGCGCTGAATCTGGCCACGCGCCGTGAGGTGATCACCGAGCGCATTCTCGGCATGGGCCAGATTCCCTCCTGGCACTTCGTGCCCAAGGCATTGAGTGAGCATCAGGGCGCGCGCTTCGACTTCGCTGACTGGTCGATGGACCGGCGCATGGCGAAGGCGCGCGAACTGATGGCCGACGCGGGCTACGGCCCGGATACCCCGCTTGAGCTGACCCTGCGCTACAACACCCTGGAAGACCACAAGAAGATCGCCGTGGCCCTGGGCGCGATGTGGAAACCGCTGGGCGTGAAGGTGACGCTGACCAACACCGAGGCCGCGGTGCATTACCGCGATCTGGCGCTGGGCGATTTCGAGGTCGGCCGTTACGGCATGATCGCGACCATCGCCGATGCCTACGACTTCCTGAACGCCTTCAGCAGCGACAACACCTCCAACGCGCCCGGGCTCAGCTCGCCGACCTACGATGCGCTGATCGAGGCGGCGGCGCGTGAAGGAGACGTCGGCACCCGCCAGCGCCAGCTCCACGACGCCGAGCAGTATCTGCTCGACAACGATGTGGTGCTGCCGCTCTACGACTATGTCACCTCCAGCCTGGTCGACCCCGCCATCAGCGGCTGGGCGCCCAATGCGCTGGACGTGCACCCGAGTCGCTATCTGCAGCTCGATACCTCGCACTGACAGACGACAGTCACCAATAACAACGACACACCCGGGCAGCGGCCCGGACGGAGCACTGGATGCTGAGCTACACCCTCAAACGGTTGCTGCAGGCGATTCCCACCCTGCTGATCGTGATCACCCTGTCGTTCTTCCTGATGCGGGTCGCCCCGGGCGGGCCCTTCGATGGCGAGCGCCGCCTGCCCCCGGAAATCGAGCAGAACCTGCGCGCGGCCTATCACCTGGATGAGCCATTGCCGATGCAGTATCTGCGCTATCTGGGCGATCTGGTGCAGGGCGATCTCGGCCCGTCCTTCAAGTACAAGGACTTCGATGTCAGCGAGCTGATCAGCCAGGGCTTCCCGGCCAGCCTGGAGCTGGGCATGTGGGCGATTCTGGCCGCGCTGCTGATCGGGGTGCCGCTGGGGGTGATCGCGGCCATCCGGCGCAACTCGACGGCGGATTACGTGGTGATGAGTACTGCGCTGGCGGGGATTGCGGTGCCCAATTTCGTGATCGCCCCGCTGCTGGCGCTGGTGTTCGGCGTGCTGCTCGGCTGGTTGCCGGCCGGTGGCTGGAACGGTGGCGCCTGGCAGAACCTGCTGCTGCCGGTGGTGGCGCTCTCCATCCAGCAGATCGCCTACATCGCCCGCATGATGCGCGCCAGCATGATCGAGGTGCTCGGCAGTCACTACATCCGCACCGCCCGCGCCAAGGGGCTGAGCGAGTGGAAGGTGATTCTGCGCCATGCATTGCGACCGGCGATGCTGCCGGTGGTCTCGTATCTCGGCCCAGCCATCGCCGGCATCATCACCGGCTCGGTGGTGATCGAGCAGATCTTCGGCATTCCCGGCATCGGCCGTTACTTCGTGCAGGGTGCGCTCAATCGTGACTACACCCTGGTGATGGGCACGGTGGTCTTCTATGGCGCCTTGATCCTGCTGCTCAACCTGATCGTCGATCTGCTCTACAGCATGCTCGACCCGCAGATCCGCTACGACGACTGACCCGAGGCCCTGACATGTCACAGACAACTCCCGCTCCCCACGGCACCGGCGGTGCCAGTGCCTTCGACGGCCAGCCTCCTGCCGCGCCGGCAGGCGACAGCCTGACCCGCGACGCCTGGCGTCGTCTCAAGCAGAACCGCGCTGCCATGTGCAGCCTGGTGGTGATGGCCATCATCGTGCTGGCCTGCCTGATCGGCCCGTGGCTGACGCCCTTCGAACTCGATGAAGTCGACTGGAACGCCATCGGCACCGGCCCGGACCTGGCCTCCGGCCACGTCTTCGGCACCGACGTCAACGGCCGCGACCTGCTGACCCGTACCCTGCATGGCGGCCAGATCTCGCTGTCGGTGGCGCTGGTCGCCACCTTCGTCAGCCTGGTGATCGGCGTGCTCTACGGCGCCGTCTCCGGCTACTTCGGCGGACGTACCGACAACCTGATGATGCGCTTCGTCGACATCATGTATTCGCTGCCGTTCATGTTCCTGGTGATCCTGCTGATGGTGGTGTTCGGTCGCAACATCTTCCTGATCTATGCCGCCATCGGCGCGGTGGAGTGGCTGGACATGTCGCGCATCGTGCGCGGCCAGGTGCTGGCGCTCAAGAAGCGCGAATTCGTGGAGGCGGCGCATGCGCTGGGGGTGCGCGACCTGCAGGTGGTCACCCGCCACCTGATCCCCAATGCGCTGGGCCCGGTGATCGTCTACGTCACGCTGACGGTGCCCAAGGTCATCCTGCTGGAAAGCTTCCTGTCGTTCCTCGGTCTCGGCGTGCAGGAACCGTTGACCTCGTGGGGCGTGTTGATCTCCGAAGGCAAGGACATGATGGAGACCGCACCCTGGATGCTGCTGGTGCCCTCGGCCTTCCTCGCCGCGACCCTGTTCTGCCTCAACTTCCTCGGCGATGGGCTGCGTGATGCCCTCGACCCCAAGACTCGCTGAACCGGAGCGCTGATCATGACTTCTTCACCCTCTACCTCCGGCACCTCCTCCAGCCTGCCGCCAGCACGCAACGCCGCCGACCAGGCCCGCGCCGACACCCTGACCCGCCTGGGACTGGCCGCCGAGGCGCCGGGCACGCCGCCGCTGATGGAGATCGATGACCTCAAGGTCGACTTCCAGTTGCCGGACGGCGCGGTACCCGCCGTCAAGGGCGTCAGCTTCACCCTCAACAAGGGCGAGACGCTGGCGCTGGTCGGCGAATCCGGCTCCGGCAAGTCGGTCACGTCCACCGCCATCCTGCGCCTGCTGCCGGAACTCGCCGAGATCAAGGGTGCCATCCGCCTGCGCGGCGAAGACCTGCTGAGTGCCTCGACGCGGCGCATGCGCGAGCTGCGCGGCAACCGCATCGCCACCGTCTTCCAGGAGCCGATGACCTCGCTCAATCCGCTGCACCGCATCGGGCGCCAGATCATCGAGGTACTGGCACTGCATCGTGACCTCAAGGGCCGCGCGGCTCGCCACAAGGCGCTGGAACTGCTAGAGCAGGTCGGCATCCCGGAGCCGGCGCGACGTATCGACAGCTATCCCCACGAGCTGTCCGGTGGCCAGCGTCAGCGCGTGATGATCGCCATCGCGCTGGCCTGCGAGCCGGACCTGCTGATCGCCGATGAGCCGACCACCGCGCTGGATGTCACGGTGCAGGCGCAGATCCTGCGGCTGCTCAAGTCGCTGCAGCAGCGCTATGGCATGGCGATCCTGTTCATCACCCACGACCTGAGCATCGTGCGCCACTTCGCGGACCGCGTCTGCGTGATGCGTCACGGCGAGCTGCTGGAAACCGGCGCCACCCACGACGTCTTCGAAAGCCCGCGGCATGCCTACACCCGCATGCTGATCGATGCCGAACCGGCCGGCGAGAAGGCGCCGGTGGCAGCGGATGCACCGGTGCTGCTGTCGGCGCGCGATGTGCGTGTCAGTTTCACCATCAAGCGTCCGCTGTTCGGCCCCAAGGTCGCCTTCGAGGCGGTGCGCGGCATCGATCTCGAGGTGCGACGCGGCCAGACTATCGGCATCGTCGGCGAGTCCGGCTCCGGCAAGTCGACGCTGGGGCGTGCCCTGCTGCGCCTGCTCAAGAGCCAGGGCCAGATCAGCTTCGATGGCGTCGATATCATGCCGCTGGACAAGTCAGGCATGCGCCCCTTGCGCTCGCGCATGCAGGTCGTCTTCCAGGACCCCTTCGGCTCCCTGTCACCGCGCCTGACCGTGGGCGAGATCATCAGCGAAGGCCTGCGCGTGCATCACCCCGAGCTCAAGCGCGCCCAGCGCGATGCGCGGGTCTGCGACGCCCTGAGCGAGGTCAGCCTCGACCCCGGCATGCGCAATCGCTATCCACATGAGTTCTCCGGCGGTCAGCGCCAGCGCATCGCCATCGCGCGCGCCCTGGTGCTCAAGCCGGAATTCCTGCTGCTGGACGAGCCGACCTCGGCGCTGGACCGCTCGGTACAGGTCACGGTGATCGACCTGCTGCGCGACCTCCAGGCGCGCCACGGCCTGACCTATCTGTTCATCAGCCATGACCTGGCGGTCGTGCGTGCGCTGTCAGACCACCTCATCGTGATGAAGGAAGGCGAGGTGGTGGAAAGCGGCAGTACCCACGCCATCTTCGAGGCACCCCGTGAGCGTTATACGCGTGAATTGATGCAGGCTGCCTTCGCCCCGGACCTGGGCCAGACGCACCACTGACATCCTGAAAAGACGACATGCCTGATGGGCGCTGCGGCGCCCATCAAGACCCCGCTTTGCCTGGGAAAAGGCGCAGGGCCTCATCGCTGCCTGTCTGAAGGGTGGCGATGAGCGCCCGGCCTCGCCCCGGGCAAGGGCAGCCGAGTCGCTCACACGAATCGACATTGGCTGCCAACCGGGTGCTTGCACCCGACCGAGGCCGGAGCAGGACGCTCCGGCATTACCCACACCGATGGAAAGACATGCACAGGATGACGATGCAACCTACAACAACAACAGCCAGCATCCCCCTTCACACTCACTCACGACTGCGTCACGCGATTGGCGCAGCCCTGCTCGGCACGGGACTGCTGAGCATGAGCCCCATGGCCCAGGCCATCGAGGTCTACAAGACGGATACCGACCGCGTCGAGTTCAGTGGCCGCCTGGCGGCGTTTGCGGTGATCCAGGATGGCGCACACGATGAGATCTACAACGGCGGCTCGCGGGTGCGCCTGATCCACGAGCATCAGTTCGAGCAGGGCTGGAGCTCCATCATCCGCGCCGAATGGGGCTTCGATCCCTGGTTCAAGGACGGCACCGATGCTCACTACAAGCGCATGCTCTATGCCGGAGCGGCCCACGAGAAATGGGGCAGCTTCACGGTCGGCAAGCAGTATGGCCCCTGGTACGACATGGTGGCCGTCAACACCGACTGGTTCTGGATCAATGGTGGCGAGGCGTCCGGCACCTTCGAAGGCCGCAGCGGTGACGGCGGCCTGCATGGCACGGGGCGGCCGGACAACTCGCTCTACTGGAAGAAGGGCTTCGACGACGTCACTGTCGGCCTGCTCTACCAGCTCGGCCATGATGGCCAGCACAGCAACGAGACCTCCCTCTTCGAGGATGGCGTCTTCACCACCGAGACCGAGTATTCGGGGTATGAGCGTGACTACAGCTATGAAGCCGCGCTCAACTGGCACCCGAACGAGGACTTCACGGTGGGCGGCGTCTTCCACCATACGGAGCTGAGCGACTACGAGAGCGGCAACAGCGAGAACGGCGATATCGATGCCTGGCTGCTCGGCGGCCACTGGTCACCGGGCAACTGGTACATCGCCCTCGTCGGCGGGGAATATCGCAACCACATCGCCGGCAGCACCCTGGACTCCTCGGAAGATTTCGTCGACAAGGCGCGCGGCGCGGAATTCGTGGTCAACTACAAGTTCAAGGAGGTCATCTGGGGCGATGACAGTGTCGAGCTCTACGGTGGCTTGAATCACCTGGAGGACGCCGACAGCGAAGCACGCTACGCCTATCAGATTCTGGGCGCGGCCTGGCGGGTCAAGGACCTGACGCTGGCCACCGAGTATCGCTTCGACAACAGCCGCCAGTCAGACGGCAGCGAGTACAGCGCCGACCGCGACCAACTGATGTTCCTGGCGCGTTACGACTTCTGATCGTCATGTCAGACGCTGGTGACGGTTCGCCAATGCTCGCGCTGAGGCGATAGTTCCCCCTTGCCTGATGAACCCGGCAGGGGCGACAAAAAAACGCCCGGTCATATGACCGGGCGTTTTTTTGTCGGTTGTATCGGTTGTCCCGAGACCAGTTCAGGGTTTCAGCCGCTGACGTACTCAGAAGCGATAGGTCGCGCCGAGACCGAAGCCATGCGCTTCATTCTCGTAATCGGCTTCATAGGTGCCACGGTTGGGCTCGCTCAGGCTGACGGTGGCCGTCTCTTCCCACAGGTAGGTGTAGGCCATGTCGATGGTCAGCTCCGGCATCGGCGTCCAGCCGGCCCCCAGCGAGAAGATGGTCCGGTCACCGGACGGGATACGCGCGCTGCGATGCTCGTCCACGGTCGGGCTGTCATCGAAGGCCATGCCGGTGCGCAGCACCCACTGCGGATTGAGCTGATAGCTCAGACCGACCGCGTACTGCCAGCTGTCTTCGTAGCCCTGCTCCTCGACGATGTCGCTCATGTTGTCGACTTCCACCGCGATCTCGTCGAAGCGGCTCCAGTGCACCCAGGTCACGCCCGCCATCAACGTCCAGCGATCATCCAGCTTGTGCGTCACGGAGAAGTCGATGCTTTCCGGCAAGGTCACGTCCAGCGACGCATCCTGCTCGGTATTCGCGAAGCCCGTGCCAGTGAAGACATTGTTGTACTTGGCCTCACCTTCCAGGCTGTAATCCACCTTGGAGCGATAGGACAGACCGAGACGGGTACTTTCCACCGGCTGGAAGATGACCCCGACGTTGTAGCCCCAGGCGGCGTCGTCGCCCTTGATCTTGACCTTGCCATCGCCTGTGCCAGCATCGAGAGTATTCGACGTCAGCTCACCCTTGACGCTGTTGTAGGTCACACCGGCGCCGATGGCCCACTTGTCATTGATGCGGTAGGAAATGGTCGGCTGGGCGGTGACCACCTCGACTTCACTGTAATTGGCGAAATAACGGCCGCGGAAATCAGAACCATAATCGGTGATCACGCCAAAGGGCGCGTAGACCCCGAAGCCCAGTGCTACCCGGTCGTTCATCGGCTGCACGTAATAGAAGGAAGGCACTGCCGCCCCTGGCACCATGTCGCCGTCATCACTCCCTGATACCGGGCGGCCGAGTGCATCATTCGCGCTGGCGACATCAATATCGGTATTGACGTCCAGATAGGTCACACCGCCGGTGATCTGGGCACGATCCAGGAAGGACATGCCGGCCGGGTTGCCGAACACGGTAGAGGCATCATTGGCATTCGAGGCGCGCCCGGCGAAGGAGGTGCCCTGGGTGCTGACACTCTGCTCGTTCAGCTGGAAGGCCCCCGCGTGAACGCCACCGGCATAAGCCGTGGCAGCCGCTGCCAGAGCGACCCCGAGGGTGAGTTTGTTCATCTTGTTTTTCATTATGGATGGCGTCCCATTGCAGGTGGCTGGAGAGCCGCATGTTGTTGTTATCATTCGTTGATGCATAGCTCTGTCACCTACGTTTTGGGCGAGTCGTGCGTTCAAGTCAAGGGCGAACGTTTGTTTGAATAGGGAGATTTCTAGTATTCAGGGAACTTTCATTCATGTCTGCACTGTCACGTGCTGCTAAACCCATGACCTGGCGACGATTTAGTGCCTCGTCGCCAGCGTTTAAAACACGACAGCCCCCTCTGCTCCCCCCTCTAGCCTATTGGTCGAACATCAGCTTTTTCGTATGTATCGGCTCGCTTGACCTATGTGCAACACATAAGTCTTACACTGATGATCAGTCACGGAACATTGGCTGCCGACAGACCTTCAGGGCAGCCGAATGCTCTCTCCGCCACTCTTGATCTCCAGGAGATGATGCAATGAAAGTCGCTGAACTGGCCCGCGCGGGGGGCGTCACCGCCGAAACCGTTCGCCATTACACGCGCCAGGGGCTGATCACGGCCCGACGTGATCCCGTCAACAACTACCAGCGCTTCGATGAGCAGGCGCTGGTACGCCTCAAATTCATCAGTCAGGCACGCCAGCTGGGCTTCAGCCTTGCCGACATCAAACAGATTCTCGAGCAGGCGGACCAGCACGACTCGCCGTGCCCGCTGGTTCGTGACCTGCTGCGACAGCACCTGCCGAGAGTGCGCGAGCGCATTCGTGAGCTGGAAGCCCTCGCAGAGCGCATGGAGCAGGCGCTGGATTGCTGGCAGGACCTGCCGGATGGCGTGCCGGACGGCAACAGCGTGTGCTGTCTGATCGAAGGCTTTCCGCAGGACGTGCCCGACACCGCTTCCACTTCCAAACGCCGCGACGGGGGGCAATCATGATGACCACATCACTTCCCGAGACACGCCTTCTGCAGGCGCCAGGCATCCATTGTCAGGGCTGTGTCAGCAGGATTCGTCGTGCCCTGCAGGCGCAGGACCCGCAGGCCGAGTTGCTCGGCGCGCCTGACGCAGAACTGTTGCTGATGCACAGCCAGTTGTCATCCACGGCACTGCAGGAAGTCGCGGACGACTGCGGCTACCCCCTCAAGGAGGAAGCCCTGCCGAAACGCGCCCATCACGATCTGTCGGTGTACGGCATGCACTGCCAGAAGTGCGTCGCCAGATTGCGCGAGGCCATCCAGCACTGGGATGGGGCTGCGCAAGTCACTGGCACGCCGAAAGAAGACATTCTCGACGTGGACACCTGTCTGCCGCGCGGGCTGCTCGAAAGAATCATCCTCGAGACGGACTATTCGCTTGAGGCCCCCGCCGAGGAGGCTGAAGCTCAAGCCGCGCCGGCTGCTGATACGCCAGCCGTTGCGAGCAAGTCAGGCGCTGCGAACGCGTCAGGTACTGCAAACAAGGCAGCGACTGCGAGTCAGCCAGCCGATAGCGCAAGCGCCGAGTTCTCGCTGTCCGGCGTCACCTGCGCCAGCTGCGTGGCGACGATCCAGAAGGCACTGGATGGCCTGGATGGAGTGGAGCAGGCGCAGGTCAACTTCGCCTCGCGCACCGCCCAGGTCACGAGCCGCCTCGCTCCCGACGAGATCGTCTCTGCCATCGAAGCCGTAGGCTACGGGGCAAGCCTGGTGGAAGACGCGCAGGCCGGTGAGCAGCAACAGCAAGAGGACGCCGATCAGGAATATCGCTCTCGTGTCCGTGACAGCGTGCTGTCACTGGGCATCGGTATCCCCCTGATGATCAGCATGTTCTTCCATCATCCCGGCTTCGAGGGGCTCGAGCGCGGGGTGTGGCTGGCGATCGGCGTCGCCGTGCTGGGCGTGCTCGCCACGGCAGGACGCAGCTTCTTCACCAGCGCCTGGAAGGCCTTCACGCACCACCAGGCCAACATGGATACGCTGGTGGCGCTCGGTACCGGGGCGGCATGGCTTTACTCCATGGGCGTGCTGCTGTTCCCCGACAGCGTGCCCCCGGCGGCGCGCGGGCTCTACTTTGAAGCCTCGACCATGATCATCGGCTTGATCAGCCTGGGGCAGGCGCTGGAAGTCCGCGCCCGGGGCCGTACTCAGCAGGCGCTGCGCGCGCTGCTGGATCTGCAGACTCGCACGGCTCGCGTGATCCGCGACGGTGAAGAGCGCGAGATCGATATCAACGAGGTCCGCAGCGGGGACCAGGTGCGCATCCGCCCCGGTGAGCGCATCCCGGTGGATGGCAGGGTCACCGAGGGCCAGAGCCATATCGATGAATCGATGCTCAGCGGTGAGCCACTGCCCGTGTCACGCGGTATCGACGACGAGGTAGCCGCCGGTACGCTCAATACGCGTGGCAGTCTGGTCTTCGAGGTCGAGCGTGTCGGTAGCGAGACGCGCCTGGGGCGCATCATCAGCCAGGTGCGTCAGGCGCAGAATTCGCGCCCGCCGATCGGCCGGCTGGCTGACACCATCTCCGGCGTGTTCGTGCCCAGCGTGATGATCATCGCCATCGTCGCGGCGCTGGTGTGGTTCAACTTCGGTCCTGCGCCGACCGGCGTGCATATGCTGGTGGTCGCGACGGCGGTACTCGTCATCGCCTGCCCGTGTGCGCTGGGCCTGGCGACGCCGATCTCGACCATGATCGGGGTCGGCAAGGCGGCGGAACATGGCGTACTGGTACGCAGCGGTGAGGCACTGCAGACCGCCAGTCGCTTGACCGCACTGGTGGTCGACAAGACCGGCACCCTGACACGCGGCAAGCCGGAAGTCACCGAGGTCTCGCTCCTCGAAGGGGAAGACGAGGAAGCCGTACTGGATGCAGCATATGCACTGGAGCGGGGCTCCGAGCACCCGCTGGCCGCGGCACTGCTGGCACATATCGAAGCCAGACGCCCCGATGCCTCGCGCAGCAAGGCCTTCCATGACTACCAGACCATCAGCGGACGCGGCATTCAGGCCCAGGATGATGCAGGTCGCACCTGGCGCATGGGCAACGCTGCCATGCTGGAAGAGGCAGGCATCAGCCTGGCCCCTCTCAGCGAGCAGATCGCTGCGCTGGAAGACAATGCGCGCACCTTGATCCTGATGGCTCGCGACGATGAATTGCTCGCCGTCTTCGGCCTGGCCGATCCGCTGCGTGAGGATAGCCGCGATGCCATCGCTCGCCTGCATGCCATCGGCCTCAAGGTGATCATGCTGACCGGTGACAACCCTCACACGGCAGCGGCCGTGGCGCGCGAGACCGGTATCGATGATTACCGTGCCGGCGTCTCACCGGATGACAAGCACGATGAGATCGCGCGGCTGCAGCAGGAAGGTCATGTAGTGGGCATGGTCGGCGATGGCATCAATGATGCGCCGGCGCTGGCGCTGGCCGATGTCGGCTTCGCGATGGGCGAAGGTACCGATGTCGCCATCGAGACCGCCGGTATCACGTTGATGCAGCCGTCGCTGGGCGGGGTCGCGGATGCGATCGCGATCAGCCAGGCCACCCTGCGCAACATCAAGCAGAACCTGGTGGGAGCCTTCGGCTACAACCTGATCGGCATCCCGATTGCCGCGGGCATCCTCTACCCCTTCACGGGCATGTTGCTGTCGCCGGTCATCGCGGGGCTGGCCATGTCCCTGTCATCGGTCACAGTCGTGACCAATGCCAATCGTCTGCGTCGCTATACGCCCCCGAGTGCAGCTGGATCCGCAACGAGTAACCCCGAGAATACCGCCACCACCTCACAAGGAGCGTCAGCATGATCTGCATGGCCATCAATCTGCTAGGGTTCGGCCTGATCGCTGCCATTGTCTGGTGGTTCTGGCTCGCCAAGTCATGAAGCACACTCCAGGCCTTGCTCTGTAGTCGCTGAAATAGAGCAAGCTGATCGCACAAGACAATCGAGCAAGATCATCAACTCAAAGCCCTGTCACATCCTGTGTGGCAGGGCTTTTTTCGTGACTGTTTCCGGATCAAAAGGGCTCCAGGCACCCGGCAGCACACTGGAGGGAAAACAGCTGTCGCGAGTTCGTATGGATAGCTCCTGCACTGACGAATCTTGAGTTTTCCACAGCCTCTTTGCTCTTCTTTATCCCGCTTGCCCAAGGTGCCGAGAATGCAAAAACGCCCCTGCCACATCAGTGACAGGGGCGTTTCCTTCGGCCTTCTTTCTGCACAGCGGATCTGCTGACGTCTCTATGCGTGCCTTTCCACACATGTCACACATGGCTTATCCCACGCATGACCTTCGCGCCTATGATTTTTTCTGAGCACAAGGA